>NZ_JBXYJI020000003.1:0-20602 GCF_057396205.2 Psychrobacter sp. CX14 | reverse complement strand
CCCTTCGGAGTCTTTTTTATCATTCATTGTTTTAAACTTAATTAATTTAAAAGTTTTTTCATCTTTCCCTGGCCGTTCCTGAATGAAGAAGGGCTTACCCTCATTAGAGTAGTATAAAGCTACCATTGTTGCTAAAAATACAGGGCTTAATACTACAATTCCAAAGGTGGCGAACAGGAAATCTAGCAGTCTTTTATAGTAAACTTCATACATTCAAGGCTCCCTAACTCAATCTTAAATTAATAATTAAACAAGTTTAATAACAGTCAATGATAAATCTACTAAAACTTAAATATAATACAGAACTATATAATTACTGTTAATTGCATTGTTCTATTATAGATCCATTTCATTTATCATCACTCGATTAACACTATGGACATCAAATTTATCTTCTGCAATTTTACGTGAAGCCTCACCCATTGATCTTATGAGTTCAGGATTAAGAATAAATTTTTCCATGGCCTCAACAAGATCATTGACTGCTTTAACTGGGACTAAGAATCCATTATAGCCATTAATAACCGTTTCACGACAGCCAGGCGCATCAGTAGTAATTATAGGTCTTCCCATGGCCATAGCTTCAAGTACTGTACGAGGAGTCCCTTCACGATATGAAGGTAATACATATATAGAGCTTGCAACAATAGCTGGTTTAACATCACTCAATCGACCCCAAAAATTGAATAGACCTTCTTTAATCCAACTGTCGAGCTCTTGTTGTGTTATAGCTGATGGATTCGAGTCAATATAACCAACTAAATCAAAGTTAATGTGTGGATATTTATATTTTAGGATTCTCGCAGCATTTGCATACTCACGAATACCTTTATCTATTAATAAACGTGCGATTAATAGAAATCTTATTTCAGGCTGATTGTTGATTTTAGGTAATGGAGCATCGTTAATGTTATATTCAGAGATATCAACACCAGAACCATTCACAACTACTGCAGATGTTTTATTATTAATTAATTTTAATTTTTTTAAATAAATTAAGGTCATCTGGGTTTTGAAAAAATACTTTTTCAGTTTTAGACAAAGCTTGGCGATATAATTCATGAATAGCTCTTTGAAAATAGCTACGTTTTCCGCTCTCTTCTACTTCCTGAAAAGCATAGCCAAGTCCCAGTAATTAGAGCAAATCTATGAGGTACTTTAGCTGCCCATGCTGCTAACATTCCATAAATTACAGGTTTGATTGTATATGTAAGTATGTATTCTGGCTGTATAGTTCTCATAAGAGAATAGAGTGATTTAGAGTATTTAAATCAGCTATAGGGTTTGTTCCTGTGCGTTGCATTGAAATGTTATGAGTAATGTAGCCTAAGGCTTCTAGTTCTTTTAAAACATTAGGGTAGCTGTCAAAGAGAGGAGTAGCTATATGAATTTCATAACCTCTATTTTTAATAGCCTGAATCAAATGGCCACGAAATTTTAAAATGGAGACTGGATGACTTGCAATAATTAATAGTTTCATTAGGAGTTAGTGCTTTTTGAAGTTTAAAGGTTAGTTAGTTGAGATAAATCTCTAGGTATGCATCTGCATTAGAAGAAAGAGAAAATTTATCTTTACACGCTCTCTAGCTTTTTTGCCTAATAATTGACGTTCCTCTGCTGTCAAGTTTAAAGCTCTGTTTATAGCGTCGGACAAGGCATTATTATTTTTAGGTTCTACAAGAAAGCCGGTTTCCCCTAAAGCTTCAGCCACGCCGCCACAATCAGTGGAAACGATTAAACATTCAGTAGACATAGCTTCTAATATAACCATAGGTAGCCCTTCCCAAGCGGAGGACATAACATATAAATCACATGCAGACATAAGTTGCTGAATATCTTTTCTTTCACCTAAAAATTCAATAAAGTTTGAGATTTGTAACTTCTGAATCTGATTAACAAATTCATCTTTAAGGGGGCCGTCACCGACGATGTATAGTTTAAAGTCTTTCCGAACTTTTATCAGTTTGGCAATTGACTCAAACAAATTAGGATAGTCTTTAGCTTCATGAAATCTACCTACCGCTAAAAGCATCAGCTTATTACCGACATCTAATTGTTTGCGTTTTATTTCTCTATAATTATCATCGTGTGTGAACTTATGGATATCAATTCCATTTGGAATACAAGTAATATTATTTTCTTTAACTGCGCCTTTCGCAATTAGTGAGCTAACCGCATCATGACTCACATTCGTGGATAAGTCTGCAAGATTCTGTGTAAAACGGTAGGATAACATTCTAAGCGTCCCACCTTCATTACTGCTATGTGATGTACATATCAGCTTTGGAATACGAATGGATAACCTGGACTAGTCTCGAGATTATATTTGCGTGATACATATGGCTATGAACTACATCAGGCTTATAGTTCTTAATAATATTACGTATAACAGCATATGCGTGAACAAAATCTTTAGGCCCATTCATATTAACGGGTATAAGCTGAACAGACTTATTTTTAGGCTGAACAACTGCTTTTCCAGTTAAATATATTATCTTGACGTCATGTCCACGATTTACAAGCTCATCAGATAAGCTGGTAACTAAGTGCTCAGCCCCGCCCATCCCTAATCCAGTTACTATCATTAATATTTTCATACCTGTGCTCAGCTCAATTAGTAATCGTTAGTAATAAGGGTGCCTAAAAATTGTAAAGAATGGACTAAAGGATTAGTTTGTATAAAGTTAAGTCTACTTATTTTTAATAGTTTATGAACCAGAGTGGTAATAAAATAAACGATAATTAATGGGTAAAAAATATTCCTGATATATGCTGAAATAGACCCTAAAGAGTTTCTCTGAATCCAAAAGCCTATAGTGACACCGATGATAAGTATTATAACAGACATGAAGTTACTTCTCATACTTGAGTATGTCCGCCATAAGAGACTAAGAATTAAAGGTATGAAAATTGATATAAATACAACACCACCATACCCAAATGATGCATAGGCTTCTGCCCCACACATTATAAGCAAGACCATAATCTAAACCATAAAATAAAGATGGCTGAAAATGGTCATTAAAATATGAAGAAGGAGTATCCAAATAGACTGGTTGGGATAGGCAGTAAGGCTAGAAAAGAATAAAAGTAATAGATCTTATCTGACTTATAATTATTAACTAAAACATAATCAAGGATTTGAGAAGTAGATAAAAACTCACTACCTGAAAGTAAATATGATATATCAAAGTTTTTCTAACCATAACAATAAGCCTTCATTTATTCCGTAGAAGAGTATATAACTGTAAAGACGCTTACTTAATATGAGTACTAATAAGGCTACAAGACCTGATATAACAAGTTTGTATTTAGATATTAATCTAAGGCGATTGTTTTCTAATAACAAGATACAGGCCCCGAGAACCGCAGTTGTGAAAGCAACTCTTCCTCCGTATACTAGTGATGAAAGTAGAAGTAAACTAAAAATAATCAGAAATGATTTGCTTTTTGTCTTAAGAGCAAGTAAAAAACCTGCTACAGGAAAATAAGAATAAAGAATAAAATACAATAAATTACCTGTTCCTTCTGAAATTTCTTTTTTATTCGTAGACGAAAGCAGTATCGGCATATAAAGAAATAAGCCAATAAGTGAAAAAAACAAAATAACCTTTAATCCAGTTTTATCTATACTTGCGGGTTGTAGGTGTTTGATAGGGTAGTTAGTTCTAGTGGTTAGCAATACTATACTGGAGCCAAGATATGCAAGCCCCATTACTACAAAAAATATCCGGAGATGCACTTATATATTGTCCAGAATAAGGATTAACGATAACTCCGAAGAATAAAACAACACTATATAAAAATAATATAAGAATATAGACAGCAATAAAATCAAACTTTCTCACCACAAAAAGTAATAGAGAGATAGTTGTTACTGCATTAGTAATGAAAAAAATATATTGAATGTTGCCCATAATTGCTCATAGTATATTATTTTTTAGTTTGATAACTTAAATTATCTAAAAGTAATTAAATCAATATGATTCAGGAGATTTTATTTTGTATTCTATCTTTTATATTAAGAAGTAGCCCAGCGGGTAAATAAAGTATAGGAACAGAAACCTGATGAGTATCTTCGGAAGTTTTTAAATCGCCACCAATTAGAAGCTGCTCGGAACTTTAGTTTAAATTTAGAGTAATGCTTATATTGATTTTTATAAACGTATAACGTTGAGTTTATACAGCGATATCTGTTTTTAATACTATTATCAGTTAGGCCACCGTCTAAGTATTCACAAATATAGCCTTTAAAGTTTATAAACTTAGTCATACCTTTTTTACTAAGCCATAAGAACATGGGAGATTCTGCCATAAAGTTCTCACCATCAAATTCAGGAAAGAAAAAGCCATTTAGAGAACCTGTCCTTATAAGATCTGCTTTATCGCCCGAAATATTTTGATAAATCCTATCTAAATAGGTGTTTAATTCTTTTGGATTATCAAATTTGTCACCTATTGTTTTTCCATCTGGATAGGCCCTTAGAAAAGAAATAGATATATAATCATTGCTAAGTTTGGATGCTTCTATATCTAGATACTCAATTGCATCGTTTTTCAGCCAATCATCACTATCAACAATTAATACCCACTCTGTAACAACTTTTTTAAAAGCCATATTTAAAGCGGTATGTTTACCGCCATTATCTTTTTCTAAAGTATCTTATCTGAATTTTATCTTCAGCAATAAAACTTTTAATAGTTTCTGTAGTATTATCGATGCTTCCGTCATCGATGATGAGCCATTCAAAGTTTTTTGATGTCTGTTTTATAAGTGATTCGTAAAGAATTGGCAGGGTATGGGCTCTGTTATAAGTAGGCGTAATTACTGTTATCATTTTAAGGTTTGCTCTTTTCTTGAGTTTATCGATAAAACTAATATCTAAATAAGTTTGAAAAATGAATAAAAAGATATATGTTACTAATCGAGTTAAGTGATAATTAATTGGTAAAGGAAACTTCTACTGTTGTTTAAGTTCTTAGAGGTACATTTTTTAAATCAAACTATTGCTACATTCCTATATTAAATATTGCGGAACATTAGCTTATGTGTTTATCAGCACTCTTAAAAGAAAGCTTAAATGAAACTTGGTTATTTATAATTTACGACTCAAAGCAGCATGGAAAGCAAAAAATAGAAATATTTCTGTAACGATTGTTGAAGTTACTGCACCTATGGTCCCAAAGATAGGGATAGTAATAAAGTTAATAATTAAGTTCAACAAAGCTGCAGCTCCCATAATTTTAACTTTAGTATCGATTAAGTCTTTGGTGTGCATTATTGAATCAGAATTCAATGTTAAAAACTTTATAGGGATATATACTGCTAAGGAATAAAGAATATAAAGCGCGGGAATGTATTTGTCACCAAATACAACGGTTATAAAAGGCTTTATGCAGACTATAAATGTAAGAAAGAATAAGCCCCCTACTATAAGACTATACTTAATATGGTTCTTGTATGTATGTTTTAGAGCAGCTTTATTAGCCGTAGCTAAGGTATGAATCTTTTTTTAATCTGAAAGTTAAGAAATAAACTCCCGGGATGAGACATACAGCTGTTACAAATACTAAAGAGAAGCCATAGTAACCTACTTCTGTATAATCTAAATAATAGCTTAATATTAATATATCGCTCTGGTAATATATTAAGTAAAACAATCCAGAGAGTCCGTAAGGATATGAATTTTTCAATAATTTAAGTAGGCTAACTTCATCATCATTTAACTTAGAACTACTAGGTGTTTTAAGCGCTAATTCAGCCTTAGTTAATTGCTTAAGGCTTATAATAGACATCAATACCACTATTATCGCTGATAAACTATATGCGACTGCTACATTATAAATGCTAGGAGTTCTTATAGTCAGTACTAAAACTAAGGAAACTAACATTAGTAGTTTAGGCGCCAATTGCCATATCGACAACAGCTTATAGTTTTCCTCGAGTTGGTACTTAAGAGTCGTAAATGAATTATATGAAATAGATATCATATATAAGAAAAAAAAGCAATAGATTATGAAGTAGTTTTCAAGCCCGTTTTTATAATAAGACCAACCTTGTAAGATCACAAATCCCAGTGTTGTAGTTATTACCAACTTCTGAATAACTGCTTTTCATCCATCTTGATGCATACTTACCTTCCTCGGAATAGGCACGTAATAAAAAGCTTGTAACCCCGAAGGCTACAATGGGTGCTACTAAGTTGACTAAGTTGATTACAGACGTATAAATACCATAATCATTAACGGACAGCACTTTAGCTAAATATAGCTGTACAAGAAAACCTGAGCCAGCACCTATAAAGACACTAAAGATTAGGTAAAGTATCGATCGCATTAATTATTGATCCTGATTCTTTAAATACCAAATCATGGCTTTATCAATGCCTTGAGAGATTTTAAATTTCGGCTCATATCCGAGTAGGCTGTTGGCTTTACTTACATCGGCTTGACTGTGACGCACATCCCCTGGTCTGAAGTCGCGATAAGTTGGTTCCTGCTCGTAGGTTACATCATTATCTGCTAATGCAGATCTAATGGCATTAAACAGTTCATTCAGCGTAGTGCGATCACCAACTGCTACGTTATACACTTGATTGGTAGCGTCTTCATTTTGAGTTGTCGCCGCTAATATATTGGCTTGTACCGTATTTTCGATATAGCAGAAGTCGCGGCTGGTATCGCCATCACCATTGATGAATACCGTATCATTCTTGATCATGGCAGCAGTCCACTTAGGGATTACTGCTGCATAAGCACCGTCTGGATCTTGGCGACGACCAAAGACATTGAAGTAGCGTAAACCAATGCTCTTGAAACCATATGAGCGAGCGAAGACATCGGCATAAAGCTCATTCACATATTTCGTGACCGCATAAGGAGACAACGGCTTACCAATTTTGTCTTCAACTTTGGGTAGGCCAGGGTGGTCACCATAGGTTGAGCTACTAGCGGCATATGTAAAGCTTTTGACTTCTGCATCACGCGCAGCGGTTAGCATATTCAAGAAGCCTGAGATGTTGACCTCATTAGTCGTAATAGGGTCAGCAAGTGAGCGAGGTACTGAACCAAGAGCTGCTTGATGAAGTACGTAATCAACACCTGAGCAGACCTTTTGACAGTCTGTGAAGTTACGAATATCACCTTCAATAAATCTAAAACGTTGCCATTGTTCAGCAGATACTAAGCTTTGCACTTCATCTAAGTTTTTCTGATAACCAGTAGCAAAGTTATCTAACCCAACTACAGTTTGGTTGAGCTTTAATAACGTCTCAAGAAGGTTTGAGCCAATAAAGCCTGCAACCCCTGTGACAAGCCAAGTCTTAGGAGTGGCAATTAGGTCTTGTTGAATTTTTTGGTATTGGGTCATAGAATGTTACTCTTTTATATTTCATAAATTCAGCAGATATAGGGTTTACTCTATAGTTGTGAGCTTTTTACAAACGAATATCACTCAGCTCACTATCAAATAGATATTTTAAATCATAAAGTACATGATTCTGATTACCTAGTGCTCGAATTTTATCTACACCCATTTCAACGAACTGATTATGAGCCACTGCCAAGATAATGCCATCGTAGCTATTTCGTTCTAGATTAGCAATGTCATTAATAGGAGTAATGTCATACTCATGTTGAGCCTCATTAGCATCTACCCAAGGATCGTAGACATCAACGTCGATGTTGTACTCTGCAAGCTCATGAACGATATCAATCACTTTGGTATTGCGCACATCAGGACAGTTTTCTTTAAAACTCAATCCTAATATTAAAACCCTCGCACCCTCAACTTGAATGCGTTTTTTAATCATAGTTTTTACTAACTGCGTAACGACATATTCGCCCATACTATCATTAAGTCGACGACCCGCTAATATAATTTCTGGGTTATAACCAATCGCTTGTGCTTTATGAGTCAAGTAGTAAGGGTCTACACCGATACAGTGTCCTCCCACCAGACCTGGTCGGAAAGGTAGGAAGTTCCATTTAGTACCAGCAGCAGTTAATACTGCTTCGGTATCAATCCCCATTTTATTGAAGATTACTGCCAGTTCATTAATTAAAGCAATATTCACATCACGCTGGGTATTTTCAATAACCTTAGCCGCTTCAGCGACTTTAATAGAAGGCGCCTTATGTGTGCCAGCAGTAATTATTAAGTTGTATACCTGATCGACTAAATCAGCCACTTCAGTCGTTGAGCCTGCGGTAACTTTTAGAATGTTAGTCACTCGATGTTCTTTATCACCTGGATTAATACGCTCAGGGCTATAACCTGCATAGAAGTCTTGGTTAAATTTAAGTCCTGAGCTATGTTCTAATTCAGGGATACACACTTCCTCAGTTGCGCCAGGGTAAACGGTTGATTCGTAAACCACAATATCGCCCTTTTTAAGTACACTACCAATGGCAGTAGAAGCTTTAATTAAAGGGGTTAAGTCGGGTTGTTTATAGGCATCGATAGGGGTGGGAACAGTGACGATATAAAAGTTACAGTCTTCAAGGTCCCTAATAGTTGAACTAAACTCTAAATGTTTAGCACTAGCTAGCTCTTCTTCACTCACTTCTAAGGTATGATCGGTTCCAGAATGAAGCTCTGATATTCTATTTTGATTAATATCAAAGCCAATGACAGAATAATTTTTTCCGAATTCGACTGCCAAAGGTAAGCCGACATAGCCTAGTCCTATAACTGCAATCTTAAGGTCTTCAAGATTTAACATGGATCACCTTTCAATTTAGAGTTTTTTTTAGTATTAAATATATTTAATAGATTTTTGAGATACTTTATATCAGTTGGGCTTATAGCCGTCTACATAATGGATAAATTGGTGTTTTAACCAATTGACATCATGATGTTGTGAACGAGTAGATAATTCAGATAATGTTGCTTCAATCTCTTTCAATTCAAAGCTGTGCTCACGAGCTTGCATGATCAGTGGATGGACAGTTGGTTCAATATTGTCATCCCCTATAATCAGCTCTTCATACAGCTTTTCGCCAGGACGCAGGCCACTAAATACTATTTCAATATCACCTTCGGGATGTGTATCGTCTTTTATCTCATAGCCACTGAGATGAATCATACGTCGTGCCAGATCAACTATCTTAACAGGATTACCCATATCCAGTACAAATACTTCCCCGCCTTGTGCCATTGCGCCTGCTTGGATCACTAGGTTCGCAGCTTCAGGTATGGTCATAAAGTAGCGTGTTACTTCAGGATGGGTTACCGTAATGGGCCCGCCCTTTGCAATTTGCTTAGTAAATAGGGGCACCACGGATCCTGATGAACCTAATACATTACCAAAGCGAACCATACTAATAGTCGTACTGCTCTTTTGCTCACTAAACCCTTGACACACCAGCTCTGCCAGTCGTTTAGAAGCACCCATAATATTGGTAGGACGTACTGCTTTATCAGTAGATATCAATACAAAAGTTTCAACTTTTGACTCTACCGCCGCGTTAACACAGTGATAAGTGCCCTTAGCATTATTAATCGCCCCTTCAAAGGGGTTAAATTCAACAATAGGGGACGTGTTTATACGCTGCAGCATGGTATACCGTCTGTATGTCATACTGATTAAATACTTTAATTAACTTATCTTGGTTGTTTACATTACCGAGTAAAGCAATGATCTCAGTATGGGGATGATCAGGATGTTGAGCTTGCCAAGCAAGTAGATCTTGATGGATGGCATATAGCGCATATTCAGACAACTCATAGAGGACCAAACATTTAGGACTATTTTTAATAATCTGCCGACACAGTTCACTACCGATAGAGCCACCAGCGCCAGTGACTAATACATTTCTTGTTTTCAATATTTTTAGCCAGTAGTTTTTGATCGGGTTCTACCGTTTGTCGATCCAGTACATCAAGGATATCCACTCGGCGCATGGTACTGACCGTGACTTTACCTTCTGCGATATCATGTAGGCTAGGCAGTTGCTTGATTTTGACTGACATTTCGGTAAGGCGATCTATGATGTCACGTCGACGTTGGCGACTGACGGAGGGCATAGCCAAAAACACCTGCGCCACATTTAGGTCAGAAACCAGTTTCTCAATGTGAGTGGCAGGGTAAATCTTTTTGTTTAAGATACGTCCACCAGTGAGACCATTATCATCATCGACAAAGGCTACCACTTGATAGCGTGGGGAAGTTTGTAAGGCATCTAGCAAGGCTGTACCGGACGTCCCCGCCCCATAGATAATGACCTTATCTCGATCAGATGTACCGTGACCATCCGTATAGTAAACAGGCTTACCCTGTAGGCGCAGCAGTAAGTCGCGGAAGATAAGACGACTGCTCCATAGCCATATAAACAACATAAATAAATAGAGTAGCGGCACGGAACGCGGGATACTGCTAATGCCTTCTAACAGATAAGCCACCGTAAATAGGATCAATATCCCCACAAACAGCAGCAATACCTTACGCATATCAGTATCAAAGAATATACGTGTCACGCCGCGGTAAAAGCCAATGAGGTATAGACCTACGATAGGTACTAAACCATATAAAGAGACCAATAAAGGACTGGCGTTGACATCGAGCACCCCTTGACGTAAAGACAACGCCAAAAATAAACACAGTATTGAAACCGCATAATCAACCGTTAGCAAAACCGCTTGCTTAGCGGGGCGCGGTAATTCTAATAGCCATTCAGCAACTTTTTTTAGCACAGTAGGTTGACCAAACTCAGTATGTTGATTTACTACTGCCTCACTATTGTGAGTTTGGCTTCTATTACTAATACCATTTTTATCATGACGGCTTTTATTAGGATTGTGTCGCATTTTGATATCGCTAGTTTGATGTTCTGGTCTATTAGATTAACACGGAGTGACTAACAGTTAGCATTTACCTTGCTTCAAGGGACATACTAACTTGCTAGTCTTTCGAATTACCATACGCATAGTTATAGTGGTAGCTATATTTGTCAGTGATGCCTTGTACCACATCATTTAGCACGATACCATCTACCGTGATATTAGCCTTATGCATTTTGATTAATCGCATAAGAGACCTGTCCTTCAATAGAATCATTATAGCGTACCACAATCAGTACTTTATCCGCATACTGTGCGGTAATCATCGCATCCGATACGGCTAAGATAGGCGGCGTGTCAATAATAATATAATCATAGACAGATACTAACTGTAGCACCATAGTCGCAAATTTATCAGTGGACAACAGCGAAGCAGGGTTATTCGGATGTTTACCTCGTGGCATAAAGTCAATAAATTCAAAGCTAGTCGGCTGTATATAGTCAGCAATAGTCAACCCAGCTGAGTCCGTTAAGTAGTCACCAAGTCCCATATTATGATTGACAGTAAAGATATGATGTAGCTCACCACGACGCATATCACCATCGATAATCAGCACCTTTTTATTTAACTGAGAAAACGTCTCTGCTAAGTTAGACGCAATAAAGGACTTACCAATACCAGGCGATTCACCACTGACCACAATGACTTTACCAGGCTTGCGATGAGTTAACTGTTCATCGTGTAGTTGGTTTCTATCACCCAGTACAGTCGTTATCTTACTCACAGGTGGCATGGCAAACATAAGCGCTGTACGTAGGCTTTTTATGCCTTCATAGCTCAGTCCATCGTGCTCGACGGTTGCAAGTAGACGGCGGTTATTTTTATTATTGTTTTTACTGAGATTAAAGGAGGTCTTAGAGCGTGGAATAGTGGCGATAACTGGTACGCCCGTCTTGGCTTCCAAACGCTCCGGATCTTTAACCGTATTACGCAGTAAGCTCTTAAGAAATACCAGTAAAGTACCCAGCATTGTACCTAGTAGTAATGCCAATACCCAAATTTGTAGCTTTTTAGGCGCAATAGGTTTGTAGGTACTAATCGGCATATCGACCACCCGTACATAACCAATCTCACCGGCGCGCGCAATCTTAAGCTGCTCGTAGTTCTTCAGCATGGTCAGATAAATTTCACGATTGATATCCATATCTTGTGATAACTGTAAGAACTGACGCTGTACTTCCGGTAGACCGGATAAGGTATCTTTTATTTCTTGACGACGTGCATTAAGCACTTCCAGTTGGTCATTGATCTGAATGACTAACGGATGCTCGTCAGTATAATAGGTCAACAGCTCGGCTTGCTTTAAGTTAAGCTCACTTAATTGCCGCTCTATTTGCGCACTCTCTTCTAGCAGTATTTCCGACTCTTTACTAACATCAATGGTGCCGTACTCTTCGCGAAACTTATTAAAAGCCTCTTCCGCTTGCTCGAGCTTTTCTTTTAACTGAGGAATCTGAGACTCCATAAACTCAATCGTCGTCGTGGTTTGCTGAGAACCACGCGCTAAGTTTTGATCCACGTAAGATTGCACCACATTGGACAATACTCGGCTCACTTGTTTTTGATCGTTGCCAGTGAGCGTCAGTTGAACAATACCGGTTTGCTTACCACGCTCAGAAACGGATAAATTTTGACTGAGTGCGTCAATAGCAGAGGGCGTTGACAGATTGCTGATACTAATGGTATGGCCTACTGCTGGTAATGCAGTAACTTGAATATGTATATCACCTTCTGGCGTACGTATGGTTACTGGTGTTCCTAAGTTACCAGTATAAGCAACAGTTTCTTTGTTTAATTCTGTACTTAACTCAAACCCCGAATCTGTTTTCACCAGATTAAACGTTTTACCTTGATAGGCCAACGGTACCTCAAAGTTTGCGATTTGTACTTGCCCGTCTCCAGTCTCTAAGAACACGCCTTTATCAGTGCTAGTCTGAGTAGGGACGCTTGACTGAGCAATACGATCTAGCGCGCCTATTGCAGGATCACTAACCCTTATATCTAGATGCAACTTGTCCACTACCGGCTCAAGTACCATACGCGACTTAATTAGCTCGCGTTCAGTCTCAGCAGGGCTGGTACTTTCACCCACCAGTTCAGAGATGTTGCTACCTAATGCAGCGATGCCAGAAGACTTATCATCGATTTGGATCAGCGCATCTGTTTTGAAAGTTGGCTGCACAAATCGACTATAAGTAAAACCTAGTATCAGGCCGATTAACGCACAGCCAAGGATGATCTTCCAGCCTTGTAATAAGGTCAGCAATAGCGCAATCAGATCGATCTCATCGTCCTGTTGAGTGGTCGTATTGGTCGCAGGGTTTGGCACTGTTTTGCTCATAGGGTTTCGCTATATCTAAATCAGGGGTTAAATCGAGTGTTAAGTTTATACTAGCTCAGACGGCTCTATGTTTGCAGGTCGTTTGCCCGTCGTATGTAGAGCAAGACACCCTACACCAGTTTATCTTGCCAGTCGTCGATACTGGTGACGATGTCGTTATACGCCGTCTCAAATGCTGATATTTCATGTTTATAGGGGTCAGCAATGTCTTTATCGCGCCAGTGACCCAACTTAAAAGTCTTACCACGACAAAACGGCCAACGATCTTCGATCCATTTGGTTTGACTGTCTGACATGGTAAAGATCAGATCTGCTTTGCGTACCAAATCATCATCGATCTGTTTCGCCACATGGTCGCTAATATCGATCTCATTGTGCTCTGCCATGATTTTAATAGAGGCAGGGTCTGCAGGATGATCGACCAAAGCGCCCACACCAGCAGAGTCAATATGCTTATTGGGGAAGCGCTGTTTTAATAACGCTTCTGCCATGGGACTACGACAGATATTGCCGATACAAACTACCAATATATTGTCAAATGCCATAGGGTACCACTCAAAATATTAAAACAAATAAAAATATAAAACTTATGCAAAAAGCTAGATTTCGGTGATTCAGGCGACTAGGGATTATTTATGAAGCCTCTGGAACTACTGTACAGCAAGCGAATAAATGATACCCAGTCGCCACAAATTCTAACTATGCATAAGAAATCATAAAAACACTGCAAAACGCTAAAACAGACTAAACGGCGTTGACCATCTACAGCGTCGCTAACTGACGGATAGCGGTTGATGACGGTAAGATCGAGTTGATAAATCGTGACCAGCGCGTTAAGCCAGTAGGATCGACATAGACGATATCATTAGGCTGCATCTCAAAGCGATTGGCTAATGCCAAGTTGGTCACCGTTTGCAGATTAACATAATATATATCAGTATAAGAAGCGTTACCATGGTCGCGAACAATATAGATTTTTGCCGCATCTGCCGTTAATGGGTTTAAGCCGCGTGACTGTCCCATAACATGGGCTAGCGTTAACCCTTGTTCAGGTATTTCTACTGGTTCAATCTGTCCGAATTCACCCAATACATATACCTTATTACGATCTAAGCTATTTACATGGACTGAATCACCATCTTGTAAATAGATTTGATTCGCAGATATGCCCATTTCTTGTAGATCGCGTAAGCCTAGATGATACTGAGTACCATTACGTGTTAATACCACACTATTGGTGTCGCCTTCAGGTGTTTGTCCACCTGCTAAAGATATCGCACTGTATAGAGTTACTGGGGCATCCGCGATATTAAACTCACCGGGTTGACGCACTTCGCCATCGATAAAGAATTTACTGCCTCGGAAGTTAACGATCTTCACTTGAGGGTCAGGATACTTTAAATAACGCTGTAGTTGACTACGTAAGCTGGCAGTGAATTGACTCACGGTGAGTCCACTGGCCTTAACACGGCCAACCAATGGAAACTGGATATAGCCTTGTTGATCGACAGGATAGCCTGATGCGTAGGGGTTAGATGCATTAACGGATGTCGTATTAGGAGGTGTAATTTCCGGATAGCTAATCAGGTTAATGTTTAAGATATCACTGGTTGAGATACGATATTCAGAGCCACGAGATTTTGACCCACTCAATAACTCACGCACGCGTGAATTCTTCGTCCCTAAGCCTGGATGACTGTTATTCAAACCGCTATAAGTGGGTGAAGAAGGTAAATTTGCTAAGCTTAATGGCTGAATATTAAATTGCATACCATTGTCTGCAATAAAGGCGCCTTGTGGTGGTAGTTCGCCAGATTGCAGACCAGAGTTTATACTGGTACATCCTGAAGTTAACCCGATAAGCACCGCTAAAGTGGTGCTAGTAAGCAATGATTGAGGACGTTTTTAAAACATTCATGTTAACTTCTCTACCTTTTTTACGACGACGCTTTACAACAGCATAGGTCTTATCTTGTTGAGCTTAATACAATTAATTGAATTTAAATACGTCATTAAATTCAGTACATAAGACAGCTTGGATCTTTAATAAGTCTATATGCTTTATAAACTGTGCTCAAAATGTATACATTATTACCGCTATTTTAACACTAAATTAAGTGCGCTGTCTCAATATGCGCGTATCTTACTATAAAAAAGAGGATAGTTGCTATAGCAGTAGGGATTTAATAGTAGAGCCGATAGCAGTAAAATAAGCTCAAATATAGGCTAGAGTAGTAGTCATAGCACTAGGAGCAATAAACTTGCTTTCAATGGGCTTATTCTAAATATAACTTAAATCTTATACTCAAATCCTAGTCAGCTAAGAAAATTGTGCTTAAAGAGATCACTACCACCATTCAGGCTCAGTAACTTTTGTCTTGGCATCTTCTTCAACCTCAACTGTATTTTTTGGCACTTCGCTAATAAACCGAGAGATTTTGTCAAAATATCCTGAGAAGCTCGAAAAATAATTTGGCGCCGTTAAATACAAATGAGTTTTGGCTCGACTACATGCAACGTAAAACAGTTTACGTTCTTCCTCTAACGATTCAAAGTCGTCTAATGAGCGATGATGCGGCATTAAGCCATCTACCAAGGCATTAATAAATACCACTGGCCACTCAAGTCCTTTTGCACTGTGAATCGTCGAAATCGTCACTGCGTCATTGTCTTGCGCCGCAGCTTCGCCCTGGGTGGCAACAGAATCATTAGGCGGATCGAGCGCAAGGTTCTCCAAAAAGCGTTCAATACTCGCATGCTCTTGCGCCAAGCTCTTAAGTACGCGAAAATCTTCAGCACGTTCACGCCAATTATCTTCAATAGCCTTTAATACCGGCATATAAAATTCAATCAGTTTATTGATAATATCGGTTATCGATTCAGCCTGTTCGGCTTGAGTGAGCACATGATACAACTCAGCGAGCTGCTCATTATTTTTATTAAGCTTAGGGTCGCGCAGTGGTTCTAAAGAGTTGCCTTGCTGATTAATCGATTGGGTCAGTCTAGTCGCTGTAACACTACCAACCCTTTAAATAGCGTCAAAATACGGTGCCAAGAAATAGTGTCATTGGGATTATATAATATTTTAACCAATGCCAAGATGTCTTTAATATGGCGTTTTTCAATAAACTTAATACCGCCAACTACGATAAAAGGAATACCGCGCTCCATAAACTCTATCTGGATATGGCTAGACTGAAAGGAGGTGCGCCCCAGTACTGCGAAATCATTATAGTCGTGCTCGGGCTTTAATTCGATGATTTTATCAGCAATATATTTGGCCTCTTGTGTCTCATTACTGCGTCGACAAAAGGACGGTTTAAGTCCTTGTATCGGCATATCTGAGAAGAGCTTCTTTTGATAGCCAAGAGTGATTTGCTCCGATAAGGCATTGACGTAATCGAGCACAGCGGGCGTACTGCGATAATTTTGCTCGAGTTTGATCAGCTTAGCTTCTGGGTAGCTGTCGCCAAATAACAGGATGTTTTCATAATTAGCCCCGCGAAAGGCATAAATACTCTGATTATCATCACCGACCACCATTAACGATACATTTTCAGGCTCGCAGATATAGTCAATCAGCTGCTTTTGCGGAATATTGGTATCTTGATACTCATCGACCATCACATGACGGTAAGTGTCTTGCAGGATTTTACGGAACTGTTTGTTAGTCTTTAGGTGCATGACCACTTGACCGATAATGTCATCAAAATCATAAAGGTGATTGGCACGTTTATAATGATGAAACTCTTGAGCCAATTGTTCAATTGCATCTATATGAATGATTAAATCAGGATAGTCATTTTCAATTAAATCACGAATAAGGATGCGGCGATTGCGCGAAGTAGAGATAATATTTTGCAGGCGTTTTTTACGCGGGAAGGCCTGTTTGGTGTTTTTGGCAGAATAGCCTTTTTCTTTACAAATAAGGTCAATCGCATCCTCACTGTCACCGGTATCTAAAATAGTGAATCTTGGGTTAATGCCTAACAGCCCCGAGTAGCGACGCAGCAGCATATTACAAAACGAGTGAAAGGTGCCACTAGTAATATCATTAGGGTTTTGGTTATCCGGTAGGCGATCTGACAGTAAGGTTTTGACCCGACTTTTAATCTCATTAGTAGCTTTACGGGTAAAGGTAAGCAATAGAATACTATTCGGCGCTGCACCTTTTTCAATCAGGTAACTGGTTCGGTAAGTTAAGGTTTTGGTTTTACCAGATCCGGCGCCAGCAATAACAAGCGCTTTTGCCTTGAATAGTAGTCGCTGCCAAGCGCTGACTTGGGTTTAATTCATTAAGATAATCGACAGACAGTTCTAAATCATCAACCTTTGAGTCATCATTGTTTTCAGATATAGATTCTGGCGTGATGAGATTGGCTTCAAGCTTTGCAATGGACTGACGTAGGTTACCAATCTTACCTCTGATGTCATCATGTAGCAGCGGATAAGTATAGGTATGGGTGTCAAATAAGGTGTCAGTCATAGTATCCCCTTTTGGGTCATTGGCGGTCAAGGGTTCAAAAAGGAATATAAAGTAGGGCGTGTCCCTAATTGGATTATTGGGTCAAAAATTGTTTAAGAGCATGAGTGAATTGCACCGGCGCATCCATAGGTATAGCGTGGCCGGAATGTGCAATCTTAATAACAGTACTATTAGGTAGGGAGTCTGCGACTTTATATTGCCAAGCAGGGTCATATAACTTTGACCGACCGCCAATTAATAGCGTAGTGGGTGTCGAGGTTGTCAGTGCTTCTCGATAATCATAAGGTAGAGTCAGGTAAGCCTCTAGACCATGCAGCTTCTGTCGCCATGTCTTGTGCTCATAAAGTGCCAGTTTATGCGGCGCTTGATAGGCCATGGCATTCACCAACCAGCGCGATGAGGGGCGATCTACTGACATTAGGGAGAAAGCAGTCTCCATTTTGACGATTTGCTGTTTAACCGGATAAGGCAGATGGCTAAACTCAGTGATGGCTGTTTTTTGAGTGTCTAACTTATTGGTATAAGGTAGCGTGGCCTCAAGTACGTCACTAAACTGTTCAAAGACCTCCGCTTGTTTATCGCCAAAAACACCACCCTGCCAATCAGGCTGATTATGCACAATCGGAGATTGGTCAATATTTAGATAACGACGCACTCGATTTGGGCGGGTACTGTTGTTTGGGCGGTCACTGTTGATAGTAGATTGACGAGCGCTAATTAAATCAACAGATGCAGCAGGTGAGTGCGGATGACGATTAAAATAGGCCCACATCACTAAGGCACCCATAGAAATCGCTGCCACATCTATCGATTCAGCCTGATGAGTATGACAAATATGCTCAAGCAACACGTCAACATCATCGGCATATTGCTCAATAAAATCAAACTGCGTTGAAGGGCTATCAGCCGCAAGTCCCCAACCACGCAAATGGGGTAGATAAAATTGAAACTGCTTTGTTAGCGGTAAAATAAAAGGCAGAAATTGCCGCGCGTCCATCCCAAAGGCATGTAACAGCAAAACAGGTTCGCCTTCGCCAATCACATTGACTGGAATCAAGAAGCCATCATCCGCAACCACATGTTGCAAACGTAGATGATACGGCTGCAACAGCGACTGTTTAGTGGCAATCTATTTAATAGGGAGCTATTTAGTAGGGCGTTATTTAATAGGGGTTTTTTTACTAGGGAGCTATTTAATAGATTGCCACTGACGACTTTTTTACCCAATACTTTAAGCATAGCTGTTGTCATTAAGCGTTAAAGTCTGGCGAGTCAATACATTCAACCACATTTAAATCAAAGCCAGATAGGGCGTTGAATTTCAGCGGGGTTGATAATAAACGCATATCACGCACGCCTAGGTGACGTAAAATTTGTGCGCCAACACCAATACTGCGGTAAGGCTGATTAGATAACGTCGATAGCGACTGATTATTGGTCGCCCGTTCTAATACCTCCCCAAGATCTACAGGCTCATTGTTACCAATCCACACCAACACACCACGTTCAGACTGACTGATCTCTTTTAGTGAGCTTTGCACGCTCCAACCACTACGGCCGGTTTCATCACGCTTAGCTGCGAATAAATCACGTAAAGGATGGAAGCCATGCACACGTACGGTACTCACGCCTTCGCTTGGATCGCCTTTGACTAAGGCTAAATGCGTCTCTGACGCACCATATTCTTGGAACTGATATAAGGTGAAGGTGCCAAAGTCAGTTTCAAAGGGCGTTTATTCACCTCTTTTACGGTTTGCTCATTGGCAATACGGTAGTTAATCAAGTCAGCAATGGTACCAATTTTTAAGGTCATGCTCTGCGGCAAATTTTTCTAAGTCATCACGGCGGGCCATGGTGCCATCTGGATTGATAATTTCAACGATAACCGCTGCTGGCTCAAGGCCGGCTAGTCGGGCTAAGTCGCAGCCTGCTTCAGTATGGCCGGCACGGTGCAGAACGCCGCCATTTTGCGCCATAATTGGGAAAATATGACCGGGTTGTACGATGTCTTCTGCTTTTGCTGATGACGATACAGCAGCTTGAACAGTACGTGCGCGATCCGCAGCAGAAATACCCGTGGTTACGCCTTCAGCAGCTTCAATCGATACTGTGAAGTTGGTGCTAAATTTGGCTTGGTTACGGTCACTCATTAGCGGTAATTCAAGACGACGGCAGCGCTCTTCGGTCAAGGTCAAACAAACCAAACCGCGTGCATGGGTAATCATGAAGTTAATGGCTTCAGGATTGATGTGAGTGGCTGCTATAATCAAATCGCCTTCGTTTTCACGGTCTTCATCATCCATCAAGATGACCATTTTGCCTTCACGAATGTCTTCAATGATGTCTTTAATATTATCTAGTGCCATAGCAATGGATCTCTTTTATTGTTTAATAATGTTGTTTAGTCAAGGATTTTATAGGCGACCATTGTACCCCTAACTGAGGTTTAGTGCCATTAACTGCCATGAATCAACGGTATTGAAATGATTAACCGTATTCAGTGTGATTGAGCTTCTTATTAACCCTACTAAGATGATTTAATGCTACTAAGACGATCTAATAGCACTAAGATGATTTTTGTATTGGGCTGCGATTGTAGCCACTGCATAAATTGTAAGCTGTGCTGCTCGCGTTGATTATCTGCATATTCATAAAACTGAGTACCGATTAGATTGTCAGGCAAATATTGCTGCGGATAATAATGATTTGGATAATCATGAGGGTAGACATAATCTTGACCGTAACCTTGTGCTTTCATCAGACCAGTGACGCCGTTACGCAGATGCAAAGGAACAGGCGACTGGTCTTTTTGTGCCAATGTCATGGCTTTTATTAATGGCCATATAAGTGCTATTGCTCTTGGCAGAGGTGGCTAAATACACCACCACTTGACCCAAGATAATCCGTGCTTCTGGCATGCCAATCATTTTTACC
>NZ_JBXYJI020000002.1:0-46989 GCF_057396205.2 Psychrobacter sp. CX14 | reverse complement strand
CGCCTTTGGGTGCTGACTGATAACAATACCATCTTGTAGGATGGCAGGGTAACTGTCCGGTGCCAAAGGGATATATTGGCTGGAATTAATATCGGCACTGACTAATTGTGATAGCGCAACAAAGCCATAATCGGTACTGGCGGTATGCGTATATTGAAAGGCTTGGCTGATATTTTCTGCTTGAATGATATTTTTGTTAGCGCTTAAGGTTTGATAGAGTCTTTGCTGTTCCAAAAATGCTTTGGCTGATGCGCCGTAAGGGGCGAGTTCTGGATTGGCAATCGCAATTTTCAATGTCGGCTGAGTTGCCATATCGTTCGAAAGCAGCTGATTCACTTGCGTACTACTTAGTTTAGACTTATCTGCCTCTTGCTTATTATTTAACGGATGCTTGCTACTGTATAACGCCAATTGACCCCGCGCATAAGTAAAGGGCTGATAAGACTGCGCTAACGAGCCTTGCTCTGATTGTTTCTGGTGCTGCTGAGCGTATTTTTCGGATAACTTTGATCCGCTGATAAAAAAATATCATAAGGTGCGCCAGAGTTAATCTGAGCGTACAACTTACCAGAGGACGCATAGGTAACCTCTATATGGGTATTATCATTTGCCTTTACTGAGTCTTGAGCTGAATGGTTTTCATTATACTCATCAATTATAGATGGTAATACACCTGCTAAGTTTGCCGCTGCTGCGATACGCAAAACCTCAGTGTCTTCGCTGGTGTTATGCTCAACTGTTTTTGGCTTTGTTTGAGATTGCGTGGCAGTGTTGTTGTCGCTGTTGTTATGAATGCTAGATTGATTGCTGTTCTGATTGCTTGCTTGATCATTTGAGCAGCTAGCAATCAGGACAGCCAGTGGCAATAATACCAGTTGTTTTAGACGCAACGTCAGGGTTATGGTTGGCTTAGAGGTTAGCGCTGGTTTATGAGTCAATAGGGCGAACATGGGTCACCTAGATAATATTGGGATTAAAACTGACGCAAACAAGAATAGTCATAGTCAGCGAACTACTAACATATTTAGCGTGTGGTGTAGCGCAGCGAAACCCATGTTGACGTCTTTAATCGAATGAAAGTTAAGTGCCTAATTTAGTATCGCGACATCACTGTTGCAGCACTTCTGCGATCGCATTAGCGACATAATCGACATTATGAGTATTTAAGCCGGCGACACACATTCGAGAAGTGGCCAATAGATAGATGGCATAGTCTTCTCGTAGGCGATCGACCTGTTCAGGGGTCAAGCCGGTGAAGCTAAACATCCCCTTTTGAGACGTCAGATAATCAAAGTTATGAGCAGGTAGTTTAGCTTCTAATACCGACTTGAGCTTATAGCGCATAGCTTTGATACGATCTCGCATAGCATATAATTCACCTACCCATTGCTCGTACAACGCATCGTCACCCATGACGATATTGACCACATGTTCTCCGTGGAATGGTGGGGTAGAGTACAGACGGCGTACGATAAGCTTCAGTTGCCCAAATACCCGCGTTGCCTCATCCTCTGACGGGCAGACGATAGACAGGCCACCGACACGCTCCCCATACAAAGACAGATTTTTCGAATATGAGTTACTGACAAACACTGGCAAGCCCAATTCTACCGCTTTGCGAATCGCATAAGCATCGCTGTCTAAGTCCTCACCAAAGCCTTGATAGGCAATGTCCATAAACGGGATAAGCTCACGCTCTTTCACCACTTCCAGTACGGTGTCCCATTGCTCATGCGTCAAGTCAACGCCAGTGGGGTTGTGACAACAAGGATGCATCAGCACCACATCGTGTTTATTCAGGCTCTTAAAGAAGGCGATCAGCGCCTCAAATTTAAGTCCGCCCGTCTCTGTGTCATAGTAAGGATAGCTACCCACTTCAACACCGCTACCTTCAAAAATAGCAACATGATTGACCCAAGTTGGGTCGCTCACGTAGCATTTTGATTTTGGGAACCAAGCATCGATAAATTCCGCACCGACTTTCAAAGCGCCAGAGGCTCCGACTGTGCCAATGGTCGCGACACGATTTTGTTGTAATACTTCCGCATCTTTACCAAACACTAAGTTTTGACAGGCTTTTTGAAAGCCGACCAGTCCCTCCATCGGCAGATAAGGACGCGGAACAATAGGATCGGACAGACGTGCTTCTGCTGTCTTCACGCACTCTAGTACCGGTAGCTGACCGTGCTCATCCAAGTATATACCAACCCCCAAGTTTACTTTATTAGGATTGATGTCCGCCAAATATTGACCCACCAATTCTAAGATGGGATCACCTGCATAAAACTCGACATGTTTAAACATTTTAGAACCTTACGTTTTACGTTGCCCTTTATTGACCTTCATAACGTTCATGAGCCGCATTGAGCAACAATAAGCCACTTTATTGTTATTAATATAACTATTGGGATTATGATTTGGGTTTATGATTAAAGTATAGGTAAAATTAGTGATAATTGCTATGATGCGTCCGTAACATAGTGTCCAAACCTATCGGTCGCAATAACAGTACCAATATAGGTAGCAATATAGGTAGATAGATAGCTCGACAGCATAGCTCAAAAACATAGCTCGAAAAATAGAACACTAAAACTGACACAACCCAAAACAGCCAAAGCAAAACAGCCGTTACAAAACAGCAAATCTATCAATAAATCCCGGAGCAAAAATACCCGCTATTTCATTATTGGGTCAACAGGAGGAAGCGTGTATGACGACAGCGCAGACAGACACCGCACAACAACCGTCCCCAGATCTAAACCAGTCCACTCAACCGCAAAGTGCGCCACACAGCCCACCACACAGCCGCCCGCCCAGTCCACCGCAAAGTCCACTGCCCACGCCACTATGGGCGCTTATCATTGCTGGCCTAGTGATATTGGTTATGGGTATCACCATGATAGGCTTTGGCTGGGTGCCTCACTTGTCGTTGCTATTGGCGATTTGCTTTTTATTCTTTATTGGTAAGACTCGAGGTCTAAGCTTTCAGCAGATGCAAGCCCACATGGCAGAAGGGGTGATGAGTGGTATTGGCGCCATCTATTTGTTTTTCTTTATCGGACTGATGGTCGCCGCTTTGATGATGTCTGGCGCCATTCCGACCCTCATGTATTATGGCTTTGAGCTGATCTCACCTGATTTTTATTATATCTCAGCGTTTGTATTGACCTCGATTATCGGTATTGCCTTGGGCAGTAGTCTCACCACCGTTGCTACCTTAGGCGTTGCGTTTATTGGCATGAGCCATGCCTTCGATGCCAATGTGGCGATAGCGGCGGGTGCGGTGGTCTCTGGCGCATTCTTTGGTGATAAGATGTCGCCGCTATCAGATACGGGCACTATCGCCTCGTCTGTGGTCGGTATTGATTTATTCGAGCACCTTCGCAATATGGTATATACCACCGTACCGGCATGGCTAATCAGTGTCGCATTATTTTGGCTATTCTCAGGGCAGACTCACAGTCCAGAATTGGCTCAAGTCACGGCATTGGCGCAAGGCGAGGTTCTTAGTCAAGCAAGCGAACTGAGCCAAAGCGGCGGTCTTAGTAAAGTCACCGTCCTGCAAGCACAATTGATCGACAGCGGCTTAGTACACCCCTATGCGGTATTGCCGTTTGTGGTATTGATCGTATTGGCCCTACTGCGCGTCAACGCCATTTACACAATTATCGCCACTATCCTCACCGCGTTAGTCATTACATTTAGCCACAGCACGCTCAGCATCGAGCAATTGGGTGGTTACTTCTTTGCAGGCTATACGCCAACTGGCCCCTCTGGGCAGTCGTTAGAATTGGGTGACGTCGGCGATATGTTGTCACGGGGCGGGGTGCAAAGTATGTTCTTTACCCAGACCATTGTGATATTGGCGTTAAGCTTAGGCGGACTGCTAAAAGCCTTGGGTATCTTACCTGCTTTGTTATCAGGGCTACGCGATACCTTAACCAATGCCGGACAAGCCATATTTGCCGCTGCCATGACCGCACTGAGTGTCAACGTATTGATTGGCGAGCAGTATTTAAGTCTATTGCTGGCGGGCACCGCGTTTAGACCGACCTTTGAGCGTCTCAACCTCCATCCGAAGAATTTATCGCGCACCCTCGAAGATGCGGGCACGGTGATTAACCCGTTAGTGCCGTGGAG
Source organism: Psychrobacter sp. CX14 (assembly GCF_057396205.2). Taxonomy (NCBI): domain Bacteria; kingdom Pseudomonadati; phylum Pseudomonadota; class Gammaproteobacteria; order Moraxellales; family Moraxellaceae; genus Psychrobacter; species Psychrobacter sp. CX14. Next base: position 42,849 of record NZ_JBXYJI020000002.1, on the reverse strand, counting down.
TGTCTGCGGGGTCTTTATTAGCCAAGCGTTAGACGTTCCGGTATTGGATTATCTGCCTTACGCGTTCTTTTGTTACTTGTCGTTGTTATTGACCCTGATATTTGGCTTTACCGGCTTTACCATTAGTCAAAAACAACCCAAAACCCTAGCCAATCCTCATAACGATCAATGACAATAACACCCAACAATAACCATCAACCTGCCACACTAAACGGGTGCAATGCATCGTATTAACAGTATGAAGGCGATAATACAACAGGAGCTGATCCAGCTTTGTGCTACTATCTGCCCGTCTGTGCAAAGCGTTGGCAAGTGGGCGTTGACTGTCACCTGCTTCGCGTGCCAGCCAACCCCCAGCCATCGCAATTTGCACCGTCAGGCAGTATATCCACTGCAATCTGGGCTAGCGGTCACATCCTGTCGTTTACCACTATCTATCGTAATCTGAATTAATGTCTTCTTTTCTCAAAAGCAAGGCTGGGATGGATTTAACCCCCTTCCTTTCTCAAAGGAAGGTTGGGATGGATTTTTTAACTCCTTCCTTTCTCAAAGGAGGGCTGGGGAGGATTACTTAAAGGAGGGCTGGGGGGATTTTCGGTTGGGATTTCATAAAAAAAAGCTGAACAATTAAATTGTTCAGCCCAGATATTAAAAAATTAGAAATACCAAAAGTATTAAGCTTTAATTAGCATCGTCCTTTAACACTTCCGCCATCGCATTCGCCACATAATCGATGTTGCTGGTATTGAGTCCCGCCACACACATACGTGAGTTGGACACCATATATACCCCAAACTCCGCTCTTAAGCGTTCGACTTGCTCAGGCGTGAGACCAGTGAAGCTAAACATACCATTTTGGGTAGTCAGATAGTCAAAGTTACGACCGGGTACTTTCGCTTCAAGCACTGATTTAAGCTTTAAGCGCATGGCTTTGATACGGTCACGCATACCATACACTTCGCTGACCCATTGCTCATATAGCGCGTCATCATTCATGACGATATCGACGATATGACCGCCATGTGACGGTGGGTTTGAGTATGTACGGCGCACCGTAAATTGCAATTGACCAAATACTCTATCGGCAAGCTCAGCGGTCGGGCAGACCACCGATAGACCGCCGACACGCTCACCATATAATGATAAGTTTTTAGAGAATGAGTTACTGACAAACAGTGGCAAGCCCATATCGACCGCTTTGCGAATCGCATACACGTCGCTGTCCATGTCTTCGCCAAAGCCTTGATAGGCGATATCCATAAACGGGATTAACTCACGGGTTTGGATGACCTCGAGTACTTTGTCCCATTGCGCAGGTGTCAAGTCCATACCGGTAGGGTTATGACAGCAAGGATGCAGGATGACGACGTCGTTTTTATTCAAGGCTTCAAAGAAGGCCACCATCTCATCAAATTTGACGCTGTTGCTGGCTTTGTCATAGTACGGATACTTCGCCACAGGCACATTGCTGTACTCAAAGATAGAGATGTGGTTGCCCCAGGTTGGGTCACTGACATAGGCTTTGGCATCAGGGAACCATTCATTGATAAATTCCGCGCCGATTTTAAGCGCCCCAGAGCCGCCCACTGTGGCAATGGTTGCCACACGTTTGTCTTCTAGTACTTGAGCACCTTTACCAAATAATAGCTCTTGGCACGCTTTACGGTGTCCAGGTAGGCCTTCCATCGGTAGGTAGGGACGCGGAGTGATAGGGTCTGCAATACGCTGTTCTGCTGTCTTCACACAGTCCAGTACCGGCAATTTACCGTCTTCATCATAATACACGCCCACACCAAGATTGACTTTATTAGGGTTTGGGTCAGTGGCAAATTTCTTATTAAGACCTAAAATGGGGTCACCAGGGTAATAATCGACACGATCAAACATATTTTATCCTTTACAGGTTGGTGAGTCATAGCATACAAAGGATAAACCAGAATGAGGGTTAACTCAATCTAAGATTGTTTAGTTTCCTTACTTATCAACTAATAACTTGTATAATGTAAGACGTAATGAACCAATACATACTGAATCAATCAATGAGACCACTTTATGATCTTAACCAATACTGAAAATGCAACGACTGATAAAAGTCAAACTAATAAGATATTAGTTACTGGTGGCGTTGGCTATATCGGCTCACATACTTGTATCGAGCTGATTGAAGCAGGCTATGATGTGGTGGTCTATGACAATTTATCAAACAGTCATCTTGAGGCATTAAAACGTACTGAGCAAATCGCGGGTAAGGAGATACCTTTTATAAAAGGGGATGTGCTTGATGGTGAGCTGTTAAATCAAGTGTTTTCAGAGCATGACTTTTTCGGTGTTATTCACTTTGCAGGATTAAAGGCGGTTGGTGAGTCAGTAGCACAGCCACTTAAATACTACAAAAATAATGTCACCGGTACATTGGTCTTATTAGAGGCAATGCAAGCGCATAATGTGAGAAACTTTGTTTTCTCATCCTCAGCCACGGTGTATGGCGATCCTGAAATCTTACCAATTCCTGAAACAGCACCCAGATCTTGCACCAATCCTTATGGTCAATCCAAGCTAACAGTTGAATATATTTTACAAGACTTAGCTAAAGCAGAACCTAGTTGGAATATTGCGTGTCTACGTTACTTTAATCCGGTAGGGGCACATAGCTCAGGGTTAATCGGGGAAGACCCTAATGGTATCCCCAATAATTTAATGCCTTATATTAGCCAAGTCGCCGTCGGTAAGCTTAAGCAGTTAAGTGTCTTTGGTGGGGACTATGATACGGTTGATGGTACAGGCGTACGCGACTTTATTCATGTAGTCGACTTAGCTAAAGGTCACGTGGCTGCTTTAGACTATCTAGAGCAGAGTCATCAAGCGTCTAAAACAGGTTTGGGTTTTGAGGCGATTAATTTAGGGACTGGTAATGGAAGCTCGGTTCTACAATTAGTAGACGCTTTCGAAACGGCAACAGGTCAAAAGGTACCTTATCAGATAAGTGCTAGACGCCCAGGTGATATAGCTGCTTGTTATGCAGGGGCTGATAAGGCAAAAGCTTTATTGGGTTGGGAGGCTGAACTAACGATTGAGAATATGTGTAAAGACAGTTGGCACTGGCAAAGTCAGAATCCTGACGGCTATAAGTAAAAATCCTGATAGTAGGCAATAAAAAGCAGCCGCTAAATTTTAATTAAGCGACTGCTTTTTATTTTATAATCTAGGCTTAACGTTTAAAAGTTATTAAACTCAATACCAATACCACCACCGATATCTGTTGAGTGAATATCAGAATCAGATACCCAAGCACGGCTCGAAATCAAGGTTTTTGGATTTAGTTGATGCTCCCATGCAACATCCAATACTTTTAACTTGTCTGATTCAGGGAAAGCATGGTTATTATTATATGAGCGGCTACCAACTTTGCCAGATTGATTTACTTTGGCATACTGCATTTTGGCATTAATAAAGTTTTGATTATCTAACCAAAGCTTGCCACCAATAGCGATACTCTCTGTGTCTCCACCTAAAGCATAACCCAATGGATAGCCTTGTTGATAATAACCATCGGTATAATTACTATGATTATAAGAGATACCCCTCACATCACCGCTAGTAAGGGTATCTGTCCACTCCGTATATAGTTGGTAAGGCACCGCACCAAATTGTTCGGTATTAAAGCTTGATGCATAATCAGCGCCAGCAAGGTACATGTTTTTAGCGGGTAGGCCACCAGCTTCATCTTCACCAATGTACTGACCATATACACCGACAGGTGCGTTAATCAAAGATGCTAAATTTACACGAGCATCAAAACCCCCTAATTGGTTTGCAGGGTCAGGATCGCCTGTACCACCATTATCCTTAGTACCTTTTAAAGCATCCCAAAACGAATCCCAATTTTCAGGACGTCCATCACCGCCCCACATAAAGCTACGAGATGCACCAAGCTCTAACCAGTCAGTAGGGTTCGCTGTCAAACGCATACCAATTAGCTTTGCATCATCAGCCGCTTTATAATCCTCTAACTGACCCGCAAATAACTGATACTGCCATGGGCCAATCCAGTTTAGATAGCGATTACTTGGTGCCGCTTGCGTATCACGCTGCATAGTAACCCCCATGACAGGGCGAGACGCATCACCGCGAATTAAGCTACCATCATTACCAGGGCCCCACCATGTGGGTATTTGACCAGCTATCAGCCATTGATTAGCATATTTACCGGCAATGTACGACCCTTCAAAGCTGACATCATCGTCATCAATTAAATCGTCATCTTTTAGATTAACCTGTACATTAAACTCCCAATCATCTTCACTCATTCCTGCTTGAGCGCTGGCTCCGAAGTCTGCCATCTTATCATCAGCAAAGCTTTGAGGTAGTTGCTCTCTGCTGGTTTGTCCATAGGCAGATACTTTAGTATTCACTAATGACTTAGGCTGCTTACTCAGTGTATAACGTACAGATTGAATAATTTGTTGCTGTTCAGTGGTCTGAATTTTTGCATTCGACAACGCTCGATTAATCTCATTAGCAGTCAGAGGCCATGTGCTCGTGCTAATCTGGATCACGCCTTGCGCTTGTAACCAATCAAGCTCAGACTTTAGGCTCATGTCGTTCATGTGTAAGTTTTGAGCGAAGACAGTACTACTGGCTAGCGTAATACCTAATAATAGGCTTAATTTGATAGGGTTTGATAATGCTTTCATAGCAAAGGGCCTTAAAAATTGTCAGAGTAATGTTCTATGTTGATTATCATAGAAAAATAATATTAATTGTGCTTTTTTATAGCTCATAAATAAAGACCTATTTAGTAATAAGTCTTTATTTAATAGGTTTTATATAAGCAAGTAAGCTTATTCCGAAGGCATATATTAGGCGTCTTTATCAATCTTAGAAAAGACAGTTTGAATGGCTTGGGTTGTTTTATCAATTTCACTATCTAGCAATGTAGGATGTACCAAGAACATCAAGCTGGTTTCGCCCAACTGTTTAGCGACGGGTAGTCTCGGATCTGGACGAAGGCCAGTATTATCAAAGGCTTTTTCTAAATAGACCTCAGAGGCAGAGCCTGAGTAGCAAGGAACACCTAACGCATTTATCTCGTCGATAATACGATCACGCGACCAGCCTTCCGGTAGGTTCTCAAGGTTTACATAGACATATAGTTTGTAGTAAGCATGGGTGCAGTTTTCAAAGCCTGACGTCTGTTCCATCACAGGCACATTAAGATAGCCTTTTTCTTCCCATTGCTGGCACGCTTGTAAGATCGCTTGTGCGTTTTTAGTACGTTTAATGGTCCAGTCAGACATACGCGTCAGTTGAATACGACCGATGACAGACTGCATTTCTGTCAGTCGCCAGTTGGTTCCGAAGCTTTCGTGTAGCCAGCGATAGCCGGGTGGGTGTTCGGTTTCATAGACAGCGGCATAGCTTTTACCGTGATCTTTATAGGCCCACATTTTACGCCAAAGCGTTTCATCATTGGTCGTGACCATACCACCTTCACCACCTGTGGTCATGATCTTGTCCTGACAAAAGCTCCAAGCGCCAATATGCCCAATACTACCTACACTGCGACCTTTATATTTAGCACCATGAGCTTGCGCACAGTCTTCAATCACGTATAGTTTATGCTTTTCAGCAAGTGCCATGATGCCATCCATATCACACGGCCATCCTGCTAAGTGGACACAAACGATAGCGCGTGTTTTATCGGTGATTACGGCTTCTATGGTCTCTGGAGAGATATTGCCACTATCTTTATCGATATCAGCAAATACAGGTGTCAGACCGGCATTGACCACACTAGAGATACTAGCGATAAAGGTACGTGGCGTAACGATAACTTCATCGCCAGACTGTAGTTCTAAAGCTTGTAATGCGACATCCAAGGCTAACGTCCCATTACCCATAGCCACGGCGTACTCGCTATCGGCCCACTTTGCAAATTCTTTTTCAAATTCGCGACCCTCTTGTCCGGTCCAATAGTTGACTTTATTAGATAACAGGACACGACTAACCGCATCAGCTTCCTCTTGAGTAAAGCTAGGCCAAGGTTGGAATTGAGTATTTAGCATGATTATAAATCCGTATATTTTTATTTATCGGCTAATAAGTTAAGCAAAATCTTAGGCAAGTTCAGAGCTGGGTTTTATTACTACGTCATCGAACATCATCATAACTACGCCTTCATCGTAGTTACCAAAGCTTTCAGTATTTACGATTTGGTTAACGTTATTTTGTATCAATTCATAGAAATTGACACCCGCACCAAATGCATGCAGATAAGCACCACCAAATCGAGGATTTATTTCAGATAAGAAGTATTTTCCATCTTTGTAGAAAAAGTCTATATCAATTGGCCCATAGAAATTAAAATAAGGAATAATTTCTTTAACTAAATCAAAAAGAGATTCGTCTTTAAATGATACAGTTTTACTGGCGCCACCTATCTTAGTTTCGATTTTCTTTTTAGAAAATGCAGTTACAGCTTTATTACTAATACAGTCCACATAAACGTCTACATCTATGTCTTCACCACTCATTAGTTCTTGAATTATGAAATGGTTATCACTATAGCTGTTTATTCGAGCTTCAAGCTGAGTTAAATTATTTATTTTCTCAGCCCCAACACTGGCGCTTCCAGTTCTTGGTTTGATAAATACAGGAAAGTTAATTTTATTATCCCTTAGACCTGACTTGAAACTTTCTAAACTATCATAGGTAAGAACAGTATCGATATTTTTTTCAGCTAAGAATTTATACATCTCAAACTTATCAAAACATAGTCTAGCTGTTTCATAAGAAGGGCATAAAGGTAGTACACCAAGACTAATAAACTTATCTCTGTTATTCGATAAAACTTCGATTTCAGGATCGATAAGAGTTGTAATAGCTTGAATTGAATTATCTTTACATAACTCTAGAATATATGATAAATATGATGGATCATCTATACGGGGTGATAAAAATGGTTTATCAGCGGAATATAGAGCTGGAGCGTATTTACTACAATCAGTCGCAAATATTTCTGCGTCGATATTATAGCCTTTAAGATTTTGAAGAAGTTTTGCTCTACGTCCTACACTACAAAATAGCATTTTCATAATCTAATCCTCTATGAAGTCTTCTTTTTTACCCCAGAGTAGAGCAAAAGGTTCTGCTTGCATTTCATTTTTAAAGTCTATCAATGATTCTAAATAAGAGTACTGCTGCTGGAATCCAAGTTCATCTTCAGTTTTCGAAATGTCAAATTTTGCTAATAAGGGATCTGGTTTTTCAGGTTTATAAATTTTCTGAGAAGGATTGTTTTTTGGTGAAAAGACCTCAATAATTCCATCAATTTGTTCTTCAAGCGAAACTTCCTTGCCACCAACATTATACATACCGCCAGGAGCGTCAGCCTCAAAACATTGTCCGACAACTTGTGTAAAGTCTTTAATATATACCATTTCCTTTGATCGGGTCGCATCACCCCAAACCTCGATATCTAATGATTTTTGAGCCCTATCCATTAGCATACGGTAGGGCATCATTTGACGTTTAAAGTTGGAGTAGTGATAAGGATTAGGATGATAGTTATATATGGTAAAAAATCTGAGATGAAATCTTCTAAAGTCGTACGTCGCCGCATAATGGTCTATTAAGTCTACGGCCGCATTTTTAGCGATTGTATAAACAGAATGATCACCAGTTAAAGGAAAGCTTTTTGGTTCATCCGCTTTAATCTCATTCGGAGTATTATGATATTGATATTGGTCAAAAGGGGTTTGTGGAAAAACGATTCTTTGACCACCTGCTTTAACCATATATTCTAAAACATTTAATGTGCCTATGGTTATAGATAAAACCAAGGCTGCCGGATTGTAGTTATAGCGAGAGGGGAGTTCTCCTGCCAGATGAACGACACCATAAATATCCATAGGTAGGCAATCAAAAGATTCTTTATTTGTAATATCAACAGAGAAGTAGTGCATACCTTTTGATTCAAAAAAACCATTATCAGAGGGTCTTGATCCAACCGCATATACATCATAGCCAAGTTCTTTTAGATGGACAGATGTGTAGGCACCAAGATTACCTGTGGCACCAAATACAATAATTTTTCTCATATTACTCATTCGCTATTTTATTTAGTTGTGTTGTATATATTGAAGAAGTCAGATGCAGACCATTTTTTCCTAATTAGATTATAACTATTATCTTTTTCTAATAAATATACATTAGGAAAGTATCTAATAAATAAAGGTGAGAGAGTCATTGTATAGGCCCCAACAGATTTATAATGGATCTTATCGCCTATTTTTAATAACTTTGAATCCTGAATCTCAAAGATTTTATCGTACTCTAAACAAGTACCTCCAGCTATTATCTGCAACGGTACTTGAGGAGTTATAGTATTATTAGAAAGTATCGAATAGAAGTAGCTTTGTTTTCTATAAAAAGGGTCTAAGTCGTTTCTAGAGCCATCAGTTGTAATAGCATAAAAGTCTTTGATTTTTTTCACATCGACAACTTGCGATACAAAATCAATGGCTGATGCAACGACTGCATTTCCTGGTTCAACAATAACAGTAATCTGTTCTAGATCAAAATATAGTGATAAACCATTACTTATTGCAGTAAAATATTCATCGAAAGTTGGTTTTCCTTCCATAATGCCATAGAATCCACCACCGATATCGACATACTCCAGTTCTAAAGAGTGTTTCTGCGTTAACTTACCAATATATTTAGCTATTTCTTCATAGGTCTTTACAGCACGAGACAGTGTCGTTCTATGAGCATGTAGCCCAGCTAACTTAATATTACTATATTCTGCAATTTTCTGTAACGCCAACTCCAGCTCGTCATTTTCTGGAGAAAAGCCAAAGCGACTATAACCTTCATTTTGTTTAGCATCTTCTGGTGCAAGAATATCAAGGTCGATATTAATTCTAATACCTACGGAATAAACTTCATCTTTAGGTAGTTCTGAAAGCCAATCAATTTCTTGCTTAGTCTCAATGTTTACAATAGCTCGACTTTTAACGGCTTCTAAAAATGTCAACTTAGATTTTAATGGTCCATTATAAACGATGTTTTTAATATCGAAACCAACCATTTTGGCAAGTTCATATTCATCACTTGAAACTACTTCTGCATAACCACCGTTTTCTTTTATCATTTTTAAAATGTAAGGCAACGAGTTGGTTTTTAAGGAATAGCTGAAAATACTATTTGAAAAATGCTTTGATAAAGAGGACTTGAGAGACTGTATACTAGTATCAAGTGTCTCTTTCTTGACGATAAAAGCCGGTGTTTCTAAATTATGCATATTTTATACTCAGTCTAAAAAATCTTGTTGAGTTACAGCTAATTCGATATCTGCAACATCACTCTTTGTTATTATTTTCTTAATAGTTTTGAAAAATATAAGAGAATCTAGTTTAAAAGAGATATTGTTTACATACCATACATCCATTTCAAACTTATCTTTCCATGTTACTTGATTTCTTCCATTCACTTGAGCCCAGCCAGTAATACCAGGTTTAACAGAATGTCTTAGTCTTTGTTTAGATGTATACATAGGTAGGTACTCTTTTAATAAAGGGCGAGGTCCTATTAAAGACATATCACCCTTTATAACATTAAGTAACTGTGGGATCTCATCTAAAGATGTTTTTCGTAAAAAAGCACCTAAAGGTGTAATACGCTCTCCCATAGGTAGCAAGTTCCCTTCGGAGTCTTTTTTATCATTCATTGTTTTAAACTTAATTAATTTAAAAGTTTTTTCATCTTTCCCTGGCCGTTCCTGAATGAAGAAGGGCTTACCCTCATTAGAGTAGTATAAAGCTACCATTGTTGCTAAAAATACAGGGCTTAATACTACAATTCCAAAGGTGGCGAACAGGAAATCTAGCAGTCTTTTATAGTAAACTTCATACATTCAAGGCTCCCTAACTCAATCTTAAATTAATAATTAAACAAGTTTAATAACAGTCAATGATAAATCTACTAAAACTTAAATATAATACAGAACTATATAATTACTGTTAATTGCATTGTTCTATTATAGATCCATTTCATTTATCATCACTCGATTAACACTATGGACATCAAATTTATCTTCTGCAATTTTACGTGAAGCCTCACCCATTGATCTTATGAGTTCAGGATTAAGAATAAATTTTTCCATGGCCTCAACAAGATCATTGACTGCTTTAACTGGGACTAAGAATCCATTATAGCCATTAATAACCGTTTCACGACAGCCAGGCGCATCAGTAGTAATTATAGGTCTTCCCATGGCCATAGCTTCAAGTACTGTACGAGGAGTCCCTTCACGATATGAAGGTAATACATATATAGAGCTTGCAACAATAGCTGGTTTAACATCACTCAATCGACCCCAAAAATTGAATAGACCTTCTTTAATCCAACTGTCGAGCTCTTGTTGTGTTATAGCTGATGGATTCGAGTCAATATAACCAACTAAATCAAAGTTAATGTGTGGATATTTATATTTTAGGATTCTCGCAGCATTTGCATACTCACGAATACCTTTATCTATTAATAAACGTGCGATTAATAGAAATCTTATTTCAGGCTGATTGTTGATTTTAGGTAATGGAGCATCGTTAATGTTATATTCAGAGATATCAACACCAGAACCATTCACAACTACTGCAGATGTTTTATTATTAATTAATTTTGGTGTAATGGACAAAATTCAGGCTGAGACCCCCTTTAAAGCTATATACTATAAGTATTTGCAAGGATTGAAAGCCATGAATCAAAAAACTGCCCTTTTTGTGGTGAAAAACACACGAAAAAGAATGGTTATAAATCAGGGAAACAGCAGTACAAATGCCTTGTTTGTAATCGGCAGTTTTTAGGTGGCAGGCGGCTCAATAATACAACTTTGTGGCAAGAATATACTCAAGGTAAACAGACTTATAAACAACTTGCTCATAAGTATGGCTGTAGCATAAAGACCATACAAAGGCGACTAGATACTATTGAGATAAAGTCACTTAATAAGCTACCTACTCGTGCCAACATAGTGATGGACACGACCTACTTTGGTAGAACATTTGGCTTAATGGTATTTCTCGACTATACAAGCAAAGCGGTATTACACCACCGTATTATTCACTATGAGACCAACGCTCTGTATAAACTGGGAATAGAGCATATAAAATCACAAGGCATTGATATCACTAGCATTACTTGCGATGGAAGACGAGGTCTTAATGCTTTGTTTAAAGATATACCGATACAAATGTGCCAGTTTCATCAGCTACAGATCATCACTCGATACTTAACTCGTAGGCCTCAAAATATCGCAAGTATTGCACTTAGACAGCTAGCTTTAAATATAAAGGATTATGATAAGACAACGTTCATTCAGGACTTGGATAGATGGTATTTAACTCATGAGGACTACTTAAATGAACGTAGTACCAATATAGATACTGGTAAGACTTGGTACACCCATAAGCGTCTTAGAAGTGCCTATAGAAGCTTGCGAGTAAATAGTGATTGGTTATTCACTTATAGAGAATTAGATGACTTAAACATTCCAAATACAACTAATTCTCTAGAAGGTTTGTTTAGCGAGTTAAAACGCCAATTAAGCAGTCATAATGGGCTCAATAAACAACGTAAGCTTAAGTTTATTAACAACTTTTTAATGACATACTCTGCAGGTTAGCCTGAATTTTGTCCATTAGAGACTAACCGCTCGTTTTTAGCCTGAATTTTGTCCATTACACCTTAATTTTAATTTTTTAAATAAATTAAGGTCATCTGGGTTTTGAAAAAATACTTTTTCAGTTTTAGACAAAGCTTGGCGATATAATTCATGAATAGCTCTTTGAAAATAGCTACGTTTTCCGCTCTCTTCTACTTCCTGAAAAGCATAGCCAAGTCCAGTAATTAGAGCAAATCTATGAGGTACTTTAGCTGCCCATGCTGCTAACATTCCATAAATTACAGGTTTGATTGTATATGTAAGTATGTATTCTGGCTGTATAGTTCTCATAAGAGAATAGAGTGATTTTAGAGTATTTAAATCAGCTATAGGGTTTGTTCCTGTGCGTTGCATTGAAATGTTATGAGTAATGTAGCCTAAGGCTTCTAGTTCTTTTAAAACATTAGGGTAGCTGTCAAAGAGAGGAGTAGCTATATGAATTTCATAACCTCTATTTTTAATAGCCTGAATCAAATGGCCACGAAATTTTAAAATGGAGACTGGATGACTTGCAATAATTAATAGTTTCATTAGGAGTTAGTGCTTTTTGAAGTTTAAAGGTTAGTTAGTTGAGATAAATCTCTAGGTATGCATCTGCATTAGAAGAAAGAGAAAATTTATCTTTAACACGCTCTCTAGCTTTTTTGCCTAATAATTGACGTTCCTCTGCTGTCAAGTTTAAAGCTCTGTTTATAGCGTCGGACAAGGCATTATTATTTTTAGGTTCTACAAGAAAGCCGGTTTCCCCTAAAGCTTCAGCCACGCCGCCACAATCAGTGGAAACGATTAAACATTCAGTAGACATAGCTTCTAATATAACCATAGGTAGCCCTTCCCAAGCGGAGGACATAACATATAAATCACATGCAGACATAAGTTGCTGAATATCTTTTCTTTCACCTAAAAATTCAATAAAGTTTGAGATTTGTAACTTCTGAATCTGATTAACAAATTCATCTTTAAGGGGGCCGTCACCGACGATGTATAGTTTAAAGTCTTTCCGAACTTTTATCAGTTTGGCAATTGACTCAAACAAATTAGGATAGTCTTTAGCTTCATGAAATCTACCTACCGCTAAAAGCATCAGCTTATTACCGACATCTAATTGTTTGCGTTTTATTTCTCTATAATTATCATCGTGTGTGAACTTATGGATATCAATTCCATTTGGAATACAAGTAATATTATTTTCTTTAACTGCGCCTTTCGCAATTAGTGAGCTAACCGCATCATGACTCACATTCGTGGATAAGTCTGCAAGATTCTGTGTAAAACGGTAGGATAACATTCTAAGCGTCCCACCTTCATTACTGCTATGTGATGTACATATCAGCTTTGGAATACGAATGGATAACCTGACTAGTCTCGAGATTATATTTGCGTGATACATATGGCTATGAACTACATCAGGCTTATAGTTCTTAATAATATTACGTATAACAGCATATGCGTGAACAAAATCTTTAGGCCCATTCATATTAACGGGTATAAGCTGAACAGACTTATTTTTAGGCTGAACAACTGCTTTTCCAGTTAAATATATTATCTTGACGTCATGTCCACGATTTACAAGCTCATCAGATAAGCTGGTAACTAAGTGCTCAGCCCCGCCCATCCCTAATCCAGTTACTATCATTAATATTTTCATACCTGTGCTCAGCTCAATTAGTAATCGTTAGTAATAAGGGTGCCTAAAAATTGTAAAGAATGGACTAAAGGATTAGTTTGTATAAAGTTAAGTCTACTTATTTTTTAATAGTTTATGAACCAGAGTGGTAATAAAATAAACGATAATTAATGGGTAAAAAATATTCCTGATATATGCTGAAATAGACCCTAAAGAGTTTCTCTGAATCCAAAAGCCTATAGTGACACCGATGATAAGTATTATAACAGACATGAAGTTACTTCTCATACTTGAGTATGTCCGCCATAAGAGACTAAGAATTAAAGGTATGAAAATTGATATAAATACAACACCACCATACCCAAATGATGCATAGGCTTCTGCCCACACATTATAAGCAAGACCATAATCTAAACCATAAAATAAAGATGGCTGAAAATGGTCATTAAAATATGAAGAAGAGTATCCAAATAGACTGGTTGGGATAGGCAGTAAGGCTAGAAAAGAATAAAAGTAATAGATCTTATCTGACTTATAATTATTAACTAAAACATAATCAAGGATTTGAGAAGTAGATAAAAACTCACTACCTGAAAGTAAATATGATATATCAAAGTTTTCTAACCATAACAATAAGCCTTCATTTATTCCGTAGAAGAGTATATAACTGTAAAGACGCTTACTTAATATGAGTACTAATAAGGCTACAAGACCTGATATAACAAGTTTGTATTTAGATATTAATCTAAGGCGATTGTTTTCTAATAACAAGATACAGGCCCCGAGAACCGCAGTTGTGAAAGCAACTCTTCCTCCGTATACTAGTGATGAAAGTAGAAGTAAACTAAAAATAATCAGAAATGATTTGCTTTTTGTCTTAAGAGCAAGTAAAAAACCTGCTACAGGAAAATAAGAATAAAGAATAAAAATACAATAAATTACCTGTTCCTTCTGAAATTTCTTTTTTATTCGTAGACGAAAGCAGTATCGGCATATAAAGAAATAAGCCAATAAGTGAAAAAACAAAATAACCTTTAATCCATTTTATCTATACTTGCGGGTTGTAGGTGTTTGATAGGGTAGTTAGTTCTAGTGGTTAGCAATACTATACTGGAGCCAAGATATGCAAGCCCCATTACTACGAAAAATATCCGGAGATGCACTTATATATTGTCCAGAATAAGGATTAACGATAACTCCGAAGAATAAAACAACACTATATAAAAATAATATAAGAATATAGACAGCAATAAAATCAAACTTTCTCACCACAAAAAGTAATAGAGAGATAGTTGTTACTGCATTAGTAATGAAAAAAATATATTGAATGTTGCCCATAATTGCTCATAGTATATTATTTTTAGTTTGATAACTTAAATTATCTAAAAGTAATTAAATCAATATGATTCAGGAGATTTATTTTGTATTCTATCTTTTATATTAAGAAGTAGCCCAGCGGGTAAATAAAGTATAGGAACAGAACTGATGAGTATCTTCGGAAGTTTTTAAATCGCCACCAATTAGAAGCTGCTCGGAACTTTAGTTTAAATTTAGAGTAATGCTTATATTGATTTTTATAAACGTATAACGTTGAGTTTATACAGCGATATCTGTTTTTAATACTATTATCAGTTAGGCCACCGTCTAAGTATTCACAAATATAGCCTTTAAAGTTTATAAACTTAGTCATACCTTTTTTACTAAGCCATAAGAACATGGGAGATTCTGCCATAAAGTTCTCACCATCAAATTCAGGAAAGAAAAAGCCATTTAGAGAAACCTGTCCTTATAAGATCTGCTTTATCGCCCGAAATATTTGATAAATCCTATCTAAATAGGTGTTTAATTCTTTTGGATTATCAAATTTGTCACCTATTGTTTTTCCATCTGGATAGGCCCTTAGAAAAGAAATAGATATATAATCATTGCTAAGTTTGGATGCTTCTATATCTAGATACTCAATTGCATCGTTTTTCAGCCAATCATCACTATCAACAATTAATACCCACTCTGTAACAACTTTTTTAAAAGCCATATTTAAAGCGGTATGTTTACCGCCATTATCTTTTCTAAAGTATCTTATCTGAATTTTATCTTCAGCAATAAAACTTTTAATAGTTTCTGTAGTATTATCGATGCTTCCGTCATCGATGATGAGCCATTCAAAGTTTTTTGATGTCTGTTTTATAAGTGATTCGTAAAGAATTGGCAGGGTATGGGCTCTGTTATAAGTAGGCGTAATTACTGTTATCATTTTAAGGTTTGCTCTTTTCTTGAGTTTATCGATAAAACTAATATCTAAATAAGTTTGAAAAATGAATAAAAAGATATATGTTACTAATCGAGTTAAGTGATAATTAATTGGTAAAGGAAACTTCTACTGTTGTTTAAGTTCTTAGAGGTACATTTTTAATCAAACTATTGCTACATTCCTATATTAAATATTGCGGAACATTAGCTTATGTGTTTATCAGCACTCTTAAAAGAAAGCTTAAATGAAACTTGGTTATTTATAATTTACGACTCAAAGCAGCATGGAAAGCAAAAAATAGAAATATTTCTGTAACGATTGTTGAAGTTACTGCACCTATGGTCCCAAAGATAGGGATAGTAATAAAGTTAATAATAAGTTCAACAAAGCTGCAGCTCCCATAATTTTAACTTTAGTATCGATTAAGTCTTTGGTGTGCATTATTGAATCAGAATTCAATGTTAAAAACTTTATAGGGATATATACTGCTAAGGAATAAAGAATATAAAGCGCGGGAATGTATTTGTCACCAAATACAACGGTTATAAAAGGCTTTATGCAGACTATAAATGTAAGAAAGAAATAAGCCCCCTACTATAAGACTATACTTAATATGGTTCTTGTATGTATGTTTTAGAGCAGCTTTATTAGCCGTAGCTAAGGTATGAATCTTTTTTAATCTGAAAGTTAAGAAATAAACTCCCGGGATGAGACATACAGCTGTTACAAATACTAAAGAGAAGCCATAGTAACCTACTTCTGTATAATCTAAATAATAGCTTAATATTAATATATCGCTCTGGTAATATATTAAGTAAAACAATCCAGAGAGTCCGTAAGGATATGAATTTTTCAATAATTTAAGTAGGCTAACTTCATCATCATTTAACTTAGAACTACTAGGTGTTTTAAGCGCTAATTCAGCCTTAGTTAATTGCTTAAGGCTTATAATAGACATCAATACCACTATTATCGCTGATAAACTATATGCGACTGCTACATTATAAATGCTAGGAGTTCTTATAGTCAGTACTAAAACTAAGGAAACTAACATTAGTAGTTTAGGCGCCAATTGCCATATCGACAACAGCTTATAGTTTTCCTCGAGTTGGTACTTAAGAGTCGTAAATGAATTATATGAAATAGATATCATATATAAGAAAAAAAAGCAATAGATTATGAAGTAGTTTTCAAGCCCGTTTTTATAATAAGACCAACCTTGTAAGATCACAAATCCAGTGTTGTAGTTATTACCAACTTCTGAATAACTGCTTTCATCCATCTTGATGCATACTTACCTTCCTCGGAATAGGCACGTAATAAAAAGCTTGTAACCCCGAAGGCTACAATGGGTGCTACTAAGTTGACTAAGTTGATTACAGACGTATAAATACCATAATCATTAACGGAAGCACTTTAGCTAAATATAGCTGTACAAGAAAACCTGAGCCAGCACCTATAAAGACACTAAAGATTAGGTAAAGTATCGATCGCATTAATTATTGATCCTGATTCTTTAAATACCAAATCATGGCTTTATCAATGCCTTGAGAGATTTTAAATTTCGGCTCATATCCGAGTAGGCTGTTGGCTTTACTTACATCGGCTTGACTGTGACGCACATCCCCTGGTCTGAAGTCGCGATAAGTTGGTTCCTGCTCGTAGGTTACATCATTATCTGCTAATGCAGATCTAATGGCATTAAACAGTTCATTCAGCGTAGTGCGATCACCAACTGCTACGTTATACACTTGATTGGTAGCGTCTTCATTTTGAGTTGTCGCCGCTAATATATTGGCTTGTACCGTATTTTCGATATAGCAGAAGTCGCGGCTGGTATCGCCATCACCATTGATGAATACCGTATCATTCTTGATCATGGCAGCAGTCCACTTAGGGATTACTGCTGCATAAGCACCGTCTGGATCTTGGCGACCGACCAAAGACATTGAAGTAGCGTAAACCAATGCTCTTGAAACCATATGAGCGAGCGAAGACATCGGCATAAAGCTCATTCACAATTTCGTGACCGCATAAGGAGACAACGGCTTACCAATTTTGTCTTCAACTTTGGGTAGGCCAGGGTGGTCACCATAGGTTGAGCTACTAGCGGCATATGTAAAGCTTTTGACTTCTGCATCACGCGCAGCGGTTAGCATATTCAAGAAGCCTGAGATGTTGACCTCATTAGTCGTAATAGGGTCAGCAAGTGAGCGAGGTACTGAACCAAGAGCTGCTTGATGAAGTACGTAATCAACACCTGAGCAGACCTTTTGACAGTCTGTGAAGTTACGAATATCACCTTCAATAAATCTAAAACGTTGCCATTGTTCAGCAGATACTAAGCTTTGCACTTCATCTAAGTTTTTCTGATAACCAGTAGCAAAGTTATCTAACCCAACTACAGTTTGGTTGAGCTTTATAACGTCTCAAGAAGGTTTGAGCCAATAAAGCCTGCAACCCCTGTGACAAGCCAGTCTTAGGAGTGGCAATTAGGTCTTGTTGAATTTTTTGGTATTGGGTCATAGAATGTTACTCTTTTATATTTCATAAATTCAGCAGATATAGGGTTTTACTCTATAGTTGTGAGCTTTTTACAAACGAATATCACTCAGCTCACTATCAAATAGATATTTTAAATCATAAAGTACATGATTCTGATTACCTAGTGCTCGAAATTTTATCTACACCCATTTCAACGAACTGATTATGAGCCACTGCCAAGATAATGCCATCGTAGCTATTTCGTTCTAGATTAGCAATGTCATTAATAGGAGTAATGTCATACTCATGTTGAGCCTCATTAGCATCTACCCAAGGATCGTAGACATCAACGTCGATGTTGTACTCTGCAAGCTCATGAACGATATCAATCACTTTGGTATTGCGCACATCAGGACAGTTTTCTTTAAAACTCAATCCTAATATTAAAACCCTCGCACCTCAACTTGAATGCGTTTTTTAATCATAGTTTTACTAACTGCGTAACGACATATTCGCCATACTATATTAAGTCGACGACCCGCTAATATAATTTCTGGGTTATAACCAATCGCTTGTGCTTTATGGAGTCAAGTAGTAAGGGTCTACACCGATACAGTGTCCTCCCACCAGACCTGGTCGGAAAGGTAGGAAGTTCCATTTAGTACCAGCAGCAGTTAATACTGCTTCGGTATCAATCCCCATTTTATTGAAGATTACTGCCAGTTCATTAATTAAAGCAATATTCACATCACGCTGGGTATTTTCAATAACCATAGCCGCTTCAGCGACTTTAATAGAAGGCGCCTTATGTGTGCCAGCAGTAATTATTAAGTTGTATACCTGATCGACTAAATCAGCCACTTCAGTCGTTGAGCCTGCGGTAACTTTTAGAATGTTAGTCACTCGATGTTCTTTATCACCTGGATTAATACGCTCAGGGCTATAACCTGCATAGAAGTCTTGGTTAAATTTAAGTCCTGAGCTATGTTCTAATTCAGGGATACACACTTCCTCAGTTGCGCCCAGGGTAAACGGTTGATTCGTAACCCACAATATCGCCCTTTTTAAGTACACCTACCAATGGCAGTAGAAGCTTTAATTAAAGGGGTTAAGTCGGGTTGTTTATAGGCATCGATAGGGGTGGGAACAGTGACGATATAAAAGTTACAGTCTTCAAGGTCCTAATAGTTGAACTAAACTCTAATTGTTTAGCACTAGCTAGCTCTTCTTCACTCACTTCTAAGGTATGATCGGTTCCAGAATGAAGCTCTGATATTCTATTTTGATTAATATCAAAGCCAATGACAGAATAATTTTTTCCGAATTCGACTGCCAAAGGTAAGCCGACATAGCCTAGTCCTATAACTGCAATCTTAAGGTCTTCAAGATTTAACATGGATCACCTTTCAATTTAGAGTTTTTTTTTAGTATTAATATATTTAATAGATTTTTGAGATACTTTATATCAGTTGGGCTTATAGCCGTCTACATAATGGATAAATTGGTGTTTTAACCAATTGACATCATGATGTTGTGAACGAGTAGATAATTCAGATAATGTTGCTTCAATCTCTTTCAATTCAAAGCTGTGCTCACGAGCTTGCATGATCAGTGGATGGACAGTTGGTTCAATATTGTCATCCCCGTATAATCAGCTCTTCATACAGCTTTTCGCCAGGACGCAGGCCACTAAATACTATTTCAATATCACCTTCGGGATGTGTATCGTCTTTATCTCATAGCCACTGAGATGAATTCATACGTCGTGCCAGATCAACTATCTTAACAGGATTACCCATATCCAGTACAAATACTTCCCCGCCTTGTGCCATTGCGCCTGCTGGATCACTAGGTTCGCAGCTTCAGGTATGGTCATAAAGTAGCGTGTTACTTCAGGATGGGTTACCGTAATGGGCCCGCCCTTTGCAATTTGCTTAGTAAATAGGGGCACCACGGATCCTGATGAACCTAATACATTACCAAAGCGAACCATACTAATATCGTACTGCTCTTTTGCTCACTAAACCTTGACACACCAGCTCTGCCAGTCGTTTAGAAGCACCCATAATATTGGTAGGACGTACTGCTTTATCAGTAGATATCAATACAAAAGTTTCAACTTTTGACTCTACCGCCGCGTTAACACAGTGATAAGTGCCCTTAGCATTATTAATCGCCCCTTCAAAGGGGTTAAATTCAACAATAGGGACGTGTTTATACGCTGCAGCATGGTATACCGTCTGTATGTCATACTGATTAAATACTTTAATTAACTTATCTTGGTTGTTTACATTACCGAGTAAAGCAATGATCTCAGTATGGGGATGATCAGGATGTTGAGCTTGCAAGCAAGTAGATCTTGATGGATGGCATATAGCGCATATTCAGACAACTCATAGAGGACCAAACATTTAGGACTATTTTTAATAATCTGCCGACACAGTCACTACCGATAGAGCCACCAGCGCCAGTGACTAATACATTCTTGTTTTCAATATTTTTAGCCAGTAGTTTTTGATCGGGTTCTACCGTTTGTCGATCCAGTACATCAAGGATATCCACTCGGCGCATGGTACTGACCGTGACTTTACCTTCTGCGATATCATGTAGGCTAGGCAGTTGCTTGATTTTGACTGACATTTCGGTAAGGCGATCTATGATGTCACGTCGACGTTGGCGACTGACGGAGGGCATAGCCAAAACACCTGCGCCACATTTAGGTCAGAAACCAGTTTCTCAATGTGAGTGGCAGGGTAAATCTTTTTGTTTAAGATACGTCCACCAGTGAGACCATTATCATCATCGACAAAGGCTACCACTTGATAGCGTGGGGAAGTTTGTAAGGCATCTAGCAAGGCTGTACCGGACGTCCCCGCCCCATAGATAATGACCTTATCTCGATCAGATGTACCGTGACCATCCGTATAGTAAACAGGCTTACCCTGTAGGCGCAGCAGTAAGTCGCGGAAGATAAGACGACTGCTCCATAGCCATATAAACAACATAAATAAATAGAGTAGCGGCACGGGAACGCGGGATACTGCTAATGCCTTCTAACAGATAAGCCACCGTAAATAGGATCAATATCCCCACAAACAGCAGCAATACCTTACGCATATCAGTATCAAAGAATATACGTGTCACGCCGCGGTAAAAGCCAATGAGGTATAGACCTACGATAGGTACTAAACCATATAAAGAGACCAATAAAGGACTGGCGTTGACATCGAGCACCCCTTGACGTAAAGACAACGCCAAAAATAAACACAGTATTGAAACCGCATAATCAACCGTTAGCAAAACCGCTTGCTTAGCGGGGCGCGGTAATTCTAATAGCCATTCAGCAACTTTTTTTAGCACAGTAGGTTGACCAAACTCAGTATGTTGATTTACTACTGCCTCACTATTGTGAGTTTGGCTTCTATTACTAATACCATTTTTATCATGACGGCTTTTATTAGGATTGTGTCGCATTTTGATATCGCTAGTTTGATGTTCTGGTCTATTAGATTAACACGGAGTGACTAACAGTTAGCATTTACCTTGCTTCAAGGGACATACTAACTTGCTAGTCTTTCGAATTACCATACGCATAGTTATAGTGGTAGCTATATTTGTCAGTGATGCTTGTACCACATCATTTAGCACGATACCATCTACCGTGATATTAGCCTTATGCATTTGATTAATCGCATAAGAGACCTGTCCTTCAATAGAATCATTATAGCGTACCACAATCAGTACTTTATCCGCATACTGTGCGGTAATCATCGCATCCGATACGGCTAAGATAGGCGGCGTGTCAATAATAATATAATCATAGACAGATACTAACTGTAGCACCATAGTCGCAAATTTATCAGTGGACAACAGCGAAGCAGGGTTATTCGGATGTTTACCTCGTGGCATAAAGTCAATAAATTCAAAGCTAGTCGGCTGTATATAGTCAGCAATAGTCAACCCAGCTGAGTCCGTTAAGTAGTCACCAAGTCCCATATTATGATTGACAGTAAAGATATGATGTAGCTCACCACGACGCATATCACCATCGATAATCAGCACCTTTTTATTTAACTGAGAAAACGTCTCTGCTAAGTTAGACGCAATAAAGGACTTACCAATACCAGGCGATTCACCACTGACCACAATGACTTTACCAGGCTTGCGATGAGTTAACTGTTCATCGTGTAGTTGGTTTCTATCACCCAGTACAGTCGTTATCTTACTCACAGGTGGCATGGCAAACATAAGCGCTGTACGTAGGCTTTTTATGCCTTCATAGCTCAGTCCATCGTGCTCGACGGTTGCAAGTAGACGGCGGTTATTTTTATTATTGTTTTTACTGAGATTAAAGGAGGTCTTAGAGCGTGGAATAGTGGCGATAACTGGTACGCCCGTCTTGGCTTCCAAACGCTCCGGATCTTTAACCGTATTACGCAGTAAGCTCTTAAGAAATACCAGTAAAGTACCCAGCATTGTACCTAGTAGTAATGCCAATACCCAAATTTGTAGCTTTTTAGGCGCAATAGGTTTGTAGGTACTAATCGGCATATCGACCACCCGTACATAACCAATCTCACCGGCGCGCGCAATCTTAAGCTGCTCGTAGTTCTTCAGCATGGTCAGATAAATTTCACGATTGATATCCATATCTTGTGATAACTGTAAGAACTGACGCTGTACTTCCGGTAGACCGGATAAGGTATCTTTTATTTCTTGACGACGTGCATTAAGCACTTCCAGTTGGTCATTGATCTGAATGACTAACGGATGCTCGTCAGTATAATAGGTCAACAGCTCGGCTTGCTTTAAGTTAAGCTCACTTAATTGCCGCTCTATTTGCGCACTCTCTTCTAGCAGTATTTCCGACTCTTTACTAACATCAATGGTGCCGTACTCTTCGCGAAACTTATTAAAAGCCTCTTCCGCTTGCTCGAGCTTTTCTTTTAACTGAGGAATCTGAGACTCCATAAACTCAATCGTCGTCGTGGTTTGCTGAGAACCACGCGCTAAGTTTTGATCCACGTAAGATTGCACCACATTGGACAATACTCGGCTCACTTGTTTTTGATCGTTGCCAGTGAGCGTCAGTTGAACAATACCGGTTTGCTTACCACGCTCAGAAACGGATAAATTTTGACTGAGTGCGTCAATAGCAGAGGGCGTTGACAGATTGCTGATACTAATGGTATGGCCTACTGCTGGTAATGCAGTAACTTGAATATGTATATCACCTTCTGGCGTACGTATGGTTACTGGTGTTCCTAAGTTACCAGTATAAGCAACAGTTTCTTTGTTTAATTCTGTACTTAACTCAAACCCCGAATCTGTTTTCACCAGATTAAACGTTTTACCTTGATAGGCCAACGGTACCTCAAAGTTTGCGATTTGTACTTGCCCGTCTCCAGTCTCTAAGAACACGCCTTTATCAGTGCTAGTCTGAGTAGGGACGCTTGACTGAGCAATACGATCTAGCGCGCCTATTGCAGGATCACTAACCCTTATATCTAGATGCAACTTGTCCACTACCGGCTCAAGTACCATACGCGACTTAATTAGCTCGCGTTCAGTCTCAGCAGGGCTGGTACTTTCACCCACCAGTTCAGAGATGTTGCTACCTAATGCAGCGATGCCAGAAGACTTATCATCGATTTGGATCAGCGCATCTGTTTTGAAAGTTGGCTGCACAAATCGACTATAAGTAAAACCTAGTATCAGGCCGATTAACGCACAGCCAAGGATGATCTTCCAGCCTTGTAATAAGGTCAGCAATAGCGCAATCAGATCGATCTCATCGTCCTGTTGAGTGGTCGTATTGGTCGCAGGGTTTGGCACTGTTTTGCTCATAGGGTTTCGCTATATCTAAATCAGGGGTTAAATCGAGTGTTAAGTTTATACTAGCTCAGACGGCTCTATGTTTGCAGGTCGTTTGCCCGTCGTATGTAGAGCAAGACACCCTACACCAGTTTATCTTGCCAGTCGTCGATACTGGTGACGATGTCGTTATACGCCGTCTCAAATGCTGATATTTCATGTTTATAGGGGTCAGCAATGTCTTTATCGCGCCAGTGACCCAACTTAAAAGTCTTACCACGACAAAACGGCCAACGATCTTCGATCCATTTGGTTTGACTGTCTGACATGGTAAAGATCAGATCTGCTTTGCGTACCAAATCATCATCGATCTGTTTCGCCACATGGTCGCTAATATCGATCTCATTGTGCTCTGCCATGATTTTAATAGAGGCAGGGTCTGCAGGATGATCGACCAAAGCGCCCACACCAGCAGAGTCAATATGCTTATTGGGGAAGCGCTGTTTTAATAACGCTTCTGCCATGGGACTACGACAGATATTGCCGATACAAACTACCAATATATTGTCAAATGCCATAGGGTACCACTCAAAATATTAAACAAATAAAAATATAAAACTTATGCAAAAAAGCTAGATTTCGGTGATTCAGGCGACCTAGGGATTATTTATGAAGCCTCTGGAACTACTGTACAGCAAGCGAATAAATGATACCCAGTCGCCACAAATTCTAACTATGCATAAGAAATCATAAAACACTGCAAAACGCTAAAACAGACTAAACGGCGTTGACCATCTACAGCGTCGCTAACTGACGGATAGCGGTTGATGACGGTAAGATCGAGTTGATAAATCGTGACCAGCGCGTTAAGCCAGTAGGATCGACATAGACGATATCATTAGGCTGCATCTCAAAGCGATTGGCTAATGCCAAGTTGGTCACCGTTTGCAGATTAACATAATATATATCAGTATAAGAAGCGTTACCATGGTCGCGAACAATATAGATTTTTGCCGCATCTGCCGTTAATGGGTTTAAGCCGCGTGACTGTCCCATAACATGGGCTAGCGTTAACCCTTGTTCAGGTATTTCTACTGGTTCAATCTGTCCGAATTCACCCAATACATATACCTTATTACGATCTAAGCTATTTACATGGACTGAATCACCATCTTGTAAATAGATTTGATTCGCAGATATGCCCATTTCTTGTAGATCGCGTAAGCCTAGATGATACTGAGTACCATTACGTGTTAATACCACACTATTGGTGTCGCCTTCAGGTGTTTGTCCACCTGCTAAAGATATCGCACTGTATAGAGTTACTGGGGCATCCGCGATATTAAACTCACCGGGTTGACGCACTTCGCCATCGATAAAGAATTTACTGCCTCGGAAGTTAACGATCTTCACTTGAGGGTCAGGATACTTTAAATAACGCTGTAGTTGACTACGTAAGCTGGCAGTGAATTGACTCACGGTGAGTCCACTGGCCTTAACACGGCCAACCAATGGAAACTGGATATAGCCTTGTTGATCGACAGGATAGCCTGATGCGTAGGGGTTAGATGCATTAACGGATGTCGTATTAGGAGGTGTAATTTCCGGATAGCTAATCAGGTTAATGTTTAAGATATCACTGGTTGAGATACGATATTCAGAGCCACGAGATTTTGACCCACTCAATAACTCACGCACGCGTGAATTCTTCGTCCCTAAGCCTGGATGACTGTTATTCAAACCGCTATTAAGTGGGTGAAGAAGGTAAATTTGCTAAGCTTAATGGCTGAATATTAAATTGCATACCATTGTCTGCAATAAAGGCGCCTTGTGGTGGTAGTTCGCCAGATTGCAGACCAGAGTTTATACTGGTACATCCTGAAGTTAACCCGATAAGCACCGCTAAAGTGGTGCTAGTAAGCAATGATTGAGGACGTTTTAAAACATTCATGTTAACTTCTCTACCTTTTTTACGACGACGCTTTACAACAGCATAGGTCTTATCTTGTTGAGCTTAATACAATTAATTGAATTTAAATACGTCATTAAATTCAGTACATAAGACAGCTTGGATCTTTAATAAGTCTATATGCTTTATAAACTGTGCTCAAAATGTATACATTATTACCGCTATTTTAACACTAAATTAAGTGCGCTGTCTCAATATGCGCGTATCTTACTATAAAAAAGAGGATAGTTGCTATAGCAGTAGGGATTTAATAGTAGAGCCGATAGCAGTAAAATAAGCTCAAATATAGGCTAGAGTAGTAGTCATAGCACTAGGAGCAATAAACTTGCTTTCAATGGGCTTATTCTAAATATAACTTAAATCTTATACTCAAATCCTAGTCAGCTAAGAAAATTGTGCTTAAAGAGATCACTACCACCATTCAGGCTCAGTAACTTTTGTCTTGGCATCTTCTTCAACCTCAACTGTATTTTTTGGCACTTCGCTAATAAACCGAGAGATTTTGTCAAAATATCCTGAGAAGCTCGAAAAATAATTTGGCGCCGTTAAATACAAATGAGTTTTGGCTCGACTACATGCAACGTAAAACAGTTTACGTTCTTCCTCTAACGATTCAAAGTCGTCTAATGAGCGATGATGCGGCATTAAGCCATCTACCAAGGCATTAATAAATACCACTGGCCACTCAAGTCCTTTTGCACTGTGAATCGTCGAAATCGTCACTGCGTCATTGTCTTGCGCCGCAGCTTCGCCCTGGGTGGCAACAGAATCATTAGGCGGATCGAGCGCAAGGTTCTCCAAAAAGCGTTCAATACTCGCATGCTCTTGCGCCAAGCTCTTAAGTACGCGAAAATCTTCAGCACGTTCACGCCAATTATCTTCAATAGCCTTTAATACCGGCATATAAAATTCAATCAGTTTATTGATAATATCGGTTATCGATTCAGCCTGTTCGGCTTGAGTGAGCACATGATACAACTCAGCGAGCTGCTCATTATTTTTATTAAGCTTAGGGTCGCGCAGTGGTTCTAAAGAGTTGCCTTGCTGATTAATCGATTGGGTCAGTCTAGTCGCTGTAACACTACCAACCCCTTAAATAGCGTCAAAATACGGTGCCAAGAAATAGTGTCATTGGGATTATATAATTTTAACCAATGCCAAGATGTCTTTAATATGGCGTTTTTCAATAAACTTAATACCGCCAACTACGATAAAAGGAATACCGCGCTCCATAAACTCTATCTGGATATGGCTAGACTGAAAGGAGGTGCGCCCCAGTACTGCGAAATCATTATAGTCGTGCTCGGGCTTTAATTCGATGATTTTATCAGCAATATATTTGGCCTCTTGTGTCTCATTACTGCGTCGACAAAAGGACGGTTTAAGTCCTTGTATCGGCATATCTGAGAAGAGCTTCTTTTGATAGCCAAGAGTGATTTGCTCCGATAAGGCATTGACGTAATCGAGCACAGCGGGCGTACTGCGATAATTTTGCTCGAGTTTGATCAGCTTAGCTTCTGGTAGCTGTCGCCAAATAACAGGATGTTTTCATAATTAGCCCCGCGAAAGGCATAAATACTCTGATTATCATCACCGACCACCATTAACGATACATTTTCAGGCTCGCAGATATAGTCAATCAGCTGCTTTTGCGGAATATTGGTATCTTGATACTCATCGACCATCACATGACGGTAAGTGTCTTGCAGGATTTTACGGAACTGTTTGTTAGTCTTTAGGTGCATGACCACTTGACCGATAATGTCATCAAAATCATAAAGGTGATTGGCACGTTTATAATGATGAAACTCTTGAGCCAATTGTTCAATTGCATCTATATGAATGATTAAATCAGGATAGTCATTTTCAATTAAATCACGAATAAGGATGCGGCGATTGCGCGAAGTAGAGATAATATTTTGCAGGCGTTTTTTACGCGGGAAGGCCTGTTGGTGTTTTTGGCAGAATAGCCTTTTTCTTTACAAATAAGGTCAATCGCATCCTCACTGTCACCGGTATCTAAAATAGTGAATCTTGGGTTAATGCCTAACAGCCCCGAGTAGCGACCGCAGCAGCATATTACAAAACGAGTGAAAGGTGCCACTAGTAATATCATTAGGGTTTTGGTTATCCGGTAGGCGATCTGACAGTAAGGTTTTGACCCGACTTTTAATCTCATTAGTAGCTTTACGGGTAAAGGTAAGCAATAGAATACTATTCGGCGCTGCACCTTTTTCAATCAGGTAACTGGTTCGGTAAGTTAAGGTTTTGGTTTTACCAGATCCGGCGCCAGCAATAACAAGCGCTTTGCCTTGAATAGTAGTCGCTGCCAAGCGCTGACTTGGGTTTAATTCATTAAGATAATCGACAGACAGTTCTAAATCATCAACCTTTGAGTCATCATTGTTTTCAGATATAGATTCTGGCGTGATGAGATTGGCTTCAAGCTTTGCAATGGACTGACGTAGGTTACCAATCTTACCTCTGATGTCATCATGTAGCAGCGGATAAGTATAGGTATGGGTGTCAAATAAGGTGTCAGTCATAGTATCCCCTTTTTGGGTCATTGGCGGTCAAGGGTTCAAAAAGGAATATAAAGTAGGGCGTGTCCCTAATTGGATTATTGGGTCAAAAATTGTTTAAGAGCATGAGTGAATTGCACCGGCGCATCCATAGGTATAGCGTGGCCGGAATGTGCAATCTTAATAACAGTACTATTAGGTAGGGAGTCTGCGACTTTATATTGCCAAGCAGGGTCATATAACTTTGACCGACCGCCAATTAATAGCGTAGTGGGTGTCGAGGTTGTCAGTGCTTCTCGATAATCATAAGGTAGAGTCAGGTAAGCCTCTAGACCATGCAGCTTCTGTCGCCATGTCTTGTGCTCATAAAGTGCCAGTTTATGCGGCGCTTGATAGGCCATGGCATTCACCAACCAGCGCGATGAGGGGCGATCTACTGACATTAGGGAGAAAGCAGTCTCCATTTTGACGATTTGCTGTTTAACCGGATAAGGCAGATGGCTAAACTCAGTGATGGCTGTTTTTTGAGTGTCTAACTTATTGGTATAAGGTAGCGTGGCCTCAAGTACGTCACTAAACTGTTCAAAGACCTCCGCTTGTTTATCGCCAAAAACACCACCCTGCAATCAGGCTGATTATGCACAATCGGAGATTGGTCAATATTTAGATAACGACGCACTCGATTTGGGCGGGTACTGTTGTTTGGGCGGTCACTGTTGATAGTAGATTGACGAGCGCTAATTAAATCAACAGATGCAGCAGGTGAGTGCGGATGACGATTAAAATAGGCCCACATCACTAAGGCACCCATAGAAATCGCTGCCACATCTATCGATTCAGCCTGATGAGTATGACAAATATGCTCAAGCAACACGTCAACATCATCGGCATATTGCTCAATAAAATCAAACTGCGTTGAAGGGCTATCAGCCGCAAGTCCCCAACCACGCAAATGGGGTAGATAAAATTGAAACTGCTTTGTTAGCGGTAAAATAAAAGGCAGAAATTGCCGCGCGTCCATCCCAAAGGCATGTAACAGCAAAACAGGTTCGCCTTCGCCAATCACATTGACTGGAATCAAGAAGCCATCATCCGCAACCACATGTTGCAAACGTAGATGATACGGCTGCAACAAGCGACTGTTTAGTGGCAATCTATTTAATAGGGAGCTATTTAGTAGGGCGTTATTTAATAGGGGTTTTTTTTACTAGGGAGCTATTTAATAGATTGCCACTGACGACTTTTTTACCCAATACTTTAAGCATAGCTGTTGTCATTAAGCGTTAAAGTCTGGCGAGTCAATACATTCAACCACATTTAAATCAAAGCCAGATAGGGCGTTGAATTTCAGCGGGGTTGATAATAAACGCATATCACGCACGCCTAGGTGACGTAAAATTTGTGCGCCAACACCAATACTGCGGTAAGGCTGATTAGATAACGTCGATAGCGACTGATTATTGGTCGCCCGTTCTAATACCTCCCCAAGATCTACAGGCTCATTGTTACCAATCCACACCAACACACCACGTTCAGACTGACTGATCTCTTTTAGTGAGCTTTGCACGCTCCAACCACTACGGCCGGTTTCATCACGCTTAGCTGCGAATAAATCACGTAAAGGATGGAAGCCATGCACACGTACGGTACTCACGCCTTCGCTTGGATCGCCTTTGACTAAGGCTAAATGCGTCTCTGACGCACCATATTCTTGGAACTGATATAAGGTGAAGGTGCCAAAGTCAGTTTCAAAGGGGCGTTTATTCACCTCTTTTACGGTTTGCTCATTGGCAATACGGTAGTTAATCAAGTCAGCAATGGTACCAATTTTAAGGTCATGCTCTGCGGCAAATTTTCTAAGTCATCACGGCGGGCCATGGTGCCATCTGGATTGATAATTTCAACGATAACCGCTGCTGGCTCAAGGCCGGCTAGTCGGGCTAAGTCGCAGCCTGCTTCAGTATGGCCGGCACGGTGCAGAACGCCGCCATTTTGCGCCATAATTGGGAAAATATGACCGGGTTGTACGATGTCTTCTGCTTTTGCTGATGACGATACAGCAGCTTGAACAGTACGTGCGCGATCCGCAGCAGAAATACCCGTGGTTACGCCTTCAGCAGCTTCAATCGATACTGTGAAGTTGGTGCTAAATTTGGCTTGGTTACGGTCACTCATTAGCGGTAATTCAAGACGACGGCAGCGCTCTTCGGTCAAGGTCAAACAAACCAAACCGCGTGCATGGGTAATCATGAAGTTAATGGCTTCAGGATTGATGTGAGTGGCTGCTATAATCAAATCGCCTTCGTTTTCACGGTCTTCATCATCCATCAAGATGACCATTTTGCCTTCACGAATGTCTTCAATGATGTCTTTAATATTATCTAGTGCCATAGCAATGGATCTCTTTTATTGTTTAATAATGTTGTTTAGTCAAGGATTTTATAGGCGACCATTGTACCCCTAACTGAGGTTTAGTGCCATTAACTGCCATGAATCAACGGTATTGAAATGATTAACCGTATTCAGTGTGATTGAGCTTCTTATTAACCCTACTAAGATGATTTAATGCTACTAAGACGATCTAATAGCACTAAGATGATTTTGTATTGGGCTGCGATTGTAGCCACTGCATAAATTGTAAGCTGTGCTGCTCGCGTTGATTATCTGCATATTCATAAAACTGAGTACCGATTAGATTGTCAGGCAAATATTGCTGCGGATAATAATGATTTGGATAATCATGAGGGTAGACATAATCTTGACCGTAACCTTGTGCTTTCATCAGACCAGTGACGCCGTTACGCAGATGCAAAGGAACAGGCGACTGGTCTTTTTGTGCCAATGTCATGGCTTTATTAATGGCCATATAAGTGCTATTGCTCTTGGCAGAGGTGGCTAAATACACCACCACTTGACCCAAGATAATCCGTGCTTCTGGCATGCCAATCATTTTTACCGAACGCAGTGCGGCATCTGCTAATAACAGGGCATTTGGGTTGGCATTACCAATATCTTCACTGGCTAAAATCACCAAGCGGCGAGCGATAAACTCTGGCGGCTCACCAGATACGAGCATACGTGCCATCCAGTACAAGGCTGCATCAGGGTCTGAGCCACGTACTGATTTAATCATTGCCGAGATAATATCGTAGTGCTGATCGCCATCTTTATCGTAGCGCTGTAGAGTCGTCTGTGCCACACTGGCAAGTAGGTTATTATCAATCACAATTGGCGATTGGTTCTGATCAGCGGCTTGTACGGCCATCTCTAACAGGTTTAAAGATTTACGTGCGTCACCTTGGGCAAGCGCAGCAATTTGCTCTGCAGCATCAAGCTTAATATCAAGCGTCGATAAAATGACATCGGTTGTGATGGCGCGGTTTAATAGGGACTCAATCTGTGTTTTATCCAAAGGTTCAAGCCTATAAACCTGACAACGTGATAACAGGGCATTATTGACACTAAATGACGGATTTTCGGTGGTGGCACCAATTAGGGTAATATCACCGGATTCTACCGCGCCAAGTAACGCATCCTGCTGTGCTTTGTTAAAGCGATGAATCTCATCAATAAAGACCACAGGTGCGGCAAAATCAAGACCTGTCTGTCCAGATTTATTACCCGCATCGAGTACTTCACGTAATTGTTTCACTCCCGTATTAATCGCCGATAACGGATAAAACGGACGGCCTACCGCATCGGCAAGCAGCATCGCAATCGTGGTTTTGCCAATACCCGCCTCACCATGTAGTATCAAAGAGGGCAGATGACCATTCTCAACAAAGGCGGCGAATCGGTGCATGCTCTGCCAATAGATGAGATTGCCCAATGACTTCATCAAGCGATTTAGGGCGCAGGCGCTGTGCTAAAGGAATATCAGATTGAGCAGACGTGTTATAGCGATTGGACATAATAAGTGGTCAATACCTTGTTATACGATTAAATAAATTATTTATGGTAGAAGATTAAGGCCATATTGCTTATAGTCAAACTCTAAAAGAGCGACATGGCAGACGAGTAAACGTTATACGGCCTGCATATCAGGCAAGTCTAAAACGCTAGCGGTTTGGTTGTTTGCAAACTATAGCTCTCGATTACAACCGAAAATAGAGTCATTTGCAAGTTAACCGAGTGTAAGCGTTTATGAGATTTGTAAGAGTCGAGTGAGTAAGGTATCTGCCGCCTTGTAGTACGGCAGTAGTGCACGCATTATGAGAGCGGTATTTATTTCAAATTATTTTATGTCGAGACATTATCATGGCATTAAAGCGAGGGCGAGTGAATAAGTGGATGAAATAAACTCTGGCCATCGTCTTTGGTCAGTAAACCGACCAAACAAAGGACTCGGTTTTAAACGAGGCAGAGATTGCTATGGCGCATTCTGTGTTCGGTAATGATTTTGATGTGAGTCAGGTGCAATTAAAAACAGCTTGGTGGGTGCTTAAAAATTATGCAGTCAGTCCCAATGGCAATATTTATTTTAACGAGCAAGATTGGGTGGAGGATTTCTCTAAGGTATCTTTAGGCAAAAAAAGCTGGCTGATTCATGAGCTAACCCATGTATGGCAATTGCAGCACGGCTTAAAAGTCGTCAGAGCGCATTAATTAATCGCCGTTATGATTATGCGTTTGAAGAGGGTAAATCGTTCTTTAAGTATGGTATCGAGCAGCAAGCGCGCATGGTACAAGATTATTTTGTCAGACGAGAGCAGGGTCAAGAGTGCCAACAATGGCAGGCGTGTATCCCATTTTTAAATAATAATGATTTGACCAAAGCTTAGTCGCCCTGATATAACAGCCAAACATTTAAGCAGGCTTTTAACCAGATATTTAAGCAGGTGTTAGAATAGATAAAGACAATAATAAGGTAGGATATGATACATAGAGAGTTTGATATGAATAAGGAAGTTCACCTTGCTAAACGGCAGTCGCTTAGCAAGGCGCTGTCTGCCATTCTACTAAGTAGTGTGGTATTGGCCGGTTGTCAGCCTAATACGGAAGCCGAGTCAGAAGAAACAACCGTTTCCGAGACGGCTCAATCTACTAATCCAGAAAATGCGGTGCCGATGAGCGATGCTGCAAAGGCTACTGTGGAAGAATTTGAAGCAGAGTTTGTGGCAAAGATGCTGAATGTACAGGAAAGCCAGTTAGCAGAATACGAAGCACTGCAAGCGGCGGATAAACCCGATGGGTCGTTATTGGATACTGCTATAAGTAATAATGATGCCGATACAGAAGCGGGTAGTCCTGTGGCCGGTAATCAGACCAATGCGACGACCAATAATGGCGCAGCAAACACGGACATCCAAAACCCCAATGCTAAGCTTGAATCAGAAACTCAAGCAACAGCATCGACCGAACAAGCGCAGACCGATAATCAAATCACTACTCAGTCGAATACCGCAGATAACCGTCAGGCAACAAAAGCGGCGGACGATACTGGTGATGATACTGATATCGATAATATTGAAGCATTGGCATTAGAGAAGCTGCCTTTGATTAACAATACAGCTTTGGTAGCGCCGCAAATGTTGACTGCCAATGAAATCAGTCGCCGTTATAACGTGGCGCTGCAATCACTGTATTTGCCTGAAGAGGTGCCGCTGCCTGCTGAAGCGATGGATACCTTGCTTAATATTGCGACGCTAACGCCAGATTTATTTGCGAACTCGGAGCTTGCTCAGCGTTTGGTGATTAAGAGCCCTGCATTAGCACGCTTATTACGTCAATATCAAACGTGGCAGCAAATTCAACTACAGCAAAGCAAGGAGCTTGAGAGTCTACAGCAGAAGCAGTCAGAAGAGTTTGATAACTTGGTTAGAGAGTTTACCGGCAAAATTGAAAGTTATGATGAGCAGATTGCTAAGTATGAAGAGCGTCTAAAAGAGTTTGAATAGATTTATCTATAGTCATAGGCAACTAAATGAGATACAAGGCAACCGAGTGCAAGTACTACTCTAGTAGGCTTAATGAGGTTAACGCTGTAGCTCTTTAGTTTGGCTAAGACTATAAATGCTTGTCTTAATTGAAACAATATTAATATCAACAAAAAGCCCTCGAGATTCTCGAGGGCTTTTTATTATCCAAAAAGATAGCTAATTAATACGAATGGCGACTAATTATCAGCAGCTATCAGTATTGATTATTTGCGGTCTTCAATCTTAACAAAATCACGCTTAGTCTCACCAGTATATAACTGACGTGGACGACCAATCTTGAACGGTGCGCGGTGCATTTCGATTAAGTGGCTAATCCAACCTGACGTACGGCCTAGAGCAAAGATTACCGTAAACATAGAGGTTGGGATACCAATCGCTTTAAGGATGATACCTGAGTAGAAGTCAACGTTTGGATATAGGTACGTTTAACAAAGTACTCGTCTTCTAGAGCGATTTTCTCAAGCTTCATAGCAAGCTCAAGCTTAGGATCAGTGATACCTAGAGCGCCCAATACTTCATCACAGGTCTCTTTCATTACTTTAGCGCGTGGGTCGAAGTTTTTGTAAACGCGGTGACCAAAGCCCATTAGCTTCACTTCTTTGCGTTTCACTTTTTCCATAAACTCTTCAACGTTATCGACAGTGCCGATTTCATCAAGCATTTTTAGAACCGCTTCGTTAGCGCCGCCGTGTGATGGGCCCCATAGTGCAACGATACCTGCAGCGATACACGCATAAGGGTTAGCACCAGTAGACGCAGTTAAACGTACAGTAGACGTTGAAGCGTTTTGGCTCATGGTCAGCATGTAGGGTGAAGATTTTGTCCATTGCTTTTGCAAGGATTGGATCTACTTTGTAGTTTGCGTCAGACGCATCACCAAACATCATGTATAAGAAGTTTTCAGCATAGTTGAAGTCATCACGTGGCTCAACAAAGCTTTCGCCTTTAGTATGACGGTAGCACATAGCAGCAAGTGCTGGAATCTTAGCGATTAGACGAACAGCAGTAGCTTCTTGAGTCTCTTCATCAGCGATGTCTAGACCGTCGTGATAAACAGCGGCTAATGCGCCCATTAAGCTGATCAACATTGCCATTGGGTGAGCATCTTTACCGAAGCCGTCAAAGATGTTGCGGATTTGCGCGTCAACTTCTTTGTTGTCTTGGATTTTGCTGTAGAACGCTTCTTTTTGCTCAGCAGTGGGTAGCTCGCCGTTTAATAGTGCATAGCAAACTTCTAGGTATTCTGCATTGTCAGCAAGTTGGTCGATTGGATAACCACGGTGTAATAACTCGCCTTTCTCACCATTAATGAAAGTGATTTGAGACTCAACAGGCGCGGTTACTTTAAAACCTGGATCATATGTCCAATAGCCTGCACTTTGGAATGCAGCAACATCAATTACTGGATGGCTAGTGTGCCTCTAAGAATGGGTAGTTCGTGCTCTTCGCCATCTACCTTTAAATATGCAGTATCGTTAGCCATAAAATCCTCTTGATTATTGGAATAAATAGTAAATTTGGAATGATAACTTCTATAAAATGGGCATGGTCAGACAATCTAACTCGACTGTACCAACACTGCGATTATTCTATGCTGAAGTTACCGGGTATGACACTTAAAACGTGTTAAAAAATCAAAAAACAATACGCTCGTTATTTGTATTCACTGATTATAAAGCCTGCTAAAGTCCGTTAAGTCATAGCGGCATGGCCATTATGCTTTTTTCGATTCCATTTGTGGCACACGATACTCATTCAAAAAACAATATGGAGACTGTGTCACAAAGGCTTTGGCCGAATTCTGGTAAGGCATAAAACGAGACGACTGATATATTACCAGTTAATACAATCAATTGAAAAAAACATTTATAACGTAAGCACTACCCCCTAGTCAATGTTTGTTGCCTATTTTAATTGTTTTTAACCAAGCGGTAGTTTAATGCTTTGTAAATGAAGATGAGATCAATTTTGAAATGCCAAAATGAAGCCAAGCTTTGTATTTTATAAAAATAAAGTGTTTTTTGGTGAAAAAAGGGGCGGGGATTTCCGGTAATTATTACACTTAAAGCCAGACTAAGCAGAGGTTAAGTAACATTAAACTAACACGAGATAGCAAAAGTATCGTGGTGAATCTGTAATAAAAAATAGACAATAACCCTATTAAGAGTAGCCTTAAGGCTAGCAAGAGGGTTGTTGTTTTAGTATTTTATTTGTAATTGATAGAAACAAACTCTATAATTACTGCGTTCCAGATGCTGGCTTGTAATTTAACTGAGAGTTAATACGTTATAGGACGTTGATTTATAATTATTATTAGTTGTTGTTTGATATTAATTATAAATTTATAGGAGAGTCTCCTAGTTATCTCATTTGGTTAATTCTTTAATAGTCGCCAACGCTTTTCGAAACTGTCAGATATGCATCGCCTATTTTGTTTGTTTGACCGTATGCAGCCTATCATAGCTCCTTATTTTAGCAGTGCATATCCAATCAAGCAGTAACTATTAAGTAGTACGTTGTCTGTAGATAATAGGTAGTGCTTGCCGTTTCGTATAACAGTGTCAGCTCTAGCATCGAATTCTTATACTCTAAGCTTTTTTTAAAATTAAAAAATAATTTTAGAGTGCTGTAAGCTTTACAGTACGGCTAAGTTCTTTATTTAGCCAGTTAGCTACTCCTTAACTTATCCGTCTCGTGTGTGCTTTATTCGTAGCTACTTAAGAAATTACTCGTAATTTAAGTAATGGGTTAGGTCGCTGTGATGTGTAAGCGATAACATGAGTGTCAACCGTAAAAGGACGCCCGCTGTGAAAAGCAACCGACCGATTAATCTGCCACTTAGCCAAGTGATAAGCGTTAACAGCTCACCTACGGCAAGAGCTTCGATTTTGCATCGTATTTCAGGGATTATTCTGTTCTTACTGATTCCCGTCATGCTGTGGCTTCTACAAACTTCTTTATATTCTCCTCACCACTTTGCTGCTGTGTTTGACAATATTGTCCTACGTTTTATCGTATGGATCTTTGTTGCTGCGACGGCTTACCACTTCGTTATGGGTATTAAGCATTTATTTGCGGATATGGGCTTTAACGAAGAGCTTAAGTCAGGCAAAACAGCATCAGTTGTGAGTTTTGTTATTGCCGCTATATTGATAGTGCTATCATTTATATGGGTGATGTTCTAATGAGAAATGATTCTGGAATTAAAAGTGCGACTGGCCTAACAGGTTCAGGCTCGCGCGATTGGATTATGCAGCGTATCAGTGCCGTTGTATTGGCCGTATATGCTGTAGTGATGGTAGGCTTCTTCCTAACTCATGGTGATGTGCACTATGAAGAGTGGGTAAGATTCATCATGAGCATGCCGATGCGTCTATTAAGTTTAGTCGCAATTATTGCACTAGCGGCTCATGCTTGGGTAGGTATGTGGACTGTATTTACCGACTACATTAAATCAACTGGCTTACGCATTGTGTTGCAAGCCGCTATGATTATCGCAATTTTAGTGTATCTATTTTGGGGTGTCATGATTTTTTGGGGTCGCGGTATTATTTAATCTAAGTGGCTGCTTTAAGCTTAGGAATCTGCTAAGACAAGGCGTGCCGCTTAAGTGACATTAATACTTAAACCAACTCTAAATAAAAGTGAGCCTGTCTGGTAATGTGAGGCTATATTAATCGGCTAAAATACGCTATGTGATTTGTACATTCAGTAGTTATTTAAGAGATTTTAGTGGCAGTATTTTAGTAATAACTGACTTAATATAGCGCCCATCGCCAGCTAATATGACGACTAACGTATTCATTAGGAAAACGTAATGGCAACTAGACAAGACAATACAATTAGCAATATTAAAACCCTAAATTACGACTCTGTTATCGTTGGCGGTGGCGGCTCAGGTATGCGTGCGGCGCTACAATTGGCCGAAGGTGGCATGAAAGTCGCCGTTATCACCAAAGTATTTCCAACCCGTTCGCACACTGTTGCGGCGCAGGGTGGTATTGGTGCAAGCCTTGGTAACATGAGTGATGATAACTGGCATTTCCATTTTTACGATACTGTAAAAGGTTCTGACTGGTTAGGCGACCAAGACGCTATTGAATATATGTGCCGCGAAGCACCAAAAGTAGTGTATGAGCTTGAGCATATGGGTATGCCATTTGACCGTAACCCAGATGGTACTATCTATCAACGTCCGTTTGGTGGTCATACCTCAAACTATGGTGAAAAGGCTGTACAACGTGCTTGTGCTGCAGCTGACCGTACTGGTCATGCGCTACTGCATACGCTATATCAAAAGAACCTTGAGAAAGGCACTGAGTTTTTCATCGAGTGGATTGCGCTTGACTTGATTAAAGATGAAGAAGGCAACATCAACGGCGTTGTCGCTATCGAACAAGAAACAGGTACTGTTGCGGTATTCCAAGCAAACCATACTGTTCTTGCTACTGGTGGTGCTGGTCGTATCTTCTCGGCATCTACTAACGCTTATATCAACACCGGTGACGGCCTTGGTATGGCAGTACGCGCAGGTATTCCATTACAAGATATGGAGTTCTGGCAGTTCCACCCAACGGGTGTATTCGGTGCCGGCGTACTATTAACCGAAGGTTGCCGTGGTGAAGGCGCTATCTTACGTAATAAAGATGGCGAAGCATTCATGGAGCGTTATGCACCAACTGTTAAAGACTTGGCACCTCGTGACCTAGTATCACGTTCAATGGACCAAGAAATTAAAGAAGGCCGTGGTTGTGGCCCTAATGCTGACCATATCGTAATGGATATGACTCACTTAGGGGTTGAGACCATTATGAAGCGTTTACCATCAGTGTTTGAGATTGGTAAAAACTTTGCTAACGTTGATATCACTAAAGAGCCAATTCCAGTTATCCCAACCATTCACTATATGATGGGCGGTATTCCAACCACTATTCATGGTCAGGTTATTGTTCCTGATTTGGACAGTGGTCCAAACGAAGAAGGCTTATACACTGAAGGTAAAGTAGTTAAAGGCTTATACGCTATCGGTGAATGTGCTTGTGTGAGTGTTCACGGTGCGAACCGTTTAGGTACTAACTCACTGCTTGACTTGGTTGTATTCGGCCGTGCTGCTGGTAAGCACATCACTGATTGATTACCATCATGCAGACCACAACTACAAGCCAATCGATCCACGCGTTCTTGACTATACTGTTGGCCGCTTAAACAAATTGCAGCAATCAACTCAAGGTCACAACGCACAAGACGTCGCTGATGAGATTCGTGCATTGATGCAGAAGCACGCCAGTGTATTCCGTACTCAAGAATTAATGGACGAAGGTGTTGAGAAACTATTGGCGCTAGGCGAGAAAGTGGAGAATATTCATCTTGCTGATAAGTCACAAGTATTTAACACTGCGCGTATTGAAGCATTAGAAGTGGCTAACCTTTATGAGGTCGCTAAAGCAACAATGATTTCAGCATCAAAACGTCACGAATGCCGCGGTGCGCATACCGTACTTGATTATGATCGTCCAGAAGATGATCCAGTTGCACCAAACGGTCGTAACGATAACGAGTGGATGAAGCATACGCTTTGGTATTCTGAAGGCAATAAGGTTATCTATAAGCCTGTTCGCAAAGTACCACTGACTGTTGATTACGTTGAGCCTAAAGTACGCGTTTACTAATTTACCGGTAGGTTAGAGGCGATAATCGTTTTTCTAACCTACTTATAGAAACGCTTAAATAAGCTATTTGACGTTAATTTTTGAATTTAATTTTTAAATTAGTAAAGCTGTTTTATCAGATGTCAGATTTTAATGCGTTTGAAAAAACAGCTCTACACCGTGTGGAGTTAGCACTATGAGCCGAGGTACTCGCACCATTGAGTTATACCGCTACGACCCCTGATAAGGACGCAGCCCCTTACATGCAAACATATACGGTTGAGCTTTTAGACTCAGATCGTATGTTGCTTGACGTTTTACTACGTTTGAAAAAACAAGATGAAAGCATTACTTTCCGCCGTTCATGCCGTGAAGGTATTTGTGGTTCTGATGGTATGAACATCAATGGTAAAAACGGATTGGCATGTTTGCTTAACATGAACACGCTTCCTGAAAAAATTACCATTCGTCCATTACCAGGTTTGCCAGTTGTACGTGACCTAGTTGTGGATATGAACCAGTTCTATGAGCAGTATGAGAAAGTTCATCCTTTCTTAATCAACGAACAGCCTGCACCGCCAACAGAGCGTCTACAATCTCCTGAAGACCGTGAAAAGCTAAATGGTCTTTATGAATGTATTCTATGTGCATGCTGTTCAACCAGCTGCCCATCATTCTGGTGGAACCCTGATAAATTCTTGGGCCCATCTGCGCTATTGAATGCTTACCGCTTTGTTGCCGATAGCCGAGATAGCGATACCCAAGCTCGTTTAGCACGTCTTGATGATCCGTTCAGCTTATTCCGCTGCCGTGGTATCATGAACTGTGTATCGGTTTGTCCGAAAGGCCTAAACCCAACGCGTGCTATCGGCCATCTACGTAACTTACTACTTGAGCAAGCGGGTTAAGCGTGCTCTTTATTATTAAGTTTTAACTGTTACAGAATAGATAGCATATATTAGCGATACTTTACGTGATTACGACAGACCTCTATTTGTTGATAGGGGTCTTTTTTTGTTAAAATTGCGTTAGTGCGAATGATGAACATTTAGTTTCTAAATATCTACTATTGAACAAACAAACGATGAAGATTTAGGTTCCATGTTACCCTTATATTCAGTGAGCAACTGTAGCCTAAACTATCGTAGTCTAAACCTATAAATAATAAATAAATGTTCAGGTAAGTTAAGTACGCATAAAACTGGACGGTATCTGCATCAAAGTAGGTAAGAGGTGCCGGCTTTTATCGTTGTCATAAGACTGGCATCGTTTTAAGTCAAAATAAAGGCTAAAAGCGGTGTTATTTGGCAAGACTATTAAAATAAAAGCCGCCGATAGTCTTAAAGTTGTACTTTGTACCCTAAACATACAACACTCGCTATAACTGTGAGTAAAATAAACACTAATCTAGGTTACGGATAGCGAAAAGAGAGAGTAAAATAGAGGGTTTTTAATGGTCAATAGTGCCGTTTACTCTCAAATATGCATTCTGGTGGTATAAATAGAAGAATAATGGCTTATCATTTTTAGAGTCGCTTGTATAAGCCACTATAAATTTGCACTAAGCATCCCATAATGTTGAATCATCCATAGCCAGTGTGACTTAATCGCGTTTTATTTTAATTAAACCTTAATGTAAATAAGAAAAGACTATGAATACTATGAATCAAGATGTCCAAAAAGCCGCGGCCACAGAGCTTGCTGGAGACAATGCAAGCTATATTGAGTCTCTATATGAGCAGTATCTACAGGATCCAGACAGTGTAGATGCTGACTGGCAAGCCTATTTCAAAGAATTTGAGACAGGTAACGATGCACTGCATCATGTCATTCAAGATCAGTTCTTACTACTTGCTCGCAACCAAACTGCGAATAAGCTACCTGCTGTAGGGGCTGCTAGTAACACTGGTGCACAAGGTAACAATGTCGCCAACTGTGTTGACCCAAGACAGATGGGTGTGCAGAAGCTTATCTCGGCTTATCGTCGTCGTGGTCACCGCCGTGCACAGCTTGATCCTTTACAGCTACATCCACGTGCTGAAGTAGAAGATCTAACGCTTGAATTCCACGGGCTATCAGAAGCGGATTTAGACACCGTGTTCCCGACCAGTGATTTTAATATTGGTAAGCCTGAAGCGACACTTCGTGAAATTATTGAAATTGCTGAGCGTGTTTACTGCCGTCACATTGGTCTTGAGTACATGCACGTGACAACCAGTACTGAAAAGCGTTGGTTTGAAGAGTACGTAGAAACCAATTTAGGCCATATCAAATTTGATGCTGAAAAACGCAAATCAATTCTTGAGCGTTTAACGGCTGCTGAAAGGTCTAGAGAAATACTTAGCACGTAAATACACTGGTGTTAAGCGTTTTGGTCTAGAAGGTGGTGAAGCTTCATCCCTGCTGTTCACGAAATCATTCAACGTGCTGGTGGGTATGGTACAAAAGAGATGGTTATCGGTATGGCTCACCGTGGTCGTCTAAACTTATTGGTAAATATCTTGGGTAAAAACCCAGCTGATTTGTTTGATGAGTTCGATGGTAAAGTCGTTCCTCAAAAAGGTTCAGGCGACGTTAAATACCATAATGGTTACTCTTCAAACATCATGACCCCAGGTGGCGAAGCGCATTTAGCTTTAGCGTTCAACCCATCGCATCTTGAAATCGTCTCTCCTGTATTAGAAGGCTCTGTTCGTGCGCGTCAAGTACGTCGTAACGACACAGACGGTAATCTAGTATTGCCATTAGTTGTCCATGGTGACGCTGCGATTGCTGCACAGGGTGTGGTTCAAGAAACTTTCCAAATGTCACAGACTCGCGCCTATACCACAGGTGGTACGGTTCACTTAGTTATCAATAACCAAGTGGGCTTC
>NZ_CM183187.1:0-3141986 GCF_057396205.2 Psychrobacter sp. CX14 | reverse complement strand
AATAATTAAACAAGTTTAATAACAGTCAATGATAAATCTACTAAAACTTAAATATAATACAGAACTATATAATTACTGTTAATTGCATTGTTCTATTATAGATCCATTTCATTTATCATCACTCGATTAACACTATGGACATCAAATTTATCTTCTGCAATTTTACGTGAAGCCTCACCCATTGATCTTATGAGTTCAGGATTAAGAATAAATTTTTCCATGGCCTCAACAAGATCATTGACTGCTTTAACTGGGACTAAGAATCCATTATAGCCATTAATAACCGTTTCACGACAGCCAGGCGCATCAGTAGTAATTATAGGTCTTCCCATGGCCATAGCTTCAAGTACTGTACGAGGAGTCCCTTCACGATATGAAGGTAATACATATATAGAGCTTGCAACAATAGCTGGTTTAACATCACTCAATCGACCCCAAAAATTGAATAGACCTTCTTTAATCCAACTGTCGAGCTCTTGTTGTGTTATAGCTGATGGATTCGAGTCAATATAACCAACTAAATCAAAGTTAATGTGTGGATATTTATATTTTAGGATTCTCGCAGCATTTGCATACTCACGAATACCTTTATCTATTAATAAACGTGCGATTAATAGAAATCTTATTTCAGGCTGATTGTTGATTTTAGGTAATGGAGCATCGTTAATGTTATATTCAGAGATATCAACACCAGAACCATTCACAACTACTGCAGATGTTTTATTATTAATTAATTTTAATTTTTTAAATAAATTAAGGTCATCTGGGTTTTGAAAAAATACTTTTTCAGTTTTAGACAAAGCTTGGCGATATAATTCATGAATAGCTCTTTGAAAATAGCTACGTTTTCCGCTCTCTTCTACTTCCTGAAAAGCATAGCCAAGTCCAGTAATTAGAGCAAATCTATGAGGTACTTTAGCTGCCCATGCTGCTAACATTCCATAAATTACAGGTTTGATTGTATATGTAAGTATGTATTCTGGCTGTATAGTTCTCATAAGAGAATAGAGTGATTTTAGAGTATTTAAATCAGCTATAGGGTTTGTTCCTGTGCGTTGCATTGAAATGTTATGAGTAATGTAGCCTAAGGCTTCTAGTTCTTTTAAAACATTAGGGTAGCTGTCAAAGAGAGGAGTAGCTATATGAATTTCATAACCTCTATTTTTAATAGCCTGAATCAAATGGCCACGAAATTTTAAAATGGAGACTGGATGACTTGCAATAATTAATAGTTTCATTAGGAGTTAGTGCTTTTTGAAGTTTAAAAGGTTAGTTAGTTGAGATAAATCTCTAGGTATGCATCTGCATTAGAAGAAAGAGAAAATTTATCTTTAACACG
Organism: Psychrobacter sp. CX14; assembly: GCF_057396205.2. Classification (NCBI taxonomy): domain Bacteria; kingdom Pseudomonadati; phylum Pseudomonadota; class Gammaproteobacteria; order Moraxellales; family Moraxellaceae; genus Psychrobacter; species Psychrobacter sp. CX14. The sequence continues at coordinate 3,140,647 of NZ_CM183187.1, read as the reverse complement.
CTCTCTAGCTTTTTTGCCTAATAATTGACGTTCCTCTGCTGTCAAGTTTAAAGCTCTGTTTATAGCGTCGGACAAGGCATTATTATTTTTAGGTTCTACAAGAAAGCCGGTTTCCCCTAAAGCTTCAGCCACGCCGCCACAATCAGTGGAAACGATTAAACATTCAGTAGACATAGCTTCTAATATAACCATAGGTAGCCCTTCCCAAGCGGAGGACATAACATATAAATCACATGCAGACATAAGTTTGCTGAATATCTTTTCTTTCACCTAAAAATTCAATAAAGTTTGAGATTTGTAACTTCTGAATCTGATTAACAAATTCATCTTTAAGGGGGCCGTCACCGACGATGTATAGTTTAAAGTCTTTCCGAACTTTTATCAGTTTGGCAATTGACTCAAACAAATTAGGATAGTCTTTAGCTTCATGAAATCTACCTACCGCTAAAAGCATCAGCTTATTACCGACATCTAATTGTTTGCGTTTTATTTCTCTATAATTATCATCGTGTGTGAACTTCTGGATATCAATTCCATTTGGAATACAAGTAATATTATTTTCTTTAACTGCGCCTTTCGCAATTAGTGAGCTAACCGCATCATGACTCACATTCGTGGATAAGTCTGCAAGATTCTGTGTAAAACGGTAGGATAACATTCTAAGCGTCCCACCTTCATTACTGCTATGTGATGTACATATCAGCTTTGGAATACGAATGGATAACCTGACTAGTCTCGAGATTATATTTGCGTGATACATATGGCTATGAACTACATCAGGCTTATAGTTCTTAATAATATTACGTATAACAGCATATGCGTGAACAAAATCTTTAGGCCCATTCATATTAACGGGTATAAGCTGAACAGACTTATTTTTAGGCTGAACAACTGCTTTTCCAGTTAAATATATTATCTTGACGTCATGTCCACGATTTACAAGCTCATCAGATAAGCTGGTAACTAAGTGCTCAGCCCCGCCCATCCCTAATCCAGTTACTATCATTAATATTTTCATACCTGTGCTCAGCTCAATTAGTAATCGTTAGTAATAAGGGTGCCTAAAAATTGTAAAGAATGGACTAAAGGATTAGTTTGTATAAAGTTAAGTCTACTTATTTTTTAATAGTTTATGAACCAGAGTGGTAATAAAATAAACGATAATTAATGGGTAAAAAATATTCCTGATATATGCTGAAATAGACCCTAAAGAGTTTCTCTGAATCCAAAAGCCTATAGTGACACCGATGATAAGTATTATAACAGACATGAAGTTACTTCTCATACTTGAGTATGTCCGCCATAAGAGACTAAGAATTAAAGGTATGAAAATTGATATAAATACAACACCACCATACCCAAATGATGCATAGGCTTCTGCCCACACATTATAAGCAAGACCATAATCTAAACCATAAAATAAAGATGGCTGAAAATGGTCATTAAAATATGAAGAAGAGTATCCAAATAGACTGGTTGGGATAGGCAGTAAGGCTAGAAAAGAATAAAAGTAATAGATCTTATCTGACTTATAATTATTAACTAAAACATAATCAAGGATTTGAGAAGTAGATAAAAACTCACTACCTGAAAGTAAATATGATATATCAAAGTTTTCTAACCATAACAATAAGCCTTCATTTATTCCGTAGAAGAGTATATAACTGTAAAGACGCTTACTTAATATGAGTACTAATAAGGCTACAAGACCTGATATAACAAGTTTGTATTTAGATATTAATCTAAGGCGATTGTTTTCTAATAACAAGATACAGGCCCCGAGAACCGCAGTTGTGAAAGCAACTCTTCCTCCGTATACTAGTGATGAAAGTAGAAGTAAACTAAAAATAATCAGAAATGATTTGCTTTTTGTCTTAAGAGCAAGTAAAAAACCTGCTACAGGAAAATAAGAATAAAGAATAAAATACAATAAATTACCTGTTCCTTCTGAAATTTCTTTTTTATTCGTAGACGAAAGCAGTATCGGCATATAAAGAAATAAGCCAATAAGTGAAAAAAACAAAATAACCTTTAATCCAGTTTTATCTATACTTGCGGGTTGTAGGTGTTTGATAGGGTAGTTAGTTCTAGTGGTTAGCAATACTATACTGGAGCCAAGATATGCAAGCCCCATTACTACAAAAATATCCGGAGATGCACTTATATATTGTCCAGAATAAGGATTAACGATAACTCCGAAGAATAAAACAACACTATATAAAAATAATATAAGAATATAGACAGCAATAAAATCAAACTTTCTCACCACAAAAAGTAATAGAGAGATAGTTGTTACTGCATTAGTAATGAAAAAAATATATTGAATGTTGCCCATAATTGCTCATAGTATATTATTTTTTAGTTTGATAACTTAAATTATCTAAAAGTAATTAAATCAATATGATTCAGGAGATTTTATTTTGTATTCTATCTTTTATATTAAGAAGTAGCCCAGCGGGTAAATAAAGTATAGGAACAGAACCTGATGAGTATCTTCGGAAGTTTTTAAATCGCCACCAATTAGAAGCTGCTCGGAACTTTAGTTTAAATTTAGAGTAATGCTTATATTGATTTTTATAAACGTATAACGTTGAGTTTATACAGCGATATCTGTTTTTAATACTATTATCAGTTAGGCCACCGTCTAAGTATTCACAAATATAGCCTTTAAAGTTTATAAACTTAGTCATACCTTTTTTACTAAGCCATAAGAACATGGGAGATTCTGCCATAAAGTTCTCACCATCAAATTCAGGAAAGAAAAAGCCATTTAGAGAACCTGTCCTTATAAGATCTGCTTTATCGCCCGAAATATTTTGATAAATCCTATCTAAATAGGTGTTTAATTCTTTTGGATTATCAAATTTGTCACCTATTGTTTTTCCATCTGGATAGGCCCTTAGAAAAGAAATAGATATATAATCATTGCTAAGTTTGGATGCTTCTATATCTAGATACTCAATTGCATCGTTTTTCAGCCAATCATCACTATCAACAATTAATACCCACTCTGTAACAACTTTTTTAAAAGCCATATTTAAAGCGGTATGTTTACCGCCATTATCTTTTCTAAAGTATCTTATCTGAATTTTATCTTCAGCAATAAAACTTTTAATAGTTTCTGTAGTATTATCGATGCTTCCGTCATCGATGATGAGCCATTCAAAGTTTTTTGATGTCTGTTTTATAAGTGATTCGTAAAGAATTGGCAGGGTATGGGCTCTGTTATAAGTAGGCGTAATTACTGTTATCATTTTAAGGTTTGCTCTTTTCTTGAGTTTATCGATAAAACTAATATCTAAATAAGTTTGAAAAATGAATAAAAAGATATATGTTACTAATCGAGTTAAGTGATAATTAATTGGTAAAGGAAACTTCTACTGTTGTTTAAGTTCTTAGAGGTACATTTTTAAATCAAACTATTGCTACATTCCTATATTAAATATTGCGGAACATTAGCTTATGTGTTTATCAGCACTCTTAAAAGAAAGCTTAAATGAAACTTGGTTATTTATAATTTACGACTCAAAGCAGCATGGAAAGCAAAAAATAGAAATATTTCTGTAACGATTGTTGAAGTTACTGCACCTATGGTCCCAAAGATAGGGATAGTAATAAAGTTAATAATTAAGTTCAACAAAGCTGCAGCTCCCATAATTTTAACTTTAGTATCGATTAAGTCTTTGGTGTGCATTATTGAATCAGAATTCAATGTTAAAAACTTTATAGGGATATATACTGCTAAGGAATAAAGAATATAAAGCGCGGGAATGTATTTGTCACCAAATACAACGGTTATAAAAGGCTTTATGCAGACTATAAATGTAAGAAAGAATAAGCCCCCTACTATAAGACTATACTTAATATGGTTCTTGTATGTATGTTTTAGAGCAGCTTTATTAGCCGTAGCTAAGGTATGAATCTTTTTTAATCTGAAAGTTAAGAAATAAACTCCCGGGATGAGACATACAGCTGTTACAAATACTAAAGAGAAGCCATAGTAACCTACTTCTGTATAATCTAAATAATAGCTTAATATTAATATATCGCTCTGGTAATATATTAAGTAAAACAATCCAGAGAGTCCGTAAGGATATGAATTTTTCAATAATTTAAGTAGGCTAACTTCATCATCATTTAACTTAGAACTACTAGGTGTTTTAAGCGCTAATTCAGCCTTAGTTAATTGCTTAAGGCTTATAATAGACATCAATACCACTATTATCGCTGATAAACTATATGCGACTGCTACATTATAAATGCTAGGAGTTCTTATAGTCAGTACTAAAACTAAGGAAACTAACATTAGTAGTTTAGGCGCCAATTGCCATATCGACAACAGCTTATAGTTTTCCTCGAGTTGGTACTTAAGAGTCGTAAATGAATTATATGAAATAGATATCATATATAAGAAAAAAAAGCAATAGATTATGAAGTAGTTTTCAAGCCCGTTTTTATAATAAGACCAACCTTGTAAGATCACAAATCCCAGTGTTGTAGTTATTACCAACTTCTGAATAACTGCTTTCATCCATCTTGATGCATACTTACCTTCCTCGGAATAGGCACGTAATAAAAAGCTTGTAACCCCGAAGGCTACAATGGGTGCTACTAAGTTGACTAAGTTGATTACAGACGTATAAATACCATAATCATTAACGGACAGCACTTTAGCTAAATATAGCTGTACAAGAAAACCTGAGCCAGCACCTATAAAGACACTAAAGATTAGGTAAAGTATCGATCGCATTAATTATTGATCCTGATTCTTTAAATACCAAATCATGGCTTTATCAATGCCTTGAGAGATTTTAAATTTCGGCTCATATCCGAGTAGGCTGTTGGCTTTACTTACATCGGCTTGACTGTGACGCACATCCCCTGGTCTGAAGTCGCGATAAGTTGGTTCCTGCTCGTAGGTTACATCATTATCTGCTAATGCAGATCTAATGGCATTAAACAGTTCATTCAGCGTAGTGCGATCACCAACTGCTACGTTATACACTTGATTGGTAGCGTCTTCATTTTGAGTTGTCGCCGCTAATATATTGGCTTGTACCGTATTTTCGATATAGCAGAAGTCGCGGCTGGTATCGCCATCACCATTGATGAATACCGTATCATTCTTGATCATGGCAGCAGTCCACTTAGGGATTACTGCTGCATAAGCACCGTCTGGATCTTGGCGACGACCAAAGACATTGAAGTAGCGTAAACCAATGCTCTTGAAACCATATGAGCGAGCGAAGACATCGGCATAAAGCTCATTCACATATTTCGTGACCGCATAAGGAGACAACGGCTTACCAATTTTGTCTTCAACTTTGGGTAGGCCAGGGTGGTCACCATAGGTTGAGCTACTAGCGGCATATGTAAAGCTTTTGACTTCTGCATCACGCGCAGCGGTTAGCATATTCAAGAAGCCTGAGATGTTGACCTCATTAGTCGTAATAGGGTCAGCAAGTGAGCGAGGTACTGAACCAAGAGCTGCTTGATGAAGTACGTAATCAACACCTGAGCAGACCTTTTGACAGTCTGTGAAGTTACGAATATCACCTTCAATAAATCTAAAACGTTGCCATTGTTCAGCAGATACTAAGCTTTGCACTTCATCTAAGTTTTTCTGATAACCAGTAGCAAAGTTATCTAACCCAACTACAGTTTGGTTGAGCTTTAATAACGTCTCAAGAAGGTTTGAGCCAATAAAGCCTGCAACCCCTGTGACAAGCCAAGTCTTAGGAGTGGCAATTAGGTCTTGTTGAATTTTTTGGTATTGGGTCATAGAATGTTACTCTTTTATATTTCATAAATTCAGCAGATATAGGGTTTACTCTATAGTTGTGAGCTTTTTACAAACGAATATCACTCAGCTCACTATCAAATAGATATTTTAAATCATAAAGTACATGATTCTGATTACCTAGTGCTCGAATTTTATCTACACCCATTTCAACGAACTGATTATGAGCCACTGCCAAGATAATGCCATCGTAGCTATTTCGTTCTAGATTAGCAATGTCATTAATAGGAGTAATGTCATACTCATGTTGAGCCTCATTAGCATCTACCCAAGGATCGTAGACATCAACGTCGATGTTGTACTCTGCAAGCTCATGAACGATATCAATCACTTTGGTATTGCGCACATCAGGACAGTTTTCTTTAAAACTCAATCCTAATATTAAAACCCTCGCACCCTCAACTTGAATGCGTTTTTTAATCATAGTTTTTACTAACTGCGTAACGACATATTCGCCCATACTATCATTAAGTCGACGACCCGCTAATATAATTTCTGGGTTATAACCAATCGCTTGTGCTTTATGAGTCAAGTAGTAAGGGTCTACACCGATACAGTGTCCTCCCACCAGACCTGGTCGGAAAGGTAGGAAGTTCCATTTAGTACCAGCAGCAGTTAATACTGCTTCGGTATCAATCCCCATTTTATTGAAGATTACTGCCAGTTCATTAATTAAAGCAATATTCACATCACGCTGGGTATTTTCAATAACCTTAGCCGCTTCAGCGACTTTAATAGAAGGCGCCTTATGTGTGCCAGCAGTAATTATTAAGTTGTATACCTGATCGACTAAATCAGCCACTTCAGTCGTTGAGCCTGCGGTAACTTTTAGAATGTTAGTCACTCGATGTTCTTTATCACCTGGATTAATACGCTCAGGGCTATAACCTGCATAGAAGTCTTGGTTAAATTTAAGTCCTGAGCTATGTTCTAATTCAGGGATACACACTTCCTCAGTTGCGCCAGGGTAAACGGTTGATTCGTAAACCACAATATCGCCCTTTTTAAGTACACTACCAATGGCAGTAGAAGCTTTAATTAAAGGGGTTAAGTCGGGTTGTTTATAGGCATCGATAGGGGTGGGAACAGTGACGATATAAAAGTTACAGTCTTCAAGGTCCCTAATAGTTGAACTAAACTCTAAATGTTTAGCACTAGCTAGCTCTTCTTCACTCACTTCTAAGGTATGATCGGTTCCAGAATGAAGCTCTGATATTCTATTTTGATTAATATCAAAGCCAATGACAGAATAATTTTTTCCGAATTCGACTGCCAAAGGTAAGCCGACATAGCCTAGTCCTATAACTGCAATCTTAAGGTCTTCAAGATTTAACATGGATCACCTTTCAATTTAGAGTTTTTTTTAGTATTAAATATATTTAATAGATTTTTGAGATACTTTATATCAGTTGGGCTTATAGCCGTCTACATAATGGATAAATTGGTGTTTTAACCAATTGACATCATGATGTTGTGAACGAGTAGATAATTCAGATAATGTTGCTTCAATCTCTTTCAATTCAAAGCTGTGCTCACGAGCTTGCATGATCAGTGGATGGACAGTTGGTTCAATATTGTCATCCCCTATAATCAGCTCTTCATACAGCTTTTCGCCAGGACGCAGGCCACTAAATACTATTTCAATATCACCTTCGGGATGTGTATCGTCTTTTATCTCATAGCCACTGAGATGAATCATACGTCGTGCCAGATCAACTATCTTAACAGGATTACCCATATCCAGTACAAATACTTCCCCGCCTTGTGCCATTGCGCCTGCTTGGATCACTAGGTTCGCAGCTTCAGGTATGGTCATAAAGTAGCGTGTTACTTCAGGATGGGTTACCGTAATGGGCCCGCCCTTTGCAATTTGCTTAGTAAATAGGGGCACCACGGATCCTGATGAACCTAATACATTACCAAAGCGAACCATACTAATAGTCGTACTGCTCTTTTGCTCACTAAACCCTTGACACACCAGCTCTGCCAGTCGTTTAGAAGCACCCATAATATTGGTAGGACGTACTGCTTTATCAGTAGATATCAATACAAAAGTTTCAACTTTTGACTCTACCGCCGCGTTAACACAGTGATAAGTGCCCTTAGCATTATTAATCGCCCCTTCAAAGGGGTTAAATTCAACAATAGGGACGTGTTTATACGCTGCAGCATGGTATACCGTCTGTATGTCATACTGATTAAATACTTTAATTAACTTATCTTGGTTGTTTACATTACCGAGTAAAGCAATGATCTCAGTATGGGGATGATCAGGATGTTGAGCTTGCCAAGCAAGTAGATCTTGATGGATGGCATATAGCGCATATTCAGACAACTCATAGAGGACCAAACATTTAGGACTATTTTTAATAATCTGCCGACACAGTTCACTACCGATAGAGCCACCAGCGCCAGTGACTAATACATTCTTGTTTTCAATATTTTTAGCCAGTAGTTTTTGATCGGGTTCTACCGTTTGTCGATCCAGTACATCAAGGATATCCACTCGGCGCATGGTACTGACCGTGACTTTACCTTCTGCGATATCATGTAGGCTAGGCAGTTGCTTGATTTTGACTGACATTTCGGTAAGGCGATCTATGATGTCACGTCGACGTTGGCGACTGACGGAGGGCATAGCCAAAAACACCTGCGCCACATTTAGGTCAGAAACCAGTTTCTCAATGTGAGTGGCAGGGTAAATCTTTTTGTTTAAGATACGTCCACCAGTGAGACCATTATCATCATCGACAAAGGCTACCACTTGATAGCGTGGGGAAGTTTGTAAGGCATCTAGCAAGGCTGTACCGGACGTCCCCGCCCCATAGATAATGACCTTATCTCGATCAGATGTACCGTGACCATCCGTATAGTAAACAGGCTTACCCTGTAGGCGCAGCAGTAAGTCGCGGAAGATAAGACGACTGCTCCATAGCCATATAAACAACATAAATAAATAGAGTAGCGGCACGGAACGCGGGATACTGCTAATGCCTTCTAACAGATAAGCCACCGTAAATAGGATCAATATCCCCACAAACAGCAGCAATACCTTACGCATATCAGTATCAAAGAATATACGTGTCACGCCGCGGTAAAAGCCAATGAGGTATAGACCTACGATAGGTACTAAACCATATAAAGAGACCAATAAAGGACTGGCGTTGACATCGAGCACCCCTTGACGTAAAGACAACGCCAAAAATAAACACAGTATTGAAACCGCATAATCAACCGTTAGCAAAACCGCTTGCTTAGCGGGGCGCGGTAATTCTAATAGCCATTCAGCAACTTTTTTTAGCACAGTAGGTTGACCAAACTCAGTATGTTGATTTACTACTGCCTCACTATTGTGAGTTTGGCTTCTATTACTAATACCATTTTTATCATGACGGCTTTTATTAGGATTGTGTCGCATTTTGATATCGCTAGTTTGATGTTCTGGTCTATTAGATTAACACGGAGTGACTAACAGTTAGCATTTACCTTGCTTCAAGGGACATACTAACTTGCTAGTCTTTCGAATTACCATACGCATAGTTATAGTGGTAGCTATATTTGTCAGTGATGCCTTGTACCACATCATTTAGCACGATACCATCTACCGTGATATTAGCCTTATGCATTTGATTAATCGCATAAGAGACCTGTCCTTCAATAGAATCATTATAGCGTACCACAATCAGTACTTTATCCGCATACTGTGCGGTAATCATCGCATCCGATACGGCTAAGATAGGCGGCGTGTCAATAATAATATAATCATAGACAGATACTAACTGTAGCACCATAGTCGCAAATTTATCAGTGGACAACAGCGAAGCAGGGTTATTCGGATGTTTACCTCGTGGCATAAAGTCAATAAATTCAAAGCTAGTCGGCTGTATATAGTCAGCAATAGTCAACCCAGCTGAGTCCGTTAAGTAGTCACCAAGTCCCATATTATGATTGACAGTAAAGATATGATGTAGCTCACCACGACGCATATCACCATCGATAATCAGCACCTTTTTATTTAACTGAGAAAACGTCTCTGCTAAGTTAGACGCAATAAAGGACTTACCAATACCAGGCGATTCACCACTGACCACAATGACTTTACCAGGCTTGCGATGAGTTAACTGTTCATCGTGTAGTTGGTTTCTATCACCCAGTACAGTCGTTATCTTACTCACAGGTGGCATGGCAAACATAAGCGCTGTACGTAGGCTTTTTATGCCTTCATAGCTCAGTCCATCGTGCTCGACGGTTGCAAGTAGACGGCGGTTATTTTTATTATTGTTTTTACTGAGATTAAAGGAGGTCTTAGAGCGTGGAATAGTGGCGATAACTGGTACGCCCGTCTTGGCTTCCAAACGCTCCGGATCTTTAACCGTATTACGCAGTAAGCTCTTAAGAAATACCAGTAAAGTACCCAGCATTGTACCTAGTAGTAATGCCAATACCCAAATTTGTAGCTTTTTAGGCGCAATAGGTTTGTAGGTACTAATCGGCATATCGACCACCCGTACATAACCAATCTCACCGGCGCGCGCAATCTTAAGCTGCTCGTAGTTCTTCAGCATGGTCAGATAAATTTCACGATTGATATCCATATCTTGTGATAACTGTAAGAACTGACGCTGTACTTCCGGTAGACCGGATAAGGTATCTTTTATTTCTTGACGACGTGCATTAAGCACTTCCAGTTGGTCATTGATCTGAATGACTAACGGATGCTCGTCAGTATAATAGGTCAACAGCTCGGCTTGCTTTAAGTTAAGCTCACTTAATTGCCGCTCTATTTGCGCACTCTCTTCTAGCAGTATTTCCGACTCTTTACTAACATCAATGGTGCCGTACTCTTCGCGAAACTTATTAAAAGCCTCTTCCGCTTGCTCGAGCTTTTCTTTTAACTGAGGAATCTGAGACTCCATAAACTCAATCGTCGTCGTGGTTTGCTGAGAACCACGCGCTAAGTTTTGATCCACGTAAGATTGCACCACATTGGACAATACTCGGCTCACTTGTTTTTGATCGTTGCCAGTGAGCGTCAGTTGAACAATACCGGTTTGCTTACCACGCTCAGAAACGGATAAATTTTGACTGAGTGCGTCAATAGCAGAGGGCGTTGACAGATTGCTGATACTAATGGTATGGCCTACTGCTGGTAATGCAGTAACTTGAATATGTATATCACCTTCTGGCGTACGTATGGTTACTGGTGTTCCTAAGTTACCAGTATAAGCAACAGTTTCTTTGTTTAATTCTGTACTTAACTCAAACCCCGAATCTGTTTTCACCAGATTAAACGTTTTACCTTGATAGGCCAACGGTACCTCAAAGTTTGCGATTTGTACTTGCCCGTCTCCAGTCTCTAAGAACACGCCTTTATCAGTGCTAGTCTGAGTAGGGACGCTTGACTGAGCAATACGATCTAGCGCGCCTATTGCAGGATCACTAACCCTTATATCTAGATGCAACTTGTCCACTACCGGCTCAAGTACCATACGCGACTTAATTAGCTCGCGTTCAGTCTCAGCAGGGCTGGTACTTTCACCCACCAGTTCAGAGATGTTGCTACCTAATGCAGCGATGCCAGAAGACTTATCATCGATTTGGATCAGCGCATCTGTTTTGAAAGTTGGCTGCACAAATCGACTATAAGTAAAACCTAGTATCAGGCCGATTAACGCACAGCCAAGGATGATCTTCCAGCCTTGTAATAAGGTCAGCAATAGCGCAATCAGATCGATCTCATCGTCCTGTTGAGTGGTCGTATTGGTCGCAGGGTTTGGCACTGTTTTGCTCATAGGGTTTCGCTATATCTAAATCAGGGGTTAAATCGAGTGTTAAGTTTATACTAGCTCAGACGGCTCTATGTTTGCAGGTCGTTTGCCCGTCGTATGTAGAGCAAGACACCCTACACCAGTTTATCTTGCCAGTCGTCGATACTGGTGACGATGTCGTTATACGCCGTCTCAAATGCTGATATTTCATGTTTATAGGGGTCAGCAATGTCTTTATCGCGCCAGTGACCCAACTTAAAAGTCTTACCACGACAAAACGGCCAACGATCTTCGATCCATTTGGTTTGACTGTCTGACATGGTAAAGATCAGATCTGCTTTGCGTACCAAATCATCATCGATCTGTTTCGCCACATGGTCGCTAATATCGATCTCATTGTGCTCTGCCATGATTTTAATAGAGGCAGGGTCTGCAGGATGATCGACCAAAGCGCCCACACCAGCAGAGTCAATATGCTTATTGGGGAAGCGCTGTTTTAATAACGCTTCTGCCATGGGACTACGACAGATATTGCCGATACAAACTACCAATATATTGTCAAATGCCATAGGGTACCACTCAAAATATTAAAACAAATAAAAATATAAAACTTATGCAAAAAAGCTAGATTTCGGTGATTCAGGCGACTAGGGATTATTTATGAAGCCTCTGGAACTACTGTACAGCAAGCGAATAAATGATACCCAGTCGCCACAAATTCTAACTATGCATAAGAAATCATAAAAACACTGCAAAACGCTAAAACAGACTAAACGGCGTTGACCATCTACAGCGTCGCTAACTGACGGATAGCGGTTGATGACGGTAAGATCGAGTTGATAAATCGTGACCAGCGCGTTAAGCCAGTAGGATCGACATAGACGATATCATTAGGCTGCATCTCAAAGCGATTGGCTAATGCCAAGTTGGTCACCGTTTGCAGATTAACATAATATATATCAGTATAAGAAGCGTTACCATGGTCGCGAACAATATAGATTTTTGCCGCATCTGCCGTTAATGGGTTTAAGCCGCGTGACTGTCCCATAACATGGGCTAGCGTTAACCCTTGTTCAGGTATTTCTACTGGTTCAATCTGTCCGAATTCACCCAATACATATACCTTATTACGATCTAAGCTATTTACATGGACTGAATCACCATCTTGTAAATAGATTTGATTCGCAGATATGCCCATTTCTTGTAGATCGCGTAAGCCTAGATGATACTGAGTACCATTACGTGTTAATACCACACTATTGGTGTCGCCTTCAGGTGTTTGTCCACCTGCTAAAGATATCGCACTGTATAGAGTTACTGGGGCATCCGCGATATTAAACTCACCGGGTTGACGCACTTCGCCATCGATAAAGAATTTACTGCCTCGGAAGTTAACGATCTTCACTTGAGGGTCAGGATACTTTAAATAACGCTGTAGTTGACTACGTAAGCTGGCAGTGAATTGACTCACGGTGAGTCCACTGGCCTTAACACGGCCAACCAATGGAAACTGGATATAGCCTTGTTGATCGACAGGATAGCCTGATGCGTAGGGGTTAGATGCATTAACGGATGTCGTATTAGGAGGTGTAATTTCCGGATAGCTAATCAGGTTAATGTTTAAGATATCACTGGTTGAGATACGATATTCAGAGCCACGAGATTTTGACCCACTCAATAACTCACGCACGCGTGAATTCTTCGTCCCTAAGCCTGGATGACTGTTATTCAAACCGCTATAAGTGGGTGAAGAAGGTAAATTTGCTAAGCTTAATGGCTGAATATTAAATTGCATACCATTGTCTGCAATAAAGGCGCCTTGTGGTGGTAGTTCGCCAGATTGCAGACCAGAGTTTATACTGGTACATCCTGAAGTTAACCCGATAAGCACCGCTAAAGTGGTGCTAGTAAGCAATGATTGAGGACGTTTTAAAACATTCATGTTAACTTCTCTACCTTTTTTACGACGACGCTTTACAACAGCATAGGTCTTATCTTGTTGAGCTTAATACAATTAATTGAATTTAAATACGTCATTAAATTCAGTACATAAGACAGCTTGGATCTTTAATAAGTCTATATGCTTTATAAACTGTGCTCAAAATGTATACATTATTACCGCTATTTTAACACTAAATTAAGTGCGCTGTCTCAATATGCGCGTATCTTACTATAAAAAAGAGGATAGTTGCTATAGCAGTAGGGATTTAATAGTAGAGCCGATAGCAGTAAAATAAGCTCAAATATAGGCTAGAGTAGTAGTCATAGCACTAGGAGCAATAAACTTGCTTTCAATGGGCTTATTCTAAATATAACTTAAATCTTATACTCAAATCCTAGTCAGCTAAGAAAATTGTGCTTAAAGAGATCACTACCACCATTCAGGCTCAGTAACTTTTGTCTTGGCATCTTCTTCAACCTCAACTGTATTTTTTGGCACTTCGCTAATAAACCGAGAGATTTTGTCAAAATATCCTGAGAAGCTCGAAAAATAATTTGGCGCCGTTAAATACAAATGAGTTTTGGCTCGACTACATGCAACGTAAAACAGTTTACGTTCTTCCTCTAACGATTCAAAGTCGTCTAATGAGCGATGATGCGGCATTAAGCCATCTACCAAGGCATTAATAAATACCACTGGCCACTCAAGTCCTTTTGCACTGTGAATCGTCGAAATCGTCACTGCGTCATTGTCTTGCGCCGCAGCTTCGCCCTGGGTGGCAACAGAATCATTAGGCGGATCGAGCGCAAGGTTCTCCAAAAAGCGTTCAATACTCGCATGCTCTTGCGCCAAGCTCTTAAGTACGCGAAAATCTTCAGCACGTTCACGCCAATTATCTTCAATAGCCTTTAATACCGGCATATAAAATTCAATCAGTTTATTGATAATATCGGTTATCGATTCAGCCTGTTCGGCTTGAGTGAGCACATGATACAACTCAGCGAGCTGCTCATTATTTTTATTAAGCTTAGGGTCGCGCAGTGGTTCTAAAGAGTTGCCTTGCTGATTAATCGATTGGGTCAGTCTAGTCGCTGTAACACTACCAACCCCTTTAAATAGCGTCAAAATACGGTGCCAAGAAATAGTGTCATTGGGATTATATAATATTTTAACCAATGCCAAGATGTCTTTAATATGGCGTTTTTCAATAAACTTAATACCGCCAACTACGATAAAAGGAATACCGCGCTCCATAAACTCTATCTGGATATGGCTAGACTGAAAGGAGGTGCGCCCCAGTACTGCGAAATCATTATAGTCGTGCTCGGGCTTTAATTCGATGATTTTATCAGCAATATATTTGGCCTCTTGTGTCTCATTACTGCGTCGACAAAAGGACGGTTTAAGTCCTTGTATCGGCATATCTGAGAAGAGCTTCTTTTGATAGCCAAGAGTGATTTGCTCCGATAAGGCATTGACGTAATCGAGCACAGCGGGCGTACTGCGATAATTTTGCTCGAGTTTGATCAGCTTAGCTTCTGGGTAGCTGTCGCCAAATAACAGGATGTTTTCATAATTAGCCCCGCGAAAGGCATAAATACTCTGATTATCATCACCGACCACCATTAACGATACATTTTCAGGCTCGCAGATATAGTCAATCAGCTGCTTTTGCGGAATATTGGTATCTTGATACTCATCGACCATCACATGACGGTAAGTGTCTTGCAGGATTTTACGGAACTGTTTGTTAGTCTTTAGGTGCATGACCACTTGACCGATAATGTCATCAAAATCATAAAGGTGATTGGCACGTTTATAATGATGAAACTCTTGAGCCAATTGTTCAATTGCATCTATATGAATGATTAAATCAGGATAGTCATTTTCAATTAAATCACGAATAAGGATGCGGCGATTGCGCGAAGTAGAGATAATATTTTGCAGGCGTTTTTTACGCGGGAAGGCCTGTTTGGTGTTTTTGGCAGAATAGCCTTTTTCTTTACAAATAAGGTCAATCGCATCCTCACTGTCACCGGTATCTAAAATAGTGAATCTTGGGTTAATGCCTAACAGCCCCGAGTAGCGACGCAGCAGCATATTACAAAACGAGTGAAAGGTGCCACTAGTAATATCATTAGGGTTTTGGTTATCCGGTAGGCGATCTGACAGTAAGGTTTTGACCCGACTTTTAATCTCATTAGTAGCTTTACGGGTAAAGGTAAGCAATAGAATACTATTCGGCGCTGCACCTTTTTCAATCAGGTAACTGGTTCGGTAAGTTAAGGTTTTGGTTTTACCAGATCCGGCGCCAGCAATAACAAGCGCTTTGCCTTGAATAGTAGTCGCTGCCAAGCGCTGACTTGGGTTTAATTCATTAAGATAATCGACAGACAGTTCTAAATCATCAACCTTTGAGTCATCATTGTTTTCAGATATAGATTCTGGCGTGATGAGATTGGCTTCAAGCTTTGCAATGGACTGACGTAGGTTACCAATCTTACCTCTGATGTCATCATGTAGCAGCGGATAAGTATAGGTATGGGTGTCAAATAAGGTGTCAGTCATAGTATCCCCTTTTTGGGTCATTGGCGGTCAAGGGTTCAAAAAGGAATATAAAGTAGGGCGTGTCCCTAATTGGATTATTGGGTCAAAAATTGTTTAAGAGCATGAGTGAATTGCACCGGCGCATCCATAGGTATAGCGTGGCCGGAATGTGCAATCTTAATAACAGTACTATTAGGTAGGGAGTCTGCGACTTTATATTGCCAAGCAGGGTCATATAACTTTGACCGACCGCCAATTAATAGCGTAGTGGGTGTCGAGGTTGTCAGTGCTTCTCGATAATCATAAGGTAGAGTCAGGTAAGCCTCTAGACCATGCAGCTTCTGTCGCCATGTCTTGTGCTCATAAAGTGCCAGTTTATGCGGCGCTTGATAGGCCATGGCATTCACCAACCAGCGCGATGAGGGGCGATCTACTGACATTAGGGAGAAAGCAGTCTCCATTTTGACGATTTGCTGTTTAACCGGATAAGGCAGATGGCTAAACTCAGTGATGGCTGTTTTTTGAGTGTCTAACTTATTGGTATAAGGTAGCGTGGCCTCAAGTACGTCACTAAACTGTTCAAAGACCTCCGCTTGTTTATCGCCAAAAACACCACCCTGCCAATCAGGCTGATTATGCACAATCGGAGATTGGTCAATATTTAGATAACGACGCACTCGATTTGGGCGGGTACTGTTGTTTGGGCGGTCACTGTTGATAGTAGATTGACGAGCGCTAATTAAATCAACAGATGCAGCAGGTGAGTGCGGATGACGATTAAAATAGGCCCACATCACTAAGGCACCCATAGAAATCGCTGCCACATCTATCGATTCAGCCTGATGAGTATGACAAATATGCTCAAGCAACACGTCAACATCATCGGCATATTGCTCAATAAAATCAAACTGCGTTGAAGGGCTATCAGCCGCAAGTCCCCAACCACGCAAATGGGGTAGATAAAATTGAAACTGCTTTGTTAGCGGTAAAATAAAAGGCAGAAATTGCCGCGCGTCCATCCCAAAGGCATGTAACAGCAAAACAGGTTCGCCTTCGCCAATCACATTGACTGGAATCAAGAAGCCATCATCCGCAACCACATGTTGCAAACGTAGATGATACGGCTGCAACAAGCGACTGTTTAGTGGCAATCTATTTAATAGGGAGCTATTTAGTAGGGCGTTATTTAATAGGGGTTTTTTTACTAGGGAGCTATTTAATAGATTGCCACTGACGACTTTTTTACCCAATACTTTAAGCATAGCTGTTGTCATTAAGCGTTAAAGTCTGGCGAGTCAATACATTCAACCACATTTAAATCAAAGCCAGATAGGGCGTTGAATTTCAGCGGGGTTGATAATAAACGCATATCACGCACGCCTAGGTGACGTAAAATTTGTGCGCCAACACCAATACTGCGGTAAGGCTGATTAGATAACGTCGATAGCGACTGATTATTGGTCGCCCGTTCTAATACCTCCCCAAGATCTACAGGCTCATTGTTACCAATCCACACCAACACACCACGTTCAGACTGACTGATCTCTTTTAGTGAGCTTTGCACGCTCCAACCACTACGGCCGGTTTCATCACGCTTAGCTGCGAATAAATCACGTAAAGGATGGAAGCCATGCACACGTACGGTACTCACGCCTTCGCTTGGATCGCCTTTGACTAAGGCTAAATGCGTCTCTGACGCACCATATTCTTGGAACTGATATAAGGTGAAGGTGCCAAAGTCAGTTTCAAAGGGGCGTTTATTCACCTCTTTTACGGTTTGCTCATTGGCAATACGGTAGTTAATCAAGTCAGCAATGGTACCAATTTTAAGGTCATGCTCTGCGGCAAATTTTTCTAAGTCATCACGGCGGGCCATGGTGCCATCTGGATTGATAATTTCAACGATAACCGCTGCTGGCTCAAGGCCGGCTAGTCGGGCTAAGTCGCAGCCTGCTTCAGTATGGCCGGCACGGTGCAGAACGCCGCCATTTTGCGCCATAATTGGGAAAATATGACCGGGTTGTACGATGTCTTCTGCTTTTGCTGATGACGATACAGCAGCTTGAACAGTACGTGCGCGATCCGCAGCAGAAATACCCGTGGTTACGCCTTCAGCAGCTTCAATCGATACTGTGAAGTTGGTGCTAAATTTGGCTTGGTTACGGTCACTCATTAGCGGTAATTCAAGACGACGGCAGCGCTCTTCGGTCAAGGTCAAACAAACCAAACCGCGTGCATGGGTAATCATGAAGTTAATGGCTTCAGGATTGATGTGAGTGGCTGCTATAATCAAATCGCCTTCGTTTTCACGGTCTTCATCATCCATCAAGATGACCATTTTGCCTTCACGAATGTCTTCAATGATGTCTTTAATATTATCTAGTGCCATAGCAATGGATCTCTTTTATTGTTTAATAATGTTGTTTAGTCAAGGATTTTATAGGCGACCATTGTACCCCTAACTGAGGTTTAGTGCCATTAACTGCCATGAATCAACGGTATTGAAATGATTAACCGTATTCAGTGTGATTGAGCTTCTTATTAACCCTACTAAGATGATTTAATGCTACTAAGACGATCTAATAGCACTAAGATGATTTTGTATTGGGCTGCGATTGTAGCCACTGCATAAATTGTAAGCTGTGCTGCTCGCGTTGATTATCTGCATATTCATAAAACTGAGTACCGATTAGATTGTCAGGCAAATATTGCTGCGGATAATAATGATTTGGATAATCATGAGGGTAGACATAATCTTGACCGTAACCTTGTGCTTTCATCAGACCAGTGACGCCGTTACGCAGATGCAAAGGAACAGGCGACTGGTCTTTTTGTGCCAATGTCATGGCTTTATTAATGGCCATATAAGTGCTATTGCTCTTGGCAGAGGTGGCTAAATACACCACCACTTGACCCAAGATAATCCGTGCTTCTGGCATGCCAATCATTTTTACCGAACGCAGTGCGGCATCTGCTAATAACAGGGCATTTGGGTTGGCATTACCAATATCTTCACTGGCTAAAATCACCAAGCGGCGAGCGATAAACTCTGGCGGCTCACCAGATACGAGCATACGTGCCATCCAGTACAAGGCTGCATCAGGGTCTGAGCCACGTACTGATTTAATCATTGCCGAGATAATATCGTAGTGCTGATCGCCATCTTTATCGTAGCGCTGTAGAGTCGTCTGTGCCACACTGGCAAGTAGGTTATTATCAATCACAATTGGCGATTGGTTCTGATCAGCGGCTTGTACGGCCATCTCTAACAGGTTTAAAGATTTACGTGCGTCACCTTGGGCAAGCGCAGCAATTTGCTCTGCAGCATCAAGCTTAATATCAAGCGTCGATAAAATGACATCGGTTGTGATGGCGCGGTTTAATAGGGACTCAATCTGTGTTTTATCCAAAGGTTCAAGCCTATAAACCTGACAACGTGATAACAGGGCATTATTGACACTAAATGACGGATTTTCGGTGGTGGCACCAATTAGGGTAATATCACCGGATTCTACCGCGCCAAGTAACGCATCCTGCTGTGCTTTGTTAAAGCGATGAATCTCATCAATAAAGACCACAGGTGCGGCAAAATCAAGACCTGTCTGTCCAGATTTATTACCCGCATCGAGTACTTCACGTAATTGTTTCACTCCCGTATTAATCGCCGATAACGGATAAAACGGACGGCCTACCGCATCGGCAAGCAGCATCGCAATCGTGGTTTTGCCAATACCCGCCTCACCATGTAGTATCAAAGAGGGCAGATGACCATTCTCAACAAAGCGGCGAATCGGTGCATGCTCTGCCAATAGATGAGATTGCCCAATGACTTCATCAAGCGATTTAGGGCGCAGGCGCTGTGCTAAAGGAATATCAGATTGAGCAGACGTGTTATAGCGATTGGACATAATAAGTGGTCAATACCTTGTTATACGATTAAATAAATTATTTATGGTAGAAGATTAAGGCCATATTGCTTATAGTCAAACTCTAAAAGAGCGACATGGCAGACGAGTAAACGTTATACGGCCTGCATATCAGGCAAGTCTAAAACGCTAGCGGTTTGGTTGTTTGCAAACTATAGCTCTCGATTACAACCGAAAATAGAGTCATTTGCAAGTTAACCGAGTGTAAGCGTTTATGAGATTTGTAAGAGTCGAGTGAGTAAGGTATCTGCCGCCTTGTAGTACGGCAGTAGTGCACGCATTATGAGAGCGGTATTTATTTCAAATTATTTTATGTCGAGACATTATCATGGCATTAAAGCGAGGGCGAGTGAATAAGTGGATGAATAAACTCTGGCCATCGTCTTTGGTCAGTAAACCGACCAAACAAAGGACTCGGTTTTTAAACGAGGCAGAGATTGCTATGGCGCATTCTGTGTTCGGTAATGATTTTGATGTGAGTCAGGTGCAATTAAAAACAGCTTGGTGGGTGCTTAAAAATTATGCAGTCAGTCCCAATGGCAATATTTATTTTAACGAGCAAGATTGGGTGGAGGATTTCTCTAAGGTATCTTTAGGCAAAAAAAGCTGGCTGATTCATGAGCTAACCCATGTATGGCAATTGCAGCACGGCTTAAAAGTCGTCAGAGGCGCATTAATTAATCGCCGTTATGATTATGCGTTTGAAGAGGGTAAATCGTTCTTTAAGTATGGTATCGAGCAGCAAGCGCGCATGGTACAAGATTATTTTGTCAGACGAGAGCAGGGTCAAGAGTGCCAACAATGGCAGGCGTGTATCCCATTTTTAAATAATAATGATTTGACCAAAGCTTAGTCGCCCTGATATAACAGCCAAACATTTAAGCAGGCTTTTAACCAGATATTTAAGCAGGTGTTAGAATAGATAAAGACAATAATAAGGTAGGATATGATACATAGAGAGTTTGATATGAATAAGGAAGTTCACCTTGCTAAACGGCAGTCGCTTAGCAAGGCGCTGTCTGCCATTCTACTAAGTAGTGTGGTATTGGCCGGTTGTCAGCCTAATACGGAAGCCGAGTCAGAAGAAACAACCGTTTCCGAGACGGCTCAATCTACTAATCCAGAAAATGCGGTGCCGATGAGCGATGCTGCAAAGGCTACTGTGGAAGAATTTGAAGCAGAGTTTGTGGCAAAGATGCTGAATGTACAGGAAAGCCAGTTAGCAGAATACGAAGCACTGCAAGCGGCGGATAAACCCGATGGGTCGTTATTGGATACTGCTATAAGTAATAATGATGCCGATACAGAAGCGGGTAGTCCTGTGGCCGGTAATCAGACCAATGCGACGACCAATAATGGCGCAGCAAACACGGACATCCAAAACCCCAATGCTAAGCTTGAATCAGAAACTCAAGCAACAGCATCGACCGAACAAGCGCAGACCGATAATCAAATCACTACTCAGTCGAATACCGCAGATAACCGTCAGGCAACAAAAGCGGCGGACGATACTGGTGATGATACTGATATCGATAATATTGAAGCATTGGCATTAGAGAAGCTGCCTTTGATTAACAATACAGCTTTGGTAGCGCCGCAAATGTTGACTGCCAATGAAATCAGTCGCCGTTATAACGTGGCGCTGCAATCACTGTATTTGCCTGAAGAGGTGCCGCTGCCTGCTGAAGCGATGGATACCTTGCTTAATATTGCGACGCTAACGCCAGATTTATTTGCGAACTCGGAGCTTGCTCAGCGTTTGGTGATTAAGAGCCCTGCATTAGCACGCTTATTACGTCAATATCAAACGTGGCAGCAAATTCAACTACAGCAAAGCAAGGAGCTTGAGAGTCTACAGCAGAAGCAGTCAGAAGAGTTTGATAACTTGGTTAGAGAGTTTACCGGCAAAATTGAAAGTTATGATGAGCAGATTGCTAAGTATGAAGAGCGTCTAAAAGAGTTTGAATAGATTTATCTATAGTCATAGGCAACTAAATGAGATACAAGGCAACCGAGTGCAAGTACTACTCTAGTAGGCTTAATGAGGTTAACGCTGTAGCTCTTTAGTTTGGCTAAGACTATAAATGCTTGTCTTAATTGAAACAATATTAATATCAACAAAAAGCCCTCGAGATTCTCGAGGGCTTTTTATTATCCAAAAAGATAGCTAATTAATACGAATGGCGACTAATTATCAGCAGCTATCAGTATTGATTATTTGCGGTCTTCAATCTTAACAAAATCACGCTTAGTCTCACCAGTATATAACTGACGTGGACGACCAATCTTGAACGGTGCGCGGTGCATTTCGATTAAGTGGCTAATCCAACCTGACGTACGGCCTAGAGCAAAGATTACCGTAAACATAGAGGTTGGGATACCAATCGCTTTAAGGATGATACCTGAGTAGAAGTCAACGTTTGGATATAGGTTACGTTTAACAAAGTACTCGTCTTCTAGAGCGATTTTCTCAAGCTTCATAGCAAGCTCAAGCTTAGGATCAGTGATACCTAGAGCGCCCAATACTTCATCACAGGTCTCTTTCATTACTTTAGCGCGTGGGTCGAAGTTTTTGTAAACGCGGTGACCAAAGCCCATTAGCTTCACTTCTTTGCGTTTCACTTTTTCCATAAACTCTTCAACGTTATCGACAGTGCCGATTTCATCAAGCATTTTTAGAACCGCTTCGTTAGCGCCGCCGTGTGATGGGCCCCATAGTGCAACGATACCTGCAGCGATACACGCATAAGGGTTAGCACCAGTAGACGCAGTTAAACGTACAGTAGACGTTGAAGCGTTTTGCTCATGGTCAGCATGTAGGGTGAAGATTTTGTCCATTGCTTTTGCAAGGATTGGATCTACTTTGTAGTTTGCGTCAGACGCATCACCAAACATCATGTATAAGAAGTTTTCAGCATAGTTGAAGTCATCACGTGGCTCAACAAAGCTTTCGCCTTTAGTATGACGGTAGCACATAGCAGCAAGTGCTGGAATCTTAGCGATTAGACGAACAGCAGTAGCTTCTTGAGTCTCTTCATCAGCGATGTCTAGACCGTCGTGATAAACAGCGGCTAATGCGCCCATTAAGCTGATCAACATTGCCATTGGGTGAGCATCTTTACCGAAGCCGTCAAAGATGTTGCGGATTTGCGCGTCAACTTCTTTGTTGTCTTGGATTTTGCTGTAGAACGCTTCTTTTTGCTCAGCAGTGGGTAGCTCGCCGTTTAATAGTGCATAGCAAACTTCTAGGTATTCTGCATTGTCAGCAAGTTGGTCGATTGGATAACCACGGTGTAATAACTCGCCTTTCTCACCATTAATGAAAGTGATTTGAGACTCAACAGGCGCGGTTACTTTAAAACCTGGATCATATGTCCAATAGCCTGCACTTTGGAATGCAGCAACATCAATTACTGGATGGCCTAGTGTGCCTCTAAGAATGGGTAGTTCGTGCTCTTCGCCATCTACCTTTAAATATGCAGTATCGTTAGCCATAAAATCCTCTTGATTATTGGAATAAATAGTAAATTTGGAATGATAACTTCTATAAAATGGGCATGGTCAGACAATCTAACTCGACTGTACCAACACTGCGATTATTCTATGCTGAAGTTACCGGGTATGACACTTAAAACGTGTTAAAAAATCAAAAAACAATACGCTCGTTATTTGTATTCACTGATTATAAAGCCTGCTAAAGTCCGTTTAAGTCATAGCGGCATGGCCATTATGCTTTTTTCGATTCCATTTGTGGCACACGATACTCATTCAAAAAACAATATGGAGACTGTGTCACAAAGGCTTTGGCCGAATTCTGGTAAGGCATAAAACGAGACGACTGATATATTACCAGTTAATACAATCAATTGAAAAAAACATTTATAACGTAAGCACTACCCCCTAGTCAATGTTTGTTGCCTATTTTAATTGTTTTTAACCAAGCGGTAGTTTAATGCTTTGTAAATGAAGATGAGATCAATTTTGAAATGCCAAAATGAAGCCAAGCTTTGTATTTTATAAAAATAAAGTGTTTTTTGGTGAAAAAAGGGGCGGGGATTTCCGGTAATTATTACACTTAAAGCCAGACTAAGCAGAGGTTAAGTAACATTAAACTAACACGAGATAGCAAAAGTATCGTGGTGAATCTGTAATAAAAAATAGACAATAACCCTATTAAGAGTAGCCTTAAGGCTAGCAAGAGGGTTGTTGTTTTAGTATTTTATTTGTAATTGATAGAAACAAACTCTATAATTACTGCGTTCCAGATGCTGGCTTGTAATTTAACTGAGAGTTAATACGTTATAGGACGTTGATTTATAATTATTATTAGTTGTTGTTTGATATTAATTATAAATTTATAGGAGAGTCTCCTAGTTATCTCATTTGGTTAATTCTTTAATAGTCGCCAACGCTTTTCGAAACTGTCAGATATGCATCGCCTATTTTGTTTGTTTGACCGTATGCAGCCTATCATAGCTCCTTATTTTAGCAGTGCATATCCAATCAAGCAGTAACTATTAAGTAGTACGTTGTCTGTAGATAATAGGTAGTGCTTGCCGTTTCGTATAACAGTGTCAGCTCTAGCATCGAATTCTTATACTCTAAGCTTTTTTTAAAATTAAAAAATAATTTTAGAGTGCTGTAAGCTTTACAGTACGGCTAAGTCTTTATTTAGCCAGTTAGCTACTCCTTAACTTATCCGTCTCGTGTGTGCTTTATTCGTAGCTACTTAAGAAATTACTCGTAATTTAAGTAATGGGTTAGGTCGCTGTGATGTGTAAGCGATAACATGAGTGTCAACCGTAAAAGGACGCCCGCTGTGAAAAGCAACCGACCGATTAATCTGCCACTTAGCCAAGTGATAAGCGTTAACAGCTCACCTACGGCAAGAGCTTCGATTTTGCATCGTATTTCAGGGATTATTCTGTTCTTACTGATTCCCGTCATGCTGTGGCTTCTACAAACTTCTTTATATTCTCCTCACCACTTTGCTGCTGTGTTTGACAATATTGTCCTACGTTTTATCGTATGGATCTTTGTTGCTGCGACGGCTTACCACTTCGTTATGGGTATTAAGCATTTATTTGCGGATATGGGCTTTAACGAAGAGCTTAAGTCAGGCAAAACAGCATCAGTTGTGAGTTTTGTTATTGCCGCTATATTGATAGTGCTATCATTTATATGGGTGATGTTCTAATGAGAAATGATTCTGGAATTAAAAGTGCGACTGGCCTAACAGGTTCAGGCTCGCGCGATTGGATTATGCAGCGTATCAGTGCCGTTGTATTGGCCGTATATGCTGTAGTGATGGTAGGCTTCTTCCTAACTCATGGTGATGTGCACTATGAAGAGTGGGTAAGATTCATCATGAGCATGCCGATGCGTCTATTAAGTTTAGTCGCAATTATTGCACTAGCGGCTCATGCTTGGGTAGGTATGTGGACTGTATTTACCGACTACATTAAATCAACTGGCTTACGCATTGTGTTGCAAGCCGCTATGATTATCGCAATTTTAGTGTATCTATTTTGGGGTGTCATGATTTTTTGGGGTCGCGGTATTATTTAATCTAAGTGGCTGCTTTAAGCTTAGGAATCTGCTAAGACAAGGCGTGCCGCTTAAGTTGACATTAATACTTAAACCAACTCTAAATAAAAGTGAGCCTGTCTGGTAATGTGAGGCTATATTAATCGGCTAAAATACGCTATGTGATTTGTACATTCAGTAGTTATTTAAGAGATTTTAGTGGCAGTATTTTAGTAATAACTGACTTAATATAGCGCCCATCGCCAGCTAATATGACGACTAACGTATTCATTAGGAAAACGTAATGGCAACTAGACAAGACAATACAATTAGCAATATTAAAACCCTAAATTACGACTCTGTTATCGTTGGCGGTGGCGGCTCAGGTATGCGTGCGGCGCTACAATTGGCCGAAGGTGGCATGAAAGTCGCCGTTATCACCAAAGTATTTCCAACCCGTTCGCACACTGTTGCGGCGCAGGGTGGTATTGGTGCAAGCCTTGGTAACATGAGTGATGATAACTGGCATTTCCATTTTTACGATACTGTAAAAGGTTCTGACTGGTTAGGCGACCAAGACGCTATTGAATATATGTGCCGCGAAGCACCAAAAGTAGTGTATGAGCTTGAGCATATGGGTATGCCATTTGACCGTAACCCAGATGGTACTATCTATCAACGTCCGTTTGGTGGTCATACCTCAAACTATGGTGAAAAGGCTGTACAACGTGCTTGTGCTGCAGCTGACCGTACTGGTCATGCGCTACTGCATACGCTATATCAAAAGAACCTTGAGAAAGGCACTGAGTTTTTCATCGAGTGGATTGCGCTTGACTTGATTAAAGATGAAGAAGGCAACATCAACGGCGTTGTCGCTATCGAACAAGAAACAGGTACTGTTGCGGTATTCCAAGCAAACCATACTGTTCTTGCTACTGGTGGTGCTGGTCGTATCTTCTCGGCATCTACTAACGCTTATATCAACACCGGTGACGGCCTTGGTATGGCAGTACGCGCAGGTATTCCATTACAAGATATGGAGTTCTGGCAGTTCCACCCAACGGGTGTATTCGGTGCCGGCGTACTATTAACCGAAGGTTGCCGTGGTGAAGGCGCTATCTTACGTAATAAAGATGGCGAAGCATTCATGGAGCGTTATGCACCAACTGTTAAAGACTTGGCACCTCGTGACCTAGTATCACGTTCAATGGACCAAGAAATTAAAGAAGGCCGTGGTTGTGGCCCTAATGCTGACCATATCGTAATGGATATGACTCACTTAGGGGTTGAGACCATTATGAAGCGTTTACCATCAGTGTTTGAGATTGGTAAAAACTTTGCTAACGTTGATATCACTAAAGAGCCAATTCCAGTTATCCCAACCATTCACTATATGATGGGCGGTATTCCAACCACTATTCATGGTCAGGTTATTGTTCCTGATTTGGACAGTGGTCCAAACGAAGAAGGCTTATACACTGAAGGTAAAGTA
The DNA here is from genome assembly GCF_057396205.2 of Psychrobacter sp. CX14. Taxonomy (NCBI): domain Bacteria; kingdom Pseudomonadati; phylum Pseudomonadota; class Gammaproteobacteria; order Moraxellales; family Moraxellaceae; genus Psychrobacter; species Psychrobacter sp. CX14. The sequence goes on along the minus strand of NZ_CM183187.1, from coordinate 3,113,646 downwards.
GTTAAAGGCTTATACGCTATCGGTGAATGTGCTTGTGTGAGTGTTCACGGTGCGAACCGTTTAGGTACTAACTCACTGCTTGACTTGGTTGTATTCGGCCGTGCTGCTGGTAAGCACATCACTGATGATTACCATCATGCAGACCACAACTACAAGCCAATCGATCCACGCGTTCTTGACTATACTGTTGGCCGCTTAAACAAATTGCAGCAATCAACTCAAGGTCACAACGCACAAGACGTCGCTGATGAGATTCGTGCATTGATGCAGAAGCACGCCAGTGTATTCCGTACTCAAGAATTAATGGACGAAGGTGTTGAGAAACTATTGGCGCTAGGCGAGAAAGTGGAGAATATTCATCTTGCTGATAAGTCACAAGTATTTAACACTGCGCGTATTGAAGCATTAGAAGTGGCTAACCTTTATGAGGTCGCTAAAGCAACAATGATTTCAGCATCAAAACGTCACGAATGCCGCGGTGCGCATACCGTACTTGATTATGATCGTCCAGAAGATGATCCAGTTGCACCAAACGGTCGTAACGATAACGAGTGGATGAAGCATACGCTTTGGTATTCTGAAGGCAATAAGGTTATCTATAAGCCTGTTCGCAAAGTACCACTGACTGTTGATTACGTTGAGCCTAAAGTACGCGTTTACTAATTTACCGGTAGGTTAGAGGCGATAATCGTTTTTCTAACCTACTTATAGAAACGCTTAAATAAGCTATTTGACGTTAATTTTTGAATTTAATTTTTAAATTAGTAAAGCTGTTTTATCAGATGTCAGATTTTAATGCGTTTGAAAAAACAGCTCTACACCGTGTGGAGTTAGCACTATGAGCCGAGGTACTCGCACCATTGAGTTATACCGCTACGACCCTGATAAGGACGCAGCCCCTTACATGCAAACATATACGGTTGAGCTTTTAGACTCAGATCGTATGTTGCTTGACGTTTTACTACGTTTGAAAAAACAAGATGAAAGCATTACTTTCCGCCGTTCATGCCGTGAAGGTATTTGTGGTTCTGATGGTATGAACATCAATGGTAAAAACGGATTGGCATGTTTGCTTAACATGAACACGCTTCCTGAAAAAATTACCATTCGTCCATTACCAGGTTTGCCAGTTGTACGTGACCTAGTTGTGGATATGAACCAGTTCTATGAGCAGTATGAGAAAGTTCATCCTTTCTTAATCAACGAACAGCCTGCACCGCCAACAGAGCGTCTACAATCTCCTGAAGACCGTGAAAAGCTAAATGGTCTTTATGAATGTATTCTATGTGCATGCTGTTCAACCAGCTGCCCATCATTCTGGTGGAACCCTGATAAATTCTTGGGCCCATCTGCGCTATTGAATGCTTACCGCTTTGTTGCCGATAGCCGAGATAGCGATACCCAAGCTCGTTTAGCACGTCTTGATGATCCGTTCAGCTTATTCCGCTGCCGTGGTATCATGAACTGTGTATCGGTTTGTCCGAAAGGCCTAAACCCAACGCGTGCTATCGGCCATCTACGTAACTTACTACTTGAGCAAGCGGGTTAAGCGTGCTCTTTATTATTAAGTTTTAACTGTTACAGAATAGATAGCATATATTAGCGATACTTTACGTGATTACGACAGACCTCTATTTGTTGATAGGGGTCTTTTTTTGTTAAAATTGCGTTAGTGCGAATGATGAACATTTAGTTTCTAAATATCTACTATTGAACAAACAAACGATGAAGATTTAGGTTCCATGTTACCCTTATATTCAGTGAGCAACTGTAGCCTAAACTATCGTAGTCTAAACCTATAAATAATAAATAAATGTTCAGGTAAGTTAAGTACGCATAAAACTGGCACGGTATCTGCATCAAAGTAGGTAAGAGGTGCCGGCTTTTATCGTTGTCATAAGACTGGCATCGTTTTAAGTCAAAATAAAGGCTAAAAGCGGTGTTATTTGGCAAGACTATTAAAATAAAAGCCGCCGATAGTCTTAAAGTTGTACTTTGTACCCTAAACATACAACACTCGCTATAACTGTGAGTAAAATAAACACTAATCTAGGTTACGGATAGCGAAAAGAGAGAGTAAAATAGAGGGTTTTTAATGGTCAATAGTGCCGTTTACTCTCAAATATGCATTCTGGTGGTATAAATAGAAGAATAATGGCTTATCATTTTTAGAGTCGCTTGTATAAGCCACTATAAATTTGCACTAAGCATCCCATAATGTTGAATCATCCATAGCCAGTGTGACTTAATCGCGTTTTATTTTAATTAAACCTTAATGTAAATAAGAAAAGACTATGAATACTATGAATCAAGATGTCCAAAAAGCCGCGGCCACAGAGCTTGCTGGAGACAATGCAAGCTATATTGAGTCTCTATATGAGCAGTATCTACAGGATCCAGACAGTGTAGATGCTGACTGGCAAGCCTATTTCAAAGAATTTGAGACAGGTAACGATGCACTGCATCATGTCATTCAAGATCAGTTCTTACTACTTGCTCGCAACCAAACTGCGAATAAGCTACCTGCTGTAGGGGCTGCTAGTAACACTGGTGCACAAGGTAACAATGTCGCCAACTGTGTTGACCCAAGACAGATGGGTGTGCAGAAGCTTATCTCGGCTTATCGTCGTCGTGGTCACCGCCGTGCACAGCTTGATCCTTTACAGCTACATCCACGTGCTGAAGTAGAAGATCTAACGCTTGAATTCCACGGGCTATCAGAAGCGGATTTAGACACCGTGTTCCCGACCAGTGATTTTAATATTGGTAAGCCTGAAGCGACACTTCGTGAAATTATTGAAATTGCTGAGCGTGTTTACTGCCGTCACATTGGTCTTGAGTACATGCACGTGACAACCAGTACTGAAAAGCGTTGGTTTGAAGAGTACGTAGAAACCAATTTAGGCCATATCAAATTTGATGCTGAAAAACGCAAATCAATTCTTGAGCGTTTAACGGCTGCTGAAGGTCTAGAGAAATACTTAGCACGTAAATACACTGGTGTTAAGCGTTTTGGTCTAGAAGGTGGTGAAAGCTTCATCCCTGCTGTTCACGAAATCATTCAACGTGCTGGTGGGTATGGTACAAAAGAGATGGTTATCGGTATGGCTCACCGTGGTCGTCTAAACTTATTGGTAAATATCTTGGGTAAAAACCCAGCTGATTTGTTTGATGAGTTCGATGGTAAAGTCGTTCCTCAAAAAGGTTCAGGCGACGTTAAATACCATAATGGTTACTCTTCAAACATCATGACCCCAGGTGGCGAAGCGCATTTAGCTTTAGCGTTCAACCCATCGCATCTTGAAATCGTCTCTCCTGTATTAGAAGGCTCTGTTCGTGCGCGTCAAGTACGTCGTAACGACACAGACGGTAATCTAGTATTGCCATTAGTTGTCCATGGTGACGCTGCGATTGCTGCACAGGGTGTGGTTCAAGAAACTTTCCAAATGTCACAGACTCGCGCCTATACCACAGGTGGTACGGTTCACTTAGTTATCAATAACCAAGTGGGCTTCACAACCAGCCGTCAAGAAGACGCACGTTCTACTGAATACTGTACTGATATTGCGAAGATGGTTCACGCACCAATTCTACATGTGAATGGTGATGATCCTGAAGCAGTGGTATTTGCGGCTCAAATGGCGTTAGATTATCGTCATGAGTTCCATAAAGACATCGTGATTGACTTATTCTGCTATCGCCGCAATGGTCATAACGAAGCAGATGAGCCATCAGCGACACAGCCATTAATGTACTCAGTTATTAAGAAGCTACCAACGACTCGTACGTTATATGCGCAAAAACTAATCGAAGACGGTGTGATCTCTGATGGCGAAGACAAAGCATTAGAAGATGAATACCGTGAGTCATTAGACAAAGGCGAGTACGTTGCCAGCGCTCTAGTTAGTGAGCCAAACGAAGAATTATACGTCGACTGGACACCATATCTTGGTCATGACTTAGAAGATGACTGGGATACCAGTGTTGATATTGAGAAGCTAAAAGAATATGGGCGCCGTATGGCTGAGATGCCAGAAGGCTTCAAGCTACAGCGCCAAGTTAAGAAAGTAATCGAACAGCGTTTAGCGATGCAAACGGGTGAAGAGCCACTTAACTGGGGTGCCGCAGAAACATTAGCTTATGCCTCACTAGTTGATGAAGACTTCCTAGTTCGTATTACTGGTGAAGACGTGGGCCGTGGTACTTTCTCTCATCGTCATGCAGAGATTTATAACATTGAAAATGGCGATATGTATGTGCCATTAGCCCATGTTACTGAAGACCAAGCCCGCTTTGCGATTTATAACTCGCTATTATCAGAAGAAGCGGTGTTGGCCTTCGAATACGGCTATGCGACCACAGTGCCTAATGCATTGATTATTTGGGAAGCACAGTTCGGTGACTTCGTAAACGGTGCACAGGTTGTTATCGACCAGTTTATCTCTAGTGGCGAAACCAAATGGCAACGTGTTTGCGGCTTAACTATGCTACTACCACATGGCTTCGAAGGTCAGGGTCCTGAGCATTCATCAGCCCGTCTAGAGCGCTTCTTACAATTATGTGCTGAAGATAACATGCAAGTGATTACACCAACAACGCCCGCACAGATTTTCCATGCGCTACGTCGTCAGGCTGTTCGCCCAATCCGTAAGCCATTAATTGTTATGTCGCCTAAGAGCTTGTTACGTCATAAGCTTGCGACCTCTCAATTAGAAGAGCTTGCTAATGGTAAGTTTGAGACTGTATTGCCAGAGATTGATGAGCGCGATAACGATAAAGTAACTCGCTTAGTAATGTGTGGTGGTAAGGTTTATTATGACTTACTAGAGCAGCGCCGTGAGCTTGGTTTAGACCATGTAGCGATTGTTCGTATCGAGCAGCTATATCCATTACCAGAAGAAAGAATGGTGGCGGAAGTGCAAAAATACAGCAACCTTGAAGAAATCGTGTGGTGTCAAGAAGAGCCATTGAACCAAGGCGCTTGGTACTACTTAGCACCGCATATGTTCCGTATCTTCGGACCAAAAGGCGATCAGCCACGTGTGACTAAAGCACGTATTGTTGAGCCAGTAGCGCGTCCAGCATCTGCTGCGCCAGCAACTGGTCTAACCTCTATCCATGTCCGTCAGCAAAAAGAATTAGTCGCGGGTGGTCTGGGTGTTGACGTTGATCAACTTAAATAATTAAAAAGGGACCTAGGCAGAGTGCTGCCTAGGTCCTCACGCTTATCTAAACGTTTAAAAAAGTTTATTTTAAATAACAGGTTATTTTGTCGTTAATTGGCTTGAAAATTTTCGAGAAAAGATTATTTAAGGGCAGGTTTAACCGCATTAGTTTTGCAAAGCACGCGTTACTTTCTAAATCATAAAAAACAATGTGCTAATCATTAAGATCTTAATATTAATATAACAGGAGCAATTCCCATGGCAGAGATCAAAGCCCCCGTATTTCCAGAATCAGTTGCTGACGGTACTATCGTAGAATGGCATTACAGCGAAGGCGATCAAGTTAATCGTGACGATATCCTAGCTGAAATTGAAACAGATAAAGTGGTATTAGAGGTTGTGGCACCAGATGACGGTGTACTGACTAAAATCGTTAAGCAGGTAGATGACACTGTATTATCTGATGAGCTTATTGCTGAATTTGAAGCAGGCGCAACAGGATCTACTTTAAGCGATGACAGCTCAGATGATAAAGAAGAGTCTAGCGATGCTGCTGCAGAAAAAGAAGCATCAGACGGTGGCGAGCCTAAGCAAGCATCTAAAGATTCTGCAGATGATCATAAAGATCAAAGCCCAGCAGTTCGTAAAGCTGCAAAAGAATCTGGTGTAGATCCTAAGAATGTTGAAGGTTCAGGCCGCGGTGGTCGCGTAACTAAGCAAGATATGGCGAATCCTAAACTGAAAGCAGACAGCTCTATCAAGTCTGACAGCGGTCGCCCTGTTGCAGAATCTGTCGGCGAGCGTACTGAGAAACGTGTTCCAATGACTCGTCTACGTAAGACTGTTGCGAACCGTCTATTAGCCGCGACTCAAGAAACAGCAATGTTAACCACGTTCAACGAAGTTAACATGAAGCCATTAATGGATCTTCGTGCTAAGTATAAGGAAGAGTTCGAAAAACGCCATGACACGCGCCTAGGCTTTATGTCTATGTTTGTTAAAGCGGCAACTGAAGCTTTAAAACGCTTCCCAGCAGTTAACGCATCAATCGACGGTGATGACATTGTTTATCATGGTTACTATGATGTTGGTGTTGCAGTATCTTCTGACCGTGGTCTAGTAGTACCTGTACTACGTGACACTGACCGCATGAGCATGGCTGATATCGAATCAGGTATCCGCGAATTTGCTGGTAAGGCACGTGATGGTAAATTGTCTCTAGATGATATGACTGGCGGTACATTCACTATCACTAACGGTGGCGTATTCGGTTCATTAATGTCAACTCCAATCTTGAACCCACCACAAACGGCTATCTTAGGTATGCATGCGATCAACGACCGCCCAATGGCAGTTAATGGTCAAGTAGAAATCCTACCAATGATGTACCTAGCATTATCATACGACCACCGTATGATTGACGGTAAAGATGCGGTACAGTTCTTAGTAACTATCAAAGAGCTTATCGAAGATCCAGCTAAAATGTTATTAGACCTATAAGGTCAACGGGCTTGTATCGGAGCAAATCTGGTACAAGCTTTTTCGTTATGGATTGATTATTGAGCTCATTAAAAACGATTGTTGTTAATCATAAGGCAGACTTAGAGAGTAATCGAAGCTGCCTTATTCATTAACCTGATAATAAAAGCTTAAGCAGATCATTTCATGATTCAAATTATAAATAAAAGAGCTTTTAAAATTCTCTGATTAAAAGACGGAATATATTATGAAAGACAGTTATGATTTAGTTGTTATTGGCGGTGGTCCAGGTGGTTATGAGGCGGCAATTCGTGCCGGTCAGTTAGGTATGAGCGTTGCTTGTATCGAAAAGCGCGTTTATAAAGGTGAGCCTGCTTTAGGTGGTACTTGCTTAAACGTTGGTTGTATCCCATCAAAAGCATTGTTAGATTCTTCACATCGTTATGAAGCCACCAAGCATGAGCTTGAAGAGCACGGTATCACGACTGGTGATGTTGAAATCGATGTTCCTAAAATGATTGAGCGTAAAGAAGCCATCGTTAAACAGTTAACCGGTGGTGTTGCTGCTTTATTAAAAGGCAACAAAGTAGACTGGTTACAAGGCTGGGGTACTTTAGTTGACGGTAAAGGTAGCGATAAAAAAGTTAAATTTACTGCGCTAGAAGATGAATCAGAAACGACTATCACTGCTAAAAACGTTATTTTAGCAGCAGGTTCTGTGCCAATTGATATCCCAGTTGCGCCAGTTAACAACGAAGAAGGCATTATTGTTGACTCTACTGGTGCTCTAGATTTTACTGAAACGCCTAAGCGTTTAGGGGTAATTGGTGCTGGTGTTATCGGTCTTGAGCTTGGTTCAGTATGGCGTCGTTTAGGTGCCGAAGTGGTAGTTTATGAAGCGCTTCCAGAATTCCTAGCTGCTGCTGACAAAGACATCGCTAAAGAAGCAGGTAAACTACTTAAGAAGCAGGGTCTAGACATCCGCGTTGATACCAAGGTAACCAATGCTGAAGTAAAAGACGGCCAAGTAGTGGTGACCAGCGAAAAAGGTGGTGAGTCATCTGAGGAAACCTTCGACAAATTAATCGTTTGTGTCGGTCGCCGTGCTTACTCTGAAAAATTACTGGGTGAAGACTCAGGTATTACGTTGACTGACCGTGGTCTGGTTGAAGTTGACGATCAGTGTAAAACCAATCTAGAGGGCGTTTACGCTATTGGCGACTTGGTGCGTGGTCCAATGCTTGCCCACAAAGCAATGGAAGAGGGCATGATGGCCGTTGAGCGTATTCATGGCGAAAAAGCACAAGTTAACTATGACACTATCATCAATGTTATTTACACGCATCCAGAGATTGCATGGGTTGGTTTAACTGAGCAAGCCGCTGAAGAACAGGGCTATGAGGTTAAAACGGGTTCATTCAACCTAGCAGCTAACGGCCGTGCATTGGCTCAAAGCGAAGGCCAAGGTTCAATCAAAGTGGTGGCTGATGCTAAGACCGATCGTTTATTAGGTATGCATGCGATTTGTGCGGGTGCCGGTGATATCGTTCACCAAGGTATGATTGCTATGGAATTTGTTTCAAGCATTGAAGACCTACAGTTAATGACCTTTGCTCACCCAACCATCAGTGAGGCGGTACACGAAGCAGCGCTATCAGCAGATGGCCGTGCTATTCACGCTATTCAACGCAAAAAACGCAAATAAGACATTATTGTGCGAATAGTGAATCATTGTAAATAGACTTAAACATCATATTATTAACACAATATTATTTATCTAAGTCTGTTGCGAATAAAGCGGCTGGCTCTAATTTAAAATAAAATGTCCTGCATTTTTGGGTTAGAGCCAGTCTTAAAACTTAAAATTAAAAAATTAAAGGATAACTTTATGAATTTACATGAGTATCAAGCCAAACTGTTATTAGAAAGCTACGGCTTACCTATCCAGAAAGGTATTATCGCGTATAGCGGTGATGAAGCTGCTGAAGCATTTGACAAGACACCAACTGACGTTGCCGTTATCAAAGCACAGGTACACGCTGGTGGCCGTGGTAAAGCGGGCGGTGTTAAGCTTGCTAAGACTCGCGAAGAAGCGAAAGAAATCGCTGATGCGCTAATCGGTACCAACTTAGTCACTTATCAAACTGATGCTGAAGGTCAACCAGTAAACTTCGTATTGATTGCAGAAGATATGTACCCAGTACAAACTGAGCTATACCTAGGTGCGGTTGTTGACCGTGCAACTCGTCGTGTGACTTTCATGGCATCTACCGAAGGTGGTGTTGAAATTGAGAAAGTTGCAGAAGAAACGCCAGAGAAAATCTTTAGCATCACAGTGGATCCATTAGTGGGTCTAATGCCTTTCCAAGCACGTGAAGTTGGTTTCAAACTGGGTCTTGAAGGCAAGCAAATCAACCAGTTCGTTAAACTAATGACGGGCGCATACAAAGCATTCGTCGAAAATGATTTCGATATGATTGAAATCAACCCACTAGCCGTTCGTGAAAATGGTGAATTGGCTTGTGTTGACGGCAAAATCGGTGTTGATTCAAACGCGCTATTCCGTCAGCCAAAAATTGCTGAGCTACATGACCCTTCACAGGAAAATGAGCGTGAGCTTAAAGCGGCCGAGTTTGACCTAAACTATGTTGCGCTTGAAGGTAACATCGGTTGTATGGTTAACGGTGCTGGTCTTGCAATGGCAACAATGGACATCATCAAGCTGTATGGCGGTAAGCCAGCTAACTTCCTAGACGTTGGCGGCGGAGCAACTAAAGATCGCGTTGTTGAAGCATTCAAAATCATTTTAGAAGATGAGAGTGTAAAGGGCGTTCTAATCAATATTTTCGGTGGTATCGTACGTTGTGACATGATTGCTGAAGCAATTATTGCTGCTGTTAAAGAAGTAAATGTCACTGTACCTGTCGTGGTTCGCTTAGAAGGTAACAATGCTGAATTAGGTGCTAAGTTATTAGACGAGTCGGATGTTGAAGTTATTTCAGCACAAGGTCTATCTAATGCTGCACAAAAAATTGTTGATGCTGTTGCTTAATAGCAAGCCCAACACAAAAAATTCAAATTTATAAATAACCTTTTAAGTTATATAACCATAATTCGGAGTAAATAATGAGTGTATTAATCGACAAAGACACCAAAGTATTGGTGCAAGGTTTTACTGGTAAAAACGGTACTTTCCATTCAGAACAAGCGATTGAGTACGGTACTAAAGTTGTTGGTGGTGTGACCCCAGGTAAAGGTGGTCAAACTCACTTAGGCCTACCAGTATTCAATACTATGAGCGAGGCAATGGAAGCAACGAACGCTGATGCGTCAGTTATCTACGTCCCAGCGCCATTCGTTCTAGATTCAATCATCGAAGCAGTAGACGCTGGTGTTAAGCTAATTGTTGTGATCACTGAAGGCGTACCTACTTTAGATATGCTAAAAGCGAAGCGTTACATCGAAGAAGCGGGTGATGTGAAAATGGTTGGTCCTAACTGCCCAGGCGTTATCACTCCAGGTGAGTGCAAAATCGGTATCATGCCAGGCCACATCCATCAGCCAGGTAAAGTGGGTATCATCTCACGCTCTGGTACATTGACTTATGAAGCGGTAGCTCAAACTACTAAACTAGGCTTCGGTCAGTCTACATGTATCGGTATCGGCGGTGACCCAATCCCAGGTATGAACCAAATCGATTGCTTAAAGATGTTCCAAGAAGATCCTCAAACTGAAGCGATTGTACTAATCGGTGAAATCGGTGGTACTGCTGAAGAAGAAGCGGCAGCTTACATCAAAGAGCACGTAACCAAGCCAGTTATCGGTTACATCGCTGGTGTTACTGCCCCTAAAGGTAAGCGTATGGGCCATGCTGGTGCGATTATCTCTGGCGGTAAAGGTACTGCTGAAGAGAAATTCAAAGCATTCGAAGATGCGGGAATCGCCTACACCCGCGACCCATCTAAGATTGGTGAAACAGTTAAAGAAGTTACCGGTTGGTAATTTGCAGACCCTGTTAGCCTAAATGCTATTGTTTTTTATACGAATAGCATTTAGAACCTGTATTCATAAGCTACAGTTATGGTATTTTTAGAATAAAATGAGACAATACGAGGCAAAATTGGGTTGAATAGTCATTCTATTCGAGCCGAATTTTAACAAAGTAGTGGCTTGTTTTAGGCAAAAAGAGCCAATTATAGCTTGTGAATACAGGTTCTTAGCTAAAATAATAAAAGAGCATCCTTCGGGGTGCTCTTTTTTTTGTTTATATTAATTTGTCAGTCATCTTAATTGATTATGATACGGATATTTATATCAATGCTTATAGAGATAGCGGTTAAGTTTGCTACAATAGCTTCATAACCGATAAATCATTCTAATTTTACTCATACTGAACTGGATGCTTATGAACTCACCTGTTACCCATGCCGTTATTCCTGTTGCTGGATTTGGTACCCGTATGTTGCCACTATCAAAGTCAGTGCCTAAAGAGCTGTTACCTTTGGGCAATCGTCCGGCGATTCATTATGTGGTTGAAGAGGCGATAGCCGCCGGCATCAAAAACATTGTACTGGTGGGTCATGCACAAAAAAGTGCTATTGAAAACTATTTTGATGTTAATGCTGAGCTCGATAATCAGTTACGCGCCAAGAGTAAAGATGAGCTTGCCGATAGCTTAAACTGGCTGCCTGATGACGTGTCGGTGTCAGTGATTCGGCAAGGCAAGCCCTTAGGTTTAGGTCACGCGGTATTAAAGGCACGTCCTATCGTGGGTGATAATCCTTTTGCCGTACTGCTGCCGGATGTGGTGCTTAATCCATTTACGACCAATATGAGCACAGATAACCTAGCGTTTATGATGACAGCGTTTGAGAAGTCCCAACACTCACAAATCTTGGTCAGCGCCGTTGCCGATGACGATGTGCATAAATATGGTATTGCTAAGTTAAAACAAGCAGAGCAGCTTGAGCGTATAGCCAATACCGACAATAGTAATGCCAGCTTTGCGGTTGATGGATTTGTAGAAAAGCCAAGTCTAGAACAGGCGCCTTCAAATCTGGCTGTGGTTGGTCGCTATGTGTTCGCCCCTGAGATTTTCAATTATTTAGCGAAGACTGAACCGTCAGTAGGTGGTGAGATTCAATTGACCGATGCTATCGATGCCTTAATCAGTACTCAAGGCGTAGATGTGACGACCATGTTAGGTGATAGCTTTGATGCCGGTGATATGACCAGTTATATGCAGGCCTTTATTTATTTTGCTCAAAAACAGCTTGAGAGCTAAAAGCTTGCAGCTCATGAATTGTGTGTACTGGTCTATATTTTTTAAATAGGTAAAAAGTCATGTCTTTAAATCAACCCACTTCATCGGCCGATAAATCAGAACGTGCAGCAGTCTTGCCAAGCGCATTGCCAGAGTGGCAAACGCTTGAGAAACTGGGTCAAAAGTCTTGGTCATTAAGTACGCTTTTCGATGATGATCCAAGTCGAGCCGAGCGTTTTAGTGTCAGCACTCAAGGTATATATTTTGATTATTCCAAGCAGTGTATGGATGATGAGGTACGCGCTAAACTGATGGAATTGGCTCAAGCGTGTGGATTAAAGCTGCGCATCCAATCGCTATATCGAGGCGACAAAGTCAATAGTAGTGAGCAGCGAGCAGCATTACATACCGCACTGCGTCTGCCAGGTGATGCACAGTTGATCGTTGATGGCCAAGATGTGGTTACAGAAGTACAAGACAGCTTAGATAAAGCCGCTGATATTGTTGAGCGTATCCGCAGTGGCGTATGGCGCGGGTATTCGGGTAAAGCAATTACCGATGTGGTTAATATCGGGGTTGGGGGTTCTGATTTAGGACCGGTCATGACCAATACGGCGCTCGATGAGTGGGCAGACAGCCATATTAATGTACATTTCGTGTCCAATATGGATGGTACCCAGTTAGGTAGTCTGCTTGAACGCTTAAACCCAGAGACGACTTTATTTATCATCTCATCGAAATCTTTTGGAACGGTAGATACGCTTTCAAATGCGCAAACAGCTCGAGCATGGCTATATGCGACCGGTGCGAGCCAAACAACCTTGTTACGTCGTCACTTTATTGGTATCTCTGCAAACCCTCAGCGCGTCAGCGAGTGGGGGATAGACCCTAAGCATCAGCTTAAGCTTTGGGACTGGGTGGGTGGTCGTTTTTCTATGTGGTCGGCCATTGGCCTAGCGGTTGCGGTTCGTATCGGTATGGACCGATTTAAAGAGATGCTCGCAGGTGCTCATGCGATGGATGAGCACTTTTTAACTGCTGACTTTGATCAGAACCTGCCTGTATTATTAGGACTAATTGGCGTGTGGAACAGTACCTTTATGGGTATTAACGCCCATACGGTATTGCCTTATGATGGCCGCTTAAAATATCTACCTAGCTACTTAACCCAGCTTGAGATGGAGAGTAATGGCAAATCGGTTACTCATACTGGCGAGCCTGTTCGCTATGCTACTTGTCCTATTTTATGGGGCGAGATTGGCTCCAATGCGCAGCACGCTTTTTATCAGCTGCTGCATCAAGGCACACAAAAAGTGTCCTGTGATTTTATTGCTTGCGTTAATTATTATGAGGGTAGGGATGCCGGCGAGCTTAAGCATCAGCATGCACTATCATTAGCCAACTGCTTGGCACAGAGCCGTGTACTTGCTTTTGGTAATAATGCGCTAGCACCCAAGCTGAACCAACCTGTCTCAGAGCTTGATAAATTTAAACGTTACCGTGGTAATCAGCCGTCAACAACCATTCTGTTAAATGAGCTAACCCCAACCAGTTTTGGTGCGCTCATTGCTTTGTATGAACACAAAGTATTTGTGATGGCCAGTGTTTGGGATATTAACCCATTTGACCAGTGGGGCGTGGAGATGGGTAAGCAGGTGGCAAATGAAGTCTTCGCTAGCCTAATAGCAGCAGATTCAGAAGAAAGCGCACAAGCTCAAGCTGAGGCGACGAAGCTAAGACTACAATTTGATGGCTCAACACGGACGCTGCTTAATCATATTAATAATAGTAGTGGTTAAACCCTTTATTCCAATACCTTCTATATCACATCAATTCTTTATTAAAAAGCAACGCCTTGACCCTACAAAGCGTTGCTTTCTTATTCTTATTTAGCCTTTACTTTTTCTGTTCAGAAATTTTTACCCTGCCTATTATTTATAAGCTATTAAAGTATATTAGGCTGACAGCTAGAGCACTCATGGCCTATCGCTATACTCCTTCAAGATTTAGGCTACCCGTTTATCGTCTATTTTGTTGCATAGAGCATCGATGAAGCAGGCCGTAAGGCTTTGCTGTACTTGATAATAACGACTGCTGACTTCTATACTAGCGGCTGATACCTTCAGCTATCAAGCTATATCGAATTATTACATCAATAACCCTATTTAAAACAGGATGTCTCGAATGTCAAACAGCCTTGAAGCAGCATTAGATAAATTAGTAACTCCGCACGGTAGCCCTGCTCTAAACATTCTTCTACTTGAAGGCGAAATGTTAGAGAATGCACTTAAAAAAGCCCAAACCCTACCTAGCGTGACCATGACTTCGCGAGAACGTGGTGATTTAATTATGCTAGGCATTGGTGGTTTTACGCCTCTAGATGGCTTTATGAATAAAGCGGATTGGCAAGGCGTCTGTGATGATATGGAGCTAAAATCAGGCGAGAACGAAGGTCTGTTTTGGCCGATTCCTATTACATTATCAGCCAGTCAAGAAGAAGCGGACAGCTTTGAGATTGGCGATGAGATTGCGCTAAAAGCAGAAGATGGTGAAATCATGGGTATTTTATTCTTAGAAGAGAAATACACCATCGACAAAGCACACGAATGCCAAACTGTTTTCGGCACTACTGACACTGACCACCCAGGTGTTAAAAAAGTGATGGAGCAGGCTGATGTTAACTTAGCTGGCCGTGTCGAAGTATTTAGCCAAGGTGAATTCCCAACCGAATATGCCGGTATCTATATGACACCAACCCAGACTCGTGAAGAGTTTGCTAAAAAAGGCTGGAAAAAAGTCGCCGCTTTCCAAACCCGTAACCCGATGCACCGCTCACACGAATACCTAGCCAAAATCGCTGTAGAAACATGTGATGGCGTGATGATTCACTCATTATTGGGTGCGTTAAAGCCAGGTGATATTCCTGCAGAAGTGCGCCAAGAAGCCATTGTCACTTTGATTGATAACTACTTCAGAAAAGACACAGTTATCCAGTCAGGTTATCCACTAGATATGCGCTATGCCGGTCCACGTGAGGCATTATTACATGCGTTATTTAGACAGAACTATGGTTGTTCAGAGCTTATTGTTGGTCGTGACCATGCCGGTGTTGGCGATTATTATGGTGCGTTTGATGCACAAGATATCTTTGATGAGATTCCAGAAGATGCGTTAAAAACCAAACCCATTAAAATCGATTGGACGTTCTGGTGTAATGCGTGTCAAGCAATGGCATCAACCAAGACATGCCCACATGATGCTGAGCATCACGTTAAAGTGTCAGGTACTAAGCTACGTAAAGCGCTGTCTGAAGACCAAGAAGTTCCTGAAAACTTCAGCCGTCCAGAGGTATTACAGATTTTGCGTGATTATTATGCAACGATTGCAAAAGAGGACCGCGCTAAGGTCGAGCTTAAAGGTGCATCAGCAAAATAAGCTGAATAAGAGTTGGGTTTATCTGATGCTTAATCCTGTATAGGGTTAAGCGATATTTAGATGTTAAATGGGTAGTTAAATAACGAGCATTATCGTAGTTAAGCTGCTCTATATACTGATTCGCTATAACGCTTTTCATTATATCCATTTGCAACCCAACAGTTAGGCCTCTATAGTAAATTCGTCAACAAAGTCTCTTCTGGTTGGCGTTATTTCTATTATATTCAGGCCGTTATGTCATGACCCTAACCATGTATTTACTGAGCGCGATATTAGTCATTCTTGTCGCACTCCTTATTAGGTTTCAGCAGCATACCACCGCCATCTTTGGCGGTGTTTTACTGTTGATATTTGGCCTAGGGTGGGTGGACAGTGCTACTTTGCTCGACAATGCGACTAATGAGGGCTTAGCGACGTTGGTACTGCTGATACTAATCTCGTATGCGCTTGAAAAGACCAGTATATTAAATCACCTAACGCGGTATTTGTTTGCTAAGTCAGAGAAGAGCTCAGTTCTACGTACCATTGCTTTTTCTGGCTTGTCGTCAGCGGTATTAAATAATACCGCTGTTGTGGCCGCTATGATTGGTAGTATTCAAAAAAATCCGCAGGTGAATACGTCGCGCTTACTGCTTCCCATGTGTTTTGCAGCCACATTAGGCGGCACGATGACGTTAATAGGCACATCGACTAACCTTGTGGTTAATAGTATGTGGGTCAAGCAGGGTCATGAAGCGATAGGGTTTTTTACCTTAACGCCGGTTGGTATAGCGATATTTTTCTTTGGTTCAGTGATCCTTTATTTCACCAGCTCTATGCTGCCAAAGCATGTAGATAAAAAAGAGTCGGTTGAAGAGTACTTTGTTGAAGCCAAAATTGAAGCAACTTCTAGCCTGATAGGCAAAACAGTGGGAGAGGCAGGTCTACGCAATCTATCTGACTTGTTTTTAGCGGAGATTATCCGTGG
This sequence comes from Psychrobacter sp. CX14, assembly GCF_057396205.2. Lineage (NCBI taxonomy): Bacteria > Pseudomonadati > Pseudomonadota > Gammaproteobacteria > Moraxellales > Moraxellaceae > Psychrobacter > Psychrobacter sp. CX14. The sequence goes on along the minus strand of NZ_CM183187.1, from coordinate 3,097,337 downwards.
TAATCGTCTAATCGCACCTGTATCGCATTCACGTGTCCTGCAAGCAGGCGATAAACTACTGTTTAGTGGAGATGTTAAAAAAATACAGATTTTAAACCAGTTCGATGGGCTGGTGTTGTTTGCAGAAAATAATGGTCTACCCATTCAAGAGCTGACCGAAGTGGTGATTAAACAAGAGTCGAGCTTAACGGGTAGAACGCTTAGAGAAATTGGCTTTAGAGCGCAATTTGATGCCGCTGTTGTGGCGATTCGCCGAGAAAGTGGTAATGTTAGCGGTCGACTTGGCGAAATTACCTTAAGGGCAGGTGATATCTTGCTGTTAGCCACTGGTGCGGACTTTGCCAGTCGTAGTAATATTAGAAAAAACTTCTTTGTACTCTCAGGTATCAATCCTGACAATATGATTAGTGGCTGGCGTGAGAAGCTGGTGTTAATCGGTTTCATCAGCATGATTGCTGCCTCTGTTATCACCGGTAGGCCGTTATTTGATTTAGCACTTATCTTATTTTCAGCGCTATTATTTACCGGCTGTATTACGGTTAATGAAGCGAGACGTCATTTTCCAGTCAGTATTTGGCTGATTGTGGTCAGTGCCTTATGTTTGGCTAATGCAATGCAAACCGTCGGCCTAGATGGACAGATTGCTAACTTTGCGGCCCAAACATTAGCGGGTCATGCGCCATTATGGACATTGTTGGGTGTCCTGCTAATCACTATTAGTATTACCGAGTTATTAACCAATAATGCCGCAGCGGCATTGATGTTTCCTATTGCCTACAGCTTAGCTGAGGGTATGGATATCAATGCCTTTCCCTTGGTATTGGCCGTTTGCTTTGGCGCCTCTTGCTCGTTTATCAGCCCTTTTGGCTATCAGACTAATTTGATGGTGTATAACACAGGACTATACCGATTGCAGGATTTTGCCAAAGTAGGCGGGTTAATTACTGTGGCCTGTATAGCAGTCTGTGTAGTGATGATTCCCATCATCTATCCGTTTTAGGTTGTTGGTATTAAGCTGTCTTTAATAAAAAACTGTCTATATCAAAGCAAACAAACCAGTGAATAACTTTATTGAATAAAATCTAACCCCTAATCGTTTAACTAAGGATGAATTATGAGTAAAGCAACCAATATCGTTTGGCATGATGCAGCAGTAACACCAGCTGAAAGACAAGATAAGCTAGGTAATAAACCGTGCATCTTATGGTATACCGGACTGTCTGGTTCAGGTAAATCAACCATTGCCAATGCCGTTGACCGTATGCTCCACGACAGAGGATATGCCACCTATCTGTTAGATGGTGATAATGTGCGTCATGGCTTAAATAAAGACTTGGGTTTCTCTGATGAAGACCGTGTGGAAAATATTCGCCGTATCACAGAAGTGAGCCGCTTATTTAATGACGCAGGCTTAATCGTATCAACTGCGTTCATCTCTCCTTTTGAGAGTGATAGAGATGCCGCACGCGAATTAGTGGGTGATGACTTTATTGAGATTTTCGTCGATACCCCGTTGTCTGAGTGCGAAAAGCGTGATCCTAAAGGTTTATATAAAAAAGCACGCGCCGGCGTTATTCCTAACTTTACTGGTATCGACTCACCTTATGAAGCGCCAAGTAATCCTGAGCTGTGCTTAAAAACTGAGGGCAGAGCGATCGAAGAGGTAGCAAAAGAAGTCGTCGATTACTTAATCGAGAATAACTATATCAAATAAGATGTCGATTAGGGCGTGTGGAACATTCGACCATGGCACTGGCGGCGACTATTTTTTAGTCAATATGCAGTGAAATTTTTGATGCTTAGTCATTCTAAGTTAGACAATTTCGCAAACTATTGGCAAAAAAGAGTCCCGCCCCTGAGAACGGATTAAGCAAAGCACTGCTTTGCCCGTTCGCAAGGCGAGAGCTGTTCTCGAGTGAGGCTGATGCTAAAATCGCCCCAGACGCTGTTGCAAACCTAGTCAAGGTCTAGACATTAACTACGGTTTAAGCCTAGTCTGAAACAATTTTAGCTATCAGCAGTGCTAATTTGCGAATGTTCCACACGCCCTAAATAAACGCTTGTACATAAATGATGTGCACTGATTTTAGTCGCAAAAAGGCATCTGTATATGACTCAATTTATTGATGTATTTAATGGTGATGCAGACGGGATATTCTCGCTAATTCAATGGCGGAAAGCTTATCCGGTTAGCTCCGGTGACAAGCAAATGCTAATTACTGGTGTTAAGCGGGATATCTCACTGGTCGATAATATATCAGACAAGATGGCAACTAATGCCGACGTGACAGTATTGGATATCTCATTTGATAAGAACTGTCAGGGCGTTAAGCGGGTTTTAGACAGATGCCAACATCTGTTTTATTGTGATCACCATAAAGCGGACTCGCTGTTTGAGCACCCTAAGCTGATCACCAAAATAAACACCAAGCCAACAGTCTGCACAGGGCTGTTGGTTAATGGTGTGTTGAAAGGCAGTCAGGATCTATGGGCAATTGCTGCTGCATTTGGCGATGGTCTCAATGAGGTCGCCGATAAATATGTGGCAAGCCAAAGACTGAATACTCAGCAGAGAAATCAGCTCAAAGAGCTTGGGGTGCTTGTTAATTATAATGGCTATGGCAGCAGCGTGCAGGATTTACATTTTGCGCCCGATACGCTGTATGAATTGCTGATGCAATATAACTCACCTTTCGATGTGATAGCAGATTCCCAGTCGCCCTATGCCCGTTTAAAACAAGGCTATAATGCAGATATCGCTTTGGCTAAAAATAGCGAGCAGCTGACCCAGCAAGGATTGATAGCGGTACTACTAGAGGATGCTGCTTGGGCAAGGCGTATTAGTGGCACTTATGGTAACCAGCTTGCCGCCGATAATCCCGATAAGCCAGTCGTTATTATCACCACCAATGTATTAGGCTCCTATACCATTAGTCTAAGAGCTCCAAAAAGTAATCCGTATGGCGCCAGTACCATTTGTAGCCAGTTTAAAACGGGTGGCGGCCGAGAAGGAGCTGCCGGTATTAACGAGCTACCAAAAGATGAGCTTGATACCTTTTTAACGGCGGTTCGCAAGTTTACGACAACCAATAATTAGATCTTTGCTTAATGAATCCTAGATTAAATCTGGCTAACCTTTAGTCGAATTAGAGGCGATTGTGGTATATTTAGAGAAACCTATCGTTATTCATGTCAAATAAATAATACCCTCTATAGTCGTAGTCAGATATTTGAGATACAAGGCAACCGAGCGTAAGTACTACAAATGTAGGCTTAGCGAGGTTAACACCGTACCTCATTTATATGACTATGACTATAAATAACGACTTAATATATTAATAATAGCTAAGGATTCAGACCATCATGGTTAACAGTATCTCTGCAAGTAAAGCGAAGCCTAAACCGCACTGTGTCATTGTCGGTCATTCAATTGAAGCGATTACAACTGCCACTGTGATGGTCAGTCTAGGTAATACAGTAAGTTTATATGCGGATAATGACGCGTTAGACAGCACTCTGACTAACTATAGCTTTGAGCATCAGCAGCAAGCATTGTGGCAGCTGTACTTAAGTCAAGAATCTATTAGGGTTCATCCGTTACCAGAGCAAGCATCAGAAGTATTTGTAAGTTCTGAGAGTGCCGTACAGGAAACTCAGCATGGAGTAGAGCCAAGCTTGTATTGGGTGTTCTATGGTGATTTACCAGAGTCTTGGCGAGTACAGCAGGGTGACGAGCAAACGTGGATTAATCAGTTAAATGACAACCAAGTACCGGTACAGACCCCGCTTATATTAAGTGGTATCAGTACGTTAGGTATTTTCGCTAATTTGGCTAAGCAGTGTCATCGACCTTGGGTATATTATGTGCCGTTTGTATTCCTACAAGACGGCAGAGCTTATCCGTCTATGTTGTCACCTAAGATATGGTTGATGGGTGAGAAAACAGCAGATTCTGTTGATAAGGTGGTGGTATTACAGCCTTTAATGCAGCAAGCCCAACATCATTTTATTACTGATATTGCCACTATTGAATTCTCGCGTAGCGCCATCATGAGTATGCTAGCGACTCGAGTGAGCTTTATGAATGAATGGTCGCGCCTAGCGGATCAACAAGGCGTTGATATTCTAGAAGTAGCGACCATCATGGGTTTAGACAAGCGTATTGGCAGTAGCTATCTAAAGGCAGGTTGGGGCTTTGGTGGTCAAACCCTGCCGGCGGAAATTGCTGCACTAGAAGATACTTTGCGAGACACACAGGTTGATAACCGTTTGATGCAAGCAGTCACCGCCATTAACGATGATCAAAAAGAACTGATTTTCCGTAAATTCTGGCAGTATTTCGACGGGGCTATTGAGAATAAGCAGGTTAGTATTTGGGGTGCCAGTTATAAGTCTGGTTCTGGGCGCACTTCTGCAGCGGCGATTCATCCGTTACTGCGCCTATTATGGTCATACAACATTACCACTTATGTTTATGCGTTAGAGGCCGAAAGTGAACTAGCAGCTTTATATCCAGATCAGCCACTGCTTAAGTTTATTTCACAGTCTACTGAAAAGTTAAGCAGCAGCGATGCGCTATTTGTGTTGTCTTGGCCAAGCACTAAGCGTTTACCAATCAGTGCGATTAATGAGGTGGTTGTGCCTATTTTTGATGCACAAAATGCCTTTAGCCATCAGCAAATTCAAAGTCTAGTTGGTGATTATCAAGGCATTGGCCGCAGTAAATAAGCGACTGGCTTATTGCGATTAGAATGATTTTATCTGCATAGCTAAAATCATGTGTTCTAGTGGATGGTCCAAATAACAAAAAGCCCCGTTGACTGAGTCGACGGGGCTTTTTACGTTTACTATCGCTACTATAGAGTTTGACTCATCTTTGACGAATATTAATAAAATAAACTAGGCAACCTGAGCACCTTGCTCGGCTAGCCATTGTTTAATCTCATCAATCTTTTGAGTCAGTAGTTTCTCATCACCTTTGGTTTCAATATTGAGGCGAATTAGAGGTTCTGTATTTGATGCACGAATATTAAAACGCCACTGACCAAAATCTAAACTTAGACCATCAAGAGTATTTTTCTGAGGATTTTGCGGCTGATAATAAGCATCGATACGCTGTAATATCTCGTCGCTATCAACATCGGTTAATCTAAAATTAATCTCACCAGAGCTTGGGTAGGCGCTAATACGCTCGTCTACCAGTTGTCCCAGAGTTTTACCGGTTGTGGAGAGCAGTTCAATGGTTAATAACCAAGGAATCATACCGCTATCGCAGTAAAAGAAGTCACGGAAGTAGTGATGAGCGCTCATCTCACCGCCATACACAGCGCCTGATTCACGCATAACTTGTTTGATAAAGGAGTGACCAGACTTACTGATAATTGCCTTACCATCTCCTTCGGCGATAATCGCCTCGGTGTTATACAGCACGCGTGGATCATAAACGATTGCAGCGCCAGTATTCTTCTGTAGGAAGGCTTGTGCGAGCATACTCACGGTATAGCTGCCTTCAACAAATTCACCCTTGTTATCAAACAAGAAGCAGCGGTCAAAATCACCATCAAAGGCGATACCTAAGTCAGCCTTATTTTCAATAACAGCCTGTTTGGTAGACTCACGATTGGCGAGAATCATAGGGTTAGGAATGCCATTCGGGAAGCTGCCATCTGGCGTGTGATGTACTTTGATAATATCAATGGGTGCACCGCTTTGCTGCAAACGCTGCTCTAGTAAATCAACTGTCGGACCAGCGCTACCATTGCCTGAGTTAATCACAATCTTCAAAGGAAGAAGCTTATCGGTATCAATAAAGCTCATTAAATGATCGACATAAGCTGTCTTATCTAATTTTTGAGCAACTTGCCCTGTTTCGATAACGTCCGCGAACCCACCTTGTTCAGCAAGCGCCTGAATATCAGCAAGTCCTGAGTTCGCGCTTATAGGTTTGGAATTTTCGCGTACTAGCTTGAGGCCATTATAATTAATTGGGTTATGGCTGGCCGTTACCTCTATACCGCCCAATGCTTGATAATAACTGGTGGCAAAATAGACTTCTTCGGTACCGGTCATGCCCAAGTCAATAACATCGACGCCGGCATCAATGATACCTTGAATAGCCGACTGCTTGAGTGTCTCGCTTGAGTCTCTGATATCCGCGCCAATCACAATGCAGTTGTCAACATCATCACTGACGTTATTATTTTGACGCTGGTTAGATAAAATCTGAGCGAAGGCGCGGCCAATACGGTAAGCAATGTCTTCATCCAAATTAACGCCTAATTCTCCGCGAATGTCGTAGGCTTTAAATGAAGTAATAGGGCGATGCGGAAAGGTAGCGCTTGTGTTATCTGTCATAGGGCACTCTTTTTGTTGGTAGGTCTTTTTATTATGGAAGATAGGTTATGGATAATGAGTTATTAAAAATGGATAGCAGCTTTTGTTAATATCGTTATGGTTATTCTAGCATTTTTAATCGGTATTTTTGCAGTGTGAAAGATGAGATAGCTTGACGGTAAATGATGTACGGCTAAGATGCTAAACTATGCAAAAGAAATAGCTGTTTAATCAGTTAAAGATGACAGACCTTTATTAACCACTCTATTGAAAAAAGGATAAGAGACGACTGTTATGCAAAATAAGACCGCTAGACAGAATAACGATGTTCAACCGCCAGCGCCAATACAAGGCACCCCTGAAGCGACCGATAATATTAATGACTTATTGGCATTGATGGCCAGACTGCGTGCAGAGTGTCCATGGGATATTAAGCAGACCAATCATAGCCTGATTCCTTATGCTATTGAAGAGGCCTATGAGCTGGCAGAAGCAGTACAAGAGGGAGATATTGAAGACATTAAAGGCGAGCTTGGGGATGTGTTGCTACAAGTCATCTTTCACTGTCAGATTTATGCAGAGCAGCATCAGTTTGATTTAAGTGATGTTATTTATACGTTGCAAAGCAAGTTAATCCGTCGTCATCCGCATGTGTTTGAAGCAGATAAGCTGCCCGATGATGAAGCAGTTAAGAAACGTTGGGATGAAATTAAAGCATTAGAAAATGCAGAGCGTGAGCGCCGTGGTAAGTCCAAACGCCGCTTGGATAATGTCAAAGCAGGTAGTGCCTTGATGCAAGCACAGAGCCTACAAAAAGAAGCCAGTAAACTTGGGTTTGACTGGGACGGTATTGAGGGCGCGATTGAAAAGTTAGAAGAAGAGATTGCTGAACTAAAACAAATTATCCCAACGGATGGGCACAAGCCCGATGCAGCGTTAAAGGCTGAGCTTGAAAAAGAGTTGGGCGATTGTGTATTTGGTTTGGTCAATGTGGCGCGTAAGCTTAATTTGGATGCCGAAGCCGCAACTTTAACCTGTGTACATAAGTTCCGCTCACGTTTTGGCTATATCGAAGATGAGTTGACTAAACAAGGCAAAACCCCTGAGACCATTAGCTTACAAGAGATGGATGTACTGTGGGAGCAAGCCAAACAGCATGAATAAAGCGGAAATGCTTAACCTATATAGAGATAATGGTCTGAGCCAAGTAGTGATGGTTTTGGCGATTGGTTTGGCTTTGATGCTATCGACGATGCCAGTTTATGCCCAAGGGCAAACCTTACAGTGCTTTAGTGATATGAATAAGGCGTATAGCTACTTAATGACGCAAGAGCAATCAGCTGGCAAGAATAGTCAGCAATCAAATACGACATCTTTGATTAATATAAATACTGCCACTGAGGGTGAGTTAACCGGATTAACCGGCATTGGTAGCCGCAAAGCGCAAGAAATTATACGCTACCGCGAAGCATTCGGAGATTTTGATACGATTGATACGTTGGTCGCCGTCAAAGGCATTGGCGTGAGAACTGTCGAGAAAAACAGATCTCGACTCACGATTAGCTCTGACACACAGCCTTAATGAGCGCGTCGTTTTTTGTTAAAGAATGCCATTTGACGTCACTGGCTAAATTAGCTGACTCGGGAATACTGGCATAAGCAGATTGGGTGCAGTCGATAAGCTGCGGCACAATTTTGGTACTGATACGGCGTTCAAGCAAGTATAAGTTCACTTTATAAACATTAGATGATTGAGTACTCTCACTGGCCTTAATAGGCTGGGCTTCATTAACGGCCATAAAGCGAACAACTTGTGGTTTAAGATAGCTCCAAGGTCGATACCAAGTTGTCTCTTCAATACTTTTGACCACACTGACTTGCTCAGGTAGCTGATTTAACTGATGATCCTGCCAGTTATATTCTTGATGTAATTGAAAACCAAGCATGCCAATACCTGCAAAGATAGGCAGTAGCCATTTGGGTGCAAGATGCCCTGTAAACTTGCTTAAATGCCGAATAATAAGGGCAATTCCCGCCATACCAAATCCTGCGGTAATAGTGGCAATAAATTCATAAATCATAACGCTTTTCCTAAGTGCTCTATACTCATGTGTTTCTGTATAGGGTTTTTCTGTGTTCTATAGTCAAAATTATTTAAAGGTCATCTAGTAACACGTGAAGTGATTTTCTTATCGAGTAGTACGGCGAACTAAGCTAACGGCATATTCGTCTAAATGACTTTGACTATAAAACCTATGGTAGGTTAGGGCTGTGTCCGCTTGCAGTAGCAAACGGATACAGTTTTAAGCAATTTAAAAGCAGTTTGTTTTAGTGATGTAGATTAATGATCGACCGCACCTGTCGCACCGCGGGGGGTACGTACACTTTCAACCAATTGTTGAATATGCGCAGGTGGTGGTGCAGTCATAGACGATACTAAGAAGGCTACGCCAAAGTTAATCAATGCACCAATCGCACCAAATGACAGTGGCGAGATACCAAATAACCAAAACTCTGCGGTATCTGGGAAATTCGCTGTGCTTGATACAAAGAACCAGCCTTTAAACACAAAGATATAGACAAGCGTTGTGATTAAGCCTGCAAGCATCCCTGATATAGCACCAATGCTATTAATGCGTTTTGAGAAGATGCCCATCATCAATGCTGGGAATAAAGAGGCACCGGCGATACCAAAGGCAAGTGCTACAACCTGAGCGGCAAATCCTGGTGGATTTAGACCTAAGTAGGTTGCCACAACAATCGCCACACCCATAGAGATACGCGCTGCTAATAGCTCACCTTTATCACTAATATTAGGGTTTAAGTTACGCTTGATTAAATCATGGCTAATGGCAGATGAAATAGCCAATAACAAACCTGCTGCGGTTGATAGAGCGGCAGCCAGACCACCAGCAGCGATAAGACCAATAACCCAAGGTGGCAGATTGGCAATCTCAGGATTAGCCAGTACCATAATATCTTTATTTACATTAAGCTCATTACCCGTCCAACCAGAGCTATCAAACTTACCTTCTAATACGAGACCGTGTGCTAAGCGTGCTTCATCTAATAGTGCAGTAGCCGCCGCAATATCGCCACCATTGGTTTTAGCCTCATCAAGATTAAGCTGTGCTTGACCTAAGCCACTATCATTGTACATTTGAATACGGCCGTCATTATTTAAGTCGTTATATTGGATAAGACCAGTTTCTTCCCAAGTCTGCATCCAGTTAGGACGCTCATCGTAAGACAATGCGGGTGCGTCAACACCTTGAGGATAAATGGTATCGATAAGGTTTAAACGGGCCATAGCACCGACCGCTGGTGCAGTGAAGTAAAGTAGTGCGATAAATACCAGTGCCCAACCTGCTGACCAACGCGCATCAGAAACCTTAGGAACGGTAAAGAAGCGAATAATAACGTGAGGTAGGCCTGCTGTACCAATCATTAATGATAAGGTAAACAGTACCATGTTTAGTTTGTTAGGAACGTCCGCAGTATAAGCGGTGAATCCTAACTCAGTGACTACTTGATCAAGTTTGGTTAATAGAGGAATACCTGAATCTACATGGTCAGAGAACAGCCCTAAACCAGGAATCGGATTACCCGTTAATTCAAGTGAGATAAATACTGCAGGCACAGTATAAGCAATGATAAGAACCACATACTGAGCGACCTGAGTATAAGTAATGCCTTTCATACCACCAAGTACAGCGTAGAAGAAAACAACAACGGCAGCAATAATGAGGCCTGTTGTGTTATCCACTTCTAAGAAGCGAGAAAATGCCACACCAGCACCGGTCATCTGACCGATAACGTAGGTCGTTGAGGCAATAATCAGACACACCACAGCGACTAAAGCAGCTGTTTTGGAATAAAATCGATCACCGATAAAGTCGGGCACCGTGAACTTACCAAACTTGCGTAAATAGGGTGCTAATAGTAAGGCCAGTAATACATAACCGCCTGTCCAACCCATAAGATAAGTAGATGCGCCATATCCGCCAGCGGCCAATAAGCCCGCCATTGAGATAAAGGACGCGGCACTCATCCAATCGGCACCAGTTGCCATACCGTTAATAACAGGGTGGACACCGCCACCAGCAACATAAAATTCTTTAGTAGAACCTGCGCGGGCCCAAATAGCGATACCGAAATATAGCAAGAAAGAGGCGCCCACAAATAAAATATTAATCGTAAATTGACTCATTAGAGCTATTCCTCGTCTACGCCGTATTGTTTATCGAGCTTGTTCATACGCCACGCGTAGAAGAAGATGATGATAATGAAGGTGGCAATAGAGCCTTGTTGGGCAAACCAGAACCCTAAATCAGCCCCACCAAATTTAATGCCGGCTAGTAGCGGCCGAAGTAAAATGGCAAAGCCGTAAGGAACAATTGCCCAAACTGTAAGGCAGCCCAAGATAAGTCGGACATTAGCCTTCCAGTAGGCGGAAGAGGTATCAGAATGATGCATACGACAAACTCCTTTTGTCAGAATAAGGGAGGCGGCGATGGCCTCCGAGATAGACTGCATCCTGCAGTCGCTATTTGTATGATTTTTATTAATTAATTTTCTTTATTACAACTGAATGTTAAAAAATAGTTAACAGCTTGATTTAGTTTACAAGTGTATTATGACGATAGCAACCAACTATTTTGATAAATCTATTTTATTTTCAATAGATTTATTGGTTTCGGTGTCAGTGCGGAGTCAATAATCGCTAAAGTAAGTCATGGTGTTTATTTAGCCGTTAAGGTTGTGCTCTTTTATTCAATTTTTTAGAATGACCCGCAACGGTATCTAGCAAAATCCTATTGCTCTGAAATAGCTACTTTTTGCTAAAAAAAGCCACTTTGATGGTTACTATGAATTTAGATAGTTACTATGAATTTAGATGGTTACTATGTATTTACTTATTAATTTTGGCTAATGTGATTCACTACAGCCCAAAAATTTGAGCACGCAGATAAGCTGTGTGAGCGTCAACCACTTAACTTATTATCTAGACCTAATTCATCTTAACATCCATGTTGATGGTTGCTGCGCTAAGTAAGGTAGCAGTGCTGGCCATATTTGTATATGCGCATCCATACTCTGTGCTCTATTAAAGGATCAAAGGCGTTTATAAAGCGATAATCAAGAGAGGTCTGGATTAAAGGAGATAACTTATGTTGGATGCTTTTAATGCTTTTGTCGGATGGGGTAATGGTCTTATTTGGGGTAATGATGATTGGCTCATCATGAATAATCCTTGGTTCGGACTATTGGTTTTTGTATTAATTGGTGCTGGACTCTTCTTTACGGTCGCAACTCGATTTATTCAATTTCGTCATTTTGGTCATATGTGGAAGCTGCTACGTACCTCAGGACAAGGGCGTAAAGATGGCGGTATTAGCTCTTTTGAAGCATTAATGACCTCACTTGCAGCACGTGTTGGTACCGGCAACCTAGCTGGTGTTGCTATTGCGGTGTATGTCGGTGGTCCAGGGGCCGTGTTTTGGATGTGGATAACTGCGCTGGTGGGTATGTCAACCAGCTTTATTGAGTCAACTCTCGCGCAAGCTTATAAAGTACCGCACGATGATAACGTCTACCGAGGTGGACCTGCTTATTATATCGAGCGCGGTGTCGGTCAGCGCTGGATGGCAGTGCTATTCTCACTATGTTTATTGGTCGCCTTTGGTCTTGCGTTTAACGGTGTACAGGCCAATACCATCGCTCAAGCGACTAATGAGGCCTTTGGTATTCCGGCTTGGGCAACCGGCTTAGTTTTAGTGGCACTGGTTGCCCCTGTGGTCTTTGGCGGACTGCGTTCGGTGGCGCAAGTGGCCGGTAAAGTGGTGCCTATTATGGCAATTTTATATATCTGCCTTGCGCTATTTATTATTATCACCAACTTCTCATTATTTCCTGTCGCTATTGCGCACATTGTTAAATCAGCATTTGGTCTCGAGCAAGCCGCAGGCGGTGTGCTCGGTTATGGTATTGCCCAAGCGATGATTAATGGTATCAAGCGTGGTCTGTTCTCGAATGAAGCCGGTATGGGTTCAGCGCCGAATGCTGCTGCAACCGCAAAAAGTCATCCTGACCATCCGGCAGTGCAGGGCTTTATGCAAATGCTAGGCGTGTTTATCGATACATTAGTGATTTGTACTGCGACAGCCTCTATCATTATCTTATCAGGAGTGGTTGACCCAAATGTCGAGCAAGAAGGTATTCAATTAACACAGCTTGCTTTATCACAGTATGTGGGCGATTTGGGCGTGTACTTTATTGCCATCGCCATTTTCTTCTTTGCGTTTACCTCTATTATTGCTAACTACAGTTATGGCGAATCGAACCTAGAGTTTATTTCAGGCAGCAAAAATGCTAAGCCAGCCATTATGGTTTTCCGAGTAGTGGTATTGGCAATGGTATTTATTGGTTCGGTGGCCAGTCTGCCTGCTATATGGAACTTTGCCGACTTGTCTATGGGTCTAATGGCGTTAACTAACTTAGCGGCGATTTTGATTTTAACCCCAGTGGCGCTGCGTATCTTGAAGGATTACGAGCGTCAGATTAAAGAGGGTAAATCCCCTGACCAAATCACCTTCGATCCTGATCGATTTGTGAAGCTAAAAGACGAAGCCAATCGTAATGCTTGGAAAGATTAGTTTCCATTTAGCTTGTGTTTTAAACAGCGCTATCTAAAATAACTGTCCATAAAAAATACCCCGCTCAATTGAGTGGGGTATTTTTATGATTAATTCAAACTAATTTTTTAAAAAATTATTTTAAAATCAATAGTTTATAGGCGACTACATGTTTGGATAGTTAGGGCCGCCGCCACCTTCAGGGGTTACCCAAGTGATGTTCTGTGAGGGGTCTTTAATATCACAGGTCTTACAATGCACACAGTTCTGTGCGTTAATCACAAACTTCGCACCTTCGGCATCCTTCACTACTTCATATACGCCAGCTGGGCAGTAACGCTGCGCAGGCTCAGAGTAGATAGGTAAGTTGACCGTGATAGGCACAGTCGCATCCGTCAGCTTCAAGTGGGTTGGCTGATCTTCAGCGTGGTTAGTGTTAGAGATAAACACAGAAGATAACTTATCAAAGGTCAGTTTGCCATCTGGTTTTGGATAATCTGGCTGATAAGCTTGGCTAGCTTTGTCTAACGCATCGTAATCTGGCTTAGTATCATGGATAGTTAATGGCATTTTACCTTTAAGCAGGTTGTGCTCGATAAAGGTAAACGCACCGCCCATAAGTAGGCCCATACGGTGTATTGCAGGTGAGAAGTTACGTGCAGAATTGTTGTCTTCATACAACCATGATTCTTTATATAGCTTGCTGTAGCTTTCTACTTCGTCATGCTGACGACCAGATTGTAGCGCTGCGAATACAGCTTCAGCGGCCAACATACCTGACTTCATTGAAGTATGTGTACCTTTGATTTTCGCTGGGTTTAGGAAGCCGGCATCATCACCAACCAATACGCCACCTGGGAAGGTCAGCTTAGGTAATGAGTTAAGCCCACCTTTGGTCAACGCACGTGCGCCGTAAGAGATACGTTTACCGCCCTCTAATACATTTTTGATAACTGGATGCGTTTTTAGACGCTGCATCTCATCAAATGGCGACATGAATGGGTTGTGGTAAGACAAGTCGATAACCAGACCGAAGCTTACTTGGTTATTCTCGTCATGGTATAACCACCAACCGCCGGTGGAGCCGGTTTCAGTCAATGGCCAACCTAGACCATGCATGACAACGCCTTCTTCATGCTTGCTTGGGTCAACTTCCCAAAGCTCTTTTAGACCGATACCATAATGCTGTGGATCACTGTCTTTGTCTAATGCAAAACGGCTGATTAAACGCTTACCTAAATGACCACGGCAGCCTTCAGCGAAGATAGTGTATTTGGCTAATAATTCATAACCAGGCTCATAGCTTGGCTTGTGTGAACCATCCGCTGCAACGCCCATATCGCCGGTTAATACACCGCGTACTGAGCCATCATCATTGTATAAGATGTCAGAAGCACTAAAGCCTGGGAACATCATTACTTCAAGCTCTTCTGCTTGTTCGGCAAGCCAGCGAACCACATTACCTAGAGACACAATATAGTTGCCATTATTGTGCATTGGTGCAGGAACAAAAGCATCAGGTACTTGCATTGAGCGAGTGGCAGAGTTTAGATAATAAATGCGGTCTTCTTTAGCAGGTACGTTAAGCGGTGCACCTTTTTCTTTCCAGTCAGGAATAAGCTCGTCAAGTGCACGTGGCTCAATGACAGCACCAGATAAGGTATGAGCACCAAACTCAGAGCCTTTTTCGACCACACACACCATAAATTCGTCATTACCAGCTTCTAGAGCGAGTTGACGTAGGCGAATGGCTGCTGACAGGCCAGAGGGACCACCCCCAACAATAACAACATCAAACTCCATCGATTCACGTTCTATTTGTTCATCTTGCATTTCAGACTCCTTATAGCTGGCTCAATAATGCCATCACACACCACGAAAGGGGGTATGGATTATGTTAGTTTGATCGCGAAGGTTTTTTATTACTGTGAATATACCCAATTGACGCATAATTAGCGACAATCAGTCAGCATATAAAAAAGCTTTTATGACCAAGGCTGGCGGAAATATAAAAAAAGGGTTGCAGTTAGTTACCTATTATAAAATAAAAGTTAGACAAAGACGACACGATTTGTGACTAGGCCGTGATAAAGTGGTAATTATCCTCAGTTTGACCTATTTATAAGCAGAATTCCAATAAGGATAAAAGAATAATGACAAACTCAAATCAGAACACGCCGCCTGTTGGCAGTAGTTTAAACAACATCTCAGAATATATTAAAGAGGCAGCCACTGAACGCCGTGGCCGCTCGATTCCGCCACTCGATAAATGGAATCCAGAGCATCATGGCGAAATGGATTTAGTGATTAAAGCCAATGGAGAGTGGTGGCATGAGGGCGGCCGAGTCACCCGTCAATCTTTGGTCGATTTGTTTGCGACTGTATTGTGGGCAGAGGGTAGCGGTGATGATATACAGTATTATCTAAAGACACCGGTCGAGAAAATCAGTATTACCGTTGAGGATGTGCCGTTTTTTATCACTGAGGTGAATGTTGTCGAAAAAGACACTGGTCCTGTGCTTGAGTTTTTGACCAGTACGGGCGATGTGATCGATTTAGATGATGAGCATCCACTACAGATGGGCGTTTATAATGGTGAAGAGCGACCTTATATCGAAGTGCGCTTTGGTATGAAAGGGCTTATCTCACGTAATGTATTAATGCATTTGATTAATTTAGGGCAATTAACCGAGAAGGATGGACAGACCTTATTGACCTTAAACAGTGGCGGTAACGCATATGCGTTATCGGTGGCTAACTAATTAGGATTAAATAGTTAAGTGAGCGTTTAGAAGAAGCTTTAGCTATCGGTGAATCCCCAACAGTCGTTTAACTGTCGAGTGTTTATCGTATCGTTTTTAAGCGTCTGGGTTTAAAATAGTCTGACAACAGCATCACAGCTGCTAAATTAAAAGACGATGATGTTCAAAATTGATCAGCTTTGAGAGGACACTCTATATAAGGCTCATCTTCAAAAGGTAATAGATCTGTATGACCGCTATGCCAATACCTGACTCCATGTTATCGACTGACGCTCAGTTAGATGATTTCACCGATTTAGACTTTCCTACACAATTAGATGCTGCTGCACCCATTGGCTTATTTGACTCTGGGGTTGGCGGCTTATCTGTGTATCAGCATCTAAAACAGGTACTGCCAAATGAGCGCTTTGTGTATTATGCGGATACGCTTAATGTACCTTACGGGCCGCGCTCGAGTGAAGAGATCAAACAGTTAAGCTTAGCTGCCGTCGATTGGTTAGCGGCGGCCGGTTGTAAATTAATCGTCATTGCTTGCAATAGTGCCTCTGCTCATGCGCTGAAGGTGGCTCGTGAACAGTATCCTCATCTGCCTATCGTAGGGCTAGTCCCCGCGTTAAAACCGGCAGTGCTTAATAGTCAAAACAAAAAAGTAGCCGTACTTGCGACCAAAGCGACGTTAGATGGTACGCTTTTAAATCAAGTCATTGATGATTATGCCAATCCTGCCGGTGTTGAGGTTGTTAAATGGTTTGACCCAGATTTGGTGCCTTGGGTCGAGGCGGGCATGCCACTTGAAAGTAAGACAGCCATTCAGCTAAAGAAGCAGTTGCAAGCCTTTGCCAAACAGCAAGTCGATTATTTGGTGCTTGGTTGCACACACTACCCATTTTTTCGCCAATTTATTAGCGATGAGATAGCCGCTCAGGGTTTAGATATTCAAGTACTTGATTCGGGGGCTGCGATTGCCTCTCGGGTGAAAGAGGTATTAAGAGCAGAGAATAAGCTGGCGAATGGATTAGCCCAAATTGACGCTCATATTGAAATCAACAACTCAAGCATCAATATCAACGTAATAAAGTCAATATTGCCTTCAGAGACACAGTTGTCTAAAGTAGCCGATTCAGATATTACTGATACGCCGCAACTTGGCATAGAGAATCTTATTGGCACAGAGCCACTGACCTTTTATGTGACTGACCCTGAAGCAAATTTGGACGAGGTGGCTTCTTTGGTACACCGCCTATTGACCTAATCAGCTGTTTTTAGGTTATTCTTAACAAATGGCAGGCTAAGTTAACTATATTTTAATATAAAGCATACGTATTATGGTTGTACTGGCCTCAGGGTTACAGTAAAATTCATTGAAAATTTGCAGGACAGTAGGCTCGCTGTGTATTATGGAAAGTGAGTTAACTTTTTTGATTTTAGCGACCGACATGGTCTAAGGATAGAGATATGAGCAGCCCAGAAAGTGAAAGACTAAAAAAAGAATTAGATGAGCTTGAACAAAAAATGCATAGCGCAGAATCTCAGCACACGCTAGATGAGCATGTGGCAGATATGAAGCGCCGTGGTATTGACCCTAGTGAAACCTATCAAAAATGGGACGATGACGAAGAAGAGGAGGACTGGGGCAATGAAGCATGGAAGAAAAATGGTGAGTGGAAAAAGAAAACCCCTTGCGATTTAGATGAGAAAGCACGTGAAAGTTGGGACGGCGATAGCGGCAAACCGAATCCACCACCGTTCGTATAAGCTCTGTATTCAAAAGACAAATAGGTTCTTAATGAGCTAGATTCTATTGGGTAAATAAAAAAGACCACGCATATTGCGTGGTCTTTTTTGTATTCATGACTGTTACTAGGAATGTACTAGCAACAGTATAATTAGCGAACTACTGAATGGTTACCGCTTTAACCTCGCTAAGCCTCTACATTTGTAGTGCTTGAGCTCGGTTGCCGTGTCACCCTTTTAGACTTCTCTGACTATATTTGAATCTATTTGCCTGTATCGGTACGAATTAGGCGAATGGTACCGTCAGCATTAACAACGCGGCGATAACCTTCTTGCTTATCAATGAGCTGAGAAATGCTGTCATTGGTGGCGCTTGGCTGTCTTTGCGGCTGAGCATACGTTGGCTGATAGCTGCCACGATTTGGCTGGCTGTTCTGGCCTTGGCTACCCATGATGAGATGATAGAACTTCTGACCGGCACGGCCATCGGCTGGATAAACGCCTTTACTGGTTTGATACTGTCTGATAGCGGTACGGGTATTGTCACCGATAATGCCGTCAACTTCGCCAATGTCGTAGCCTGCATCAAGTAGCGCTTGCTGAATTTCTCGAGATTGACGGCGGCTAATACCGGGGTCATCGGTTGGCCAAGCAGTGATAAAGTCTGTACGACTGCTGTCTTCTTTCTCAATCAAATCTGATAAATGAGCAATGGCCAGTGCATAATTCTCAGACGCATTATAAGAATAGAAAGTATCGAAGTTTTTACCCACTAAAAAAGCAGGGCCATCCAAACCTGCGGGTAATAACAAGCCCGCACTGCTTAAATCGTAAGGAAGCGGGCGACCATCGGCTAAAGTAAAGCCCTTATCACGCCAGTAGCTTAATGATTTTTTATTCTTGCGATCACTTGAACCCCAAAATCCTGCTGGAATCTTAACTTCATAACCCCAAGGCTCACCACTGCGGTAGCCGCGTTTTTTCAGGAAGTTTGCCGTTGACGCTAGTGCATCTGGTTTGCTGTTTACCAAATCACGGCGGCCGTCCCCATCAAAATCAACCGCTAAGTCTAAGAAGGTACCCGGCATAAACTGAGTTTGACCAAACGCACCTGCCCATGAGCCTTTCATGTCACTTGGCGCAATATCACCACGTTGAACAATTTTTAACGCATTAGCAAACTCACCGCGGAAGTAAGATTGGCGACGGTCAAAGCAAGATAGGGTAGCAAGCGACTGAAATAAGTCTTTTTTACCCAAAGTTTGCCCGAAATTTGACTCAACACCCCACACACCTAACACGTGCTCCGCTTTAACACCATACTGGGATTCAATACGGCGCAAGGTATCTGCCATTTCATGCTTAGCTCGGATACCATCTTCAACACGCTCTTTATCAACGAGTGATGATAGGTAATCCCAGACATCTTTTTGGAACTCTGGCTGATAGTTTAACGATTGAATCACGCTAGGATCAGGCTCGCTAGGGCGATAGTTGTTAAAGGTATAGCTGTCTACACCGCGAAAGGTGCTAGAGTTCTTTAGTGTACTTAAGCACTGCTGAAATTCAGAGTTTGATAAATAGGGTGCAGGCGGCTTGGCGGCATGTGCTGAGGTGGCAGCAATGGATAGCCCAAGAGAGGTGGTGATTGCAGCGGTAATCTTGGTGTAATACATAAAGGTGTTCCTTACTAAGAGGGGCGGTGCGAAATACATGTGATAAATAGACACAAAATATAGGTTAGCTTAGGGTAACTAAATTCATCTTTAAATTAAAGGTGTTAAGGTTTTTAGTTACGATAAGATGACGTGAGAACAAGGTAGGGGTGAGGTCATTGTATCGGTTTTATATAATTAACCTATTAAAAAAGCCCCGATAATGGAGCTTTTAATAATGAGACAATTGATTACTTTGAATTAGACCTTGCTCTGCTTAGATAATCTGAGAGTCAATCTATGTGTTAGTTTGGGCACCAACTCAACCACATCCAAATGGGCATTGGCTGTCTCAATACACAACATACGCTGATAGTCATCATTGGCAAATTGTGAGACTTGTTTTGATTTCTCAATCCAAGGATTCCACACCACCGTACTATTGCTACCGTCAGCGTGAAGATAATAGGTTTGCGTTGGCGTGTTTAAAATAATATCTGGAGCACCATGATAAATACGGTCAACTTCGCCTCCAAAAGTGATATCACCCTGTTGGGTCTTAGTTTGCCAACCCTCGGTTAGCGTATCACTGTAATGGATACCATCAAAGCCTCTAACCGTGGTTTGAGTGATGTCATCAGTGGGCAGATAGGTGTGTAAAGCCTGAGAGATCGTAACGGGGTGGTCACTATTATTCTGGGTAAGTAACGTGATGCCAAAGCCATGAGCATCAAAGTTAAAAGCCGCTGTTAAGTCCAGATTTGGCTCGATATCAGGCGACCTTTTTAGTATTAATAGCAACTCAGCGTTGCCGTTGTTATCGATATTGAAACTGTCAAAATCAAAAGGCTGAGTCCGCGCATAACCATGTTGCGTTAAATCAAATGGGCTGCTCTCAAAGCTTTGTTTGACCGCTTCAGGGTTGGCATTAAATTGCCCAAATACTGGCCAACAAACGGGCACACCGCCGCGCACTGAGTCTTGCTGATTATATTCTGCAAGCTGACTGAGCCACAACCAATTATCAGTATGATAGTGTGGCGCTAGGTTTTCAAAGTCTTTATTTTCTGCATTGTCTACCGTATTAGAGAAGTAAATCAGCTGCGCACCTTGTAGTAGTACGACTGCTTGATAGCGGTCACTGTCTATATGTAGCGCATCGAGCGCACCGATTTTGATAGGGTTAAGTGCAGTATATTGTGAATCAGTTGGCATAGTTATTACGTCTGTAATCGATAAATGGGAATCGGCGGGATAGACAGTCTATCAAGTCTTATTGGTCAATAGCCATGCCTGATTAATCAGAGTGTCCGCCGGACTATAATTGGCTTGAGTCAAAAACGCTACCTGATAGTCGGCTTTATAATAGTTATGCATGCGCTCATCACTGATTACAAACGGTGGTCCAGATTGGGCACGGCTTTGTAGCGTCTGTTCATCTAACGCATCGCTGTTTAATGTAAAGTTAAGCACCAACTGCGGCGCAGTATTTGTCAGCCTAATCACCTGTTGTACGTAACGGCTACGTAATGAGTTATCACCCTTATCAGGTAGGGCGACTAAGGCCGCACGATCATAAACCGCAGCAATGTCACCGATATCCTCTTTGCTTAATTCAAAAATATCACCCGCCCAAATTTGAATTGTTTGTCCGGCATATTCACCTTTATAGAGAGTTAGGTGGATATTGCGTGGATGCTCAGTAATTGTAGCTTCAATACTATTTTCATCAAAAAACTGCTGTACCGCAGACTCAATGAGTTCAACACCGACGACTTCATAACCTTGCTCGGCGAGCCATAACATATCGATACTTTTACCGCATAACGGGACAAAGACATGGCTGGCAGGCGTGATGTTTAAGGTTTTGAAATAGGAGACTAATAAGGTATTAGGCTGAGCTTGATTAAAACCTGGTTGCGGCTTTTGCCATTTTTGTTGCCAAAATTCATGATTCATAATGACTCGTTAGCTATCAAAAGAAGGTAGGTGAGATATTATTGTACAAAAAAAGCCAGAGCTATTTTTAATAACTCCAGCTTTTATTCTCTAGCTGATACTAACCATTAGCGACGGTTAAATTTTCATTTGTCATTAAACTAGTTAGTCAAGAAATCAGCTGACTTATTTTGTCATATATTCTTTGAACTCTTTACGCAGTTTGCCTAATTTTGGTGGGATGACTGCTTGGCAATAGCCTTGAGTTGGGTTTTTATTGAAGTAATCTTGATGGTGCTCTTCGGCAGCATAGAATTCATGCACAGGATGTACTTCGGTCACGATTTGTAGCCCCATATCGCTTAGTTTGCCAATCACTCGATCGATGGTTGGCTTTTGCGCCTCTTCATCGGTATAAAACACCACAGAGCGGTATTGGCTACCGATGTCATTGCCTTGACGGTCTAGACTTGTGGGATCGTGTGTGGCAAAGAAGATATCTAAAATAACTTCTAATGGAACGACAGAGTCATCAAAATCTACACGGACCACTTCGATATGACCGGTTTTACCAGTACAGACATCTTCGTAGTTGGCTGAGGCTTCATCACCGCCCATATAGCCTGAGGTGACGTTTTGTACGCCTTTTACTGATTGGAATACTGATTCGGTGCACCAAAAGCAACCGCCGCCGAGTACTAATGTTTGCATAATTTATCCTTAAAATAAAACGTCAATTAATTGTGTTGTTGTGACTAAATTTTAGCAGGGCATTGCAGTGATATAAGTAACAAACAGTAATGATATAATACAATGTGTTCAACATTAACAACCCTAAATGAATAAGAGAATATCGATGTCAAATACTGGGAATCACCAATCGTCTGTCATTTACGACAACGTCTTCACCACACCCCTAGACAAAGCCGCTCGCTTCTCCTTTGATGAGCAAGTGGTCGCGTGCTTCCCAGATATGATCCGCCGCAGTGTGCCAGGCTATGGGCAGATGTTGGCGATGCTACCGATATTTGCTAAGCGGCATTGTCAGTTTGGCCAGACTGACGATGAAGGTAAGCGTATTAGCCGTGTGTATGATTTGGGCTGTTCGCTAGGTGGCGCAACCATGGCATTGTTGAATGAAGCGGGTGGATTTACTGTTGACCAATTGCAAATTAAAGCGGTTGATATTTCACCAGCGATGACCGAAAAAGCGACGCGTGTGTTAGCGGAAAATTATCCAGACCATGATATTGAAGTGATCACTGCCGACATTCGTGGCTTTGAGCTTGAGCCGTGCGACATGGTGATTTTAAATTTAACCTTACAGTTTTTACCGCCAGAAGACCGCACTCAAGTACTGCAAACCATTTATAACGCCTTAAATGATGGTGGTATTTTGGTATTGACCGAAAAGACGCATACTGGCGATGAGCAAGATGATGCATGGCTAGTCGAGCGTTATTATGATTTTAAACGCGCCAATGGTTACAGTGAGCTTGAGATTAGCGGCAAACGCAACGCCTTAGAAAACGTGCTGATTACTGATAGCTTAGATGCCCATCACAAACGCCTAGCAGAAGTGGGTTTTCGTCGTAGCTTGACGTGGTTTCAGTTTTTAAACTTCGCATCTATGATTGCGTTTAAATGATTCACTACATAACCGGCGGTGAGCGCTCAGGTAAAAGCAGCTATGCGGAGCGCTTGGCCGAACAGCTTAGTGATATGCCTTATTATCTAGCAACCTCTCGGGTGCTTGATGATAATTTTGCTGAGCGTGTTCAGCGCCATGTTAAGGATAGGGCTGAGTCGAGCAGTCAGTGGACAACCATTGAAGCGGATTTGAATTTAGCAGAAGCGTTACAGCGCTATTTTAATCCGCACAAGATTGATTCAGCTGGACATAACCAACCGCTTGTCATTGTTATCGACTGCGTGACCTTATGGCTAACCAATTACGTTATGGATTATGACTATGATATTGATCAGTGTTTGGGTTTAGCCAAACAAGAAGTTGATTCTCTAGTGACTTTTGCCAATCAGTACAACGCCACACTGTTTATTATCTCCAACGAAATTGGTATGAGCTTACATGCTGGATCAGTAGAGGGACGCAAGTTTGTGTCATTGCAAGGTTGGGTGAATCAGTATCTCGCTCAGATTGCTGACCAAGCGACTTTAATCGTGTCAGGATTGCCAGTTAGTTTGAAGTAAACTAAGCGATTAATAGATAACAGATGAGCCAAATCGATACGCTAAAAGTTCAGGCTTCAGCCAATTCAACTCATCTTTATCTCTCTTAATCTATTTCACTAACAGTCAGTTTTTGTTGCTGTTTATCGTACTGATACCGAAGAGGCTTGGGGGAGTTATATACAGTTGCTTCAGACTTATCTATCTCATTCGCTGATGTTGCAAGATGAATAAACTCCTCATCTATGAGTAAAATCTCAAGACCTTCTTCAGGCTCAAACAAAATCTTACCTTGCCAGTTTGCTATCCCAGTACGTCCATCATCTCGTTTAAAAGCCAATAAATCTTCGACATAGCTAGTAACGATGGCATCAGGTGCTGGCTTGATGATGGTATCAATAGTTTTATTTTCTTTATTCACCACTAAAAATTTTGGTTGGTCATAAAGTGTGGCGATTGCAATAGGTGATGGATATTTGGATAGACTTGAAAAATACGTTAATTTTTTATAGATAAAAGGTACGATTATATTATTCTGTTCATCAATAGCACCATATTTGCCATTCAATTGTGTCACACCTATACCGTTAGCAAAAATAAACAGCTGTTGATAGATAAGCGGTATGTCAACTTGCATGGTATCGATATTAACCATACCCCAGTTATTATCATTTCTAACGGGTATTTTGTCAGTATCTATAGTTAAAGGCATGACGTAATCATATATCACGCTTTGATGCGTTTTCAAATGGGTTAACTTAACTTTGCCATTAGCCATTTGCTCATATTCCAAATTACCAAAAACAGAGTTTCTACGCCCATGTTCAGGCGTTATAATTTTTCCAGTGCCGCTAATCTCTCCTGAAATTTCACTATTTTCATAAGTAAATTTAATTGTTTCAGGGTCAGCATTATTCACTAACTTTTCATAAGAGTCAGCTCCAACGGAGTCATAAATAACGGGCAATATAATCTTACCTTTTGAATTAACTAACCCCATTTTTTCGCCTTTTATAGCAATCATAACGAAGTCGCTATCAATGGGGGTATCTGGACAGCCCCACAGTTCGTCATATTGACTGGTGTCAAAAGATACGGTATGACAATCAGTTGCTTCTAGGGAGGCATTAGCGCTGATGGGGATAAGTAATGAGCAGAAGGTCAGGGCGGTCAATGCTTTAAGTTTTTTCATGTTTTCTCAGGGTTATCGGTTATAGTTTGCTAAGCAGTCTCCATTAATCGATTTAATGACTAGGAATAAGTGATGATACCATTTTCACTCGAACAAAAAATTCATCAAGTTATCACCGAAAAGTTGAGCCTAAAAGACTTTGAGCAATGGCTATATCAAGAAGACGATTTGGAGTCTGCAAATCCAGGTTTATATTTTGAGCTGATTTCTTTTGATTATAGTCGTGAGTCTAGTCTTAAAGCATTTCAGCTTAACTTTGCAAAGTATATTGGTTTTCATAAATTTGAAGCAGATTTAATAAAAGAACACTTATATTCGATTATTAATAGAGAAGGTGATTATATTCACTCTATTCGAATGTTATATGAGTTTTATTTTATAGGATATGAGTTTTTACAAAAGTTAGGCTTGAGTTACGGGCTCTGGGTTATGCATGCTCAAACCTCTGATTCAAATGGTAATGTTAAAGATATTGTTGACAGTCATTATCCCGATATTATTTACGATACTAAAAATGCATTAAATTGGTTAGAGTCTGAAAAAATTGTCTTTAAAGCAGAAAAATGTGACTTGGGCGGTTTTGAATATGATGATTTACGTAGTGAAGAAGAAAAGCAACAAGGGTCGTGCTGATTTATTAATTTAAGTGTTTTGACTCATTTTTATATTTAAAACTTCTCAAAGTTCACCCTAAGCGCATTACCCTTTATAATAGCGACCTTCATTATCAAGCCGAATACCAAACATAACGCCAAAACATACAACGAACCGTCTATGACAAATAACACCATCGAAACCGCCGAACGTGAACTGTATTTGGCACTGATTCAGCGTGCCCAATACAGACCTATTGCCACCGAATGGCTGGCTAACCTGCCACATTGGCTAAGTGATATCAAAGACAAACGACGCTATGCTCATGCCCCTGCTTATCTAGCTGCTGTCGAAAAGCTACCAAAACTTGATGTCAAAAATGTTGATTTAAACAGCGATGTATTAACAATAGACACTCAATTGACCGAGGCACAAAACAAGCAGATTACTGCCTTGATGAAACAATTAATGCCATGGCGTAAGGGTCCGTTTCAAATTGGGTCCGGTGAGAATAAGGTGTTTATAGATACTGAATGGCATAGTGACTGGAAATGGCAGCGTATTGCACCTCATATCGGTACGCTTGAAGGTCGTTATGTACTTGATGTGGGTGGTGGCTCAGGCTATCACGGATGGCGTATGGCAGGCGCCGGTGCTAAGCAGGTGGTTATTATTGACCCGTCTTGCTTGTTTTATCATCAATTTATGGCAATTCGTCATTTTGTGAGCGGCTTTGATGCGGATACCGATGATGATAAGACAGGGGTTGGTTACCGTACTCACTATATTCCGGTAGGGTTAGAGGCGTTGCCGTCAAGCTCAGATCAGGGCAACCAGTTATTTGATACCGTATTTTGTATGGGGGTGCTGTATCACCGTCAGTCGCCGTTTGAGCATTTGTATCAACTGAGAAATCAGCTGATTAAAGGCGGGCAATTGGTATTAGAAACCTTGGTTGTCGAGGGTGATAAAAATACGGTGCTTGTGCCGCACGACAGATACGCCAAAATGAATAATGTTTATTTTCTACCGTCAGTGGCGGCATTGACCGGCTGGCTAGAAAAGGTCGGCTTTAGTGAGGTGAAATGTGTGGATATTGATATCACCTCGACTGAGGAGCAGCGGGCGACAGATTGGATGACGTATCAATCTCTGAAAGACTTTTTAGATCCGAATGACTCAACTAGGACAATTGAAGGCTACCCTGCGCCGATGCGAGCGACCTTAATAGCGACCAAATAGCCACTCTTTAGTGGCTATTTGCAGCGGGTTTAATAGCTGATCATGAGAATGAGCTAATTATAGAACCCATTTTTCAAACACAACTTCTAATAGTAGTTTTAATAAAAATCCGACAAAGCCTGCGCCTAAAGCTAAGAAAATCCAAAAGGTGCCGGCACGACCTGCGTCAGATTTTTTGGAGATATCCCACATAATAAAAAATAGAGTGGCGATAAAGATAGGCAATAAAACGTATAAGCCCCAGTTGGTAATCGTTTCAGCAGCAATAGCAAATACAGTAGCAATCATAATTTTGTCCAAGCGTTAGTATAAAAGTATTATTAGAATAAAAAGTATTAAATAAAAAGGTACTAAATAAATATAGAGATGACCCATTATAAAGGACTCACTACCCACAATACTATGAACCATCCCAAACGCTAACAAAACAACAATATCAAAGTTGATGGAAAAAAAGGGCTAACCTTGATATATTAAAGGGTTGCTACAAAGATAATCGTGTTTGTTTTTTATTATAAATAGGCCATCGATTATTGCACCTTATATTTGGTTTTGTACCACCCAATTCATTTAGCACCACCTTAATAATAAATATCTCGTTGACCCTTTAAATCTCATATTCACTTAACTTCAGAGTTTAATAAATTATGTCGCAAGCTCAAATTGACACTATCTTCGCACTATTAGACACCGCAGCTAATACACTGATTCAGTCGGGCGGTTTACCAAATGACTGGCAAAATAACAGTCAAATTACACGAAGTAAAAGCCCTGAGCATGGTGATTATGCCAGTAATATCGCATTAACCGCTGCAAAAGCGGCTAGGACCAATCCTCGTGCTTTGGCAGAACAGTTAATTGCCGCA
Source organism: Psychrobacter sp. CX14 (assembly GCF_057396205.2). Classification (NCBI taxonomy): domain Bacteria; kingdom Pseudomonadati; phylum Pseudomonadota; class Gammaproteobacteria; order Moraxellales; family Moraxellaceae; genus Psychrobacter; species Psychrobacter sp. CX14. The sequence goes on along the minus strand of NZ_CM183187.1, from coordinate 3,070,196 downwards.
CTACCAGAGAATGCAGATATTGCCAAACTAGAAGTAGCAGGCCCTGGTTTTATTAATATCTTTTTAAACAGTGATGCCAAGTTTGCGGTACTCGATGCCATTTTTGATAAAAATGAGCGTTATGGCTTAACCGATGAGTTTTCGGATAAGAAGATACAAGTTGAGTTTGTATCAGCGAACCCAACCTCAAGCTTGCATGTGGGTCATGGCCGCGGCGCTGCCTTCGGTATGAGCGTGGCTAACCTGCTCGAAGCGGTGGGTTATAACGTGACACGTGAATATTATGTCAATGATGCCGGCCGTCAGATGGATATCTTGGCGACCAGTACTTATCTGCGTTATTTAGAGCTTAATGGTGAGCAGATTCACTTCCCAATCGGCGGTTATCAAGGTGATTATGTGACTGAGATTGCTGAGACGATTAAAACTCAGCAAGGTGATGCATACGTACACAGCTATGTTGATATCAGCGCTAATGCTCCAGAAGATGAAGTATCAGAGATTAATGAGGCCGGCGAAAAAGAAGTGGTTTCTGGTGATAAAAATGCGCATATTGATGTGGTTATTGCCAACAGTAAGCAAGCGCTGGGTGACAGCTACGAGATATTCTTGAATGCCGCGTTAACTGAAATCTTGGGCGATATCAAAGACGATTTAAATGATTTTGGTGTTCGTTTTGAGCGCTGGTTTAGTGAAAAGTCAATCGCTGATGAGATTGAACCGGTACTCGCTGAGCTTGATGCCAAAGGCTATTTATATGAAAAAGACGGTAACACGTGGTTTAAATCAACAGAGTTTGGTGATGAAAAAGACCGCGTGGTACGCCGTGCTAACGGCTTAACCACTTATTTTGCTTCAGACATTGCCTATCACAAAAACAAATTTGAGCGCGGCTTTGATACCGTGATTAATGTTTGGGGTGCCGACCACCACGGCTATATCGCCCGTGTTCGTGCTGCGCTAACTGCTCTAGGCATCGATGAAAAACGTTTAGAAGTTATCTTGGTGCAGTTCGTGGCATTATGGCGCGGGGATGAGAAAATCCAAATGTCATCACGTTCAGGTAAATTTGTGACCTTACGTGAACTGCGTGAAGAAGTGGGCAATGATGCAGCACGTTTTTATTATGTGGCGCGTAAGCCTGAAGTGCATATAGACTTTGATTTAGAGCTTGCCAAATCGCAAAGCAAAGACAATGCAGTGTATTACATTCAGTATGCGCACGCACGTGTGTGTAGTGTGCTTGAGAAAATCAATGAAAAAGGCTTTAGTGTTGATGACACTATCGGTGCCGCCAATCAAGAGCTGTTATCTGGGGAAGCTGAGAGCGAGCTAATTAAGCTATTGGCTGCGTATCCTGCCACGCTAAAACGTGCAGCAACTGGTTATGACCCGCATATTTTGACCAACTATCTAAAAGACTTGGCCGCATTATTCCATGGTTGGTATAACGACAATCGAATTTTACCCGTGAGTATCATTGCTGATGAAACCCCAACTGAGGAAGAGTTGGCATTAATGCAAGCCCGTCTGCGCTTATCAAAAGCAGTACGCCAAGTTATCGCTAACGGCTTGAGCTTATTGGGTCTATCAGCACCAACCAGCATGTAGGTTAAGTTGAGCAGATGTGGATTGAAGTCTGCTTGCAATGACCAAATTTAGAGTGATAAATAATTAATATATTTGCTCATGTTAGTGACTTAATGGTTGACTGATAATTTGCCAACGAGCATGGCTTGACTGATTCATAAATGGAGACACGTTATGTTAGCAAGAAAACCGAAAGGCGCAGTAGAGAAGCGCGGCAGCGGAGTATCAAGCTTGCTGTGGATGCTCGTTGGCGCTATTTTGACAGTCATGGTTGGAGTTTCCATGTATCTGTGGAATCCATTTGATCTTGGTACAGAGACTAAGGTAGAGGAGCGTACAATTGAACCTATTGATCAGCCAGCACCGCAAACCGATGACTATGAGTTCTATGACTTATTGCCTGAGCAAGAGATAACCAGTATTCCAGATGAGGCCATTGTGCGAGACGATGAGCTATATGGCGAGGATTACGAGCTTGAGCCAGATGTGGTCGTCACCGATGAGAATTCAGCAAGGAATAACCGCACAAATAACTCAGATGCTGGTAACTATGGTATCTCTGAAGACACTGTCTCGAATCCTATGGGTTCAGACAATCAGAATGTCGCAGATGACGAGATAGAAATGGTAATTGTTGAGGAAGAGGGCACTTATGACGAGCCGTCAACGAACAACAATAGCAATAATAATCAGAATAACTCAGGTCAAAATACAGGTGCGAGCCAAAACAATGGCCGTGCCAATACGGTGAATAATAGCGCGAATGCTACGGCAGCACGCGCTAATGCGCCTAAGCTAAGCTATATCTTGCAAATCAATAGCTTTAGTAATGCACAAGAAGCGGACAAACGCCGCGCTCAAGTATTAATGGCAGGTGTTGATGCGCATGTTGTAAAAAACAAGATGGCTAATGGTCAAGTGTTCTATCAAGTTGTCTCTTCTACCATGACCAACCGTCAGGGTGTTATCTCGGCACAGCAAAAGCTGCAAAATAACGGCATTGACTCTCTAATCGTTGAGCAGCGCCGCTAATTTAGCCGTGCCATATCCAAACGGTATTTGTTAAATTGCTGATAACCTGCTGTATTTGCCTTCATTTATAAGGGTCTGTTTGCTATGCCAAAAGTCTCCTCTATTACTCGAGTGCTGCAAATTATTGAGGCGGTATCGTATGCAGCAAAGCCGGTTACCCCTTTAGAGTTGTCACAAGAATTAGATATCCCTAAGCCGACCATTCATCGATTATTACAGCAATTGGTGGATGAAGGCTTTGTCAGTATTGATATTAGCGGCGGTATTATTGCTGGTCGCCGAGTAAGAAACCTAAGCGTTGAGCTGTGGCAGCAGCGTCAGTTTTATAGCGAACGTCATGTGATACTGCAGCGCTTAGTGCGTGATGTGAAAGAGACTTGCGGGATCAGTGTGCCACACAATATGGACATGATTTATACCAATCGTGCTAAGACTGATTTACCGCTGCAAATCTATTTGCCTGTTGGTGCCAAATCACCCATGTGGTGTACGGCAACGGGTAAGCTGTATTTAAGTCAACTATCTTGTGAGCGCCGCAGTAAAATGCTGCAGAACTTAAGCTTGGATAAATTTACCAAAAATACCATTACTGATATTGATCAGCTCAATATTGAGTTAGATGCTATTGCCGAGACAGGTATTGGTATCGATAACGAAGAGTTTATTTCAGAGATGGTGGCGGTGTCTGTGCCAATTTTGGATAAGCAAGACCGTTATTTGGCATCGCTATATATGCATGCGCCAACGGTTCGAATATCGCTTGATGAGCTGATTGCCACGGTGCCACGTTTGCGAGAGGCCGCAGCCGATATTCAAACTTTGGTGTATGAATTGCAAAGCTAATCGAAAATTTTGGTGGTTATGATAAATAAAAAGCCCAAGTCAGTGACTTGGGCTTTTCTGTAAATGCTTAGTTGATAATAGGTCTAAATATCTTTTAATACACTGTCGTCAAAGTAGCCCATGATGCTTGAGAAGTCTTTTTCTTTATACTGCTCAATATGGCCGTCATATAAATGTGCCGCTTGGCTACCCATAGGCACTTCTACGCCCGTTTCTTCAGCTGTTTGCAGCGCTAGATGTAAGTCCTTGTGCATATGCTGACTCATAAAGCCGCCCGTATAGCCGCGACTCGAGGGCACGCTGTCAGAGACACCAGGGTAAGGGTTGTATACCTCAAGCGTCCAGTTACGGCCTGAGCTTTGTAGCATAATCTCTGATAACACGCCGGCATCTAGGCCGTTTTTGACACCTAAGTTGATGGCTTCAGCAGTACCACTCATTAAGATGCCCAGTAGCATGTTGTTGCAAATCTTAGCGACCTGTCCTGCGCCATGATCCCCTGCATGAAAAATGTTTTTACCCATAGCCTGTAAGATAGGTTTTGCACGATCAAATGCAGCATCTTCACCCCCTACAATGAAGGTTAGCGTTCCTGCTTCTGCACCAGCAGTACCGCCAGATACTGGGGCGTCAATAAACTCAATACCTTGATTCTGGGCAATCGCCGCAACTACTCTAGCATCTGCTGCTGCAATGGTTGAGCTGTCAATGACTAGCGTGCCTTCTGGCAGTTCTGAGAGTAAGCCATCTGAGCTTAATTCGGTCGCTTCTGCATCACCTAAATAAACGTTTTTAACATGCTTACCGGCAGGTAACATAGTAATCACGATCTTGGCATTTTTAGCGGCATCTTTGGGAGAAGTAGATGTTGAGGCACCAGCTTCAGCCAATTGCTGCTGTGCGGCATCGGATAAGTCGAACACGGTGACATCGTAGCCACTTTTGACTAGGTTCTTAGCCATCGGTCCGCCCATGTTGCCAAGTCCAATAAAAGCGATACGGGTGGTGTCTTTGTTATTGTCTGTCATATCATCACTCCTTGATGAAAAGATAAAGAGTCAGGGGGTAAGATTACTTCAGGCGTAATCAGCCTTCAGTCAGTTTAGGGTCTGTTGAACAGCTAGGGCATAACGACCTAACCAGTCTTCAAAAATATGCTCGCCGGCAGGGTAGGGATTTCTAAAGTGGCTAGCAATAAAGTCATCGCCCGCCTTATCTAAGCAGTTCTCTAAAGAGCGAGACCAGTTTGGATTTTTGTCTTTATCAATCAATAAAGCGCGAACGCCTTCTTTGAAATCTGGATTATTTGCGCAGTGTACAGCAACATTGGCTTCTAGATATAGAATCTGCTCAAGCGATAAGTCTTTAACACGGTGATACAGCTCATAAGTTAGAGCAGCAGTTACCGGACAGCCGGCACGGTAAGTGACCAAGGCACGCTGCGCCCATTTATCTTGCGCAAAATCTGGGTCAAGTTTGGCAATAGCGTCATCGTCCTGTAGCAGGGCATCGATTTCTTTCAGGCCGCCGCTGACCATAAGCGCCTCAATGGTTTGCCAGTATTCAGCCAGTTTGCTAGGGGTTAGGTCGGCAGGTGTGTTTTGCGATAACGTGGCTAGACAACGACTGGTTAGATGACTGGCTTCACTGGTGAGGCCATGCTTATTTGAGTCTGTGTTCCAATCCATTTTGCTCAAAGCATCGATAACTTGTGGGTAGCTGTCACTAGTTAGAGCATACTCGGCAAGGCTGGCAAACTGGGCGTCACTGCCATTACACAGGGCACCGGTTAAGCCTAAAAACAGTCCCGTTTTTGCAGGCATACGCTGCAAGAACCAGCTACCTGAGGCATCTGGGAATAAACCAATGCTAATTTCCGGCATAGCAAATTTGGTGGTCTCAGTCACAATACGATGGCTACAAGCGGCCATTAGGCCCATACCGCCGCCCATAATAATGCCATTGCCCCATAAGATAATCGGTTTGGTGTAAAAGTGCATTTGGCGGTATAACGCGTATTCACTACCAAAAAATTGAGTCGCATAAGGGTTTGGCATCGGCGGATTATCGAGCATACTGTCGTATAGTTTACGAATATCACCGCCGGCACAAAATGCTTTATCACCCGAACCACGTAGCATCACAGCGATAACTTTGTCATCATCTTGCCACTGCTTGAGCTGCTCACTCATTAGCTGACACATATCAACACTCAACGCATTAAGTGATTTGGGTGAATTTAATGTCATCTCACCGATCATATGACCTGAGTCGGTAGCGTGTGTGGCAAATAACACCGGTTTATCATCTGGTTGCTGCATATTAAAATCCTTTTTTGATATTACTTCTAACAATTTCTTTGTCATCTTCCCTGACATAGCGAGCGTGGTTAGTTAAACATATTGAGCGTTACTGATTAAATACATTGCATTGGAGCCTTTTACAACTTATTTGTTGGTCCACGTCGGTTTACGCTTTTCTAAAAACGCATTTACTCCTTCGGTTTGATCTGCGGTATCAAACAGTTTAACGAACGCTTCACGCTCATTGATTAAGTTGTAAGCAGGCGGTGTGTGTCTTGCTGCTTGCACCAGTTGTTTGGATAAGGTCACCGAAACAGGCGATTGGTTGGCGACTTTTTGTGCAAGCTTTAATGCTGTATTTAAGCCTTCACCTTTTTCGACCACTTCTTCGACTAGGCCAATGCGTAGTGCAGTGTCTGCATCGACACGTTCACCACATAAAATCATACGCTTAGCCCAGCCTTCACCGACTAGCCAAGGTAGATTTTGAGTACCGCCGGCACAAGGCAGCAAGCCAACAGCCGCTTCAGGCAGCGCCATAACCGCATGTGATTCGGCAATACGAATGTCGCAGGCCAGAGCGGCTTCTAGGCCACCGCCCATGGCGTAACCGTTGATGGCTGCGATGCTCACACCCCGATAGTTTGATAGTGCTTCAAAGGCTTCGCCAAACGCAATTGCCATGGAGATGGCATTGCCTTTGTCACCGTCAGCAAAGGTATTGAGGTCAGCACCGGCTGAAAAGAATTTCTCACCATCGCCATGAATGACTAATGCATAGACTGAATCGTTGTTATTTAAGTCAGTCACCAGCTTTTTTAAAGACGCTAAGCTATCAGCCGTCCAGGTATGGGCTGGTGGATTATTTAAGGTAATAGTGGCCACGTGGCCATCAATTTTAAGATCTAGGTTGGTGTAATTACTCATAATATCCCTATTTTTTATATTAATATTTTATGTTTTTACTAAGCGACTGGGGCCATTTTTTATACTTCTGGCTTTATCTTTCAGACAGTGATAATAAATCATATCCAGTCGTCATACAGCTCAGTTTACGCATATTGCGTTATGACTATTTCAGTCCATAATGCGCTAGACAGTTTATTGAGCTAACTAACGTAAACTATTTAACGCGCCATCACTCATCATTTTGCGTGATACGATGACACGCATAATCTCGTTAGTGCCTTCTAAAATTTGATGCACACGCAAATCACGGACATGACGCTCGAGCGGGTATTCGTTTAGATAACCATAACCGCCATGCAATTGCAGCGCCTCATTGGCAACCGCAAAGCTAAGATCAGTGGATAGGCGCTTTGCCATAGCACAGTAAGTGGTGGCATCTGAATGCTTTTTATCCACTTTGCTGGCAGCAAGATATAGCATCTGACGGGCAGCGATAGTTTGGGTCAGCATATCAGCGAGTTTAAACTGCACCGACTGTAATTCGCTAATTGCACTGCCAAACTGCTTGCGCTCTTGCACATAGTTTAGTGCTGTCTCTAGTGCGGCTTGAGCGGTACCGACGGCACAAATACCGATATTAATACGGCCGCCATCAAGCCCTTTCATGGCAAATTTAAAGCCTTCGCCTTCTTTACCCAGTAGATTTTTGGCAGGGACTTTAACGTCCTTGAAATGGATAGTGCGCGTTGGCTGTGCTTTCCAGCCCATTTTGTGCTCATTTTTGCCGTAGCTGATGCCATCACTGTGCGCATCAACTACAAAGGCAGACACACCTTTAGGGCCGGCATCGCCAGTGCGCGCCATAACTACTAATATATCGGTTGAGCCTGCCCCTGAGATAAAGGTTTTTTCACCACTGAGTAGATAATAATCGTCGCCGTCTTGTTTGACTGACTTAGTGGTCAAAGAACCTGCGTCAGAGCCGGCGTTGGGTTCTGTGAGGCAGTAGCTTCCTAGCAGCTCACCACTGACCAGTCGAGGAACGATGTCAGCACGGACATCATCTTTGGCATATTCACCAATCATCCAAGTGACCATATTATGGATACTGATATAGGCAGCAACAGCGGTGTCACCCCAAGCCAGTTCTTCAAATACTATCGCTGAATCAAGACGGGGTAGGCCAAGGCCGTCGTAATCTGGGTTGGTATATAACCCTAAAAAGCCAAGTTCGCCTGTTTTTTTGATCACATCAACAGGGAAGTGGCTGTTTCTATCCCAGTCGGCAGCGTTGGGTTTCAATTCCTTTTGGGCGAATTGGCGTGCCATTCTTTGGTACGCCAATTGGTCGTCGGTCAATGCAAAGTCCATGATGCATCCTGTTTAACAATTTATAAGGTGGTGCGTATGTAGTATAACAAGCAAAATCTGTTGTGGTAGATAATATAGTCATAGCCAGACTAAAGAGTTACGGTGTTAACCTCGCTTAGCCTACTACAGTAGTACTTGCACTCGGTTGCCTTGTACCTTTTTTAGCTGGCTTCGACTATATATTAATGGTCTCAAATGGTAATGAGGGGTAACTCGGTTAGCGATCGAGAGATTTATGGATATACGTATTACCCTCTCAATCGCTATCCTAGCGTCTATTTACCGTTTCTTTTTTATGCTAAAACTACATAGAGATGGTGGTATTTACCTTACCTTTACTCGCTTCATCATCAAACCAGCGCGCGGTGACTGTCTTGGTCTGAGTATAGAACTGTACGGCTTGCTTACCATAAGGACCTAGGTCGCCAAGCTTACTAGCACGTGAGCCTGAGAATGAGAACATTGGTAGCGGTACAGGAATCGGTAAGTTGATACCTACTTGACCCACGTCAATGTCTTGCTGGAATTTATGAGCGGCAGCACCAGATTGAGTAAAGATAGCGGTACCATTACCGTTTGGATTAGCGTTAATGATTTCAATTGCTTCATCTAGCGAATCGGCGCGCATGATACACAGTACAGGACCAAAGATTTCTTGGCTATAAATCTGCATATCGGTTGTCACATTATCAAAGATAGTTGGACCAACAAAGTTGCCGTTCTCGAAACCATCAACACGAATGCCGCGACCGTCTAATAACAGCTTAGCACCTTCATCAACACCGCTTTGAATCAAACGCTCAACACGCTCTTTGGCTTGTGGGCTAATCAGCGGACCTAAGTCTTTGTCGTTTTTGCCGGCAGATACGACTAAGCTTTCGGCTTTTGCTTTAATCTCATCGATCCAGTTTTTAGCATCACCAACCAATACCACAACCGACAGTGCCATACAGCGCTGACCAGCGGCACCAAAGGCAGCACCAGCTAATTGGTTTAGAGTTTGTTCTTTGTTGGCGTCAGGTAATATTACTGCATGGTTTTTCGCGCCCATCATACACTGAACACGTTTGCCGGCTTTGCTGGCACGGTCATACACATGATGGCCAACATTGGTTGAACCAACGAATGATACCGCTTTAATATCCGGATGATCACAAATAGCGTCTACGGTTGGTTTGCCGCCATGCACCACGTTTAAGACGCCTTTTGGCACGCCAGCTTCAATAGCCAGCTCGACCAGACGCATGGTTACCATTGGATCTTGCTCTGAAGGCTTAAGTACAAAGGTGTTACCGGTAGCAATAGCCATCGGGAACATCCATAGTGGAATCATCGCAGGGAAGTTAAATGGTGTGATACCGGCACAAACCCCAAGTGGTTGCCAAATACTATATGTATCAACGCCACGAGCGACATTTTCAACAAACTCGCCCATTTGCAGGTTTGCGATACCAGCCGCATGCTCGACCACCTCCAAACCGCGGAACACGTCACCACGGGCATCAGCGATGGTTTTGCCTTGTTCTGAGGTTAATAATTCAGCAAGCTCATCCATGTGCTCACGGATTAGGGCTTGATAGGTCAAAAAGATACGTGCGCGTGTGGTAATCGGTGTTTTGCGCCAAGTTTTAAACGCTTCTTTCGCAGCCGCAACTGCCTCGTTGATTTCATCATTGGTGGTTTGTGGTACTTTGGCAATGACGTCTTGAGTTGCCGGATCGGTTAAGTCAATCCATTCTTGAGTATTAGAGTCGACGAATTGTCCGTTGATGAGTTGTTTAACTTGATGCATAAGATGTCCTTATCTTTGGTTGTTGAAAAGGTTAGCGGTCTTCCTAATTAGGTGCCAACCTTGTGATAATTATAAAATTAATAATGATATAAATCGTATCATTTTACAAGGATTATTTTGTCAGATATATCATTACCTTATAGGCGGTGTAGATATGGAGCATGATTAGAATGAGCCAAATAGTGTGCCTAATAGCAGAATCACTATTAAAGTAAAAATAGGAACAATGACAGCAGTCACAAAAATATCTTTATAAGATTCTTTGTGAGTCAGACCACAGATTGTCAACATGGTGATGATTGCACCATTATGAATAGCAGGAGAGCCGGGAAGCGCTGTCATGGTCAGGGTTAAAGCACCAATACTAATTGCCCCTGGTATTAGCCGTTTGGGAATATTAACCTCTTTAAACAAAGCAGCGGCCATCGGATAAATGGCAAAGGTCACCACAAATGCTGAGACACCGCCATATGTCAAAATGGCGCAGGCTAATACCACGGCCAGTAAAGCGTGTTTGTCACCAAGCTTTTTGACGATATTGTGTGCAATACTGTAGGCATAGCCTGAGTCTTCCATCAGCTTGCCAAAAATAGCGCCTAGTATAAATAAGGGAAAGTATTTGACTGCAAAGCTGCCCATACCTTCCATAAAGACTTGGGTATAAAACCCCATGGCTTGACTGCCTTGACCACTTAGCACAACTGCCAAGACCGACAATACCGGTGCCAATACTAAAACGCTAACGCCTCTATAAGCGAAATACATTAGCAAAGCTAAGGATATAAAATCGCAAAAATACTCATATTTAGCTCCTTCTAAATATTATTGTGAGTCTACGATGTTGAGCACATAAAAAACGTCATCCATGGCGCTTTTTATGTATCGTAATGGGTAATCCTATTAATAATTGTCTAATGCCGCCTTAACTGCATCAATCGCAGTGGGATCATCCAAGGTCGACATATCACCGGTGGCTTGACCTTCCGCTAGAGCGCGTATAGCACGGCGTAGGATTTTGCCAGAGCGGGTCTTTGGTAATGCCGTGGGGAAATAAACAGCAGCAGGGCGGGCCAGAGACCCTAAAGACTTGGCAACGATACCAAATATCTGTTGTTCTACTCTAAACCTATTTTCGGTATCCTCAATTATCGACGGGTCACGCAAAATACAAAAGGCAATGGGTAATTCGCCTTTTAAGTCATCCTTGATACCAACAACCCCAACTTCTGCCACTTCAGGATGCTCGCTAATCGCCGCTTCAATCTCCTGCGTACCTAAGCGGTGTCCTGCAACATTGATCACGTCGTCGGTACGACCTAGGATATAAAAATAGCCTTCTTCATCGGTTGTTGCATAGTCGGAACTGGAGTATTGATTGCCATCAAATAAGCTGTAATAACTTTTGATAAAGCGCTCATCATTACCCCAAACGGTGGTTAAGCAGCCCGGAGGTAGCGGTGCTGAAATCGCTAACAAGCCTTTTTCACCAGGCGAGCAAGGCTCTCCCGTTTCTTCATTAAGCACTTTGGCATCATAGCCAAACATAGGGTAACCGGGTGACCCTGCTTTATGATCTTTATGATCAAACTTAGGAACATGGCTTAAGATAGGCCAGCCTGTCTCTGTTTGCCAATAGTGATCTATAATTGGCACCCCAAGATGATTTGAGAGCCATTCACCCGTCGGTTCATCCAATGGCTCACCGGCTAAAAAGAAGGACTTCACGCTGCTGGTGTTATAACGGGTTAGCCACGATTCATCTTGTTTTTTGAGCATTCGGATGCCTGTTGGCGCAGTAAACAGAATATTAACCTTATTGGCCTCGACAATGCGCCACCAAATCCCTGGGTTTGGATAATGGGGCAGACCTTCGTACATAATACTGGTCATGCCAGCGAGCAGCGGGGCGTAAATGGTATAAGAGTGTCCGACCGCCCAGCCAATATCAGAAATGGCCCAGAATGTCTCTCCTGCCTTGCCATCATAAATGTAGTCAATCGATGTGGTTAAGGCGACGGCATGTCCACCCGTATCACGCTGTACGCCTTTGGGTGTGCCAGTGGTACCTGAAGTATAGAGTAAGTAGCAAGGTTCGTTTGACTCAAGCCAGACTGGTTCAACGACGGCTTTTGCGTCACAACTAATGCGGCGCTCAGTAGCATAGTCGACATCGATGGGTTGCGGGGTGTATGGCATGATGCCACGATTCACCACCAATACTTTTTCTGGTTTATGCGCCGCTTGTTCAACTCCTTGATTGACTAAGTTCTTATAATTAATCACTTTGCCACCGCGCAGACCGGCATCGACTGTGACCACTAATTTTGCTTGTGCATCATCCATACGCACCGCAAGGTTATGCGCTGCAAAGCCGCCAAATACCACAGAATGAATCGCGCCGATACGGGTACAGGCTAACATGGCGTACGCCGCCTCTAGAATCATCGGCATATAAATAATAACACGGTCGCCTTTACCAACGCCTAAGCGTTGTAGCACATCTGCGAAATAATTGACTTCTTTATATAAGCGGTTATAGGTGAGGCGACGCTTAGCATAGTCGGTGTAAAACTCAACATGATTGTCCAGCTCTTTAAAGGCTTCGGCAACACCAGGGTGATTGTCTAGTAGGTCTTGATTAATCTCAGAGGATACCCAAACAAAGGCGTCTTGCTCGGCGCGTTCTTCTAAATGGCGATCGACGCAGTTATAGCAGACATTGGTCTCACCACCGACAAACCATTTTGCAAAAGGTAAGTTGCTGTTATCAACAATTTGCTCAGGTGCTTTATGCCAATAGATGCGTTCGGCTTGTCTGCCCCAAAATGCTTCTGGGTCATTAATTGACGTGGAATACAGCTGAGAGAATGATTCGGTAGAATTAGGCTGATAATGGGTTTGGGTTTTGGCATTAGTCATGGCGCTATCCTTAGCTATCTATGTTATGACTGTTTGAATGGGATTTTTAATTTAGAAAGTTTTAAATAGGCACTAAGGTTTCGTAAAACGTACCTCAATGCATCCTTATGACATCATTCGCATTCCTTGCTAATGATGTTGTTTTAAATGGGTATATTCGATACAAAATATCTCATTTTAATTAAAATTTAATTTAACAAAGATATCTATGATCGGTCAATACAAATTATAATTTTAATTGAGATAATTCAAAGTAATGGTTCAAAAGACGCAAATTCAATTCATTAGTGAGCTTACAGACTATAGTCGTAGGCAAACTAAAGAGCGACAGCGATAACCTCACTAAGCCGACAAAATAGAACCATAGCCATAGTGCTGCTTTAAGTATAAATTAAATCAAGGGAATGCGTTTGATGTGCTACTGGTTACGAATTAAGGGGCGTTTTAATCATGCCAAATCGTGCAATTAATAGAGCCATGAGCTGCATAAACAGTAGTGCCCAAACTGTATAAGTCCACTCGCCATGGGCATAAGCCAGTCCACATACCCATGCCCCAACCGTACCGCCAGCATAGTAAAACATATAATATAAACCTGAGGCCAGAGACCGCCCTTCATGCACATTGGTGGCAATATAGCCGATCGTGGCAGACTGAGTAATAAATACCCCTGAGGACATGACGCTGATACCGATAATAATCAACCATAAAGGGGCAGATAAGGTCATCAATACGCCCAACATCGACATAATAACGGCCACAACAATGGTTCGTGCTGCCCCAAAGCGTTGAAGTAACTTAGTTGATAACGGTGTGATAATGACTCCAAGTAAATACACGGTAAAAATATTAGCCAGTTGTCCCGTATCTAAATGGTAAGGCGTAGCGGCAAGGTGCAGGTTAATAAAGGTAAAGCAGCCGACCAGTGAGAAAAGCACACAAAAACCAAGTAAACCTGCCGATAGCACATAGCGATTGGTCAGGTGACCGGCTAGCGTTGTCAGTGCGGTACGAAACTTGGGACTGGGGATAAATTTTTTGGAGGCGGGAAGGGTCTTGGCTACCCACAGTGCTCCGGCAAAGGTTAAGGCCGCCATAATATAATACGCGATTCGCCAACCGACCCACTCATGCAGATGTCCTAAAATAAAACGCCCTGAAAAGCCGCCAAGCACGGTACCTGACACGTAATATGCCATGAGCTCAGCAATCGCTCCGCCTTTGAACTCCTCTCCAAGATAGGCAATGGTCACCACCGTAATACCGGGAACAGATAGCCCTTGCAAAAAGCGCCAAAAGGTCAAGACCTCCACGCTACTGCTATGCGCAATTAAGGCGGTAGGTACCGCTAAAAATAGTAATGCCGCCACGATAATGGGCTTGCGCCCCATGGCATCAGACAACATGCCTAAAAAAGGAGACATGATAGCCACTGCCATGACAGTCGCCCCAACCGCCATACCGACTTGTACTTCACTGGCCCCAAAGTCGACCATTAATACCGGTAAGATGGATTGGATAGAGTACACCTGTAAAAAGGCGAATACCGCAATTAGCATTACCGTGGCTTTGAGTACCCAAGTTGGTGGCGGTGTCTGAGAAGAGGTTGCCGTTTCGGTTTTAGAGGTGGGTGTTTGCATAAAGTGACCAATGATATCCAAAGCAAAAACACAATCGGCTGGCATGAGCGCAGTCGATTTGATAACTGTTAACTATCGGTTTAAAAAGAACACAACTGACGCAGAATTAGAAGCTACAGCAACTGGGGATATTTAGTTACACTGTCTAATGATGGTGCCAGACATTCAATAAAAAATACCTAATTGCCTTCAAGCGTTTAAAGTCCTCTATTAAAACCCACTATTTTATAAGGCTTAACTTAAATCGGCTAGCCTATTAATGTCTCTTTTGCGCCAATAAAATGCGTTCGATTCGTTTATTTAGCTGATTAACCCAGCTTACGCATCAGTGGATGTCTTTTTAGTTTGGAGATGGTCTTTGTTGCGCGGTTCATCACTTGCCCATAATTTGAGGGGAAAGCGCGCTGCACCAAATCAAATAATTTTGCATCATCACCAATCAGACAGCGAGGTTGATTATTGGCGACGGCCATCAATATTATTTTTGCGGCCATATCAGGGTCAAACTTCAATAATCTATTGATTTTCTCTAAACCTTTCGCCCCTGTGGTCATTCCAAGAGAACTCACACTGTCATGTTCTCTGGCATTATTAGCAATATTGGTTTTAATACCGCCAGGGTGTACAGATGTCAAAGAGACGCCACACTTTTGAATATCCAGCTCTTGACGTAAGCTTTCATTAAATCCACGAATGGCAAATTTACTGGCGTTATAAGCGGACTGGGCCGGTAGGGCGACAATACCAAACAAACTGGATATATTGATAATATGACCATGAGCTTGTTGATGAGTTTGCCTTTTAGAGTGAGCTTGTGGCTGGTTATTGGCGTCACTAACACTTTGTTTAATTAACGGTAAAAAGGCTTTGGTACCATACACCATGCCCCAGAAGTTTACACTCATGACCCATTCGATGTCCTCTATCGACTCGCCCTCGACAGTCGACGCTAAGGCTACTCCAGCATTATTAAAGATAAAGTTGACTTTGCCATGGTCTTTGAACACTTGATCTGCCCAAGTGAACACAGCCTCTTTATTTGCCACATCCAGCAGGGTTGCTGTTACCGTCACCTCATAGTCAGACAATAACTGCTCAGTTTCAGCCAGATTATCAGGATTAATATCAGCGAGTGCTAAGTCGCACCCTGTCGCCGCTAAATTTAAAGCTAGCGCACGACCAATACCAGACCCTGCACCGGTAATGGCTGCTACATGTCCTTGATAAAAGCGGTTCATTAGCGTTTGATCGACATAAGGGGCCATGAAGGGCAGGACAGGAGAGAGTCGGTTGATAAGAGTTTTTGTGGACGTAAGCTTTGTAGTCATAATTGGACCCATTAATTAAAATAATACCTTTTCTATAATATAAACTATCCTTGTTAGGCTTAATAAACCGAGTCTCTTTATTAGGCTTTTTAAACCTAATATATGTCACGTTTAGACTTGTCTTCCTCGATAGGTAAATCTCTAGATTTGGTATAAAGTAAGAATAACAATAAAGTTTATAAAATATTTAAGAGCTATTAGGCTGGTTAAGAAGTGTAAAGCGCTAGACATACTGACTATAATAGACCAGTTGCGAGACACCCACAATAAAAAACGCCTCTCTCATTGAGAAAGGCGTTCGTAAACTATTAAGTCCAATCGGCTAAATCAACCCGATAAAATGGAATAGAGCGGCGATGTCATTCGTACATTAGCCCCTTAGCTTGAAAACATTATACTAGGCGATTTTAGGTGTGACACCGTCATTGATAACCGTCTCATCAACCACTACAGATTTTGCATTTTCCATAGAAGGCAATTCATACATAGTGTCTAATAACGCGTTCTCAACGATCGAACGTAAGCCACGGGCACCGGTCTTGCGCTCCATCGCTTTATGAGCGATCGCCTTTAAACCATTCTCGGTAAAGGTCAGTTCAGCATCTTCCATCTCAAACAGATACTGATACTGCTTAACAATGGCGTTTTTAGGCTCAGTCAAGATTTGCATTAACGCATCTTCATCCAGCTCTTCAAGCGTTGCAATCACGGGTAGTCGACCGATCAGCTCTGGTATCAGACCAAACTTAATCAAATCTTCTGGTTCAACCTGCTTAAACAGCTCAGACAACTGACGGCCATCGTCTTTCGCTTTCACTTCAGCGTTGAAGCCAATCCCTGTTTTTTCAGTACGCTGCTGAATCACTTTATCAAGACCTGAGAACGCACCGCCAACAATAATCAGAATATTACTGGTATCGACTTGAATCAGTTCTTGGTTTGGATGCTTACGACCACCGTGTGGCGGAATGGCGGCAACCGTCCCTTCAATCAGTTTGAGTAGCGCTTGCTGTACGCCTTCACCCGATACGTCACGGGTGATTGACATATTCTCGCCTTTTTTACTGATTTTATCGATCTCATCGACATAGATGATACCTTGCTCAGCTTTCTCAACATCATAATCAGCCGCTTGTAGTAGCTTTTGTACGATGTTTTCAACGTCTTCACCCACATAACCGGCTTCGGTTAAGGTAGTTGCATCTGCCATGGCAAAAGGAACATCAAGCATACGGGCTAGCGTTTGAGCCAATAAGGTTTTGCCTGAACCTGTTGGACCAATCAACAAGATATTACTTTTTGATAGCTCAACCATAGCATCATCAGCGCCCAGCTTGGCTTGCTTAGCATCTTCTGCTAATTGAGCCGCTACTTTTAGACGTTTGTAATGGTTATATACTGCAACGGATAGCGCTTTTTTAGCGGTATCTTGACCGATGACATAACCATCTAAATGCTCACGAATCTCTTTTGGTGTTGGTAGCTTTTTGGATAACCAAGAGCTGGTTTGTTCACCGTCTCCCTCAGCACTGTCAATATCGCCATCTTCAATTAGGTCTGTGCATAGCGCCACACATTCATTACAGATATTTGCGTCATCGGCTGCAATAAGCTGTGCCACTTCATCTTTCTTTTTACCACAAAACGAACACTGTGGTGTTTTATCTTTAGCCATGCTTGGCGCTCCTTAATAATTACTCTAAAGCTATCTATATAAATTGCTCAATATGGTATCAGCAACGCCATTAATCAGTCATTAATGGACTAATTACCAGCATCACAGCCTTCAAACATAATGGGTTTAAAGGTTTACTTTTCGTCTTCTGGACGACGCTCTAATACTTCATCAACCAAGCCGTATTCTTTGGCTTCTTGCGCGTCTAACCAGTAGTCACGCTCAACGTCTTTTTCGATTTTCTCTAATGGCTGACCGGTACGCTCCGCTAAGATACGGTTTAGACGGTCACGGATTTTTAATATTTCACGAGCATTAATCTCAATATCCGTCGCCTGACCTTGTGCACCGCCTGAAGGCTGGTGAATCATCACACGTGAGTTAGCAAGCGCATAACGTTTGCCTTTTTCACCGGCTGCCAATAGGAATGAGCCCATGCTATATGCACCGCCCATACAAATGGTTGATACGTCAGGTTTGATAAAGTTCATGGTATCAAACATGGCAAGACCGGCGCTCACTGAACCGCCTGGCGAGTTGATGTATAAGTGGATGTCTTTTTCTGGGTTTTCTGCTTCTAAGAACAGCATCTGTGCCACGATTAGATTGGCCATGTTGTCTTCAACTTGACCGGTCAAGAAGATAACACGCTCGCGAAGTAGGCGCGAGTAGATGTCAAAAGAGCGCTCGCCACGGGCCGATTGCTCGACAACCATAGGTACTAGTGCAGCTTGCGGTACGCTAACAGTCGCGTCACGCATATCTCTTAATACGGCATCATGGGCAGCAACCAGCTTATCGAAATGAGGGTTGTTGATGATACGCTCGATATCTTGCTGGGTGTTTTGGTGATTCATAAATAATCCCTATGTTTGGTCAGTTTTACAATGTTTTAAATCGTTGTTTTTGATGTTAATGAAATTTTGGTGTTATTGAAATAAAGGCAACTAAGCTTATTTGCCGAACCCTCAATGTCTGCCTGCTTTAAGTCAATACTTAACTATCAAACGAGAAAAGGGTAGGCGGCTTACGCATACCTATATCATTGGTTTATATTTTGGGGTGTCTGGCAATAAATCAAGCGCTTAGCGCACATATCTTGCGTGATGACCCATAATTAACACATAGTTTAGCAATTTCTATAGGTCTATAGGCAAATTTCAACCTAAATAAAATCAGCAGAGACAAAAATGCCCCAACTTATCGAAGTTAGGGCACTTTTATTAAGCGTTATCCATCAGCTATTAACAGCAAAAGATTAGATGATTCATTTTATTGAAAAATGAATTACATCATACCTTGTTGTTGTGATGCTAGAAGTTCTTGATAGCTAACTTCTTTGTCAGTTACTTTGCTTTGATCAATTAGGAAG
The DNA here is from genome assembly GCF_057396205.2 of Psychrobacter sp. CX14. Lineage (NCBI taxonomy): Bacteria > Pseudomonadati > Pseudomonadota > Gammaproteobacteria > Moraxellales > Moraxellaceae > Psychrobacter > Psychrobacter sp. CX14. The sequence goes on along the minus strand of NZ_CM183187.1, from coordinate 3,051,422 downwards.
TCAACCACTTGATCTTCTAGTACGACAGATTCGATGTTAGCGCGTTGCTGTGCATCGTTTGTGTAGTATTCGATAACTTCTTGAGGATCTTCGTAGTTTTCAGCAGTTTCTTTAATGAAAGTATCCACACGTTCTTGATCTACTTTCATATCATTTTCTTCGATAATACGAGACACTAAGATGCCAAGGCGTGCAGCACGGATAGCTTGCTCTTCAAATAGCTCACGTGGCAACATATCTTTGTCGATGCTGTTAGCGTTGCCGCCGAACTGCTGCGCAAAGCGCTGCATCATTAGGTTACGCTGACGATCCACTTCTTGTTCAATCATAGCGCTTGGTACGTCAAATTCGTTTTTCTCAAGTAGCGCATCAAAGGCTGCTTGCTTAACTTGGTTGCGTGCTGCGTTTTTGATTTCACGCGTCATGTTCTTACGAACGTCTGCTTTAAGCTGCTCTACGCCGCCTTCTTTTACGCCGAATAACTCAAGGAACTCTTCGTTGATTTCTGGAAGCTTAGATTCTTCAACTTTTTTCACGTTGATTTTGAACTGTGCTGCTTTACCGGCTAGGTTTTCAGCTTGATAATCTTCTGGGAAAGTGACGTCGATGGTTTTTTCATCGCCAGCGCTCATACCTTTGATGCCATCTTCAAATCCTGGAATCATTTGGCCGCTGCCTAGTACAAGTTTAAAGTCTTCAGCTGAGCCGCCTTCAAATTTCTCGCCGTCGATAGAGCCTTCAAAGTCAAAGGTTACTTGATCGCCCTCATCTGCTGCGCCTTCTTTATCAGCAAATTCTTGACGCTGTTTGCGAAGGTTTTCGATCATAGTATCAACGTCTTCATCATTGATAGTGGCGTTATGACGCTCAACTTCGATGTCGCTGATGCCTTCCACTTTGATTTCTGGGAAGATTTCAACAGTCGCTTGATATACTAAGAATTCATCTTCAAGCTTAACGTCATCGATGTTTGGCATGCCAACAGCACGGACGTCTTCTGCTTTGATAGCCTCAAACACAGTGTCACGGATTACGTCGTTAATTACTTCTTGCTGAATACCAGCGCCATACTGGGCACGGATATGTGAAACAGGCACTTTACCTTTACGGAAACCATCAATTTTGGCAGTTTTTGCCACATTGCGGATACGGCCTTCCACTTTGTTTTGAATCTGTTCAACAGGAACTTTAACAGTCAGTTGAGTTTGATTGTCGTTGACTTTGTTAGTCGTGACTTGTAGATCTTTTGCCATGGTTATTAACCCTGTATATTAATCGTTTGATTGTAATGATAAGCAATGTCCACTTTACAACGAAAATAGACTTCGACTATAAAGTAGCGGATTGCCAAGAATATAACGCTAAACTGGTTTTAATAAATATCACGCATATTATAAAGCACAGTGGCTGCCGTGCACTCTCATTTTATCGCTTAGTTATAGCGTCAATACCGCCATTAGTAAGTTAAAACAAGGATATCCAAAGATATCGGATGCCACAGACGTCTGGCTAAATAACAGCAAAATACGCACAACTTGCTCGATAGCAAAGGTGAGTTTGGCACTGCTATAAAATTATAAAATTATAAAAGTAGAACAGTATAGTCTATCAGCCAGTTAATGTAAAAATAAAGTAAAAATTGCGCACCTACATGGCCAAAATTGGCTAAAAATCTGCTAACTGCGCCAATAACTGCTTCATCGCATGGCCGCGGTGACTGATTTGGTTTTTGGTAGCAGGGTCAAGCTCGGCCGCACTTTTATTAAAATCTGGCACATAAAACAGGGGGTCGTAACCAAAGCCGTGCTCCCCTTGAGGTGCCTCTAGTATCTCACCTTGCCACAAGCCTTGCGCAATAATGGGTAGCGGGTCATCAGCATGACGTACCAACGCTAGGACACACACAAAGTAGCCTTTAATAAGCTGGTCAGGATTTGGCTGTCGAATAGGTTGTAAGTTGTCAATTAACTTAGCATTATTCTTGGCATCATTGCCATGAACACCTGCATAACGGGCAGAGTGAATACCAGGGGCGTTACCTAACGCAGGCACACATAGACCAGAGTCATCTGCTACCGCAGGCAGTCCGCTAATACGACTGGCATGACGTGCTTTGATAATGGCATTTTCTACAAAGCTAAGACCATCTTCAATCGCATCTTCTATATTAAGCTCACCTTGAGGGATAATATCGATATTAAGATTGGCCTCGTTAAACAAGCGCTTAAATTCAGCCAGCTTGCCTTTATTGTTACTGGCCAGTACCCATCGTACAGTTTGTTGTGGAGTAGGGTTGGTGTTGGGTTTATTTAATGATGAGGTCATAAAGCTATCCTATAGTATCAAAAGATATTCAAATATTGGCGAGGAGCTGTATAGGTTGTATAGAAAGGGGCCACAATTAATTCAAGCTACTGTAAGCCACTTCGAGCTATTTTGAACCACTTAGTTGTCTGGCCGTTATCTAGTCATAGATAACAAACTATGATTCTATTATTGCCATATTTAAATGAAATCTCAGTTAATGATTGATTTTATTTATCATAGTGATTAATAAATTAACGCAGTGATATAACATTCGGTAACTGAGTTTGCCGCATTGCTTTGCTATAGTATATAACAAGACTTAGTAATCAAACTTTTAACAGACACTCATGTAACCACTTAGTACAGTTAAGTGGAATAAATGATGTTTAAAAAGTATTTGAGGATAAGGATGTGGGCCTAATTGATTTATGCCAATAAAGGATTAAGTCTGCATATGTAGCAATTTAATTATCAGATATTGGCTTGTCTGTTTGAAACAGATGGCTAAGCGAATAGTTTGATAATTAACGAGTTGTACGATTTTAGGATTTTAATAACAACAAGCCACTTTAGCCTTAGTTGTTTACGACGAGTATGTCGCCTGTTCGAATATTGGCCTACTCTGAATAGTCAGTAAGGTTAAACCAGCCAAGGATAAAATAATATGTCAAATATCACATTACCAGAACTACCTTATGCAAAAGACGCACTTGAGCCACATATCAGTGCAGAAACTTTAGAATTCCACCATGATAAGCATCACGCTGCCTACGTTAACAAGCTTAATGATTTGCTTCCTGGTTCAGGTCTAGAAGGTAAAGAATTAGATGAAATCATCAAAGCAACGGCTAAAGATGACAGCAAACAAGGTATGTTTAACCAAGCTGCTCAAGTTTGGAACCATACTTTCTACTGGAACTGCATGACTCCAAACAATGGTGGCGGTGAACCTACTGGTGATCTTAAAGCTAAAATTGAAGAAGATTTTGGTTCTTACGACAAGTTCCGTGAAGAGTTTAAAAATGCAGCAACGTCTCAGTTTGGTTCAGGCTGGGCATGGTTAGTTGCTGATTCAGTGGGTGGTAAACTGTCAATCATGAAAACGGCGAACGCTGATACGCCACTGGCTCATGACAAAACAGCAGTATTAACCTGTGATGTTTGGGAGCATGCATACTATATCGATTATCGTAACCGTCGTCCAGATTACGTGGATACCTTCCTTGATAAATTAGTAAACTGGGACTATGCCAATGCTAAATATAAAGGTCAAGACGCAGGTGTTGAAGAGTAATTTACAATAAAGCTTATTGTTTAAAAGACTTATTTTGTGAAATATCAGTCTTTTAATTATTAAAAAAGGATGCTTCGGCATCCTTTTTTGTTTTCTATCATTCATACAATAGTCGAATGCCATATACCCCATCTACCAGCCTATAACTCAATATTTAAATAATAATGATTTTCATTTACATTTTATAAGAATCAGGTTAAGGTATTTTATGTTCCAATTAAAACTATCTTAATGACCTATGAGATACCGAAATGACTTAGCGTCATTTACGCGGTATAACCACCTAAGACTCACTATTTCCTTAAACCATTAGTATGGAATAAACCTTATGAAAGAATCAGCTGGTAGTAAAGTTTTAAATAAACCCAATGTACTCAATTCGTTTCCTACAGCAGTGATGGCTTTGTTTACTATCGTCTTCACGACGAATAGTGCAATGGCACATCCTGGCCATGATCATACTGCGAATGAATCTATGCTGATGCATGTACTTTTTTACGGCTCCATTGTTATTGCTTTAGCCGCCTGTATTTGGGTAGCCTATCGTCAGTTTACTAAGCAAAAAGACAAATAGAACTCAAATCAACGTTTAACTATTTATAAGGAAGTTAATATGTTACATACGCTATTACAAAAAATGGATAAAGTGCGTGCTTTTCCAACCCTATCAGCACATTGTGATATTCCTTGCGGTATTTATGACACGACTCCGGCTCAAATCTTCGCGTTAAGTGTTTTACGATACTGTCATCAGATTGATAGTCTCAGTGACAGCCGTGAAGATATGGCTAAATTTATTCGGTTAGTTGAAAGTAAAGAGAAACATGCTGAATCAGTTAAGCATGAGATACGCATTATTTGGGGTGATTATTTTAAAGGTGAGCTACTTGAGAAATATCCAAATATTCATAAATTAACGCATGATATTATGCTAGCGGGCTCTGCAGCTAAACAGCACCTCAGTGTTGAGAAAGCCGAGAAATTAGTTGAATTAGTTAATGAATTTTCTGAAACCTTTTGGGATTCAAAAGGGGTAGAGACGTATCGAGCGATTTGTCCTTATGAGCCAAAAGTCGAAACGGTTTATCCTAAACTAGGCTAAACGTGTTGTTTCTTTAGCGCAAGCTAAAAACTTATGAAGCTTAAGGTTATGAAGCTAAAAACTTATGAAGCTGAGAGTTATGAAAGTAACTGGAAATAGTATGCACCCGACTCTTGAGTCGGGTGCATTTGTATTGATATGGCACTCAAAATATCTTTATGAACAGCCGCACTTGATTGGCAAGGTGCCATATTTTGGTCAGCTTATATTGAATACTATGACTCTTAGGGCAGGCCATATTGTGGCTGTCAATCATCCAAAATATGGTCAGATAATTAAAAGAATAGTTCAGATTCAAGTGCAAGCAGAGCCGCCTATCGGGTCTAAGAGTCTTAATAAAAATCAACTAAGAGTTAGCCCCTATTATAGTCACTCTGTACGACTAAAACTAAGGGGTGATAACTGGGATGAAAGTGTCGGTATGGAAGCTTTGGGTTGGGTAGAAATTAAAGATGTCATTGGGAAAGTAATTTGTAAGGTAAGTCCAAAGAGCCATTGATTAAAAATCAATGACTCTTTTTTTAGATTTCATTTTAACTATCATTCAGTAATTAGCTCGATAATCGATTCTATAACACATAGTGTATAAGTCCCATATAAATGTCTACTATTGATAACTACTCTCAAGTTCTTTAAAATTATATTGTCTAAATTTAGTTAAACTATGTGATGTTTTATTTAGTTTTTATAAAAAATGTAACTATGGTGTAATAACCCTAATTTATAATCCGATTTTTAGTTTTGTTAAAATCATCAATTGACGTTATATGGTTTCAGGCTAGCCAGAGTAACTCGATAAATATTATTCATTAGGGAGTTTTTATGTCTGAAGCTATAAGCTCAATACCTAAACAGGGCGGCAATATGGCAGCTCGGTGGGTATTAGTTGCTGCATTAGTATATACGTTGATTTGTGCCGTAGGCATGATTGGTTCTGGCTTTAAAGGCGCGACGGCTGGCGAAGCAAAAGAGTTGTTTGCTTTTGCAACGAACCCATTTATGGGTCTGATAATCGGTATTGTTGCCACTGCTTTGATTCAATCATCTTCAACCGTCACCTCGATTATCGTTGGATTGGTTGCAGGTGGATTGCCTGTTGAACTGGCAGTTCCAATGGTGATGGGCGCTAATGTTGGTACATCAATTACCAATACGATTGTTTCGATGGGGCACATTACCAATAAGGAAGAGTTCAAAAGAGCTTTTGCCGCTGCTACGATACATGATTATTTCAACTTACTCTCCGTGGTCATCTTCTTACCGCTTGAGATTATGTTTGGCTTCTTAGAAAAAATAGGCACTTATTTTTCAACATTTATCGTGGGTTCAGCAGCGACAGACGGTGATGCTGTTTCCGTAGGATCATTTAACTTTATTAAAGCCGCTACTGCCCCTGTTGTTAATCTATTTAAACACCTGACAGGTGTACTCGATCAACCGTTAGCAGGTATAGCGTTAGCCCTTTTGGGTATTACACTAATATTTGTATCGATTACCTATATCGGTAAGTTATTAAAACAATTAATGGTAGGTAAAGCCAAAGATATTATGCATACCACAGTGGGCCGTGGTCCGATTAGTGGTATAGCTTCCGGCACCATCATTACTATTTTAGTTCAGTCTTCATCGACCACAACCTCATTGATGGTCCCTCTGGCAGGCTCAGGTACGTTTAGTTTAAAACAAATTTATCCTTTTACTTTGGGCGCAAATATTGGGACCTGTATTACAGCACTCCTAGCATCTTTTGCAGTGGAAGGTAATATGCAAGCTGCTGTAACGATTGCATTAATTCACTTAACCTATAATGTGATAGGCGTCGTGGTTATTTATGGTATCCCTTTCTTGCGTGACATACCTTTGAAATTAGCTGGCTGGTTGGCAAACTTTGCCTCAGAAAAGAAAGTATATGCGTTAGCTTATATACTTGGGGTGTTCTTCGTTATTCCTCTTTTATGTGTTGGTGTTTCATATTCAGTAGGGTCAATGTAACAGAGGTAATATAGCCGATATAACTGTCGTTGATATCATGTCACACTGCACATTTATAATTTAAAGTTAATAGGATGGAAAAAATGATGGATGCAAGGGATAAAAGTACAACAGAACAAATAAGCACCTTAGATTCTATCGCAGAAAATGTCGCTATCAAATCTTCTGAGGAAATTAATCAGCTCATTAAAGAGACGGAAGAGACGCTATCAGCATTGATGGAGGAGCTTAAACGTCGTCAACAAGATAACATGCATAAAGAGATTGATCATCTTGAAGAATATATGGAAGAGGCGGACACCAGCTTTAAGAACTTAAGAAAGTTTATTGCGATGGCACTTGCTGAAATTCGTGGTGGAAAATAGGTAAAGTATTTTCCTTAAATTAGCACAGACGTATTGAAATTATGTGATCTTATCTATAGTCTTAGCCAAACTAAAGAGCTACAGCGTTAACCTCACTAAGCCTACTAGAGTAGTACTTGCACTCGGTTGCCTTGTATCTCATTTAGTTGCCTATGACTATATTATCGGTATATGTATTATTAAAATAAAAAATCGCTGCGTTGTCAGCGATTTTTTATGTTCTTAATTTATAAAACCTTAAAATTGAGCGCCATTAAAGCCTCTCTTAGCATTGCAATGTTGTAATAGGCATGGGCATTGGTAGAGTTTTGGAAAAAGATATAAAGCTCATCAAAGTGTTGGCGCTGATTGGCTATTGCTTGCGCCCAAGCCTGCATCTCCTCTACTGAATAACGGTAATCATGGCGCTCACTGGCTGACATTGAATCCCACCAGTTCAAATTATTACCATGCATACGCAAGTAGCCAGTGCGTTTAGCACCTTGTTGAACTGTAGAACACTGAGACGTTTGGGTAAATAACAATCGTGATTGTGGTAATCCACTAACTTTGGGATAGTCGACACTACACCAAATAAGCCCATGCTTTTGGAAGCTGTGCTCTACTTGCGGGATATGCCAACTGGCATGGCGAAACTCTATCGCTAGGGGATAATCAATGAACCAATCGGTTAATTTAGCCAAATACAGACGATTTGAAACCGTTCTGTCAAATCCATGCGGAAACTGAATCAATAAAGGCGCCAGACAATCGGCCTCAATAATAGACTGCAAAGCTTCTATAAAGGCTGAGGCATGTTGCGCAGTTGCCGTTTGAGTATGGCTAAAATCTTGATGCAACTTTACCGCAAATTTCACTTGACCGTCAGACTTTCTAAGCATCCCCTCAAACGCTTTGTGACCTAGTGGCGCATAAAAGGTACTATTAATTTCAACGGCGCCATAATGTTTGGCGTATTCTGCTAAAAAATCTGTCTTTTTTGTACCCATGGGATACAGTGTACCCAGCATATCGGTATCGCTATATCCACCGGTACCCAAATAAACGGTAGGCGTTTGAGAAAGTGTCTTTGTCATAGGTTACCGCGTCAGAGTTATAGGCCAAAAAAGAAGATAGGTTAATATAATAATAAGCGGCCTTTAGCGTGTATTTATTAGCTCAATCACACTATTATATCGGATTGAACACAGTATCCGTGATTGCATATGCATTCGATGATATAATTCACGGTTTAATACATTAATTGTACTGGGGCGTTTTCTTATTCGTCCTTTATAATTGATGCGCACGCCTTATTACCTATTAATATAATCCATCTCGTGGACAATCATTGTCAGATTGTGCTCCTTTATTGAAACGGTTTAACGTCTATTAAATTGGTAGAGTTTACATGAACCTTGTTGTCATCGGTGTTAACCATAAAACAGCCCCCGTTGCTTTGCGCGAACGGTTGGCTTTTGTGGGCGACGACATTCAGGCCGCGCAAGCCCAATTACAGAAGATAACCGCCGGTAGTGTGATTATCTCTACCTGTAACCGTACCGAAATTTATGCGCTTGCACCCAATACCTATACCGCGAATGATCCGGCATATGTTACACAATCGGCGCAGCTAAAGACCGTATCGGCTACTGCACTTGCTGAGCAACTTATCAATTGGCTGGCTGAGTTTAAAGGCCTGCCTGCCAATGAAATACGTCCTTATTTATATGACTTTATTGATGGGCAAGCGCTAACCCATTGGCTGCGTGTAGCGGCCGGTCTGGACTCCATGATTTTGGGTGAGCCACAAATCTTCGGTCAAATTAAGCGCACCGTTAGCCAGGCCAAAGAAACTGGCTACTTGACCAATCATTTAAATTGGGTAGTAGAACAGATATTCGCAGCAGCCAAACGTGTGCGTAATGAGACGGATGTAGGTACACAAGCCATCTCTTTAGGATTTGCTGCGGCAAAATTAGTTACTCAGATATTTGATAAACCAGAAGATACGACCTTATTGGTGATTGCTGCTGGCGAGATGAATCGTCTGGTCACTCAGCATATTGCCGCGCTGGGCGTGCGCCGTATTCTGATTTGTAATCGTACCCCTGAGCGTGCTCAATTATTGGCAGAAGAGCTGCAGCGGCCGGGTTTGACTATCGAGGTGCATCCGCTTACTGTGCTAGACACGTTATTGTATCAAGCCGATATTGTGAGTAGCTGTAGTGGGAGTATGGATATGCTAATCGATAAATCCATGACCCGTAGCGCACTCAAAAAACGCCGTTATAAACCAATGCTAATGGTTGACTTAGCAGTACCAAGAGACATTGATTCAAAAGTTGGTAAGCTTGATGATGTGTATCTGTACTCTATTGATGACTTACAGCATGTGATTGCCGGTAACTTAGAGAAGCGTCGTCAAGCTGCTGTTGAAGCGGAGTTATTGGTCAGCCATTTGGTGGTTGAGATTGAGCGTCGCTATCAAGTACGTAAAGTCGGTCAAGACATTCATGATTATCGTCAGTTAGCAGAGCAAAAAGCGGAAAAAGTACTACAAGAAGCCTTGCATCAATTGAGAAATACAGACGCACCGGCAGAAGATGTGTTGACTGAATTAACCCGACGCTTAACTCAGACGCTATCTCACGCACCCTCATTGTTAATGCGCCGTGCTGCGCGCGATGGCGACGCAGAAGCACTGGATATGGTGATTTCTGGTCTAAAAGAAGCGTACCGCGCTAAATAAATCGTACACATTAAAAAGCCCGTCATTCAATTAAATGACGGGCTTTTTAATGTGTGATGTTTTAAATTATCAAAACGTCGCAAGTATCAGTGTGTTTTAGAAGCGCGGATGTAATAACGCATTTAAGAAATGAGGAATCACATTGGGCTCAAGTAATATAGTTGCTAACACGCCGAACGCGCCGCCCCATAAATGCGCAAGATGGTTCACTGATGAGCCGCCTTTATTATTGGCATACACACTATAGGCCACATAGGCAATGGCGAAGACAATCGCAGGGATAGGAACGACGGCAAATAAATACAGCATACTCCAAGGCGCCATCAAGATATAGGCGAACAAGATAGCAGAGACCCCACCTGAAGCACCTAGACTACGGTAGCGGGGGTCATCTTTATGCTGTAAGTAGCTCGGAATCATCGCTGCAATAATCGCAATCAAATAAACGGCAATAAATCCAAAGCCGCCTAAGTATTGATTAAAGAATCGTTCGACCACACGCCCGAAAAAGTACAAGGTAAACATGTTAAATAATAGGTGTGAGCCATCGGCATGGATAAAGCCATGAGTAATGAAGCGATACCATTGCCCCTTATTAACCGCAGGCGGATAGAAAATCAGTCGACCCATCAAAGCGGTATTTTGCCATGCTAAAAAGCTAATAATGACCGTAATGGCAATAATTAGCGTCGTATGGTTACTCAATAAACTGTTCACTGTTATTCCTTAGTACATTTAGATGGGTATAAAGCAGTTCTTAATACTGTTTGTTATCGTATCTCAGGTGTATTATATAGAGTAACAACTGCGTCGACAGCCTTAAATGGTGGTGTTGTCTATATTTATCATGGTTTCAATTTATAGTTTTAGCATGAATTATTATCAGTTTGTCACCAATTCACATGTCTGTAACACGGTTTAACTGATAATTTACCTTAATATAACGGAGTTGTTTTCAAGATAGGGTAGTGTAGTACACAACTGCGGTAAAGAGGTAACTCTCTCGTATGATTTGGACGCTTTATATATTAATTATCGTGCAATTGTGTATTAATTAACGTGTAATAAGGATAAATTCAACAGTTTGTTGTGTTTAACTAATTATAAAAAGCACGGGTTATACATCGTTTATAAAAGCAAAGCGGTTTATAAAAGCAAAGCGTAGGATGAGGGAAATAAATTATCGTATATTTTTAATTTTTTAGGAGGATTGTTATGGATATTATTGGTCATTTAACGCGTACAGTAACGCCTGCGGTACTAGGCGACAACCGTACCCCAGAAAACGAAAATTTATTACAGCAGTTCTATGCTCTTTTTGTGAGCAGCTTAACTGATCAAGAATCATATGGTCGTATTGGCGATCAAGAAGTTCGCGGTGATGATAGTGGTTTCTTTGATCGTTTTTGGCATGATGAGCGTAAAAGAAATAGCTTAACGCGTGAACTTTCAACAGCAAACCACGTTGATAAAACAGAAGCTCAAGCTTTAATGTCAACTGCATCACCATTAGCATTTAACGAGATTAAAAGCTTAGCGGGTACTACGCCAGTGCCTCAGTTCTTGCGTGATAACCTATCTTCTTATCGTGATCATATCCCTGCATGGGCTGCGATGAGTGGTCTAGTACCAGCAGGTTTATTAGCGGCAAACAATGCTAAGAAAGAAGCACCTGCTGCTGCAACTACGACGACTACTGAAGCGCCGAAAGCAGCGACAGCTGCCACCACTGCTGCTGCTCCAGCTGGCGCCGCTGCTGCTACCTCTGGAACCGAGCCAAAACCAGGTCATCGTATCTCTGATACAACAAGTACTGAACCCCTTCATCGTAAAGAAGAAGAGGGCGGTAGCTTCTTAAAAGCATTATTACCTATTATTGGTTTAATTATTTTAGCAGCGCTAGCTTGGGCACTATTAAAAGGTTGTCAGGACAATCCAGAGCCTGTAGCAACGCCACCTCAGCAAGTAGAGCAATCTGCTGAAAATGCAGTCGTTGCTGATAATGCAGAGGTAGAGCCTGCCGTATTATCTTTATCGAGTGGTGAAGGTAATCAATTATATGCTTGCCGCATAAGTGCAGGTAATGACGCTTTAAACGATACAATCATGTCTTCAATGAATGAAGTGTTTGCTGATGAAGCCGATAAATGTCGTGCTGATATTGATGACAACTTTGCAACTGATATGCCAGCCGCAGAGTACTTAGGCGCAATTTTACCGCTTATTAAGAATACGCCTAATGCGAACGTTATTATTAAAGGTGAGGACATCATAGTTAACTCACCAGATGATGCGCAACTACAGCAATTGGTTTCAGACTTGAAAGCAGCAGCGCCTGGTCTTAATGTTATGGCTGAAGGTCCACTTGATTTGCAAGGTGAAATTGATCGCAGTATCACCGAAGCGAATGCTGGACTTGATGCATTAGGAGATAACCCAGAGCCTCGTGACGTTGCACGCGCATTAAGTCGTCAAGTGGTTAATTTCGAATTTGATGATTCTGCTATCCCAGACGTTAATAAACCTGTTCTAGACCGCGCTGTAGAAATTATGAAGAAAACGCCTGATATGGAATTATTGATCATTGGTCATACTGATGCAATAGGTACCAATGAGTATAATATTCCATTATCTCAGCGTCGAGCTCAGTCTATTAAAGACTACATGGTTTCTCAAGGTGCTGATGCTGATCGTTTAAAAATTAAAGGTATGGGTGAATCTGATCCAATCGCGACTAATGAAACGGACCAAGGTCGTTTCCGTAACCGTCGTATTGAATATGTCGTATATGATGAGTCGATGGGTCAAGCCGATGAAAACGGTATTGTGGTAGCACCAGATTCAGAAATTCGTGAAACTGAAGTGAAAAATAAGGGTACTTCATCTCCTGAAGCTTCTGCTCCTGCGGCCACTCATGACGATGGGTTAGAGTTAGATCCTGACTTAAACCTATTAGATGATAATAATGATGATTTAATGCCAGATGGCGATGATCATTTATTGGTTCCTGAGTCTGATACTGCACAATAAATATCATCATTCCACTAACTTAGAGTAGTTTAAATAAAAATACCGTCCAAATTGGGCGGTATTTTTTTGAGAAAATTAGGAACTATGTATAACCCCTAAATATCAATATTTGACGAGGGAGGCTAACGCTGTCCTTTTCAGTTTACCTAAGTCTTTAGTGTTTGAATCGGCGTGTTTATACGGACGCTATTATTTTAAATAATTGGTCGGATCTTTATCTAAATTAGCGGTTATAGACTCCTTAAAAAAAGCCTCACTAATATTGTGCTTAGCTTGCGCCCAGTAATCAAACTGAGCACAGGTAGCCTCCAAACTTCCTTGCCACTGTGGAATGATACTACGCATGGTATGTAAACGCTGTTGATTGGGCTGTGGCAATTGCTCCGCCATCTCAATGGCTTGGATGGCGGCAGTGCGGTCATTACAAATCAGTGCCATATCACAACCTGCACTAAGCGCAGCAGTGACTCTCGCTGTGATATCCCCTGCAATATGAGCCGCTTTCATAGACAAATCATCTGAAAATAAAACACCTTCAAAGCCTAACTGCTTACGGGCGATGTCCTGTAGCCATGTTTTTGAAAATCCAGCAGGTTTATCATCTATTTGCTTAAAGATAACGTGTGCCGGCATCAAAGCATCCAGCCAAGGTAGGCATTGAATAAAAGGCTGTAAGTCAATTTGTTTGATTTCGTCTAAACTGCGTTCATCAATCGCATCAGCCACATGGGAGTCTGGAGCTATTGAGCCGTGACCTGGGAAGTGTTTGCCTGTAGTTGCCATACCGGCAGTTTTCATACCGCGCATAAATTGAGTAGATAGCGCCACAATGGCTTCGGTACGCGCATGGAAACTGCGGTCGCCAATAACTTTACTGACGCCGTTGATATCAAGTACCGGTGCGAAGCTAATATCAATCCCCACAGCTATAACCTCAGCTGCCATTAAATAGCCGCAATCATAGGCCAACGATAAGGCCTTGATGGGATAGGTATTGAATAAATCACCTAATTTGCCCATGGCAGGAAGCGGGGTAAAGCCTTGACGCAAACGAGCAACGCGGCCGCCTTCTTGATCGGCACCAATGATAATATCTGGCTTTATTTGGTGAATCTCATCACACAGCGCACGGACTTGCTCAGGCGTCTCTACATTACGAGCAAACAGAATAAGCCCGCCCACCTCTGCTCGACTTAATACTAAGCGGTCCGCCTCAGTGAGCTTGGTACCTGCTACATCAATCATTAATGCCCCGTACATACGCCACCCCATCTTTTAAAGTGTTTTAAGCTAAAAGTTAATCCGTTATTATTACAGTAAATGAGCCCAATACCAACCTTATCGTGAGCATCACTATGGATGCTATTAAGCATCTTGTTATTAGTGGTTGTTAGAGCAGGGAAGACGCTTGAGGTTGGTAAGTATAATTACTTGCCTGATATTAACCATGAATGCTGTGATAAATAGGCTCTAAGATATGCAAAGGTAAGAATGCATATACAGTTTTAGACAGTCAGCAGTGGTTTGTTATGCTAATATCGAGGCACCATACCCATAATGTAAAAAGAATAAGCGAGAACATTTTATGAGATTTCAACCAACACAGCTGGTGCTCGGTGCTGCCGCAATTGGTGTCGCAGGGATAGTCTTTTCACACAGTTACTCTGAAGCGGTTGCCGCAGATCATAAAAACTTCAAGGTAACACCAGAACAACAGTTAACGACTCGCCAAGTCGCTGCTTTGCTTGATAGAGCCCATTATTCTAATCAGCGTCTTGATGAAGAGATGGGTCGTAAGATCTTAGCGATGTATGTTGATCGTTTAGATGCCAATCACACGTTATTTCTGCAATCAGATATCGATGAGATGACTCGCAAATATGGGTCAAAATTTGCCTCATTATTAAAACGTGGCGACTTAAGTGCAGTGCAAGATATTTTTAATCGTTATACGCAGCGCTCAAATGAGTATTATGATTTTGCTGATAAGTTCTTGACAAAAGAGATTGATCTGCACCGTAATGATTCGGTGGTGTTAGACCGTGAAGAAGCACCAAGATTTAAGAATGCCGCAGAGCAAAAAGCCTATTGGGAACGTCAGTTAACGCTACAGGTTATCAATCTAACCTTGGGTCAAGAAGAAGATAGAGCACGTGATAATCTGTATCGTGAAAACCCTGAGCTCACCAAGGGCAATGATTTAATTTTAAATGAAGACAGAAGCCCTGCTGAAATTCTATTAAATCGTCTGCATCGTCAGCAAGAGCAGTTAGATCGTATTAAGAGCGACGAGATCATGGAGTCAGTACTTAATAGTGCGACGCTGACCTATGATCCGCATAGTAATTATTATGCGCCGGTACAAGCGGTAGAGATGCAGGTTCAGTCTAACTTGCAGCTAGAGGGTATTGGCGTATCGATTCGTCCCTATCGCAAGAATCCAGATTATACTCAAATCGTAACACTGGTTGATGGTGGTCCTGCGGCGAAGTCGGGACAGATTCAACCGAATGATTTGATTATCGCAGTTGCTAAAGACGGCGAGAAGCTACAAGACGTGGTGGGCTGGTCGACACGTGAAGTGGTGTCTTTAATACGTGGTGAGCGCGGCACTGATGTGATTGTCAAAGTAAAACAGCCCAATAGCCCTGACGCAGCTGCTCGTACTATCGTGATTACTCGTGATATAATCGAGCAAGAAGATGCGGGTGTCACTCATCGTGTGATTACGGTCAAACCGGAAGGCAGCGATGAAGAAAAACGTATTGGTGTGTTAGAGATTCCAAGCTTCTATCTAAACTACCGTGCGCGCCGTAGTGGTCAAAACTACCGCAGCGTGAGTATCGATACGCAAAATGAGCTGAAAAAGCTGAACAAAGAAAATATCGATGGTCTCGTGGTTGATTTACGAAATAATCCAGGTGGCTCATTAGATGAAGTCGCTAAAATGTTGGGACTGTTTATTAAAGAAGGGCCTTTAGTTCAGATTCGTGATAACCGAGGTAATGTTCAGGTTTATCAAGATGAAGACGGCGGCAAACAGCTGTATTCAGGCGATATGGTGGTGATTACCAACTTAGCATCAGCATCAGCATCAGAGATTTTTGCAGCAGCGATTCAAGACTATGGCCGCGGCTTAGTGGTGGGTAGCACCACAACCGGTAAAGGTTCAGCACAAGTTCAGTTAGATAGCTTGGCATTAGGCTCAGCAACATTGACCCAGCGTAAATTCTACCGAGTGACCGGTGGTAGTACCCAGAATAAAGGTGTTGTTCCTGATGTAGAGCTGGTAAATATCTATGATGGTGCCGAGTTTAGTGAGCGCGACCAGAAATATGCGATGGCTTGGGATACCATTCAGACCTCGCCTTATAAACCTGAAGGCAGATTCAGCAGCGATACGCTAGCGACGCTTAACCAGCAATCCAAAATCCGCCAGACGACGAATCCTCAGTTTGTCTATTTAGACACATTGAATAAAATCCGTGATATGGAAGATGATAAGAAAGCGGTCGTGCTTAATATTGACAAGCGCCGTGCGCATCAGAAGCAAGTAGAGCAAAAAACGCTGCAAGCAGAAAATGCCCGTCGTCAAGCTGAAGGTAAGAAGCCTTATCGAAGCTGGACTGAGTATCAAGCAGCGACTGAGGCCTTATTTGAAGAGCGCAGTCGTATGAAGACAGGTGAACGTCCTAAGTTGCCAGAGAGTGAAGTGTTTGTCACCGAAGCAGCCAAGATTATGCTCGAGGCTAACAAGCTTAAAAAGCTCCAAGAATTACGTGACGCACGATAAGTAAGTTTGGGTTAATCCACCTTAAGCCTATCTCTTAAGCTTAGATAGTCCAGTCCCAAATGGCGTAACCACTCAAGTTTTATTAAACTTGAGTGGTTTTTTAGCTTATTTTTAGTCAACTATTTTGTTTTAAGTATTAAAAATCACTTTATTTACCAAAATCTGAAAGATTATTTATGTAACTGTGTGTGGTTTTTTTGCCTATATTTCTGGCTTGTTTTTGACCAAGAGTTTGTCTGATTCTATATAGAATAAGGCTTTAGGAGTTTTAATTCATTGATATCATTATATTTTATTTTTGAACTTTCTTAAAAATCACGCTTTTGTAAGCATATGCTTACACCACTAGACGCTATAGCGACTTACATAGTCTTACCTAATTTGCGATTATAGCTTTACGGCATCAAGGATGATGACTCAAAGGATTGAGTGCTTAACGTATCAGCTTAGGTTGATAAAGAAAGTTTCCGTATTAGGGATGAATAGCTATGTATAGGTTGGATGTATTTCTAATTTGAAACCATAGCGCTTATGAGTCAACTATCTAGCTTGATAGAAGGCCATAAGTAAAGTAGGGACACATGACCAGACATCAAAGACGATGTTTAGGGCGCAACACCAGAGCAGGATGCTCGCTATTATTCGCTCATCTAGGATGGAAGTGGGAATAATAAATAGTTAGGATGACAAACAATTAAAGCCGCATAGCGAAAGTTATGCGGCTTTGTTGTGTCTGGAGAATTTGAAGAGGCTAAATAAACGTTCAAATAAATAGTTTTCAAAATGGATTTTGGCAGATGATTTATTTAGCAAATATTTTATTTGAATATAAATTTAGCAGGGTTCTACCGCCAAATATAAGGCAGCTCATTACCTAGCCCTTATAGTCAAAGGTTTAAGCTAGCATAAGTTGTTAAAAACGCAATAAAAGTTTGGCCGAAATAACTCAAATGTAAGCATATGCTTACACGACTAGACGCTATAGCGACTTACATAGTCTGATGTAATTTGAGACTATAGCTCTACGGCATCAAGGATGATGACTCAAGGATTGAGTGCTTAACGTATCAGCTTAGGTTGATAAGAGAAGCTTCCGTATTATGGATAGGCCGCTATTGCTAGATTTTAATGAAAATTGGAATCGTCACGATAGCATCTATGAACAGAGTGTCTAGATTGATACTGTGTCATGGGTTAAGCAAGGATGCATGACTGTGATAACGCTGCTAGGATGGACAGGATTATCACAGTAACGGTATGAATAGAGCAGGATGCTCGCTGTTATTGGCTATACTAGGATGGTGTAGAAAACAACAGAGCTTTGGATGGCTTATGATAAAAGCTGCATAGCGAAAGTTATGCGGCTTTGTTGTGTTTGGTAGATAATAAATCTTACGATAGAAGCGACTGTTGACTTATAGGTGAAATAGGCCAATCAAGTTTGATAATCATCAGCTTAAAGTATTGGCTAGTAAGATAACCTCTACAATCAGGCCGGTAGTGCCATCTGTGCGCTTATTGGCTTTAATATGACCCTGATGCGAGCCAATCACTGCATGGCTGAAGTGTTTAGGTAATCACGAAAGGTGCTTAATTTGATAAATGGTTGGAAGATAAGCTCGGTAGGGTACTGACTATAAAATGATCTTTTGTATAAACTAAGCGTACGATATTCGGTATCCGTTATTGATATGGATAGAAAATTAACATTGAAATTAGTAATTAAAAAAAGCGACATCTTGAAAAAGATGTCGCTTTTTGCTTTATTTCAATTAGCGATGCTCTAAAAGCAGTCCGTTATTAACAGTAACAATAAGCGGGTTATTCAGCGTTACGTGCCACGTCGGCCTGAAGGGCAGGCGGTAAGTCTATTACCTGTAAATCTGATTCTTCTATTTTTTCCGGACGGGCCACAACTAATGCTTCAAATCCGCCTTCGGTAGCAAGGGCATTGACCACCTGAATTTTATCCAAACTCTCACCAGCTTCTGGCACATCGCCTTCGCCTTTCACGCGGTGCAAGAACGCTTTCGGTGATGCTTTGAAGTAGATGCGCGCAATCACTTCTTGGCCTAAGTAGCAGCCTTTATTATAGTGTACGCCGTCACGTTGATGTAAACGCAGCTCTTGTGGTTGGAATTGACCTCGCGTAGCCTCTGTAATCCAGTAGTTACCGGTCGCAATACTGCGCGCCATCCACTGCTCTGGATCATTTTTATCAGCATCGAGACTAAAGCTTGGTTTTTGGGTCTCATCGCCCTTATCTAATACGCAAGGATAGATATCGACAGGTTCTGAAAGGGTCGCTTTATAAAAGGCGCCGTATTTTTTGAAGTGGGCTTGAAACGCTTCTTCGCAATCAGCACTAATCACGATATCAAATTGATTTTCCTCTAGTTTTTTTACCCAAAGACCGAAATCAATACGGCCTTTGATATTGGCAATGGCAGTCGGACGATAATCTGCATCTAATAGTTTAATATTAACAGTAACTTGGCCTTGCAAGAATTTGGCAGCATCTTCGCCTTGTAACGTCATTTGTTTGAATGAAACCGTTGTCATAGTGTATACCTTTTTATTATCGAACAAAGATGGTTTGAGTGATTCTGTAATAGGTTATAGGAGTACTAGTATTTGCTATTTGCACAGCTTTTGAAAGGCAGCTTATTTTATTTAAATTTTAATGGCTAAACATAGAGTAAAGCAGGTAACTGGATTGATAAAGTGTCATCTTGTTTATAGTGGATTGATTAGGGTGTTGCGCGCATATTTCAATGATGAGCAATTGACTGGATGTCTCTTAATTGAAAGTGCGGTTAATAAACTGGCTAGGTAAAGCAAATTTGGGCGTGGTAGGGTACAATATAGGGGCATAAATGACTTACGTTTTCTATTTAATTGATGAGTATTCGGACGTGGTTTTACAACGGTAATTGTTTCTTTGAGTCTAGATGGCCGGTAACAATAAGGCGGCTCAGAGACAACCGTATAAAATGATGTCCCTACCAATGAGGATAAAATGAGCTTACCTAATTGCCCAAGTTGTGATTCTGATTTGACCTATGAAGACGGCGCTTTATTGGTGTGCCCAATGTGTGCCCATGAGTGGACCGCTGAAGAAGCCGACAATGCAGCATCAGAAGAATCAGAAGCTGTGATTCGTGATGCGGTTGGTAACGAGCTGCAAGATGGCGATGCAGTGACTGTGATTAAAGACTTGAAAGTAAAAGGGTCATCAACTCCGATTAAAGTGGGTACCAAAGTAAAAAGCATTCGCTTATTGCATGACGCGCCAGATGATCACGACATTGATTGTAAAGTCGATGGTTTTGGCCAAATGAAATTAAAATCATCGGTTGTGAAAAAAGCATAATTATTATTCCAGCGCTTTAGCTACTAATAAAAAGGCCTCGTATTTTAGATACGAGGCCTTTTTTAGTTAATAATGTATAGCAAATGATGGTGTAATGGACAAAATTCAGGCTAAAAACGAGCGGTTAGTCTCTAATGGACAAAATTCAGGCTACCCTTCAGAGTATGTCATTAAAAAGTTGTTAATAAACTTAAGCTTACGTTGTTTATTGAGCCCATTATGACTACTTAATTGTCGTTTTAACTCGCTAAACAAACCTTCTAGAGAATTAGTTGTATTTGGAATGTTTAAGTCATCTAATTTTCTAGAAGTGAATAACCAATCACTATTTACTCGCAAGCTTCTATAGGCACTTCTAAGACGCTTATGGGTGTACCAAGTCTTACCAGTATCTATATTGGTACTACGTTCATTTAAGTAGTCCTCATGAGTTAAATACCATCTATCCAAGTCCTGAATGAACGTTGTCTTATCATAATCCTTTATATTTAAAGCTAGCTGTCTAAGTGCAATACTTGCGATATTTTGAGGCCTACGAGTTAAGTATCGAGTGATGATCTGTAGCTGATGAAACTGGCACATTTGTATCGGTATATCTTTAAACAAAGCATTAAGACCTCGTCTTCCATCGCAAGTAATGCTAGTGATATCAATGCCTTGTGATTTTATATGCTCTATTCCCAGTTTATACAGAGCGTTGGTCTCATAGTGAATAATACGGTGGTGTAATACCGCTTTGCTTGTATAGTCGAGAAATACCATTAAGCCAAATGTTCTACCAAAGTAGGTCGTGTCCATCACTATGTTGGCACGAGTAGGTAGCTTATTAAGTGACTTTATCTCAATAGTATCTAGTCGCCTTTGTATGGTCTTTATGCTACAGCCATACTTATGAGCAAGTTGTTTATAAGTCTGTTTACCTTGAGTATATTCTTGCCACAAAGTTGTATTATTGAGCCGCCTGCCACCTAAAAACTGCCGATTACAAACAAGGCATTTGTACTGCTGTTTCCCTGATTTATAACCATTCTTTTTCGTGTGTTTTTCACCACAAAAAGGGCAGTTTTTTGATTCATGGCTTTCAATCCTTGCAAATACTTATAGTATATAGCTTTAAAGGGGGTGTCAGCCTGAATTTTGTCCATTATACCCAAATGATTTATAGTTGCCATCAGGTAAATGAGGTACAAGGCAACTGAGTGCAAGCACTACTGTAGTAGGCTTAGCGAGGTTAACACAGTAACGCTTTTATATGGCTGTGACTATAGATGAAGTATGACGCGCTGAATATCACATAGTCGGACACAGGTTAGCAGCGTAAGGTATATCGCCTTCAAATACACATAAACCCAGTCCACTTGGGCCATGGTTTGCCAGTGAAATTGACGATACGGGCAATACCGCAATTTTTTCAATCCCTGTTTTTTGCTTTAACATCTGCAAAAAGCGGGCGTCCAAATCAGGACGACCAGCACTTAACATATACGCAAAAGAGTCTTTACGCTTTACCGTATCACTCAATTGCTCAATTACGTAATAAAAGGCCTTGTCAAGTTTGCGAATCTTGATAATCGGCAGTACTTCACCTTCATCAGATACTT
Organism: Psychrobacter sp. CX14; assembly: GCF_057396205.2. NCBI lineage: Bacteria > Pseudomonadati > Pseudomonadota > Gammaproteobacteria > Moraxellales > Moraxellaceae > Psychrobacter > Psychrobacter sp. CX14. The sequence goes on along the minus strand of NZ_CM183187.1, from coordinate 3,029,834 downwards.
TAAGTACCGGCTTAATACTAAAGAAAGTCGCAAAGAATCCTGCTGGAGCAGATACTTTTTTGTTCTTAATCAAATAAGATAAATCATCTGCCACAAATAGCATTTTGTGACTGCCACGAATCGTATCCAAACGTGCAGCGATATCTGGCATAGTATGACCTTGCTGCATTAACCGGTCAGCCTCTAGCGCTAACAAGGCCTCGCATGCATTTAAATCTTTGGTGTCATAAACGTAGACATCCATGCGGTCTTTAAAGGTCTGTGCAACGCGGCTGATAATGTTATAGCTTTCACTAACATGTGAGGAGAGCGTGGTGATAAATACCTCTTTAACACCCTGCTCATGCAATTTACTAAGCTGCATCGCGACTTCTTCTGCAGGGGCAGGCGAGGTGTGCACAGGCGAGTGGCTGACCTCGTTCATTAAGCGCTGTAGACGGGTACTATTGATGTTTCTGCCATCAGTAAATTCGACATTATTAACGTGAATACGTAAGCGAATAAGCTCGACATTATGTTTGATATCCATATCATCAAGCCCAGAGGAGGATGTACTTAAAACCTTGCGACTCATACTTGGGCACCTAGTATCTTTATGGCGGTATGCTTTTAAAACAAAGCATACTCTAATTTTTGAGCATTTTACAAATGCATTATTCACTCGATTATAGAGGGATAATTAGGCTTAGGATAGTCAAAACCGCAGTTAATTGTAGGGACAACAGTCATTTAGCACAGAATAAGAGTTTGTTTATACTTATTGGAAGGTGAAAGTGATAACTAATACCTGTTTTTAGATGCTCAACAATCAACATAAAGTCAATAAGAATATAGGAATAACACACAGATTATAGGAATACACATAACTTTTTTAAGGTGTTATTTAGTATTGATGAAAAACAATTAATGGGTCACGAATTGCCGCAGATAACTGACCTGATTATTGCTATACTTAATTTAAAGACAGCTATTTTAGTATAGTATTTTACTTAATAATGGGAGCGGAGTATGTCAAAGAAATCCAAAAAGCCTGAGCAAGTTTCGGACGAGTATGTCACTAGTGAAAAAGACATCGAGAAATACGAAACCAAAAAGAAAAAACAAGGCAGCCGTATCAAAACCAAAGAGGTAATTGATCAAGTTATCCTCAAGGACTTGGTAGAAGGTAATATTGAAGGCATCTCTGAAGACCTACAAGCACTGATTCATGATGCCGCTCCTGATGATTTGGTTAAGCTAAAAGATTTGTTTGCCAAACATGCACTGGCCAATCAAGTGAAAACGGGCAGCAAAAGAGACGATGAGCTGTCTGATAACTGGCGCGAGGGTGGCTATCCTTACAAAAATCGCTTGTCGCGCAAAACTTATGAAAAGCAAAAGTATCACTTGCAAGTAGAGCTGTTAAAGCTACAGCGCTGGGTACGTGATACCGATCAAAAAGTTGTTATCCTCTTTGAAGGTCGTGATGCGGCTGGTAAAGGGGGTTCAATTAAGCGCTTTATGGAGCACTTAAACCCACGTAGTGCGCGCGTTGTAGCACTAGAAAAGCCAACAGAGCGTGAAATGGGTCAGTGGTACTTCCAGCGTTATATTCAGCACTTACCTTCAGTCGGTGAGATGGTGTTATTTGACCGCTCTTGGTATAACCGTGCTGGCGTTGAGAGGGTAATGGGTTTTTGTACTGATGAGCAATACCAGACCTTTATGAAGCAAACGCCAGAGTTTGAAAAGCACCTGATTGACTCAGGTATTCATCTTATTAAGTTCTGGTTCTCAGTGAGCCGTGATGAGCAGCGTCGCCGTTTTAAGCAGCGTGAAGCGCATCCATTAAAGCAGTGGAAGCTGTCACCAATTGATATGGCATCACTGGATAAATGGGATGATTACACCCTAGCTAAAGAAGCGATGTTCTACAATACAGATACTGCTGAGTCGCCTTGGATTGTGATTAAATCTGACTGTAAAAAACGTGCGCGTCTAAATGCTATGCGCTATGTGTTAAACAAACTTCCGTACGATGGCAAAGACAAGAAACAAGTGGGTAATGTCGATCCATTAATCGTGGGCCGTGCTGGTGCGCTTTATGAGCTTGGAGAAAAAGAAGACCTTGCGGTTGAATAAACGCTAGTTGTCTTAGTCTACTGCTTAAACAGTCTATGATTTTGTCTCGTCCTAAAATAGGTTGATGATTTAAAACAAGCCAGATACCCCGTGTATCTGGTTTTTTCTATGCAGAACACCCATAACTTTGATGAAACTCGAAAGGCGTTCTCATATTCAAACTTAAATGCGGTCTCATATGATTATAAATATAAACCGACTCATCAACGAGCACTCTTAGCTCATCTAACGTATTACACTGATGAATTAAAAACTCATCCTTTAAAATGCCATTAACGCGTTCAGCTAAAGCATTTTGATAACAGTCATAGCCATCTGTCATAGACGGTCTAATGTTGTTCTTCTCAAGCACGTCTTGATACTCTTTAGCACAATACTGTAAACCTCTATCAGAATGATGAATGGCATCATGCTGATAGCATCTTGATCTAACCGACATATCTAATGCTTTAACCACTTCACCAACTGGCATCGTATCACTGACATGATAGCCCATAATTCGTCTTGAATAAGCATCTGTCACTAAAGATAGATAATGCGTACCTTGCCTTGAGCGCACATAGGTTATATCTGCAACTAAGGTTTGTTCTGGTCTGACAGGCGCTGGTGCGTCTTTCGTTAAGTTAGGATGCTTTTTCATCCAGTGCTTGCTAAACGTCGTTTTAGTATAGCTTCGTCTAGGCTTTACTAATAGTTTGTGCACTCGTAGATAGTCAAAGAATGCATCACGACCCATCTTTATCTTTTGTGCGATAAGTTTAGGTTTGATCAGCCAGTATAGCTTTCTGCCACCTAATCGAGGCATAAACATTCGATAGTCTTGTACCCACTGCTTGATACAAGATAGCTCTTGCGCTCTTTTATAACGACGCTCCCGATACTGGTAAATAGCTTGAGGGCTGATGTTTAATATACGACATCCTTCGGCTAGACTCATTTGCTTGTCTTCTTTGAGTTGCCAGAGGATGTCGTAGGTGACTTTTTTATTTTGTTGACTCCGTTTGTACTCTCTAGCGCTTCAACTATCTTGCCAAGTAGTAGCGTACGTTTTTTTTCATCAGCCAGTTGTCGCTCAAGTCTTTTTATGATTTGGGCTGGGGTTTCTTTGTGTGGCATTCTTAGGCTCTTTGGCGGTGTATTCCAGTCTAATGTACCATGTTTCCTAAGCCAAGTTAGGACGGTACTACGTCCTTGTATGCCATAGTGCTTTTGGGCTTGTTTGTAGGTCATGTCGCCTTTTTCTACTTGCCCTACCACAGCTAATTTAAAGCCTAGTGTGTAATCTTTCTGTGTTCGTTTAATCCTTGATCTTTCTGCTTTGTCCATTTATAAGCTTCCTTTTCGTAAACTTATTTTAGGACGGGACATTTATATAAAAAAAGCCTCCTAATATATTAGGAGGCTTCTTTTATGGAATCGAACAAAGGTATTATTGTTAGCGCTAGGTTAAGTTAAATGCAAAGTTTGGTGTGGCCCCATATCCCATTCATGATGGCTAACGATAATTAAAATATCATTTTGTTGGTGAGTGCGGACACTTTGCCAGACTTGCTCTCGTGTCTGAACATCAAGACCGGCAAAGGGCTCATCTAATAGTAAGACCCGATGCGACTTTAAAAGTAGCCTTGCTAGTGCAATGCGCCGTGCTTGACCACCTGAAATCGCAGTACCATATTCACCTAAAGGCGTATACAGTCCTTGCGGCTGTGCAACCAGCCAATTGCCCAAACCAACTTTATCTAACACCTCAATTAATTCTGAGTCACTGGCATCTGGCTTACCCAAGCGTAGATTAGCCGCCAAACTTTGATCGAAGATATCCAACTGCTGCCCCAAATAGCCCAATTGATCTTGCCAATCATAATCAAACCAAGATTGACCGTTTAATAACACCTCACCTGAGAGCGGGGCCAATTCACCTGATAGCATGAGTAACAGTGTCGATTTACCGCAGCCGGAAGGCCCTTTAATCAAGAGTGGTGTGCCAGAAGTGATATCAGCGTTGACATCTTGTGCGCCAACAAGCGCTGTCGGGATTTTGGCGGTGACTTGATTAAGCTGAGCATGAAGTGCGCCCTTAGGCAGAGGTAAATCATGATGTTGACGATGACTATCAGTAGAGGCTTGGGTGGGATCAACATTTTGGTTAAGTAGCGCATTCAATCGCTCTTTTGCGGCGATGCTATTGCCAAGCGCCAGATAATGCTGCCCTAATGGTACGATAATCTCTTGAATACCTAACAATCCTAAAGTTACGGCCAAAATGAGAGGCACATTAATCTCAGCTGTGAACGAGCCCTGCGTCATATGGAGAATGGCAAATAACACGACCAACACAACAGCATAAAACAGCCACTGAATAACAAGCATATAAATAGAACGCAGCTTTTGCGCTTGCCATTCAAGCTGTTGCAAGTGGTCGTCTTGTTTCACATAGCCTTGTGTCTGAGGATGCCACTGTCCCCATAATAATAGCTGCGTAATAATCGCTAGCGGAGAGAGTAGCTGCTGCCGGCGTGATTCAGCAACTTGGGACAAGACTTTGGCATGGCGAATACCGCGAAGCGTCGATAATAGAGGTAGTGCTAGACTTGCCGCTAATAAGCTGTAAATAATTAGCTTGGTAGCAGGGTTAACCGGCAACGCCCAACCAATAAATAGTGCTAACAGCAGTACAGACAAGCTGCCAATAAGCCAAGGCGACACCACACGTAAGATAAACTCATCGAGCTTATCAATGTCACTCACCAAACGGTGCATATATTGTGAGGTCTGCAGCGTATTACGTTGCTGAGTTAACGGCAAAGCGGCTAAGCGTTTAAAGAATCGTAAACGCAGCGCTTTTAATAAGTTGAATACCGCATGGTGGGACACCATCAGCTCGCCATAGCGCCCCGCAGTACGTGCCATGGCGAGCATACGAATGATGCCAGCCGGTAGCATATAGTTAAAGCTGTGCGAGCCCACGGCAATGAGTCCGGCCAAGGCAGCACCCGTGATAAACCAGCCCGATATCATCAGCAGCGCAATCATCGAGATAGCGGTCACCAGTCCAAGTAGCCAAGAGATGAGCCATAAATCAAATGAGGGCTTAAACATATCGCGTAAGCGGAAAGTCGGCGACTCTGGGGCAGCAGATCTAGAAGGCTCAACTACTGAGGATTTAGCTAATGGTTTATGAACCTTTGGATCCGTCATCGTTGCTCTCCTTGTACAGCGGCTTTTGGTAGAGACAGCTTAACCACCTTATCTAACCAATTTAGCTGCTCGTGAGCATGCGTTACCCAAATGACGGTCTTACCGCGGCTGACCTCTTCTAATAACTGGTGAATATGCTGCGCTGTATCGGGGTCTAGATGCTCGGTTGGCTCATCAAGCAGCCATAAGCTATCGTCTCGTAGTAATAATTGCGCAATGCCTAGGCGCTGCTGTTGCCCGCCTGATAAGCCCTTGCCACGCTCGCCAAGTTTGGTATTTAATCCCTCAGGTAACTGCTCAATCAGCGACCACAGCGATACTTGCTGTAATACGGCAATTAACTGCTCATCACTGGCATTTGGGCTGGCAAGACGTAAGTTTTCAGCGATGGTGAGCGGCATTAGCGCTACTTGCTGCGCAAGATAACCCATATGTTGACGTAATTGCGATTTGCTGACATCGAGTAGGTTAATATTACCAGTCGTTGAGTTGTTCTGGTTAGAGGGTGATGAAGCTTGGATCGTCTTTGAAGTGACTAGGTTTATCTGACCTTGATAGTCGACAAAGCGCATAATGGCTTGTAGCAAGCTTGATTTTCCACTGCCACTGTTGCCGATTAAAGCCACACGCTCGCCTGCGTTTATCTCAAAACTGATAGGCGCTAATCGAATACGCGTTAAGCTTGGCTGCGCAGGCTGATCTATAGCAGCCGGCATGTCTTCTGTATTCACCTGTATGTGTGTGGTCTCAGTACTGTCTATATTGATTACAGGCGCATCAATACGAACCTCTGAGAACTGCAAGCCAAAGGCGTGTGATAAATCTATATTGGATGTTGATTGGGGAGCTTGTTGCTCGGTGCTCAGCTGAGCGGCTTGAACAATAGGCAGCAGACTTTGTACCGCGCCTTCTGCTTGAGCTTTGGCATGGTAATCTGCGCCCAATTGACGTAGCGGCGCATAAAACTCTGGTACTAATAATAGGATAAATAGTGCGCCGAAATACGGAACTGGCACGTGGCCTTTATCCCACGGCAAAATACCCATCAGGCCAAAACCAAGATACACCGCTACCAGAGCAATACTCAACGCGGCTAAAAGCTCTAACACTGCGCCATTCAAAAAGGCGATTTTTAATACATCCATAGTGCGGCGGCGATAATCCTCGCTACTATTGGCAAGATCGCGCTCTGCAATGTGTATCGCTTGCAAACGTTTAAGTGTCGGCATACCGCGTATCCAATCTAAGAAGCGTCCACTTAATTGCGACAGCGCTTCAAATTGTGCGGCACTTTTACGTGCGGTTAGATGACCGATTAAAATCATAAAAATAGGCACCAATGGTGCAGTCATAAACATCAGCGCTGCGGCAAACTTACTTTGCCAAGCCACGGCAATCAGCAGAATAATCGGAGTGCTCACCGTAACTTTTTTTTGTACGCTAAAGCGGCTAATAAACCCATCTAGTGCATCGGTCTGATCAATAATTTGACTTGATAAACTACCGTCATTGCCAAAATAACGTAAGTTTGGCCCCAGTGTGGCCATTGTCGTCAGTAAAGACTCTCGTAATTCACCGCGAACCTTTAAACTGGCTTTTGTACCCAGTAATTCACGCCCTGTGTTAAGCACTGGACGCAGCATAAAGCAGAAAACAAGTCCCCAATACCAATTTAAAGATACCCCTGTAGATAATGGTTGCTGCTGAAAATAATTATTCAGCCAAGTGCTAAACAGACTGGCAAGTAGCCATGCTTGCCAAACAAACATCAGACAACTAATAATCGTCAATAACCAAGCCATGTTCAGTGCTCGACGTACCTTATTAATTAGCTGTTTTAAAAAGTCTTTTTCAGCATGAGAAAGTGTTGCCATAGGGTTATCTGTCTTAGGTAAGGGAAGCGAAAGTTACGAGATACAAAAGGTAAAGGAGGGGAGTAAAAATTAGGTATAAGCTTATGTAAACATTCTAAGCCTTACAGCAATGAAAAGCCAATAGCTGACAACCTCCTTATCAAAGTGGAAACACAAGCGTATGATTTAATAGTATGGCCTAGTTTGATATCACCGATAAATTAGGCTAGCTATGATGGCTAAAACAATCACGTTAAGATATTATAGGGTTAATTAAACCCATAGTTATATTATGGTTTTATTAATATTCTCGCAGTCAACTATTTCTTCGAAAAATATTAATTATTAGATTTTATCAATTAATAAGCTATACCTGAGTATATTATATATAATAGTATACAAATAATTTATGACTGTCTCATCTGCTAAAAAGTGGATAAGTCACAGATAAAGTCGTTTATATTTATAGGATAATTTATTTGCTGGCATCTTTTGGGTTCACAAGATGTTAAAAATTATGGGTAATGCAGGATTAATCGCTCAACTGATTTAATAGTACGTAAAAGCGGATGAATAGGGATGTGAGTCATAAATGTTGCCATCATTGATGACGGCTTGCTTGTTACTGCCTTGTACTATGTCAATCAAGTAATGATGTGGCTTAATCCTTCTTTTTAGGAGGTTTGGTATGATTACTGAACATCTCGTTGATATATCCCGTTTGCAATTTGCGGTGACGGCACTGTACCACTTTTTATTTGTGCCTCTGACATTAGGTATGGTCTGGATTCTGGTTATTATGGAATCAGTCTATGTCACCACAGGTAAGCAAATCTGGAAAGACATGACGAAGTACTGGGGCAAGCTCTTCGGTATTAACTTTGCTTTAGGGGTGACCACTGGGATTACGATGGAATTCCAGTTCGGTACCAACTGGGCATACTATTCACATTACGTGGGCGACATCTTTGGTGCACCGCTCGCTATTGAAGGCCTTATGGCATTCTTCTTAGAATCAACTATGGTTGGCCTTTTCTTTTTTGGTTGGGATAGATTATCACGCACTCAACATCTGATAGTCACCATGTTGATGGCACTGGGTACTAACCTTTCAGCGTTATGGATTTTGATTGCCAACGGCTGGATGCAAAGTCCGGTTGGGGCAGAGTTTAGTTATCAGACCATGCGTATGGAGATGGTAAGCTTCTCTGAAATCCTATTCAACCCAGATGCGCAAAATAAATTCGTACATACGGTCTCTGCCGGTTATGTGACCGCTTCTGTGTTTGTGTTGTCTATTTCTGCGCTTTATCTATTACGTAAGCGCGATGTTGATTTTGCCAAACGTAGTTTCCAAGTGGCCTCGGCTTTTGGTATCGCCTCTATCTTAAGTGTGATTATATTGGGCGACGAATCTGGGTACTCAATCGGTGCGGCTCAGCAAACCAAGATGGCAACCATTGAAGCCATGTGGCATACCGAGCCTGCACCAGCAGCCTTTAACCTAATTGCAGATATCAATGAGGAAGAAGAGAAAAACGATTGGCAAATTCAAATTCCTTATGCCATGGGTATTATAGGTACCCGCTCGTTTGATAAAGAAATTCCTGGTATTCACGACATTAAAGAAGTCAACCGCGAGCGTATTCAGCACGGTATCGTCGCAGTTGGCTTGCTCGAACAGCTGCGTGAAAATCCGAATGATGACACGCTAAAAGCTCAGTTTGAAGCAGTAAAAGACGACTTGGGCTTTGGTTTATTGGTTAAAAAATATACTGAAGATGTCTCTCAAGCCACGCCTGAAATGATTCAAAAAGCAGTGGATGACACCATTCCATCAGTCAGACCTATGTTCTGGTCATTCCGCGGTATGGTGGGTCTTGGCTTCTTAATGTTGGCACTGTTTGCAGCAAGTATGTGGTATACCGTCAAGGGTACCTTCGCTGAGAAAAAATGGCTATTAAAATGGGCGGTGGTTATGCTACCTGCACCTTGGATTGCCATTGAGCTTGGTTGGTTCGTTGCTGAGTATGGTCGCCAACCTTGGACTATTTATGGCGTGTTACCGACCCATTTATCAGTGACTAACTTTAGCGTAGCCAACGTATATGGCTCATTAGCAGGCTTTGTTGGTTTCTACACTATTTTACTGATTATTGAAGTTTATTTGATGGTCAAATACGTGAAGTTAGGCCCTGCAAGCTTAGGCACAGGGCGCTACGACGGCGAGACACCACGTGATGTCACACCGGTTGGCAGCAAGAAGGAGGTGGACCATGTTGTTTGATTATGAAACGCTAAAAATGATTTGGTGGTTACTGGTCGGCGTCTTATTGATTGGCTTTGCTATCATGGATGGTCATGATATGGGCGTGTGTACGCTGCTGCCTTTTGTGGGTAAAGATGACGACGAGCGCCGTGTGATTGTCAATACGATTGGTCCACACTGGGAAGGTAACCAAACTTGGTTTATCACTGCCGGCGGTGCGCTATTTGCAGCATGGCCAATGGTTTATGCGCTAGCCTTTAGTGGCTTTTATTGGGCAATGATGGCGGTGCTTTGGGCGTTGTTTTTCCGCCCAGTGGGCTTTAAATACCGTAACCTAATTAAAGATCAAAGATGGCGTAACGCTTGGGACTGGGGCCTGTTTGTTGGCTCATTTATCCCTGCCGTGGTCTTTGGTGTGGCGTTTGGTAACTTATTCTTAGGCGTGCCATTTAGCTTTGATAACACCATGCGCTCAACCTATACCGGTAGCTTCTTTGAGTTATTAAATCCATTCTCTATATTATGCGGATTGGTGAGTGCGACTATGCTTATCATGCAGGGCGGTACTTACCTTGCTCACCGTACTGAAGGTTTGATTCAATCACGTACGGTGAGATACACCATGATGGCAGCATTAGCGATGGTGGTATTATTCGTCGGTGCAGGCTTCTGGATTCAGTCAATCGATGGCTATGCTATTGTTTCTCAGATTGACCCCGCTGCGCAGCCAAACCCATTAACTAAAGAAGTGGTGGTACAGCCAGGCGCTTGGATGGCGAACTATGAAACCTATCCTTGGGCATGGGCATTCCCAATCTTGGGTGTGGTAATGCCATTATTAAACATGGCGCTGTTAAAAATCGGCAAAACATTAACGGCGTTTGTTACTTCTAGTATTGCGGTGCTGGGCGTAATTATGACAGCGGGTATTTCACTATTTCCGTTTATTATGCCATCGTCATCACATCCTGATGCCAGCTTGACCATTTGGGACAGTGTTTCGAGTCACTTAACGCTCATGATTATGTTGTACGTGGTGGTACTACTGCTGCCTATCATTGTTTTCTATACCAGCTGGGCGTATAGCGTCATGCGCGGTAAAGTAACGGTCGCTTATATCCGTGAAAACGATCACACAGCGTATTAAACGCACGACTAATTTTAGGAGAACACTATGTGGTATTTTGCATGGATATTGGGATTGGGCTTCGCCGTATTACTGGCGATTGTCAATGCGATTTGGCTTGAGTATGGGCAAGATCGTATCGATGCCTTCCATCCAAAACCTAAAGAAACCAAAGATCCAAATTTAGAGAAAACGCCTAAATAGGATTTAGCATTCCAATAGGTCTTATAAAAATAAGGCTACAAAGTGGGCTCATCAGAGCCCGCTTTTTTTTGTTAAGATAGTCACCATAAGTGCTATCCCCATTTTCTAGAGTCGTAACCTTTATAATCAAAAAAGATAACAAGGTTTTTATTCATCTGTTAAATAGAGTCATTATTATGAGTACTAAAAACGAACAACTATTCTTACAAGCCAAAAAACACATTCCAGGCGGCGTAAACTCGCCAGTACGTGCCTTTGCCGGTGTCGGTGGTACGCCTATCTTTATGCACAAAGCGGCCGGCAGCAAGATTTATGATACTGAAGATAATGAGTACATTGATTATGTGGGTTCGTGGGGTCCAATGATTTTGGGTCATGCGCATCCAAAGGTCATTGATGCGGTGAAAGCGGCTGCCGATGATGGCTTAAGCTTTGGTACGCCAACCACGTTTGAAACCTCGGTTGCTGACACCATCTGCGATATCGTACCAAGCGTTGAGATGATTCGTATGACCAGTTCTGGTACGGAAGCGACCATGAGCGCAATTCGCCTAGCACGTGGTTATACCGGCCGTGACAAGATTGTTAAGTTTGAAGGCTGTTACCATGGCCATTCAGACAGCTTATTGGTAAAAGCTGGTTCTGGTATGCTAGATATCGGTGAGCCCACGTCACAAGGCGTGCCAGCCGACTTTGCTAAGCACACCATTACGCTGCCTTATAATGATCCACAAGCAATCAAAGACTGCTTTGAGAAGTGGGGCGATGAGATTGCTTGTGTGATTGTTGAGCCAATCGCTGGTAACATGAATATGGTTGTACCAACTCAAGAGTTCCATGACACCCTGCGTGAGCAGTGTACCAAAGGTGGTGCGGTGCTAATCTTTGATGAAGTGATGACAGGATTCCGTGTGGGTCTTGGCGGCGCGCAAGCTTATTTTGGGATTAAGCCAGATTTGACCTGTTTTGGTAAAATTATTGGTGCAGGTTTGCCAGTAGGCGCCTTTGGTGGTAAACGTGAAATTATGGAGTGCATCGCTCCGATGGGCGGCGTGTATCAGGCTGGTACCTTATCAGGTAATCCAATCGCCATGCGTGCCGGTATTGCCATGTTTGAAGATTTAACCGTTGATGGTTTCTACGACCAAGTCGCTGATAAAGTTACTTATTTAGTCGATGGCATTCAAGCTGCTGCAGAGAAGCACGGTATTGAGCTGCGTTCAACGAAGCTTGGCGGTATGTTCGGTTTGTTCTTTGTGAAAGGTGCAGACGTGCAACTACCTCAAAACTTTGATGAAGTCACCGCTTGTGACATGGATAAATTCAATACTTTCTTCCATGGCATGTTAGAGCGCGGTATTTATCTGGCACCATCGGCTTATGAAGTTGGCTTTATGTCATCTAAGCACTCAGCAGAAGATTTAGATGCGACCATTAAAGCAGCAGATGACGTATTTGCTGAAATGGCTGCTGCCTAGCGTTGTGTCAATAATTTACAAATAAGAGACATACGTTAAAAACGCATGATTCAGGACTTGGCTTGATACAATATTTAAACCATATTGAGCCAATTATTGATGAATGACAGTAAGCAATATCATCTAGATTAATACGAGGTCTTTCTTATCCTAATTGGGTTTACCTAATTAGGATAAGGAGGGCCTTTTTACATTTAAATCGCTTATTCTGAACGATGGTTAATCATAACAAAGGTTATACCAAGTGCAGCAAGCCAACATAACGATATATAAGCTCACTTGCGCCTGTTTGGCATAAGTGATTTAATGCTAATAAGCTTTTCAACTGTGTTTAGTCAGGCTATCTTTGTTAAAATAGGCGACAGATTTTTTATGGATACGCATTTGTTGAATTGTCTATACATGTCTTATTAACCTCTGAGTCATTAAAGACAAAAATGTGTATTATGGAACCCATTATATAGCCGGCATTGATGCCTGCTACTCTATTAATTTAAGGTAATAAACGCGCATATGCCTAATAACTTCCTAGCGAATAATGAGCTTATGGCAGCCATTGATATTGGCTCTAACAGTTTTCACCTTGCGATTGCCCGTCTTGACCATGGTGAGGTTCGTAAAATCGCGTCTATGTCTGAGAAAGTGCAGTTAGCAGCAGGCTTAGATAGCAATAAGATTCTTAGCGAAGAAGCACAGCAGCGAGGTCTAGATTGCCTATCACGCTTTGTGGGCAGACTTGATTCAGTATCAGCAGACAGATTGCGTATTGTGGCAACCAACGCATTGCGTCAAGCAAAGAATGCCGACGAATTTATTAGACGCGCCAATGAAATCTTGCCTAAGCCGATTGAAATTATCGCTGGCCGCGAAGAAGCACGTTTGATTTATCTGGGTGTATCACATACCAATGCCTCTAGCGATAAACGCTTAGTTATTGATATCGGTGGTGGCTCAACCGAGTTCATTATTGGTCAAGAGTTTGATCCTCTGCTTACTGAAAGTTTGCAAATGGGCTGTGTGGCGTTCACTCAGCGCTTCTTTGATTCAGGTGATATTGATGAGGATTCGTTTAATGATGCTATCGCTGCTGCCCGTAAAGAAGTGCTCGGTATTAGTGGTACCTATCAAAAGACAGGGTGGAGTAGTGTGGTCGGCTCTAGCGGTACGATCAAAGCGGTACGTAATGTGTTGGTCTCGAAAGGCTGGGCCGATGAGCAAGAGCGTATTACCTATCAAGGCGTTAAAAAACTACAAAAAGAATTGATAGATATCGGACGCGTTGAAGATATTGAGTTAGAAGGCGTGAAAGAGCACCGTAAAGCAGTGTTCCCTGCTGGAGTTGCTGTGCTACGAGCGTCGATGAAGGTTCTGGGGATTGAAACCATCGCCTATTCGGATGGTGCGCTACGTGAAGGGGTAATGTACGATATGCTTGGGCGCTTTGCCAGTGAAGATGTGCGTGACCGCAGTGTACAAGCGCTTATCGTGCGTTATTCAGTGGACAAAAAGCAGGCAGAGAGAGTCGTTAAAAGCAGTCAGCAATTGTTTGAGCAAGCACAAGAGGCGCTAGGACTAAGCAGTGAGGACAATGATTTACTGCGACGCACCGCCTATTTGCATGAGATTGGTCTTGCTATTAGTCATAGCAGCTATCATCATCACAGCGCTTATTTACTTGAATATTCGGATATTCCTGGGTTTTCGCAAGTCGATCAATTGCGCATGGCGCAGCTGGCGCGTACTCATCGCCGTAAGCTTAAAACCGAGAACCTAGAGCAAGCAAAGTCTATTGGTGGTGATTCGCTGGTGTATTTGAGTTTGCTGTTGCGCTTAGCGGTACTGGTGCATCGTAGTCGCAATGAACACGATAAAAGCGTGCTAAAACTGGTTATTAACGACCCTAGCGATTGGCAGATTAATGTCGCTTCTGACAGCGAAGAGTATCCACTATTGGTCTCTGATTTAAATGACGATGTGGATCAATTCAAAAAGTGGGGCGTAAAGTTAAGCATTGTCTGTGAAGCGAGCGCTTAACACCTACCGCTACCGGATTTAATGATTACGAATATTAATATAAGAACGATAAAAACTAAGGACGTATCATGAGTGCAGTTTGGGACAGTGTTAGCTTAGCAAGACATGCCAAGCGCCCTTTATTTATGGATTATGTAGGGCAGCTATTTACTGATTTTGATGAGCTACATGGTGACCGTGCGTTTGCTGATGACAGAGCGGTCATCGGTGGTTTGGCACGCTTTAACGGTGAACCGGTACTGATTATTGGTCAACACCGTGGCCGTAGCACGCGTGAGCGTATCGCACATAACTTCGGCATGGCGTATCCAGAGGGCTATCGTAAGGCGATTCGTTTGGTCAAATTAGCTGAGCGTTTTAAATTACCGGTGATGACCTTTGTGGATACGCAAGGCGCCTATCCTGGCGTTGGTGCAGAGGAGCGCGGGCAAGCACAGGCGATCGCAGAGAGTATCGCCACCTTTAGTAGCCTCAAAACTCCCATTATTGTGACCATTATCGGTGAAGGCGGTTCAGGTGGTGCGCTTGCCATCGGGGTGGGTGATAAGGTAAATATGCTGCAAAACAGTATTTATTCGGTCATCTCACCAGAGGGCTGTGCTTCTATTTTATGGAAAACAGCGGAAAAAGCACCTGAAGCATCTGATGCGTTAAAGCTTAATGCTGATAACCTATATCAGCTTGGTCTGATTGATGCCATTGTTGATGAAGGCGTTGGTGCTCATATTGACTCAAAACTGGTCATGACTAATTTGCAGCAATTGCTGACTGAGCAGCTAAATGAGCTGAAACATATAGATACCGAGCAATTGGTTGAGCAGCGTTATGCACGGTTAAGAAGCTTTGATTCGACAGTCAGCCTCAGTCATCCCGCTTAGCTGATCCTCTTATTTAATTTTAAAGACATGCCCTAGCGCATGTCTTTTTTGTGAGCATTGGTTTTTGTTTTTCATATTGTATGCAATTTGCTAAACAATGTACCGCATTCCCATATTTGACTTATACTGGTTATATTACTGTTTTTTAAAACTCTATATTTTTAAAATCCCATACGTTCATTTACGAGGTCGTTATGCGTAAAATACCTGTTTACAATCATCCCGCCGCTGGCTGGTCAGCTTTGCTTGACTCTAGCCGTGTTCTGATGGATTACAAAGCCTTCTTACGTGGTAGTGTCAGTGTGCTTGGGAGTAATCAGCCCAAAGGTGGTTTTGATTGTCCAGGCTGTGCATGGCCGGATCACAAGACGCATAAGACCATTGATGTGTGTGAGACAGGGATTAAGGTATTGGCCAGTGAGACCATGACCAAACGTGCCGACGCCTCGTTTTTTGCCAAGAATCCAGTTAAAGAGTTACAAAAATGGTCGGGCTATGAGCTTGAGCAAGCAGGGCGTTTAACGCAGCCGATGCGTTATGATGGCAAACAAGATCGCTACGTGCCAATAGCTTGGAGCGATGCATTTGTGCGTATTGCTGAGCAGTTAAAAAGCTTGGCATCGCCTGATGAGGCACTGTTTTATACTTCAGGCCGAGTGACCAACGAGCCGGCTTTTATGTATCAATTGTTCGTACGCTGTTTTGGTACCAATAATTTACCGGATTGCTCAAACATGTGTCACGAACCGACCTCTGTGATGTTATCAAAGCAAATCGGTGTTGGTAAAGCTACCGTGGTGCTCGAGGATTTTGAGCAAGCAAAACTGATTTTAATGTTCGGTCAAAACCCAGCGACCAACCATCCACGTATGCTTGAGATGTTAGCGCATGCGCATAGTGAGGGTTGCCGTATTATTTCTATTAACCCCATGCGTGAGCAGGGTTTACAAAAATTCAGAAACCCTCAAAAAATCACACATATGGTGGCCGGTTCAAGCGACGATATGGTTGACGAGGTTATTCAAATTCAAATTGGCGGTGATGCGGCGTTACTCACTGGCCTAGCTAAATGGCTGATTGAGAATGACAAGATTAATAAGCCATTTATTAACGAGCATACTTCAGGCTTTGATAATCTAAAAACATGGATTGAAACACAAACGTGGGATGATATCGAGCAAGGCTGTGGTATCAAACAAGCAGACATTGTTGAGCTTGCAAAACTCGTTGCTGATAGTCCAGCAACCATTTGTACGTGGGGTATGGGGATTACTCAGCACGTTCAAGGCGATGATAACGTAGCCATGGTAACCAACTTATTATTGTTAATGGGCATGATAGGAGTAGATGGTGCAGGCGCGTCGCCAGTGCGTGGGCACTCAAACGTGCAGGGCGATCGCACCATGGGTATCCATGAACGTCCAGCCAAATCTTTGCTTGATAGCTTAGAGCAAGTTTTTAATCGTCCGATGCCGCAAGAGAATGGCTATGATGTGGTGCAGGGCGCTCAGGCCCTGATTGAAGGTAAAATCAAAGCCTTTATGGGTATGGGTGGTAACTATTCGGTAGCCGCTCCTGATAGCAAGGCTATTCAACAAGCGCTTACCAATAATCAGCTCAATGTCTTTGTGGCGACCAAGCTTAATGAAACCATGTTATACCCAGGTGTGGATAATATTATCCTACCTTGCCTAAGCCGTACTGAGAAATTTATTACCGCCAAAGGCAATCAGTTCGCCACTATTGAAGATTCTATGTGTCAGATTGTACCTACAAAAGGTACCTTGTCACCCATTAGCGATCAGCTCAAATCAGAAGCACAAATCGTAGCCGGTATGGCAATCCATTTGTTTGGTTCAGACACCGATATTGATTGGCAAGCGATGAGTGAGGATTACGACCTAGTGCGTGACTATATTGCCAAGGCCATTGATGGTTTTGAGGACTTCAATACACGTATTCGTGAACATGAGCGTGGTTTCCATTTATATCATCCGGCGCGTCATCGTGAATGGAATACGCAAACGGGTAAAGCACAGTTTGAGGTCCCTCATTATCCGATTACTTATGTGGCTAAAGAGATGCAGCAAACCACAGCAGCGCATCATAATGATGGGGCAGATAAAAAAGACACCAGCAGTAAACGGCAAGGTGGTAAACAGCAGGCGATTTGGCAATTTACCTCAGTGCGTAGTCATGATCAGTTTAATACCACTATCTTTGGTCATGAAGACCGCTACCGTCAGACTAAGCGCCGTGATGTGTTGTTTATGCACCCAGATGAGATGAGCCGTATGGGCTGGAAGGAAGGCGATAAAATTACTGTGACGCGCAATGACAGTCACGGCAAACCGCGCCGTCTAGGGCCGTTGGTATTAGCTCAAATGGACATTGCTGCTAATGCAGTCGCTGCGTATTATCCTGAGTGTAATGACTTAATGGACTTAGACAGCCACGCGCCTGACTCCCATATTCCTTCTTACAAGTCCGTCACTGTGATGCTAGAGCGGTGTTAACTTAATGATAGCTGCTATTAAAGAAGAGCCTGTTTGTGATGAGCCGATGAGTGTTGATGCTTTAAATCAGCAGCAGACACCGTTGGCACGCACGCATGTGACTCAGCGTGACTATTATCGGCAAGATGGCTTGGCTTTAAATGATATTAATCACAATCAAAGTCCATTTGATGCGGCTTGTTTGTCAGAAACATTGGCGGTAGAAGCGGCCGTTGCTATTGTGATTAATGGCATTCATTATGCGGTATTAATGGCTAGCCCCAGTGAGCTTGAGTACCTTGCATTAGGGTTCTTGTTTAGTGAAGGGTTGATTCAACACAGCCGAGACTTGCTTGATTGGGAGATTACTCACATAACGAGTGCTTTGGATTTGCAGAAATTTAGTGGTGGCAGCGTGGAAGAGTCATCGACGCTTGAAACGCTTGAGAGGCTGCAACAGCAATTGCAGGATTATGATGCCTATGTGGTAGAGCTGACTTTAAATCAGCGCAGCCATCAACGGATTCAGGCACAGCGTCGACAGTTAGCCGGCCGTACTGGCTGCGGTATGTGTGGTATGACAGGGCTGAGTCAAGCATTGCCCGATTTAAGCGACTATAAAAATCCGATAACTAACAGGCCGTCTCTTGGGCAGCTATTGAGCATACGTCATCAAATAGATGCGGCTCAAGTTACTCATCAATTGACCGGTGCAGTGCATGCGGCGGCTACGTCGTATCAAGGTCAACTGTATCTGTTCGAGGATGTTGGTCGCCACAATGCGTTAGATAAACTAATCGGCTGGCAATTACGCCATCAGGCTGATGTTGATTGTGTGGTTATGACCTCAAGGCTGTCTATTGAGCTGGTACAAAAGGCAGTACGCTGCAAGCTGCCTTGGCTGGTGGGGATGTCGGCTCCGACCAGTACTGCGGTACGTGTGGCACAGCGTTATGGGTTGGGACTCGCAGGATTCTTAAGAGACAATAGAGTGACTTATTATTCTAATTAGCTGTCTGTTAGAAACACCGTTTTTCTAGAATAATTTTGTTGGTCATGGCTAACATTTATCCTTATCCAATGCTGCTTGTGCTTTTCTCTTATTTATCACACGATAATCTATAAGCGCACTCCTTTTTCCCTCTTTATTTTAGTCTCTTATTTGTTAACGATACTCTTTATATGACCGCTACAGATGCTTTATTCCAAGCTTTGCTTAACAGTTTTCAACAGTATGCCGATCATTTAAACGGTAAGCGGATATGGCTAGCATGTAGTGGTGGACGTGATTCGCTCAGCTTAGCATTGGTTTGCCGTCAGTTGTTCGATACTGGTCAACTGCCTTTTTTGCCGCAGCTGCTTCATGTAAATCATGGCATGCAGGAGGCTAATAGTGCTTGGGCGCAGCAAGTTGAGCATTGGTCGCGACAAGCAAAGATGCCATATACAGTTTTGTCCCTGCAGTTGACTGAAAAAACAGAGCAGGCAGCACGGCAAGCACGTTATGCAGCTATGATGGATGTTATGAATAACGATGACGTATTGCTATTAGGTCATCATCAAGATGATCAGGTAGAGACCGTGCTGATGCGCTTATTTAACGGGGCAGGGGTGACAGGGCTTAGCGGTATGCAGGCATGGCGTTATAAATCTGCGACAACGAGTATGGCCAATAATAATATAGGTCATCGGTCTTGCACTACCAAAGGCGTTTATTTGTGGCGACCTTGGTTAACCGTCAGCCGCACACAGATTACAGATTATGCTCATTTGCAGCAGTTAGACTATATCGATGACCCGACCAATGTGGGTCATGATTTAGAGCAAGCTAGTAGCATAGATGATATAAATGATGAGGCACTCAATGACAGAGCATGGCTGCGTAGCGTGTTAATGCCACGGATTTTGCAGCGTTATCCTCAGGCGAATGCGTCAATCTCTCGTAGTAGTCAATTGCTTCAAGATGCCAGCGGCATTGTTAGTAAGCAGGTACAGACAGATTTACAAGCGGTTTGTCTTACTGAAGATGATTGTCAGGGAGTGCTAGACATTGAGCGATTACACTATTTATCTAGTGCTCAGCAGTCGGCATTAATGCATGCTTGGCTGTCGCCAACCCAGACAGAGCTGCCACCATCGAAGCGTCTGGTTGATGACGTGTTAGTGTTGAGTGCGCGTAATAATACAGATCATCAAACCAGTTTGTATTGGGACAGTGGCGCATTTCAATATGAAATTCGTCGTTACCAACATAAGCTATATCGCCTACGTAGCCCGTATATTGATTGGCTGCAAGTCCCACCTGATACCCAACATATCGACCTTAATAAAAATAATATTGAAAATACCCCCAACGATATTGGTTTAAAGTCAGCTAATAGGCACTTAGATATTCATTGGAGGCTGCAGGGTATTCAGCCATTAGCAGCTGCTGTATTTGAGGCTTTTAATACAGTAAGCCCTATAAATCAGCTGTCACCATCAACTATTCAAAAAGTGACACTAAAGTTTGAGCCATTGCCCCGCAATTTAAAGGTATCGCTGGCAGGACGGTCAGGGCGTAAATCAGGTAAGAAGCTACTTCAGGCTTTAAATCAGCCTAGCTTTATGCGTCAATCCGTCGCATTATGCTCGCTTAATTTAGTTGCAGATGATGGCACTACTTCTATAGTAGACATGCCTTTATTTATTGTTACTGCTGATGCGATTACCCTTTTAGAGAGTCCTTTGGTAAATCCATTAAAGGATATAACTACCAATCATCTACTGAGCGTCACTCGATAAATGCGCTGATTGCAGCAACATAACCGGCAAAGTGTTGTGATACACTAACCCTCATGACCACAAAAGGCTGACTATTCAGCAGCCTAGTCTCACTTAAAATAATAAACGACTGTATTCGTATTCATTAAAAGGAGTGGAAGATGTCACAACTTAAAGGTAAAAAAATTAGCTTTATTGGCGGCGGCAACATGGCTCAGGCACTGATTAGTGGTCTAATCGGCCGTGGTATTAAGCCAAATGATATTACGGTTGCTGATCCATCAGCAGATATTCGCGATAACTTAAAAAGCCAGAGTATTAACACCGTAGACCCGACTGGCAATACAGAAACGGACAATTCACAGATAGCGGTTCAGACCGCTGATGTGGTGGTATTGGCAGTGAAACCACAAGTAATGAGTAAAGTTGTGGCAGATTTTGCTGATGTGCTTGATAACCAGTTGGTTATCTCTGTTGCTGCCGGTTTATCAACCGATAGCTTAAGCAAAATGTTAGGCGGTTATCAAAACATCGTCCGTGCTATGCCAAACACCCCAGCGATGATTCAAAAAGGCGCAACTGGTCTTTATGCCACTGACGCCATTAACGAGACTGACAAACAGCTTGCCGGTGCTGTGATGGCAGCGTCTGGTCTTATTAGTTGGGTAGATAGTGAGGAGCAGTTACACGCAGTGACCGCCGTTTCAGGGTCAGCGCCTGCGTACTTCTTCTATATGATTGAGTCAATGATTAGTGCTGGTGTTGAGCTTGGTTTGGATGAAAAGCAAGCCGCTGCATTAGCGATGCAAACCGCACTGGGCGCGGCACAAATGGCCATTGCCAGTGATGAAACACCAGCTGAGCTTCGCCGTAAAGTGACCTCACCAAATGGTACGACTCAAGCGGCTGTAGAATCACTACAAAAAGATGACTTGGGTCAAATTATGAAAAAAGCGATGCAAGCATGCTACGACCGCAGTGAAGAGATTAGCAAAGAGCTCGGTCAGTAACACCCCACATCAAACTGTTTATTTTAACAATAACCTTTTGACATCAGCTAAGCAGATAACGCCCGTTGTCTGCTTAGTGTACAATACGCTTGTATGTTTATCAGTCGATGAGATATTTGTTGATAAATCGCCCCTAAAAGTCACATGAGTAAGAGTATGTTGAATGACTAGTTCTTTAATCCCCTTATTTAACATGATAATAAGCTTTGCTATGTTGCTTATTTTCATTCGTTTTATGTTGCAGTTCGCAGGCTTTGAGCGCAACAACCCATTAGTTGAGCCTGCCTATAGAGTTACCAGCATTGTTGATGTGTTTGGGCGTATATTCCCTACTGTAGGGGATGGACGAGTAAGCTTAGCGGCAATCGTACTTTTATTTTTGTTAAAGCTGATTGATATTTCAGGAAATGCGGCATTATTAGGCTATGGCTATTCGCCTATTAAACTGTTTTTTACTGGAACCTTAGATTTGATTTTAAGCTTCTTGAGGGTGGCGCGTTATTTAATTATCGGCTCTATTATTATTAGCTGGATTGTGATGTTTACCCAAAAGATGCATCCAATGATGGCGATTATTGTCCAAATGGCCGAACCAATCTTAGCGCCATTTCGCCGTATTACCCCAAATCTAGGTATGCTTGATTTGTCACCGATGATTGCTATCTTTGGTCTATTATTGATTGAGATCTTTGTGAATATTATCGCGCGTAACTTATTGCCGATGCTGGGTTAATCGATTTATTAGTCAATTATTTATAATAATTTGCACTAGGCTATTGAATAGCAGGTTTTTGTAGAAAACGAGTATTGCTAAAGTTGAAGAATAGAGCCTAAATAAGCAGTGATTTGTACTAATTTCAATAAACTACGAAATCCGGCTTGCAAACTCATTTTAGTTTGATATAATACTCGCCCACAACATGAGGTAACTAGCTCCTAGAGATAACTACCAAAAGTTGTGATTTTAGCAGTTACGGTGAAGTGGGTGAGTGGCTGAAACCGCACCCCTGCTAAGGGTGTATACGTTAACGCGTATCGAGGGTTCGAATCCCTCCTTCACCGCCATTTTTATTGATTAATCTCGAAGTGATTTTCAATCAGATAACTTCGAAAATAATTAAAAAAAATATTGACTACTAAAATTATATGACTATAATAGTCATCCTGTTAACGGCAACCAACATTGCTTCTTAACAGAATAAGTTAGACATTATCATCAGATAATATGCGCCTTTAGCTCAGCTGGATAGAGCACTTGGCTACGAACTAAGGGGTCGGGAGTTCGAATCTCTCAAGGCGCACCATCTAACCTATATCAAATTAATCGCCCATGAATGGCGGTTTTTTTTATGCCTGTGTGTTTTGTAAATACGTGCGGCACCTCTTATACTCTCCTTACCCTCCTGCTCGCAATCTACTCTATATTTAGTTTATCTTCTCTCGTAGTTCGCTATTCAAATATTGTTTTTATTATCTGTCTATTTTGCTTCTTCAATGATAGACAAGCTTATAACGGGTATTGTCTGTCAGTTCGGCTAAAATACGCTACAATACATCATCTTTATCATGTGTTTGCCAATATCAGGTTGTCTGTATCGTCATGTCTAAAAACAAGCTATCGCGTCGTCCCAAAGCCACTGCCAATAATACCAATCAATCATCACTGCGCCCGACTGGTATCGAAGGGGTTAGTATCTCTGGTGAGCCGGAAATTGCTAGAGCCAGTACTCGTGTTATCGCGATTGTCTATGACGGTATGCTGATTTTAGCGTTGCTGTTTTTGGTGGGTACGGTATTGACCGTACTCGGTACTATGATGACGATGGAGACGGGCGTGACCTCAGATGAGGCACAAACTCTGCCTCAGTGGTATCAAAACTTAGTATTAACGCCGGCCTTTATTTTAACTTTGATTGGCTTTTATGGTTTGTTTTGGCGCCGGGCTGGACAGACGCTAGGCATGCAGACATGGCGCTTAAAAACAGTTGATAGCAATGGCCAGTTATTAACCTGGTCAAAGACGATGCAGCGTATTTTGGCCGCCTGTGTAGTGCCGCTGCTCTGTGGTCTAATTGGCTACTTATTTCATGGCTCACGTAGCGCGATGTTGGCCAGTGCCTTTTTTGGTTTGATTTTTAATTACGTATTTTGCCTATTTAATAGCCGTGGCCTTGCAGTACATGACATGCTATCAAATACGGTGACTTTAAAAATGCCGAAGATTCATCATCAAAGCCTACTTAAATCGCTTCGCAAGAAAAAGTAGATTGAGCTAAATCTATAGCTTAAATCTCAATCACTTAACATGCTTCTCTAATCTATCGGTATAGAAAGTCGCCAACGCAAGCCATTCCCAAATAAGAATGGCTTGCGTTATTCACATGCCCACACAAAATATATGGGAAGCATGACAGTATTGGACCTGCTGTAGCCTTATAATAATCTAATAACACCGTATTGATTTAATTGAGAGTTAATTTGAGAGTTATTAGAGGAGAGAGTCATGAGTAAACAAAACGAAAATAAACAAGATAATGTGAATCTAGATGCAGATATTTTCACCGCATTAATCACCCAACACGATAAGCAGCGTGACCTATGTGATAAGCTTGAGAGCGAAAAAGATCATAAAAAATGCCAATCTATCTATGAAGAATTAAAGCTTGAGCTACAAGCACATGCTGCTGCGGAAGAACGTCATTTGTACATCCCAGTGATGCAGCATGACGACGGCCTTGATTTGTCGCGTCATGCGATTACTGAGCATCACGAAATGGATGAGTTAATGGGCACTATGGATGATGGCCGAATCAGTGAAGAGACGTGGGATACGACTTGTGAAGATTTAATTGAAAAGGTGCGTCATCACTTACAAGAAGAAGAAAATAAGTTCTTTAAAGAAGCACGCCGTATTTTAGATGATGATTTGCAGCAGCGATTGGGTGCCTTGTATCAAGTAGAGCATGATGAGTTTCTTAAGAACCATGAAGCCTAATAAGTTAGGCAATAGAAAATACAGTAAAGTATAAAATAGCGATTTAAATCTCATGTGAATTTAGCTCGCTATTTTTTTTTATGATTAGCTATCAATAAAAAACCCACTGCTGTGGGTTTTTTATTGTCTGTTTATAATAAATTGTAACGACCGGTCTAATTGCACTTTGATTTTTAGAAAACTTCTTCATAATAGGGCCTATCTAAATTCTAAATTTTGGATTTATAGCTTTTTATAGTTCCCGCAAATACAGAGGAATCAATCATGGCACACGAAAAATTATTCGAATCGATTACTGTTGGTGCAAATACCTTGAAAAATAGAATCTTTATGGCACCGTTAACCCGTCTACGTGCTGTAGAGCCTGGCGATGTACCAACTGCTTTAGCTGCTGAATACTACTCACAGCGTACTGGTGCTGGTCTAATTATTGCTGAAGCGACTCAGGTATCGTTTCAAGCAAAAGGCTATGCTGGCGCACCTGGCGTGCACACACAAGACCAAATAATAGCGTGGAAAGTAGTCACTGATGCGGTACATGCCAAAGGTGGTAAAATTGTGCTGCAGCTGTGGCATACTGGTCTGGTCTCGCATGACAGTGTTCAGCCAGAGGGCAAAGCACCTATTTCAGCGTCTGATGTTGAGGTGGGTGTCCGCACCACGTTACGTGATAACCATCACAATCCGATTCGTGTTGAGGCGACCAAGCCGCGTCCAGCTACTGAAGAAGAAATCAAGCAAGTCATTGCTGACTTCGCTCAGGCCACAAAAAATGCCAAAGAAGCAGGCTTTGATGGTGTAGAAATCCATGGCGCACATGGTTATTTATTACACCAATTCTGGGCAGAACACACCAACAAGCGTACCGATAACTATGGTGGCAGCCGTGAAAACCGTGCGCGTTTGATGCTAGAGGTGATTGATGCTTGTGTTTCAGCATGGGACAAGGATCACGTCGGTATCCGTATTTCGCCACTTGGTACGTTCAATAATGTCGAAGCCGGCTACAATGAAGACGAAGCCGTTTGGTTGGTTGAGCAAATCAACAAGCATGGCCTGATGTACTTACACTTATCTGAGCCAGATTGGGCAGGTGGCACTCCTTACTCAGATGACTTTAGAGCCAAATTGCGTCAAGCCTTTACCAATACGATCATCGCTGCTGGTGGTTATACTGCAGATAAAGCAGAGCGAAACATCAGCGAAGGTTATATCGATGCCGTGGCCTTTGGTCGTGACTATATTGCCAACCCAGATTTGGCTGAGCGTATTCAAAAAGGCGTTAAGTTTAACGAGCAACGCCCTGAAAGCTTCTATGGCGGCGGTGCAGAGGGATATACCGATTATCCTTTTATGAGTGAATAAGGCTCAGTCGCTAGTAAAAATAATGACTGTCGAATTATTCTCATTTATTAAGTCAAAAAAACGCCATGCTAATTAGCATGGCGTTTTTAGTTCAAACAGTATTTATTAAATAGACGACATTAATGGTTAGCTAGAAGGGTGCTGCTCGAAATAGCGCATCAAGCCATTTAATAATAAGTTCTCGCTAATATGAATTGGCTGAACGATATGCTGCGCTAGGATAGAGGCATCGCCACCAGTTAAGATAAACTCGTAGTTGGGATTGCAGCGAGCGATTTCATTAATAGCGCCCACAATGGATAATAAAATACCACGGTGTACTGCATCTGCGGTGGTGGTACCTTGAGTAATGCTATCAAAAGTACCTGCAACGATGCTAATTTGCTTAGTACCAGAGAATAACGCCTCACGCTGCAAATAAATACTGGGGAAAATATAGCCACCAATATGATGCGCATGATCGGTTAAGTCGATGGTCAATGCAGTACCGCAGCCGACGATACATTGATGCTTTTTGCTGTCGACTGCGCCTAATATTTGTAGCCAGCGGTCAACGCCTAATTGATTGGCATCATAGTCACTGGTGAGTAGGGGGTGCTGAGCATCAACATGTACAAACTCAAAAGGCACGCATAAAGTTGCTAATGACTCTGCCACTTGAGCATTGACCTGCTGCCCAAGTACTGAGGAGACGCCGATAAACTCAGGCGCAAGGTTGGCAAAGCGATCGGTCAAGCCAATGAGTAGCTCGGCAGGGGCCTGTAAATGCTGTTTGGCATCACAGGTAATGATTTGACCTATGTCATCGGTCAGCCAGTATTTAAGGCGGGTGTTGCCTAAATCGAGCCATAGCTTTGCCATGTATCCGCTCCCAATTGATAAGTTAAATAAATAGGCATACTGCTACTGTACCCAAAATTATGTAGTAGCGATTTTAAATTCTCCCACAACATTTTAAAGTTGCTGAACTGTAAAATGAAGTAGTCTTTCATATGACATAAAAAAGAAGACGCCTATCTGGCGTCTTCTTTTTTGGAGCGTATTTAACAGAAGCTAATCCATCTTAGCGTTCGCTTAAATCACGAGCAACCAACTTTTTAAGCTCTTCAGGTGATGACCATAGGCCTTCTAGGTCATAGAACTCACGGGCCTGACGGGTCATGATATGAACAATCACGCCGCCTAAGTCAACCAAAGTCCAATCGCTGTCTTTTTCGCCTTCACGGCCAAGTGGCATAAAGCCTTCTTTTTTAGCCGTCGCGCCTAATTGATCAGCAAGCGCATTAACATGACGCTTTGAGGTACCTTCTGCGATAACCATATATTCCATAACGTCTGTCAATTCAGAAACATCCATTACGGTAATGTTTTTGGCTTTTACTTCAGTTAGTGCTTTTTGAACCATATCAAGACAAAACTGTAGTCGCTCGTCGCTCATTGGTGCTTTTTGTGTCATTTCTATCGTCATAATTTTCCTATAGGAAGTTGTCTTTTTGATGTGGGCTAAGCCCGTTCATCAAAAAGGGTGTTCAAGTATTTGGGTGCGTGCCGATTTGGATAATCAGCGCCGTCATAAATTTGGCATACGACTTATTGGTTAGTGATTTAGGGGCAATATAGAGGTTTGTAGCAATGAAGTTGCGAGTCTCTGACAGTCATTAACTCAATTGGCGTCGTATAAATTATTTTTCATGATATACGAATAAACAGGGTGTGGCAAAGTAGATTTTACGATATCTGTCTGAGCCTGCATCAATGCATCACGAATACCGCTACTAGATATGGGTTTGACACTGTGCGCATCTATATAGATGCAGCCGTGGGTGGCATATTTCAAGTCTGTACTTGAAGACACCACAGCCGATTTTAATTTTTCAGGTAATAAGTCAGCAATCGCTTGTTTTGATTGTAATTGGTCACGAGGTATCACCCATAGGTGAGCATAATCTATTAATTTATCCGCATCACGCCATTTTGATAGGCTGGCAATATTATCTGCACCAACGATAAAGATCAGACTATCTGTGGGAGTAATTTGACGTAAATATTGCAGCGTATCAATGGTATAGGTAGGCGGTGTTTGCCAAATCTCATACTCAGATACCTTAAATGCTGAGCGGTGTTGTGGCTCAAGATTTTTTATCAGTTGACTAATGGCAAGCTTTAGCATGTTTAATCGGTGCTGCGGTTCTGTACTTTTTGTCTTTAGAGGGGAGCGCGGCGTGGGCATAAAATACGCCTGCACATTAGTAACAGATGTCTCCGTTGCTAGTTGATAATAAACGTGGGTAAGCATAGCAATATGGCTGTTATGAATGGGGTCGAATGAGCCGCCCAGATACACCTGTATGGACGAAATGATATCAATGTTATTAACTGTGGTATCCGTTTTCACAAGTTTTTCATCTAGTGCATTTGATTGCACAGGCGGTGACAGATTTGAATTATTGACGCTCATTAATACAATTTCCAAGAATAATTGATTGATAACCGCTTTTAGAGCTTTAAACTTCAAATAAAATGGCCAACAGTAACTGCTGGCCATTTTATCTTTTATTGATTCAAGCAGGATATACCAGCTTTAAATACTGCTATTAATAAACCCGTTAGACATCAGGGCTGCTTGCTTGAATAGCAGTCAGAGCAATGGTGTATACGATATCGTCAACCAATGCACCGCGTGATAAATCGTTCACAGGTTTGTTCAAGCCTTGTAGCATTGGGCCAACACTCACTACATTTGCGCTACGCTGTACGGCTTTATAGGTAGTGTTACCCGTATTTAGATCAGGGAAGATAAAGACGTTTGCTTGACCCGCGACAGGTGAGTCTGGTGCTTTTTGCTTACCCACACTTAACACAGATGCTGCGTCATATTGTAATGGACCATCAACCATTAAATTAGGCGCACGTTCACGCACAATACGTGTCGCTTCTTTCACTTTTTCAACATCGGCACCTGTACCTGATGCGCCTGTTGAGTAACTAATCATGGCCACTTTTGGCTCAATACCGAACGCTTTGGCCGAGGCGGCTGATTGAATCGCAATCTCTGCAAGCTGCTGCGCGTCTGGGTCCGGATTAATCGCACAGTCACCGTAGACCACCACTTGTTCAGGCAATAGCATAAAGAAGATAGACGAGACTAACGAATATTGCGGTGCAGTTTTAATCAACTGGAAGGCTGGGCGAACTGTGTTTGCTGTGGTATGAATCGCACCTGATACCAGACCATCTACTTCATTTAAGTGTAGCATGGTGGTACCAAGAACCACGTTATCTTGTAGCTGAGCGGCCGCTTGGTCTGTAGTGGCTTTCCCTTTACGTCTTTCGACAAAAGCTTCGATATATTTATCAAGTTTGATTTTGGCAGGATCTATGATCTCGATATCCTCTGGCAGCTCAACCCCACGGTTCTTAGCTACCAGTGCTATCTCTTCCGCGTTACCAAGCAGCACACATTGGGCGATGCCGCGGCTCTGACAAATCGCAGCAGCTTCAATTGTCCGTGGCTCTTCACCTTCTGGTAATACCACACGTCTTTTATCTTGTTGAGCTTTTTTGACCACTTGATGGCGGAAAGCGGATGGCGATAGACGCGGAGTGTAATCACGTTCAAAATAGGATTTCAACCAATCTAAATCAAGATGAGCCGCTACAAAACGAGTGACTGTTTCTGCACGTTCCAAATCGTCTTTGGGTATCTCATTGCTGATGGTGGATAAGTTTGTAACCGTTTCCAGACTGTTGGTATCCACACTCATAACCGGCAAGCCTGTCTTTAAAGCAGGTTTACACAGTTCAATTACAGTGTCATTAGGCACAATGCCTCCGGTTAATATGATACCGGCCATTGGGATGCCATTGATACTCGCCAGCGCTGTGGCTAATAATAAATCATCCCGATCGCCTGGCGTAACCACCAAAGTGCCACGAGTGAAGATTTCGCCTACCCTTGAGATGGTACGAGCAGTTAAGCTGGTTTTTAGTATTCGGCGCTGTTTAGCTTCTCCTTCATTTAGCCAAGTGGCATTTAATTCTTGTGCAATATCCCATGTACGAGGAACGGACAAGCTGTTACTAAAAGGCACCACCCCAATTAGGTGATAGTTTTCAGTAGCAAAACTAGGTGAGTGCGATTGCATGGCCTTAATGAAATTTTCATCCAACTCAAGAGTAGCTTCACCCGGTGCAACAGGTTGGGTTTCAAAGGTATT
Organism: Psychrobacter sp. CX14; assembly: GCF_057396205.2. NCBI lineage: Bacteria > Pseudomonadati > Pseudomonadota > Gammaproteobacteria > Moraxellales > Moraxellaceae > Psychrobacter > Psychrobacter sp. CX14. Next base: position 2,999,828 of record NZ_CM183187.1, on the reverse strand, counting down.
TGGCACGTTCTTAGCACGCATTAAGATACTGCCTAGAGTACGCTCACCAGTTAACCCACCGAAGATACGGGCATGGACATCTAATTTATCAGCCAACTGTTTGGGGTTATCCAGATCCGCCATACTGACAAAAATAACCTTGGCATCTAAGGCGGTCGCCAATGCAAAGTTAACTTGAGAAGCATAGCTGACTTCTTCAGTAGGGACCAACCCTTCGCAGATGACGACGTCATAATCGCCATTTAATTTATCGTATTTTTTGACCACTTCTTCCATCAAGTCATCGACATTACCCGCGTTCATCATGCGCTCTACACGCTCGCGTGGGATAGACTTTGGAGGATCGAGATCAAATGCTAAACGCACTAGATCGCTCGAACTGTCTAAAGTGTGCTGTGAATCATGCGAATCATCTTGCAAAAAAGGTTTAATGAATCCTGCCTTCATGCCCAAATAGTCCAAGGCTTTGATTAGACCCAGACCTGCAGAAGTTAAACCAATACCCCGGCCAGTAGGAACTAGCAAAATAGTTTGCATAAACGAATCCTTATTAGTTCATTATATTATTTTAAGTTTTTGCAGTAGTTTTTATAGAAGCCCATTGTTAGGGAGACTCATGTTATAGAAGCGCCTGCTATACAAGCGCATGTTATAGATGTTTACTTGTAAAAGACGCTAACTATTATAGAGGGTTATTTTTACAGACCTAGTACTTCCCTAGTTTCTTCAGCAATCTGGAATTCTTCATCAGTTGGGATAACCCATAGCTCATATTTGCTTGATTCGTTATGGAAGCTGTCTTCAGCACCGCCATATAAATTGGTATTCTTTTCTTGATCCACGCCCAAATCAAAGTGGCGCATGACCTCAAGAATACGCGAACGAATCGTGGCTGAGTTTTCACCAATACCGCCTGAGAAGATGATACCGGTAAGCTCAGGTAGCGCACATGATAAGGACGCTAGGTATTTGCCGGCGCGGTAGCAGAACATCTCAACCGCCAGTTTGGCATCAGCTTGATGTGGATGCTTGTCATCATTGGCAATAGATTCAACAGTGCGCATGTCATTAGAGACACCAGAAACACCGAGTAAACCACTTTCTTTGTTTAAAATTGTATCGATTTGCTCTAGGCTTAAGCCCAATGTGCGTTTTAAATGAATATGTAAGCTTGGGTCAACATCGCCAGAGCGGGTGCCCATCATCAGACCTTCAAGGGGAGTAAGCCCCATGCTGGTGTCTAGGCTTTTGCCATCATAAACAGCCGTTGCTGAGCTGCCGTTACCCAAATGAGCAATCAGCCAGCCGTGTGGGCCTTTGGCTTTGGTTAATGAGCTGGCGCGGTTTGATAAATAAGCATGCGAGGTACCGTGGAAGCCATAGCGGCGGATGAAGTCTTTTTCATACATCTCTTTTGGAATGGCATAACGGAATGCTTTTGGTGGCATAGTTTGGTGAAATGCGGTATCAAAGACCACGACTTGTGGTAGCTCTGGATGAATCGCTTGAACCGCTTCAATACCGGTGGCGTTAGCAGGGTTGTGCAGAGGTGCTAAGGCTTTTAGACGTCTAACTTCGGCGATAACATGCGGAGTTACTTTTTCTGCAGAACTAAATTCACGGCCGCCATGTACCACGCGGTGGCCTACTGCGATAGGTGATTGGTCGCCCAATAGGTCCATGATTTTGACCAAAGCGGCTTTATGGTTGGCGCCTGGGATACTGACTTCGTTTTTTTCACCGGCTAGGTTTTTGTGAACAATGCGTGCGTTATCTAACCCTAAATTTTCTGCAAGCCCTGTGATACGTTGCTGATTGTCTTCACTGATTAGGGCGTATTTGATAGAAGAAGAACCACAATTAACGACTAAAGTGGGTTTTGTGATAATCGAATTGCTCATTATGTATCCTTACAAAGAAAAGTGATAAATAGAAACAACATATAAAATATTAATCATAATGTTGCACAAGACATCTCAGCGGATGTTTAATAAGATTATTTTATTATGGGTTGTGCTTATTTAGTATAGCCCAGATTAATTTGAAAAACAGGGGTTAGACTCAAAAATACACTTGAAAATTAACTGCTTATTTCTCTAAATTATTCAAATTATTCATCAAAAATACGCACCAAACCATAAATGCCTTTAGGCAAACTTTAAGAAGTTTGTTAACATAACTGACACTTATATCTGTAGATAGATGGTCGCTATTTTTCAACACACAGGAAGCCTTGCATGCCAAACCTTCTCTATCGTTATTTATCAAAGCCTCAGGGCGGCACTCTTTTGACAGCTAAACACAGAAATCGTCCATTAATCACCGTATTAAGCGTCATTTTCGCAGGCGTGATGCTGACAGGCTGCGGACAAAAAGGTGCCTTGTATATGCCAGATGAGGCGCCGAGCAATACAGATTTTATTCTACATAAAGCCAACAAAGCTGATTCACAGTCGTCAAAAGAACCCATCAAAGGTCCTGACATCTCTGAAGACCCACAAGACTATTAATCCCTATCTTCTTTATTCATATTTATTACTCTACTTGGATACCCCCAAATGATGAGCAACACACAAACCCCCTCTTCTGACATACAACACACTGATACCGGCCTGCGCATTGAGCCAGAAGCTTTTGTACAAAAGCTGCCGTCTTTAAATTATCAGCAAGGCACACTGGCTATTGAATCGACTCCAGTAGCTACGTTGGTTGAGCACTATGGCACGCCTTTATATGTGTACTCAAAAAAGGCGATCTTAGATGCTTATAATGCCTATAGTGACAGCTTTGCCGATATTGAGCATCAAGTGTGTTTTGCGGTTAAAGCCAATTCAAACCTAGCTGTATTAGACGTATTAGCGAAAGCGGGTGCAGGCTTTGATTTGGTATCAGCAGGGGAGCTGGCTCGCGTGATGGCGGTGGGCGCAGACCCTAAAAAGGTTGTGTTCTCTGGTGTGGGTAAAAGCGTCTCCGATATCAAAGCCGGCCTAGAGGCGGGTATTGGCTGCTTTAATGTTGAGTCGATGAGCGAGCTTGATACAATTAACCGCATTGCTTTGGATATGAATGTTAAAGCGCCAATCTCTATCCGTGTAAATCCAGATGTTGATGCAAAAACCCATCCTTATATCTCAACGGGTCTTAAAGACAATAAGTTTGGTATTAGCCATGACATCGCCATCGAAGCGTATCAATACGCTAATAGTTTAGAGGGATTGAACATTGTCGGTATTGATTGTCATATTGGCTCACAATTAACCGAGATTGATCCTTTTGTTGACGCTTTAGACAAAGTGGTTGAACTGATTGAGTCATTAAAATCAGTCGCTATTGAGCTAGAACACGTCGATTTAGGCGGTGGTCTAGGTGTATTATATATCGATGAGGAAGTAGCGAAGGTTAGTGAGTTTGCTGCTGCGTTATTGCCAAAATTACAGCAATTGGGCTTAAAGGTATTCTTTGAGCCAGGCCGTAGTATTGTTGCTAATGCCGGTGTATTATTGACCTCAGTTGAGGTATTAAAACCTACCGAGCACAAAAACTTTGCCATTGTTGATGCGGCGATGAATGACTTAATTCGTCCGGCATTATATCAAGCAGAAATGGCAGTTATTCCAGCACAGTGTGCAGCAGATAGTGATAATGAAGCGAGCTGGGATATTGTGGGTGCGATTTGTGAAACCGGTGACTTCTTAGCCAAAAAACGTCTGCTATCATTAGCGGTCGGCGATGTGTTAGCGATAACCGGTGCCGGTGCGTATGGTTTTGTGATGGCGAGCAACTATAACTCGCGCCCGCGTCCTGCAGAAGTCATGGTATCCGGTGAGATACATCAACTCGTCCGTCAACGCGAAACTATTGAGCAGTTATTTGAAACAGAATCGCTTTGGCAAGGTAATTAGAAAGGTGGCTTTGATAAGTGACTGAATTTCAAATGATTTGGCTTTAAATGATTCAGATTTTAACGATTAAATCTTTGAATAAGTATTACTGATTAGACCCTAATGTCTATTAAAAAATTTAAAGCCAATTATCAGTCAAAGCTGTATTGATTAATGAATAAAGAACCTGCAGTTATAGTGCAGGTTTTTTTATTGTCTAAATTACTGTCAAGCACGCTGCGCTGTTTGTGATTTTAAGGGATGTTCACAACAGTGATGCGGTTAGTCGCGTATCCTAAACGCTACCAAACCTAACTTGTTCTTTTGCAGTGATTAGGCATTATCATTGTCATAATGTGCGTGGTAAGATAGGACACAAATAAAATTTAAGGAAGAGCACGATGCTTATAGAATTTACAAAAATGCATGGTCTAGGCAATGACTTTATGGTTATTGACTTGGTCACGCAGCGTTTGGAATTAACCCCAGAGCTGATATCACTACTGGCTGACCGCAACTTAGGCGTCGGCTTTGACCAATTATTAGTGGTCGAACCACCGATGCGCCCTGATGTGGACTTTAGGTATCGTATTTTTAACTCTGATGGTAGTGAAGTTGAACAGTGCGGTAATGGTGCTCGCTGCTTTGCGCGCTTTGTGCAAGCCCGCAAGCTGTCATTTAAACAGCGTATTCGCGTAGAGACCAAGTCAGGAATTCTGACTTTATCTACTGATAATTATGGCTGGGTAGAAGTAGACATGGGTAAGCCACGTTTCGAGCCTACCGAGATTCCATTTACGCCAAAAGCGATTACTAAAATTCAAAATGCCTATCATCTAGACGTAGAAGGTACACCGGTTCAGTTGTATGTGGCCAATATGGGTAACCCGCATGCAGTGATTAAGGTCGATGATATCTTGACCGCTGATGTTGAGAAACTGGGTAAAGCCATTGAATCACATCCGGCTTTTCCAGAGCGTGTCAATGTTGGCTTTATGCAGGTGATGAATCAGCGTCATATCCGCTTGCGTGTTTATGAGCGCGGCGTTGGTGAAACGCAAGCATGTGGTACCGGTGCGTGTGCCGCTGTGGCCACTGGTATTCGTGAAGGCTGGCTTGATGAAGGTGAAGAAATTAGAGCACAGCTTTATGGCGGTAGCTTATTAATTCGTTGGTCGCCAGGTTATTCTGTGATGATGACTGGCCCAACAGCCTTTGTTTATGAAGGCGTCTTTAGTCCAGATGGTATCATGGCGCAAGCCGGTTTTAAGCATGACGCTCAATCTCAATAACTGTTCATAGCCATGTCTACAGCCAAAGTAGTGGTCAATGAAGAGGTCAATGACGTTGACGAGCAACAGGCCATCTCGTCTGAGTTAGAAGCACTGCTTGCGCCTGTTGAGCAGTGGCTTGGTGAGCTTACGGTTCGTCAGTTATCTGAGCATACGATTGATGCCTATTATGCAGGGCTATATCAGCTTGCCTGTTTTTTGGAAAAATCGAAGCTGACATGGACCCGCTGTGACAAACGCCAGTTATCTAAATATATTGGTAAACGCCTTGACGTTGATGCGCTTGCGATATCGAGTGTACAGCAGGAGCTGTCTGCTATTCGTCACTTTTATGGCTGGATGATTGAACAAGGCCATGCGCGCATTAACCCTACTACTGGCTATCAATTAAAGCGTGCACCCAGACCGCTGCCCAGTATTGCCGATGGCGATTTGATTGCTCAGCTTCTTGAGCAGCCGATGCCAGAGGGAGCAGAACAGGCACGGCTTTGGATACGTGACAAAGCTATGTTTGAGCTGCTTTATAGCAGTGGACTACGGGTTGGAGAATTGGTTGGGCTAAATGTAGCAGATTTGCGTATTGATACCAGCGGTGAGCGTGGTGAAGTACGGGTTACGGGTAAGGGTAATAAAACGCGCTTGGTGCCTGTAGGGCGCGAAGCGTTAAAGGCCATTACCACTTATATGCCGCATCGCTATTTGTGGGAGGAGCAAGGCGATACGGCGTTGTTTATTAGCGAGAAGCTAGGCACACGGCTGACCACAAGAGCGGTACAACAACGCTTAAAGGTGGCAGCCAAACGTGCCGGTATTGCACAAAATATGTACCCGCATTTATTACGTCACTGTTTTGCTTCTCACATGCTATCTGGCAGTGGTGATTTGCGTGCAGTACAAGAGATGCTTGGGCACAGCGATATCAGCACTACCCAGATTTACACTCATGTTGACTTTGCCAAACTGACCCAAGTCTATGATAAGGCACATCCTAGAGCGGTACACACAAGAATCAAAAAAGACAGCGAGTAACTTACTGTCTTTTTTTATTTTGTAGGTATAAAAATAAACCAAACTCTTTAAATTAGTTTAATTTAATACTACCCTAAGCCAATCTATGGCAATGATTGGTTGGCATATCGCTGCGCCATGTGTTTTGTTGTTTTTGATCAAAAGGCGTGGTGATAAGTTTAAATCCGTTGACTTCTTCAAGCGTGCTTACACCGGTATCTATCACAAGCTCGCCATTGGCGTTGCTTATGCTGCTATGCCCCCACGTCTCACGCTGCCCATCTGGCAGTTGATGCGTGCCGCCCTGTGCTGAGCCGACCACTAGACATTGAGAGTCTAATCCGCGTGCTTTTAGCAGTAGTTCCCAATGCGCTTTACCGGTCTGATAGGTAAATGCAGAAGGTGCAGTCAAGATATCAGCGCCTGCTTGACGTAGACGCTGAGCCAGAGTCGGGAAGCGCAGGTCAAAGCAAACCATCATGCCAATATTAAGCAGACCCTGTTTTGCATTCGGCGTGTCAGCGTTAGAATTAGCGCCTATCAAGTTGCCCATATCACACTGAGCGACAACTGTGGTATCACCGGGCTCAAATGTCTGTGATTCGTCATAGCTGCCAGTGTCATCAGCGACATCTGCTCTAAACAAATGAATCTTGTCATAACGCGCCACACGCTTGCCATCAGGTGCAAATAATTGACTCACTTGTCTGACACGACCTGCTGGAACAGGCGTCCCATCAGGACGATACGGACAAGGTATGGTACCAGAAACGATAAACATCTGATGTTTATAGGCAAGATTAGCGTACCAGTCTGATATCTCATCAAACCGCTGACTGAGCTCACGTTGTCCGCCCATACGGCATGCATTCTCCGGCAATACAAGCAAATGTACGCCTGCGGCTTTTGCAGCATTAGTAGACTGCTGAATCACCGCTAAGTTCGCATCAATATCAAACTGACTGTTTAACTGCACATTTCCAATAAGAGGTTGTGTCATAATCATTTTACCCAGTGATAGTAGGTTATTTACAAAGTGACGCTTTTTTATGATTTTATTTATAGTCAGAGAAATCTGGAAGGGTTCCAACGAAACCGAGCGTAAGTACTACAAATGTAGGCTTAGCGAGGTTAACACCGTAACTGTTTAGTCGTTCGCTGACTATAGATAGCCCTAGTGTATCAATTATCTATGGCGGTATCTAATACTCATCGTTACCAAATAGGCCGATTAAAAAATACGCTTAAACAGTCTGTTTATCAAAATATATTTACTAAATGACTGTGTTAGCGTATTTTTTATAGGCGGTCATGGCAAACTTTGTCAGCACTTATCTGTAGGCTTTGTGCCATGATATCCGCTAAGAATATTGGTTTGACTGACATTTTTCAGCCCAACTATTAATCGCCACTGTTACTTTATATTCAGCATTTGCAAGCTCTTAACTAACTGGAACAAAAGTATATTTATGATGAGTCCTTCATTTAATTTAGGCGTCAATCTTTCTAATTCGCAAAAGCTAACGCCGCAAATGCAGCAAGCCATTAAGCTGTTGCAACTCTCCAGCCTTGAGCTTGAGCAAGAGGTTCAGATGAGGCTTGATAGCAATCCTCTGCTTGAGCGTGTAGAGGAGGAAGATGAGGTGAGTGCTGAGGATTTTAATAGTATTGAAGAGCTGACACGGATTGAGCGAGACCAAGACAGCGATGAAGATCCTTATGATCCTTATAATGAAAACGATAGTTATGGGGATAGCTTTGCAGAAAATAGCGATGATACGGCCGATTTATTCGGCAGCAGTGATGATACCCATTATGACTCTAATGACAGTAGCTCCTATGACGAGTTCAGCAGCGATTCGTTTTCACAAAAATTTAGTTCAGAGGCGACGGTTAGCATTAATGAACAATCTGTGAATGAGCTGACCGACAGTAGCGAGCGTATGACCGATAATATGCTAGGGGAGCTGAGTATAGATACCGAATGGGAGGATGTGTATACCCATACCTCTTCCAGCTTGGCCGCGCCTGATACCCAAGGTATGACAGATTATCAAGGTGCTACCTCGGTAAGCTTGCAAGACCATATTCGTTGGCAGTTAAACTTTAGCCATCTCTCAGAGACAGATATTCTCATTGCCGATTATCTGATTGATGCGATGGATGAATCAGGGTTTATTCAGATTGATCTTGATGAATTAAAGGACAGCTTTGATGAAACCGCAAGCTTTTATCAGTGGGAGCAAAAAATAGAGCGTGAGCAAATTACGCATATCCTAAAGATTATCCAGAATTGTGAGCCACTTGGTGTTGGCGCGCGTAATCTTGCAGAGAGCTTACAAATTCAGCTAAGTAGTCTTGATAAAAACACCCCATATCGCGAGCAGGCGCTGCGTCTGCTTGATGAGCATGAGCTATTGGTCAATAACAATATTAAAGAGCTGGTACAGCGTACGGGTGTTGAAAACAGCGAGATAGGGCAGTGCCTAGAGCTTATTAGGACTCTGAATCCTGCACCGGGTTTGGCATTTAGTACGGCGCAGCCAGAGTATGGCAGCAAGCCTGAAATCTATGACATACCGGATGTGATAGTACAAATGACACACCAAGAGGGCAGTGTCGACCCTGTCTGGCGAGTGGAATTAAATCCAGAAACCTTGCCTAAGCTTAGAATCAACAAACAATATGCCAGTCTAGTGAAGCGAGGGGACGACAGTCCCGATAATGTTTATTTGCGTGATAATTTAATAGATGCGCGCCTGTTTATCAGAAGTATTGAGGAGCGCAATCAAAACTTATTGAAAGTGGCAACCTGTATCGTGCAGTTGCAGCAGCAATTTCTGTTAGACGGTCCAACCGCCATGAAACCAATGATTTTAAAAGATGTGGCAGATACGGTCGGACTGCATGAATCAACCGTGTCGCGCCTGACTACCAGCAAAAGTATGTTAACCCCGCAAGGGCTATTTTCGTTAAAGCACTTCTTCTCATCTCATGTTTCAAGCGACAAGGGCGATATCTCATCAACCGCCATTAGCGCCATGATTCAAGCGTTGATTAACAAAGAAGATCCTAAGAAGCCGTTATCTGATAGTGCGATTAAGCAGTATTTAGAGGCTCAAGGTATCGATATTGCACGGCGTACCGTCGCCAAATACCGAGAAGCATTAAATATCGCTTCGTCCACACAGCGTAAGGTGAAGTTTTAAGCCTTCTGTTTTAGAAGTCATTCTCTAATTTTAATGATAAGACACGCTCTATTTATAGAGGGTTAGGGAGGTTTCTGTATTGTATTTTCTGGGTTAAAAATAATAAAAAATTTCAGATTATAAATGGTTTTATTACGTTTGGCTGACATATTTATATTTAGTTACAATTTAAGCGCTTGCGCATTGTCTTATTTCGTGTCAAATTAAAGATGTCCCAATAAATGCTTAACTCACAAATGGTTAAATCAGACATTGTTAGCAGGGATGCCTAATAGGGATATTAGGGTTCAAACTTAAATCATACCGAGATTTCGTTTAGGAAAATACTAAGGAAAATAAAGGTATGTTCACTGGCTTAGTATAACTGACAAGTCACTTTGAGTAAGCCCAGCTTCTCAAACTTAAAGAAGGATGTATGTATTATGAACATTTCAATCAATGGCCATCACATTACTGTTACCGACGCGATGAAAGACATGGTTATGGACAAGCTCTCTAAAGTTGAGCGCCATTTTGACCAAATTCAAAGCATTAAAGTAATTCTATCGTTAGACAACCATCATTCTGATATCAGTCATAGCGGTAAAAATAACCATAAAGCAGAAGCGATTTTGCGAGTGGCTGGTCAAGAAATGTTTGTACAGTCTTATGATGATGATATGTACAAAGCCATCCACGAAATGGCAGATAAATTAGACCGCCAAGTGCGCAAATATAAAACCCGTATGGAACGTAAAACACGTTCAGCAAAACGCAGAGAGCGCTTTACGCCTCGTGTTCCTGAAGCCGATATTGCAGAAGGCTCAATACTCGCTTATTAATTAATACTTCTATCATTAACGAATCTTTTCCTCCAAGATAAAAAAGATAAGAAAAGGCCTCTGTCATTAAGATAGAGGCCTTTTTTTATTCAGTAGTTTTTTTACTTGAGATTGAGATTTAGTTAAGGATTTATTTAACCGCCGCCAACTGCTTGAACCACCTCAATAACCATATCCTCAACAATCTCAGTGGAAGGTAGCTCAGATTTAGGAACCAATTCACCGTTAATTTCCACCGCATAACGACCTTGGCTTAACGCCAATTCATCAAGTACAGCCTTAACAGAGGTTTGCGCAGTAGAGAGAGTATTCCCATTAACAGTGATGGTTTTCATGAGATTTAATGCCTTATCCTTCAAATATTAAAAAAAGTGATACAAATTACGAGGTGTGCTTAAACGCAGTCACTGCCAACCAAACCCAGCCGATAATCATTAATGTGCCGCCAATAGGAGTAATAGCACCAAACCAGCGTGGGGCACCTAACGTCATGGCAAATAAACTACCAGCGAATATAATTACGCCAATCTGTAGCAGCCAAGCAGTGGTTTGAGTGGTATAACCCAAACGCACCAATATACCGACTATTAATAAGCCTAATGCGTGATAGAAGAAATATTGCGTGCCAGTATGCCACCATGCCATTTGCTCTGGTGAAGCTATTGATTTGATACCGTGAGCACCGAAGGCGCCAAGTGCGACAGCTAACGCTAAGTTAATAGCAGCAATACCAATCCAGTTCATACACTCACCATCAGTAATTATCAGTCTGCATTATTCTATTAATAGGACTCTTCATTTGGCATAATGACGCTATCAATCGTCATTGCCTCACGAATTTTGTCCATGGCATTTTTTTCAATCTGACGTACACGCTCAGCAGAGATGTTATAAACCGCTGCTAACTCATGTAAGGTTGATTTTTGCTCAGATAGCCAGCGCTGCTCGACAATATCGCGCGAGCGATCATCTAACGTATCCATTGCATCCATTAATGCACTGGTGTTATTTTCTTCCCAGTCGGCATCTTCAACCATTTCAGCCGGATCAACACCGTCCTCTAAAAACAGCTGCGGTGCATAATGGCCATCATCATCGTCGCTAGATTGGGCTTCAAATGACGCATCATAAGAGGTCAGGCGGGATTCCATCTCTAAGACCTGCTTACGGGTCACATTTAGGTCAGCCGCAATGGCATCGGCTTCCTCTAAGGTAAGCTGATTGTTGGTCTTTTTAAGACTGCGCAAATTGAAGAATAGTTTACGATGCGCCTTGGTTGTCGCAACTTTGACAATACGCCAGTTACGAATCACAAACTCATGAATCTCCGCTTTAATCCAGTGTACCGCAAAAGACACCAAACGTACGCCTTTATTCGGATCAAAGCGCTTCACCGCTTTCATAAGACCTAAATTACCCTCTTGGATTAAGTCCGCTTGTGGCAGACCATATCCTGAATAACTACGCGCAATATGAATCACAAACCGTAGGTGTGACATAACCAGCATACGAGCCGCTTCGACATCACCATCATCATAATAACGATGCGCAAGCTCTTGCTCTTGCTCTGTGGTTAAAATCGGAATCTGATGCACTGAGTTGATATATGCACCCAAGTTAACGCCCGGTGCCGATAAATTAACCGGCATTGTAGGCACCAAATCACGGGTACGTGTATTTGGATGCTCACTCACCCAAGGGGTCACTTCTTGAACAGGTTCATCAATATCAGGCGTCAGTTCATCCAGCTCGTCATTATCCAGAAGCGTTTCTGCCTCAACATCGATTGGCTCTACTTCAGGTGTTTCAACTGCTGTCTTCTTTACAGACTCTTTTTTAGTTTTTTTAGGAGTAGCCATATTTTGACCTTGCAAGTAATAACTTTATTGGGGTCTATTGTAAAGGATACTAACGACTAGTTGCCATGTGTTTTAGTAATGATGAGGTGAAAGATTGTATCGAGTTTTTCCAAACGTTCGGACACAGGCGATTTAGAACGGGTGTTTAAGATCATATTTAGACCAGCTTGTTTACAAAATGCATCCAAGTCGTGCCGCGAGTTTGGGTCAGTGGCCAACACATAAACACTATCGCCAGGCTCAACAGAGCGCAGCGCAACTTTCGTTTTAAGCAGCGGCATAGGGCACGCCAGTCCGCGGCCATCGACCAAGGCCGTGATTTGTGAGTTTTCTAAGCCAGACTCAAGTGTTTGTTGCTCAGTATCACTAAGCGTCTCTAGCTGAGTTTTTAATAGCGTTTCTTGCTCTTTATCTGCTAAATTAATATCAATCATAATATCAAAGTGTCTCTTATTGAAAAGGCTAATTTTCAGCGTTATTTATCTATTATTTATTGGTTATGACATCATTCAACTGGTGGTGGTTTAATCAGGCTGCAACCTATACACAATGCGCTTAATGCTAATTATAAAAAATTACACCGGTGACATGATGGCATAATATTGTCTGGTTATGATGGTATCATCAAAGTGCGTAGATAACATCTAAGCGCACGTATCAAAAATGATGACATACAGTACTAAGCGTAATGGTAAGCGTTACAACTAACGTCATATTTAGCCTGCATATAACTACCAAATGCAATGTCAATTCTCGTCCAAAGCTAGTTAGAAAACCCGTTAAGATAAACACAAGGAAGACATATTGAGTTCTCTATCACCGCGTCCTAATTCTACTAACGCATTTAAGCCCTCTAAGGTATCGCGCCAAAATCGTCTTTCATTAACCTCTGTGTCTAGGGTTTTGGGAGGTAGTGTGTTGCTTGCCTTGTCAAGTATAGGGTATGCTGAGGGCGGATTTGCACAAGGTAGTGCGTGGCAAAATTATTCATCGAATTATTCGTCTAATGCTTCATCTGGCTATTCATCCAATGATGCATCCAACTCGTTTGGTAATACATCTGTTGGCCCTTGGGCGACAGGCAGTAGTTCAGTATTCAGCTCGAAGTCTGCGGAGCTTAAGCTGCCAGATTTAGGCAGCGGTGGCGGCCGGTTTTTGGAAGCCAATCAACACAAAATACTGGGCGAGTGGGCGCTGCAGCAATTAAGCCGAAGTGCGCCTATGTTGGGTGATCCGTGGATGCAAGAGCAATTAGAGACTCTCGTGTGGCGTATTAATGCACAAGCCAGAACGCAAGCACCGTTAGCCCTCGTGGTACTAAATAACCCAACCATTAACGCTTTTGCCATACCCGGCGGGGTGATGGGTATACACACGGGCACAGTTATCGAATCCAACAGCATGGATGAGCTGGCCAGTGTGGTGGCGCATGAGGTGGCGCATTTAAGTCAGCGCCATTATGAACACCGTGACGATGCCAATAAAAAAGCCTTGATGATGCAAATTGGCGGTATGCTTGCCGCGATTGCAGCCTCTGCCGCTGGCGGTGGTGATGCCGCTACTGCAGTCATGATGGGCAGTCAGACAGCTGCACTAAACAGCCAAATGGCGTTTAGCCGCAGTAATGAGCGAGAGGCAGATCGCATTGGTATGCAGCTGATGGCCAAATCCGGTTATGACCCGCGAGCGATGCCGAAATTTTTTGCGACTTTAAATCAAAAAACGCAGCTCAATAGAGGTAAAGATGTTTATCTGCCTAGCTTTATCATGACTCACCCCTTAAGCTCAGAGCGCTTGAGTGAAGCACAGAGCCGTGCCAACAGCTATGACAATATTAGTCTACATAAGAAAAGCGACCCGTTAACTTTTGATTTATTAAAGTGGCGGGCAAAGGTACTAACCAAGCAGAGCAATCAAGGTGAGCTAATAGCTGCAGCACCGCATAATACAGGTGCTTCCATGGCGCTCGCTTATTGGTACGGATCGCAAGGTCGATACAGTGATGCCGAAAAAACGCTGAATAAGCTAAAGCAGTTACCGGCGCCCAAAGAGCAATCTGACAAAGTTGCTTTTGATATTTTACTGGCCATTACTGAGGCTGAGATAGCCGGTATGCGTGGTAAATGGGATATCACTGAACAAGTGCTGCAGCCCTACTACAACCTATATCCCGAGCGTCGTGATGTGAAGCTATTATTATCAGATGCTTGGCTTCAAAATGGCAAATACGATCAGGTTATTAAGGTGTTAAAGCCTGTGATTAATAGTCGACCTTATGATGTTGAAGCCTTGTTTCGGATGCAGCGTGCTTATGAATTGATGGCGCTTAACCCGAATACTCAGGGCAATACCCAGCAAAAACGGCTGATGCGCGATATTGCTACCATTAATGCGCTGCGCTACCGCGGACGAGGTGAGTTATGGCGTGGCAAATATGAAGATGCTTTGGTCTCAGTACAGCAAGCCAAAACATTGATTGATGATATGAAGCCAAGTGAGGTAGGCAGCTTTAACAAAGCCCCCTTACTAGCAACCGTAAAACATGAGATTGTAGAAATAAAAGCAGCCAAAGACTTCCGTCCTTAGCTGCTTGAGTTTAATGGATTTGGGTTGCTGATATTCAACCTATAGCTATTCAATAAGTGAAGTCGCAAATGGATAATGTTAGCCCATTAATGCTTTTTTAACCAATTGTGACATCACGGCAGGGTCGGCGCGTCCTGCTGTTTTTGCTTTTAATGCGCCCATCACTTTACCCATATCTTGCATTGAGCTGGCACTTTGCGCACTGATTTCATCGTTAATCAAGGCCGCTAATTCTTCTTCGCTCATTTGCTGCGGCATAAAGTCATTAATGATATCAATCTCAAACTGCTCTTTTTGAGCCAAATCATCACGGCCGTTGTCTTGGAACACATTAAGTGATTCTTGGCGCTGTTTTAGCTGTTTTTGCAAAATCTCCAATACGCCGGCATCGTCTAGCTCAATTTGGCGGTCAATTTCAATTTGCTTAATCACAGATTGAATGTTACGAAGCACTTTGACTTTATCAAGCTCACGCGCCTTCATAGAGGTTTTGACTTGCTCAGTAATGGTATTTTTTAATACGCTCATGAGAGTATCCTGTATTTATACTAGAAGCTAATCTGCTTCTAATGTTTTTATTATGATGGAGAGGAGGCCGTTAAAACCATCATTAGTTTAAATGATTAACCTCGATAATGACTAAAAGTTTAACATAAAAAAACCACCTATATTATGCCGAGGTCATCACAAAGCTGTGATAATAACGACAAAATAAGGTGGTCTTTTAATCAATATATCAAGCGCTTAAGCCGGCAAGCAGCGATATCACACTTAACTAAAATCCGCTCTAAAACAAATTAAGTATTGATTAGTACATACGAGTTGTGCGGATAGACTCGCGTTGTAATTTCTTTTTATAGCGTTTTACTGCGGCTGCCTTTTTACGCTTGCGCTCTTGCGTAGGCTTTTCATAGAACTCGCGTTTACGTACATCAGACAAAACACCAGCTTTTTCGCAGGCACGCTTGAAGCGACGGATAGCGATATCAACAGGTTCGTTTTCTTTAACCTTAACTGAAGGCATGCAGACTCCTTAAATAAGTAGTGGAAATTAGAGACTAAGGACATTAGTAATGCTGTGTGGTTTATATTAGCCGCAGTGTCTCATCAGGGTGCGGCATCAGCTATTACTAGGATAAAATTAATAATCCTAATAGGGTATATTAGATTTAAGAGCGAAATTATACTAAAAAATAACAGCGCTGTCAATATAAAGCAGGGCTTATGGTGTGAGCGATATAAAGTAAGATTACTTAGTTCTCTTTAATTGGGGTAAATAAATTATTGGTAAATATGTCTATTTAACCTGAATTCGGGATAAGCCCCTAAAAAACCTTAAAGTTTAGCGACCTGTCCATAAGCTGACACGTTCTTTAAAGTAGGTTTATGTGGAAACCAACAATAAGCAATCAATCCTGCTAATAAGTTAGTCGCAAAGCCTGCCATACTGCGATGCCTTGAGTGTTCAATCTGACACAAGTTCTTAAGTTCATCAAACACCGTCTCAATTAAAGAGCGTTGATTCAGTAGGCCCTCATCAAAAGGTTCAAGTTGTTGTTCTTTCATGTTTCTGCGTAGTTTGGTGGTAAAGTCTATGTCAAACTCTTTGAGTTTATCTTTTAGGGCTTGACTCACATAGCCTCTATCACCAAACAGTTTGCCGAACAAGTTATCTGCCATGCCTTGTTTTAAAGGCTCTCTATCATCGACATTACCTGGGGTTAGTTTCACCGCTACTAACTCTCCCTTATGATTAATAATGGCATGAAGCTTAAGCCCGTAGAACCACCCCATACTTGTCTTACCTCGACCAGCAATGCCTTCAAATACTTTATGACGATAGATTCGTTTGTTATGGCACACCGATAACTTGGTAGCATCAACGAAGCTAATCCCTGTGCATGTATCCATCAATCCTTTAAGGTAAACACACAGTGGCATAATCGTTCTTGGTATTAGTTCAATAAACCGTGAGTAGCTCGGTAGGTTAGGAAACTCACGTCTCATCATGCCGATCATATGATGATAATAAAAACCTTTAAACTGACGATAACGCAGTTGATGAAACAGTACCAATATGGTCATTATCTCTGGTACACTTATCTTGCATGCTCTTAATCGCTTTGTGCCGTTTTCGATAAGATGCCCTTCAAACTCTGGTTTGAATGCTTGGTGAAAATCGTCAATATAGCAGTCAGTTTAATTAGGTTATCCATGTAAGAAGTCCTCGTTGCAAGGTTTGTCTTGGTAAACTGACTTTAGCAATTTTGGACTTCTTTTTTTATACTCTTTTCTTATCCCGAATTCAGGTTGTTTTAATCAAAACCTCTTAAATACTGTCTAAAAATACTTGACCACTACACTTTATTACATTCACAAAAACGCGCAACCCATTGATAATAATGAGTTGCGCGTTTTAATATTTATTGTCATTTTATCTAGGTAACATGATGAAACTCAGGGTTTGAAAAAATGACTATTATGCCACTGCTTTAATAGACTTTTATGTTTATTAAAACTTTTAATTAAAACTTAAATTCTGCTGCAAGTGAAAAGTTGCGACCTGGGGCAGTTAAATAATTGTAATTGTTTCCTTCTGGTTTATGAATAGAGTTTTCGGAAACTTGGCGTAAAGCAGACCAAGTTGTATATCTTTTATTAAAGACATTAAATACACCTGCACGAATTGTCATATAATCTGTTGGCTTGTAGTAACCAATTAAATCATAGGTTGTCCATGCCTTGGGTATATTATAAACAACGGGTATTTCTGGTTCTGTGAACTCTCCTGATAGACAAAGGCCGTTTTTGGACTCCCCGACACAATCTCGACTTGTATTGCGACTAGAGAGTATCTCACTGTATTTTTTCGCTTTTGAATGTACCATCATTGCCTGCAAGCCCCATTTGTCATCAGGACTATCATAACCTAAGCCAAAGGTAAACTTAGCAGGCTGAATAGCTTCAAAAGAAGACCCCAATATCTCTAATTGAGCATCATAAATTTTACCGTCTATCTCTACTTTTTTATCGTGAGTATTTAAATAACGATCTTTTACCTTTAGTTTATTATAGTGGAAGGTAGAGTATAAGCCATCTGGAACCTTGTTATAAACACTATTAAGGTCTAAGTGCCCATAAATATTGATACCATCTAAAGTGGCATTTTCCAAATTGCGATAATTGATCTTAGCCTCTTCATCTTCCGAATCAAAACCTGCATATCTTCCCACAACAATAAGATCTTTATATTTATTATTAAAGTAATTCATTTCAAGTAAGCCATAATTGCCTTTCACACCAAGCCCATATTCTTGATTAATTACTGTTTCAGGAGACAGCTTTCTGCTGGCATAAGGGAACTTTCTTACTTCCTCATAGCCAAATTGTTCATGAAAGGTGGGTACACGAAAACCATTAGACATGCGATAAGATAAAAAGATATTTTTTGTTGGTTTAACCACTGCGCCAACATTGTAAGAAAGATTATTATAATCAGCATTAATTGATCCACTATCGGTCTCAACTTTATGATGGTCATGACGTAAACCCAAGCCTAAGTCTAAATAAGGATTGATTTTAATCTTATCATTAAATCCAATAAAGGTATTTTTTGAGGTTAAGTCATAGGAATTACAGCCTACTGATGCACTTGTATCATTGCTGCAGTTGTTGGTGGTATATAAGCCTGTGGATGCTTTATCGACTACATAAACATAAGGATTGTCTTTTGTGCCCTTACCTCCTATTTTCTCCATTCTCACAACAGCATTTTCAGCATAATAGTTTGTCCGTTGTACCTTAGCATCTGCAAGATCATGACCTGCTAATATATTCAGCCTATGTTTCCATGACCCTGTATTAAATGTGGTATTTGCATCAGCTTTAAAGATATGATGTTGCTCATCATAGTTATGAGTTTGTGTTTCATAATATGAGTATGGCTTATCCATTGTTGCACGGCAATTTTTATCTACAGTCGGATACTCAGAACAGTTACGGATATGCTCTGTTGTTTTAGTGTTGATACGCTGAAGGTCATAAGTGAAATTTACATCATCAAAAAATTTTAAATCTTTTTGTTGCAATGTTAAGCCTGCCCTTTCTTTATTATGCACTTCATCGATATGCCTTAAACGAGTATAACGATAGTTTGTACCATGTACGTCACTTGAAATGAGACCTATTTCTTTAGGTTTAAATCCTTCTTCAAGAATAATTGGTTTTCCTGGTACTATATCAATAAGTTTTTCGTTCCAATAATAATCAACAGCAACAAGTTTTTCTACGCCATCAACTACTTCGGTTTTGTAGTACGGTATACGTTTACCATCTTTTAAAGTATTTTTATTTACATATAAAAAATGATCTATATAGTCATTTTTGTCTGAATCATACACTTTAACAATAGGATTGGTTGGATCATTAACGCGTACATTCGGATCTGTTTCAGCACGTGCCAATGATATTGGATCGCTCAGTGGCAGTATGAGGTTATGAGCTGGATTAGTAGAATGAGCTATATAATTACCTTTGCCACGACGACCAATTAGTTTTTTAAATTCTTCATCTGGTTTCCAATAAGCAGGTTTGTGCATATCTCTGATATTGTATTTTTGTTTTGTGTTTTCATAAACAATACCTATGCGTTTATTATCATCAACCTGATATCCAAATTTTGCTAATGTAGAGTTAGAATTATAATTCAACTTATCAGGAGTAGGGCTATCTTTGCCAGTATAATTTTCAGCACTAATAGTTTCGCGTGTTGTTAAGTCTTTATCAAAAATTTTTTCATATGTATAGGGAGTACTATCTTCTTTTTCATAAATCAAATATGGCCATCCTAATTGCTGTGGAGTAGCTTCATAAGCATGAACTTTATTTTTTAATTTGTCTCCTATACAATCTTTAGATTGTGGGTCACAGACATGATACCATTTTAAGTATCCATCTGTTTTTAAATGCTCTGGTTGATCAAGCTTAATCTTTTTTCTAGTAAAATTTGAAGGAAAAAATTGTGCATCAACAAATTTTTCAGATTGATTACCGTTTTCATCTTGAATGGTAAAATATTTTGTATTATCCTTGCCTGTTTCATTCCCTTCCTCATCATATGCGGGACCAACAAAGTAATATTGAGAATGTGCAACATCGAATGATTCATCCAAAACATCCTCATGTACTTTAGTCTCTTTGCCATCTTTTTGGGTATGAATTAGCAGAAAATCAGCATTTTTATGACGACCAGCAAAAGCAATAGAATTTAATAAATTGCTATTTTTACTGCTATAAGCAGATTTGACATCTAACCCCCAGTTTTTTCCTGATTTAACAATATCTTGTGCATCTTTGGTCTGCATTCTGATACTACCACCAAGAGAGCCACTGCCAAAATCAGAAGAACTTGCACCTTTGCTAATTTCGATATTTTTGATGTTTTCATATTCTATTTCGTTGATTGCACCACTGAAGATATCATTAGCGGCAGATTTTCCAAAACGCTCAACTGTGTAATGTGATAATTGAGGTATGCCATCAACGGATATACCTACCCGGTTTTTATCCATGCCCCTTATAGAGTAACCACTACTAGCGCCCCGTCCCTGTTCAACAACATCAATACCTGGGTCATAACGAGTCAAATCACGAATACCCATTACCATTTCTTTATCTAGATCTTTAGAGCTTTTAACTTCTTTACCAAGACCGGTAAGCTCTGTAGATTTTTTATGTAATTTCTTATTACCTTGAATATGAACATCAGCCAGTTGAGTCTCTGCTGCAATACTACAGTTACTGTACAATACACAAAATATGATATAAAGTTGGAGCTTTTTGTTTCGCATTCAGTTTATCCTTAATCAACGTAAAGGCACAGCTTTTAGCATATGCATTGTCTCTGATAAATATATAAATTCAACTAGGGCGTGTTGACAATTACCGCAAATGGATAAGGGTTGCAGCTAGGTAGGTATTAGCAGCAAATGAGTCATCCGTTTTCTCAGCACTCATGGCAATTTTCTTGAAATCTTTAAGTTTACAAAAGAAGTTCTCAATTAAATGACGCCATTTGTACATCTCTTTATCGAAATCTCGTTGCTTTAAAGAAGAGCGTTTAGGAGGTATGACCGCTTTGCTACCGCGCTCCTCTAAATCAAGCAGTAGCCAATCAGTATCAAAGGCTCTATCAGCAAGTAATGCACCAAACTCTTTGTCTTTGATCAAAGGTTTAATACCAGCCATATCATGCTGTTGTCCTTTTAATAGGGTAAAATCAACGAGGTTACCTAACGCATCAACCACTGCCATGATTTTAGTCGTCATACCGCCTCTAGATTTGCCAATTGCCTGACGACAAGCTCCCCTTTTGCACCCTGCCCATGACGATGTACTTTAACGATAGTGCCATCAATCATGGCATACTCTAAATCTGGGTCATTTAGAGCTTCAAATATCTTGCTAAACCTGTCACTTTTTACCCATCTACGGTAAAGCTTATTGACACTGCTCCAGTCACCAAATTCAGGCGGTAAGTCTCGCCATGGACTGCCAGTACGGATAATCCATAGTACCGCTTCGATAAATAGTCGGTTATCTACCGCTGTTCTACCTACGTCAGTGTCTTTACCTGCACAATGCGAGGCTATCTTTGCCCATTGGGCGTCACTTAATGTTGGTCTAGTCATATGAGTATAGTTGTCAATTTCTTGCTATATGTCCACACACCCTAGTTCTTTTAAATGATAACCTAAATAGTTATTATTATCATTTAAATTAATGCGTACGATAACAGAAAAGTTAACTCAATAATAGCACTTACGCAAATCTAACAGAAAGTTACCGTAACTTCTGGCAAAAGTAGTAGTCAGGTAAGCCTTATTTCAACTGAGACATCCGTATTAGCTGTAGTAAGAGCAAGTCTAGCAACCGCCGTATAACTATCGCCCCTCGAAAAACCTTCACCCTAAGCCGTCACTCATGTCATGCCGCCAATACCGAATACCTAAACGAACCTAAATTCGGGATAAGCCCTTAAAAGCCCTTAAAGCTTAGTGACCTGTCCATAAGCTGACACATTCTTTAAAGTAGGTTTATATGGAAACCAGCAGTAAGCAATCAATCCTGCTAATAAATTGGTCGCAAAGCCTGCCATACTGCGATGCCTTTAACTCTCCCTTATGATTAATAATGGCATGAAGCTTAAACCCGTAGAACCATCCCATACTTGTCTTACCTTGTTCAGCAATGCCGTCAAATACTTTATGACGGTATATGCGTCTGTTATGGCACACCGACAACTTGGTAGCATCAACAAAGCTAATCCCTGTTCATGTACCCATCAATCCTTTAAGGTAAACACACAGTGGCATGATAGTTCTTGGTATTAGTTCAATAAACCGTGAATAGCTCGGCAGGTTAGGGAACCCGAGTCTCATCATACCTAGCATATGATAATAGTAAAACTCTTTGAACTGCCGATAACGCAGTTGATGGAACAGTACCAATATGGTCATCATCTCTGGTGAACACTTATCTTGCATGGTCTTAATCGCTTTGTGCCGTTTTCGATAAGATGCCGTTCAAACTCAGGTTTGAATGTTTGATAAAAGTCGTCAATATGGCAGCATAGTTCGGTTAGGTTGTCCATGTAAGAAGTCCTCGTTGCAAGGTTTGTCTTGGTAAACTTAATTTAGCAATTTAGGACTTCTTTTTTTATACCTTTTTCTTATCCCGAATTCAGGTTAGTTAGCAGCTACTGTTATTCATTTACGGTAATTGTCAACACACCCTAATACTTTACTTTACTTTACTTATAATAATATATACACTTGCAACGTTTTTTATAAACAATAATAAGAATCATTATTATCTAAATAATTATTACTTTTCAATAGTTAGATTTTACGAAGGTCGATTGATTGTAGTGTTATAGGTCAAATACAAATGAAACAGTGTCGAACTAGTTCCTTTTTAATAGTGTTGGTGGTCCTTATTATTCACTTTGTTTTAGGGTGGCTACTTGCGCAAGCTTCTTTTCAAAAAGTTAAAGTTGATGATTCTTTCGAAAGTTTACAAATGATAGAAATGAATCTAGATGAGGTTGTTTTTGGAAATACTATAGAGGGATTAGACTCTGCAAGGGCTGTTGAGGATATGACAATAGAAACACAATCACAATCACAATCTATCAGAGACTCCGCCCCATCAATAGGGCTAGTGCAACCTCAGGATCATACACCTAAGCCTCCATATACACCTAAGCCTCAAGAGTTTAAATCAACACAGGTAAATGATGTAGCTGACATAGCACAAAACTATGAACCTATTGAAACAGATAATAAAAATTTACCTGATCCGCTTAAGTCAAAAGAGACTAAAAATGGATTTGGACTTGAAAATCCTAGCAAAAATATCTCTAATTTACCAACCAAACCTATCTCTCAGGCTGGTGGTAAAGCCTCATCTCAAGATGAACCGCCAAGTGGCGATAAAGTTGGATCAGTAGCAGGAAACGGGAGGAAAGGTGGTACAAATAGTGGTGGTGCATCATCTCAAGGTGGTATAAATAGTGGTAATGCATCATCTCAAGGTGGTACAAATAGTGGTAATGCATCATCTCAAGGTGGTATAAATAGTGGTGGTGCATCATCTCAAGGTGGTAGTCAAGCTAATAGCACCACAGAAGCATCATTAGGGGCAGGGTATGGCAGCGCAATGAAAGGGGCTTGTTCCGACATCTCTGATGAAGCCGATGATGAAGGACGAGTAACGCTTAAAGTGTCTGTAAATGAGCAGGGTAAAGCGCAAAATGTGCAGATTGTATCACCATCTGATGTAAAACGCTTGAATAACCAGGCAAAACGTATTGCCTCAAATCATATTTATAGCCCAGGAAAATCAAATGGTCAACCTGTGGCAAGTGATGTTGTTTTTACAATTAATTTTAAATGCGGTAATGCCGCTTAATCTTATTTTTTAGAGGTTTGTTATGGATTTAATGCATATTATTGAGCAACAAGATGCGGTGTTACACATCTCTTTCCTTGTTCTGGTTTTAATGAGTATCATTTCTTGGAGTGTCATTGTTATACGTTTAATTAAAATTAAGGGCATGAGAGCTAAAAATAAGTGTATGTTAGACAATTTTTGGCAAGCCAATAACATCAAAGCTGTACAAGATGCCATAAATAATGATGCTTCTGTTATTGCCTGTGTACTAAAAAAAGTATTACCAAGTTACCTAAAATATCAACAAGACAAAGAAAGTGTTGGCGGTTTACAAGCCCAATTATCACTTAAAGACTATCTTAAATTAAACATTAGCAATGCGATTACGCAGGCAATGCGTCCTTTTGAATCAGGGTTAGTCACGCTTGCTTCTATTGGTGCAGTTGCTCCTTTTGTTGGGTTATTTGGTACGGTTTGGGGGATATTTAATGCATTAATGGATATAAGCCAACAGGGGCAAGTTAGCATTGCCACCGTGTCTGCCCCCATCGGCGAAGCATTAGTTGCTACCGCATTAGGGCTATTTGTTGCCATACCAGCGGTGTTAGCTTATAACGCTATCACACGTTTAAATGGTAACCTTTCAGAAGATTTAGATGCGTTTGCTCATGATTTATATATTTATTTACTAAATCATAAGGAGAAAGTCTAATGGCGTTTGGTTCATTTAATAAATCTTCTGCTTCTCAGAGGCTGATGTCGGAGATTAATATGACACCACTTGTTGATGTTATGTTGGTTTTGTTGATTGTATTTATGATTACTATGCCAGTCTTAACTCAGTCAATTCCATTAGAGCTGCCTACCGCAAATGTCGAACAGCAGAATGAACCTAAACATATTTCTAGAGTAGCCATCAATTCATCTGGTATCTATGTGGGTGAAAAAATTATGAACAATGATGAGTTAGATGCTTATTTTGCACAGCAATTTAATCAAGATGAAAATACAGTGGTTGCTATTTCTGCTGATGTTGCCGTGGAATATCGCAATATTGTTAAAGTTTTGGAATCTGCTCAGAATGCGGGTTTAAAAAAAATTGGTTTTGTGACGGTTAATAAATAATTTTGATGTTTGAGTCGGAAAGTCTTATTCTCTTTAGGAATTAAATCTATGCGTGTTCTCTTTAATAGTAGAGGCTTAGTGTTTATTCTTCCTGTTTTATTAACTGCTTGTGGAGGGGGAAGCTTTGATACTAATATTGTTCCAGAATACAACAAGTCGTTTGCACCTTAAGATGGAAATAAGCCTTCTGGGAATGAGGATACAGACTCTGATAAGCCAGATGATACTAATCCTATTGATAAGGTAGTAGGATATCAATTAGATATTCCCCGCTGAAATATTGCTACTTATCATGAAGATGGCAGTAGGACAGAGCTTGTAAATAGCACAGTGATAGTTAATGGTGTGAACACAGACACTCAGGTTTATTCAGGGGTGGAAAAGCATTTACGGCTTAAAAAATATGATATAAAAGCCGGAGTGGGCAAAGATTTTAGCTGACAAGAGACGACATTAGAAAGGGTTTTGTGCATATTACATCATGAATTCGGGATAAGAAAAGACTATAAAAAAAGAAGTCCAAAATTGCTAAAGTAAGTTTACCAAGACAAACTTCGCAATGAGGACTTCTTACATCGACAACCTAACCGAATTATACTGCCATATTGACGATTTTTACCAAGCATTCAAACCAGAGTTTGAACAGTATCTTATCGAAAACGGCGCAAAGCGATTAAGACCATCGCGGTGTTTGTCAACATAGTTGTCACCTTTTTACGAACTAGGCGACTCTCATTTCATCAATCGATTTAGGCGCTTTTAACGGATTTAAAGTCGTTGGCTTAACTGGCGTACAATTTCTTACGGCACGGCTTCCCCACCGAGTAGGGTTAAGACTTTTAGCGTGTTCTATCGTTTGTTTCCGTTTAGCAAGTATCTCTTTATCTTTACCTGTATGACGCTCATTAGGGGTTACAAAGCGAAGCTTGCTGTGCTTATGCTCCATATTGTACCAATGGGTAAACCTAAGCACCCATTGCCTTGCGGTCTCAAGGCTATTAAAGCCATCTGTTGGCCAATTAGGACGATACTTAAACGTCCTAAATAAAGACTCTGCAAACGGATTATCATTACTTACTCGAGGTCTACTATAAGAAGTCACAACCCCAAGCTCATAGGCTTTCATCCGCATCGTTTGCGCCTTCATCGGTGCACCATTATCAGAGTGTAGAACGACACCTGAATGCAGACACCTCTCTTTAATTAACGTACGCTGTAAAAGCTTGGCAGCAAGCTCACCTGACTCATGATCATATACTTCCCATCCCACAATCTTACGACTATACACATCCTCAATCATATACAGATAGTAGAACTGACCGCGTACAGGACTTGGCAGGTATGTGATGTCCCAACAGAACACTTGGCATGGCCCTGTAGCGGTAAATGATTGCGGTGCACTGTAAGCTCTGGGCGCAAGGTTACGTCCCCTGTGGTTTAGTTGATTATGGGCGTTAAGTACACGATAAAAGGTGGATTCTGAGGCATGATAGATACCTTCATCTAGCAAAGTGGGGACGATCTGTGTCGGTGGTAGAGCTCGTTACAGACTTTGATGATGGCAGCTGTTTCATCATCTGTGAGCTTGTTGCTGGGCATAGGCCGCACAGCTTCAGATCGCTTGTCATGAGCTACTTGACCTTGCTTATACCAGCGCCTGTAAGTGCGCACACTAATACCTGCCTCGTTACAGGCAGGTGCCATCCTTGCACCTGAGTCATTGGCCTCTTGAATCCATGCAATATATTGCTTACGCTGTGGCAGTGAGGTTAGTCGTCCTCGCTTTGCGTCTCCCAGAGCGCATCCAGCTTTTTTCTAAGCAACAGTAAAGCGGCAGTTTCTGCTAAAGCTTTCTCTTTGCGATTAAGCTCACGCTCTAGTTTTTTAATCTTTTTGCGGTCAGCTTGTTGTTGTCGTCTGCTTGCTAAGCTTTGTTTCTGTGTTTGGTTAAAGCCTGATAAGGCACCTGCTCGCCATGCTTTGATTTGTTCGACGTATAGGCCTTTACTGCGGCAGTATTCGCTAAGTTCGGTCTCTGTCAGTCCGCTGGTTTCTATGATGGTGGCAAGCTTGGCTTCGCTTGACCAGTTGTCGGGGGTGTTTTTATTGCCGGGCATCGGCTGTCCTTGCTTTTGAGCTTGATTACGCCAATTATACAGGGTCTGTAATCCTATGCCTTCACTCCTTGCAACTTGGGCTACACTTAAGTTATGTGGTGGCGATAGTTTGCTTAATATGGCTTGCTTTCTCTCTTCACTATATCTTGGCATCATTATTTCTTGTTGCCCCCTTTAGGTTTTATTTAGGGGTGACAACTATCCTGACATAGGGGGATCGCAAGATATAGTAGATCGCATATTATAATACTCAGACCACAACCACAAACTTAAATAGGACTATGCCAAAAATATATCCTCAAGACCTAACTCTTATGGTTACCTGAATTCGGGATAAGGCTTTAAGCTTAAGATTTAGTGAGTTGTCCATAAGCTGACACATTCTTTAAAGTAGGTTTATATGGAAACCAGCAGTAAGCAATCAATCCTGCTAATAAATTGGTCGCAAAGCCTGCCATACTACGATGCCTTGAGTGTTTAATTTGACACAAGTTCTTAAGCTCATCAAACACCGTTTCAATTAAAGAGCGTTGATTCAGCAAGCCCTCATCAAAAGGGTCAAGGTGTTGTTCTTTCATGTTTCTGCGTAGTTTGGTGGTAAAGTCTATATCAAACTCTTTGAGCTTATCTTTTAATGCTTGACTGACATAGCCTCTATCGCCAAACAGTTTGCCGAACAAGTTATCTGCCATACCTTGTTTTAAAGGCTCTCTATCATCGACATTACCTGAGGTTAGTTTCACCGCTACTAACTCTCCTTTATCATTAATAATGGTATGAAGCTTAAGCCCGTAGAACCACCCCATACTTGTCTTACCTCGACCAGCAATGCCTTCAAATACTTTATGACGATAGATTCGTTTGTTATGGCACACCGATAACTTGGTAGCATCAACGAAGCTAATCCCTGTGCATGTATCCATCAATCCTTTAAGGTAAACACACAGTGGCATAATCGTTCTTGGTATTAGTTCAATAAACCGTGAGTAGCTCGGTAGGTTAGGAAACTCACGTCTCATCATGCCGATCATATGATGATAATAAAAACCTTTAAACTGACGATAACGCAGTTGATGAAACAGTACCAATATGGTCATTATCTCTGGTACACTTATCTTGCATGCTCTTAATCGCTTTGTGCCGTTTTCGATAAGATGCCCTTCAAACTCTGGTTTGAATGCTTGGTGAAAATCGTCAATATAGCAGTCAGTTTAATTAGGTTATCCATGTAAGAAGTCCTCGTTGCAAGGTTTGTCTTGGTAAACTGACTTTAGCAATTTTGGACTTCTTTTTTTATCCCGAATTCAGGTTATTTATATAAGTATAAAGATAACGCTTAACATCAGACTGTCCAAGTGAATAATAGCCATAAAATAGATAGGCATTAATCACAAAAGAGGTTTGAAGAATAGGTTTAAAGCGTCTATAATGATTTAAAACATTCATATTAAATGAATCAATTAGGTGGCTTTTGATTGTTGTTCAATTCAATCCAGGTCATGCTTAGCATAGGTGCTTGGTTTATTTTTGTGATAAACGCTCAAAATCAGTCGTAAGTGATAGTGGGCGGGCAGTGGTTGTGATATTATTATTGATAGATTTGGTCGACCTTAATCGCTTATCGATGTCGGCTAATATCGATAGTTAACTGATATAGACGCTATTGTAAGCACTATATCTCTGTTCCCTTTTTAGGAGTTCGACATGTCATTAATCGCTCAACAAAATAAACAAAAATCAGTTGGCTTTCGTCTGGCAACGCTTGCCTCTGTCATGTTAGGTGCCGCAGTAACGTTAACGGCGTGTGGCGGCGGTGAGCACGAAGAAGTAAAAGCGGTGGATAAAGTAGAAGAAGCGGCTGAAATGGCGCGTGCTAATGCACCAGAAGCCGAAGTGCTAGAATTTGAAGAAACAGAAGCGCCTACTGATACTGAGGCAACAGGCGCTGACGCTACCGAAGGCGACGCAGCAGAGGGTGAAGATGCTACTGAAATGGATGCTGCAGATGATATGGCTACCGCAGATACTGCTGAAGCCGCTGCAACAGACACAGCTGCAACAACTGATGCCGAACAGCCAGCTGACGAAGAGGCCTCTGCTCAATAAATCCTATAATATCGTTTATTAATAGGGTAGTGCAGTAAAGCGAACGCTTTAGAAGGAGCATGAGAAGCTGTCAGTCAAAAATGAGCTGTTACGAGATATTAATAAGTAGCAGCTTGATTGGTTCTAAAATTTAAAAAGAAGTTTTATCTCCGACTTAATATTTCATTAATTTTAGCAAAGGCGAGGTTTCTCATGCTAACTACTCATAATCAACACGACGCTCAATCTTCTAAAGCGGCTAATTCCGCTCATTCTCACGTAAAAAACAGTCTGTTTCTAGCAGGAGCACTGGCTCTAGGTTTAGTAACAGGTTGTAGCAGTAATAACGAGACAAATACTGACGCACAAGCGGAACCAGAAACCAGCGCTGAAGTTGCACCTACTGCCTCAGAAGCAGAGACGT
This sequence comes from Psychrobacter sp. CX14, assembly GCF_057396205.2. NCBI lineage: Bacteria > Pseudomonadati > Pseudomonadota > Gammaproteobacteria > Moraxellales > Moraxellaceae > Psychrobacter > Psychrobacter sp. CX14. The sequence goes on along the minus strand of NZ_CM183187.1, from coordinate 2,970,469 downwards.
CTGATGCAGTGACTACTGCTGATAATGTTCAAGAACCAGTCGCTGAAGAGCCGGTAGCAGAAGAAGCAGAGCCAGAAGCAGAAGCTCCTGAAACGGACGCAGCAGCAGCGAACGACTCAGCCCCTCTAGCGGCTGATGCGGGAGAAAAGCTGTATGAAACGAAGTGCAAGCAGTGCCACGAACCAGGACTGTTAGGTGCACCTAAATTTGGTGATCAAGCAGCATGGGCTGATCGTATCGCTAAAGGAAGAGACACGCTTCATAAGCACTCTGCCGAAGGCTTCAACAGTATGCCAGCTCAGGCCGATGACAATACAAGCGTGGCAGAAGTGTATGCTGCGGTTGACTATATGATTGAGCATTCAAGCTAACGCAGTCGCATTTATAGCCGATTAATAGTTTTTCATAATTGGCGATAAAGGATAGACAAAACGTATTCTTGATAATTTGGTAAACTACCGCCATTGTATAGCGACAGTGGCGGTTTTTTGCGTCAATAAACAAACAGGATTGATGGCAGAAGCTGAGTTTGATGCCAATCAATGAAGGGGTGCCCTTTGAAAGTATTAGGTTTAGAAACATCTTGTGATGAGACAGGTCTGGCTATCTTTGATAGCGAGCGCTTAGGCGATGGTAATAATGGTCTGGTTGGCCAAGTATTGTATTCGCAAATCGAACTACACGCGACTTATGGTGGCGTGGTGCCTGAGCTTGCCAGTCGTGACCATATTCGTAAATTGGTACCACTACTCGATGAGCTACTTAAGAAATGCGGTGTGAGCAAGAATGAGCTAGACGCGATTGCCTTTACAAAAGGACCAGGGCTGATTGGTGCTTTAATGACTGGTGCATTGTTTGGACGCAGCTTGGCTTATGGGCTAGATATCCCCGCCATTGGTATCCACCATATGGAAGGACATTTGTTATCGCCATTATTGGGGCCGAATCCACCAGAATTTCCTTTTGTGTCTTTATTAGTCTCAGGCGGGCACACCCTATTGGTTGCTGCCCATGGTGTCGGCGAGTACGAAATCTTAGGTGAGAGTATCGATGATGCCGCTGGTGAATGTTTTGATAAAGCGGCCAAAATGCTAGGACTGCCTTATCCAGGTGGCCCTAATGTTGCCAAGCTTGCCGAATCCGGTAGTCAGTCTGCCTATGAGTTACCACGTCCTATGCTGCACAGAGGTCTGGATTTCTCATTTAGCGGTATGAAAACAGCGGTACACAATCTGATTAAGGATACCGAAGGCTCAGACTCTGATGAGCATATCCGTGCGGATATCGCTGCCAGTTTCCAACATGCGGTTGTGGATACGCTGGTTAAAAAATGCGTAAAAGCATTAAAGCAAACAGGTATGAAGCAATTGGTCATCGCAGGCGGCGTGAGTGCTAATTTACATTTGCGTGACAGCTTAGAGAAAGAGTTGGCTAAAATTGATGCGACTGTACATTATGCGCCACTTGAGCTGTGTACCGATAATGGCGCTATGATTGCCTACGCTGGATATCAGCGTCTGCAGGCCGGTCAGTCTGATGGTTTGGCAGTGAGCTGCGTGCCAAGATGGAATATCTCCGAGTTGCCCGCCTTAAACTAGCGCTCAAGCTCAAAAGGTAGCATACTATATTTTTAAATGAGTGTGAATCAAAAACGAGATAGACAAAAACCATTAGCAAGGAGGTTTCATGCAGTGGATAGCAGTTGGATTGGGTGCAGCTATTGGTGCTTGCTTGCGGGCTTGGCTTGCACGGTTCAATCCTTTGCATACTTGGATTCCGCTAGGTACGCTTGGTGCCAACGTGCTTGGCGGCTTATTAATTGGTATTGCAATGATGTTGTTTATGCGTTTGGGTGGCAGTTGGCATCCGAACATAAAGCTATTTGTAGTGACTGGCTTTTTAGGTGGCCTGACTACTTTTAGCACCTTTAGTAGTGAAGTGTTTAGTCTACTAAACAGTGGCAAAATCGTCTCAGGCTTTGCGTTGATTGGGATGCATCTTATTTTGACCCTAGCTGCCACCGCTGCCGGTTACTATCTTGCGCGCATGGCCTTGTCGTAATTTAATGTTGCCATAAGCAATGCTATAAAGGGCAGATAGACTCTTAACTGTCCTATATTTTCATACCGCTAATGGTTAGGGCTTAACCAATTCTTCTAATAGCTTTGCAAAACCTTGCATATAAGCCACTTCTTCACTACTTTGACGTGTCGCCGCAAACAGTTGGCAATATACCCCATCCTTTTTCTGCCCATTTTCTTGGCCAGACTGCTTATCATCAGGTTCATTAGCCAGTAACGGCCGAGTAACCACCCAACCTTTCTTCTCATATTCGGCAGCCACCCAGTCAGGTAGAGCAGCAACGCCTCGTTCGCTGGCGACCAACTGAATCAACATGGCGGTCAATTCTGTAGTGCGAATTTTGGCAAAGCTGACATCCGCCGGTGCCATAAACTTGGCAATTACATCCAACCGTTTGGTTTCAACAGGGTACGCAATTAAAGTTTGATCAATCAAATCAGTCGGTACAATGCTTTCTTTATTGGCCAATGGATGAGTCGGAGATAACACCAAACGACTCTCATAATTAAACAACGGCTGATAGCGGATACCCGGCAGATTGATATTACTGGTGGTGATCAATAAGTCGATATCACCTTCTATTAATAGATGATGCGGCTCTGGCTCAAAACCTGTCGCAAAGTCGAGTTCTACATCTGACCATTCACGGCGGAACTGGTTCAAAATCGGCATCAGCCAATCGAAGCAGCTGTGGCACTCTGAGGCCAAACGCAAGCGTCCTGCTTGTCCATGCGCCAGACGCTTTAAATTATTCTTAGTACGAGTGACCCGTGGCAGGATATCGTCGGCCAGTTTGAGTACGACGCTGCCGGCCGGTGTGAATGTCAGCGGGCGAGTACGGCGATTGACAAGGCGCACGCCATAATAGCTCTCTAACTCTTTTAATTGATGAGAGACAGCAGAGGCGGTAACGTGAAGTTCATCAGCGGCAGCGGCAAGTGAGCCATGAGCGCGTAGGGCGGTGAGCGTTTGGAGATGTCGAAGCTCGAGCATAATTTAGAATCATTTGATTAATTAACAATAGTGATATTCTACCCTATTACTCCGCTATGATTCACCTGTTTGAGTAACTAATTCCTCAAAAAATAAACGGATTTATAACGCAATAAAATTCTAGTTTAGAGTAAGCCGTGACCTATTTCGAGTGTTTAATATTGTATAGCTTTTAATCTCTGGCTTAATAAAGGCTATACTGATAAAAATTACTTGCGGTCAAGGCAACTTTTACTTTATATTGACGGCATACGAATGGGTCACATTAATTTACACAGGTGTAAGGATTGCTTCAGGTATGGCCTTATAAGAATGAGGTGCCAAAATCAGCTTATTCAACACCAAATACCTATTTAAATTAATATGACTCATGACGCACAAGGAGTGTGATAGCGCATTGATTGAGAATAATTGATGCAAACAAGTCAGAGGGAGATGACAGCAATGTCAGTCCAAATTAAGTGTCGAAATATCGACAGCAGACTGAGATTGTTCATGAATTTATTAAACAAGATATCTTAACGCTATATGACAAGGGTCAGGCGAGGTATCTTGTATTGAGGATAATGTTATGTGGAAAAATATGGGTCTAACCGGCAAGATTTTAATTGCCATGTTCTTAGGTATCGTCATAGGGCTGTTTTTTAACTATACCGGTTTGAATGCTGAAGGTGGTTTTATAGACACTTACCTTATCAATGGTCTATTTAGTATTATTGGTAAGCTGTTTGTTAACTCCTTGAAAATGTTAGTGGTACCTTTAGTGCTTATCTCACTGATTTGTGGGGTTTGTGGTATTGGTGATATTCGTCTGCTTGGCCGAATCGGTACTAAAACCTTCTTTATGTATATGCTGACTACGGCTTTGGCTATCGCAACAGCGATTGGCCTAGGATCATTATTTGGTATCGGTAAAGGTGTTAATTTAGTGCCTGAGACCACGTTCGAAGCCAAAAATGCACCTTCCTTGATAGATGTGTTTTCAAATATCGTGCCGTCTAATCCAATAAGCGCAATGGCAAATGGAGACATGTTATCGATCATTTTCTTTGCGATATTAATTGGTATTAGCATCTTGATGGTGGGTAAGCCTGCCAAAGGCTTAGTGCAAAGCTTAGAGCTTATCAATGAAGTAATCATGAAAATGGTCACTATCATTATGAATCTAGCGCCGTATGGTGTGTTTGCGCTCTTAGTAAGTGCAATGTCAGAACTTGGTTTAGATTTATTTAAGTCACTCGTTGGCTATGTTGCTGTATTAATTGGCTCGTTGGCATTCCACTATTTTGTCACTATGATGATAATACTAAAGCTGGCATCAGGTTTGTCCATCAAAACGTTTTTGGCAAAAATGCGCGAAGTTCAAATCTTTGCCTTTAGTACGTCAAGTTCTAATGCAACTATTCCGGTGACGTTACGGACAGTAACCAAACGTATGGGTGTGAATAACTCTGTCGCCTCATTTACTGTACCGTTTGGCGCAACCATTAACATGGATGGTACGGCGATTATGCAAGGTACAGCGACTATTTTCATCGCAAACTTGTATGGCGTAGATCTAGGGATAGCGGGATACTTAACGGTTATTCTGATGTCTGTGTTGGCATCAGTTGGTACTGCTGGGGTACCAAGTGTCGGTCTGATTATGCTATCGATGGTATTCGCTCAAGTGGGCTTGCCTATTGAAGGTATTGGCTTAATCCTTGGTGTGGACCGTCTGCTTGATATGTTACGTACGGCTGTGAATGTGGGCGGTGATGCAGCAGTAACGGCAATCGTTGCAAAATCTGAAGGTAAAATGGATCTAGCTGTTTATGACGATCCTGACGCAGGCACTAAAGATGTGTTTGATGGTCATATCGATGAGGATAATGAACGTGAATTTAGTGGTATCTTGAATGATGGGGTTCTGGGTAGCGAATATGATGAATTAAATAAACGCTAAAATCACATTAGAAAATACAAGATAATATAAGTCAATTGAGTAACAAAGAAAAAGAGTCATGGAAATAGTCCATGACTCTTTTTTGGTTGCAGACAAAGTGGTTTAAAATGGTTTTGATTATTTAATTAGCCAAACACATATTTTGCGACCATACCTAGACAAACGAGCACAATAACAGGACGGATAATCTTACTACCGCCTTTGACCACCATATGTGACCCTGCATAAGCACCAATGGTTTGCCCAACCATCATGGCTAATCCAACCTTCCATAATACATTGCCACCAATAATAAAGAATATTAAAGAAGCAATATTGGTCGATAAGTTTAAGACTTTGGCGGTACCTGTGGCTGCGATAATTTGGCGTCCGCGTAGCGCAACATTACCTAGGGCAAAGAACATGCCCGTTCCTGGGCCGACATAGCCATCATAAAAACCGATTAGTGGGGTTACGAGTCGTTGCCACATAGATTCTGATATCCTCGGTTCGGCTTCTACTTCACCCAAACTTGGCGCAAATAATGTGTATATGCCAATGGCTGCAATTAAAAAGGGAATCAGCTTTTCTAGCATATCGGGTGGTGATAATTGAACAGCGATAGTGCCTATCACAGCGCCAATAAAGGCACCAGCAATGGCTAACTTGATTTGACGTGGGTCGACCACGCCTTTTCTTATCATCGTAATAGAGGCAGCAAAAGCGCCAGACGCAGCTTGAAGTTTGTTGGTGCCAAGGGTTAAAACGGGAGGAATATTAGCAAGTAACATCGCTGGGATAGTTAGTAGACCACCACCACCTGCGATGGCGTCAATAAAGCCGGCAACAGCAGCCACTGCTGTCAGCATCAAAATGATCTCAAGTGATAAGGAGACGTCCATAGTCACACCCTAGAATTCGTTAAATATGGTTGATTAAATTATTTGTTAAATTTGGCGCATTTATACCAATGACACAAAACCGATGAATTATAGCACGCTGCGAATGACGAGATAGCGATGATAGAGCTGCTCATTTAGATTGTTTTCTGAGTAAATATAAAGCGATTAAGTCGTGAGCTATAGAAATTTAAGTTGAATATTGACTATATATAAGAATGCTAGAAATGAGGGTAGTAAAAGGAGTAGACCGCACTAATTGATAATAGTTGGCACAATTAGGTAACCAAATTTTATCTCGATTAGTACCTCTTTTCTGCTACCATAAATACAAAATATTGACACTTATAAATGACTTAAATAGCTTTATGGGTCGTAAATCACCCACTAGAAAGACAGAGAGGACACATGCTTGTACAAAAATTAAAGAGGTTTTTTGCTTTTGAGGCAGCGGGAGGTATAGTACTTGCCTTCGCCGCTATTGCCGCCATGATAGTGGCGAACTCGCCGCTGCATGATTGGTATACCTCCTTTATCCACGCACCAGTGGTTGTACAGGTAGGGGAGTTGGTCATCAGTAAAGATGCGCATCACTGGATTAATGATGGGCTAATGGCGGTGTTTTTCTTCTTAGTAGGGCTTGAGCTCAAGCGGGAGGTATTGGTCGGTGAGCTCTCCAATATCAAGCAGATTATCTTACCGGCAGCCGCAGCAGTGGGCGGTATGATAGTACCGGCTTTGGTTTATTCCGCCTTTAACCACTCTAATCCGGCGCATTTAGCCGGTTGGGCTATTCCAGCGGCTACAGATATTGCGTTTGCCATTGGTATCTTAAGTCTACTGGGTAGCCGAGTACCCAATTCGCTAAAAATATTCTTGGTGTCTATCGCTATCTTTGATGATATCGGTGCCATCTTGATTATCGCTTTATTCTATACTAGTGATTTATCGTTGACCGCATTAATGGTTGCCGGACTGTGTTTACCCTTTTTATATATTCTAAATCGCCGCAACGTCACCTCGATTACACCGTATATTTTCTTTGGTATTATTATGTGGATTGCGGTCTTAAAGTCAGGGGTGCATGCGACTTTAGCTGGCGTGATACTGGCGTTGTTCATTCCTATGGTCGATGCCGATGACCCAGAGCATTCGCCGCTAGAAGACCTTGAGCATGATTTGCATGGTACGGTTGCCTTTGCAATTTTACCGCTGTTTGCTTTTGCCAATGCAGGCATCTCTCTGAAAGGCGCAGGCTTCGATCAGCTATTTCACTCAGTGCCTTTTGGTATCGCGGCCGGTTTATTCATCGGTAAGCAGGTCGGTATTATGCTGATGTGCTGGATGATTATTAAGTTTGGTTTGGCGCAATTGCCAAATGGTACCAACTTTAAGCAAATTTATGGCGTGTCGTTACTATGTGGTGTCGGTTTCACAATGAGTTTATTCATTAGTGGTCTGGCATTTGGCGGTGTTACCGAAGGCTTTGATCCGCGTTTGGGTATTATCCTAGGCTCGATTATCTCAGGTATTACTGGTTATTTATTGCTTAAAACCACACTAAAAGATGATACAGACAGTACCGCTTTAGATTTAACCAAAGTATAAACGGATTTAAGTAAACGCCCAAATTTGGGCGTTTATATTATCAAGGAGAAAAAGAGGATGATGCGATTATTGGCAGTAGCAGCTATCAGCGCAGCCGTATTAACAGGGTGTGCTACTTTATCAAAAGAAGAATGCATGACCGGTAATTGGCAGGCAATTGGTTTTGCCGATGGCGCAGCAGGGCATAGCTCAGATTATCTTAATCAACATAATAAAGCCTGTGCAAAGGCCGGCGTGGCGCCTAATTATCAAATGTGGGAAAGAGGCCGACAGGAAGGGTTAAAGCAGTACTGCACCAAATCTAATGCCTATCAGCTTGGCAGACGCGGCACTCAAATAAGCGCAGTATGTCCTGCATTAATCACTCCAGAGCTTGAGCGGATTAATGCTGATGGGCGTAAATATTATGGACTGAACAAGCAGCTGGCTATCGAAGAGAAACGCCTTGAGGAGTATCAAGAAGAGTACCGAAAATTGCGTGAAGGCCATAATTTAGACTTTAAGAATGAGCGAGAAGCGCGAACCTATTTATTGCAGATGCCAAAGAAAGCGCAGGCTATCGATACGCGTATTAATAATATTAAGCAAGCACTTACTTATCTAGAAGAGAATTACGGATATTAGAAATCGCCACTAAATAAGATAGTTAATAGGCTAGATAATTTAAATTGATTGAATTATTTAGGTATAGTATTTAGTTAAGCTAATACTGTTTACTACAATTAAATTTTGATTACATAACTTAATCAAAATTATGAATTAAGCACCAAAAGTGACGATAAACGATAACAGACAAATATTCAATTCTATCTATAATTGTTGATAATTAATGATTTGTTGAACATAACACGACACATTGGTTCAAGATTGACTAGAGTGCGGCTGATAGGTTTAGATAATTAAATAAACTGAGTATAAAAATAAGCCTCTAGTGAATCAGATGTTAGATTCCAACTCTTTTCTTTAAACCTATAAACTCATGGAGCTTATTTATGAAAAAATTACTTGCTTTACTACCTGTTAGTGTTGCATTAGCCGCTTGTGCAACTGGTCAAACTCACACCAACTCTACTACTGCAGAACAACAGGTCAACAAAGCTTATGATCGCATGGCACCAGAGCGCTTTGTATGTGAAGATAATGCTACTGTGATGCCAAAGTATTCACTAGATGGTCAACAAGCTATGGTGACCGCAAGCTTACCTAAAGCAAACTGGAACAACCAAACGTTGGTTATGAATATCGCTCCTTCTGGCTCAGGTGCGCGTTATGTTAATTCGGATAACTCTAACGTTACTTATGAATGGCATACCAAAGCAGATAGCGGTCTTATGGGCCTTACATGGGCTGACGGTAATGAATATATCGTCAATTGTGAACGTCAATAAGCCAATAAATAAAATTATCTAAATTTTATTGTTAGGTTTTTATAATGATCCCCAACAGCCATTGTTCATTGAACAATGGCTGTTTTATTGTTCAGGTAACAGTGGTTTAATAAAAGCCAAGTTTTTCTATCTTATTTTTTATGGTCTGTTATAATACATCGCTTGGTAAACCAGACGATCGCCGTTTTGTATTATACAGAAGGGAGGAAAGTCCGGGCTACATAAGGCAGCGTGCCAGCTAACGGCTGGGCGGGGTAACCCGACGACAAGTGCAGCAGAGAGAAGACCGCCTCAATAAAAGCTTTAGAGCTTAGCTCTTAAGTGAAGAGGTAAGGGTGAAAGGGTGCGGTAAGAGCGCACCGCATGGCTGGTAACAGCTCATGGCAAGGTAAACTCCACGCGTAGCAAGACCAAATAGGTGTCCATTACTTGTCGCCTGCAGGGGACACGGGTAGGTTGCTCGAGCGTACTGGCAACGGTACGCCTAGATGAATGATCGTTCTCGACAGAACCCGGCTTATCGGTTTACCAATACTATTTTGTACGGTCTTTTAGTAAGATAAAAACAACGCAAAATTGGCTGTTTATTATCTGCTTTAGTCATTAATTTAAATTAAATGCGATTTAGGGGTTGACGGCTTAAGTAATTTTAAGCATAATACCGCCCTCAAATGGCGATGTAGCTCAGCTGGTTAGAGCGCACGACTCATAATCGTGAGGTCAAGAGTTCAAGTCTCTTCATCGCCACCATATTCGACACTCAGTGTCTAAATTAGCCGATTACTTTACTGAGTAGTTGGCTTTTTTTATGCCTATTCAAAATACTTAAGCTTTTCTCTATGCTCGGCAGTTTATCTACTCCTTTTATCAAGACGGCCGACAGTTAGAGCGGCCTTTCATCACTGCCAATTCGCATTTCATTTATACCACTTACAAGATAGCTTAAAGCTGTTAGAATAGCGGGTACTAATATACTTTATTTATCCATTTCTGAACTTAACAACGTAGGTAGCCGCAAGACGTGACCGCATTAGCAAATATTCGAAATTTCTCAATCATTGCCCATATTGACCATGGTAAGTCTACCTTGGCTGATCGCTTTATTCAGACTTGTGGTGCGCTACAAGATCGTGAAATGCAGGCGCAAGTTCTAGACTCAATGGATATCGAGCGTGAGCGCGGTATCACCATTAAAGCACAGTCCGTGACTCTGTATTATGATCATCCCAATGGTGAGCGCTATCAGTTAAACTTTATTGATACGCCAGGTCACGTTGATTTCTCTTATGAAGTATCACGCTCATTAGCCGCTTGTGAAGGTGCGCTTTTGGTCGTTGACGCGGCGCAAGGCGTGGAAGCACAGTCTGTTGCCAACTGCTATACCGCAGTTGATTTAGGTCTGGAAGTTCTGCCTGTACTAAATAAAATTGACTTGCCGCAGGTTGAGCCTGAACGTGTGATTCAAGAAATTGAAGACATTATTGGTATTGAAGCTGATGATGCACCGCGCGTTTCTGCTAAATCGGGTCTGGGTGTCGATGAGCTACTTGAAGCCTTGGTAGAGCGTATTCCTGCACCCACAGGTGACCGTGAAGCCCCTTTACAAGCTTTGATTATTGACTCTTGGTTCGATAACTATTTAGGCGTGGTGTCTTTGGTACGTGTGCGTCAAGGCACGCTGACCAAGGGTGATAAGATTTTAATCAAATCAACCATGGACTCACACTTAGTGTCATCAACCGGTGTGTTTACACCGAAACCGCTTGAAACTGGCAAATTAGAAGCCGGTGAAGTGGGCTTTGTGATTGCCGGTATTAAAGATATTCATGGTGCGCCAGTGGGCGATACTATTACCCATGCCAAAACACCAGATGTAGATTTAATTCCAGGGTTTAAACAAATTACCCCTCAGGTCTATGCCGGTTTGTTCCCTGTTGACTCCAGTGACTTTGAAAAATTCCGTGAAGCGCTACAGAAGCTACAAATTAACGATTCTGCCTTATTTTTCGAGCCAGATACGTCAGATGCGCTAGGTTTCGGTTTCCGCTGTGGCTTCTTAGGTATGCTGCACATGGAGATTATCCAAGAGCGCCTAGAACGTGAATATAATCTTGACTTAATTACTACCGCACCGTCGGTTATTTATGAGATTAAGAAGAAAAACGGTGAGGTATTATTAATTGATAACCCATCTAGACTACCAGATCCAGGCTTCGTTGAAGAGTTCCGTGAGCCGATTGCCCGCTGTCACATTTTAGTGCCTCAGGACTATTTAGGTAACGTGATGACCTTATGTATGGAGCGCCGCGGTGTTCAGGTCGATATGCGCTTTATGGGTAAGCAAGTTCAGTTGATTTTTGATATTCCACTGGGCGAAGTGGTTATGGATTTCTTTGATAGATTGAAGTCTGTGTCACGTGGCTTTGCCTCTCTTGATTACGAATTTGACCGTTATGAAGTAGACAAACTGGTTAAAGTCGATGTTCTGATTAACGGCGATAAAGTCGATGCGCTTGCTATGATTTGCCATCAAGAACAAGCCCGTTATCGTGGTAATCAGCTGGTTGAGAAGATGAAAGAGCTGATTCCTCGTCAGATGTTTGATGTTGCGATTCAGGCGGCTATTGGCAGTCAAGTTATTGCCAGAAGTACAGTTAAAGCCATGCGTAAAGATGTTCTTGCCAAGTGTTATGGCGGTGACGTGTCTCGTAAGAAGAAACTGCTTTCTAAACAGAAAGAGGGTAAGAAGCGCATGAAGCAAGTGGGTAGTGTTGAGATTCCACAAGAAGCCTTCCTTGCCGTGTTACAAGTTGATAATCAATAACTCAAAGCAGTTATAATATGATAATGACCGCTATGCTGATTTGATTAAACAATATTGAACCGTAAAGGGCAAAAGTATCAAGCGACCAAATAAGCAAAGGGCTGGACAAAGTGAGTATGCGCATCGTGCAAATAGTTAAGAGGTTAGGGCTGTAATATGGACTTTGATTTTAATGTAATTTTAGTGCCGGTAACCTTAATTCTTGGGTTGATTTGGCTGCTTGATAAGTTATGGTTTAAACAGCATAAAAGCGGTAGCACGGCTACTAGTAAAGAGGTCAATGCTGCTCAAAAAAACCTAGCCACAAAAAAACAAGCTTATATTGATGCGCTTGCACAGTATGGTCATCAGCAAGATATTGCAAACACAGACTTAGATGCTGTTGTCGTTGATGATGCGCCTATGCCAGTTAAGCAGGCGGAGCGAGAATATCGTGAGGCCAAGCGACAAGCAAATATTGCTACCTCGACCCAGTTATCGAAGCCATCAAATGAGAACTTTTTAATTCGTTGGGCACACGATTACTTCCCTGTATTAGCCGTGGTATTGATTGTGCGCTCTTTTATCATTGAGCCGTTTAATATTCCATCGTCCTCTATGGTGCCAGCGCTATATACCGGCGATTTCGTGGCAGTCAATAAATACGCTTATGGTATTCGTTTGCCACTAACTTATAATAAGGTTATCGAAACCGGTGATCCTGAGCATGGCGATGTGGTGGTTTTCCGTTATCCTGAAAACCCTAAGGTTTACTACATTAAACGTGTGATTGGTTTGCCAGGCGATACGGTAAGCTTTAATAATGGTCAGTTATCTGTTAATGGTACAGAGGTACCGACCAAAGCTGTTAACTTTAGTGCGGACGAGTCATTAACAGAGCGTTTATATACGCCTGTTAAAGGCAGTGACCCGAGTCGTGAGTGGGATCTATCGCCACAAGACGCGATTCGTGTGGCACAAGAGGAGGAGAGTGGAGCAAGCTATTATCAAGAACAGCTTGGCGAGCATACTTATCTACGCCGTTACTTAGCTCCGAGCCTACAGCAAGGCGGTTATTCAGAGTTTTTAGAGCAGCCGATGACCCATGAAGGCGGCTGGGAAGTTACCGTTCCTGAAGACAGCTACTTTGTGATGGGTGATAACTCAGACCGTAGTGAAGATGGACGCTATTGGGGCTTTGTTCCAGATGAGAACCTAGCCGGTAAAGCGGTTTATGTATGGATGCATAAAAAGCCTGGCTTTAATTTACCAACCTTTAGTTATAATCGCTCTATTGATTAATGGCGATCTAAAAACTCAGCGATGAAATGGAGTACAATAGCGGTAACACAAACTGTTTTATCGTTTATTGACTAATTGTCCTGTACTGTTGAATGAAATGGTAGTAGGGCAAATTATCCTAAATACATCCAATATAACTCAACTTCATTCACTAAATACGTTGTATTTATCCTCCCATGGATTAGATAACTGCGACTAACGTGCCCAATACCTATGCCAAAAACCTTTGAGAAAAAAAGTGGTGACAGTAATAAAATTATTGAGATGGCTGAAATAGCGAGTAAATCAAAGCAGCCGCCTAAGCAGCGTTATACTAATTTTGAACAAGGCTTGCCAGTATTACAAAAGCAGCTAGGCTATAAATTTGAAGACATCAGCCTAGTCAAACTGGCATTAACTCATCGCTCATTTGATGGCAAAATCAACTACGAGCGCTTGGAGTTTTTAGGCGATGCCTTATTAGGTATGATTATTGGTGAGGCCTTATATTACCAATATCCTAAGCAGGATGAAGGTCGCTTAACGCGTATGCGTGCCACACTGGTACGTCAAGAATCGTTAGTACTCGTGGCACAAAAACTAAATCTATCATCGCATCTGATTTTGGGTGTGGGTGAGCGCAAAGGCGGCGGACGTGAACGCGCCTCTATTTTGGCGGATACCGTAGAGTCTTTGATTGGTGCTATTTATCTAGATAGCCAGAATATTGACATCGTCAAAGCATGCGTCCTTGATTGGTTTGCAGAGCTGATTGATAACGTTAACGATCAGCGTGTACTAAAAGATGCGAAAAGCCGACTACAAGAGTGGCTACAAGGCTATAAGTTTGAATTGCCTAATTACGATTTGTTAGAAACCCAAGGCAATGCGCCAAACCAGATATTCGTTGTGCGCTGTGAAGTAGATGTGCCGCATAGCAAGGCAATTATTGAATCTGGTGAAAGCCGCCGTATCGCTGAACAAAAGACTGCTGAGAAAATGATTAATCAGCTAAACAAACTGGTCAACGACCGCATTATTAAAGTAAAAGCCTAGGGTCTGTTGAACATTCGAATACTAGGACTGCTGACAGCTAAAATTGTTCCAAACTAGGCGTAAACCGACGATAATGTCTAGACCTTAGCTAGGTTTATAACAACGTTTGGGGCAATTTTAGCATCAGCCTCACTCGAGCACAGCTCTCGCCTTGCGAACGGGCAAAGCAGTGCTTTGCTTAATCCGTTCTCAGGGGCGGGACTGTTTTTTGTCAATATATTGCGAAATTTTTTAACTTAGAATGACTAAGCGTCAAAAACTTCCCTGCCTATTGCCTAAAAAACAGCCTCCGCCAGCTCCACATTTGAATGTTCAACAGACCCTAATATGGGTGTAAATGTAGCATAAGTTTTTACGCTTGATACTTATACTAACCAACATTGAATACATTTTAAATTTTAAACAGACTATTCAAAGCACGTCATAGTGCTTTTGTAATTACGAAATCGGATAATATTATATATGACAAACGCACCACAAGATAACACTGACTTAAACGCTGAAAACGAAGTAAGTCAGGACCTAAGCGAACCAACAGACAATGTGGTTGATAGCTTTTTTAATAACAATGTTGCAGGCGGCTCTGACGACTATCGTTCAGGCTATGTCGCTATTGTTGGTCGTCCAAACGTAGGCAAATCAACCTTGATGAACCACATGTTAGGGCAAAAGCTGTCGATTACTTCACGTAAGCCGCAAACGACTCGTCACCGTATCCACGGTATTTTATCAAATGAAGACATGCAGGCGGTGTTTGTTGACACACCTGGTATTCATAGCAATGAGGTGCGTTTGATTAATGAGCGCATGAACAAAGCAGCTATTTCAGCTTTAGTGGATGTTGATCTGGTACTGTTTGTGGTTGATGGCGAGCAGTGGCGTGAAGATGATTTATTAACGCTAGAAAAAATTGGCGAAACCAACACGCCCGTTGTGTTGGTTATTAACAAAGCCGATACTATCAAAGACAAAGGCTCAATTCTGCCCTTGATTGAAACATATAACGAGAATTTTGAATTCGCTGATATTGTGCCAGTTTCTGCATTGAAGAATCAGAACCTAGATCGCTTGAAAGAAGTAATTTACTCGCATTTACCACAAGGCGCGCCGATCTTTGATACCGAACAAATCACGGATCGCAGTGAGCGTTTCTTGGCTAGTGAAATTATTCGCGAAAAAATCATGCGTCAGTCAGGCGATGAAGTACCATATGATTTAACGGTACAGATTGATGAATTTAAAGATGAGCCTGCGCATATTGATCCTAAAACAGGCCGTAAGCGTAAAGCGGTTACCTTTATTGATGCGACTATCTTCGTTGAGCGTAATGGTCAAAAAGCCATTGTTATTGGTGATAAAGGCTCACGTATTAAACAGGTCGGTATTGCCGCGCGTGAAGATATGGAAGCCTTATTTGAGCGCAAAATCATGCTTAACCTATGGGTGAAAGTGAAGCAGGGTTGGTCGGATGATGCGCGTGCACTCAGCAGCCTAGGCTACTAGAATTAATAAAAGAACAGGGATGTTAAATAGTTATGGCCAATTTTGATATAGCGAGTTTACCGTTATCTCCTACTCTAGTTTTTAGACTATAGTGGGTGAGCGCCCATGCGTAACGAGCCATTAAATGCTTATAGCCTGCATCAAAGACCTTATCAAGATAAGCGGACAATCTATTATTTATTGACCAAAGAGCATGGCGTACTGCATGGAATTGGTAAAAAAGGTATCCCGCAGTTCGTGCCACTTACGCTATTCGCCACAGGTAAAAAGTCTCTTAAAAACTTTCAAAGCGTTAATATTGCAGAAGCGGTACCCAGTCTGATTGGCCAACAACAATACGCTGCCTTGTATGTGAATGAAATTACGCTGAAATTGCTGCCAGTAGAAGACAGTGTACCGACTATCTATAAGCAGTATAGTGAAACGATGCAGCAGCTACAGCAGCCGCTCAGTCGTGATGCACTGAAATTAGTGCTGCGCGTCTATGAGTATGTGTTATTTACTGAACTAGGATTTGCGATTGATTTAGAGCAAGACAATCAACAAGCTAAGATTGAAGCTGATCAATGGTATCGCTTTGGTGCAGATAATGGTTGGACGCTGATATTGCCTTCTCATTCAGAGTTCTTTGAAGTAAGTAATACCGACACTAGCTCTGAGTCAGCTACGCCGCCACTTTCAAATAATGCTATGCAAGCACCCACGTTGCTGGGCAAGTCGATTATTACAATGCGCTCAGGCATTAATTTGCAAACACTCAATGATTGGTCGCTTGTGCATAAGCAACTGATTGACCATCTATTTGACTATCAGCCGCTTCAAAGCCGTATTTTATGGCAACAATTTTATCGCTATCAGTAGCTTATATTTTGTTATTTAAAAATAGGTTTGTACGAGATAAGCGATGCTAGATGCTAATCTGTGGACTCACACTTCCTGTAACTCCCAATATTTATTATTCAACTATAATTATAACTTTATAGGATAGCTTGTATGACAACTCAAACTCTTCCTTTGCTAGGCGTAAATATTGATCACGTGGCAACTCTGCGTCAGGCACGTGGTGTGAATTATCCTGATCCGGTAGAAGCTGCTTTGGTTTGTGAGCAAGCTGGCGCTGATGGCATTACTCTACATTTGCGTGAAGACAGACGCCATATACAGGATAATGACGTTTACCTCATGAAGCCCAAACTTAAAACACGTATGAACTTAGAGATGGCGATGACATCAGAGATGCTCGATATTGCACGTGATGTGAAGCCTGAATGGGTATGTTTGGTACCTGAAAAGCGTGAAGAGCTAACCACAGAAGGTGGTCTAAATGTCGCTGTTCAAGTCGAGGCGCTTACGACATACATTCAAAAGCTGCATGAAGTTGGTATTAAAGTATCGTTGTTTATTGACCCAGAGCCTGCACAAATAGAGGCAGCTATCGCTGCTAAGGCCGACGCTGTCGAGTTGCATACCGGTCAGTATGCGCAAGCGACATTAATAGAGAATAACTCATCAGATATCGATAGAGAGTTTCATAGAATCAAATCAGCGGTTGCTTATGCGCACGATTTAAATGAGGGTTTAATCGTTAACGCAGGTCATGGATTAACGCGAGATAATGTGACGGCTATTGCCAATATTGAGGGTATCTATGAGCTAAATATTGGTCACGCGCTAATCGCTGACAGTGTGTTTATGGGTCTAGAAGGTGCAGTCAAAGCAATGCGGCAAGCGATGCATCAATAAGCTCATTGCCTGAGAGTTAAGGACAGCCAGTTGCCACAAGCGCAGGAGATTTGTAGCGATAATTGCCATGCTGATTAATAGAAATCTGATACATATTTGTGTTTAAGCCGTTATTAGGACAGTATTTGATATGCCCAAAGTGTCCACGTGGCAACCCCGTATCTGCATAAAACTTAATATAGTCACGCCGCCCTGCTCTTAAATAGATCTGCCCATAATCTAAATCTAGTGACTGCTTACTTAAAATTGTATCTATGGCACTATCGAATTTATTATTTAAATTATGATCGGTGAAGGTTAATAGATACTCAGAGTTATTTTTTTGGCAGAGGTTATTATTACTGGCAGGGCAGAATATAACGTTTTGATGACGTATTAAGCTTTCTGCCTTAGCCTGCCTAAAACCGTTAATAATATGACGTTGCACCTCGTCTGCCTCATAAGCTCGAAGAGTAGAGATGAACGATGGAATGGCAATAGCACTTAAAATCGCTAAAATAGCGATGGTCAATATTAATTCTAGGAAGGTAAAACCTCTTTGCAGTGACCGTATTGGCAGATAACGAATAGGTCTGGCACTGTTTGTCATACAAAGGCCTTAAAAGAATCAGCGGAAGAGTAACAGGAAGGCGTCTGCTGATTATAGACAGCCGTGATTGAATCTATTGAGTCATGGTAAATAGGTGAATATTTAATATACTCAGTTAAGCATGATGGTATTGATTAAAAGTTAATTATAACTTAATGTCAAATTTTGTTACATTTAGTGAAAAATGTCTGTCAAAAGATAGAAGTATTTTGTCACATGTATTAGAATTGCCATTAATAACTGATGAAACACATAACTATTTTTAGACTATTATCTTAATTAACTTAATTTATTGTCCTTTCCACTACCAATCTATCTGTCACATATTTAGATTGTGGCTACTAAGTATATCTATAGTACCTTTGTGTATGTAAAGAGACAGAGTCAAAAAAATATGTTGTAAAATATTTAATTTGTATATAAGCTATTATGCGATAGTGTAAATTAGTGTCCAACTCTATTTTAGTGAGTAGGGTGTCTACAAATTAGAGATACAAGTGTTTTTTGCACACAAACCGTCCCTTGGAGGAAGTTTATGAAACTTAACAAAATTACTTTAGCTATACTTGCTGCGGCAACTGCTGTACCAATGATGGCATCTGCTGGTGTAACAGTGAGCCCATTACTATTAGGTTACCATTACACTGAAGCTGACGATGATGACTATGCAAAGGAAGTTGGCTTCTATCAAGAAGATGATCTATATACTGGTGCTGCACTAGGTATCGAACTAACCCCATCAACTCAGTTTCAAATTGAGTACGGTGTTACTGACTCTGATGCTTTAAATCGCAATGATGACAAAATTGGTGATGCTGAGCGTGAAATGATCACTGGTAACTTCCTAATTGGTTTCGATCAATTCTCAGGCTACCGTGATTCTGCATTCCGTCCATACGCTTTAATCGGTGCTGGTCAGCAGAAACTTGAAATTAAAGATTCAAGTGGTAACAAGGCTGAAACTAAAGATACTATCGGTAACCTAGGTCTTGGTGCTATGTACCGCATCAATGACGCTTTAAGCCTACGTGGTGAAGCGCGTGCTATCCATAACTTTGACCATGATTTATGGGACTATATGGGTCTAGCTGGTCTAGAAGTTGTTCTAGGCGGTCACTTAGCTCCTGCAGTTGTTGCACCACCACAAGCTGAACCACAACCAGTAGTTGAGCCAACTCCAGTTATTATCGTTGAAGCTGACCAAGATTCAGACAATGATGGCGTAATCGACAAGTTAGATCAGTGCCCTAACACTCCAGCTAACGTAGTTGTTGATGAGAATGGTTGTCCACAACAAGTTCAGATCGATGACGAACTGAAAATGGAACTACGTGTGTTCTTCGATAACGACAAATCAGTTATCAAAGATCAGTACAAGCCAGAAATTGCTAAAGTAGCAGAGAAGATGCGCGAGTATCCTAACTCTTCAGCTAGCATCGAAGGTCACGCCTCTAAGACTGGTCCTTCAGCACGTTATAACCAACGTTTATCTGAAGCACGTGCTATCGCTGTTAAGACTGCACTTACTAACGAATTCGGTGTTGCTCCTAACCGTTTAAGCACTATTGGTTACGGTTACGACCGTCCAATCGCGCCAAACGATACAGAAGAAGGTCGTGCAATGAACCGTCGTGTATATGCTGTTATCACTGGTAACAAAACCATGACTGTTGACCAAACTAAAGATATGAAAGTACAATAATATCTTAAGTTGTTTTAGTAGTTATTTATAAAAAAAGCTGCCTAATTGGTGGCTTTTTTTATTTTTATCAAAAGTAGCTTTTTCATGTTTTCTTAACGAAGCTGTAAAATGAGTTTATAAACTGTCACATAATAGTGCTATACTGCAGCCCTGAAAATAAGTTACTAATTATTACCCGCAAAAATATTGAGTCTTTAAAATTATGTCTAACGAAATACAAAACTTACGCAATATCGCTATCATAGCTCACGTTGACCACGGTAAAACGACCCTAGTTGATAAACTATTACATCAATCAGGTACTTTTGACGAACGTGCTAATATTGCGGAACGCGCAATGGATTCAGGCGCAATTGAGCAAGAACGTGGAATCACGATTCTAGCGAAAAATACTGCTATCAAATGGCAGCACCCTAAAAGAGATATCGAATACCGTATTAATATCGTAGATACCCCAGGTCACGCCGACTTCGGTGGTGAAGTAGAACGCGTTATGTCTATGGTTGACTGCGTACTACTTGTTGTAGATGCTATTGATGGCCCTATGCCACAAACACGCTTTGTAACCCAAAAAGCTTTCGAACAAGGCTTAAAGCCAATTGTTGTTATTAATAAGATTGACCGTCCAGGTTCGCGCCCTGATTGGGTAATGGATCAAATATTTGATCTGTTTGATAACTTAGGCGCAACCGATGAACAGTTAGATTTCCATGTGGTTTATGCCTCAGCACTAAATGGTATCGCTGGCCTTAGCGCTGATGATCTTGCTGATGATATGACGCCCCTGTTTGAAACCATTGTTGATGTTGTAGAGCCACCACAAGTGGATGCGGAGGCACCTTTCCGTATGCAAATCTCGAGCCTTGATTATAACAGCTTCGTTGGTGTTATTGGTATTGGCCGTATTGAACGTGGCCGCGTTAAAAC
Organism: Psychrobacter sp. CX14; assembly: GCF_057396205.2. Classification (NCBI taxonomy): domain Bacteria; kingdom Pseudomonadati; phylum Pseudomonadota; class Gammaproteobacteria; order Moraxellales; family Moraxellaceae; genus Psychrobacter; species Psychrobacter sp. CX14. The sequence goes on along the minus strand of NZ_CM183187.1, from coordinate 2,949,971 downwards.
AAACACACCGGTTACAGTTGTCGATAAAGAAGGCAATACTCGTAACGGCCGTATCTTAAAAATCATGGGTTATCATGGTCTAGATCGTGTTGATGTTGATGATGCACAAGCAGGCGATATCGTTTGTATTACTGGTATCGACTCTTTGAATATTTCAGATACGATCTGTGATCCTAACCATGTAGAAGCCTTGCCACCGCTAACTGTGGATGAGCCAACGGTTTCTATGACCTTCCAAGTAAATAACTCACCATTTGCTGGCCGTGAAGGTAAGTTCGTAACGTCACGTAATATTCGTGAGCGTTTAGAGCGTGAATTGATTCATAACGTAGCATTACGTGTTGAAGATACAGAGTCTGCTGAGAAGTTCAAAGTATCTGGTCGAGGCGAGCTTCACTTATCAGTACTTATCGAAAACATGCGTCGTGAAGGCTTTGAGCTTGGTGTGTCACGTCCAGAAGTTATTGTTAAAGAAGTAGATGGTAAACTACAAGAGCCGTATGAAAACGTTATTTTTGATGTAGAAGAACAGCATCAAGGCGCGATTATGGAGCAGGTAGGCCTACGTAAAGGCGAGATGACAGATATGCAATTAGACGGTAAAGGCCGTATGCGTATTGAAGCTGTTATGCCTGCACGTGGTCTTATTGGTTTCCGTTCTGAGTTCCTAACGTTGACTTCAGGTTCAGGTATCCTAACCTCTAGCTTCTCGCATTATGGTCCACAGAAAATAGGTGAAGTTGGCGGCCGTACTAATGGTGTTCTAGTATCAATGGCCAACGGTGTTTGCCTAGGTTATGCACTATTTAACCTACAAAAACGCGGTAAACTATTTGCTGAGCCTCAGCTTGAAGTTTATGAAGGTATGATTGTTGGTCTGAACTCACGTAGTGATGACATGGTTGTTAACCCAACAACAGCTAAACAGTTAACCAACGTACGTGCTAGTGGTACTGACGAAGCGTTGACCTTAGTGCCTGCAATTAAGTTCACACTAGAGCAAGCGCTTGAGTTTATCGAAGATGATGAATTGGTTGAAGTAACGCCTAAATCTATTCGTCTACGTAAAAAGTACTTAACTGAAAGTGAGCGTAAGCGTCACGGTCGTAGCAAAAAAGACAGCTAATTTGTTTTAAGTTTTCTGGGTTACTGTAAGTAAAACAGAAAATGACAGGGTTAACATAGTGATACTATGTTAACCTTTTTCTTGTGTTAAATTGCATAACGCACTTATTATTATGTAATGATATGAATAAAATCATGTAGATTGCCTACAATAATAAGTTGTTACGGATTTAAGAAGTTGTTAATATCTGTTTCCCAATTATATAGTAAAGTTAGTGACCTGAATAACGCTATTTATCAAACTATCGATAGTCAGGTCTATGGAGAAAATGTTCATGAGTATGGTGTCAGAGTTTAAAGAGTTTGCCCTAAAAGGCAACGTAATGGATTTAGCAGTGGGTGTAATCATTGGTGGCGCATTTGCTACGATTACCACCTCATTGGTTGAAGACATTATTATGCCAATCGTTGCCGCTATCTTCGGTGGTCAAATTAATTTCAAGAATATGTTCTTTGTCTTAGGAGATATTCCTGAAGGCGTTGCGCGAAACTATGATGCTTTAAAGGCAGCGGGTGTGCCGATATTAGCGTATGGTAGCTTCATTACCGTATTAATTAACTTTTTAATCTTGGCGTTTATTATCTTTATGCTAGTGAAAGGTATGAATAACTTACGTCGCAAAAATAAGGTTGAAGAAGGGGTTGAAGAACCGTCAGAAGAAGTATTATTACTTCGTGAAATTAGCGCGAAATTAAATAAATAAGTATTTTGAGCTAAGCCAACTTATTATTTACTGGTATATATTAGATAAAAAAGAGACCCAATTGGGTCTCTTTTTTATGTGCGCTACGTTTATATAGCTATACAACTTTAATACTGTAACCGTTTACAGCATCATCAGTTATAAGGGCTGACATTGTGGGCAAAACGTACTGGTACGGCCGGTAATGGTCACTTTATCAATAGGTGTATCACAGTGGGGGCAGGGCTGTTTATACTTTCCATAGACATCTAAAGTCTGCTGAAAGTAACCGGTAGTCCCACTGGCAACCGTGAAGTCTTTAAGCGTAGAGCCCCCTTTTTCGATAGAGCTTTTTAGTATCGCGCGTATATGCTCAGATAAGGTCGCGAGCTGCTGCTGGGTTAGAAGATGGGCTGGTGTACTGGGATGAATACCAGATAAAAATAGACTTTCTGTGGCGTAGATATTACCCACACCCACCACAAACACCTGATCCATAATCACTGCTTTAATCGGGCGAGTAATCGGTTTCAATGCTGGTTTGGCAGAGGTTTTACGGCTTGTATTTTCTTCAATACGATGGATACGATTATATAAGTAATCACCGGTAAACTCAGCTTCTAGGGGTTCAGCGCCTAGATGGTTAAATAGCTTGTCAGCGTAGTCATCAAACCATAGAATGGCGCCAAAGCGACGCGGATCATGGTAATGCAGCTGAATATACTGATGTGCATCACTGGTATCCACGGATCGAGCACAAAAATGAATAATCAAGTGATCATGCTTACGCTTAGGCGTCCCTTCAGGGAATTGCTGTAAGCTACCCGACATTCCAAGATGCACGATAAGCGATAAAGTATCAGAAGACACATTGCTATTAACTGACTCTGGGTCACGTACAAAGTCTAGAATCAAGTATTTAGCACGTCGTTTTACTTGCAACAATGTATGGTCTTTTAGCTTGCCAATATCGTCAGGGATGGGCCAACGCAGCTTTGGTTGAAAGACTTGTACATCGCTGACTGTTTTGTATAGTAAAGGGTCTAAACTGTTTTTGGTGGTTTCGACTTCTGGTAATTCAGGCATGATACCTCTTGTTGTTAAACGGCTCGTCTGGCATGTAGAATACCCGGTTGCTGCTCAAGTTTTGCCAATAATTTAGACAGTTGAGACAGCCCCGTGACTTCGAGCTTAAACTTTAATCGGGCGATATTATCATCGTCACTGTTGGTATCGACACCGCGAATATTCACATCTTCTTTGTCAATCACCTGAGTCAAGTCACGCAATAAACCGCGTCTGTCGTAAGCTTCAATGATAATCTCAACCGGCTGATAGCTGGTCTGCTGCGATACCCAAGAGGCCGGAATTTGACGTTCAGGTTCGCGCTCAATCAAGCGTGCATACTCAGCACAGCCGCGATTGTGAATTGAGACGCCACTACTTTGAGTAATGAATCCTGCAATAGGCTCACCATAAATAGGCTGACAGCAGTTGGCAAAGCGCATTTCAATGTTATCTAGACCATCAATGCTGATTTTATAAGCATCTAGCTTGCCGGTGACTTTAGGATGTACGCTCGGCGTGTATTCTTGCTCTTCTTTATCGGTAACAAGATCAAGCTCACGTGAGATATGTCCTGTTAGCTGGTGGATACCAATATCACCAGTGACCAAGCCGACCAAAATATCGTCAGCAGAGTTCACGTTATTAAAGTGCTTAATATAGTCTTTAAGGTTAATACTATTAGGATGTAGTGATAGGCGTGTCAGCTCTTTGGCGAGCATTTGCTTACCAATCTCAAGGTTCTTATCTCGGTCTTGCTTATTAAACCATTGACGTAGCTTCGAACGAGCACGGTTGGTATGAATATAACCCAAAGAGGGTACCAACCAATCTCTATTTGGCTCACGAGAAGACTTGGTAATAATCTCTACTTGCTCGCCAGTTTTGAGCTGATAGGTGAGGGGCACATAGCGCTGATTAACGCGAGCTGCCTGCGCTCGGTTACCCACTTGGGTATGTACATAGTAAGCAAAGTCAAGAACGGTGGCACCTTTAGGCAGCTCGGTAATATCCCCATCACGGCTGAACACATAAATGTGCTCAAGCTCATTGAAATCGACCAGTTGCTCTTCTTCATCAAGCTCTTGGTCTAAATCATCCTGCAGTCCTACAAGCGCTAGATTCTTATTATTTGCATCACTACCAGCAAGCAGTAATTGACGTAAGGAGTTTATCTTTTGGCTAAGATAGGCGTCCTGCTTATTCTTACCACCTTCTTTATAATTCACGTGGGCACACATACCAAGCTCTGCTTCAAAGTGCATTTGGTGGGTGCGAATTTGAATCTCTAATGACTTATGTTCGGCAATGACGGCGGTATGTAGCGAGCGATAACCGTTCGACTTAGGATTGGTAATATAGTCGTCGAACTGCTCAGGAATATGGCGCCACATACCATGTACCAAACCTAGGGTATGGTAACACTCAGCCTGTGTATCAACGAGTACCCGCAGCGCTCGTATATCATAAAGCTGACCAAAAGATAAGCCTTTAAGCTTCATTTTACGATAAATGGAATAGATATGTTTGACGCGCCCAGAAACCACACCTTTAATGCCGGCTTCTTTTAAAGCCTCTTCAAGCTGCTTCTGTACACGCTCGATGTATTCTTCGCGCTCGCTGCGCTTCTCAGATAAAAGCTTAGCAATCTCTTTATAGCGATCAGGCGCTAAGTAACGGAAAGCTAAATCTTCAAGCTCCCATTTAATTTGTGCAATACCCAGACGGTGTGCAAGAGGGGCATAGATGGTCATGACCTCACGCGCCACACGTTGCTGGCGCTCGACACTGGCGTAAGACAGCTCACGCATGGCGAAGGTACGCTCGGCAAGCTTAATAAGTACCACACGCACGTCGTTGGTCATAGATATAAGCATGCTGTAGATGTTAGACAATTGCTCACGCTGATTGTTCGCAAAGTGATCTTCTAAGCGCTTGTTGCTCTCAATGGTTTCAGAAAGCTGCCCCATTGCGAGCGCATCTTTAACTAAGGTGGCGACCTCTTTACCAAAGTTCTCCTCAATCTGCTCATTAGAGATAAGTGTGGTACGTGCAGCACGATATAACATGGCAGCAGTCAGCGCATTTTCATCTTGGTATAGATAGGTCAGTATATCGGTCATGCCGATACCTGTCATATAGGCGCTAGAGCGATTGTCCTTATCTTCTGTAAGACTTGACTGAGTGCCAATTAAATTACAGGCCTTTGCTAAATCAGGCAACTCATCGATATTGACACGATTGGCCACCGCTTTTAACCAAGCTGGCAAGTCAATAATAGTATTATCAGCAAGAACAGTGTTTCTCTTAGGCTCATCACTAGGCGCCGCTGAGTCTGAAGACTGCGGGTTGGCTAGATTATTTTCAGAAGGCGTCGGGGTGCTTTTAGAAAAAGTAAGTGTGTCGAGTTCAAGGTTATTTGGATGAATGAGGTCATTCAGCGGTAATAGCTCACTACTGATGGAACGATCCATCGCCGTCATGAGTTTGGAGGTGGTCAGCTGCTTTTTGAGGTCTTCATTCAGCATCTCAAAAGAGGGTCGGGCAGGGTTGTAATACCCATGTTGCTGCTGAGCAATCATTTGGGCAGCAAGGGAGGCGCTGTCTTCTTGTGTTGTCTGACCGTCAATAAGGGGTAACCCTTCACGAACCTTTACCAAATTTTCCTCCCTCAAAATCCGTCTGGCAACCCACAAAGTGTACGTCGCTCTATAACTATTCTATTACTTAATTATTATCTTATTTATAAATAAAAATTCAAGGCGCACTGTGTGAGCAGCTGTAAGGAGATGGTAACAATAAAAACTCTCTAAAGCCGCTCTCTGTCCAATGTTTAAATGTGTTCAGGATAATATAACTGCTTAAGTTGGACCTAAGTTAAAACGGTCTAAGTTAGAACGGTCTAAGTTAGAACGGTCTAAGTTAGAACGGTCTAAGCTAATGCCACTTTTTCAAAACGAGCAATCGATTCAACATGACCGGTATGACAGAACATATCCATTACACCAGCATCTGTAAGGCGATAGCCTTGTTCGATAAGTGCTTTGGTATCGCGGGCAAGCGTGGCAGGATTACAAGATACATAGACAATGCGCTGAGCATCAAATCTTGGTAAATACTGCATGACTTCCCAAGCGCCAGAGCGTGGTGGATCAATTAAAATCGCATCAAAACCCTGCTGCGCCCAGGGTTGGTCGCTGAAATCTTGCGTTAAGTCTTGGTTATAAAACTCCGTATTAGTGATGCCATTTCGCTTAGCATTATCAGAGGCACGTGCCGTCATCGCATCTGAGCCTTCGACGCCTATCGCCAGACCTTGCGTACCATCTTCACCGCCAACAAGACGAGCAAGAGGTAAACTGAAGTTGCCAAGGCCACTAAATAGATCTAAAACACGCTCTCCTGATTTTAAATCTAGCAAATCACATGCCAACTTAGTCATCTTACGGTTAACCGATAAATTCACTTGGGTAAAGTCAGTAGGAATAAACTCGTAGGTTAAATTAAACTCAGGTAACTTATAATACAAACGACCGAATTGCTCGCTAATATCGTCACCTTCATGTAAAGCAATACGTTTAATACTGTCAGGACCTTTAGATTGCAGGTATAGCTGCCAATGACGTGCTTTAAAAAATTCTTTTAGTTTGTCGATATCAGCATCCGAGAGTGGCTCAAGATGGCGTAATATTAGGGCAACCGGTTGATCGCCATCAGGCAGATCAGGCTGTGACTCACCCATTGCAAGCTCAATCTGGGCGATATGAGCACGGGCCTCTAGCGAGCTGATTAACGCTTTTAGATTCTCAAGCTCAAAGCCAATACTCTCATCGAGAATATGACACTCGTTTAGCTCAGCTAGGAAGTTGCTGTTGCGCTCACGGAAACCTACTAGGGCGGTTTCTTTTTTGGCGACATAACGCACACCCATACGCGCTTTAGTTCGATAACCCAAGCGATCGCCAATCACAGGCGCAAGCCAGTTATCAGGCTGGACACCAGCTTGATGGTCTAATAGTTCAGCCAATACGGTTTGTTTAAATGCAATCTGACCATCTGGTTGCCAATGCTGCAAGCTACAGCCACCGCAAACACCAAAATGAGGGCAGGGCGGTGTTTGGCGTTCTGGATGTGGATTGGCTAATATCTCAATCGCATCGCCTTCTTCAAAGCTTTTGCGGCTATTGGTTAAGCGCACGTTGACTGATTCATTTGGCAGGGCAAAGCTGACAAAAACCTTCTTGCCATGCTTGTCTTCCGTGTGACCGTCGTCCACCCCAAATTCATTGCCATAAACAGCTACGCCGCGGCCGTCATGAGATAAGCCGTCTACTTTAAATGGCAGGGGTGGCGCTTCTTTTAGACGACGACGTACACGTGAGCTTGGTTTCGATAGCTTTTTGCTTGGCGCTGCGGCAAGAGCTGATTTACCTGTATTCTCCGGTGTGTTCTCTGCTTTGTTTTGTGAGGTGTTCATTGTATCGGTGGGCTGCATAAACCTGCCTATTTGTTGAATGTACATGAAAATGGGGTTTGAATTAGGAGAGATTTTAGCACAGGGGATTGTTTAATGAGCTATAAATATTAAAAAGGCACCCTATGGATGCCTTTACTCTTATACCTTTTATCTAGGCTTAAATTAAGTACGAGGTTTATATCTACGAATATAAATACTGCGAAAGAACGGTACAAATACCATTAATATTGATAAGGACCATAGTGCTAAAGTGATGGGGCTACTCCATAATATCCCTAATTCACCTTGAGAAATGGATAATGCACGTCTCAAGTTAGATTCCATTAACTCTCCCAGAACATAACCTAAAATTAGAGCAGATAGAGGGAAATTTAACTTTCTTAAAAAATAACCAAAAACACCAAGAGCTACCATAAAAATTAAGTCGAAGGTAGTGCTATGAATTGAATAGACACCCACAAAACTAATGGCTGCGATGGCAGGTAAAAGCATATAACTTGGAATATTTAACAGTTTTGCGAAAAAGCCTACTAAGGGTATGTTTAATACTAATAAGATAATATTGCATATAAATAGAGAGGCAATTAAACCCCATACAATGTCAGGTTGCTCAGCAAACAATTGAGGACCAGGTGTAATATTGTAAAGGGTAAGAGCTCCCATCATTACTGCAGTGGTCCCAGAACCAGGTACGCCCAACGTTAACATTGGAATGAAAGAGCCACATGCAGAAGCATTGTTTGCAGCCTCTGGTGCAGCAACCCCTCTCAAATCGCCCTCTCCAAAAGTACCACTTTTACCCGCTATTTTTCTTTCACTAGCGTAAGTCATAGCACTTGCGATAGTAGCACCAGCCCCCGGTAAGATACCTACGATAAAACCCATTAATCCGCTGCGTAACATCGTTGCAAAGCTAAACATAAACTCTTTAAAGTTTAATAAACTCCGTTTGCCTTGTTCAATAACTTTATGCCCAGTCGTAGTTCTCTCTAATAGTATAAGTATCTCACTAACACTAAAAAAACCAATAACAATGGTGGTGAATTGTATACCATCTGAAAGATGAACTGAATCAAAAGTGAATCGATAGATACCAGTTACTGCATCAACTCCAACTGTTGCTAAGCCTAAACCTATCAAGGCTGAAATAGCAGTTTTAATAGGTTGATCCCCGACAAGCCCGCTTAAACAAGTAATAGCAAATACCATTAGTACAAAATATTCAGCAGGACCAAAAGATACGGCCCATTTTGCTAGTAGTGGTGCAAATAAGACAACGCCTATAGTGGCAATAGTTGCACCTACAAATGAACTAACCGCAGATAAGGATAATGCAATACCTGCTTTACCTTGTCGGGCCATAGGATAGCCATCTAGGGTAGACATAATGGCGCCTGCATCACCAGGAACATTAATTAAGATTGCAGAAATTCGACCACCATACTCACATCCTAAGTAAACAGCTGCTAATAAAATGAGAGCACTTTCTGGGGGTAGACCTAAGGCATAAGCAAATGGCAGCAATATTGCAACACCATTTATAGGACCCAATCCTGGTAACATACCTACGATGGTACCTAAAAATGCGCCTATAAAAGCGATAAGCAGGTTTTTAGGGGTCATTGCAATGGCGAAACCATGCATTAAAAAGTCAAAAGTTTCCATAAATTTAACCCCTTATGCCTGATAAAAACCCGAGTGGTAACTTAACATCTAAAAATATATCGAATAGGATATATAAAAAGACACTAAGAATTGCAGAGAATACAAAGCTTTTAACAGGGTTGCCTCCAAATAGAATACCTACGGCGAAAGACATTAGGGTGGTTGCTATAGGAAATCCAAGGGTCTCGAAAAATAAACCATAAATAATTAAAGCTATTACACATAGAATTAAGTTCCGAATAATAGCTGGATTGAAATTCAGGTCTATTTGTTTGGTAAACCTTGAGGGTCTTAATGCAACAATAAATAAGCCCAATGCAAGAAGCGAGAAGATTAATATTGGATAAGGTCTAGGTCCTATTGGATCGTAAGCAATTGGTGCCGTATAGCCTATTGCTAAATATATTAGCCATAGACTGATAGCTCCTAAAAGACCAGAGAAAAGACGCTCCATTGTCATAATTTCATTCCTAAAGCTTGAAAGTAAGAAAGTTGGAAAAGGTATTTAAACCAACTCTTACCATTCTAGAGATTAATTATTGCTCAATAAGATTGAATTGAGAGGATAATTCTCTAAGCTCTCCAGTACGTTTATATACGTATTGTTCTAATTCTTCACCCGTCATAGAGAAAGGTAATAATTCTCTTTGCTCACGGATTTCAGCAAACTTAGGGTCGGCTAACATTTTATCAAAGCTATTTTTCCACCAATTATAAGCTTCTTCACTTACATCTGGCCCCATATAGAAACCGCGAATAACTGGCCATACTACGTCATAGCCTTGTTCTTTAGCGGTTGGAATATCTGCCATATTACCCTCTAGTCTTTCGTCTGAAAAGACTGCTAAAACACGAAGCTTTCCAGCATTAACTTGAGGCATTACTTCTGCTATACCAGAGCTGACGGCAGTAATATGTCCACCAAGTACAGCAGTTATAGCCTCTCCACCACCTTCCATGGCGACATAGGTCATACTACTAGGATCAACGCCTACTGTTTTAGCGAACATAGCGGTTTGGAGCCAGTCTTGTCCACCAACACTACCACCCGCACCAAAACTCACTGATTTAGGATCGGTGTTTAGCGCTTTGGCTAAGTCTTCGAGGTTTTTAATTGGCGAATCGGCACTTACTGCAACGGCACCATAATCAGTACCAACTGCGGCCAACCATTTGACATCCTGTTCGGTATACTTTCCAAATTTACCTTGCGAAAGGTTTAGTATTGAACCTGTTGAGAAAGCAATAATGGCATCATTGTTTTCACGATCATTGCTGACAATTTTATTATAGGCAACTGCTCCCACGCCACCAGGCATATAAGTAACCCGCATTGGCTTTTCAAGTAGTCCAGTTTCTTTTAAGCCAGACTGAGCAAGTTTACAGGTTAAGTCAAAGCCACCGCCAGGTTTAGCTGGGGCTATACATTCAGGGCGAGAGGGTTCCCCAATAGGATCAGTAGAAGTTGAAGTTGATTCAGAAGGGTTGTTACAAGCAGTTATTGATAGAATTGATAGTCCAATAGCTAAATAAGATAGTTTTTTCACACTAAATTCCTTTTTTGTGTTTTTTATCACTTAATGACTACTAATAAATCGAAGAGTCATCAATAATGTTATAGATTTTAAAACGGGTTGGTTCAACTTGGTAAGTTGATGCTCATAAGATGAAAAATTACTCATGAATAGACTATGAAGCATCCATGCTATAGCTCACAGATAATGCAACAAAAATTAGAAAAACTCAATACTTCTTTATAAATTTTCTAATCTAGTCATATATTATCTATAGGTTAATACTTTAGGTATCCTGCCAACACGCCGAAAACTCTTGATGGCGCACACTGCCATCTTTTTCTAGTTTGGATATTAAATAACTTCGAGTTTCCGCTTGCCACGCCTCAAAGTCACTAGAGGATAGTTTACCGCTTAGACGTTGCCAACGTAAATAAATCAACCATGTATTGAGTACATCTGATTCACAATAAATAGCCAATTTATGCCACTGTTCTTGCTGCACTAAATCGCCGACCATACTGCCATCAATATCGGTTTTACCAGGCAGGCCATATAAGCTTGCAACTACGTGCATGGCTTCTCTGTGGCTTGCGCCGTATTGACTAAAGCGGTCCATCAAATCCAGATGTCTGCTTTGATAGCGATTAACATAGTTATCAAAGCGCATACTATTTATTCGGTTACCTTCTTCAAATAACAATGGCACGCTTAAATCATACTGCATTGCCCGATATATCAGCACTGGAATATCAAAGCCAGAACCATTCCAGCTCACTAGTTGAGGGAGGTTGTTAATATCCTTAAAGGCTCTAAAAAAGGTCTGGATAATCTCTTTTTCACTTTTTGTTTCACCGGTCAATGAAAACAAAGAGAACTGACCGTCTTTAATATATAGCATAGAAATGCAGACGATACGCTGCAATGGCAGGCGCATAAAGGTATGACCTGACTCTTGCAGACGTAAGTTGTTTAATGCCGTCAGCGTGTCTTCATCGTTAAGCTTTGCTAGTTGCGAATAGACTTGGCGCGCCCCGTCTAAATCGGCAACGGTCTCGATATCAAAAACCAAAAGCGGCGTATTAGGAAAATCTGTCATCATATCTAAACCATGCTATAGACGATAATCAAACGAATGAACAGTAGTCATGACTCAGCCATAACCACGACAAAGTTAAACTTTTAAAAAGGTATTACTCAGCAGTAAACAAACCTGTCGATAAGTAGCGATCACCACGGTCACAAACGATAAAGGCAACGACTGCATCCGGCTGACTGTGTTGGATTTCAGCAGCAACTTGCAGCGCAGCCCAAGTAGCGGCACCAGAGGATACACCGGCCAAAATACCTTCGGTACGGGCCAGTTTACGCATGTATTCCTCTGCTGTATGCTGATTGATATCAATAACACAGTCTACCACACTGGCATCAAAAATCTCTGGCTTATACGCTTCAGGCCAGCGGCGAATACCTGCAATAGATGCTTCTTCATCAGGTTGTAGGCCAATTACTTGGATATCTGGGTTTTGTTCTTTCAAATATTTACCAGTGCCTGAAATAGTGCCTGTGGTGCCCATTGAGCTAATGAAATGGGTAATGTGGCCTTGAGTCTGGCGCCATAATTCTGGGCCAGTTGTTTCATAGTGAGCAGCACTATTATCTGGGTTTGAGAACTGATTAAGCACAATGCCTTTGCCTTCTGCCTGCAATTGCAGTGCTTGATCGCGTGCCGCTTCTATACCTTCGTCGACTTCAATTAATGTCGCACCGTAAGCGGCCATCGCATCTTTACGCTCTTGAGTCGAATTAGTTGGCATTAGCAATATCATCTCATAACCACGCATTGCGGCAACCATGGCCAATGCGATACCGGTATTACCGCTGGTGGCCTCAATCAAGGTGTCACCTGGCTTGATATCACCACGTTTTTCGGCCTGCATAATCATATTAAAAGCAGGACGGTCTTTTACCGAACTGGCAGGGTTGTTGCCCTCAAGCTTGGCCAAAACTTGTACCTGACCGCTGATACCTTCAAGCTTTGGCAAACGCTGTAATGCGACTAATGGCGTGTTGCCAACACAATGCGATAAAGTAGTCACTTGTTCGATGAAATTAACCGGAAGTTGAGTTGATTTTGACATAAAAGCTCTCAGTTCAAAAAGGTAAGTGTGGGTTATATAGAATATCAATGTGGAGGATTATAGCATTTTGACACTCAGCAAGTTATCTGCAATAGGTCGAAAAACTGTTACACTTAACAGCTGGTGCTTTAGTCTCTATTGACCGCTGATGGCTACGGCTAAACTTGCCCGTTTTCCTTTCTATTTTACTATTATAAAAGTTTAAACCATGCGAACAAAAATACTCGATTTTAGTAGTGCCTACGCTCAGCTTATTTTGATGGTGTTTTCACCCATTGTATTACTGGCAGCGGTGGGCGCGTATTTGGTTGAAAAGGAATCGAGTAAAGCCATTGAGTCTGAGCAGCGTACTTTAGCGACGGCGGCTTTAATTCGTTATGAGCCGATGGTAAAACAAATATTGCCGGTGATTTTGAACAGTCAAGGCATCGGCGATATCCAAAGTAATTGGGAAGTTGACCCAGAGTTATCAGCTTCGGCTCAAAATAGCTTACCCGCTCTATCTCAAAGGTCTAATAACTCTAATACATCAAGCGATATACCACAAAATACGGATGATAATACTGAGCGTACTGACCGCGATGAGTTAGAAGTTGAGGATCAAAGCACACCCAATAATACAGGCGCCAGCTCACTAAACCTGTCTTTAAATAACACGCTTGCTGACAATCAAGTCATTGAGGAGAATTTGCATTCTTTAGACGATGTGCAAAAACGTATTAGCTTTATCTTATCTTCAATGAATAACAATCAACATATTCAGCGCGTGGCCGTGGTGGATGCCAAGGGTAATTTAGTGGCTTCATCAGGTGATCAAAACGCCATGTCGTGGGCGGTTATTATCAATCAAGAAGCGGCAGATGCTTATGGCTTTATTGAGGGCGTGCCGACATCAGCAGGCACCGCCTATGGTCATCTCTTAGGAGAGTATGAGGGCACTAAGTATTGGCTATTTGTCGATATGGACAATGAGCCATTAACCATTGCTCAGCTAAAGGTGTGGCTAGGACTTGGGGTAACCGGTTTATTTACCTTATTGATTTTGTTATTGAGTTTAAATATCTATGCTAAACGGTGGATTGCGCCAATTTATGACTTGCGCCTACATCTGCAGCAAATTACACCAGAGAATATGTATCAGCCGGTCAATACCGATTCGCGCGGTGAGCTAAATCAGTTGCAGCAGGATTTAATGAAAACATTGCGCCGACTGTATAGCGATTTTCAAGAATTAAAAGACCACTCTGATCAGACCGAAGATGACTTACGTGATGCGTTCGATGAGATGGAGATGCAAAACATCTTTATTCGTGAAGCACGGGATCAGGCGATATCCAGTAGCCAAGCCAAGTCTGCCTTTTTGGCCAATATTAGTCATGAACTGCGCACCCCGTTAAACAGTATCGACGGCTTTATTAATCTGCTGGCACGTCATGGTGAGCTTACGGCCGAGCAAGACTTATATGTACAAACCATTCGTAAATCATCGGCGCATTTATTGGCGCTGGTCAATGACGTGCTGGACTTCTCGAAAATTGAAGCGGGCAAACTGGTCCTCGATAAGCATGAATTTAGCTTATATTCGGCCATTTATGATGTGATGGATATGCTATCGCCGCTTGCTGCTGAGAAGGGCTTACGCATGGCGGTGATGTACTATAACGACGTACCAAATACCATTATTGGTGATGCGCTACGCGTTAAGCAGGTGTTGACCAATTTGGTAGGTAATGCCATTAAATTCACAGATGTGGGTGAAGTGGTGGTGCGTGTTGGCATTGATGAAGTAGAGACCATTGACAATGCCTATATTATCGACAGTGAGTCAGATGCAGATAATGCGCAGCAAGGCAGTAAACGCAGCTCAAACAACAAAGCTAAGTCTGGCGGCATGATTCATATTGCCATTCAAGACACAGGACATGGTATTTCCGAGAAAGCTAAGACTCAGCTGTTTAAAAGCTTTAGCCAAGGCGACCCATCGATTACTCGTCAATATGGTGGTACAGGGCTGGGCTTGGTAATCTCTAAGCAATTGACTCGATTGATGGGCGGTAAAATTGGCTTTTATGACAATGACAGCGAACGAGATAACGAACAGATGTCTTTGTCAGAATCAGGGATTGCCAGTAGCGGTTTAAACAGCAATCCTATGGGCAAAGCTGCGCTGCGTTCTGGAGCAACTTTCTGGTTTAGCATTCCGGCTCATGTCGAGATGGATGTGCCTGACGATATCGAGTTTGGTGCCAGTTTTGATAGCATCGATAACGAAGAAAAGGTGCAATTGCCGGTATTGTGCCCATTTGCTCAAGCGGACGGTAACGGTGATACGCCGTTTGAAATGCTAGTTTGGATCAATCACGCCTCTAGCATGCAGGTATTTATGGCGGCAGTCAGACCACTGAGCATTAATGTGACTATAGCACGCTCACTGGCCGGTGCGCTTGAAAAATTAAAAGAGGGTGGCAACCGTTGGGATTGGGTTATTATTGATGGCGGAAACAGTGAGGCACGTGAGGACAGAGCCGCTTTATTAAAACAAATTCGCCTGCATTATCAAGGTAAACTGGCCATTTTTGGTTATCAGGTTGCACTAGATGCACTGCTATTAGAGCGTTATAAAGCGCTTGGATTGTACCAACCTTTAGACAAGCGACAGCTATATCGTATGCTCGATACGCGTACGGCCAGTATGTCGACCATGGTGGCATCCCCAACGTGGCAAGGAACGACAGTATTAGCCGTTGATGATCACTTGCCGAACTTATTGGTATTAGATGCCTTATTAAGTGAGCTTGGTATTAAGGTGGTAACGGCCAGTAGCGGCTATGATGCGGTGGATATTATTAGCCGGCAGGTCATGTCTGAGACTTATCAATTATCGAATAGGGCTAATCCGAGTAGTATAGACAGTGCCATAGATTTAGATAATAAGGCGCAAGATAAAAAAGGCCGTATTGATCTGGTGTTCATGGATGTGCAAATGCCGCGTATGTCTGGCGATGAAGCGGCCAAAAAGATACGTCAGCTAGAAGAAGAGGTAAAACGCAGTCACAAAGCGTATCAAAAGCATTTGCCGATTATTGCCTTAACCGCGCATGGCCTTGCCGATGGTAAAGACACGCTTATCTCTGCCGGTATTGATGATTATGTGGGTAAACCGATTAGTCGTCCGCAATTATTGCAAATCCTTCAGCGCTGGCTTGGTAAAGGTGGCGAGGCGCCAACCCGTGCGTCAGCAAATAAGTCGCCGAATATTGCGACAGGATTGACTAAGCCTGAGCCGCAAACTCATTCAGCGAATACGGTTAACAGTGAGGGTAATATAAAGTCTCATGATGAATTACCTGTGGTCGATTGGAAAGATGCCTTGGTGCGTTCTGCAAATAAACCAGATTTGGCCAAGCAGCTACTAGTTATGATGCAAGCGTCTGTGCCAGAAGAGATTCATGCGTTAGAGGCTGCGTGGGAGATGCGAGACCGTGAAGAACTGGCTCAAATATCGCACCGTATTTTGGGTGCCAGTCGCTATTCGGGGGTACCGCAAATCCGTCAAGCCAGCCAAGACTTTGAAGATAAATGTTTACTGAATGTGCAGCACACAATTCCGGCTCAGTTTGAGATGTTAGAGAATTATTATAAGCGTCTAATCAGCAGTCTTAAAACGTTGCAGACGCTAGATTTAGAGCATTACATTGAAGAGCAAATGCAGGCGAATGATGCAAAAACGCTCAGTGAAAATGACATGACCTGGAAAATGATTTAGCCCCTTTGATTCAGTCGTTTAATCCCTATTTGTCGATGGCTTAGCGCTAAATTTTTTTAGAAAATACTATTTAAAAAGGTCATATTTAGAAAAACGTTTATTACCCTTATTTTACTTATATAAAGAGGTCAGTTATGTCAGCCATTACTCGTAAAAGCTATCCACTATTAGCGCTTAGTGAACAAGATAATATCTTAACGATTACTCTAAACCGTCCAAACAAAAAGAACGCCATGAGCATTCAGATGATGCGTGAGCTGATTGATGTGGCTGAGCGTCTTAAAAAGGATCGCAGTATTCGTGCGATTATTATTAACGGTGCGGGCGATGCATTTTGTGCAGGGATTGACTTGGGTGATTTAAACAATCCAAAGAATGCATTGATGGGTCTGTATGAATTGGTCAAACCGAAGCAAAGCATTTTTCAGCGCGTTTGCCTCGTATGGCGAGAAGTACCGATGCCGGTTATTATCGCCACGCACGGCTACTGTATTGGTGCCGGCATGCAGCTAGCACTGGGCTGTGATATTCGGATTACCACGGCTGATTGTCAGATGGCAATTATGGAAGCCAAATGGGGCTTAGTGCCTGATATGGGACTGACACAGTCGGCGCTACATGTGGTGCGTGCTGACGTGTTAAAAGAGTTGACCATGACCGCGCGTATGATTGATGGCAAACGAGCGCAAGAGCTCGGTGTCTTTACTCATGTGGATGACGCGCCTTACGAGCGGGCACAAGCCTTGGCGGCCGAAATTGCCACACGCTCGCCAGATGCAGTACTCGCTGGCAAACGTGTCATCAACCGCATGACCAAGCAAAGCCGAGTGGCTCTATACAATGAGAAGGTGTGGCAATTAAAGCTGATGGCAGGGGGCAAAAACCGTAAACTTGCCATCAAAAAAGCTAAAGACAGCAGCGTGGCGTTCTTAAAGCGTCAATTTAAATAGCCGAGTCATATAGCGAGTTAAGTAGACAAGCGCATCCTTAAGTTATCATTAGGTACAGTGTGCGTAATTTTAGTTGAATAGACGGGGTGTAAGGGTAGGTAAGTTGTCATAAATTGGTTATCATGTAACTCTGATTTTGCTTAACCCTTCATCTTTAACAGCGCGTACCGTCCACTTGATATCTTGCACTTGATGTCTTGATGAGGTGTTTTGGTGCAGTACATTATCTTAATCCGCTGTTAACCGAATATCTTAGCCTACATTGGCAGTCTACCCCATTTACTGAACATTGTTTGAATAGCCTAGCTAATAGAATACTATTGGCTATTAAGTGGTCGGCTCCGAGTTCCTCTTAAATGGTCTTAATCTATCCAAGTCAACCGCTTATAGCTTGATCGAAAGTCTAGGCAGAGAGAAGAGTAAAGCAAACCAATATTTATTTAATAAGTGTTCATAACGAATAATCATAACTGAATCTATAGAAATAAATAAGCACTCACCCCATTGTGTGAGGATGCTTTTCTTAAATTGTTAGGTGTGCGTATCTTTTATGTCAAATAATTCAACTCATCACAACACTCATTCCAGCGACCAAAAGTTACCGGTCGCTTGGATTATGATGCTTGGACTGATTGTTGCCATCGGTCCTTTATCTATTGATATGTATTTACCGGCGCTGCCGCGTATGGCAGATGACTTCGGTGTCAGTACCGCTCAAATTGCAAACTCTGTACCTGCATATTTTGCTGGTCTGGTATTTGGCCAATTGGTTTATGGGCCACTAAGTGATCGGGTCGGCCGAGTAAAGCCGCTGTATTTTGGGATGACGTTATATGTTATCGCCTCGCTCATTTGTGCCACCACAAACAATGAATATGTACTGTTTGCGGCGCGAACACTACAAGCCTTAGGGGCATGTGTTGGTGCTGTGGTTACCCGTGCGGCGATTCGAGATACATTGCCACCAAAGCAAATGGCAAAAGCGTTTTCGATCATGGTATTGGTCATGGGCTTAGCACCAATTTTGGCACCATCACTGGGTGCAGCCTTTTTGACTTTCTTTAGCTGGCACGCAATTTTTTGGTTCTTAGCCAGTTTTGGCATCCTAAACCTGTTACTAACTAAGTTCTTCTTTAAAGAGACTTTAACCGAAGAGAACCGTAGCCATCGTCCATTCAATACCATCATTAGTCAATATATCGACTTATTAAAAGATCCCTCATTCGGCTTTCCGGCCATTGGCGGCGGTATGTTGATGGGGTCGATGTTCGTTTATATTAGTGCAGCGCCTGAGCTATTAATGGACGGGTACGGATTAACCGAAAGCCAGTTTAGTTTAATATTCGGTATGAATGCGGCAGGCTTTATTATTCTCACTCAGGTCAACCAATTCTTGACCAATCGCTTCCGTCTCATCTCGTTATTGCGCTTTGGTGCATTATTGCAGGTTACTGCGGCGACAGGTTTGCTAATATTGGGGGTTTTATTTGGTTCAGAAGCTTGGCTACCACTGGTATTAACCTGCATCTTCTTTTGTATTGCTGGTCTAGGTTTAACGCAGCCAAACGCCTCAGCCATTGCTTTAGCGTTCCAAAAACACCGTGCTGGTATGGCCAGTGCGCTTCAAGGCTCGTTAATGTTCTGTGTGGGTATTTTCGGCGGACTTTTACTAAATATGTTCCCAGTAAATCCAGTATTTAAGCTTGGTGCGACCATGTTCTTATTAATGTGTTTGGGCACCTTCTTAATCTTTAAAATTGATGGTAAGTTAAATCTAGACAATGCCGATTAAACGGACTGGATGAATCATTATCCTGATATTTTTATCAATAAAAAGCGCTGCAAATAGGCAGCGCTTTTTTGGTCTAGTAAATTAGGGCGTGTGCAACATTCGCAAATTAGCACTGCTGATAGCTAAAATTGTTTCAGACTAGGCGTAAACCGTCGTTAATGTCTAGACCTTGACTAGGTTTGCAACAACGTCTGGGGCGATTTTAGCATCAGCCTCACTCGAGCACAGCTCTCGCCTTGCGAACGGGCAAAGCAGTGCTTTGCTTAATCCGTTCTCAGGGGCGGGACTCTTTTTTACCAATATATTGCGAAATCGTCTAACTTAGAATGACTAAGCGTCAAAAATTTCACTGCATATTGACTAAAAAATAGTCGCCGCCAGTGCCATGGTCGAATGTTCCACACGCCCTATAGAAAGCTTACCAAACGGGTCTGAAATAAGGGCCATTCCAATAACGCGGATTGTAATAGCCGTAACGTCCGTAGCCATAACCCCAAGGATAGGGTGAAGCCAAATACTCTAGATCACGTTGGCGGATATAATAGTATCGGCCTTGATTATAAGCATCCTCTAACTTCTCAATACCCTCAAGCGGACAAACAGGTTGCCAGTCAAGGCCTTCACGTCCTAATTTATAGGCGTTCAATTCAGTGCAATAAGCCTCTAGCCCTTGCTGACGGCCTTCTTCCCATAAAATGCGATTGGGCTCACTGCCAGAAACGCCGGTGCATTCGCTAACGTGCTTGCCAAAATAGGCACCTGAGCGGCCTGCAGCGCCATCAGCATAGCCAATCTCTTTCCAGTTGCCGCTCTGACATTGCTGCGCAGAAAGCGTCGGTGTGGTAGCACAGCCGCTAAGGGCTATCATCGCAAGTCCAATAAGACTGCTAGCTAAGGTAATGTGTTTCATGATTATCTGCCCTCGTCGTTTATTAAGCTTCTGTCATAAAGCCAAGCTTTTGAGCGTAAAGTATGGCGCTTAAAATAACGCTTACTCTAAAGTCTAACTCTGAATAGCATATTTTTCTGTAAGCTTATATTGTATTTATTAGTTGTCATGCCGTCCATTTGCCAAGAGGCTTTGGTATGATAGGGTATTAATTTAACAAAGACAGCAAAGCAGCGGCTTACAGATTGGATAATAAAGCCCTTATTTCTGGTTGTTTAGAGAAATTAATCAGTTTATTTTAAGCTATATTATTAAATAATATATTGAATTCAGATCCAATTAGACGTATATAAATAGTATAAATCATACATGGTCAGTAGAGTTTTTCAGTATTTCAGCGATTATATGGGTAAACAGATATGAAGACCGTACTTGTAGCAAATCAAAAAGGCGGCTGTGGTAAGACCTCAGTCGCCATCACCCTTGCCGCTGCACTTGCTAATCAAGGGCAAACCGTAGCGCTAGCAGATGCAGACCCGCAAAAGTCGAGCTTACGCTGGCTTAAGCTGCGTCCAAGCGACGCCGCTAAGATATATTCAGTAGATTGGCATGATGAAGAGGATATAGGCGACTTACCTAAAAAGGTTGCCAAGAATCTGGGTAAAAAAGACTGGTTGATTATCGATGCGCCCGGTTCGGTTAGTGCTGAGCGAGCGCAGTCGTTAATTAGTGAAGCAAAGGCGATTTTGATTCCGGTGCTACCCTCAATCTTTGATGCCGACAGTACCAAGCAGTTTTTGACTTCGATTCAAGATATAAAACGCATTCGTAAAGGTAAAGTTGATATCCATCTACTTGCTAACCGGGTTCGTCCGCAGAGTAGTACCAATCAGGCGCTTCAAAGCTTCTTTGAAGAGATAGGACAGCCGCCGTTGGCTTGGCTTAGTGAAAGAACCTTATATCCGCAATTAGCCGAGCAAGGACTGAGTATCTTTGATCATACCCAAAAGCGCTACCGTGATGTGCAAGCCCAGTGGCAGCCGGTGATGGACGCTTTGATGCCCAAAGTTGCTAGCAAATATGAATCGCAATTAGCCGATGCCAATATTCCTGCCACACTAGAGAAATTAGCGACGGCAGATGATAAAAAATCAAAGTCGTCGGAACAAGATGATTCCACTTGGTACGAATAATGGTAAAATCTGAGCCTTTGTTGTAAAGGCTAATGCTTGCCACCTTATTTAAGGTCTGAATTTAGAGTGCCATTAGCCTAGATAATTTTACTGTAAACAATAACGGAAAACATATGGGTACTTGGATTGCAGTTGCCATCGGACTGTTTGTATTGGGTAGTATGATGGCGCTGAAGCCGAATGGGGTTGAGTTGCGGTTAGATAAGCTGCGGATGAGTGCCCGTAGATTAGAGCTTCACCCTAGGCTAATTTCGTGCCCTGAATGGATTCGTGGTCGTAATAATGAGTTTGGCAGCGGCATGATGGGGCAGTATGCGCTGGTCCTAGATGATATGAAGTTCCCAGAGACGCGTTATCAAGTGCTCGATGGACAGCTGCGCCCAGACAGTAGCGTCAAACCAGCCTCTGAGCAATCTCTAACAGAGCCGAGCGGACCTGTGGTTAATTACGATCTTGATGGGGAGCCACTGGATTTACCCGATACTATTGCGCCTTTTGTAAAAGCGGTTTATAGCAAAGCCAATAGTCTAGTTGTCTTCTGGGATGACAGTGGTTATGTCAAGCCAAATACCAATCCGCATTATGATGCCAATCAGATAGAGCCCGACTTATTAGCCCTTAAATCAAGAATGCTAGATTGGGCGCAAAAACTCTCTTAATAGTATTGATTTTAAACACGATAAATAGTCATTCAATCATCATAATACGCACCTGCACTTGAAAAACACTGTTGACAGCGCAACTGTTAGCAGTGTAACGTCTATTCAATTTTGACCGTAATGTTGCTGTAAATAAGAGACAGCAATCACGATTACGGCGCACAAAACATAATTTATAAGAAAGATTAATTAGGATTTTAATATCAATGGCAAAAACCACTCGCAAGAAAACAACAGAGGCATCCACCGCTAGTGCCAAAGGCAAGTCACTGGTGATTGTGGAATCCCCTGCCAAAGCCAAGACCATTAACAAGTACCTAGGCGATGACTTTATTGTTCGCTCAAGTATTGGTCATGTACGCGACTTGCCGACCAGCAGTGGTGTAAAGAAAAAAGCCACGGCAGCGGATGAAAAATTAAGCAAAGAAGAAAAAGCGCAACAAGCTTTAGTACGCCGCATGGGTATTGACCCAGAGCACGGCTGGAAAGCGGTGTATGAAGTATTGCCTAACAAAACCAAAGTCATTAAAGAGCTCAAATCTCTGGCTAAAGATGCCGATAAGATTTATCTGGCAACGGATTTGGATAGAGAAGGAGAGGCGATCGCTTGGCACTTACGTGAAGTGATTGGCGGTGATGACAGCAAATATCAGCGTGTGGTCTTTAACGAGATTACTAAGTCAGCGATTCAAAATGCGTTTAAGCAGCCGGGTAAACTCGATATTGACCGTGTTAATGCGCAGCAAGCACGCCGCTTTTTAGACAGAGTAGTGGGCTTTATGGTATCGCCACTACTTTGGCAAAAGATTGCCCGTGGCCTATCTGCTGGCCGAGTACAATCGGTGGCAACACGTTTGGTGGTTGAGCGTGAGCGCGAAATTCGTGCCTTTATTCCAGAAGAGTATTGGCAGATTTATGCCGATACCACGATGAAAGGCAGCGATAATGCCAATGTTGCCGAAGATACGCCGATTCGTCTAGAAGCAGTCAAGCAAGATGGCAAAGTATTAAAGCTTGGTAATAAAGAGCAGACAGACGCGGTATTAGAGATATTAAAACCTGCAAAATATATCGTCAAAGAGCGTGAAGAGAAACCGACTCAGTCGAAGCCAGGTGCACCGTTTATTACCTCTACCCTGCAGCAAGCAGCCAGCACCCGTCTCGGCTTCCCTGTGAAAAAGACCATGATGCTTGCTCAGCGCCTATATGAAGCGGGTCACATCACCTACATGCGTACTGACTCGACTTTCTTGTCAGCGGATGCGCTATCGACCGTACGCGGCTTTATTGAAGACAGCTATGGTAAGAAGTATCTGCCTGAAAAGCCAAACTTCTATGGCAGTAAGCAAAATGCACAAGAGGCTCACGAAGCCATTCGTCCGACCAATGCCAATTTAAAATCCACTCAGCTAAAAGGGGTTGAGCGTGATGCGATTCGTTTGTATGAGTTAATTTGGCGTCAGTTTGTGGCTTGCCAAATGTTACCGGCCAAATACAAGTCAGTGAATTTACTGGTTGAAGCTGGTAATGTTGAGCTCAAAGCGCGTGGTCGTACTATGACTTTTGATGGTTTTACCAAAGTAATGCCGCCAGCAAAAACAGACGACACCTTGTTGCCAGATGTTAAAAAAGGCGATGAGTTAAATCTGATTAAACTCGACCCAAGTCAGCACTTTACTAAGCCGCCGGCACGCTATACCGAAGCAAGCTTGGTAAAAGAGCTTGAGAAAAAAGGCATTGGCCGCCCATCGACTTACGCGTCGATTATCTCGACCATTCAAGACCGCGGTTATGTGAAGCTTGAAAATAAGCGTCTGTATGCCGAAAAAATGGGCGATATCGTTACTGATCGTCTGACCGAAAGCTTCCCTGAGCTGATGGATTACACCTTTACTGCAGGGCTTGAGGACAAGCTTGACAATGTAGCACAAGGCGATCAAGACTGGAAGGCGGTCTTAGATAACTTCTATGGCGACTTTAAGACCAAGCTTGAGCATGCCAAAGATAAAGACGGTATGCGCCCGAACGACCCAACCGATGTGCCTGACGTGCATTGTGATCTGTGTGACAGACCAATGCAGCTGCGTAATGGCTCAACCGGTGTGTTCTTAGGCTGTACGGGTTATAACCTGCCGCCAAAAGAGCGCTGTAAAGGCACCAAAAACCTAATGCCGGTTGAAGCCTTTGCCAATCTTGATGACAGCGAGATTGACGAGAGTGTTGAAGTCAAAGAGTTGATGGAGAAAAAGCGTTGCCCTAAATGTAGTACCGCGATGGATGGTTATATCGTTGATGGCGGCTTGAAGCTGCATATCTGTGGTAATAACCCAGATTGTGATGGATACTTACTAGAAGAAGGTAAGTTTGAAGTACCTGGTTCTGATGCGCCCACCATTGATTGTAATAAGTGTGATGGTCAAATGGAGCTGAAAACGGGTCGCTTTGGTCCATATTTTGCGTGTAATAAGTGTGACAACACCCGTAAAGTGCTAAAAAATGGTGAACCTGCGCCGCCGCGTATGGATCCAATCGATATGCCAGAGCTAAGATCAACCAAGCATGATGACCACTTTATCTTACGTGAAGGGGCAGCTGGTCTGTTCTTAGCGGCATCGAAGTTTCCAAAAGTACGTGAGACGCGTCCGCCTAAGCTTGCAGAGCTGCGTGCCATCAAAGATAAAATGGATGAGAAATTCCAATATCTATTTGATGGCCCAGACGAAGATCCAGACGGTAATCCAACCATTTTGCGTTGGTCACGTAAGCAAAAAGAGCAGTATATCGGCTCGGAGAGCTTAAAGACTGGCAAAGCCACACGTTGGGGTGTCTATTGGCGTAACGGCGAATGGGTAGAGCAGTAAGTTTTTGACCCTCTTTTCTCTGCCGTATTATTGATATAAAAATGCCCACCGTTAAACGGTGGGCATTTTTGCTAAGTGTTCATTATCAACTATTTCAATTTATTAGACTGGTTTCTTATCACCAAATAACAGCTATTGTTCGTTCTTTTGCTCTAACTTGGCTTGCAGCTTTTGTTGTTTACGGGCTTCAATCACTTCATTTACGTCAGCACCGATATGGGCTTCACCACGCTGCTTTGCCAGTTGGATTTGGCGTTGACGTTCACGAAAACGGGCGCGTTGCTCCTCTGTGGCTTTATCGATACAGTGAGGACATGACTCGCCTTTAACATAGGCAGGGTCTTGCTTATCCTCTTCAGTGATTGGCATACGGCAAGCATAGCACTGATCGTATTCACCTTTGTCTAGGCTGTGATTGACGGCCACGCGGTTATCGAATACAAAGCAGTCGCCTTGCCATAGAGACTCTTCGGCAGGCACTTCTTCTAGATATTTTAAGATACCGCCTTCTAAATGATAGACCTCATCAAAGCCTTGCTCACGTAAATAGGCCGTCGACTTTTCACAGCGAATACCACCCGTACAGAACATGGCGACTTTTTTGTGCTTATTTGGATCAAGCTCATTTTTGACGTATTCAGGGAACTCACGGAAAGTCTCTGTTTTTGGATTTACCGCGTTTTTAAAGGTGCCGATTTGCACTTCATAATCGTTGCGCGTATCAATTAGCAGTACCTCGGGATCGCTAATTAAATCATTCCATTCGCTAGGCTTAACGTAGCGGCCGACCGATTGTAGAGGGTCAATACCTTCTACGCCCATAGTGACAATTTCTTTTTTCAGCTTCACTTTGGTACGGAAAAACGGCTGGGTATCGGTAAAAGATTCTTTATATTCAAATGCGCCAATGGCTGGAATGTTTTGGATATATTCAAGCACTGCATCGACACCAGCACGGTCGCCAGAAATAGTACCGTTAATACCTTCAGAGGCTAGAAGCAAAGTGCCTCGTACGCCTTTGTCTAGCATCAGCTGACGTAGCGGTTCACGGTAATCTTCATAGTCATTAAAGCGGGTGAATTTGTACAGTGCGGTGACGACAATGTTGTTGGTGTCAGTTAATGTTGATGATGTGGTCATAATTTTCTCCTGCTGGCTAGGTCGTAAACCTAGTGCGTGATTTGGCTAAATGCTAAGCGTATTTGTCAAAGTGAAGGACTTAAACCCAAGGCTTAAGAGTGAATACAGCCTGAGCCTAAACCAGTAGACACAAGCTGATAGTAAAAAGGTAGTCTATTAGGGATTTATAGCGAACTTCAAGTGAGTTTATTCAGAATCTGAAGTATTCTCGCTGCTACTGCCCGACGCTGCATTGTTACTGCTGCTATTAGAGCTATTGCTGTTCTGGCTATTGGCTTGAGAACGGACAGGCCTTGCTGATTCAGAGCTCACAGCCGGTTTTGGCTCAGGCGGTGGCGGTGGTAACTGACGCTCACTCATGGCAGCTTTTGGCGGCTTTAAGTTAGAGCTTTCAGTGATTTTTCTATTGGTGATTTGACGCGTTTTGTCGTCTTTTGACTCTTCGCTGGTATTATCATTATCCTCAGATAGGTTAATAACGTCTTGCTTTTGCTTTTCAGATTTAGCGACATTATCAACGCTGACCCATTGATGTGGTCTACCTTTAAGCTGAGCACGCATAAAGTCCATCCAAATAGGCAAGGCCGCTACACCGCCATATTCTCCGCGGCCCAAAGTAGATGGTTGATCAAACCCCACCCAGACGATAGAGACTAGGCTTGGTTGGAAACCTGCAAACCAAGCATCTTTCATATCATTTGTGGTACCAGTTTTACCACCAATATCACTACGGCCTAAGGCCAATGCACGGCGTGCAGTACCACGTTGTACCACATCACGCAGGATACCAGCCATCTCATAAGCGACGATAGGCTTTAAGATACGAGGCGCTTGCTCAGCGGGTGAATATTGTATTGGTTTTGGTTTTAAGCGATCACTGATAGGAGATGCGTTGTAGCGTAGCGCTTCAATAGCGGCTTCACGTACTGCTTCATCATCTTCAGTAGTTGATATATCTTCGTCACTTGCGTTGCCAGCGATTAATACTTTTGCGGTCTTTTGGGCGTCTGCTGTAGAAAGGTTGGTCTCGTTCTTTAGGGTTTCTAATGCCTCATCACGCAGTTTGAGTTGCTCTTCTTGCTTTGCCTCATACTCCTCTTTAAGCTGAGTATTTAGCTTTTTAAGATTGCTATTAAAGCACAGCGCACAAGCACGTTTGGGGTTGGCTAAATATAGCAGATTATTGTCATAGTCATAAATCTGATCAATAAAGTAAGGCTGTACGCGGTGTCCGCCATTGGCAAAGGCGGCATAAGCAGTTGCCATCTGTAGCGGCGTGGCCTGACCGGCACCCAAAGCGAGTGATAGAGTAGTTGGTAGTTTTTCTTTATCGAGACCAAACTGATCTAAAAGTTGACGTGCATCCTCGGTACCGACGGCTTGCAATAGACGGATAGACACGAGGTTACGCGACAAGTATAAACCGCGGCGTAAGGTCATATTGCCATAAAATCGGCCATCTGAGTTTTTGGGTTTCCAGTCACCGATACGTAGCGGTCCATCCGAAATCATGCTGTCTGGACGATAGCCTTTTTCTAATGCGGCGGCGTAGTTTAAAGGTTTAATAGTAGAGCCAGGTTGACGCCAACCTTGAGTGGCACGGTTAAACTTACTATAGCGGTAATCAAAACCACCGACCAATGCAGTAAGTGCACCAGTTTCTGGGTCTAATGCCACCAAGCTGCCTTGAACTTTCGGTACTTGGGTGAGTCGCCAAGAGGTTTGGTCTTCATTGGCAATCAAACGTACGATGTCGTCTTTTGACACAATATCTGCCGCACGGTTCGGATATCTACGAATACGGTTTGCGTCTAAATATTCTTTCGCCCAGCTCATGCCTGACCAAGGAACGGTCACTACTTCGCCATTTTGAAGCTCAGCCTTAAAGCTGCGATAATCTACTTTAGTGACCTTGGCAGGAACCATGTTCGAGTAGGTCGTAAAGTCAGAAAGCGGCTTACCATTGGCTTCAGCACCGCGCCAGCCGTGACGTCTATCATAACCAATCAGGCCTTTTTTGATGGCGGTATCCGCGGTGCTTTGCGCCTCACTGTCTACAGTCAATTTAACACGCCAACCGGCATTAATAACGCCAGTACCATAACGGCTGACCAGTGCGTGACGGGTCATCTCTGCCAAATAAGGCATATTAACATCTAGCTTTTCTTTGTACAGATGCACGCCGATAGGAGCACGCACGGCTTCGTCATGCTGAGCCTGAGTAATATAGCCAAGATCTAACATGCGGCCAACAATCCAGTTACGACGTTCTTTGGCTTCTTCTGGATTAGAGACGGGATTATTTTGAGAGGGTGCTTTAGGCAGACCAGCAAGTGTCGCCATCTCTGCGATGGTCAAACGATCAAGCGATTTACTAAAATATTTCTTAGCAGCGGCTTTAATACCGTAAGCACCTTCACCCATATAAATCTTATTGACATAAAGTGTCAGAATCTCTTCTTTAGTCAGCTCATCTTCCATACGGCGGGCAAGATACAGCTCGGTCAGCTTACGACTAAAGGTACGCTCTGGGCTTAAGAAATAGTTTTTAGCCACCTGCATGGTAATGGTTGACCCACCGGTCTGACCCTCGTCATCAGTAATAATCTCGGTCACTGCACGGCCAAGACCTTTGATACTAATACCACTGTGCTCATAAAAAGAGGAATCCTCTGCAGCCAAGAACGCATTAATTAGGTCCTCTGGTACCTCTTCATAGGTCACCGGCAATGACATGCGATTGCCATACTGCCCAATGAGTTTGTCATCTTTACTATATATCTGTAGCGGCATCTCAAGATTGGCCGTCTTAATTTCAGAGACGCTTGGCAGATTGGGCGAGATGTACATCGCCATCCCATAAAATCCGATAGGAAAGGCCAATACCAAGATAATGACGAACGCTATAATCGCCAGTAGGAGATATACAAGGAAATGGATAAGACGAGAAGAAGCAGGCTTTTGAGGCATAGTGACTCTATTAATTAGAAACTGAAGTATTAGACACAGTGGTCCTCACAATTTGTGACGGGTTGACCATGTTTATATAGATGCAATTATAAAGCAAATTATAAAGTAAACGAGCGTTATCTTATAGGCTTTACTGTAAAACAGTCGCTGTAATTGACTTAATGATATAAGAAACAAAACCACTATTTAATAAATAAAGTCGATTTAATGAGTTTTTTGGATGCTTTATGGCTACGCTTAATAGTATCTGATAGCCAATTACTACCATAAATATTAGTCTTATCAATAAAGGTTAAAATATTAAATAAGTTGACAATAACACTTTATTTAAATATTGTTGTAAATAAGCAACTAAAACTAACTAAATATTAATTAATGTAATTTTAATTACATTGAGATTTTACTTGCCCCTAAAAGGATTTTGTATTGTGAGGTTGTTTCCCTCAAAGCGGCAGCGGCTAATAGGGATAGATATTAGTACCACCGCCTTAAAAATAGTGGAAGTGGTCAGACAGCATGACACCTACCACCTTAAAAGCTACGCTATTCAAAGTCTAGCTCAAGGTACGATTGTCGACGATATCTTAGTTGATAGTGACGCCATTGGTAAGGCCGCAGCGGCTTTAGCACAGCGCTTAACCGGCAGTTCGAGAAAAGCAGCCATTGCCATGCCGGCTGCGACGACAACCACTAAGCTGATGGACATGCCTGCGCACTTTACTGAACTACAAAGAGAGGCGCATATCTATGTCAATGCTGAACAATATATTCCTTATCCATTAGCAGAAGCCTATTTGGATTTTGAGGTGGTGGGCACGTCAACAGTGAACCCCACCGATATTCAAGTGCTACTGGTTGCATCAAAAGCAGAACCCATAGATCACCGTGTTGAGGCGTTAAAGCTAGGCGGCTTACGTGCTGTAGTCGTTGAAACCGTGCCTTATGCTATCGAGCGCGCCTTCCGACTTATTGATAATGCCTTGCCTAATGCCCCAAGTTTAATAGTTTTAGTCGATATTGGTGATGAGCATACCGAATTTTATATTGCTCGAGATGGCACGTTTGTGCACAGTCGTGAGCAGCGCTTTGGTGGTGGGCAGTTAACCGAAGCCATTGAACATAAATATGGGCTGAGTCTTACTGAGGCCATAGAAGCGAAATTTGATCCATCTGCCCTGTCAGATTATGAAGCGCAGGTACTAATTCCTTTTATTGACAATCTAAATCAGCAATTAAGCCGATTTATTCAGCTGTATCTATCCTCCAACCCATCATCACAAGTTGACCACATTGTATTATGTGGTGGTACGGCCTGTTTATCAGACCTGCCTTCTATTCTGCAAAACCGTTTGAATATACCGACCACAGTCGCCAACCTTTTTCAGAATATGAGTATTGATCGCAGCATTGACTTAGCTCAGCTAGCAGTAGATGCGCCGCGCTTAATGACGGCTTGTGGTCTGGCATTAAGGGTGGAGCACTAATTTATGGCTACTATTAATCTACTACCTTGGCGGGATGCTCAGCGCAAACGCCGCAACCGCAACTTTTTAATTGTACTTTCTGTCAGTTTGATTTTGGGAATAGTCGCTACTTTTCTTGCATGGTGTTATGTTGATCAGACTTTAGAGAGTCAATATGCGGCTAATGACCGTATTTCGGCAAAAAACAACGCATTAAGTGCAGAGCTGATTTTAATTAAAAATCTGATGCGGCGCCGTGATGATATTATGGCGCAGACGGAGGCTATTCATACCTTGCAAACTCAGAGCTCGATGCCGGTGCGTGTTTGGGATGATGTGGCCAAAGCAATCCCAGATACGCTGTATTTGAGCGGGATGGCAGGAGAACAGGCGCTGCTGACTTTAATCGGTAGAGCAGATAATCCAGATCGGGTAGGGAGATTGATCGAAGGCTTGGATGCCAGTGATTGGCTCAATGAGGCAACGGTTAAATTTGTTAAGCAAAATACGGCTAACATCGCTTCTATAAGCTCACAAGAGTCATTTAATTCCTTAAATAATGGGCAATACCCAGAAGACGGTTATATTGACTTTGTGGTGACTACCCAAATGCAGCAAGTCAGTCTATCTAATCCAAAGCAGCCGAACACACCACTTAATAGTGATGGAGTAGAGCCATAATGGGAGACGTTACAAAGCGTCCCAATCTTAATCACAATGCTAACCTTACCTCAAAAAAGCGTTTTGATTTACGCAATTTCTGGCAAGAGTTACAGCAACTTGATCGACAAAACTATGGCAGTTGGCCTTTGGTCATCAAAGTCTTGCTTATCTTAGTCTTGTTATTGGTCATAACAATAGTGGGTTATGCTGTGCCTATTCGCCATAAGTTAGCCGATATTCAAGCAGCGGAAGCACAGCAAGAAGTGCTGCTACAAACGTACCAGAGCCAGAAAGCTCAGTCAGGACAATTGCAATCCTATAAGGCGCAGGTAATACAGTTAGAGTCCCAGTTTGCAAAGTTGCTTGGACAAATGCCAGCGACTGCCTCTGCCTCTGATTTGGTTGACAGTATTAATAGCATAGGGGTAGATAGCGGTATTCGGTTTCAAGACATTGCTATTGATGCAGCGATTGAGCAGCCTCTATTTATTGAGCAGCCCATTCGCATTATTGCAGTGGGCCAGTATCATCAGTTTGGTCTGTTTATGAGTCGTTTGGGTGAGTTGCCGCATTTAATCACGTTGCATGATTTCGAAGTCACTAATCTAATGCCAAGTTTGCAGAAAGCACCGGAGCTGACCTTAACGTTGCAAGCCAAAGCGTATCGAGTGAAACCTATTGCTTCAGAGATTGCTGTCGCTAACTCTGAGCCAAATTATCCCGACGCGACTTTGGTGAATGACTAGATGAGAACTGTGATAAATATTCAGGGTGCTCAGGTTGTAGCAGCAAGTCTTCAATTAATCGGGTTGGTAACTATTTTATTGCTATCAGGGTGTTCAGACCGTGGTGCGATTGCCGATGCTGCCATAGCAAACATAGATACCATGTCAGCCACTCATCTTGAACCAATCGCTGCTCTGGACACCTCTGATACGATAACAGAACCCGATGCCTATATTTATTCTTCACAAAGTTTACGCAGCCCATTTATGCCGCTTAGTGTGTTAAACAAACGGCCGGCTGCTCCTGCTACTGGGGTTATCGAAACTCAGCCGGTAGAGGTAACACCGACACTACCGGTTCAAAAAACCATTCAAATTAAACATGGACTTGAGCGGTATAAGCTACAACAGCTGCATTATAGAGGGCGCATGACCTCAAAAACCAATGTGCTATATGGCTTGGTTGAGCGTCCTGATGGACTTATTGCCCGTGTGCAAGTGGATGATAAATTAGGTCCTTATAACGGCCGAATTGTTGCCATTACTGCCAACCATATTGAAATTGTTGAGCAGTTTCTAGATCCGCAAGGCGGTCAGCTTGAGCAGCCTGCCTTTCTTAGATCTTTCCAATAATACCTTTAAGACTCACACGCTTTATATTACTTAGGTCTGCATGTATTTGGATATCAGATACGAGCGTTATCACTATTAGAAATACCATTTGGATAATCAGCACCATTTTTAGGGAAGAGTATGCTCAGTAGAGATAAGACAGGCGGCGCAGTAACTGTGGCCGTTAAGATTAGCGTGCGTTTTATTGTTTTTATTATGGCAGCGATTGCCTTGTCTCTAAGCATCCTTCAGGTTTGTCTAAGTAAAACCCTAACAGGATTAATGGTTGATAAGTCGTCTGATAATTCGACACAGCTGCGACTTGGTTTTGATGGGACAGCTGTCATGCCAAAAGCGTATCAATTAGACAATCCGTCGCGTTTGGTATTGGATTTTAATGATGTGGCAAATGGATTGTCGTTACAGCAGTATGATATTCAGCAAGGCACTATATCGACAATTGAGAGTTTAAGTAGTGAGGCGCATACTCGATTGATTGTTCATCTAAGCCCTAGCGCACAAAGCCCGACCTTTATGAGTATGGCTCAGAATGATAGTTTGCTGGTTAATATTAACCAGCAGCAAAAAGTCGCCAATACCTATCGTTACGGCAATAGCTTGGTAGATAGCTCACAGCCGAGTGTCATTAATTATGGTAGTGAGCAGCTTAAATCCCTACCGAGTCCCACTCGAAAGGGTAAAGAGCAAAGCAGTCAGCTTTACGGTTTAGACAATCTGGCCTATAGCCGCCCAACAAAAGGGGTGGGCACGCTAAGTATTGAGCTGATTGATGAGACAGCTCTAGATATACAGCGCCGAGGCAATAAGGTCATGATACGCCTGCTAGGTGCGACTATTCCGCAACAGTTACTGGGACAGCATCATGTTAATGATGGTCTGGTCGATAAAATGACTGTGATGAATAAAAGCACTTCTAAGGGTGAGGAGGGGCTTATTACGCTTTCGATGCCTAAAGATTTTGAATACCAAGCGTATCAAGCTGGTAAGCAGTTCACTTTAACGATAAAGCCGGCACAGCTGTTACACACACCGGTTGTGACCAAAAAGAAATACAGCGGCCAACCGATGTCGATGGATTTTCAGAATGTAGAGGTGCGCAGTGCGCTACATTTACTGTCTGAATTTACCGAGATGAATATTGTCGTCAGTGATGCAGTCGCAGGAAAAATAACCTTAAACCTGATTAACGTGCCGTGGGACCAAACCTTAGATCTAATTTTGCAAAGCAAACAATTAGCGATGCAGAAGCAAGGTAATGTGATTTTGGTCGCGCCCATTGCAGAAATTGCTGAGCGTAATCTTAATGCGCTTAAAGCACAGCAGCAGTTAGCAAATAGGCTGCCGCTACGTACAGAATATGTACGCTTAAATTATGCGAAAGCCAGTAAGGTGGTTAACCTTATATCTCAAGCCCGAAGCTCATCTGCTCCATTAACCTCCAAAGCGCTAACATCTAAAGGGCTGACTCTGGTCAGTCAAGCAGGCGCTTTATTATCGGGTAGAGGCAGTATTACGGTTGATACGCGCACCAATACGCTGATAGTCAGAGATACTGCGGTAAGCCTAGAGAACATACATGAGCTGATTGCCAAAATAGATATTCCAGTGCGTCAGGTCATGATTGAGGTTCGTATTGTCAGCGCCACCGATAGCTTTAGTAAGGAGATGGGGGTTAAATGGGGCGTCTTGTCCAAAGGCATTGGCAATAATGATACTTTATTGGTCGGTGGTAGCACCCAGACGTTGGCTGATTTAAAACAGTTTACGATAGAGAATACGACAATAAATAGTAAGTCGGTGTCTTCCCCTAAATATGCTATCCATCGCCCCGATAATTTAAATGTGGATTTGGGTGTGTCTAATGCAGCAGGGCGTATTGCGTTTGGCCTACTCAGTATGTCCGATTTAATGATAGATTTAGAGTTATCGGCGATGCAGGCAGATGGACGTGGCG
Organism: Psychrobacter sp. CX14; assembly: GCF_057396205.2. NCBI lineage: Bacteria > Pseudomonadati > Pseudomonadota > Gammaproteobacteria > Moraxellales > Moraxellaceae > Psychrobacter > Psychrobacter sp. CX14. The sequence goes on along the minus strand of NZ_CM183187.1, from coordinate 2,915,643 downwards.
AGGTGATTTCGACCCCGAAGATTTTGACCATGGATAAGCAAACTGCCAAAGTATCTTCTGGTACCAAAATACCGTATCAGAGCGAATCAGAAGGCGGCGGCACCACCACTCAATTTGAGGAAGCGGTGCTTAGCTTAGAGGTCACGCCTAATATCACGCCCGAGGGTAAAATTGCCTTACAATTAAATATTGAAAATGGTCGCCCCAATCCAGTCGGGCAGGGTATTATTCTGATAGATACCGATACGTTAAGTACCAATGTGACCATTGATGATGGGCAAACCATTGTTTTGGGCGGCATTTACCGCAATCAAATCTTTAATAATGTCGAAAAAGTGCCTTTCTTTGGTGATATTCCTTATATGGGTCATTTGTTTAAGAAGGATTTGCGTAGAAATGATAAGCAAGAGTTGCTTATTTTTGTGACACCCAAACTTATCGATGAGCAGGTCGAGAGTTTTTATTAGTTTTTATATTTGTCAGCTTTTAGTGCCGCTTAACCCCATTTGCAAATAATAAAGGGCTATATTTGATAAATAATAAGCTATTTAGTTTAATGGGGTTGTGTACCAAAATAGCATTAAGCACAAAAATGTCTGTATAATCTGTGAATTTATGTGAGAGATAATAATGCAATCATCTTTGCCATCATTATTTATTGTTGGCCCTATGGGAGCGGGGAAGACCACAGTTGGTAAGCTGTTGGCAAAACACTTCGGCCGACAATTTTTAGATAGTGATCACTACATCGAGGCGCAGACAGGCGCAGACATTCCTTGGATTTTTGAAAAAGAAGGGGAAGCAGGTTTCCGTGAGCGTGAAGCAAAGGCCATTGCTGAGCTGACAGATTTGCCGAATATCGTTTTAGCAACTGGTGGCGGCGTGGTGGTGCAAGAAGCAAACCGTGAGTGCTTAAAAAAACAAGGCATTACTATCTATTTGCAAGCCAACGTTGATGTTCAGCTAAAAAGAACCTCCAAAGATAAATCGCGCCCTTTATTACAAACGCCGAACCCACGTGCGGTTTTAGAATCTTTGTTTGAGGTGCGTGACCCCTTATACCGAGAAGTGGCGGACATTATTGTTGAGACCGGTGAGGGTTATCCAAGATATATGCTGCGCAAAGTGGTGGAAGCGTTAAAAGAGAAATATCCTGAGTTTGCAGAGGCCGATTAATACGGTAGCAAGCAGCTATCTATATTAATTTTTGCAAATAGTATAAGATTCTAGCTAGCGGCAAATAACAAAGTTAACAGTGAAAGCTGACACAGAGAGTATTATGAAAGCCAATTTAACCGTTCATACCCAAAGCCACGATTATCCGATTGTCATTACCAGTCAGTGTGATATGGCGGCTGAGATTGCCCCTTATATTAAAGGCCAGCAGGTGATGATTGTTTCTAATGAGACGGTTGCGCCGTTATATTTGCAAGCGCTAGTTGATGGGCTTGAGGCTGATTATAAAGTGATGAGCGTTATCTTGCCCGATGGCGAGCAGTATAAAAATCAGCAGCACATAAATATGATTTATGATGCGTTGATGGACAATCACTGTAGCCGTGATGTGACCTTAGTGGCGTTAGGTGGCGGCGTCATTGGGGATATGACCGGCTTTGCTGCGGCGTCCTTTATGCGAGGGGTGAATTTCATTCAAATCCCGACTACTTTGCTGTCGCAAGTGGATTCTAGTGTTGGCGGTAAAACCGGTATCAATCATCCCAAAGGCAAGAACATGATAGGCGCATTTTGGCAGCCACAAATGGTGCTCGCTGATATGCATACGCTGACTACTTTGCCAAGACGCGAGCTGTCAGCGGGTATGGCTGAGGTGATTAAGTATGCCCTGATTATGGATGCCAAGTTTTTGGATTGGCTTGAGCAAAATATGAGTGCCTTAATGGCGTTAGACAAGATAGTACTGGCCGAAGCAGTGGCCAGATGTTGTCAGTATAAAGCGGATATTGTTAAGCAAGATGAGCGAGAAGCTGGCAAGCGTGCATTGCTTAATTTTGGTCATACCTTTGGCCATGTGATTGAAACGCATGAAGGCTACGGCGAATGGCTACACGGTGAGGCAGTTGCTGCGGGCATGGTACAGGCAGCTAAGTTATCGCAGCAAATGGGCTGGATTAGTGAGGCCGACCTGCAGCGTATTTGTAACGTACTGATATCGGCAGAGTTGCCTATCGCACCGCCGCCAATTGATACCCAAACGGCACTGGGCTTAATGCAGCATGATAAGAAAGTTAAATCAGGACAAGTACGCTTGATTTTGTTAAAATCACTCGGTGATGCCGTTGTGACTGCTGACTTTGATCCGGCGCTACTTGAGGCCGTATTAAGTGAGACCATTTAAGCAACTTTTGGTTTCATAAGCTTCACTCTCATAAGAGTCGCTCTTTAGGCTCAACTTGGTTAATAAGCGTTATATCAATTGTTATAATGGCTTATTGGCAATTAACAAAGAGACATGAGTTAAGGATCTATTTCACCGTTAACGATGCTCTTTATTATTAAATATTCTACTATACTATCTATTGACTGGATTTGCTCTATGGCAATCACACAAAGCCCCACGCCTAAAAAGACGCCTAATAATAAATTACAGAAGAACAAAAAGCGCGTTGTTGCCAGTGTCTGGTTGATTATGGCGTTGCTATCCGGAGCAGCGGCGTTGGCCTTATGGATGTTTAGTTCTGCCCCTGGGTTTGATGAAAAGACAGAAGAGACAGGACAGAAAACAGAAGAGACAGTGGCTAATACCTTAGGTCAAGTAACCAAAATTGAGCAGTTAAATGAGCTAGATAATGAAGTTCAGCCTATCTCTTTTGATGCTTTGGTACGTGATTTGCGTGATTATCCGCCTGAGTTTAAAGATGCCAGGTATCTGAAGAAAAACAAAGGCAAATGGACCGTTCAAGTGATGGATGTATCTGAGCATGATATTATCACTGATTATTTAAACTCGCGCGATGACCGTGAGAAGTTTGCTTATTTCCGTTATCGTGATGACAGCGATCAGCCGCGTTATATCTTGACCTATGACGTTGTGGGTAGCAAAAAGCTCGCTGAAGGTACTGCTGATGCAGTAGATTTTGATTTACCATCAAATGTGCGTTTAATACCAGAGCAGCTCAGTACCTATATCGATGTGATTGAAAACTATGAGTTATCTGCGCCGATTAAGGACTTATCATCGAATCGTACGCGTCAAGTAAGATTGCAGCCGACTAAGCGTGAATTAGCGGTACGTCGCCGCAATGAAGCTGCTTCGCAGTCGTCACAATCAAGCAGTAGCAGTGAGGTTAACGATAATAGTAGTAATAATAGCCAACGCTCAAACAGCCCAGCAGCCAGTTCATCACCAATTAGAAACTCTAATGACACCAATGATACCTTGTCAGTGCAAGAAGAGCGTAAAGTGATTGTGGATGGGGAGGAAGCACCATCAAGTAATACGGGTGTTGCCAATCAGTCTAATGCTCAAGGTAGCGCGCCTCAAACGCCATCGCGGCCCAAGTCTGATAGCAGCCCGAAACCTCAGAGCGCACCAGCAACGCCAGTGCCGCCAACCAAGCCGGCACCAAGCAATAACCGTCCTGCCAATAATTCAAACAGTGGCGGTAATGCAAGTACTGATAGTATTGGTCAGCTTATTGAAGAGAAAACCCAATAGCTTATTAAGTATCCTTTTACATACTGCTGTTATATAAAAGCGTTATCCTTGAAAGATAGCGCTTTTTTGTGCGCTAGTTTTAGCCAAATGATAAGACAAATCAAGCGGTCTTATAACTGGAAGTCATAAAAAGCAATCAGTAAAGAATGATTTACATTAAAAAAGTTATGACTAAAAGTTCAAGCCGGTCATTAAATTTCACTGGATTTTATACCCATGTTTCTCTAATATGGTTTATATTGACGTTTAGGAATGTTATCGCAGGTATTTATTATCTTGATAGTGAATATCACTATTGACTCACATTTTCCTAATATAGTGTCATTGTCAGTCATTATTTAAGACGCTTTTTGAGATGGCTGATACAGATTAAGAAGTAGTGACTAAGTAGGCTTGATAAAGCACGACGATTATCCTAGCTTTATTTTGCTTGCTTAAGATCGGTATTGCTGTTTATACGATATTATTTTTAAACAGTCTGCCCATTAAAGCGTTATAGTCATTTGATTTAGTTCGCTATGATAATATGATAAATAGTCATAACCCGATTTCTCTCTGAGCGTTTATCGACTCATTGAGGTTGGTTTACCGACTCCCTATAGCGACTATAAAGAAAGCATTCGGAATTCGATCTTTCTTTTTTGGCTCACTCCATACCGCAGTTGTCATATGAATGTTGCAACTGCGCTTATTTAGAACATTCATTTAGTAGTGGCTTTTTTATACCGCTATATAAATAAAGGACACGCCATGACCCAGAATTTTACAGCCAATCCTACCGCCGCAAACTATCAATATAGCCAGCCTCCTCATCCTATTGACGACACTCAATCCTACCTTGCTTCACCAGACGATTTTAAAGACAACTGTGGTTTTGGCCTCATTGCTCACATTGAGGGCAAACCAAGCCATCATCTTGTTAAAACAGCCATTCACAGCTTAAGCTGCATGACTCACCGTGGAGGTGTGGCGGCTGATGGTAAAACAGGAGACGGCTGTGGTCTATTATTGGCCAAGCCAGTTGATTTCTTTAATACCGTTGCTAGTGAATTAAACATTGAGCTGAGTGAAAACTTTGCAGTGGGCATGGTGTTTTTAAACCTAGATGAGACGCTTGCCAAGCACAGCCAAGACGTATTGAATAAAGAAGTAGAAGCTCAAGGCCTCAGTGTTGCCGGATGGCGTGATGTGCCGGTAGATTTATCAATTGTTGGTGAAATCGGCCGTGAGACATTGCCACAATTCAAACAAATCTTTGTGAACGCAGAAGATGATTTGTCGGTTGAAGACTTCAACCGTAAGTTATATGTTGCTCGCAAAAAAGCAGAGCTTGCACTAACTGACGATGAGCTATTTTATGTGACCTCACTGAATTGCCAAACGGTCATTTATAAAGGTCTGGTGATGCCATCAGATTTGCCAGCCTTCTATAGCGATTTGCAAGACAGCCGTCTACATTCTCATATCGTGGTATTCCACCAACGCTTCTCCACCAATACCTTGCCGCGTTGGCCATTGGCTCAGCCGTTCCGCTATCTTGCGCACAACGGTGAGTTAAATACCATTACTGCCAACCGTAACTGGTCTGTGGCACGTACACCTAAACTTGAAACAGAGAAGCTTCCAGAGATTACACAGCTGCATCCGCTGGTTAACCGTACCGGTTCTGACTCATCAAGCCTTGATAACATGCTTGAAGTGTTAATCTCAGGTGGTATGAGTCTGTTTCATGCGATGTCGATTTTAGTACCGCCTGCATGGCAGAATGTTGATAGCATGGATATGGATTTACGTGCGTTTTATGAGTTTTACTCACAGCACATGGAGCCATGGGACGGTCCTGCCGGTCTCGTTATTCAAGACGGCCGCTATGCGGTCTGTATGCTTGACCGTAATGGTCTGCGTCCCTCACGCTGGGTCACTACCAAAAATGGATATATCACCGTTGCCTCAGAGATTGGCGTTTGGGATTATGAGCCAGATGACGTAATTTCTAAAGGCCGCGTCGGACCAGGTCAAATGTTGGTTATCGATACCTTAAATGGCGAAGTACTTGATGACCAGGTTATTAGTAACCGTCTGAAAAAGGCGCATCCATATCGCAAATGGTTACGCGAAGAAGCAACGCGTATTCGTGATGTTGAACAAGCTGAAGAGAAGTTGTTAGAAAAAGGCGTGCGCGGTGAGCCGCTTAAAGCCTTACAAAAAATGTTTAACATTACCAATGAAGAGCGTACCGAAATTATTCGCCCGAATGCCGAAAATGGTCAAGAGCCTGTCGGTTCTATGGGTGATGATACGCCAGTCGCTGTGTTGTCTAAGCAAGTGCGTAACGTGGCAGACTTTTTCCGTCAGCAGTTCGCTCAGGTGACTAACCCACCAATCGATCCCTTACGTGAATCGATTGTGATGTCATTGCAAACTTGTTTGGGTGCTGAGACCAACATCTTTAACCCAACGCCGCGTGATGCGCACCGTATTATCCTATCGTCGCCTGTATTGTCACCAAGCAAAATGCAGCAGATTGAAGCGCTGGATGACCCTGCTTTTATAAGTCAGCGTATTGATATCAACTATGACCAATCACTGACACTAGATACCGCAATCAAACAGATTTGCGAGCAAGTTGAAAGCGCTGTTAAAGATGGTAATACGATTATCATCCTGTCAGATAAAGCGATTGAGAAAGGTAAAGTACCTGCTAATGCGATTATGGTAACTGGTGCTGTGCATCATTATTTGATTGAAAAAGGTCTGCGTACCGATGCCAACTTAATTATTGAAACTGGTGTGGCGCGTGACTCGCATCAAGTAGCGGTCTTAATCGGCTTTGGTGCAACCTGTGTGTATCCATACCTTGCGTATGATGTGATTTCTGATTTAGTCGCCTCTGGCGAGCTATTAGGCGACCCATTACAAGCACGTGCGAACTTCCGTAAAGGCTTGGATAAAGGCCTATTAAAAATTCTATCAAAAATGGGTATCTCAACGATTGTGTCTTACCGGGGCGCTCAGTTATTTGAAGCTGTGGGCCTATCTGAGGAAATCGTTGAGCTGTGCTTTAAAGGCGTTCAAAGCCGTATTAAAGGCGCAACCTTTGCTGATTTAGCACATGACCAAGCGATACTTGCAAAAAATGCATTCAGCCGCCGTACGCCTTTAGATCAAGGTGGTATGCTGAAGTTCGTATTCAACAAAGAATACCATGCGTTTAATCCAGACGTGATTAACACCCTGCATAAAGCAGTGCGTACTGGTGATTACGAAAATTATCGTGAATATGCCAACTTGGTTAATACACGTCCTGTAGCCACTTTACGTGACTTGCTACAGTTAAAATCAGAAAATGGTATTGATATTGATGAGGTTGAAGATATCGAGAGCATCCTGCCACGCTTTGATTCAGCCGGTATGTCACTTGGCGCATTATCGCCAGAAGCGCACGAAGCCATTGCTATGGCGATGAACACCATTGGTGGTCGTTCAAACTCTGGTGAGGGCGGTGAAGACCCAACCCGTTACGGCACGATACGTAACTCAAAAATCAAACAGGTGGCCTCAGGTCGCTTTGGTGTAACGCCTGCTTATCTGCGTTCGGCACAAGTGATGCAGATTAAAGTTGCTCAGGGTGCAAAACCAGGCGAGGGTGGTCAGCTACCAGGTGGTAAAGTAAACTCATTAATTGCACGTCTACGTTATTCAGTACCTGGTGTGACGCTGATCTCTCCACCACCGCATCACGATATTTATTCAATTGAAGATTTGGCACAGCTGATTTTTGATTTAAAACAAGTCAACCCAGATGCGCTGGTATCGGTTAAATTGGTATCACGTCCAGGCGTGGGCACCATTGCGACCGGTGTTGCTAAAGCTTATGCTGATTTAATTACTATTTCAGGTTATGACGGCGGTACAGCAGCCTCACCATTATCCTCCATTCACCATGCCGGCTCGCCTTGGGAGCTTGGTCTAGCCGAAGCGCATCAATCGCTACGTGTGAATGGCCTGCGTGATAAAGTACGTATGCAAACTGACGGCGGTCTAAAAACCGGTCTTGATGTGGTGAAAGCCGCTATCTTAGGCGCTGAAAGCTTTGGTTTTGGTACCACGCCAATGATTGCAGTGGGCTGTAAATACCTACGCATTTGCCACTTAAACAACTGTCCAACCGGTGTGGCAACTCAACAAGCGCGTTTACGTGACGAGCATTTCATCGGTGAAGCAGAAATGCTGATTAACTTCTTCAAATTTATTGCGACAGAAACCCGTGAATGGTTGGCCTTCTTAGGTGTACGCAGTATGGAAGAGTTGGTTGGTCGTACAGATTTACTAGAGCTGTTAGAAGGTACGACAGATAAGCAGCGTAATTTAGACTTATCGCCACTATTACGTAGCCATCCAGCTGCACAAGGCAAACCGCAGACTTGCCAAGTTGAACGTAACGAGCCATTTGATAAAGGTCTACTGGCTGAGAAAATAGTAGAAGATACTATTGTTGCAATTCGCCAAGGTAAAGGCGGCAGCTTTAGCTATCAAGTCGGTAACTGTGACCGCTCAATTGGTGGCAGATTATCTGGTGAGATTGCTCAAGTTTGGGGTAACCTTGGTATGTCTGATAAGCCAATTACTCTACATCTTACAGGTACTGCCGGTCAGAGTTTGGGTGTTTGGAACGCGGGCGGCTTAAATATTGAGCTTGAAGGCGATGCTAATGACTATGTGGGTAAAGGCATGGCCGGTGGTGAAATCGTTATCTATCCACCCAAAGGCTCAACCTTTGCTTCACAAGAGACAGCGATTATCGGTAACACCTGTTTGTACGGTGCCACTGGCGGTAAGTTATATGCTGCGGGTACGGCAGGTGAGCGTTTTGCGGTACGTAACTCAGGCGCGCATGTGGTTGTTGAAGGCGTGGGCGATCACTGCTGCGAATATATGACAGGCGGTGTGGTCACTGTACTGGGTAAAACTGGTCTGAACTTCGGTGCCGGTATGACAGGCGGCTTTGCGTTTGTGCTTGATTTAGATAATACCTTCTTTGATCGCTGTAACCATGAGTTAATCGATTTACATCGTATCTCAAGTGAACAAACAGAAGAGCACCGTATCTACTTGAAGCAAATTATCGAGACGCATATTGAGAAAACAGGCAGCGCTTGGGCACGTCAAATCCTAGCGGACTTTGAGCATTATGTGCGTAAAGTGTTCCTAGTGAAGCCAAAAGCGGCCAATATTGCGTCGCTACTGAATAGTACAACGGCTGACCCACAGTAAGCAGCTGTTTTAACTTGGCATAAGTGGCATACCAACTGATTATATGAGTCATGAGGTGTGCCGTTAGTCAAAATAAGTTTGGCTTGAACACGAAGTAGTAAAGACGTACCGATACGTGAACCCGATAGCGACCGGATAGATGTAAAGTGAATGCAAAAGCTTGATTGGTTAGCAAGTAAATAATGAACTGTGTCATCACTTTATAACTATCCCCCATATATTTTGTCCAAGTAAGGAAGCAATCCCTCTTGTGGCAGGTTTTACAGGCAGCAAACAGTTATCTTTTGCCACACTGACGCCACCTGTAATACCAACTTAAGGAGACAAAACCCTAATGAAGCGTATTAATAACAACTTTCAATTTCTAGATGTGCCGCGTAGTGAGCCTGAGAAAAAAGACATCGTCACGCGCTCTACCGAGTTTGTAGAAATCTATACGCCATTTGAATCGCAAGATGCTGCACAACAAGCACATCGCTGCTTAGAATGTGGTAACCCGTACTGTGAATGGAAATGCCCAGTACATAACTACATTCCAAACTGGTTGAAATTGGCTACCGAAGGTCAAATCTTCCAAGCGGCCGAATTGTGTCATCGTACCAACACTTTACCTGAAGTTTGTGGGCGCGTTTGTCCACAAGACAGATTGTGTGAAGGCGCGTGTACTCTAAATGATGGCTTTGGTGCCGTGACTATTGGTAATGTTGAAAAATACATCAATGACACTGCGTTTGCCTTAGGCTGGCGTCCGGATATGAGTGACGTGCAGTGGACCGATAAAAAAGTCGCTATTATTGGCGCTGGCCCTGCTGGCCTTGGCTGTGCGGATATCTTAATCCGTGCTGGCGTGAAGCCGGTAGTGTTTGATAAGCGTCCTGAGATTGGCGGTCTATTAACCTTTGGTATTCCAGAGTTTAAGATGGAAAAACAAGTGATGCGCAATCGCCGCACCATCTTCGAGGGCATGGGTATTGAGTTCCGTTTAAACACGGAAGTGGGCACAGATGTGACCATTGATGAACTTATGGAGGAGTACGATGCCATCTTTATGGGCATGGGTACTTACACCTATATGCGCGGCGGTTACCCTGGAGAAGAGCTAGAAGGTGTCTATGATGCATTAGACTATCTGATTGCTAACGTTAATCGCTGCAACGATTGGGAAGTAAACCCAGAAGAATATATTGACCTAAAAGACAAGCGTGTGGTGGTATTAGGCGGCGGTGATACCGCGATGGACTGTAACCGTACAGCGATTCGTCAAGGTGCTGAGCGTGTGGTTTGTGCTTATCGCCGTGACGAAGCCAACATGCCTGGCTCGTTGCGTGAAGTAAAAAATGCCAAAGAAGAAGGCGTTGAGTTCCTATTTAACCGTCAGCCGACACAAATCGTTGGTCTAAATGGTAAAGTAACTGGCGTAAAAGTAGTGACCACACAATTAGGTAAACCAGACAACCGTGGTCGTCAGCGTCCAGAGCCGATTCCAAATTCAGAAGAGATTATCGAATGTGATGCGGTGATTATGGCCTTTGGTTTCCGTCCAAGCCCTTCTGATTGGTTTGACAGCAATGAGATTGCGACCGATGATTCAGGCCGAGTAGTTGCCCCAGAAGAGCAAACCTTTAAATTCCAGACCAAGAATCCAAAAGTATTTGCAGGCGGTGATATGGTACGTGGCTCTGACCTAGTGGTAACTGCCATCTGGGAAGGTCGTGAAGCGGCAAAAGGTATTTTAGATTACTTAGAAGTGTAGTATTAAGAGAATCGAGCAGAGATATTGATTATCCTACTTGCTTTTATGTTTTGTGAATTTTTGCTACTAAACCCTCCATTGTGAGGGTTTTTTATTGCGTCAATTTTATTGGTTAACTCAATAATGCTATAGTCAGGTTAACCTAAAATTATTGCATGTTTTAATCCATATATTTAAGGTAAAAATGACTCAAATACAGAACCGTTCAAATGACGAAAAGCGGCTACCAAGGTGGGCAAAATCTCTACATGATTTGGCCAACCTGTTTAAGGTAGATGATAGATTATATCGCAGTGAGCAGTTAGAGGCAGATGAAGCAGTGCTACTTACCAAGCACAAAATTGATGCGGTGATTAATCTGCGATTCTTTGATCGTAATGATAATGAGCAGCGCTTTTCTGATTTACCTGAGCTCAAGCAGGTCGACTTTTATAATTGTCCGCTGATGACTTGGTATGTGACGCCAGAGCGTATCGCTAATATCCTATGGCGGATTAGGAGTCTGCAAAGCCAAGGTAAGTCAGTGCTGGTACATTGCTATCATGGCGCTGATAGAACCGGTATTATTATCGCCATGTACCGTGTTGTGATACAGGGCTGGTCGATAGCTTATGCCAAAGAAGAGATGACGCAGGGTAATTTTGGCTATCACGCAATTTGGCGCAATCTTGAGAATATGCTTAATGCAGAAGAGGTTGAAGAAGTTCGAGCGGCGTATCTTGAGCTGAGTCAAGAACAGTCATATTAGTTTATCAACTCGGTGATAGATGATTTATTCGCAGGTTTTTAGTAGTAGATTTTCAGGTTACTGTATTGCACTGCGGAGAATCTAAAACCCTGTGATAAAATGAACACCTTATTTTTATACACGCTAGACTTATCCAAAATCATACTGACTCAAGAGATCTTATTTATGACATCAAACTCTGCATCAAGTCGCCCGAAAAATGCTGAAGAGGCACTGCAATGGCTAAAAAAAGGCAATCACCGTTATGTTGAAAGCCTGACAGATACCGAACAAAAAATGCAAAAACGCCCAGAGTTGGTTTCAGAGCAGGATCCGTTTGCGATTATTCTAGGATGTTCTGATGCTCGTGTACCGGTAGAAATCGTATTTGACCAAGGTTTAGGTGACTTATTTGTTATTCGAGTTGCCGGTAATGTGGTCGCGCCCTCACAGATTGGCTCTGTCGAATTTGCGGCAGAAAAGTTCGGCACACGTCTGGTAGTGGTATTGGGACATTCTCATTGCGGCGCAGTGACGGCCTGTGTAGAGGCGTTAATTAACCCAGAGCAGAATTACACACCAAACCTGCAATCTATTGTTGATCGTATTCGCCCAAGTGTCTATAACTTGCACGAGCTTGCCACAGCAACAGGCGCAGATATTGATGCACAAGAGTTAATTGACCGCTCAATTAGTGCCAACGTGCGCATGTCGGTTAGCCAGTTAAAGCACGGTTCGCGTTTGTTAGAGGATATGCACCGTAGCGGTGAGCTACTTATCGTGGGTGCCGAGTACGATTTGACCACAGGTAAAGTTGAATTCTTGGCAGATTAAGTGCCCTCTATCAGTCGATAATCAATAGTTAAATGAAGTCTGTATTTATAACTTACTAAATAAAGGAGCAACCATGTCTGTTAATCATGTTGACCAACCAAAATCATCTACCATCGTAGACGGTGTGCAGCCTATTCCTTTAGCAACGACTGGCTATACGTTTAACCATACCATGCTGCGCGTTAAAGACCCAAAAGTCTCATTAGAATTTTATACCGGTGTATTGGGTATGACGCTATTGACCATTAAGAAGTTTCCAGAAATGGAGTTTGATTTGTACTTCTTAGCCAAATTAACTGAGGAGGAGCGTGCGAACCTTCCTGAAAATGAAGATTTAGCCATTTACACCTTCCGTCAGCGCGGTATTTTGGAGCTGACGCACAACTATGGTACTGAAACACAGGAAGGCACTATCTATCATGATGGTAATAGCGAGCCACAAGGCTTTGGTCATATTTGCTTTAGCGTGCCGAATTTAAAAGAAGCCGTCGCTTGGTTTGATCAAAATAACGTTGAGTTCAAAAAGCGTCCTGAAGATGGTAAGATGAAAAATATCGCCTTCATTAAAGATGTAGATGGCTATTGGATTGAGATTGTACAAGCGGACTTAATGGGTTAATTCTACGTCGATAATAATGGAAATAAACTAAGGGTGAGTGAATGCCAGATATAAAGGTAACGGATAAAGTAAGCGATAAGATAGACGAGTATCAAACCATTGCATCAGCAGCCAATGGCATGTTTGATGACTTTATGGCTCGGGTGCCTTATTTTATTGTGGCCATCATTGTTCTGTTGTTGTTCTGGCTATTATCCAGTATCTTCAAAAGTTTAGTCACTAAGCTATTAAGTAAAAGTCATACCCACCGTAATTTGGTGCGCGTGTTTCAGCGTATTGGCGGTGCCTTGATTTTGTTTGTTGGCTTTATGATTGCCATGGTCATTGCCATTCCTGGGTTCACTCCGGCTAAGCTGGTCGGTGCGCTAGGTATTGGGTCAGTGGCCATTGGTTTTGCATTCAAAGATATTTTCCAAAACCTATTATCCGGTATTCTACTGCTGTTATCTGAACCCTTCAAAATTGGCGATCAGATTATCTCAGGTGACTATGAGGGCACGGTAGAGGACATCAAGGTTCGCGCCACTACGATTCGTACCTATGATGGACGTCAGGTGGTTATTCCAAATTCGCAGCTATATACTGGCGCACTAACAGTCAATACGGCTTATAAACGTCGTCGCCTAGAGATGACCGTCGGTATTGGCTATAACGATGATATCCGCGGTGCAAAAAAAGCGATATTAGCAGCGTTAGAGAATGCTAAAACGGTTTCTAAATTAGCAGAGCCGTCAGTGATTGCTACTGAGTTTGGTGATTCAAGTATCAACTTAAAAGTCAGATGGTATATCGATGACGGCACCCAGGCGAACAAAGTGGCCTCTATTCATGAAGTCATTGTCGAAGTCAAAGATTACTTAGATGAAGCAGATGTGAATATTCCGTTTCCTATTCGCACCTTGGATTTCAGTGATGGTTCAGCCAAAGCTTTGGCAGAACAGGTGGTTGATATCCAAGCAAAAGGTACTGGGAAGAGTAAGACGTAAGCGACTATTCAAAACTAGGTTTAATGCCTATATAAAAAAGCGCCCTGATATTTTATCAGGGCGCTTTTTTATGTCTTACAATAATTAGCTGTAATAGCTGTTTAGATTAATCCTTAGGTGCTTTAAATGTCTCGTGGCATGACTTACAGCTTTGGCCAACCTCAGTGAAGGCAGCTTGCAACTCATCAACTGAAGCGTTGTTTTGCGCTAAGCTATTTAATTCAGCAGTCGCTTCTTCAAAGTGGGTGGCTGCTGCTTGAAATCCTGCTGTATCAGACCAGACCGCAGGGGTAGCGCCGCCAACCTCATTTTCATCAGCGAAATACTGCCAAGGCTTACTGGCATCATCTGCCAAAAACTGCGCTTCTGATTTAAACTTTTCAGCATCAAAAGCGTCTGGCGTTTCTAATAGACTCTCCATAGAGTCTTTGGCGTCTTTCCAATTTTTCATAGTATCTTCGCGCGCTTCAATCGCATCGCTAGAAGCGGTATTGCTGCTATTACAGGCAGCAAGAGTTAAGCTTAACGGAAGTAGGGTGGCTAGCAATAATGACTTTATTTGCATGGCTAAATCCTTTTTAGGTGTTATTCAAATACGATAGACAAGAGGGTACAAACCAATATTAGCATTTAGCATAACTTCTTGAAAAGCTCATTCTGGTCAAAAGAGTTGAGGCGTTTTTGCAAATACTACACCCCTTATCATGAGTGATAGCTATAGTCATAGTCATATAAATGAGGTACGGTGTTAACCTCGCTAAGCCTACATTTGTAGTACTTGCGCTCGGTTGCCTTGTATCTCAAATATATGACTACGACTATATAAAATAAATGCTTAGACAAAAAAATAGACAGATGCGATGACGTCTGTCTATTTTTGATATAGAAACGGCTAGTGACTATTAACAACTAATAATAACAACTAATTAAGTCTAATCTATTTTGCAGTTGACTCTAAATTCAACCAATCTTGAGGTTTAAGATAGAAGTCAGTTAGCTTATCTTCTGGTGTGCCTGGCTCTGGCTCATAACGATATTGCCAACCGGTTAATGGCGGTAAGCTGACTAAGATAGACTCAATACGCCCGTTACTTTGTAAGCCAAATAAGGTACCACGGTCATAGACGAGGTTGTATTCAACATAACGGCCACGGCGATAAAGCTGAAAATTACGCTGCTCTTCAGTGACCGGTAGCTGCTTACGCTTCTCAAAAATAGGCAGAATACCGTCTAGATAGCCTTGACCAACTGCCTGCATAAATTTAAAGCAAGTCTCGAAATCCCAGCCACGACTTTCGGTATTGACATCATCATAGAATAGACCGCCAACTCCGCGCTGCTCATCACGGTGACGTAGATAGAAGTAGTCGTCACACCATTTCTTGAAGTCAGGGTAGACACTATCACCAAAAGGCGCGCATAAATCATGACACACTTGATGCCAATGCACGCAGTCTTCTAATACTGGATAAAATGGCGTCAAATCAAAACCGCCGCCAAACCACCAAATCGGCGCTTCGCCTTCTTTTTCTGCCACAAACAGACGCACGTTAGCATGGCTTGTGGGTACGTGTGGATTGCGCGGATGCACAACCAATGACACACCCATAGCTTGAGCGGTACGGCCTGCAATATCAGGATGGCGAGCAGTAGCAGATGCTGGCAGGTTATTAATCTGGATATGACTGAACATCACGCCTGCTTTTTCAATGACTTTACCGTCGGCCATAACGCAAGAACGGCCACCACCGCCTTCAGGACGCTTCCAATCATCAGCGATAAAGGTTGCCGTACCGCCGCCATCTACTTCTTGTTGTTCTAGCGCCTTGCAAATGTCGGCTTGTAGCGTCACTAAAAACTGACGAACCCTTTCGATATCTTGTGCCGTTGGGTTATTCCCATCGCTCGCATTCGGGTTAGCAATATTTGGATTCTGATTACCGTTTTGTGAGGTCATACTAGGCTCCGTTTACGTGTTTTGCGACGTTTGATGTATCTGGTCTAAGAACCTGTATTCACAAGCTATAATTGGCTCTTTTTGCCTAAAACAAGCCACTACTTTGTTAAAATTCGGCTCGAATAGAATGACTATTCAACCCAATTTTGCCTCGTATTGTCTCATTTTATTCTAAAAATACCATAACTGTAGCTTATGAATACAGGTTCTAATAAGAAGTGATGGCTCAGCGCGACCTCTGATTGTTAATCAGAGGTCGGCTTAAACACCAATGATGATATGTCATTCGCAAGATAATGGCCCATACGCTCACGTTTTGTGGCCAAATAATCCACATTAAACGGGTTTAGCCCCACTACTAGAGGAATACGCTCGACTACTTCAAAGCCCAAATCTTCTAGATAGCTTAATTTTTCAGGATTATTGGTCATTAGGCGCAGCTTGCTTACACCCACATGGTCAAGCATCGGTTTACACATCTCATAAGTACGCGCATCAGCCGGTAGCCCTAACATTAAGTTCGCATCTAAAGTGTCGTGACCTTGGTCTTGTAAAGCATAAGCACGTATTTTATTGGTCAGACCAATGCCGCGGCCTTCTTGA
Organism: Psychrobacter sp. CX14; assembly: GCF_057396205.2. Classification (NCBI taxonomy): domain Bacteria; kingdom Pseudomonadati; phylum Pseudomonadota; class Gammaproteobacteria; order Moraxellales; family Moraxellaceae; genus Psychrobacter; species Psychrobacter sp. CX14. Next base: position 2,899,214 of record NZ_CM183187.1, on the reverse strand, counting down.
CGCAGATACAAAATAGCGCCGCAGCCTTCGGCTTGAATTGCTTTCATAGTCGCATTTAGCTGTGGGCCACAGTCACATTTTAAAGAAGAAAACGCATCGCCGGTTAAGCATTCAGAGTGAATACGCACCAATGGCGCTTTTGGGTCGGCAGAGTCTGTTTCTTTGTCATCAGGCAAGGGTAGACCGCAGGTTAGCAGTACGTGCTCTTGGCCGTCATCATTTTCAAAGACATGAATATCAAATTCGCCATGCGCTGTAGGCAACTTGGCCTTGCTGACAAAGTGGTAGGGTGAAGGGATCGTATTTTTCAAGGATTTTTGAGACATTACAGACCTAAATAGTCATATTCGTGAATAAGAGTGAGCGTTAGGTTGATAATTTTAAAAAGCGTGACGCTGTCTTATCTAAGGTTCTTTTAGATATATATAGGGGCACTGCTGCGAGAATTAAATTAAAAACATAGAAAATTCACATATGAAACAGGATGACTAAAGCGTTAAATGAAAAAAAATGCTATTATGCCATACTCTTAATTCTGATACAGTATTTGCTTAAGTCAGGCTCAGTAATATTACTAGGGTTTGTTCTTATGTGCTTACTATATATTTATTATTTTGGTAAAGGCTGTATATCGTACCCTGTTGTTATCACTGGTTGCTAAGACTCATCACACCTGTAATAAGGGTTGGATACGCTTTTAGCTTATCTAGGGTAGATGGTTGAGCCGATAGTAAGCTTGTATGCTGGTGCAGAAGATGCACAGCTCTGATATCTTATAAGGGTGCCTTAGCGATATCAGGCAGATTATTTCTACACATATTCATTCACGCTGATGCTACCAAACAGTCAAGCAGAGGTTTTCTATCTCGACTGTCGGCCGCCCTGATATGACACTGTGATATCAACTGCCGAAGTAGTGTCGCTACAATAAGATTAGTAGGTTTTGTAAGGTCTATGCAGCAATCATCTAACCCCACTACGCCCGTGTCTGCGCCTTCGCAAAAAGTTAATTCATCGCCAAAAGGTGATACAGATAAAGGCTTAAGTGATGCTGCGAAAAAGGTGTCCGCAGGGATGCGCTTATTTAGCGACATTCCTACTGTACGTCCAATCACACCTATATTAGATAACATAGACTCGCCTGCTGATTTAAAGCCATTAAACCAAGAGCAACTATTAACTCTTGCCAACGAGCTGCGTGAATACTTATTGTATTCAGCCGGTCAAAGCGGTGGACATTTTGGGGCAAATTTGGGCGTGGTTGAATTGACCATTGCTCTGCATTATGTATTAAATGCACCCAATGACAAGCTGGTCTGGGACGTGGGGCATCAAGCCTACGCACATAAGGTGCTAACCGGTCGCCGTGATCGTATATCGACCATTCGCTCGAAAGATGGATTAACTGCTTTTCCAGAACTTCAAGAGTCAGAATACGATACCTTTGGTGTTGGACATTCTTCTACTTCTATTTCAGCCGGCTTGGGCATGAGTCTTGCCCTACGTCATTTAGGCAAGCAAGCAAAAGTCGCCTGTGTGATCGGCGATGGTGCGATGACCGGCGGGATGGCCTTTGAAGCCATGAATGATGCGGTGCAACAAGATGCCGATATCATGGTCGTATTGAACGACAATGATATGTCAATCTCTCAAGCCACGGGTGGGTTCTCGAAGCATCTAGCTGTCTTGTGGCAGCGCGGTCTGGCAATTGATATCGATAAGTCAGGTAATCCTGTTTTAACTAAGCGTACCATTGACAGTGCAGACAAGCGTTTCCGTCATTATGTGCATATGGCAAATGGTGCTATTAACGATTGGTCAGCGCGCATTCCTAACAAAATCATTACGAAAATTGCCAAGCAGTTTGCTGAGGGCACCATACCACGCCCAAGCGATCTTGAAGGGCTGCCTGATAAAATTGCCAATAAAATCGTAGATGACTTATTTGCAGACAACTTATTCAAAGCAATTGGCTTCAAATATTTTGGCCCTTTTGATGGGCATGATGTGGTTAAGCTCACACAAGTATTGGAGCGCGCTAAAAACTTGAAAGGCGCGGTACTGGTACATGTGCATACCGTTAAAGGTAAAGGCTTTGTACCTGCAGAAGCTGACCCTGTTGGCTACCATGCTATTAGTAAAGCCCCCAAACAGTCAGAAGCAACTGTAGAATATGACAAAGCCGATAAGGCATCTGCTGAGCCAAATCACAAAAAGAAATATTCCCAAGTATTTGGTGAGTTTATTTGTGATAAAGCGGCTACCGACGCTAACTTAATGGCAATCACGCCTGCAATGGAATCAGGCTCTGGTATGACGGAATTTGCTCAAAAATTCCCGAAACGTTTTTTTGATGTAGCGATTGCAGAGCAGCATGCAGTGACTGTGGCAGGCGGTATGGCAACCCAAGGGGTTAAGCCGATTGTCGCTATCTATTCAACCTTCTTGCAGCGCGGTTATGATCAGCTTATTCATGATGTAGCACTACAAAATCTTGATGTGATGTTTGCAATCGACCGTGCCGGATTGGTCGGTGAAGATGGCGCAACCCATGCTGGCGTATTTGACATAGCCTATATGCGCTGCGTGCCAAACCTAGTGATTGCTACGCCCAAAGATGAAAACGAATGTTATCAGTTATTAAATACTTGTTATGAATATAAAGGCGTAACCGCAGTCCGCTACCCAAGGGGCACAGGTCCTGGAGTTGCTATAGATAAGCCTGCGCAACAATTTACGGTGGGTAAAGCTGTGATAGATGCAGTTTATCATTCTAATAACACAGCTGATCAATCCAATGCAGATGAGGTAACCAAAGTTGCTTTATTAGGCTTCGGCTCTATGGTCGCCACAGCGCATCAAGTCTCTCAGAATCTTGTCTCAACAGATAATAACGATAGCAACCTTGAGATTAGCGTGGTCAATATGCGCTGGGTCAAGCCGCTCGATAGCGAGTTGTTAGATCAGTTGATTGATCAAGGTTATACTTATATTGTGACCTTAGAAGAACATGTGGTTATGGGCGGTGCTGGCAGCGCAGTCAATGAATATTTGCTGAATCAAGCATCAAATGTTACTGCTAATTTACGTATCAAAAATATCGGTATTGCCAATGAATTTATTGCTCATGGCAGTCATGATGAACAATTAGCAGACTGTGGTTTGGATGTCGCTGGCGTGACAAATAAGCTACAACAGATGCTACATCTTAAGTAGAATAGATTAACCGCTGCTTTTTTATCACCTTATGTCCTCTCTATTTTAGAATGGACATTAGCTAAATAAACGAGCAGCACTCATCAGTTATCTATGATGAGCATTCTACTACATATACCCATCAGGCAAGGTGGCTGACTTTTATTATCAACTATCCTTAGCCGTAAATTTAATCAAACATCCAACTGACACTTCAATACATCTCGTAAAGTAAATAGGAAAATTATGGAACCAATGGTCGTCATTGCAGCCCGTGCTGCTGAAAAAGTAGGTGCTGAACTTCTTAAAGCGCATCAAAATCGTCATAAAATTGAATTTGATACTGAGTCTAAAGGTCTTGAGGGTTTAGTGACTAAGATTGATCGATTCAGTGAAGAGCTGACGATTGAAACCTTAAAGTATAACTATCCTAATCATTCATTCTTGGGTGAAGAGTTTGGTTTGCAAGAAGGTCAAGGTAGCGACGCTGAGTGGTGCTGGGTTATTGATCCACTTGATGGTACGCATAACTTTGTACACGGCGTTCCTCACTTCTGTATCTCTATCGCTGTACAGCACAATGGCGTTACTGAGCATGGTGTCGTTTATGATCCTATCCGTGATGAGATGTTTTCAGCCAGCCGTGGTAAAGGCGCACGTTTAAATCAGCGCCGTTTACAAGTTAGTCAACGCAAAACTATCGAGGGCGGCTTATTTACTACCGGTCACCCACTTGAGCGTCAAGAAGGCGATAAAGTGGTGTCTTATGCCAAAGAGCATTTTGCGACCTTGCAAAAAATCGCTGAAGAAGGCGGTCAAGTACGTCGTTTAGGCTCTGCTGCATTAGATTTATCTTATGTTGCGGCCGGTCGTTTTGACGGTTACTTCGAGATGAAGTTAAAGCCTTGGGATATCGCAGCAGGCGAGCTTTTAGTAAATGAGGCACGCGGTGTGGTGGTTGACCACAACGGCGCACACAATGCGATGGAAACAGGCTCTATCTTTGCTTGTAACGTGAAGCTATTAAAACCATTGATGAAAATGGTTGTACCAACGTGGGGTAATGCCGTTCGCGGTTAAGACCACTGCGTTACTAATGCCCATCTGGGTCATTAGTAACGGTATATAAATATTAAGAAACCCCGCGAATTCTATTTGAATCTGTGGGGTTTTTTATAGATATTATTGGTAATGCGCTATCGTTGACAGCAGCAGTTATTAGTAGTCATCTTTAAAATGGTAAACTCATTGATAGAATAAATTATACGGGTGGATTGTCATCTGATACCGAGGATACTCTTATGAAAAATAGCGCATTAACCGCCTTAATATCTACGACTTTATTACTAACAGGGTGTGGTTTAGGGCCTGAAACAGAGTCTAAAGAAACAGGGTCGGCAAATACCGAAGAAGTCGCGCCACCCGGACATCAAAAAATGACCCGAACCTCGTCAGGCTCTCATACCGAACTTACCAAGAAGCCAAACTTTGATATCAGTGTGCAGACTTATGGTGAGACGCTTAACAAGCTACTGCAAGAGACAGAGTTTGCAGACAAAACTATCACAGATTTGTCAGAAGGTGATAGCGACAAGGTATTTATTACCGACTATACCCATCAGATCAGCGTTGTCGGTGAGGTAAGTGAAGACGACAAATTAGAAGATTTAACCTATACCATGCCGGTAAATGACAGCATCAAGACCGAAGCAAACTCATTAATTGAACTCACTGCTGCTTCTATGCAGGTATTGAATACTAACGTCGATGCCAATCAGGCGAAAGAGTCAGTTTCAAAGCTCATTAATCAAGTAATCGCTAATTTTGAAGAGACGAGTGAGCAGCAACAAGCGGTGAGCGTAGTGGAGGACAAGGTATATGTCGCGCAGATATCAGACAGAGGATTGAGGTTTTTGATTGAGCCTGCTGAAGATAGCCGATTTGCTCAATAATTTTATGTCAATAAAAGGGCGCTATCAAATAGATAGCGCCCTTTTATTGTGTGAAAGATGAGAGTTTTGTTCAAATTAGCTGTTTGCGGTTTCTAATATAGAAATAAATGGCTGTACCTAATGCAATCCAAAATACCAGGCTAAAGTAAGACGGCAGTGAGATATTAGAATCAAAAATAGGCGTTAATAGGAAGACTAAGAAGGCCAATGATACAAACATACCCAATCCGCTAAAGATGACATCTTTACGATTCTCAGAGATTTTATAAGCACACAAACAGGTCATAAAATAAGCGACAGAGGCACCGATTGAGGAGAGGTCAACGAACCAAAGCAGGGCAGTGCGACCAAAGAAAGGTACGATGATGGCACAAGCACCAATAAAATAGATAACCCATCTAGGGATAGTCCCGTTACCTGTCTTCTTCGCCCCCTTTCGTTTGCCCACATCATAATCTTCACTCATGGTATCGACCAAACGGCTTGAGCTGATAAAAAAGCCGTTTAAGCCAGAGACCACGGCACCGAACATGGCGACCGCAAGGAAGTAGAAGATACCGTCTCCGACTAAGATGCGAACCGCATGACCAGTTGCCCAAGCAGAATCCGCTAGTGATTGATTGGGTATGCCTAATGCAGTAACGATATTCAACACATTATAAATAATGGCACCAAAGACAATCGCTAACATGGTGATTCGTGAGACCGACTTTGAAGAGACATTGTGATCTCCTGACATCTGCGCTACCGCATCGAATCCGATAAATGCCCACGGGGCAAAAGCGATAATGCGTACGATAGAGGAGGTGTTTAGCTCGCCCCAGTTGGAGTCAAAATTAGTGATTTGAGTGCTCTCGATATTAAATAAGGAGACGATAACAATTAAAAATAAAGAGCCTATCAGTGCAAATACCAATAAGTTTTGTGTCTTTAAAGCACCCTTAATCCCTTTAATATTAATCAAGGTAAAGAGAATGATGATGCTTAAAGAAACAATGATATCGTTTAAATAGACCGGATAGCCTGAAACCGAGTAGAGGTAGAGCCCTTTTGAGTAAAAGGGGAACACCGCATCTAATACCATAGGCACTGCTGTGGCATTAAGTGGAATAATAGATAAATAGGCTAAGAGCAACCCCCAACCGGTAATAAAACCTGATTTTTTGCCCAAAAGCGTGGTCGCAAAACTATATTCCCCTCCGGACTCAGGTACTTTAGTCATGACTTTGGAGTAGCTATTCTCAATAAATACCAACATGATAATAGCAATCATAAAACCAATCATCGTATTGAGTACGCCATAATTTGGCAAAAACACATTGCCTGGGAGAATAAATGCACCCCAACCAATCACCGAGCCTAATGCAATGGTGAAAATCTCTTTTTTACCCATGTAACTCATAATGGTATCAGTATCCTTGCTTCAATTATTTTTCATATTCCACCGGCAAATACACTGATGGAGCTATTAGAAATGACGTATGATTTGGTATCAGTAAATAACACCTAAACAGTAACTTACTATATTTGCGGTTAGTTTTATATTGTCGGTTTGAGAGTGTTTTGCAAGATTACTAATAACAAAGGCCAGTACGCATATCGCATACTGGCCTTTGTTGATGGTTTAGACTCAGTAAGTTAAGTATTGCTGCTTTAATTACTAGTCATGTTGTAACCGCCTATTTATGTACAGGTCATTTTAGCTGAAAACGACCGTCTTATTACCTGAGACAATCACACGGTTTTGTACATGCCAATTCACCGCACGCGCTAACACATTACGCTCAACATCGCGGCCAATAGCACGTAGTTCAGTGACGCCTTGGCGATGGGTAACACGGTGTACATCTTGCTCGATAATAGGGCCTTGGTCCAAGTCAGCAGTGACATAATGCGCAGTTGCGCCAATCAGCTTCACCCCTTTATCAAATGCTTGACGGTAAGGATCTGCACCGACGAAAGCAGGCAAGAAGGAATGGTGGATATTGATAATCTGCATCGGCCAACGATTGACGAAATCCTCAGACAGAATTTGCATATAACGCGCCAATACTAATAAATCATTGCCGGCCATAATTCGATGAATCTGTTCTTCGGCTTCTACTTTGGTCTCTTTGGTCACGGGCACATGATGGAAGGGAATGTCAAAGTTCTCGACGGCTTGACGCAAGTCGTCATGGTTGCTGACCACACAAGTTATGTCACAATCTAGCAGACCACGCTGATGGCGCCACAATAAGTCGAGTAAGGCATGGTCGAATTTGGAAACGAGGATACCGACTTTTGTTTTAATCGCATTGTTATGCAAGCGCCAATCCATGTCATAGCGTTTGGCTACGGTATGATCAAAGCTGGCTTCAAAGTTATCAATAATCTTAGCCAAGCCGGCCAATGCAAACTCTAGACGCATAAAATACTGGCCACCTTCATAAGCGGTTGAGTATTGGTCTAGGGTAATAATATTGGCGCCATAGCGATGGATAAATTCCGACACAGCTTGCACGATGCCTGCTTTATCTCGGCATTTAATTAATAGAGTGGCAGTGTCGATAGCATTCGCAGAATTGACTCGTGTATTTGTCGAATTTTGGGTTGATTGTGGGTTCTCTGACATAATGACCTTGGATTTTAATAACCTTAATAACAAGTTGTTTTTATAGCAATAGTCACTCATTTTATATTAAAAATGAGATAGAGACAGTAAAACATCTTAGTAAAGGGAATGAAAACTAAATCTGCAACACATAAAAAAAGCCAGCAATCCCAAACAGGATTACTGACTTCTTAAAAAATTTGGTCGGAACGGCAGGAAGTAAACATAGGATGCAAAGCGTTATTTTTAAAGGATTTTAATGTTTAAAGAGAACAATAATACCAACAATAATACCAACAAATGCAGACGGTTATAGCTAGTTTGAGATACAGAAAAGGGGTGATTACTCCTCTATAATGAATTAGTAGGTCTGAATAATTCATTCTCCACCGTATCTAGGTAGTCTTCAGAGTTTGCTAAAGCATAGTAAGTAGCATGATAAAATGTATTAACATTATAGTCTTGCAAAATATCCAATAAATAGGCCTTATGTACTCTCTTTATTAAGTTAGGTTTACCACGATTTCTTCCTAACCTATTTAATTCCTTAGATATTGTTGGAGCACAACAACGTGCATAGCTTCTTTTTAAAAGGTTGTTAAATTGAAACTGTAGCCTACCAATGAGCTCTTTATCCAGACTAAAACCTCTAAAATCCGTATAAAACTCTATTCCTAAAGAGGTAAAACTTTTCTTCGTAAAAAAATCCTGATTAGTAGGGACTTTAGCGTATATCCATTGCTTATTGTAAATTTCATCCTGATGTTCGAAATAAGGATGGATTACCATAGGCGGATTTTTATTGTATTTTTTAAAAAGATTGTTTAATTTGAAGTTGCAGTCATTACAACAGGGAATAAGGTTCGAAGGAGATATAGAGAGCAAAGGATAGTCATCTTTTGGTAAATAATGGTCAAGAGGTTCTACTTGTCCAATATTACAGTATAGACATTTATCATAAGAATTCTTAATTATATCGTAGTATTTCTTAGGAGCTTTATTGTCTCTCAATCTTGAATAAAGTTTGATAATTTCATCATGGTTGATTGTATTAGATATACTAGTTACTGACCTTTCTGTATTAACAAATGAGTCTAAAATCTTAGCTTTAGCTAATGAATTATAAGTACTATCTGATTTAACAAATAATTCTTTACTAGATTGAAATTCAATTTTTAAATTCGAGTTTCTTATGGAACTAATACATGCATCAAATACATCTGAATAAACTAATGCAGGTTTAGGCATTTTTTTCATATAGTGAAGTCTTCCCCGTTATCCTCTTCCTTATTATATTCTAGTAAGTATAAAAGGCTAAGAGCTTCTGTACCTAGCTCATTATTGAACTCATCTTTAATTGCTTCAAGTGTAGTAGTTTCAGTAAACTTTTCAGTGAGAAGGTTGTAGAAGCCTGTGGACTTTAACTCAAGCGAAAACACTTCATGAGTCAATGTACTAACATTCTCTCCAAAGGTTTCTATTCTTGGACGGTCAATCCTTAAACTCTCACCTTCTCTAAAAACAGTAAATACACAACTCTTGGGTATTTCCTGAAGAACAACTGGTGAATGAGTTGCAAATATACACACCCCATTCCTGTAAATGAGAATATCATTGATAGCTCTAATAAGTGCTGATAGTAGAGGTGGATGCAAATGAGTTTCGGGTTCATCGAATAGTACTAAGGTCTTTTCTACAACATTTGCAATTAAATTAACAATTATAAGTAGAACAATACTATGACCAGAACTTAAGGATTTGAATCTTTTATCATCAAATACTACGTCATTCTCTTGTTTCAAAGACATTATTAAATCGGTATCATAACTATTAGCAAATTGAGTTATTATCTCATGAAATAAACTTTTCATAGAATTTGATGAATTAATTTTAGATAGATTCTTGAAAAAGTCCCTAGAGATTTCATCTATATCTACAATGTACTCTTCTCCGTTATCTTTTTGATTCTTAAGTCCTAGATAATCAAAATTATGGTCATTTTTTACTTCAGGGTAACCTTTACCGAAGATACTGTAGGATATAAACATTACTTTGCTAAAGTAATCTTTTTCTATATGACTTTGTGTCTTATTATCTATGAATTGGTTAGTAGATTGGTCTAGTAGACGCTGAAAAGGTGTTTCACGATTGGTTTGAACTAGCTTCTCAAACATGCTATTTAAAATACTGGTTTTACCTACTCCATTTCTACCGATTAGACCATGTATGTTAGTAGGTGGAGTAGAAGAGGCAACTACATTAAATCTCAGCTTTTGTTCAGAGTATTGAAAAGTAAAATCGTAATCATCAAGTTTATAGCCACCTTTAAGTATCCGATGAAACTGATTTTCTATTTGCCATATGTCGACAGTCCGAAGTAAAGATGCATCAAGAACTGCTTCACTCTTAAATTCATCAATACTTTTAGGAGAGACAGATAAATCATTCAACTTAGCAAGGTAGAGCCTAGATTTGTTCTTGAATAAATTATAGAAGTTCTCGTAGAACTCTGGGCTTTGACCGAGAGAGAAAAAAACACTCTTATCTAGTTCCTTAAAGTTTTTCTCTAACTTTAAATAGGTTTTTGTCAGTTTACCTTCAATATAATCATTTGACCTCTGACCTTTATAACCTATCTTTATTTCCCCAATTTCATGAAATTCCCTACTTTCATCTAAGTATCTAAGGTGAAACATAGTTACGTAACCATAATCATCCCATTCATCGGTGGATAGTATAAACGAGTGAGCAGGAATATCATCGTATTGGTTTAGGCTTTTGTATTTGACCACGTAGAATTTTGGCATTGTAATCTATAACCTTAGATATTTTACATTATAGAATGTATTATTGAATATTAGGCTAATCAAGTAAAGCAGACCATATGTTTTTATAAATATGGACATCTTATAAATTGGAAGTGTATGGCTGATGTAGAGTAGTTAAATACTGAACACTAAGAATTATAAAATATCATTAAAATCAATATGTTATAGATTATCGAACAGCTAAATGAACAGCTTTTCAAGACTGTTCATTGTTTAAATAGTTAATTTTTGATACGACTGGCTGAATAATTATTAGCAGTCTTTCCCTTATAACCTTTCCCACGTTCTTTAGCTAAATAGCTCCCTCTATAAAATGCCTTATTAAAAATATTTTGATTCAATCGAGTTAGTAGGTAATAACAGTTCTTAGGTGTATAAGGCTTAGGTAAATCATTAAGGTATGCTAGTTCCTCAATACGTTCTATTATCCGTTTAGGATGCCTAACCTTGTTACCATCTACCATCACTATCAAATGGTAATGTTGATGCTCTGCTTTTTCGAGCTCTCTTACCCATAAATGACCAATTCTCTTAGTCCTATACCTTCTTTTAAGCCATTTCTTTAACTGCCTCATCAACTTGCTCATGATAGCGTTATCAGGTGTATATTTAAGTATCTTAATATCAAGCCTAAAAAATAAGACTTTGCTATGATGAGCTAAGAGGGCTTTCATTTCACGGTATAAAGCTGTTAATATTTCAGTGTAGCAACCACGTCCAGCACTAGTATTTATAGGTAGCTGTTTTTCATCTAGCTCAATTAAGCTGGCATATGTTAACTGTCTCATATGATAGCCTGAACTAGTAATTATAGTTATGAAGCCTATAGATATTATGAAATACCGACCTATTTAATAGTGTCTAATAATACGCCTGATAGCTACCGTTAATAGCTATTGAACGTATTATCAGAATAGAAAATAAGGGTACAATATTGGCAACTCTCAACTGATAGAATTAATCACTAGTTCTTTTAAGACGGCTTTTAGTACGCATAGATACTCCTAGTTTCTTAGCTAGTTTGCCAAACTTAGGGGGGCTATGCGTTGATAAGACACTATTAAGGCATATCTTCACCTTTAAACTAGCTGATACACCTATAGCCCCTCTTATTTTTGTCAATCCTCCTTTTTTAATAGCCTCCCTCAAATAGTAGCAAGTTGATTCATCTCTAAGATGTATGCGATTAAGAAAATTGCTATCAAGGGGACAAATAGGGGCATTACAACTATTAAAGCGATTACATCGGGTAGCGTTCATTTCGTTACCCCTCTATTCATAGTAGTAATGAATGGTATCTGCTGGTTATATTGCTTAATATCTTCTAATTCCATCCAGTAAATGGCATATTTTGATTTACCTATCATTTTTGTCTGAATGCATAAGCCTTGTTTACGCAATCGGTAAATAACATTTCGGTAAGCCAAACATTGATATTCCAGCATTAAATGTTTGCCTGTTAATTTATGTCCTTGCAATAATGATTCTTTTACCCGTTGCATCTTATTTATTTTAATCATTAGATGCCTCAATCTCATCAGAAGGGCTATTTAGCTGGTGAAGCCAATTTAGTACATCGGTATTATGCCAAGCAGTTATAGTAGGGGATAGCTTTACTGGCGCTGGGAAGCGTCCATCTTTCGACCATGCCCATAAGGTGGAACTTCCGAAGGGAAGAAAAGGTAAGATTTGACTTGCTCTACTCATACCAACTGTAGACAAAGTCTTTGGGCTGGCAAGCGTAGGAAGAGGTGTTTCAGTATTTAAAGCATGATAAGAAAAGTTTAATGTTTCAGGACTAGGCATAACTAGTTACTCCGTAATGGTGGTTTAACAACCATGCTGGTTAGCTATGGTTGAGAAACTACATATTAAGAGTTCACTTGCTACTAATCCTTTCTATAGAAAGAATCATTATTTCTATAGAAAGAATTGTTTAGTTAAGCCTTTGTTTCAAATGGTTTTTAGCTTCAGATATTTTCTTTTTCAAAGTGCTTTCGGATATGCCAGATACCTGTGAATATTGGTCAAGGATAGTAGATATAAGGCTTTCTTGCGTATAATTCTGTTTTGCTACTGCTTTAATGCTTCCCATAACTGCACCTAGTATCAGTAATGAGTCGCCTTGACCTTCAGGTTGCAATTTTCTAGCGCTTTGTGTAGTGGTGTTTAGTTTGTCTTCAAGTTCATTTAAGCGGTGTCTTAGGGTTTCGTTTTCCTTTTCTAAAGCGACTATTATTTGTGAATTAGGTTGTTTCAAATCAGATTTAAGAAGCTTATATACTTGGTTGACTGGATATACTAATTTATCAACATTAAGTCTTAAATGGTCTTTAATGTATAGTTGACATAATTCTATATTGTTATCGCAACGTTCTACTACACTTAATAAAGGCGCTGGAGTGCCATATATGCTATATGTCATAACAGATAAGTCAGCTATATCTAAACCAAAATCAGGGTTTTTAAAGGCATCTACATAGAAATCAACATAATTATAGCTACTCAGATAAAAGTAACCTTTTAAAAGATGAGTAGTTTCTTTCACTACTTCGCATTCTTCTTCTGAATCCATATTTATAAAATAGCACGCAGAAATTTTGCCTTCATAATGGAATACTGGCGTAAGTTTGCGTTTGGTTAGAGCATCTAAAATGAGGTCTCTGGTTTCTCTAGTATTCCATAGATAGTTATGGGTAGTTAATAACTGTCTAAACTCTTCATACGTTAAAAGTTTCTCAGTCATGGTAATCCTAGTTAATTTGTTTGATAGAAGATAGGAAGAATTAACTACACTATAAATGAATAGTAGGGTTTTCTTGGAACTACATTCTTTAAGGAGAGATTGATTCAAGAACAGGGTGACTAATCTCACCAGTTCTAGCCCTATCAATGTAATCAGCCCAATCTTTCATCATTTTTTTACGGTAACGCAAGTGTTGAGCACCATTATAGGCTTTGCTGACCTTGTTTTCTTGCTCATGGGCGATTTGCAGTTCTATGGCTTCATGCATATAACCAAGCTCATGGAGAGTAGTGCTGGCGAGTCCTCTAAAGCCATGACCAGTCATTCTACCTTTATAACCCATACGCCATAAAGCAGTAATAAAGGCGTTAGTACTATAAGGTTTGTGAGTAGAAGTGTTGAAGAAAACATATTTATCAGAAAAACCTAATTTTTGGATATCTTTTAATATCTTTAAGGTTTGAGGTGCTAGAGGTACAAGGAAAGGTCTATCCATTTTCATTTTATCGGCTGGAATCCTTAACATTTTTTCTTGATAATCAATTTCATCCCATTCTAAAAGCCTTAGTTCTTGTGTCCGAAGAAATGTGTAGCACATAAACCTTAAACCATATCTGACTAATACATCTCCTCCATAGTTATCTATAGCATCCAACAACTTAGGTAGTTCTTGAATTGAGATTCGTGCATGGTGCTTGACCTTATGAGGTTGTAAAGCTTCGGTTAGGTCGTTAGCTGGATTAGTCGTTACTATTCCTTCACGAATAGCTTGTTTAAATATCTGTCCTACTTGTCGCATAGAGCGTCTAGCCATATCAGTAGCACCACGGGCTTCAACTGCCTTACCTATTGATAAAACTTCAGGCGATGTAATTGTATCTATATCTAGGTTACCTAGAACGGGCTTAATGTCTCGTAAATACATTGAATAATCACGACTGTATGTAGTCTGTGCTATATGTGCTTTACGGTTTTCATGCCAGCGTTGAGCAATAGTATCAAAAGTTCTCGTACCGTCTCGTTTTGCTTCCTGCTGTTTCTTAGCTTGCTTTGGATTGATACCTTCGCTTACTAGCTTTTTGATTTCTAGGTTACGCTGGCGAGCTTCAGCAAGGCTTAGATTCGGATATGTACCTAAGGTAAGGGTTTGCTGTTTACCTTGCCAACGATAAGCACTTATCCAAGATTTCACACCTGTATAACGTACCCATATCTGTAAACCTTGAGAATCGCTATATTTATCAAGACGTTTAGTTTCAATAGATTTTGGAGTAGGCTTAAACCCCTTAACTTTGCGGTCAGTTAGGCTCATTGTTGGTATTATCCCTATGAGAATTAATCAATACCAACGATAGTACCAACAAATAACGTGGATTACTATGGATTACAATGGAGTATCGTGTAACGGGAATGTCCTGAATAGCAGGCAAATAAAAGGGTAGACAGTCATTGACGGTCTACCCTAATATTATGTTTGGTCGGAACGGCAGGATTTGAACCTGCGACCCCTACACCCCCAGTGTAGTGCGCTACCAGACTGCGCTACGCCCCGATGGTCAAACTATTTTACTCATAATTGCTTTTAATGCAAGTATTAAAGCAACTATTTAGCCCAATAACTCTTTTAGAATCTGATTTACTTGTTGCGGATTGGCTTTACCGCGGCTGGCTTTCATTACTTGACCAACCAGGCCGTTAAACGCCTTCTCTTTACCGCCTTTATACTCATCAACCATTTGCTGATTATTGGCGATAACCTCCTCAACCATCGCTTTAATTGCGCCAGTATCAGTTTCTTGCTTTAGACCTTTGGCTTCAATAATCTTATCTGCTGCATCAGCGTCTGTACCGCCTTCACCCTCATACATCGCAGTGAATACTTGCTTAGCCAATTTGCCAGATAGCGTATTGTCATTTAAGCGTTTTAATAGACCTGCCAGCTGCGCTTCAGAGATAGGCGATTCAGTGATGCCTTTGTCTTCTTTATTTAGCGCGCCAAGTAACTCACCCATCATCCAGTTCGCGGTTAGCTTAGCATGCTCAGTACCTACAGACTCAAGCACTGTCTCGAAGTAATCAGCGAGGTCACGGCTATCAGTCAGTACACGAGCATCATATTCTGATAGGCCAAGCTCTTCTTCAAAGCGGGTACGGCGAGTTACAGGTAACTCTGGCATCGCTGCACGGATGGCATCAACGGTTTCTTGCTCGATACGGACAGGTAGCAAGTCAGGGTCAGGGAAGTAGCGGTAATCGTCCGCATCTTCTTTGGTGCGCATGATACGGGTTTCGTCCGCCTCTGGGTCATACAACATAGTTGCTTGGACTACTTTTCCGCCGTCCTCGATAATATCGATTTGACGTTCAATTTCACGTTTAATCGCATTTTCAATGTTACGGAATGAGTTTAGGTTTTTAAGCTCGGTACGGGTACCAAATTCTTCGCCAGGCTGGCGAACAGATACGTTACAGTCGCAGCGGAATGAACCTTCAGCCATGATGGCATCTGAGATATCAAGCCATGTGACTAGCTGATGGATAGCCTTGATATACGCAACCGCTTCGCTCGCTGAACGCATGTCTGGTTCAGACACAATCTCAATTAGTGGCGTGCCAGCACGGTTTAAATCGACACCAGTCATGCCAGCAACCGCGTCATGTACAGATTTACCGGCATCTTCTTCTAAGTGACCGCGTGTGATACCAATACGTTTGCTGTATTCGTTTTTCTCGCCTTCATTAACGATAACGTCAATATAGCCTTTACCCACGATAGGATTAGCCATCTGGGTAATTTGATAACCTTTTGGTAAGTCAGGGTAGAAGTAGTTCTTACGGTCAAAGGTATTTAGCATACCCAGTTCCGCATTCACCCCAATACCAAATTTTAAGGCACGCGCGATAAGTCCTTCGTTTAGTACAGGCAAAACACCGGGCAAGCCCAAATCAACGATATTGGCTTGGGTGTTTGGCTCATTACCAAATTTAGTCGGTGAGCTTGAGAAAATCTTACTGTCAGTATTAAGCTGACAGTGAATCTCAATACCAATGACCACTTCGTAGCCATCAACAAGTAATTCTTTACGAACGGGCTGGTGTGTGGTGTTGCTTTCAGTGATAGCAGTCATTAGATGCTCTCCTGTGCAGTAGCAGATAGCTTGGTGTGATGGTCAGTATGTTGCTGGAATAGGTGTGCAGTTGATAACAGTTTGCTGTCATCCCAGTGCTTGCCGATAAGCTGTAAACCGACCGGTAAACCGGCATCTGTTAAACCGGCCGGCATGCTAATCGCAGGCAGACCGGCCAGGTTCACCGCGATGGTATAGACGTCACCTAAATACATAGTCACTGGGTCAAGCGCTGTGTTTAATTCATACGCTGCGGTTGGTGCAGTTGGGCTCGCAATCACATCGCACTTCTCAAAGGCATCTTTAAAGTCTTGCAAGATTAGACGACGTACTTTTTGCGCTTTGTTGTAATAGGCATCGCAGTAACCGGCTGATAGGGCGTAAGTACCCATTAGGATACGGCGCTGAACCTCAGCACCAAAACCTTCTGAACGAGAGCGGGTATATAAATCTGCTAGGTCTTTTGGATCTTCACAGCGATAGCCAAAACGAACCCCATCAAAGCGAGATAGGTTTGATGATGCTTCTGCTGGCGCTAACATATAATAAGTAGCTAGGGTAATCTCTGGATCAGTGATGTTTACCTCAACAATAGTCGCGCCCAAGTCTTCGTACTGTTTTAATGCCGAACGAACATTGGCTTCTACCTCAGAGTCTAAGCCTTTATCAAAGTATTCTTTTGCCACACCAATGCGTAGACCAGCAAAAGGTTTGCTGGCATCTGCATCTTTTGCGGCAGTATGCATATTGGCAACATAATCTGGTACATTGCGCTTGATAGAGGTCGCGTCGCGTGGGTCATGACCGGCCATAGGCTGTAGCAAATAAGCACAATCTTCTGCTGATCGGCCGAAGGTACCGGCCTGATCTAAGCTTGAGGCATACGCAATCATACCGAAGCGTGATACACGGCCATAGGTTGGTTTGATACCCGTTAAACCGCAAAATGACGCGGGCTGACGAATAGAACCACCCGTGTCACTACCGGTAGCAAAGGGTACAAAACCTGCAGCAACGGCAGCAGCAGAGCCCCCAGATGAGCCACCAGGCACACGATTTAAATCCCAAGGATTATGTACCGCACCATAATAAGAGCTTTGGTTGTCTGAGCCCATGGCAAATTCATCCATGTTCAGCTTACCTAAGCACACCGCACCAGCTTCACGAATATTAGCAACCACAGTTGCATCGTAAGGGGATACGAAGTTGTGCAACATTTTTGAACCAGAGGTGGTTAATAGACCTTTGGTACAAAATAAGTCTTTGTGCGCCATTGGAATACCTAATAGGGCAGAGGTATCACCAGAGCTGCGTTTTTCATCGGCTGCTTTAGCCGCTTCGCGAGCACCTTCGTCATCAACGGTGATAAAGCTATTAATCTTTTTATCTAAGGTGTTGATGCGTTTTAAGAAGTGGTCGGTTAATTCCATACTGCTAAACTGCTGGCTTTTTAAGCCATCTGCCAGCTGGGCAATGGATAAATGATGTAGGTCAGACATATTGGGTGTCCATTTGTTAAGTGAAAAGGATAAGATTAAAAATATAGTTATCGCTATTAGTATTAAGCGGCGGGTTCATTAACGTTTATATTTTGCCGCCTAGCTTTTATTTATTAGATAGCTTTTATTAAGCAGCCATTATTCGATAACTTGTGGCACCAGATACAGTCCTTGCTCAACGGCTGGCGCGATAGATTGGTTTAACTCACGGTCGATATCGGCATTCGGGATATCGGCGCGCAGCTCTTGGGCTGCTTCATGTACGTTTGCTAAAGGCGTTAGATGATCGGTATCAACACTAGCAATGGTCTGCATCATCTTTAAAATTTTATCAATGTCATTGGCATAATCTTGTGCCGTGTTGTCATCAACTGCTAAACGAGACAGTCTGGCCACTTCTAGGATGTCTTCAGTACTGATTTTGTCGTCGCGGATGTCGCTTAAAGGTGCATCAGAACCTGGGGTGCATTTGTCAGTCATGAGTCTAATTATCCTATATCAAGGGAGTGATTTAAGGGAGTTGTGCGTTATTAATATAATAGGTGGTGCAAGTGGCGTATATTATAAAGCAACTGGCACTTATTTTCAGTGGTCACCACGTTAAAGGTAGTTTAGATAATGGCCTCTGTATTCGCTAGCAAATATCAGATGCTTTATGTTGTTCAGTATTAGTCGACACTTGTTGGAATACATTTATTGAAATAACAGCAAAAAGTCAGATAGTCATTGTTATTACTTTTGGACCAATATGGGTCAGTAGTAAGGTGTTGTAATGGTTCTGACATGAGATGTTGCAAATTAGTCACATAGTCAATGATGAAAAATATGATATTCGCATGATTTATGCACGATTAAGCGCTATAATTTGCAGCAATTTAATATTTCACTAAACTTTTTGGTTTTACTCTTGTCGTCATACTTAACTTTAGTTAAAGTATTTGCTTATATTTGTTCGGCAAAATCTCAAAATATTATTTAGTATATCAAACCCACTCGTTTGAGAGCCTTATTTGTCTCTGCTAATTTAATGCGCCTGATGATGACGGCTCCTTCTTAACTCGCAATACGCTGGAAATACGATACATGAACCCGTTTGGATTTTTATCTAACAATATCGCCATAGATCTTGGTACTGCCAATACTTTAATTTACACGCCTGGCAAAGGGGTGGTTCTTGATGAGCCAACCGTGGTTGCCTTGCGTAGTAATCGCACTCAAAACCCAACGGTTGCTGCTGTTGGTATCGATGCAAAGCAGATGCTGGGACGTACGCCAGATAACATTACTGCGATTCGTCCTTTGAAAGACGGTGTGATTGCAGATTTTGAGGTCACTCAAAAGATGTTAAAACACTTCATCACTAAGGTAAAAGCTAAGCGTTTTTTAGCGCAGCCTAATGTGATTGTTTGTGTGCCTTGCAAATCTACTCTAGTAGAGCGTCGTGCGATTCGTGAAGCGGTTTCATCTGCTGGCGCGAACAAAGTTTTCTTATTAGAAGAGCCAATGGCAGCGGCAATCGGTGCTGGTTTGCCAGTTCATGAAGCCAGTGGCTCAATGGTTGTTGATATCGGTGGTGGTACCACTGAGATTGCGGTTATCTCTTTATCAGGCTGTGTATACGCTGATTCTATCCGTATCGGTGGTGACATCTTTGATGAAGCGATTATCACTCACGTTCGCCGCAACCATGGCTGTGTGATTGGTGAAACCACTGCTGAGCGTATTAAGCAAAGCGTAGGTTCTGCCATTGACGAAGACGCCAAACTTGAAGTAGAAGTGCGTGGTCGTAGCATGGCGGAAGGTGTGCCTAAGACGCTAACGGTCACTTCTGAAGAAGTTCAAAAAGCGTTAAGCGATTCATTAACCGGTATTGTTAGTGCCGTGAAGACAGCACTTGAGCAAACCCCACCAGAATTATCTTCTGATATCGCAGAGCGCGGTATTGTATTAACAGGTGGCGGCGCATTATTACGTAACTTTGATAAATTATTGTCAAAAGAGACGGGCCTGCCAGTAACGGTTGCAGAAGATCCATTAACTTGCGTAAGTCGTGGCGGCGGTGCTGCTTTGTCTTTTATTAATAATAAAAGCCTTAATATGATTTTCGTGTAGCCTATAAGTTTGTAAATTAATATGCCAACAAGCATCTTTGCTCAACACAGTCTATCGCTACGCAAAACCGCTGCCGTTTTATTGGTGGCGATGATATTAATGCTTTTAGATAGCAAAAATCCTGACTGGTTCACGCCTGTGCGTGATACCAGTCATGCGGCTATGCAGCCTATTTATCAATTGTCAGTGTTACCGACCTTTGTCAGTCATTGGGCTGACGGTACTATGATGAGTAAAGAGTCGCTGCGCCGTGAAAACGTACAGCTGCATGCTCAATTATTGCATGCACAAGCCAAATTACAGCAGCAAGATTATATTCTGGCGCAAAACGCACGGCTGCAAGGCATCTTATCAACGACTAAGCCGGATCAATACGATTTAAATTTAGCACAAGTAATTGGTACCGATACCAATCCACTTAAGCAAATCGTGGTGATTAATAAGGGCAGTAAAGATGGTGTGGAAGTGGGTCAGACCGCTATTGATGAAAATGGTATCTTAGGCCAAATCATCAATGTCTATCCTAATACCAGTCGTTTGCTACTGATTACTGATGAGCTGCAATCGGTATCAGTGACAGTAAGACGTACCGGCCAGCGTGCAATTGTGTCGGGGCAAGGCTCTGCGAATGCGTTGAGTCTTGATTATATATTCAAGACCTCTGACATTCGTATTGGGGATGAATTAGTTTCATCAGGTTTGGGTGGACGTTTTCCAGCCGGTTACCGAGTGGGACGTATTGAATACATCAACCCGACTCAAAAAGATAACTTCTTGAATGTCAAAGTCACACCAGCGGCCAACTTTGTTGACAGCTCTTACGTGCTTATTATGCAAGACAGTGAAAATGTACCGACCTATGCCGATGATACTTTTACAGAGTCTTTAGAGTTAACCGAGCCGGCTTATGTACCGCCTAGCCGTATCGCTGAACCCTGATATAAGTCACAATGTGGTATAAATCACTGTTCCCAGCGATTGGCTATCACCTTATAATGACTGCCTAAGCGTTCACTAATAGGTGCTACCGGCATTATGATGAAACCCTCCTTAAATCCGATGCAAGCCTTGCTGGTTGTTGTTGCAAGCTTTGTTATTGCATCTGTCATTAATATCTACCCCATGAGTTTAAGTGCTTCGAGTCTACGCCCTATGGCACTTATCATGGTGCTTGTGTTTTGGCTTATCTATAAACCCAAATATGTGGGTGTGGGTACAGCGTTTATCGTGGGTATTATTTGCGACTTACTATTAGATACGCGTTTAGGGCAACAAGGGTTTGCGGCAGTGGTTATGGCTTTTGCGATTCGTTTTATTAATCAATATATTCGAGACCTTAATCTATCCATGACTTGGTTGGTCGCAGCGGGTGCGCTGATTGTGTTCCAAATTATATTGTGGTTGGTACAATATATCACCCAAAATATCTTCTTTACTGGCGGCATCTCTGGTCTATTGGTTAGTATTGTGACGTGGCCGTTGGTTTATTTAGCATTAGTGCGTTTTAGACGCTAGCTTTTTTCTAAAAGAAGATTATCTCTTAAACCGATGCTAATTAACCCAAACTATTTCTAGCTTTACCAAAAACACGACTACTGGATTTATAATGAATATTATTCTTGCTTCTACCTCGCCCAGACGTCGGCAACTACTGTCATTGGCGGAGCTTGATTTTGTGACTCAAGCGGTGGAAATAGATGAGACAGTAGAGACTAACGAATTACCGCAAGACTATATTGTGCGCATGGTGGGTGCCAAAGCTAAAGAAGCATGTCAATCACTAATCAATACGCTCAATCAGCATCAAGAAAATAATGATAACGACAATCATAGTCTAATTATCACCTCAGACACGATAGGCGTGCTCAGTGATGGGCATAGTATTCTGGTCAAGCCCACTGACAAGGCAGATGCCTTTGCGATGTGGTCAAAGATGTCAGCTAATAGTCATAGTGTTTGGACAGCGGTTCAATTAACCGTAATCGATAGTACTGGTCAGGTCCTAGATGCAGAGACTGTATTAGAAAAAACAGACGTTGTCTTTATTGAGTTAAATGAAGAGGCGATGGAAGCGTATTGGGCGACCGGTGAGCCGAAAGATAAAGCGGGCGGCTATGCGATTCAGGGCAAAGGTGCTGCTTGGGTAGAGCGTATTAATGGCAGCTATACTAATGTGGTAGGCCTGCCGTTAGCGCAAACCTTGGCGGCGATAGATAGGCTGCAACACAAATTTAATAAACGATAATGGGCGAAAGATAACAATTTATCGGTGCCAGTGCTACACTGAGAACAAGTAAAAATATAACAATGTCTCGTCGATAATTATAACGCTTCACTACTCATAGAATAATTAAGGTAAAAGGTCTGCTATGTCAGAAGAGCTACTCATTAATGTCAGCCCAATGGAATCTCGAGTTGCCGTTTTGGATAATGGCGTGGTCAGCGAGATTTATATTGAGCGGCACAATAAGCTAGGTCTAGTTGGCAATATTTATCTCGGTACTGTGGTGCGTGTTTTGCCGGGTATGCAGGCCGCTTTTGTAGATATTGGTCAATCACGTACTGCGTTTTTACATGTCAATGATATGCGCCGTGTACCGCGCAATCCTCCTAAAGAAAAACCATCCGAAACGACTACCCATCATCATGTCACACGAGAACCGACCGTACTGACCAGTATGCCGGTTGATCGTTGTGAGCATTTAGCCGAAAATGTGGCGACAGATAACGGTTCGGTTGTGAATTCTGAAAGCAGTGATGCTAAAGATGCCAATAATATGACCATGGCCGCTCTTAAGAAAGCAGAAGTTGAGTCAGCAGGGTTACGCGAAAAGCAATCGGCATTAGCAGATGAGTCCAATCAATCAGATAGCGACTTGCCAGATACGGTGGGTAATGCCATCACTCAAATAGATCCAAAGCCATCTACGACCAAAGACCGACAAATCATTGAGCCTCCGCGCCATGAGTTGATTCAATACCGTCTGCAAGAAGGTCAGAAAATACTGGTACAGGTCACCAAAGACCAATTGGGTACTAAGGGCGCACGGCTAACGACTAATATCTCTTTACCATCTCGCTACCTCGTGTATCTACCATCAAGCGAGCACATCGGTATTTCACAGCGTATTGATAATGAAGAAGAGCGTACTCGCTTAAAGACGGAGCTGTCGCAGCTAATGCAAACAGTGAGTTTAACCGGTGGTTTGATTGCTCGTACTGCCGCAGAGCGGGTACCCGTCGCTAAGCTTGAAGAAGATATCTATTATCTTGTACAGCTGTGGCGTACTATTCAAGCGCGAAAAGAAGAGTCGGCGATTAGTAATAAAACTGCCGTGCTCATCTATCAAGAGCTGTCTTTAGCGCTACGATCCATTCGCGATCTAGTGCATGCCGATACCGAAAAGGTCATCGTTGATAACGAAGGCATGTATAACGAAGTACGTCAGTTTGCCAAAGAGTTTGTACCCTTTGTTTATCCGCGTATTCTGCCCTATACCGGTGAGCAGCCTTTATTTGATGTCCACCGTGTTGAGGATGACCTACGCGATGCGCTCAAGCGCCGTGTCGATTTAAAATCTGGCGGTTATCTGATTATTGATCAAACCGAAGCGATGACCACCATTGATGTCAATACAGGCTCGTTTGTCGGTGGTCGCTCTTTAGAGGACACAGTATACAAAACCAACTTAGAAGCCACTCACGCCATTGCTAGACAGCTGAGATTGCGTAATTTAGGTGGTATCATTATTCTTGACTTTATCGACATGCTAGAGCAAGAGCATAAAGATGATGTGTTAGAGAGTCTGCAGCATCAGTTATCACAAGATTATGCCAAAACTAAAATTACTCAGGTCAGTGAGCTTGGACTGGTTGAGATGACCCGTAAGCGCACCCGTGAATCGCTTGAACAGCAGCTATGCGAGCCGTGTAAGACCTGTGAGGGCAAAGGCTTTATTAAAACGGCTGAAACGGTTTGTTTTGAGATTTTCCGTGAAATCATGCGCTGTGCACGCACTTATAACTCACCGAAGAAGTTTACAGTGGTGGCGCATGCGGCAGTGATTGACTTATTACTATCGTCTGAGGCGGACACGGTTGCTGATTTAGAGTATTTAGTAGGCAAAGTGATTACTTTTGAAGTCGAAAATCTGTACACCCAAGAGCAATATGACATCGTTTTAGACTAATTATAGCTATTATTTATAAACTCATTATTAAGTAAAGCAGGGTAGTAGGCAGTCGAATAACCGCTTAAAATAAATGTTATTAATCTGTAAATATTGCTGCTAAGCCCGAGTTTAAAGCGGTTAGTAATAAATATTAAACTTGCAATCATCTGTGAGCTGTGTATAATACACACCACTGAATTTATATGAGCGTTTCAAGTGGATGCAAGTGAAAATACGGTAACGTATTTAAACAATCAACACTTCTAAAGCTTGACGTTAATACAGCTGGAGCATCGTTTCCGGCACTAATTTCATTCTTCTTTGCTACCTTCCTAAATGGAAATGGTGGGCAAGGATTAAACTTATTTTGTTTTTTGTATTGTTAGATGTGGTTTTAATCATTATTTGACCAAAAAATGAATCATTTATATAACGGCTATTTATCATCGATTACTGTCATTAGGGCAATAATCACAGATAAAACCATTTATTAGGAGCTTGCTGGCATGGCTAACCAGAGAATCCGTATCCGACTAAAGTCTTTTGATCATAGATTGATCGATCAGTCGGCACAAGAGATTGTCGATACCGCAAAGCGCACTGGTGCGCAAGTTTGTGGTCCTGTACCGTTGCCTACTCGCATAGAGCGTTTCAATGTCCTAACCTCGCCACACGTCAACAAAGACGCGCGAGATCAGTACGAGATTCGTACTCACAAGCGTATGCTTGACATCGTGCAACCGACTGATAAAACAGTTGACGCATTGATGAAATTGGACTTGGCTGCTGGTGTAGACGTTCAAATCGCATTGGGTTAATCAAATAAGTACGTCACTAATTAATGCGTACTGATTAATATAGAGCGACTTAGTAAAAATTACCCAAACTATTAATTGAAGATATAAAGAGGTTTAACATGGCGATCGGTTTAGTCGGTAAGAAATGCGGCATGACCCGTGTCTTCACTGAAACAGGCGCTTCTATCCCTGTAACAGTTGTTGAGGTCGATGCAAACCGCATTACTCAAATAAAAACGAATGACACTGACGGCTATCAAGCCATTCAAGTCACCACAGGCGTACGACGTGACAGCCGCGTAACAGCAGCACAAAAAGGTCACTTCGCTAAAGCAGGCGTTAAAGCCGGCCGTGGTATGTGGGAATTTCGTGTTACAGAAGAAGAGCTAGAAGGACGTGAAGCGGGTAGCGAAATTGCTGCTGATCTATTTGAAACAGGGCAACTTGTTGATGTAACAGGTCAAAGCAAAGGTAAAGGCTTCCAAGGTGGCGTAAAACGTCATAACTTTAGTATGCAAGATGCTACTCACGGTAACTCAGTATCGCATCGCGCGCTGGGTTCTACAGGTCAGAACCAAAGTCCAGGTAAAGTTTTCAAAGGTAAGAAAATGCCAGGGCAAATGGGTAACAAACAAGTTACCGTTCAAGGACTTGAAGTCGTGTCAGTAGACGCTGAAAAAGGTCTTCTCGTCATTAAAGGTGCCATTCCAGGCGCCAATGGTGGCGATGTCATCGTACGTCCGTCAATCAAAGCCTAAGCAAGGGGATTAACGTGAATTTAAAAACTGTTACAGGCGCAGCGGTTGAGCTGTCTGACACGGCATTTGGTCGTGAATTCAACGAAGCCCTCGTTCACCAGGTCGTCACTGCATATTTAGCAGGCGCACGTCAGGGTACACGCGCACAAAAGACTCGTGCTGAAGTTTCTGGCGGTGGTAAGAAGCCATGGCGTCAAAAAGGCACAGGCCGTGCACGTGCAGGCTCTATCCGTGGCCCAATCTGGCGTGGTGGTGGTCGAGCATTTGCTGCTAAGCCACAAGACTGGTCACAAAAAGTGAACCGTAAAATGTATCGCGGTGCGATGCAGTGTATCTTAGCCGAATTAGTTCGCCAAGATCGTCTAATTTTAGTTGAAGATATTAATATCTCAGCTCCTAAGACGAAAGAGCTAATCAGCAAGTTAGAAGAACTGAATGCACCAAGAGCATTAATCGTGACCAATGAAGTTTCTGAAAACTTATATTTAGCGGCTCGTAACATTCCACATGTGAATGTTCTAGGCACTAACGAAGTGGATCCAGTTAGCTTGATTGCGTTTGATAAAGTCATCATGTCTGTTGACGCAGCGAAACAATTTGAGGAAGCACTAGCATGAATAACGCAAGACTTTATCAGGTCTTAAAAGGGCCTGTGTTCTCAGAAAAATCTCAGCTGTTAGGTGACTCGCTAGGTGTTCAAGTTTTCAAAGTAGATGGAAACGCCACTAAGCGTGAAATCAAGAAAGCAGTCGAGTTAATGTTTGAAGGTGTGGAAGTTACTAAAGTAAACACCTTAAATGTTAAAGGTAAGACAAAGCGTTTTGGTAAGAGCATCGGTCGTCGTAATGACTATAAAAAAGCCTATGTTACCTTAAAAGCTGGTCAAGATGTACAAATGGCTGATGCTGGTGAAGACGTTGCAGAAACTGCACCTTCTACTAGCGAAACAGCGAACAACGAATAAGGATACAACTCATGCCTATCGTAAAAGCAAAGCCAACATCACCAGGTCGCCGTTTTGTTGAAAAAGTGGTGCATCCACACCTTTACAAAGGTCGTCCGCATGCGCCGCTTGTTGAAGCACAAGGCAAATCAGGTGGTCGTAACAACAATGGTCGTATCACAACACGTCACATTGGTGGTGGACACAAGCAACATTATCGTATTATCGATTTCAAGCGTACTAAAGACAATATCCCAGCGACGGTAGAGCGTATCGAATACGATCCTAACCGTACAGCGCATATTGCATTACTTAAGTATGCTGATGGTGAGCGTCGTTACATTATCGCCCCTAAAAAACTTAGCGTTGGTGATACTGTATTGTCAGGTGAGACTTCACCTATCCGTCCAGGTAACTGCCTACCATTAAAAAATATTCCAGTAGGTTCTGTTATTAGTAACGTTGAACTAAAAATCGGTAAAGGCGCGCAATTAGCTCGCTCAGCTGGTGCATCAGTTCAGTTACTTGGTAAAGATGGCATCTATGCAATCTTACGTTTACGTTCAGGCGAGACTCGCCGTGTACACGTGAATTGCCGTGCTGTTATCGGTGAAGTTTCAAATACTGAAAACAACCTAAAATCACTTGGTAAAGCAGGTGCATCACGCTGGCGTGGTGTTCGCCCAACGGTTCGCGGTACAGCGATGAACCCAGTTGATCACCCACATGGTGGTGGTGAAGGTCGTACTATGGGTAAACATCCAACAACGCCATGGGGTCAGAAGACCAAAGGTCTTAAAACGCGTTCTAATAAGCGTACTGACAGTATGATCATCCGTCGCCGTCGCGCCAAGAAGAAATAAAGGAAAATTTCATGCCTCGTTCATTGAAAAAAGGTCCATTCATTGATGCGCATCTGTTTGCCAAAGTAGAGAACGCTCTTGAGTCTAACTCACGTAAGCCAATCAAAACTTGGTCACGTCGCTCGATGATTCTGCCACAAATGGTTGGTTTAACAATTTCTGTTCATAATGGCCGTACTCATGTACCGGTTATCATTAGTGAGCAAATGGTTGGCCATAAACTAGGTGAATTTGCCCCGACCCGTACGTATCGCGGTCATGGCTTTGACAAGAAAGCAAAAAAATAAGGTGCTCACTATGGAAGTAACTGCAAAATTACGCGGTGCCGCCATTTCGGCACAGAAAGTTCGACTTGTCGCAGATGAGATTCGTGGTAAGTCTATTGAGCGTGCTTTGGATATCCTTGCGTTCAGCAACAAAAAAGGCGCAGTATTCGTCAAGAAATGTCTTGAGTCTGCTATTGCCAATGCTGAACACAACCACGGTTTAGATATTGATACACTTAAAGTATCAACTATCTATGTGGATGAAGGCATCACGCTAAAGCGTATCCTACCACGTGCAAAGGGTCGTGCTGATCGTATCAGTAAGCGTACCTGTCACATTACTGTTAAGGTAGGAGAATAATTCATGGGACAAAAAGTACATCCAATCGGAATTCGTCTTGGTGTTGTAAAAAAACACAACGCTAACTGGTATGCAGACCCAAAACAATATTCTGAATACCTAATCAACGATATCCAAGTACGTGATTACCTTCGCAAGAAGTTAGACAATGCTATGGTAAGCCATATTATGATCGAGCGTCCTACTGGCGCTGCTAAGATCACAATTTCAACGGCTCGTCCTGGTATCGTAATTGGTAAGAAAGGCGAGGATATTGAGAAGCTACAGAAAGAATTAACCAAAATGATGGGCGTACCAGCTCAGGTTAATATCGAAGAAATTACTTCTCCAGATTTAGATGCCCGCCTTGTTGCTGAAGGTATCGCAAGCCAGTTAGAACGCCGTGTTATGTTCCGCCGCGCTATGAAGCGCGCCGTACAAAACAGCATGCGTTCTGGCGCTCAAGGTATTAAAGTTGAGCTGTCTGGTCGTTTAGGTGGTGCTGAAATTGCACGTACTGAATGGTATCGTGAAGGTCGTGTACCTTTACATACGCTTCGTGCTGACATTGATTATGCATCAATCCGCGCTGAGACAACTTACGGAACCATTGGTGTTAAAGTATGGATTTTCCGTGGTGAGATTCTAGATGGTATGGATAGCGTTTATAATCCTCCTAAAGAAGATAAATCTCGCGCTCCAAAACGTCGCGGCCGTGGTAACCGTCGCAATTCCGACAGAGCAAACACAGATAGAGGTTAAGCTATGTTACAACCAAAACGTACCAAATTTCGTAAAATGTTCAAAGGGCGTAACACGGGTTTAGCTCATCGTGGTAGCACTGTTGCATTTGGTCAATTTGGCCTAAAATCAGTTGGACGTGGCCGTATGACCGCTCGTCAAATTGAAGCAGCACGTCGTGCTATTACTCGTAAAGTTAAACGCGGTGGTAAAATCTGGATTCGTGTATTCCCTGACAAACCAATTACTGAAAAACCATTAGAAGTTCGTATGGGTAAAGGTAAAGGTCCTGTTGAGTACTGGGTATGCGAAATCAAACCAGGTAAAATGCTTTATGAGATCGAAGGGGTATCAGAAGAATTAGCACGCGAAGCGTTCACGCTAGCAGCCGCTAAACTTCCCTTCAAAACTACCATTGTTAAGCGGACGATAATGTAATGAAGATCAGTGAATTACGAGACAAATCAGTAGAAGAGCTGACTGGATTACTAGATGAGAAGCAACTTGACGCTTTCCGTCTTCGTATGGCAAAAGCCACCGGTCAACTAGGTAGCACACACGAAGTCAAAGCAAATCGCCGTGCGATTGCTCAGATTAAGACTTTGATTAATGAGAAACAAAGAGGCGCCTAATGAGTAACGATATTCAACAAACCGAAGGTGTAGGTATTGTTACTGGTAAGGTTGTCAGTAACAAGATGGATAAGTCTATTACAGTGCTAATCGAACGTAAAGTTCGTCACCCACTATATGGCAAACAGATCCGTCGTTCTACAAAAATTAAAGCCCACGATGAAAACAATGTCTGTAAAGAAGGGGATGTGGTTCGTATTGCTGAAACACGCCCAATCTCTAAGACTAAGTCTTGGAAATTAGTTGACGTTGTGGAAACAGCGGAAAAAATATAAGCAAATTGCAATTGGCATTAATAACTGGTAGAATACGCCCCCTTGTGGTGACATACCAGATAAGTGAAGTCGTTCCAGAATCATCGTTTTAATGATGAGTAGGGGTGATTCCACCAGTATAGTTATTGCCTGTTGTATATGATTGGAGTAACGCGATGATTCAGACTGAAACAATTCTGGAAGTTGCAGATAATAGTGGTGCACGACGTGTACAGTGTATTAAGGTTCTTGGCGGTTCACATCGTCGTTATGCCTCTGTAGGCGACATCATTAAAGTATCTGTTAAAGAAGCAATTCCACGTGGTCGTGTTAAGAAAGGCGATGTAATGAATGCTGTGGTTGTACGTACCAAAAAAGGTGTACGTCGTCCAGATGGTTCAGTACTTCGCTTTGATGACAACGCCGCTGTATTGCTTAACCAGAATAAAGCCCCGATTGCCACTCGTATCTTTGGGCCGGTAACTCGTGAACTACGTGGTGATCAATTCATGAAGATTGTATCACTAGCACCAGAAGTACTGTAGAGGTAACCCATGGCTAAATTACGTAAAGGCGACACTGTTCTTGTTATTGCTGGTAAAGATAAAGGCAAACAAGGCACTGTGCTAGCGGTAAAAAATGACCGTATTAAAGTTGAAGGTATTAATATTGTAACCAAACACCAAAAGCCAAATGCGGCAACTGGTGCTGAAGGTGGCATTATTAAGCAAGAAGCATTTTTACATATCTCAAACGTCGCAATTTTTAATGCGCAAACCCAAAAAGCTGATCGTATTACTTATCAGTTTGACGATGAAGGCAACAAACAACGTGTCTATCGCTCAAACGGTGAAGTAGTGGCGACTGCGTAAAACACTAAGGGTGTAATAGCAATGGCTAGATTAAAATCATTATACAATGACCAGTACAAGCAGCAGATCAAAGAAGAACTGGGCTTAGAAAACGTCATGCAAGTACCAAAAATTACCAAAATTACTCTTAACATGGGTGTTGGCGGTGCTTCACAAGACAAGAAGCTTTTAGAAGGTGCCGTAGCGGACATGACTGCAATTGCAGGTCAGAAGCCGGTCATCACTAAAGCTCGTAAATCTGTCGCAGGCTTTAAAATTCGTGAAGAATGGCCAATTGGTTGTAAAGTGACACTTCGTGGCGAGCAAATGTATGAGTTTTTAGATCGTCTCATTGCTATTGCTATCCCACGTATCCGTGACTTCCGTGGCTTTTCTCCAAAAGCATTCGACGGTCGTGGTAACTACTCGTTAGGTATTAAAGAGCAAATCGTTTTCCCAGAAGTTGATTATGACAAGATTGATCGCCTTCGTGGGCTTGATATCACTATCACGACATCTGCTCAGGATGACGAGCAGGGTCGCGCACTGCTTAAAGCATTCGGCTTCCCATTCAAATAGGAATAAAGCATTATGGCAAAAAAGAGCATGATTAATCGCGAGTTAAAACGCGAGAAAATGGTTGCTAAGTATGCTGAGAAGCGTGCAAAGCTTAAAGCAATCATTAGTGATGTAAATGCAAGTGACGAAGAGAGAATGGAAGCAATTCTTGAGCTTCAATCTCTTCCGCGTAATTCATCACCAGTAAGACTACGTAATCGTTGTGCCGTAACTGGCCGTCCTCATGGTTACTTTCGTAAGTTTGGTTTATCACGTAACATTTTACGCGAACGCGTAATGCAAGGTGATGTTCCAGGCGTTCGTAAAGCTAGTTGGTAAGGGAGTAATACTATGAGTATGCAAGATACAGTTGCTGATATGCTAACCCGTATCCGTAACGCACAAATGGCACGTAAAGTTAATGTTGCTATGCCTAACTCTAAACTACGTAAGTCAATTGCTGACCTACTAGTTCAAGAAGGTTACATCGCTTCTGCTGAAGTAACTGAACAAAGCAATGGTAAAGCAACCTTGACTATCGAACTAAAATATTTCGAAGGCAAGCCTGTTATCGAAGTAATTAAACGCTACAGTCGTCCAGGTCTACGTCAATACCGCGGTAAAGACGCTATTCCCACGGTACAGCAAGGTTTAGGCGTTGCAATTGTTTCAACCAGTAAAGGTATCATGAGCGATCGCGCTGCTCGTGCTGCTGGTATTGGCGGTGAAGTAATCGCATTTGTTGCTTAAATCACTATTTGTATTATTTAACTTTTTAAAACACTATTAATCAGTTATAATAGGCGCCTTTATTTAGGCACCTATTAAGTTAATAGTATTAAAAGCTTATCTAATATAGAGCTGATTATATAAATTAACAGGCCTAGTGCCTGTTAATTTTTTCATAATCATTCGTTATTTATCTGTAATTAAGGAATATTCCTATGTCTCGTGTGGCTAAAGCCCCAGTAACATTGCCTAAGGGCGTAAGTGTTACTTTGAACGGTCAGCAGGTTGAAGTTAAAGGCAGTAAAGGTACTATGTCTTTACACCTGCATGATTTGGTCGAGCTAAAACAAGAAGATGATCAACTGATCTTATCACCTGTTTCTGACTCTAAAGAAGCATGGATGCACACTGGCACAATGCGTTCTACATTGAACAACTTTGCTATCGGTGTATCTGAAGGCTTTGAAAGACGTCTACAGTTGATTGGTGTTGGTTACCGTGCTCAAGTAGCGGGTAATAAAATAACCTTAAACGTTGGTTATTCACATCCAATCGAGTACACGCTTCCAGAAGGTGTAACTGCTGAGACGCCAACTCAAACTGAAATCATTTTAAAATCTAATGATAAGCAGGCACTGGGTCAAGCTGCTGCGAAAATCCGTGGTTATCGTCCACCTGAGCCTTATAAAGGTAAAGGTATTCGCTATAGTGACGAGCATGTGGTTCGTAAAGAAGCTAAGAAAAAATAAGGTGAAATGACATGTTTGATAAAAAAGCTGCTCGCTTACGTCGAGCTAAAAAGACACGTGCCCACATCCGCTATTTGGGTGTGCATCGGTTAGTAGTTAACCGTACTCCACGCCATATCTATGCGCAGATCATTTCTCCAACCGGCGGAGAAGTATTGGCTCAAGCGTCTACGCTTGATAGCACTTTACGCTCTGGCGCTACTGGTAACGTTGAAGCAGCAAAAGCTGTTGGTCAACTTATTGCTGAACGTGGAAAATCTGCTGGCATCACAAAAGTCGCCTTTGACCGTAGTGGTTTTAAATACCATGGCCGTGTTAAAGCATTGGCTGACGCCGCTCGTGAAAATGGATTGGAGTTTTAATCATGGCTAAAGTAGAACAAAATGACGGTCTAGTAGAGAAGTTAGTCTCTGTTGATCGCGTATCAAAAGTTGTTAAAGGTGGTCGTATCTTCTCATTCACAGCATTAACTGTTGTTGGTGATGGTAATGGCCGTGTTGGTTTTGGACGTGGTAAAGCTCGTGAAGTTCCTGCTGCTATCCAAAAAGCACTTGAAGCTGCTAAACGCAACATGATCACTGTTGATCTTGATGGCGTAACACTTCAGCATCCTATCGTTGCTCGTCATGGTGCTAGTAAAGTATACATGCAGCCTGCTAACGAAGGTACTGGCGTAATCGCCGGTGGCGCTGTACGTGCCGTATTAGAATCAGCTGGTGTTGAAGACGTATTAACTAAATGTTACGGTTCAACGAACCCAACAAACGTAGTACGCGCAACATTCAATGGTTTACGTGATATGTCGTCACCTGAAAAGGCGGCTGCAAAACGTGGTAAATCTGTAGACGAAATCTTGGGCTAACCATTTTTTAGATATTAAAGTAGGTGAGTTACGATGAAAACAATGAAAGTTACTCAAATTAAATCTGGTGCCCATCGCCTCAAGAGCCATAAAGCTTGTCTTATGGGCCTTGGTTTACGCCGTATTGGACATACAGTTGAAGTTGAAGACACGCCTTCAACCCGTGGAATGGTGAATCGCATCAATTACATGGTTAAAGTGGAGGAAGCGTAATGGGACTTAAATTAAACGAATTATCACCAGGTATTGGTGCTAAGAAAACTGCCCACCGTAAAGGTCGTGGTATTGGTTCGGGCCTTGGTAAAACTGGTGGCCGTGGTGTGAAAGGTCAAAAATCACGCTCAGGTTCAAGCATTCGTCGTGGATTTGAAGGTGGCCAAATGCCTTTATTCCGCCGTGTGCCTAAGTTTGGCTTTACCAGTCAAATGGCATTCACTACTGCACAAGTACGTTTATCTGAGCTGAATAAGCTTGATGGCGATGTAGTCAGTGTTGAAACTTTAAAAGCTGCTAACATTATCCGTCATGACATGAAACGCGCACGTATCATCTTATCTGGCGAGATTAATAAAGCTTACACTTTTAAAGGTGTTAAAGTGACTAAAGGTGCTAAGGCTGCTATTGAAGCTGCTGGCGGTACTGTTGAAGTCGCTGAGGGTACTGAGGAGTAATTTAAATGGCTAAGCAATCTGCGCCTACCTCTGCAATTCCGATGAACCCGCTTGTCTTTATCCGTAAGTATGATGAGCTATGGAATCGTCTGTTATTTTTGATAGGGGCGCTGGTTGTCTACCGTTTAGGTTCACATATCCCAGTTCCTGGTATTAATCCAGTTAGCCTAGCAGAGCTATTCTCTCGTAACGAAAACACCATCTTGAGCATGTTTAATATGTTCTCAGGTGGTGCTTTAGAGCGAATGTCTATCATGGCTTTAGGTATTATGCCTTACATTTCGGCTTCTATTATTGTTCAAATGATGTCAGCTGTGTTGCCCTCATTGGAAGCCTTAAAAAAAGAAGGAGAGGCCGGGCGCCGTAAACTTAATAAGTATACGCGTCAAGGGACTCTCTTTTTGGCATCTATTCAAGCCATCTTTATGTGTACTGGATTAATCAGCCAAAATCTGACTTTATCCTCAGGTTTAACTTTTTATATTCCTGCTGTAAGCTCGCTTGTAGCAGGTGCCATGTTTTTGATGTGGCTTGGTGAACAAATTACAGAGCGCGGTGTGGGCAACGGTATTTCGATGCTGATTTTTGCCAGTATTGTATCCAGTGTTCCTAGTATGTTAGGGCAATCTTTTGAGATGGTTCGGAACGATCCGCAAAGCTTGATTGTACTGCTTGTATTTGCTGTTTTAGGTATAGCGGTTACCGCAGGTATCGTCTTTATTGAACGAGCCCAGCGTCGTATTCCGGTTAACTATGCTCAAAAGCAACAACAAGGCCGCAAAATTTATGCTGATCAGCAATCACATCTGCCTTTAAAGATTAATATGGCCGGTGTTATTCCAGCAATTTTTGCCAGTGCGTTGTTGATGTTCCCAGCAAGTTTAGGCCAGTGGGTTGGTAACTCTGCTGATCCAAGTATGTGGCAACAACTATTACAAACTATGTCTTTAGTCTTAGCGCCAGGTCAGCCATTATATTTAGTGCTATTTGGAGCGATGATTATTTTCTTCTGTTATTTCTATACGGCGCTAGTTTTTAGCCCACGTGAAGTAGCTGAGAACTTGAAGCGTAGTGGGGCATACATTCCAGGTATTAGACCGGGTCTTCAAACACAACGTTATTTAGATCATGTATTAAATCGTTTAACCTTTATCGGTGCGATATACATGACTGTGATTTGTTTGATGCCGATGCTCCTACAGTCTTCATTTGGCATACCATTCCACTTAGGTGGTACATCACTCTTAATTATGGTAGTCGTAGTTATGGACTTTATCTCCCAGCTACAGGCTCACTTAATGACACATCAGTATCATGATCAAACTCTTATTAAATAAGTTCTACATGTAGCCTATCTAAGAGAGTTTGTTCAACAGGAGAATATTATGAAAGTTCAAGCATCTGTTAAAAAGATTTGTGGTAGCTGCAAAGTCGTACGCCGCAAAGGTCGTGTTCATGTTATTTGTAAAGCTGAACCACGCCACAAACAGCGTCAAGGTTAATTTATATTAATTGTGTTTTGAGTCATTAAAGCACAAGTTGTGAATTACACTTGAAAAAATAGGGCGGATGAGTTATCATCCGCCACTTGCCGTCGTTTGCTATCCTTTATTTCCTGTTTTGGTATCAAAGCCAATCGATAAATAAAGCGATTTAGTAAATGGCAAAATCTGAAACATAAGTCTGACTATTATTCTTAATATAATAAAGACTCATTTTT
Source organism: Psychrobacter sp. CX14 (assembly GCF_057396205.2). Taxonomy (NCBI): domain Bacteria; kingdom Pseudomonadati; phylum Pseudomonadota; class Gammaproteobacteria; order Moraxellales; family Moraxellaceae; genus Psychrobacter; species Psychrobacter sp. CX14. Next base: position 2,863,255 of record NZ_CM183187.1, on the reverse strand, counting down.
CATAACTGGAGAGAAATCAATGGCTCGTATTGCCGGCGTCAACATTCCGGATAACAAGCATGCAGTGATTTCATTGACTTATATTTTTGGTATTGGTCGTACTACCGCTAAGCAAATCTTAGAAGCGGTTGGCATCGAACCTACTACTAAAATCAGTCAATTAGATGACACGCAGCTTGATGCTATCCGTGCACAAGTTGGTAACTACATGACTGAAGGTGACCTTCGTCGTGAAGTTTCAATGAATATCAAGCGTTTGGTCGATTTAGGTTGTTACCGTGGCATCCGCCATCGTCGTAACTTACCTGTAAGAGGTCAAAACACGAAGAATAACGCTCGTACTCGTAAGGGTCCGATTCGTTCAATTAAAAGATAATTAACTTAGGAAGCTAAAAGATGGCAAAAGACACCCGTGGTCGTAAAAAAACGGCACGTCGTTCGGTATCAGAGGGCGTAGCCCACATTCATGCGTCTTTTAATAACACCATTGTAACGATTACTGATCGTCAAGGTAATGCATTGGCTTGGGCCACTTCTGGTGGACAAGGCTTCCGTGGTTCACGTAAATCTACACCATTCGCAGCTCAGGTTGCAGCTGAAGTTGCTGGTAAAGCAGCTCAAGAATATGGTGTAAAAAATGTCGATGTTCTGGTTAAAGGTCCAGGACCGGGTCGTGAGTCTGCGGTAAGAGCTTTAGGTGCATTAGGTTATAAAATTAACAGTATATCTGATGTAACCCCAATCCCACACAACGGTTGCCGTCCGCCTAAAAAGCGTCGCGTATAAACTATTGTTACCGTATGCTTTGCTTTATTAAAAGCAAAGTTACGGTGTGTGTATTAAGACGAAATTACCGTTACAAGTTACTATTAAGACGTAACTCAAGGAGACACAAGCATGGCCCGTTATATAGGTCCAAAATTAAAGTTGTCGCGTCGTGAAGGTACTGATTTACAATTAAAATCAGGTGTTAAACCTTATGACGTAAAGACTAAAAAAGCAGGTCGAGTACCTGGCCAACACGGCAACACTCGCAACAAAGCTTCAGAATACTCATTACAGCTTCGTGAGAAGCAAAAAGTTAAACGTATCTATGGCGTATTAGAGCGTCAGTTCGCTAATTATTATAAAGAATCTGCACGTGCTCGCGGCGCAACAGGTGAACACCTACTGCAAATGCTAGAGCGTCGTTTAGACAACGTAGTATACCGTATGGGCTTTGGCTCAACTCGTGCTGAAGCACGTCAGCTAGTAAGCCATCGTGCTGTTATGTTGAAAAAAGCGGGTCGTGATGAGTTTGTTCGTGTGAACATTCCATCTATCCAAGTTCAAGATGGTGACGTAATCGCCATCCATGAGAAAGCGAAAGAACAGTTGCGTATTAAGAATGCAATTGAGCTTGCAACTCAACGTGGTATCCCTGAATGGTTAGACGTTGATCATAGCAAAATGCAAGGTACATTTAAGAAAGCACCAGATCGTATTGATTTGCCTGCAGAAATCACCGAAAGCTTAATCGTTGAATTGTACTCTAAATAATCGCTAACAATAATTTGATTAACTAATCGAGGTGACAATATGATGCTAAATGCTACCGAGTTTCTGACCCCTAATGCCATTAACGTGGATGCGGTTGATGAAACCAATGCAAAAGTCACGCTCGAGCCGTTGGAACGCGGCTTTGGGCATACCTTAGGTAATGCCCTTCGTCGTATTCTTCTATCTTCATTGCCTGGTGCAGCCGTTATTGAAGCAGAAATTGAAGGCGTAGATCATGAATATTCTACCCTTGAAGGCCTGCAAGAAGACGTTTTAGATTTATTATTAAATCTAAAAGGTCTAGCAATTACAATGCACGATCAAAATGAAGTATTTTTGACACTAGATAAAAAAGGTCCTGGCACTATCACTGCGGCAGATATCGAACTGCCACATAACGTTGATATTGTTAACCCTGATTTGGTTCTAGGTACTTTAGGTGACCGTGGTCACCTAAAAATGCGCTTACGTGTGGTTATGGGCCGTGGTTATGAGCCTGCTAACTTACGCCGTGAAGATGGCGACACTAAAGCAATTGGCCGCTTGAAATTGGATGCTAGCTTTAGCCCAGTATCACGCGTTGCTTACCAAGTTGAAAATGCTCGTGTTGAACAGCGCACGGATCTTGACCGTCTAATCATTGAACTTGAAACCAATGGTACGATCGATCCTGAAGAAGCAATTCGCAAAGCAGCAACTATTTTGCAGCAACAAATCTCAATCTTTGTAGATTTAGAAGCAGAAGAAGCGCCAGAGCCTGTGAAAGAGAAAGAAGAGGTTGACCCTGTGCTATTACGCCCAGTGGATGACCTTGAACTAACGGTTCGCTCAGCAAACTGTTTGAAAGCTGAAAACATTTACTATATCGGCGATTTGGTACAGCGTTCAGAGACTGAATTGCTTAAAACACCAAACCTTGGTAAGAAGTCATTAACTGAAATCAAAGACGTATTAGCGTCTAAAGGTCTTGAACTGGATATGCGCCTAGAGAATTGGCCACCAGCTGACCTACGTGTTGATGACCGTTTTTCTTACCGTAGCCGTTAAACTATTAAGGATATTTGACCATGCGACATCGTAAGAGTGGAGTTAAGCTGGGTCGCACCGGCAGCCATCGTAAGGCAATGTTCCAGAACATGACAAACTCATTGTTTGAACATGAACTGATTAAAACAACATTACCAAAAGCTAAAGAGCTTCGCCGTGTGGCTGAGCCTTTGATTACATTGGCAAAAGAAGATTCAGTTGCTAACCGCCGTCTGGCTTTCAGCCGTATGCGCAATAAAGATATGGTTGGTAAACTATTTGGTACACTAGCACCACGTTATCAAGATCGTCCAGGTGGATACTTACGTATCATCAAATGTGGCAATCGTGATGGTGATAATGCACCAATGGCATATGTTGAATTGGTAGATCGCGACTAATATTTATTTGAGTTGAATAAACTCATTTAAGGTTAGCAAAGTCTATTAGTCATCGTGCTAATAAAAGAACCTCAGTAGCTTTTTAAATTATGTTCTAGAACATATTTTAATATGGTTACTGAGGTTTTCTTATGTCATTTTAAAATGCAGCGAGATATCTAGATTATTCGGATATTAATGTTCAATTATTCAATAATTTGTGAAACATCTCCTGCGCCATGTCGCACAAGCTCTGGTGGAAACTGAGTCATATCGACTACAGAAGTCAACTTAGTGGTTAATACACCCGCATTAATCATCACATCAATGTTATTGGCAAGCTTGTCTTCAATATCAAAAGGATCATCTAGCGCAAGCGGTGTTTCGGTCTCTGGCAAGATTAATGAGCTAGTTAGTATTGGTTCACCCATGGCTTCAAGCATCATTTGGGCTATTGGATTAGAGGGTACACGAATACCAATGGTTTTTTTCTTAGGGTGTGAGAGTTTTTTAGGTACATCCTTTGTGGCCTCTAATATATAAGTAATAGGCGCAGGAGTGTTGCCCTTGAGTAGTTTGAATTGCTGATTGTCTACGGTTGCATAGGTAGCGATTTCACTTAAATCACGGCATAAAAGTGTAAATTGATGTTTGTCATCAAGTTGACGAATGTGATGTAATTTTTCTAGTGCATTTTTAGAGCCAATTTTGCAACCAAAAGCGTAACTGGTATCAGTAGGGTAGACGATAAGCTGATCGTTATTGAGTGCATTCGCCACTTGTTCAATTAGTCTTGGCTGTGGATTTTCTGAGTGAATATATAACGTTTGCATGGGATGCCTCACAGTAAAAAATTAAAGAGAAGTCAGGCAGCCGCACAAGTGATTTTATTGGTTATGGGAATCATAAGCCTAATTCATGTGCAGTGTGTTTGACCTTATTTTATGTGTTCATATTATCATGACATAAAGCGGTGAGTATGGTCAGTAGGGTTTGTGCGTCTTTGGGTAATGCGTTAGGATTTTGGATATAGTCTGTGGCCTGATTAAACACGTCATTAGCAAATGTGCTGTGACTGGTATCAAAGTCGGCATTTAAGTTATCTTGTGAGACTCTAAAGTGCTTATGACACATTAAGGTAAATAGGCACTCAATTGCTTGTGGTTTGATTTCTACCCGCTCAAAAGCACTTTGCTGCGCTTCTGTGCGTCCGTCAGGGGCATACCAGTAGCCAAAGTCAGGCAACGTACGGCGATGACTACCTGCGATGCTCCAGTGGCTGATTTCATGTAAGGCACTTTGGAAAAACCCATGTGCAAATTCAATACGAGCAGGCTGCTGCTCATGCGCAGGGAAGTATTCTGGTTCATGTTCACCGCGAGCAAGAATGACATTATGGTGGACAAAGGTTTTGTTAAAGACAGTAATAAGCCAGTCAACTTCTTGAGCTTCTAATTGCTCACTAGAGAGTTGCTCGGTGGCATTAGAATGATGCAAGTATTGCCATTGTTGTTTCAGCTGCGCCCAGCTTGAATCTTCGCTTTCTAAGACAGAGCTGTTAGCCACTGCATAATTAAGCTGAATAAAGAGTGGCTTATGTTCAAGCTCTGCGACAAGCTTACGAATCGGCAATTGAGAAAAATCAGGTGTTGGCATAGTGATTCTAATAACAGATAAGTAAATGGATATAAACAGACCAGTTAGGCTGATAAACGCGCTATTCTAGCAAGGAATGGTCCATTTATATATTGTTGGTAGTAAAGTTGCCATGATATGGTCTTATTAAAAGCAATCCTAGTAATTAAGATACTGATATGACTATGCTTGCCTTTATCGCTTACAATACCAACATAAGACATACGTTCAAAAAATACAGGTTTAAATAAAGAGAAAACTATGAATAAATATACTCAAAAAGCTGACATGTCATCACCGGTGGCGACGAACAACACTGAAAAAAGTGCCAAACATTTACCGGAACTGGTTAATTTAGAGAAGTGGGAAGATGCCGGCTACGTATGGTCAGGTACGATTACACCGAGCATTATGCAAAGACTGGTTAGTGTTGTGCCAGAGGCTTACCAAGATGCTCCAATTGAGCTAAAATGCGAGCTCACTAAACAAGGCCAGTTATTGACCTTGATTATGGAATTCTCAGGCGATGTTTGGGTCAACTGTCAGCGCTGTCTACAGCCACTGGCCATTGATGTCGGCCATCAAGCGCAGTTGGTCTTATTGCAACGTGAAGAGCAAGAGAGTCTAGTTGATGATTCTGATGATTATTTATTATTAGAAGAGCTACTAGAAGAGCAGCCAGAGAATAAAAAAGGCGATCGGATGTTGCCGCTCAAAAAGTTGGTCGAAGATGAGCTGTTACTTGATATTCCTTTATCTGCCAAGCATGATGATTGTGAAATGGCGGTAGAGCAAGTCGGCGAGATTATTGAAGAGGAGAATGAGAACCCGTTCGCCGCTTTAGAGGCGTTAAAGGGTAAGCTATAATTAGATTAATTTAACACCGGATATTAGCTTTTAAGGTAGCTTTGGTCAGGATATTGATGATTAATAACAGTCATTACTCTATGTCCTGACTGAGTAGATGAATACCCCCTTTATTTTATGTGATAAAGCGAGTATAATCCCTCGTTTATTATTCCCAGATTTTAAACCTATTTGATTTTTAATAAGAGTTGCTCTTATTGAGGTCAATAGAGAACTCATTTTTGCTAAGTTAGCGTTTTAAGGTTTGTTAACAAACATAAGCGTTTACCTCTACAGCATATTTTAGAATAGGAGCAAGACCCATGGCTGTTCAAAAAAGTCGTAAAAGCCGCTCACGCCGTGATATGCGTCGTTCACACCACCATATGGAAGTTGCTGAGCTAAGCATTGATGCCACTACTGGTGAAAAACATCGTCGTCATCATATGACTAAAGATGGTTTCTACCGTGGTCGCCAATTGTTCAAAGCGAGCCAAGAAGACTAATCTACAATCATTTATAATGATTGCAGTGTAATATAGAGCTAAGCTTTACTAATGATCTTATTTCATTAGTGGCGCTTGGCTCTTTTTTTATGGTTATCTTTAGATATCTCAAGGCATAAGAAGGCTAATAATGTCGTTAAAATCGTCTCACTCAGTTAAAAAACAAACACAACCTGATATGCCACGCCGCATTGCCGTTGTGTTTCCAGGCCAAGGGTCACAGACCGTTGGTATGCTTAATGAGCTTAGCGAGGCATATCCCATCGTTGAGCAAACGTTCTCAGAAGCCAGCGAAGCATTAGGATTTGATCTTTGGGCGGTCTGCCAAGATGAGGAAGCTTTAGCGAGCACTGAGAATACTCAGCCCGCGTTATTAGCTGCCAGTATTGCCGTATGGCGTATATTGCAGGCACATGCAGAGATTGATATTGAGCCGCTGTTTTTTGCCGGCCATTCTCTTGGCGAATACAGTGCATTATGTGCAGCTGGTGCTATTAGCCTTGCCGATGCGGTTAAATTGGTACACGCGCGTGGTCAATTTATGCAGCAAGCGGTAGAGGGCCTAGACACCAAGATGGCAGCAGTGCTTGGCTTAGAGAACAGTCAAGTTATTAGCGTCTGTGAGCAAGTAGAGAGCAACAATGAAGATGCCATTGTTAGTGCTGCTAATTTTAATAGTCCAGGTCAGATAGTGGTTGCTGGTAACGCAAAAGGCATTGAAATATTAAGCCAACACATTCAATGTATGGGTAAGCGTATGCTACCGCTAAAGGTGAGCGTACCTTCACACTGTGCGTTAATGGAGCCAGCAAGTGATGCGTTAGCGGAGCGCTTGGCGAGTATTGAGTTTGATCTGCCGTCTGTGCCTGTGATTCAAAACCGCTATGCCACTGAAGAGAAAACTGTCATAGCGATTAAAAAAGCACTTACCGAGCAGCTAAGTCACCCTGTGCTATGGACACAAACCATGCAGAAATTTGCTGATAAGCACATTAACTTGATTATTGAATGTGGTGCTGGCACGGTATTAAGTAACTTGGCGAAGCGTCAAGAAACCCCGATTCCAGCGTATCCAACGGATAAGCCAGCACGTATTAATAAGCTGGTTGAAAAGCTACTTGAGGAACAGTCATGAGTCGTACGATTACATTGGTCACAGGCGCAAGTCGAGGTATCGGTAAGGCCATTGCAAAGCAGTTTGCAAAAGAAGGCCATTTTGTAATTGGTACCGCCACAACTGCCGAAGGTGCTCAGCTGATTGATGATTATTTACATGATGCTGGTGGTATTGGCCGTGCGTTAGATGTTACCAATCAAGAGCAGATTAATAAGCTGTTTGAAGAGATTGAAAGTGTTTATGGTAGCGTGCAAGTGTTGGTGAATAATGCTGGTATCTCGCAAGACGGTCTGCTGATGCGTATGAAAGATGAGGATTGGGATCAAGTAGTTGATACCAACTTAACCTCGATTTATCGTATGAGTAAGCGTGCCATTCGCGGTATGATGAAAGCGCGAAAAGGCCGTATTATCAATATCACCTCAGTGGTGGCGCAAATGGGTAATGCCGGTCAGGCAAACTATGCGGCGACCAAAGCAGGGGTTGAAGGCTTTAGCCGTACATTAGCGCGTGAAATTGGGTCACGCCAAGTGACTATTAACTGCGTAGCACCCGGTCTTATTGAAACAGATATGACTGATGAGCTTGATGAGCGCCTACTAAACTCTATGTTAGATGCGGTGCCAGTGGGACGCTTGGGTCAGCCAGAAGATGTGGCCGCTGCGGTCTCTTATTTGGCCAGTGATCAAGCCAGTTATGTCACCGGTGCTGTTATTCCTGTTAACGGCGGCATGTATATGTAGTCTGCTTATTAGCGAATCCTATGAATAATAATTAGCCTAAAGTTTAACTAAGTATTGGCATTGCTAATTGTCAGATTTATAGTAAGTTAGCAATAAATGGGCGGTGATAACTAAAAGTTATGTATTTTGCTGCCCAATTATCAGCTAAGTCAGTTAGAATTGAGCAAGTGTATTCGGTAAGATAAACGATATACCTTTATAAACTAAGAACATTAAGGATGGAGATTTCTATGAGCGAAGATATCGAGTTAAAAGTAAAGTCAGCCGTTGCTGAACAATTAGACGTAGATGTTGAAGACATTAACAATGAGTCTTCTTTTATCAATGACTTAGGTGCAGACTCTTTAGACTTGGTAGAATTAGTGATGACGTTTGAAAATGATTTTGATATCACTATTCCTGACGAAGATTCAAATGAGTTAACCACGGTTCAAAAAGCAGTGGATTACATCAAAGCTAAGCTGTAATTTATACCTATAAGTAAGTGTATAAATTTAATTAGGTAGCCTTGGCTATTGATTTACTTGTGAAAGCATCAGCCATAACGTATTCGTTGTGGCTTTTTTATGGTCGATGATAAGACAGGGTTGATTGATAGAAGAGATTCATCTAACTATTAAGGTAATAAAATTTAACATTTAACTACATAGCGAGTGTAATAAATTTACGTGGTAATGCGTATAATTTGTTCAGTGTAATGATACACCCTGTTAGCTGACTGCTTTATTTTGAGTTAAGAATTTAAAATTGACTACTGAGATAAAGCCACTGATCATTGTTAGATTGATGTTATATAAATACTATTATATGAATTAAAACGCGATGATCGGTGTATACAATAATTAACCAGCTAACTGTTTGAACAATAATTTATGATAGGAGTAAGACATGGGGATTTTTAGCTTTGCAAAGGATATGGGCGATAAGATTTTTAATCGCGATGATGCTAAAAAAGAAACAGAATCACACGCGGATGCGAATGCTGCACCAGCTTCTACTGAGCCATCAGCGCAATCAGTAGCTAACTTATTATTACAGCGTATCCAAAGACAAAACCTAAATATCACTAACTTGAAAGTGAAATATAACGGTACAACAGATACAGCTGAAATCAGTGGTCATGCTGAAACTCAAGCGGACCGTGAAAAAGCGATTATTGCAATTGGTAATGTTCAAAACGTTGCTAAAGTTATCGATAATATCGATATCAAGCAAGATGCGCCTGAATCAACTATGTACACTGTAAAATCAGGTGACTCGTTATCTAAAATTGCTCAAGAAGTTTATGGTTCAGCTAATGAATACAATAAAATCTTTGAAGCAAACAAGCCTATGCTAACTAGCCCAGATAAAATCTATCCTGGTCAAGTACTGCGTATTCCAAAGCCATAATTAAGCTTTAATGCTATCAGGTATTGTTATTTGTACCGACTAAAAATAGTAGGTACCAAATTGATAGCAATGCATGAGCAGAATCTAGCAGAATAATAAAAAAAGGGACATACCAATGGGTTGTGTCCCTTTTTTAGATTCGGTGTTGTATTTGGCAGACTAGGTTTTGAAGATTAATTGAAAAATCATCTGTTATTATCACTTCTATTGTTTGGTAAGCTGCTCATTAATTGCCCAGTTGATGTGTTCATCAAGCATGTCATTGTGCTCACCCAAACGCTGCTTTAAGAGTTGGATGTTGTGTTCAGAATAAAGCGCATTGCCGATACCAATAGAGAGGTTACGCAGGAAATTGACATAACCGGTACGGCGAATAGGACTGCCTTGAGTACGCTCTAGAAACTCAGCTTCTGTCCACTGCCATAAGTCCGTTAACAAGCTTTCATCTAGCTGATGGCGGGCATGAAAATCATCAATTGGGCTGACTTTTGCATAACGGTTCCAAGGGCAGATGAGCTGACAGTCATCGCAGCCAAACACTCTATTACCCATGGGTCTACGGTATTTCTCATCAATAGGGCCGTCATGCTCAATGGTCAGATAAGAGATACAGGCGTTGGCATTAAGCTTATGGGGCGCAATAATTGCCTGTGTCGGGCAGATATCAATACAGGCACTACAGCTACCACAGTGTGCACTCACCGGAGCATCTTCAGGTAACTCGAGGCTCAGGAATAACTCGCCTAATACGAAAAAAGAGCCAGACTGTCGGTTAATCAGCAAGGTGTGCTTACCGGTCCAACCGAGTCCTGCTGCATCTGCAAGCGGACGCTCAAAGATGGGTGCAGAATCACTAAAAGGGCGAAAGACGAAAGGCGTGTCAGCGGCTATGTCAAGGTGTTGCCACTGCGGTAGCATGCTCTGTATTTGTTGTGCCAGTTTTTTGAGGCGAGAGCGCATGGTCTTGTGATAATCACGACCTCGGGCATAGCGCGCGATAATGGCATGATTGGGACGCAGATTATCCTCAATTGACCGCGGCTTAGGTGTTGCTTCTAGATAATCCATACGCACAGAGAGGATAGTGCGCGAGCCTTCAACCAATAGCGCAGGATTGGCGCGTTTGTCGTGGTTGTTTTCCATAAAGGTCAGCTGCCCATGATAGCCTTTGGCAAGCCAATCACGTAAGCCTTGCATTTGGGCTTCAAACACAGGGTTATTAACGTTGATAAAGCCGCAGTCTGCAAAGCCAAGCTGCTGCGCCTGCTGACGTATCCATGCCTTCACATCTTGGGCATCATGAAAGGTGTTTATCTCCAAAGTATCGGAGCGCGGCGGAGTGTAAGGAGCAGACATAATCAGAACAGCTTTAAGACCAAATAAGCCGCTATGATAAGCTATAACGTGTTAAATATAAAATAAATAGCCGGCCACTTTTTTCATAAGGATAAAAAATGACACAGCAAACACCTATCAACGCCCATATAGCAAACATACCTTTGTATACCCCAGAACAAGTGTATGAGATTGAAAAGCACTGGTTTGCGCAGTCCAATCCCAGTTATGGACTAATGCAGCAAGCAGCATGGCAAATGGCGCATTGGCTGCAGCGTCAGTGTGATTTGGCAGGGTCGTTAAAGGCTTGGGTGTGGGTAGGTAGTGGTAATAATGGCGGTGATGGTTGGCTAGTCTCCAGTTATTTAAGCCAGCTCGGTGCTAAGGTCACTGTGGTCGAAGTGGGGCAGAGTAACACTCAAGATGCTCAATCTGCTAAAAGAGATGCACAGAATCAAGATATCCAAGTACTCAGCCTTACAGAGGCTGATAGTCATTTGGAGTATTTAAACGCTGATTTATTCGTCGATGCCTTGTTTGGTATTGGGCTAGATAGAGCGCCAAAGGGAGACTATAAACAAGCGATTGATACCATCAACAGTATCAAACGACAGCGCGGTGATGCGTTGACGGTAGCCAGTGTCGATGTGCCTAGTGGACTTGTAACAAGTACAGGACAAGTCTTCGATGACTGTGCGATTAGGGCAGATGTGACGCTGTGTTTGGTAGCACGTAAAATTGGGCTGCATATCAAAGATGGCAGTGATTATAGCGGGCAAGTGATAGATATGCCTATGATACCAAGTGTGTTATCGCAGTTGCCAAAAGCTTGGCTACAGCAGACAGCTAAGTCGATGCCGCAGCGGGATAATAATTCGCATAAAGGCAGTTACGGCAATGCGCTCATTATTGGCGGTAATCGGGTTGATAGCTCACAAGGCATGGGCGGTGCGGCTATTCTAGCAGCCAGTACAGCGATGGCGACTGGGCTAGGTAAGCAGACCGTCGCTTGTCATGAGATGTTTCATCCAAGTTTAATCACCAGTCTGCCTAATGCAATGAGTATTGATTTGCATGATGTCGATGGCGTGAAACAGATGATTGAGCAATGTGATACGGTAGCCATTGGTATGGGCTTGGGGCGTGATGAGGCGAGTTTGACGCTCTTTCAGCAATATCTTCAGGCGGCGATAGCCGCCGGTGTGAATCTGATTATTGATGCCGATGGTCTGTATCATTTAGCCACTGTTGCCAAGCAAGATACCGATTTAAAGCAGCGGTTGGTACAGCATGCAGATAAGCATGACGTTTGGTATACGCCGCACAGCGGAGAGGCAGCACGGTTATTAGGTATTACCGCATCAGAGGTGGAAGCTGACAGAATGGCTGCCATTGAAGAGTTGTCAGCGCAATATCATGGGAGTTGGCTGTTGAAAGGTGCAGGCTCGATTGTTAAGGAACAAAAGGGCTGTTATGTCTGTGCAGCAGGTAATCCTGGTATGGCGACAGCCGGAATGGGCGATGTTCTTTCTGGATTGGCATTGGGATTATTGGCGCAATCTGCATTACCGAATAATGTCAGACAGTTACGACAGGTGGTGATGGTGCATGCTTTGGCCGGTGATATATTGCAGAAAGAAGTCGGTGTATGGGCATTGCAAGCCAGTGATATGCCAAAAGCGGTAGGTAAGGTGCTGCAGCAATTAACTGCAAATAATTAATCAAAGCGATAGGGATAGAATCTGCGTCATTCTAAGAGAATATCAGCGACAGTATTGAGTCAGTACAAGCTCGATATTCTCTTTTTTTAATTCTATTTCGCCTTGATCGATATGACGACCGCCGCCCTTACTATTGGGCTTATAGATAGGCTGCCCTGATTGCAATTCACCTAAACTGGTGCGTAAGTCATTGCATTGTCTTAAGCGCTCTTGTTGTTTGTGCTGCTTTTTTTGGTCAATGTGAGCGTTTTGGCTGGTCGTTCTAGTGATATCAGTCGCTTTTGTTGTTATAGGGAGACTGTTATTTTGTGCTACCTTTACAGGTTTGGCTTGCGGCGAGGCATGGTAAGTATTGAGCTCCATGATATCGACCTTCGTGTCAGATTCGGGCGCAAACTGCGAATACTTGACCTCACCAAAATCGCCCACCGTTTTATACACGGTCATGGCGTGACTGCCGCTAAGACCAACCCAAGTTAGTATGAGGCTAAGACTGGAAAAATGAGTGATAATGGCTAATTTTGCTAAGGCAGATGACCTTTTCTTCTTAAAGCTGTTTTTTAATACAAAAAAGGTCATAAGTTTATTGCCTTGGTATAAAGCGTGGGTTTGTTTTTAATAGAGCATTTAAGGATTTGGCTATATTATATTTATCTAAGTCGAACTCAATGGCTGGCTAGTAACGCTTGATGCTTTTATCTTTAGATATGGTTTCTTGATGCAGTGGAAAACCGTCATGGGCATCGATGCTTTGACGGTCTTTAAAGTAATGCGTCAAGGTGCGTTTTACAGCCTCAAATGCGATGTCATCCCAAGGAATGTCTTTTTCTTCAAATAAAGCACACTCTAAGCTTTCAGGTCCTACACCATATTTACCCTCTTGCAAGTCGGTTAGATACAAGGTGTAAATTTGACCAATGGCAGGAATGTCATAGATGCAGTACAGATGTGGATTGATGGCAACGGCATCGGCCTCTTCCATGGTTTCGCGAGCGGCGCCTTCTGCAATCGTTTCACCGATTTCCATAAAACCTGCAGGCAATGTCCAGTAGCCGTATCTTGGCTCAATGGCGCGGCGGCATAATAGAACCTTTTGCTCATGCACTACTAACGCACCGCAAATAACTTTAGGATTTTCATAATGGATGTAATCACAGTTTGGGCAGACAAGCCGCGGATTGTGATCGCCCTCTGGTATTTTGTGCTCTGCTTCGTGCCCACATTGTAAACAATATGCCATAAGGGATTCCTTGAATTGGTTATTGATATTAGCGTGTCTGATTGTGTGTTGACTCTGTGTACAGCGTCTACTCAAATCACATAAGATATTATATTATCAATCTTCTCAGGCGTATGCGCTGATTGGCTAGGTTATTGTTGGTCCTAACCTACATCTTTATTACTGTCAGAGAGCTTGGGTTACACAATGACTAAGTCGAGCCAGTCATCACGATAGCATACTTAATAAGAATGCGTTAGGCTAACACAACGCCCTAAACAATCGATGATAGTCCGCTATGAAACGTTCTAATGCCTCCTCATTTTCCTTACCGCAGAATCCAAATGTGCAGTCACCTCGCTTTGAAGAATTGTCGGTACTGCTGCCAGATTATATTGAACAGCCGCTATTAAAGCAGCTAGCGCAGCGGCTTCAGGATGATATTTTGCAAAAAGCAAAGCAGCAGAATGCTAATGAGTATAATCAGGCCGAAAATGACTATCAACCAGGGGATATTGGCAAGACACAAGCGCTGCTTAATATGCTGCTCACCACGCCTGTCGCAGATGCATCGGTGCTGGTAGTGATTACTAATGAAGCGAAGCCGAAGCTGCTATTAACCCGCCGTGCGGCGCATTTAAATAGCCATGCTGGCGAGGTTTCTTTTGCCGGTGGTAAGCATGATGAGGATGATGGTAATAATATAGTTACAGCGCTGCGTGAGGCCTGTGAAGAGACGGCTTTGCCGCCTAATGAGGTGCATATTATTGGGCAATTGCCTATTCAGACCTCAAAGTTTGGTTTAAGTGTGCGTCCTATCGTGGCATTGGTGAAGCCGCCGATTACTTATGTGCCTGAGCTTGGCGAGATTGCACGTATATTTTGGGCAGACTTTGAAACGCTTATTTCTGCGCCGACCACAGATTATATTCTTGCCTATGAGATGGAGGGTAAGAGCATTAATATCAGAACGCCAAGTTGGGTGATTGATAACGAGGTGGTGTGGGGATTAACCGGACGTGTCATCGCCAGCTTATTAAAAGTAGGCTTTGATCGTGAGATTGAGTGGTATTACAAAGCAACAGATTAAGATTAGTCTACTAATTTGTATGCTTATTTATTATTTAGCTGTCTATTTATTTGACCGTCGATTATCTAACCATCCATTATCTAATAGCCGTGACCCGAATGTTTCCGGTATAAATATTGAGTGCTTGTCGCTCATTCTCGATTGAACCTTGAGCCAACTTAAGACTGCCATCTGCATTAATTCCCAGTACTTTACCTTGTTGTACATTCTGCTTCAGGGCAACGGTTGGCGCATTTGTGTCTGCGTCTAATTTATCTGACTTAGTGTCACTGCCATGTTGTAATACTTGAATATCACGACCTGCTAATACGCTGACCGTATTGTATTCGCTGATAAATTTATTCACTGCATAAGGAGAGTCCGCAAAAGATATGAATTGCTGAATCGCCCGCAAAATTGTGGCACTAACTGGCAGATATAAGTCCTCTGCACGCGGTGAATTTGCTAAAGCTGATAGGGTCGTTATTTGTTTATTGTCCTGACTTTGTACAGCAGTATGAGTATCGGTGATGAGTTGATTGAGACTCACTGCATGATAATCCATTCCTTCTTTGGTCATCTCGCTTAATAGAGGTGCCGCTTTAATATTAATACCCACTCCGACCACCACGCCAGTAATACGCTTTCCAGTAGTGACTGGCTCAATGAGTATTCCTGCAAGCTTGTTAAAAACCAAGCTATCTTCTTTATCTTGACTATCTGACTCTAGGCTTTTTTCTTGCTTTGGCAGATTGTTTTTAGCATCACGATTATAAAACCCAATATCATTAGCCCATTTGACCCCAATCATAGGCAAGCCTACTTGGTGACGTATTCTGTTTAGGTTTTGGATAATAGGCAGACGAGTTAAATGATAGCCGACAACCAACGATAATAATCCCGATAAAGGGGCGGCCAGCGGATGATACAGCGATAGATAAATATTACCAATGGGCGATTGCCAAGTCCTTTTGTGTTGCCCACGTCCTGCAGTCTGCATACCGGCTGTCAGCATATAAGGACGCATTTTACTAATACGACCACTCTCTAACCAGTGCAGCAGCTCGCTATTGGTCGAGGCGCTAACGGCAACATGATGGTGAGTTAGGTTGTTATTGGTATTTTGTTGAAACGGACGCTGCATTTGCAAAGCCTGTATGAAATTGACTTAAATGACGGAAGTAACGATTTAAAAGAGAGGTAATATTAACACAGTCATTATGGTGCAGTGGCCATCGATATAGCGACCGCTTTTGCTATACTGACAGTCTAATATCAGTGGAAAGAGTAAATGGCATGATGATTGTTTGGTTTGTAGTAGCAGGTGCATTTGCTGGCTTATGCGCGGGGCTGTTCGGTATTGGCGGCGGTATGATTATCGTGCCAGCCTTGGTTTGGATTTTTACAGCCTATGGCTTCTCTCCTGAGATAATCGCGCATTTGGCAGTCGGCACCTCTCTGGCAACCATTGTTGTTACCTCTATTAGCTCCTTAACTGCGCATCATAAGCGCGGCGGCGTGCGTTGGGATATTTGGAAAAATATGGCCATTGGTCTGGTAGTGGGTAGCTTGCTTGGTGCAGCCGTAGCTGATCAAATCAATGGTTTAATGCTACAGGCGTTGATTGGTGTTGCGGCATTATTGGTTGCGTTTAAGATGCTATTTTTATCAAACAAAGAGCAGTTAGGCAAACCGCTACCTTCTGCGCCGGTACAAATCGGTGCCGGCTCAAGCATTGGTATGGCGTCCTCTATATTTGGTATTGGCGGTGGTAGTTTGACCGTGCCTTTTTTGACATGGGCTGGCTTGTCGATGCGTCAGGCAGTCGGTACCTCGGCGGCATGCGGACTACCGATTGCACTGGCAGGGGCGGCAGGGTTTGCTTGGTTTGGTCAAGACGTGGCCAATTTGCCTGAAGGGGCGATTGGGTTTGTACATATCATTGGTTTTATTTGTATTTCAATCGCCAGTTTTATTACTGCCAAATTAGGGGCAAAATTGGCACATCAGTTGCCGGCCGCTACATTAAAACGTGCTTTTGGCATACTACTGGTATTCGCCGGTGGTCAACTGCTTTGTTCAGGACTACAAGGCATGGGTGTGGTTTAGCAGACCTACATTTGATATGACAGATTAGCGCTTGTCTAATGCATCAATGCCCAGTCGTATCCACTTGCGGGCAAGCTCGTCTTGCTCGGTTAACATGTTCCACAAGGCGTCTTCACTAAAGATAGAATGCGCCTCGCCAGAATACTCAATTGGTAAGTCGGCTTCTCGGTCAGTCATCCATTGCCCATCGAGATAATAAGCTTGCAGTTCCGCCCGTAATACTTCGGCCTCAAGCCACTGTGCTTGTGCTTCTAGCTGCTTTTGATACAGGTTATACCAACGCTCATATTTTTGCTGCAAGGCTTGTGGGTCGTCCTTGCTATTGCTTGGATTAGTCATGGAACATCCTTTCATATTTGTGTTGTTAGTTATGTTTAGTAATCTAATTATTGGTTAGGTGTCCGTCCATTATTTTACTATTTTACGTATCTATATTGATAATTACTATTTTGATAATTAGTCATTCTAGGTGTAATGGACAAAATTCAGGCTAAAAACGAGCGGTTAGTCTCTAATGGACAAAATTCAGGCTACCCTTCAGAGTATGTCATTAAAAAGTTGTTAATAAACTTAAGCTTACGTTGTTTATTGAGCCCATTATGACTGCTTAATTGGCGTTTTAACTCGCTAAACAAACCTTCTAGAGAATTAGTTGTATTTGGAATGTTTAAGTCATCTAATTCTCTATAAGTGAATAACCAATCACTATTTACTCGCAAGCTTCTATAGGCACTTCTAAGACGCTTATGGGTGTACCAAGTCTTACCAGTATCTATATTGGTACTACGTTCATTTAAGTAGTCCTCATGAGTTAAATACCATCTATCCAAGTCCTGAATGAACGTTGTCTTATCATAATCCTTTATATTTAAAGCTAGCTGTCTAAGTGCAATACTTGCGATATTTTGAGGCCTACGAGTTAAGTATCGAGTGATGATCTGTAGCTGATGAAACTGGCACATTTGTATCGGTATATCTTTAAACAAAGCATTAAGACCTCGTCTTCCATCGCAAGTAATGCTAGTGATATCAATGCCTTGTGATTTTATATGCTCTATTCCCAGTTTATACAGAGCGTTGGTCTCATAGTGAATAATACGGTGGTGTAATACCGCTTTGCTTGTATAGTCGAGAAATACCATTAAGCCAAATGTTCTACCAAAGTAGGTCGTGTCCATCACTATGTTGGCACGAGTAGGTAGCTTATTAAGTGACTTTATCTCAATAGTATCTAGTCGCCTTTGTATGGTCTTTATGCTACAGCCATACTTATGAGCAAGTTGTTTATAAGTCTGTTTACCTTGAGTATATTCTTGCCACAAAGTTGTATTATTGAGCCGCCTGCCACCTAAAAACTGCCGATTACAAACAAGGCATTTGTACTGCTGTTTCCCTGATTTATAACCATTCTTTTTCGTGTGTTTTTCACCACAAAAAGGGCAGTTTTTTGATTCATGGCTTTCAATCCTTGCAAATACTTATAGTATATAGCTTTAAAGGGGGTCTCAGCCTGAATTTTGTCCATTACACCTCATTCTATAATAAGAATTTAATCTTATCTGAGCTTAATCGCTGCTAAAACCTGAAAAATACTGGGTTTTACGGTAAAATAGCCGCCCTTATTAAGCGTACTCATCATTCGACTTCTAACCTAATTGTGCGGCCTTCATGCGTCTAAAATCTCTTAAATTATCCGGATTTAAATCTTTTGCGAATCCAACCACCTTTACCTTCCGCCATGGCATCACCGCTATTGTGGGACCAAACGGTTGTGGTAAATCCAATGTGATTGATGCCATCCGTTGGGTGCTCGGTGAATCCTCTGCTAAGCAGCTGCGCGGCGGTGCGATGAGCGATGTGATTTTTGCAGGAACGCAAAGCAAAGCGGCCAAAAGCTTGGCCAGTGTGGAGCTGGTATTTGAGCATACTCAAGATGAGCAGACCGGTATCCGTCATGAGTTAAATTTATATCATGAGCTGTCGGTACGTCGTCAAATTAATGCAGAAGGTAAGTCAGACTATTTTATCAACGGTACGCGCTGCCGTCGACGTGATGTGGTCGATGTATTTTTGGGAACAGGTCTCGGTCCTCGTAGTTATTCGGTGATTCAGCAGGGTATGATTGGACGTATTGTTGACTCAAGTCCGCTACAGCTGCGTGAATTTATTGAAGAGGCAGCAGGCGTGTCACGCTATCAGGCGCGCCGTGAAGAGACGCAGAAAAAGCTGTTAAAAACCCGTGAGAATCTTGAGCGGTTAACAGATATTGAGTCAGAGCTGACTAAGCAGAAACAAAAATTAGCCAAGCAGGCAGAAAGTGCTAATGAATATCAGCAGGCCAAAGAGTCGCTTGAAGCCGTCAAAGAGCAGCTAGCAACCTATCAATTATATCAAGCCAAAGCTGCTCAAATGCAGCACAAGGCAGAGCAAGAGCGATTAACCAAAACGCTTGAGGTACAGCAAGCAGAGGATACTAAACTGAAGCAAAAACTGGCGAAAGTCAGCGCACGGCTAGCAGAAGAGCAGTGGCTCAAGGATGAAGCGCGCGATAAGTTGCACGGACAGGACATGCAGCGTCAGCAGGTCGAGCATCGCCTGAAAGAGCTACAATCAACACTGAGTCAGCTTGATGGCAGGCTGCAAGGTAATCAAGAAAGGCAAAAAAAAATACAATCCAGTATTACAACCACTGAGCAGGATAATCAAGCTCAAAATGAGACTCTAGCACGTCTAAGCCCAGAGCTTGAAGCTCTACAAACAAAGCAGCAGCAAACACAGGCGAAATATGCACCACTGCAATCGGCTTGGGAAGCAATCAATACCAAAGTCGCTAAGATTGAAGCAGATAAGCGTGAAGCTGAGCAGCGACTGGCATTAGACAAACAGTCTCAATCACGTCTGACATTGGACTTATCAAAGTGGCAGAATAAAGACAAGCTGTGGTGGCAAGAAGCCACCAAGTGGGGCATAGCCTCAACGATTACGCATGAAGACTCATCACACCAGCAGCAGGATAAGGGCCGCTCGCTAGCCAATGATATTGCCCATATTAATGCCGAGCTTAAAGGCTTGGATAAGCAGCAAGACTCGATTGAGGAGCAGTTAGAAACAGAGCAGCCGGTCTTTAATCAGTTAAAACAGTCACTGGGTGAGCAGCAGAAGCAACTGGCTCAATTAGAGAAGCAGCATGCCAGTTTGATGGCAGAATACGACACACTACATGCCATCGTACATCCCAAAAAGCAGGCAAAAACAGAACAGCCTACTGCATCTAAAGAATCTGTAACGGCTGATAGTAAAGCGTCGATACCAAAGGTATTAGAGAAACTGTCGCCACTGCATGAACGAATTAAGCTGACCAAGACAGGTGAGCAATATGCAGACAGCTTAGATAAATGGTTAGCATTTTGGCTAGATACTCGAGTGCTACCAGTAGCTAATGCTGATGCAAGTGCGCAAGATAATGAGTGTGCTAGCTTGTTACAAAACCTATTGTCTGATGAGTCATTAAATCAGTCTGCTGCTAAAGAGGCGACATCGAAACCTAATAGCGTATTTTTTGAAAACAAAACGGGTGTTACTTCAGAGAATAATCAAGAGAACCTGCCACCCAATCTTATTGCGTTATCAGAACTGATTGCTGCACCCAAATTAATAATTTGGCAGCAGGCATATTTGTATGTTGAGCAATCAGACTCAGAAAATAATACAGAGACTGATTCAACACCTAATAAAATAGCCAACTTGTTAGAGCTGTTGCCTAAACAGGCGGTTATCTTGACCCAGTCTAGATGGTTTATTAGTCATATTGGCGCTGTTCATTTAAGCAAGTTAAATGCAGGTGCGCCAAATGAATCCTTTTTAAGCATACGCTTACAGCAGCAACAGCGTCTGGAAGAACTAGAAGATAGTTTAAACGAGATAGAAGAGGCAATTGAGCAGCTAAATAAAGCCATTAAAGCCGATAGCAATAAGCACGAGCAATTGTCAGTGGTGATGGAGGAGCTGTCAGCACAACTGTCTGCTTTAACTCATAAACGTCATGATTTGCAGCAGCAGCGAGTGACGTTAACTGCCAAGCAAGAGCGACAAGACAGTGAGCAGCAGCGGCTAGGTGCACAGCGAGAGGAGCTTGATACAGAGCATCAAGAAATTGAGCAGGCATTGGCGCAATTAACCCAGAAAATGAGCGAAGACACTCAGTATTTGGAGACGCTAATGCCAAACTTAGACTCGGCTAAGTCAGAGCAGCAGCAGCTTGAGCAAGAGCGTCAACAGATTACCCAGCAAGAGCGTGATGACAATGAGAGACTGCGTCAATTGCAGCTACAATATGGTCAAGCGCAGATTGCAGCGAAGCACAGTAGTGAGCAATTGACCCAGTTTAATGCCGATAAGCAGCAGCTAGAGCGTAATTATAAAAAGCTACTACAAGAGCAAGAAAAGGCTCAAGACAAGCTGCCCGCGTTAGAGACTGAGTTGAAAGCTGCGAGCACTCAGCATTATGAGTTGCAAGTGGCTCTCGATGAGCGTCAAGCGGTTATTATCACGCTTCAAGCAGAGGTCAATGACTATCAAGCCAAACGAGGTGTTTTGGCGTCGGAGCTGCAGCAGATTCAGGATACATTGGCACAAACTGCGACTCAGGTCGCTATTGCTAATGAGCGTATTCATGAGGCCAGTGAGCGGTTAAAGGCGTTAAATGCTGAGGTTAACCCTTCGGCATTGTTGACTGATTATATTACGCATGGGCGCCGAGTATCAGAAACCAAACAACAAAAGCTGCAAGCAGAAGAAAGCCGGTTAACTGCCAAGCTTGATAATATGGGCCCAGTGAACCTTGCTGCTGCAGAAGAGCTTGCTGCCGTTGACAAAAGACTGTTGCCGCTTGAGCAGCAAATTAATGATATTACTGCCAGTATGGATAAATTAACCGATGCCATTGCCTCTATTGATAGCAAAACCAAAACACTGTTCTTGGATACGTTAGATTCTGTCAATGAGTCATTAACCCGTTTGTTTACCAAGGTGTTTGGTGGCGGGCAGGCAAGCCTAACCTTGGTTAAAGAAGAGGGTCTTGAGAAAAGTGAACAGTGGCGAGCGGGGCTTGAGCTGATGGCGCAGCCAAAGGGTAAGAAAAATAGTCGCCTTGCGGTATTGTCAGGTGGTGAAAAAACACTCACTGCACTGAGTCTAATATTTGCTATCTTCAAACAACATCCTGCGCCATTTTGTGTTCTGGACGAGGTTGATGCACCACTTGATGATGCCAACGTCGCCAGATTTACCAACTTAATTGCTGATCTTGCTGATGATGTACAGTTTGTGTTTATCAGTCATAACAAATTGGCGATGCAAATTGCCGATGAGCTCAAGGGTATTACCATGCCGCAAGCAGGTATCTCAACCTTAGTTAGTGTGAGTTTAGAGGAAGCGGAGCGTTACTTAGAGCCGACTGCGTAGCCGATTAATGTGGTAAATATACTTTTTTTAAATGAACCGCTTGTATAAAAGTTGCTGAGACCGCTTTCGGATTGATGACGAGCGCGGTTAAGCGTGCTAGACTAATAGCGTTTTTTTCTATCTTAATTTTAGGACACGCATGCCATGACCACCGTACAATATATTTTAATTATTATCGCTATTGTCATTATGGTGGTCGGTCTGTACATGATAATTCGTGGAATTTTGAATCGTAAAAAGAACACTGCGAACAAGGCGGTGCATTACGATAAAAATGGTATCCCTATTATTCCTCGTCATGAGCGTGAATTGGTTAAAGACACCAATTTGGATGAGGCAATCGAGGGTGAGACCACCATTACCCCAGACCGCGACCATCTTAAACCTGTTATTGAAGAGGTGCCATATGATGCGCCTCTAGAGCAGGCAAACCCTGCAGATTCAAAATATACAGCCAGTAATACGGCTGAGCAGCCGGCATCAACAGCCCCTGAGTCATGGCAGCAGCCAGTCGCAACGCAGCACTCAGAGCAGTCGCAATTTGAAACAGAATCAACTGCTTTACTAGATGAGCATGACAGTGAAGATGATTTGTTCTCAAATTTAGCCTCAGCGACTGAAAGCTTGATGCCGATTATTGAAACGGCGCCTGAGCCTGGATTTAGCGAAAACAGCCCGATGCTTGATAGACATTTATTGGCAGAGGCGGATCAAGATCAAAACAGCCCGCTTAACCATGCTCAAGAAAATATCAACATTACGTTAGTACCTAAAGATCCGATGCAAGCAATCCTAGGTAAAACGGTATTGTCCTTGGTCACTCAGTATGGTTTAAAATACGGTGCTATGAATATGTTCCACCGTTATGAGACCAAAGATGGTGACGGTATCTTATGGTTTAGTATGATGGGAATCACCGAAGAGGGTATTGCACCGTTTGATTTGAACCTATTACCAACTTCTAAGTTTCAAGGTCTAGTGTTGTTTTTATCACTGCCACATCCAAAAGCGACTCAAGGCTTTGATAGTATGATGAGTGTGGTAAATCTTATTTCTAATGAATTTGATTTGCTGGTATTAGATGAGAATAACGAAGTGCTGACTCGGGAACGTCGTCAACAACTGCGTACACAAGTACAAGAGTATCAAGCTTCTATACGTTAGTATGGGCCTATTTAGTAGGGGCTTATACTGTGTGACTTATAACAAAAAACCGTGCTATTAAGCACGGTTTTTTATTGTCTATTAAGCTATTTATAGTGAATCGGATACTAGCCAAGTTTATTGACTAAATGTAGCGGTAAAACCTTCATCGCTTTACCAATAAATAACCATGGCATAGCTGGCACACAGGCCTCATCAACACCTGATTCAATCGCCGCAACCAGTGCATTACTACCGGTCTGCTCATCGACTTCAAACGGCAGCTTTGGTGCGCCCTCATTAATCTCAGTACGAATATAGCCCGGATAAATAGTGGTCACATTAATCGGTAGATTATCCGCAATCATTTCCGCACGAATACCCTCAGCAAGATGGGCAAGACCGGCTTTACTGGCTGCGTAAACAGTAAGGTGTTTGGGTAGACCGCGCATGGCTGACATACTTGAGATAGCAACTAGGTGACCATGATTTTGCTCACGGAATATCTCCATCGCTGCCTCGCATTGGGCTAAGGCAGAGATAAAGTTGATTTCTGCTGTTTTGCGATTGATGTTAAAACGACCAGTGCCCACACGGCGACCAGCACCAACACCTGCATTCACAATAACGCGGTCAATGGTATTAAAGGTGCTCTGGAAGTCTTTGAATACGCTAAAGACAGCATCATAAACGCAGACATCGAGCGCTCTAAATTCAACACGAATGTCTGGGCTATCGGCTAATATTTGCGTTTTTAAGGCTTCTAGTCGATCTGTGCGGCGAGCACAGATAGCCAAGTTATAGCCCAGTTTTGCAAAGCCTTTGGCCATACCAGCGCCAATACCTGAACTGGCACCGGTGATGAGGACGGTTTTGTTTTTACCTACTTTGCGCTTGGTTAAGTCGTCTAAATCTTTGCTTGAAAGCAGTAGCTTTTTGGTTTCATCTACTTTGGTTTGTAGACTTCCCTTTAAGCTGTTTTGTAGAGTGCTAAATAATGAGTTTTTCATAAATATCCTTATAAGATGAAATAGTACTCAGTCGTTAAGAGTGTTTAGTGTTAATGGTTTAAGCTTAGTGCCAAGTGATAAACTTTTGACCGGCTTGGTATAAATGACTGTGTTCGTTTAATGATAATAATCGCGGCTTGTTGTCTTTTAGCACGACCGAGGTAACACCGGTGTTAATTAATCTACGATTAATTTGATACGCGGTTTGGCTACCTTGACCAAGCAGGCTTGCCACTATCGCAGCAATCACACCACCCGAGGTAAAGATGAGTACCGTCTCTAGCTGCTGGCTTTGTGCGTAGTCGCTAATTTTAGTCAGGGCATTCTGTACACGTTGATTAAAATCAGACCAACTTTCGATATAGTCTGCATCATGCTCACCTGAATGCCAACGAAGCATCGCTTCATTAAACAGCTCTGCCAAACGCAGTTTGGGAACAGGCGCATCAGCAATGGCAGTCATCACCCCCAATTCGGTTGCAAAACTGGGATCATATTTAATAAACACATCGGTATGATTAAATTCGTTTAGCTCTTCAATGGTTGTTGGCGTAGATAATGATAATTCTGAATCATTACCCGTCTGATACGCTGTCAAAAAATGCGCTGCAGAATCTTGTTGACGCACCAAAGAGCCCGTAATGATGGCATCAATTTGACGCTCTGCTTGTGCGTACTGTGTACCCAGTAAAGCTACTTGCTTGGTACCCAGTTCTGATAGCTTATCGTAATTTTTTTGACCAAATGAGGCTTGTCCGTGTCTGGCAAAAAGTAAGGTTGTCATAATGTCCTATTGTATTTGTTCAAATGATAATCAGCCCAGCTTGGTATCCGTAAAAGCTGGTAGTTCTACGGACACCAAAGGTTATTGTTGACCTATTTTGCCATAGTTTGATGATAACCAGTACGCTGATAGTGCGTTGTTTCAGTGACTGTATAGAGAATCAACAGCACCTCTAACCACTGACTATTTCAAGAATTTAAAGCTCAGTACTTTTTGAGTTATATTTGCGACCGGCGCAGGCAGTTTATTACTATCTACCAACTTGGCTGCTTCATGTTTCGCAATTAGCTTTAACGTACGCGCGTGAATGGCATGCGTAATTACCCAAAAATTCTTAAAGGCTTTGTTATCCGTTTGCTTGTGGTAATAACGGTAATAAATTTGCTGAGCGATACCGGCCAAACGGAACAGACCAAATACTTCGTAAAAGGTCCAATTATCGGTGGTCAAGCCGGTCTTGTCTAAATAGTAATCAACTACCTCATCGCGGGTCATCATACCTTTTAAATGGGTTGGTTGACGACGTGATTGACGCATAATAATATTGTCATCGCGCTGTACCCAGTAGGCAAGGGCGCCACCTAAATCCATCAATGGGTCGCCTAAAGTCGCCATTTCCCAATCAAGCACACCAATGACCGATGTTGGGTTCTCAGGGTCCAATACCACGTTATCAAAACGCCAATCATTGTGAATCACACAGGTATGGCTGTCTTGAGGTAGGTTACGCTTTAACCACTGGCGCACAAGATAGAAGCTAGGCACATTTGGTGTTTTTGCCTTGGTATAACGGCGCTCCCAACCCAGTACTTGACGCTCACAATAGCCGTCGCCTTTACCAAGCGCAGTTAACTCTGGGTTATGTTGATAATCGACTTGATGCAGTTCAATCAGCGCGTCTATCACATTTGTACACAGGGTACGAACCTCGGACTTATCTAACTTTAATTCTTTAGGTAAATTGGCACGAGGGATAATGCCGATAAGCCGCTCCATGACATAAAAGTCGCAGCCAATGACCGACTCATCAGTACATAGGGCAATCATCTCAGGCACATAAGGGTAGTCGTTAGTCAGTGCTTGCTGAATTTTAAATTCACGAACCATGTCATGCGCTGATTTGGCCTTGGTGCCGGTAGGTGGGCGGCGTAGAATTAAGTCTCGATTGTCATAGTGCAGACAGTAGGTCCAGTTAGAAGCGCCACCAGAGAACTGAGTAACCTCAGCCGACCCTTGAACATCGACATCTTGCGACTTTAGCCATTCAGTGACAGCGTCACTATCTAATTTTTCGGTTTCTCTCACTGCTGTTGGTTTGTCGATGACCGTATTGTTAGCAGCGTCTTTGGCAGTATTTTGATTAGACTGATGAGGGGTGCTCATAAAAATCCTTTTTATAGGCAAAATTAAATAAATGGGTAATCAGGATATCAGGGTTAAACCATTAATCTCTAAAGATCCCTACCTTCTATTTAAAGAAGATAGGAAGGGTTTAATCGAGTTATAGTCTTAGCCAAACTAAAGAGCTACAGCGTTAACCTCACTAAGCCTACTAGAGTAGTACTTGCACTCGGTTGCCTTGTATCTCATTTAGTTGCCTATGACTATACGAGATACTTTATTTTGATTTAGGCTTTGAGTAACCGTGCTTTTTAAGCTCTAACTTGGCAATCATACCTTTATGAACCTCATCTGGGCCATCTGCTAGGCGCAAGCTGCGTGCTTGAGCATAAAAGGCCGGCAATATCGTATCCTGACACACGCCCATACCGCCATGAATTTGCATCGCCATATCGACCACTTCTTGTAGCACATTTGGCGCAACCACTTTAATAGCCGATATTTCGGTCAATGCTTCCATCACGCCTTGTGTATCAATTTTTTCGGCAGCATGGAGCGTTAGCAGTCGGGCTTGGTCAATCTTGATACGTGCTTCAGCGATACGTTCCATATTGCCGCCTAGCATCATAATCTTTTTGCCAAAAGCTCTACGGTCCATGGCACGGTGCACAGCAAGTTCTAGTGCTTTCTCAGCAGCGCCTATACAGCGCATGCAGTGATGAATACGTCCAGGACCTAGGCGACCTTGTGCGATCAAAAAGCCCATACCCGGTCCACCAATAAAGTTGCTCACCGGCACGCGTACGTTTTCAAATAGTACTTCGCCATGACCATGCGGCGCATCGTAATCACCGAATACTCGAAGCATACGCTGAATTTTAACGCCTTCGGTTTTGATGGGCACTAATACCATAGAGTGCTGTTGATGGCGGCTTTTGGTCTCATCAGGGGTATGGGCCATAAAGATAATGAAATCAACGTCAGGATCGCCCAAACCAGAAGACCACCATTTACGGCCATTTAACACAATCTCATCACCCTCCACGATGGCAGTGGCTTCCATATTAGTGGCATCACTTGATGCAACATTGGGTTCGGTCATACAGAATACAGAGCGAGTTTTACCCTCTAATAAAGGCTTTAAGAAACGCTCTTTTTGGGCTGTACTACCAAAGCGCCATAACAGCTCCATATTGCCACTGTCAGGAGCATTACAGTTGAAGATATTTGGCGCAATTAAGCTACGGCCGGTTAGCTCTGCAATAGGGGCGTAATCAGTAACAGACAAGCCTGCGCCAAGCTCATCATCGGGTAAAAATAGATTCCAAAGTCCGGCGTCTTTGGCCTTTTGACGTAGCCTGTAATATTCTTCAGGCCATTTCCACTGAGTCCAATCGCCATGATTGTTTGCTTCGTGGCTGGCTTTGATAAGGTCGGCTTCAATAGGTTCGATTTCTGTTTCGATGAAATCTTTGACGCGATTATAAAACGCTTGTCCGTGAGAACTGATGTTATGCATCATAAAATCCTTTTTATGTGAGGGGGAGTGGTTGATAAGTTAATCTAATCAACAGATCAATAACAGTATGACTGAAAGTGTTTATTGTTTCTATTAATTATTTTTCACTATTAATAAATGGGATTATCACTGTAATCCATTTGTTTTGTGTGGATCAAGATGATTAAACACTTGTTTAGTTTATCATTAATCGCTTTCTGTTTATGTCACTCTATTGACTGATTGGTGTTCCATTTGATTCGTTTTATACATAGATGATTCTACAGATGAGTGTGAAGCGTATCAACGGTGAATGGCGTATTATTGAGTGTTTTTATCTCGGCAAGCACAGCTCAAAATTGCTATCATATTGTCAACAAAATCTTTGATTAAATCGCAAATAAAGCGCAGAAAAATGCAAATAAAATAAGGCGAATACCATGACTCAGACTGCAGATAATCATAACCACTCAACCTGTGATGCGCAGCAAATTATTGCCAAAATGCGTACCTTAATTAATGAGGTACGCAAGCATAATAATGCCTATTACGTCATGGATGAGCCGACAATTAGTGATAACGAATATGATCAGTTGAGGCTGAGTCTGATTGAGCTTGAAGAGCGTTATCCAGAATTAACACAATCTGATAGCCCGACTGCGAGCGTAGGTGATGACCCATTGCCGTCATTCTCGCAAGTGGAGCATGATATTCCAATGCTGTCGCTGGGTAACGTCTTTAATTATGATGATTTAAAAGAGTTTATGCGCCGCGTCAATGATCGCCTAAGTAATGCTGACCAAAACCCTAAATATGAAATAGAAATGAAGCTTGATGGCTTGGCAGTATCGCTTAAATATCACAATGGTGAGTTTGTGCGCGGTGTGACCCGAGGCGATGGTCAGACTGGCGAAGATATTACCCAAAACGTGAAAACCATTAATAATATCCCATTAGTGATAGAAGCCGCGCGCGATATCGATGTGCTTGAGGTGCGCGGTGAGGTGTTAATGCCCAAAGCTGGCTTTAAGCGTCTTAATCGTTTGGCTGAAGAAAACGGTGATAAAACCTTTGCTAATCCGCGTAATGCAGCAGCAGGCAGCCTTCGTCAATTAGACCCAGCCGTGGCAGCCAGTCGTCCGTTAGCATTTTATGCGTATTCAGTAAACCAAGGATTGCCAGAGGACATTACTTTGCAATCGGGTGCCTTAAACTGGCTGCAAGAGATTGGCTTTACGGTAAGCCGCTTTAAGATAGTGGATACGTCAGAGCAGGTTCAAGAATATTATGAGTCAATGATTGAAGAGCGGGCAGATTTGGCGTTTGAAATTGATGGCATGGTCATTAAAGTCGATGACTTGACACTGCAAAATCAGTTGGGCGCGTTATCTCGTGAGCCACGTTGGGCGACAGCTTACAAATTCCCTGCCGAAACAGTGATGACAAAATTGAACAGCATTGAATGGCAAGTGGGGCGTACCGGACAGATTACCCCTGTTGGTAAGCTTGAGCCAGTGCAAGTGGGCGGCGTGACTGTCAGTAATGTGACTTTGCATAACTTCGGTGAGATTCAGCGTCTTGATGTGCGTGCCGGCGATACGGTCAGCGTGCATCGTGCGGGTGATGTGATTCCTAAAGTAACCCGTGTTTGGCATGATTTGCGTCCAGAAAATACTCAGCCGGTGACTTTGCCGACCAATTGCCCCGTGTGTGATTCTCCCGTAGTGTTGCCCGAAGGCGAGGCATTGGCACGTTGTTCTGGCGGGCTGTTTTGTCCTGCACAGCAGCAGGAAGCGTTGATTCACTTTGTGTCGCGTAAAGCGATGGATATTGATGGGCTAGGTGAACGCTGGTTAATTAGCTTCTTTGAGCATGGCATCGTCAAAACCGTGGCAGATATTTACCATTTAAATGAACATCAAGATGAGTTGATTAACTTTGAAAAATTGGGTGAGAAGTCGGTCAGCAATATACTTAGTGCTATCGAGGACAGTAAGGACACCACGTTATCGCGCTTTATTTATGCCCTTGGCATCCGCGGTGTGGGTGAAACCACGGCACAGAACTTGGCTCAAGAGTTTGGTGATTTGCCTGCATTAATGCAAGCAAGTATTGAGGATTTGCTGGCCACTCAGGATATTGGCACCATTACCGCTGAGCTGATTTATGACTTCTTCCGCGCTGAGCATAATCTTGAGGTGATTGAGGCGCTGCAAAAAGCGGGTGTGCATTGGGAGCCTGTTGAACAAGTGGTGTCTGATAATCTGCCGCTGGATGGTCAAACGTGGGTCATTACCGGTACGCTGGTTAATAGTGGCATGGCACGCGATGAGGCCAAAGCCAAGCTACAGGCGCTTGGTGCGAAAGTATCTGGTAGCGTCTCTGCAAAAACCTCAGCGTTGCTGGCAGGTGAGAAGGCGGGATCTAAATTGACTAAAGCTGAGAAGCTTGGCGTACGTGTGGTATTAGAGGATGAGTTTTTGGAGATGATTGCGGAGTAAAGCAGGCGTTTCGCTCTACCTAATTAAAAGACAAAAAATAAAGAGACTGGCCTCATCATTCAATTATTCACCTTGCTTTAAACGAGTGGGTGCATCCTTTATGTAACTGGCAGGCTCGTGGCGAAAGGCTAAACTGGTGATATTTAACCAGTAAGAACAGATATAGCGAAACAAGGTTTTGTTAGCTTGCAGGATATTCGATGCGTTCGAGTAATGTAGAAACTTTGGTTAATACAAAAGCGATGACTGGTTTTGTGTGAGGGACGAGCACTGCTTAAGTCCTTAAAGAGCGCCTACCTAAAAGCCGCATATTTCTCCCTTTCAAAAGAACATCGAGGCTAAGGCCAGTCTTGTTGTTCTTTTGTCTTTATTAGAGCCGCTAATTGACTCATTTAATTAAAGTTTTGATCTGAGAAAAGTGCGTCTAAAGCTAGGCAAAACAAAGTCTGATTTTTGATTGATAAACTCAATCAATTTAATAACACGCATCGCCTATAATAGCGTTATGATAAAGGGGCAGGTCGCCGTATTGAGGTGACCTATAAGCCCCGTTTTTAGAGGCTCTTTTTCATTAACTTATTTACCCAGCTTGAAGGCTTGGTTGCAAGGATATTTTATGCAATACGACGTTATTGTTATCGGTTCAGGGATGGTGGGTACCTCAATTGCGTGGCATCTACAAAAAAATAATTCCCAAGTTTTGTTATTGGATAAAAAAGCACCCGGTGAAGAGACTTCTTACGGTAACGCAGGTTTGATTCAGCGTGAGGCCGTGTATCCGAAGCCTTTCCCAAGGCATGTTGGTGAGATTTTGAGAGTATTACCGAATACCAGTACCGATATCCGTTATCGCTGGTCGGCTATTTTTAATTACCAAAGCGCGTTATACAAATATTGGACCAGCTCTGCCAAATCTAGAATTGGTAAAATTCAAGACGAGTGGGCGACCTTAATTGAGCATTGCACCAGTGAGCATGCGGTGATGATTGAAGCGTCCGGTGCTGATGATCTAGTACGTAAAGATGGCTGGTTCGAATTATATCGTCATCAAGATAAGTTTAATGAGGCGCAGCAGCTTGCGAAACGTGCCGAGCAAAAAGGTGTCAAACACAGCATTTTGACCCCAGAAGAGTTAAAAGAGCGTGAGCCCAATGTCGACTTTTCAGAGTTTATTGGTGGGATTCATTGGCAGAATTCTTGGCAAGTCAAAAACCCAAGCCGCTTAGTAAAAACCTATGCCAAAAGCT
Source organism: Psychrobacter sp. CX14 (assembly GCF_057396205.2). Classification (NCBI taxonomy): domain Bacteria; kingdom Pseudomonadati; phylum Pseudomonadota; class Gammaproteobacteria; order Moraxellales; family Moraxellaceae; genus Psychrobacter; species Psychrobacter sp. CX14. The sequence goes on along the minus strand of NZ_CM183187.1, from coordinate 2,831,631 downwards.
TTGAGACCATGAATGGTGAAGTCAAGCAAGCGACGGTTAAAGAGCTGAATAAAGCAGAAGATGGCAGCTGGCAAGTGGTGGTCGAAATTAATGATTCACAGTCGGGCGCTCAGACCCAAACCTTTACCAGTACTCATGTGGTGATTGCCGCCGGTCCTTGGTCGACACAACTGACGCAGCCGCTAGGTTATAAGTTCCCATTATTTCCAATGCGCGGCTACCATCAACACTTCAAGGTGAGCGAGGGCAATCGTATTGGTCACAGCTTATTCGATGCCGAAAAAGGCTATTTGATGGGGCCGATGGATCAAGGTATCCGTATTACTACTGGCGCTGAGATGACCACCATTGATGCACCCAAAAATGTGAAGCAGCTTGAAGCAGTATTGAAGATTGCCAAAAGAGTCTTGCCTTTAGAGGATGCGGTGGAGTCGGAGCCTTGGCACGGGTCAAGACCGTGCATGGCTGATATGAAGCCCATTATCGGGCCTGCAGCCAATCATGATAAGTTATGGTTTGCTTTTGGTCATGCGCATCAAGGCTTTACCTTAGGCCCTGCGACAGGCCGTTTGGTAGAAGAGATGATTCATGAGAAGCCACTTTATATTGATGCTACGCCATTTAGTTGTGAACGCTTTATGCGTTAATTGCTTGATCGGCAAATATTTAACAATATAAATAATTTAAACGTTTAATAAAGAGACCTTAGATGCAAAAATTACACAGCAATCAGCGCATGAGCAAAATCGTTATCCATAACGACACCATCTATTTATGTGGTCAAGTAGGAAACGCTGAAGATGATATCTCGGCACAAACCTTAACCTGCCTTGAAAAAATCAAAGCGCTGTTAGAAGAAGTAGGCAGTGACAAATCTAAAATCTTATCAACCACAGTCTGGCTAAAAGATATGTCAGACTTCGCAGAGATGAATGCAGTATGGGATGAATGGTTTAGCGATGTGACACCCCCAGCACGTGCCTGTGGTCAAGCAGCTCTAGCGCGTCCAGAGCTATTGGTTGAGATGATTGTGATTGCAGCCGTTTGATGGTTAATCGGATAATTAACGATGACAACATGCATGCTATTAACGGTTGGTTAGACTGAATATTTAATCAAAAAATAGCGCAAAAAAAGACAGCCCACTGGCTGTCTTTTTTATTGTGTACTCAATATATAGTCAATCTATTTAGCCTCTGTTTCTGGTACCGCATTATCTGCAGATTGCTCAGTTTGCGCTTTAGGCGGCGGCTCGGAGGTAATCTCTATCGGCAACGTCAAGCCATGTGCGAACTTGTGGGCAATCACATAATCAAACTGACTGGGTGTGACATTGGGTGTGGTATACACAATCAGTTGGGCATCCTTTTCAGAATACGTATGCGACAAATAGCTGTCACCCAATTGATTGAGCAGCTTCTCCATAGGCTCGTTACTGGCCATACCGACGGTCAAGCTATGGCGTGCTTGCTCCGCAGAGATGCCGGAAAACTTAGCTTGTGATTGCACAGAAGCACTATCAAGCTCAAACGGATAATTAAAGCTGTCTGGATCAACAGGTTTAACACCCGAATCAATCGCTTGCCAATTAACTGTCAGCGGCTTACCACGTGTAGACTCAAGTTGTACGTCTTCGATATCTGCCATGTCATGCGTTGACGCAGCGGTATCGTCAGTCGCCTCGCTTGTCTGGGCAGCATTCTCTTCAACGACTGCCTCCGAAACGGCTTCACTGTCATCACTTGATGTACTGGTCTTTTGCTCACAAGCAGATAGAGAGAATAGAGCCATGCAAAGGCTCGATAGCATGAGCACTGAACGAATAGTCCGCTTTTTTGAGCTGATGGGGTATAAATCTGTCATTAATGCATATCCAAAAGATAAAAGCTTAGTTTAATGCATCCGCTAATTCAACCAGTTTAATAAACTCACGGCGGCTACCGGTACTATCGGCTGGGCTATTTATACCAGATTTGGCCAATTGTGCGACGTCGGTATAGCTTAGATTGTTGACGTATTTACTGTTTGAGAGTAGTTGACCGTAGCCTGCGACTGCCATAGCAAATTGCGTATCGCTCGACGCTTGAGTAACTTTATTGGCAATCGGGAAGGTGAGTAATTTTGAGGTGTCACCATTAGGCGCTTTATAACGAATTTTTAGGAATCCAAGCTCGTTTAGATTGCTGCCTTTGGTCACAAGCTTTTGATAACGGCTGTCATCTAATAAGCCTTTGTTGCCGACTGGGGTGATTTCAAATAAGGCCACTACAGATTTACCCGCACCCAACTCACCGGCATCGACTTTGTCATTATTAAAATCTTCTTTGGCCAATACACGGTTTTCATAACCGATTAAACGCCATTCAGAGACGGTTGCAGGGTTAAATTCTACTTGGATTTTAACGTCTTTGGCCACGGTATTAAAGGTTGATGACATCTCATCGATAAGTACTTTTTTGGCTTCGGACAAGCTATCAATATAGCTGTAATTACCGTTACCATTGTCCGCCACTTGCTCCATCATATGATCATTATAATTGCCTTGACCAAAGCCAAGCGTCGATAATGAGATGCCTTTGTCACGGTTATTGCGGATAATCTCAAGCATGTCATCGACGCTTGAGACACCGACATTAAAGTCGCCATCAGTGAGCATCAAGATACGGTTAATACCTTTAGGCTTAAAGCTTTTCTCTGCTTGTTGATAAGCAACTTTGATGGCTGCTTCACCATTGGTTGAACCGCCTGCATCTAAATTATCAATAGCATTAAGAATCTTTTGGGTGTCACTACCTGAGGTCGGCGGTAGGACCACTTCGGTGTTGCCGGCATAAGTGACTAAGGTGATGGTGTCTTGCGGACGCAGCTGCTTGGTTAGCATTTTTAAACTGGCTTTGGCCAATTGTAGCTTATCGCTTGCTGACATAGAACCTGAAACATCGACCATAAATACTAAGTTGGCAGGGGGTTGCTGCTGTGCGCTAAGGATGTCTTCGGCTTTAATACCGACTTTGATAATGTTATTGGTCGGATGCCACGGTGATTTCACCACCTCAGTACTCACTAAAAATGGCGCATTTGCCTGTTTTTTGGCACGACTAAAATCATAATTAAAATAGTTAATTAGCTCTTCAACGCGAACGGCATCAGCGGGCGGTAAACTGCCATTGTTTAAAAAGCGGCGTGTATTGGCATAACTGCCCGTATCGGTATCAATACTTAATGTCGCAAAAGCTTGCTCACGAGTAGATTTGACGGCATTACGCTCAATATCTGCATAGTTCTCATTATTTTTCGGTGCCATACTAGGCGTAGGCGCATGAGAGCTGGTAATCATTGCGGCAGGCGCTTGTTTGGCCATTGCCATATCGTTTGAGCTTTCAACCACGATAACAGGCATGGCCTCAACAGGCTCTGCAGCAGCAACTTCTATGTTTTCAGTAACAGGAGGCGATACCACTTGTTGTCCCTGACTACACGCAGTCAATATTGCTAGGCTCAGCACACTGACAGTAGTGGCAAAAATAGGGCGCATAGTCACTGCATTATCATTGTTATTGGTCGCTAGGTTATTGGTCACTGGTCTTTTACTCTGTAAAGATGCCGACATAAAAAATCCTTGCTGAAAGCGATAAAGTATTTAGTTGAATTAAATTGATTATAAAGGATTAATAGACTCTATGGTAGTGAAGGAGACCCAAGATTAGGTTGGATTTAGAGTAATATGCATTGCTACTTACAATCGTAATATGGTTTTCATCAGATTAAACGATACACTAAGGCTAAATAGATGTGGTCTACTTCATAATACATAGCAGCAGTTATAGCCCTTTGAACTTGCTTATACCGAGTTTAAGCCTGTGAATGTGCTTGCTAATTAAAAAAGCCAGACCATCGAATAAACAGATTTTATACCCTGATAGCGCAGTATCTTTTTATATGAGTCGCTCAAATGACTGATAACACATAAAAAGGTGGGTGCTAGCTGTTGGGGTTATTAAGGAGATTTTATGGCAGGTGGTAGTTTATTGTTGCTACTCGACGATATTAGTTTACTTATGGACGATGTGGCGGTGATGACCAAGGTAGCGGCTAAAAAAACAGCCGGCGTCCTAGGTGATGATTTAGCATTGAACGCAGAGCAGGTCACGGGCGTTAAGCCAAGCCGTGAGTTACCCGTTGTCTGGGCAGTAGCGAAAGGCTCGTTTATAAATAAGCTTATTTTAGTGCCCGCGGCATTACTGATCAGCTACTTTATTCCTTGGTTGATTACGCCTTTACTGATGCTTGGGGGCTTGTTTTTGTCCTATGAGGGCGCTGAAAAAGTGGTACATAAGTTTTGGCCAAAACTATTGCCGCATGATGAAGAGCATGAAGCCCGAAAAGCGGCAAATGCGGATGAGTCTGTCGATTTAGTGGCATTAGAGAAGAAAAAGGTAAAGGGTGCAATTCGTACCGATTTTATCTTGTCAGCTGAGATTGTGGTTATTGGTTTGGGTACCTTGACTGCCGCAAGTATGGTTAATAAGACCATCGTACTGTCTGTTTTAGCCATTGGCGTGACCATTGGTATTTATGGCTTAGTTGCTGGTATCGTTAAAATTGACGATGTGGGTTTGCATCTGATACAAAAGCCGGGTGCTAGCAATACCACTAAAAAGTTTGGTGAGTTCTTATTATCTGCAGCGCCTAAGCTAATGAAATTTTTATCTATTGTGGGTACTATTGCGATGTTCTTGGTCGGTGGCGGTATCATTGTGCACGGTATCAGTTATTTACATCATGCGGTAGAAGATATTTCTCATTTAGCGGGTATCTTTGAAGGTGTTTCTAATACCTTATTAAATGGTCTTGTTGGTCTGATTATTGGTGTGATTGTTTTGGCTATCGTGACAGGTATCAATAAGGTACGCGGACAGCACTAATTTAAGGTATTGGGTTAAACTGATTAGTTCAGATACCCGTTTAATATAAAGTCAATTATGACCTAGTATAATTTAGAGCAATGCTCTTAAAAGACCATACGAAAAAGACAATAAAAAGCGCCCCTGCTATTTATAGTAGGGGCGCTTTTTATCACAACTATTAATATTTTATAGCGTTAAGACAATACGCTAGATCTCGCCGTCTTGATCTTTGCTATCATTTGACGCAGGCTTCTTATTATCCTCTTTCACTTTACGAGTGCGTGCTTTAGGCACTTTAGGTGAGGTCAGATTTAATAAACCTGTTTGTGGTAATAGCTGTTCAGAGATATTCTCAATCATACTCTTATACGTCTCGATACTGGTCTTATTCGACGTATTGGCGCTTTGTTGAGTTTCAGCTTGAGTCGTCGTTTCGGCTATTTGCTGCTCAGCATCAACATGCGTGTGCGGCTCATGCAAACGCTCTTCGCTTTCCTCACTGATCGCATCTGCTTGCGGCTCGTTGGCTAATACATCTGCTGGGTGCTCAGTGATGTCGCTATCTGTAATATGCAAGCTAGGCTCAGAGGTAACAGTAGTACTATTGCCACCCTCTACAGACTGAGCCACTGATACTAAGACGCTCCAAGGTTGACGTAGCGCTTTTAAGAAAGCCGCTTCGGTTTGACCTGACGCAATGATGTCAAGACCTTCTTGTCCCAATACCTTACCGACGAAGTTACCAACATTGAGCTTTAGCAAATCTGCCATGGCCTGTGCCGACGACTTTTCATTGCTGTCAGATGCTGCTACTGCTGGTTTAGAAGCTTCCGTAGTTTGAGTTGCTTCACCCTGCTCAGATGCTACCTCACTTGAGGTAGAGTCAGTTGATTCAGCCGCTTGAGTATCAGGCTTAGACTCTACCGCTGGCGGCGTATAGTCGGGATGCTGACCACGTGGGTCATTGGCCGCGCGTGCACCGATAGGTGTTGGTGCTACCTCGGTTTTTCCCTGATCCACATTGTGAGCCGCTACCGCTGAGGTCATCTGAGCAAAGCGCTCTAGATAGCTTGGCGATAAAGACTGATAGCCATAGTTGATAAAGCTAAACGCTTGCGGTGTCTCAGCTGCAGGGGTTTTCTGAGTTGTCACAGGTATCGTTTTGATGCCTGAAGTTTCCTTATACGCATTTAATGCCGCTAAGAAACAGGTAATCACACCATCTTTTGCTAGGCGCATACGCGGCTGAGCTAAGTGAGTGTGAATAAACTGACCCACAGAGCCGTTAATCACCGGTGCAGGTGTAGCAGCAGCTTGCTCAGCTTTAGGCGCTGTCTGCTTATTCTGCAAGGAGGCCTTAATCACACGAGGGTCGTTACTGGCTTGTCCAAACTTCTCGGCAGCCACATAGCGATCCGCAAACAGCGACTCAACATCAAAGCTAAGCGTCGCTTTGCTAGAGGTCTCATCTGCCAGTTCAGGACTGGTGTCTACTGCTTTAGCATCAGTCTCTTTAGTAACCGGCGCTTTAGCAGCAACTACTTCTGATTTGCTTTCAGATTGCTCAGATTGATGCGGTGCATCATTCGATGCCGGCTTCTCAGCGCTCTTTTCTGCTACTGGCGCCGACTCTTTAGCTGCTGTCTCTTCTTTAGGAGCAGACTTTGCTACTTCTGGTTGAGATTTAGCTTCTGTCTGCTCGGTTGATTCAACAGGCTTATCAGCGTCTGCTGATTTTTCATGAGCCTCTTTTACTGATGGCTCGCCTTTGTTATCGGCTTGCTGATTTTGAGTAGAGATGTTGTCTTCCTGCTGTGCCGGCTTCTCAGATGACTCTGCTTTTTTTGCAGTGTTATCCGCTTTAGAGTCCCTTGAAACAGGCTGATTGCTCGTCTTGTCATTCTTATGCGACGTAGACTTTGAGTCATCAAGTGAGATGTGAACCACTTCAACTTGTTTTAGATGATTCTCAGCTTCCGTGACACGAAGGTTTACCTCATTTGGATCAACTTGGCGCTCGTTTTGCGAGCGATTGTTTGATCGATTTGAGCCAGACTTATTGTCCTGTCTTGAGTGACGCTCAGAGCGGCTGTCTTGTGACTGATTGTCAGACTTCTGCGGCTGCTTAGTCTCACCACGCTCTATAGCACCGCGTGATTCACGTTTGCTGTTAGGCTCGCGTTTTGGCAACTCTTTTTGTGAGTTGGTTTGGCTGTCGCTGTCTTTAGCGCCTTGATGACGATTGTCTGAACGGTTGTCAGAGCGATTATCAGGCCTTTGCGAGGTGTCAGCCGACTTGTTGTCGTCTTTATCTTGGGTGTTATTACGGCGACGATTATCAGGTCTACTACGCTCACCACGTTTGTCATTTTTGTTGTTACGGCTGCGACTGTTACGTGAGCGGCGGCGTTCTCTGTCGCTGTCACTCTCTGTATTTGAGTCGCTGTCGTTATTGGCTTTATTTTCTGGTGCTGCTGCAGGCGTTGGCGTGGTAGAAGTCAGCGCAGTGGCGCTTACTTGTCCGAAAGCACCACGGCTTTCAGCACCGCTGTTTACAATCGCCTCAATGGCTTGTGCGGCATCGGCACTGCTTACTGTTGCTGCCATTTGAGCTTGCGGCGTTGGAGCAAATAGGTTTGATAACCATGCTACAGCGGCAGGCTTAGCCTGTTCAACAGCTGTTTGATTTGGCTGAGCTGCTGCTTGTTGACTGGCAGGCGGAAGTGGTGGATTAACAATGGCACCGGTATGAGCGGTATTGCTGCCATTTTGAGTGCTGTTATTGTTAGCGGCTGTATTGATACTATTGCCAGTGGCTTTGTTGGCCGCAGTATCTTGCTGACGAGGTTGACGCACTGGCTGCTGCTCTGGGCGATCAGATTCAGCGGTCTGCCAATCAACTTCATAGCCTAGTGAGCTGGTTTCTTGCTGTTGAGTATCGGTCACACGCTCATAACTGGCCGGCGCAAACCCTTGATGATTAAAGTGTAGATTAAAGTTTGGTGACTCAAGATGGGCATGTGGCAAGATAGTGATACGCGTACCGCTGTCTTGTTCTAGATACACAAGACTTTCACGTTTTTCGTTCAATAAGAAAGCAGCGATATCGGTTGGTACTTCAGCTTGAACTTCACCATGACGCTCTTTTAGGGCAGTCTGTTCAATCTGACGCATGATAGATAGCGACAATGAACGTAGGTCGCGAATCATGCCATTACCATGACAACGTGGACAGATATAGCCGGTTGACTCTTCTAAAGATGGACGCAGACGCTGACGGCTCATCTCCATCAAGCCAAAGCGTGAAATTTCACCAAATTGAACGCGAGCACGGTCATATTTAGTGGCTTCAACCAAACGTTTTTCGACTTCTTTTTGATGTTTGTTATCGTTCATATCAATGAAATCGATAACAATCAGGCCACCCATATCACGTAGACGCAATTGACGTGCAATCTCGTCTGCCGCTTCTAAGTTAGTGTGGTAGGCGGTCTCGGCAACGTCAGCACCTTTGGTTGATTTGGCAGAGTTGATATCAATAGAAACCAGTGCTTCGGTTTGGTCGATAACAATTGAACCACCAGATGGCAGACGTACTTCACGCTGATAAGCGGTTTCGATTTGACGTTCAACGTTAAAGCTTGAGAACATCGGTTCAAAGTCGGTATATTTACGCAGCTTATCGATTTGCTTTGGCATAACTGCTTTAACAAAGGTTTCTGCCTCAATAAAAGCCTCTTCATTATCAATCCAGATTTCGCTAATGTCATCACGTAAATAGTCACGCACAGCGCGAGTCACAACGCCGGCTTCTTGATGCACAAGGCGCGGTGAAGCGTATTTTTTGTTTTGGTCTTGAATCGCGTTCCAGATATTAAGTAGATGATTTAAATCATGCTGTAAATCGTCTTGAGTTTTACCAATACCGGCTGTACGTACGATAACACTCATGCCTTTTGGTAAATCAAGATTACCCAGCATACGCTTCATGTCTTCACGTAGCTTGCCGGAGATTTGACGAGAGATACCGCCGCCTTTAGGGTTGTTTGGCATTAATACCAAATAGCGACCGGCTAAAGAAACGTAAGTCGATAGGGCAGCGCCTTTATTACCGCGCTCTTCTTTTTCAACTTGGACGATGAGCTCATCGCCTTCTTTGATTAATTTACGGATGTTTTCTTCGCGTGGGTTGCCGGATAAATATTCACTGGCAATTTCACGAACAGGTAAGAAACCTTGACGCTTTGAGCCATATTCAACAAATACTGCTTCTAGTGAGGGTTCTACGCGGGTCACATGACCTTTATAGATGTTGGCTTTTTTCTGCTCACGCGTACGGTTTTCAAGATCGAAGTCATAAAGGTGGTTGCCTTTACAAAGGGCAACACGAACTTCTTCGTTGTGAGTGGCGTTAATGAGTATGCGTTTCATTGGTGTATCCTAGTTTAGGTCATGATACACAATGGCTGATACTTAGAGGGAGTAAAGCTTAGACATGATATATAGCCAAAATAGGGGCTGGCTTGCTAGGTACTGAGTTGACCGATAATACGGCCTATTCAAGTACAGTTAATCAAAAGATGAAGAGGACAGGGTTAACATAAAACTTCAAAAGGTGTTGAGCATTAAGTCATTGTTTATTAAGCGGTTAAGTTATCAAGCGGGTCAGCAAAGTGTGCTTTAGGCTCGTATTAAGTGTGCAACATTGTGTGATACTCCAAGTTATGTAAAACTTAGATGGCCATAAAAGGTAAATATCACTAGCAGACGGTTGGTCTGCTTATTGTGTTAGTTTTCAGTCGCCCTATAAAGAGAGGCTGTCATCATTACAGTCATACTCAAGGTTGCCAGGTTCTAGTCAAATCAGTACATACGTCGTTGTTACTGCAAAAGAGGTGAGTCGTAAATTCACCGCCATGTCATCTTGGTATGATAAGCCAATCCATATTGAGACTGGCTTGATATCAGGGACCGTGTCGGTACAACTGGGTTAACTATAATAAACCTACTCTTAATTAATAAACTTAATCCGTTAAATTTTAAATCTTTAAAGTTATGTTTGGGTGTCACTTAAGAGCGGAGCTTGGCGGGGCGTACTTGGCAAATAACGGCTTTTTTTATGACGACAAACACAAGGTTTATTGAGTATCTGTTTACGGTTATTTGACCGCCAATTCGGCTCTGTCTTATCTTTTGTTATCATGCTTACTATCCAGATAATGTTAGCGGTAGCTTAATCAATAAAAGCAGGCAAGGTGTAAGGTTGTCTGTACAGATTAGCGGCTACATGACCTATCTGGGCTTTTTAATAGCAGAGGCTTTTGGCCATAAGCTATTGTTATCCTAAGATATTAGAGCATTGTGTTCATGTTAAATTTAAATGGGGATAATGGCGCCAAATTGGCTAAAGTAGGTGTAAGCTACCAGACCATTCACCCAAAATCATTGTTTATAAAAATAACGTTGTGGGCTGACTTTATAACAAAATATCAGTTTATGATATGCAAACGTATATCATTATGAGCCTGCTCAAAAAGTGAGCTTTTACGCATAACAATACACGAGACACAAAGTCAACGTGTTAGACTATACCAAATCTTTTGCCAAACACCTAACAAAATATGTCAAAATCCAACCGAAAACCTGAGAATAATGTAGCTAAAATGAATAATGAAAACCCAAGTATAGAAGAAGATTTAAAAGGTCTAATGGCCAGTGTTGGCGCTGAGCCAACCTCAGTTAGACGCAATTCTACTAAGGCAAGGCCACAAAGTGCCGATGAAGATATTGAAGACTTCGGTCAGGTCAATCACCTCGAAGTAACACGCAACCAACACGGACAGCGTGTGGATAATTTCTTGTTAGCCAGACTTAAAGGCATGCCACGCGCCCATATTTACAAAATGATTCGATCCGATGAGGTGCGCATCAATAACAAGCGCTGCAAGCCTTATGACAATCTTGAACGTGGCGATGTGGTACGTATTGCGCCTGTGCAGTTAGCAACTCGCGAAAAGCCAGTGATTGGTAAAGAATTTGCCAATAGCCTGCTTGAGCGTGTGGTTTATGAAGATGAAGGTCTGATTGTACTCAACAAACCATCAGGTATGGCGGTCCATGGCGGCAGTGGTATCGACTTTGGTGTGATTGAAGCGATGCGTGAAGTTACCGGTAAAAAGTATCTAGAGCTGATTCACCGCATTGACAGAGACACCTCAGGGCTGCTGATGATTTCCAAAAAGCGCTCAACCCTAAAAGTATTGCAAGAGCGTTTGCGCGAAAAAACCATCCAAAAGCACTATCTGTGTATTGTTAAAGGTCAGCCTGCCCTGAATGAGTTAAAAATTGATGCACCTTTACTGCGCTTTACTTTAGCCAGTGGCGAGCGCCGCGTTAAAGTCGATAAATCAAGCTCGGATGCTAAGCCAAGTCAAACCGTTTGCAAAGTATTGGCAAGATTTAAAGTAGGCGGTGAGCCGGTTAGCCTAATTGAAGCAATGCCATTAACGGGCCGTACCCATCAAATTCGTGTGCATTTAGCCTATCTTGGTCATCCTATCTTGGGCGATGATAAATATAACCCTCAAGACAGCTCTGGCGTTCGTCGTCTATGTTTGCATGCGTGGAAGCTGGATATTCCAGATTATGAAACCATTACTGCGCCGCTGCCAGAGGACATGCAAAGCTTATTGCCTAGCGATGTTGATTTAGATAGCGAATAAGCGGTGTTACAAGCTAAGAGACATATACAGTAGATATCGATAAAAGGTGAGATATGAATAAGCGTACGTCCGATTCGGTCGATGTGTCAGCCGGTGAAGACAGTCATTTGCTTGCAGATAAGTCGTTGATTATCTTTGACTGGGATGGCACTTTGATGGACTCTATTGGTCTGATTGTCAAAGCCATGCATGTGGCCGGTGAGGCCAATGGCTTTACCACTACAGATGAGGCGGTCAAATCGATTATTGGCCTGAGTCTTATTCGCGGCATCCAACTCTTATATCCTGAGGCTACGGCAGAGCAGCATGCAGCGATTCAGCAAAGCTATGCTGATTACTATATCAGTGCCAGTATTGAGCCGAATCAACCCCATTCGCAGTTTTTTGAGGGTATTGAGCCCATGTTGCAACAGCTACAAGCACAAGGCAAAAAACTGGCCGTTGCCACCGGTAAAAAACGGGCAGGGCTAGACAGAGTCATGGATTATGCACACAGTCGTCATTATTTTGTGACCAGTCGCTGCGCAGATGAGTCTGGCTCTAAGCCAAATCCGCAGATGCTGATTGATATCCTCGAAGAAACCGGCTATAGCGTGACTGATGCGGTCTTTATCGGTGATAGTATTCATGATATCCAAATGGCCAAAGCGCTTGATATGACCTCTATTGCGGTTAATTATGGTGCCGCCACAGCTGAGACTTTAGCCGCTGAGAATCCGACCTATCAGGTAGAGACGCCGCAGCAGCTTATCGAGCTATTAACCGCGACTTACCACTAAGCAGTACAAACCGTATTTGTGTTATCTTTTTTTACCTTAATTAGCCTTGCTGGTTTGTTATGACTCAATCTTCACTCTCGTTACAACAAAAATTTCACGCCTACGTTCAGCTCACGCGCTTTGACAAGCCTGTGGGTATTGAACTGCTCCTATGGCCGACGTTATGGGCAGTTTTTTTAGCTGCTTTTGGAGCGCCAGAAAGCCTCTCTGAAAATATGAGCAGCGCATTACCGGCAGTGCTACCGTCTTGGTCTGTGCTGTTTATTTTTGCGTTAGGCGCTATTTTTATGCGTGCAGCAGGCTGTGCGATTAATGACTTTGCGGATCGTAAAGTCGACGGCTCGGTAAGCCGGACCAAAGGTCGGCCCTTGGCGGATGGCCGATTATCTGCCGGCGAGGCGGTCGGTGCGTTTTTGTTATTGTCTTTGGTCAGCGCAAGTTTGCTGTTTTGGTTGCCGGTTGAGGTGTTTTATTGGTCGTTGGGCGCAGTGCTACTGGCATTTATCTACCCTTTTATGAAGCGCTTTACCTATCTGCCGCAAGTGTTTTTAGCAGCAGCTTTTGGTTGGGCCATTCCGATGGCGTATGTGGCCGTACAGGGCTCGCCTGATATTTGGTGTTGGCTATTGTTTGCAGCTTATATGTGCTGGACTGTGGCTTATGACACTCAGTATGCGATGGCAGATAGAGAGGATGATTTAAAAATAGGCGTTAAATCGACTGCAATTTTATTCGGTCGTTATGATGTATTGATTATCTCTATTCTGCAAACTGCCTTTTTGATATTAATGGGCGTAGCGTTGGCTCATTATTTTAAAGACACGGTGCTGGGCTTGATTCCAGTATTTGGACTTGGTCTAGTCGCATTATTATTTGCCCAGCAAAACAAAGCCTGTGCAACCCGTCAGCCAATGGCGTGTTTTCAGGCCTTTTTGGCCAATGTATGGGTTGGGCGCTATGTGTTTTTATTAATTGCCTTAAGCTGCGTATGGGTTGCCTTTAATAGATAACTTGCCTCCCATCAGATTTTTTATCTAATAACGATTACATAAGACACACCATTATGAAGCAGCAACCACCCCTAAATCAGTTCGATGAGCGTTTAAAGCGCCAAGGATTAACCCGCGATCAAATCGTTGAGATGGAGCGTGGTTTGGCTAAGTTTGCCAATACCATGGACTCTTTGGTACGTATTCCTTTTACAAAGCAGGGGGTAGGCGCTGATGCCGCATTGTCGACCGTGCCATTAGCCGGTGACGTGGCGGGACTACTATTAACGGGTTACGCCTTTATATTGGGTCGCCGACTGGGTGTACCGATGCATAAACTGATGCCTGCGGTAAAGTTAGCGTTACTCGATATGGTGGTGGGTATCGTGCCTGGGGTCGGTACGTTAGTGGATATTTTTATTCGGCCCAGTCGTAAGACGCTACAGATTGTACGCGAGCATCTACAAGTAGAATATGGTATTGAGGACACGCAGCATATCGACCGTCCTTTTTTACATGAGTCTCTACAAACAAAGCAGCAGCAATCAAAGCTGTGGCGTAATCCGCTTATGGCATGGCTCTATCTGCATATCCCTGACATACTCGGTGTTGTGGTATTGATATTCATTGGATTTATGCTGTGGACAATTGGCAGTTGGGTAATGGATTTGTTTTATCAATATGCATTCCCTAAAGGTTAGTGGCTTAGTATATGAGTCAGTATTATTTAGAGTGAAACAAAAAAAGGTCTCTACTATTTGCAGGGACCTTTTTTGTTTATAAAGATATTTTTAAAACACTATTTTAATGATATAGATAGCGCTTATTTAGGAGTAAGAACCTCGGCATCAGCGCTGACTGCTTCAAAGCTTGTTGATTTACCCTCGTATAGCAAATCAATAGAACCGCCACCGCCATGGGTCACCAGCTCAATACTGCCATCTTTTGACTCGTAAGTAGGGTTGTTGCCTTGACCAGTGGGCGCGGTTAATAACACGCGTTTGCCAGATGGCAGCATTAAATTTGCCTCTAGTGTATCAACCGCTGAGGTCTGGAACGTCACATGGATGCTCTGACCGTTTTTGTCTTGATACTCAACATCGGTCACTTGCGTTTCGGCTTGGATTTTCTTGTTTGCGTTGTTATTTGTAGCGATATCCGAGCTGTCCTCTTCAATCTCTGCAACTGTTGAGCCATCAACTGCTGCCTGATTATATGTGCTATCCATTAAATCGGCATCAGCGTCTACCTCCATGTCACTATCTAGCGTGGTCAACTCGACGTCTTCTTGGGTGACTTCTGCGGCATTGTCATTTGCTGCAACATCATTGCTCTCAGGCGGTGTTATCTCAGTGACTTTAACATTGGACTGAGCTGCTTCAGACTCGTCTGTATTATCAGATTTTTGACAAGCCGTTATCGCAAATAAGCTGCCGCTTAAAAATGTAACGAATATCAATTTAGAAAGACGTGTGTCGGAACAATTCATGATTAACATAGAGTACTCATTTATCATTAATAGGCGATAGGGGTGATATAAATTATACGTTTAAAGTAATAATAAGCCTGCGGCCACTGGCGTGGTCACGGTGTTCACACAGATAGATGCCTTGCCACATGCCCAGTCCAAGACGCCCTTCAACCAGCGGTATATTAAGACTTACACCAAACATCATGCTTTTAAAATGAGCTGGCAGATCATCTGAGCCCTCTAGCGTGTGCCTATAATGTGGCTGATCGGCAGGGGCGATGGTGTTGAGCCAATCTTCAGTATCCAAACGCACGTCAGGGTCTGCATTCTCGTTAATAGTCAAACTGGCAGAAGTATGCTGCAAAAATAAATGTACCATACCAGTTTGCGCTGAACTTGGTAGTAGCTCTTTTAAGGCGCGCTTGATATCTTTAGTAATGATATGTACGCCGCGTGGGTGGGCAGGCAAAGTAATCGTGGTTTGATAATAGGCCATCGTAACCTCTTAGTGAATAATGGGGGAGGGCTAGTATTCAGTTGATTGATTGTAAATAGCACATATACATAACTATCAAGTATCTGAGTGTATTGAATCACAAGCCAAAGTCATTATAAACCCAAGAGTTATAAGCTAAAAAAGCCACTGTCCAGTAAATACTGTGCTTGCGACTGTTTGCTCTTTAACGTGCTAAGCAAAGTTTGCATCGACTCAGGTGTGGTGGAGCCAGTATCATATTGCTGCTTGGCAACCCGTTCAAGCCGCGTTAAGCAATCATTAATCAGCTGCTGAATACGGGTAATTTTTTGTTCAATTAAAGCGTGCTGATTGGCCGTTAATGTCGGTGCTACCTGAGCACTCTTATCACTTTGATTTGAATTGGTGACACTTGCTAATTGCTCTTTAACTGCCTGACGTAACAAATTGGGGATAGCTTGGGCAATAATCTGATCAAAGGCAGGCGTTCCAGCATAACTGCCGTCATGGCTGACTAGGGCATCGCTATAAGTAATGGTACGTTCTGCAGAATGGGTTAAATGACCCAATTGGGTTAAGAGGTCATCGCCTAAAATATCTGAATGCTGCGCTAACGATAGCTGATTCGATGCTTGTTCATCACAGTCTTTAAGATAATCGATGCCACGTTCGAGAAGCTTCTCATGATTGGGCATATCTTCGGCTTGTATCGCCTCTATTTCAGGCGCTTTGATACTGGCATGCTTATTCCCACCTTCATCTTGATCAAATTCGCCATATACCGACTGTAGATAATTGCGGTTTGCTAAGATATTGCTCGCCACCTGCGCCTGCCCCTCTTCTTGCGTGCGGCCCATAAAATCCAGAATAGAGACCAATTGTGCATAGGTGACATCGGCACTGGTCGAGTCATGCTCGGTATCAATAATCGTATTTTGCGCATAATCAGGATCTAAAGTCAGATAATCTTCTAATATCTCTGCAAGGCGGGTGCCGGCAAGTTTATCGACCGTAAAACGCTGCTCGGGCGATAGTTTTACTGAGTTTAGGGTCACATACTGCGCATGGATTTTGCCAAGTAATTGACGAAAGCTGATTGGCAAAGCAGGGTGATTACGATACTTTTGAATGGTCTCGGCAATCTGTAGCTGCTCTGCGGATGCTTTTGGATTGTTGCCTTGAGTATTCGAGCGATTTGTTAGGGCTTTTTGGTTTTTATTATTGTTGGTCAATAGGTTTTGCTTAGATTTGTTTCTCACAACAAATACGCTAGGCACAATAACAACAAGGCTAATAATCAACAGTAATAAAGGATAGGACATGGTAAGGCGACTACTTATATATAAAGGGGTGAATGAATTAAGTGTAGACAAGCTGTGGTAGGGTTTAAATAGAGCTTGTGTAACGGATATTGACACTCAATGTACGGCACTCATTATGCGGCATACAAAAAAAGCCAGACTCATGGGCTTTGAGATTGCCCCACCGAAATGAAGGCGTATTCAAAGTTTTTGAGTCTGGCTATTGACTGTATCTTTAAGGCAATAGCGAAAAATAATGTCGCTATTTTAATCCTTTAATAATGAGTGATTAGCTTACGCGAGTTTGATAATCACCAGTACGCGTATCAACACGAACCACTTCATTTTGCTGAACGAACAAAGGCACACGAACCACTGCACCTGTTTCTAATTTAGCTGGCTTACCGCCGCCGCCTGAAGTATCACCGCGAACACCTGGATCGGTTTCAACGATTTCAAGCTCAACAAAGTTAGGCGGAGTGACTGATAAAGGCACACCATTAAACAAAGTGATGGTACATAAATCGTTACCGTTCTCTTTTAGCCATTGCTTCGCATCAGCCATTGCAGTAGCATCAGCTTGTAATTGCTCAAAGGTCTCAGGATCCATAAAGTGCCAGAACTCACCATCGCTATATAGATAGTTCATTTCCGTATCAATAACGTCAGCGGCTTCTAAGCTCTCACCTGATTTGAAGGTTTGCTCTAATACTTTACCAGTACGCAAATTACGTAGTTTGACACGGTTAAAAGCCTGACCTTTACCTGGTTTTACAAATTCGTTATCAATGATGGCACATGGGTGACCGTCATACATAACCTTAAGACCGGCTTTAAATTCGTTGGTTGAAAAACTTGCCACAATATTGCTCCTGATACTTTTCAAATTAATGACAAAAAATCAAATATAATGAGCCCCATGATAAACCATTTACCTCAACAAAAAAATAGGCAAATATCGATTGTGTCTACAGATGAAAATGTAAGCCAGCCCAGTCATAGTAAAAACCAAGAGATAACCACTATCCCCACAGCAAATCCTGTAGAAAAAGCGACATGGCAGACCAAGCTTGCAGATGTAGTGACTGATATTGATGAGCTGTTAACGTTATTGAATCTAAGCCATATAAAAGACTCATTATATGTGCCCGATAACTTTGGACTGCGCGTGCCCAAAGGCTTTGTATCAAAAATGAAAACAGGCGATGCCAACGACCCATTGCTGCGCCAAGTACTGCCCGATAAGCGTGAACAGGCCAAGATTACGGGCTTTGTCACCGATCCCTTAGATGAAAATCATCAAAACCCCATTCAAGGCCTATTGCACAAATATAAGTCACGGGTATTGATGACCGTCACCGGTGCCTGCGCTATTCATTGCCGTTACTGCTTTAGGCAGCACTTTGATTACAATGCCAATCTGCCCAAGTCTGAGCAATTGTCGGTTATTCAAGACTACATCGCTGAGCACCCTGAGATTAATGAAGTCATCTTAAGTGGGGGTGATCCGCTCAGTGTCTCGAATCGGCGTTTGTCTTTATGGCTAGATGCGCTAGAAGCTCTACCGCAAATCCAAACCATTCGGCTGCATACGCGGCTGCCCATCGTGATACCTGAGCGTTTGGATGATGAATTATTACAGCGCTTACAGCTCAGCCGTTGCCGCATTGTGATGGTGGTGCATACCAACCATGCCAGTGAAATCGATGAGCACACCGCAAAGTATCTTCTTGAAGCCAGAAAGCAGGGCATTACCTTGCTCAATCAGGCCGTTCTATTGACTGGTGTGAATGATACTATTGACGCTCAAGTGGCGCTGAGTGAGCGTTTATTTGACGTGGGTATCTTACCGTATTATTTACATCTTTTAGATAAAGTGGAGGGGGCAGCGCACTTTGATAGTGAGCCCAAAAAAGCGGTAGCGCTTTATTGGCAAATGTTGGCTGAATTGCCGGGATATTTAGTGCCTAAACTGGTGCAAGAGCTGCCAAATAAACCGTTTAAAACCCCTGTTAATTTATATCAATATCCTGAGTTGTTTCAGGTAAATTCGCATTAAGCGAGGAAACTATGTCCGTATTTGATAGTCGTTCGATGGCCTTAAATTCTATTGCTGGTCTTAAAACACTGGGTAATTTACTAGGTTTCACTTGTCTTGCTTTAACGATGGTTAGCTGCTCGCGCACGCCACCAGATTATCGTGCTCAGGTGATGGCGCCAGTGTACGAGCTTGGTGACAGCAAACATGGCGAGGCTCTGTACGAAGAGAATTGTTCACAGTGCCACACGCTACGCCCAGGCAGTAACAAGAAGGGTCCGCAATTATTAGGCGTATATGGCGCACCCTCTGGCACCCTTAAAGATTATAATTATAGCGATGCTATGGATGGGGTGAGTTGGGTATGGGACGCACAAACCTTAGATAACTACATCGCTGACCCAGAAGCCGTCCTACCTGAAACACGCATGCTCTCTGACCCCATGCCAAATGAGCAAGACAGAAAGGACATTATTGCTTATTTATCGACATTAGGCAGAGATGCACCGCCACAGCCTGAGAAGCAATAAAGACTCAAAGTTTATTAAAGTTTAGAGTAATTGAGACTTAGATGCCAAGTGGGTAATAGTGGTTTTGTTAGCTGCTATTAAATTTTAATGTTTCACAGCCATTTATTTTATCAGTAACGGATATGGATTAACCGCGCCAGAGTTTATATAAACACCATAATGTACGTGTGGCGGTGTGCCCTTTGCATTACCGCTGTCACCGACATAGCCAATGACATCGCCAGTTTCCACCCAATCGCCCTCGCTAATATCTGCAAATTCTTCTAAGTGGGCATAATAATGCCCGACACCGCCGGGTCCAACGATAGACACTACATTACCACCTAGCGAGTCAGTACCCACGCGGCGCACAATGCCTGCAGTGGTACTATGAATCGGCGTACCGCGTTCAGCGAAGATATCAATACCCTCATGACGCCGTCCGCCGCTACGGGCAGCACCCCAAGTATCGGTAAGATGCGCATTGGTAATAGGATTCGGCAAGCTGTTCGGTTGTGGCGCCTCCTGCTGCATCAGCTGTGTGTATTTGAAGGGTAGGGTTATCGTTTGTTGCATACGAGACATCGCCGCTTCATGATGAATGTCTGTACCAAAGATAATCAAGCCATAGACAACCACCACCAATAATACAGTCTTAAAAATAAAAGATATGAGCCGCAGCAAAAAATGAGGCGGCTTAGCATTTGGCTGATTTGAATAAGGGTTTGGCATAGGCATTGTATTTCGGTAGCGAATAAAAAATGGTTTATGAAGCATCCAGTATAAACAGCGATAACCTCTGTTGTGTGTAATAACCATGTAATTGTTCTATGAACCAGA
Source organism: Psychrobacter sp. CX14 (assembly GCF_057396205.2). Lineage (NCBI taxonomy): Bacteria > Pseudomonadati > Pseudomonadota > Gammaproteobacteria > Moraxellales > Moraxellaceae > Psychrobacter > Psychrobacter sp. CX14. The sequence goes on along the minus strand of NZ_CM183187.1, from coordinate 2,811,600 downwards.
ATCTAGTGCTATTTTCTTAAACTCGTTTTTAGTAGTTCTATAAGGCGCACTCTTCTACTTACTTTAGAGTATAGCCACAGCCATATAAAAGCGTTATTGCGTTAACCTCGCTAAGCCTTGTAGTACTTGCATTTAGTTGACTTATACCTCATTTATCTGACGGCAGCTATATTTGACCCTAAACAAATACGATGGATAATAAAAAACCGTGCCAAAAGTTTTGGCACGGTTTTTAGTATGAATAGCACGATACAATAATAATGATTTAAGCGCTTACATAACCCATTAATCTTCTAGACTATTATCTTGGTTACGTTTGCGCAGTTGCTCGTTATGATGATTGCGTGCCATGCGCTCCTCTAACGTCATCTCTGCATCACGTACGCGGTGATCTAACGCTTCGTCATCCGGATGAGCTTCATCGAAATCTGCTTGATCCACACGCTCATTTAAAGTGAGTTGCTCACTTGCGGTATCGACATCACCATCTTGTTCATAGCCATGTGCGGCGTTCTCACTGCCGGTTTCTTCTTCAACAGGTTGACTCGATTTCGGGTTCGGATTATTTTCAATCTCATCAATCACGTAAGGCGTTAAATTCTCAGCCGCATTCTCTAGCGTATGCGGATTATGACGGGGTAGCGCCTCATTAAGATGTTCATCAAATACGTCCGTTAACAGAGCATCAAAACGTACTGAGTTATATTCAATTAACTGCTCTGATTCAGACTCAGTAATAGTACCTTCTTTCAGCGCTGTTAACACGTGGTCTTCGAAGGTTAAGCCCATAAATTCGCCTTTGTGTTCGGCTTTCTTAAACTTCTGCCATAGTGGCTCAATTTTTAGCAGCATCTGATAGGCGTTTTCAACACGGCCTGTGGTGTTGTCTGGATCTGTGGTGTAATAAACGAACTTCTTAAGCTGCTCACGGAATGGGTTATTTTCACCATCTTCCATGATTAAATCACCAAGTTTACGTTTTAATTCATCGCTTGGCTTGTCAGCGAACTTACCACCTGGGAAACAAACCAGTTTCACCAGACCAGCCGCCATACGATTTGGGAAGTTGTCATAGAAGTCAAAGAAGGCTTCTTGAATCACAAATAATGATTTTTCTAATGCCAAGCGGGCATGTAACTGCTCAGACTCTGACTGAGTACCGTTAGCATAATATTGCAAGATACCACTCATGATGAATAAGTGAGAGTGAATATCAGCAAGACGGCCAGACAGCAACTCTTTACGTTTTAGATCACCGGCAAGAAGACCCAAGGCCATATCAGCGGTCAACGCAAAGTTGGCACTTAAACGGTTGATTTTCTTGTAATACGGACGGGTAAAGTTATCTGCAAAGTCAGGGGCTTTGCCGCTACCGCCGAAGTAACCGGCAACAAATGATTTAGCACCACGGTTGAAGGTGTAGCCCAAGTGCTTAAAGAACATATCATCAAATTCTTTTTGCGCTTTGGCTTTGTCATCGCTTTGCAGTAGTTGTAGCTCATCAAATAAGTAAGGATGGCAGCGCATCGCACCTTGTCCAAAAATCATCAACGAGCGGGTCAAGATGTTGGCACCCTCAACCGTAATAGATACAGGGATGGCTTGATAAGGCAATGCTAAGAAATTGCGTGGACCATGCTGAATGGCACGACCACCAACGATATCCATACCATGGTTGACTACTTCACGCATGGTCTCGGTAGCATAGTATTTGGCCATAGCTGTCATGACAGACGGGGTACCGCCTTGGTTTAGACCACAAGTGACTAGATGACGGAACGACTCAAGCATATAGGTTTTGCTAGCGATATCACTGCTAGCATCCTGAACACCTTCAAATTTACCGACAGAAATCTTGAACTGCTCACGAATTTTGGAAAATGCACCCACATTTAAGTAGCTCATTTCACCCGCTGCGGTTGATAAGGCAGGCAGTGAGATACCACGGCCGACACCTAGACATTCCATCAGCATGCGCCAACCTTTTCCGGCATTTTCAATACCACCGATAATAAAGTCTAACGGGATAAACACATCTTTACCCACAACCGTACCGTTCATGAATGGTGAACCTGGGTTATGACGAGGGCCGGTCTCAACGCCTTCATAATTTGCAGGAATCAAGGCACAGGTAATGCCATAATCGGTTTTATTCTTATCACCAAGTAGACCATCTGGGTCATGCAGCTTAAATGCCAAACCAACCACGGTAGCGACTGGCGCTAGTGTAATCCAGCGTTTTGAGAAGTTCATATTCAGGCCAAGCACACGCTCGCCTTCATAGTCGCCATAACAGACAACCCCCGTATCTGGAATTGCCCCCGCATCAGAGCCGGCTTCTGGACCCGTTAAGCCAAAGCATGGAATCTCAGTACCATTGGCAAGACCCGGCAACCAACGCTGCTTTTGTTCCTCGGTACCATAATGCATCAATAGCTCGCCTGGGCCTAATGAGTTAGGTACCATACAGGTGACTGCAGCTGTCAAACTGCGTGAACCAATTTTACTCATGATCCGGCTTTGTGCGTATGAGCTAAAGTCGCGACCACCGTAGCTTTCAGGGATAATTAATCCTAAGAAGCCATTGTCTTTAATATACTGCCAAGCCTCAGGTGACAAGTCTTTGTCGTGATGATGAATTTGCCATTCATCAAGCATAGCGCATAAGGTTTCTACTTCATTATCAATAAAAGATTGTTCTTTTTCTGATAGGGTTGGATAAGGGTAGCTTGCAAACGTATCCCAGTTTGGCGCACCCATAAACAGCTCTTTTTCCCACCAGCTAGTACCCGCGTCTAATGCTTCACGCTCGGTATCACTCATGCTAGGCATGGCACCAGCAAGCATTTTATAAACAGGCTTGCTGACAAGCGCTTGGCGTAGCGGCGCAATCAATACTACTAAACATGCCAGAATAATGGGCACACCCAGCAGTAGCGACCAAGGGGCAATCACAGCAGCGATAACTGCTACAATAATAAGCAGAACAGAGCCAACGGTACGGCTCATTCCGTATAAGAACACCACCAACAGCGCAAGTAGCTGCAATAGGATGGCCAGTAAAAATAAACCAACTAAAGACAATGTGGTCATAATAAGTAACCTAAAAAAGATAAGGGTTAAAGGTTTTAATAAAATTTTGCGTTATATTTATGCTTATTGAAAAAAACTTCTAATAAAACTCAAAGATAAGACTAAAGATAGAAATTTGGTACAATTACATTACAGGGTATGTAGATGCAATGCGATAATCAAGACTAAAATCTTTACAATTAGTTAGTTTTGTATATAAATTCTTTAATAAGATGATGAATGCTAAGGTTTTTCTTATATTTGAGTCAGATACTTATATTGTTAACTACGGACAATTGTCTACTGTTATCTTGCTTGCACTTATCTTAAATCAAAATAATTGAGATGAACGGCAATCACTAATATTGATGACGGTAACTCTATTTTTATCCGGCCTAATTTATCCGATCTAAAAAGGAGAGATGCCAGTTTCTGCAAAAGACAGGGTTTGATTACGGCCAACGATAATGTGATCGGCCAGTGTCATATCAATATACTGACACGCCTCTTTTAGGGTTTTGGTCAAATGAATATCCGCTGTCGAGGGCGTCGCATCCTGATTGGGATGGTTGTGTGCCACGATAAGCTGACTACTGCCTTGCTCTAATGCGTATCGCAGCACTTGCTTGATGCAGACAGAGCAAGAAGATAGACCGCCTGTAAATAACACCTTATAATCGAGCAGATTGAGTCCATTATCCAAACATAACACTGCAAACACCTCATTACTTTCACGGCGTAGCTGCGTGGTAATATAGTCTTTCACCACCTGAGAGCGATTAAGCGTGTGGCCGGATTTCAACTCACTATTTAAGTAGCGTTTGCCCATCTCAAGGCTGGCAAACAGCTGAGCATATTTAGCAGGTCCGATACCATGACAGTCCAGCACGTCTTGTTGCGGTGCTGCCAATAATTCAGCGATACTGCCAAAGCGTTCGATTAATTGGCGTGCTAACTCAATAGCTGACTGGTCTTTAGTACCTGTTCGCAAAAATATGGCCAATATCTCGGCATCACTTAGGTGCTCTGCACCGAGTCTCAGTAACTTTTCTCGTGGACGGTCATCTTCGTGCCAATCTTTGATAGCCATAAATGCAAATACTTGTATGATGAAGGGCAAAGTAGTCTAAAACAGTGTGCTTTGAATGATAGGTTCTAAAAATAAGCACAATGGGCCTTTAGTATAGTCGCTATCTATATAATATTTGCATAAAATACTAAATTATAAGTTTAATAGTATTAACCTATAGCTAAGTTATTCATTTAATAAAGAAAGTTAGTAGAAGTAAGTTGATAGAAGTATAGAGCTACAGTATCCTAAGTCACCCCCTTTAAGTTATCCACCTATAAGGCTTTTGCCATGAGTATAGCACCATCTGAATTATCTATCCGTCCTTTAGCGCACTCTGATTATGAACAGTGGCTAGCGTTATGGCAGGGATATCTAACCTTTTATGAAACGACCCTTAGCCAAGAGGTGACGCAAGCGACTTGGAAGAAGCTGCTGTCTGATACAGCGCCTGTTCATGGCTTTGGTGCTTATCAAGCAAAGACGTTGGTCGGCTTCGCTCATGTGGTGCTACATCCCAATACATGGAATACGACTGATTGTTGCTACCTAGAAGATTTGTACGTTGATAGTATCGTACGTGGGCAAGGGGTAGGCCGTGTCTTAATTGAGGCGGTTTATGAGTTTGCGGCGGATAAAAACTGCAATCGAGTATATTGGACAACCCAAGTGGGTAATAAAACGGCACGTAAGCTATATGACTCTATCGCTCAGCAAACCGATATGGTGCAATACCGTCATAATTTATAAATAATAGTCCTTTATATATAAGCTTTAGCCAGTCAGATTCAGCAGATGTTTATCATGCAACTAATACAATAAACCCTATCCAAATGTTTATTAAACTTGATACCATAAGCGCATTTTATTCATATTCTAAATATTAGACATCCTTAAGGTAACACCCACTTATGAGCATGATATTCACACCTGTCCATGCGCCGGCAAAAGACATCAAAAACATTCTTCTTGCGATTACAGGCGGTATTGCGGCCTATAAATCAGCTTTACTGGCACGATTGTTGGTTAAAGAGGGATTTGAGGTGCGGGTTATTATGACCGCCGGCGCGCAGCAATTTATTACACCGTTGACACTGCAAGCATTGACCGGCAATGAGGTACATACTGAGCTGCTAGATACCAATGCAGAGTTGGGCATGGGTCATATTGAACTGGCTAAGTGGGCAGATTTAATGATGATTGCGCCTGCTTCTGCCAATACCTTAGCGCGCTTGGCGATGGGTATGGCTGATGATTTATTAGCCACGGTCTGTTTGGCAACAGCGGCGCCAGTAATGATTGCACCGGCAATGAATCAGCAAATGTGGGCACATCCTGCGGTTCAGCTTAATATCCAAACCTTGGGCGACTTGGGCTATGAAGTTATTACGCCGGATAGTGGTGTTCAGGCTTGCGGCGATGTAGGCGCAGGGCGTTTGCCTGAGCCAGAAACGTTATTACAACATATTTTATATGCACGAGCAAAACAGAGTATCCCGCAGTCTTTAACAGGGAAAAAGGTCACAATCACCGCAGGCCCGACGGTTGAGGCCATTGACCCAGTTCGTTTTTTATCTAATCACTCCACTGGCAAGATGGGTTTTGCTTTAGCGCGTGCTTGCCGTGATGCTGGCGCAGAAGTGACCTTAATTGCAGGGGGTAAAGTGGGCCTAGAAACTCCGTTTGGCGTGCAGCGTGTGGATGTGCTCTCGGCCAATGATATGTTGGCGGCGGCGGAAAGCCTAGCGCAGGCAGGTACAGATGTGTTTATTGCTACTGCCGCTGTGGCTGATTATCGTACTCGAGATGCGGCGCCGCAAAAGATTAAAAAGACGCAAGATAAGATGACACTCGAACTGGTCAAAAACCCTGATATTTTAGCGACCATTTCGCATAATTATCCCAACTTATTTGTGGTGGGTTTTGCCGCTGAGACGCAAGATATTGAGACCTATGCTAAGGGTAAGCTCAAAACCAAGAATTTGGACATGATTGCCTGTAATGATGTTTCAAGACAAGATATTGGTTTTGCTAGTGATGAGAATGCAATGACAGTGTTTTTTGCAGAAAAGTATCAGAAACCGGCGGTTGATTTAGAAAAGATGAGTAAAAATAACATAGCAGAACATTTGGTAAACTTGATAAGTACCGTAATCGGTTAAGTTTACATTTAAAATACAGCTTGGCTAATTGATAAGTCAAACAGTATATTAAGCAAGATATAAGTCAATAAATCAGCGCGCTGCGTTTAGTGCTATTTATCTAATAATAGAAACAACTAAGACCACTTAGTGTATTTATGAGTCATGAGGCGCACTGAATTTAACTTATATATTTAAGCCTAATCAATAACAATATAAATAAAGGATGAGATATGACTGACGCATCGAACGATTTAAAAGAGATGAGCCCAACCCTAAAAACTATGTTAAACCACCGCTCTGTGCGTAATTTTACCGATGAGCCGATTAGCCCGAAAATGCTAGAGGCTATTTTAGAAGCAGGGCGTGCGTCATCAACATCTAACTATATGGGTTCGGTGAGCATTGTGCGTATTACCGATCCTGAGCAGCGCAAGAAATTCCACCAAATCTCAAATGGTTTGAGCGAAGAAGAGTACAATCAAGCCGTTGCAGATGGTAAAGAGCTTAAGCACCCGTATATCATTGAATGTGCAGAATATTTTGTATTCTGCATGGACAATCATCGCCATCATAAAATAGACCCAGAGTCGCAATTAGACTGGATGGAAGTGGTGTTTATCGGTACAGTAGACGCTGGCATCATGGCGCAAAACATCATGGCTGCTGCTGAATCTCTCGGCTTAGGCGGTGTTTATATCGGTAGTATGCGTAACGATATTCGCCGTGCTGGTGAAGTGATTAATGCGCCTAAACATGTGCTTCCTTTATTTGGTATGTGCTTAGGTCACCCAAGTGATACGCCTGAAACCACGTTGCAAAAACCAAGATGGTCGCTGTCTACATTGGTATCAGAAAATACCTATCAGCCAGTGACTGAAGAGCAAATCGAAGCGTTCAATAATAAAGTTATTGAGTACTATAATAAGCGCGGCGAGCCAAACCACAAAGACTGGAAAGAACAGGTTACTAAAACCTTTGGTGGACCAGTGCGCCCAGAAGTCATGGCTTATGTTAACGAACAAGGTTATGCAAAACGCTAAGTAGCTGTTATTTAATAGCTTATACTCAGTACTAGCCTACAAGCATAAGCTCTAACATGTAAAAGCGTATTCAAAGATATATTAAAACAAAGATTGTCTTATTGCACTCACTAAAGGTATATTAAAACGCAGGTTTTAATATACCTTTTTACATTAGGGCCTGTATAGAATTCATTTACGGAACTGACAGTGAGGGCAGTAGGACATGAGTTATGGTTGATACTGAGCGCGTCATTTTAAGTCTTATATTTGCGATTGCTTCACTATTACACGGTATTAGTGGTCTTGGCGTAACCTTGGTTACTACTACGGCACTGGCGAGCATGTACCCGCTACAGCACGCTATTATTCTTATCATCCTACCATCCTTTGCGCTGAATCTGATGACTTGGCTGATTGGCGGTGAGCGCAGTATCTGGGGTAATTTTACCTACTATCTTAAGCACTATTGGCTACTTGCACTGATGAGTCTTTTGGGCAGCTTATTTGGTGTTAAGCTGCTTATGTGGGTTGATAGCAGCTATATCTTATTGTTACTTGCTGCAGTGATTGCTTTTTATGTCATCAGTAATGCGTTAGGCAAAAAAATCATTCTACCGGCCACCACGCCAGTACTCATTATTATCGGTCTTACTGCTGGTATTATTGGTGGTTCAACCAACGCTATGTCGACTATTTTGCTGATGTATCTGCTGTCTGCTACCGATGATAAGAACACCATCGCCAAAGTCGGCAACATGTGTTATTTACTGGGCAAGGTGGCACAAATCATCGTCCTGCGTGAGCCTATTATGGCGCTACCTGCCAGTGAGTGGCTGCTGATTATCATGCTGACAACAGTCTCTATAGCCTGCTTACTGTTCGGTATTCGGCTACGTCATCATTTATCTCAAGCCCGCTTTCGCCAACTAGTATTGGTCATTCTAACTGTGCTTGGTTTACGAGTGGGCTGGCAAGGTATGATAGGCTTGATGTCATGATGGGTGTTATGAGTATCAAGTGTGGTGCTGTTAAAGCAGTAGGCAGCTAAGAGATAATGACCAATTTATATGTATTAAGTATTCACAGTAGATGAGCGGTCGTAAATGATGTCAATAAATTGCTAGAGGCTAAAACGAATAAGATGAATCAGCAGATAAACAGCAAGTCACAGATACGAGTAATCAAGGACGAACAGCAGTTGCAGCGTCATATTGAAGCGTTGATTGACATTGAGCCACGTTTTGATGCGGTGTATCAACAGGTGGGAGTGCCTGATTTACGCCGTAATCAAGGGGGATTTGAGCAGTTGATGCGGGCAATGGTCGGACAGCAGTTATCTGTGGCAGCGGCTCGCAGTATCTGGAATAAGCTAGAGACGGCAGATCTGACGACGCCTAAAGCCATTTTGCAGGCGAACGATAAGCAATTACGGGCTCAGGGGTTATCACGACAGAAAATTCGTTATATTCAATCTTTGGTCGAGCATGATATTGATTTTAAAGCACTTGAGCAGATGTCAGATACTGAGGTGATTGAAACTCTGACGGCGGTGACGGGTATTGGCAAATGGACGGCAGAGATGTATATGCTGTTTAGTTTAGGCCGCGCCGATGTATTGGCAGTAGATGATTTAGCGATTAAAGTTGGCGCGATGGATTTGCTACAGCTGGATAGCAGACCGACCCCAAAGCAACTTAAACAGTTAACCCAGAGCTGGTCACCGTATCGCAGCGCCGCAAGCTTACTACTTTGGGCGCATTATGGCTGGCTTAAAGCTAGGGATGCAGTGCCGGTATAAAATATTATCTGCTATAGGGACTTATTATCTAGGCAATCGCTGTCTCATATTCAGGAACCTGCGGTGCCTGATACACATAAATACCGACAAAGAAGGCACAGATGCTAATAAACACAAGATAAAGTGCCGGTGCGAAACTAACGGTTTCTGTAATAAATAATAAAGAGATTGGTAAAATAACGCCAGTAAATACAGTCGTTGAGTGAAAGATGACGCTAATAGCAGTCAGGCGAATATGGGTTGGAAATAACTGCAAGAATATCATAGGGCAAAGGCTGATAAAGCCACTACAAAACCCCATTAGTGCATAAATAGGTACTAAGTACGTACCATCTCCATTTGATAAATAGTAATAAAACATCAAAGTTTGAAAGCACATCAACGCTGCGCCGAGCATCAGTGCGCGGCCCACATCTAATTTGTCAGCAAGCTTGCCGAAGAAAATCATACCCAGCGCCATACAGCTCATACCAACAACGGTCAAAAAACGAAGTGACGAATCATCTACATTAACTTGGCTGTTAATAAGCTTGGGCAGTAACAATAAAAACATAATGATTGAACTGGCATAGATAAGCGCCAAAAAGCACGTTAGTAAGATGGCGTTAAAACGATTAAGACTGTCAGTGACTGGTGATAAGGTCATCTTTTTAGGAGAGATGATGGCGGTAGTTTGTTTCAAAAAGGCATCCGTCTCACTAAGGTGACGTACTAGTAGATAGCCAAGTAACCCCATAACACCGCTGCATATAAATGGAATACGCCATGCATAGGCAGTGAGTTGTTCGGCAGTAAAGAGAAAGGTTAAACAGGCGATAAACAGAGCGCAAACAACGGCACCAAACACAAAGCTGGCACAGACCATACTGATATAAGCGGCAATCTCTTTATAACTATAGCTTTCAGTCAAATATACCCAGCTTAGGCTTAGTTGATTGGCAACTGCAGCACCTTGGAAAAGACGAACTAGGATAATGAGCACAGAGGCTGTTACCCCAATGTTTGCGTAAGTTGGCAGGCAAGCCGCCACCATTGAGGTCAAGAATAATAAAATAAGACCGACATGTAAGGCAGGTTTACGTCCTTTGTTATCTCCATAACGACCAATGAGCAGCGCACCAATAGGCCGTGCAATAAAGCCAATGGCAAATAAGCTGACTAATTTAAGTTGTTCAGAAGATAGGTCGCCTGATTTAGCAAAAAAGGTCAAATTAAGGGTATCTGATAGGAAGATAAAGATCGTAAAATCGAAGCTTGCGAGGAAGGTAATAAAGCAAATCGTCAGTAGAGCGTAAGGCAGTTTTTGGTTACCTGTGTTTTTATTTAATAATCGTCTAGTACTGGATAATGCCCCAATATTTTGAAAAGCTGTGCACTTGTTCGTGCTTGGATTTGGCATAATTTAATAAATGTCTTTAAGAGAAGTATTTACATACTACTCGCAATTACATTTGATTACAAAGTATTATGCAAGTATTTTAGATTAAGTGGTAGTAGGCGATTGCGCTGTTTTATTAGAAATGATAACAAATGATGATATTAAATTAAACTTAACTTATTGTAAGACTGGTTTAATAAACCAGTCGTTCTACTTGTTGTTATAAAATGGAAAAGGCACAATAAGCATTTAAAAACCTGCTTATTGTGCCTTTTGTCGGTTAGCGGCTACTGTATATCCTTATTTTTGCAGCTCAAGCAATCTTTGATACAAGGCATTTTTCTTAATGCCCGTAATATCGGATGCCAAAGCGGCGGCTTTTTTGACGGATAAGTCCTCAAGCAAACGCAGTAGTAATTTGTCATGAATACTGTCATCGTCGGCGACATTATTCACATTACCGCCAACGACCACGACAATTTCACCTTTTTGCTGGTTATTATCAGCTTCGACAAAGGCGGTTAGTTCGCCTAAAGTTGATTTTTTCACCGTTTCAAAGGTTTTGGTCAATTCACGGCATAAGGTGGCAGGGCGGTTGTCGCCGAAGACAGCGGCCATATCTTTTAGGCTTACCACGATGCGATGCGGCGCTTCATAAAAGATAAGCGTCTCGGTACGATCCGCATAGTGCTCCAGCTGTTTGACGCGGCCATGAGTCTTAGCCGGCAAAAAGCCTACAAAGCTGAATTTATCAGAGGGTAGACCCGCAACACTGAGCGCTGCAATGGCAGCACTGGCGCCAACGATAGGCACAACCGCTACGCCGGCTGCATGGGCCGCTTGTACTAATTGATAGCCAGGATCGCTAATAAGCGGCGTGCCGGCATCACTGATAAGGGCAATAGAATGACCACGCTGAATCATTTCGATAATTTTAGGTGTTTGGATTTCGCTATTGTGCTCATGATAGGCCCACGTCTGGGTATCAATACCAAAGTTGGATAAAAGCTTGCCTGAGGTGCGCGTGTCTTCGCAGGCAATGATATCGACCTGTTTAAGCGTTTCAATGGCGCGAGCAGTGATGTCGCCCATATTCCCAATTGGGGTGGCGACGATAAAAAGGTAGGCTTTGGCCACAGAGCTTGCGGCTTGGGTGGTATGCGAGGTGTTATCTTGCGCTGTCATAAAAGACCTTAATCACGAACAAAAAGAGAAAATAGGTTAGGTGTTACCAGTTTACCATGATGTGCTAATATATCACTGCTTTGCTTTTGTGCCGCCTATCGATAAATAATTGAGAGTGGTCTGCTATTCACCTTCACTTAAGTTGCTTTTATGCCTGCAAATCCCTCATTATTAAAATCGCCCAAGCAGCGGAACGGAGGGCATTATGAGCAGCTTGCGGCTGAATTTTTGCAATCCAATGGGCTGCAAATTATTAGTCAAAATTGGCAGCAGCCGAAAGTGGGGGAAATAGATTTGGTATTATTGCATCCTGGCGCCGCATGGGATACGTTAGTGTTCGCTGAAGTTCGCAAGCGTCAGGTATCTGGTTTTGGCGATGCCTTTATGAGCGTAACAGCGAGCAAGCAGCGAAAATTGATTAAAACCGCGCGCTATTTTTTGCAGCAGTATCCGCAGTATGCCAATTTAGAATGCCGTTTTGATGTGGTGGGATTTAATTCACCCGCAAAACTTGCCTCAAGCGATATGGCAGAGCAAGCGTGTTTGCCCGAATGGATACAAAGCGCTTTTATCAGCCGTGCTTGGTAATTCATTTTATTTAGATTAGAGCATTGGCATTTAAGCTGATGGTTTAATAGTGGGTTAATGAGGTGCTATGCAATAAGGCACTAGATAAGCGCGTTGAATCAACGCTACACTTTTGTTACTAAAGCGGGCATTTAGCGAAAGTTTTTATGGTTACACTAAAAGATTTATTTGCAGAAACATACAGTAAGTTAATAGCAGTGAATAGGGTAAGTGCTTATCAATAAAATGACTTTTATTAGATAGGTCAATTTATTGTGCCGCATTTGCTACTGATTATGAGCCGGTGTTTATACTTATCATCTATCTTTTATAAGCGGTATAAAGCAGTCAGGCTATCAATAAGGACATTAGAACATGGTGAAATCTCGGTTAGCGGATAATAAGCGGTTTAGTCGCAGTGTAGTTTATGGCTTACTCAGTGCGTGCGTATTAAGCACAGCAGCATTGACAGGCTGTGCGACCTTACAGAGTAGTGCGCCGGCAGGCTCTTATGGTGTGCCTGTGACGGACCGTACCATTGCTCAGCGCATCTTAGATCAAAGTATCGTAAATACAGCCAAAACCAATATTAATGCGATGGATCCCACTTTATATAAACGTAGCCGTATTGGCGTTGATAGCTTTTATAGTCAGGTGCTGCTGACCGGTGAGGTGCCTGATGAGGACACCAAAAAGAAAGTGGTACAGATTGTCTCTGCTATGCCGGATGTGAAAGAAGTCTATGATAAGCTGACAGTGGGTCCGCAAAAGGGCACCAGTTATACTGTGCATGATGGCTATATCTCGTCAAAGATTAATGCCAAGATTATTGCCAATAACGCCATTAGTAGCTCGCAAATTAAAGTAGTGAGCGATGATGGTATCGTCTATGTGATGGGCAAGCTAACCCCAACGCAGCGTGGCCATTTAATGAATATCGTTGAGAGCACTGTCGGTATCAAGGAGTTGGTGCTATTGACCGAACTGATTGATAATAATGGCGTGCCAATTGATGAGTCCAGTGTTATTCAAGAGACGCAGCTTGAGCCGCCCGATAGATTCTATACTACTGCGCCTGAGCCGGTGGCCTATCCTGCCACGCAGCAAGCTGCTAATACAGCTGTACCACAAAACAATAACGCCCAGACACAAGGCAGTGTAAATAATACTCAGCCTACCACCAACCAGCAACCGATTACTCAAGGCCCGAGTAGGCCAAGATCGGGCGAGCCTTATGCCAGCCCTTATATCGAAATGTATAAAAACCAAGTGCCTGGTTGGTAGTCGGTTAGCAAATAAGGACTAAGTTAAATGACAAGGACTAAGTTAAATGACTAAGTTAAAAGCCACTTAACCAAAAGTAGTTGGGTTATCAGTGGCGAAGCCAAAGGCAGCTTAGTCAAATATGTTTTAGGCAAATATGTTTTAGGCAAATAGCTTAAACACTTGTTATAATCAAAAAATATGTGGCCACTATTAGGCTGGACCTCTTTATTTATTAGATTTATTCGTTAAACTTTCACCCCATTTTAATTATAGGTAGTTTACATGAGCATGAACGCTGATGATTTAATCGCATTTTTACAACCGCATTACCCAGACGCTTTTATTCAAGCGGCCAATCAGGGCAATAAATTTGATGTGCGTGTAGTAGATGCAAGCTTTGAGGGCAAACGTGCCGTGCAGCGCCAGCAAGCAGTTTATGCTTTGGTGAATGATATTATCGCTCGCGGCGACATTCATGCCCTTAACATTCAAGCACTAACCCCTGCTGAGTGGGAAGCCAAACAAGCCGGTCAATAAGACCACTTAAACGGCTTTTTTTGTTTGGTTTTAGCTCAGCCTTAGAAGGTCATTAGGTCTAACGCCTTCTTTATCCTCGTTATATAATTTTATCGTCATTCCAGTTTAGGACAGTATTCAATGGATCAGTTTTTAATTACCGGCCGTAGCCGCATTGCAGGCGAAGTTACTATTTCAGGCGCAAAAAACGCGGCGCTTCCTCTATTAGCGGCCATGATTTTGGCAGAAACGCCCACAACATTGACCAATGTCCCTTCATTGCAAGACGTGCGTACCCTGATTAAGCTGATTGCTGGCATGGGTATTACTATCGAGAAAAAAGGCGATACCGTTACTTGTGATACCAGTACCATTGAGAACTACTTTGCGCCATATGATTTGGTAAAAACCATGCGCGCCTCTATTTTGGTGCTTGGCCCATTATTAGCACGCTTTGGTGAAGCAGAAGTGTCCTTACCAGGCGGCTGCGCGATTGGATCACGCCCTGTGGATCAGCATCTAAAGGCATTTAGAGCAATGGGTGCAGAAATCAATGTAGAAAATGGCTATGTGATTGCCAAAGCACCAGAAGGCGGTCGCTTAATCGGCTGCGAATACAGCTTTGATATGGTGACCGTTGGCGGGACAGAAAATGTCATTATCGCAGCGACGCTAGCCAAAGGCACGACGGTATTAGAAAACTGCGCGCGTGAGCCAGAAGTTGTTGACTTAGCGAATATGTTGGTCGCGATGGGTGCCAAAATCAACGGTATTGGTACCTCAACCATGACTATCGAAGGCGTTGACAGCTTGAAAGGCTGTGAATACGCTGTGGTACCGGATCGTATCGAGACAGGCTCATACCTTGCTGGTGCACTAATGACCGAAGGCGACGTGACCACACGCAATACGGACTCTCAATTACTGCTTCCTGTATTACAGAAATTTGAGGAGATGGGCGCAATCATCACCACGGGCGATGACTGGATTCGTGCGCAAATGACGGGTCGTCCTAAGCCTGTTGATATCCGTACGCAGCCGCATCCTGGTTTCCCAACCGATATGCAAGCACAGCTGATGGCTGTTTGCTGTCTAGCCGATGGTACCAGCACAATTAGCGAAAATATTTTTGAAAATCGCTATATGCATGTGCCTGAATTGCAACGTTTGGGCGCTAATATTAAAGTTGATGGGCATACAGCCGTGGTCCGAGGTGTTGAATCCTTTAATTCAGCACCTGTGATGGCGACTGATTTGCGCGCCTCTATGTCACTTGTGATGGCAGCCGCCGCAGCCGAAGGCGAAAGTGTGATTGATCGTATTTATCACATTGACCGCGGCTATGAAAATGTAGAAGAGAAGCTGCGCGGTCTTGGCGTTAATATTGAACGCATTAACCCAGTGACAGATGGTCATGACAGTGATGACTAATTGCTGAGCCAATCGCACTTATATTTAAATCACTCTCAATATTAAGACACGGCACACTATGACTGAACAAAATGAACTACTTAATCAAGCAGACAGCAATTATAAAGGGCTAACCCTGGCGCTATCAAAAGGCCGTATTCTAAAAGAAACCTTACCGCTACTAAAAGATGCCGGTATTGAGCTATTAGAAGATCCAGATAAATCGCGTAAACTGATTTTTCCAACATCGCATGAAGATGTACGCGTGCTTATCTTGCGTGCTAGTGACGTGCCAACTTATGTAGAGCACGGCGCGGCGGACTTCGGTGTGGCCGGTAAAGATGTTTTATTAGAGTATGGTGCGAAACACGTGTATGAGCTGCTGGATTTGAAAATTGCTCAGTGTAAGCTGATGACCGCTGGTATCAAAGGCGCAGAGCTGCCAAACCGTCGTCTACGTATTGCAACCAAATACGTCAACGTGGCTCGTGCTTATTTTGCCAGTCAAGGTCAGCAAGTGGACTTGATTAAACTATATGGCTCAATGGAGTTAGCGCCTTTGGTTGGTCTTGGCGACTTGATTGTGGATGTGGTGGATACCGGTAATACACTGCGTGCTAATGGTCTTGAGCCACGCGAGCATATTTGTGATGTGTCATCACGCCTGATTGTGAACCAAGTCAGTTATAAGCGTAAATTTAGCCTGCTTGAGCCTATTTTAGAGAGCTTCAAAAAAAGCGTTGGTTAAGATGCTGATATAGCTTGCTAAATTAACATCACAAAAAACTGCTCAAATGAGCAGTTTTTTTGTTTTTGGCAGATTAAGTGGCAATAAAGGTCACAGAATACTGACGTTAGAATTGTTCAAAGTATCGCTGACACTATTAATAATCCAGTCCTGTAGCGATATACAAACGGTTGCTATCTTCATCTGTCATCGCATTGTCTAGATACTTCTGCTCAAGAACGCCATCGGTTGACCAAGTCGCAAAATCATCATCGTTAATCAGTCCTAAGCGGCCATCACCCATTAGCCACATGCCTTCCAATTTGTCATGTGGATAGTGGAACTGTTTAACCGCATCTAACACCAACACTTTACTCACTGGTTTGATACCGTGAGTCGTTAACGTGTTCCAGCTACCTTTGCTATCTGTCACCACTTGCTCAAGCGTTTTACCATTAATGGTTAGCCCAAGCTTGTCATCTTGGTCCATATCTGCGGTTGGCGCTATCGCTTCGATATTGGTGGCATTGTCTAGCGATATTTTATAGATATGCTTTTGTGCGCCCGGCTTTTTACCCTCAAATCCGCCATCACGTTCAATCACCAAAAAGTGACTGTTATCTAGCGCCACAATACCAGAGTTTGAGTTTTGCGTTTTTTCTTGTTGATATAAGTATTGTGCAATCTCACCGGTTACAAGATTGACGGTAACGATACGGGTTATATTCTGTTTACGCACGGCCTTGGTTGGATTATCCAGTGTCGATTGCATGATACCAACCAGCGTTGTCTCATCTGGGGTAATTGCTAACCCCTCCATACCACGATTGGGGCGACGATTGGCAAACTCAGCAGGTAGGGTAATGGCTTTACCGTTAATCACTAGGTTGTTTCGATTATCGCTAGTAAAGGCATTAATACGATTGATTTCACGACCGGTTTTATCAAAATGAACCATATGCGGACCATATTCGTCACTTACCCAAAAGCTGCCGTCTTTTAATGCGACCAAGCCTTCACCATCTAGACCGAAGTTATCCGTTTTAATCGGGTTGGTGGTTTTGTCATAAGGTTTGTTAGGGTTAACCAAAATTGGCTTACCGTATTTGTCATAGGCGGTCTCACCGGTGCCACCTAAATTCGCTGAATTGGGCAGTCCTGAGATGTTATAGCCTTGAGTGTCTTTCAGCAGAATCTCTTTTACCTTAGCGATGCTACCATCATCTTGTAACTCAAACAGGCCAATGCGCGGCGTATAGTCAGGGGTTGGGAACTTCTTACCGTTACCGATAGATCCGTTAAATTTGGCATTCGGCCCACGATCGGTGAGAGCATAGAATTGTCTTGTGTTTGTTGGATGAGCGGCGGCATCAGAGCCATAACCTCCGTTACGAATTAGCATTTTTTGGCCAGATTTTAAGCCATTGTCCACGCTGTCATCTAATACGGTAAAGGGTAGGCTAGTCCCTTGCTTGAAGTTGCCGATAATTGTATTAAGCTGATTGTTTGCAGCCGTGTTGGAATGATTGTTGTTATTATCATAATCGATACTTTGGCAACCGGTTACGCTAAATAAGGTAAAGCTCATTAAGCAGGTCGATAATCGTTTTTTAGAGAATTTTGGTGCTAAAGTCATGTCATCATTCCAAAGTGGATTCTAGTAAGTAGTATTAATAATTAGCAGGCATGAAATTTGAAGACGTAAAATAGACCTTATCATGCTGCAGATAACAGGATAGACAAGGTGCATTATTTTAATCACTAAACCATACTAGAAGTGTGTTTCAGTATCATGAAGGTAGGAGATTAATATGGATGCCTTTGTTTTAATCGGCTTGTGTTAGCTAGGTAAGCGTTGAGCCGCTATTTTTAAATGGATGAGAATTAGACCGAGTAGTGTTTTTAATGACCGATGCATTTAGGCGACTATAATAATCTTGTGCTAAACTGATTTTTATTATGATAAATATTTAGAGGATGGTTTATGCGTATTCTGAACAGTAGTGATACCAGCTTTGATACTCAGTTAAATGACTTATTGGCTTTTGAAACCGTCAATGACAGTGCATTGCTACACACAGTGGATGATATTATTCATCAGGTACGCCAAACAGGGGATAAAGCAGTACTCGAGTTGACCCAGAAGTTTGACTCACATCCGGCGACCAGTATGCAAGATTTGATGCTAACGTCAGCAGAGTTAAAAGAGGCATATGAAGCACTCGATACACCTATTAAAGAGGCGCTAGATACCGCAGCGAAGCGGGTAAAAAGCTTCCATCAGCGCCAAGTACAAGAAACGTGGGAATATACCGATGAGCTAGGCAATCGTTTGGGTCAAAAAGTAACGCCGCTCGATCGTGTTGGTATCTATGTGCCGGGCGGCTTGGCCTCTTATCCATCTTCTGTATTGATGAATGCTATTCCTGCCAAAGTGGCCGGCGTGCAAGAAGTGATTATGGTAGTACCTGCACCGAAAGGCGAGCTGAATTCGTTAGTGCTAGCTGCGGCGTATTTGTCAGGTGTGGATAAGGTATTTACCATCGGTGGTGCGCAAGCTGTGGCTGCTCTGGCGTATGGCACAGATACTATTCCTCAAGTAGATAAGGTCACTGGGCCAGGTAACAAATACGTTGCTGCTGCTAAGCGTGCAGTGTTCGGTCAGGTCGGTATTGATATGATTGCTGGCCCCTCTGAAGTGTTGGTTTATGCCGAAGGTGAGGCGGCGGATAATGCAGATTGGTTGGCAATGGATTTATTATCGCAAGCGGAGCATGATACGGTCGCTCAGGCCATTTTTGTAACGACCAGCCGTAAGCAATTAGATGAGGTGGCCAAAGCCATTGAGACTGCGCTTGAGCAATTACCAAAAGCAGATATCGCTCGTGAAGCGCTTGAGAATCGTGGTGCACTGATATTGGTTAAGGACCGAAATGAGGGGCTTGAGGTGATTAACCGTATTGCACCTGAGCATTTAGAGCTGTCCGTCGATAATCCAGATGCGCTGATTGATGATATTCGTCATGCTGGCGCTATCTTTATGGGCCGTCACACGCCAGAGGCCATTGGCGATTATTGTGCGGGTCCAAACCATGTACTGCCAACATCTGGCACTGCGCGCTTCTCTTCGCCTTTAGGGGTATATGATTTCCAGAAGAAATCCTCTTTAATATATTGCTCATCAGAGGGCGCAAAACCGTTAGCAAAAGTCGCCGATACTTTGGCGATGCAAGAAAATCTAGAAGCACACGCGCGCTCAGCCCGTTATCGCAGCGAAGGTTAGCATAAGATATTAACCCACTGCACTGTTGGCCGTTTCAAATTACTACGACATCAGCTGTCGTTTAATTTATATATTATTCATAATTCTTATGTAATATAGCAGGTTGCTCATGGACGTCATGCTAATATAAGGGATAAGCTGGGCAACCTGATAAACGGCTTGCCAAATAATTGATAATGATAAGGCAGGTCAAATTAGCGCATATAAAGGACAGTTCGAGCGGGGTTAAGAGAGAAGTAAGCTTATCGCTACCTCTACCACCCGCAGCAATACTCAGACACTGATGAAAAGATGATAAAAACTATGGAACAAAAACCAGATACTCGATTATGGTCGAATAAGGCCCGTAATTTAATGCCTTATGTACCGGGCGAACAGCCAGTGCATGACAATTTATGTAAGTTAAATACCAATGAGAATCCGTTTGCGCCATCGCCTAAGGTTGCTGAAGCAATCAGTCGGGCTTTGGTCAATCAGGCTGATGAGCTACGTCTGTATCCAGAGCCTGAGTCTGATAAGTTAAGACAAGCACTGGCGGATAATCACCATCTTGATATCGATCAAGTTTTTGTTGGTAATGGCTCAGATGAAGTATTGGCGTTGGTATTTGCTTGTTTCTTTACCAAAGAGCGTCCGTTATTAGCGCCAGATATCAGCTATAGCTTCTATCCAGTTTACGCTGAGACATTCGATGTTGATTTAGTAAAGATTGCCCTACGTGATGATTTCTCGATTGAGCCTGATGATTATCGTCAGCCTTGCTCAGGTATTTTGATTGCTAACCCAAATGCGCCAACAGGGCTGCTATTGTCATTAGAATCCATTCGTAAACTGGCAACCGAGCATCCTAATGCGGTTGTGGTCATTGATGAAGCTTATATTGACTTTGCGCATAGCGATGAGGGCGAGGTATCGGCGATTAGCTTAATTAATGAGTTTGATAACGTTTTAGTCACTCAAACGTTCTCAAAATCGCGTTCGCTTGCAGGCCTGCGTGTTGGTATGGCTTTTGGTGATTCATCATTGATTGAAGCACTAACACGTATGAAGAATAGCTTTAATAGCTACCCGCTCGATCGTTTAGCGCAAGCAGGTGCGCTTGCCAGTGTGCAGGATGCCGCATACTTTAAAGAGACTTGTGACAAGGTAATTAAGCTGCGTGATGCGCTAACTGCTTCGTTAACCGAGCTGGACTTTGAGGTACTGCCGTCACAGGCCAACTTCGTGCTGGCTCGCCCTAAAAGTGGTGACGCTGCAGAAATTGCTCAAAGCTTACGTGATGAAGGCATCATCGTGCGTCACTTTAGTCAGCCAAGAGTAAATGACTATCTGCGTATTACAGTTGGTACAGCAGAGCAGAATCAGCGTCTTGTTGATGCATTAAAACTACTGGCTTTTTAATTGGGTGTCATTAAGTTTAAGCGAAAAAACGCTTGCTAATAATGAGTCATAAAAAAGGACAGCCCTCAGTCGGCTGTCTTTTTTTATGGGTTTGGCTGACTTAGTATAGACAGTAAATTGCCCACTTTGTCTTTGCACTCTTGGTATTCTGCTGCGTATTCTGAACTAACAGTAATACCGCCGCCTGCCCACAATTCGACATGACCTTGTCTATTAGCTTGTAATGATCGAATCAAGACATTCCATTGACCGTAGCCATCAAAATTCATATAACCCAATGTGCCACAGTAAGCACCGCGAGGGCCTGATTCAAGCTCGCTAATAATCTCGACGGCGCGTTTTTTGGGCGTGCCCGTAATGGAGCCGGCAGGCAAGCTATCAAAAAGTACGGTCAACGGGTGGATATTGTCTTTAATGGTGGCAGTGATGGAGCTGACCATATGATGCACATTGCTAAAGCTTTCAATGGCGAATAAATGCGGCACCTGTACGCTGCCTGTCTTGGCATATCGGCCTAAATCATTGCGCAGTAAATCAACAATCATTACATTTTCAGCACGGTCTTTGTCGCTATTGATTAATTGCTGCTTAAGCGCTTCATCTTTTTCAGGAGTGGTGCCGCGTGGCATGGTACCTTTAATGGGTTTGGTTAATATTTGCTGTTCGCCTTGATCGTTACTGGTAAATACCACAAATAATTCAGGTGAGCAGCTGAGTAGCTCAAAGGCTAAAGACGAGCTGTTGATATCTTCTATTTTAAACTCTTTGGATTTGGTGTTAATACCTAAGTAACCGGCAAAGGGTGCCTGTGTTTGCTGATGTAACGACGGTAAGTAATCAACCAAATTCACTGTATTGTTGAAAGCGCTAGGCAGTTGTCCTTGCCACTTTTGGGTGAGGTTAATCTGATAGCTGTCGCCTTGGTATAAAAAGTACTGGGTTTTTTCAAAGGCAGCCGTATAGTCGTCAATATGCCAATTGGCTTCTAGAACTAATGGTGGAGGAGGTGGTAATAACTGCTTTTGATTATCTTGCCTAGTGCTATCAGGCTTAGATAACTGCTGTTCTACAAACTGCAGAAATGCTTTAACAGTATTGATGGCCTTGTCACTGGTGTCTTGCTGAGTATGTAATAGCCAGCCTTGATTTGCTTCATAGGTGAGATAGATATCGTAATGACCCATGAATGCACTGTGCTGATTAGCTACGGCAATAGCGTTAGTCGTGCTAAGCGCTTTGGCACTTAAATCATAGCCAATAAATCCCATTAGCCCGTTTTGATAGCTATTGGTATTTGTCACACTGTTTTGTGGTTGCTGCGCATTTGAATAATCAATAAGCTCGCTAATCCACTCGGCATAGCTGCACTTATATGTCTGATTATCGTAAGTACAAGTTAAGTTGGAGCAGTTATCCGAGTTATTTGGCAAAGCCTGACGCGCGGTCTTGAGTATTTCAATATAAACAGAGTCACTAACGCCATTATCCTCATCAACAGGCTCAGTAGGACTCACTGTCCAAGCGACTTTAGGTAACAACCCAATCACGGGCAGGCTGTCATTGTTCAACCAGCAAATATGCCACGGCAAAACGGTATTCGCTTTAGTTTGAGATAACGAATTATGCTCGCTTTGTGTTTGATATAAAGACCCAAGCCTAACCAAATATGGAACAAGCTTGTGCGCAGGCAGGTGGTTAAACGAGAAGATATGAAAAGTCATAAACACTCAATAGCTTAAAAAAGATGAAGCGGCTGCTAAATAACCTATAATTAACGCAATATTTTACATTGCACCAAAGGCTGATAACACTGTTTAAACTGATACTTGTGCCCAAGTTACATAAAATTGACTTAATAACCAATATTACTCGCTTATTTTGGACAGGATGGTTTGTTTAGTAGGATGTTATAACTCTGCTGAGACATTAAATCTTGTGTGACTTATTTTTATTTAAACGATATTTATTTAACTGACATTAAATTTAGGAGAATTATAGAATGAGTAACAAATCAAAAAAATCAAATAACGCTCAGGGTATTGCTAAAGGATTAGATGCCGCCGGTCATTTGGCGCGTAATAATTTAGAGCGTTTAGGCTCATTTTTAGATGGTTTAAGTGCCAAGTCCGGTAAAGCTAGTCAATTTAAAGCAGTAGATTTATCAAACTACGAAACCAAATCAGTAGACAATTTATTTAGCCAACAAACCCTAAAAGCATCGCAGCAGCTAATCGGTAAGCGCTTTGCCACTTATAGTAAATACGCCAAAAAAGTGGTGCCAAATAGTGTGTTTAACAAAGCGACAGACAGTGCCTTTACTCAAGTAGGTAAATTAGCGGCAACGTGGAGTCAAATTGATTTACCAAGCGAGCAGCGTTTTGAGGGCATTCAAGGTTTAAGCGATCAAGAGCGCAATGCACTAGCCCGTGATATCGCTAACCAAAACCGTGCGCTTGCTACCATTGGCGGCGGTGTGTCAGGTTTAGCAGGCTTGCCAGGTATGTTCGCTGATACGCTATGGTTATTGCTGGTATCGCTACGTACCGTTTATCAGTTAGCGACCGTGTACGACAAGCCGTTAACTGGTAAGCAGGGCGTTAAAATGGCGTATGCTGTGCTATCTCATGCTGATCTAAGCAAGATGCAAGAGAAGCAAACGATCCTAGCAGGTCTGGGTATGGCCAAAGGTTTATTAGGTAGTGCCAATAATTCTGGCCTACGTGATGAGCTTAAGAATATGGGCGTTGGCGGTAGCAGCGTACAGTTCTACGCTGAGCAAGTCGACAATATCGCTAAGCAGTTTAATTTTGATTTAGACGGTATTGATTTAAGCTGGTTATTAAAATTCTTACCGCTAACGTCAGTAGCCGTTGCCGCGCATTACAACAGTCACTTAATTGACCAAGTAATCGGTGTAGCAAAAGCAACCTTTGGTCCTGAGCCTATCCCTGCTAAAGAGGGTATCGAAGACAAATCGGACGCAGACAAAAAAGCGGATGATAATGAAAAGGATAAGTCTGAGGCGAGCAAGGAAGACAAGTCTGAAGACACTAAATCAGACGAGTCTAAAAAAGACAGCCAAGATGACAGTAATAAAGACGATAAAGCGTCTGACAAATAGATTTTGAGGTTATTTTAAGTTTGGCTCTTTAGAGTTGGGCTTATTAAACACAATCGTCTAATTGATAAAATGACTTTTCAAGATGCTTGGAAAGTCATTTTTATTTATAATAGAGGCGGTGATGATAGGTTGTGTTATGTGATTAAGACTTGCAACAACGACGATAAATCGGTAGAATCACCGCCTTAACTTCCCGCTGAGGAAGGCTAGAATTGCAAATGGTTGGTATCTTGTGCTGGAATAAGCCAGTGACACGGTGGCTAACCACTCATTGCGCTAGTGCCTCAGTTACGTACAGCAACGCTGTATATCGGACATAGAGAGAATTAATTATGCGTAAAGATATCCACCCAGAATACCAAGAAGTATTGTTCCACGACACTAACGCGGACGCTTTCTTCTTAATTCGTTCAACTGCTAAAACCAAAGCCACTCGCGAATATGAAGGCAAAGAATATCCTTACTATCCACTAGATATTTCTAGCGCTTCACATCCTTTCTACACTGGCGAGCAACGTAAAACCTCTAACGAAGGTCGTGTTGCAAGCTTCAACAAACGCTTTGGCGCGTTTGGTGGCCGTAGCAAGGCTAAGACTACTGACGCTGAGTAATTTTAAATTATTCTGTTGTTAGTCTTCAGCATAAAAAACCACCGCTTGCGGTGGTTTTTTTTGTACCAATTCATTATCAAAATAGATGGCTCAGAATAAACAAATATTTAGGCCAAAAAAATACCAGCTCTAATAGCTGGTATTTTTTGCGGGTAATATATTTAACTAACCATGTTTTAACTGACGTGGACGGAAGCCAGATAGCAATAGACAAACGCCATAAACGACAGCGCCTAATGCACATATTAATAGCAGAGCTATGACTCGATGAAGCTGCGATGAATGAGTTGGGAAGTAAGGTAACACCGTATAAAGCGTAGCAACCATCACCGCACTGGCGAACACAAATTGCGCCATCAGCTTTTTCCACTGCGGGCCGAATTTGAACAAATTACGCTTATGTAGCAGATAGTACAACAGACCTGCGTTCACAAAGGATGCAGCTGTGGTAGCAAGTGCTAGACCGCCGTGTAGTGGCAACTTGAAGTAATAGAAAATACCCACAAATAGTAAGCTAAAGACCATGTTGGCAATGACGGTCACAATACCGATTTGGACCGGTGTTTTGGTATCTTGACGGGCAAAGAAGGCCGGAGCAAAAATCTTAATAAGCATAAAGCCTAAAATGCCGCCTGCCATACTACGAAGTGCAAAGCCGCTCATATTGGCATCATTTAATGCAAATTCGCCGCGCATAAACAGAGTCTGCATGAGTACATCTGCTAGCACAAATAGCGCACAGGCTGCAGGGATACCGACCACGATAATCAGGCGTGCCGCCCAGTCGAGTGTCTTACGAAAAGTGACATCGTCTTTTTTGGCTTCACTGGCAGACAGGCTGGGTAGAATAACCGTACCAATCGCGACACCAATGAGACCTAATGGCAGCTCAGTCAATCGCTCTGCAGCATACAGCCAAGATACAGAGCCGGTCATCATCAGTGATGCAAGAATGGTATTGAGCAGTAAGTTAATTTGAGTAACGGACACACCAAAGATGGCCGGTAGCATCAACTTTAAGATACGGCGCACACCTTCATGCTGAAAGTCAATCTTTGGCCCGACTAATAGCTTTTGTTGATAAAGCTGTGGTAGCTGAATAAAAAACTGCAATAGACCGGCGATAGCAACAGCATAACCAAGCGCCATAATTGGCTTATCAAACATCGGCGCAAAAATTAATGCACCGGCAATCATACATAAGTTAAGCAGCACTGGTGCAATGGCAGGCGCGGCAAAGCGGCCATAGCTTTGCAAAATACTACCGGCAAATGCGGTCATCGAGATAAATAATAGATACGGGAAGGTCAGACGCAGCAAGTCAGCGGCCGTATTAAATTTCTCTGGCTCATCAGCAAAGCCTGGGGCAAATAAGGTAATGACCCAAGGCGATGCAATCATAACTACGACGGTGAGCACCGATAAGATAGACAGTAGAGCGCCTGAGGTGCGACTGATTAAAATCTGCACCTCTTGTAGCGTAAAGCGCTCTTTATATTCAGATAATACGGGAACAAAGGCTTGGCTGAAGGCACCTTCTGCAAATAAGCGGCGCAAAAAGTTGGGAATCTTAAACGCTACCAAAAAGGCGTCCATTAGTCCGCCTGCACCAAACACACCCATCAGCACAATATCACGTACTAGGCCTAGGATTCGAGAGAGCATTGTCATGGAGCTGACAATCATCGTCGAGCGAAACAGTTTGCTTTTTGCCATGTAATGTTAACGCCTATGGTTTTTAATGGGTTCAAAAATTGTGCAGATTATAGCATTATCTCAATGCGTTCTTGACGACCTCAGATGAAAATATTATGAAGTAGAGTTTGAGAAGGCAGTGTGATTTCACACACGCTACCAAACACAGTATTTGCTTTGAGTATCGTCAATAATAGTTAGCCCAATAAGTCATGAACTTTTTGACGTAATTTAGCCCAATCAAAATACTCACCTGGGTCGGTTTTACGGCCCGGCGCAATATCGCTATGACCAGTCAGATGACGGCGTGTTTTGGGATATGCTTTATGCAAAGCGGCAACGGCGGCGGCTAGTGTATTGTATTGTTTGTTAGTAAAGCCCTGGAAATCTGAGCCTTCAAGCTCGATACCAATACTATAGTCGTTGCACTCTGGTTTGCCTAGATAGCTTGAACGGCCGGCATGCCACGCTCTGTCTTCAAAGTTGACTAGCTGAGTTGCTTGTCCACTGCGCTCAATAAAGAGGTGTGCTGATACTTCCATACCCTCAATACTCTTAAAATAAGGGTGCTCATTCCAGTCTAGAGTGTTGGTAAATAGCGCTTTAACATAGTGCAGCCCATTGGCATCGGTTTGCTCAAATTCATTGGGCGGTAGACTAATGTTATGAATGACAATCGCGTTAATCTCACTATCTACAGGACGCTGATTGAAGTTGGGCGAGGGTAACCAATCGGCTTGCATCAAGCGGCCATCTGTAATCGTGAAAGAGGTGGGTGATGCTGATTTTGAAGAGAAAATAGGTTTTTTCATAAAGGTATCACATCAAAAGTATCAAGGTGAGCGGGGAGCATGGCTTTAAATAGCCAACATGGTATCATCGTAAGCTTAAGCTCTCTAGTCTCATAAACATAAGAAAATAGTAGCCGTATCACAGCAGGCTAAAAAGCGACTATCTGTTTTAGTCATTCAATGTATTTAGCAATGAAGATAACTTAATCATCAAAGCGACTTAGCAATTGAAGTAATATTAATATACATCAGTATTTGACTGTCTATACATTAATCGTCACTCAATTATAAATAAGGTTGACTATGTTTGCCTCTCATTCTATCTCAAATCAAAGTACAGCTCATAAGCGCTTCAAAAAAGGCATGGGTCAAATTGCATTAGTAGCTGCTATCAGCAGTGTGGCGCTCTCCACGCATGCAGCACAGACCAACTCTCAAGTATTTCCAGAGCGGTCAGCGCAGTCTTCTTCTACTGCAGTAAGCAATACCGAGCAAGATGCCCAAGTGAATAGCTTAATCGAAAGGGCGCGGCAAAAGAATTTAGCGCAGCATCCTACTTGGCTACGCCTACATTTTTATGAAAACAGTGGCAGTGATGACCACAAACACTATCGTAGCAGCGTAGATAATAAAGATTTTTTTGTCAGCGAAAAAGGCAGAACCGATCCGCAAGCAGAGCTAGATGCCTTTATCAAAGCAACAGTCACTCAAGGTATTGATGGCGATGACAGCGTTGCTTGTCGTTTTCCTGCGCGTACACATTGGTTAAAGACACAGCTGGGGATGGAGGAGATTCAGCCTAATTGTCCAGATTTTGATGTTTGGTTACAAAAGCTTGATCCGCAGCGTTTGTCAGTAGTATTTGCTGAAGAATACCCCAACCGAGCGGTTTCAGCCTTTGGTCATACGCTGATGCTCATTGATTCAACAGCAAGTTTGGCGAACCCAAAAGCGATTGATAAGGCGCATGCTTTAAATGACTCAGTCGCAGGTAATCCTGACGACTCAGCGCCGATATATGCTCTAAAATCTGCAACAGGTGGTTATCCAAATGACATTACTATCGAGCCGTATCCTGTTAAGTTGGCCGATTATCTGCAAAGAGACAGCCGCGATGTATGGACCTATGCGCTTGATTTAAGCACTGAAGAGGTACAGCAAATCATGCGTCATGTCTATGAGAGCAAAGATTTAGAGCTGCCTTATTACTTTACCATGGATAACTGTGCCTCCGAGATTCTGCGCTATATAGATATCGTGCGCCCTGAGGGTCATTTATTGGATGAATTCAAAGTAGCCGTGGTGCCCTCTGATGTCATCCGTTTATTGCAAAAAGAGGGGCTGATTAATCAGCAAAACTATATACCGGCAGATAAAACCTTAGCTCAGGCTAAGCTCAATGACCCTCAGCTGATAGAGTTACCAGATAGTAGTATCAGTCCAGACCACAAGTTTGTGCCAACGCATTTAACAGCTGCAGACAACAACCCGCTTAACGCCCATTCTTTGCAGCGAGTGATGGTGGGCGCTGGTAGGCAGGACGATACCGGCTATCTGAGTTTGGCGTATCGTGGTGGTTTTAATGGCTTTTTGGACAGACCTAGTGGCTATCCGCAGAACTTCCATCTAGAAGCTGGTTCGGTTGAACTACGAGCTTACGGTGATGATGACAAGAATAAAGGCGATCATAAAAACGTAGAACTGCAACAATTAACTGTATTTCGAGGACGTGCATTTAACCCCATTAATACCGCCAAAAAAGGCGATTCATTATTATCAAGCTGGGGCGTAAACGTTCAAGCCAAACAGGTAAAGGATGGATCGAACGCGGGCATGAGCCGCTATAATAATGACAGCAGCCATCTTGTCGGTAGCGTCACTTATGAAAAAGGTATCTCGGCAGCTTTTGGTACACCAACCGCCGGCTCCGGTGAATTGCCACCGCATCTGTGTTATGCCTTTGGTACAGGTGCAGCGCAGATCGGTAAAGGACTTGGTAAAGGCTACCGTGTTGGAGCTGGCGTCAATGTCGGTTGCCGCTATCAGTTCTCTCGTAACGCTCGTCTAGTGGGCGAGATTGAAGCGCCTTATTGGTTCCACGGTGATATGGATTCAGACCAAGGCAAAGGCCATTACTGGCAGCCAATACTCAGTCTAGGCGCGCAATATGATTTGGGGCAAAACCAAGCCATCAGACTAAAAGGTAGTTATGAGTTGCAAAATCGTGTTGACGGTCGTGATGATGTGCAATTGGCCTACGTAAAATATTTTTAGCAGCCACTTTTAAATCAGGGTAGTATTAAGGTTAGACGGGTCTTTCATGGCTAACCACACAATAAGGATGTTAAGAAATCATGGACTCTGATATAGACGCTCAGAAACCAAGTGAGCATGTTGATGCCAATATCAATGAAGTATCGGTCGCTACTATTAAAACACATACTAATACTGCTAATAGTCAGCTCTCGATGAGTGACTTTTTAGCTGGGGTTAGTCAGCTAGCGGTCATCGGTGTGATTGAAACCACGGGCATCGTTGAAGCGATACATCGTGAGATAGTGCTGCGCCCCTTAGGGCTACTTAACCATAGATACGGTAGATTTTGGAATAAAGGCATTAGCGGACGTGTTTATGGGGTGGTCAAAGGGGTAACCTCGCTTGTGGGACATAGTCTTGCAATGGGTATCACTCAATATAATCGGCTCGCACGCCATGCACCGTCTCAGCCGCTACCTAAGACGCTGAACATGGTGGTAAATGTCATCAATGGCGTCATGGGCGATCATCTGGTTAGTCACAACAACCCTATTGCTTTGCCTATGACGCTGTATGGCCTAAATAATCAGCATCAAATTCAGCCTATTTATCTCTCTCTAACGCCTGACGTCAAAACAAATCCTACTGATAACGCCTCATCTAACCAAGGCCACAAGCCGCTCTGTGGTAGAGTCATTATCCTGCTACATGGTTTATGCATGGGCTATCTAAACTGGCAACCGGATAGCGAGCAATCGCTAGGACATAGGATTTTAAAAGAGTTGCCGGATGTGACCCTGTTGTACTTAAACTACAATACCGGACAGCGTATCTCTACCAATGGTCATCAGTTTGCTGAGCTCTTACATGGATTAACTACCCAATACCCTGATATCACACAAATTGATTTAGTTGGGCATAGTATGGGCGGGCTGGTCTCACGTAGTGCGCTTTATTATGGTACTCAAGCTCAATACAACTGGGTAAAGAAGGTAGATAAGCTAATTACTTTAGGTACGCCGCATCATGGGGCGGTGCTAGAGCGTATCGGTGATTTTGTGCAACAAAGTATCGCCAAACTGCCTTTTGCGGGTGCATTAGCCAAACTTGGTGATATACGCAGTGCGGGGATTATCGATTTGCGTCATGGTAGTATTCGAGATGAGGACTGGCAGTCGCTACAGACACGCAGCGTATTGCCTGATGAGGCGCGTCACTTCACAGCATTGCCTGAGCATATTAGCAGTTATTTTTTAGCAGGTAGCTTAAGTCAGGCGGAGGATGAGTCAGACATGAGTCAGTTGTTGGGCGATGGTCTGGTTAATATTGCATCTGCTTTGGGAGAGCATACTAACGAGCACACTCTAGATATACCAGATGCGCATAAAGCGGTGTTTTATGAGGTAAGTCATTTGGCGTTATTAACCGATGAACGAGTTATCAGTCAGGCTGTTGAGTGGTTGCTGGAAAAGTAACTAAGCGCTTTTTGATTGTAAACAAAACAGCTATATTCAAGCTAAAACTTCAAATTTATATCTAACAATCAGGTGTTTACCCTCATTATGACTTTCACTATTAGCGGAAACGTCAACGAAAGCAATAGCATTAAAAATGATAACAACTGTCAATTAAATAGCGTTTTTGTGGCTATTAAATCATTGATTGTCTCTGCTGTATTAATGGGTTTTGCCACCATGACCTATGCCGAAATCAATAGCTGTTATTATCGAGAGTTTGGCGTAAATTATAGTGATAATAAAAACAAGTTTATAGTACCAGCTGGTACTGTGTTTGATATGAATGAGGCTTTAAAAGATATTTATTTAGAAAAAAAGGGCGATTCCTTCATCGTTAAAGATGCTCAAGAAACGCCGCTATATCAAAGATTATATGATATAGAGGTCTATACCAACGGCTACATTATTGCAAAGTAAGCAAAGGGTGATAGGCCGCAAGACGACGATAGAAAAGGTGTTGATAGCAAAGGCAGCAATAGAGGCGATGCCAACTATGGACTAATCGATCCGACCGGCAAGCTCATTTATGACTTTAAATATCAAAGTATTGATTTGGTGGACGATGAACTGGCGATTTTAACCACAGAACACCAAGGGCAACAAAGCGATACTTTGATGACGCATGACGGACACGTTATTTACCCTGCCAAATTGGATACGGGCATAAATCTTGGTGCTGATAAGAAAAATCCAGCGGTTCACATTACTGCCATTCATTATGATACTGAAAGTCAGCAAGGTTATTTTCAAGTTGATAACAGCGATAAGTCTGGCGTGATTAATCAGCAAGGGGAAATGGTTATCCCCCTTATTTATGATGAAATGAGTGTCATGAACGACATATGTGAATCTGTATTTGATATTGATAAGACTAATGCGCTAAAAGTACGTATCGATAATAAACTAGGATTGATTCAGCCTAATGGCCAATGGAGTGTTCCCCTAGCACCTATGCAGTCGATTATTTATTTCAACTTTCAAACCTTTACGCCTTTTATTCTAAACCATATTGAAGCCAATCAAGGTAAGGTGGACTCTGTCTATTGGCGACCTCAGGAAAAAGATACGATTAGGGAAAATCTAATAACGCTGAAAGGAGAAGTGCTGCTTACCTCAGATGAGCCTATAAAAGATTTACGTGGCGACTTGTATCAGTTTTCAAAAAATGGCAAGGTTGGCATCATTAATAATTGGGCTAGGATAGTATTAGATGCTAATTACGATAGAATTATAGTCAAACCTAATCAGGTGTTTATGGCTGAGCGTGAGGGAAAATTGGGTGTGGTATATGTCGATCAGTTAGATCAGGCATTGGTCGTACGCCGTTATTTTGACACTTTACAACCTGCACAAAGTGTTGACATCGATGATATATGGGTAACTGAAGATATAACCACATGGAATGAAGAGAGCTTAGAGTTCGAGGCAGAGGCTGTCTTAGATACAAGTTATCCGTTTCCAAAGGAGACCTATCTTATAAGTGGTGGCAATCATAATATACATTCTGTCGGTAACCCAATAAGTCATGACTATTATGAAGCGGTTACTCCCAAAGCGTATATTGCCAGTAGCGATAAAAAGTATGGCGTATTTCATGGCGATACGGTTCTGATTCCGTTTGTTTATGACGATATCATTGATTATAACGGCGTGTTTATCGTCAATAAGTCTGGCAAGTATGGTGTGTTAGACATTAATAATAACGTGTTACAGCCGATTGTGTATAACAGCTTACAGGATGCTAAAAATGCCTCATCGGATGTCCGCTAAAAGATTATTACCGAAAGTCTTGATGGATAATGTACTTAGTATTCGAGGGTTTTGGCGCTTATTTTTTATTGGTACTGCTGTCGCTGTCTCTAATATTAGTCCACTTCAGGCACATAGCAATACGCCCAACCAGTTAGCCACTCAAGCTGACATTGATAAATCAAAAGTAGATACATCAGACTCGCTGCCTTTTTATTTAACTAAGATTTGCACAAAACCTGTTCATATGGATTTGGATATGATGGATTGTGAGGCAGGCTATGTATTAAAAGTTGAAACACTAAGTGATGGTACGGTTGTCGAGTCAC
Source organism: Psychrobacter sp. CX14 (assembly GCF_057396205.2). NCBI lineage: Bacteria > Pseudomonadati > Pseudomonadota > Gammaproteobacteria > Moraxellales > Moraxellaceae > Psychrobacter > Psychrobacter sp. CX14. The sequence goes on along the minus strand of NZ_CM183187.1, from coordinate 2,778,693 downwards.
AATTTATGGATGAATACGACGGATATGGGTGGTCACATTCCCGAATTAAAAAGTTAAACGATGATATTTATCTATTCTCATTAAGCTGTGGAACGCAGTGTGGTAATTTTATACTTGTGGGTCGAAATGGCCACGAACAATACTTTGAGCTTTTCTCTGACTTTGATACAGAGACACAATGTGCTGTAGAGTACGACTATGATAAGAAAATGTGGGTTGCCGCTCCCTTTTTCTCAGAAAACCGCATTGATTTAGTACAGACACGTGGCGACAGTGAGTCTGCTGTACTGCCTAAGTATGACTTGATGTTTAATAAAACAGGTGATGTTGAAGCATTCGACAGCTTTTCTGAAAATAGAATAATCCTTTTCACCATATCCAATCCTTGTCAACAGACCCTATTATCGAAATAATAATAACGAGATTAATATGAACGCACCTCTCAAGCGCAATTTACTTATCATCGGTCAAGGCGATATCGGTCTGGCAGTGACGAATGCCTTAGCCAATCAAGGTGTTAAAACCACAGGGCTGGCACGCGGTGAGCGTCATCAATATGAACTGGCTGATACGGCTAAATACATACAAGCAGATTCTCGTGAACTAACAGCCGAGCAGCTTAGTCAGTTTACTCATATCGCTATTATTGTCGCCCCTGATAACTATCAGGCAATCGATTATCAGCAAACTTATTTAGGTATTGCCGAACATATTGCGACGTTAGCGGACAGTCTGCCAGAGCTTGAGCGCGTGGTATTTATTTCATCCACTGGAGTATACGGTCAGGATAATGGCGAATGGATAGATGAGACAGTTATTCCAAAGACACCAAAGCGAGAAGCTTCTCGCTATATTCTGCAAGCTGAGCAAGCACTACAATTCGCTTACAGCAAAAAGGCGGTGGTTATCCGTCCTAGCGGTATTTACGGTAAGCGGCGTTTAATGCTTATCCGTAAAGCGAGCGAGAGCAATAAAGAGCCGATGCTAAAATATGCATGGAGCAATCGCATTATGGACACAGACCTTGTCAATATTATCGTGCAAGTATTAATGGTCGATAATGCACAACTAAAACCTGTATATTTGGCAACAGATTATGCGCCTGTTACCTCTTTTGAATTGACCTGTTGGCTGGCTGATAAGTTAGGTAGCTCACAGCCTACTGTATTGAAGGAGGGTCAACAGAGCAGCGATGTCATGAGCGGTAAACGTTTGCACAGTAATATTCCACGTAACTGGCTAAGATATCCAGATTGGCAAAGTGGATATCGTTATATATTGGCAGAATTGAAGATAAGCTAAAGGCAGGGTGGAGATAACGCTATAAATCATGCATGCACATTAAAATAGCCAATCGAATGAATTCACATAGAATTACTTTGATTAAAACTAATAAACACAAAATCTGTATATCTTAAGTTGCTAATTGAAGTGGTTTTGATAGACTAAACCGCTCAAAACGATTTTTAGGTTAAGCTTGTAGGAGGGCGTATGTCATCAATGGGAAATTCGCAAGACGATGCGCAACAAAGCTCATCAACAGACAAAAAGCTTGACGCTAATTCTGAGCAGCAACCAAGTCAACAAGACGCCAATCAAACAAAGTCTAATAAACCGGACTCAAACCTCAATAAAGCAGAGCAAACAGATTCTCTTCCTATCAAAGATGTGACAAGAAAGCTAAATGAGCCATTATTAGGGACGACGGTAGACAGTGCCGTTAATCCTAATAGCCGCACTTCTCGGGCTTTAAATAAAGAAGCGACGACTTATAAAACAGCCAAGCCGCAACCAGACCGCGTGTCACAGATTAGCGGGCAGTTTGATGTGGCACATCCACGAATTGCGCATCCAGACTTTAACCCCAAAACCAAAGATTCTGCTTTAGATCCTGATAGACCGCTTAGCGATATTCCAGCGCCTTCACCGCGTTATCAGCAGCCTATCAAAAAGCTTTTGCACGAAATGATTGCTGACAATAAAGCGTTAACCAAAGTCATTCATGAAGCCAATCAGCTTACCGAGCCTGATTTGTCTCAACAAGGGCAATACGATAATGCATCAAAGTGGGCGCTTATTGCCTCACCAGCGCTAGCTTCACATTTGGAGTTATTGCAATTGGGCGGATTGATTAATCTGCCTGCCGCATTTTTTGAACCAGTTGCCGCGCATGAGATGGTAAATACAACAACGGCATCTAGTGCTATTGCTACTAAAGCTACGACTGTTAAAGAGCCACTAGAGCTGCTGTCTCCTTTGACAGAAATGACGCTACTGGATATGTCAGATATTTACCGTGTCTGTCAGCAATATCCATCGCTCACACGTTATGGCTTCAAGGTAAGTGCTGATACAGAGACTAAGCCTACCTTAGCGGGTATCTCACAGTTATCAGCGACCATGCCAGAGATGATTAATGATATATTTGCGCCAAATTGGGAGCTTATCTTATATCCAGAGCGTTTTGATAATGGCGTAGACAGCCTAAGCACCGATATCTTAGCCTGTAGCGTGGCGGTGCATATTTTAAAGAAATGTCAGACACGTCAATCGGTTAATCGCAGCATCACCGCGCAGCAAATCTGTCAGCACATGCGCAGCTACGTACTCAGTCAGTGTAATATTCATCCGCAATATGAACAGCAATACCGTCAAATACGTTTGTTTGTGGGTCATGTGGTAGTAGCAGCGCATTATCTGGGACTAAAAATTACCCATGCTGCGCATCACGACCATGCGTCACATACCAATGTTAAAGGTAAGCCGAGTGCCAATTTAGGTCAGCCTATTTACCTTAATATCTCATCACGTACTGCTTTGTTGACCCGTTATCCAAATATCAGTGATTACTATATTAACGGCTGGTCGTAATCACAATAAACAGCTGATTATTAGTGATTAAGTGCATGGGTTTATTTATGGGTGCGATAGCGATAAAAATAGTTTGCACCTATTGGTCTGAATGACTAAGATAGCCCTCTTTAAATATACTGTAAGCTTTTAATCTTGAATTTTATTTACTTTTATAGGAATGCTCATGTCCGTGCAACCTTTTAGCTCTAACGCATTTATCGACCTTGCTTTATCAAACAACGTTTTAAAATTTGGCGAATATGTGCTGAAATCAGGTCGCATTAGCCCTTATTTTTTTAATGCCGGCTTATTGGCAACAGGTGAAACCTTATCATTATTGGCCAATGGTTATGCTGATGCCTTAGCAGAACAAGTAAAAGACACGGGCAGTGATGAGCTGGTTATCTTTGGTGCTGCATATAAAGGTATTCCTTTTGTGGCAGCGACGGCACAAGCGCTTTGGAACAATCATGGTATTAATGCCAAATGGGGCTATAACCGTAAAGAGGCCAAAGATCATGGGGAGGGCGGTAATCTAGTTGGCGCCGATATCAAAGGTAAGGCGGTTTGGGTGTTAGACGATGTAATTACCGCAGGCACGGCTATGCGTGAAGTGGTGGAGATTTTAGATAAAGCAGGCGCCACTGTGGCCGGTATTATCGTGGCATTAGATCGTAAAGAGCGTGGTCAAAATGAGCAATCTGCTATTCAAGAGCTTGCTGAAACGTTAAACGTTCCTGTACAAGCTTTGGTCACTATTGATGATATTATTGATTATGTTGCCAAAAATGGCGACAGCACCCAATTAGCAAAAATGCGCCATTACCGTGAGCAATACGGTATCTAAGCATTAACACTATTGTAGAGTTAAAATCACCATCAGCGTCAATATTATAACAATGCCAATCGCTGGGACGATTCTCAATAATAGGGTAGTCATAACGGAGTAATGTAGCATGAGTCAAAATTTAATGGGCAAATCACTTAATGTATTGGTGGTGATGGATCCGATTGAGACGGTCAATTATAAAAAAGACAGTACACTGGCAATGATGTGGGCGGCAAGTGACCGCGGGCATAAGCTGGGTTATTGTCAGATTCATGACTTATGGCTTGATGAAGGCGCTTTAAAAATCGATGCTCAAGCAGTGACTGTGCGCCGTGACCCTGAAGACTTCTATAGTCTTGAGCAGAAGGTAACTCAGCCGATTACTGATTATGACGTTATTTTAATGCGCAAAGACCCACCGTTTAACATGCGTTTTTTATATAGCACCTATATGCTTGATCATGCCAAAGAGGCTGGCGTGTTGGTGGTTAATGACCCGCAAGCGATTCGTGACTGCAACGAGAAACTGTTTGCCACATGGTTTAGTGATTTGATGAGCCCAACGATTGTGACTAGCAAACAGTCGCATATTCGTCAGTTTATCAAAGAGCAGCATGACGTCATCGTTAAGCCGCTAGATGGTATGGGCGGTACCGGTATCTTTAGATTGACCGAAGACAGTCCTAATATTGGTGCAACACTTGAGATGCTAACCGAACTTGAGACTCTGCCGATTATGGCGCAGCGTTATTTGCCAGAGATCAAAGATGGCGATAAGCGCATTTTGATTGTTGACGGTGAGATTGTGCCTTTTAGCCTAGCGCGTATTCCGACGAAAGGTGAGACTCGAGGCAATCTAGCAGCCGGCGGTCAAGGTGTGGCAATGCCCGTTACGGATGCTGAAATGAAAGTTGCCAAACAGGTAGCGCCGATTGTGAAAGACAAAGGGCTAATGTTTGTCGGTCTTGATGTCATTGGCGGCAAAATTACCGAGATTAATGTGACAAGCCCAACTTGTATTCGTGAGGTTAATGATCAGTGCGGTACAGACATCGCCATTGACTTGTTGATTGCGATTGAGAATAAGCTGATTAATCGCTAAAAGTAGACAGTAGTTGGGCTAATTTCCATTTAATAGGTGATATTGCGCTAATATTACTCAACTATTAATAAATAGAGCTGTTTTTTACAAATTAATGGGTCAAGCGCTGTGTTAGGAGTTGATTTTCCGTCAGACTCTTATATTATGAGAGAGTCAATTAACATGACTTAATGAATAGTTGGTATTAAATCACTTATTACCGATTCTTCTTATTTGATTCCAAGCTCAGATAAGACAGACGATACTCAATTCTTTAGGATAAAGAGGTGAGTGGTTTTAAGTAATTATTAATAACCGCCTGTCTAATCACGACAGGCACCAACCTCAATTAACTTTTAACAAGGATGTATTATGAAAATGCTAGCGAAAACTTTAGTATTATCAGCCGGTTTAGCCTTTGGGTTTGCCGCAAATGCAGCAGATCAATTAAACAACACAAAATGGACGACCTTCAATGATAAAGGTCAGCCTGACTCAGTATTGCAATTCGTTGAGCAAAACAACGGTAAGTTATCGGCCAAAATAGTTAAAGTATTAGATCCACGCGCCGCAGGTAAGAGTGTGTGTGATACCTGTAGAGGTAAATTCAAAAACAAGCCTTTAACCGGTGCAACGGTTATTTGGGATTTAGAAGCCGATCCAAAAAATCCTAATAAATACATCAATGGCTCAGGTATCGAACCTGAAACGGGTACGACCTTCTCAGGTAAAGCAGAGTTAAAAGGCAATACTTTAAAGCTTCGTGGCTACAAAGGTATTTCATTGTTAGGTAAGACCCGTACCCTTAAACGTCGTTAATTTTATCGATTCTTTTGAGTTTCTAACTAACTATTTTATAGAGGCTATAGCCTTTATAAAATAAGTCGGTAGACATAATGATATGCTGCTATTTTATAATCAAGCAACTTTAGAACCAAGCAACGATATTTCGCTGCTTGGTTTTTTGCGTTTAGACAATCCTTATAACGGCAGACCCTACACAATCGAAACAGTTGTGTACTTTGTTGTACATTAATTCTCTTTAAACGGTGGATGTCATCGCCTAAGCATGTGATTTATGCTATGATTTTTCTGATTTATTTGTGCCCTATTTTCTTGCATAAAATTTAGGAGATTTTTTGTGTCTGAGTCCTCAACTGTGAGTCGTCCTACTGAACCGGCGACCACTCAAGTCACTACCAAAGCAGCCCCGAATGTATTGATGATGGCAGCGGGTACCGGTGGTCATGTCTTCCCAGCTTTGGCTGTCGCGGAAGAGTTGACGAGACGCGGTGCAGTAGTACACTGGTTAGGGACGCCGCAAGGCATGGAAAATGATTTGGTTAAGCCTGTTGGCTATACATTTCATACTATTAATATGCAAGGTCTGCGCGGCAAAGGCATGGGGCGGTTGCTAAAAATGCCGTTTACGCTGTCGCAAGCGGTACTTGCCAGTATCAAAGTGATTAAAAGCAATCGTATTGATGTGGTCGTCGGCTTTGGCGGTTATGTGAGCGCACCGGGTGGACTGGCTGCAAAAGCAACTGGTACGCCGCTGATTATTCATGAGCAAAATGCCATTGCAGGTATGAGTAATCGTTATTTAGCAAAATTGGCCACCAAAGTACTGCAAGCCTTCCCGAATACCTTTGGGGATAGTGAAAGTGAGGATAATCCTAAGCTTGAAACCGTCGGTAATCCGGTTCGAGAAGCGATTTCTAATATTGAGCCGCCAGAGACGCGTTATGATGTGGAAGATGACAGCCCATTAAAGCTATTGGTCGTGGGCGGCTCATTGGGTGCGCAAATACTTAATCAGACTGTGCCGGCAGCACTGGCTCAAATTGATAAGCCAATTTCAGTGCATCATCAGTGTGGCCATAACAACTTTGCCACTACTCAGACCAATTATGAAATAGTCGATAAATCAGTGCATGATGTAACGGTTAAACCATTTATTGATAATATGGCAGCAGCCTATGCGTGGGCGGATATTATCGTTTGCCGTGCTGGCGCCATGACAGTGACTGAGATTCAAAATGTCGGTTTAGCCGCGATATTTGTGCCATTACCGCATGCAGTAGATGACCATCAGACTGCTAATGCTCGATCACTCGCCATTGAAGATGCTGCTTACTTAATTCCACAAAGCAAGTTTACGCCAGAGCACTTATCAGAGATTCTACTCGATTTAGATCGTGAGAAATGTCAGACCATGGCCAAAAAAGGCAAAGCACTGGCTAATCCAGGATCCACAGTGATGACTGCAGACTATATTTGGTCAGAGCTGTCAAAATAGCTTGAGTTAAACCAGTCATATTTATCAAATTGACTGACTCAGCCACTGGTGCAGTTATTTGTATTGTCTTATAATCACTCCATTCTTGGTGATAGAAAATATAAGTCAGGTAAACCCATACATTCATTTGGACAATGCCTGATTTGAGAAGTTAGTTCGTTAATCCTTTATCAGTAATAAAAAGAGATATCTATGTCAAAAGCAGCCCTGCCCAAACGATTGATAGAAATTCCAGAAATGCGCCGAATCAAAAGCATTCACTTTATTGGAATTGGCGGAGCAGGGATGTGTGGTATTGCTGAGGTCATGAAAAACCAAGGCTACGGCGTAAGCGGCTCTGATATCAAAGAAAGTCCAGTAACCAAGCGCCTTGAAAGCCTTGATATTGACGTTTTTGTGGGTCATGATTCTAAAAATATCGCCAATGCAGATGTGATCGTGGTGTCATCGGCAATTGACCGCAGCAACCCTGAGATTCAAGCGGCACTAAAGGCACAGCTACCTGTTGTACGTCGTGCCGATATGCTGGGTGAATTAATGCGTTACCGTCATGGCATTGCCGTCGCTGGTGCTCATGGTAAAACAACTACAACTAGTTTGTTGACCATGATGATGACCGAAGCAGGGTTTGACCCTACTTATGTGATTGGCGGTAAGCTAAATGCTTCGGGCAAAAATGCCTCATTAGGGGAGAGTCGTTATCTTATCGCTGAAGCCGATGAGTCCGATGCGTCTTTCTTAACCTTGCATCCAATGGCCGCTATTGTGACCAATATCGACCAAGATCACATGGATACTTACGAGAACAGCTTTGATAAATTAAAAGCAGCTTATATTCAGTTCCTACAGAACATGCCGTTTTATGGCCTTGCTGTAGTATGCGGCGATGACAAAGAGCTGTACGCTATGATTGATGACATCGGCCGCCCAGTACAGACATTTGGTTTTGAGCCACATAACAATGTGCAAGCCACTAATGTACGTGTCGAGGGTACCAAAACCCATTTCACCGTATTACGTAAAGACCACGAGCCACTTCAGCTAACGCTTAATATTCCCGGTCAGCATAATGTGTTAAATGCATTAGCAGCGATTACCATGGCTACGGATGAGGGCGTCGATGATGAAGCCATTAAGCGCGCCTTGGCAAAATTTGCAGGCGTTGGTCGCCGTTTTGAACAGCAAGCTCTTGTTGCTAAAGATGATGGCGATATTCTGCTAATTGACGATTATGGTCATCATCCAGTAGAAGTAGCTGCAACAATTAAGGCGGCTCGTGAAAGTTATCCAGAACGCCGTCTAGTGATGCTGTTCCAGCCACACCGTTATAGCCGTACTCGTGATTGCTATGATGATTTCGTTGAGGTATTGTCGCAAGTTGATGAGCTGTTATTATTAGATGTTTACAGTGCTGGCGAAGCCCCTATCGTTGGTGCAGATACGCGAGCATTGGCGCGCAGTATCCGTCTGCGCGGCGAAGTTGAGCCTGTTTTAGTTGATAAAGATGACCTAGCGCCTGTTATGCAGCGCGTATTAAGAGCAGGTGATATGCTGATTACTCAAGGTGCGGGTAATGTGGGTCAGCTAAGCCAAGAATTAGCAGCGAACCAGTTGTATCTTACTTCTTAAATCGCAAGTCTTACGTTTATTTTATTACCCTTTATTCCCACCTATTTACCGTTAAGATGCCAATAACTATGACACATTCTTCTGATTCTCAAGCCACTAAAAACGCAGCTACTCAAGACCCAAGCGTATTTGGCAAAGTCGCTGTGATTTATGGCGGCAACAGCAATGAACGCGATGTTTCTTTAGACAGTGGTAATGCTGTATTAAAAGCACTACAGTCGCAAGGCGTTGATGCCACACATTTTGATCCAAAAAATCAGGACATGACTGAGCTTAAAGGTTATGACCGTGTATTTAATGTATTGCATGGCCGCGGTGGTGAGGATGGTCAATTGCAAGGTCTGCTAGATTGGTTCGGTATCCCGCAAACGGGTTCTGGCGTCTTAGCTTCAGCGATTGGTATGGACAAAGTACGTACCAAACAATTGTGGCAGGGCTGCGGCTTATCAACGGCACCTTTCTCTATTTTGACCGCGGATACCGATTGGCAGCAAATTGTTAATACATTAGGCTTACCGCTGATGGTTAAACCGGTTCATGAAGGCTCAAGTATTGGCATGAGTAAGGTTAATAGTTTAGATGAACTGCCTAAAGCTTATGAAATGGCGGCAGGCTGTGGTGATGTTGTTATGGCAGAAAAGTGGATTACGGGTCGTGAATTCACCATCGTAATTATCGATGATGAAGCGTATCCTGTGATTCGTCTAGAGCCGGCGGATATCTCTAACTTCTATGACTATGAAGCTAAGTATAATCGCAATGACACGGCGTACCATATTCCTTGTGGCCTATCACAGGAAGAAGAAGCACATCTTCAAGCGTTAAGTGTGGCTGCATTCAAAGCTGTAGATGCAAAAGGGTGGGGGCGTATCGATGCCATGCAGGACGAAGAAGGTAACTTCTGGCTGCTTGAGATTAATACCGTACCAGGTATGACCAGTCATAGCCTAGTACCTATGGCTGCTAAGGCACGCGGTATGAATTTTGAGCAATTATGTTGGCATATCCTAGCGCAAACGCTGTAGAGATTAGACCCATTTTCTGATTATTTAATGAACACAGTAGCAAGACGAGCTTAAGAGTGTTACCTTTAAGCTCATCCTGACAAATTTATTACTTAAGCGTCATAAGCTATTTAAATTTTCAGTGTTTAATACTTATGTAATATATTGTCATAAATTGATACATGCTCATTAAGCCTAGGCGCTATCGCTACTATAGCAAATGCGTTACAATTATAAGAGATATAGACTAAGTGGACACGATGGCTGCCTCTGTGAATAAAGTTTCGCTGAATCCAAGTAAATTATTATCCGCAAAATCGTGGATGGCTATCGGAATATTGTTATTTATAGCAATATTCTTCTTGGTATCGAGTCAAATTTATAATTCGCAGCCGGCCGATATTGTGGTTAATCCCACTAGTCTAAATCCGGCAGAGTATCGTGTATTAAGCGAGGCGATGGATAAAAAAGAAGCCGGTAGCTTCTTTACCGCTAAACTGCCACAGCTCAAAGATGAGGTAATGGCTCAAGACTGGGTCAGTCAAGTTGATATTGAGCGTAAATGGGGTGAGGGGATTGTAATTACTGCACTGCCTCGCGCGCCTATTGCGAAGTTTGGTAGTGAGCATCTGATTGATGCGCAAGGTCAAGTCTTTCAGCCAGTGAATGAAGCGGACCTGCAGCAAGACAATCTCATCATGCTACAAGGCGATGCTGATCAATCTAACTTGATTATGCAGCAGATGCAGCAAGTAAGTCAGTGGTTTGGCCCGCTTGATATGCAGGTTGAAGATATGATTTTGACCCCACGCATGACGTGGGTTATTCGCTTTAATAATGGTATGCGTATTATCGTCGACAACGAACATACCTCGCAAAAGCTGATGAATGTCAGTCAATTATTGCAAAATCAACTTGCTGACAAACGAGAGAATATTGCCTCTTTAGATTTAAGATATAAAAATGGTTTTGTTATTGCTTGGAAAGATGAGCCGGTTGCTCCGGTTGAGTTAATGTCTGTTTCAGAGATTAATCAAGACGATACTGATAGTATTAGTAGCAATATTGATGTTAATGCTGATCACAATGAGATGGACTAAGCGTTAGCATTGCAAAGACAAAAAAATAAACATGATTAAATGGGAGTATCTAGACGTAGTTATATAGATATCATCATTGACGTATTTGACTGAATTAGTACCCGTAAATGGCAGCATCTTATTAATAGACCCTATTCTAACCTTACTGTTTGAATGAAGACAAAAAGCACGCTCATTATGCCCCTTGTCCACTACAGTACACATATATGTTCTAAACTTTATGAGTAAATCTGAAAATCTCTTAGCCGTCATTCATTTAAGCGCCACTGCAGTGTATGTAGTCGTTGGCGATATTGTTGCTGTAAACGATATTCGTATTAAAGGCGTGGGTGAGGTTAAGACAGAGGATTTTCAGCAGGGTCAAATCAGAAACTTTGATCGTCTAAAAAGCCTTATTCGTGAAGCGATTAACCAAGCTGAGGAGATGGCAAATTGCCGTATCCATAGTGTTTGGCTAACTTTATCGACACCAGAGCTTACCAGTACCAATGGCTTTGGTACGGTTGACTTAACAGAGGGTACGGTCGAGACCCAGCATATTGTCAATGCACTCACTATTGCCAAGACCAATTCACAGCCTAATACCCATTACTTAATGCATCATTGCCAACAAGGTATCTTTATAGATGATAAAGATCAGATGGTTGACGATGCCATTGGTATGCACGCCAATAAATTAACGGTTATGTATCATTTAATGATGATGCCGGTGGCAAGCAGACAAAATATTCAGAAGCTGATACAGGCATGTGACGTTAGTATCGATCATATGTTATTTGATGCGGTATCGAGTGCAGAGTATAGTTTGCTTCCTGAAGAGCGTGAGCAAGGCGTTTGCTTGATTGATATTGGTGCGAGCACCACGAGCGTTTGTATCTACCGCGAAAATAAGTTAATTTTTACCCACTGTATTCCTGACGGCGGTGCCAAAGTCACCATGGATATCTCAGCGGAGCTGGGACTGACAATGATGGAAGCGGAACGATTAAAAATTCAAAAAGGTACGGTTGATACACGCAGTGTTGATCCTAGCCGTTTTGAGACATTCCAGCGTATTGGTAAAGCAGAAGATAAGCCGATTAGTATCTTGCAGTTGGCACAAATTATTGAAGCTCGTTATATTGAGCTTTATCGAGTGTTGTTTCAAGAGCTGTCTGACGCGGGTCTTATGGATTATATACAGCGAGGTGTCGTATTGACGGGCGGTGGTAGTCAAGTAAAAGATATGGTACGTTTCTCAAAACGCCTACTTGGCATGCCGGTAATGAGCACTACGCAGCATGAGGCCATCTCTGCCTATGACTGCTTTGATGATGATGAGAAGTTTAAAGAGCTAAATCGCCGAGTGACTCAGCGTGAGTTGCAAACGGCATTTGGTGCTTTATTATACAGTCAAAGTGATCAATTTAAGCACAGTGAGAAAAGCTCGCCGGATGCGCTTAAGGTTAGTAAAATTGCCAAGTTTAAGCACAGTCTGAACAATTTTCTTAAAAATATTATATAACCCAATTTTCATATTTCACAGTCACCACCTACCTTATAGCTTAGTTACTAAGTGAATAAATTATTGGTAAATTGGTGAGGTGACCACAAGGAGTGATAATGTCTAAATACACGATGGCGGTTAATAGCCAAGATTTAAATAACGGTCAAGCCCATTTCACTGTTTTCGGTGTGGGCGGAGGCGGCGGTAACGCGGTTGAGCATATGGTTCAGCAAGGCGTTAAAGGCGTGACTTTTGTTTGTGCAAATACGGATAAACAAGCCTTAGATAGACTAACTGCTGAGCACAAATTGCAGTTGGGTGCCAATACAAACCGTGGTCTTGGTGCGGGTGCTAATCCAGAAGTTGGCCGTGAAGCTGCCGAGCAAGAAGAGGAGTCTATCCGTAAGCTTCTTGAAGATTCAGACATGGTGTTCATCACTGCTGGCATGGGCGGCGGTACCGGTACCGGTGCAGCGCCTGTTGTGGCACGTATCGCTAAAGAGATGGAGATCTTGACAGTTGGTGTTGTTACCACACCATTTAAATTCGAAGGTGGCAAGCGTATTAAAGCAGCCAAAGCCGGTATTGATCAGCTGTCTAACTTCGTTGACTCTATCATCACCATTCCAAACGACAAGCTGTTAAAAGTATACGGCAACATCTCAATGCAAGATGCTTTCAAAAAAGCAGATGATGTATTGATGCATGCGGTACAAGGTATTGCTCAGACTATCTCAAGCGAAGGTGTGATTAACATTGACTTTAACGATATTCGCACGGCAATGACGGCTAAAGGTCATGCGATGATGGGTATCGGACGTGCAAGCGGTGAAGATCGTGCTCGTCAAGCCACTGAAAAGGCGATTCGTTCACCACTCCTAGACAACTTATTGCTTGAAAACGCCAAAGGTCTGATTGTCAACGTGGTATCTTCTGAGTCAGTAACGCTTGATGAGTTAAACGAAATCACAGAAGTGGTTAACGATATCACAGATATCGAAGAGGCTAATATCTTTATCGGTACTGTCATCGATGAGAAGTTAGGTGAAGATTTGCATGTAACAGTTATTGCAACGGGTCTTACTTTAGATGAAACCAAAGATCAGCCTAAGCCGCAGCCTATGCCTTCAGTTAACAGTAACCATGCGGTTGATCCTAAAACGCATACAAGCGCATTTAACAGTCAGCAAAAGGCACAGGGTCAAAGCTACACCAGTAGTAATCCACAGCCAAGTGCTGCACCGTCTCAGCCGACCACGACTAAGACCAACAGCATTCAGGACTATCTAAAGCGTCAACAAAACCGTTAATAATCATGATTTTTGAGTAAAATTTGTTGTCAATAGTACTGAATAAAAGCCAAGCTAGTTAATAGCTTGGCTTTTTTAATGAGTATGTTTTGCTAAATGAATGAGGTTCGGATGCCAAGACGCGCTAACATGAGGTTTTTACTGTGTTAGAATTTCACAAAATATATTAGCGAGACAGTCTTAAGGGGATTTAATTATGAAACAACGGACTTTAAAGAAGCCGATTACCATCGTGGGCGTGGGTCTACACAGTGGGCAGGACGTCACTATGGTATTAGAGCCAACAGATATTGATACCGGTATTCATTTTTTACGTACGGATATTACTGATGCGCCTCTTATTGCCGCTGATGCCTTCTTAGTGACCGATACGACGATGTCCTCTAATCTAGTCGTCAATGGGGTTAAAATCGGCACTGTTGAGCATCTATTAAGCGCATTGTCTGGTCTGGGTATTGATAATCTATTAATTAAGGTGTCGGATGCAGAGATTCCTATTATGGATGGCAGCGCCGCTCAATATGTCGACTTACTGCTAGAGGCGGGGATTGAAGAGCAAGATGCGCCTAAGCAATTTATGAAAATTCTAAAGCCAGTACGCGTAACGGAAGAAGATAAATGGGCAGAACTCGTACCTTATGATGGCTTTAGCATGGCGTTTGAAATAGACTTTGACCATCCTGGCATTCCGAAAGATACTCAGAAGTATATGTTCGAATTTTCAACGCAAAGTTATATCAAAAATGTAGGTAATGCCCGTACCTTTGGCTTTATGCGTGATATTGAGTATCTGCAGAAGAACAATCTGGCACTGGGTGGTAGCCTCAAAAATGCAATCGTGTTAGATGACAACGGTATTATGAATAAAGATGGCCTACGCCATAAAGATGAGTTTGTTCGTCATAAGATATTAGATGCGCTAGGCGACCTATATTTGGCAAAACATAGCTTAATCGGACAGTTTAAAGCATATAAATCTGGGCATGGACTCAATAATAAATTAGTTAGAGCTCTATATTCTGACCCTTCAAACTTCGAAATTGTAACATTTTATGACAAAGATAAAGTGCCAGTAGACTATATTTTATAAATTTCAAGTGATTTTTGAATTTATTTTCCATCTTTTAGTGACTCTGAAAGCAACAATGTGGAAATATCAATTTTAGCGAAACGAGAGTTTCGCTTTTTTTATGGAATATAAGTGAAAAAGCTCACAATCCTAACCGTGGCAATACCTCAGGACCAATATTAATGAAGTATGAGTTAATCAAAATCTCTAATATTTAGAAAAAATAACGAGCCAGTCGTATAAATTAAACACTGAGTACTAACAATACGACAGTAAGTTACATAAAATAACTTTACAGAAGGGTTTTAGTGATTATTTAAAAGCCGTTCAAGCGTCTTTTTCAACCGTTCATCTTTGATGACATGTTCAATTGTGTATGCTATAGTTCGTTTCGTCGTTTCGGTTAAGCCATGTATACTATGGCTTGCGCCCTTACTATTAGTTAAATTAGATTTTTTTGAATGCGGATTTAAGTAATTCTGGTTCTCATTTAAATGATCAATCGAAGCAGGGTAAGTAACGATTACATCTATATTTTTTAGTTGTCTGAATGTAAGAGATTGTTCTTTTAGTATATGATTTAGGTTGTTAGATTGGTAACGAAGGTGATTAGCAGCGGTCTGAGACTGCACTGAGAGCACCAGTTGTCCTTCTTCATACTTAACGACCCACAGAGATTTTAATATCTCCTCAGGTAATCCTCTATCTAACAGTGTTTTAATCTCTTGAGTAAATTGATTCAACTGAGTGCATTTTTCTTTTAAAGTTTCAGGCAAGGCAGACGCCGCAGACTTTTGATGATCAATGCGTTTTGCTAGATGATTGGGTTTTAACGGGTTTTGCATTGCAGGCCTCAAACTTAATAATTAGTAAGTGAAGTATAGCTGTATAGGATAAACAACTGCTTAATTTATACCAATAGATTTTGTTAACCCTGCGATAAGCAGCCAACAAATACAGTATAAATAGCGCAATCAAAGTTAGGTTGTGTACTGCTTCGAATACCAGCAGCGTCTCGTTAGAGAGATGTTGAGGACATGAGAGCCATGAAGGCTATCTGACAGGTAAGTTGGGTGGTACATTAAAAGATTAATTTTGGGAGCGTTATGAAAAAGTCACTTATTATATTGTCGTTAATGGGGCTTAGTGCCACACAAGTAAATGCGTCGGTACAGCAAACATTTGAGCCACCACAAAGTACGTCATTAGCGTCAGGTAGTAATACTTCTATTACACCGCTCGTAGGTACCTCTTCGATTACTAGAGTTAACCATTTCTCTAACTTCTCGTCAGACAATACCGCTGAACGCGTTCAGAGCATTGAAGTGCTAAGTGCACAGGCTCAGCAAAAAGAAGATACTTTATCAGCACTTGCAGAGCGCTTGACTAACCAATACGCCACAACTTCTTTTGCAACAACTGCGAACAATCCATCACGTTATTCAAGTCGTATTGACAGCTCAGCGCCACCAGCCATTGCTGCTGCTCGTGCTGCAAGCGCTGCACATTCAAGAACAATTGGCTTATGCGCACGTTATGTTCGTAAAGCACTTCAATCAGCTGGTTATAGCTTCACGCCAAACCCATCAGCATATCAGTATGCGACTCGTGGTACCTTGGCTCAAGCAGGTTTTGTAAAAATCAGCAATAACTCAGCACCACAAATTGGTGATGTTGTTGTTTATAACCGCTCAGCAAAACATCCACATGGCCATATTCAAATTTTTGATGGCAACAACTGGGTATCAGATTTCCGCCAAGCAAGAAAAAGCCCATACAGTGACACTTATTCTTACACCACATGGCGTGATGCACGTTACTTAAATGATGCGTCGAATGAAGGCATCTACTTAGCAATGGACGAATAATAGTAATCGTCTAATGCTTAGAACAAAAGCTCAGCTAAGGCTGGGCTTTTTGATATCTCTAATTTGAGTGTCTTTACTCAAATAGGATGAAACTGACAATATTATTATATAAACCCTGCATATAATAAAGGCTGCTAATTTAAAATTAGCAGCCTTTATCTACATAATGTATCGAGCTTAAACATCTTGAGAGGTCAATATTAACCTAGCTCGTTAATCTGATGGTATTTATTCACTAAAGCGCAATAGGTTAGATAATCTAGGATTGGCATTCGGGTTGCGACGAAGCAATAATGCCATACGGCCAATGCTATGGATAAGCTGGGCACCGGTTTTGTCCGCTAACTCATCGCTAAAGGCTTCACGTTCTTCTTTGGTACCTGGTGGCGTTTTGATTTTTATAAGCTCATGATCATTTAAAGCGCGATCAAGTTCTTCAACCACTGATTCGCTAAGGCCGTTGTTGCCAATAGTGACAACGGGCTTTAATGCATGACCAATGCCTTTCAGGCGGCGCATTTCACTTGTATCTAACTTAGGATGGGTCTTTTTAGCAGTGCTCATAATGTCTCAGTATTGATTATTAGGCCTAACTTAGTCAGCCTTGGAAAGTTTAAATAACACGCTGCCATTATAAAGAAAGTTGGCATCACTTGCATGAGTAGATTGCCTGATTGCATCATTTGTAACAAACTAAAGTAGATTAAATGGCTAAAGTCTGGATATCTTGACAGGCTTTGACCCTTTATGAGGATAAATGATGCTAGAATTAAGCCGTAACGTCTATTATTTATAACAGCGAGGGTATTGTGGCGACACGTATTACCAATAAATCATTATCGAAAAGCAGCAAAACTTGGATAAAAGAGCATATTGATGATCATTATGTTCATTTGGCTCAAAAAGAGGGTTATCGTGCGCGTGCTGCCTATAAGTTGTTAGAAATTAATGAAAAGACCGACCTAATTAAAAAAGGGATGACGGTTGTTGATTTGGGTAGTGCGCCAGGCAGTTGGTCGCAGGTGGCTGGCCGTTTGGTTGGTGATGAGGGTGTGTTAATTGCATCTGATATTTTGCCGATGGATGCTTTAGAGAATGTGACCTTTATCCAAGGGGACTTTCGTGAAGAAGAGGTGTTTGAGCAATTGATGAAAGAAGTGGGTGACAGGCAGGTTGATGTGGTGTTATCTGATATGGCGCCCAACACTTCAGGTCATAAAGCCGTGGATCAGCCACGTATGATTTATCTATGTGAGCTTGCTGTTGATTTTGCTTTAAAGGTATTGCCAGAGGGCGGCTCATTAATTATGAAAGTGTTCCAAGGCGAGGGCACTCAAGAGCTGCGTCAACAAATGCAGTCACAGTTCTCAAAAATACGCAGTGTTAAACCTGCGGCTTCTCGTGCCCGTTCCAAAGAGATGTTTTGGGTCGCTACCAAATAGCGATAAGATTTTTTAAACAAGATTATTGATTAAAGTTTTTATAGACATCTAACAGAAGGCAGGCAGTGGTCAAGAGGTGCTAGGCCATAGCTATAAAGCGTTTGAGTAGCCTAGTATAACTAATCTGGTTGGTAATTCCTGATAGGAGTGTTTTAACAATCCGCTTACTGCGCTTGATATATGCAGGTAGTGACCTAATAAAGTAAGTTATAAGATAAAACATTAAATGAGTAATGGCTTGTCAATTTTCTCCCTAAAATATGTAATCGTTAAAGATCATTTATTTGAAAATGACAGAATCATAACAGGGTGTATTAACCGAGTGACGAGCCGTCATTGTCTGCCTACCTCATGCTATAATGCTAGATTAGGCAGAATTTCGAATAAATTAACAAGTAAGGGATGGTATAGCTTGTGAGCGACATGGTAAAAAATACCTTATTGTGGCTAGTTGTTATCGGCGTATTAGTGCTGGTATTTAGCAACTTTGATAGCGGTAATGAGCCGGATACGCTCAATTACTCTGAGTTTGTAACTCAAGTCACTGAAGATCAAGTAAAAAGCGTCAAAATCGACGGTGAGCAAATCACTGGTGAAAAAGTGAATGGATCAGAATTTGAGACTGTTCTTCCTGCGGTGGCTGACGATGAGTTAATGCCAACACTGCGTGAGCATAATGTTGAGGTTCAAGGGGCAGCCCCTGAGCGTCAAAGTGTGCTAATGCAACTGTTAATTGCAAGCTTCCCTGTTTTACTGATTATCGGTATCTTCTTGTTCTTTATGCGTAATATGCAAGGCGGTGCAGGCGGTAAAGCGGGCGGCCCAATGAGCTTTGGTAAATCAAAAGCCAAAATGCTGAGCGAGGACCAAATTAAAGTGAGCTTTAATGATGTCGCTGGCGCAGAAGAAGCCAAAGAAGAAGTGGTTGAGGTTGTTGATTTCCTAAAAGATCCTGACAAATTCACCAAACTGGGTGCGACGATTCCTCGTGGTATCTTAATGGTAGGCCCACCAGGTACGGGTAAAACCTTACTTGCAAAAGCCATTGCTGGTGAAGCCAAAGTACCTTTCTTCTCAATTTCAGGTTCTGACTTTGTTGAGATGTTCGTTGGTGTCGGTGCATCACGTGTTCGTGATATGTTTGAGCAAGCCAAAAAGAATGCACCTTGTATCATCTTTATCGATGAAATTGATGCAGTCGGTCGTAGCCGTGGCACTGGCATGGGCGGCGGTAATGATGAACGTGAGCAAACGCTTAACCAGCTGCTTGTTGAAATGGACGGCTTTGAAGGTAATGATGGTATTATCGTAATTGCCGCAACCAACCGTGCAGACGTACTGGATAAAGCGTTATTACGTCCAGGTCGTTTTGACCGTCAGGTGCACGTTGGCTTACCAGATATCAAAGGCCGTGAAGAGATTCTAAAAGTGCATCTTAGAAAGCTGCCGGCAACCTTGGGCGTAGATATAAACGCACTTGCTCGTGGTACACCTGGCTTTAGTGGTGCACAGCTTGCTAACTTGATTAATGAGGCCGCTTTATTTGCAGCGCGCCGTAACAAGACCAGTGTTGATATGCATGATTTTGAAGATGCGAAAGACAAGCTGTATATGGGTCCTGAGCGTAAGTCTATGGTACTGCGTGAAGAAGAGCGTCGTTCGACTGCCTATCATGAAGCAGGTCATGCACTTGTGGCAGAGATGCTACCAGGCACTGACCCTGTGCATAAAGTAACGATTATGCCGCGTGGTTGGGCCTTGGGTGTGACTTGGCAGTTGCCTGAGTTTGATCAGACGAGCCAAGATAAGTCTAAGATGCTTAATGACATCGCTATCTTGTTTGGTGGCCGTATCGCAGAAGAGGTGTTCGTGAACCAGAAGACCACGGGTGCCTCTAATGACTTTGAACGTGCAACGAAAATGGCGCGTGCGATGGTTACCAAATATGGTATGTCAGATGCGTTAGGTATCATGGTTTATGAAGATGATGATGCCAATCAAGGTTACTTCGGTGGCGGCGCACGTACGATTTCTGAAGCGACTCAACAAAAGGTTGATGAAGAGATTCGTCGTATCTTAGAAGAGCAATATGATATCGCTCGTGAAATCATTGAAGCCAACCAAGATAAAATGCATATCATGGTTGATGCGTTAATGAAGTGGGAAACCATCGATAGAGATCAGCTACAAGATATCTTGGCAGGTCGTGAACCACGTGAGCCAAAAGTATATCAAGAAAAAGATGTAACCCCGACAAAAGATGACAATATCAGCTCAGGTGCTACACCGCCACCATTACCAGCCATGTAGATTAATTATATAGTTTACTACGGTTATGGATGGTACTGGTTCATACCCTGCATTATTCCAAAGAGCCCTTCTCAATAGAGAGGGGCTTTTTTATGGCTACTATTCTAGTCATTAGTTAGCGCCTCTCTCTTATTACCTCTGATATCTGTTAGAATGTAGGGCATAAAATGATGTGTTATCCATCCTAGTTAATGTCTTTGAATAAGAATAATGACCATGCAATTACATGACTTGCCAAATGTCTTGATGACAAAATATCAGTTTAATAGCGACGCCAAATCAAAATCGTTAGATTTGAGTAAGCCCCATGTTATGGGTATTTTGAACGTTACCCCAGATTCCTTTTCAGATGGTGGTAGATTTAATGAGTTATCGGCTGCAATCAAGCACTGCGAGCAAATGCTCAGTGAAGGCGCTAGCATTATTGATATTGGTGGTGAGTCAACACGTCCTAATGCCACGCCTGTATCCGAAGAAGAAGAGTGTGCACGTGTAGTACCCGTCGTTGAGGCGATTCGCCAAGAGTTTGGTGATGATATCTGGCTCTCAATAGATACCAGTTCGCCTAAAGTGATAAAGCAGGCGGTGCAAGCAGGCGCCGATATTTGGAATGACGTACGTGCTTTGATACGTGACGGTGCGCCAGAGATGGCAGCCAAACTTGATATTCCCGTGGTGTTAATGCACATGCGCGGTGAGCCTGCAACCATGGGCAGTCAGGCGAGTTATGACAATGTAGTGCTTGAGATAATATCTGAGCTACAACAGCGTATTGAATGTGCTCTAAATGCTGGTGTTAAACGTCAGCACATTATTGTTGACCCCGGTTTTGGTTTTGCAAAAAATTACGAGCACCATAAAATCTTACTCAATCAGTTAAGTCATCTGAATGAACTACAGCTGCCTATATTATTTGGTATTTCACGTAAGCGTTTTTTAGGTGAGGTGCTACACAATTCTGATGTGGCAGTCTTTAAAGAGCATAGCGCTATAGATAGGGATGGCATTGGCATGGCAGCAGCTTTGTTGGCTGTACAGCAAGGCGCCAGTATTATACGTACTCATAATGTCGGTCTGACGATGCAAGGGCTAGCGCTGTGGCAACAGCTAAATAGTTAGGCTAAGCATTTTATGAATAATTGTGCAGCCAGTTATTGAATATAGTTTTATTAATAGCAATAAATTTAGTCTTATTTCGAGGAGCTTTATTTTGACCACACAGCCAGAACCAACCAACGAGCAAAGACGCATTATTTATCAGGCACGCAGAGGACTAAAAGAGTTAGATTTTTATATTGATCCTTACGTGAAGCATCATTATTTGCAAGCCAATGCGGAGGAGCAAGCGACGTTTGCTAAGCTGCTGACCTATGAAGATCCTGATTTACTAAACTACTTTATGAATCAAGATACTCCAGAGGACAGTGAGGTGACTGAGTTGGTGCTTAAGCTTAAAAAGCTGCAGCATGGTGATAATTTATCTTAATGACTCATGCTTGCTGTCTAGAGGTTCAGTGTTTATCTGCTCCTAGATTAATGAATCAAGGAGTGTCTATTGAGCCGGATAGATTCTAGTATTCGCACTACCAGTTATTGGCGGCATTTATATGCAGCCAGTTATCTGGTTTGTATTGTGATTTCAGCGGCGGTATTGACAATGCCTTGGTGGGCAGTGGGTGTGATAGTTTGCTTGAGCAGTGTGTTATATGGTTTGAGACTATCACTTAGTCATCAGCCGCAGCATTTTACATCGGCCGATGACACACAAAAGACCAGTCGTTGGCAGCTGATATATCGCGATAGGGAGACGCCGGTATTATGGGAAGCTGAGCTTATAGACGTGCAAAGCTTTGCCCATTTTATTCAGTTTAAGTTTCAGACGGTTCATCCTTTAGTAAGGCAAAAAAATGTCCTGATTTGGCAAGACCAAGTCGATTCTACGTGTTGGCGTCAGCTTAAAGTATTGAGTCGATGGAAATAGGGCGTCAATAATCACTAAAATAAACACGATTTTGCTATTAATACCTTATCTCACACCTTTGATACCAAAAAGCATTGATTGCCTGTTCGATATCCCATAATATTGGACTGATATTAGGGGCTTTCCCTAAACCTATTTATCTAAAATAAACTTAGCTAAAACTACTTATTCAAAACAAATAATATAAAGGATATATTATGAGCTTACTAGGAAATCTAATCACTCAAGTTGCCCGTCAAGCAATGGATCCAGAAGATTCAAAACGTAACCCTGTAAACCAGCGTATTCAGCCTCGTCGTACCGGTGGCCTTGGTGATATTTTGGGTAGCGTATTAGGTGGAAACAGGGCACAAGCAGCGCCTCGTTCTACTGGTGACAATGGCTTTGGTATGGACGATATCTTAGGTAGCGTACTTAGTAGCCAAATGGGTGGCAATAGTCGCGGCGGTGCAGGCGGTTTAGGCTCAATACTAGGTAGCGTATTAGGCGGCGGTAATCGAGGCGGTATGGCGCGCTCCGGTATGGGCGGCGGTAAAGGTATGCTAATTGCAGCCTTGATGCCATTAGTTTTAGGCTGGATTCAGCGTAATGGCGGCTTATCTGGTGCGTTATCAAAAATCCAAAACATGGGTCATGGCCCACAAGCTCAGTCTTGGTTAAGTACCGAACAAGAGAATGAGAACCTAGATCCAAACGAAGTTGATCAATTGTTCGATACGCAAGAGATTCATCAGGTTGTACAGCAAACAGGGGCGGATGAAACCGAAGTACGTCAAGGTTTGGCCGAGTTATTACCAGAAGTATTTAACCAGTTAACCCCAACCGGTGGTCTGGATAAGGAAGAAGAGGCTAATAGCGAGATTAATGAAATTTTAAGCCAAATTTCAGCAAATTTACCTAAATAAAACCAAAATGACCGACTTAAACGCCATGTTAAGACCAGATGACTAATGCAGTTGTCTGGTTTTTTAATGCGATAAAGCATGACCTGTTTAACGGTATTAAAATAATCCCTATCCACTTTCACTATAGTGATTTATCAAAACCGGCGCAGGTGGTATGATAAGGCGCATTATTCTTATGTGGTGTGGATTGAAAAATACCGCCATCCCAACGCTAAAAAAGAGGCTCCTATGTTTTTGGCAGTAGATACCGTTTTTGATCAATGCGCTGTGGCAATTGTTAGCCAAGATTTGAAGGTATTAAGCAATCACACTCAGACAGGTAAGCGTGAGCAAACTCAGCAAATATTGCCAATGATTGATGCGGCATTGCAACAAGCTGGTGTTAAGCTTGCAGACGTGACCGCGCTCATATTTAACCGTGGTCCAGGCCCATTTAGCGGTATTCGAATCAATACAGCTGTGATACAGGCTTTGTCTGTGGCTCATGATTTGCCTTGCATTGGGGTGTCTAGTTTGGCTGCGATTGCGCAAACAGCTTATGATGAGCTGGGAGCAACGCATGTATATGCTGCGCTTGATGCTAGAATGAAGCAGGTCTATTTTGGCGAATATCAATTAGCCCTATTAGATAATAGCGCTAATGAGGTGATGCTGCAAGCTGAGGGTAGTGAAGAGAGACTCCTTGATTATGACAGCGCTACCGAGAAGCCGCTACTAATCGCGGGTAATGGCGCAGAGCTTTTAGCCTCTCAAGATAATCAAACAGTCGCAGCTCACATAAATCCTGACGCGGTGAGTCTGGCTAAACTGGGGATTGCTCAGTATCTACATTCGGGCGGCGTGCCAGCAGAACAAGCCTTGCCGGTTTATCTGCGTAATAATACTTGGAAGACCCTAAAAGAGCAGGGTAAAGCTTAAACAATAAGCTGCCTATAGGTGTGGTAATTCCCAATTTTGTTAATTTGATACATTTTAGAGTGAGCGCTTATTTTGGATATATTACTCATTTTCCAAGCCATTATTATGGGCATCGTTGAGGGTATTACGGAGTTTCTACCCATATCCAGTACCGGTTATTTGATTTTATCAGCCGATATTATGGATTTTTGGACTAAAGACAAAGCAGACCTACTGATTGTGGTCATTCAGCTGGGTGCTATCTTAGCGGTTATCTATGAATATTGGGGACGCTTATGGCACGCATTAATGGGTCTAATCACAGGTAAGTCTAGTGGCCCTCATACGATGAAGAATCCACGTCAATTGGGTCTTAGTCTTATCGTCTCAACCATACCGGTGATGATTGTGGGCTTTACCATGGCGGATCAGATTAAGGAGTATTTATTTAATCCTTATACCGTCGCTATTATGCTGATTATTGGTGGTCTTCTGATTTTCTATGTAGAACGAAAACCTATTCCAGTGATTGCGGAAGAAGCGGAAGATGTGAGTTTAA
Source organism: Psychrobacter sp. CX14 (assembly GCF_057396205.2). Taxonomy (NCBI): domain Bacteria; kingdom Pseudomonadati; phylum Pseudomonadota; class Gammaproteobacteria; order Moraxellales; family Moraxellaceae; genus Psychrobacter; species Psychrobacter sp. CX14. The sequence goes on along the minus strand of NZ_CM183187.1, from coordinate 2,754,071 downwards.
AAACAGCCCTATTAATCGGTTTATTCCAGTGTTTGGCATTGATTCCTGGTACTTCGCGCTCAGGCTCGACCATTATTGGCGCGCTATGGCTTGGCGTTTCGCGTAAAGCGGCTGCAGAATTCTCCTTCTTTTTAGGTATTCCCGTTATTGTTGGTGCGGGCCTTCTAGATATGCTAAAGCATAAAGATGTGTTAAGCAGCAGCGAGGACTGGGTGGTGCTAGGCGTTGGTGTTTTGGTATCCTTTATCGTTGCGCTATTATGTATTCGCTGGCTAGTAGACTGGGTGAGCCGTCGTGACTTTACGATTTTTGCATGGCTACGTATTGCCACTGGTGTCTTGGTATTGTTAGCAGCTTGGTTGTTTGGATATAACATTCAAGGATAGGCGAATGAATAAGGCCATCGTTCGTGCTCCTTTTGTTTATGCCAATGCCTTAGATGTGACGGCTGTCGATGCGGTTATTGAACGGGCAGCGCAGTCTGATTTACCGCTATCTTTTGAGCCAATTAAGATAGAGCAGAAACTGACACAAAAGGTGCGCAAACAGCTCAGTGAGCAGTATGCGATACCGCTCTTGGTACTTGATGAGAAACAAAATTTAAGCTTGGTTGCCAATCAAATAAGTGTGGCGCCAGAGTGGCAGACATTGCAGCGCCGTGTGGTTAGAGCAGGGCGTAAGTCTGAATTGATATTGCAAGCTTGCAAACTTAATGAGGATAATCGAGCGTTAGATGCCACTGCAGGTTTTGGTCATGATAGTTTGATATTGGCCAGTACAGGCGCGCAAGTAACCTTGCTTGAGCGTAACCCGCTGATAGCGCTGTTATTACTGCATGAACAGCAGGTGATGGCACAGCATAAAAATTGGCATAAACTGATGGCAAGATTAAATATTATCTGCGCAGATTCGGCTCAGTATATGCAACAACGGATACAGCAAGCGGTACCGCAGTCAAGTCAAGTTATTGATAATAGTAGTGAGCATCATCTTTCTGACATTAATAACGATTATAATGGCTACGATGTGGTTTATTTGGACCCCATGTTTCCAGAAAACAGCTATGAGCATGCCAGTACCAATAAAGGCGCCAAAGTCGGTAAGCACATGCAAGCGCTACATCATATAGCCAATCCTCCAGATAGTGAGGAAGAAGCCAGACTATTAAACTTAGCATTAACGAGTGTGAAGTCAGGTGGTAGAGTGGTGGTAAAAAGACCCGTATCAGCCCCTGTTTTTGCTAATAAAGTTGAAGATGAGACATGGCAAAATAATGTGGTACGTTTTGATGGTTATTTTGCTTAAGTCTAAAGCGTGCGAAAAGTTATGGTGGGTATGTGATTAATTGACCTACTTAGGCCTTTCCGAATAATGCCACTGAATTAACCCTCTGTATTGACCCGACCCTTCCAGAATTGGGCTTACTAATTTTGAATGGAAGTGCTAAGCTAGCAACACCCTATCAGTAAGGCTGTCGATGCTATATCCTGAGCGGACCCGTTATGACTAAACCCATTAACTCCCAACCGATTAAGACTGAATCAATGCCAATGTCTGAAAAAGAAGCAAGCATCTTCAATTTGCCAAACAATCTAACCATCGCTCGTATTTTGATGATTCCACTGTTTGTCGCAATCGCTTATTGGCCGCCTGCGCTTGGCATCGGTGTTCCGATGATATCCGATAATGCTATTGCCAATATCGGCATGAATATGGATGCATTTAGTGACAGTATGCTGCGTCATTTGATATTGACGTTGTTATTCGTGCTGGCGGCCATTACTGATTGGTTAGATGGTTATCTTGCGCGTAAAATGAATATTGTTTCAGCCTTTGGTCGCTTTTTGGATCCTGTCGCAGATAAGTTGATGGTCGCTGCGGCCTTAATCGTATTGGTGCAGTGGCATCCCAATATTATTATGGCAATCGCAGCCATCGTGATTATCTCACGTGAGATTGCCGTATCGGCGCTGCGTGAATGGATGGCAGAACTGGGTGCACGAACCAGTGTGGCGGTGTCTTATGTGGGTAAACTTAAGACGACGTTTCAGATGATAGCGATTACGGTACTGTTATTAAATATTCAGTCTCTTGAGATACTGGGCTATATATTAATGATGGCAGCGGTCATATTAACGCTGTGGTCAATGATGATTTATATGCGTGCCGCTTGGCCTTATTTAAAACAAAGTGGCTAGACCAATCAGATATATCTAAATGAGAAAAGCCCTAACACATTGTTAGGGCTTTTCTTTGCTTATTGTTTGTTGATTATAAGCTGATCAATAAAGGTTCTGTGAACTGACCTTCATTCAGGATTAATTGAATTCTACTGAACCATTTCCGCCTAGGCTCTCGGCAGTTTTGCCATCTTGTAGAGCAGCCGCTGCCATTTTTGCAGTATTAATCACGGTGCTGCCACTACGCCAGTACTCGGCACCGTTTGGTACAATTTTAATCAACTGTACATTTTTGTCTTCTTTACCGTGCTCATAAAATGCATTATAGATAGGAGACCACAGCTCTTCTAACTTGGCTTTATCATCAACCAGTTCAGCTGTGCCGTTAATGCTGACATAGTCCTTATTATCGTTGCTAACGTACGCTAAGTTGGCTTGCGGATTTTGCTTAATATTAGCAACCGCTTCTGACTCTTTATCACCAATAAACCAGATTTCACGAGCGCCTAAGCTGGTCTCGCTAGTGGTCATTGGGCAGGCATGTAGATGCCCTTCATCCGTTAACGTAGTTAACATCGCAAATTTCACGTCTTTAACAATTGCAGTAATGATATCTATTTCCTGTTGTTTACTCATCGGTATATCCTTTTTTGTGGGTTGGTTGATTAATGTTTTTGAATGTTTCCTCAAGTTATCTTTTCTAAATAACTGAACATATGTTAAATGTTTTACGATGACAACCATACTGATTTATGTAAGAGCACGTTCGTCTTAAGTAAGACTATGCATCTGTTCTGAAATTTAGTAACAGGTAGAGTCAAAAACGCTCTAGGTAGACGGCATTCATTAAAATCAAAACTTTATAGAAATACAGGACAAAGATGACAGTTTCGAGGCGACGGCAAGGGTAACTTCTTGCTATAATAGCGGCTAATTTATATAGCTTTTTTGTTGACCTGATTTTAGGTTGTTTACGTGATGCAATTTATATGATTTGCCTCAAGACTCTTTAATACAGTTTTCTACACCAAACTTTCACACTGCGGAAATTGCCTTATGATGACCCTCGCTGGACACCGTTTTTTAACCGACTTTAAAGCCAATCAGCTGATTGAGCAGTTAAATAGCCAAACGGCGCTTAATGTGACCGGCATTGATACACAGCAAGTGTATGTCCTGTCTCGCGAATTGAACGATGCAGAGCGTAAAAAAGCACTGGACTTACTCAATCAAGGTGAAGAAGTCGCCACGATTGAAGCCAAAGAAGGTCAATGCCAAGTTATTGTTAGCCCACGTTTTGGTACGATTTCGCCTTGGTCAAGTAAAGCGACAGACATCTTTAATAACTGTGAGCTTGATATTGAGCGTGTTGAGCGCGTTGTTGTTTTTACTCTAACTGGGGATAACTTGCCTGCTAAGCTACCAAAGCAAGCCGAGCAAATTTTGCATGACCGTATGACCCAAAGCTTGGTGTACGATATGAGCAAGCTGGCACAATTGTTTGATGATCATAGCCCAGAGTGCTTAAACCATATTGATGTCATCGGGCAGGGCCGTAGTGCGCTAGAACAAGCCAATAAGCAGTTTGGTTTTGCGCTATCAAATGAAGATATTGACTACTTAATGGCGGCGTACGTCGATGAGCTTAAACGTAATCCAACTGACGTTGAGCTGATGATGTTTGCGCAGGCTAACTCTGAGCATTGCCGTCACAAAATCTTCAACTCAGAATGGACGGTTGATGGCGAGGTACAGCCAAAATCACTGTTTAAAATGATTCGTAATACTCATGAGAAAAACCCACAAGGTATTCTATCAGCGTATAAAGACAATGCTGCGGTCATGGAAGGCTTTGAAGCTCAGCGCTTCTATCCGTTACCAAAGTCTGAGCTAAGCGATGATTTGTTATCGACTGAGATGCATCAATATGGCTTCCATAAGGAGTATATCGATATTCTAATGAAAGTCGAAACCCATAACCACCCAACCGCAATTGCTCCTTATGCCGGTGCATCAACCGGTGCTGGTGGTGAGATTCGTGATGAAGGCGCAACCGGTCGTGGCGGTAAACCAAAAGCAGGTTTAACTGGGTTTAACGTATCGCATCTACATTTACCAGAGATGCCAGAGAAGTGGGAGCAATCGGGTCAGGTTAACAGTCAAAAATATGGCAAGCCTGATCGTATGGCGTCAAGCTTAGAGATTATGACCGAAGCACCGCTAGGCTCAGCCAACTTCTCTAATGAGTTTGGTCGTCCAAATCTATGTGGTTATTTCCGTTCATTCCAATTAGATACTAGTAAAAACCAAGACGGTAGCGAAATGCGTGGCTATCATAAGCCAATTATGATTGCCGGTGGTTACGGTAATATCAAACGTAACTTAGTTGAGAAAAACAGCATCCAAGAAGGCGACTTATTAATTGTACTTGGTGGCCCTGCGATGCAAATCGGTTTGGGCGGCGGCGCAGCATCGTCAGTTGACAGTGGTGAGCTTGATGAAGGTTTAGACTTTGCCTCTGTTCAGCGTGATAACGCTGAGATGGAGCGTCGTTGTCAGGAAGTTATTGACCGCTGTTGGTCACTTGCTGGTAATAATGCCGAAGCAAGCGCTGCAAGCCAAGATGGCAACCCAATTGTTTCTATCCATGACGTGGGTGCAGGTGGTCTATCAAATGCGATGCCAGAGTTGGTTAACGATCATGACATGGGTGCAGTATTAAACCTGCGCCATATTCCATCGCTTGAAGCGGGCATGTCGCCAATGGCCATTTGGTCAAATGAGGCACAAGAGCGTTATGTGCTAGCTATTCGTCCAGAAAGTGAAGCGTTATTTGACGCTATCTGTGAGCGTGAGCGCTGTCCGTACGCTATTTTGGGCACAGCGACTAAGATTCGCCATTTACAAGTGGATGATGCTTTATTAGACGAACAACCGGTTGATATGCCAATGCAAGTATTGCTTGGTGGTACGCCGCAAATGAAACGTGCCTTTGAGCGTGGCGAAAGTACGCTTGAAGCACTTCAGCTTGATCAAGTTGATATCAGCGAAGCGGTTCATGACGTATTACGTCACCCAACCGTTGCCAGTAAATCATTTCTTATCAGTATTGGCGACCGCTCAATTACCGGTATGGTGACTCAAGATCAATATGTGGGTCGTTATCAAGTGCCTGTGGCAGATTGCGCAGTGACTAGCTCAGGCTTATTGGCTGACGCCGGTGAAGCAATGAGTATTGGCGAACGTCCACCTGTGGCGCTGATTGATCCGTCTGCTTCAGCTCGTTTAGCAGTCGGTGAAGCAATTACCAACATCGCTGGTGCGCGCATCAATCAGATTTCAGACATTACTTTATCTGCAAACTGGATGGCCGCTTGTGGTGAAGATAAAGAAGATGCGGCACTTTATGAAGCGGTTTATACTGTTGGTGAAGAGCTGTGCCCTGCATTAGGCATTGCTATCCCAGTGGGTAAAGACTCGCTATCAATGCGTGCTAACTGGCAAGATGATGGCGAAGAGAAATCAGTGGTTAGCCCAATGAGTCTTGTGATTACTGCCTTTGCGCCAGTCACTGATGTAAACAAAACATTGACGCCTGAGCTTAAAAATGCAGACGCAGGCTTGTATCGTTTAGATTTATCACACGGTAAGTTCCGCTTGGGTGGCTCCATCCTAGCGCAAACGCAAAGCCAGTTAGGTAATGAGAGCCCAGACTTAGCAGACCCACAAGACTTGGTGAACCTCTTTAACTTTATCCAAGCCGGTAACGAGCAAGGTGTTATCAGTGCTTATCACGATATCGGTGATGGTGGTCTGTTGGCTGCGGTCGCTGAGATGCAGTTCACCAATCGCTTGGCTGTGAACCTAAACCTAACCGATGACAATCTATTAGGCCAGTTATTCGCCGAAGAGCTTGGCGCTGTCATTCAAGTATTGCCAGAGCACGTTGAAGCCCTGATGGCACTTGCTGAAGAGCATAATGTAGCTGGTATGCTAAGCTTAGTGGGTCAGACGTTTGAGACGCCAGTGGGCGGTGCAAATCAAGATAAGCTAACCATTATCACGCCATCACATCAAGGCGACAAAGCACTAGTATTTAGCCGTAGCGACCTACAACAAACATGGACGCAAGTGAGCTATCAGATTGCTAAGCGACGTGATAACCCAATGTGCGTACAGCAAGAGTTTGATTTGATTGCAGATGCAAATCATCATGGTCTAATCGCTCAGGCAAATTTTGATTTAAATCAAAAAGTAGAAGAGCCATATTTAGAGAGCCGTCCAAACAAACCAAAAGTAGCTATCTTGCGTGAACAAGGTGTGAACGGTCAGTTAGAGATGGCAGCAGGCTTTGTGCGTGCAGGCTTCGATGCGGTTGATGTCCATATGAGTGACTTATTGGCCGGTCGTATTGATTTACGTGACTTTAATGGTCTAGTGGCTTGTGGTGGCTTTAGCTATGGTGACGTATTGGGTGCTGGCTCTGGCTGGGCAAACTCAATCTTATTCCATGATGACTTGCGTATGCAGTTCGTTCGCTTCTTCGCGCGCCCTGATACCTTCAGCTTAGGCGTGTGTAACGGCTGTCAGATGATGGCACAGCTAAAAGACTTAATTCCAGGTGCAGAAAACTTCCCACGCTTCACTTATAATAAGTCGGCACGTTTTGAAGCACGTACTGTAAACGTAAAAGTTGAGCGTACCAAATCTATCTTATTAAAAGGTATGCAAGACAGCATTTTACCAATCGCGGTGGCGCATGGTGAAGGTTTCGCGACCTTAAATGAGACAGAAGTGGCCGGTATGGCAAGTCATGGTCAAATCGCAATGCGTTATGTGGATAGCCAAGGTAATCCAACCGAGACTTATCCGCTGAACCCGAACGGTTCACTTGGTGGTGTGACCGGTATCTGTAGTACAGACGGTCGTGTGACCTTAATGATGCCACACCCTGAACGAACGTTACGCGCAGTCAACCACAGCTGGAAGCCAGACGAGTGGGCAGATGACGGTGCGTGGATGCGTATGTTCCGTAACGCACGTGCTTGGTTGCGCTAGGCAATGCCTGCTTGATATAAATATTGTTTAGTTTTAAAAAAGGTGAGCCAAAAATGGCTTGCCTTTTTTAATGCCTTATTTTTAATTTTAAAGGACGAAAGTAAAAATAACCTTTCATTGCTGCTAGTTATATTATATTGATAATCAATACCTATATTACAAGATCTTCAAGAAATCTACTTTAACTTACTATTAAAACTTGTATCTCAATAACATAAATTTTGATTCACTGTATGGTAACTATGATTATTATTGAATTGATTGAAGCGGAAGAGACGCTTGATAATATCGAGCTGTTTTGTCAGCACTTCTTGGAGTGTGAAGATATTCAATCGTTGGTTACAGAAGATCAGCTTAATGAGATTAAAGCGATATTAGAACCAACGTTAAGAGAAGACGGTAATGAATTTAAAAAAAGAGCGCTATGGAAAGACTTATTAGATAGTATGGTTATGACGACCATCATGGCGCTAAGCTATGTTTTTTCAGAGATAAAAAACAAACAGATTGTATTTCGGTAATCAAGAAGGTTATAAAACCATTACCAAGTTATCAGAAAACGAATCACCGATTACTGATTCCAATAAACATCTCTAAAGAAAGTTCTGATAATGAAGAAGGTTAGCCAGAAATGGATCACCTTCTTTATGTAAATATGTTTTAGGTTAACAGAATTAAAATAAGGGATAAATTGAATACTATTTTCTCTTTTCATTAAAAAATTGCTACTTAATATTTTTGTTTCGTATATGTTAATTATAATTGCCTAAATTCCAGAGTAATTATTATTAAAAAATCATAAATCTTGAATACATTTAATTTGAGCTAATATTTTCATATGCACTTCATCACTACTACAAATTGGATATTGACGTAAAAAAGTTTTTAAATGCGATATTTCATTTAAAGTGTTTTTTACTTGTGAGATTCTTTCCGAAATTACTTTGCCTTCAAAGTTTTCTTTGATGTGATATATTTCTTGAGTTAATAGATTGTCAGTTAGCTGTTTAATTATTTTTGATATGAGATCTTCTAAAATATGTCCATTTACAAAACGATAAGCATTATATCTAAAAATATTTAAACTATTTAAATAGTGCTCAGTATTTAAATAGTCTCCTTCAGAAATTTGATAAATTTGAAAGTATTCTTCAAGACTTAATGAAATATCATTTAACACAGCCAAATCTAAGGTTATTGTATTATGAGAACTGATAGTTACAATTTTCTTATCGGTAAGATGAAAACATTTGTGGAAACAGTCACTATTCAATTCAATATTCTTAAAGTTTTTAAGAAAAATAAATTTAATTAAAGCGTCATATATTTTTTCTGATAAATTTTCGATGAAGTGACTTACATTGACTTCGTGATTAACAGTATGTTGTATTCCTTCTACAAATTTTTGAATATTATTTTTTTCAATAAGTACGCTTTCTCTGCTATATGCGAAAGTGTGTAAGATGTATGGGTTAGAGTATAACTCCATACCAAAACCAATATTTTTGCATAGATAGTCATAGTCAGAATCTACGGCGATTAAAGCTTCTTTTTTTGCTTCTGTATAATAGGGTTCAAGTGCTCTTTTACCCCGCTTAGCTAATGTAATAATAAAATATTGATTAGGAAAAACCTGATCAATAAATTTCTGCCAAAACCATTTGTCACTTTCATCTTCAATATATAGATTATATCTTGCTTCACCATGCCGCATTAAATTATAAGATTTAATATAATTAGCTTTAAATGGATATTTTATAAAGCCTGACATCATAAAGCCTCACTTGAGTTACTCTTATTTATAAAAATACTATTAATATCTGTGAGACTATCAAACCAACCATTCATAACTATAGCTGGACTATGAGTAACTATAATAATCTGACTGGTTTTATTTACCTTCGTAATTTCATCTAAAATTTTTTCTTGCCATGAGAGGTGTAATGAAATTTCTGGCTCATCCATCAAAATTAACGAATTATCAATGCTACTATTAATGACTTTTAAAAATATAAATATAACTTGCCTCTCACCTGATGATAAATCTTCAAACCCCAACTCTTTTCCATTGTCTAGTAAAACTTTAAATTTGTTTTGATCAAAAATAGTAGTCTTTTTAGATTCAACAAAAAGGTTATTTAGAGATGTGGTGAGTTTAATTTTGAGTTCCATTTCAGGGTTTAATTTATCATTATCAAATAGTCTCTTAAATTCGTTATTAATCTCAAAATCAAGGAAAGTGGTACTATCACCGCTACTTGTAGTTACATTGTTAACAGAGTTTGCACTGAGATTAATAGTAGATATAAACTCAGTTCTCATGGGGTTAACATTAATACCAAACTTATAACCCAATAATCCGTTTTGATCATTAGTAGCTTTAGCTTTTTGCTTTAAGTCTGAAAGTACTTTATGCTTAATATGATCGATAAACCTATCATCTTGGTTAATCTTATTTATAAGCTCATCGTTTAAATCTTTATAGTTATTAGAATCAATCAAGGACCTCTTAATTGCATTCATGAAATCATCAGAGCTAGACAACTCACTTATAATTAACTCGAGAACATCAGCAGGAATAGTTTCCTTTAAAGCGTGAAAAGTATCACCGTTTTTAATTTGAATAGATATTTCATCACAGAGTTCTAAATATTTAGATCCTTCATGCCTTATAGCTGAATTTATAAGATGAAGGATTGTAGATTTCCCAAGTCCATTTTTACCAACTAAAACGTTGATTCTATTCAACTCCCAACTTATATCTTTTTCATTAAATAAGTTTTTAATTTTAATGTTTTTTATATAATGATCCATAATTCTTCTTAAATTTGAGGTTTATACAAGTTTTACAGTTAGAATTTAATTAACTGCGGGAACTATATGCTAAATAAGTTGAGGAGCTCTTAAAACTGATTAGTCGCAATAATAACAATTTACATATGCTTGCCACAAGGTTTATGAGTCAGTAAAGAGCAAACTAAAACATCTAACTGGGTTTGACTTAAGTTTATAGAAGTTTAATGAAGCATGCGACAATATCTAAGATATTAATCTTCTATAATTCAATTTCTCCCGAGGGACGAGGGGCGGACTACTAACTGTTTGTCAATTTGGATTACTGAAAGTTATCTATTTAAAACAAAAAAGGTTTATAGGAGTTGTCATGCTAACAGGACTAAATCACATTACAATAGCTGTCAGCAATTTAGAAGCATCATTGCATTTTTATACTCATGTTTTAGGCTTTACACCTCATGTAAAGTGGAATAAAGGTGCTTATCTAACGCTTGGTGAGTTATGGTTTTGCCTATCTTGTGATATACCTAGCCCTAAGACTGATTATACCCATATTGCATTTGATATTGCTGCAAGTCATTTTGATAAGTTTGTTGAAAAACTCAAAGAGTCTAATGTAATTGAATGGAAAGATAACAAAAGTGAAGGACAGTCTTACTATATTTTAGATCCAGATGGTCATAAACTTGAAATTCATGCTGGCAATATACAGTCAAGAATTGACTCTTTGACAAAGATACCTTATGAGGGTTTGGTATGGTTTTAAGCCAATTCAATACTTTTATTTGGTTAAGAATAGGGATATATAAGTAGCTCTACTGCACTCTAAGTAAGACCTCTCAAAAAACAACATTTCTTTTATTTCCAATTAATGACTCAAAAATAATTCATTTTCTTTACTATAAAATTTGTTTATTTAAGTGAACTATGACTCGATCCCTGCATTTTATTAAAAATCATTCATTGATTCAGTTTGATCGAAATATATAGTTAAGCATTTTCTAAAATTGGTTCTGTAACCATCCCCTTTTTTAATCATTGAAATCGGGGTGACTAATAATCTAGGAACTAACTCTCAAATTAGTAACTCTCAAAACGGTATACCGCGTAACTCGAACATGCAGGGTGGTACATAAAATTCGTTTATGTAGCGTTTTCTGAAAGAAGTTAAATGACTGTGCTATTTTTATCGACTAAGCGCATGCTATATTCATTATTATCAAAAAGCAATAAATGTGCATTATCTGGTGATAGTAACAAGCCTCTAGGGGTATCTAAAACGGCTGTTTTATTATCATCATCGATAGTGTTATCAAAAAAAGCAGTCACAGAAGAATAACCTTTCTCAAGCGCGTCGTTTTATTTTATTACGGCAAAAGTTGTTGTAGGCAGTGACAGTATTGTTAGTACTATCAGAGTAATGAAACGTTGCAGCATATTTACTCCTAATTTTACGTAGCTTTTATAGCCGAGAGACAAGGCGTACACCCCTCTATAGAAAGACAAGACGTATGAAGTTGCATATTTGGTAGGGTGGCAAGAGTCCAGATGTTGCGGCCCGTTTTTGTTTGTTAGGTCTTTGTTTTTAGCTTACTTTTTAGCTTCTTTGGTTTCAGCATATTGTGGTTTACTGCTTCGATCTAAATGGCTTTCTTTTCAGAATTCTCACGATGTCATTCTATTAACGTCTGGTACTATCAGACAATTCACCCTATCCAATCTTTCATCCGACTTCTACATATTGGCTTTGTAATTTATTTATAGAAAATTAGGCTGTGCCTTAAGTACTATTTAATTGATTATAAAGATTAAATTGAATAGACAGTTTAAAATGAATATGATAAATTCGTTTAGTAATCATTTAGATACATTATTTACATATAAATTACATTTATAGTAAATAAGTTGAAACTATTAAACATGAGCTATGAAGTCAGCGTCAGTTGCTCTATCGCCAAATTAAGATTGACATGGCTTCTATTGACTACCGCCAAAGTTGTATAAGGATATAAGATGAATACTTTTGTTAAACTGAAAAATGCACTTTTATTGTCAGCAGTGATGACTTTAGCAGGCTGTGCAACTGTCGCGGATGTCGCTGGATATAATACGGCTAGCATGAATAATAATGCGGCAAAAAGTTATAGCCAAGTGGTTTCTAAAGCAAGTAGTGCCGGTGCAGTAGATACCACTTCTGAAACGGCTATTCGTGTTACCAGAGTGTTCAACCGTCTTAAGACTTATGCTAATCAAGCCAACACAACAGGCGTTCCTTTTGATTGGCAGTTAACCGTGATCCGCTCACCTGAGTTAAACGCTTGGGCTATGCCAGGTGGAAAAATGGCGGTATATACCGGTATCGTTGAAAAACTAAATCTCACGGATGCTGAGATTGCAGCGGTAGTCGGTCATGAAATGACCCATGCCTTAGAAGAGCACAGTAAGAGAGATGCTGGGCAGAAAATCCTAACTGGCTTAGCGATGCAAATTGGTGGCTCAGCTATTCAAGCCAAAACAGGGTTAAGCTCAGATTCGATTGGTATGCTTAGTGACTTAGGTATTGATAAGCCATTCTCGCGTAGTCAGGAATCAGCTGCTGATTCAGGTGGTCTATTGTTGATGGCTAAAGCGGGTTATGACCCTAAAGCAGCGGTTTCTGTCTGGAAGAAAATGGAGGCGGTCAATGGTCGTAGCAATGCCGTTGTCACTCTAATGTCTACGCATCCTAACTCTCAGCAGCGTATTAATAAGATTCAAAAGCAATTGCCTGAAGTAATGCCCATTTATCAAGCAGCCACTAAAGCACCTAATGGTCGCTAGTCACACAGTATAATTGGCAGGTATCGACTGATAAAAGCGCTTAATTTTTATGATTATATTTTTTATTAAGCGCTTTTAAAATGGCGTAGGTTTCTAAATCCATAATCCCATTTGCGTGATGCGGACGAAAATGCAGCTGGAAAGCATAAACCACATTGCGACTAGGTCTATCCCATTCATCGGTATGATTTATCTCATAGCCGTATTCTCGGAACTGCTGCTTAATATCGATGATACTTTCAGACTCAAAGTCCTGTGAATTCATAAAATAGTGTTTATCAAATTCATCGTACCAAGCGCCGATACCGTATTCCTTATATAACCGCTCCCATGGAAATTTTGCGCCTGGATCAATTTTGCGAGACGGCGCCATATCTGAGTGGCCAATAATATCTGTTGGCTGAATGTCATAGCGCTTGGTAATATCTTTGATCAGTTGTGCGACTTTCTTGATTTGCACATCGGTAAAGCCAATATAATGATTATAAGGGTGATAGCCATTATTGGCATCAAGATCAGCTTGAGCATTGCGTCCTCGGTATTGCGGCGCTATACCCAGATTAACAATTTCAATACCGATAGAGGTATCATTTAATATTTTTCGACCATTAAATCCACCTGAGCCGGCATGCCAAGCGCGCTCACTTTCAGGCACTAAGTTATATATCACATCATTGTTAGTCTGAGGTATTAGGTAGTGCGCGCTGACATTGCCTTTGGTCAATATCTCTAAAGATTGCGCCTCATCTTCAGCAGTATAGTGCAAGATAATATATTTAATGCGCTCGCTTTTGCCCTGAGATTGATAACTTTTGCTATCAATAATATAAGGCGCGGTAGGTGAGGTAACGCAGCTAGTCAGCAATAGGCTTGAACAAATGCCCAATACGGTTAGAATTGGCAAGTGTCGTAACCCAGTGCGTTTCATATCGGGGGAGGTTTTCTTAACAAAGCGTGTCATGGCAGTATTTTCTATAGGATAGTGATAGAGAGTATAAGATAAATAGCGAGGGGTCAGTCTGTTTAGAATAAGAAGGCAGCCCAATATAGTCAGTTGCTACACAACTGAGCAATAATAATGCCCAATTGTGACCTGATTGATTAAAACTTATTGTTAAACTTAGATTTAAGTGTTATTTCAAAGCTTAGCTATCGACAACATAAAAATTACCTTGTATGATTAGCGTGTTCTTACCCGATTAGGGGTTTGAATTGAGCTAAATGCTTGAATAGTTAACCTATTCCAGCCAAAACTTAGTCATATTATAAGTAACTCTATTATAAGTAATATGATGAGGTTGAATACCTTAAATGGATTTATATTTTTTTCGATAGGAGTCGATTATGAAACGTTTTACTACTTTACTTGCTACTGCAACCCTAACGGGCCTTATGTCAACAGTTGCAATGGCCGCGTCATTAGATGGCACTCAATGGCAATCTGTTGATGATAAAACTGGTGAGAAAAAAGCCGTCATTAAAATGACCGAAAGAAATGGTAAAGTGACCGGCACCATTATTAAAGTCAATGATGCTTCAAAAGCCAAAGAAGTATGTTCAAAATGCTCAGGCTCTTTAAAAAATAAACCAATTATTGGTTTACCTATTCTCACTGGCCTTAAGTCAGATGGTAATAACAAATGGTCTGGCGGTGATTTAATCGATCCAGAAACCGGTAAAGTTTATGGCGGTAAAGTAATTTTAGCTGATAATGGTCAGTCATTAAAGCTAACCGGTAATATCAAATATACCCCATTAAAACGTAGCCAAACTTGGAAACGTATTAAATAAGACATCCGTTAAATACAATACCTTCGATGCTCTAATAATAGGGCTCGGGTAATAAAAAAGGTTAGAGCGTATCGCATCTAACCTTTTTTTGTACCTACTATTTAAGCTTAATAAGTGATGCTCTGCAGTGTATCTGATGGTTTGATATTACCCTCTGTATCATAGCGCTCTTTTTTATCGCGTTTAGGAACCACTGTCAATTTGGCATCACTTTCAAAAATAACGGCAGCCACCTGATCAAAGTCATGGATACCTTCGCTACGCATGGCGCACTCAATCTCTTGACGAGTTAGTCGTTCTTGACGCATTGCTTCTGGTAAAAATTGACCTTGATAAAACACTACCCGTGGTTCAGATAAAATCACGCTCGCAAATTCTGGTGATAAAGCAGAGTATTTTGTTACTAAGTATTGTAAGGTTAATAAGGTAACGATAGATGCCATGCCCTCAATAAGAGGGACATTACTCAATACAATGGTACTCGCGCCAATAGAGCCGATCATGACTGTCACAACCCAGTCAAAGTTATTGAGCTGTGAGCTTGAACGCTTACCTGAAACCTTATGAAATAAGACAATACAGCAGTAAACCACAGCCGCTGAAATCACAATGCGAATCAGAGTTTCCCAGTTGTGAAAGAAGAAATTCTCCATATGGCTCATCCTATTTGCTTATTGTATGAATACGGACGCTATACTATGACGCTCGCTACTTTATTTAGTACCTGAATTAATGTTCGGCCGTCCAATCAAGCATGGTATCAAGAACGACTCGCGCATCGTAGGTGTTAAGTGTATTCGAGCCATTAATAATGCCGACCACCACATAATCTTGTCCAGAATTCCCATGCACATAACCGGCCATAGAGGTCACATTATTTAAGGTACCGGTTTTAATCCATGCACGGCCGATGGCTGCAGACTTTGGTAAGCGGTCAGCATGTTCCCTAATCGTACCACTGACGCCCGCGATGCCTAACGAATTCACATAGGTATCAAAATTAGGATGGTTATAAGCATAGGTTAGCAGTTCAGCTAAATTGTCTGCACTGACGCTACAATCACGGCATAAGCCGGAGCCGTTAGACATGACTGGTGCCGGTGTCTGTAAGTTCTTTTGCCACCAGTAATCAATCACGCCCAATGCTTTGTTGTAATCTGAATGACGATCTTGCAGCGAGCTGCTTTTGTTATAGGTACCATCAAGATTAGCAAATAAAGGCAGAGTCAGAGTCACTTGCTCGGTCATCACGTTATTAGAGTAGTGATTAATATCGTAAATCTGCTGCGATAACGGTAACGAGGGATAAGTCACTAAAGGCAACGGTGATGACGGTATAGTCGATAACGAGCCGGCCAATAGCTTGTCCTTATTACCGGTTTTGCTCATATCCATATAGCTACCAAAGCGTGTTTTTAGTGGATATTCGGTATTAATGGTATCGCCTGATAACGTATTACCTAGGCCTAAAAATTTAATATTGCCCGACATAGTATTGCCTAGATTCAGCCATTCTTCTTTGACCACACGTTGAGCAAAATCTTTGACATTAGGATAGGCGATATAAAAAGTATGCGCCCCGCAAGCGGCAGGTAATGGCTTGGCGATACTTAAGCCTTCATTTTGCCAGCTCGGCGCTAGGCTATAACGAGCAGAAGAGCAGCGGCCTGAATGACTAATAGGAATACTCTCTGGCAGATTATAATCGGCCAATCTTGGCTTATAAAATATTTTTGCGCGTCCACTTTGAGCACCGCTACTCATTGGAATGGTGGTCATCTCAACGCTATTAAAATTAATCAATAGGCCATCTGGACTAGCATTGTACGGACGCAGTGGGTCGTTATCAAAGGAAGCAGGGTCTTTGCCCACACCTTGAAACACAGAGCTATCAAGGACAATATCGCCTTCGATATGACGGATACCGGCTTTTCTGACTTGGCTGAGCAGCATCGCTAAACGTCGGTGCGTCAGTTTAGGGTCACCGCTGCCTTGAATAATCAAATCCCCATGTAAGGTATTGGCGGACACATATCCGGTATAATACACCTTGGTAAACCACACAAAATCAGGGCCCAATAAATCCAGCGCAATAAAGGTGGGAATCAGCTTCATAGTGCTGGCCGGTGTACGCGGTATATCGCTCAAATGACGAATTGGTGCAGTTAGCGGGCTGATAATCTCGTTATCATTGGCCTTTATGGGCTGTGCCTTCTCACGTTCTTGATTGTCATTTTCTTCAGGTGGCAGCGCATCTGTGGTATCAACCGTTACCTCTTCCTGCACGGGCTCTTCTGGTTTTGGTTTGACAATAGGTGGTAAATTGCTAGTAGGGGTGGCAGCTGAACTAGCAGTAGTAGAGGCAGTATTTGATTGATTAGCCGCTTGTTCAATAGAGTCGCTATTATCATTGGCGCTACTCTCTGAAGTAGCATTGCCTGCTTTGTTTTGGGTATTGGCAGGTGTAACCGGCATAATAACTAAGCTAATATCATCGGTGCTGATATTGGCTCGATTTAGCATGGATTCAACCGGTGCAGGCAATTGAGCTTGAGCCGTGCTGCCTAAGATTAGCCCCAAACTGAGGCTTAATGCAGCGGTTAGTTTTTTGCGTAAGCAAGAGGTAGACGCTGTCTGATTAGAGGACGTAGGGTGTGATAAGCATGGACGTGAAGTAGGCAGAATCATAGGGGTAGCACTAATATGTAGATAATCGTTGAATAAGGAATTAAAGGGCCCAGAGTATGTTTTGTTGATGATAATATTGGCTTAAACATAGAAAACACCCTATAAGGCCATGTACCGTTGACTATAGAGTGGCATACAGGGTGTTTTAGTATTAAAGGGTTTAGCGAGTTAAATACGGATAAAGCCTAATTATCGGTAAAGCAGTTCAATTAAATATTATTGGGCAGCGGTATTGGTTAATAAGGTTTTGATGCGTTCAATAGCTGCGCGGCTCTCATCAACACTGGCCACCAAGGCTAGACGAACAAAGCCTTTACCTGGATTAAAACCATCAACCTCGCGTGAGAGGTAACGACCGGCTAAGGCATGAATATTTACCTGCTCAAACAGTGCTTTGACAAAGGCTTCGTCATCACGCTCGCCTTGGGTATCTGTAAATTGCTCAGGCACTTGTACCCATAGATAGAATCCGGCATCCGGTTTGTGCAGCTGTAGTGTATCGCCAAGCTCTGACATCCACAAATCGAACTTCTGGGCATAAAGCGCACGATTATGCTCAACATGAGCCTCATCTTGCCAAGCTGCGATAGATGCCAGTTGATGATGAATTGGCATCGCACAGCCTTGATAGGTTCGGTATTGCAGATAGGGCTTAAGTAGGCTTGCATCACCGGCGATAAAACCAGAACGTAGACCCGGTAGATTTGAGCGCTTTGATAAAGAGTGGAATACCACGCAATTTTTGTAATCATCACGGCCTATCTTAGCGCACACCTCAAGCAGACCCAGTGGTGGCTTATCAAAATACAACTCGCTATAACACTCGTCACTGGCAATAATAAAGTCATGCTTATCAGACAGCTCAATGAGTGCTTTCCAATCGGCCTCACTCATAACCGCACCAGTTGGATTATTCGGGCTGCACACAAAAACAACTTGCGCACGCTCCCAGATATCGCTTGGAACGGCTTGATAATCGCCCTTAAAGTTATTATCTGCAGTGCACGGCACAAAATAAGGCTCGGCACCGGCCAATAGTGCTGCACCCTCATAAATCTGATAAAAGGGATTGGGCATTATAATCAGTGGCTTATTGTCTACAGGCTTAGTATTTGTCTCTTTATTAACAGATGAATCGGTATTCACCGCCGCTTGTGCAAAGCTAAAAATGGCCTCACGCGTGCCCATGACCGGAATGACTTGGCTGCTTGCATCAATATAATTTAAATGAAAACGCTTTTTGAGCCAAATTGCGATGGCGCTGCTAAGCTCAGGCAAGCCACCAGTGCTCGGATAATTTTGCACTTTCATTAAGTTATCACGCAGCACATCAAGAACAAGTTCAGGCGGCTCATGTTTAGGTTCACCAATACCCAGTTTAATGGTGTCGTATTGTGCGGCAGGCTGAGAGTCCGCTAACAGCGTTGCCATTTTGGCAAACGGGTAAGGGTGCAATAAGTCTAGTTTCTGGTTCATTGGTTGCCTATATTATGAAAGTATTATTGATGCAAAATAGTGTGGTTGCTAACAGCCCACCATTAACAGGATAGCCGGATTAGTCAGCTTAAATCTGACTAAAAATCAGCCAATTATGCTGACTCTATATCCATTACTGATTATTCGGTGTTAATGCTTCTATTAAGGCTTGTTCTAGTTTTTTAAGCTTCTCATCACTAAGCGCAGCATCCCCCAAGTCACTGATATAGAACATATCTTCAGCACGTTCACCCAATGTGGTAATACGGGCAGCATGTACCTCAATACCTTCATTCAAGAAGATTTGACCAATACGTGCCAGTAGTCCTGGTTGGTCGAGCGTGGTGAGGCTCATGACATGTTGGCGACTGGCTTCATTATAGTTAAAATCTATGGTAGTTGGTACTTGAAAGTTCTTTAAACGGCGCGGCAGACGCTTTTGTACCAACTTGGGTGTTTCTGGATTCTTAAAGGCATCAATCAAGCGATGCGTCAGCTCTTCACGCGACTCAGGATCGGTTAATAATGTACCTTGACGGTCAAGTAGTACATATGAATCTAGCGCAAAATCACGGGTTGCGGTAATAATGCGCGCATCAAGCACGTCTAGATTCATCTGGTCAAAGACGGCCATAGTAACCGCAAACAGATTCGCTTGATCTTGAGTGTAAATAAAAATCTGCACTGCATCAAGCGCAAGCTCGCGGTGTTCACGCAGCACAACTAACGGCTCGCTACTGGCGTCAGACGCTTTACCAATCGGTGGGTGATTAAGAATTGCTTCGGTATGCCACATAATGGCTTCTGGTATTTCACGTAGGAAATACTCATCACCGAGCTCATCCCATAACGCCAACACCTCGTCACGGTTCATATGCTGATTATCGACCTTATCAAGCATGGCCAGTGCCTGCTTGCGTGTGGTGGCAATCATCTCCTGGCGATTGGTTGGCGCATCCAAATCAGCTCGTAAAATACGGCGCGTCTGCGTATATAGCTGACGCATTAAGCTGGCACGCCAACTATTCCATAGCTGCGGATTGGTCGCATTCATATCGGCGACGGTTAATACATATAAGTGATTCAGGTGGGTGACGTTACCGACCAGGTTGGCAAATCGCGTGACCACTTCTGGGTCAGAGATATCCTGTTTTTGTGCAGTCATTGACATTAATAAATGATAACGAGTCAGCCAACCGATTAGCTTAGCATCCGCTTCGCTCATACCATGCGCTAGACAAAACTCAATCGCATCCTCTTCGCCAAGTAAGCTATGGTCACCACCTCGTCCTTTAGCGATATCATGGAAAATAGCGGCGAGTACAATAATCTCTTTACGCTCGATACGTTGGTAAATAGAGCTCACTAATGCAAATTCATCTTTATATTTTGGGTCGGTAAAGCGGTGCAGCATACGCACCAGTAGTAGAATATGCGCATCTACCGTATAACGATGGAATAAATCATATTGCATCAGTCCAATAAGATGTACAAACTGCGGCATATAATTGGCTAAAACCCCGTAGCGTTTCATGATACGCAGACGATGGAATAGGTAGTTTTGCTCTTTTAAGTTATCCAAAAATAGCTGTTGATGCACCGGATTATCACGGTAAGCTTGATCGATACCACGTGCTGCAATTTTAAGTGCCCGCAATGTACGGGTACGGATATGCTTGATGCCGTGTTGTCCCATCAATAAGAACATCTCTAGAATCGCTTCTGGATGCTGCGCAAACACATGATGATGGGCAATGGCAATTTGGTCGTCACCAATTTTGTTAAAGCGGGCGTTGAGTACAGTCTGTTTGGGGCGTTCTGCTTCTGGCAGGCGCGCCTCAATCAAGGTCTCATAATAATGTGAGGTCAGCATCTCAGATAAGGTCGAGATTTGCATGGCACAGCGATAATAGTCGCGCATAAAACGCTCAACCGCGGCATTTGGCTCATCATCAGGCTGTTCGATATAACCCATCAGCTCGCCAATATCACGCTGATAATCAAACAGCAGCTTGTTTTCATTACGGCCAGTCAGATGATGCAGATGATGACGGATTTGCCATAAAAAGCCTTCGGCAAACATCAACTCGTCAAATTCGCGTTCGGTCAAAAAGTCTTGCGGTACTAAGTCATACAGCTTGCTGATTCTAAAATAGCGTTTGGTGACCCAGCCAATGGTGTGAATATCACGTAGGCCGCCAGGGGACTTTTTGATATCCGGTTCGAGATTGTACTCAGTGCCGTTATGCCGTAAATGGCGGGCACGGGCCTCTTCTATTTTGGCCTCATAAAAGTCTTTTTGTGACCAGACCTCTTCGACCACATTATTTGGCACCGTACTCAGTGCCTCATTACCGATAAGTAGGCGCGCCTCTAACATATTGGTCGCAACGGATAAGTCTTTCGCTATTTGCAAGCAGTCCGCGACACTGCGTACAGCCAATCCTGGTTCAATGCCCACATCCCAAAGGCTGGCCACAAAACCGTCGACCTTTTTGGCTTCACTATCATTAACTGCCTCGGGTGCAAGCAGTAAAATATCCACATCAGAGTGTGGCGATAATTCACCACGCCCATAACCACCGACTGCAAATAAAGCCAGACTGGTGTCTTCTAATCCATGTAATTTAAAGAGCTCAACCAATAAGGTATCTATCGCAAAGGCTCGAGCACCGACCAATTGTCTAATACCCACACCTCGCTCTAAAGCTTTAGAGATATCTGACTCGACTTGCTTTAGCCAGTCTGGAATGCCTAAATTGCGTGCAAGATTGTCTTTTAGATTAGGCAGAGGAGTAGTAAGAGGGTCGGTAGGGTCGTGAATAAACATAGTTGCTTCCAAGCTTTATAGTCGGTATGACGGCGTTATCCGTTTAAATATAAGACCAGTTTAAACAGTAATCATGCCAAAAAAAAGACTGCCAAGGCAGTCTTTTGAGTGTACTAAGCAGTTAAAAAACTTAAATCTTCTTCAGGGCGTGTGGTAAATACTTCACAGCCATTGTCTGTTACCATCAGCGTGTGTTCCCACTGCGCAGATAACTTACGGTCTTTGGTAATTGCTGTCCACTGATCGGGAAGAATCTTGGTTTTCCAAGTACCCTGGTTAATCATCGGCTCAATGGTAAAGGTCATACCCGTCTTAAGCTCCATACCAGTACCTTTACGGCCATAATGCATCACTTGCGGCTCATGGTGGAAGGTATTACTAATACCATGGCCACAGAACTCACGAACGATGCTAAAACGCTCAGGCTCAACCACTTCTTGGATAGCGGCGCCAATATCGCCTAAATGTGCACCATTTTTAACCACAGCCATACCTGCATAAAGCGCTTTTTGAGCCACGTCACAAATACGCTGCGCCATAATTGAGCCTTCACCGATGATCCACATTTTAGAGGTATCACCATAATAGCCATCTTTAATGACCGTCACATCGATATTAATAATATCGCCATCTTTTAAAATCTTATTTTCAGACGGAATACCATGACAAACGACATGGTTTACTGAGGTGCAGATGGATTTAGGAAAGGGCGGTTGACCATAGTTTAACGGGGCAGGGATAGCGCCATGATCTAATGTAAACTCATGAGCAATTTGGTTAAGCGCTTCGGTACTGATGCCTTCTTTAACATGGTCATCAAGCATTACCAATAGATCGCTGGCAAGTTTGCCGGCGACACGCATTTTTTCGATCGCATCGGGCGCGAGAATTAAATCTTGGGTATTTGTCATAATATTTTTATTTTACGTCGTTGAAGTGAATAAAAAAGAAATAGAGTGAATCTCGGTCTTGTCACTTAAGTTATCGATAATCAATTGCTAGCTTTGGCAGGATAAGGATCGTAATAACGCAGCATAAGCGTGACAAAATTAGACCCTTTTGAAGCGAACATAGACCGTAAATAAAACAGAAAGTAATTATAACACAGGCCGTTATTCATTTAATTTGTCACTGTGTTACGGTAAATATTTAACGGTTTATTATCAATTGATACTTTAATAAGTACCCTAATAAGCACCTGAAATAGCAAACATTCATCGCTACTAGGCTGACTGTTAATATGCTGCTGATTTTAAAGAATTCAATGATTTAAAGTAGGGCGAACCAAAGAGTGGCATAAATAGCAGCGCTGATTGTATATTAAGCGGCATATTGAGCAATGTATTAATTGGTATGTTAAGCGATAAATAGGCGAGGATTGCCACTTCTACTCTGCCTTTTATTATGTTAAAATATGCGCCTTGCTTTATTTCTAAATTTTAGAGATAGAACAAAGCAATAAACTCACTTATTCAACCAATGACACACACATTGCGTTTAAGAATTGCTGGGTGTTTATCGGCTTGACTAATTTGCTTGACTGCCCTTATGTTTGTGCTTAGAGATAAGCAAAGGCGGGTGCAAAAGAGCAAATGCGTGTCGATAAATCGGTGATTTTTGCAGTGTGGAGGCATAACCCAATAACTAAGGAATTTTACATGTCAAACAGTCCAACTAATATGCCAATGCGCGACCTTCTACAGGCTGGTGCTCACTTCGGTCACCAAACTCGTTTTTGGAACCCAAAAATGAACCAGTATATCTTTGGTGCGCGTAACAAGATTCATATCATCAACCTTGAGCACACAGTTAAAGCATTTAACGAAGCGTTGACTTACGTAAACGGTCTAGCCGCTAAAGGCAACAAAGTATTATTTGTTGGTACTAAGCGTGCTGCGAGCGAAGTAATTCGTGAACAAGCACTTCGTGCTGGTCAACCATATGTTGACCATCGCTGGTTAGGTGGTATGTTGACTAACTGGAAAACACTACGCCAGTCAATCAACCGTTTAAAAGAGCTAGAAAAACAAGCTGAAGACGGTACTTTCGCTAAGCTTACTAAGCGTGAAGCTTTAGAACGTACACGTGCTATGGAAAAACTAGAGCGCTCTTTAGGTGGTATTAAAAACATGGGCGGCCTACCAGACGCTATCTTCGTTGTAGACGTTGACCATGAAGCCATCGCTATTAAAGAAGCTAAAAACCTAGGAATCCCAGTTATCGGTATTGTTGATACTAACTCTAACCCAGACAACGTAGACTACGTTATCCCTGCAAACGATGATGCTATCCGTGCCGTAACTTTATATGTTACTCGTATGGCTGATGCTATCATTGCTGGTAAAGAGTATGCTAAAACACAAGCTGGCGGCGCACCTGAAGCTCCTGCCGCTGCTGATGCTCAAGAAGAAGCTCCAGCTACTGAAGCACAAGCTGATTCAGCTGAGTAATTAAGACCTGAGCAATTAGGACTTAGTATTAAGTGGATAGGTTAATAGGCTTGGTATATGGCATTGATAAAATGTCCTCATAGTGCCAAGTCTATACAAAAAACTCCTAAACTGATAAGTATCAAATGATGTACTGCGGCATGATGTGGAAACCCTCGTCATGCCCTTGTCATTTTATAAACTTACAATCGGCTCAATAACTACCTTTTATGATAATTGATATACTGACAATAACAACATTATGAATACGGCACATTGTCGGTTTAATAAGTTGAAAATGGTAATCAATTTATCAGTATTGCTATTACTTATAATTTATAAATAACCACTAAACCAGAGGTAAAAATATGTCTAAGATTTCTGCTAAATTAGTAAAAGAGCTTCGTGACCGTACTGGCCTTGGCATGATGGAATGTAAAAAAGCCCTAGAAGAAACTGGCGGCGACGTAGAAACTGCCATTGACAATCTACGCAAATCTGGTCAAGCAAAAGCCGCTAAGAAAGCGGGTAACATCGCAGCTGATGGTGCCATCATCATCGCTCAAGAAGGCAACAAAGCTATTTTGCTTGAAGTGAACTGCCAAACTGACTTCGTTGCTAAAGATGACAACTTCACAGCGTTCGCTAACAAAGTTGCTGAGCTTGCTCTAGCAAACAACACAACTGACGTTACTGAAATCGCTGGTCTTGACTATGGTAATGGTCAAACGGTTGAAGAAGCACGTGTTTCTCTAGTACAAAAAATCGGTGAGAACATCCAAGTACGCCGTGCAAAAATCGTTGAAGGCGATAACCTAGCGTCATACCGTCACGGCCTACGTATCGGTGTTGTTGTATCTACTGAAGGCGGCAACGAAGACAGCGGCAAAAACCTTGCTATGCACATCGCTGCATTCAACCCAGTAGCGGTTAATGACACTGACGTACCTGCTGACATCCTAGCTCGTGAAAAAGAAATCGCTGAAGCGAAAGCGCGTGAGTCTGGTAAGCCTGACAACATTATTGAAAAAATGATCGAAGGTGGCCTACGTAAGTACCTAGACGAAGTTGTATTGGTTCGTCAAGCTTACGTAATGGACAACGAGAAGAAAGTTGGTGACGTTCTTAAAGCTGACGGCGTAACTGTTAAAGAATTCGTACGCTTTGAAGTAGGTGAAGGCATCGAGAAGAAACAAGAAGACTTCGCTGCTGAAGTTGCTGCTGCTCAAGCTGCTGCTGCTAAGTAAGCAAACGTCATTGATAATGCAGTAAGCTGATTGCCTTTAAAAGGTTAATATTTTAAAAGGTTAATATATAGCTGACAAGCGTTATTAAGAAAAAGCCCCTCACACTGGTGATGGGCTTTTTTATTGCCAGTGAGCAGCTACTAAAAAGTGATGAGCAGGTGCTTCAGAAGATAAACCATTATGTCAGGCGTAAACGCTTGTTTCATGAAAGCATCTATCGGGTAATTTTTGAAAATAAAAAGGATCCTAGCGAGAGTTTTCGCATTGATTTACAGCCGCACTGGATTGCGCGTGATAATGCAGAAAAAATTGCGAAGCACCGTCTTATAATGGATAAGCTTCTACTAGATTATGAGACATTGCATATTTCGGTGTAATGGACAAAATTCAGGCTGACACCCCCTTTAAAGCTATATACTATAAGTATTTGCAAGGATTGAAAGCCATGAATCAAAAAACTGCCCTTTTTGTGGTGAAAAACACACGAAAAAGAATGGTTATAAATCAGGGAAACAGCAGTACAAATGCCTTGTTTGTAATCGGCAGTTTTTAGGTGGCAGGCGGCTCAATAATACAACTTTGTGGCAAGAATATACTCAAGGTAAACAGACTTATAAACAACTTGCTCATAAGTATGGCTGTAGCATAAAGACCATACAAAGGCGACTAGATACAATTGAGATAAAGTCACTTAATAAGCTACCTACTCGTGCCAACATAGTGATGGACACGACCTACTTTGGTAGAACATTTGGCTTAATGGTATTTTTCGACTATACAAGCAAAGCGGTATTACACCACCGTATTATTCACTATGAGACCAACGCTCTGTATAAACTGGGAATAGAGCATATAAAATCACAAGGCATTGATATCACTAGCATTACTTGCGATGGAAGACGAGGTCTTAATGCTTTGTTTAAAGATATACCGATACAAATGTGCCAGTTTCATCAACTACAGATCATCACTCGATACTTAACTCGTAGGCCTCAAAATATCGCTAGTATTGCACTTAGACAGCTAGCTTTAAACATAAACGATTATGATAAGACAACGTTCATTCAGGACTTGGATAGATGGTATTTAACTCATGAGGACTACTTAAATGAACGTAGTACCAATATAGATACTGGTAAGACTTGGTACACCCATAAGCGTCTTAGAAGTGCCTATAGAAGCTTGCGAGTAAATAGTGATTGGTTATTCACTTATAGAGAATTAGATGACTTAAACATTCCAAATACAACTAATTCTCTAGAAGGTTTGTTTAGCGAGTTAAAACGCCAATTAAGCAGTCATAATGGGCTCAATAAACAACGTAAGCTTAAGTTTATTAACAACTTTTTAATGACATACTCTGAAGGGTAGCCTGAATTTTGTCCATTAGAGACTAACCGCTCGTTTTTAGCCTGAATTTTGTCCATTACACCCATATTTCGCTTCCTCTGCCAACATCGATGAGGTTATTGCGCTTATCAAGTCGGCCGTATCAAGTAAACGATTAAATGGTAGAGTGGATAGTTACAGATAATTTTAAACCTCATATGATTTATTTTGAGTACCCAATAAAAACGCCCATCACAAATTTGCGATGGGCGTTTTTATTAGACTCTAATTAGAGGCAATTTATTAACCTGTATTACGTAACCCTGCTGCTAGAGCATTGATACTGCGAATGAGTGGGTCTTCTACTGCTAATCCGTCATTGCTTTGATTCTCATGCTCTTTGTCTTGGCGCATACGTTTTAGTAGTTCGATTTGGATATAGTTAATCGGATCTAGATATGCATTACGCCATTCTAATGAATTGGCCAGCTCTTGCTGATTAGACAACAGCGAGCTTTGCTCAAGCAACGAGTTAAGACCAGATTCTGTCAGCTCATGCTCTTTAATTACCGCTTGCATAATACGCTCACGCAAGTCAGCATCATCGCACAATTGACTATAAGCGTGGGCGATGCTCATCTCAGACTTGGTAAATGCCATTTCAATATTACTGATAAAGGCATTAAAGAATGGCCAATTCTCATTCATCTCTTTCATTAATGCTTCATCTTGCTTAACGCTATCTAGCGCACTGCCTACACCATACCAAGCAGGCAAGGTAAAGCGAGCCAGTGACCAACCAAACACCCAAGGAATCGCACGAATGGTTGATTTGCTTGGTAAGCCTTTTTTACGGTGCGCAGGGCGTGAGCCGATATTTAATAGGGAAATCTCTTGTACCGGCGTTGCCTCTGAATAGAACTGATAGAAGCCTTCGGTATTGTCTGTCAGTGCTCGGTATTGCTGTTCACCGGCTTCGGCCAGACGTGCGAATAAAGCCTCATAACTGTCTAACTGCTTTGGCTGTTCGACAAAGCGTGATGAGCTGGCTTTTAATGCGCCAGTAATACCCATAGTCAGCTCAAATACGGCGGTATCTGAGTTAGCATATTTGGCATACAGCACTTCACCTTGTTCGGTGAATTTGATTTGACCGTTCAATGTACCGGCTGGCTGAGCAGCAATTGCCTGATGGGTTGAGCCACCACCGCGACTGACAGAACCACCACGGCCGTGGAATAGACGCGTGTTAATGCCATACTTTTTAGCAATATCAGTGATGGTTTGCTGCGCACTATAGAGCTGCCATGCTGAGGTAATAATACCGCCATCTTTAGAGGAATCAGAATAGCCAAGCATAATCTCTTGAATGTTACCTGACTGCTCAAGTAGTTTGCGATACAACGGGTTATCAAGCACCATCGGCATGATTTTATCGATATTTTTTAAATCATCAATGGTCTCAAATAATGGCGCAACAGGAAGAGCGGCGTATAAATTACCGTCCCCATCAATCCCCGATAAGCCCGCAAAACGCATCAGTAATAAGACCTCTAGCAATTGGCTAGCATTGTTGGTCATAGAGATAATATAGCTACCAAAAGTGTCTTCACCAACCAATTTACGCAGCTTAGCAATGGTATTCATCAGCGCTAACTGTTCACGGGTTTGCTCTGTTAAGTTATCAGCATAAATCAGTGGCACACCTGGCTTCTCTAGCAAGCGCGTTAACCACTCTTGTCTTTCTTGCTCGCTAAGCGACTGATAATCAGGCAGGTTTGAAGCATTAGCAAAGATGTCTGCAATTACTTCTCCGTGATAGCCGGAGTCTTGACGGATATCAAGTGCTGCCAGATGGAATCCACAGGTTTTCACCAAGCGAATCATATCAAGCAATAAGCCTTCGGCATGTGCGGCATCATGAGTACGTAGACTCTGACGGATGAGACGTAAATCATCTAACAATGCTCGCGGCGTGCTATAAGCATCTGCGGCCGCTTCAGCATTATTACCCTCACTTTGAATATACTCGTTAGTTGCTGCTACTTTTGCCAAGATAATGGATAACAATCGGCGATATGGCTCATTATTGTAATCATCAGGATTGTAGTAAAAAATCTTTTGATCAAGCTCGCTATAGGCTTTGATGCGCTCATAAACATCAGGGGCAATCTCTATGATGGTGTCACTGTGAATCAGCTCACGGCGTAGTTTGCGTATCATTACCTGATAGTGGCGCAGCACGGTATTAGAGTGCATTAATACGGCCATTTTGGTAGTTTCATGAGTCACAAACGGGTTGCCATCTCTGTCTCCACCAATCCACGAGCCAAAGCTTAAAAACGCTGGAATAGGGTAATCTGATAGTTCAGGGTAGACATCCACAATGGCGTTTTTAATATTGCGATAGACCTTAGGAATCGCAGTAAACAGACTGGCATTGAAATAATGCAGCCCGTTATTAATCTCGTCATAGACCAGTGGTTTACGCGTACGTACTTCATCCGATGACCATAGCAAATCAATAGTATCGGCGGTTTTTTGTTTCGCCTCCTCATAAGCCACGCTGCCTTCAGGGAAGTCATTTAACGCATTACTGTGCGCATATAAGGTCTGCAAAATATTCATGGTAGTACGGCGGCGTGCTTCGGTTGGGTGCGCCGTAAATACCGGTATGAACTTGAGCTGATCAATCAGCTCCTTGATTTGATCCGCTTCAATATGGCGCTCTTTACATTCAAGCAGGGTATTGCGGAATGAGCCAGGCCAAAAATGCTTCGACTGCTCCTTTTGCACACGGCGCTCTTCACGTAGCGCGTTCTCTTCTGTGAGATTGGTCAAAAAGAAATAAATCGAGAAACCGCGGATAACGTTTTTAAGCGTTTGATTGTCTAATGACGCGATAAGGTCGATTAATTTTTGCTTATTTTCTGGATTGGGTGAGCGGCGTTCTTGAATAAACCCTTTGCGTAAGGTTTCAATGGTATTGACCGTGTCCTCTCCTGATTGACGGGCAATGGCATCACCTAAAAATGAGCCTAATAATCTAACGCGTGAACGTAATACTTCGTTTTTTGATGGCATATCAGATTCCTTGAGAGCATGCTTTGTTTTTTTGTGCTAATAATAATATAAGAAATAGAATTGAAAATAGAGGGCTGTCTCGGTATTTTGATAACAATAAACGCTCCGCCAAGTAAACGCACCACTAAGGGGGAGCTATTACATCTTAAGAGCTAAAAAGTAGCATGGCAAATAGCACTTAAAGGCTCGTTAATATTGAACACTTTTGCATTAATATCAGTAAAACCAAAAGACTGCAGACGCTGGATATGCTTATCAAGATATCTATGTGCATCTTTAAGGTTATCAAAGACATAGATACCGCCTGCCTCTTGTGTCTCTTCGTTCTCTGTCCATATTTTGGAGACAAGTCCAGGCTCAGTTGCGATATCTTGCGCCAGCTCTTTCATCGCCTCATAAAACGCATCGCCGAAAGGGCCCTGATAAGGGAAGTCAATTTGTAACAGTATTTTCATAGACAATGGCTTCTTGTTTTAATGAATCGTGGGTTTAGCAAGATAAGAGTTAGTAATACAACAATTGCAGTGCGGTTAAAAATGGGCTTTTATTAAATTCCATTATGGCTATACTAAAAGATTGTGACAATCATAATTAAATCTCGTTTACACTGTATCAAACTTACGCCATTTTGAACATTATCCTATTTTTAAAAAGTAGAGTAGATAAGGCGCTTTATAGGGGTGACTTATCTAACTTGTTTGATAGCCGTGTTTAGTAATTAGGTTGATTTTCAGACAAGATAAAGGATTTATTTTAGTCGGGTGCTCAATGAATCAGCGACAAGACAATACGCAAATACCAGCCATAGGGCTTATTATAGGCTGTATTATTTTTGGATTGGGTAGCCTAATTGTTGCTCACGTCGAGGTGGGCGGTTACGCCATGTCGTTTTGGCGTTTGGCGATATCTGGATTGGTATTTACTGCTTTAGCAGCTGTTTTTAAGCAGCATATGCCAAGTGATATTAGTGCTAATAATAGCCGAAAAGCACTGATATATGGTCTGCTATCCGGTGCTTTTTTAGGGCTAGATTTGGCGCTATGGCACGAAAGTATTTATGCCGTTGGCCCTGGTATCTCAACTTTATTAAACAGTCTGCAAATATTCTTTTTGGCCGCGCTGGGATTTTTAATTTTCAAAGAGCGTCAGACTATTTTGCAGTTAATTAGCCTAGTGATTGCGCTGCTGGGTGTGGTATTTATCGCGAGTCCTGAATTTGCCAATAATCATCACGCCGCGTATGGTTTTATTACCGGTATAGTGTCAGCGAGTATGTTGGCGGCATCTATGACCTTTATTCGATTGACGCACCAAGCCGCACCGACTCCGATTTTTATCTTAATGCAGCGGGTTAGTATCGGTGGTAGCCTAGCGATGCTGATACCGATGTTTGTCTTCGATAGTGGGCAGATGCTACCCAATAGCCTGAGTGAACTTGGTTGGATTATTATTTATGGCACCGTGATGCAGTGTTTGGCTTGGGGGCTGATTGCGTATTCTATTCCTAAGCTATCTCTGGCGTTGACTGGATTATTGTTATTAAGTGAGCCTGTCGCTGCTTTAATCATCGACTATTTTTGGCTCAATAAGCCCATTAACGCTATACAGTGGGTAGGCGCAGCGTTGACTATGTTCGCTATTTATTTGGGTTCATTAAAGCCAAAGCCGTTACGCCAAAATACAAAGCTACGCCGTTATCGTTTTTTTTCTCGCTTTTATAGACATAAATAGAGTGATGTAGTAGTTTTTACGGTTCCCAAGCGTTATATGATTTTTGGCCTGTTCTACTTATTGTTGTACCTACGCTTTTTGTACGATTCAAAGGTTACGGCTTTAGCCCATTTGTTACAAAAATCTCACGATTAAATAGCGCATTTAAAATAATTGCCGCTAACGTTGCAGTACCGATACCGCCCAGATCAAAGCCGCCCAAATGTAGACTAAAGTTACCTGCACCCATAATAACGGTCACAGCGGCGATAATTAGATTGCTATTTTTGCTAAAGTCGATTTTGTTATCAATCCAAATTTTTACCCCAGAAACGGCAATGAGGCCAAAGACAACGATTGATGCGCCGCCAAGTAGGGCAGGCGGGATACTCTGAATAATGGCACCGAATTTTGGTGATAAGCCCAAGAAGATAGCGACAATACCTGCCATCACAAAGATGGTTGTGCTATATACTTTGGTGACTGCCATGACACCAATATTCTCCGCATAGGTAGTCACACCGGTGCCGCCAAAGCCGGCAGAAAAAGTAGTGGCTAGACCATCAGCAAAAAAAGCGCGACCAATATACGGGGTGACGTGCGAATTGGTCATGCCTTCAACGGCTTTAAAGTGACCTAAGTTCTCAGCGATTAAAATAAAGGCAATCGGAGCAATGAGCACAATCGCATTTAAGCTAAATTCAGGGGTGTGCAAATTAGGCAGGCCAAACCAAGCGGCTTGCTGCACGCCGCTAAAGTCAATCGGAGTGCCGTAGCCAAGTACATTGGTTACCAGATAGTAAATCACATAAGACAAGATAAGACCGACCAGCAGTAGCAAGCGGCGTAACATACCGCGAGTGAAAATAGCCACGCTACTGATTAATAAGACGGTCAACGTCGCCATCCAGGCATCAAACTGATTGGCAGAAACACCTTGCACGGTCACTGGGGCAAGGTTTAAACCGATAATCATCACAATGGCACCAGTAACGATAGGTGGCATTAGTTTTTCAATCCAATCGGTACCAACCTTCATGACCAATAAGCCGACTAGCGAGTAGAGGATACCGCAGACCATAATGGCGCCAAGAGCGACATTTAAGTTGCCGTTAGGGCCGCTACCGGCATAGGCTGTTACTGCGATGACCGGACCAATAAAGGCAAAGCTTGAACCAAGATAACTTGGCATCCGTCCGCCTGTAAGTAAAAAGAACAATAGGGTGCAGATACCAGACATTAAAATGGCTAAGTTAGCATCAAAGCCCATTAACAAAGGCGCTAAAACCGTGGCGCCAAACATGGCAAAGGTATGCTGGATACCCAACATGATGCTTTTTCCAGGAGGAAGATACTCATTAATTGCTACCGGATGCTGATCTAAATCACCTTTAAATGGCTTCCAAGTTGGGAACCATTTGCCATTATTAAAATCTGGGTCATGTTTAAACTTAGGCGTTGGGCTTAATGGCGCAGGGTTCGACATATAACATCCTTAATTTCGGCAGGGCAGCATGAGTGATAAGTGGTTAGCGGCTATTATAGACGAATTGAGACGCAGATTAGAACTTAACTCGGGGTAGTGTGTCTAAACCAATGATGACAGCCATAATCTTAAGTTTAATGACCATTTTGGCTGAATACCGGTTAGGCCTTGGGTCATCTCACCATCTTTTATAATGACATACGAAGGAGTAACTTGTCCTTGCCAATCGTCAAAGATAGCACCGGTCATATCATTAATGGTAGTAAAGCTATAGTCATGTTCGCGCATAAACTCATCTAAGCCCTGATTGCTACCGGACTGAGTGGCGATAGTGACAATTGGATATTTACCAGCTTCAGATAATGAGTTGATAGTCGGAGAGGTCACTTTACATACTGAGCACCAAGTTCCCCAAAAATAGACCAATACCGGTGACTCATGACTCATCTTCTCGATATCGACAATTTGCCCCTGATAATCAATAAGCTTCAAGTCAGGCTCAGCAGGCATGACCGGTTGGCGCCACCAATTGATTACGGTATAGATAACTAGGAACATAATCAGATACTTACCCAGTGACCAGA
Source organism: Psychrobacter sp. CX14 (assembly GCF_057396205.2). Taxonomy (NCBI): domain Bacteria; kingdom Pseudomonadati; phylum Pseudomonadota; class Gammaproteobacteria; order Moraxellales; family Moraxellaceae; genus Psychrobacter; species Psychrobacter sp. CX14. The sequence continues at coordinate 2,720,563 of NZ_CM183187.1, read as the reverse complement.
TCCAAGATAGTAGCTTGGATTTTTTGGATTGAGAGGCGTTGTTTTGAGAATGAGAATTGTCTAGGGTCATAAGGGGTTATCCGGTAAAAATGTAAGCTGCTTAGTTAGTGAAATTCTAGCAGGTTTATTAACCTATCAAGACATAATAAAACAGGCCACCCTTAAGGCAGCCTGTTTTTGATTCAAATAGGTCTTCATGAAACCAAAATTACATCGGCTTGGTTGCTCGGTCATGCATTGGCATACCGTCACGTACACTACGTGAATTGTCTTTAAGCTCTACCTTTGAAGATTTGGCCACTGATTTTTTGGCCTTTTTCTTCCACTTTAAGGTAAAGATATCCTCACGACGGTCTTTTAAGTTATTGACTGACCCCTCGTTACGCACATGAATCAATTTATCTAAGTCTAGATCCGAGAAGAAGACCATCTCAGTGTTTGCTGTCGTCTCAGCCATAATTGCATCATGCGGAAACGCAAAGTCAGAGGGTGAGAATACCGAGGATTGAGCGTACTGAATATCTAAGCTTTCAACCTGTGGCAAGTTACCTACTGAGCCACAAATCATCACGTAACACTCGTTCTCAATCGCACGGGCTTGCGCGCAGTGACGCACACGTAAGTAGCCATTTTTGGTATCGGTCCAGAACGGTACGAATAAAATATCCATGTCTTCTAAAGCAAGTAGGCGGGCAAGTTCTGGGAACTCAACGTCATAACAAATTAAAATCCCGATACGTCCAGCATCAGTATCAAAGACTTGAACCTTATTACCCCCTTGAATCACCCAAGCACTACGCTCATGTGGTGTGATATGGATTTTGCGCTGCTCTTCAACGGTACCATCACGGCGGCACAGATAGCTCACGTTATAAAGTACCTCTTCCTCTTCATCCAATAATGGCATAGAGCCGGTAATGACGTTAACGTTGTAACTTACCGCAAGATTTGAGATTTCATTTTTAAACCATTCGGTGTAATCAGCAAGGAAACGAATAGCAATATTTTGATCCGTTGATTCACATAAACCCATTAACGGCGCATTAAAGAACTCTGGCAAGCAGGCAAAATCAGCGTTGTAATCAGCCATGATATCCACGAAGAATTCAACTTGCTGTAGTAGCTCTTCAGGCGACTCCACTGCACGCATTTGCCATTGAATACCGCCAATACGGACATCAGTTTTGCGAGCATTTGGCTTATATTCTTCAGGCTCGTAGTAAATGTTTGCCCACTCAAGCAAAGTAGCAAAGCCTTTAGATTGCTCATCATCAGGCAAGTAACCTGTCAAAATACGCTTAACGATAAAGCCATTCGATAATTGGAACGATAAGATAGGGTCGTAGATTTCGCGTGCTTCTACCGCATCGATATATTCACCTGGGGTTAAGTCTTGATGATTGTGGTACTTAGGAATACGACCACCAGCTAAAATAGCGCGGAAATTCATCTGACGACACAGCTCTTTACGCGCATCGTATAAACGGCGACCTAAGCGGTAACCACGATAATCAGGATCAATTAACGCATCAATACCATAAAAGGCATCCCCATTCGGATCGTCTTTAATGATTTCACGTTGACCCAATAAGTCATCATAGGTATGTGGGTTTGAGAAGCGCTGATAATTAACGCGCATGGTCAGTACCATACCGATTAATTTATCATGATCGAATAGGGCGATTTGCCCTTCAGGGAAAGAGTCAATCAAGCTGTCAATTGTGTTTTTAGACCAAGAGCCACCAAGATCAGCATAAACACGGTCCATGAGCGCCTTAAGCTGTGGGTAGTCCTTTTTTCTAATTTCAGCAATTTTTAAATGAAAGTCTTCAGTTTTTTGGGTCATAGAGTTACTCATTTGTCTGTATAAGAGGTCATACTCTTAATTTGAATAATTTTTTATCGTGAGATTTATTTATCGCGACACCTTGTCTAGATAGGCGGTTTATTCATCCATATCATGTGCTTTATAAGATTAAAAGGAACAAGATAAAAGAGTGTCAGAAAGAGGGTAGTGCTATTGATTGCGATAATAAAATACGTAGATACCACTATTATAGAACTGAAGATGATTATAAAAAATGGAGAATTGTAAACCAAACTGTCAATAATTGGCGATTAATAGTGAGTGTTCTTCATGATGAATGACGTTATTTTTATTGTCTATGTGTTGAACCATAAAGTTATAGCTAGCACGGCAGCTATGGGGCTTGTTAATCATGCTTAATGCCAAGTAAAATATAGCGTTTAGCTTTGATAGCCTTTTGATGATACGCCTAGGGCGATGAACAATGAATGCAGTAGAGTAAAAGCATTCCAGTAGGCTGAAAAGCCGTTAAGACTAATAATCATATTTAGCTATGGGGGCAAAGTAATTTATTGTATGATAAAGACTAATTTATGTATGTATTATTTAACGTTATCGCTGAAATGACTAGGTAATCACAATATTAAGGCGAATCTTATGCCATTGCATGACCAAAATACAATTAGAGCGTTGAGTCAAATAGATGAGCAGGCACTTATTCGCTTAGTTTATACCAGCGAAATAACGTGCAAAAGCCGTTTTCAGACATCGGTATTTCGTGATATAGAAGCGCAATCTGATAGGTTTAATAAAGAAAATAATTTGACCGGCACGCTGTGTTACGGCAATGGTCATTTTTTGCAATGCTTAGAGGGCTCTAAGCCAGTGGTGATCGATTTACTAAATCGTATTGCCGAAGATAACCGTCATAAACATTTGAAGGTGCTACTGGTACAATCTATTGAGTCACGTACTTTTTTTACGTGGAATATGCGACTTCTATTTTTAGAGCGCTGGACTTGGTCACCAAAGACTAAGAAGCAGGCCGAGCGGCTATCAGAGTTTTTGCCATTTAAACCATGCGATTGGACGGCACCTCATACTAATAAGTTCTTATCAGTTATCCACCAGTTAGAGGCGACGCCACAGGCAAAAACCGCAGACATACGCTTTAATGCACTCGGGAATATGCTACAGCATGTGGTTGGCCCGCATCAGGCCTTTATTATGATACAAGGGGCATTGACCATACTATCTATCATAGCGTTGTTTCTGTTGTTTAATACGTCGTTCCTATAAATAGTTAGCTAATTCACTAAATCAAAGATATCGATATAACCTATAAATAAAAAGGCCAGGCTAAATTAGCTCGACCTTTTTTTATACGTTATAGAAATAGGTTGTACAGCAGATTAGATATCGAAAATCTTGCCGCGGTTCATGATGCCGTTTGGATCAAATACCTTCTTTAATTCTCTTAAATACTCAATCTCTGTTTCACTGCGGCTATAGTTCAGATACGGCTTTTTGGTCATGCCTACGCCGTGCTCTGCAGACACTGAGCCGCCGTATTTTTGCACTGTGCTAAATACCAAATCATTCACGCTTTGGCATTTCTCAAAGAACTCATCTTTTGAAAGACTCTCAGGCTTCAATATATTTAAGTGTAAATTACCATCGCCAATATGCCCAAACCAGCAAATCTCAAAGTCAGGATAGTTGGTATTCACCACTGCTTCGATGTCTTTAATAAACTCTGGCACATAACTTATAAGTACTGACACATCGTTTTTGTAGGGAGTAAATACAGAAATGGTTTCTGAGATATATTCGCGCAGCTTCCAAAGCTCAGCCGCTTGCGATAAGTTTTGACTCATCACACCGTCGATAATCCAGCCGTTCTCCATACACTGTTCAAACATGGCCATGGCTTTATCCATAATGGGCTCGTATGGTGCTTCGAACTCAAGTAGGGCATAGTATTTAGTACGTGCTTCGAACGGCTCTTGTACATGACCGGTTGCCATGAGTTTCTCGATTGCGACGTCATCAAAGAATTCAAAGGCGGTTAAATCAATTTGTGATTGGAAAGCCGATAACACGTTCATTACGTGCTCAAACTCATCCATACCAAATACCATAACGGTTAGGTCTTGCGGCGCACGTTCAAGCTTAATCTGTGCCTTGGTGACGATACCTAGCGTGCCTTCTGCGCCGATGAATAAATGACGCAGATCATAACCGGTTGCATTTTTAATCATACCGCGGTTTAGTTCTAGAATATCTCCCTTACCGGTAACGACTGTCAGACCCAATACCCAGTTACGGGTCATGCCGTAACGAATGACCTTGATGCCGCCTGCGTTGGTACCGATATTGCCGCCGATTTGACTCGAGCCTGCTGAAGCAAAATCGACTGGATAATATAAGCCTTTCTCTTCAGCAAATTGCTGCAACTGTTCGGTAATAACCCCAGCTTCAATTTCTATCATTCTATCAGCGGGGAAAAACTCACTAATTTTGTTCATTTTATCGAGACTCACCACAATCTCGCCGTTACTGGCGACTGCACCAGCAGACAAACCAGTACGCCCGCCGCTTGGGGTCACCACAATGTTATATTCGTTAGCGAGCTTAATCACTGCTTGCACCTGCTCAGTAGATTTAGGAAATACAATCACCGAAGGCGCAGGCGCAAAGTGCTTAGTCCAATCTTTACCCCAATGTTCAAGACTTTCGCTATCGGTCTTAATTTGACTGGTATCAAAATTATAATCGGCGGTTAAACGGTCAATAACCGTAGCTACCGCTTCAGGGGCAACCTCATGAGAAGCCGTCAGTGAGGTCTCATTAGCCTGAGATTGTTTCGCGCCATGCGCAAGTTCGTGAGCAGGTGTATTCGGAGTTACAGAATGGGATGCAGTCATATTGGTCTCTACAGAAGTGCCTGATATAGCGGCAGATAAATGGTGAAAAAAAGGAACAAAAAGATAAGGCTAATAAATAATATAACTTAAATTTACATAGTATAGTCATAAATGGTAGGGGTTTATTCAATATTTAACCTGCCAAAACACTATAATTTGTTATAAGATAGTTATATTATGACACACTGATAATAAGGTATGTAAGCCTTGTTCACTGTGATTGATTGCGGCTAATGTATGAACTATATAGGCGCAAATCATGCTGTTATCTCTCTGCTTATCTTGGTTTACTAACCAATGTATATCTTAGAAATTGCACTTTCAAATACCCATCTAAACATAAGGGCAAAAACATGGCATTATCGCTTGATAAAGATAAAATTCGTTTTTTACTATTAGAGGGCGTACATGATAACGCGCTTAAAGTATTAAATGATGCTGGCTACACCAATATCGAATACTTATCTCACGCACTAGATCCAGATGAGTTGGCTGAAAAAATCAAAAATGCCCACTTCATCGGTATCCGTTCACGTACCCAATTAACCCGCGACATCTTAGAGCAGGCTGATAAGCTAATCGCTATCGGTTGTTTCTGTATTGGTACCAACCAAGTTGATTTAGAAGCGGCTCGTGAATTTGGTATTCCTGTCTTTAATGCGCCTTATTCAAATACGCGCTCAGTGGCAGAGTTGGTATTAGCAGAAGCCATCATGCTATACCGCGGTATTCCAGAGAAAAATGCAGTGGTACACCGTGGCGGCTGGGGCAAGTCGGCCAAAAACTCACACGAAGTTCGTGGTAAGGTTATGGGAATCGTGGGCTATGGCTCAATCGGCTCACAATTATCAGTACTTGCTGAAAGCCTTGGTATGAAAGTTATCTATCATGACGTAGTGACCAAATTGCCACTGGGGAATGCTGTACAGGTTGGTAGCTTAAATGAGTTATTAAACAAAGCAGACATCGTGACATTACATGTGCCAGATTTGCCAAGCACGCGTTACATGATGAAAAAAGAACAGTTCGATCAGATGAAAGAGGGTAGTTACTTCATTAATGCTGCACGTGGTACCTGTGTTGAGATTGATGATTTAGCAGCAGCTCTTGAATCAGAGCGCTTATTAGGTGCTGCCGTGGACGTGTTCCCGAAAGAGCCTAAATCAGCTGATGAAGAGTTTGAATCACCACTACGTAAGTTCGATAACGTGATTTTAACCCCGCATATCGGTGGTTCTACCCAAGAAGCTCAGGCGAATATTGGTCTAGAGGTATCTGAAAAATTTGTTAAATACTCTGATGCTGGTGATACCACGACGTCTGTGAACTTCCCTGAAGTTAGCATACCCGTCAGAGAAGGCTCACACCGCTTGCTACATATCCATAAAAACGTACCAGGTGTGTTATCACAAATTAACACCTCATTTGCCTCAGCAGGCATCAATATTCTTGCTCAGAGCTTGATGACAGAAGGTGATGTTGGTTATCTGGTCATGGATGTAGACAACAGCGATTCTAATGAAGCGTTAGAGACATTAAAAGACATCGACGAGACCATTCGTGTCCGTGTTCTTTTCTAGAATGTTCTATAGTTAGAAGTCTTTTTAGAGTCTGATTATTTACAGGACGCAATAAAAAAGTCGGCAATTTACCGGCTTTTTTATTGCCAAATATTTAGTGCTCAGACTTAGTATTTATATCGCTTTAATCGGAATTTCTGTGTTTTAAGCGTCTGATAATAAACACGATAATAGCAATGATGGCAATCGCACTGACCACTTTTGATATGGGCGAGATATACTGCCCGACCTGATCATAATTTGTACCAAGCACATATCCAGAGTAAGCAAGTAGGGCGCTCCAGATGGTTGAGCCGATAGTTGTCAGTAGAATAAATGGCAGTAACGACATATGATTCATGCCTGCCGGAATGGAGATAAGTGAGCGAATACCCGGCACCATACGCCCAAAAAAGATAACCATATTGCCGTATTTATTAAACCAACTATTAGCCCGAGTCACATCCTCTGGTTTGACCAATAGCCACTTACCATACTTTTCGGTGGCTTGTAATAGACGATCTTCATCAAATTTTGTGCCCAGATAATAAAGCGGCAAGGCTCCTAAAACAGATCCTAGCGTTCCTGCGATGATAACCATCATAATTTGCATATGGCCTTGCGCGGCTGCGAACCCTGCAGCAGGCATCACCAACTCTGAGGGGATGGGCGGGAAGATGTTTTCCAAAAACATCATCATTGTCACCCCAAAATAGCCGAGCATGTCCATGATGCTTAAGACCCATTCATTTATATTATCCATTATTTGTCCATGATTTTTGAGAAAATTGTCATCGAGGCAGTATAGCAAACGCCTCTTAGCTCAAAGAAGGCTAAAACGGTTACGGTTTGAAAGCTCTATGAACACTTATCTAAATTTACTATAGTTAAACATATAATATAAATATATATATTATAATGAGTGAATAAAAATTTAAGGCATATACATATATTGGTTGGCTTATTTGATTGGGGCTACTCTAAAAATAGAGAAGTCAACGTACAGACGTAGAGACAGGATTATTATGGATATCAAGTCATTCTTACATGAAGACACCGAGACTTACACGCACGTATTAATCGACACTGCTAATAAGCTGTGTGCAATTATTGATCCTGTTTTGGATTATGATTTTAAATCTGGACATACCCGTACTGATTTTTCTGATCAAGTTATTGATTCTATCAAAGCGCAGGGGCTGACGGTGCGTTATATCATTGAAACCCATGTTCACGCAGATCATTTATCCTCAGCGCAGCATATCAAACAGACCCTTGGTGGTCAGTTGGTAATAGGCAGGCACATTAGTAAGGTGCAGCGCATTTTCAAAGATGTATTTAACTTTGATATGAGCTTTAAAACGGATGCCAGTCAATTTGATATGCTGACAGAAGAGGGTAGCGAGTTTATGCTAGGTGATATTAAGCTCACGGTAATGCACGTGCCTGGTCATACGCCGGCAGATATGGCTTATATTGCAAAAGATACCGCGAGCGATAATGAGCGATTGGCAATTTTTGTTGGTGATACCCTGTTTGCACCAGATGTAGGCACTGCGCGTGTGGATTTTCCAGGTGGTGATGTCGATGATTTATATCACTCTATTCAGAAAATATTATCGCTGCCCGACGATACTGAGATTTATTTATGTCACGACTATCCACCTGAAGGACGCGAGCATTCCCCAGCTACTACAGTAGCGGCGCAGCGTGTGCATAACAAGCATGTTCGAGATGATATTAGTAAGGCAGAATTTGTGAAAATGCGTACAGAGCGTGATGCAACGCTCGATATGCCGCGGCTGATTATTCCATCAGTTCAGGTAAATATCCGTGCAGGGCACATGCCAGAGCCTGAAGACAACGGCGTACGCTATTTAAAAGTACCATTAAATACGCTTAGCTAATCTTGATTTAGTTAAGCTATGGCGTATGATATAAATTTAGGCTATTATTTATTCCTAAAAATGTTTGTGGTACTATAAAACCATCTATCGTGGGTTTAATTGCATGGGCTACCTGTTGAACAGGCGGATTCATGTCTTGCAACTTCCAGCACGATATAAAATAATCCTGGTAAAGCGCATGAACCTGTACTCCGACACAGTCATTTGTGCCTTATAAGATTCATTTAGTCGGAGTTTCAGGAGTCTAACATGTCTATACAGCAATCTTTTGCTCGTCCAAACAGCTCTCAAACTAATACCCATACTATCTTCCAATACAGCCGCCGTTATACCGCGCGTTGCCCACTAGGTGCGCTTGCTATTAAGCAGATATCTGCTTTGCAGCTGCGAGCCACCGCCATTATCCAGAAGATGGGCTATCCACCACAACATACTATTGCTGCCACTGACCGTCTACGTTACGTCTTATGTAGCCCTGTGTTAGGATTAGATGGCAGTTATATCGATGCGTATTATAATGCTCAAGACTTCTTACAGGCCTTACTAAATATATTACAACTGTCGCCTCAGCAATATGAAGATGATGTCAGCTCTATACTACAAACGCTAGATAAATAAGCGGGTTAAGTCAAAAATTGAGCCAAACGTAAGTAGAGGATTGAGTAAAAACAGGACACACTCGGTTAGGTTAGGACACAATAAAAGACTGGTATTGCAGGATTGCTGACTCTTATGATGAGTCATCCATCAAACTGACTCTTTAAACAAACGAGCGTTTATTTAAAAGATTGTTTGTCTAAATGACCGTCTAAGAGGAGGGTTGTGTGCTAAAAATACTCAAGTATAAAGATACGGACACACTACTGGATATTGTCTTAGTTACTTTTGCCAAATTGGTGTTGGCTGCTGCGCTGTGTGCGTTTGCCTTTTATTTAGCTTTTGCTTCTACAATGGGGCCGACCATAGCCCCTGAGATTGTGGTCGGCGATACCCCGTTAGATATAGTTATCCGTATTGGTGTCTTGCTGACGGCGGTCGCTATCACCCTGTTTGCTGTCATCTGGCTTGTCTATCCTTTACTGCGCTATGTGTACAAAAAAACAATTGACGATAGTAATAGAGAATAGATTGTTAGTTTTTAGAATGTGCGAGTGTGTCAGAATTTATTAAAAAGCTTGTCTTTACTAATGATAATGGTGCTGATGACTGCCTTGTTTGTTTGCCGCTAAATTAGCATCGTCTATGGCACAAGTAATCGCCTCAAGCCGATTGTGAGGATGCTCAATTGATTCGACCTGAATAGTGGTATGACTAATACCCAGTGATTCTAGACTGTGCTCAAGCTCGTGAATCAGCTGACTTGCCTCCAAAATACGCATGTCGCCATCTACCACAACGTGGCAAGATAAGGCAAGCAACCCGCTAGTAATACTCCATACATGCAGATCGTGCACAGCGATAATGTGCTCATTTTCCTCAATGGTACGTTTCACTTCATCGAGTGAAATCTCCTTTGGCGTACCCTCCATCAAAATATGAGTCGATGCTTTGACCACTCGAAAGCCACTGATTAAAATCAACACCGCCACAATCACAGAGGCCACGGGGTCAGCCCACCACCAGCCCATCCACATCATGGCGAGTGCGGCCGTAATCGCAGCAACTGAGCCTAATAAATCACCTAATACATGCAAATAGGCGCTGTGCATATTGAGGTTTTTCTCAGAAGCGGCTGCATTGACATCATCATGACTGGATTCATGACCGTGATCATGTCCGTGAGCGGCACCGCTTCGATGTAATAACCATGCCACGATAAGATTGACCATAAGGCCGATACTGGCAATGATTAGCATCCCTTGAGAGGCCACATCAGGTGGAGAGGTAAAGCGCCCGATAGCCTCCCAAATAATCATAATCCCGATGATAATTAGCGTCGCCCCGTTCGCACCCGCCACCAAAATTTCAAAACGCTTATAACCAAAGGTCTTCTCGTCATTGGCCTGCTTTTCACCAATTTTGAACGCCAGTAGCGTTGCACCTAAAGCGGCGGCATCAGAGAGCATATGCCCTGCATCTGATAATAGCGCCAAACTTTGGGTCAGCACACCGCCAATGGCTTCAACCAACATAAAGCCGGTAATAATCAGAAAGCTAAACCATAAGCTGCGGCGCTGTTTACTCATGTCACGCGCGGTCGGCTCATCATGAAAATGAGGCGGGTCATGGGCAATTGTATTGTCTGGGTCGTGAGAGTGGGGCGTATGTGAGCTCATAATTACCTTTTTTAACTAGAAAAACGATATCAGAAAATACAGGTCGATTACCAGCCCACAGGATCAATATCTAACGTGAGCTTTAAGTATTTAGCAGAGGGCAATTGCAGTACTTGCGGCCACCACACATTGAGCAATTGATGGAGCGGCGCACGCTGTTTAGATAATAATAGTAGCTGGCTGTGGTAGCGACTGTTTTTTCTTTTCATTGGTGCATCAATCGGCCCCAAAATCGCCAAATCGTTGGCCGGTAAAATAGCAATCGCATCTTTTAACGCTTGCGTGGTGCGCTCTAGGGTCTTGCCTTCACAGCGGACTAACGCACCATGGGTGTAAGGCGGTAAGCCAAGCATTTTACGCTCATTGAGCAGCTCTAATGCAAACGGATGATAGCCCTCACGCACCAGTTTACGCAGCAAAGGATTCTCAGGTTGTACGGTCTGGATTAATACACGGCCAGGCTTGCTGCCTCGGCCTGAGCGACCGGCAACTTGCACTATAAGTTGAGCGGTGTGCTCGGGGGAGCGAAAATCAGGCGATAAGAACCCTCTATCAGCATTGGGCAAACACACTAAGGTCACATTCGGAAAGTGATGCCCTTTGGCCACCATTTGAGTGCCCACTAGGATTGCAGGGTCACCGGTATTGATGCGTCGATAGATATCTTCCCAGCTGTCTTTATGGCGAGTGGTATCTCTATCTATCTGAATAATAGGGTAGGTTTTTTTAGTGGTTTGCGGGTTTGAAAATAGTGCATGCAAGCTTTCGGTTAAGCGGGTAGTGCCCATGCCGACTGCGTTTAAATTGGTGCTGTTACATTCTGGGCAGGCAAGCGGAATAGAGGCTTGCCAGTCGCAGTGATGACATTTGAGGTAACTTGGCTGACTGCTATTGAGCTGACTGTGATGCAAAGTCATATGCGCATCGCAGCGTACACAGTCTGCCTGCCAACCACAAGCATTACAGAGTAAAATGGGCGCATAACCGCGGCGATTTAAAAATACCAATACTTGCTCGCCGGCCTCTAACGTCGTTCGGATTTCTGCAATGGTATCGTCGGTCAGTCCGGTGTTTTGAGAACGCTCTAAATTGGGCAGAAGCTCGCTCTGTTTGGCATCGACAGGCAAATCACTATATTTGGTTGGATTATCACGCGCATCGACCAGTTGTAGGGTAGCGGCAGCTGCATTGCCGGCACGCTGTGTCAACATAAGCTCGGTCAGCTTGCCATCTTGCACCAGTTTTAAATGCTCAAGAGAGGGGGTCGCGGTACCCATAACCACAGGAATACCTGTCTGAAAGCCGCGGTATAAAGCCACATCAGCGGCATGATAGCGCAAAGTATCTTGCTGTTTATAAGACTGATCGTGCGCTTCATCCACCACAATCAAGCCCAAATTAGCAAACGGATAGAGCACTGAGGAGCGAGTGCCGATAATAATTTGGGCACGGCCTTGGCGGCAATCCTCCCATCCCTGCATACGCTGTGTATTATTAAGATTGGAGTGTAACAGCAAAATATTGGCCGAAAAGCGCTCTGCAAAACGGGCTCGCGTTTGCGGTGTCAGTCCAATCTCAGGCACCAATACCAAGACTTGCTTGCCGGCTTCTAATACTGGCTGCATTGCCTGTAAATAGACTTCGGTTTTACCGCTACCAGTAACGCCATTTAACAAATAACCGCTGTAGCTGCCCTCATTAGCAGTGGCGACAAGGGCGTCAACCGCCTGTTTTTGCTCATCGTTTAAATCAAGTGGCATTTTGGCCAGACTCACCGGTTTAGGGTCCGGCTGCTGCTGCATATAATGCTCGACCAAGCCTTTTTCTTCTAAGCGCTTTAAGAAAGGCCGCTCCATGCCCTCAAGTAGCAAAGTGTCTTCACTAGCACCATGCTCGCCATGCAGCATTAACATGGCCAGTTGCTGCTTTTGCTTATAGGCATTACTAGAGAGGCTATCATCGAGCACATGTGGCAATATACGCCAGTGAGTCACCAATAAATCGAGCGGTTTGCCTTGGCGAATGAGCGTTGGCAGCATAACAGAGAGCACATCCCCCAGAGGATAGTGATAATAACGTGCCAACCAAGCCGCCAGTGACAACATTGATTCGTCTAAAAGCGGCTTATCGTCTAGGCTTGATTTAATGGCTTTTAATTTATTGGTTGGGACATCGCTGTCATTCTCATTAACATGAGCAACTACGATGCCGATGAGGGTTTGCCGCCCAAAAGAGACTTGGACGCGTCCCCCAATAGGTGGTAAAGAGGGCTCTACTTGTGAGAGCCTTGAAGGAGGTGGTAAGTAATCAAATTCGCGGTAGAGAGGCACCGGCAAAGCGACACGGATAAGCATCAGATGGCAACCTCCCTTAAAATAACACCGCAATAATGTGAGCAAGATGGGTATGAATATTGAATACAGTATGCTTGATTACCAAGACATTAATCTTCGATAAATAAGATAGATTCAATCTCAACCACACCGCCTTTAGGAAGTGCGGCTACTTGTACTGCTGCACGGGCAGGGAACGGCTCTACCAAACGCTCAGTAAATACGGCATTTAGAGCAGCAAAGTCGTTCAAGTCAGTCAATGACACATTAAATTTAACGACATCGCTTAGCTCGCCGCCGGCTGCTTTACAAATAGCTTCGATATTATCCATTACTTGCACAGCCTGAGCTTCAAAGCCTTCACGAAGCTGCATTGTTTCAGGGTCAAAGCCAAGCTGACCTGAGATGTAGACCATGCTGCCACCCGCTGTTGGGATTTTAACGGCTTGTGAATAAGCGCCAACGGCTGCAGGGGCATTATTAGTATGAATGGTTTGACGTGCCATAAGAATTTCCTTATTTATTGTTAGAGATGACATATGTCATGGTTAAAAAAGTGTCTTTAGTATTTTTATAACCTAACGGTCGCTGCTTTGATTATTTGTTGTCAAAGTAGTGAACCGATTATAAACGGTATAAACGTCGAATGCTGCCGAAGCCAACATGAGGGCGTAGCGCTTCAATGCCTTCAAGCACATGATTACGGCTACGTACAATCACATGGATGACCGTGGATTTGGCGCGGATATCGACCTTTTCAATACCAATATCAAGCTGACGTAAGGTGTAAACCACATGTGAGACTTGCTCATCATTTAGCGCTAAGTTGATTTTTAAATAAGCGGTAAAGTGAGGACGCTCGCTTGGGTGCTCAATACTTTTTTCAATCTGCTCTTCGCTATACCAGTTTAATTGTACTAGCTCATACGGCTTATCGACGTATTTATTGACGATAGAGTAGCAGCGATGTCAATGTAGCATCAGCCCGTGCATGGTCAAATGGCCAATAATTGGGTCACCGAAAATAGGGCGACAGCAACCGGCAAAGTGAACCTCTACACCGTTGGCATTAGATAATAGCTGATTGGGTCTATCAAAGCCTTTTTTGCGTGCTTGCTCGTGAGTCTTGGTCACATCATCACTAAATAAGCGTGACACTACCAATTGCGGTAATAAGGTGCCGGCACTCATGTTCTCAAACAGCTCATCTTTACTACTTGCATTCTGCCACTGTAGTAAGTCTTCCCAGTCGTCATCGTTAACATCATCAAGCGATTTGTTATAGGTTTTTAAAGCGCGGTCTAATGCTTGGCGACCATGCCTTCGCTGCTCTTCAACAGGCAAGCTACTAAACCAGCGGCGCAAAGTGCGGTGTGCTTTACTGGTGACCACGATGCCAAGCCACTCAGCTTTTGGCTTGGCATTTTGATCAACTTCAATTTCAACCACAGCCCCTGATTTTAAGGTAGAGCCTAATTTGGCGTTTTCGCCATTGATTTTTGCACCCACCGCTATATTACCCACTTTAGGACCTACGGCATAAGCAAAATCAAGCGCAGTAGCACCGCGCGGCAGCTCGTAAGCTCGACCTTTGGGGCTATAACAAAGGATTTTGCGTGAGTTTAGATAAGAGATTAGCTCATCAATGGTCTCGACAACGCCCTCATAATCCAGCTCTTCACTTTGTCCTTCGTCACCTAAATCAATCAGCTCTTTCATATTGCGTAGAGAGGCTTCAATAACTGAACGACTGACTTCAGAGGCTTGATCAGCTGCGATAACACCAAGGCGAGCCGCTTCTTGCATTTTATGGGTTAATAAAGTCACTTTAATGGTATCGTTGTCACGCACATAAGTGAGCGTTAACGACTGGTTACCACCAGGGAGAGGATGGCGAATATTATCCTCAATAAAGTTAGGTTGAATGTCATATTTACTAATTAGATAGTTGGCTAGTAGGTCACAGTCATCAATAGTTGAGGTGACAATCTCAAACGCATAATGACGCAGTAAATCATCAATCTCACCGCGGTTACGGAAGAATTGACGATACATAACCACTCGGTTGTCTAGTGCACGTACCTGGCCTGAGACATAGTGCTTATCCAGCACATAATTCAGATATTGTTGAATGGTTTCAGTTTGATACTTGCGACCTAAACCATGTTGCAGTAATTTGTCTGACATCTTGGTATACATGACAGGGTCAAGGTTGCGATAGCACAGAATTTCCATGTAATCGGCAATATCATTAAGCCCCATCAGACGCGCAAAGGGAATATAAAATTGCAAGGTTTCAGAGGCCGTAGAGCGCTGTTTTTCAGGACGTACTGCATCCAGAGTTGACATATTATGTAAACGATCTGCTAGCTTGATTATCAATACACGCGGATCATCGAGCGTAGCTGACATGATTTTGTGAAAGGTAGCCGCTTTATTTTGACGCTTGTTATGATTGGACGACTTAAGCTTGGTTACACCATCGACCAAATGCGCAACGGTGCCACCAAAGCGTGTGGTAATTTCCTCTGAAGTGACTTCAGTATCTTCAACTGTATCATGCAGGATAGCGGCAATAATGGTATCTCGATCAAGATGGAAGCCTGCCAAAATCTCTGCTACCGCAATAGGGTGAGTGATATAAGGTTCACCTGATTTACGCGTGTCTTTGATATGAGCTTGGTCTCCATAGGCGCAGGCTTCTAAAATATCCTCTTTTTCTTTATCGCTAAGATACGCCACCGAGCGCATTAGATTGCGCTGTGCATCATCAACCAAATGATGACTCAACTTCGGTAGGTTCTGCATATATGACGTCTGATTGATTTGATCATCATCGTTAGAGTCAGGCAATGTAATATATTCACTGTCAACGGGATCCACCACGTTATCAGAGTGGGCAATATTATTAATAACCGTGTCGTTAATATTGGTATGTAAATCAGTAGTCATAGAGTTTTTGGTTTCAGATGAAGTTAAGCCGGCATCAGGATGTGTTTGGGTAATAGGCGGTGACATGATTTATTATCCTTCAGCTGGGCAGGAGTCAATTAAAAGTAATCAAGAACAAACAGGTCTGGCAAAGGGTTTACTAATAATACGCTATCAAAACAAGCGCTTATCCATTAATGCTTATATATTGATATCAATGGTAACTCATTTATGATGCTAACAAAATGAGTTAAATCAACCCTTCAGTTAAGAAGGATTAAACATAATAGGTGTCAGCATCTGATAGATTCTGATAACCATGCTCAAACAAAATAAATAAGGTGCTATCCCCCTTAATTAAGCTTAAAAATCAGGTGGTGTCAACCACTGAGCAGACAAAACTACAAAACGCTGTTAATAAGGCAATATCAACAGTCGTCACTAAGCGAATAACTCATAAGTTTAATAGGACAACACGGGCTAACGAGCACACCATAAAAAAACCACGATCTGCAAAATGCGGATCGCGGCTTATCATGCGTGGTCTTAAACTTGTGGCTTATACCTGTCTTCACTAAGCAACTCATAAAAGATGCTTAAATAATGACATAAGCCTAAATACGGATATAAAAAGTATTAGAAGCTTTGACCGCCGCTTAAGGCTAAATCTAACGAGTTAGTTGCAAAGTGATGGTCAGGCTGATTTAAGATATCTTTAGTAACTAAGCCTGCAGCAATTTCGCGTAGTGCCAATACAGTTGGTTTGTCGTTTTGAACGTCAACTAGTGGCTCAGAGATGCCCTTAGATAGTTGATGGGCGCGCTTGCTGGCAACCAGTACTAGCTCAAAGCGGTTATCTACTGCATGTAAGCAGTCTTCAACGGTTACACGTGCCATAAAGTCCTCTTTGTATCACTAAGTGATAGATATAAAATATGATAGTCAATCATTTAGTATAGCAAATTTTGCCATTAAATGGATAACTAAATTGACCAAGTGAAGTAAGATTAATAGAGCATTCAACCCGTTTACTATTAGTCCTTCATTAAGTCGGCAATGGTCTCGCTATAACGGGCTTGCTGGCGCGCTAGTGTCTGACGCTTGGCAACAATAATTGATTTAAGCTCAGTTAACGCGGCTTCAAATTGATCATTAATCACCACATAATCAAAATGAGTGTATTGCTGCATCTCGGTCACGGCACCGGCCAAACGCTTTTCAATCACTTCTTCAGAATCCTGACCACGAGAGGATAAACGCTGACGTAACGTGGCTTTACTGGGCGGTAAGATAAAAATCATGGTCACATCATCGTACAAGTCTTTGACCTGTAGTGCGCCTTGCCAATCAATCTCTAGAATCACATCGATGCCTGAATTAAGTTGCTGATCAACACTTTGTTTTGAGGTACCGTAGTAATTATCAAACACTTGTGCGTGTTCTAAAAACTCACCGGACTGAATACCTTCAATAAACGTAGCTCTGTCGGTAAAGTGATAGTGGTGACCATCGACTTCGCCCGGGCGTGGCTCGCGCGTAGTATGCGAGACACTAACTGCCAAATCATTAGTGGTAGCGATAAGCTGTTTAACAAGAGAGGTTTTGCCAGTACCTGAAGCGGCAGTAATAATAAAAAGGGAGCCTTTCATAAAAATGAATCTCTATAGTGAATACAAGGGAGTTGGTATAAAAAGGAATATGAAAAATTGATGTTTATTGCGAATAAATCAACGTTGAGATGCGTTCTATTTTAACGGATATGTTAAAGTAGTCATAAAATAGTTTGTCTAATGCACTGAACAAGCCGATGGGCTTAGCTGCGTTTTTCACATTTTATTTACTCGATTATCTATTG
Organism: Psychrobacter sp. CX14; assembly: GCF_057396205.2. Taxonomy (NCBI): domain Bacteria; kingdom Pseudomonadati; phylum Pseudomonadota; class Gammaproteobacteria; order Moraxellales; family Moraxellaceae; genus Psychrobacter; species Psychrobacter sp. CX14. The sequence goes on along the minus strand of NZ_CM183187.1, from coordinate 2,702,968 downwards.
TGAAGGTCTGTTATGCAAATTTATCTTGCCAATCCACGAGGGTTTTGTGCTGGTGTCGATCGTGCCATTGCTATTGTCAATGAAGCATTAGCACGTTTTGAGCCGCCAATTTATGTGCGCCATGAAGTTGTACATAACAAATTTGTGGTCTCTGATTTGGCCAATCGCGGAGCAGTCTTTGTCGAAGAGCTGGATGAGGTGCCGGATGGTTCTATTGTTATTTTCTCAGCACATGGTGTTTCAAAAGCGGTCCAAGATGAAGCTGACCGCCGAGATCTCACAGTATTTGATGCCACCTGTCCTTTAGTCACAAAGGTGCATATTGAAGTGTCTAAATTTGCTCGTGAAAAAATGGACGCTATTTTGATTGGGCACCAAGGTCACCCTGAAGTAGAAGGAACGATGGGACGCTTTAGCGCCCAGTATGGCGGTGAAATTCATTTGGTAGAAAATGAGTCAGATGTCGAAAAGTTAGAAGTAAAAGATCCAAATCGTTTGGCTTTTGTGACGCAGACCACGCTCTCAATGGATGATACTGCTGTGGTAATTGATGCCCTACGCAAAAAGTTTCCTAATATTCAGGGTCCTCGCAAAGACGATATTTGCTATGCGACCCAAAACCGTCAAGATGCGGTAAAAGACTTGGCCAATCGCTGTGAAGTGGTGTTGGTTGTCGGCTCACCCAACTCATCAAACTCAAACCGACTACGAGAGCTTGCCGAGCGTATGAATTGTAAAGCTTATTTGATAGATAACGCAGGTGAGATGCAAATAGAATGGTTTGAGGGGGTTAAGGCAGTAGGAGTTACTGCGGGCGCCTCAGCACCAGAGATTTTAATTCAAGAAGTATTGAATAAGCTGCAAGACTGGGGCGGTGATTTGCCAGATGAGCTTAAGGGGATTGAAGAGAATGTTACCTTCAGCTTGCCAAAAGAGCTGCGCATCCCAGTTAAGCAAGTTGGGCGCTAGGCCTTAACATCGTTTGATTAACGTCTGTTGTGCGCATAGTTGTTAACGCATAAAAAGCCGGTCAGATAATAGCCGGCTTTTTTATGGCCAGTTTATTCGTAGATATGACGTTTAAATCATAAAAATAGAGCAAGTATTAACCTGAATTTGCTTGAAAAAAATACCCACTGCCCCTATTAGTAAGGTAACCCAAGAGCGACTATATACACTGATTTAGCTAGATTTAAGCATTGGTGTCAGTGTATATGTGTCAGCATAAAAATAATGATGGTCTATTTACGAGGATATTATGAGCGAAAATCAAAGCGCCACCCAGCACGTTTTTGAGGCGGAAGTCGCCCAGCTATTGCACTTAGTGACTCACTCACTGTATTCAAATTCAGATATTTTTGTGCGTGAGCTGGTCTCAAACGCATCGGATGCTTGTGACAAATTGCGTTTTGAGGCGACCAGTGATGACAGCCTATATGAAGATGATGGCGAGTTAAAAGTCCGTATTGATATTGATGAAGAGGCGAAAACCATTACCTTTATTGATAATGGTATCGGCATGACTGAAGCAGACACCATCGAGAACTTAGGTACTATCGCTAAGTCTGGTACCAAAGCATTCTTGGAGCAGCTATCAGAATCGCAAAAACAAGATGGTCAGTTGATTGGTCAGTTTGGTGTTGGTTTCTATTCAGGATTTATCGTTGCTGATACCATCACCGTAGAGTCTCGTAAAGCGGGCACGCCAGCTGACCAAGGCGTGCGCTGGGTATCAGATGGTACGGGTAAATTTACTACCGAAACCATCACAAAAGACACCCGTGGCACCTCAATCACGCTTCATCTCAAAGAAGAATTTACCGAAGGCGAAGACAACTACCTTGATCGCAATAAAATCAAACGCTTAGTCAATAAATACTCTGATCATATTAGCCTGCCTATTCAAATGCGCAAAGAAGTCTGGCAAGAAGATGTGGTAGAAGAGGCCGAAGACGATAACGACAAAGTTGACGAGTTTGGCGCGCCAGTGAGCAGTGGCGGTGAAATGGTATTGACCGATGAGTGGGAAACCATTAACAAGGCCAGCGCTCTATGGACCCGTTCAAGCTCAGAAATTGACGATGAAGAGTACGTCGATTTTTATAAAAACATCACTTATGACTTTGAAGAGCCTCTAGCTTGGACGCACAACCGAGTCGAAGGCCGTGTGCAGTATACACAGCTGTTATATATACCTAAAAAGGCACCCTTTGATTTATATGCTCGCGAGCAACAGCACGGTCTTAAGCTGTATGTAAAACGTGTGTTTATCATGGACGATGCTGAGCAGTTATTGCCCATGTACTTACGCTTTGTGAAGGGTGTGATTGATTCGCAAGACCTACCATTAAACGTCAGCCGTGAGATTCTGCAAGAATCACGTGATGTGAAGTCTATCCGTGATGGTAACGCGCGTCGTGTGTTGACGCTTCTTGGCAGTCTTGCTAATAGTGAAGATGCCGACAAGCAAGAAAAATTCAAGCAATTTTACGCTGAGTTTGGTGATGTCATCAAGGAGGGTCTTGGCGAAGACATGAGTAACCAAGAGCGCATCGCTAAGTTGCTGCGTTATACCACCAGTACTCGTGAGGGTCTTGAGACCAGCTTTGCTGACTATAAAGAGCGCATGATTGAGGGTCAAAAAGCGATTTATTACCTCACCGCTGACAATTTAGCGGCTGCTAAAAATAGCCCTCAGCTAGAGCTATTTAAGAAAAAAGGTATCGAAGTTATCCTAATGACTAGCCGTGTCGATGAGTGGGCGATGAACTTCCTGACTCAGTTTGATGGTACGCCATTACAGAATATCGCCAAGGGGGCGGTTGACTTAGGTGACCTACAAGACGAGGAAGAAAAAGAAGAGGCCAAAAAAGCAGAAGAAAGCTTAAAGCCTGTCGTCGATAAATTAAAAACAACGCTAGGCGGCCGTGCTAAAGATGTTCGGGTGTCCAATCGTCTAGTGGATAGCCCTGCTGTCTTGGTAACGCCTGAAGGCGAGCTGTCACCTCAGATGATCCAAATGCTTAAGCAAATGGGTCAAGAAGTGCCAGAAACTCAGCCCATTTTAGAGGTCAATCCAAGCCATCCTTTGATTCAAAAACTTGAATCTAGTGAGCAGTTTGATGACCTTGCGCAAGTTATTTTCGACCAAGCCTTGCTTGCAGACGGCGGTCAACTTGATGATCCAGCGGCTTATCTAAAACGTGTCAATGAGTTATTGTTGAAATAGACTCTTGTTTTAAACAAGGGTAGGGTGCGCCCCGAACATACTAATCTATATTAAAAGAAAAGGACTCATAGTTGAGTCCTTTTTTTATGCAATGAATAATACCAATTCTGAAGAAAGTTATGAATCAATGGTGGATGTTGCCGAGGAGCGATTATAGAATGAGTGTTATTTTTACCATAAATTAAAAAGGTGGGTTACGTTCTTTTTGCTCCTTTATGAGTCTTAAAAATCTAACCACACCCTACACGGGCTATATATGTTATCAATAGTATATTTTACTTATATCTCAAATATAGAGGTAAATTTTTGGACTTTTTTACATTTATAGCATTACATTTTATTAGCCAGCTTTAGGTTGGATACGTTTTTTCTGCATCCTTTCCCCAAACGTATTCAAACCAAAGAACATCACAACAACGCTTTGTATCATTTCAAATAATTAATTCTTGGTAATATAACTAAATATAAATTTTGTTTTAGACCTCGTGGTTGAATTAGGCCGTGTGGTTTAAACCGCATTAATTCAAACACTAACAATTAAAAAATAAATTAAGGAGTTATGATGGAAGACGTGAAACCTTTGAATATTGCTTTAATAATAGGTAGCTTACGTAAAGAGTCAATAAACCGAGCCTTTGCTGAATACATAGTATCGCAAATGCCTGAGCAGGTTACTGTGACCGAATGTCAAATTGATGACTTACCCTTGTATAATGAAGACATTGATACGGATACACCGCCAGAAAGTTATACCCGTATTCGCAACCAAGTGGGGGATGCCGATGGATTATTGATTGTCTCGCCAGAGTACAATCGCACTATCCCAGGCGGATTAAAAAATGCGATTGATATATTATCGCGTCCAAAAGAGGGCTCTGTACTTAACAATATTAAAGTAGCCTTTGTCACTGCTTCACCTGGGACGTATGGTGGTAGAAGTTGCGGCTTTGATTTACGCAAAACCATGCTACCTTTTGCAGCACAAGTTTTATTAGCGCCAGAAATATATCTGAGTCATGCTGGTGATGCCTTAGATGAAAATAACAAGGTTAGCAGTGAACGTACCCAAAAGTATTTACAAAAATTTGTTAACGCTTTTGTTGAGTTCTTGGAAGATTAATAGTTTATGGAAGATAAATAGAGCAACTTGCTTTTATTATTACTTAGCTATTCTTACTTACCTATTCTTAATAGTTACCGGCAATACAGGGTGTCTATCAGTAATTAAAAACATTTTGCCGCGCCTCGTTCTTAGCTGAGAGACGAGGCGCGACCATAGTTTTGTAAGAAATATGCCTTTAAACTGACATATTTATCCCCGTCTAAAGGGCTTCGATATTAAAGCTCATATTTTGCTTTTTTTAATGGTTTAGTAGCTCCTGTTTTAACTATTTACTGTTTTAATTCCTCAATTACCCCAACAAAGTTATCCACCCCTTGAGCACCTGTTACCAAATGACGATGATTAAAGATAATCGCAGGGACGCCCTGTATGCCTTGCTCGGTAAAATATGCCTCCTCATCACGCACCTCATTTGCATAACGCTGGTCTGCAAGCACTGTTAAAGCCTCATCCTTATCAAGACCAATAGACTTTGCAATCTTAGCTAATATAGCATGATCAGATACATCACGATGTTGGGTAAAATGAGCAGTAAACAATGCCATTTTTAATTCATGTTGCCGACCTTTCTTTGCGGCCCAGTGCAATAATTGATGTGCGGCAAATGTATTATACATCCGCATATCATCACTAAAGTTCATATCAAAACCCAAGTTTTTAGCGGTTTGGGTGATATGAGCTCGGTTTTGCTGTGACTGCTCAACAGTAATACCGTATTTCTCCATCAAGTGCTCTCGTAAATTTTGTCCCTCGCTTGGCATATTTGGATTTAACTCAAACGGATGCCACTGTATCTCATAGGTGGTATTGGTCTGTTTAAGGGCCTTTTGTAGTTGTAAATAGCCAATTAGGCACCAAGGGCACATCACATCTGAGACCATATCGATGTGTAATTTATGATTAATTTCTGTCATAGTATTTTTCCTCTCTTTCTATTTTTATGTTTATAACCTTTTTGTTTCTAGCTTCATGGGAAAGTGACTTTATTAAAGTCATTTTTAGCTATTGATAATTTTATGGGCTAAAAGAAGTACCTTAAAAGTACAAAGCCATGTACAATAAGTCATTTTAAAATAAATTAACTCTCTTTAAATAAGGGTTAACTAAATCAAGTTGTTAGACAGTTGTTATTTAAAGGGACTTATTTAACTGTCCTTCATATTCGTCTCGGCAGTTTTCTGATAGCTCGTAATTCAGATGACAGTAATCTGATAACGGTAAGCTAGATAACATTGTGTCAGATAATAGAGTGTCTGAAAACATAAACAAGGCAACGGACAGTGTCTAATATAAATCATAAAAGACGTATGGCGTCTTATTCTAGGGAAAGTAATATGACAACTTCAAAAAAATTAGCGGCCGAGTTTTTAGGCACAATGTGGTTAGTACTTGGCGGCTGTGGTAGCGCCGTATTTGCGGCAAACTTTGGGGGTGATGGCAACCCACTCGGTATAGGATTTGTGGGTGTGGCATTGGCCTTCGGTCTGACGGTTTTAACAGGTGCCTATGCGTTTGGCCATATTTCTGGTGGTCACTTTAACCCAGCAGTTAGTATTGGTCTGATGGTTGGTAAACGTTTCCCAGCCGCTCAATTACCAGGTTATATCATTGCTCAAGTATTAGGCGGGGCATTGGGTGCGTTTATTATTTATCTAATCGCAACGGGTCAATCAGGCTTTGCTATTGATGCCAGTAGTGCAGGTGCATTTGCTACCAACGGTTTTGGTGAGTTCTCACCAGGCGGCTATAGCATGATGTCTGCACTTATCGCTGAGGTTGTATTAACAGCGGTATTCCTCATCATTATTATGGGTTCAACCCATCATCGTGCACCGATTGGCTTTGCACCTATCGCCATTGGTCTTGGCTTAACCTTAATTCACTTAATTAGTATTCCTATTACCAATACGTCAGTGAATCCTGCCCGTTCAACAGCAGTTGCTCTATTTGTTGGCGGCGGTGCATTATCACAGTTATGGATGTTTTGGGTAGCTCCGATAATTGGTGCTGCGATTGGCGGTGGTATTTATGCTTGGTTAGGTCATGAAGGTCCAGATATTGTGGGTGACGTGGTTATGGATGACAAAATTGGCTAGGTTTTGCAGAGGTTGTTGCAATAGACCACACTAGCAATAGCTATCAATCAAAAGGAGACCCAAATGGGTCTCTTTTTTATGTGATAGCTTTTTTGTCAAATAAGCAATCCTTGTTAGGCTCTGTCGGGCTCACTTGTCCCTCTATTAAGCTGAGTCTAATAAATGACAGCCAACTCTTGTAGAATTAATAGCCCCGGTATCCATCCTGTAGTAATAGCACAAAATACGGCAAACATGCCCACTTGCTTTTCGATATTCTTAGATAAACTGAGCATAATGAAGTCTAAGAACCATAGAATCGCCCAAGCGTACCAGTTGAAGATGCTCCATCCACTAAAGTTTAAGGATATTTTAAATGTAGCATTTAATGCCACTGATAATGCTGTAAGACTGACAAACAGACAAAACCAGCCTAATCCTTTTGAATTTGTATTTAAAAATTGATTAATACCCGTCCATATATAGGTAAAAGCGAACAAGAAAGTAAACGCGCCAGTACTGATTAAATGCAGATCATGGGCATTATTGAACACTAAATTAGTAGCGATCAGAAAGCTAAGTATTCCCACTAGGAAATTAATGACAGGGATTTCTTTATCTTGAATTTTTCCAAGCAGCCAGAGTCCGTTAATCAATAAAACGGCACCCACATAAAGTAAGGTTAAACCTAACATACAACGATTCTCCTAATAAAAATAGAATCACTTTATATCCGAAGTAAGTCTTACCGGTTATCGCCATTTAACTTCTGCATCACTATGAGATAAAGCTGTTAAATAAAGTTATGAGATAAAGCTATAGTCAAAGAAGTCTAAAATTAGGATAAATAACCACACATTTAAACGAGACAAATGCCGTTTTTTTAATTTTGACAGTGATGCACAAGTTATAAAGTCAATACGATAGGTGTCATACATTGGGATATAAAGCAGTCCTAAAGCATAAAATCAGGACATGTTTATTAAACATGTCCTGATTTTTAAGCGAGCATCCGTAAAATATTAACTAAATAAAACGGCGCACAAACCCACAACAGCCATGACACGCTGGACGATTAAGCTATTTTGCACATGAGTACTCAGATAGTTTGCAATGACGTTTCCAAAGGAATAAAGCGCTAACATGGCGGCGATCATACCGACAAAGAAACCCGTAGTTCCACCGTTAGTAGGGGCTTCAAGCGCATGTGCTGCCCCATGAAACATGGCTAACGCACCAAAACCAACAATAGCCGCATTATATACAGTCTTGAAGGAAGCGTTGCTGTGTCCGCTAAGCGCAGGATTAAAGTAGCGGCTCATAAGGGCTATCGTCAATAATACGATAGATAGCACGATACCGCCTTCAACAAGTGTGCTGTTTAAACTCATGCTTAAACTCAGCGCAAAGCCTGCAATTAGGCCAATAGTTAAGGAGGCAAACCCTTTTTTAAAGCTCTGCATTTGGGTAAATAGCAACCCCATTCCTAACGCTAACATCAGATGGTCAATGCCGGTTAATGGGTGAATTAAGCCTGCCAATAACGATGAGAAAAATGAGCCATCTGATACGAATGAACCGTGCCCTGGGTGTGCAAAAGCGAGCGTCGGTAGTAATGACAGTAGCGTTAATACACTTAAGGTTGCGGATTTAGTCGTTTTATTGGAAAGTTTAATTAAGTTAGCGTTTTTTGTTATCATCATAAATTCCTTAATTAATGAAGTAATTCGATTTTCTTACTATTAAATATTGACACTAAAATTAATATCATTGTTTACTTATATAGCTATAGCACCTTATGCTGTGCCTATCATGCCTTTGTCTTTGATAAAAGCCACGATCTCATCTAGACCTTCGCCGGTTTTCATATTGCTAAATACCACAGGTTTATCGCCTCGCATTTTTTTGGCATCACGTGCCATCACCTCAAGAGATGCACCCACTAGAGGCGCTAGATCTGTCTTATTAATAATCAGTAAATCAGATTTCATAATACCTGGGCCACCTTTGCGCGGTATCTTATCGCCTGCTGAGACGTCTATCACATATAAGGTCAAATCTGATAATTCAGGACTGAAAGTTGCCGCTAGATTATCGCCTCCAGATTCGATGATAATTAACTCAAGGCCAGAGAATTGGTTTTGTAATTCTGCAATGGCAGACAGATTTATCGAGGCATCTTCACGAATGGCTGTATGAGGACAGCCACCGGTTTCTACGCCGCGAATACGTTCTGCTGGCATGGCATTATTGCGCGTTAAGAACTCTGAATCTTCTTTGGTATAAATATCATTGGTAACCACCGCCATATTGATATCATCACGTAAGCGTTGGCATAGTCTTAACGTTAATGCAGTCTTGCCTGAACCAACAGGACCGCCAATGCCAAGACGTAGGGGAGATAAAGTGGCAGTGTTATCAGTATTTTGAGTTTTGGGCGTAAGCGCCATAATTATTATCCTTATTCTTCATTTGTATAGTCAGCGAACTACTAAACGGTTATAGCGTTAACCTCGTTAAGCCTACTCCTGTAGTACTAGCACACGGTTGCCTTGTAACCATTTTAGACTTCTTTGACTATATTTATAAACAAAATTTTAAGAGCTGTCATAGTAGACAGCTTCACATATTTTAAGATTACGAGCGAAATAAACGGCTATATTGTCGTTCGTGCTGACAAGACAAAATGGCTAAATTCGGTAAATTCGCCGACATATTTAGCTGTTGATAAAAAATGCCTAGTGACCGCTGTGCAAGATCGGTTTTCGAGCCTTTAGTGTCCGAGCCTTCAGTGTTATAACATTGATAAAAGATATTCTGATCATTTGATTGCTTTGAATCATCTATATATTGGTGGTAAACGTGACGCACTTCGGCGGCAATGTTAGGACAATATTGGCTCAACTGCTGTTGTAATTGCCAAATAATACGTTGTCCTGCCATTTGTCCAAGGGGTACCGTTTTTACCGCAGCCAATACCATATTTTCAATTTGTCCAAAGGCGTAAGTGGTCATCGCCTGTTCTGGATTTATTTGCCAATGTGCACTGATGTTCGCAAACAACGGCAAAAATCCATTGATCACCAGCTGATTAGGAACGTTTAAATCCAACACTTCATCCAGCCACGATGATAATGAAAGCGCCAACTGGCTCGACTCATACACAAACTCTTTACTCTCACGGCTGGCATGATAGTCCGCGGCTAAGGCATTGGCCAAGTCTTCATCTTCATCGGTTAGGGCAGTCACCATTAACGCCAATAACGGAAGCTCATAACCTAATAAAGCCAGCTCTAGATAGTCCGTCATAAACGATAACGTACTGTCTTCATCTTCGATAAACCCAGCCTCTATGGCAGGCTCAATTCCTTGCGAATAGGTATAGCTACCAATAGGCAAGTTACTCGATGCCAGCATCAGTAGCCGACCGGTGACATCATTTGTGCTATGGTTGTTGTTAACGATATTTTGGTCAATTTCAGGGTCAATCATGGGAGTGGCTTTCACTATGCGAATGACTATGGGCATCATGTGAATGACTGCCGTGAGAGTGACCGCTATGAGAGTGACTGCCATGAGAGTGACCACTCTTATAAGCCCCCGTTTCAGGCTCAAATGGAGCTTGTACTTGCTCTGTCTCTAAACCCAAGTTTTGCAGCATGGACTCGAGAACATGGTCAGGTTCAAAGTAGAGGGCAGTCGGCGTTATCATAAGAGGGACATGGCGATTGCCTAAATGATAAGCGCCTTTCATTAGGTTAAATCCATCGTTAGCGGTGACGCAGACCAACGTTTGGTTGGCCGCTTTTATTTGAATAAGCTCTCCATCAGCGGTAGATAGTATGCAGCCATCTTTTAAGGTTTCAGTACGAGGTAGGTCAATACCTACAGATTCTTGACGTTCAGTCTCTGCTTTAAAACGGCTACGCTGACGGCTGTCAAAGTCTAAACATAGATAATGTTTATCCTGTTTCTGCTCTTCAATTAAAGACCATTGTTCAGGCGTTAAGTCATTATCATTAAGGCGTTGAGAATAAATTTTCATAAGGCTTATTGTCTTTTTGAATTTATTAAGGTCATTAAATTAAGGTATTAAAATAATAACATGTCATTAAAATAAGAAATAACGCTGTGCCATAGGCAATTGATCGACAGGCTCACAAGTCAATAGCTCACCATCGGCATGCACTTCATAAGTTTCAGGGTTAATTTCCATAATTGGGCAGTGGCTATTGAGCTTCATATCACTTTTGCGCACTTGACGAATATTGTGAACCGGTTTAATGACTTTACTAAGCTCAAGCTCGGTAGCAACGCCCTTATCAATTGCAGATTGAGACATAAAGGTAATGCAGGTCTGAGCCACCGTTTTAGGGAAGCTGCCAAACATACTACGGTAATGAACCGGCTGCGGCGTTGGAATAGAAGCATTGATATCGCCCATTGGCGCTGCCGCTATTAAACCGCCTTTAATAATGCAATCTGGTTTAACACCAAAAAACGCAGGAGACCAGAGAATCAAATCTGCCCATTTTCCCACTTCAACCGACCCGACCATATCGGCAATGCCATGCGTGATAGCAGGATTGATGGTGTATTTAGCGATATAGCGTTTGATGCGGAAATTATCATTATCCTCACTAAAGTCAGTTTGCGATAGGTTGATATGACCTGCATCTTGTTCGGTTTGCGCAGAGGCATCTGGTGCCAGATGACCGCGTTGAGCTTTCATTTTATTGGCAGTCTGCCAAGTACGAATAATGACTTCACCCACACGCCCCATGGCTTGAGAGTCACTACTCATCATAGAGATTGAACCCGTATCGTGTAAGATATCTTCGGCAGCGATGGTCTCTTTGCGGATTCGACTTTCAGCAAAGGCCACGTCTTCTGCAATTGCTGGGCTTAAATGGTGACAGACCATTAACATGTCCAAATGCTCATCAATGGTATTGACGGTAAAAGGACGCGTTGGATTGGTCGAAGAGGGCAGAACATGCGGTTGCCCAATGGCTTTCAGGATATCAGGGGCATGTCCACCACCTGCTCCTTCGGTATGGAAGGTATGGATGCAGCGGTCTTTGAAGGCGCCAAGTGTACTTTCCAAATAGCCACTTTCATTTAAGGTATCAGTATGAATGGCCACTTGCACATCGTAGTTATCAGCAACACTTAAGCAGTTATCGATGGCTTGAGGTGTTGTGCCCCAATCTTCATGTAGTTTTAGACCTATGGCACCCGCTTCAATTTGTTCGACAACGGGGTTAGGCAAGCTCACATTACCTTTGCCCAGTAGCCCTATATTCATCGGTATAGAATCAGTTGATTTAAGCATACTTTGAATATGGTAAGCACCGGGTGTACAAGTGGTGGCAAGCGTACCTTGAGCGGGTCCTGTTCCCCCGCCAAGCATGGTCGTCACACCCGACATCAGCGCTGTTTCGCATTGCTGAGGTGCAATGAAATGTATGTGACTGTCAATACCACCGGCGGTAAGTATTTTACCTTCCCCAGCGATAATCTCAGTTGATGCGCCAATGGGCAGGGTCACATCAGGCTGAATGTCTGGATTACCGGCTTTACCGATGCCGCTGATACGTCCATCTTTAAGCGCTACGTCCGCTTTATAAATACCGGTATAGTCTACGATAAGGGCATTGGTAATAATGGTCTCAGCGACGTCAACAGCCATTAATTGAGACTGCCCCATACCATCACGAATGACTTTACCACCGCCAAATTTGACCTCTTCACCGATACTCACATGAGCTTCAGTGTATTGGTCTGCTAAAGGAGATCGTGATGAGTTTGAATCACTACCACTAATGGCGATCAAGTTAGCATTGGAGTGTAAACTATGCGTATCATTAGCATCCGTATGATGATCGATCTGGCTGGTCAGGTCGTATTCCACTTCAAGCCAAAGGTCGGTGTCTGCCAATCTTACTTTATCGCCAGTCGTTGGTCCAAAGTGCTCTGCGTGTATGCGTCTGTCAATTCGCTTTTGTGAGGTGGTGGTCGTTTGTTTAATATCGGCTGAGCCCATAACACGGCCAGCAAAGCCGTATACTTCTTGTTTTCCGGCTAGGGCGACCAACTCGACTTCGCGCGCTTGTCCTGGTTCAAACCTGACTGCTGTACCCGATAAGATGTTGAGACGATAGCCTTTGGTCGCTTCTCTATCAAAGCTCAAAGCATCGTTTACTTCATAAAAGTGATAGTGAGAACCGATTTGAATAGGGCGGTCACCCGTATTAACGACTTCTATGGTTTGCACGCTACGGCCTGCATTTAAGGCCATTTCTCCTGCTTTTATTTTATATTCGCCCGCTTTCATAATAATCCTTAGTTGTTAATTTATTAAAACCATCTTGTATTATGTCTTCGCTATTGTGAGTCTCATCAGCTACACGATAGGATTATGCACGGTCACCAATTTGGTGCCATCAGGAAACGTCGCTTCGATCTGAACATCCTGTATCATGTCCGCAACGCCTTCCATAACATCGTCAACAGAGAGGTAAGTGGTGCCTTCACTCATGAGTTGAGCGACAGTCTTGCCATCGCGTGCGCCTTCCATAAGTAGCATACTGATATAGGCAACAGCTTCTGGGTAATTAAGTTTAACGCCTCGGTTTTTACGGCGTTCGGCGACCATTCCGGCGGTAAATAGCATTAATTTGTCTTTTTCGGTAGGATTTAGCTGCATGACTTTTCCTTTTTTTAGTATTAGGGCTTATGCAAATAACGGTATCTAACTGTGCACAGGCGAATGGGGGTTATTTATTAAACGTCTGGTTTTACCTTTTAGACAGTGCAGATAAATAATACCCAGTCGCTTAAACTCTTAATTATGCGTAAGTCCTACTTGTTTTAAATAATAAATGGGTGATGTTAGTAGGACACCCACTCAGATCTTAGGACAATTTGTAAAAGATATCTGAGTCTCTAGGTGTCCCAAATTCTCGGTCGATGGGGCTCAAGTTGATACCATTTTTTTCTAAGTAACTCACGGACTTGGTAAAAAGCCTCGAAGCAGGCACGCACATCGGTACCGATATAACGACAGTTTATGGCGTGGTAGTTATGCGTGCTGACAATGGGTAGGTTGTACCGATCTATCAGCTCACGCACCTCGTCAATAGTGTTGTCCAAATACTGCCCTAGCTTTAAAGGGTTACTTTGAGCGTCTTCATCGATAACATCTTGACTGGGTACTGCCCAAAATGAGCCGTGAACATGCTGTTTGTTCAGTCCAAGAGGTGATTGAAACCAGCGCGAATTTGCTTGCTGTTGAGTATGTTCGCTGACCAACAGCTGATCGTCTCTCCAAATCTGCAATCGCGTATTGTATTGACCATGTGTAAAGGTCTCGTTATACGCTTGACGACCGAATACCGCAATATCCCAAGTTAATAAACTGGCCGTAGCTGCCAAGTCAAAATGGTTATTGGCTTTTGAGACAGAATGGTCAAAATAAATGCTTTCTTGTGGTAGCCACTCAAGAATAGCATTATCTGCCAATGCCACACAGATATTTTGTTCGGCTTGTACGGGGGGCTGTAACTGGGAATGGGTTTGATGCTGGGAGTGTGTCTGGGAGGGAGTTAAAGAATGGGGCTGGATATTGACGTTAGGCTTGCTTGATTGTTGATCTTTTATAGCGTCTATGGATGGCTTGTTGGTTTCTCGTTCTCGCCCATTAGAGCGTCGTAAAGATTCACGTTGCCCATACCATTTACCGGCGCCAGGTGTGGTAATAACAGCATGACTGTTTGATTTCAAGTCAAAATTTAAGCTTAATTTATCCCCATCGGCAATACCAGCGGGTGGATATAAAACATAAATATGGCAGATACCAGATTGTGATGTCAGTGATTGTGATGATTTTGGCGATTTGGGCGATGTAAGAGAGTTAAGCGGGCTAGGACAATTAAGAGAGTTAGGAGAATAAGAGGCGTTGGTAGAAGAGGATGTGATTAAGCTAGATTGGTCTTCAGGTTCAGGGTATAAAGGCCGTTGTACCATTAACGCCCCTTCATGTAGACAATGACATAGACGGGTTTTTTGAGTGTTGACACGATAGTCAAACGTCAACTGTAAAGTGGATAGCCAAGTCAAAATTCAATTCCTGAATAAAGAAAGTAACGAAGGTGAGTATTATAAAATAAAGTTTAGTGGATGATATTTATTTAATTTTTTAAATTTGTTAACGCCATCTTACTGTTTTGCCTTATATTTAATAGACATATTTTCAAAACTTAATGAAAATTTTTGAAAATATGTAGGACTGATACCTAATTGATTCAGTACCAAATGGGTTATCGCCTACGTGATAACTAGAGTTTCAAAACAGGTCTCATATTAATAGCACAGTAGGCATAGTATTAAATTAACTGGACTTTTCAAGTGTTTTGCAAAGTGAGCAAATGATGCCATTGTGCTTTAATGAGTATAAAACATCAGGGCGTTCATATTCCTCATCACATTCTACGCAGCTATATAAAGTAGCGACTGGCGTACCGTCCATATCAAAGCGAGACTCTTCGATACCGTCATGATTCTCTTTAAGGTAGTATTTACCTTGGGTAATAATAGCCATAATTGGCGTAAGGACAAAGCCGACAATCAAGGCAATGATTGGCGAGTAGGGTGCAAGGAACTCACCTAGCAAACCAAAGAACGCTAATATTGAAAGGCCTGCTGCGACACCAAAAGACACTAAACCAACAGGGTTGAAATCATATAGCATGCCACGGCGGAATTCCGGCTCTTTAGGTGACAGTCCCAACACATATTTATTTATCGCGATATCAGTGGATACTACCACAATCCAAGCAATGGCGAAGTTTGAGTAAAAGCCTAAAATTTTACCCAACGCTGAGAACATATCCATTTCCATCAATAATAAAGCGATGGAGACATTAAAAATGACGAAAATAATGCGTCCAGGATAGTGTTTGGTGACTCGAGCATAGGCACTCGTCCATGATAATGAACCAGAATACGCATTGGTGACATTGATTTTAATTTGTGAAATGACAACCAGTATAACTGCTAATGCAATGGCAAAACTGCCCGGAATAATATTTTGGAACACAGAAGTAAACTGTTGAACGGGCTCAGTAATGGCGTTTTCTGGTAACATATTTGCCATCAAGTAGAAAGCCAGAAACGCACCAGTGATTTGTTTAATAGCGCCTAATACCACCCAACCTGGTCCTGCTGACATCATGGCAATCCACCACGATACCTTATTTTCTTTCGTCTTGGCAGGCATGAAACGCAGATAATCAATTTGTTCACCGATTTGCATAATCAGAGCCAGACATACCCCAGCCCCAAGCATGACTGCAGACATATCGAACCCTTCATAATTACCATTGCCAGCAAATGCAGTCCAATCGTTTACCATACTTGGGTTCTGGAATATTAAGTAGGCCACAGGTCCGACCATTAAAAATAGCCACAGCGGGGTCGTCCATACTTGCAGGGTGCTAAGCGCCTTCATTCCAAATATGACCAGTGGAATGACCATAACACTGGAGATCAGATAACCAAGCCATAAAGGCACGCCCAGTCCCATTTTCAGACCTTGCGCCATGATAGCGCCTTCTAAGGCAAAGAAAATAAAGGTAAAGCTGGCAAAAATAATACTGGTAATCACCGTACCGTAATAACCAAATCCAGCGCCACGAGAGATTAAATCTAAGTCGATATTGTAGCGGGCGGCATAATAAGAGACTGGGATACCTGTCAAAAAGATAACGATGGCAGCAAGTATGATGGCAAATATAGCATTGGTTGTCCCATAGGCTAAGCCTATGCTGGCACCAATAGAGAAGTCTGCTAAATAAGCGATACCACCAAGTGCTGTAATAGCCACCACGCCCGGTGTCCACTTTCGGAAGCTATGGGGCGCATAACGTAGAGTATAGTCCTCTAAAGTCTCGTTCACAGCAGAACTAGACGGCTGTGATGTGTTCACAGGACTATCATCGACGAGGGGGAGTGTTTTTTTATGGTTCATATTGGACACCTTGTTGCTTGGATGGTGAGTTGCTTAGATGACAAAATCGCTTAAAAAAGTAGCTTAAACGGTTGCTTAACCTAAGCCTATCGTTGCAATTTATATACCAAGCTAATAGTGGACAATGTCTTGGAGCTAACTTGAAACTAACTTGAAACTTAGAGCTGTATACAGTACTGATTACCAATGGCAGTTATTATTTATACAGAGGTGATGCACCAAAAGAGTGCGTTTAACGCTAACATAGAACTACTAACTATCTAAACATGAGTAGTGAGCTATTAAAGGGCTTGTTTGCACCAATTTAGATGCACTAATTTGGAAAGGGTTCTGGAGATTGGGTCATTTACGTTGGCTTACTTTTAAAAATAGAGTGCTATGTTAGAATCAATATGAACGACAGGTACAGGGTATAACCTGCTTATTATTCCCAACATTCATACTAAAATTACTACTAAAATTAATTCATTAATATTGAATAGCAATAACTCAAAAGAACATCTGTCACAGTTATTTAGAACTGCCTTAATGAAATGCTACTATTTATAAGACTCTAAAATTAACTTATATGAAAGGATTAGATAATGACCAAGCTAACATTGACCAGTAATAACCGCTGTTTTAATGGTGAACAACACTATTACACTCATTATTCTGAAACTACTAAATCTGAGATGCGGTTTAGTATTTATTTACCCGATGAAGCGTTAGCTCGTAAGACCTGTCCTGCGATTTTATTTTTATCAGGGTTGACCACTAGCCCAGATAATGCAACGCAAAAAGCCCATTATCAGAAGAAGTGTAGTGAGCTTGGTATGATATTTATTGTTCCAGATACCTCTCCTAAAGGCGACGATATCCCTGATGACGAGCGTTATTTTGTTGGCCAAGGGGCAAGTTATTATGTCGACGCCACGCAGTCGCCTTGGGCTGAGAACTTTAAAATGCATACCTATATCATTGAAGAGTTTTATGATCTAATCCGACTTAAGTTTCCGATCAGTAGTATTGGTATTGCAGGTCACTCGATGGGTGGTCATGGCTCTATTATGTTTGGATTTCAGTACCCCAGTAAGTTTATCAGTGTATCAGCCATTGCTCCTATCAGTGCGAATAGTGAGTCTGACTGGGGTAAGCCTGCCTTTACAGAGTACTTTGGTAAAGACTCAAATCAGGGCAAGGGCGCATGGTCGCAATATGATGCGGCCACCGCCGTTGAAAAGGCTGGTAAACAGTATCCCAACATTTTGGTAGATCAAGGGGCTGATGATGAGTATTATCGAGACGGCTATCTACGTCCAGAAGTGTTACAAAAGGCGTGTCAAAAAGTAGGGCAACAGTTGACGTTACGCTATCACGGCAACTATGATCACAGTTATTATTTTGTGCAAACCGTGATTGATGACCACATCGAATATCATTATAACGCTGCGCTCAATCATAGTTAAGCCGACTTAGTCTGAGCGGTTTCGCCTTATAAATCACGATAGCCGATTATTGATTACACTGTTGGCTATCGCTGGTTTATAATGGCATAGGCTTTAGGCACTGATTGAGAAAGCAACGCCATAGGGACATGACTGACAGATTGACGTGACGGAATATATTTAACTTCATTCTTCTAACGAGAGACTGTATGAGCACCCCCCAGCAAGCACCTGCACGCGACTACCTTATTGCCCCTTCTATATTATCAGCTGACTTTGCCCGTCTTGGTGAAGAGGTCGAAACCGTATTAAAAGCCGGCGCTGATGTTATTCATTTTGATGTCATGGACAATCATTATGTCCCAAACTTAACCTTTGGTAGTATGATCTGTAAGGCGCTGCGTGACTATGGCATTGATGCCCCAATCGATGTGCATTTAATGGTGACACCGGTTGATAGTATGATTGAGCAGTTTTTGGACGCAGGCGCAAGCATCATCACCTTTCATCCAGAAGCGACTCATCATGTCGACCGGTCTTTACAGATGATAAAAGATGGCGGCGCGGAGTGTGGGTTAGTGCTCAATCCTGCGACGCCGCTGCACCATCTCGACTATGTCATGGATAAAGTGGACCAAATCTTATTGATGAGTGTTAACCCAGGCTTCGGCGGACAGTCATTTATTGAGGGGACACTCGATAAGGTCAAACAAGTTCGTCAGCGTATCGATGCCAGTGGGCGAGATATCCGTTTGGAAGTTGATGGCGGGGTAAAAGCGAGTAATATTAGAGCCATTGCCGAAGCGGGCGCTGATATGTTCGTTGCCGGCTCTGCCATTTTTAATCAGCCTGATTATAAACAAGCCATTGATGCCATGCGTCAAGAGTTAAGCTTGGTTGGTTCAAGTCAAGTTTAGCCACATAAGAGAATGTATGACTGATAATAATGCGATGAATAAGCACACTCAAACGAATAAGCATAGCGAGACTCTAAAAACTGAGCCAAGCTTAGTACCCAAAGGTCTGACCATCGGCCTTGCGGTATTTGCGGTTATTTTAAGTCTTGCCGGCTATGTATTTCGTGTGTTGGCAGGCGACCCGTTTAAAGAGGTATTGCAACATGCCATGGTATTGGTGCCCTTTTTTGTGGTGGTGATTCCAGCAGGGTTTTGGCTCGGTGCTGTGATTATGAACAAGATCAAAGGTATGCATATCCAGCGCCGTAATGCGCTCACATTAGGTTGGTTAATCTCTTGTGTCACCATGTTATGGTTTATGGGTACCTACAGTTAGACGGTGCTTTATTATCAAATGTATGACTATTCATAGTGTCACTATATGCTAATTACTTTTACTTAACGAGCTTGTCAAGGAAATAACTTGTCCATTTTTGATCGCGATTCTTTTTACTACCCTTATCCCAAAGGTCTGCCCAAAGGACTAATTAAAGCCTTAATTATTGGCTGTTTGCTGTTTGGGTTATCTGGACTGCGTCATGGCACCGGTCTACAAGATTGGCTTGCGGTACTTGAACAGTGGGTGCTGATGCTGCTTATCTTCCCAATAGCGACGGCAGTGGTGGCATTACCTGTTAAGTATCGTGACCCAACCTTTGAGCTAAAAAATGCCTATTATTTAGGTATGTTTGTGGCGTTGTTGTTTACGCTTGCGAAGCTACGCTATTGGCGTTAATCAGTAATTTGGCGCACAAAAATCGTCTTAAATGGCTGATAATAACCCATTGCAACAATTTGCCCTTGAAATTTGTCTCAGAAGCGTCCATTGTTAATAGATACACATATGCTATATGAGGTGAATAGGGCATGGTATTTGATTATGAAAAAGACAATCTAGAGATAGATATAGACCCAGAGACGGGCGATCGTAGTACACGTAAATCTAAAGGCTTTGCTCAAGAAACCGTGTTAGAGCTTATTGAAAATGAAAAAGGTCAGATGGTACTGCGTGATTCAGGAGAAGAAGACGATCCGCTAATCACGATTGCATTTTCAGAGAAAGTTCAGGATATGCTTGGCGGTGATATGCAGTATATCGGTCATCAGATGGTACACGCTGCCATTCAAGCAGTTATGCAAAAGCAAGTTAGTCAATGGCATGCCAACGTATATGACGAAGAGCCTGAGCATTACAGCTAATCTATTTCTATTAAATTAATTGCTAGTTAAATTGTTAGTTAATTAAATGGTTAATTAACTCGTTAACCAAATATATTTTGAACCGCTATAAAAAAGAGGCCGATTATCAATGATAATCGGCCTCTTTTTTCAGCATGGAATCAAATATTATTTGATTTTAGCTTCTTTAAAGATAACGTGCTGGCGTACTTTAGGATCAAACTTTTTGATCTCCATTTTGCCAGGCATAGTACGTTTGTTTTTGGTAGTGGTGTAAAAATAACCAGTACCAGCAGTAGATACTAACTTAATCTTGTCTCTCATGATGTTTTCCTATTAATTTATATAAGTCAGATAATCGGGGTTAACCGCTATCGTATTAGCCGATTAGATGACTATACTTTTTGACCTTGGGCACGTAAATCAGCAAGCACTTTGTCGATACCGTGCTTATCAATGATACGCATACCTTTAGTAGAAACACGAAGACGGACAAAACGATTTTCAGATTCTACCCAAAAACGGTGGTTATGTAGATTTGGTAAAAAGCGACGGCGGGTTTTGTTATGCGCATGCGAAACATTGTTACCCACTTGAGGGCGCTTTCCTGTCACTTGACATACTCGAGACATGACGGACTCCTAATAAAGTTGTAAGACATAAATAATGGCATGCTAATACATGCCGAAATAGTATATTTGCCTTACCTACTCAAGATAACGAATCACAATGCGGCTATGGACACATAGGACTGCAACTTGAATAAAATGTTAACAGAAAGTTGGTGGTCACACCCTATAATCGCCACAACGAAAAGTGGGTGACCTTGCTAAAAATTTTAAGGGCGTATTTATACCACACAATCAGTTTTTTTTCAAATTAATTGTTCCGATATTATCGCACACTTTGCGCTAAGTTTTAAGCAAAATGCAGATTATTTATGTACTGATGAGATATTTATGCAACAAAGGGCTGCTTAATCTTATAAAATGCGGCTGAATCTAAAATATTGATTTATATGGCTGTTTTATGGCAGGGATAAATCAGTAGAAAACGAGCTAATAACCATATGACCAACGACCCAAAGCCTAGCACGAGCCAAGTAGGTGTAAAGCCAGAAGCAAAAGCAGATACGCCGTATGCGCTGCTTGGTGTTTTATTGACGCTGTATTTTGCACAAGGATTGCCTGCAGGCTTTATTACGCAAGCCTTGCCTGCCATATTGCGTGAATATGATGTATCGCTTGAGATGATAGGGCTATCGGGGCTGTTGCTTGTGCCATGGGCATTAAAATTTTTGTGGGCGCCTATCGTTGATAAACACTTCTCAAGCTATTGGGGGCGCTCGCTTAGCTGGATATTGCCATTACAGCTATTGTCTGCGGCTATCGTGGCCAGTTTTGGGTTATTTAATCCGCATCAATTAAGCAGTCCACAAACCTTATGGATGATTTATACACTGTTGTTCTTACTGAGTTTAATCGGTGCAACCCATGATGTAGCAGCGGATGGATTGGCAACCCGTTCATTATCTAACATAAAGCAGGCAAGCACATTATCGCCGCCACAAAGCATGGGTGAGAATGATGATGTGGTCGAAGTCGCTCAGCGTATTGCTTTAGACAAATCAGAATTAGTCAGCGCTGATGGGCCGGTTAATAATCCCTATCAAGGTATGGGCAATGCGATGCAGGTCATCGGCTATCGATTAGGGCTGATACTAGGCGGTGGGGTGTTTTTATTGGTGCTCGGTAGTTGGTCTTGGCGCTATAGTTTCTTTGCTATGGCGGCGCTAATTGTCGTAAATACCTTACCGATTTGGCAGTATCCTGAAAATAAGCATATTCCGATTGCCGTAGAGCCAAAATTTTTTGAAACTAAAGCTGTTTCGCTTGAATCGGATAAGCCCTCTAAACGCCGTGCTATTGCCGATTATCTAAAAGATCAGTACGGCTATTTTTGGCAAAATCAGCACATGCGCGCTTGGCTGTTTGTGTTATTAACCTTCAAGATAGTCGATGGTATCTCTAGCGGCATGGTCAAGCCGATGATGGTCGATATGGGTATTGCCACCAAAAGCATTGGCCTGTGGGCGAGTGTCCTTGGCTCTATTGCCTCGCTGTTGGGTGCAGCAGTAGCAGCATGGCTACTCAAGCGGATAGCGCATCATACGGCGCTGGTGGGCTTTAATGTGTTGCAGGTGGTGACGACAGGTCTATATATAGTCGTAGCGATAGGTTATGAGCATCCGAGTTGGTTAGGATTGACACAGACGGCGCCATTTTGGTGGGCATATGCCGCCAATGCCATCGAGCATATGGCGGCAGCCTTTGCGCTGGTAGCTATGCTGACCATGGTGATGCATTATGCACGCCATAATAAAGCGGGTAGTGATTTCACCACTCAGGTGTGTTTATTAACTGTATTTAGTGGCGGCAGTCATCTGTTAAGCGGATTTATGGCAGAGCAGTTAGGCTATACGGGGCACTTTATATTGAGTGTCGGTGTTGGCGTGCTTTGCATCATGCCGCTGCTGTATTGGCATCGTTTATTTGTTAAGCAGCAATTTGAACAGCAGAAGGATTAAATTAGCATCGATTTTGCTAAAGAATCATCTCAAGCACAAATTTACTGCCAATAAAGCCAAGGGCTAATAAGATAAAGGCTATAATGGCCATATTAGCGGCTCGGCGACCACGCCAACCTAATTTCCAGTGGCCAATTAATAGGCCGCCAAATAATAGCCATGACAAGATACTGAGCACGGTCTTGTGGGTAATGTGCTGCGCCATTAAGTCATCTACATAGACAAAACCAATGGCTAAAGCCACGGTCAGTAGGGAGAATCCGACCAATATCATGTCGAATAATAGCGACTCCATGCTTTGTAGCGAAGGCAGCTTATTAACCCAAACACGGTGTACGGTTTTGTGCTTTAGTTCGCGAATCTGAAAGCGTAGAATAATCGCCTGTATGGCCGCCATTAACAGCATACAATAAGCAGCAATCGACAGGATAATATGTGCTTCAAGCCCTGTGCTGATATTGGTAATAGGGTCGTAAGGTGCGACGCCAAAATAGCCTAGACTTAAACCAATAATGGCCGTGGGTGTTGCGATAACACCTAAACTTAAGATAGGGCGATAAAAACAGAACAGCACATAGAATAAAATAAAGTAAAAGCTGGTCAAGCTCGCCACATTAAACAGATTAAAATTAAGCCCGTATAATGTCGAGATATTAGGATATAAAACCACCGCATGAGCCAATAGCGCCACGATAAGCATACCCAAAGTGAAACTCTTTGCGATAGGTTTAATACGCACCAACGCCCAAACCAAGTGGCAACTCACGAGAACATAAGCAATAAGTGCAATGATATAGGCAAGCAACACGGTGATATAATCCCTAAATAAAATCCAATTAACAGGTGGTCGTATAATGTTTGATATACTAGGGCATTGACCCGTAAATGATAAAAGTTGCAATCAGGGACAAGCCTTAGATGTGCTATTCTGTATCAACTTAGACTATGCGGTCTGATAACATTGTACTAAGACTAGCGGTATACTGCATGATTATAACGATGCTAACAACGTGATATTCACGTTAAGCCAGACGTTAATTATAGGCTAATTTATCATAGAATGAGTCTTATTTGCGATTGCTATACAGTTAAAGTTTGGCTTTTACTAAAATTAACCAACAAACACTGATGTACTTAACAGTATGTACGCTTAATTATTATGTTAACCGCAATGCTATATGTGCTTGAAATCGGCTGACAATGACCGAATCAATAGGTTATAAAACCCTTTTTATTTAAACAGCTTTATATAGACTCAGTTAGTTCAGTATGTAAAAGCTATTAGCCTCTAATATTGAAAGCTATCGTATATTGCAAAACATCGAATATTTAAAGACTTTTAACCAACGTTTATCGAGATTTTCCTATGTTTGACACTCTAACCGAACGACTCTCTGGCAGCCTACGCAAAATCTCAGGCTCAGGTCAGCTAACCGAAGACAACATCAAAGACACGCTACGTGAAGTACGTATGGCGTTACTTGAGGCCGATGTTGCCTTACCTATTACCCGTGATTTCGTCAAGCGAGTCAAAGAGAAGGCATTGGGTCAAGAGGTGCTAAAAGAGCTGGCTCCGGGTCAAGCATTCGTAAAGATTGTCTATGATGAATTGACTGAAATGATGGGCAGCGCTAATCAGCAGCTAGAGATGACGGGTAAGCCGCCAGTGGTCTATCTGCTAGCTGGTCTACAAGGTGCGGGTAAAACCACCACGGCGGGTAAACTTGCTAAGTACTTACAAGAGCGTCATAAGAAAAAAGTCATGTTGGTATCGGCTGACGTCTACCGTCCCGCTGCGATTAAACAGCTTGAGCAAGTTGCCGGTCAGGTGAACGCTAAGTTCGTCAACTCAAGCGCTGATGAAAATCCTATCGACATTGCCAAGCGTGCGATAGAGGAAGCGAAGCTACAATACCAAGACATCCTAATTATCGATACCGCCGGTCGTTTGCATATCGACGAAAACATGATGGATGAAATCAAGGCACTAACCGCTGCGGCTAATCCTTCAGAGACTTTATTCGTTGTTGACTCGATGACCGGTCAAGATGCGGCCAACACCGCTAAAGCCTTTAACGATGCGCTACCGCTAACCGGTGTTATCTTAACCAAGACCGATGGTGATGCCCGCGGTGGTGCGGCGTTATCAGTCCGTGCGATTACTGAAAAGCCAATTAAGTTCCTAGGTCGTGGTGAAAAACTTGACGCCTTAGAAGCGTTCCACCCAGAGCGTATTGCCCAGCGTATTCTAGGCATGGGTGACGTCTTAAGTCTGGTTGAAGAAGTCGAACAAAAGATTGACCGTGATAAAGCGGAAAAAATGGCTCAGAAAATCCAAAAAGGCGGCAACTTCGACCTTGAGGATTTACTCACCCAGTTCCAGCAAATGAAAAATATGGGCGGCATGACTGGCTTTTTAGACAAGCTTCCGGGTATGAGTGGTGCCGGCGTAAAAGAGGCGCTAGAAGAAGCCAAGCCAGAAGAGAAAGTCAAAGAAATGGAGGCGCTTATTAACTCCATGACGCCATTTGAGCGCAAAAACCCTGACAAAATTAACCCAAGTCGCAAGCGTCGTATTGCCGCTGGCTCTGGTAAGCAAATTCAAGACCTAAACCGTCTGCTTAAGCAACACAAGCAGATGGCGAAAATGATGAAAATGATGTCGAAACCTGAAGGTCTCGGCAAAATGATGAAAGCGGTGCAAGGATTAACTGGTATGGGCGGCGGCGCTGGTGCATCCGGTGGCGGTGGCCCTTTGTTTGGTGGCGGAGGTGGTGCTAAAAGCAAAGCTGGCAAGCAAAGTGGAAACGCTGCTGGTGGTATGCCACCGTTTGGCTTAGATCCAAACAATATGCCAAGCAAAGAGGATATGGAACGCCAAATGAAAGATTTAGAGCAGCAATTACCCCCTGATTTCAAAAAGCGCTTTTAAAGTTAGTATTGACTGTGTGAACATGATAAAAAGCTAAGTCAGCAATGGCTTAGCTTTTTTTATTACTTAGACAGCAATGTTAGATAGCGATACTATGGTGTCAGTTAATTAAAAGTCGGTAATCAGAATTTAAAACAGAATTTAAAACAGAATTTAAAACAGAAGATAGGTAGGAGACGGCATGGCACATAAGAAAAAGAACGTTCGTAAAAAAGAATGTCCCATTTGCCAGCGAGAATTTAGCTGGAGCAAAAAGCTTGATAAAAACTGGGACAGTATGGTCTATTGCTCAGATAGATGCCGTCGGGTGAAAACTTATGAGGGTGTTGAGAAGCCAGAGTAAGGGTGTTGTAGCTAATCCTGCTATCCGCTTCTATCTTGGTGTACACGGCAGCAGTCGCTAAAGTAAGCGCCATTCCTGCGTTACGATACTGTCACTTACTAAGCGCCTGCATCGCCGTGCTACACCAAGTATATCCGCTACTATCAGGGCTAAACCGCATCTCTAGGCGACGTTAGGCTATAACCGTTTAGCTGAGTGATTTGCTCTTATAAATGGATAAAAAAATGGTGCGTGGGGCGCACCAATTCATATAAAAAATGCTTCAAAATATGCGACAACTTAAACGCTTAATGACCTTAAAAAACAAGCCAATCACTCCTTGCCTTTATCTTGACGCACAAAGAAGTTCGCAACCAGCGCACCACTAAAGTTATGCCAGACACTAAATAGCGCACTTGGTAGGCTAGCCGCAGGATTAAAGTAAGTGGCTGCCAGTGCCGCGCCAAGTCCAGAATTTTGCATACCCACTTCAACCATAATAGCGCGTCTTTGCGCTTCGCTAAAGCCACTAATGCGTGCAATCAAATAGCCTAAGGCGTAACCAATACAATTATGCAGTGCCACTACAATAAAGACCAAAACGCCGCTGGTTAAGATAGTATCTCTAGACACCGCTACTACTGCAGCAATAATTATTGCAATACCAACGACCGACACTGTTGGCAAAATATCATTCGCTATTTTAGCCTTGTCACCCAGTAACTTATGAAACAATAACCCCAGTATTATAGGAATAATAACCATCTTAGTAATAGATATCATCATGCTAGCAAGTTCAATTTCGATCAATTGTCCAGCAAAGATTTTAAGTAATATAGGAGTAAGTATCGGTGCAAGCAGAGTAGAGATTGAGGTAATAGAGACGCTTAAAGCCACATCGCCCTTCGCCAAAAAGGTAATGACATTGCTCGATGTTCCCCCTGGACAACAACCGACCAGTATTACACCAACAGCAATTAAAGGGTCGAGATTAAAAGCGACGGTTAATAGATATGCGATTAAAGGCATTAAAGTAAACTGAGCCAATAAGCCAACCAATACCAGCTTAGGACGCTTAACTATTTCAACGAAGTCGTCTGTCTTAAGCGTCGTTCCCATACCAAACATAATTATGCCCAAAATTGGCACTATGAATTTGGCTAATGATGCAAAAAACTCAGGGAGTATAAAACCTAACACAGCACTAACCAGCGCCCATATTGCAAAGGTTTTCCCTATCCATTGCGAGGCTGCGGCAATTTTACTCAAAATCGACTCCTTTCAAAGTATAAGTCATTATTTCAATCATCATCTCGTTAAAGACAGATAAAATTACCATATATTTAAAGTCTAAGTCATAAAATTTAGTTATATACAAAGTGAAGGTTAGCTTATTAGTTGCATACAGAGTAGATTTATTTGTTAAGCTATAGCAAAACAATAAAGTAATTATCCTAAAATGCCTAAAAAGGTTTTAAGCTAAGTTCGTTTGTCAAAAACACAACACTTGCATACTTTGAGATAGTTTAATTTTTACTCAGTAACTCAACAAAATCTCCTTGCTTAATAGGTCTAAATAGTCGCTTAACCAGAGATAAAGTATGCCCTTTAAAAAAACCTCATCAAACATCAAACTGAATAAAAATTTATATAAAAGAAAGACTAAAACGTTTAGCTATAAAAAAAAGACCCTCTCTGATTTCAAAAAGAAAGCATCCTATAAACCATGGCCTCGTTCTTTATCTCAGTCGTTATCTAGGTCGCTATCAAAGCCACTATCAAGTCGCCGGTCTAAAAAGGGTCAGGTTGCTAGCGATTTAAATGGCAACTACTTAAAAGCGATTAGCCAAAAGGCAAACGTTAATCCTCAATCGTTTTTGTTAATTTTAATGGTTATTTTTGCGCTGTCAGGAGTGGCCTACAAGGCTTATGAAGACTGCGACTGTTTTATAACAGACGATAGAACGGCTGAACCGTTAGACACCCAAGGCAAGTTAAATCTACAGGGCAAAAACGGTGAAAAGGTTCAGAACGAAGTTTACGCATCAATACAACAATATGCTGAGAAGGATCCAGTCCTTGTTCAACAGCACGTGGCGACCCAGCAAATATTCCATTCAGACAGCACAACCGATGTTGATACAGGTGTCGCAACCTTTACAAAGCTTGCCAATGAAGGCGATGTGGGTATGCAATTTGCCCTTGGCATGATGTACAAATCGGGTAGTGGGGTCGAGCAAGACTATGACAAAGCGCTACACTGGCTGAACAAAGCTGCCGATCAAGGCGATGCAGGCGCGCAACATTTCCTCGGCGTGATGTATCAAGAAGGGGAAGGCGTGCCTCGAGACTATAGTAAGGCAAGGGAGTGGTACTACAAAGCGGCCTTACAAAACGAAGGCATCTCTT
This sequence comes from Psychrobacter sp. CX14, assembly GCF_057396205.2. Lineage (NCBI taxonomy): Bacteria > Pseudomonadati > Pseudomonadota > Gammaproteobacteria > Moraxellales > Moraxellaceae > Psychrobacter > Psychrobacter sp. CX14. The sequence goes on along the minus strand of NZ_CM183187.1, from coordinate 2,674,699 downwards.
TATATAACCTTGGGTTGATGTATTTAAACGGTGAAGGGGTCGCTCAGAATTATGACCATGCCATTGAATGGTTTGAAAAATCAGACACCGTAGGTTATGTCGGTGCCCAATATAAATTAGGTGAGTTATATGAGCAAGGGTTAGGCGTCCCTCAAAATTATGAGACGGCTATTCATTATTATCAAAAAGCTGCCGATGATGACTACCCAGAAGCCGTCTACAGATTAGCTGAAATGCATGAGAAGGGTATTGGCGTCGCGCAAGATTATGCCCTTGCCAAAAAGATGTATCAGAAAACGTGCGATATTCAATATGAAGCAGGATGCGCCAAGGTTGAAGCGTTGGTTAATAAGGGGTATTAGCGCTCTAATTATCTAATAGCTTATTATAAAATAACCTATCCTTTTTAAGCTCGGTCAAGCTTACTGAACCTACTATTTGTCACGTTTGATTTGTTTCGTTGGTAAAGGCCTACCTCGATAGGTTAATTTCTAGATTTGGCATAACTGGTTATGTAGCTAATCCTGCTATCCGCTTCTATCTTGGTTTACACGGCGGCAGTCGCTAAAGTAAGTGTCATTCCTGCGTTACGATACTGTCACTTACTAAGCGTCTGCATCGCCGTGCTACACCAAGTATATCCGCTACTATCAGGGCTAAACCGCACCTAAGGCAAGGTTTAAGGTTTTGAAAAGGATAGGATTTTTTGTAAATTAAAATAATTAATCTATTACGACATATAGTGTCGTCAGCAGTTCTTTGACCTCTATTCAATAATGAATAACTATGATACTTTTTAAAAATCAACATAGGAGATAAAACATATGAAAAATAAAAATACTAGAAAGGATATTGCTATTAATAACTACATTATTAACATGTACTTGTTAACAAGTGTGATATTTGTTTTTGGGATACTACCTGCTTTTGACTTTATAGTGAGTAGTTATTCAATCAATCAGCCGAATCATCAAATGTTATATTCCTTCATGACTTTTACATTAGGAGGTTTCGCAGCGCTTAAAGCATTAGACAGCGGTTTTTTTAAAAATGATGAGAGTGCTAATCAGTTCCAAGAGTTCATAATTTCTAAAAAAGGAAAGGTGTTAGATCTTATATTTGTAATAGGAAGCGTAGCTTTGTACTTCATTCTTTTATATGGTGGTATTTTTCAAATAAATAGCGTTTTTGAAGCAATAATATTTGGGCCTTTTCTGCCAGATTTTAAGTAGAAAGAGTGTGTTATATGCACAGATACTGAGAGAGGTGTGTAATTTTAGATAAGTTTTATTGAAGTCTAGTCATTTAGGACGTGGCTGAGCTAAAAGATGGTTTTATTTATAGTGCTTCGAAAGTACTATGCAAGCTGATAAAGATATTGTTATAGGAGAAAATTAAAAGGCATTAAGTCAGAGCGTGGGCTAGAGCACCCACGCTACAAAATTTATCCAATGCTAGAAATAGACTTGCTTATAAATAACTCTCAATAATCGCCCGTTTCTTAGCTTGGCTGTTATCGATAATGTTCTGGGCTTCGGTTATTTGGGTTTCTAATGCAACTACCTTGTTAATGGTGTCATTTTGTATATGGATATCAGGTAACGATATACTCAAATTCTTGATTCTTTCTGATGATGCCCGATGATGACGTGAAAAACGCTCTTCTTCACCAGCTTTTTGTAGCAGGTAAGCAAGATATTTGGGATTCACGTTATCTGTTTGAACTCTGATATAACCGCAATGGTCAGTAGGGGAAAAAGGTTGATTCTCAGGTAGGTAATTTACCATCCAATCACCGTCAATACCCCAAAGAACTGAAGGTTGAGTATAGTCATCAAAATACTCTCTATTAATATAACCAAAAGGTTTTAATACATTAGCACTGAAAACTGGCGTTAGATCTGATGCATAAGAATCGCTTATTTCATTTGCTAATAATCTATTACCTATACCAATAGTAAATTTATCACTATCGTTTAGACGATACTGTGTATTGGGATTTTTCAAACTGTCTGTGAAGAAGTTCTCTATACTCTCTGTCGAAGATTCTATAGTCTGTTGCGCTTGCTCAACTTCCGTATCGACTATTTCACAAGCCTCAACTATTTCTTGTTGAGTTTCTAATGGTGGTAGCGGAATTTTAAAGTTTCTAATATCAGTAGTATTAATTTCTTTATATTTAGTGCCCGCAGGTGTCATCATTTCGAAAATATTTCTTAAGAACATGAGAAGATGATACAGATATTGATGACTTATTTTACTTTCGTCGCAAATGAAATTTTTGAATCCTTGATTGGTAGCTAATTCAACCTTACTAATAGCAACTTCGCCAATAGTGGCTCTACTTGAAAAGATGACAGTATTGATAGGTAGTAATTTAGCACTACTATTTTGTAAGCCTGACTGGGTGATTTTTCTCGCAGTTTCATAAATATATTTTTGTTTAGTATCTACTAATGTTGCCCAGTAAATATCTCCGTCTTGCCAAAAACTTTCATTATTCGTATCAGGTGTGCCACCACTAATCACTTCAGAGACCTGACCCAAAGGGATTAAATCCCATTTTGTATCAATAGTAAAATCCACTTTAGGCGTCAAACTAAATGCTTTATTAAAATCTACCATTTCAAAATCTAACATATCCACTAAACGTGCTGTTGTAACTAGTTCAGTTAGGTTGTCAGGGATATCTATATCTTGCTGTAAAAAGTTCTGATTAATTAAATGATTAATCTTAGCGTCATTCTCTTTGTTATTTGGGTCATATAAAGGCGTATTGATATTATCAAGGTTATACAGATTGCTGAGTACCCGTTTGTCCTCCTCCTCAAGTGCGATCTCACCACTATCTTCATCTACGCTATCCATCTCGATAGCGTCTAAAGATACCCCGCCTAGATATTTAATACCCTCATTGCCTTTGGCACTGCTCCACTCATAACCCAAGAATGCCTTCATTTCTTTAGTCTTACTTGGGCTTTTGACGATAACTACAGGTTGAGGGTTTTGGCTTGCTAGCACGAAATAGTAAATTTTATCTTTTTCATTATCTTGTAAATAAGCAGTTAAACGTTTATCTAGCTCTTTTTGTTTATCCTCTTTTGATAAATCTTTAAAGGATTTGCGTTTTTTAAGGTTTTTAATCTCAGACCATTTTTCAAACTCTTTGATATAACTAACAAAGTAATCTGTCTCAAGTAAGGCTTGACTAGGATTCCCTGCTAATAGAGTCTTATATTCATTAACATCTAAGGATAGATGCTGACAATAAACGTCAATCCAGTGCATATCATCAAATACAGCATTACTGTCTATTGTGGTAACATTGTTAACTGAATTTGTAGAGGTCTGCGCCTGATGAGATGGCTTAAACCAATGATGAACTCGCTCCTCAAAGTGCTTATCTTGGGTAGGTGGATCAGTCTCTTTACGTCGTAGAAATAAAGTCACGGTATTTGTGCCTGTCTTGCCAAACGTGCCACTACCAAACTCTGCAATAGCCACGATATCAAAGTATTTTAATAAGATTTCACGGGTGGCGACATAGATGTTTTTGGAAGAAGATGTACTACTGGCTTTACCTTTAGTCAAGATAGAGGAGGGTACAATAATAGAGGCGACACCGCCCGTTTTTAACAGTTGTTTGGCACGTTCGATAAAAAAAGTTTCAATGCTATTATTTACCTTATAGCTCTTTTCATCAATACACTTAATAAGCTCATACTGTTTACGCTCACTGGAACTTAATGTGTCTAAAAAGCCTTTGACACTATAAGGCGGGTTAGCAACCAGTACAGAATAACTATCGTTTTCAATGGCTTCATTTTTGCCCAAAGCATCGGCATAAACGATGTTGATATCATCTTGGCCATACATAAAGGCAGATACTTTGGCTACTTTAGATAATCTATATTCTTTTTCAATACCAACGATATTATCGTAGTAATCGGACAGGCTTTTATCTTCATCTGCTTCAATGATGGGGCGTATGGTTGAGGCATACTCATTTAAAAAATGTCCTGCACCGCAAGCATAATCAATGACTTTAGGTATGTCTTCACTTTCGGCAATTAATTCGCCAATTGGTAATGACTTCATTAGAAATTTAACAATCGGCATGGGGGTAAAAAACTGACCTTCGGACTGTTTGACACCTTGGTCAAGAAAGCCCTCAAACATATCACCTAAAAACTGATTTTCTTCTTTGGTTTTAAGACGCATATCCTGGAGCATTTTTACGATTTTTAATAGCACTTCAGAATTTTGTTGAAATAAGCGTTCGTTATGCACATCAATAAAGGCAAGGTCATTGTTAGTAAAAAACTTTAAACGACGAAACATCGCCTTAATCGCTCTTTGAGTCTCAACAGGATCGTTTTTGTAGAACCTAAATGCTTTTTCTACTTCACTTTCTCGAACGTAGGTGACTTCTTCATCCAAGAATTTTTTCATACCTTGCTGGTATAAAGATTGTAGGCGGTCTTGTAAATCAAAAGGGCTATCGTAACTAATGCCTTTCCAGTAGAACTTTAAGTCATCGGGGTTATTGGTTTCATCAACAATTTTACATAAAAATAAATTAACTAGCTTATCAAAGGCATTTTCACGACCCGAGACGTTATGTTGACGCATAATCGTCGCAAATTCGTTATATTTACCTTGAATATCTTGACTACTGATAGTCTCTAAATCATGTAGGGTATACTTGTTTTTACCAATATAGTAGGGCTGGATATCTTCTTCAAATAAACCACGAGTGGTATAGTCGCTCTGATAGGTTTGTTTCCATGTGTCAACAATATCTTCAACGGTGCGAAGTTTGCTTTCAGAATATGTTAAAACAGGGTCATCGCTTAATTCTTTAAGTTCATTGATAAGGCTATCATTATCGACAAGAGATATTAGGTAGTATTGAGGTTTTACAGTGTCATCTACCCAATCTGAGGCATATAAACAAATAAACTGCGTTGTACTGGTTTGTTTTACATAACTAAAGAGCTGTCCACCATCTTGTAGTGTCCGATTCCACGCCTTGGTTAACTCGCTTCCTGCTGTTTTACATTCTATAATCAGGAGGGTGTCATCTTTATTGTCTTTAATTAAAATATCCGCACGTCCACCACTGGCGCCGTGTCCTACCTTCCACTTTGGTTCAAGTTCAATATGTTCGGGCTTGTAACCTTGTGTTAATAAACGATGCACACATTCAAAAACAACGAAGTTCTCATTTTGTGAAAAGTTACACGTTTGCCGTTCATTAACGGTTAATCCTTCACTTTCTGGATAGATAAGTTTTTTTTGTGCAAAATCTACTTCTAAATAAACACCATTAGCATAAGTCTGGCTAAATATGTCCCCATTTTCTGTAAAGCCTAAAAATCTTAGTACGTCTTTAAAGTTACTTTTATCAATCATTAACGTAATCCGTAATCCGTAATCTGTAAGAATATCAATATCACTAAATACCAAATAATAAAGCGGGTAAAATATGAATTATAATAAGTATAAGCTAGAACACGGTGCTATCACTAGCATTGATTTAAGAAAATAAAAGCGGGCCTCATTAAAGAAGCCCGCTTTGTATTATCTACCTAAATCTAACCAAACCCTATGCCAAATTAGGACTTAACCACTAGACTAGGTCGAGTGACGCCTTTACCCACTTTTATTAAAGAACGGTAAGTCTAAACCATGTAAATCTTAGTAAGAACTCGATATGACCGCTACTATTAGGGCTAAATCATAGCAAAGGCAAAGTTTGCGCTTTGTAAAATTTATTTGTAGGGCGCACGGGGCACACCAATTAATTAATGCCAAGTTTAATGGATTAATTACATTACAACCCTGTTAAGTATGGATTGGTAGATAATGTGGCAGATTGGCAGTATTCAAGTTTTCATGGGTTGGTAAAAGAGGGCAGTTATCCAGCGGATTGGGGGAGTCGTGAGGTTTATTTCCTTGATGGTTTTGCCTTAGGTCCAGAGTAGGCTGTGGTAGGGTAAGTCTTGCGCACTATTTAAATTATGATTGTGCGCAGGGCATACCCTACTGGGACTTAACAAAAAACAAAGCATATTTAGAAAAAAGGCAGCATTGGTTGATAAATTTGAAGATGTAGGTGGTCAGTTGTAATGGAGGTTATTTTAGAGCAAACAGAAATAAGAAAATTAAGAGTATGGTAAAAAGGCTATTAAATATTTGATATGCATTAATAATATCTTTCATTCTAACAATATCTTTGTTCAAGCTTTTCTTCTTATTTCCTAGTTTTTGAGGATTAATACCAGATTGAGATACGATATTGGCAATCTTATGAGTAACACTTGTTTCTAATTTATCGATATTTGAATACGTTTTAGATGTTATAAAGTAGTTAAATATAGACCATGAAATAATAGTAAGTATTGCAATACTTAATAAAATATTATTGTCATCAAATTTAGATAGGAGATAAATATAAACGCCAAACTGTAAAGGGATTGACATTATCTTATTATGAAAACTTGATGTTAAGTCCTGTAACTCTTTAACGTTTTTATCTAAATCCTTATCAAACTTAGATTTAAACTCATCAAATGAGAAGTTATGTTCATATAAGCTCAAGTTATTTCTGGCATTATCAATCAGAAAATCAAAATTTATCAAGATTGTATATAAATCTTTTTTAGGGTTATCTGATAAGTATTTTGCTAGCGAATCTTTAAAAAAATTAGGAAAGTTTTCGGTCTTTAATAGGCGTTCTAAATTATTAAAGTCCAAATTATGTTTAGTGTTGTAGTAAATAGTTCTGCTATCATCAGTATTATAAGAAATTTTAATTTTCCCATAAGTACTTGATAATAGATAAAAGTTCTTATATGCAACATCATCAAAATCTATAATATTAAAATCTCTTAGCAATTCCTTTAATTTTTGGAAGTATTTAATATTATTAAGTAAAACATTATTAGATGCTCTGGTTTTTAAGAATATATAATGCTTGTAAGGATCAATATCCTCAATAAATTTAAGGGCATCTGAAAGACTTTTATATATAGCTATTGTTTTATTGTTTAAAAAGATTCTTAGATGGCCTGATTCCACATGATACTTAATTTTGTGTGCATCAAGAATACTCTTATCAATTAAAAATTCATTACTTATTAAAAGTTCTCTTGCGTTTCCTGAAATGTCATGTCTAAGATTATCATTTAGCATACTTATGAGGTTAGCGATATTATTCATCGTCTTCATCACCCCCATATTTTTGTTTATTAATACTAGTTACTAATTTTTTAGATTTAATTATTATTGTTTCATTATCGTTTAATACTTGAATATCTTGAGCATTAAATTTGTCATAGTTTGCTTGTAGCTTTATCCCATCGCCTTCAGCTGTAATTTTGTAGAACTTATTTAAAGCATTTCCTCGTAACTTAAATTCGTGGCTAATTTCAATACCTTCATCTTCGCAATAGTTTATAATTTTTTCAGAATCTCCAAAGACATAGTCACTTAAGCTTCGGATATTGATCAATCGATTAGGCTGGTCTTTAGCATAGTTATAAATTTTCCGTTTCACTTCATCTCTATCTTCTTCTTCCTCTAAGTCTATATCATTAATTATTTCAAATAAGTTCTTAGCATCAATATCTTCTGAAATAGGGTTGGTTACACCAATCCAATTAGTAAAATAATCAGAGATTTTAGTGTTACCTTTAGCGAGTTGTAAATATCTTGAATCATTCTTATCTAAAAGATTGGTCAAGTTGATTCTAGCACCCATAGCAAAGTGCTTAACATCAAGATATCGAACTAGCTCTACCTCCCAACTATTATTAGGATCTTGAAACTCAAGGTTTGCTCCACTAGTTTTACGAACGAAAAATACACCAAGGTAATTATAGTTTGATTTACTGTAAAGCGTAAAAACTAGATAGCCACCTTTGGCGCTAGTTAAGTTTAATAACTGTTGATGCAAGTTCGAACAAAGAATTTTAGATATATTTATTAAGTCTATACTTTTAAAATCTCTTATAGTAGCTTTAAAACCATTAGAATCTTCTGAGAAAATAGCTCTATGAATAGTCCGAGCTGAAAATGCGTCATTTAGGTTATTCACTATGTCAACAATTTGCTTATTGGTAGTATCCAAATAAGTTTCACTTATTCTCAAAGTAACATTTTCAGAACCAGTGAGACCTTCCTTTTTTTCAATCTGATGAACCACAACACTTTGAATTTTCATATATTTTGTTTCCTAATTTATATTTATTAAGTGAATAATACCTCATCATAATATTATTAAACTAGTTTATAATCAAAACTAAACGATTGGTTTGAGTTTGTTTAGCAAGTGTTAGTTGTAAAGATGAATTAAATATAAATTGGTATAGACTCTAAATCTTAGGTTAATATATTGCATTATCGAAGTATATAGTAGAAATGCTGAGAGCGACGTTCGCTGTCGTTTTTTGCTTTAAGAAACTGTATAGTTAACCTTTAAGAATTATATTATGTGAAAGAGATAGATCTAAGATATTGATTTCATTAAATATATTTTTATTAAGACTAGATTTTTTAAGGTTCTTTATATTTTATTAAGTTAAGTATATTGAGTTTTATAATCTTAAAGATAGCCAAACCCAAACCACAATAAATACCAGCAAGAACTCGATGTCACCGCTAGCCCTGATAGTAGCGGGTATACTTGGTACAGCACAGGGTTGCGGACGCTTAGCAAGGGGCGTTATCGCTGAGTCAGGAACAACCCTTACTATTAGCGACCGCTCCTGTGCAAGCCAAGATACAAGCGGATAGCAGGATCAGCTACAAAAGCCAATCCCGCTTCAAAAACATGATTGAAAATTCTAACCAACGCCTAAGCCAAATTCGGATTTAACCACTTCTCAGCCGTCTTCATATCCCAATCTTTACGTTTGGCATAGTCCTCTAACTGATCACGGTCAATTTTACCGACATTGAAATACACACTTTCAGGATGTGAGTAATAGAAGCCACTGACCGAAGACGCTGGCCACATCGCATAGCTTTCAGTTAGATAAGTGCCGATGGCGTTTTGGGTGTCAAGCCAATCAAATAGCTTGCCCTTTTCGGTGTGTTCAGGGCAGGCAGGATAGCCGGGGGCAGGGCGGATACCGACGTACTTCTCTTTAATCAGCTCCTCATTGGTCAGATGTTCTTCTGGCTGATAGCCCCAATATTGGGTACGAATCAATTCATGCAGATGCTCAGCAAAGGCTTCGGCAAGGCGGTCACATAAAGCTTGAACCATAATGGCATTGTAGTCGTCACCCGCTTCTTTAAAGCTGTCAGATAGCTCTTGAGCACCTTCAATAGAGACGGTAAATCCACCCAAATAGTCGGTGTGATCGTCCAAAGGAGAGATAAAGTCTGCCAAGCTAAAGTTCGGTTTACCGCTTGCTTTGTCAGACTGCTGGCGTAAGTGCTCGAACACATGAGTTGGCTTACCACCCTCAGCAATGGGCTTATCATACACGGTCACTGTATCAGGTGCGGTACGCTTGGCTGGCATGATTTTAAACACGCCTTTTGCAGTGACCAAGCCTTCATCAATAAAGCGTTGCAGTAACTCTTTGGCATTGCCAAATAGATCTTTGGCCTCGGCGCCGACGACATCATCGTCAAAGATTTTGGGATATTTACCGACCAAGCCCCATGATATAAAGAAGGGCGTCCAGTCGATATAAGACAGTAGGTTGACGATAGGGTAGTCGTCTAGGATGACTTGCCCCTGCTGGTTTGGTGTGGGCGGCGTGTAGTCTGCCCAGTCAAACTGAAAGCCTTGTTCAATCGCTTCGGCATAGCTTAATTTAGCCGCTTTAGGTTTGCGGTTTGCCAGACGTTGACGTACTTTCTCGTACTCTTCACGGGTCTCTTTAATCAGATCGACTCGGTGTTCTTTTGACAGCAGTTTGGTGACGACGCCGACAGAGCGTGAAGCATCAGTGACGTAAATTACCGCATCATTTTGATAATGGGGTTCGATTTTTACCGCGGTATGCGCTTTAGAAGTGGTAGCGCCACCAATCATTAGCGGTAGGGTCATGCCACGTTCTTGCATTTGTTTGGCGACATACACCATTTCATCAAGGCTTGGGGTAATCAGCCCAGATAAACCAATGATATCGGCTTTTTCCGCAATAGCCGTATCGAGGATTTTATCACAAGGTACCATCACCCCAAGGTCGACAACGTCATAGCCGTTACAGCCAAGTACCACGCCAACGATGTTTTTTCCGATATCGTGTACGTCGCCTTTGACGGTCGCCATGACCACCTTACCTTTGACCTCACCTTCCACTTTTTCAGCTTCGATATAGGGATTTAACACCGCCACCGAGCGTTTCATAACACGGGCGGATTTGACAACTTGTGGTAGGAACATTTTACCGGCACCAAATAAGTCGCCGACCACGTTCATGCCGTCCATCAAGGGCCCTTCGATGACCTCTAACGGTTTGGCATATTTTTGTCGGGCTTCTTCCGTGTCTTCATCAATATAGGTAGTGATACCTTTGACTAAGGCATGCTCGATACGTTTTTCAACTGACTGCTCACGCCACGATAAGTCAACGGTGCCATCATTCTTTTTGCCGCCAGCCACGTAGCCTTCGGCGACGGTCATTAAGCGTTCAGTGGCATCTTGTCCGCTGTCACCTTGATTGCGGTTGAGCATCACATCTTCGATGGCATCACGGGCTTCTTTTGGTATTTCGTCATACACCTCTAACATGGCAGGGTTGACGATACCCATGGTAAGGCCTGCCTTAATGGCGTGATATAAGAACACAGCATTAATGGCTTCACGAATTGGGTTGCCTCGGAAGCTGAATGATACGTTAGATACACCCCCTGATACCATCGCATTAGGGAGGTTATCCGTGATCCATTTGGTGGCATTAATAAAGTCAGCACCGTAGTTGTTATGCTCAACGATACCCGTTGCGACCGCAAAGATATTAGGGTCAAAAATAATGTCTTCAGATGGGAAGCCAACTTCATCGACTAAAATGTCATAACTGCGCTTACAAATATCGATTTTGCGCTCATACGTATCGGCCTGACCCTCTTCATCAAACGCCATAACAATAACCGCAGCACCATAGCGCATACATAGCTTGGCACGTTCGACAAACTCTTCATACCCTTCTTTTAACGAGATTGAGTTGACGACCGCTTTACCCTGAGTACGTTTTAAGCCCTCCTCGATGATGTCCCATTTTGAGGAGTCAATCATCAGTGGCACACGGCTAATATCAGGCTCGCCTGCGACTAAATTTAAGAAGTGAATCATCGCTCCTTTGGAGTCGAGCATGCCCTCATCCATGTTGATATCGACGATTTGCGCACCGCCTTCCACTTGGTTTAAAGCGACTTCTAGAGCCTCGGTAAATTCGCCTGTTTTAATCAAGCGTAAAAACTTTTTAGAACCTGTCACGTTGGTACGCTCGCCAACGTTAACAAACAAGCTGTCTTGATTAATGGTAAAGGGCTCTAATCCAGACAAACGGCAGGCTGGGGGAATGGTTGGGATTTCACGCGGCTTATACTGCTGCATCACATCATGAATGGCTTTGATATGCTCAGGGCGAGTACCGCAGCAGCCCCCCACGATATTAAGCAGTCCTGATTTACCAAAGCCATCGAGTAGGGCAGCGGTTTCTTCTGGCGTCTCATCATATTCACCAAATTCGTTCGGCAGGCCCGCATTGGGGTGAGCAGAGACATAAGTGTCGGCAATATCCGATAAGGTTTGGATATGTGGCTTGAGGGCATCGGCACCTAAGGCACAGTTAAAACCCACCGATAAAGGCTTGGCATGGCGAATAGAGTTATAAAACGCTTCAGCAGTCTGCCCTGATAGTGTACGCCCAGAGGCATCGGTAATGGTACCCGATATCATAATCGGCAACTCAAATCCGATGGTTTCAAAAACGCCTGTCACTGCAAATATAGCGGCCTTGGCGTTGAGTGTATCGAAAATGGTCTCGATTAAAACCAAATCAATACCGCCTTCAATTAGGGCGTATAACGCTTCAGTATAGTTATCGACCAGTTCATCAAAGGTCACATTTCGATAGGCAGGGTCATTGACATCAGGGGAGAGTGAGCAGGTACGCGATGTTGGACCAATAACACCCGCGACAAATCTGGGTTTATCAGGGTTTTCAGCCGTGAATTCATCAGCAACCGAGCGGGCAAGGCGAGCGGCTTCTCGGTTAATCTCTGGTACCAAGTGCTCCATGGCATAATCGGCCATAGAAATCTGGGTAGCATTGAAAGTATTGGTCTCGATAATATCGGCACCAGCAGTCAAATGATCACGGTGAATGCGTTTGATAATATCAGGCTGTGTAAGTACCAATAAATCGTTATTGCCCTGTACATCTTGCTCAATATCAGCAAATCGCTCGCCACGGTAATCCGCCTCTTGTAGCTTAAAGGTTTGGATTTGTGTACCCATTGCGCCATCAAGCATCAAAATACGCTTTGCCAATTGCTCAGTGATACGATCACGAACGGTGAGTTGTTGTTCTTTAAAGGGGAACTCTGATGGGGGCACTAGATTAAAATTATCAGGATTGTGTTCTTTTTTCTCAGGTGCGTCTGAGTTGGCATTTTGGGTATTGGGCTTTTCGTTATGTTCGGGGTGTGAGCAATTCATGGGTTATATTTCTTATAGAAAAATTGGAGAAAAGTGGGTTAGATTGTAGGTGATTAGATGCTATATTAGCAAATCAGGTGAGCGTTCAAATCGTACGCTTGGGTCACTATCGCTCTATATAAGTCTGAGCAATTCTAAGCAATAATGTGCCACGCCTTATTAATCATCAGAATGGACACAGGATATTTGTTATGACAAAAAGTGCTAAAGGACTGTCACTGTTAGCAATGGCAATGACCTCATTGCTATCGGCAGGGTGTCAAAGTGCGCCGCAAGCAGCCGATAATAACACCCAATCAGTGTTGACGAGTACCAATACTCAAACGACCACAACGCCACAAACTACGGCCAATCAAGGGATAGCGCGAGGCGGTGCGACTCATATTGTTAGTAATAAATCAACAGGCCAATCGGCTACAGCGGTCAATACGCAATACGCGTCAATGAGTGCACTGGATATGGCACGGATGGATCCAAATTTATCTATTTTGGTAGAAGCGGTTGAGGCGTCTGGTATCGCAGGTATGCTAAGATTTGCTGGCAATGATTATACCATCTTTGCGCCAAGCAATGCGGCGTTCGAGGAGCTGTTCAGCGAGACCACCTTGACCAAGCAGAAGCTATTAGCCGATAAGTCTCTCATCCGGTTGCTATTAGCTTATCACGTGATTAAGACCAACGATCCACTACTGGCCTCACAATTACCCAAAGGTAAGGTAACAACTTATGGCAAACGAGTTCTAACGGTGACCCAACAAGGCAATTTACTTGATGGTAAAGGACGTACCGCGCATATTATTTATCCCAATGTGATGACTAAAAACGGCTCGGTGCATGTGATTGATAAGGTGATGTTCCCACCTAATCCTTCTTGATTCCAAACGGTCTAGTTCTCTTAAATTAGGGCAGGATTGCTCTACCATTATTAATCATGACGCACAAAAAAACCGATAGCCTAAGCTATCGGTTTTTTATAGATATTGAGGTTAGTTAATAACTATTTAACATCAATATCTTTTTTAGCTTTTAAGCTGTCTTGATGACGCTCTTCCCAGTAAGTCGCGCCTTTAATGCCAAACTTAGCAGGATCAAACACAAACCGCTTAGCGGTTGTACCGCCGCCCGCTTTAAGCTGAGCTTCGTAGTCTTTAAGGATATCAAGTGCAGGACGCGCCACGAAGAATACGATGATAATACCAACGATGTTCAACCATGCCATCAGACCAACACCAACGTCGCCAAGGCCCCAGATATAACCTGAGCTGTTCAATGCGCCGTAAGCAACCATAATCATAATGACCACTTTAACGGCAAACAGACCAACTTTACTAATACTACGGCCCATAAATCGGGTTAGGTAAGCAATGTTCACTTCAGCGATGTAGTAGTAAGCCAAGATAGTCGTGAATGCGAAGAAGAATACAGCGATAGCGATGAACGAATCACCGAAGGTACCGTATACTGATTCCATAGCCATCTGAGTGAACGATGGTGAGCTAATAGCAACATCAGCAGCAACGTTTTGCACGATGAATTGACCATCAGGCAGTGTACCCTGAATGTTGTACATGCCAGTTGATAAAATCATGAATGCTGTTGCAGAACAAACCAATAACGTATCAACGTATACTGAGAATGCCTGTACTAAACCCTGCTGTGCAGGATGGTCAACGGCAGCAGCAGCTGCTGCGTGAGGACCTGTACCTTGACCGGCTTCGTTAGAGTAAACACCACGTTTAACACCCCAACCGATAGCTGCACCAAAGCCTGCTTGAGCCGTAAAGGCATCACCAATAATCATACCAAATACTTCAGGTACTTTACTAAAGTTAGTGAACATGATCAGTAGGGCTAGGATAATATAACCCAGTGCCATGAATGGAACAGCATATTCAGTGAAATTTGCAATACGCTTAATACCACCAAAGATAATAAAGCCAAGTACCGCTAGAATGATAACCAAAGCGATTAGACGGGTTGAACCCACGTCCATGCCTAGGAAGTTCATTACTGAGCCTTCACCTGCGACCTGCGCTACAGCGTTAACAACACCGTTGGCCTGTACACCGGGTAAGAAGACACCACAAGCGATAATGGATGAGATGGCAAATAAGATGCCGTACCATTTTTGACCCAATGCTTTTTCGAAGTAGTACGCAGGGCCACCACGGTATTCGCCGGTTAAGGTGTCACGTTCTTTATAAATCTGACCCAGTGTTGATTCTACATAGGCGGTTGATGCGCCCAAGAAGGCCACAATCCACATCCAGAATACAGCGCCAGGGCCACCAAAGCCGATAGCAGCGGCAACACCAGCGATGTTACCCATACCGACACGGCCGGCAAGTGAAACAGCTAGAGCCTGGAATGACGAAATACCATCATTATCTGGCTTGCCTTTAAATAGCAATCTGATCATTTCACCAAATAGGCGAACTTGAACGAAACGGGTTAAAATTGAATAGAATAAACCTGCGCCCAAGCAGAGATAAATAAGCGCAGGGCTCCAAATTATATTGTTTAAAGCGCTAACAATGCCTTCCATAGTGTACTTTCCTGATTTTCAGTAATACTGAATCGGTTTACCTGTTGTTTTGTGTCACTAAATACATGTCACTTAAAATCTTAGGCTGTGTACAGTGCTTATTTAATTAATGGGTAGGCATGCAAGCAAATCTGACCGCGACAATTAAATAAGTACAAACACCTGAACAGACTTTACGAGAGTTCAACTGTAATGCAGCTTAGTTAAATGTTACACAATCGTATGTCTTAGTAACTGCAATTTGCCACAAAAAAAGATAAATTGCTAGATTATTTTTTATGATTTTTTTAATTATCAATCCTAAGGCAGGGGTAATTGCAGCCCATTTATCACAAAATTTAGTTAAATTATTATTGTTATTCTGGTTGTAATTAGGTAACAATAAATTGTATTAATTATGCTTTAGCCTCATACACCAGTACAATTGCAGACATTCAGCATTTAATTTTAATCACTCTAAATTTGTTGACTTGTGGCGCCTATGGTCTTTGTTATTAGCAGTTAAAAATAGGCGTAATTGTATAGTCATATTTTTTATGAACCTTGGAGCACATATCTATGTCACGCAAATCAATAGCGAAACCTATTTTATTATCGATGGTTTTAGCGACCTCAACAGTCGGTTTATCAGGCTGCGGTTACAACAACCTACAAGCTCAAGATGAGCAAGTGACCGCTGCTTGGTCAGAGGTCGTGAACCAATATCAGCGCCGTGACGATTTGGTACCAAACTTAGTACAGGTTGTGAAGCAGTATGCTCAGCAAGAGCAAGATGTGTTCACTCAAGTGGCAGAAGCACGCTCAAGAGCGGGCAGCATTCAGCTAACGCCTGAGGTGTTAAATGACCCAGAAGCGATGGAGAACTATCAAGCAGCGCAGGCTGAAATGACCGGTGCTTTATCTCGCTTAATGGCAGTCTCTGAGCGTTATCCTGAACTTAAATCAGACCGTTTGTTCCAAGATTTACAAGCGCAGTTAGAGGGTACTGAAAATCGTATTGCTGTGGCGCGTAACCGTTATATTCAAGAAGTGCAGAGCTATAACACTTCGGTACGCCAGTTCCCAACAAATATTACTGCCAAAGTATTCGGTCTAGATCCGAAGCCAAACTTTAGCGTTGAGAACGAAGATAAGATTTCAACGGCGCCAGAAGTTAACTTTGGTGACTAGTTTTTTAACACCAACAACTTAACGACGCTAACCGTGATGGATTAATTAGCCTAGTATGTTCGCCTTAACAGTTCAGGTTAAGGCGACCTTTATTTCATAAGTGAATCAGAATAAGTGGTGATGATGCACATGCAAAACTTAAAACGTAGCTTGTCAGCAGTTTCGATAATAGGGGCTAGTCTTTTAGCCATGCCTATAAGCTTTGCGGCTACCGACGAGGCCAGCAGTGTAGCATCCACTCAGTCAGCGCAGCGCTTTACCGACTCGAGCGTTGAAGATATGGTAGCGATTGCCAAAGCCGGACAGCAAAATGAAGCGATTAACGATGCGGTCTTAGGTGATGCGGTCTTAGGTAATGAGGCAATTCGTGATAATTTACCGAATATTGGTGAAGCCAGTGCCGATGATGAAGCACAGAACGGCCAATCTCAAACCGGTTCAGTTGCTAGCGCACAGCCACGTCAATCTACGGCGGAAGCGGTTGAATCAGATAAGCTTATATTAAATTCGCCCGTGGTAGACCAAGCCAATGTATTAACCCCACAAGAAAAGCAAATGCTTAGCCAAAGGCTGCGTCATATTTATGACCAAGGCTTGGCACAGGCAGCACTGGTATTGGTACCAAGTACCAATGGTATGGATATTTTCCAGTATAGCTTAGAGGTTGCTGAGCGTTGGGAGCTAGGTGAGGCGGATACCGATGATGGTTTGCTCATTTTAGTCGCCGTGAATGACCGCAATATGTATATTCTCTCAGGTTACGGCCTAGAGGGCGTGCTACCTGATGCGGTATTAAACCGTATTATCGATACCGAAATTATGCCGTCATTCAAGCAAGGCGATTACGCCGGCGGCTTAATTAAAGGTATCAATCGTATTGAGGAGCGTTTGGTCGCTGACCCTGATATCCTTGCTCAGTCTGATGCCGCTGCTGAGAAACGTAGCCAAAATCAGTCGGCCGATGCAGAAGCACCGTCACTGTTCGGAACTTTCTTAATTGCGCTAATTTTTGGTATGTTTATCACGGCGGTGCTTGGGCGTATCTTAGGCTCTCTAGTTGCGACCGGTGGTTTTGTTTTATTATCACTTGGTAGCGGTGGCAGCTTTATTATGACGCTGTTCATGGCAGTATTCTTGTGGCTGTTCCTTATCTCACGCGGCGGTGGCGGCGGTAAAGGTAAGGGCGGCGGCCGTGGTGGACGTCGTGGCGGTGTTGTCTTCTTCCCTGGTGGAGGCTTTGGAGGCGGTGGAGGCGGCGGCTTCGGTGGTGGTGGATTTGGCGGCGGCGGCTTCGGCGGTGGGGGCGGCGGCTTCGGTGGCGGCGGCGCTGGCGGCTCTTGGTAGACGGTTGATAGTGGGCTGATCTTTAATATAAGTATACGGTTTGAGGTAAGATATCTATGCAACACCAAGCGAAGCCTGACATGATACCTGAGCATCCAAACACTGCCGAGGGTCATACCAATAGCAGCCAGCCTAGCTTTGCTAGATTGTGGCGTCAGGCTATTTTTATTCCTATTTTGCACAATCGTTGGCTAAACGATGCAGTGACCGACCGCTTGACTCAAAGGGTTACTGAGGCCGAGAAGGGGCATCGCGGTGAAGTATTCTTAGTGATTGAGAACCATCTGCCGATTAATATTGCTTACCATGTGGGCAGCCGTGAGCGGGCGATTGATTTATTCAGTACCTACCGTGTTTGGGATACCGAAGAGAATACCGGCGTACTTGTCTATGTCAACGTTTGCGAACATACGCTTGAGATTGTCGCTGACCGCGGTATTAACTCACACGTCAGCCATACTGTTTGGCGTGCTATGTGTGATAAAGCCTTAGCTGGCATGTCAAAAGGTAAAATGGAGCAAAGCTTGTCAGATTTATTAGATGAAATTGGACAATTGCTGCGTCAACATTATTATCTGGAGCATGATCCAGAAGGTAACGAGCTGTCTGATACGGTGGTATTTTTAAAATAGCGCACTCATATTCTTATTGATCAAATATAAGTCAATAAAAAAGCCAAACTTTAAGAGTTTGGCTTTTTTATTATAGACTTAAGCATGTATTTAGTAGTTAGTAGTCTGCTACAGACAATAGACTTAGTTAATTGAGGTGTAATGGACAAAATTCAGGCTAAAAACGAGCGGTTAGTCTCTAATGGACAAAATTCAGGCTACCCTTCAGAGTATGTCATTAAAAAGTTGTTAATAAACTTAAGCTTACGTTGTTTATTGAGCCCATTATGACTGCTTAATTGGCGTTTTAACTCGCTAAACAAACCTTCTAGAGAATTAGTTGTATTTGGAATGTTTAAGTCATCTAATTCTCTATAAGTGAATAACCAATCACTATTTACTCGCAAGCTTCTATAGGCACTTCTAAGACGCTTATGGGTGTACCAAGTCTTACCAGTATCTATATTGGTACTACGTTCATTTAAGTAGTCCTCATGAGTCAAATACCAACTATCTAGAGCTTGAATGAAGGTTGTCTTATCATAATCCTTTATATTTAAAGCTAGCTGTCTAAGTGCAATACTTGCGATATTTTGAGGCCTACGAGTTAAGTATCGAGTGATGATCTGTAGCTGATGAAACTGGCACATTTGTATTGGTATATCTTTAAACAAAGCATTAAGACCTCGTCTTCCATCGCAAGTAATGCTAGTGATATCAATGCCTTGTGATTTTATATGCTCTATTCCCAGTTTATACAGAGCGTTGGTCTCATAGTGAATAATACGGTGGTGTAATACCGCTTTGCTTGTATAGTCGAGAAATACCATTAAGCCAAATGTTCTACCAAAGTAGGTCGTGTCTATCACTATGTTGGCACGAGTAGGTAGCTTATTAAGTGACTTTATCTCAATAGTATCTAGTCGCCTTTGTATGGTCTTTATGCTACAGCCATACTTATGAGCAAGTTGTTTATAAGTCTGTTTACCTTGAGTATATTCTTGCCACAAAGTTGTATTATTGAGCCGCCTGCCACCTAAAAACTGCCGATTACAAACAAGGCATTTGTACTGCTGTTTCCCTGATTTATAACCATTCTTTTTCGTGTGTTTTTCACCACAAAAAGGGCAGTTTTTTGATTCATGGCTTTCAATCCTTGCAAATACTTATAGTATATAGCTTTAAAGGGGGTGTCAGCCTGAATTTTGTCCATTATACCTTAATTGATTAGTGAATCAGCCAGTTTGGGTAATAGTTCACCGGCCTTCCCTTCTAATACCACATCAATGAAACTGGACTGTGTGGGATTTAAATTAACCTCAATAATATGTGCGCCGTTTTGCTCGGCCAA
The DNA here is from genome assembly GCF_057396205.2 of Psychrobacter sp. CX14. Lineage (NCBI taxonomy): Bacteria > Pseudomonadati > Pseudomonadota > Gammaproteobacteria > Moraxellales > Moraxellaceae > Psychrobacter > Psychrobacter sp. CX14. The sequence goes on along the minus strand of NZ_CM183187.1, from coordinate 2,654,990 downwards.
TTGTGCCAATCCTGCTGCAGGATAGACTAAACTTGAGGTGCCAATACTGATAAACACATCACAAGTCGCTGCGGCCGTCTCCGCATATTGCCATGCACCTTGCGGCAACATCTCTCCAAACCACACAATATCAGGACGAATATAACCATCACACTGCGGGCAATGTAATAACTGCTGCTGCGTATAGTCGATGGCCTCGTTATACGCCGCCGCACACTGACTGCATTTATTTTCCCATAGATGGCCATGCAAATGCGTCGCCATACTGCCAGCTTGCTCGTGCAAATCATCAACATTTTGGGTAATAAGGCTCAGCGTTTTACCTTGCTTATCTGCCCATTGCTGCAGCTGCGTTAATGCATGGTGAGCAGGGTTTGGCTGTTTGTCTTTGACCAAGCCGCGTCGCCATTGATACCAAGACCAAACCATCTTTGGATCACGCTCAAACGCATCAATACTTGCCAAATCCTCAGCACGATAATTCTCCCAAAGCCCTGTTTGCTTATCCCGAAAAGTAGGAATGTCGCTTTCAGCTGAGATGCCAGCACCGGTCAAGATACAGATATGTTCAGCATCTTTAAGTAGCTCAATAGCCTGAGTCATGGCAGAGTCTAAAGCATTTAAATCAGTCATCATGCATTGTCCAATACTTGTTATTTGCAAAGTGTCTTATTGATTAAACAGACGTAATCTCTCTATCAGTATTATAGATTATGTATCATAATACAATATCAAGCCTAGGAGGATATATGAATCAGACGATAAGTGGCACCGTGCTGCTGGCAGCGGTTGTGTTGTGTGTACTGGTATTATTTATGATTGGTTTTATCAAAAAGCCAAAGGTAGCAGATGCCAAAAAAGGTAGCAAGCCATCAAGACTGGGTAAAGGACGTAATGCAACCGACACAGCAAAGCCGAAGTTCAACAGTAAGCCTGGCGCCTTTAGTGGTAAACCAAACAGTCAAATTAGTAAGCTTAAAGAGTGTATCTCAAAGCACTTTCCTGACTTTACGGCTATTGCACGCGAGAATCATTTGATATTAGAGCGCAATGCCAGAAAAGTAGCCATGCTCACTTTGGATACCAATGCCGCTCTGGGTCGACGTCGTCTTGGTGATGTGGCGGTGATTAACTTTCATCAATTACCCAGCGTGGAAGAATTAAGAATCGAGTTAAGCGGTGTATAATAAAAGTATATAAAATAAGTCTTTTATTCAAAATATTTGCACATGCCTTGACTCGCGTGGGTTTGACTTTATAAAAGATGTGTGGCTAGATTCAGGATTAATAATAGAGTGTAATTGTAATTGTTATTGTTAATGGCTCTGTTATGTGTACGTCTTTATATACGCTCTTATTGATGGATTGATGCTGATTGTGACAGCAGGGCGTTTGAAACTCGACTTTTTCTTTATTATCAAACAAATGGATTTATTATGCAGTGGCAAGATGAAACTACTTTTCAGGACGTTAAATCAAGAAATGAGAACAGACCTGATACAGGTTTCTTATCTTGGTCAAATTATATCAAGCAGTACAGAGATGATCCTGCCATGCGTTTTGAGGCCGCACAAGAGTTTTTACCTTGGCCACTAGGATTTAAAGAGTCTATTTTGGCATTACGTGCAATTATCCGTGATAAAAAGAAAGACAATGTCGATTTTGAGCCAGAGCTGCAAGCCCTCTATAAACTAGCGGCTTGGGATTCCTATTGTCCAAAGCAGTCACAGCGAACAGGCGAGACAGGATTTAAAGTCTTCGATACCATTCCAGGTGGTAATGTTGCGAGTCTAGAAATTGATTATGACAAGCTTGGCTATAAGGAGCTTAAGCTGCTTAATAAAACCGATGCGAAGCTTTTAGTACAATATTATGGCGAACCACAGCAGCATACGACTTTAAATCATCTGTATCTAGATAACTGGCAAAAAGCCGAAGATCGATATCTTGAGCAGCAATCCGTACAAGCACCTGATGACTCAAAAGAAGAATCGAATGCTCATGTAAGTGCATCGGTTGAATCTGAGCTAGGTCAGGAGTCTGATTCTGGTTTAAGTAGTGCATCGACCCCTGCACCCGGTCAGCCTGCCAAAGTACTCAGCTATGATTCGAAAAGGCAGCGTTCAGATGATAGCCAGTCAGCAAATAAACAGTATTCTGTAATGGCTGTATCTCAAAAACGAGCAAAGGCGCAGCGAGTGGCTGGATTTGTAAAGCAACTATTGCAAGACAAAGTGCTTAGTAAAGCGGCACGTGGCATTAAGCGCCTATCTTATAAAAAGAAGCTTTGGGCTATTCTTAGTGTGGGCTGTCTGATGGTCGCAAAGAGGGTGGGTGCGAAGTAAAGCATTAATACTTTTATAGAGCCAAGAAATAGTGGTGCGCTTGGCGGGAATCGAACCCACGACCCTCGGCTTCGGAAACCGATACTCTATCCAACTGAGCTACAAGCGCATATAATGAACGGTTAAATCACACGAACCATCCCGTGTAGCTGCCTAGATTTAGATAGACGGTTAGCGATGGTTCAAGCCCGCTAGTCTAGCAAAATCCACCAAAAAAACCAATGCTATTGACTTTAATAAATGGCATAGGCGGCTGTAATTTGATACATTACTGTTTATTAACCGACATAAAATTGCAATAAATAGGTAAAAACAGGTCATTTGTCGTAATAGTCACTATTCAAGCATGGCTTTTAGTCCCTGTTTTCCCCTATAATATCAGGGAAAAGAATTTCCTACTAATTTTATATTGCTAAATTAGAACAATTCAATCAATCATACACGACGGCTTAAGCCTTCTTAGCCATTATTACGCCATAGAAGCCTGGGTACGTCGCTCTAATAAGAGATTGTGACGCATGAAAAAAATCGTGATGTTATCCGCTGCCGCCATCCTTGGTCTATCAAGCATTTCTTTTAGCCAAGCCGAAGACGTCATTGATGCAGCCGCTGAAGGCGATGCTGTAGAACAAATAGCTGCCACAAGTGATGACGCTGCCACCGGCGAGGCAGCCACTGATGAAGATGCTGCTACAGAAGACGGCGCTGAAGACGGTGCCGAAGGTGAAGAGGCTGAAACAGCCGCCGCACCTGCTGCAGAAGAAGAGCCTATTCCACAAGACACGCCGCAAGTTCAGAAGCTTATCGCTTTATACCCTAAGCTGGTTCAGCGTATTCAGCCTTACGGGCAGGTTTGTTTTGACGGCGAAGAGTGTGATATTACATTGACTGCATCTGGCGCTTCAGCTGATGGTGAGCCACGTGATGGTAAAGCAGTTTATGATGCGATTTGTCATACTTGCCATGCCTCTGGTCTATTAGGCGCACCAACAGTGGGTGACGCTGGCGCATGGGGTGCTCGTATCGGTAAAGGTAAAGAGACCTTATATAACCATGCTATTAACGGTTTTAATGCAATGCCTGCAAAAGGTGGTGCTGATATCCCTGATGAAGAAGTACACAACGCTGTTGATTACATGGTAGAGCAATCTAGCTAATCTGACTTTAGCTAACCAAACGCTTTACTTAGTTAATTAGATACTCTCAAAGAAAAGACGCTTACCGCAAGGTGAGCGTTTTTTGTTGTTTTATTTTAACTATTAACCTGCGCTGATAAGCCACTACGCTTAAACAGTTCAGTTATCAAGCCAACAATTAAAGCCAATCAGTTAACTGATTTATTGTCGCTAGAATTGTCTGGGTTTAATTATCAGATTTTGTCGCCATATAAGGAGTCAGATTTCTGTAATATAAACAGCCACTGGAGCCGACGTCTACTCATTACCTACAAGTAATGGGATTGGCGCTGCTTTCACGTTAATAAAATGTGATTTTATGACAAATACAACGCCTGCGTTACACATCGAAAATCTCTCTAAAGTCTATAATAATGGGTTTGCTGCCTTAAAAAATGTCAATCTGACTGTTCCTCAAGGCGGATTTTTCGCTTTACTTGGACCAAATGGTGCCGGTAAATCCACCATGATTGGTATTATCAGCTCCTTATTTAAACCAACAGAGGGCAGTGTACAAATTTTTGGCACCGACTTATTAGCCAACCCCTCTATTGCCAAGCAGTATCTAGGTATTGTGCCGCAAGAGTTTAATTTTAACCAGTTTGAAAAGGTGCTAGACATTTTAATCACTCAAGCTGGTTATTTTGGTATTCCAGAAAAAGACTCTAAACCACGTGCCAAAAAGCTACTGACTGCGCTGGGTCTTTGGGATAAGCGTAATAATAAGGCACGAGAGCTGTCCGGTGGTATGAAGCGCCGCCTGATGATTGCAAGGGCGCTGATTCATAAGCCAAGATTATTGATATTAGATGAGCCAACGGCAGGGGTCGATATTGAGCTGCGCCGCTCGATGTGGGAGTTTATGCAGCAGATTAATGAGGAAGAGAACACCACCATTATTCTGACAACTCACTATCTAGAAGAAGCAGAGCAGTTGTGCCGCTATATCGCCATTTTGGATCATGGCGAAATTCGCATTAATACTGAAATGAAAGAGCTGTTGGCGCAGTTGTCTATAGAAACATTTGTGTTTGATTTAGAGCAGCCGGTGGATGGTCCGCTACAGATTACAGGTGTGACCTCAGTATCACAGCCTGATAATCAGACGCTAGAGATTACATTAACTGAAGGCGAGTCGCTCAATGGCGTGTTTGAGCAGTTAAGCAAGCAAGGCATTGAGGTCTCTAGTATGCGCAACAAAGCTAACCGCCTAGAAGAGCTGTTTATGCGCTTAGTGGAGCAGGGTATAGAGACCAAAAATACAATGAAGGAGGCTGGCTTATGAGTACATATCTAAACGAACAAAGCAATCGACCAGTTTCTCATCACGATGGCCTGACCTTGGCGCAAAAGTGGATTGCGTTTCGCACCATTTTAATTAAAGAGATACGCCGTATCTTACGTATCTGGCCGCAGACCTTACTGCCACCGGTGATTACTATGAGCCTTTATTTTGTCATCTTCGGTAAGATGATAGGCTCGCGTGTGGGCGAGATGGGCGGCGTGCCTTATATGCAGTTTATTGTGCCAGGTTTGATTATGATGTCGGTCATTACCAACAGCTATTCGAACGTGGTCTCAAGCTTCTTTAGTGCTAAATTTACCTCAAGTATTGAAGAGCTTTTAGTATCGCCAGTCTCTAAGCATTCTATCTTGCTTGGTTATATTAGTGGTGGCGTGTTCCGCGGGCTGATGATTGCAGTTATCGTCTCGATAGTAGCGCAGTTCTTTACCAGCTTAGGTATTGCTCACTTTTTTGTGATGTTATTCACGGTATTGGGTACATCTATTTTATTTTCATTGGGCGGTTTTATTAATGCGGTATTCGCGCGCTCATTTGATGATATCTCGATTATTCCAAGCTTTGTGTTAACACCGCTGACGTATTTGGGCGGCGTGTTTTATTCGCTCGAAAACCTATCACCATTTTGGCAAAACGTATCGTTATTGAATCCTATCGTATATATGGTTAACTCGTTCCGTTACGGTATTTTGGGATATTCGGACGTGAACGTCTGGTATTCGATGGTGGCGATATTTGTTTTTTGTGTAATTTTCTACAGTATTGCTTATCGCTTACTACAAAATGGCTCACGTCTAAGACTGTAATAGATTAAGGTCAATAGTTTAGGCATCTTTAAGCCATAGAATTAAAACACAGCAACAAAATAAGCTAAAGCCGTAGCATGAGCGCTTTACGATAAATGAGGTAAGAGATTATGAGTATTCACGGTGTATTAGGCGAGACTACCAGTTATCCAAAAACCTACCAACCTGATACCTTGTATGCGCTTCCGCGTCAATTAGGACGTGATGCCATTGGCTGGCAGGACGAGAAGCTTCAGATCGGTGTGGATTGGTGGCACGCGTTTGAGGTGTCTTGGTTAAATCCACAAGGCATTTCACAAATGGCGATTGCTCGTTTTTCTGTGCCAGCAAGCTCATCAAATATTGTTGAGTCAAAATCTCTGAAGCTGTATTTAAATAGCTTGAATTTTACCGAGTTTGAGAGCAAGCAAGCTGTTGAGCAGACCATTAACAAGGATTTATCAGCTTGTGTGGGCGCTGAGGTCAGCGTTGAGCTGTTTGATTTAGATGCGATTAGTTCAGGCGCTGCTGCTGAGTCAGGTTTTATGATTTCACATCCACAAGGTCTATGTATTGATCAGGCGTTACAGAGCTCAGGCATTAAAGTGGCGCCAGTCGAGCACCCTGATGCCAGTTTGCTAGCGCAAGGTCAAGGTGATTCGGATGCCACTAATAATATAGAGCAAGACTATCAGCTGTATTCCAATCTATTACGCAGTAATTGCCCAGTTACCAATCAACCAGATTGGGGTACTTTATCTATTGAGATGACCACAAATGTGCCAGTCAATGAAGCTAATTTATTGACCTATATTTTAAGCTTCCGTCAGCATAATGGCTTTCATGAGCAATGTGTTGAGCAGATATTTACCGATATCAGTCAATACTTCAAGCCATCTAAGCTAATGGTACGTGCATGGTACACCCGGCGAGGTGGTATTGATATTAATCCTTGCCGTGTTAGTGATGACAGCCTACTACCAGCGCCGAGCCGCTTAGTGCGTCAGTAATTAGTCTTAACTATTAGCCTAAGCCATTATTGAAAATTGGGTCGGGACTAGTTAAGAGTCAGGTAAAACTAGGCAAGCATTAAGTCGTTATCAAGGGCGCGTATTGGCATTATATAACCCATACTTTCCCTTATTTTTTAACTGATTAAAATTAGTAAGGTATCTTATTCATTTTATTTGGTTGACATGACCTGTAAAACATTGGATTATAGTAGTTTGATTAGTCAGTTAACGTACTCTACCGAGTCAGTTAACTTTAAAGTAGCAATTACGGCAGGATTACCGTCCGCCCGAGGCTGGCTACTTTTAATGTGATGAGTTAGACAGTGTGAGGATTACCGCTGGCTTAACTCAAGGACTTATCGGTCTACAGTGACTAAGTGATTAATCTGATGGTTATAAGGTGTTTGATCTGCTAAATTTAGCAGTTTAAATAGAATGATAGTCAGGTTAATTGGTATAAGTTTTTATACTATATTTATTGATAGGGGTATCCACTACCTGTTCTTTGAAGTTTGAATAACAGAATTCCTCCCTATGGTTAAATACTCTTCCTATCTTGCAAATCCTGCAAGGGGCTGCATTTAAGCCCACCGGTCATCCTACTGTTACCTTTAAGTGCTTATATCACATGGCTAATGCCTGTTGGTATTTTTTGTCATGTCTGTCTGGTTATTTAATTATATAGATGTGACTTATAAAAAAAGCTTAAAATAACAAATTGACTGCCATTTTAAGTGTTAGTGAACTGATTAAATCATGGTAAGCTGACTGGCAACTCTTATTAAATATGGCTTGATATCTGAACAGGGTATGGCGTAATCCAAATTATTTAGCTTATTATTGTTCTATACTGCTTTTGCCAAAATTCTTAATTAATGGTAGAGGTGATAAGAGCCATAACCACATCCCGCAATAAAAAAGGTGATGACAGTGACTCAAACAACCCAAAGCCCGAACATGACAGGGCACACTCAAACAGCGCACGCCGCCATTAATTTTGGTAAAAAGCGTGAACTTCTAGAAAATGGGGATAAGCCTATTATGCTCTCTGGCGGTGAAATGCTGATCCAGTCTTTAATTGATGAAGGCGTCGAGTATATTTTTGGTTATCCAGGCGGTGCGGTATTGCACATTTATGATGCTATCTTCAAGCAAGATACCATTGAGCATTTGCTAGTGCGTCACGAGCAAGCTGCGGGTCATATGGCCGATGCTTATTCTCGTAGAACGGGTAAAACTGGTGTGGTATTAGCAACATCAGGTCCAGGCGCAACCAATACTGTGACTGCAATTGCCACTGCTTTTATGGATTCAATCCCGATGGTGGTGATCTCAGGTCAGGTACCTAAGTATCTTATCGGTGATGATGCATTCCAAGAAACCGACATGGTTGGTGTATCACGACCTATCGTGAAGCACAGTTTCCAAGTACGTCATGCCAGTGAAATCCCAGAGATTATTAAAAAAGCCTTCTATATTGCTCAATCAGGTCGCCCAGGCCCTGTGGTTATTGATATTCCTAAAGACACCACGGCGCCCCATGAAAAGTTTGAATACCACTATCCAGAGTCGATAAATATCCGCTCATATCAGCCTTCTATCAAAGGCCACAGTGGTCAGATTAAAAAGGCGGTTGAAGCCTTGTTATCTTCACAGCGTCCTGTTTTGTATGCAGGCGGCGGTGTGATTTTGGGTAATGCTCATAAAGAGCTGACTAAGCTTGCGCATAAATTAAACTTACCGGTTACTAATACCTTAATGGGTCTTGGCGGTTTCCCAGGCTCTGACCGTCAGTTCCTAGGTATGCTTGGTATGCATGGTACTTATGAAGCCAACATGTCAATGCATCATGCGGACTTGATTATTGCGGTCGGCGCACGTTTTGATGATCGTGTGACCAACAATGTTCAGAAGTTCTGCCCAAGCGCGACCATTATTCATATCGATATCGATCCGGCCTCTATTTCAAAGACCATCATGGCCGATATCCCTATCGTGGGTGACGTGAAGTCAGTATTGAACGATATGCTTGAGCTATTAGAGGGTGATGATAAACAGTTAGATCAGCGCGCTTTATTGGATTGGTGGTCACAGATTAATGAATGGCGTAAGCGTCATGGTCTGCTTTATGACACCAGTACCGAACATGGCATGAAGCCGCAATCGGTGGTTGAAAAACTATATGAATTAACCGAGGGTAAAGCGATTATCACCAGTGATGTGGGTCAGCATCAGATGTTTGCTGCTCTGTATTACAAATATGATGAGCCGCGTCAATGGTTAAACTCTGGCGGTCTTGGCACCATGGGTGTTGGTCTACCTTATGCGATGGCAGCCAAGTTGGTTGAGCCTGAGCGTGATGTGGTTTGTATCACCGGTGAAGGCTCTATTCAGATGAATATCCAAGAGCTATCGACCTGCTTCCAGTACGGTCTACCGGTTAAGATTTTATGCTTAAACAATGCTCAGTTGGGCATGGTGAAGCAGTGGCAAGATATGTTGTATGAAGGTCGCCATGCGTCATCGTATATGGAGTCGTTACCTGACTTTGTTAAGCTTGCCGAAAGCTATGGTCACGTGGGCGTTAAAATCACGGATCCTGAAAAGCTTGATGAGCAGTTAGCAGAAGCACTTGCAATGAAAGATAAACTGGTCTTTATTGATGTGTATGTTGACCGTCATGAACATGTTTATCCAATGCAGGTTGCTGGTCAATCTATGCGTGATATGTGGTTATCGAAGGGGGAGCGTACCTAATGCAACAACATCTAATCTCTGTACTTATGGAAAACGAAGCTGGGTCGCTTTCACGCCTTGTTGGATTGTTTTCACAGCGCGGCTACAACATCGAAACCTTAAACGTGGCGCCAACTGAAGATCACACTATTTCACGCTTAACGCTAACCACCAATGCCAGCGTTGAGAAAATTGAGCAAATTACTAAGCATTTGCATAAATTAATCGAAGTGGTTAAAGTCATTAACTTGACAGACAACGACCATGTTGAGCGTGAGCTGATGCTGATTAAAGTACGTGCCACTGGCAGTGCTCGTGATGAAGTCAAACGCAGTGCAGATATTTTCCGTGCTCAAATTGTGGATGTAACCTCCAATCTTTACACTATTCAGATTGTCGGTGATGAAGCAAAGCTTGACGGATTTATCGAAGTGATTGGCCGTGATCGTATTTTGGAAGTAGTACGCTCAGGGGTCATCGGTATCTTACGTGGTGAGCGCACGCTTAGCATTTAGTTAGGGTGATTCTAGTTGGGGTAAGCGATACGCTTATACCTAAATTTTTATAACAGTAAAAGGTTGCAACCCAACCCTTATTTATTAATCAGAAATACTAAAAAGGACGAATTTATGAACGTTTATTATGACAAAGATTGTGACTTATCAATTATCCAAGGCAAAAAAGTAGCCATTATCGGTTATGGTTCACAAGGCCACGCACACGCGCTTAACCTACAAGATTCAGGTGTGGACGTAACTGTTGGTCTACGCGCAAGCTCTGGCTCTTGGAAAAAAGCGGAAAACGCTGGTCTTAAAGTTGCTGAAGTAGCTGATGCGGTTCAAGCGGCTGACGTGGTCATGATCTTAACGCCAGATGAGTTCCAAAAAGCGTTATATGAAGACGTGATTGAGCCAAACATCAAAGAAGGTGCGACTTTAGCTTTTGCTCATGGTTTTGCGATTCACTACAACCAAGTTGTACCACGCAAAGACTTAGACGTTATTATGGTTGCGCCTAAAGCACCAGGTCACACAGTACGTTCTGAATTTACTAAAGGCGGCGGTATTCCAGATCTAATTGCTATCTATCAAGATGCGTCAGGTCAAGCGAAGCAAGTTGCTCTATCATACGCAGCCGGCGTTGGTGGTGGCCGTTCAGGTATTATCGAAACCACGTTCAAAGATGAAACTGAAACTGACTTATTCGGTGAGCAAGCAGTACTTTGCGGTGGTGCAGTAGAACTTGTTAAAATGGGTTTTGAAACCCTAACTGAAGCAGGTTACGCTCCAGAAATGGCTTACTTTGAGTGCTTACACGAGCTTAAGCTTATCGTAGACTTGATGTATGAAGGCGGTATCGCTGATATGAACTACTCAATCAGTAACAACGCTGAATACGGCGAATATGTGACTGGTCCAGAAGTAATCAATGAGCAGTCTCGTGAAGCGATGCGCAATGCACTAAAACGCATTCAGTCTGGTGAATACGCGAAGATGTTCATCACTGAAGGCGCGACTAACTATCCTTCAATGACTGCACGTCGTCGCAACAACGCTGAGCATGAAATTGAGAAAACTGGTGCTAAGCTTCGTTCAATGATGCCTTGGATTGGTGGTAACAAGATTATCGATAAAGAGAAAAACTAATTTTGACTCTTTAATATCAAAATCAGTTTGTTGAGATAGCCGTTTTATACTCAGCATAGGCCCATATGTTACTTAGCATGTGGGCTTTTTTATGCCAGTGCTTTTATGCGTATGAATAATGAGCGTATTGGCGTAGGGATGCGCTATAAGAATACCTAAACTCAGTGATAGATATTGTTGATTAGCAGGTTCTATTTAGTCACCATTATCTGAAGTGGTATACTGATTTGATGCGAGAAGAGTCGCGTACTATAAACCGATGATGATTGAGTCTTAAAAAGGATACGAGTTATATAATGGATACCCAGTGGTTCGCCGATATCAATATACAGACCTTTTATGTGTTAAGCAGTGCCGTGGTGGCAGTATTAATTTATATCGAAGGGCAAATGCTAAAGAAGACCCAAGGTAAATTGCCGCAGTCTAAATTTTTTCATGTCAGCTCTGCTATCGATACGCTATGGGCGCTAGTCTCGACAGCGGCTATTTATTTTGCTGATTTGCAATCTATTGCCATGGCAGTGCCGGTCGCTTATTGTATTTATACCCTAGCAGGCTGGATATACGGCAGCCGCTTGTTAAAACGCAGTGGTATGCCAGAATCGCCTGACAAGTTGGTTATCCCCAAATCTTACGTGGCGTATAGTCAGTCTTTTGCCCTAATTTTCTTCTCTTTATGTCTATTGGTGCTAGTGATGCCATGGTTACCACTGCCTCAAGCCGCTTAAGAGTCGATTAATGTTTGTTAATGTTCCTAATAGATAAGAATCAGTCATCAAAAGCTATATTAAAGAGACATTGATTACATCAAAGTAACCAAAAGCTATAATATAATTAGGACAACCGAGTTAAAACTGTTATACTACTATTTAGTAAGTAAGTTACTTTTTGAATGAATAGCACAGCTAGATATTCAAACATGACTGCATTCAAATGTAGATGTGTAGAGAAGTATTTATTTATTAGAGTGAAGATTAGTCAACATTCTAATCGATAATGCTCGATTTTACGCTTCTATTTACCCAATCCCCTGTGGTTGAGTAAGGAAGGCATCATGACTATAGTTAAATCAATTTTATATTAGGAAAAGTTATGTCAGAACGTGTACAAGGTACTGTTAAGTGGTTCAACGAAGCTAAAGGTTTTGGTTTCATCGCACAAGACGATGGCGGTCAAGACGTATTTGCTCATTACAGTGCTATCCAAGGCAGTGGTTTCAAAACTCTAGCCGAAGGTCAAAAAGTTACTTTCGTATTAGGCCAAGGCCAAAAAGGTCCACAAGCTGAACAAATCGAATCAGCTGAATAATTCTTTGTAGGCTAGTCCTACAAAATTAAGCATTAATTATCTATAAAGGTGATGATGCTTGAAGAAGGCAACCCATTGGGTTGTCTTTTTTTCGTTCAGATTTTAGCTTAAATAGGGTGCTTTAATCATCAAGGGTTCATTGATAATAAATTTATGACCCTTTATTCACGCCCACGGCTTGACCTTAATAGGTTGCTAACGCAATATAATACCGTTTGATAATTTATCTTTATTTATACTGCATCAAAACCAAAAAATTGGTTGGTATAAGTTTAAGTAATCTAAGTAAATAGGGCGGTTATCATAGTATTACTGTGTTAATTAAATCCCTACAAATTGTTATACATCTTAGCTGCTATACTGGCTAATATATACAAGAGTTACTTACATTGGTGCTATGTAATATAAATTGAGCACTTGCCACGTAATGGTTATTTTAATAATTCATAACATTAATAAACGAGGAACGTATGAAAGCATTAGTCGCTGTAAAGCGTGTGATTGACTATAACGTAAAAGTACGCGTTAAAGCTGATAATTCTGGCGTAGATCTTAGTAACACTAAGATGTCAATTAACCCATTCTGTGAGATTGCGGTTGAAGAAGCTGTTCGTTTAAAAGAAGCGGGCGTAGTAGATGAAGTTATCATTGCTTCTATCGGTCCTAAAGAAGCACAAGAACAAATCCGTGCAGCCCTAGCATTGGGTGCTGACCGTGGTGTTCTAGTACAAACTGATGAAAAGCCATACCCTTTACAAGTAGCTAAAATCCTTAAAGGTATTGCTGAGCAAGAAGGTACTGACATTATCCTACTTGGTAAACAAGCCATTGATGATGATAACAACCAAACTGGTCAGATGCTTGCAGCATTAATGGGTATTGGCCAAGGTACATTCGCATCAGAAGTAAAAGTTGAAGGCAATACTGTTAACGTTACTCGTGAAATCGATGGCGGTCTACAAACAGTTGCATTACCTCTACCAGCGGTAATCACTACTGACCTTCGCTTGAACGAACCACGTTATGCAAAACTACCAAACATCATGAAAGCTAAGAAGAAGCCTCTTGATGAGAAAACACCAGCGGATTTCGGTGTAGAAATGGCATCTAAGCAAGAGATTCTGAAAGTAACGCCACCACCTGAGCGTTCAGCGGGTGTTAAAGTAGGTTCAGTTGATGAGCTAATCGACAAACTTAAAAATGAAGCGAAAGTTATTTAATTATAAAAATAACTGCTTTATTATTTAATTAGTATCGAGCATTAACTGGTTAGCGGTTGGGTTTAATAAGACTGTCTATGTAATAAGATTTACTTTAAGAGCGGCTTAATAAGAACAACAAGCCCAACTTAGCTAACAGAGACCAAAGTTACCAAATCACAATCTCATACCATTATTTGAAAGGATAATATTCTCATGGCAATTTTAGTATATGCAGAACATGATAACGCTGAATTAAAAAAGGCGACTCTAAGCACGGTTACCGCTGCGTCACAGATGGGTGATGATATCCACATATTAGTAGCAGGTTCTGGCTGCAAACCAGTAGCAGAGCAAGCTTCTAAAGTAGCGGGTGTTAGCAAAGTTATTTGTGTAGACAGCCCAGCATACGAATATCAATTGGCGGAAAACGTTGCACTATTGGTTAAAGATTTAGCCGGCGACTATAGCCATATCGTTGCTCCAGCAACGACTAACGGCAAAAACTTCATGCCACGTGTTGCTGCTTTATTAGACGTTAGCATGATTACTGACATCATGAAAGTTGTTGACGCTAACACTTTTGAGCGTCCTATCTATGCGGGTAACGCACTAGCAACTGTTAAAACCTCTGAAGACAAAGTATTAGTAACTGTACGTACTACTGCTTTTGATCCAGCAGCTGCTGAAGGCGGTTCTGCATCAGTTGAAGAGCGTGACGATACTCAAGACGCTGGTAAATCAAGCTTCGTTAGTGAAGAGCTTGCTAAATCTGACCGTCCAGAACTAACGTCTGCTGAAATCGTTATCTCTGGTGGCCGTGCATTAGCAAACGGTGAAAACTTCACTACATACATTGAGCCACTAGCAGACAAGCTAGGCGCTGCTATCGGTGCATCACGTGCTGCGGTTGACGCAGGCTATGTACCTAATGATATGCAAGTTGGTCAAACAGGCAAAATTGTTGCTCCTAACTTATACATCGCTGCCGGTATCTCTGGTGCAATCCAGCATTTAGCAGGTATGAAAGACTCTAAAGTGATCGTTGCTATCAACAATGACCCAGAAGCTCCAATTGCTAGCGTCGCTGATTACTTCTTAGAAGCTGACTTATTCACAGCACTTCCAGAATTAACCAGCAAGCTGTAATCGTTCTATCTTTAAGAATCAGTATCATTGATTCATAAGAAGAATAGACAAGTTAAAAAACCTTCAGCATAATGCTGAAGGTTTTTTTGTTGGTGTTTGTATTTTTTTGGCATATATTTTATAGATAATTAGGCAAATGATGCGGAGGCTAAGTGTGAAGGAGAGTACCGAATATGATATTTGTTCTGTCACAGATGCTAGTTATGATATAGATTTAGTTCGCCAAATCGCTAATATAGAAGCATTGATTCAGCCCCATGACGCATGGTCTAAAGAGGCAATAGCTTCTCTGCTGAGTCAACAAAGCAACCAGTGCTGGGCAGTCATTGAGGGTAACTTAAAAGCGAAGCTTGGGGATGAAAATGAGGCCAAAGTAGTCGCTTATTGTATATATAGCACTGTTTTTGAAACAGCAGAAATACTAAGAATTGGTACACACCCAGAATACCAGCGTCAGGGGCTGGCCACGCGTTTATTAAGACCGCTAATAAAGCACATGCCTAATAAAGGTTTGGATAGAATGTTGCTTGAAGTTAGAGAAGGCAATCATGCGGCCATTTCGCTGTATAAAAAGATGGGGTTTGAGATTATTCATACTAGAAAGGGCTATTACGCTACAGTGGATGAGCAAGGGGCCACTCAGCGCTGTGATGCATTGATTATGGAGTACAGCTATTCCACGGCTGAATAAATCGCATAGGGCACAGATAGTAAGGTTCACTATAAAAATAGCAGCGGCTTAAAACAGTGTTTGAACCGGTTTGCTCATTAGTGTATGCAGAATCTCATCGCTATCTGGTTGCTCATCAAAGCGTAGCCAGTGATTGTGAATCAGTAGCTCAATGGGCGAATAATCGGTTTTATAATTCATCTTTTTAACACTTGGTATCCAAAAACCAAGATAAGCGTAGGGAAGTCCTAGACTTTTGGCAGTTTCGATTTGCTTTAATATGCTGTAGACACCTAAACTGCGTGAGTTAAAGGCAGGATCAGGGTCAAAGAAGGTATAGATGCAGGATAACCCATCTTCTAATTTGTCAGTGACAGCTACAGCAATAAGCTTATTATTAGGCTCTCGAAACTCCATAAATACCGTATCTGCTGGGCTTTCGACCAAAAACTGCTCAAAGGTATGCAAACTCGGTGGATACATATCTCCATCTGCATGACGCGCACTGATATAACGCTGATAAAGGCTATAGTGTTCTTGATGGGCAGTAGCAGCAGGCTTAATACTTAGTGTCACTTGGCTATTGCGATTAAGTACTCTACGATAACGACGCGATAACTTAAATTCATCGACAACAACTCGGCTTGAGATACATTGCACACAGTTTCCGCAGTTAGGCTTATAAAATGCATTACCGCTGCGTCTAAAGCCTTGCTGACTTAAGCTGGTATACAAAGGCTGCGATATACGCTCATCAGCATCGATTAATATAAATGCCAATTGAGAGGCGCGTTCAGGTAGATAGCTGCATAAGCTTGGCGGTGATAGGCGTAGGGTATATGTTTTCTCGGTGTCTTCACTAGAGTGACGCGGTTGATTGGGCTGGTGAGCGCGGCTCATTGACTGTCTCCACTAGATAAGGTTGACTCTATAGCGGTGTTATATACTAAATCCTGAACGGGGTTTTTATTATCGGCAAAGTCATACCAAGAAATACTATTTTTAGTAACCAAATCGGCTAAAGTCTGTAAAAACACATTACGCGGCATAATCTTAGCACCCAAGCTTTCTAAATGCGGATTAGGTAATTGACAGTCGATTAATTGGACATCGGTCTGTTGGCAGAACCGATTTAGTGCCCAAAAGGCGACTTTTGAGGCGTTACTTTGAGTATGGAACATAGATTCTCCAAAGTAGATTTGCCCGATTTTCAGACCATACAAACCGCCAATTAACATCTCATTATCCCAGACTTCAATGCTATGGGCGTAACCAAGCTTATGCAGCTGAGTATAAGCCTCTATCATCTCATCATGAATCCAAGTGTCATCCGTATAGCTGCGCGGCAGGCTACAAGCATGGATAACGTCTTCGAAGGCGTGATTAACGGTCCAATGCCAGTTGCTAGATTTGACCAAACGTTTCAATGATTTACTGGGTTTAAAGGTTATGGGGTCTAGTACGCAGCGCGGCTCAGGGCACCACCAAGCAATCGGCTCATCTTCATTAAACCAAGGAAACAGTCCTTGAGAGTAGGCAGACAATAAGGTTTGTGGTGCTAAATCACCACCCATACCGACTAAGCCCACCCCATCTGGATCGACGGTTTCGGGGTTAGGGAAGAGGTAATCACTTTCAAATAAGGCGCTATCTTTGGTAGTCATGTGAGTAGAATCAGTCTGTGTAGAGCCAGCTTGTGTGTATTGAGTGTTAGGCTGAGTATCTTGTTCGGAGTTGCTTTGATTGTCTGGGGTCACAAAGGCATCCATAATTGCTAAAGATTGAGAGTATTTAAAAGGTTAAACGGATAAATAGATAGCATAACGACAAGGCTTTATAGTACCAAGCCTAGTGCTGTATGTATATCTTAGCCTATATCGTCTGCCAAACATAAAAAAGGCGCCACTCTATGAGCAGCACCTTTATTCGCATTCAAGTCAGTAGTAGACTCTCATTGATACAGTTAGCGGTGTTAGCGTTTAAACCGCTTAAGCATCTGCATCATTGTCTTTGGTTAGCGTTGAATCGTAAGTGTGATCCGTCGCTGTTGTTTCACCGATAGAGTCTAGGTACTTCTCTGCATCCAGCGCCGCCATACAGCCTGTACCCGCTGATGTGATGGCTTGACGGTATACGTTATCGGCCACGTCACCAGCAGCAAATACACCTTCAATACTGGTCTGAGTCGCATTGCCTTTAGTGCCGCTATTTACCACTAAATAGCCATCTTTCATGTCTAATTGACCATTGAACATCTCAGTGTTTGGCTTATGACCAATGGCAACGAACATACCGTGGATATCAAGATGTTTGGTGCTGCCATCTTGAGTCGATTCGATAATCAAGCCATTAACGCCCATGTCATCACCAAGGACTTCTTTCACTTGATGGTTCCATTCGATGGTGATGTTACCATTTTTAGCTTTTTCAAAGATTTTATCTTGAAGAATTTTCTCAGAGCGTAGACTATCACGGCGATGCACCAACACCACTTCTTTGGCAATGTTAGACAGATATAACGCCTCTTCAACAGCGGTATTACCGCCACCGATGACGGCTACTTTTTGATCTTTATAGAAGAAACCATCACAGGTTGCACAGGCTGATACGCCTAAGCCTTTAAATTTCTCTTCCGACTCAAGCTGTAAATATTGTGCAGAGGCACCGGTTGCAATGATTAGCGCATCGCAAGTGTAGCTGCCAGCATTACCTTCAAGTTTAAAAGGACGCTCAGTTAGGGTCACTGAATTAATATGATCATTAACAATCTCAGTGCCAAAACGCTCAGCATGCGCTTTCATACGAATCATTAAGTCTGGACCGGTTAAGCCATGCGCATCACCAGGCCAGTTGTCTACTTCTGTGGTTGTGGTTAGCTGACCGCCAACTTGCATACCAGAGATAATCACTGGCTTTAGGTTTGCACGTGCCGCATAAACAGCAGCTGAGTAACCGGCAGGGCCTGAGCCTAAGATGATAAGTTTGTGATGACGTGGCGCGTTTGCATCTTGAGTCATTGATTTTCCTTAATGGTTTAAAATGAACAATAATATTTTAAAAGAGTATCAGTATAACAAGGGCTAATGACAATGAAAGCCGCTAATAATAGCGGCCAAGCCTGTTTATTTGCCATACTTATCAATATCTATGCCCTTTACAATGAGGGCAGACGGTAACAATAACAAATCAGTTTAAGTTATCATATTTATTTATGTGATAAATAAGCGTGAAGATGCTCGAAAGTAGAGCGCAATTTGCTATTATAGAGGGTTATATGGCTCGGGTTAAGCAAAATTGCTTCACGGCTCGGTACCATAATCAATTGACGTTTTTTATAAGTTCTAAGTTGGGAAATATTAATGATAACGGCACACCAAATTCACACCGCAAAAAAAGCCATGTTCACAGCACTTGCCGTCATATTATCCGCATTTGTGTTCGTTATTCTTATCACTTATAGCCCGAATGACCCGAGTTGGTCACGTATCAGTAGTGATATGGGTGATATCAGTAACATGGGCGGGGCAGAGGGAGCATGGATTGCCGACTTTCTATATACCTTTTTAGGGTGGTCAGCATGGTGGCTACTGATATTTTTGGCGTATGAAGCGTTATGTCAGTGGTGGCAGCGTGATCAAGCCTTTGGTGTGCTGCGTGTTATTAGTTATGTGTTTTTATTACTGGCCAGCTGTGGGCTGATTGCAATTGTGCCACATGTACTCGGATTTGCGTCTCAAAGTGATGCCCGTTATGGCGGTATTTTGGGTGCAGAAGTAGCCAGCCGTTTAACAGGTCTGATTACGCTCTATGGCGCTGGTCTGTTTTTATTGGTATTTACCTTACTGACCACAACCTTTGCCTTTGATATTCACTGGATGCGAGTATTTAAAGAAGTGTTTAGCCTGTCTTGGCTTGGCAGTGGGCTGCGCGAACGTCGAGCACAGCGTGAAGATAGTCTTGCCGAGCAAGCCTTTGAATCGACAGAAGAAGGCACCAACAGTGAGGCGGCTAACGCAACAGTCGAAACAGACAAGGACTCAGAAAAAGACAATAGTTCGCCATTATTAAGCCAGTTAAAATTGAATTTGCCTGAACAGACAGAAGAAGAGCGTTTAAATGAAGAGCAGGCGCAGAATGAGCAGGCTACTGTCAAAGAGACAGGTGATTCTGGTCTGAGTAATGTGCTTGATGAATTCTTGGTGAATTCTGGCCTGAGCGAGAGTATTTTGGCGCTGCGTGAGCAGGAGCAGCAAGAAGCACGTGCTGAGCAGCAGCGATTAGACCAAGCAGAGTTTGAAGATGCGCAAGCGTCGAGCAATACAGCACCTAAAAAACAAGAGCCAAGTTTTGCTTGGAACGATCAAGAAGCTATTGATGAACTGCTTGATGAGCAAGCCTTACCGGTTGCAGTGGCTAATAATAACCAAATGCAAACGACGCTTGGAGTAGATGCAAATCCTGAGCAAGCAGAAGCCTTCGAGCAAGTGATAGACATCGCACCAAATCGACCAGAGACTGTAATAGAAAGCACGGTTGATGCTAATGAGACTTCAACTATGCAGAGTGTCGTAGAAGAACAAGCGGCTGAAGCTACTGTTGATAAGACTGAGCAACAAGACACTAACTTTGTGGCGCATAAAGACAATGAAGCAGCTCAGTTAGAGACTTATGACAAAGCAGAACAAAAAAGCAGCTGGGTTGACAATCGCTTGGTCGATATATCAGATAATGCCAAAAGCATTGTAACCACCTCAGTAGCCGCCGCATCGACAGTGGCAATGGGCTCGAGCACAGTGTCTGAGTCAAACAAAGAACCAGAACCGGAGTCTGCTTATGAAGCGCCTGTAGAGCTGGAAGAAGCGGTTCAAGAGGTAGAGATTGAGCAACTAACCGTTGATTTAAACCCAACCAATACACCGCCATCGAATCCAAAAGAGCCGCATAAGCCTGAAGACAAGTCGGCTTCCACTCAGCCAGTAACGCCAACGATTCGCTTTGCAACACCGGAAGGCGATTCGGGTAACCATATTGAAGATATGGTACCGGATGTCGATGATGAGCCAACACTGCCGCAGATTCACGATGATGCCGCTTTTGCGTCAAGCAGTCGTGCTATGCAAACCGCCAAACACCGTGAAAGCTTAAGCCCAATTCCTGAATTGTCGATTTTGGACAAGCCAGATCCTGATCGTAAGCCAAGTTATACGCAACAAGAGCTGGATCAGTTGTCTGAATTATTAGAAATTAAACTACAAGAGTTTAATGTTAAAGCACAGGTCGTCAATGCGATTCCAGGTCCAGTAGTCACAAGATTTGAAGTTGACTTAGCGGCAGGTATTAAGGCCAGTAAAGTAACCGGCATCTCACGTGACTTAGCACGTTCGCTATCAATGGCATCACTGCGTGTTGTAGAGGTAATTCCAGGTAAGCCGTACATTGGCATCGAAGTACCGAACAAAAAACGTGAAATGGTACGCTTAATTGAGCTATTAGAAACTGAGAAGTTTAAAGATCCAAAAGCTCAAATTAGTATGGCAATGGGTAAAGACATTGGCGGCAATCCAATTATTACTGACTTAGCCCGCGCGCCACATATGCTTGTAGCAGGCACGACAGGTTCTGGTAAATCAGTACTGGTTAACTCAATGCTGCTGTCGATGCTATTAAAGTACAAGCCCTCAGAGCTGCGCATGATTTTGATTGACCCTAAGCAGCTAGAGCTTGCTAACTACAACGATATTCCTCACTTATTAACAC
This sequence comes from Psychrobacter sp. CX14, assembly GCF_057396205.2. Lineage (NCBI taxonomy): Bacteria > Pseudomonadati > Pseudomonadota > Gammaproteobacteria > Moraxellales > Moraxellaceae > Psychrobacter > Psychrobacter sp. CX14. Next base: position 2,633,904 of record NZ_CM183187.1, on the reverse strand, counting down.
CGGTCGTTACCGATATGAATGAGGCGGCCAGTAGCTTGGCATGGTGTGTGGCAGAAATGGAGCGTCGTTATCAGCTGATGAGTTTGCTAAAGGTTCGTAAGTTAAGCGAATTTAACAAGAAGGTAATTGCCGCAGAGAAGGCTGGCAAGCCAATGATTGATCCATTGTGGCGTCCGAATGACAGCGTGAGTATTGATAAAGCACCAAAGCTTAAAACGCTACCGATGATTGTCATCGTCGCAGATGAGTTTGCCGATATGATTATGCAAGTTGGTAAACAAGCTGAAGAGCTGATTACTCGTTTGGCACAGAAATCACGAGCGGCAGGTATTCATTTAATGCTAGCAACCCAGCGCCCATCGGTTGACGTTATTACCGGTCTGATTAAGGCCAACATTCCAGTTCGTGCAGCACTGCGTGTGAACTCAAAAGTCGACTCACGAACTATCCTTGACGCTGGCGGCGCTGAGGACATGCTTGGTAACGGTGATATGTTGTTCTTAGGCCCTGGCCAAATTGAGCCTGACCGTGTGCACGGCGCTTATGTCAGTGATGAAGAGGTGAACCGTGTTTGTGACGCGTGGCGTGAACGCGGCGCACCAGATTATATTGACAATATGGCCAGTAATTTTGAGCTAACCAGTCCAAGTAGTAGTGGTGTAGGTAATACTTCTGGGGAGGATGATGCGCTTTATGATGAGGCTGTGGCCTTTGTGATGGAAACTCGAAAAGTATCTGCATCGAGTATTCAGCGTAAATTTAGTATTGGCTACAATCGAGCCGCTCGAATTGTCGACTCAATGGAGGAGGCCGGACTGGTAAGCGCCATGGGTAAAGGCGGTAAGCGTGAACTGCTGATGTAAATGAGTTTGTTGAATTGATCTAAATACTGTTATAAATAATCAGTTATCTGACTTTACACAATTAAACTTAAATTAACAATAGCACCTTACGGTTAAGTATATGTGTATGATACAATAGCTGCGTTTAATCGATATGACATTAAAAATAAGGATTAATTATGAAAACTATCGTACATAAAGCAGATACTCGTGGTGATGCAAATCATGGCTGGTTAAAAAGCAAACATACTTTTAGCTTCGCTAATTATTACAATCCTGAGCGTATGGGCTTCGGTGCTCTACGTGTGATTAATGACGACCATGTTGAAGGCGGTAAAGGGTTTGGTACTCACCCACACCGTGATATGGAAATTATTTCTATTCCAACATCAGGTAAATTAGCGCATAAAGATTCTATCGGTACCAACGGTATTATCGAAAGCGGTGAAATTCAGGTGATGTCTGCTGGTACAGGTATTGTACACAGTGAGATGAATGGTCAAACTGGCGAGCCGGTTAAATTTTTCCAAATCTGGGTGATGCCTAACAAGCAAGGTGTTCAGCCACGTTATCAGCAATTAAAAATTGCTGATATGTTAAAACCAAATGAATTTGGTCAGATTTTGTCACCAAACCCTGATGATGCTGGCGTATGGATTCATCAAGACGCTTGGTTCCATATGGGCAACCTTGACAAAGGTGTTACCGCACATTATGACCTAAAAGGTTCACACCATGGGGTGTATGCATTTATCATCGAAGGTAAAGTAAAAATCGGTGATGAAGTATTAGATACTCGTGACGGTATGGGTATTGTTGATACCACTGGCTTTGATGTAGAAGCACTAGAAGATTCTCGTGTACTACTAATGGAAGTACCAGTTCAGTAATTAGCAGTAACCCACTTATAGACTCGCTCAGATGCAACCAGTGAGTGCTATATAAACAAAAAAGCCAAACCTTCGGGTTTGGCTTTTTTGTTGTCTTTTTCTCGCCCTAAGATAAGTTTACGAAAAGAAAGCTTATAAATGGACAAGTCACAGACTATAAGAATTAAGCGTACACAGAAAGATTACACACTAGGCTTTAAATTAGCACGGGATAGTTCCTTCGCTTAGTCTTTCGCTGACTATATTAGCGTAGCGCATTAAAAGCAGACTGTGAATAACCATTATTAGAAGTAGCAAAGCTTGCGTGTTGAAAACTACCCTCGTTGCTGCCAGCTAGGTTAGCATTAGAGGCACCGGTCAGATTCGAGTCATTTTTATATAGGCTGTTATAACGGCCCAATACTTTTTTAACATAGTTGCGGGTTTCTTTAAATGGAGGGATACCGCCGTATTTATCAACGTTGCCTTCGCCGGCATTATATCCAGCAACCACGTGCTCAATATTACCTTTAAAGCGTTTGCTCAGCCACGCTATATATTTGGCTGCGCCTTCGATATTCTCACTTGGGTTCCACGCATTTCGTACTTTAAAGCGGCGCGCAGTCGCTGGCATTAGCTGCATTAATCCTTGTGCCCCAACGGGAGAGCGGGCATTGGGGTTGAATGCAGATTCGGTATGCATCATTGCTTTCATTAAGGCAGGGTCAACGCCATGACGGGTAGCAGACGCCATAATATATTGGTCATACGCGTTGTTCTTGCTGCTGGTGCTTGGAGCGCTGTAACCGTTATAGCTATTTAAAGAGGAACCAGAAGATGCATCAGGGAGCTCAGAGGCACTTGGATAGTAGGTGACTTTAACTTTCTGGGTGAACTTGTCAAAATTACCAGAAGGATTAACATTAGTAAGCAGTACCTGTCCAGAGTCATCTTTATAGATATACATATTGCCTGCGTGCGCTGCCATTAACGAGGATGAGATTAACGCTGTACCAACAGCAAATTTGGCTGAACGAGAGAGTATTTTATTCAACAATTCAGTCATAGTTGTTTTCACTTTATAAACGCCGTATTAATTAAGAAGGCAAGAAAAATATCTTGCAGTATAGTCGCATAGCCAAATTGCGTCGCTAATGGTGATTCGTCAGAGACTCATCAATCATTTATTGTTAGCGATGCCTTATAGAATTTAGGTTTGATAGACCTGATTAATGACTATCGATTATAGGCTTGCCTGTTCGAGTGCTGTACCGATCACTTGTCACTTATGTCACGCCCTATCATTTATTTACGCTTAGATGCTGCTTTTTTATATAGCAAAGTACGCTAGTAAAGCATCACTCACGCACAGATAATCAATCTCTTATCGACAACAAAGGAGTGATAAGAGTGGCTTAGCTATGTGTGAGAAAGGGTAGGCGTTTGACGCGGCATTAGAATTGTACAATGTCCTATTAAGAATCAAGTTGAAAATGACCTTAGGGTTTAGAACAGGCTATTAGCATCCTTAATATAGCATTTATCAGGACGCGTATCTAATGCTTATGTCCGCTCGTATCCTTTTGACAGCACTATAGAAAGAATAAGTAACAATATTTCTGTTATTGTGCTACTGCTTTTAGCAGCGCCCTCAACTTAAATCAAAGCACATTAATTGAGGGATTAGAGTAACTAATAAATATGACGCTGATATTAATAACAATCATTTATAGATATCGGACTATCGTTTGGTTATCAAAAGTATCCTATAACCAAGCAGCTAAGAAAATAGGTACCCAAACCGCAGTCACTAAGCCATTTACTGCTAAGCCAAAAGCAGCATAACGACCAGCGGTATGACTAATTTGCCATGCCTCAACTGTACCAAAAGCATGAGCGGCAAGACCTAATGCTAAACCTTTGGCTCTGTCATCATCGACACGGCGGAATAAGAAGCGTGCCACCGCACCGCCAAGTAGTCCAGAGACGATAATAATAAGGTTAGCCAGTGCCAACGGTGCTTTGATGATTTCTGCAATACTAAGGCCAATAGGAGTAGTCACTGAGCGTGAAGCAAACGCCAAAATAGTATCATGACTGAGTGCGAAGCCGTAAGCCATGCTCATGGGTAATAGCGCACCAACCACACTGGCGATAACAACAATGATAGTGAGCTTTTTGATGGGCAGCCCTTTGAAGTTCATGGTCGCTAGTGGGATGGCCAATAGCACAGTCACATACCCCAGTAGATGATCAAAAATAGGTTTGGCGACCGCATAATAATGGTCATAATCCCAGCTAAAGGTAAATAGAAATACCAATACTAACACTAGGGCAGTAATTACCATAGGCAGACCAGAGATACGCTTGGCAAGAATCCGGGCAAGCGTATGCGCGACTAAGGTAAGTAAAAAGGCAGCGGCAATAGTCATATACGTGGTACCCGCAGGCATTTGGTCAAGTAATGTCATAGTAAGCCGCCTTATCTAATGGTTATCATTTGAAGAAGAAGAGTGCGAGCTTGATTCGTTATCTTGCTTATTCTCACCAAGCCAGTAATTTGCTAAGGTAGCCAAGCCCCATAACGGTAGCAAAGTACTAACCACCATGGTCACGATAATACCAAGCAGCTCATCACCTAATCCAAATAGTAATAATCCTGCGCCAGCTGAGACTGGTAGAAAAGCAAAGCCACTATCAACCAATAAGGTATTACTGGCAGCAGTAATCCATTCAGGCAGTCCAATAGTAAACCGCCATATCATTAGTAAGACAAACAAGGTAATCATGCCGACGATGTTAGCCGCACTGGCATAGCCAAGCGCTTGGCATACCAATAGTGCACCTTCACGAATAAAGATGACAATTGCCAAAGTTAATAAAATAGCAATCGGCAATGACAGCTTCTTTTTGGCGGTAGAGGAGGCATGAGAATGGGACATAGCGTTTTATTACCCGTTGACGTTGATAGAAAAGCGAGCAGATTTATTCATAGAGCTTTCAAAGAGCCATAACTATAATTTATGACCTTGTCTCTTTGAATAAATTATTATGATAGTGGGGCAAAGCAGGATTGGCAATAGCTTGAGGATTTAAACTAAATATACTGACTATCTCAATAATACTTATAGGCGTCAATGTTTAACCTTACGTTGATTTGACTAGGGTATGGAAAATCATGCAGCTAATAAAAAAGCAGCAACCCTTATGGATTGCTGCTTTTTTATTAAACAGCTGTCTTATCAAGCTAATTATAGTAAGTAAGTCAGACTTTAAATCTAAGCTCGCTTAGTATATAACCTATGCTTAAACATTATTGTTATCTTTCGAGGTTAATAAGCTATCATCAAATGACTCTTCATATAGACGGTCGGCTTCTAAAGCTTCTTGCTCATCTTGTTCGGCTTTTAGTTGCTTCTCAAAAGGCTCAAGCTTAGGAATTAACAGCTCAGCTTGCTCGGTCGGCAGGACATCCATTGGGTCAATATCGGCTTCACCCAATAACTGCTGCAATATATCTGCAGGCAAGCGAATGGTTAATATTTCATGGCCCGATTCATCATAGCCTTCTTGCTCGACGACATCTAGACGATACAGCTCATTCTTTAAGTTGCCGGCATCAAAGGGTAGGGTTAGCTCAAAGGTATTTAATTTACCGGTTAATAACTGCTGAACCGCTGTGCTCAGCATGCTCATACCAAGGTCAGCTTTGGCAGATACATAGACGCGGCTTGGCACATTCGGCTTACGATAATTGATTCGAGCCGGTTCACCGGTTAAATCAATCTTGTTATAAACATTGAGCACTGGCACATCGTTATTAATCTCTGCCAATACATCTTTTACCGCTTTAATTTGCTCATGCATCTCTGGGTTAGCAGAATCAATGACGTGCAGTAATAAGTCAGCTTCAAGCGTCTCTTCTAACGTTGCATGGAACGACTCAACCAATTCGTGAGGTAAGTGACGTACGAAACCAACGGTATCAACTAGAACCACACGGCCAACGCCTTGCCAGTCCAAACGTCGTAGCGTTGGATCAAGGGTTGCAAACAATTGGTCAGCAGCGTAAATATCTTCATCGGCTAAGCGATTAAATAATGATGATTTACCAGCGTTGGTATAGCCTACCAGTGAAATGGTCAATACATCTGACTTTTGACGTTTTGCACGGCCTTGCGCTCGGGTTTGTTTTACTTTATCCAAGCGATTCTTTAACTGAGTCACTCGCACTTGCAGTAGACGTCTATCCGTCTCAAGCTGAGTTTCACCTGGACCACGCAGACCAATACCCCCTTTTTGACGCTCCAAATGCGTCCAACCACGTACCAATCGAGTTGCTAAGTGGTTTAGCTGAGCTAATTCTACTTGCAGTTTACCCTCATAAGTACGAGCACGCTGAGCGAAAATATCCAAAATCAGACCGGTGCGATCTAGCACGCGGCACTGAAATAACGCCTCTAAGTTACGCTCTTGCGAGGGTGATAAACTGTGATTAAAAATCACAATATCTGCACCTAATGCTTGCACTTGCTCTGCAATCTCTTGCGCTTTACCACTGCCCACGAAATACTTGGCATCTGGCTTTTGCCTTGAACCCTTAATAATTTCCAGCTGGTTTGCGCCTGCTGAATCAACCAATAACTTAAATTCTTCTAAGTCATCAGGGTCTGAGATTTGTCTAACATCTAAATGTACTAGGATGGCACGCTCGCCACCTTTGTGTCTCTCAAAATACTCCAAAAATATCCACCTATCTTATTAATTTATGTTGTACGGATTATAAATGATTTGGTCATTATTTATACCAAACTATTTCCCGTTACTGTCTATTAATGACGGTAACAGTGGCGAATTAAAAGGCCAAACGTCTAAATTAATACAAATATAAGACATAACAGGGCACTAATGAGTCATTATAATTTCAGTGAACACTTGATAACTGGGATTGATTGTTTGCTATAATCCTGATGTTATTGGTATTTATCCATTACACCGCAATGAATGAAATTTCTCCAATAGATAACTCATAAATAGGGCAGTGTGGGCATATGTTGAAGCAAACGACACAATCTAATAAGACAGACGATAATAAATCAGCACAATCAGATCACGCTTTTAAATCATCTGAATCGAACGAGTCAACCTCTCCTAAATCACTTAGGAGCAAATTGGCACATAAGCTTAAGCAACAAGCCAGACGCGGTAAAGTGGTATTGGGCCTTAGCAATACTATGATTGGTGGTTATAGAGCCGCAACCAAGATTGACGCTTGGCGTGAACCACCACGTGAGATTTTGCCTAAATATATTCAAGCGTTTTGTCGTCAGGCAGCCGGTGTGTTCGGGGTGCAAGTCGTTGAGGTTGAGCCAGTGCCGCAAAGACATGCACTATGGGTGTGTAACCATATCTCTTGGATGGATATTCCGGTTATGGGCACGGTAACGCCTGCTTTCTTCTTATCAAAAGCGGAAGTGGAAAAGATGCCTGTATTTGGGGTGTTGGCCAAAGCGGCCGGTACGCTATTTATTAATCGTGGCTCTGGTGATGCTGCTTCTGTTGCCACACAGATGACGACCTTTTTAAAGCAGGGCTATTCGGTGCTGTTTTATCCTGAGGCGACTACCACAGATGGCACTCATATCAAAAAGCTACATGGTAAATTACTACAGGCGGCTATCGATGCAGACACACTCGTTCAGCCCATGGTTATCTGCTATGTCAATCACAAAGGCAAGCTTGATGAGACCGTACCTTTTTACGGCGGTATTTCTTTAAAGCACAGTCTATTTAGAGTGATTGATAGTGAGCCTGTGACGGCTTTCGTATTGCCCCTTGAGCCGCTATCTCCTACAGGTAAAACGCGAGAGGAGTTAACAGCGGAGCTGCAAGATCATATGCAGGCAGGTCTAGAAGAGCTGCATAGCCGCGTGTTGAACAAAAAACAAGATTCTGCGTGATAGCCACACATTTATTAGCAAAAGTTATTCAAACTGGCATTGTCTAGATAGATTCAAAAGATATAGTGTGAGGCTAATTTAGTAAAGTATGCTGTCAGCATTTTACTTGATACAGATAAATACTGATATAATCGATGCTATCAGCATAATTGCTGACCACACACTATTTTATATTTAAAGTGCTACTGCACTGATTTAACTAAGGATTTATATGACGCAACCAGTGTCAGGTAAGGATACTACCAAAAACAAGCCCAGTCTTAATTCGAAAGGCAGTCGCCTGTTAAAAGTACGCAAACTACGTCAGTTTCTAGCCACACCAGTGAGTACGCAGCTCAAACGAGGTCAGGTGCTTAAAGGCATGACCACCACCATGGTCAATGGTTATAGAGCCATTAGCAAAATTGATGGTTGGGGCGATGAGCCAAAGCGTGACAAGGTACTGCGCTACAATAAGATATTTTGTAGCAAAATGGCAGGCGCGTTTAATGTCAAGGTGGTTGAGGTTGAGCCGATGCCAGAGACGCAAGGTCTGTGGGCTGCCAACCACGTATCTTGGATGGATATTCCCGTAATGGGTAGCGTAGTGCCAGCGTTCTTTCTATCTAAAGCAGAAGTGGAGGCCATGCCGGCCTTTGGCCGCTTAGCGCGTGCTTGCGGTTCGTTATTCATCAAGCGCGGCTCTGGTGATTCAGGCAAAGTATCTGATCAAATAACTGACTTTCTAAAAAAAGGCCACTCGGTTATCTTTTATCCAGAAGGTACCACCAACGACGGCAGTTGTATTAAACCTTTGTATGGCAAATTGCTGCAATCAGCGATTGATGCGGACAAACCCGTGCAGCCCATTGTTATCTGCTATGTGAATGCTGATGGTGAGCTCGATGATACGTTACCTTTTGTCGGCGAGACTACCTTTGTTGAAAGTTTTTTGAATGTGATGGATAGCCATCTAGTAACCGCTTATATCCTACCTCTAGAGCCTTTATCTACTACTGGTAAAACACGCGAAGAGCTTACCCAGGAGCTCCAAGAGCATATGCAGCAAGGTTTAGATTCACTCAAATTGCGTGTCTTGACCAAATCTGATAAGACCTCAGCTTAAGACAGTTGTGTTCCGTCCTAAAATAAGGTGCGTTAACAAATGATGTCATCAACTAAGGTGATGGGTTTGGTTGTCTAGTATGTACCGCTTCAATCGCCTGTAATACATCATCGCTTAACTCAAGATTGATACTGTCAATATTGGACTTTAATTGATTCATTGAGGTTGCACCAATAATATTACTGGTCACAAAATGACGGCTGTTTACAAATGCTAGCGCCATTTGTGCCATATCTAGTCCCGCATCTTTGGCAATTTGTGCATATTGCTCTGTCGCTGACTTGGCTTCTTCATTAATATAGCGTTGGAAACGATCATACATAGTCAAGCGCGCACCCTCTGGTTTTTTACCATCTAGGTATTTACCAGATAAGACGCCAAATCCAAGAGGCGAGTAGGCAAGCAGTCCAATATTCTCACGGTGAGACACTTCAGCTAAGCCAACCTCATACAGGCGATTAAGTAAGCTATATGGGTTTTGAACCGTTATAGGGCCTTGCAAGCCATTTTGTTCAGCTTCCCACAAGTAGCGCATCACGCCCCAAGCGGTATCATTGGATAAGCCCCACGCTCTAATACGGCCCTTTTTAATCTCGTCATTTAACGCTTCAATGGTTTCTAAAAATGGCGTCAACTCACTTAAATCTTGCTGAGCCATCTCTTCGGTATAGCCTCGAGTGCTAAAAAAGTTGGTTTGACGCTCTGGCCAATGCAGTTGATATACATCAATATAATCGGTCTGTAGGCGTTTTAGATTACCATCGATTGCCTCACCAATATGTTTGGCGTTAAAGCGAGTATTGCCGTCACGCAAAAAACTCATCGGTGATATCTTACTGGCAAGCACGACCTCATCACGGCGTTTATTTTTAGCAAACCAAGTGCCGATGAAACGCTCGGTGTCACCTTGTTTGTCTTCTGCAGGCGGTGATGGATACATTTCAGCAGTATCCCAAAAGTTTACGCCTTCAGATAATGCAAAATCCATCTGTTCATGGGCTTGCGCTTCAGTATTTTGTTGGCCCCACGTCATGGTACCTAAGCAAATCTTTGACACTTTATCGCCAAGCTTTGGCAGGGTGGTATATTTCATCAGTAACTCCTTACAGTATTTTTATAATAATTTAATGGACTCACATTAATTGAATGCCGGTTTGACCTGGCGGCGTTACCTTAAAGATTTGAACTTTAAACAGAACAGTTTGTCCCGCCAGTGGGTGATTAAAATCAACCTCGACATCATCGTCGGTCACTTTACTGACTACGCCCGGTAAAGTATTTTTACCTTTGTCTTCAAACTCAATCATCATGCCCACTTCTGGGTTTGGCTCTGATAACGCAAATTGGGTACTGGTAAAGGTTTGTACGTTATCTTTGTTCCACTCTCCAAACGCTTGTTCCGGCTCTAGATGAGCAGTACGCGTATCACCGGCGCGAAGATTATTTAACACACTCTCAAATCCTGGCAGTAAGCTGCCATCGCCAACGGTTAGGCTCACAGGTTCAGGACGGTTAAAGGTTGAATCAATGACTGTACCATTTTCAAGAGATACCTCAAAATGTAATGCTACTTGGCTGCCTTGGGTAATGCGGGTGTCATGATTTGGATTAATAAAATCGGTATTAGCAGAAGATGAATTACTCATAAAATAGTCGCTTATTGGAATGATGTAAAAGGTGTTTCAAGGGTAAAGGGACCCTTAAAATAATGTGCCTAGTTTATCATAAAGCACAATTAGCAGTGAGAGGGTTATAAAAGAGGATTATAAAGGAGGGTTATAAAAAAATAGTGAAGATTGGCTAGCGGATTAGTGAAAGGTAAGTAGGCAAATAGATTCTTAGATGTTATAAGCTATTTTCTTAAGATAGGTTGCCTAAAATAGAGAAAGAGTCAGGCGTAAAATAAGACAATATTTAATCACTCCCTTGAAAGTTAGCAACAGTGACCTAAAATAGGCAATCTCACAGCGGGTTAATGCTGATGAGATAAAGTCAATAGGCACTTGAGTATTGCTCAATAAGTCTATATAATATAGTGTCCGAAAAATGGGTAAGCTGTCATAGCTTTAAATGCTTATTTTGGTCTCAAAGTGCCGAGTTTTCGATGCTTTGATGTAAACAAGCGTTATTAACGTGAATGGCTTAATGACCCATTTTTTTGTATTTAATAAACGGGAGAAGGATGCCTTATGGCAACAACTAACCAATTGATTCGTAAGGGTCGTAAAGTAATCAAGGAAAAGTCAGGCGTTCCTGCATTACAAGCGTGCCCACAACGTCGAGGTGTATGTACTCGTGTATATACAACCACACCTAAAAAGCCTAACTCTGCAATGCGTAAAGTTTGCCGTGTTCGCCTAACATCTGGCTATGAAGTTTCTAGCTACATCGGTGGTGAAGGCCATAACTTACAAGAGCACAGTGTTGTACTAATCCGTGGTGGTCGTGTTAAAGACTTACCAGGTGTACGTTATCACACTGTTCGCGGCGCACTTGACTGTGCAGGCGTGAAAGACCGTAAACAAGGTCGCTCTAAATACGGTGCTAAGAAGCCAAAATCTTAATTAGCACATTACTTAATTTAATGCATGGGCTCGGTGTCTCATTAGAGAACATACCACCATGCAGTAAGGCTGGCTGGTAACCACTTTTAAACCTATTTATATGGTTATGAATGCCAGACAACCCTGAAGACAAGGAAATTTATTATGCCAAGACGTCGCGTCGTCGCTACCCGTGAGATCCTACCGGATCCAAAATTTGGTAGCCAAACCATTGCTAAATTCATCAACCACGTGATGAGCCATGGTAAAAAATCTACTGCTGAGCGTATCGTTTACGGTGCACTTGAGCAAGTTGCTGAAAAGCGTAACATCGAAGATCCAGTTGCATTCTTCGAAGAAGTTCTTGAAAACGTTCGCCCAATGGTCGAAGTTAAAGCTCGCCGTGTTGGTGGTGCTACGTATCAAGTACCTATGGAAGTACGCCCCTCCCGTCGTACTGCTCTAGCGATGCGCTGGCTTGCAGAAGCCGCTGCGAAGCGTTCTGAGAAATCTATGGCGTTACGTTTAGCTGGTGAATTAGCTGATGCCTCTGAAGGCAAAGGCGCTGCTATGAAAAAACGTGACGAAGTTCACCGTATGGCAGATGCTAACAAAGCATTCTCTCACTACCGCTTCTAAGTTTAGATTTAGCGAAATGGCTGCTTAACTTATTCATCAAGTAGCCAAGTATGTGTTCAATATATCGCTATTAATAATCAAGGTTATTAATAGCACCCTATAAAAAATTACATAAACTATCGTTTGCTTACTTGCCTAATTTGGTAAATTGGTACTAACGGTATTCACGTAATAACGATTAAGTTTTTGATAAGGGTTGGAGAGTTTGAGTCACTGTTGATCTAAAGCACAACAATAATCAACAACTAGGTGGTTTATTAAAGTACTAGGCACAGGCAAGCGCCGAACAAGTATCATAAAAATGTCATCTTTAGTGGTTACTCTACCATTCTGCCTATCATTAACACGTAATACGAAATAAATTATAAAGACATTCCATTAGGAAAAAATTATGGCACGTTCAACCCCCTTAAACCGATATCGCAATATTGGTATCTCAGCACACATCGATGCTGGTAAAACAACGACTACTGAACGTATTTTATATTACACTGGTGTAAGTCATCAGATTGGTGAAGTACACGATGGTGCTGCTACTATGGACTGGATGGAACAAGAGCAGGAACGTGGTATTACAATTACCTCTGCTGCAACAACTTGTTTCTGGTCAGGTATGGGTCAGCAATTCCCTGAACACCGTATCAACATTATTGACACCCCAGGTCACGTTGATTTCACGATTGAAGTAGAACGTTCAATGCGTGTACTTGACGGCGCGTGTATGGTTTATTGCGCAGTTGGTGGTGTACAGCCACAGTCTGAAACAGTATGGCGTCAGGCTAACAAATATAAAGTTCCTCGTTTAGCGTTCGTTAATAAAATGGACCGTGTTGGTGCTGACTTCTACCGTGCAGTAGAACAAGTTAAAACACGCTTAGGTGGCAACCCAGTACCTGTTGTTATTCCAATTGGTAAAGAAGATGACTTCGAAGGTGTTATCGACCTAGTTACTATGAAAGCCATATATTGGGATACTGAATCTCAAGGTATGAAGTTCGAAGAGCGTGAAATTCCAGCTGAACTTCAAGAAAAAGCAGAAGAGTACCGTAGCCAGTTAGTTGAATCTGCTGCTGAAGCTAACGAAGAGCTAATGAACAAGTACTTAGAAGGCGAAGAGCTCACTGAAGACGAAATTCATGCTGCTATCCGTGAGCGTACTATCGCTAACGAAATCATTCCAATGCTTTGTGGTACTGCCTTTAAAAACAAAGGTGTACAGAAGATGTTGGACGCGGTAATTCGTTATATGCCAGCACCTCCAGACGTTCCAGCAATCCGTGGTATCTTAAACGATAAAGACGAAACTGAAGGCACTCGTGAAGCGTCTGATGATGCACCATTCTCAGCGTTAGCATTTAAAGTAATGAACGACAAGTTCGTTGGTAACTTAACCTTCGTACGTGTTTACTCTGGTGTTATCAAACAGGGTGATAGCGTTTATAACCCAGTTAAGATGAAACGTGAGCGTATTGGTCGTATCGTTGAGATGCATGCTAATGAGCAGAAAGTACTAGACGAGATTCGTGCTGGTGACATTGCTGCCTTAGTTGGTATGAAAGACGTTGGCACTGGTGATACATTATGTGATGAAAACGAAGTAATCACTCTAGAGCGTATGGAGTTCCCAGAGCCAGTAATCAGTTTAGCTGTTGAGCCTAAGACTAAAGCTGACCAAGAGAAAATGTCTACTGCGCTTGGCCGTCTAGCTAAAGAAGATCCTTCATTCCGTGTTCACACAGATGAAGAATCAGGTCAAACTATCATCAGTGGTATGGGTGAGCTTCACTTAGAAATTCTTGTTGACCGTATGAAACGTGAATTTAAAGTAGAAGCTAACATCGGTGCACCGCAAGTTGCTTATCGTGAAACTATTCGCAACTCAGTTGAACAAGAAGGTAAATTTGTTCGTCAGACTGGTGGTCGCGGTAAGTTCGGTCATGTTTGGTTAAAACTTGAGCCAATCGATCTTGACTCTGGTATTGACTATCAGTTCGAAGAACAAATCGTTGGTGGTGTTGTACCTAAAGAATATCATGGCGCTGTGGATAAAGGTATCCAAGAGCGTATGAAGAACGGTATTCTTGCTGGTTACCCAATCGTTGGTGTTAAAGCGACTTTATATGATGGTTCTTACCATGACGTTGACTCGGATGAGCTATCGTTCAAAATGGCAGGTTCTATCGCGTTCAAGAAAGGCTTCATGAATGCTAACCCAGTACTTCTTGAGCCAATCATGAAAGTAGAAGTTGAAACGCCAGAAGAATACATGGGTGATATCATGGGTGACTTAAACCGTCGTCGTGGTATGGTTCAAGGTATGGAAGATTTACCTGGTGGTAACAAGCAGATTCGTGCTGAGGTGCCATTATCAGAAATGTTTGGTTATGCAACGAATGTTCGTTCACAGTCTCAGGGCCGTGCAACCTACTCAATGGAATTCGAAAAATACGCTGAAATTCCAAAATCTGTTGCTGACGACATTATCAAGAAATTCTCTGGTAAAGACGAAGACGAAGAGTAAGTCTATTTATTCAGCCAATGATAATAGGCTACGGTGGCAAAATGCTGCCGTAGCCTAAGAATAAAATAAGCAATATAATCAAGTCGTTGCTATTCCTATCAGAAATGTATTGTAATTAGTTGATGAAATTATGACCAATTACGTATCAAGGGCTTGTCATATGCTTATGTTTTCTTATATCATTTGCTACTGACTTGATCATCACTTTCAAGATATTTTAATAATTTGACAGAGGATGGATGAGTAACCATTAATGATTACGACATCTCATCATTTGTTTTAACTGAATTTAGATTTTAAAAGAGGACACACACATGGCAAAGGCCAAGTTTGAACGTAACAAACCGCACGTTAACGTTGGTACCATCGGTCACGTTGACCACGGTAAAACCACACTAACAGCTGCTATTGCAACTGTCGCTGCTAAAACTTCAGGCGGCGAAGCAAAAGACTACGCGTCAATTGACTCAGCACCAGAAGAAAAAGCACGTGGTATTACCATTAACACCTCACACATTGAGTATGACACTGAAGCACGTCACTACGCACACGTAGACTGCCCAGGTCACGCTGACTATGTTAAAAACATGATTACTGGTGCGGCACAGATGGACGGCGCTATTCTAGTAGTATCTGCTACTGACGGCCCAATGCCACAGACGCGTGAGCACATCTTGTTATCACGTCAGGTTGGCGTACCATACATCATCGTATTCATGAACAAATGTGACATGGTTGATGACGAAGAATTACTTGAGCTAGTAGAAATGGAAGTACGTGAATTACTTTCTGACTACGACTTCCCAGGTGATGACACCCCAATCATCAAAGGTTCTGCACTAGAAGCTCTAAATGGTAACGACGGTAAGTATGGTGAGCCAGCAGTTATCGAACTACTAGAAACTCTAGACACTTACATCCCAGAACCAGAGCGTGACGTTGACAAAGCATTCCTAATGCCAATCGAAGACGTATTCTCAATCTCAGGTCGTGGTACTGTTGTAACTGGCCGTGTTGAGTCTGGTGTAGTACGTGTTGGTGACGAAATCGAAATCGTTGGTATTCGTGATACTCAAAAGACGACGTGTACTGGTATCGAGATGTTCCGTAAGTTACTAGACGAAGGTCGTGCTGGTGAGAACTGTGGTGTACTATTACGTGGTACTAAGCGTGAAGACGTACAACGTGGTCAAGTACTTGCTAAGCCAGGTTCAATCACTCCTCACACCAAGTTTGACGCAGAAGTATACGTACTATCAAAAGAAGAAGGTGGTCGTCACACGCCATTCCTAAATGGTTACCGTCCACAGTTTTACTTCCGTACTACTGACGTAACGGGTGCCATCTCATTACAAGACGGTACTGAAATGGTAATGCCAGGCGACAACGTTGAGATGAGCGTAGAGCTAATCCACCCAATCGCTATGGACAAAGGTTTACGTTTCGCAATTCGCGAAGGTGGCCGTACTGTAGGTGCGGGTGTTGTTGCTAGCGTTAAAGACTAATATCTTTAATCCTTAATACAGCGTAAAGCTAAAAAACCGTCTCATTCGAGACGGTTTTTTTGTGGCTAGTACTTAAATAATAGCTTCTCCAATAACTAAAAAAGGGTGCGATTAAATTTAATCGCACCCTTTTTTTTATAGTTTATCTTAGTCTAATACAACCTAATCTGCATATTCTCTTTGACGCAGTGTTTCATACATACATAATGCACCGGCAATCGCTACATTTAGGCTTTCTTGACCGTTAGGTTGAGGTAGTGCAACTGGGGTTGCAAGCTTCATGATATCTTCACAAACGCCTTGACCTTCATGACCCATCACCCAAGCCACAGGGCGGTTTAGATTTTGTTTATAGATGATGTTATCGGTATGTGAGCTGGTCGCAAAAACAGGAACACGCAGATAAGCCAATACTTCATCGGCCTCAATACCTTCATAAATGGTTAAACCAAACTGAGCGCCCATACCGGCACGCATAGTCTTTGGTGACCAAGCTTGAGCACTGCCTTTGGTGCAAATAATGGTTTTGATACCGACCGCTGCGGCTGTACGCAATAAGGTGCCTACATTACCATTGTCCTGTACATCATTTAGGATTAGACAGTCGGTAGTAATAGGAGAGCGTAATGCTTGTAGGTCATGTTGGGGGACATTCACAATGGCCATAATCTCAACACCATTGCCAAGTGTGGTAATGCCTTCATAAACGCTATCACTAACCACGGTGAGTTTATTCTCAAGGTTATAGCTACTTAAAGAGCTTAATAGTTCCTGAACTTCGGGATGCGATAAACCAGTATAAGAGATGATAATTTGCTCTGGAAGAAAGTCTGCCTGCAGCGCAGCTTCAATAAGATGAACGCCTTCAAGGACAGTTTGCCCCGATTTTTTGCGTTGTCTTGATTGGTTTAGCAGAGCTTTAGCAAGTTTAGCGGTTGGGTTTTTGTCTGAGGTGATAACAGGGTTGTTCGAAAACTTATTGGTGATGATATCGGTCATTATTTGCTCGTTTGATTTAACTATTAGATTGTTTATATGGGACTTGTTTCAGGTTATATAGAAAAGAGGTATAGGACAGTAGAGTAACATACCTTATTCACTATACCGCTATTAAGACGAAATAAAAAAGCCAAACTACACCAGTTTGGCTTTTTGGATAGGTAAATACAAAACACATGACGGCTAATTTAATTAACTGTTTTGATGCAGTTTTTGTACATGTTCAACTTCGTTTTTTGCACCAAGTACAACCGCCACACGTTGATGAATATCGGTTGGCTCATAATCCATAATACGATTGACTGCGTCTGTCGAAGCACCGCCTGCACGTTCAATAAGGAGGCTCATAGGGTTGGCTTCATACATCAAGCGCAGTTTACCGGCTTTATTTGGATCTTTGGTGTCTTTTGGATAAATAAAGATACCACCACGGCATAAGATACGGTGCACATCGCCGACCATAGCAGCGACCCACCGGGTATTAAAATCTTTACCACGTGGGCCAGTCGTACCAGCTAATAGTTCATTGATATATTGCTGCATAGGTGGCAACCAATGACGCGCGTTAGAAGCATTAATGGCATATTCTTTGGTATCCGCATCGATTATGATGTTCTTTTTTACCAACACAAATTCGCCGGTGGTTGGGTCAAGGCTGAACATCACGACGCCATTATTGTCTGTGTCTAATGAATCTGCAAAAGTGAATGCCAGCATGGCTGATGAGCCATACAGTAAATAACCGGCTGCTAGCTGCTTCGTACCTTTTTGCAAAAAGTCTACATTTTGAACGGCTTGACCTTTATTGGTAACGGGCAATATTGAAAATATGGTACCAGTAGGCATATTGATATCGATATTTGATGACCCATCAAGTGGATCAAACAAAACAAGCAATTCACCTTCTTTATTAGCAGGGGTTGCGTCATCCAGCTCTTCACTGGCCACACCGGCACAATGCTTGTTTGCCGTTAAAGCATCTAACAGCAAGTCGTTTGCGATAACGTCTAGCTTTTTCTGCTGCTCACCCTGTACGTTTTCAGCACCGGCTTCACCATGGATGTCAGCTAGCGCGCCTTTACGCAGTAAGTCAGTAATTTCTTTACCGACTGCGGTTATGGTATTAATCACATCAATGACAGCGGCTTGATTGGCATTATTTTTATTTTGGAAGTATTCACTAAGTGTGGTCATTGGGATGTCCTTTAATGGGTAACGGCTTTGAGGTTTATCAACTTGTCTTACACTTATAAAAAATAGGCTGTAATGATTGAACGTATTATCACTTAATCTAAAGTAGGTGGCATAGTTATCTTATCTACGGCTGTTTTATTGACGCTACAGATACTGTCTTGAGCTTATGTCATTATGCATTCATGATAATAAATGCCAATGATAAATAACAGTTAGCCTGACTGCAGGAAATGCACGCGTAATGTAAATTTAACAACGCTTACTTTTTGAATGATGTTAAATCGGCTACACTATACACATTCGTCAATCTGTCTGATACTGTGCAATATTAATGATGCGATAAGCGATTTATTAAGCTGCGCAAAGTGTAGCAAAAACGGCGCAATATTTCTTGTGCTCTTTTATTATAATAGCCGACAAAACGACCCTAAACGTGAGTGACAGCAGAGCTGTTATTTAATAACTCATAGTTCATGAGATTCCATCCACGATTACCTGATGATAAAGGACGCCTCAAACTGCCATGACTGACTTAAACCAGAGCAATAATAAAGACGACAAAGCTGCTGAATATGAAGGCTTTGATTCCACAACATCTCGACTCAATGCGTCATTGAGTAAGCCACAGTTAAATGATGATGGTCATATTCGTCATTTTTTAGGTATTGAGGGGCTAAGTCGTGATCAGTTAAAAGCTATTATTGCAAAAGCGGAGAGCTTTTTTGATGACAATGGGCAATTAATTAATCGTCCTGAACTTGAAGGTTGTACGGTGATGAATCTGTTTTTTGAGCCGTCAACACGAACACGTACTACGTTTGAGGTTGCCGAAAAACGTTTGGGTGCCAATGTATTAAATATTGATATTGCCCGTTCAAGCACACAAAAGGGTGAAAGCCTACGTGATACATTATGGAATCTACAAGCGATGACGGCTGATATCTTTGTGGTACGTCATTCGGCCTCGGGTGCAGCGCACTTTATGGCAACGGAAGTGACCCCTGAGATTGCAATTATTAATGGCGGTGATGGTTGGCATGCGCATCCGACTCAAGGCATGCTTGATATGCTGACCATTTATCGTGAAGCCCCGCGTCCTTTTGAAGAGCTAACCGTGGCCATTATTGGTGATATTAAACACTCTCGCGTAGCCCGCTCAGATATTAGCGCGCTTAAAACACTTGGTGTTAAAGAGATTCGTGTGATTGCACCACGGACGTTATTGCCGAAGGGTATCGAGCGTTACGGTGTTAAAGTCTATGAAGACATCGACGAAGGCGTTGTCGATTGTGATGTATTAATGGGACTGCGTATTCAAAATGAGCGTATTGGCTCACCACTCATGGCAGCTTCAAGTGAGTATTTCAAAAACTACGGCATTACGCCTGAACGTGTTGCCAAAGCTAAGCCGGATGCGCTAGTGATGCACCCAGGACCAATGAACCGCGGTGTCGAAATTGCATCTAGCGTGGCAGATGGTCCGCAGTCAGTGATTTTAAAACAGGTAAATAACGGTATTGCTATTCGTATGGCAGTGCTGTCTATGGCAATGCAAGGTCAACGAGAATATCAGGCCAAGCAAGCAGTTCGGTCGTAAGTCTTTAGATAAATAGAGCTTAAAACCGGCGATTTGATATTAACGAGGATACAATTGTTATCTTTTCATTTAACTGATTACTAAAATTACACTGGATTTATCATGCTAAACCTACTGCCAAAAGACTTCACTCAGCCTGATATCGAAACAAAAAAAGACCACTGGCTACTGCCGCCATTGGTAGACCTATGTGCGCGTTTGCGTGAGCCAGGTCAGCAGCAACACGGCAATCTAAAGACAGAGGGACATGCCGCGCGTGCCAATGGCTTCTTGCATGTGGTTATTCCGCCAGATACCAACCCTGTATTAGAAAATGGTTCATTATTAAAAGGTCTACGTGAGCGAGCCAAGCAAGATGGTGGTATTAACTTGCATATCTTGGGTGCATTGACCGCTGGACTAAAGGGCGAGCGTCCTGCTAACGTCGCTGGTCTAAAGCAAGGCGGCTGTATTGCGGTATCAAATGCGGGTCGTCCTTTTACCAATGACTTAGTATTACTGCGCACCCTTGAGTACGCAGCGACCTTTGACTTAAAAGTATTCTTTTACCCAAATGAGCCAAGTCTGTCTGCTGGTGGTGTGGCTCATGAAGGTTATATTGCCTCATTCCATGGCTTACAAGGTATTCCTTGGTTGGCAGAAACGGTAGCGCTATCGACCCAGTTGTTGATGGTAGAAGAAACTGGTATTGCCGCACACTTTAGCCAAATCTCTTGTAAATCATCGGTTAACCTAATCAGACTTGCCAAAAGCCAAGGCTTACCGGTAACCTGTGATGTGGCCATGCATCAGCTGCATCTGACAGATGATGATTTAGAGGGTTTTAATGCTCAGGCCTATGTTATCCCGCCACTGCGTAGTAATACCGACCAAAAAGCGCTGCTTAAAGGGCTGCAAGACAGCACTATCGATGCGATTTGTAGTCATCATGAGCCATTAAATGATTCTGCCAAAAAAGCCCCATTTGCAGAGTCCACTCCAGGTATCTCAAACTTCGATACGTTTATGGCATTGGGCTGCAAACTGGTACGTGATGGTGTGTTAACACCAGAGCAATTAGTGGATAAGATTTGTCTGGCGCCAGCACATATTGCGGGTATCAAAGCACAATATACAGATATTGGTGGTGCAGTGTTGGTTGATCCTAACCAAGAATGGCAAGTAACAGCAGAGTCTATGATTTCAAAAGGTAAGAACACGCCGTTTATGAATCAGACCTTGCAAGGCAAAGTAGTGGAGACATATTTTGATTGAATCGCCACAGATTAGTGGTTCGATTAAAGCGGTTACGGCGTACGAAGTCATTAAAGGGGTAGGGGCGGTGATTACCGCTCTTGCTCTATGGGCTTGGCATAATGACGTGTCATTATTTATAGACTCTGCCAACAAAGCTTGGATTAATCACTTTGGTACCTTGTTTAGCGTACAGGTCGATAGCCTAACGCGTGTGGCGCATCGCGGTGCAGAGAACTGGCAGCTATTTATGCTCATTATTATTGGGTATGCCAGTCTACGCTTTTTCGAGGCTTATGGCTTATGGAATGATAAGACGTGGGCTTACTGGTTTAGTGTATTGGGCTATGGTTTGTTTATTCCGTTAGAGGTTTATTATCTAATCGTGCGTCCCTTTGATTGGTTTAAGCTAGGCATTCTATTATTAAATCTCTTGGTCGTTGTCGTGGTGTATCGTCAAATGAAGCAAAAGCGGCTAATCTAATAGCTTTTTATAACGGCCTATCCTCTATAAAAATGGCCTATAACTGTATATCACTCACTCTATCTTTAGCTAAACAAGCTGAGCAATATTTTTCGCGACCTTTAATGCTAAATACGAGTACGCGACGGAGTTTGGGTGGAAGCCATCTTCAGCGAATAACTCCTCTGCGCTAAGCCCTGTATTCTTAAACTCAATAGGCAATGCTAAGACGTTATCATACTCATCACACACCTCAAGCAAATGCGCATTCATTAAATCAGCCTTGCTACCCAAAAACTTATTTAAGGGACTGGGTATGGCTGGCATATTTTGCATCGGTGGCAAACATGGGAAAATAATATGTTTGGCGCCAAATTTGCGTTTACCCAGTTCAATAATATCTCTAAGCTGGGTTTGCCACTTTTTAGGCGCGACATTAGTGGTTGTATCATTTACCCCGACCATGACTACCATAACATCAATATGATGTTTTGGCATCGGCAGAACATATAAGCGGCGTAGCGCGTCAAAACTGGTATGCCCTGAGGTGGCATGTAGCGACCAATCAATCTCACTAAATTTCTGCTGAATATATCTATTGTCGCGCAGCTGATTGAGCAGATGCCCCATTAATGCTTCTTGCTGTACACCCACGCCGACACCAGCCGCTGAAGAATCCCCGACGAGCATTAGATTTAAGACATCTCCTTCAGATTGTGAACAATCCTCAGTTTCGGATAATCTTAAGCGGCCATGACGTTCACCTTCTGCTTCTGGAAGTCGTAGCGCAGTACGTTTTAGTTTATGGCCTTGATACAGATAAATAGGGGCGAGAGCAATGTCTTTAGGCTGTAGTGGAATCATGGATTTTTGCCTGCGATGGATAAAGAGCTTGGATATAAAAATTAAGTCTCATAAAGCTTAAAACAGTGTGCCACAACTATTAATTCAATTCTACTCTCAGTCAGTGAGTAACAGAGTAGATTACTGCTTACGTTACTGCCTTGAGTTTTTGGCTTTAGGGCCGGATAAAAGCCTTATAAAGATATAGATCATAAAAAGCCTCTGCTATCCAAGATAACAGAGGCTTTTTTATCGATTAGCCGTATATAAGCTAAAAAGATGATTTAAATTACCAGCCTGTACGTTGACGAATAGTCGTTAAGCTATCATCTACTAGCAGCTTGCCGTCGACGAAGACGTCACGTAATAGATTGTTTGACGTATCGGTTAACGCATCTTCTTTAATGGTGGTCAGCTTACCTTTTTCATTCTCGATAAGTGCCAAGCGGCCTTTTTTAGAGCGTTTAGAGCGGCTAGTGATAGGGTCTTTGAAAATCTCTTTCCATTCGCCATTCATCTTAATCGCACTGGCTTTCATTGCCCAACTCATAGTATCGCGGTTGACTTGCTGTAGTAAGCCGCCGCCCATACCAAAAGTCACGTTATCGGCGCTAAAGCCAGCTTGCATAATGGTGTTGAGTATCTTGCCTAAGCTTTGCGGACTGATACCATCGCCTTGAATTAAGCGCACATAATCAGGCAATACTTTATAGCCTTTGCTATTAACAGTATAGCCAAATTTGACAGCAAGGCGTTCTAGTGCTTCACGGACGACTTTCGCAGGGTCACCACTGTCAGGTCGAATCACTAAGGTACCGCCCATAGTTTCTATCTGCTCTTTGAGCTCTTCACCCCAGATATTATCGATGGCGTTCCACAAGTCATAGCTGTCAGAGACGACTGCAACGGTTTGACCTTTACCGCCAAATTGCTCTAGTATATTAGCAAAGGCTTCTTTCTCATGGTCACGGCCCCATGCGGTCATGGTGCTGTGCTCAGCAGCTGGGATTGAGAAGGCAGGCATCTCTTTATCCATACCATACCAGCGGCTTGCAGCGACCAGAGCACTCATGCTATCTGTGCCTGAGAAGTTGACCAAATGCGCCAAGCTTCCTAGAGCAACGGTTTCCATACTAGAAGCACCTCGTGCGCCAAAGTCATGCAGCTTAAAGGGCAAGCCCGCGCTACTGTCTGCTGACTTCTCTAAAGCCGCTTTAATCACATTTTTGCAGTAGTAAGATAGGCTCGCCACCGTAGAGGGGTACCAAATTGCTCGTAGCAATGAGGTCTCTAGATAGCTTGGTAGCCAGTAAAACTCAGGATCAGTATTGATAATCTGACAAACCACATTGGATACCGGTACGATACTGCCTTCAGGAACGGCTTGAATACGAATCGGCAAGTAGCCGCCGTGTTTTTCGACCAAACGCTCCCAGCCGGCACGGTTAAAGGGTAATCCGTGTGCTTTGATGACCGCTTCGGCTTCATCGATATGAGCAAAGGTAATCGGGTCTTTTAGATAGTCTTTGATAAAGGCTTGCAGGCCAAAAAAGACCACATCATAGTCACCCTTACGGGCCTCGACATAGCTTGACATATACTCACTACCTGGCGGATATTGCAACCAGTGTGAGGTTTTATAGCTGTCAGAATTTAAGATTAAGTTGTTAAAGTTACCAGTGTACATCACAGAACTCCTCTGCTTTGGTGGAATGAACCCCTGTTAGGCATCGCATTGATAGCCTAAAGGTAGTTTCATAAGCCTCTCTTGTCTGGTAGGACCAAGCGGGGCTAAAAAGCCCTTGCTGTCTATCAGCTCGGGCTAAAAATTAATAATTATAAGCCGACCATTTTGGTGATAATGGCGTAGTGATCTTCAAACATTCTTTTTGGATCAAGCTCAGC
This sequence comes from Psychrobacter sp. CX14, assembly GCF_057396205.2. NCBI lineage: Bacteria > Pseudomonadati > Pseudomonadota > Gammaproteobacteria > Moraxellales > Moraxellaceae > Psychrobacter > Psychrobacter sp. CX14. The sequence continues at coordinate 2,609,686 of NZ_CM183187.1, read as the reverse complement.
TAGCGGCAGCCAAAATGCTTTGGCCGCATCGTCGCCACCTTTTACCTTGGGCAGGCCATTGGCATCATTCTTTAACTGGAAATAAAAGGCTTGAGTAATGGTACGACCCCGTGCTGAGCGGTATGGGTCATCAAAGGTATGTTGTGAATGGCGTGAACCACGTAATACAGGCTCTGGTACTTTTAGGCGGGTCTCTTCTCGAAGCTCTCGAATACAGGCATCAAATAAGGTTTCTTTTTGATCGACAAAGCCGCCCGGTAATGCCCAAAGTCCACGACCTGGCATACTGCGGCGCTCTACCAATAAGATATGACCTGATTGAACCACCACTGCATCTGCGGTCATAAAGGTTGGCGGATAAGGCGTGTCTTGCCACTGCTTCTTATAGTTATCAACAAACCATGCTTCTTCATGCAGTTGGGTATAGTCATCAGTTTGTTTAAACTGCTCTAACACTTCACGGGTGGAGGCAGGCGTGCGCTCACCTGTTGGGGTAGCACCCATCAGATAACCTTCACGGATTGGCGTCGCAGAAAGGCTCTTATAGTTGGGGACAGAGATAGACTGCCAATTTGGGAATAAAGATAGATAGTATGACGAGCTGTCTTTAGAGTGACCAATAAGCGCGATATCGGCATTTAAATCATGCGTTACTGAGCGCACAGATTGCTGTACGCATTGTAGCCAGCGCGTGTCATTATAAAGCGCGTCATCAAGACCGACACAGTGGATACGGGCAGCATCTTCTTCTGAATAAGCCCCTCGAATCATTTGCGCACGTTCTTCAACGCTAAATGGATTACGTAAACTGCGTGGCAGGTTAGCCGAACCAATGAGCATAATCACATTGTCTGCGCGTTTTAACGCCTCATCGACAACGGCTTTATGCCCTAGATGAAACGGCTGAAAACGACCAATAAACACAAGGTATTTATAACGGCGGTCAGCGGAAGGCGCTGGATGCTCATTTTGAGTGTCGGTGTCATAATCGGTGTCTGATTCAATAGGGCTACGTTCGGGTAACACACTCATTATATCGGCTCCTGCAATGGTCATCTTCAAAGGTAAAGATGACCTTATTTAATGTATTTTTATCACTAACAGTTTTAAAGTGCTCGAATTAAATAAATGTTGATAGACCTTTATTTAATAATTATTTATGCAGATATATTTGTCACTTCAAAACAAAAGCTGGCGAATAATAACCTCACATACTGACACAGCTAGAGGGTAGATGACAATAAATAATAAGTATGCAAACGTATAAATGCGGTTAATATTAGGCTTTTGTGACTCTTTAAGCATAATAAAAGAGCCTATTCTAGCATCTAGAAGAGGCTCTTTTTAGATTTCAGGTTTCTAAGCCAAAGCTTTTTGATTATTCAGCGGTATGGTTTATAGAGAGCCGATTTTTTCTAAGTCTTCTTGACGTAAGACTTCAGTTACGCTCTCATCAGACTCTATACGGCTGATAAATGGATTAAAGTTGACGTAGTCTGATAGGTCTAACTCAAAGTTTTTCGACCAGCGCAGGATGACATACAGATATAAATCAGCAGTACTCTTAGTGCCGGTTAGATAATCTTGTTTGCCTAATTGCTCGTTTGCAATACCTAGCATTTTGACAAGTTTTTGCTTAGCTTTAGTCGTCATCTCCTGTTGCGCACTGCTATCACTCACAAAGTTATCTGGACCAAACAGTGGTGCAAAGCCTTTATGCACGTCTGCATTTAAGAAAGCCAACCAATGGATAATCTCTGCTTTTGCCGCTGGCGTGTCGGTATTACCGAAGATATGTGCTTCAGGATAGCGCGCGTCAATATAGGTCTGTACTGCAACGTTTTGGGTAACGACGGTATCGCCTTCTACTACAGCTGGCACACTACCTTGCGGATTGATACGTAGATATTCATCAGACTTGAGAGAGTCACGATCCATAATCTCTAATTCATAATCCGCACCTGCCCACTCAAGCGCTGTGTGAGGAACAAATGAGCAAGCACCTGGTAAAATATATAATTTCATAATCAACTCCGCTATTTTAATTTAAGTGAATATAGGTTTGTTTTATTCTTATAGTGAAGGTTGCTTTTTTTAAGGCGTATTGGCTATTAACCATAACGTTTCATACCAGCATGTCGGTACAAAATAAGGATAGCGCCATAAAAAAAGCAAGACAGTTTAGTCTAGTAACTGCCTTGCTTAAATTCAATACGATTGTGTCATTTTAGGTATGCTCTACGTAGCATTAAAGTTTTAGTTAACGCGCGCGCCTTTAAGCCAAGGTTTGGTATTTCTTCTATTAGCACGCAGTTGACGCACCGCATGCGCCATTAAAAACATAATACCTACCCAAATCAGGCCGTAGCTATAGAGCATGCCCATCTCAAAGCTATCGCCTAGTAGCGTGATGGCTAAGAAGAATAATAATATCGGCTCAAGATAGCTCATCATGCCAAAGACGTTTACGGGTAGCATTTGACTGGCATCTAGATTGGTCTTTAGAGCCAATATACTTAAGACACCAAGGCTTGCGACCAATAGCATCATAACGCCAGAACCTGCAATTAAGGTTAAATTACTTGGCGCCACAAAAATAAGGTAGCCGATGGCAATAGGCAAAAACAAGGTCAAATCAACGAGCATCCCAGTCATTGCAGTAATGCCTTGTAATCGGCGCATAATATAATAAATAGGATAAGTGCCGCACACCCATAGCGTTGCCCATGAGATACTTTGGGTGCGCATCATCTCCATCGCGATACCGACCATGGCAAAGCCGACCGCTGCCCACTGCAATTTACTTAAGCGCTCTTTAAAAAACACGAAGCCGAACAGCACCATCATCAGCGGGAATAGGAAATAGCCCATCGCCACTTGCACCCCTTGGCCATTAACCGGCGCCCACATAAACAGCCATAATTGGCTAAAAAATATCGGGGTAGGTAGCAGCAGCCAAGCTAACTGCTTAGGCGTATTTAACTGCTTTAGAACATTTAGATGATAACTAAGGCGACCTCTGATAAGCACAAAACTAACCAGTGCAATCCACATGGTCAACATACGCCAGATAAACACCTGCGTACCGGTTAGCGGCTGCAATAAATTACTATAAAAATATAAGATGGCGAATAATACGTTAGACGCAATAGCAAACATAACACCTACAATCATTGTGCGTTGCTTTGCATCAATAGATGCCCAAAAAGAGGCCAAAGGCAGCTGTTGTGTACGCGTTGCAAATACATTTCTAGACATAACAATGCACCATAAAAATAGGCATACCAAAAGCTAAATGCAAAAGTGGGGTAAAGCCTGCGCTAGAGCGATATAGGCTGAAGCGGTGCAGGACTGATTCTCGCCATAAAAGGCGACACTTTTGTTTTGGTATGTGAGTGACTGTTTAAAGATTACGTCGTCGAGAAGACGTTTTAGAGTTTTACATAAAGCTAAGCCAGGCTAATCAGGATGATTATAAAAGCTTAGCAGGATGTTGCTGAGTCGTTCTATCTATAAGAATATTGTCTGTATTGCTTATGGAGTAAATATATAGGCTAAATACTCATAAATCAAATGCTTAGTAATTAAGCTTAGACTTCTTCTTCGAGTCTTGTTACCAGTAACTGATTAATTTTTAAATTCTCAGTATCTAGGATTTCAAATTTAAAACCGGCATGTTCGATAACATCGGTTTTTTTAGGAATTTTGCGTAGCATATACATCATGAACCCACTTATGGTTTCATAATTTTCAGAGTTTGGCAAGTTTATAATCTCCAAAGTGCGAATAACGTCTTCAATTGGGGTCATACCATCGACAAGCCATGAGTTTTCGGTACGTTGTACAATGGGCTGCTCATCAATGGTGACAAGTTCTCCCATCACGATACTCATCACATCTTTTAGGGTGATTACACCGACCACTAAAGCATATTCATTGACGATAACTGCAAAGTCTGAACCGGTAGTTTTAAAGGTCTCTAATACATCAAATAGGGTCAGCGTATCTGGAATAAACAGCACAGTGCGTAAGATACTAGAGTCGGTTAAGCGCACTTCTTCTTTTTGCAAAACCATCGCCAAAAAGGCACGTGATTCGACATACCCGATGGTTTGCTCTAAATCATCCTCAAGACAGACCAAAAACTTATGATGCGGCTCCCGAATCATGGTTTCAACGATGGTGTCGTGACTTTCATTAGAGTCAAAGTACAAGATATATTCTCGCGTGGTCATTACCGAGGTGACCGTGCGCTCTTGCATCTCAAAGATATTGGCAATCAAATGATGTTCTTGCTGCTTTAATACACCGGCTTCAGCACCCGCATCCATCACCGCATAGATATCCTCTGAGGTCATATCATCGCTACGTACGGTTGAGATACCCAGCAGTTTAAATAGCAAGTCAGCAGCACCATCGAACACCCAAATTAGCGGCTTAAATATGAAGATAAGCATCATCATTGGGCGAACCATACGAATGGCAATGGGCTCGGCATAGGTCATGGCAAAACGTTTGGGCATCAAGTCGGCGAATAATACAAAGACGCTGGTGACGATAATAAACGACAGGACAGACGACAAAGCCTCGTTACCGATAATCGCATACAGATAGGGGCTAATAGCAGACTCACCAATGACACCGGCCAAAATAGCCACTGCATTTAAGGCGACCTGTACCACAGTGATAAAGCTGCCCGGATTTTGCTGCATATTGAGGACATCAAGTGCACGTACTTCGCCTTCTTTGGCCAAAATTTGTAATTTAATTTTACGGGCAGAGGCAAGCGCAAGCTCGGAGCTTGAGACGACAGCACTTAACGCTATTAATAAAAAAATAGAAATGACCGCACTAAATAAGCTCATGATAATAAACTCTGAATCTAAGCAAGATTGCTGCACAAAAGCGAGCGCAGGAAGCGTTATCGACTTTTGCATAGGGGATGGTGCAGGGAAAAGACATTATATTTTAAAGACTAAGTATTATATTACATATTGTGATATTAAGCTTAAAGATAAGTAGCAGAGTGGCGTGATTGCGTATCTTTTCTCATTATTTGGCTTGATTAATTTATTATCAACACCATAATGGGGGTATCAAGGTTTAAAACTCAGACTCTGCTTTATTCGGCTGACATGTTATTATTTTGACAATAAATATTGACGGATACATACCGGTTTTAAGCCCATTAAATTCTCATAATAAAAGAGGTCATGCTATGACTGATACCGCTCAAACTTCTGCCCTTGATATCGATCAAACGGATATCAAAAGCAATATTACTATTACAGAATCTGCGCAAGGTTATCTAGCTGAATTATTGGCAAAACAAGAAACGCCAGGTATTGGTGTGCGTATTTTTGTTGAACATCCAGGTACACCGCGTGCTGAATGCTGTATGGCTTATAACCAGCCAGGTGAAGAAGATGAAGCTGATTTACAGATGCCGTTTGAAGACTTCACAGCTTATATTGAGGCCTCATCGGTGCCTTATTTAGAAGATGCGGTTATCGACTATAATAAAGATCGTTTTGGTGGTCAGTTAACTTTCCGCGCACCGAACTCAAAAGTGCCTAAAGTTGGCGCGGATGCCAGCGTTGAAGAGCGTATCAACTACGTTTTACAGTCAGAGATTAATCCAAGTCTTGCTGCCCATGGCGGTGACGTACAGTTGCTTGAGCTAATTGAAGAAGAAGGCGTTGGCCTAACGGCAGTACTAAAATTCGGTGGTGGTTGTCAGGGCTGTTCGGCAGTTGATATGACTTTACGTCAAGGCGTAGAAGTTCAGCTAAAACAGCAAATTCCTGAACTGACTCAGGTTGTGGATGATACTGACCATACGCGTACTGAAAATGCTTATTACAAATAGGTTATAAATACGTTAGGTACCAAAAATAAAGTTAGATTGTAAAAATAGACTTTATAGAACAGCTGAACTATCATTAGATGGTTCAGCTTTTTTTATGACTTACGTTAAATCATAAATGCGCTGTTGCTCAAGAGCACGATAACGTGCCTAAATATTAACCCCATATTACGGTTCACTCTCATTTATCAATAAGCTAAGGATACACTATGAGTCATAATGACCCTTTAGATAGCCCAGAAAATAACAATAATAATCACCGTCTAGAAACTCTATCAATCCATGCCGGCTATACAGTAGAGCCAACGACCAAAGCGGTTGCTGTGCCAATTTATCACACCAGCTCGTATGCCTTTGATGATACCCAGCATGGTGCAGATTTATTTGACTTAAAAGTTGAAGGCAATATCTACACCCGAATTATGAACCCAACCAATGCCGTACTTGAAGAGCGCGTTGCAGCTTTAGAGGGTGGTATTGGGGCATTAGCGGTGGCATCAGGTATGGCAGCTATCACCTATGCGGTACAGACCATTTGTGAAGCGGGCGATAACATCGTTGCCGTATCGACCCTTTATGGCGGTACCTATAATTTCTTTGCACACACGTTACCGCGTCAAGGTATCGAAGTACGTTTCTTCGATTATCAAAATCCAGAAGCCATCCGAGATTTGGTCGATGATAAGACTAAGATGGTGTTTGCGGAGAGTATCGGTAATCCACTGGGAAATATTATTGATATCCAAACCGTTGCCGATATTGCACACGAATATGGGGTGCCGGTTGTGATTGATAACACGGTAGCGACACCAGCATTATGCCGCCCGTTTGAGCATGGTGCCGATATCGTGGTTCATTCGTTGACCAAGTATATGAGCGGTACGGGTACGTCAATCGGTGGTGCGATTGTTGATAGTGGCAAGTTTAACTGGGGCGATTATCCTGAGCGTTTCCCATTACTAAACGAGCCCGATATCAGCTATCATGGCGTAAATTTTGTAAAAGATGTGGGCGCTGCTGCTTATATCGCGCGAGCTCGTGTGGCTCCGCTACGTAATACGGGTGCGGCGTTAAGCCCGCTCAATGCATTTAGTATTTTGCAAGGTATTCAGACATTAGGCCTGCGTATGGAGCGTCATGTTGAGAATGCGCAAGCCGTCGCTGAGTATTTGAAGAGCCATGATAAAGTAGCTTGGGTAAAATATGCGGGCTTGTCTGATCATCCGGACCACGCACTTGCACAAAAATATATGAAAGGGACTCCGTCGTCTATTTTGACCTTTGGTGTTAAAGGCGGGCGTGAAGCAGGCGCACGATTTATCGATGCGCTAAACCTAATCACGCGTCTGGTAAATATTGGTGATGCAAAATCACTGGCCAGCCATCCTGCGACCACCACGCATCGTCAGTTAAATGAAGAAGAGCTGGCTAAGGCTGGCGTAAGCGATGATATGGTTCGTTTATCAATCGGTATCGAGCATATTGACGATATCAAAGCCGACTTAAAGCAGGCGTTAGCAAAAGCGTAAATTTTTAAGCTAATAACTACTCTTTTTTTTATAGTCAGCAAAGAGAAGCCCATACTAATTAGCATGGGCTTTTTAATGTAAAAAACATTATAGCGAAAAAAGTCTTAGAGGCTATTAGCTTTCTAATACTTGATTGGCAATCTCTTGATACGCATCAACTGGCAAACGAGGACCAAATTGCTGAACAACGCGGCTGGCAACGTGACTGGCAAGCACACCGCATTGCTCTAAGGGCAAGCCTTTTGATAACGCATATAAGAATGTACCAGAATAGTTATCGCCAGCACCATTAGTATCGACTACCTTATCAACACTTGGTGTGCCAACTGTGGTAATGGCTAATGTGCCATCTTCAGCGCGCTCACAAATAACCGTGTCTTGTGGACCATTGGTCACCACCGCAAGCTCACAATATTTGGTTAATGCTTTGGCCGCATCAGTAATTGTGCTTTCACCCGTGAATAATTGCGCTTCTTCTACGTTGCAGAAAATAGTCGCTACGCCATCACCTAATATCTCAAGTAATCCCTCTTTGGCAAAGTTAACCACGGCAGGATCGGCAAAGCTTACTACGATTTTTGTATCGTTTTCTGCTGCTTGCTGACGTAGAGCAGTCACAGCAGACAGTAGCTTCTCCGACATCGCCAGATAACCTTCAACATACAGCCAGTTGCTATGGCTTAATGATTCAAAATCAACGTTGGCATCATTAATTTCACTAGATACGCCCAAGTAAGTCTGCATAGTGCGCTCACCGTCTGGGGTGATAACCACGACGCAAGTGCCAGTGACACCGTGATCAGCAACCGAGATATCTGAGGTAGCCACACCGGCTTTTTTTAAATCATTTAAATAGAATTGACCGGCCTCATCATTACCCACACGGCAACAATGGAACGACTTACCGCCTAAGCAAGTAAAGGCAAATAGGGCATTGGCTGCAGAGCCGCCGCCTGAGCGTTTAGAAGGGCTAATTTTCTGTGATTTAAAGGTATTTAATAACTCAGTTTGTTCCTCTAGGCTGGCTAAATTCATGCTGCCTTTGGTCAAACCGGTCTTGCTAAGCTGCTCTTCATTTAATAAATATTCGTGGTCGACTAGCGCATTGCCTAAGGCCATCACATCGTACATATTGTATCCATTTGATTGAAGAAAGTAGGGGGGTGAGTGACTTATGGTTTCCTCATTATCGTTAATGATTTTTTAATAATAATGGGCCATAAATTTGGTGGTGATATGATACTGGAAATAGACTAACTTTTGGGGATTTTAGCGATTAGAATTTTAGAGGTTAATCCGTTAGATAGACATAAAATTACTTTAAAACGCAACCCCTGTTTGCTCTGCTGTGGAACATATGAGCGTTAAACTTAACCTTTGATAAAAACGATAAAAAAGTTAAATGGATAAATGTTGGCTTATAAGTTATTGATTTTATTTAAATTATTAATTGTACAAAAAACAAGCAATTTAAGGAAAAGCCTTATCTACCGTAAGCTATTTGATGTCAAGCTTGCGGTTATCCACAGACTTATCCACAGATAGTGGGGGTAACTGTTAAAATGCTTTATTTGTAAGGGTTTGCGTGTCATAAAATAGACACAACAAAATATTAGGCCATAATAAAAGCTTGGCGGCATCAATACAGTGACTGATTGGTTTACATTATGTTTCACAAAAAAGGCAGATTAGCTTAGGGCGTGTGGAACATTCGCAAATTAGCACTGCTGATAGCTAAAATTGTTTCAGACTAGGCGTAAACCGTCGTTAATATCTAGACCTTGACTAGGTTTGCAACAACGTCTGGGGCGATTTTAGCATCAGCCTCACTCGAGCACAGCTCTCGCCTTGCGAACGGGCAAAGCAGTGCTTTGCTTAATCCGTTCTCAGGGGCGGGACTCTTTTTTGCCAATATATTGCGAAATTGTCTAACTTAGAATGACTAAGCGTCAAAAATTTCACTGCATATTGACTAAAAAATAGTCGCCGCCAGTGCCATGGTCGAATGTTCCACACGCCCTAATAAAATAGAGGCTTTATCGATAATAATGAACGCTGTCAGTCAGATTAAAAATGTGTTTTAGGATAAAAAAGTTTAAAAGTCGCTCTTTAAAGAAGATACCTTTAAAAAATAATCGGTGGCTCCATTAAGTAACCTATAGATAACCTAGATATCCGCTTTATATAGCCTTTATAGGCTAAATGAGTTATTCTAAGCGGTTCGCATTTTGATAGGGTCGGCCTAAATGGGCCGGTGTCTATTTATGATGCACGGTTATCGATAACCCACTGAATGTTATGGGTAACCCTCTTCGCAAGCCAGCCTAAAGCCACGCTATACCATCCGCGAAATTTAAGCGTCAGTGAACTGTCTGTCTAAATCAGTCGTGTTAATGATAGTAGGACGATTCACCATAGCGATAATGGTGACAATATAAAAGTCAGATACAAACAGCGTCATGACACAGACATAATTACCAATATACAAACAGCTATCGATAATAAGACCTTAGGTCTTTTAACACTCATATATCAAATAAAAAGAGTCAATTTATGCAAAAAGAAAATGCTTCTACCTTTACACCCAATCTCACCTTACATCCAAGCTTTGAGCTGATTGAACATCGCAAGATTGAGGCGTTGTCTTTGGATGTGCTAATTTCTAAACATAAGCAAACCGGCGCTATGCATTATCATTTGGCGCACCCAAGTGATGAAAATGCCTTTTTGGTTGGCTTTAGAACACAGCCAATGGATTCAAAAGGTGAGGCACATATCTTAGAGCATACTGCGCTATGTGGCTCGGCCAAATATCCAGTGCGTGACCCGTTTTTTTCGATGATCAAACGCTCTTTAAACACCTTTATGAATGCGATGACTGCGGCAGATTGGACCGCTTATCCGTTCGCTACTCAAAATGAGAACGACTACTTTAATCTATTGTCAATCTATTTGGACGCCTCATTTTTCCCTAATTTGCATCCGCTTGATTTTGCTCAAGAAGGCATTCGCATCGAGCTTGATGAGAACGACAAGCCGCAGTTTAAAGGTATCGTGTTTAACGAGATGAAAGGTGCGATGAGTGGCGAGATTGATCAGCTATATCATACGGTTGCGCATAACTTATTCCCGACCACGACCTATCATTATAACTCTGGCGGTGATCCTGCTGATATTCCGGACTTAACCCATGCAGAATTGGTTGAGTTCCATAAGAGCCATTATCACCCATCAAACAGTGTGATTATGAGCTTCGGTAATATTCCAGTTAGTGACACCCAAAGCAAAATCCATGACGACGCATTGACTCAGTTTGAAATGGGCAAAAAGCATGAATCGCGTGCAGAGCAGCGTTTAACGGCGCCGATTCAAGTGACCGATACCTATACCATTGATGAGATTGATAAAGCACAAACCCATCATGTGATGGCATGGTTATTGCCTGCGATTACCAATCCAAAACAACGTTTGGCGCTGCGTTTGTTAGAGGGTGTGTTAATTGAGCATGCCGGCTCACCGCTACGATCCTATCTAGATAGCCATCCGTTAGCGACCGGTCCGAGCCCGTTATTAGGTCTCGATGACAGTCACTATGAGATGGTATTTTATACCGGCGTTCGTGGTTCAGAAGAAGAGCATGCGGATGCTATCGAAGCCGGTATTCTAGAACTACTTGAAGAGGTAGCCAATAGCGAGATTGATCCAGAAGCCATTGAGACTATCTTGCATCAAATCGAGATTGATCAGCGTCATATTGGCGGTGACAGTATCCCTTATGGTCTAAATCTTATGCTAGAGGGCTTTAGCACCGCCATTCATGATGGCAATCCGATTGATGTGTGGGAGGTGGATGAACATCTACAGTGGCTGCGTGAACAAGTTAAAGACCCAAGTTGGTTGCCCGGTTTATTAAAGCAGCATCTGCTTGATAATCCGCATCGTGTGCGTGTGACTTTGATTCCTGATGATACTAAGTCGGCCAAGCTTGCAGCAGCGGAGCAGGTTCGTCTTGATACCATTGAGTCAAACTTAACCGAAGACGATAAGAGCATATTAAAGCAGCAAGCACTCGATTTGGCCGCCCGTCAAGCTGCACCAGATGATTTAAGTTTACTGCCTAAGGTCGGTCTTGAGGACGTACCTGAATCGGTCAGCCTTATTCATGGCAAAGAGGTGGATATTACTCTTGCCGGTCAAAGCAGCACCTTGCATCAATATGAAGCGGGCACAAACGGTCTGTATTATTATCAGCTAATTATGCCGTTAGCCGGACAAGATGACATTATCAATCATCCGCTGTTGCCGTTATACCTAGGTTTGTTATCAGAGCTTGGTACTGATACCCATTCGGCACGTGAGTTTCAGGCAGTGCAAGCTGCCCATTCTTCAGGTGTGACAGCCCGTGTGAGTCAGCGTACCAGCACTTATGATGCCGATACCTTGACCAGCTATTTTGTGGTGGCAACCCGTGCGCTAAACCGTAAGCCAGAAGCCATCAATCTGGTGAAGCAAGTCTTAGAGCACAGCGTCTTTACTGAGCATGACCGCATTAAAGAGCTGTTGCAGCAAAAACGTTCTGGTTGGCAGTCTCGTCTGGCCAGTGCAGGGCATGCCTATGCAATGCAAACAGCAAGCCGTGGTATGAGTCGTCAAGCTGAGCTTGAGTATGTTCGCAGCGGTCTGCCTGCACTAAATGCTTTAAAGACTTTCTTAGATAATGCTGCAGAAGACAGCAGCAAGTGGGATGAATTGGCTACCGCATTGATGGTTCTGCATAAGCGCTTGGTCAGTCTACCAAAAGAGGCATTATTGGTGTGTGAACCAGAGCAAACTGAACACTTTAAAGCTTTGATTGAGCAAAGCTGGCAGGACTCGCTGTATACTGGTAAGGTGGCGCAAGATAAGCAGGCGCTAATGGCTAGCATTCCAGAAGAATATAGCTCTCTTCAGTTAACACTTACATCGCCAAGCAACAAAGCAGTGGATAGCGATAAGTTGATTCAAGTAATAGACCGTCAAGCTGAAGATCTGGCATGGTTAGTGGCGACTAATGTGTATCACAATGCCGCTGTATTCCCTGCGGTTACGGCAGATCATCCAGACTGCGCCCCACTGATGGTATTGGCTCCATACTTACGTAATGGCTATTTACATAGCGCCATTCGTGAGCGTGGCGGTGCTTATGGTGGCGGCGCAGGCTATGATGCCAATGCGTGTGCGTTTAAATTCTTCAGCTACCGCGATCCGCACTGTGCAGAAACCTTTGATCATTTTGCCAAAAGCGTTGACTGGTTATTAAATGAAGCGCAGCAGCCTGAGCAGCTAGAAGAAGCCATTTTAGGTATCGTCTCAAGCATGGACAAACCTGGCTCACCTGCGGGCGAAGCGGTGAAATCTTGCTTTGCAGATCTGCATTTGCGCGGTGAGGCATGGCAGCAAAAAATGCGCGGTAATATTCTAGCAGTAACGCTAGAAGACTTACACCGTGTGGCAGCAACTTACCTTAAAGACAAGCCATGTACCAAAGCGGTATTAGCGCCTTATGATAAAGAAGAGACAGTTAAGTCGCTTGGCTTTAAGGCTGAAAAAGTCTCTAGTTAAATCAGTTAATGTGATGATACAAAAAAGAGGTGAGTTTTTTGACTCACCTCTTTTTATTTAGCGTAATGATTTAGTTAGCGCAATAAACAGCAATTTATGTTTAGATAGTTTGGTGCTAACACCGTAATGACATGAGAAAACAAATGAAGACGCTAGAAGAGAACTTATTAAGTACCCCCGAACAAAACCAGCCTGATCCCACCCGTTTAAAAATGACAGCGCATACCAAAAGCTTTCGCTACTTACTGCGCTATGCCATCCCTTTTACCCTAGCATATGTGTTTCTACCAGCGCTGCTAGAGCAAATACATTTCCCGTTTGGTGGCCTGCTGCTGTCAGCATTTGTGATAATTTTCTTAAATATCGCAATGATTGTCATCTTTAAAAGGTTAGAGCATCGCCTACTAGAGCAAATGGAATGTAGTCGACTGGGCATGTTGGTTGCGACGTTTACCTTTATCGTGACATCGCTACTCATGATTTTCTCAATCGATAATATATCCAATGGAGAAGTCACGTTACAGACGCTTATGGACAATGGTATGTTACCCATCTTGATTATTAGCGGTGCGATTGGTTTTGTGATTAATTATGCTGTGGTCTATTACGGTATGTGGTGGATGCAAAAGATGTTTAAGTCATAAATCACAACTGCTACCGTGCATTAAGCGATAAAGTAGCAGTTGTGATTAACATAGTAGAGTCTATGACTTATGATTGACACAGCTGCTCATATTCAATTAATGCATCCTCAATGAGTGATGGCAGTTTATCGATATTTGGTAGATGTTTAGTACAAGCGACAATACCAAAGTCCATATGATCTAAATAACTCACCAGAGTAATATTAAGCGCTTGTCCATCAAAGATAATCGAAGCCGGATACAAAGAGCTGAGCTTAGCACCATTCCAATATAAAGTCTGCTTAGGACCGGGAACATTAGAGAGAAGTAGGTTAAAGGCCTGCTTTTTAGGATAGGCATTGGTCAATAAGTTCACGCCCTCCCAAGCATAAGCTACCGCACTATAGTTAATTACTTCTACCTGATTCATACGCCCAAATCGTGCTTTATTCTTAGTCATACTCTCATGAATAATTTGTAGCCGCTCAATTGGGTCAGTAACGTGAGTCGCCAGATTACACAGCACCAGTGAGGCCTGATTGCCAGTGGCGCTGTTATCGGTGCGCAATGAGATAGGCACAAAGCCGATTAATGGCTCAATAGGCAATTGATATAAAGACAGTAAATATCGACGCAGCGCTGTTGCACAAACAACAAGAACCACGTCATTGCTACTAACATTCAGATGCTTAGCAATTTGATTGAAGCGGCTACGTTGATACGACTGTGTCATTAGTTGCCGCTGCTGTGAGATACGCTGATTTAATATAGAGCGCGGCGCTTGTGTGCTTTTTACATGAGTGACGGTATTGCGTAGCGAAAAGCTGTCTTTAAGCTCTGAGAACACAGTGCCGATAGAGCTGGCTTGTTCTTTAGCGATAGTGATAGGAGAGCGTTTTTTAGGAATCACGGTTTGTAAGTGGTCCTGATTGCGTCTTAATAGTGCCCACAGTGGCAGCTGCATCACTTCTGTTGGCGACGTTGATAGTGATCGTTCTACCAAACGCATAGCAGCTACCCCATCAACTAAGGCATGATGGATTTTAAAGTACAAAGCAAAGCGAGCAGGCCCATTGGCAGAGGCAGGCGGCACCCCTTCTATGATATGACATTCCCATAAAGGGCGTGATTTATCGAGGGCTGTGGCATGTACTTTAGAGACATAGCTTAAGACATCATCGCCGGCATCAGAGGTACCTAATACGACATGATGCAGATGCTGATAGACATCGAAGGTATCAACCGTTTTCCACAACGTATGATTGTGTAGCACCTGATTAAAAGGCGAGGTGGGCTTGACCTGACTGGTCTGCATTTGCTGTACTAAATTGGCAACAAAATTTGGGGATGCCTCTTCTGGCAACTCAAACAAAAACAGCCCACCAACGTGCATGGGCTGTTTTTGTTTTTCGAGTAGCATTAGAAGCTGCTCGACTAAAGTTAATAAACGCATATTTTTCCTCACGGCTTGTTCCTTAATGACACAAGCTAAATGCGGACTATTGTGAGTCTATTCTCATCAGCTGACAAGAGGCGTTATGTTAACTGGCGCTATACTTTATCAAAATAATTTACCTAAGCATTATTCACGAATACCCAGTTCACGCTCGGTACAGATTGTCTCAAGCTTTGATAATTCAGACTCTAGTAACTTCAGTATGTTTTGAATCTTTGGCAGCGTTTTACTACAGGCCACAATACCAAACTCAATGCAGTCCAGATAACTGGCTAGCGTGATATTCAATGCCTGACCGTTAAACAAAATGGACGCAGGATACAACGCTTTTAGCTTCGCGCCATTCCAGTAAAGTGGTTTTTGTGAGCCTGGAACGTTAGAGATGATTAAGTTAAACGCCTGCTTTTTAGGAAAAGCACTGGTTAAAACGTTGGCAAATTCCCAACTATAGGCCACTAGGCTATAATTAATAACCTCAGCTTGACTCATACGCCCAAAACGCTGCTTGCCATTATTCATACTCAAATGAATCAGGTTCAAACGCTTTAGAGGGTTGTCAATATGTGTGCCTAAATTACACAGGATAAAGGCAAACTGATTGCCCGCTGCTGTTTCATCCTTACGCATAGAATAAGGGACCCACGCAATAAGCGGCTCTTTAGGCAGCTTATCTATCGACAATAGATATTCACGCAATGAGCCTGAGCAAATTGCCAATACCACATCATTGATGCTGACATTTAAGTGATTGGCTATCCGTTTAAAGCGCTCAATATCAAATGATTCAGCAACAAAGCGGCGTGAGCTTGAGATGCGCTGATTAAGGATGCTGTGCGGCGCTTGCGTGGTTTTGACGAAGTGCGAATCTTTGCCTTGTCCTAAGGTGCGTATCAACTCCGTTACTACTGGTTTGGCGGTTTGCACCTGTTCACTGACGATATGACGCATGGCACGCTCTTTGGGGATAATGGTCTCAATCTGATGACGATGACGCATCATCATTGCCCATAGCGGTAATGATAAGCTCTCGTTAGGCGATTGTGACAGACTCTTTTGCACCAAACGCATGGCGGCAATACCATCGACCAAAGAGTGATGGATTTTAAAATACATACCGAAGCGCTTAGGTCGACCCGCAGACTCAGGCTCAATACCTTCAATAATATGGCATTCCCACAATGGGCGGGCTCTATCTAAAAGGCGTCCATGCTCTTTAGATATATAAGACAATAGCTCGCGTACACGTGCAGGCTTCGGTAGGGCCACATGATGAAGATGGTGCTCAACCTCAAACTCTTCATCCTCCTTCCAATAGCTCAGATTATACAGCACTTGGTTAAAAGGAAAGGTTGGCGATACCTTAGAGCTTTGCATTTGTTGTACCAGTGATTGTACAAAGTCTTCGCTCGCATCTTCAGGCAACTCAAATAAAAACAAGCCGCCAACGTGCATGGGCTGTTTTCTTTTCTCTAGTAATAAGAAAAGTAAATCGACTATGGATAGTAGACGCATGGCATTCCCTTGCTAGTCAGTAAAAATAAATTAAAGTCATCATTAACAAAAAGTGAGAGGATTGTCATAAAGATACATTGTCAAATATACAAGTTTTATATTGCAAATAGCGGATTTTAGCGATAAAAATCGTTATATGTGACATTTATTACTAATAATGCCTATATTTTATATAAAAATCGTGGGTAGGTTTCTTTTAAATAAAGCAAATAGGCGCGGCTTTTATCCAAAAACTGCGACCTATTTTACTCATCTAATCGGGGTTCATTTGATTAAAGGCAATAAAATTATCTAGTAGGTTTGCAAAACGTGATACCTGATTTCCAGTCTCGCACGTTCTGCAAATCGTATCTGCTAGCTGATTCATAATAAGCTACTGAAAAAAGTAACCGGTCTGCGGTGAGCTGGGTACTGCCATTTTACGCATCGGCATTCTGCCGGCAAGATAAGAGGCACGACCTGCCCAAATTGCATATTTCATTGCATGAGCCATCATAACAGGGTTTTGTGCATGAGCAATAGCAGAGTTCATTAATACGCCATCACAGCCAAGCTCCATGGCAATTGATGCATCAGATGCTGCACCAACACCAGCGTCTACCAAGACAGGTACGTTTTGGCCACGTGCATTTTCAACAATTAAGCTTAAAGTATGACGGTTTAATAAGCCCAAGCCCGAGCCGATTAAGCTGCCCAGTGGCATAATAGCAACACAGCCCATACTAGCGAGCTCTTTTGCGATAATCGGATCATCTGAGGTATACACCATGACCTGAAAACCATCGTCAATCAAAGTGCGAGCAGCAATAAGAGTGTCAGTCACATTTGGATAAAGGGTGTCTTGGTCGCCAAGCACTTCTAATTTAACTAAGTTATGGCCGTCTAGCAATTCACGTGCCAATTGGCAGGTGCGGATGGCTGTGTCGGCGTCAAAACAGCCTGCTGTATTTGGTAAAATGGTATATTTTTCAGGAGAGATAACATCTAATAGATTAGGCTCATTTTTATTTTGCCCAATATTGGTACGGCGTATCGCAACAGTGACGATTTCTGCACCAGAGGCGGCAATGGCTTCACCGGTTTCGGCTAAGTCTTTATATTTACCTGTCCCAACTAGCAGGCGAGAGGAGAAGGTGCGACTGCCGATTTTAAAAAGGTCATTTTGTAGTGGTAGAGGGGCTGTTTCAGCGTTGGAATCTTGTTCGGCACCAGTAAGCGGGTTCATAGCTATTACCTTGTTTGTGATGAATATTGTCTACAATGAAGTGTAATATAACCAAATACTTAAATAGATTATCGCTATAGCTCCCATTGTTCAATAGGCAAGACGAATATAGCTCAATATAAACCTAAGCGGCTTTATAATGGTTTTAGAATTAATAAAAAATTGCCAGTCTTAAGCATGTGATAAGTACGGATTCAACCTCTATCGCTTTGGGCTTATTGTAAATGTACTTAATAGGATAGTAGAGCAGCTGAACAGCGACAAGATGCACAGGGTAGCAGACATAAGCCGGTGAATCCTTTATAATCTTTTAGATATATTTTTATTTGCTTTTCTTTAAATGAAGCGGCTATCTAGATAAACAAAGCCGATAGCTGTGTATTTTAATCAGAACATTTTGCACGTTTGCAACATCACGTTATAACAAAGGGTATGTATATGGATTCGTCACGACAATTATTATTGGGAACCGGCGTATTTCTAGGGGGCGGCATGCTACTTTTTGCCATGGTCAAACAGATGGACACGCCTCCTGAGAGTGCAGCAGATAATGCACCAAAAGTCACTGAGGTCGCTGCTGCCGACGACAACTCAAAACCGCTCACCGCAGACCTAGCAACCGAAGAGCGAATTCTAGAGCAAAAGCGTCTAGCACGTGAGAAAAAAGCGGCTGAGTTAGACAGACGCGCGCGCGAGTTTTTGACAGAGCAAGAAAAAGCGGAAATCTTGGCGATGCAAAAAGCGCGCGAAGAGAATCAGCAATATCGCAGCAATGCCGCTGAGCCGATTGTAGATGAGGCACCCGAAGAGGTAAAGAGGCAACAGGTTCCGATCACTAAGCCTGTAGTGATGGCTAGGCAAGTAGAGCATGAACCTGCGACTAACCAAGCTCAACAGGCCAACGCGCAAACCACTCAAGCGGCACAAACGCAGACCGCTACCGCAAAGCCAGATGCGACTAAAGTTGAGACGGCAGCGGCGAAGCCTGAGCCTAAACCAGAGCCTAAGGCAAAAGCACCAAGCAGAACCCAATCTTATACCGTTCAGCGCGGTGACGGTTTGATTAAACTGTCGCGTCGTTATAATATGCCAGTTGAAGCCATCTCTCAGGCGAATAAATTATCAACGGATTCTGTGCTAAGAGCTGGTCAAGAGATTACGATTCCCTCTGCCAGTCAAGTGGATCGTCTGGTAAAAGAATACAATGCTAGTAATCACAGTCAAAGCAAGCCACAACAAGTCGCAGCTAAGCCGGACACAAAAAGCAGCGAAACCAAATCTAATCCGGCACCAACCAATAGCGCACCACCTCGCCAGTTAGACTACAAAGTACAACGCGGTGATGGTTTGATTAAATTAGCACGTCAATATAACGTACCCGTTGAAGCGCTAGCCGAAGCAAACAATATGAGCACCGGTTCTTCATTACGTGTGGGTCAGGCGCTAACAATTCCATCACGTAAGCAAGTGCAGCGCTTACAGCGTGAAGCCGAGCAGCGCAAAGCTGCCGCCGCTAAGAAACAAGAAGCGCAAAAACGCTTAGCAGAAGCGCGCCGTGAAGCAGCCAGAGGTGAGGCCAAAGGTACCTTTGGTGTCCAAGTCGCTTTAGCCGACAATCAGCAAAAAGCAGACGAAATCGTTAAGCAAATGAAAGCTGCTGGTTATTCAGCCAGTACCAGTAAGACCAGCCGCGGTGTACGTGTGATTGTTGGGCCAGAAAAAGGCAAAGAGGCCGCACTGGCGCTTAAAGATAAGATTAACGCCGACTCCCGTACAGATGTGAATAATGCTTGGGTACTTTATTGGCGTTAACAGTAATAAAGTGCAGTCATCTATCAAATAGATGATTGACTATGGAAATTAGGATACACACTAACACGACATCAAATGTCGTGTTTTTTTATGCAGTTATGGTGATGGTGTCATAAAACTGCCATAATAATGCTTTTAATTTCAATGAGTTATAAAGGTGGTATACGTTAGTGGATTTTATGTTGTTTGGTGTGATGGTGCTGGTGGCGCTCATTGTGATTTTTAGTCTCATAGGGCAGCGCCGGCATGAACAAAAGCAAGAAAAGGTAAAGCCAGTACGTGGTGATGATTTGCCTATTTGGCCGTTCCAGCCTATGCCAATTATGACAGACAGTGAGGTGTTGTTTTTTGAAAAGCTACAGCAGGCGGTGCCTGAGTACTTTATCTTTAGTCAAGTTCAGCTCTCACGAATTATTGAGACCAGTGAGGATGCCGGTGACGATAAGCACTTTTGGTTTAATCGTATTTGCCGACAAAGCATCGACTATGTGCTTGTTGATAGAGATGCACAGACCACGCTACTGGCGATTGAGTTAGATGATTGGACGCATGAAAGCACCTCAAGAGTCAAAGCGGATGAGAAAAAAGACAAAGCCCTAGCCAGTGCCGGAATCCCTATCATTAGATTTCATGCTGAGCGTATGCCAAGTGTGGACATTTTGCGTCATGATATTGAGGCGGTATTAAAAAAATATCCACCACATTAATAGGTGATGATCAATGAATATAAGGACTGATTGAGAGAATCGAGTGGAGATTATCAGCAAGAATAATGGCTTAAAAAATATACTGTTAACGCGAAGTATAAATAGTTAACTAAACATACACAGCCATCTGCTTTAATTTGTTTACTATAAAGAGACACCTAGTAATTAACTAAAAACGGGTGTATAGCCAGATAGTTACGTGCCGGAGTCTTCTTTATTGGCAGCTCTAATAAGTTGAATAAATACTGCGCCTTAGTATGAGAGAAGGTAGGTATTACATTTGGCTAGATGGCTACTACTTTTAGAAGGGGGCTTTTATTAACCTATTGAAGCGACAGCTCATAGTAGTGATTTTTAAAAGCGTCATACAATAATTAAGATAATAAATACTCAA
This sequence comes from Psychrobacter sp. CX14, assembly GCF_057396205.2. Lineage (NCBI taxonomy): Bacteria > Pseudomonadati > Pseudomonadota > Gammaproteobacteria > Moraxellales > Moraxellaceae > Psychrobacter > Psychrobacter sp. CX14. The sequence goes on along the minus strand of NZ_CM183187.1, from coordinate 2,588,961 downwards.
TTAGCAAGGATATGATAATGAAAGACAATATTGATCATAATGACCCAGCCAAAGACATGAATCCGAGTGTAGGTAATGGCGGAGAGCCACAGTATCAGGCAGACGGTGATGTGCCTAATTTAACCACTCAGCAAGGTGTTGTGATTTCAGACAACCAAAATTCGCTAAAAGCGGGTCCTCGTGGTCCTTCTTTGTTAGAAGATTTTGTATTACGTGAAAAAATTACCCATTTCGACCACGAACGTATCCCTGAGCGTATTGTTCACGCCCGTGGTTCTGGTGCACATGGTTATTTTGAATTAACTGAATCATTAGAAGAATATACTACTGCCAAAATCTTAACCGAGACTGGCAAACAAACACCGTTATTCACTCGCTTCTCAACTGTAGCCGGTAACAAAGGCTCAAAAGATACACCACGCGATGTGCGCGGCTTTGCCGTTAAAATCTATACCTCTGAGGGTAACTGGGATATCGTCGGTAACAACATGCCTATCTTCTTTATCCAAGATGCCATGAAGTTTCCAGATTTTATTCATGCGGTAAAACCTGAGCCAGATCGCGGCTTCCCGCAAGCAGCCTCTGCTCATGATACTTTCTGGGATTTTGTATCACTAACACCAGAAACTATGCACAATCTAATTTGGTTAATGAGTGACCGTGCGATTCCACGTAGCTTACGTATGATGGAAGGCTTTGGTATTCATACTTATCGTCTATTAAATAAAGAAGGTAAGAGTACTTTTGTTCGTTTCCATTGGAAGCCAAAATTAGGCGTTCAAGGTCTAACTTGGGATGAAGCGGTTAAAATCTCTGGCGCTGACCCTGATTATAATCGCCGTGATCTGTATGAATCGATTCAAGCAGGCGACTTCCCAGAGTGGGAGTTCGGTGTTCAGTTATTTACTGAGGAAGAAGCTGAAAAATTCCCGTTTGACCATTTGGATGCCACTAAACTGATTCCAGAAGAAATGGTACCGGTCAAAATTATCGGTAAGATGGTCTTAAATCGCTATCCAGATAACTTCTTTGCTGAAACCGAGCAGGTAGCATTCTGCCCATCGCATCTGCCACCAGGTATTGACTTTAGTAATGACCCATTATTACAAGGTCGTTTGTTTAGTTACCTAGATACTCAGTTATCACGTCTAGGTTCGCCAAACTTTGCACAGATTCCAATTAACGCCCCAAAATGTCCATTTGCGCATAACCAGCAAGATGGTCATATGCAGATGCAAGTACCAAAAGGTCGTACCTTGTATGAGCCACAAAGCCTAGAGTCAGGTAAGCCTCGTGCAAACGCTAAAGTAGGCTTTAAGTCTTATGATGAGCAGCTAGATGATGGTGTTAAAGGTCGTATCCGTTCTGAAAGCTTTGCTGATCATTACAGCCAGCCACGTATGTTCTTCCGCAGTCAAACGCCTGTAGAGCAAAATCATATTGTTGATGCTTATATCTTTGAGTTAAGCAAAGTCGATACGGCACACGTACGTACACGTATGTTAGGTCATTTATTAAACATTGATGAAGATTTGGCTAATCGTGTAGCAAATGGCCTAGGTATGGAATTACCAGAAGCACCTAAGCCACAAGCACCTATCATCGATATGGATAAGTCACCTGCGGTACAAACCATTGGTCTGACGCCAAAATCGCTTAAAGGTCGTCAAGTGGGTATCTTGGTCGGTGCCGGCTCTAAGCGTGAAGCAATTGAGAAATTTGAGAATGCTGCTAAAGCGGCAGGCGCAAGTGTTAAGATTGTTGCACCAACCAAAGAAGTTGTTCTTGATGACGGAGCTCGTATTCAGGCTGACGAGCGCGTTCAGGGCGGCCCATCTGTTATATTTGATGCAGTGGTTAGTATCATTATGCCAGACGTTGCTAAAGAGCTTGCTAAGCAAGGTCCAGCGCTTGATTGGTTCACTGATGCTTATAATCATTGCAAAGCGATTGCTTATTGCCCAGCAACTGAAGAGCATATCTTAAGCAAACTGCCAATTGAAAAGGATGCGTTTGTTACACCACTTGATGATGTCGACGGCTTTATTGAAAATGCCAAGACCCGTCTGTGGGAGCGTGAGCCTAAAGTTAGCGACCGTAATATAGCTTAATCACCTTGTGAAATATTACCTTTATTGAAGGCTGCTTATTTAGCTTCAATATTCGCAAGAGGTCAAAAATAAGCAGTATAAAAATCAGTCATGCTAAGCATGGCTGATTTTTTATGCCTTAAACACTATTATGAGGGGAAGAATAATTTTAATCATCATAAGAGTATATAGGGAGTCATTATGACAAGAGCGCCATAACGTGGTATAAATAGCATCTTTCACACCGTCAATAGAGATAAGGGAGTTATATGAGCTTAATCGAGATAGTCGGCATACAAGGCTATATTCAGACCACTTATTTAGCGGTATATCCTGACAAGTTGTTATTGCTAGATGCAGGCTGTCACAGTGATGTCGATAAGATACTGTCTTATATTACTGATACGCTGAATCGTCCTATCAGTCAGCTTAAAACGGTGATGGTCACTCATATGCATCCAGATCATGCAGGCGGGGCAGTACTATTGAAGCAAAGAACAGGCTGTCAGATAGCCACTGCGGCAGCTTATAAACCTTGGTACGCAGGTGTAAGGGGTAAAATAAGCCATCTCAATGATTTGGCATTAACGTACTATGTGGCAAACAGACAAGGCAAATCGATAACCAATCTTTGGTACAACCCGATATTAAAGCCAGACATCGAGGTGCGAGAAGGCGATAGCATACCAGGATTTGATGATTGGATAATTGTGGAGACGCCAGGCCATACAGATTGCGATTTATCATTTTGGCACAAGCCGACTGAGCAGGTTTATATTGCGGATCTATTTTTAAAGATTAAGACCAAGTTTGTCTCGCCGTATTTGGTGAGTCTACCTTGCGTGTACCGTGCTTCGGTTGAAAAGATAAGAGCGCTTAAGCCAAAGACCGTCTTATTGGCACACGGCGGCCGAGCTCATATTGAAGATGAAGACTTTGATAAGATTATAAAGCAGGCACCCGAGCAGCCGCGTGAGATGACTTTGGCGCAAAGCTTAACTATCAAACTGCCACAATTGAAGTTTGCACGTAAGCGGGTCGATACGCCTTGAAGGTCATGCATGAATAGAATAGGGTAGTTTAAATAACTGCCTAAAATTTGGGCTTAGCTGAAGACGATAGAATATCTAGTCATAAAAAAAGACAAAGAAAAACCCCGATTGAGCGATGCTTAATCGGGGGTTTTAAGTATTTGGTGGGCCGACCGCGACTCGAACGCGGGACCAATTGATTAAAAGTCAACTGCTCTACCAACTGAGCTATCGGCCCTAAAGAGTGAGTCACTCTAAAGGTGAAGCTTTTTAATATAAATAAAAAGAAAGCTTCTATCTGCTTAAAGGTTTGATATGTACCCTTTAACAGAGTGGCATATTATACGTATCAAAAATGAGATTGCAAGACTTTAAGTAAAATAATTTAAAGTTTTTTGATTGCTGTCATGTTGATAGGGATAATCTAATAAAAATCCCGATTAGCTTACGCTTAATCGGGATTTTAGATATTTGGTGGGCCGACCGCGACTCGAACGCGGGACCAATTGATTAAAAGTCAACTGCTCTACCAACTGAGCTATCGGCCCTGAAGAGTAGTGTTACTTACTCTTGAGGTTACGATAAAGGGTTGCTGTATCCCCTTAACGTGAGAGCACATTATACGCTTCAAAAATGAGATTGCAACCCTAAATATTATTTTTTTTGAACTTTTTTATATTCAGATCAATTCAACATTATTAGCGCTCTTTTTTATTGCCATATTATCTTCTTTATTCAATGGATTCATCGGTGTTTGGCCAATATTAATCTCTAGATAATGCATCTACAGGGTTAAGTCTGGCCGCATTACGTGCTGGCAAAAATCCGAATATCACCCCAATTAGAGTCGAGCAAATAAAAGCAGCAGCGATAGACGTTGGCGAGTAGATAACGCTAAAGCTGTCTGAACCAATTGCGTTGATGGCTTCACCGATACCAAAGGCAAGCAATAAACCGAGTCCGCCGCCGAGCACACAGACTAAAATCGCCTCGATTAAAAACTGCTGCATAATATCGCTTTGACGCGCGCCAACGGCCATACGTACCCCAATCTCGTTAGTACGCTCAGTTACAGACACCAGCATAATATTCATTACCCCAATACCGCCAACGATTAGCGAGATAATCGCAATAGAGGAGATTAGTAGAGTCATGGTCGTGGTAGTAGATTCAATGGTTTGACGAATCGAGTCAGAATTACGGGTTCTAAAATCGTCGGTGCCATGACGGCTGGTCATCAGATCAGTAATGGCAGATTCTGCGGCGCTGGTCGAGATAGAGGGATCGATTAATGTCACAAAGCGTTCAATATTATTGGTACCAGATACACGTGACATCATGGTGGTATAAGGCATGAAGATCGTCGGAGTATCGCTTGATTGACCAAAGCCTGAATCACTAGGCGCAAGGATACCAATAACTCGGCCTGGGACATTGCCAATAAGCATCACTTCACCAATCGGATTGTCTACATCAGCAAAGAAGGTAGATTTGGCATTGTCGTCAATAATCACATCTTGCATACGGCGACTGATACTTTGTTCATCAAAGCCTTGTCCCATGGCCAAAGTCTCACCGGTTACCTCAAGATAATCTTTGCCAACACCGCTAATACTGGCCGATTCTTGAATGTTTCGATAGCGCACGCTCGCTGAGGTATCAAGCTGCGGGCTGACACTGACTACATAAGGCTGATTGGCAACGGCCTGAGCATCATCTGGGGTTAAGTTGTCATCGTTGTAGCGACGTCTAGGATCACCCCATGGATAGCCATCGATTACGGTGATGGTGTTAGTACCAAGCGAGCTAATATTAGACAAGATTTGCTGCTGCGACCCTTGCCCAAGACCCACGACTGAGACCACAGACGCAATACCAATAATAATACCGAGCATGGTCAATAGCGTACGCAGCTTATGAGCGCGCATTGCCAGTACGGACATTCTAAAAGCTTCTGATAGGCGGTCTAAAAATGAGCTAAGACGTCCTTTTTGCTTCCGCTGCAAGGCATCAGAGGGCGAGTCGCTATTATTGGGTTGATTATCCTCATCACTATCTCGCACAAAGCCATCATTATGATAATCGGCGATAATCCGGCCGTCTTTAATCTCAATAACGCGCTCGGCTTGCTCGGCGATAGAGGCATCGTGAGTGACCATGATGACCGTGTGACCGGCTTTATTTAAATCCTTTAGAATCTGTAAAACATCTGCACCTGACTTACTGTCTAACGCCCCTGTTGGTTCATCGGCCAAGATAACATCGCCACCGTTCATCAATGCACGCGCCACAGAAACACGCTGCTGCTGACCGCCAGAGAGTTGTCCGGGGCGGTTATCCAGCTTATCACCCAGTCCCAAGTCGGTTAGTAGCTGCTCTGCACGCTCATTACGTGCAGTATTATCCATACCGGCATAAACTGCAGGCACCGCAACGTTATCACGGGCGCTAATATCACCCAATAAGTGATAACGCTGGAAAATAAAGCCAAAATGCTCACGGCGCAGTTGTGCCAATTCATCGGCTTCTAATTGTTTGACAGATTTACCATAAATTAGATACTCACCGCTATTGGCTTTGTCTAAGCAGCCCAAAATATTCATCAAGGTCGATTTACCAGAACCGGATTGACCGATAATGGCTACCATTTCGCCTTGATAAATATTTAAATCAATACCATGCAGCACTCGAATGGTCTGCTCACCAGCAGCAAACTCACGCACAATATTGCTCAGCTGCATGATAGTGGGCGCCTGTGTGCCACCCTCAGCTGCTTGATTAAATGGAGACGCTTGCGATTTAGTCATAGCGATGTCTTAAGGTTAGATGTTTTTTATTCAGATACTTTATATTCAGATATCATGCAATATCTAGTGAGCTATGCTCAGCTAATAGCGCTGAGATAACCCGATATAATTATGGTCATTACAGTCTCATAGATCCACCTGATGGCCCGCCTTTTCCGCCGCCTTGATTTTCACCAATAATCACTTGTTCGCCGGCTTGTAGACCGCTTAGAATTTGCGCATTCACTCGGTTATCAATACCCACTTTAACGGGTCTATTCTCAACGCTACCATCCTCTTTAAGCACACGCACGTAATAGGTATTAGAGTCGCTGGCATTAGAAGGTGAATTATTAGTAGCCGGTCTATCGTCATTATTCGTAGAACGGGCAGGGGGTGCCTCGTTATTAGCGGTAGTTGCAGTATTGTTAGGCGGAGGTGTGCCTTTTTTGACAGCTGCTGAAGGTATAATTAGCGTATCTTTTGCCTGATCAACAACGATATAAACTTGTGCAGTCATATCAATACGAAAACGGCGTTCTGGGTTCGGCACTTCGATATAGCCCACATAATAAATTGCAGAATCGGTCGAACTGGTGTCGCTGATTTGTTCTGGTGCCGGTTCAATCGCGGTCAATACCGCGTCGTATTTTTTGTCAGGATTACCAATAGTATTAAAGTAAACCGGAAGACCGGCTTGAACGTTGATTACGTCCGCCTCTGATATTTGCGCATTGATACGCACGGTGGACAAGTCGGCTAAGGTCACAATGGTGGGAGCAGACTGATTGGCGTTAACCGTTGTGCCTTGCTCGGTAACCACAGCGACTACAGTACCATCCATAGGTGCACGAATAGTGGTGTAGCCTAAGTCAGTGCTGGCTGTATCGACGTTGGTCTGCGCCATTTGCAAATCGGCTTCACTTCGAGCGATGTCTGAGCGGGCTGTGACTAAAGCTGCCTGCGCAGTTTTAATTGCTGCTTTTGCGTTATCAACACTGGCTTTTGCAGTATCGACATTGGTTTTAGCAACCTCAACCTCTTGCTCGCTAATGGCGTTAATATCTAATAATGGGCGTAGCCGTGCATAATCTGACTGAGCTTGTTTTAAATCTGCTTCGCGACTGGCCAAATCTGCTTTGGCACTTTCAAGACTTGCTTGACGACTTAAATATTCAGCCTTAGCGCTTTCTAAACCGGCTCGGCTCTGTTCAAGAACCGCTTGCTGATTAGAGAGGTTATTCTTCTGGGTAATCTGGTCAATCTGAGCAATTAAATCGCCTTGTTTGACCTCGTCGCCAACATCCACATACAGGCGAGTCACTTCACCCGATACCTGCGCACCAACATCAACAGTATTCAGCGCTTTGACCTTACCTGATGCCATTACATTATCTTCAATATCACCCTTTTCAACAGCGGTAGTGATATAACCGGGGTCTTCTTCTTGGGGCTTAAATTTGTTATAAGCCAGTATGCCAACAGCGATGACAACCAGAGCGATAAGCGACCATTTGACAACGGATTTGCGCATTTTCTTATTAGCAAAAAGTTCCATAGCATAACCCAGAAGCGTATTTCAAATAGTTTAATGATACCTAGGATGGGCTGTAAATAACATGGTAGTTAGTTTAAGAAAGGTTACGACTGCATAAACGTCTCTGAATAATAGATAAATTATTATTCAGACATATATTTTCTAATACAAGGAGGAAATGACTTAAAATCAGAGCTAAAAATAGGATGGATATAAGAACCTGTATTCACAAGCTATAATTGGCTCTTTTTGCCTAAAACAAGCCACTACTTTGTTAAAATTCGGCTCGAATAGAATGACTACTCAACCCAATTCTGCCTCGTATTGTCTCATTTTATTCTAAAAATAACCTAACTGTAGCTTATGAATACAGGTTCTAACAAAATATTGCTTGTTAATATAAAGGTAAAGCCTAAATTAGTGAAGTTTAATTAAATAGCTGAATACCCGTCACTCGTAGAGCGGCTTGCAAAATAAGTTCCCATGCCGGCTGACGCAATACGCCTTTGACCGATTTATCGCACTGGTACAAGATATCTGGCCAATCGGCAATGCTTTGCTGATTTTGACGGCGACAGGCTGCTTGATACAAAGACTGCTTACTACTCCATATACCTAAGCTTTGTGGATCTTGTCCGCCCATAAGCTGCATAATCAGACGCATCTCTTTGCTAATTGACCATAGTACCAATGGAGTTGGCTCCTCAGTAAATTTAAGCTGCTCAATAATCTTGACCACTTGCGGCGCGTTGCCGGCGAGCATGGCATCAGATAAATCAAACACGCTATATTGAGCATCACTAACCAGAGCATTTTGTAGGGCATCCACATCTATGGTGACAAGTTGCGGAGTAGAAGCTTGACGAGGCGTAGTATTAGAAACAGGGGAGGTGGCATCAGGATGAGAGATTAATGCATCAATTTCAGGCGCAAATAAGTAAGACAAGCGCCATAAGGCTTGATAGGCACTTAACAGATGGTGTTCAGTTTGCACCATCAAAAACTGCCAAGCTTCTGGAACCAAATCAAGTCCAAAGCGCTGTGCCTGAATAGAGAGCAATTGCTGACGCTGATTTTCATTATATAAGTTGCAGTCAATTACCTGACCCATTTTTGCAAAAGGGGTAAACCATTTGCTGCTTTGAGCACGCTTATCGACTTTGCCGGTCAGCCACAGTACACAGTTTTGATTGGTGCCAGCATTGGCCTCAATTGCAAACGCTTCAAGCTCTGCTTGCACCAATTTATCCGGTTTGTGATTGCCAGTGACAATAACTGCGGTGGCATCATCAAATAAAGACAAGCTGTTTAATTCGCCTAGCACCTCTTGCCATGTCTTGACTGAGACAAGCTCGACACGTTGTATGGCGAGGTTTTGTGCACGCCAAGTGACGCGCATGGCATCAATGAGCCATTGATGCAATAACGGCTCATCGCCATGTGCCAGCCACAATCCAGATAATACATTTTGTGCAGATTGGGCTGAGCTTAGCTTGGGATAGACATTTAAAAAGGTGTCTTGCATGGGCTAATTAGCATCGTCTGTTGAATCAGAGGCATCGGCAGCTTTTTCAGGCACCAAAGTTACCGGACCATCGACATCAGCGTTGGGTGATACGCGAGGTAGACTGAGTGCCACGTATTGATCAGTAATACGCTGTGATAGGCTCTCATAGAGCCAGTCGCGGATTTGCTCACCTTGTTTGTCCTCAATACTTACAGAGGCCTCATCAAATTGATAACTGCGCTCTACCTGAATATTATTTTTAACAAGCATGGGTTTGCCAGTTCTACCGGCTGCATTATCCAGTGTATCAAAGGTAACGTCAGCGGAGAGCACTAAACGGACTTCAGTTAGTACCCCGACCAGCTCATAACGTCTAAACTTGATATTTTCGACTTTAATTAATCCAGTATAAAGCTGCTCACTGGTATTAATCTGACGACCAATATCATCAACCACTCGGATGCCAACAGAATTAAGCTTTTGCTTAAGTGGCAGTCGTAAGCGGTAGCTGGTAGTGTCTTCATCAATGCTCAGGATGGTGCTGCCTACCGCATAGGTCATCGGTGTCTCATAACCGCGCAAATGAAAACCGCAGCTGCTCAATAGCAGGGGTGACAACACGGCCATACCTGCTAATAGCATAGTCGCTAGACGTTTACGCTTCGGCTGATAAACAGCCGATTTCGTCACCATAATAGTCATTATTTAGCCCACCACGACAATGTTGATAAGTTTATTTGGGACCACGATCTCTTTTTTAATCTCGCCAGTTAAGTGCTTAGCCACACTTTCGATTTCTTTTGCTTGCGCTTTCAGCGTTTCGGCATCGCTGTCTGGTGCAACTTCCATCTTACCGCGCACCTTACCATTAACCTGAACCACCATTGTAATGGTGTCTTGAACCAAAGCAGACTCATCGACACTTGGGTACGCAAGCGTTAAGGTGTCAATACCCATTTGCTCAAGCAGATGCTCTGAGATATGCGGTGCATAAACAGAAAGCATGGTCAATAACGCAGTCAATGCTTCATGCTGTACTGCAATCGTTTGCTCATTAATCTGCTTGTTTTTCGATAAGAAAGCGCCCAATTCATTGGCCAATTCCATCAAGCTTGACACTGGTGTGTTTAGTGACAAACGATCACCTAGGTCATTGTCAATTTTGGCGATGACCTCATGCGTTTTACGGCGCAGGCTCTTAGCATCGCTGTCTAACTGACTGCTATCCATGTCAGCTATTGCCGGTAGAGTATCATGGGTCAGACCATTCGACTCTAATGCTTGCAAATGATCTTGCGCGGCACGCCATACTTTCTTCAAGAAGTTATAAGGGCCTTTAAGTGAGTCATCTGACCACTCTAAGGTTTGATCCGCAGGCGCAGCAAATAGAGTGTATAAACGAACAGTATCTGCACCATATTCATCAATAGTGGTTTGAGGGTCAACGCCGTTATTTTTTGACTTCGACATTTTCTCAATCTTACCAATGGTTACTGGCTTACCATCTGCTTTTAAGAGGGCATTGATAGGCTGACCACGGTCGTCATAGTTGATATCAACGTCATCAGCGAAGTAGTAGGTTTTACCACCATCTTCGTTATCACGATATAAGGTACCGGCGAGTACCATACCTTGAGTTAATAAGTTTTTGAATGGCTCATCACCTGATACCAAGCCTTCATCACGCATCAATTTGTGATAGAAACGGGCATAAAGTAGATGCATTACCGCGTGTTCAACACCGCCTACATACTGATCAACCGGCAGCCACGTATCGGCAGCAGATTTATCCACCATTTGAGTGTCATCATTTGGGCTAGCAAAACGAGCATAGTACCAGCTTGATTCCATAAAGGTATCAAAGGTATCGGTTTCACGCTCTGCCGCGCTGCCACATTTTGGACAAGTGGTGTTCACAAATTCAGGAATATTTTTAAGCGGATTACCACGGCCATCTGGAACCACGTCCGTCGGCAAAATAATCGGTAAATCAGACTCTTCTACTGGAACATTACCGCAATATTCACAGTTAATCATTGGAATTGGACAGCCCCAATAACGCTGACGAGATACGCCCCAATCACGCAGGCGATACTGAATCTTACGGCTGGCAAGGTTTTGTGGCTCAAGTTTGGCAAGCATGGCTTCAAACGAGCCATCAAAATCAAGGCCATCAAATTCGCCTGAATTTACCAGTGTACCACGCTCAGTATAAGCACCTTCGTGATCCTCTGGTGTTTCGATAACGGTTTTGATAGGTAGGTTGTATTTAGTCGCAAATTCATAATCGCGATCATCATGCGCAGGAACTGCCATCACCGCACCAGAGCCGTAGCTCATTAGCACGTAGTTGGCAACCCATACCGGCACTTCTTCTCCCGTTAATGGGTGAGTGACAGTCAGACCCGTATCCATACCGATTTTTTCAGCTTTGGCAAGATCCGCTTCTGCCACAGAGCCTTGCTTACACAGCTCGCAGAATTCAGCGATTTTAGGGTCTTGTTCAGCAGCTAATTTAGCTAAACGGTGTTCAGCGGCCACAGCAACATACGTTACACCCATTAAGGTATCAGGGCGAGTGGTGAATACGTCTAGCGTACTAATGTCATCGCTGTTTTTGTATGGGAAATGAACTTCCATACCTTGACTACGGCCAATCCAGTTGCGCTGCATAGTAAGCACATCGCTTGGCCATTGACCTTCAAGCTTGTCCAAATCATCAAGAAGCTCATCGGCATAATCGGTAATCTTGAAGTAATACATCGGGATGTCGCGCTTTTCAACTGGAGCGCCACTACGCCAGCCTTTACCATCAATCACCTGCTCATTAGCGAGTACCGTGTTATCAACTGGGTCCCAGTTCACTGCGGCAAGCTTTTTGTAAACCAAGCCTTTCTTGTATAACTGTAAAAAGAACCACTGCTCCCAGCGATAATACTCTGGCGTACAAGTGGCAAATTCACGTGACCAGTCTATCGATAAGCCCAGTGTTTTTAACTGAGCGCGCATGTTATCGATATTTGAAAAGGTCCATTTAGCAGGCGCGACTTGATTGGCAATCGCTGCGTTCTCTGCAGGCATACCGAATGCATCCCAGCCCATTGGCTGTAGCACTTCATCACCTTTTAGACGGTAATAACGGCTGAGCACGTCAGAGATAGTGTAGTTGCGCACGTGCCCCATATGCAGCTTGCCGCTTGGGTAGGGGAACATAGACAGCATATAGCGGGTGTTTGCATCTTTACTGATGTCATTGCTTACCTCAAAGCGCTTATCAGCGGCCCATTTTGCTTGCTGTTTGGCTTCAATCTGCTGAGTATGGTAATGATTAGGATTGGTTTGTTCAGTTGCTGTAGTGCTCATAATAGGCTCTAAGTTGGATGTTTTTATTAGGGGCTGTATAGAATTGATTTATGTCACTGGCGGTCGCTATTTTTTAGACAATATGCAGTGAAATTTTTGACGCTTAGTCATTCTAAGTTAGACAATTTCGCAATGTATTGGCAAAAAATAGCTCCGCCCTTTGGGCTGATGCTAAAACTGCCCTAGACAGTGTTGCAAACCTAGCTAAGGTCTAGACATTATCGTCGGTTTACGCCTAGTCTAGAACAGTTTTATCTATCAGCAGTTTTAATGAATCATTTCTATACAGCCCCTAGGGGTTTTTATAAAAAAGGACAATAATCATGAGAAAAATTAGATACGATAGAATAGCGCAAATTGAGCAAAATTGCGATGGTCAGCGCTAACTTTAGCGTTTTATTGGCATCAAGCAATCAAGTGATTAAACTTGACTGTATTTTCGTTTATATCGACCATAGAGAGTTTGAAATTCGCTAAATAGAACCAATGACACTCTATTGAATAAAGTAATATAAGAGAATGATCACTACAAGAGGAGTATGCAATGAGCGTAACTATTTATGGCATCAAAGCCTGTAGCACTATGAAAAAGGCGTTTAATAAACTTGATGATCTAGGGGTCGACTACGAGTTCCATGATTACAAGAAACAAGGTATCGATAAAGCCACAGTACAGCGTTGGGTAGATGAGCTGGGTATTGATAAAGTGCTCAACAAACGGGGTACAACATGGCGTAAGCTAACCGATGAGCAAAAAGCCGCTGCTGATGACAGTGTCGATAGTGCCATTGATTTATTGGTTGGAAATACCAGTATGATTAAACGTCCGATTGTTGAGGCGGCTAAAGATGGTGTCTTGTTATGCGGATTTGATGAAGCAGAGTATGAATCAGTTTTCAGCTTATGAAAAGAAAAAATTAGTTTGTTTAAAACTATTCTTTGTTAGCATTTTAATTGCTAATTAATTCTATAATTTACCTTAGACATAACTTAGCTATATTACTCGTATAATTTATTTTCTTATAAAATTGAGGGGCTTATACTATCAATCGATTTGTAGCAATAAATAAAGCTTGATATTGTCATTTTTTTGTAGCATATTTATTTCATAAATGTTTTTTAATTTTTTTATATTTTAAATATGTAACTAACAAAAAAATTGCTAAATACAGTGGTAACTGTAATGTTAGACCTATGATGTCTTAACTAAGACATCTAATTTTATATAGACAGGGAGATAGTCTAATGCAACCAACTGGACAGTCAGTTTTGATAGAAGCTACAACGAAAAAAGTCATCAGCAATTTGAAACCGAGTGTAGTCTTATTAACCTCTGTAATTCTTGCATCTTGTGGTAGTGGTAGTGGAACAGGAGACTATTATACTAATTCCAAAGATATTATTGATAGTACTGATTCCTCAACAGAAGCCCAAATAAGCGATGCTCAAAAAGCAGTCGACACCGCCAAGCAACAAGCGGCAGCTGCACAAGCAGTAGCAAAGGCAGCAAAACAAGAAGCTGAACAAGCCAAAGCTGAGGCCGAAGCAGCGAAGTTACAAGCAGAACAAGCGGGCAACGACAATAGCAAGCTTACCCAAGCCTTACAAAAGGCAGAAGAAGCCAAACAAGCGGCTCAAACAGCCGCTGCCGCCGCACAAGATGCCAAAGCAGCTGCTGAAGACACCCTAGCGAAAGCACAAGTTGCCGCACAACAAGCCATTGGAGCTGCAAAAGCTGACGCTCAAGCACAAGTAGAGCAAGCCAAAGCAGAAGTGACCGCAGCCAATGACGCCTTAAAAGCAGCAGAACAAGCTAAAAACGAAGCATTATCAGCAAAAGCCCTAGCAGAGAGCGCCAAAGACACTGCTATTGAGCAAGCACAAGCCCAAATAAGCGATGCTCAAAAAGCAGTCGACACCGCCAAGCAACAAGCGGCAGCTGCACAAGCAGTAGCAAAGGCAGCAAAACAAGAAGCTGAACAAGCCAAAGCTGAGGCCGAAGCAGCGAAGTTACAAGCAGAACAAGCGGGCAACGACAATAGCAAGCTTACCCAAGCCTTACAAAAGGCAGAAGAAGCCAAACAAGCGGCTCAAACAGCCGCTGCCGCCGCCCAAGATGCCAAAGCAGCTGCTGAAGACACCCTAGCGAAAGCACAAGTTGCCGCACAACAAGCCATTGGAGCTGCAAAAGCTGACGCTCAAGCACAAGTAGAGCAAGCCAAAGCAGAAGTGACCGCAGCCAATGACGCCTTAAAAGCAGCAGAACAAGCTAAAAACGAAGCATTATCAGCAAAAGCCCTAGCAGAGAGCGCCAAAGACACTGCTATTGAGCAAGCACAAGCCCAAATAAGCGATGCTCAAAAAGCAGTCGACACCGCCAAGCAACAAGCGGCAGCTGCACAAGCAGTAGCAAAGGCAGCAAAACAAGAAGCTGAACAAGCCAAAGCTGAGGCCGAAGCAGCGAAGTTACAAGCAGAACAAGCGGGCAACGACAATAGCAAGCTTACCCAAGCCTTACAAAAGGCAGAAGAAGCCAAACAAGCGGCTCAAACAGCCGCTGCCGCCGCACAAGATGCCAAAGCAGCTGCTGAAGACACCCTAGCGAAAGCACAAGTTGCCGCACAACAAGCCATTGGAGCTGCAAAAGCTGACGCTCAAGCACAAGTAGAGCAAGCCAAAGCAGAAGTGACCGCAGCCAATGACGCCTTAAAAGCAGCAGAACAAGCTAAAAACGAAGCATTATCAGCAAAAGCCCTAGCAGAGAGCGCCAAAGACACTGCTATTGAGCAAGCACAAGCCCAAATAAGCGATGCTCAAAAAGCAGTCGACACCGCCAAGCAACAAGCGGCAGCTGCACAAGCAGTAGCAAAGGCAGCAAAACAAGAAGCTGAACAAGCCAAAGCTGAGGCCGAAGCAGCGAAGTTACAAGCAGAACAAGCGGGCAACGACAATAGCAAGCTTACCCAAGCCTTACAAAAGGCAGAAGAAGCCAAACAAGCGGCTCAAACAGCCGCTGCCGCCGCACAAGATGCCAAAGCAGCTGCTGAAGACACCCTAGCGAAAGCACAAGTTGCCGCACAACAAGCCATTGGAGCTGCAAAAGCTGACGCTCAAGCACAAGTAGAGCAAGCCAAAGCAGAAGTGACCGCAGCCAATGACGCCTTAAAAGCAGCAGAACAAGCTAAAAACGAAGCATTATCAGCAAAAGCCCTAGCAGAGAGCGCCAAAGACACTGCTATTGAGCAAGCACAAGCCCAAATAAGCGATGCTCAAAAAGCAGTCGACACCGCCAAGCAACAAGCGGCAGCTGCACAAGCAGTAGCAAAGGCAGCAAAACAAGAAGCTGAACAAGCCAAAGCTGAGGCCGAAGCAGCGAAGTTACAAGCAGAACAAGCGGGCAACGACAATAGCAAGCTTACCCAAGCCTTACAAAAGGCAGAAGAAGCCAAACAAGCGGCTCAAACAGCCGCTGCCGCCGCCCAAGATGCCAAAGCAGCTGCTGAAGACACCCTAGCGAAAGCACAAGTTGCCGCACAACAAGCCATTGGAGCTGCAAAAGCTGACGCTCAAGCACAAGTAGAGCAAGCCAAAGCAGAAGTGACCGCAGCCAATGACGCCTTAAAAGCAGCAGAACAAGCTAAAAACGAAGCATTATCAGCAAAAGCCCTAGCAGAGAGCGCCAAAGACACTGCTATTGAGCAAGCACAAGCCCAAATAAGCGATGCTCAAAAAGCAGTCGACACCGCCAAGCAACAAGCGGCAGCTGCACAAGCAGTAGCAAAGGCAGCAAAACAAGAAGCTGAACAAGCCAAAGCTGAGGCCGAAGCAGCGAAGTTACAAGCAGAACAAGCGGGCAACGACAATAGCAAGCTTACCCAAGCCTTACAAAAGGCAGAAGAAGCCAAACAAGCGGCTCAAACAGCCGCTGCCGCCGCACAAGATGCCAAAGCAGCTGCTGAAGACACCCTAGCGAAAGCACAAGTTGCCGCACAACAAGCCATTGGAGCTGCAAAAGCTGACGCTCAAGCACAAGTAGAGCAAGCCAAAGCAGAAGTGACCGCAGCCAATGACGCCTTAAAAGCAGCAGAACAAGCTAAAAACGAAGCGTTATCAGCACTAGCAGAGAGCAGATCAGGCAATTATGTTTCTCCGGATTCTGTCATATCTGGTTCACAAATTGTAGCTGTTGGAAATACTTCTGGAGTATTTAATAGTACGCCAGAGAATTTTGATACTTTAAGAGTTAATGTCAACGAAGTCAGTGATAAATCCTCATTGGCTCCATTAGATATTAAAATACGCGGTGAAAATGATACAGAGTATGGTGATGTAGCCACAGGTCTTAAACAGCACTCTGATAGCCTAAGTTTTAAAGGTTATGATGGAGTAATAACTTTATATAACCGTAGCTTAGATTATGATTCAATCTATAAAAACTTTGATGATGTCATGCAGATAGGTCATATTGATGGCAATATTAAGACTAGTATTTTCTTTAACCGAGCACTTTCTACTGTATATGCACAAGGCAAAGCAACTAACTTAGATGATTTTAATGAGTTATCTGTAAGAGATGAAGGTAAGTTAAATTATAAAGGTATTGCAACTTATAAAGAGAAGGACTCTAGCATAGTTAGTGGTAGCTCTGATTTCGATGTTGATTTTGTCGATAGGTCAGTTAGTGGCATGCTAAAGTTTGACGAAGGTGATTACCAATATATGCCAGAAGGTAATAATATAGCGATTAAAGCCTCAATAACTGGAAATAAATTCGAAGGCAGTGGTGATGGTCTTGAAACATCGGGTGGATTTTATGGTACAGGCGCAGAATATCTAGGCGGTGTTTATGCTAATTCAGATGATAATAAGCATTTTACAGGAACCTATGGTGCTAAAAAGATAGCCCGACCTAATAATCCTGATACACCTGCTCAAGGAGAGTTGACTGGTTTCCAAAGTAACACAGTGAGTAATTCTGCAGGATACATTGTAAATGCTAAAATCGACTATACAGAAATACGTGATGACAAATCAGATTGGACAGAAACATTAGAGCAAGATGGACAACTACTAACGGTAGATAACCGAGAAGGAGATAACTTCACAAGTTACGATAGCTTTATAATGCGCTCTGATATGGCAAATCCTAAAAAAATAAAAGAAAAAATTGTCATAAATATTAAAGCGGATGATGATGCAATTTATGAAAATGGATTTAAACTTCATAAAGATAGTACTGATGTTGAAGGGAATACCTCAATGACTATGGACTATTCTACTATCTATAAAGACTTTGATGGACAAATGCAATTGGGCCATGTTTATGGAGAGCCCGATGGTGGTTTCTGGGTAGGTAAAGATGCTAGACTTTCAACTGTATTTGCTCAAGGAAATGCAACGAGTCTAGAAGACATACAGTATATGAAGGATTTAGCTCAATATCATATTGAAAGTGGTACTAATGATGGCAAGGTGAGTTATGAAGGTGTTGCCACGTATTTAGAAAACATTCATCAAGGCGATAAGACTCATACCGGACCTATCGTTGACGGTGTTTCTAAATTTGATGTTGATTTTGTGGGTAATTCCGTTAAAGGTGAGTTGTCCTTTGATCAAAAGTTAGCTTACAACGCAGAAGGTAGGGTTAATATTGAAGCGGTTATAGATGGTAACCAATTTTCTGGTAAAGCCAATAATATTGATACAGCGGGTGGGTTTTATGGTGAAGATGCAAAATATATAGGTGGCGTCTATCAGCAAGCATTGACCGATGGTGGTAATGGAGATGTGCCTGGTACAGGAACTACCTTTCAAGGTACATACGGTGCGATGCAAGTAGAAACGGTAGATGTTGATCCAGTAGACCCAGAAGTACCTGATGAACCCGAAAATACTAAATCAGGTATACAAACACTACAAGTAACTGTTGACTTATTAAACAAAAAGTTTGGAACAACTACTCGAGATTTTGATATTGATAATGAGAAAGTAGTTGCACGGACAGATATAATCTCTAATGGGTTATTACCAGAGTTAGACATTAAACTCAACACTGGTACAGAAATAGATAGAGGGTTTAACGCAGCCAGTAATGAAACCAGTATTAAAACAGGGTTAGGTGTACTGCCAGTAACTTATCAATCTGTATATAAAGACTATGATAATCAAATGACGATTAGTCAGATTGCAGGAAACGCCTCCTTCGATTCAATGATGATTCCTTTGGAAGGTGCGTTTGTTGTCGGAAACGCGACAGTATTAGAAAACATGCCAAGTGAAGGCAGGGTTTTATATGTGGGTGACGCTACGTATCGTAATATGAGTCAAGCAGATAATATTGAACTGGGTAAGTCAACATTTGTAACAGACTTTGTTACAAAGGAAATAAAGGGTAGCTTAGATTTTGCAGAGGACAAAAAAATAAACTTATCAGCAACGATAGAGGGTAACCAATTTATAGGAACCGCTAGAAATAACAGAGGCTTTGAGACAGCTGGAAGTTTCTTTGGTGACTCTGCTGAACATTTAGGTGGCACTTATAAAGGTAACGATATCGTAGGTAGTTATGGTGCATCAAAGCAAGAAGGTCCAGCATCGGAAGACT
This sequence comes from Psychrobacter sp. CX14, assembly GCF_057396205.2. Classification (NCBI taxonomy): domain Bacteria; kingdom Pseudomonadati; phylum Pseudomonadota; class Gammaproteobacteria; order Moraxellales; family Moraxellaceae; genus Psychrobacter; species Psychrobacter sp. CX14. Next base: position 2,570,043 of record NZ_CM183187.1, on the reverse strand, counting down.
TGCCAATACCAGAGCCAGTACAACCAGTTAATGTCGTGGTTGCAGCCGATTCTGAATTAAGCGGATTTCAAAGTAATACATTAAGTAGCTCAAAAGGCTCATTTACAGATAATGCTATTGGCTATGTTCAAATTAGAAATGATAAGTCAGACTGGAATGAAAGTATAAAGCTAGGTGGTCAGTTTGGTGATGTTGCGCTTGCTATTGACAATAAACAAGGAGATAACTTTACTAGCTATGATAGTTTTCTTGCACGTGTCGATATGATAAACCCTGAAAGTATCGGTGAGGCAGTGGATATTGCTATCAAAGGAGAAAATGATACTGATTATGGGAATAGTTTTAAAGAGCATAAAGGCAGTGTAACAGTACAAGGTCCTATCGGCTTAACGTTAGCTTATTCATCAGTGTACAAAGACTTTGATTCTGAGATGCAGATTGGACATGTTTATGGTGATCCGGATGGTGGCTTCTTTGTTGGAAAACAGGCAAGATTCTCTAATGTATTTGCTCAAGGTAATGGGACCAATATCGATGATATGTCGTATATGAAAAATTTAGCACAGTATAACTTAGATACAGGTGTTAATGATGGAACGATAAAGTATACAGGTATTGCTACATATATGGAAAACCTACACCTAGGTGATGGTACACGCAGTGGACCAGTGACTAATGGCACCTCCGTATTTGATGTTGATTTTATTAGTAATAGTTTAAAAGGCGAGTTATCATTTGAGGGTGATTTTAAATATAACCCTAGTGGAAAAATTGCTATTGAGGCAAATATTGATGGCAATGCCTTTGCTGGTGATGCTAATAATATTGATACAGCAGGCGGTTTTTATGGTGAAGATGCGAAATATATAGGTGGCATTTATCAACAGGCTTTAGAAATTGGCGGAAAAGGTGATGTTCCAGGTACTGGAACTACTTTCCAAGGTACTTTTGGTGCTGAAAAGCAATAAATAGTAATCAATTGTTATGTTAAAGCGTAAAACTGTCCTATTTTGTTTTTAGTAGGATAAGTTAAATAAAAAGGCAGTTATAGTTTAACTATAACTGCCTTTTTTACATCAAATTTATCAATTAATTAGTTTCAATTAGCTTAACTTATGACAATTACAATCTATGGCATCAAAGCCTGTAGCACCATGAAAAAGGCGTTTAATAAACTTGATGATCTAGGGGTCGACTACGAGTTCCATGATTACAAGAAACAAGGTATCGATAAAGCCACAGTACAGCGTTGGGTAGATGAGCTGGGTTTTGATAAAGTGCTCAACAAACGGGGTACAACATGGCGTAAGCTAACCGACGAGCAAAAAGCCGCTGCTGATGACAGTGTCGATAGTGCCATTGATTTATTGGTTGACAATACCAGTATGATTAAACGCCCGATTGTTGAGGCGGCTAAAGATGGTGTCTTGTTATGCGGATTTGATGAAGCAGCATTTGATGAGGCGTTTAACTAGCGATTGTTTGATGTTAGTGGACTCAAACTGCGCCCTACGTTCAAATTGACCATAAAAAAGACGCTTATTTGAGCGTCTTTTTTATGGTCAATAGATTAGGACACGCCCTAGATAAGTTGCTATCTTAATCAGTATTCTTGAGCAATATAAAATATGATTAGCTTAACGCTGCTTCTAAATCACGGCTAATTAAGGTACCCACACCTTCATTGGTAAAGATTTCAAGTAAAGTAGCATTAGGTACACGGCCATCAACGATAACCGCGCTTTTCACGCCACTACGTACGGCATCTAGAGCACATTGAATCTTAGGAATCATACCACCTGAGATAGTACCGTCAGCGATTAAATTATCGACCTTTTTAGGGGTCAGTCCTGTGACCACCTGACCACTCTTATCGAGCACACCTTTGATGTTGGTCAATAGCATCAGCTTCTCGGCTTGCAAGAATTCAGCGACTTTACCGGCGACTAAATCAGCATTGATATTATAGCTATTGCCTTCTTTATCGACACCGATAGGCGCGATAACAGGGATAAAGTTCGAAGCGATTAGCATCATAATCACATCTTTATTAACGCTGACCACTTCACCCACAAAGCCTAAATCGATTTCACTAATGACGCCATCGCTGTCTGTTTTGCTCATTAACAGCTTTTTGGCACGGATTAAGTTGGCGTCTTTACCGGTTAAGCCAATAGCGCGCCCGCCGTGTTTGTTTATTAGACTTACAATCGATTTGTTAACACTGCCACCCAATACCATTTCGACCACATCCATGGTCGCTTTATCAGTCACACGCATACCATCGATACGATTAGATTGTCGTCCTAATTCTTTGAGTAGGTTGTCCACTTGCGGGCCACCACCGTGCACAACAACCGGATGCAAGCCAACCGTTTTTAAAAGCACGATGTCACGTGCAAAAGAGCTCTCTAACATTGGGTCGGTCATGGCATTGCCGCCATATTTAACCACAATAATTTTGTCTTCATAGCGCTGAATATAAGGTAGAGCAGTGGTTAATACTTCAGCAGTGGTTTGGGCTTCGGCAAGATTTAGGGACATAGTCGGCTCGTCTTTGTTATAAGTAAAATAGTACCAGATTCAACATTAGGTAAGGTTAAGGGTGCTGCGCTTGAACGCTAATATTGGCCACTTGATTTGCCAAATCATTATTAATAAATCGGCACAGTTTGACAAAGTATCTTTGTACGCCTTTAAGATCAGACAAGGAGTCGCCAACAAAGCGTACCGTTAAGCTGTTACTGGTATTCGATGGTCTTATTATTCCAAAACCATGGGCAAAATCCAAGCGCAGACCATCGATACAGGTAAGACGCGTGTCATTTGGCAGTTCAGTGCGATTGCTTTGCAAAATAGAGCACAGTTTGCGTAGTTTATTTAAAATAGGGCGCTCATCAGGATCATTATTATTATCAAACGCCGTCAGCGGCAAGTAGACATCGGGCGTGCTGACCATCTTCGGTAAACTGTCAATAATCTGCGCCAGATTGGATTCTTTCTCTAAATATTGTTGATACTGTAGCCAATTAATCAAACGTAGCGCTGCATACATGGCATCGTCGTGTAATAAGAAATAACCGTCATTGAATAAAAAGTGTCCCGATAATTCACCGGCAAACAACGTTGTGTTTTGCGGTTTATCACGATTGGCTTGTAGCGTACGGCGCAAAAAGCTGCTACCCGTTTTGCTCATTTGCGGCTGTGCGCCCATCTCCGATATCAGTCTTGGCAAATGGTGGGTACATTTTACATCAAAGATAACTGTTAGATTTTCATTCGAGTCGTTATTACCATCGGTTTGAGATGACTGAGATGATACAGAGCGGTAGTCCTCAATACAGACGCGCGCCAACAAATAGAGCAGATGATCGGGTGCAATTGAATTGCCCAGATTATCAATCACCATAAGCCGGTCGCCATCGCCATCAAATGCAAGGCCGATATCAGCATTGTATTTGATGACTGCTGCACTAAGTTCGGTTAAACGGCCAGCTTCCATAGGGTCCGGATTGCCTTTGGGGAAATTACCATCGGGGGCTTTATTAAGCACAATCACATCAGAGAGTAGCGAGGTATGTTGTACAAACAGAGTCTGAGCGTATAAACCGGTTGCTCCGTTTAAGCAATCAATCACGATTTTTAATGGTTTGACTGTATTAGAGTCTGAGGTTACACCCCTTTCAATATTGGTATCAATAGCATTAGCCAAAAGGGCGGGCAAGTTTTGATATTGACGCAATTTGCCTAAGGCATCAAAGGCACTACTGCTATAAGCGCGTTTGATATGTTGATAAGGCAGAACTTGTTGCGGTGCTTCTTTAGTTCCTGACTGGTCAGGGGTTAATGAGTTATCTGGATTTAGTGAGTGATATGCTTCTAACTTTTCATAGACAGCTAAAATATCCTCGCTGCTCGGAGACTCTCCAGAGATGAGCCATTTAATACCGCAGATGTAGCTCTCAGAATGACTGGCAGTGGCAATCACGCCATGCCCTTGGTATTGATTAGCCCAATACGCCATGATGGGCGTGGTCACTAACCCCAACCAAATGACCTCAATACCGCGCTGACGGCAGCAAAGGGCGAGCTGCTCAGCGATGGCTTCGCTGTGATGACGCATGTCATAGCCGATGACAACGGTGTTAGCCGCGACTGCATCCACTAAATTTTGGACAAATGCATGGCTTAATGCATCAATGAAATCGGACGTGAATAATTGACTGTCACCACGGATATCATACGCTTTAAATAAGACACGCTGCTTTGCAAAGGGGTGAGTGGGCACGTTAAAGCTCCAACAATAAATCTAATAAAACTATACAGGATATTTAAACATGGATGCTTAAAATGTGCATAGTACTGTATACCATTATCTGTTTTTATAGCAAATATAATAATGCTACCTCGATAATATTAACAGAGACAGCGCTTAAATAATGGTCATCGTACCAACTGATTCCTTTACTGAAACAGGGTGCTCACATGAATCGATGATATGTATAATAATATTGATCAATAGATGTTCGCTCAGCTTAATATCTACATCAACTAATAGTTAATGACGCCCCGAATGACCAAAACCGCCCGCACCACGTGCGCTTTGCTCATCAAACTCGGTGACAATCTCAAACTCAGGACGCACCACCGGCACCACCATATATTGCGCCATACGCTCCGCTGGATTTAGCACAAAGTCGCTGTCGCTACGGTTCCAAACACTCACCATCAGCTCGCCTTGATAGTCGGCATCAATCAGACCAACCAAGTTGCCTAGCACGATGCCATGCTTATGGCCCAAGCCTGAGCGGGGTAGGATGATACCGGCATAGTTCGGATCAGCGATATAAATGGCCAAGCCAGTGCCAATTAGCTGAGTTTCACCGGCTTTAATTGTGACCGGCTCATCAATGCACGCTCGCAAATCAATACCGGCTGAGCCGTCAGTGGCACGAGTCGGTAGTGGAAAGTTTGAGTCGTTACCGATTTTGGGGTTTAAGATTTTTACTTGTACAGAATTCATGACTATCCTTTGGTTTTATAATACTTTGGTTTTATAATATAAGTGTAGAGGCTAGATTATAAGATAAGCAAACTTGCTAGGCCTAAGAATGACATGAAGCCGACAATATCAGTCACTGTGGTCAAAATCACTGAGGCCGATAGGGCAGGGTCGATATCCATACGCTTTAACATTAATGGAATACTAATACCGGCCACATTGGCAGCGGTCATATTAATAGCAATCGCAAGACCAATAACTAGGCTAATCATCGGCGTGTGAAACCAGAACTGAGCAATTACAGCCATGATAATCGCCCAGATGATGCCATTTAATGCACCGACCCAAAGCTCTTTGTTCAATAGCCAGATTCGGTTAGAACCACCAATTTGACCCATCGCTAAACCGCGGATTACTACGGTCAAAGTCTGGCTCCCAGCGATACCGCCCATACTGGCAACCACTGGCATCAGTACTGCCAACGCTACCACATGCGCCAATACTTCTTCAAACTGACCAATTACCGAAGCGGCGAGTAGGGCTGTTAATAAGTTAATACCGAGCCACACGCTACGGCTTTTGGCACTACGCAAGATGGGCGCGAACAGTTCTTCTTCATCACTCACACCAGCTAAGTGCTTCATAGTGCTGTCGACGTCATCTTGGATAATTTCCATAATATCTTCAGCGTTGAGCTGACCGACAAGCTCGCCGAAGCTATTGACGACAGGGGCGTAACGGATATCTGATGAGCGAAATACCGCAGCAGCATCTTGAATATCCATCCGATCATTAATGGTCACCGCGGGGTCAATCCACTGCTCAACCAAGGAGTGCTGCGGATATTTAATCAAGTCCACCAAGCTTAACAGACCTAACAGCTGATGACTGCTGTCGACCACAATTAGCTCTTGGGACTGGTCATCAAGCAGATCTTCGTCTTGACGCAGCCAGTTTTGAACTTGTTCTAGGGTAATATTGCCTTGAATCTGAATGGTGTCGGGGTCCATATAGTCACCGACCTCATACTCTTCATAGGTATTTAGCTGACTGACCTGTAGTCGAATGTCATCATCAAGATTCGACATCACCTCAGAGCGCACCTTGTCATCAACGGTGTCTAGAATCTCAGCAATGTCTTGCGCATCCAAGTCCTCGGCAAGGGTTTCAATCTCGCCGGCTTGCATATTTTCCATCAATGACGGACGGATATCATCCTCAACCTCGGCCAGTACTTCCCCTTTAATCTCTATCGGGACTTGTTGCCAAATGAGCTTACGGTCATCGCTTGGGAAAGATTCTAGTAGGTTAGCAATCTCATATTCAGACTGCTCCTCCAAAAAATAAGCCATAAGCGTCAAGTCATTATCAGAGACCAAGGTCTGCAAATAAATCAGCTTATCTTCGGCGCGGTCGTAACCTTCAGGGGGAATATCTTGCTTGGATGTGTGCTCAGTATTACTCGACATACGCGCCCCTAATTGAATTGATTGTGGTGGTAGATTGGATGATTCGTGGTAGTAGATTGGATGATTAATAGTAGAAACAAAAATGACAGGAGTGACTCCTGCCATTTTAGGGTTATTTTACAATATTAAGCGACAAGGCGTTAAGTTTTATTGGCTATTAACAGCGAGTATTAATAAATTTTTAAACCCAGTAATGAGTGGATTGAACAAAAAGCTTGCGTCTTTATAGTGGTCATTGTATGACCTTGAAAATTGAGCTTTATCCAGTCATCATCCAAGGTTTTAACCTGAATTAATCCATAGGATTGGTGACCCACCAAATAAAACCGATAAGGGATGACTAGCTTTCCAGATGTGTTAATAAAACCTAAAATACCCTCTTGCTCAACGGCTGCCAACCCATTTTCAAAGCAGTAGGCCATGTCATATACAAACGCAATAAACCGCTCGCCTTTGCGATTAATAAATCCATATTTGTCATTGAGCTGAACCGGTGCCAAACCGGCAACAAAAGCAGCAGCACTTTGGTAGTCAAAGGCAATAACCACGTTACCCTGATGGTCTAAATAGCCCCAGTTTCCGTTTTTATTGGCGGCAATTAACCCCTCACTGAAATAGTCAATCTCATCATACTCTATGGGAATGATGGTGTTGCCTTGCGTATCGATGACTCCCCATTTACCCTTTTTGTTGACTCTAGCTAATCCATCAATAAAGTCAAAATAGGCTATATCAAATTCAAAAGCTATGACAGTGTCACCTGCGGTATTGATGACACCGGATTTACCCTGTTTTCTCACGGAGCTTAGACCATGACGAAACAGGCTTACATTATCATAAAGAGGGAAGGCTAATTCGCCATTTAAATCTATAAAGCCCCACTGATCACCGATCTTAACACGAGCCAGATTGCCATCAGAAAAGGCATTAGCGTGATCGAATTTGAAAGGGATGACGACCTCGTTTTTGCGATTTATAAAGCCAAACTTACCCTGCTTTTTAACAGGAGCGAGTCCCTGTGAGAACGCATAGCCATTTTCATATTCAAGGGGTATGACAGTTTCACCGTCAAGACTGATATAGCCATATAGAATATCAACATCATCTTTGTTGTACTTAATGGTTTGGACACCAATCAGCCCTTCTGCGAAGCTGGTGATACCATCATATTTAGCATCAATAACGATATCTCCAGATTGGTTTATCAGGCCGTACTTCTCATTTTTCTCAAAAATTGCTAAGCTGTCTATAAATTCAACATAACTTTGCAGCTTATATGTCGAAACGACAGCGCCGCTGACGTTGATAAAGTAATAACGAAAATTGTCGAAGACTAAAGCTTGGCCGTCTTTAAACGACTCGGCATAGTCAAACTTAAAAGCAATAACCTCATTGCCATGCTTATCAATATATCCATATTGATTATTAACCGAAACCGCAGCTAATCCTTCAGAGAATGGGGCAGCATCCTCATAGTTAAAGTCAATAATGATGTCATAATGTTGATTAACATAACCATATTTGCCATTTCTAGACGCTAACCATAGTTCGTTTTGTAATTGACACCCATATACGAAAATAGTGTTAGCCTCATCGTAGAAATCACGGACTGCTTGAGAATTGTGCATCATTAAAGGGTCTTAAAAAGTACGAAAACTATAAGAATTAGGTGTAATGGACAAAATTCAGGCTACCGCGCAGAGTATGTCATTAAAAAGTTCTTAATAAGCTTAAGCTTACGTTGTTTATTAAGCCCATTATGATAACTTAATTGTCGTTTTGACGCACTAAACAAACCTTCTAAAGAATTGATTGTATTTGGAATGTTTAGGTCATCTAATTCTCTATAAGTGAATAACCAATACAGCTTTGCTTGTATAGTCAATAAATACCATTAACAAACGTTCTACCAAAGTAGCTCGTGTCCATCACTATGTTTGCACGAGTAGGTAGCTTATTAAGTAGCTTTATCTCAATAGTATCTAGTCGCCTTTGTATGGTCTTTATGCTACAGCCATACTTATTAGCAAGCTGTTTATAGGTCTGTTTACCTTGAGTATATTCTTGCTACAAAGTTGTATTGTTGAGCCTTTTGCCACCTAAAAACTGTCGATTACAAACAAGGCGTTTGCACTGCTGTTTCCCTGATTTATAACTATTCTTTTTAGTGTTTTTTTCTCTGTACACGACAAAAAAAGCTGACTAAGGACAAGACATAATAGTAATTTTTCTCACGAACCACACTATGCCAAACCTTAATCAGCTCATAAATATATTATCGCAAAACCTAACCATGAACAAAGTAAGACTGACCTGTTTAGCCTTAATTATTCTAGCGATCATACAAGTACAAAGCAGTAACCTCAAACAAATAGTAAGAGGATTTATTAAAGGTAGGACAAACAGTAATTACAGACGGCTACAACGCTTCTTTGCACAAGTCGACATAGACCAAGACCAGACAGCCAAATTCATCTATCAACTCTTTGACTTAGACAAAGTCATCATCATTACGTCATCTATCTCATCATGAAACGTTTATGTTAGCCAGAGTCGTTCCCGTATATGGCGTTAAAGTTCGTCTATTTGCAAAGCGTGATACTGACAATGATTATGTCATTGTAGCGACCAATAATTTATAGCATACGGATGCTATGGCACTTTATGGTAGACGCTGGGAGATTGAAACCTTGTTTTCTTGTTTTAAAGGACGAGGGTTTAATCTTGAAGATACGCATCTTACACAGTTGGATCGAGTGAGTAAGTTAGTTGCGGTTTGTGCGTTAGCATTTTGTTGGTCATATCGTATTGGGATTAAGGCTGTACAGCAATATCCTAAAAGACGAAAGCTTAAGAAACATGGTCGACCCCAACAAAGTTTTTTTGCTATTGGTTTGGATGTTTTCATTGATGGTTTGCATGCGTATTTCTTTGCTGGTAATCGACGTGTTTTGAGATGTTGGCCAGTTATTTGTCTCCTAGTCCACGACCTTTAAGGCTTTGAGCGTTTTTATCGTGTACAGCGTTAAACTCTATAACTTTTGACCTTCTTAATCATCTAAATTTATTACAATATTGTTAAACTTAAATACCTGATATATAATAAGGTTATAATATAACAATAGCTTATCACTAGATTAGAAAGGTAAAGAACACTGTTAAATAAAATTTAGAATTAATATAGAATTTAACTTAGGAATAGACAAAGTAAATATGCGCTATTAATTTAAATTGCATTACTCATATTTAATATTAATTTAATAGTTTGTTTTTTCAGGAGATACTAAATGCATAAAAAACTTTTATTAACATTACCCCTAATATCAATCGTGGCAATACTGAGTGCTTGTAGTAGCAGCGGCGGCACAAACCGCTTTGTTGAAAGCCTAACAGAAACACCATTGGTATCAAAGCCCCTTGATACCCAAGGTTTACAACAACAGGCAGCTTCTAACGTGGCAGTCATTGCTAAAACGGAATTAGGCGTAAAAGATAACCTACAATTAAAAGACTATCAAATCAGCATAGGCGATAAAACTTATCGTTCAAATGATAAAGTTGACCTAAAAGATGTAGGAGCAAACAATACCTTGTTAGCTCCTACAGTGACAGTTACCAATATTCAGGAAAAATTTAATATTGACCACACTAAAGATGGAAAATTGCAAACCGCTAAGGTAGAAGCTAATAGAAAAGCGTATCTCTACCAGCAACAATATTCTATTGTTGGTGTACTTGAGCCATTGTCACACACTATAAATAACCAAAAAATAGAGGATTTTACTCCCTGTACAACAGAATGCGATAACTTGTTGCTAAAAGGGGAAATGAGTAAAACACTACCCACAAAGGGCAGTGCCAATTATACTGGTGTGGCGTGGACACGAAACCAAACAGACGCTCAATCCAAATCGCCTGCTTACACTATAGGCAGCTTGTCCTATAATGTTGACTTTGAACAGAAAAAAGGTTCTGGTGAGATTGCCGGAGCAGATCGTTTAAGCAATATTCAACTCAAACAAGCCAGCATTACAAATATTAACCATACCAGTACCTTGGATGGGCAAAAGATACAAGGCTCTGGTATTATTGGGGACGCCGTGCAAAATGATCAAAAAGGTAGCTATCAGCTTGGCTTTTTTGGTGATCAAGCTAAAGAAATTGCAGGCTTTGTCGATATGAAAAACACAGGTAATGACATTGATGTCGTATTCAGTGGTACTAAGAAATAATCAATGCTAAAAGCCTTTGCAAACGCATAGCTATGCCTAATTAAAAACCATCTGGGGCAGCAACCCTCAGATGGTTTTTTGTTAAAGTGTCAACTTTTAGCTAATAAATTGTCAATCAAGACACGTCCTAGTCTTTCTCAAATTATGATACCTATCTGGCTACTCTTATAGGTCTGACGATGCCCCTATAGAGTAACACTATGAGAAACAATCAATATATTATCTTGCATAACAGGTTGAATATATATGTCTGGGTTTAGATTTTACTTCATAACCAACTATTACGTAAGGCATTTTATATTATGTGGCAGCATGTTATCTGTAGCGGTAAGCACTTTTGCCCAGTCCGCTGTGTCTGAGTCAAACTTCCTCAAAGATACTGAAATAAAAGAGCCTGTATCTTTTCATTCGCCATTAGATACAATAGCCAATACAGTCAGCCCTACACAAGTTGCACCGCCGACACAAATACAAACTAGCAAAGATAATCTACAGATGACAAGTTCGTTTGAGGGTAACGCTCCAAGAATCAGTGAGTTGGAGGCAAGCATCACTGAGGCCATAAAAGCGCACAACTGGTCAGCATTAGCAGCACTGCTTGATGACTACATCGAACAACCCAATTATGATGCGCTGTTATATCATTATGCAAAAGGGGCGTGGTACCGCTCACAAAGACAACACCATTTAGCCATTGCTGAGTATCAAAAAGTTGTCGATACCGATGCCAGCTTACATTATCCACGCTTTGATTTAGGAGTCATGTTGTTTGAAAACAAACAATATAACCAAGCTAAAACTGAAATAGCCACTGCTAAACCGTATCTTAATTCGCAGATGCAGCAAACAGCAGAGTACTATTTACAGCAAATTGATAAACGCCAAGCTTGGCAACCTGATGTGACATTTCATTATGAAGCCAATGATAATGTCAATAATGCTGCCAGTGCAAAAGTGATAGATTGGAATGGCAAACAGTGGACGAAAACAGATGACAGCTTACCTAAAAGTGCCCATGGTATACGTTATGGGATAGGGGCTAACCGAGATCTCAACATAAATGGCAATCATTTTATGAGTATGGAGTTGTCTACTGACGGGATACATTATTGGGACAATCGAGACTATAACGAGCAAAGTATTCGACTAAAAGCAGGTTATAAATATCAAGATATTAACCGTAGCATTACTATATTGCCATTTGCTGAGCAAAACTGGTTAGAGGGTAGCAAATATAATACCATCACAGGGCTGCAAATCTTCAGTAGCCAACGTTTAAATGCCAATTTCAGTACCGCTTTAGCAATAGGCTATAGCAATAAAGACTATGCGCGCGATGCGATTTCAAAACAATATGATGGGCATTTGCTAAGTGCTACGGGTACGCTGATGTATTCTATTGCGCCAACTTGGCTTGTATATGGTGGACTAAATTGGAGTGATGATAGTGTCATTAATGCGGAAAAATCATCAAAACGGCGTGGCATATCGTTAGGTAGTATCAATGGATTTGCCAATGGATTACGCACACGCTTAAATGTTAATTATAGTAAGCGGGAGTTTGATGCCCCAGGTAACATCGTTTATGACTTTGTGCGTAAAGATAATGAATACCGTGTGCAGGGTGAGGTTTGGCATAACAGGCTGAACTATAAGGGCTTTGTACCACACCTAAATGTCAGTTACTTAAATATTGATAGTAATATGGAGGGGTTTTATTCTAGAGATAATTTACAATGGCTTATTAGTGTGAATAAAGATTTCTAACTTTATCGGCAATAATAGTATAAAAGATCAAAAGATAGAGTTAATCTTCCATAAAAACATTTATAGTAACGGAAATTATTGGTAAGCTTTAAGACAATTATTAAGGAGAAGGACTGAAAATAGTATCGTTATGTGGATGTACGCCAATCTTTTATAGGTCTAACCTTTGTACACGATAAAAACGCTCAAAGCCTTAAAGGTCGTGGACTAGGAGACAAATAACTGGCCAACATCTCAAAACACGTCGATTACCAGCAAAGAAATACGCATGCAAACCATCAATGAAAACATCCAAACCAATAGCAAAAAAACTTTGTTGGGGTCGACCATGTTTCTTAAGCTTTCGTCTTTTAGGATATTGCTGTACAGCCTTAATCCCAATACGATATGACCAACAAAATGCTAACGCACAAACCGCAACTAACTTACTCACTCGATCCAACTGTGTAAGATGCGTATCTTCAAGATTAAACCCTCGTCCTTTAAAACAAGAAAACAAGGTTTCAATCTCCCAGCGTCTACCATAAAGTGCCATAGCATCCGTATGCTATAAATTATTGGTCGCTACAATGACATAATCATTGTCAGTATCACGCTTTGCAAATAGACGAACTTTAACGCCATATACGGGAACGACTCTGGCTAACATAAACGTTTCATGATGAGATAGATGACGTAATGATGATGACTTTGTCTAAGTCAAAGAGTTGATAGATGAATTTGGCTGTCTGGTCTTGGTCTATGTCGACTTGTGCAAAGAAGCGTTGTAGCCGTCTGTAATTACTGTTTGTCCTACCTTTAATAAATCCTCTTACTATTTGTTTGAGGTTACTGCTTTGTACTTGTATGATCGCTAGAATAATTAAGGCTAAACAGGTCAGTCTTACTTTGTTCATGGTTAGGTTTTGCGATAATATATTTATGAGCTGATTAAGGTTTGGCATAGTGTGGTTCGTGAGAAAAATTACTATTATGTCTTGTCCTTAGTCAGCTTTTTTTGTCGTGTACAGAGGTGTTTTTCACCACAAAAAGGGCAGTTTTTTGATTCATGGCCTTCAATCCTTGCAAATACAGATAATATATAGCTTTAAAGGGTGTGTCAGTCTGAATTTGTCTATTACACTAAGAAAGAATTAACAAAAGAGATGAATTAGCCACAGCGCAAGCCACGAGTCTTAGCTAATAAATAGTCGCGTGCAGAGACCGAGCATTCTCTACACGCTCTACACGCGTGGGTCAGCAAGATAATTAGATAAAGTAAGCGAAGTTGGTTCTCAATTATGCTTATAATCTTGTCATTGATTCCCGCATTGAGTATGGCTATTTCTTCTTAAGTAGCGCTTTAATATTGGCCATATACTCATTGGCCACCACCTGAGGATCACGCTCTGCTTTTTTCTTTTTGGCATTGGCTGGCCAGTCTAAATGCTCTTCTGGCAACTCTTCTAAAAAGCGGCTTTGAGTCGTGGTGCGCATCTGACCACCACCGCGGCGCTGAGCAGCTAAGGTTAAGATAAGCTCGCGGCGGGCACGAGTAATACCCACGTACATCAGACGCCGCTCTTCTTCAATGGTCTCGCCAATAATGGAGTTACGGTGAGGTAGCAATTCTTCTTCAAGGCCCATGATATATACGAAGTCAAACTCTAGACCTTTGGCCGCGTGCAAGGTCATCAGATTCACCTTATTGGTGTTCTCTTCTTCTTGCTGCTGCTCGAGCATATCAAGCAGTACCAGCTTGCGAATCACCGCATCAATGGTCTTGTCATCGTCGTCTTCGGCACGGTTAATCAAGGCTTGAATACTGGTGTACAGCACTTCGATGTTATCCAAGCGTCCCTTTTCTTGTTGCGGAGTCTTGGAGTCACTACGTACAAAGTCGATATAGCCGGTCTCGTCAATCATCTGGCGCACCAGTGGTACAGGGTCTGGATGCTGATCAAGCTCACGCGTATAGTGCTCGATAAAGTCACCGAACTCTTTTAAGGTGCTATACGCTTTACGAGGTAGCACGTGACCCAAGCCGCCATGAGTACAGGCTGCCAATAGTGAGATACTGTGCTCTTGTGAGAATAAGCCAAGCTTCTCTAAGGTCGCTGGACCCAAACCCCGTTTTGGCGTATTCACAATACGTAAGAAAGCGCTGTCATCCTCTGGGTTCAAGATAAGACGCAGGTAGGCCATGACGTCTTTAATTTCACTACGCGAGAAGAATGATTGACCGCCAGATAACTTATAAGGCACTTGTAGTTGACGCAACTGTGCCTCTAGCATACGCGCTTGGAAGTTACTGCGATATAGCACCGCATACTGTTCCCACTCATTACCAAAGCGCAGTTTATGGGTGACAATCTCTTTGGCAACGCGTTCGGCTTCATCGTCATCGTTACGGCAGTTGATAATGCGGATTTTCTCACCTTGCCCCTTTTCTGACCACAGTGCTTTGTCAAATAAATGCTCATTATTCATAATAACCGTGTTTGCGGCATTTAGAATACGGTTGGTAGAGCGATAATTTTGCTCAAGCTTAATTACTTTAAGCTTAGGGAAATCTTCTTTTAGTAGCGCCATGTTTTCAGGACGCGCGCCACGCCACGCATAAATTGATTGGTCATCATCACCCACAACGGTGAATTTACCCATCGGACCGACAATCAGTTTAATCAGCTCATACTGGGCGGTATTGGTATCTTGATATTCATCCACCAATAAGTAGCGAATACGATTTTGCCATTTATCACGCAGCTGTGCATTTTCACGCAATATTTTCGCTGGCAACACAATCAAGTCATCAAAGTCAACCGCATTATAAGCGCGCAAATTACGCTCATATAACGCATAAAGCGTGGCAAAAATCATATCTTCTGGATCGTCAAGCGTCTCCATCGCCTTTTCAGGCTCAATCAGATCGTTTTTCCAATCAGAGATAAACTTAATGGCTTTGCCTACAAGCTCACGACTCTCAGCACCTGACAAGTTGTCACGCATCATAAGCTCCATCAATAGACGCTTGCTGTCATCGGCATCCATGATAGAGAAGTTACCCTTTAAAGGCGTGTGCAATAGCTCATAACGCAAAAACTGCAAACCAAATTGGTGGAAGGTCGATACGGTCAGTCCGCGCGTCTTCTCTTTTGGCATTAAAGTAGTAACACGCGCCTTCATTTCACGAGCTGCTTTATTAGTAAAGGTCACTGCGGTAATGCGTTCAGCGGGAATGTTGCATTGCTCAATAAGATAGGCAATCTTTTGTGTAATCACCGAGGTTTTACCTGAGCCTGCACCCGCTAGAACGAGGAGGGGGCCTGATACATAGGTCATGGCCTCTTGTTGTTTGGGATTTAGCTTGCTCATGGTACACCTTTTGTATTTATATCGAGGTTATGCAGATTTCGCGATCGGGAGGGGTTATTATAGGGTGTAAAGATGAAATCACAACTGATTTAGCACAATGAAAAATCAGCATTCAAACGGTCAAAAAATCACTCTACAAGTTAATCAGAGCCTTTTACGATCCGATTAACAAAAACGACTACCTAGTTTCCAATTTATTGTAAAAAAACCTTACAAGAGATAAGGTTATTTAATATAATACCTCTAGAGCAGTTAGAAAGTAGAAAGAAACTAACTGTTTGTAGTTAATCTATAAGCGTGATTTTAATTGAAATCTTTATTGCGCTTTTACTATTTTAAATTAAGTTGAGGATACTATGATTAAACGTCAAGCATTGTTTGTAGCTGCTCTAACTGCGGGTTTAAGCATGACTGCTATGGCAGAAACTGCAGGTACTTGGACATTAGGTGCCGGTGCCGCATACGTAGATCCAAAAAGCAATAATGGTAGTTTGTTAAATGGCGCATTAGATGTCGATGTAGATTCTGATGTTCGTCCAACGATTACTGCTGAATATTTTCCAATGGATAATTTCGGTATTGAGTTGTTAGCGGCCATCCCATTCCATCATGACATCGACTTAAAAGATGGCAATGGTAATGTTATCAAAGCTAAAACACAGCATTTACCACCAACTTTATCATTACAGTATCACTTTGATAACATCCATCAGAATGTAAAACCATTTATCGGCGTGGGTGCAAACTACACTGCATTCTTTGAAGAGAAAATCTACAATGGTGGCAGTGACTTAGATATTGATGATAGCTGGGGCGTTGCTGGTCACGTTGGCGTTGACTTCAAAATGAACCCAACTGAAGCGATCCGTGTTGATGCACGTTACATCGATCTTGAGCCAGACGTAGAATTAGATGGTCAAGATATCGGTAAAGTAGAAATCAACCCATGGGTATATGGTATCTCTTACATAAAACGTTTCTAATCTAGGCTAATCATTGGCTGTTAGTGAATAGACGATTAGACGTTAATAAAAAACCCCGTAAATTTACGGGGTTTTTTATGTTTGATATCAGCTGTTTAACATCAGCGAATTACTTCATCGCGTTTAACTGCTTAGCCGCTTCTAACGCAAAGTAAGTCAAGATGCCATCAGCGCCGGCACGTCTAAAGCCGATCAGCGACTCCAAAATAACCGCCTCAGTTAACCAGCCGTTTTGAATAGCCGCCATATGCATCGCATATTCACCAGATACTTGATAAGCAAAGGTTGGTACACCAAAGGTATCTTTGACTTCACGGATTAGGTCAAGATAAGGCTGACCTGGCTTAATCATCACCATATCTGCGCCTTCATTGATATCCATCGCCACTTCGTGTAGCGCTTCTGCACGGTTACCAAAGTCCATCTGATATTGCTTTTTGTGGCCGCCTTTTAAATTGCCAGCGCTACCGACTGCGTCACGAAAAGGACCGTAATAAGCAGACGCATATTTTGCAGAGTAGGCCATGATACTGGTGTTCACAAAGCCTTCTGCTTCAAAAGCTTCACGAATGGCTAAGATACGGCCATCCATCATGTCACTTGGCGAGATAATATCTGCACCAGCGCGCGCGTGAGCCAAGGCTTGTTCGACCAATACATCAACGGTTTCGTCATTGATCACATAACCGGTCTCATCAAGCAGGCCGTCTTGACCGTGTGAGGTGTAAGGATCAAGCGCCACGTCGGTCATAACCACCATCTCAGGCACTTCTTTTTTCAATGCGCGCACTGCTCGGCAGGCAAGTCCGTCTGGATCGTAAGCAGCCCTACCATCTTCGGTTTTTAAGCTTGCATCAATCACAGGGAAGATGTCTACTGTGGTCACGCCTTCAGCCAATAGCTCTTTTGCGTATTCTATCAATAAATCAATGGATAAGCGTTCAACGCCTGGCATACTGGCAACGGCTTCACGCTGATTTTCACCCTCTAAGACAAAAACTGGGGCGATAAAATGCTTGGGCAGTAATTCAACCTCACGAATCATGGCGCGAACGTTGTCGTTCAGCCGTAAGCGGCGTAAGCGTGTGTGAGGGAAGGTACGATTAAATGTATAACTCATAATAAATCCTAATAAATACAACAAATAAACGCATCAAGATGCCGCTTTAACAGGCCATCTAGCGTTGAAGGAAATTTGGATTGTGATATAACAATGTTCGCTGCTTTTATAGCAAATTATTGATGTCACACTGGCATTTTTTGCTTTGGTTATTATAACGCAGTCGACAGTAGGTTTTGGGTTTGAGAAATGATACAAGTTATAACGAAGGCGTTATAATGGGCCGCTAAAGACGCTGCTAAAGAGGTAACCATGCGTGACAATCTCTATTTAATACAAACCAATCATAATAACGATCCAATGAAATCAATGTTAGAGGGCAAGTCAATGAGAAGTAGGTCAATGAATCGTAGACGGTTTTTGACATTGACCGCGCTTGGTTTGGGCAGTGCCAGTTTGGCACATGGCTCTAATACAGCCTTGTCAATAGTCCATCCTTCAGCTTCTAATACGGCGGTAGATATGACTCGTTATGCTGATGATAATCATACTGATATAAAAAACACCTTCGCAAATTGCGCGGTGCCAAGTATTCCGACACGTATATTTTCAAGCTCCAATACGGGCGTCGATGAAGCACGCAATGTGTTGGGATTAAAAAGGCTGACTTGTGCAGGATTTGATATTCAAAACCCAAAGGTCACAAGACGTCAATATTTACGTTTCGGCGGTACTGATCAGCAGCGTATCAGCGATTTACAAAATATTGCTACTGGGACGATAGAGGCCCCTAAGCTGTTACTTGCGGTACGTGGTGGTTATGGCGCTATTCGGCTGCTTGAGCATGTAGATTGGCAAAACCTTGGCCGAGTAATGAAAGATAAAGGCACGATATTGGCCGGCTTTAGTGATGTCACTGCGGTGCAATGTGCGCTATTAGCCCAAGGTGGCATGAGTAGTTTGGCAGCGCCGATGCTCTATAGTGAATTTGGTAAAACGCAGCCGGACAAAATCAGTGCGCAAGGCTTTGTTGAGGCAGTTAGCAATCCCAATCTGCTTATACAGTTGCCGCAGCAACGTAATTCTGCTCAAGTCAATCCAATAACCGGTATCTTATGGGGCGGAAATCTAAGTGTGGTCGCAGCGCTGGCTGGCAGTTCTTATATGCCCAAGCCAGAAGGTGGTATTGTGTTCTTAGAAGATGTGGGCGAGCAGCCGTATCAAGTCGAGCGTATGCTTTATAGCTTATATCTTGCCGGCGCATTCAAAAACCAGCAAGCTATTGTATTCGGCGCCTTTAGTAGGACAGGCGAGGACAGCTATGATGCCCGATATAATATGAATGAAGTTATCGAGCAGTTGCAGCGACTGACCGGATTACCTGTCTATCTAGGTCTACCGTTCGGGCATGTCAGCGCTAAACAAAGCTTCCCCCTTGGGGCACAGTGTCAATTAATACCAAATAATCAGGGGGTTGCCCTTGAATTTAGTGGTTATCCTACCATTGATAGACATTTAATCCATCCTGACGCCCTGTGGTCATAGGGCTTGTAAAAAGGACAGTTTCATGGCGATTACAAGAGTTCAGCCGGTCAATGATGCGCGTGGTCCAGAGGTTGTAGACGACCTGACTTTGAATCCACTGCAGAAAGGCTTAATCGGCGGCGCCAGCCTTGTTGGGCTTGCGCTATTGGTATATTTACTGGTCACTCAGCCTATTGCTCAGTCTATATTATTGGTGATTGGCTTACTGTTTGGCTATACCTTGTTTCATGCACGTTTTGGGTTTACCTCAGCGTTTAGACGCTTTGCGTCTGTGGGTAATGGTCAAGCGCTGCGCTCACACATGCTGATGTTGGCAATTGCGGTGACTTTATTTGCGCCTATTTTGGCGTATGGTATTAGCTTCTTTGGAGGGCCGGTTGCAGGTTACGTCTCACCAGTGGGTGTCAGCTTACTGGTTGGCTCATTTATGTTTGGTATCGGTATGCAGTTGGGTGGTGGCTGTGCGTCAGGCACTCTTTATGCTGTCGGCGGCGGCCGATCAGTGATGTTTATCACTCTGCTGTTTTTTATTATTGGTGCAACGATTGGTGCCTATCATCTGCTATTTTGGACAGAAGAAATGCCCTCACTGGGCGCGTACTCACTTGCCACCTCGACAGGATTTGGCTATGGCGGTGCTTGGGCGGTGTCATTGGTCTTATTTGGCCTTATTACTTGGATGAGCTGGGTGGTCGAGAAGAGAAAGAATGCCCCTAAAATGGCGCCTCTACCTACCGAGAGAGGCTGGAAAAGAATTTTCCGCGGTTCATGGCCAATATTTGCCGCTGCCATTGTGTTAGCGGTATTAAATGCTTTAACCTTAATGACCCGTGGTCAGCCTTGGGGTATCACCTCAGCATTTGCGCTTTGGGGCTCTAAAATAGCCAGCGGATTGGGTGTCGATGTGGCAAGTTGGGGATATTGGCAGGGCAATAATGCAGCGGCTCTGCAAGCGTCTATTTTTGCAGATTCAACCACTGTATTAAATTTAGGTATTATTCTAGGTGCCTTTATTGCTTCAGCAGCTGGTGGCTTATTTAAATTTACCAAAATCACTCCAGGTAACTTTGCAGCCTCTGTGATTGGCGGTTTATTAATGGGCTATGGCGCACGCTTGGCGTTTGGTTGTAATATTGGCGCATATTTTGGCGGTATTGCCTCCTTTAGTTTGCATGGGTATATTTGGGGCGTGTTAGCACTGGCAGGTACTTTCTTAGCATTGTACTTACGTCCGATGTTTGGACTATCAGTGCCCAAACCGACAGATACGTTCTGCTAATATAGTCAGTCAATTATTAACGTATTGCGATAAAAAAGAGCTGAAATATCAGCTCTTTTTTATCGCAATTGTTTTAGGGCGTGTCCTCAATTGTTTTAGGGCGTGTCCTCATTTTTGAAAATGATGATAAAAATAAGATAAATCGCAGTCAGACAGGGAAAATAATGCCGTAAATATCGAGATATTTACCTATTACGTAGCGTTACACTTGGTGTGTTAATCTAAGATATTCGCCCTAGGTATACGGATTTGATGCCAGGAGACAACATTAATGAATATTGCTACATTAATAGAAAACAATGGGGAGTATTATCTAATAAAGCAATATCCCAATAGATATTTTGTCGTTGAAATTATTGGCGATGATTTTGATCCCGAAGTTACTTTTTACGAGATTTCATAAAGTAAGTAATAACAAGAAGTGGTCAAAGTGTAGGAGCAAATAAAAATCCACAAAAACAAAAAAGGCTTCCAATTGCTTGGAAGCCTTTTTTGTTATAACTTAAATATGGTACCCGGAGCCGGACTTGAACCGGCACGATCTTGCGATCGAGGGATTTTAAATCCCTTGTGTCTACCAATTTCACCACCCGGGCAAAACTTTTTATACTTGAGCTCTTGGTAGTGAACTCTGTAAGTGCGCGTATATTATCATAAAATCAATATTCGTCAACACTTTTTTCTTCAACTTAATTAAAAGTTTTAGATCAAATTTGGAGGCTGAGGTCGGAATCGAACCGGCGTCCACGGATTTGCAATCCGCTGCATAACCACTCTGCCACCCAGCCATTTGAGGTGAACTATAATATCAAATAAAAATTAAAATACAAGAACTATCTACATAAATTTTAAAATAATTCTACTGTGGCGAGTTTACCATACAAAAAACCGACCCAATACGCTTGTCTTGCGGATTAGGTCGGCTAAATATCGCTAAACCACAAAAATTGGCGATATTTTGATAGAGTTAAAGCCCGTTATACGATATTACGATTTTCATCTTTGGCTTTTTTGATATCACGGTAAGTAGCAGTACAAATCACCACCAGCACAGCCAAGGTGATGGCCGGCCAAATGAGAATATAGAGACCATAAGCAAAGGTACTCATCATCATCTCTCCTTAGTTATTAAGTTATTAAGTTATTAAGTTAATAGGCTTTAGTACATTTAATAAAGCGTTACGAGTTGGCTTTTGGTGCAGGTGTCTTGTCATAATCACCGACACGCTGCTTGATTAAGTCAAAATCAAAACGCTCATTGTTTAACAAGCTTAGTGCGATACATACGATGGTGCTCACGCCATAAGCCGTTAATGAGGCAGTTAGCACCATATACTGGCGTAAGAAGCCTAGCGCGAAGAACAGCATCAAGGCTAGAGTAATTGCGGCGGCAATCATGCCTAAGGTGCGACCTAAGAAGCCAAATACCATTAACCCAATAACCACAGCGGCGCCAACACTGGCAAAAACTTCAAACATCAGCGCAACACCACCCTCGATAGGCAATAGCTCGAAACGCGCGATACAGAAGAAGATAAGCGCAACGATAACCGCAGCGGTAAACGCAAGGTTAGTAACTCTATCCCAAAATACGCTGGAGATAACAGGAAATACCACCGCGCCCCATAACGCACCGACAAACACCAGCATAACTAAAATATCGAGCTTTAAGCTGGCAAAGATTAGACCGGCTGCCGTAGCGATAATCATAGTAGCACGGCCCACAATCATCATTTTCTTAGGATCGGCTTTGCCTTTTGCGATGTTTTTGGCATACACATCCGCCATCATAATAGTCGATAAGGCAGATAAATCTGAGTCAGCGGTCGATGACAATGAACCAATGACTAGAATAAAGAACAGCGCAATAAAGACAGGGTGTAGGTAAGTACTCACCATTTGCGGGATAAGATTATTCATATCACCATTTAATGGCTCAATACCCACCGTTAATGCCATTAGACCAATCATACCCAGGCCGATAACAATACCGGCATAGCCGACCGTTGCCGTCACAAATGTCGATTTAATCTTGGTTTTATCTATAGCAAACAGACGCTGAGTAATAGTCTGGTTACCAATAGCATAAGCCAGTACCGCCACAAAATAAGGCGCACCTTGTTGGAAGAAGGCTTCAGAGGAGAAGAAATCCTGCTGCTGCGCGGTCAAGTTTGGTAAGCCATCAACCATGGCTTGAGGGCCGCCCATGGCAAATAAAACGGCAGGAATAATTACCACACCGATTGCCATTAACGCCACTAATTGAGCAAAGTCGGTAAATACCGAAGCTCTAAAGCCTGAGCTCAAGGTGTAGCTTAAAACACCTAGACCGGCAATCATCACGCCCGTTTGGAAAGATAACGGTGATAACACCGAAACTAGGGCACCGGCGGCAGTGAAGTTGACCATCAAGCTAATTAAACTACCCATTAAATTGGAGACTGCTAAGATTAATTGGCTTGATGATCCATGACGCGCTTTGATGAGCTCACCTAAAGTGTGGCCGTTTGGGGCCAGTTGGCGAAAGCGCATACCAAAGGGATAGATGAATAAAATCATCAATGCACCCCAGAAACCATAATGAATCGGTCCTGAAAGGCCATATTTATAGCCAGAGGTTGCCGCTGCATAGAATGAGGCCGCCCAAATCCAGGTCGCCGTCATACTCGCTGCACCCATACCAAAGCCAACACCGTGACCTGCCACCATAAATCCGGTAGTGCTTTCCTTATCTTTTTTGATTAATAAGGAGAGCAGGTAGGTACCTCCATAAAAAGCCGCCATCATCAAAATGATGGTCCAGACTGAAAATTGAAACAATTCTTGAGCTTGCAAACGATTCTCCTTAAATATATTAGGGAAAAAAGGATGACAATAGTCCTATTCACATATAATCATGTGCACCATCCTCAATATTGAAATGTTATTTATATAGTGTATTCACTGACCTAAATGCAGTGAGTCAAATGCGATAACTCAAACCAAAGACGGCAGGCATGACAAAACCATACCGAAAAGTATTGGCATCAGACCTACCAAAGCTGTATGAACACGTTATGTCGTATCTTAAATGGCTGGCATATACCAACGCAGTAATATTTTACTTCCGCACCCGACGCTATTAGCCTGAAAGTACGCTTACAAACAAGCCAAACAACAAATGCGACAAAAAGATAAAGATATAAACGCTTGGATATGAATAATGCGAGGCGCGCAACAAGACCTAGTGACAAAAGAGACTATCAAAGACAAACATCGTGCGGCTTGTCGTTAAGCGGCCAAACGCAAGGCGTTTATATATTGTGATAACGCAGCGGTCTCTTGCTTATTAGCATTGAGTTATTTTCGGTCTACTCTCAATGAAAAGAGGGCTGCGCGTGAGTGTTAGAGCGAATACTAAGGCGGTAATGCAGCCTTTATGGCTCTAACCTTTACTGCATATTGTTCAAAAAATATACAGTAACAGTTGTGCAACATAGGTTAACGGAATATACGCTTAATTTCAAATTTTTCTAAAAAACAAGTGATAAACAGAGCAGTAAAGATGAATCAAATGTGGCAGAAAATCTATGGAGGTGAGTCAAAATAATAAGAAAAATACGTAATCCAACAAAAGTGGGTCGGATTATTCGTGCCTTATGGGGTACAATATTGCCCATAAAGTGGGGCGCATGATACCTCTTTTATGATAACGAGTTTTTTCATTACTATTTTTAAGAACCTGTATTCATAAGCTACAGTTATGGTATTTTTAGAATAAAATGAGACAATACGAGGCAAAATTGAGTTGAATAGTCATTCTATTCGAGCCGAATTTTAACAAAGTAGTGGCTTGTTTTAGGCAAAAAGAGCCAATTATAGCTTGTGAATACAGGTTCTAAGTAATATCTCTTCAAATTTTGACATGATGGAGCCAGAAATGACTGATGCTACTGCTACACGCCTTGATGGTAAAGCACTTGCTAAAGAAATTGAGAAAGACTTAAGTCAGCGCGTTGCAAGGCTTGTTGAGAAGACAGGCCGTACGCCTATCTTAGCAACTATCTTGGTCGGTGATGATCCGGCTTCTGCTACCTATGTACGCATGAAGGGCAATGCATGTAAGCGTGTGGGTATGGAATCGATCAAAGTTGAAATGCCTGCTAGTACTACTACAGAGGAGCTACTGGCTAAGATTGATGAGCTGAATAATAATCCTGACGTGCACGGTATTTTATTGCAGCATCCCGTTCCTGAACAGATTGATGAGCGTGCCTGCTTTGATGCTATTGATTTAAATAAAGACGTAGACGGTGTGACCTCATTGGGCTTTGGCCGCATGAGTATGGGCGAGCCTGCTTACGGTTCATGCACCCCACAAGGTATTATGTATTTGCTTGATCATTATGGTATCGAATTTGCAGGAAAGAATGCAGTTGTGGTTGGTCGCAGTGCTATCTTAGGTAAACCAATGGCGCAAATGCTATTAAATGCCAACTGCACCGTAACTATTTGCCATTCACGCACTCAAAATCTAGCCGAGCATGTGGGCCGTGCGGATATTATTGTGGGTGCTGTGGGCGTACCTGAGCTGATCAAAAAAAATTGGATTAAGCAGGGCGCTATCGTGGTAGATGCTGGTTTCCATCCGACAGACAATGGCGGTGTGGGCGATATTGAGCTGACTGGTATTGAGTCTATCGCCTCAGCATACACCCCAGTACCGGGCGGCGTGGGCCCAATGACCATCAATACCTTAATTCGTCAAACGGTAGAAGCAGCTGAAAAAGCAGCTAACGTATAATCGTCAGTTGAGCGGGCAGGAGCGAGTGATGAGTTCACGCCGTCTACTTACTAAAAACATTAGGTTAATGGCTCGTTAATATACAGTTTAGTTAACGAATAATCTGTTTTGGATGGCAAGGAGAGGCTCACATTGAGCCTCTTTTGCGTTTTAGAAAGTCAAGAAGTCAGTTGGCGTTGCTTCTTTATAGAGCAAACCATTATTAAAGGAGTACCAAGGAATGAGGCAAAAAAGTGAATGGGAAAATAAGATACAGCAATTTGGCGTAATACTGGTAGATATCAGTCATTATATTGCCCTATTAGTGATTGGTTTTGTGGTGATATGGGCAGCAGGCAGTGAGTTTGTCGGGATTATCCAAAGTGGCAAAGCGGCACTTAAAGATATCTTGATGCTGTTTATTTATCTCGAATTATTGGCGATGATTGGTATTTACTTTAAAACGCATCGTTTGCCGGTACAGTTTTTGATTTATATTGCCATTACCGCATTATCGCGCCATTTAGTCGTCGATGTACAAGCCGTCTCAGATACCTTCCATCTCTGGCTGCTTCTTACTATTACCGTGTCTATATTTATCCTAAGTATTGCAGTGTTCTTATTAACTTGGACTGCCAATCAATATGGACGTCCCGAAGACAATATCTATGAAAAGACACCGTCAAAACACACGCCGCCCAAACTCAAAGAGTAATGAGCGTTAAGACACTAAGGGTATAGTCTTAAATTAGTCTGGTGTTTAAAAAAGGCTGAGCTTTCCGGTTAATTCTAGAGCCAGCCTGACTTTTTGAATTGATAATATAGAATCACACAGGTTGTGAAGATAAATACCAAGACCACGAAGTAGGCGTATTCATAATGCAGCTCTGGCATAAAATCAAAGTTCATGCCATAAATACCGGCCACTGCGGTTGGTACTGCCAAAATACCTGCCCAAGCAGCAAGCTTTCGAACCACCTCGTTCTGTCCCATATTGACCATGGCCATATACGTATCCATGGCAACACTCAGCATCTCATTAAGACCGTTTACGGCATCAATAGCGCGTAATAGATGGTCGTTTACGTCCCTAAAATAGGGCTTAGCCGCACTTGGGAAGGAGGCGACCAACTCATTTTTCTTATGATTAATAAAAAAGTTGCAGATGTCCTGCACAGGTAACATGACCGCGCGCATATGTACCAGTTGCGACTTTAAGGTGTACAGGCTTTTAAGGGTGTCTTTGCTAAATTTATAAGAGAAGATATTGCGCTCTTGCTCACGCAGATACTCCTCCAAGCTATAGGTAATCGGCAAGTAGCTATCGACCACATAATCTAAGATGGCATGCAGCACAAAAATAGGGCCCATGCGCATTTTTTGCGGACGTCTGTGGCAATACGCCCGTACCGGTGCATAAGAGCGAGAGGCGCCAGTACGAATGGTAATAATGTAATTGCTACCCATAAACATCGAGGTAGTACCATAATGAATATGATTGTTGGCTAGATAGGCCGTTCGAACCACAACGAAAATAGAATCAGTGCCATAATTCTCAATCTTTGCACGCTGATTTTCATTAAACGCATCTTCTAATGCCAGTTCGTGAATATCAAAGGCGTGTTGTACCGTTTTAATGGTTTCAATACTTGGGTCATATAAGCCGAGCCAAATAAAATTACCTTTATTATTCAGTGTTCGGCTCACATCTTCGAGCTCAATCTTTTCAACAAATTCGCCAGATTTACGTGAATAAACGCAGCAGTTTACCACCTCATTCACACCAGAGCGCTCAAAGTCCTCGACACGTTCGGCATCCGGATCGTAGACCGGCATGGTAGGCGACATAAATAACAGTGGATTGTCACTATCATTGAACCTAGCCGCAGAATTGGATAACGCTAAATTGGGCGGCGATAAGTTGGAGCTGGCACTGGCACTATCCACGCTATACGTCTGCTTAGAGTTAGGCGTATTATTAGAAGAATGAGGGGTATTATAGTCGGTTGCTTCTGGCTTTAATTCTGACATTCTTAACTCTCAAATAGACGTTTTAAGATGTTATAGGGCATATTGTTTTAGGGTATCAATATCGACCAGCTCAAGGAGGCTCTCATGACAGGCTTCAAGCTTAATATGCGGCGCCATATCGTGATCTAACGCATCTAACCAGCGCAGGGCACAGATACACCAATAATCACCAGGTTTCAGCCCTTTAAAACCATATTCAGGCATCGGGGTAATTAAATCATTGCCAGTTTTGGCTGAAAAATTTAAGAACTCACTCGTCATTTTGGCACAAACGGTATGCTGACCGATATCTTGTGGGCCAGTATGACAAAAGCCGTTGCGGTAATAGCCAGTAATCGGGTCAAAACAACAGCTTGAAAGGGCAGTGCCCAATACATTTCTTTGGTTTAATTTAGGATCAGGGTGATGTGATGACATAAACAGTTTTCTCAGTATAAAAATAAGTACTCATCAGGCACAAACGCCCGAAATACAAATAGGTAGATACAAGGATTGTAACATTTACCCTGGTTCGGTATGCTCTATTTATTGTTATCAAATTTTAGATTAGTGGCGTGTTTCTCTAGTCGAACGCGGTCAGCTATGCTAGACTTAAACAGAACAATCAATAGACTTGTTTGAATCTAAGCCCAGTCTTTAGCGTGGTACCCTTTTATAAAAGTGTCTGTATCACAGCTTGTTGTGTCAAATTCGCAGCATTAAAGGGTTATTATGAACCGATACTGGTTTAGAATAAACAAGCGTCTCATTCACAACAATACGTTATATTGTCGATTTATCGATTACTACTACACTTTAACTAACGATTTGGTCAAGGCGTGTCTGCTTACATGAAGATAACCGCCCCCAAACAAGGATTACTTGTGTCTGACAGTTCTATTTCCTCCGATAACGCTCCAGAACAGTACGCCCCAAAACAGCCTGCTGATAAACGATCGCATGCGACTGATATCGATAACATCTGGCTATTACCAGACGGTGTCAGCGACTTATTATCTGATGAAGCTCAAAAACAAGAGTGGCTGCGCTACAAACTCACTAGATTATTGGTTAGCCGAGGCTATGAGCTTATCTGCCCGCCGATGATTGAGTTCACAGAATCACTGCTTGGTAATGCCTCCGAAGACCTAAAACGTCAAACCTTTAAGATTATCGACCAATTATCAGGTCGCTTAATGGGTGTGCGTGCCGATATCACGCCGCAGATTTTACGCATTGATGCCCATTTAAATAAGATGGGCAAGGCCGATGAAATTGCCCGTTATTGTTACGCCGGTCACGTGATTCGCACCTTGCCAGATGGTCTATTTGGCTCACGTACACCGCTACAACTGGGTGCAGAAATCTTCGGTAGTGACAGTTTAGATGCTGATTTAGAGCTGATTGATGTGCTGTACTGCCTGATTGATAATCTAAACCTAAGACAGCACCTACACATTGATATTGGTCATGTGGCTATCTTTGCGCGTCTAAAAGAGTTGGCTGGCTTGTCTGATAATGATGCAGCGGTACTGATTAATTTATATGCCAACAAAGCATTGCCTGAGCTAAAAGAAGTGTGTGGCGATTTGCCAATGGGTAATGATTTTTATCAGTTAGCAGTGCACGGTCATGACATGAGTGCGCTGAAGGCAGCGCTGTCTGATACTGCGACCAATGACGCCGCTATTATCGATGCGGTAAAAGATGTGCAGGTTATGGTTGCTCACATTGAGAATACCTATCAGGGTAATGTCAGTGTTGATATTACTGAGCTTGGCTACCATTATCACACCGGTATTGTATTTAATGCCTATTTTGAAAATGAATCACAAGCGGTAGTGCGTGGTGGTCGTTTTAATGGTGAAAGCTTTAATTCTGCCAGTCATGCGCCAGCGACTATTGCCGAGGAACTGCCATCACGCAGTGCGACCGGCTTTAGTCTAGAAGTGACACGTTTGCAGCGTTATATCAGTTTGAATAAGACCAAGCTGGTATTGGTACGCTTTGCTGATATGCAAGGGGTGCGCGTAGATAACAATGCCAAGTTAACCAAAGATTTAGAAAACAAGATTGCTGAATTACGTGATTTAGGTCACCGAGTGGTTCGTCCATTAAGTGACAAAGATGCACCGCAAAATGTGACCCATCAGTTAATGCTAAATGATGGCGAGTGGGTTTTAAAAGCAGTTTAAGCCGTTATTTAATACATAGCGCCTAAGTGACTGCGCCGAAATGACGCAGATTATTTTTTATAGTTCAATACGAGTGGGTAAGGATTTATTATGGGTAAGAATGTCGTAGTACTTGGTAGCCAATGGGGCGACGAAGGTAAAGGCAAAATTGTTGATTTGCTAACCGAACGTGCTTCAGCCGTGGCTCGTTTCCAAGGCGGTCACAATGCAGGCCATACTTTGGTTGTTGATGGTAAAAAAACAGTATTGCATTTGATTCCATCCGGTATTCTACGTAATGACGTGACATGCTTTATCGGTAATGGCGTGGTGTTATCACCAGAAGCGCTACTTATCGAAATGAAAGAGCTTGAGGACAATAACGTACCTGTACGTGAGCGTCTAAAAATCTCTCCAAACTGTCCGTTAATCATGCCATATCACATTGCGCTTGACCAAGCTCGTGAAGCCAAACGTGGTTCTGGCAAAATCGGCACGACAGGTCGTGGTATTGGTCCTGCTTATGAGGACAAAGTTGCGCGCCGTGCTATTAAGCTTGCTGACTTATTCCGCCCAGATTTAGAAGAAAAACTACGCAACTTAATTGATTATCATAACTTTCAGTTAACGCATTACTATAAAGTTGACGCTATCGATTATGATACGACTTTTGCGTTATGCCAAGAGTGGTGTGATGAGCTAAAAGACTTGGTTTGCGATGTCACAGAAGAGCTAAATCAGTTACGTCTTCAAGGCAAAAACTTAATGTTTGAAGGTGCGCAAGGTACATTACTTGACATCGACCATGGTACTTATCCGTTCGTTACCAGCTCAAGCGTAACCGCTGGCGGCGTATCAACCGGTACAGGTATTGGCCCATTATACTTAGACTATGTTTTAGGTATCACCAAAGCGTACACCACTCGTGTGGGCAGTGGTCCTTTCCCAACTGAATTATTTGATGACGTTGGCGCACATTTAGCCAAAGTGGGTCATGAATTTGGTGCAACTACTGGCCGTGCACGTCGCTGTGGTTGGTTTGATGCCGAAGCACTTCGTCGTGCGGTCGTATTAAACTCATTATCAGGTATCTGCTTGACCAAGCTTGACGTTCTAGATGGCCTAGATGAGATTCGTATTGGTGTCGGCTATGATATCCCTGAGACTGAGTTTGCCGCAGCGCACGACGGCGAATTCTATGAAACAGTAACGCCTATCTATGAGACTCTACCAGGCTGGAAAGGCTCAACGGTTGGTATCACCAATTATGACGACTTACCAGAAGAAGCCAAAGCGTATATCAAGCGTATTGAGCAATTAATTGATTGCCCAGTAGACATCATCTCAACCGGTCCTGACCGTGATGAGACCATCGTATTACGTGACCCATACGACGCTTAATGGGTAGTTAGTTTTACTGACTGACTTGATTTAAAGCGGGTTAGAGCCCTCCATTATATATTTAATGGAGGGCTTTTTTGTGCTTTAATTTATGGGGTGAGTAAAAAGACAGTCATGAAGTTTTTATTCATATTCACTTAAAGTTCACTGTTTAAGTTCAAGATGCACCTGTATACTTTAAGAGTCTCGCTTTCTTTATTATTTTTATTATTCACTTACTTTAAAGGTGTCTTTATGTCCGTTATCACTCTAAAAAGATTATCAGTTAGCACTACCTTTGCCGTATTATCCTCATTTGGCTTGCTGCTATCGACCACAGCCTCTGCTCAAAACTGTGACAATACACGCAATGATTTTGATAGTCTGTACTGCTTATCAAAGGTGTATCAAGAAGCAGATAAAGATTTAAATACCAGCTACAGTAAATTGGTCAAACAGCTTAATAGCAATCAAAAAGCCATCTTAAAGCGTGGTCAATTGGCTTGGATGCGTGATAGAAACGATAGATGTAGTGAGTACTCAGGTGGAAGCTTCTTGGTAGATATGCGCTGTGCTACCGATACGACCACGAGCAGGGTGAATTTTCTTAATGAGCGTCTCAGAGAGTGCCGCGCAGGCAGCTGTCGCACTAGTCGACTGGGTGATTAAGTAGCGCCTCTCGCTTGTTGGTAGTAAGATAAAAGACAATGTTTTGTCCGCTTATGCATCAATTTTATGAGTCGCTTTGTGATGCACTAAGCGATTTTTGGTTTGTTGATAAAATAGCTAAGGCTATCAGGCGACTATAGTTAGGCTGTCATTATTGAAGTGATAGCCAGAGAGGTAGGGGATGCAATCGGTTTATTTTGAAGACTTAAAGGTTGGTGATAAGTGGCACAGCCGTGAATACATGCTAAGTGTTAAAGATATTAAAACCTATGCGCAGCAATATGATCCGCAGCCATTTCATTTAGATGAGGCAGCGGCCGAGGATACTTTCTTTGAAGGATTGGCGGCCAGTGGTTGGCATACAGCGAGTGTTACCATGCGTCTAATGGTTGAGAGCATTCCTATTGCATCGGGCCTAATTGGGGCAGGGGGCGAGATTAGTTGGCCAAGACCAACACGTCCTGGCGACAGTTTGCATATAGAGGCTGAAGTGGTTGAGCTTAAGCCGTCACGTTCAAAGCCGGACCGCGGTATGGTAGTGGTACAAATCAATACGCTTAATCAGAACGGTGATTGTGCTCAGCGTTTTAAGTGTACCATGGTGGCGTTTCGTCGACCTAGCGACAGCGTATAAAGATGCTACAGTTAACCTTTTTGGGTACCTCAGCAGGGGTGCCCACCAAACATCGTAATGTCACTGCATTGGCAGTGGAGTGTATCAATCCATTCGCCTCCAAAAGCAGTCAACAAAGCAAGTCTAAGCGCCCGTGGGTACTCATAGATTGCGGTGAGGCAACGCAGCATCAATTATTACAAACTAAGCTGAGCGGTCAGCAATTGGTTGCGATTTGTATTACTCATGTGCATGGTGATCACTGCTATGGCTTGCCAGGGTTGCTAGCCAGTATGGCTATGTCAGGGCGTCAGCAGCCGCTGAAGATTATTGCACCGGCTGCTATAAAGCGGTTTATGGAAGTCGTGCAGCTAACCACAGAGCTGTATCTGCCATTTGAGGTTGAGTATATTGCGGTTGAGACGCTTGTAGATACTGAGCAAAGTGAAAATGAAACGGTGACTTTAGCCTTATCGCAAACACATCAACTAAAGATAGAGGTTCATCCATTATCACATCGCGTGGCATCTTATGCTTATAGTCTAAGCCAAACGGTGGAGACCATGCAGCTTGATAAATCCAAATTACAAGCGGCAGGTATTGAGCCAAGTCCCATTTGGGGGAAGCTGCAGACAGGCGAGGATGTTACGTTAGATAATGGCGAGCAGATAAAGTCGATTGATTTTACCAAGCGTATTCAGCGGCAACTAAAAATAGTCATCGCAGGTGATAATGATACGCCTGAGCTTCTGCATAAGGCGGTAGAGGAGGCAAGCGTGCTTATCCATGAAGCCACTTATACCCAGTCGATATTGGATAAGATTCAATCTAGAGCAGAGGCTTTTGACCCGATGCACACGACTGCACAGCGCATTGCAACATTTGCTCAATCAGCTAAGCTAAAGCACTTAATATTGACTCATTTTAGTGCCCGTTATCAGCCTTTTGATGACCCAGACAGCAAGGTGGCGAATATGGCCGATATTCGCCAGGAGGTTGAACGGTTTTATCAAGGTCAGTTTTGGCTGGCATGTGACTTTGCCCAGTTTGAGGTGACCATGGACGGTGTTAAACTTATTGAGAAGGATTGAGTCCAAAAATGAGCTTGATTATTCGCAATACATCCCCTGCAGATATTCCTAAACTAATAGACATCTTTGAGCAATCGATTTTGGCGATTGACGACTCGATATATTCTAAGGCGCAAAAAAGAGCATGGATGACAGTAGAAACAGGACTGGCTGCACCCGAGAACTTTTGGAGGAATCGTTTTGCACGCACTCAGCCTTCAATCGCTGAGAGTGAGGCAGGTGAGATAGTTGGGTTTATTGAATATTTACTTTATAAAAATCAGTGGGGTGAAAATGATCCCCAGTGTGCCTATATTGATGGGCTGTTTGTACACCCAAATTATCAGCGTCGCGGCGTGGCCCAAGCGTTATATGATAAGACAGTCTTTAATCCCTATGGTATGAGCATCAATACTGTCTGGGTACATGCCTCAAAACTTGCTTATCCTTTCTTTTTAAAACAAGGGTCTGAAGGTGTCGAGCAGCAACAGGTTAAGCGCCATAATGTGACGTTACCGCGCTACTTGATGCGTAAACCTATCTAGTTGAGTGGCGGTTTAATTGTCCTGACTCAACAACTGCTGACCCACCCAGTGTCTTGCAAACTGGTATGCCACTCGGCCTGAACGCCCACCACGGCCAGACGCCCATTGTAGTGCTTGCGCGCGTATCTCATCGTCCCACTCAACACCTTCGGCCTGCAAATAATGGGCGACAATATTAAGATAGGTCTCTTGGTTCATCGGATAAAATGACAGCCATAGCCCAAAACGATCCGATAAGGATACTGTTTCATCAATAGTCTCATAAGGATTAACCTCATCGGTTTGGCCATCATAGATATTGACATTGTCTTTCATTAATTGAGGTAATAGGTGGCGGCGGTTACTGGTGGCATAGACCAATAGCTTGTCCTGCTCAGAGTCGAGTGCGCCATCGAGGACACTCTTTAAGGTACGGTAATTTTCATCTTGCCCGTTAAATGCTAAATCATCGCAATAGACAATATAGCGACAACCAGAATCTTGCGGCAGCTTATTAATAGCTTGGCGGATTTTATCGAGAATTTGCAAGTTATCACGGGCAACCTCAATCATACGTAGCCCATCTTCTTTAAACTCGTTCAATAATGCGCGAATCAGAGAGGATTTACCGGCGCCGCGTGTGCCCGTCATTAACACATGGTTAGCAGGATAACCGGCTAAAAACTGGCGTGTATTTTGAGCGATCTTCGCTTTTTGAGTATCGATACCAATTAGGTCATCCAGACTCAGCGCAGAATTTACTTCAATAGGCTCAAGGGAGCCAGTCGCGCCGCCTACCCAGCGGTAAGCCAACTGGTTCGGGTCAATAGCTATCGCTGGCGTGGTATGTTGTTTTAAATACTCAGCCAGTAAAGTGGCCAGTGTGTCATCAAGGCTTAAGGTCGTGTTCGATTTTGACATAGCGACTCGATTCTTTGTATTGGGTTAAGATAAAAAGGTTGGCAGATTTGCCATCGTTGAATAAATAATACGGTTAAAATAGCGGTCAGTAAAGCCATACGTCTCGATATCTATCGTATTCTCGCAGTCTCGCTCTATTAAAAAGGTCCGTTATGCCAGCATCTCCACCTTATCATGCCTCTTTGCTTAAAGCAGTTAATCAATACTTTGATGCTCAAGGCTATCGACTGATGTATCAGCATCGACTAAGCAAACAGGCATTTATGGGTAGTGAGCTGTATCAAGGGTTGACTCAGGTAGATAGAATTGGGAAGACATGGATGATTAAATGGCAACTACAGGATTTGGATGATAATCAATTAGAGACTCAAACTCGGAGCCTGCCTATATCACCACTGGCTATTGAGAGGCAACATTTGCAGCAAATAACTGCGGCTTGTGATACAAATTCTGTTAAGCAGTCTAATCACTTGTGTTGTATACCTTGCATCAAACCAATTGCTACAATACAGTTGATAGTAGAGGGTAGAAAATGGCAGTTAACTGGATTTAGCATGCCTTACTTTAAGCAAGGCAGTGTCAAAGAGTATCTCAAAAGATATCCATTATCTGATGAACAAAAATTACAACTGATACATAAGCTAGCGCAAAGTGTGTCTGATTTGCATACACTCGGCTGGATTCATGGTGACATTAAGTCCAGTAATTTTTTGATAGCAGAATCTGAAGCAGAACTGATAGAGAAGACAGAAAAACAGCCTAAGCAGAATAAAGAGGATGGATTTAATGGTCTAACGGTAGTTATCACAGATTTAGCATATGCTGTACCAATAGATCAGCGGCTTGATGATTCGAATAGTCGTCACCCCAGAGGAACCGCTGCTTATTTGGCTCCAGAGTGTTGGCAAGGTCATTCTATCTCTGTGCAAAGCGATATTTATGCCTTTGGTATTATGATGTATGAGATATTGGTGGGTGATAGGCCGTTCCAAATGAATAAAGATAGGCATAATTACTCGCTCTCAACAGATTGGGCAGTGATGCATTGTCAGGCAGAGGTACCCTTACTATCCAAACAATGGTCATATCTACAGACCGTTATTGATACCTTGTTGGCTAAGCGACTAGAAAACCGGTTTAAAAGTATGGACCAAGTAATCGAAGCCTTAGTCGCGCCGCAACATCAGGTATAATTCGACTGTTTATTTAGCTATTTATGCACAACTTAATATTTATTACTCAAAATAAAAAAGGCGATAACTATGTTTCTAGTAATTCAGAATGACACCATTAATATAAAAGATATCAGTAGAATCTCGCGAAAGGGCAGTGTGATTACGGTTTATTTTATGAGCGGTAATGAGCCGGCCACTTATAATTACGATAATGACAGTGATGCCACTGAGGTTGAATTTAAGGTATTCAAAAACTTAGAAGAGAAAGGATTAGTAGTGTAAGCCAACTAAAGAGATAGAGTTTAAGCATCAACTATTCTCTAGTTCATATCATAACTATTAGACAATAAAAAACCCGCTAAAAGCGGGTTTTTTATTTAAATATTTGGTCTAAGAACAACTAACCGGATAAAATGGTGGGGCTGGAGAGACTCGAACTCTCACACCTCTCGGCGCCAGAACCTAAATCTGGTGCGTCTACCAATTCCGCCACAGCCCCATTTTAAACATTCCGCATCTGATAGATGCTTACTGGGTTAGCGCTTCTCAGTGGTTGTGTATTATATAGATTTAAAATCTGTTGGCAAGTCTTTTTTCTATGATTAATCACATTGATGATAATCAATAAATTTCAGCCAATAAAAAACCCGCTAAAAGCGGGTTTTTTATTTAGATATTTGGTCTAAGAACAACTAACCGGATAAAATGGTGGGGCTGGAGAGACTCGAACTCTCACACCTCTCGGCGCCAGAACCTAAATCTGGTGCGTCTACCAATTCCGCCACAGCCCCATTTTAAACATTCCGCATCTGATAGATGCTTACTGGGTTAGTGCTTCTCAGTGGGTGACTATTATATAGAATAAAATAAGCTTGGCAAGCATTTTTTCTAATTTTTTGAAAAACTTTAGTCAATAGGGCTGATGCCCCCCTTGTTTGTTGTCTTCAATGTCTAACTGTCTTCGATGCCAAGCAATTTTATCTTACGGGTTAACGTATTGCGCCCCCAACCTAATAGGTCGGCAGCTTCTCCTTTACGGCCTCGGCTATGCTCTAACGCCACGCTGATTAATACTTTTTCAAATTCTGGAGTAGCCAATTGTAGTATTTCTGAGTGACCGGCATTTAACGACTGATCTGCCCATGCTTTTAACTGCTGTTGCCAACTGCTACTGGTTTGGGGTGCATTAGTTGGAGCAGGCGTTGATGGAAACGGTGCTGAGTACTCTCTTTGACCGGTTTCTATAGATGGCGTACTCGGTAAAGACGTATTAAACGGTTGCGGCTGAAGAGCATTATCTGCTGACAATCCAGTCGATGCATTAGAAGGTGTTGTTTGAGAGTAGGGCGTACTATCAGTATGAACGACTTGATTCTCAGGTGAAGGCGCGACAGACTCTGCATGCACATGTCTTGCAGCAAACTCTGTCAAATCAGGCGGTAAATCCTCAACCGTTAATACTTCACCGGTTGCCATCACGGTAATCCAGCGGCACGCGTTTTCAAGCTGGCGAACATTACCAGGCCAGTCAAAGCTTTGCATGATATACAGTGCTTCTGGCGACAACTGCTTACGTTCAGTATTCATCTCAGTTGCGGCTCGGCCCATAAAGAAATCTACCAGTTCTGGGATATCATCGGGACGGGCGCGCAGTGGCGGTAGTGGTAAGCGAATCACATTTAAACGGTAGAATAAATCTTCGCGGAATCTACCCTCTTTTACCAATTGCTCTAAATTTTGATGGGTCGCGGCAATGATACGCACATCGACTTTAATAGGCTTTTGACCACCCACTCGGAAAAACTCTCCGTTCGCCAGTACTCTTAGTAAACGAGTTTGGATACTAAACGGCATATCACCGATTTCATCTAAAAATAACGTACCACCGTTGGCCTGCTCAAACCGTCCTTGACGCTGAGTGGTGGCACCGGTGAAGGCTCCTTTTTCGTGACCGAACAATTCAGACTCAATCAGCTCGTGAGGAATGGCGGCCATATTAAGTGCAATAAAAGGCTTTTTATTACGTGGCGAGTTTTGATGCAGCGCGCTAGCCACAAGCTCTTTGCCAGTCCCTGATTCTCCAGTAATCAATACCGTAA
The DNA here is from genome assembly GCF_057396205.2 of Psychrobacter sp. CX14. Taxonomy (NCBI): domain Bacteria; kingdom Pseudomonadati; phylum Pseudomonadota; class Gammaproteobacteria; order Moraxellales; family Moraxellaceae; genus Psychrobacter; species Psychrobacter sp. CX14. The sequence continues at coordinate 2,531,955 of NZ_CM183187.1, read as the reverse complement.
TTGGAGAGGAGGCCAAACGTCCAATCGCGCGAAATACAGTTTGCATTACAGGGGATTGACCGATAATAGGGCTTTTCTCATCCGCACTTTTGTCAGCAGCTTTGGCAGGACTGGGCTTAGACTGTATAGGTTTTTTATCAGACTCAGACTTGGCGATTGAGGCCGTCGTAGACTCAGTTGCTGTATCAGCAGGCGCTATAGCAGCAGGTGCTTCACTCGGCTCAGGCGTAATAACCGTAGCATCAGGGTTTGATTGAATCGCTTTTTTAACCACAGAAACAGCATGATCTAAGTCAAAAGGCTTCGGCAAGTATTCAAATGCACCAGTATCATAACTGTCTACGGCTGATTTTAAATCAGAGTGGGCGGTCATGATAATAACCGGCAAATCAGGGAAGTTTCGGTGCATCCACTCGCTAAACGATAGTCCATCCATCATGGGCATACGAATATCGGTTAAGATAACATCGGGCAGTGTACTGCGAGCCTCATGACCATGTAGCACATCATTAAGTCGTGCCCAAGCGCCTTTGGCATTACTAAACGATTGTAGCTCAAGACCTGCATCAATAAAGGTATCTTCTAATATCAGTCTTAGGGCAGGATCGTCATCGATTAACCATAATGCATGTTTTGTTGTCATTGTCTCAAATCCCTGTTTGGTGTTCTTATCAGTCTTAAAATGGGTGTCGTATTGTTTAGCTTGGCGTGTTTGGGTTGTTTGTCGGCGCTAACGGCAAGAAGATATCAAACTGAGTCATACCTGGGTGTGAGGCTACTTCAATAGCGCCTTCGTGCCGATGCACAATCTCTTGCACTAAAGCCAGTCCAAGGCCCGTGCCACTGGCTCTGCCGGTAACAAGCGGGAAGAAGATTCGGCCAATAAAATCAGGCGCAATCCCCGCACCATTATCTTGGATGCTAACTTTAATCACTTGGCGATGGTAAGTGGTGCCAATGGTATATTGATACTCAATACGGGTAATCATTTTTAATATCGGTTGATATTCTGCATCGAGTTGGGTCATGTCTTGCTCTAGCATGGCTTCACAAGCGTTGTTGACCAGATTTAAAAACACTTGAATCAACTGATTTTTATCGGCAATCAGTTCAGGCAGTGATAAATCATAATCACGATGGATATGAACGGTTGGGTACTGGGTCTGGGTTAATAACAACACATGCTCTAAAGGCTCATGAATGTTAAGCGGTTGCAAGTCCGGCGGCTGATTAGAGCCAAGCAATTGCTCAATTAAATGAGTCAGACGGTCAGTTTCGATAATAACGATATTGGCATAGGCTGCAAGCTTTCTGGCATCAACGAGTACCGTCGCATTTTCAGGCTCATCATTCGGGTCATCGTCTAGGTTTTGATGCAAACGAGTCTGCTTGATTAATAGCTGCGCGGCACCGCGAATACCGGCTAAAGGGTTTTTCACCTCATGCGCCACAGAGCGCAGCATCTCACGCGAGACATCATGCTGCTCTTGTAAGCGGTGTTCTTTATCTATTCGGTTTTGACGATCGCCTGGCCATATCTCGATTAAAAAGAAAGACTGACCTTCTTGCTCAACTGGCGTCACGCTATAGTGAGCATAAATCGGCTGAGCCACGCCCTTGACGTAACGGCTGTATTTAATAAAGGGCTGCTGATAATCTTTGGCGTTATTAAACTGTACCTTAAGCTCTGATTGGCTTTCCTCTACAGATTCATGCGACTCCCCATAAGAGGCATCATTAACGGCCGTATTTACCGCACATGGGCTTAACACTTCTAAGACATTTAGTCCAACAAGCCGTGTCTTACTGACCGAAAATAGCTGTTCTGTTTGCAGGTTCACCCACTGAATGACCAAATCGGCATTGACCCAAATAACACTGGTATAAAGATTTTGGAGGAGGGGAAGGGCTTGAGTCGGTTGCATAAACGGTCTTTTCGATAGGTAAATTAGGACAATAAAAGAGGACTACTGAGCGTTAATGGGTTTCAATGAGCAGGTGTAATAGCTGCTAAAAGGGTGCTGATTTTGCACAGGTTCAGTCATTAATAAGGTTAATCATCATGTCATAGTAATAAAGGTGCAAAATCAGTACCAATATAATGAAGCAATGACTATCGAGCTATCAAGGCTTATTTAGAAGAGAGTTTATTTAAAAAAGCACATAAATAGTGCATTTTATGATTAATGATTTATTATAGTGCATTATTGATACTAATTAGCGCATTAGTTGGGTTTATTCATAACTAAGCGGCTGTTTGTCTAAATTTAGATATCCAATACGGTGCATCTGGTTGATAAGACCGGTCATGAAAAAGATATGAATATGGCTTTCGTGCTAGTATAGAGAGGTAAAAATTCGTACAATGCCCACAACGTTTTAGTGAGTGTGCGCAGCAGCAAGTTAACGATGCTGATTTCCAAGCCCATTCTATTTCAATCCACTATTTAAAAGTATGTGTCTATGCCAAGCCAAAAACCTGCGGATTCAGTGTCTATCTATACGCCAGGTGCAGCCACTCAGCCAGCATCTAATTCCTCTAGCAGCATCCAACAGCAACAGCCGTCAGCAACCTCTGACCAAGCTGCCTATCACCATAAAGCCAATCACAATCAAAATCGCAGTGTAGAACAAAGTGGTGAGCACACCAATCAGCAATCCTCTTATGTTAATGGTTTAGCACCAAAAATTGGGTTTGTCTCATTAGGTTGCCCTAAAGCCTTGGTAGACAGTGAGCGTATCATTACCGAGCTGACCAAAGACGGCTACCGCGTTGCCTCAGATTACAACGGCGCTGATTTGGTCGTGGTCAATACTTGCGGCTTTATTGAGTCTGCGGTACAAGAGTCACTTGACGCCATTGGCGAGGCCATTAATCAAAATGGTAAAGTGATTGTCACCGGCTGTTTGGGTAAAGAGGCCGACAAGATTCGTGACATGCATCCAGCTGTACTCGCAGTAACTGGCGCACATGCATATGATGAAGTGGTGACAGCGGTCTCAAAACATGCCCCGATGCCGCAAGCCATAAAAGATCAAAAAGCATACGACCCAAAAATTGATTTAATTGACAGTGCTGGCGTGAAGTTAACGCCAGGTCATTATGCGTACCTCAAGATATCAGAAGGCTGTAACCACCGCTGTACCTTCTGTATTATCCCAAGCTTGCGTGGTGATCTGGTCTCAAGACCGATTGACAGTGTTATGAGCGAAGCAATGGCATTAAAGAAAGCCGGCGTTAAAGAAATCTTAGTTATCTCGCAAGATACTTCAGCTTACGGGCTTGACCTAAAATATAAAACCGTATTTTGGGAGGGTATGCCGCTTAAATCGAAGTTTTTTGATTTGTGTCAAGCGCTTGCCAAGGTCGGTATTTGGGTGCGTCTACATTATGTGTATCCGTATCCGCACGTCGATAAAGTGGTTGAGCTTATGGCAAAACCAAGTGACAAAGGCGGCTTGCTACCTTACTTAGATATCCCATTACAGCACGCTAGTCCAAGCATCTTAAAAGCGATGAAACGCCCTGCGCACAGTGAAAATACACTGGCTCGTATTCAAAAGTGGCGTGAAATCAATCCAGATATCGTGATTCGCTCTACTTTTGTGGTTGGCTTCCCAGGTGAGACCGAAGAAGATTTTGAGTATCTACTAGACTGGTTAAAACAGGCTAAATTAGACCGTGTTGGCTGCTTTACCTACTCTGAGATTGAAGGCGCTGTTGCTAACGACTTACCAAATCATGTGCCAGAAGAGATTAAACAACAACGCTATGAGCGCTTTATGGCAGTTCAGCAGCAAATATCTGAGCAAAAGCTGCAAGAAAAGGTGGGCAAAACTATGACCGTATTGGTCGATGAGATTGATACCGAAGACTATATTGCAATTTGCCGCAGCTATGCCGATGCGCCTGAAATCGATGGTCACGTTTATGTTGATGATATTTTACAAAACGGCAAACTGGCAATTAAAGTCGGTGATATGTTGACAGTAACCATTGATGAAGTCAGTGAGTACGATTTATTTGCCTCTTATAAAGGTTAATACACTTACGCTTTAAATAATGCGCTAACGTATGCACTAAATAGGACGGTTGATATTGGTGCATACTGTGGCCGTGCTTAAATATAAAATTAGCGCTATAAGCAGATGCCGTTTTTTGGTAAACTTTACTCCATTTAGCATGCGTTTTGGTTATGGTTATTGGACCCTTATTATTTTAACCATAACCGCCTTTTTAATAGAGTGTCTACCATAATGGATAAGTTGTCGGTTATGGCAAGGTGGCGAAAATAACGCTCTATTCATGATATGTCCTAATGATTCTAAACTTAATGAATGTTAATAAATAAGGTGTCTTATGTCTGATAAAAACCCCCAGTACTCACGTATTTTACTTAAGCTATCAGGCGAAGCCTTGGCAGGTGGTAAAGGCATGGGTATCGATACATCGGTACTTGATCAAATGAGCTTATCTATTGCTCACTTATGTGGTCTTGGTGTGCAAGTCGGTATCGTGGTTGGCGGTGGTAATTTATATCGCGGCAGCCAATTACAAAAAGAGGGCTTAGTTGGCCGTGTTACTGGTGACCAAATGGGCATGCTGGCAACAGTTATGAACGGTCTGGCTATGCGTGATGCTCTAGAGCGTCGTAACATTAATACCCGTCTTATGTCTGCACTACCTATCGGTGAAGTCACTGAAAGCTATAGCAGCCGTAACGCTATTCGTTATTTAAAAAATAGCGATGTGTGTATCTTTGTTGCGGGCACTGGTAATCCGTTCTTTACTACAGACACCGCAGCATGCTTACGCGGTATTGAAATCGAAGCAGGCGTTATCCTAAAAGCCACAAAAGTTGATGGCGTGTATGACAAAGACCCAAGCTTGCATGACGATGCCAAAAAATACGATTCATTAACCTTTGACGAGGTATTAGAGCAAAAGCTTGGCGTGATGGATTTGACAGCGATTGCCTTATGCCGTGAACACAATGTGCCGCTACAAGTCTTCGATATGAATAAGCCGAATGCATTATTAAATGTTGTGATGGGCGAGAATGAAGGCACGCGTGTTTTTCACTAATTGAGAGACTTCTCTGATTTGTTATTTATTCATGTATCAATAGTTTTAATTCACTTTGAATATTGAAAGGAAACGTTATGATTAACGATATCAAAAAAGACGGTGAAAGCCGCATGCAAAAAACCATTGAAGCGCTAGAAAATGCGTTCAGTAAAGTTCGCACAGGCCGTGCACATCCAGGCATGCTATCGAGCGTTATGGTCAATTATTACGGTGCAGATACCCCGCTTAACCAAGTAGCGAGTGTGAACGTTGAAGACTCACGCACTTTGTTGGTTCAGCCATTTGAGCGTTCTATGGTTCAAGCGGTAGATAAAGCGATTCGTGAAGCAGATTTGGGCTTAAACCCAATGACAGCTGACGTTATTCGTGTACCTATGCCGGCATTAACCGAAGAGACACGCCGTGATATGCAAAAGCTTGCTCGTGCAGAAGCTGAGAACAGCCGTGTGTCTATCCGTAATGTGCGCCGTGATATGATGAGCGATATCAAAGACTTAGCCAAAGAAAAAGAAATCAGTGAAGATGAAGAGCGTCGCGCCAGTGACGACATTCAAAAGCTTACTGATAAATATATCGGTGTGATCGATAGTAAGCTTGATGCCAAAGAAAATGAGTTAATGGAAGTTTGATTTTCGTATTTACCCTCAGGTCAAGACTTAGCAGCTTTGAATGAACAGAAGCTGCTATTGACCTAGATGGGTTTGGGATTAAATGGTGTCGGCAAGTTAGACACCATTTAGCCTCTCTCTATCTTAAGATGGTAATGGTAAATAAAGCATCATCACAACCTGTGTGCTTATTTAACCATTATCATCTGCCATTTACTGAATATATAGATAAAGAAATTTATGACTGAGCCACACAATAGCACCAGCGCCCACGCAACTGACTCCCTTCCTATTCCTGCCGTTTTGCCAAAGCACATCGCCATTATTATGGATGGCAACAATCGTTATGCCAAAGCACGCGGTATGGCAAAAGGCCAAGGGCATGTGGCCGGTAAAGAGTCGCTAGACCCGCTTGTTGAATATTGTGTTAGAGTAGGCATTGAAGTATTGACGGTGTTTGCTTTCTCAAGTGAGAACTGGCAGCGTCCTGCCAATGAAGTGGCGTTATTGATGCGTCTGCTAGCATTGACCATTGATGAGCAGTTGCCACGTATGAAGAAGTACAACATACGTCTGCGCTTTATCGGTGATAGAAGTCAGCTTAGCGAAGAGCTACAAGCCTTGATGGCGGATGCAGAGCAGCAAACAGCTGAGTATGATGCCATGACACTGGTTATTGCCATTAGTTATGGTGGTCAGTGGGATATTGCCAATGCAGCAAGAACGCTAGCGCGTCAGGTTGAGAAGGGCGAAATCAGTGCAGAAGAGGTGACGGTTAATAGCCTAAATAACAACGTACAGTTAGCCGATGTACCTGATGTGGATATGCTGATTCGTACCGGCGGCGAGTTTAGAATATCGAACTTCTTGCTGTGGCAGTCCGCTTATGCTGAGCTGTTCTTTACCCCGACTCTATGGCCAGATTTTTCGCCTAAAGAGTTAAACGATATGCTGATTGAGTTTTCTCGCCGTCAGCGTCGTTTTGGTAAGACCAGCGAACAAATAGAATCTGGTCAATAACTCAAAATAGCATTAGATTAAGGGTATGACTCAAACAGTATTATCGTCAATGTACAGTTATTCAATATTTAACCAAACAATTAGTTAGATTGATAATAAAGACAATGACGTCCCTTGTAAGATGGTATTTATAAATAGACGTTAAATCACTTAATAGAACATTAGATAAGGGCTCATCAGTATGTGGACACGCATCAAAACGGCTATAATTTTGGTTATTATTGTCGGCGCCGCAATGTTTGCCAGCAAAAGTCCTTATCTGTTTATTTTGTTATTAGCGCTTGGGGTAGGCCTTGCTGCCCATGAGTGGACAAAACTGATGCCTAAGTGGCGTGCGCCCGTACTTTATGTGTTGTTGGTTTTGGCTGTGACTCTGTGTAGTTTATGGTTCCCAGTAACTTGGCCAGTATGGTGGTGTGCATCAATTTTTATTTGGTCACTGGCACTCACTTGGATAACTAAATTTCCTGTTTCAACAGACTGGTATGGCAAACGATTGTCTATTATGGGCTTTGCTATTTTGACCGGTGCCATTACGGCTATGTTCTATCTATGGCAGCAGTCGCCTTGGTGGCTGATGTATGTGTTCATATTAGTCTGGTGTGCAGACAGTGGCGCATATTTTGTGGGCCGTAAACTGGGCAAGCGTAAGATGTCACCGAATGTCTCGCCTAATAAGAGTATGGAAGGCTTGGCAGGTGGATTGGTAACTGGTCTAGTCGTGGTTATAGGCATTAGCTTATTTAAACTAAACCTAGATGGCAGATTATTGGTTGTTTTTGTGGGTCTATCACTGCTTACCATTTTGGCCTCGGTATTAGGCGATCTATTTGAGTCGATGCTTAAGCGACGCACCGGTGTCAAAGACTCAGGGACCATCTTGCCAGGCCATGGCGGTGTATTGGATCGAATTGATTCATTATTAGCGGCGACGCCCATTTTTGCACTGGGCTTTTGGCTATTACAGCAGATGGGTTATTTTGTTAGATAACAAGGCTCAAAAAATCTATTTAAGCTATTAAGTGAAAACAAAGTTCGTTAAACTCATTGCAACTATAAACTACTGCCAAAAGGCAGGGTATTATTAACGATATTTTTGTTTAACTCATGTTGATTTATTTTAAAGCTAAGCTTAGTCTTTAAACCTGTGTGATGTTAGCTGAGCACTTATCAAAAGAGCAGTCAGTTAGCAGTATGAACTTAATTAACTGTATTAAAAGGTACATTATGACCCAGCGCATTGCCGTATTAGGGGCAACCGGATCCATTGGTGACAGTACACTGTCCATTCTTGCTGCTTACCCTGAACAGTACGAGATATATGCGCTGTCTGGTCATAGCCGCTTAGATAAATTATTTGAGCTATGTCAACAATTCTCACCAAGTCGAGTCTGTGTACCAGAAGACAAAGTAGATGAGTTTGCTCAGCGCTTGCAGGCGGCCAATCTTAACTGTGATGTGGTTGGCGGTCAGGCAGGTCTTAATGATATCACCACAGACAGACTAGTTGATACGGTTGTAGCGGCTATTGTCGGCGCCGCAGGTCTGGCCTCTACCTTAGCAGCCGCGCAAGGCGGTAAGCGTATTTTGCTGGCTAATAAAGAAGCGCTCGTTATGGCTGGTAGCCTGATGATGCAGGCGGTGCGTGATAGCGGAGCGACACTATTACCGCTAGATTCTGAACATAATGCTATTTTCCAATGTCTGCCGGCCAATGTGCAACAAGACAATACCGCCATTCACGAGCCGCATCACGGTGTCACCAAACTTTGGCTAACCGCCTCTGGTGGCCCTTTCTTAAATAAATCCCTCGAGCAGATGCAAGCGGCGACAGTTAGTGAGGCGGTTAAGCATCCAAATTGGTCAATGGGTCAAAAGATATCCGTTGATTCAGCGACTATGATGAACAAAGGACTTGAGCTGATTGAGGCATGTCATTTGTTTGATCTACCTGAATCGGATATTAATGTGGTAATTCATCCACAAAGTATCATTCACTCTTTGGTTGAGTACAGTGATGGCAGCTTTTTGGCGCAAATGGGTAGTCCAGATATGCGTACCCCGATTGCGCATGCGCTCGCTTTTCCTAACCGAATTGTTGCTGGTGTAAAATCATTAGACTTATATGAGCTATCAGCTTTAGAGTTTATTAAGCCTGATTTAGAAAAGTTTGCTTGCTTGAAATTAGCAAGGGAGGCCATGCAGTCCGGTCAATCAGCGACTATTATCCTGAATGCTGCCAATGAGATTGCGGTAGATTCGTTTATAAAACAGCAAGTTTCATTAACGGACATTGCCTTGATTAATGCGCGGGTATTAGACAAGATGCTATCGCAAACCAATAACCACATTACAGGGCTAGATGATATTTTGAGCATTGATAAACTGGCACGATCGCAGGCACAAAAAGAGGTTGCTGCATGTCTGGATTAATGACGTTTATGCTGTTTGCTTTAGCATTTATTGCCGTATTAGGCCCTCTGGTCGCATTGCATGAGTGGGGGCATTATATTGTCGCACGCTTATGTGGTGTTAAAGTATTAACGTATTCGATTGGCTTTGGGCCCAAGCTTGCCAGTTGGACCAGTAAAAAGACGGGCATTGATTATCGTATTTCGGCATTGCCTTTAGGCGGTTATGTGAAAATGCTTGATGAGCGTGAAGGCGAAGTAGCGGCGAGCGAAAAGCACCTTGCCTTTAACAATCAGCATCCGCTCAAAAAAATAGCGATTGTGGCTGCTGGCCCATTAATGAACTTTATTATCGCCATTACCTTATTCTGGGTACTATTTTTGGTACCTAGTGAGCAGCTTAATACGCGTATTGGCTCAGTGTTGCCAGATACACCTGCAGCAATGGCTGAAGTACCCACGGGTGATAAAATCGTTGCCGTTGATGGTCATGAGGTGCAAACGTGGGAAGAGGTTAACTATCGATTAGCCGATCGTATGGGTGAGACTGGCAGTATTGGCCTGACTTTAGCGCAAATGAATGAGCAGGCGCAGTCGGCAGATAATGTTAATCTGACTCTAAATGATGTCAGCATTCCTATTAAAGACTTTATGCAAGGCGAGCAGTCTGGTCAAGACACGCTGAGCAGTCTTGGGGTGATGCCATGGCAGCCGCACTTTGAGCCTGTGATTGGACAATTGGTACCCGAGGGTGCTGCTATCCGTCAAGGCATGAAAGTTGGTGATAAGATAGTCAGCATTAATGGCGAGCCGATTGACGACTGGATTGCTGCTACCCGTATTATCCGAGATAACCCAGAAACCTTACTTGATTTCACGGTATTACGTGAAGGCAAAGAAGTGGCATTAAAAATTATGCCACAAGGCAAAAAGGGCAATGCCGGTCAAGAGTATGGTCAAATCGGGGCCGGTATCAGTCCTGTGGACATTGTAGTACCAGATGACTACAAAACAATGGTATCCTACGACCCTATCAGTGCGGTTGGCAAAGCCTTCTCTAAGACCGGTCAGCTTGCGAGTATGACCTTAAGTTCTATGGGTAAGATGATTACTGGTAAAGTCGGTCTTGATAACTTATCCGGCCCGATTACCATTGCTGTTGTGAGCAAACAAAGCTTTGAAGTCAGCTGGGAGCAAGTGCTTGGAACGGCTGCTTTAATTAGCCTAAGCCTTGCTGTACTGAACTTACTGCCGATTCCTGTTTTGGATGGTGGCCATTTATTATATTATTTGATAGAACTTATTCGCGGTAAACCTGTCTCCGAAAAAATGCAGATAGTAGGCTTTAATCTGGGCTTTTTATTCTTAATTGGCTTTATGATATTAGCGATTACCAATGACTTTAGCCGCTACTTTTAATGGAATATACTAGAATTTATTTATGTTATCGCCTTAAATAGTTTGTTATATTTATGGCTTAAATAAGAATTCTAGCGTCTCAAAATTATTTCATTGACCGGTAGTGGTTAATTAAATTATAAAACGACCTTACCTTTAGCAAGTTTTTCGAACTACGGACTGTATGTATGCAAACGTCTTTATTTAAAATGGCTCAACTAGTGGCCACCCCTGTACTAGCAGCAGTTATGGCTGTATCCGCAAATGCTGCTGACACGGTAGTGACAGATATCGAGTTTGTTGGCCTTCAACGTTTGACCCCAGAGAGCCTTTATCCTTTGATTCCCACCAGTACTGGTGAGGTAATGACAGATGCAGATTTGGCTCAGAGTATTGAAGCGCTCTATGCGACCGGTGATTTTGCTAATATTCAAGCCAAGGTAGACGGCGGCCGCGTGACTTATTATGTGGTTGAGCGTCCTATTGTCGCCGAAGTCAATTTTGAGGGTAATAAGCTTATCCCTGATGAGGGTCTAAAAGAGGGTCTAAAATATGCGGGCGTCTCTGTTGGTGATGTATTAAAGCAATCAACCGTACAAAACGTGGCCAATGAGCTGCAACAACAATATATCGGTCAAGGTTATTACAACAGTGATATCGAAGTTGACCAAGAACTGCTTGATGGCAACCGTGTTAAATTAACGGTTCGTTTTATCGAAGGTAAAGCGGCAAAAGTTGTCGATATCAATATCATCGGTAACAACTACTTTAGCGATGAAGATATTAAAGATGTGTTTGCGGTGAAAGAAGCCTCTTGGAAACGTCTATTATCTAAGTCAGACCGTTATGCCAAAGAGAAGTTAGCTGCTAGCTTAGAAAACTTAAAAGCGATGTATCAAAACGAAGGTTTTGTTAACTTTAATGTTGATAATGCGATTTTAAATATCAATGATGAAAAAGATAAAGTATTCATTGAAGTGAGCATTACCGAGGGCGAGCAATATAAATTTGGTCGTACCAGCTTCTTAGGTAGGCCAACTTACGATGCGACTGAACTTGCCCAAGAAGTGAAATTCACTGAAGGTGAACAATACTCTCAAGCCAAACTTGAAGCGACGACTTCGGCGCTTCAGAATCATTATGGTGATGACGGCTATTATTTTGCGCAAGTACGCCCTGTACCGCGTATTAATGAAGAAACCAAAACGGTTGATATCGATTACTTTATCGATCCAGCACGCCCTGTGTATGTTCGCCGCATTAACTTTAGTGGTAATATCAAAACCGAAGATGAAGTGTTACGTCGTGAGATGCGTCAGTTAGAGGGTGCACTTGCCTCTAGCGACAAGATTCAAAGCTCACGTGTGCGTTTGATGCGCACTGGTTTCTTCAAAACGGTTAACGTTGATGTAAAGCCTGTGCCAAATACACCAGACCAAGTGGATATTAACTTTACGGTAGAAGAGCAGCCTTCAGGTAGCTCAACGATTGCTGCCGGTTACTCGCAGAGTGGTGGTGTGACCTTCCAGTTAGACTTTAGTCAGCGTAACTTTTTGGGTACCGGTAACCGTATCAACGCCGCTTTATCTCGCTCTGAAACGCGCGACTCTTATAGCTTAGGTTTCACTGACCCATATTTCACAGAAAATGGCGTCTCACAAGGGGTAAGCGCCTATTATAGAAAAACGAAGCTTGACGGAAGAAACGTTAGTAACTATGTTACTGACTCTTATGGTGCCACCTTAAACTACAGCTATCCTATTGATGAAACCAAGCGCATTAGTGCAGGTTTTAATTATGATAATACTGAAATTAATGGTGGTCGTTTTATGGGTGTCTCAAACGTTGAGGACCTATTAAAAGACGGTGGTAAGATGACAGCTTATGCCACGCCTATCCTTGATAAGGATGGCAATGAGATCGGTATTGATAAGCTGGGTAGTGCTAAGTTTAAAAATGACTATGATACTTACAACCTACTATTAGGTTGGGATTATAGTACCCTTGATCGCCCTGTGTTTCCAACCAAAGGTATGAGCCATACCGTCAATGCGACTTTAGGCTTTGGTGATCAAGAATTCCAGAAGATTGTGTATAAAGGTAATATCTACTATCCACTGGCCAAAGACTTTGTTGCCCGCGGTTATGCAAGACTAGGATATGGTAATGACTTGCCTTTCTACGAAAATTTCTATGCTGGTGGTTATGGTTCGGTCCGTGGTTATGAGTCCTCAAGTTTAGGTCCACGTTCAACTGTATTTAACTATGCTGCAAATGGTAGTACTCTATATAGTGCGGATGAATTCTATGAAGAGGTTGGTGGTAATGCGCTAGCGACTTTCGGTGCTGAGCTGATTTTGCCAATGCCATTTAAAGGCGACTGGGCAGACCAGGTACGTCCGGTTATCTTCGCAGAAGGTGGTCAGGTATTTGATACTGAAGACTTACACAAAGATGATTTCCGCTTTAACAGTGACTACGCTGAATACAATCAATATTTAGAAGAAAATGTGAAGCTATTAACCAAAAAAGATAATGACCTACGTTACAGTGTGGGTGCTGGTGTGACTTGGTATACGCCAATCGGTCCAATCTCTCTAAGTTATGCTAAGCCAATTAACGATAAAGACGGCGATAAAACCGAAGAGGTACAATTCCAGATTGGTAGTACATTCTAAGCAGCTTTATCACTTCCAAATAGCATCATAATTGTATAAATGGTAAGCCTCGACAGTCCTTATTGTAAGCAATAAGGACTGTCATCGTGTCTTGTCTATCCATAACTTATATCCAACCTGAAGGATACGTATTCAAAGATGACTATATCTACCGTGCATATCAGCCTACCCGAAATCATAGACGCCATTGCCGCTCATCAGCCTATTCTTAATCAGGAAGAGTTGGCCTCGCAGCAGAAGACAATCACTGGCATTGGCAGCCTAGATAAAGCCACGACCGATCAGTTAAGCTTTCTCTCAAGTAAAGCCTATGTAGAAGTGTTACCGACCACCAAAGCTGGTATCGTTTTGGTAGCCTCTGACCATGCCGAGCAGGTACCGAGTGGTAGTATTGCGATTGTTGTGGCGTCTCCGTATTTGGCCTATGCCGCAGTCACTCACTTATTTGAACCTATTATTAATCCAGCCTCTGCTTGCAACGGTGCTTTCATCCATCCTACCGCTCAAATTGCAGAAACAGCGGTACTGGGGGAGAATGTACAAGTAGGACCGTTTTGTGTGGTTGGTGAGCATACCCATATTGGTGCAGGCAGTAAGCTTGAGTCGCATGTGCATATTGGCGATAACGTTACTATCGGTACCAACTGCGTGATTTATCCACACGTTTATATTGCTTACCACTGTCAGATTGGCAATGAGGTGCGCCTGCATGCCGGTGCTAGCATTGGGGCTGAAGGCTTTGGCTTTGCATCCAAAAAAGATACCGCCACAGACGGTTGGCTACGTATTGTGCAGCTTGGCCGTGTGATTATCGGTAATGGTGTGCGTGTGGGTAGTCAGACTTGTATCGATCGTGGTGCGGTTGAAGACACGATTATTGGTGATAACGTGATTATCGATAACTTAGTGCAAGTCGGGCATAACACCCGATTAGGTGCAGGCTCTGCCTTAGCCGGTAATGCCGGCCTTGCCGGTAGCTCTATTATTGGTAAACGCTGTATGATTGGAGGTGGTGCTGGTGTGGCCGGTCATTTAGAGGTTACCGATGACGTGGTACTCACCGGTATGACCATGGCAACGAAGACAATCGATACCCCTGGCGTTTACTCCTCTGGAATAGGGGCGATGCCTGCGATGGAGTGGCGCCGTGCTTTGGTGCAATTAAGACAGCTGGGTAAAAAAGAAGACGATTAACCTTACTCTATTATAGACATCTATAAATCGTCTACGATAACTCTTTAATATAATGCTGATTGACTCTGCTATGAGGAACTTTCATGACACTTACTGCTGATACGACCGTCACGCCAGAAAAACAAAGTGGCTTTTGGCAAATGAGCTCAGAAGATGTGTCTTCATTGGCAGAAAGTGGGGTAACGCTTCCTATGGGCTTTGAGCAGCTAAAGCAGTATTTGCCGCATCGATATCCCTTCATGTTAGTAGATAGAGTCACTGAGTGTTGCCCAAATTCCTGGATTATGGGCTACAAAAACGTTTCGATTAATGAGCTGTTTTTTCAAGGTCATTTCCCAGAAAATCCAATTATGCCAGGTGTATTAATTGTGGAGGCCTTAGCGCAAATATCTGGCGTATTGGCATTTATCACCGAAGGCGTGACTGTAAAAGACGGTTATATGTTTTTATTTGCTGGCGTTGATAAAGTACGTTTTAAAGCGCCAGTTATGCCAGGCGATCAGTTGATATTAAAATCGAAGATAGTGACTCAAAAACGTCATATTTATAAATTTGATTGTCAGGCATATGTGGGCGATAAGCTTGCAACATCAGCACAACTGATGATTGTGCGCCAAGATTGGCCATTGACTTGCTAGGTTTCTAATCGCTTATCAATAGCAAGTCTGATTTCGATTCGTTTATTATCTTTTCTAACAGTATGACCCAACTTTACCAGACCAAAGGTTGCTTTAATGACACAGATCCACCCTACCGCCATTATTTCAGGTACAGCAGAGATTCACGAAACAGCAGTGATTGGACCATACTGCATTGTGGGCGATAGAGTGACTATTGGTGAGGGCACTAAGCTGTTACGTCATGTAGTTGTCACCAAAAATACGCGTATTGGTAAAAATAACGAAATTTACCAATTCGCTAGTATTGGTGAGGATTGCCAAGATTTAAAATATAACGGTGAAGAGACGTGGCTTGAGATTGGTGATAACAACTCTATTCGTGAAGCTTGTAGCTTTCATAGAGGTACTATTCAAGACAATGGTATTACCAAAATTGGCAGTAATAACCTATTTATGGTCAATACCCACATTGCCCACGATTGTGTAGTCGGTGATGGCAATATTCTAGCGAATAACGTCGGCGTGGCCGGTCATGTACATATCGGCAACGGTGTTATCATTGGCGGTCAATCTGGCGTGCATCAATTTTGCCATATTGACGACTATAGCTTGATTGGCGGCGGCAGTGTCATTCTAAAAGATGTGGCTGCACTTACCTTAGTGGCTGGTAATCCAGCGAGCGCGCATGGGCTAAATATAGAAGGAATGCGCCGTAAGCAGTGGTCGAAAGAAACCATCAATACACTACGCGATGCGTATAAGCTTATCTTTAAGTCAGGCAAAACCACTGTCGAGGTGATTGAGCGATTAAAGTCAGATTTTTTACCACAAGAGCCCAAAATACAATTGCTCATAGACTCTTTAGAGAATAGCAAACGTGGTATCATCCGATAAAATAAAATAAGCACCTATAAAAAGACCATAACCAATAGTTATGGTCTTTTTAATTTTGTGTTGCTTGACATTTAAATGAAGATGAAACAGACTTGCTTTGTAATTGGATGTAAACGTATATTACCGCACCATCACTTTAGTTAACATAAGTAGTCGTTTAAATAAGCTCAACTGAGAAGTAGCGGTAATAAAAAAGTATTTCATATTAAAAACTTACACCCAGGTTTCTTTCAACGCCTTAGAGATAAAAATGATGAGATATGGTGAGAACGGGGAGTTAGTTATATCTCAGCATTTATTTTAAATACTTAAATAACAGGTCGCGACAAGACGGTTTTAATTTTTTGCGATTAATTTTAAGCATTTAATATCTAAAATTTTGAATTATTTTCTACCTTGCTTGGCATGTTAAATTATTATTAATATGCAGGCTATTGATGTATAAGGAGTCTGATGTGTCGACACAATCAGAAAAAAGGGAAAATTGGTCCAGTCGTTCTGGATTCATTCTAGCGGCAGTTGGTTCTGCTGTTGGTCTAGGTAATATTTGGCGCTTTCCCTATGTCGCTTATGAAAACGGGGGCGGAGCTTTCTTAATTCCGTATCTAATCGCATTATTAACGGCAGGTTTACCATTATTATATCTAGACTACGTGATAGGCCAAAGATATAAAGGTGCACCGCCAACAGCTTATAAGCGCTTAGTAAAATCAGCTGAGCCTATTGGTTGGTGGCAGGTACTGGTCGCTTCTGTTATTGCTATTTATTACGCCAGTGTCTTAACGTGGGCTGGCAACTTTATGCTGTTCTCATTTGGGCAGCAGTGGGGCGATAACCCAGAAGATTTCTTCTTTAATACCTATCTGCAAAACGCAGACGGAGTTTTATTTGAAATTGTACCGCATCTATTCATCGGACTGGTTATTGTGTGGGCAATTGCGTTAATCATTCTATATGGCGGTGTTAAAAAAGGTCTTGAGCTTGCTAACAAGATTTTTATTCCGCTATTGATGATTATGTTTATTTTGCTGGTTATTCAAGCAACTCGTCTACCAGGTGCTGTTGATGGTTTAAACGCTTTCTTTACGCCAAGCTGGGAGGCGATGAAGAGTCCAAAAGTATGGCTAGCTGCGTATGGACACATCTTCTTCTCGTTATCGATTGGTTTCGGTATCATGGTGACTTTTGCGTCTTATCTTAAGCGCAATGCAAACCTAACCGGCTCAGGTTTGGTGGTTGGTCTAGCCAACTCATCATTTGAGTTACTTGCTGGTATTGGTATCTTCGCTGCACTGGGTTATATGGCTCAAGCAACTGGCGTGCCAATCTCTGAAGTTGTTGGTGGTGGTATTGGTCTTGCCTTTATTGCGTTTCCTAAGCTTATCTCAACCTTGGGCAGCAAAGGTGACATCGTTGGTTTCTTATTCTTTGGTTCGCTAGTATTTGCCGGTATCAGCTCAATGGTGAGTATTCTTGAGGTGCCTATTGCGGCATTCAAAGATAAGTTTGGCTGGTCACGCAAAAAGTCAGTTACCATTGTTGGCGGCGTGAGTGCGGTGATATCCATTATCTTATTCTCATCAAAAAGTGCGATTACCTTCGTTGATATCATCGATAACTTTGCAAACAATATCGGTATTGTCATTGGTGCTATCTTATCCATTATCTGGATAACTTGGTTCAACCGCCGCTTAATCCCGCAGTTGACCAGACACATTAATGATATCTCAAGCTTAAAAGTAGGCAAGCTTTGGGTATTTATGCTGTCAATCATCACGCCTTTATCTTTAATCAGTGCGTTAGTGATGACCTTGAAATCGTTATTAACAGAAGGCTACGGTGATTATTCTGTGATGACTCAAATCATCTATGGTTGGGGCGTAGTAGCTATCTTTGTTATTGGTGCATTACTGCTTACCTTTATCAAGAGTAAAAAAGGAGTGTCTCGATGAATACATCCGCGATAGCATTAATGATTTTTGCGATAGCGTCTATATGGGGTGGCTTAATCTTTGCCATTATCCATCTGATTAGAAATCCTGACGTGCCTATGGAACAAGTGTCTGAAGAATATGTTCCAGATGACAAACCAACGCATTAGACTGGGCTAATAGGATGAAGCGTTATTTACAATGAGTGATAAAACTTAATGCTCGTTGTGAATAATATAGTCAGCGAACTACTAAACAGTTATAGTGTTAACCTCGCTAAGTCTACATTTGTAGTACTTACGCTTGGTTGCCTTGTAACCCTTGTAGACTTATTTGATTATAGAAGTCCTAACTAAAATGATGTAAATAAAAAGAGCCCAACTAATCAGTTGGGCTCTTTTTGTACGTTAAGGTTAATTCAGTTAGATTAACTTATTGACCTTCACGAATGATGTTTAACATACGGCGTAATGGTTCTGCAGCACCCCACAGTAGTTGGTCACCCACGGTAAAGGCTGCAAGATACTCAGGACCCATATTAAGCTTACGTAGACGGCCTAGAGCTACGGTTAACGTGCCCGTTACTGCAACAGGAGTCAGACGCTTCATGGTCTCTTCTTTGTCGTCTTCAACAAAGTCTAACCACTGATTGCCGCTGTTTTTTAGTGCGTCTTCAATCTCATCTAGCGGAATGTCTTTTTTAAGTTTAATAGTTAAGCCTTGAGCATGACAGCGCATTGAGCCAACACGTACACACAGACCATCAATAGGAATAGTATTATCGCCTTGATTGCCTAAAATCTTGTTGGTTTCAACGCCGCCTTTCCACTCTTCACGAGACTGATGGTTTTCAAGCTGGCTGTCAATATAAGGAATCAAGCTACCAGCAAGGGGTACACCAAAGTGTTCGGTAGGGAAATCACTGCTGCGCTGGGTTTCAGCGATTTTTTTATCGATGGCTAAGATCGCACTGGCAGGATCAGCAAGTTCATCAGCGACGACATCATGCAGCATACCCATACCGTTGATAAGCTCACGCATATTATTAGCGCCTGAACCACTGGCCGCTTGATAAGTCATGGCAGATACCCAATCTACCCAGCCACGGTTAAACAGCTCACCAATCGCCATAAGCATTAGCGAGACGGTACAGTTACCACCGATAAAGTCTTTGGTGCCGTTTGATAACGCACTGTCAATCACTGAGCGGTTTACAGGGTCTAGCACAATCACGCTGTCATCTTTCATACGTAAGCTACTTGCTGCATCTACCCAGTAGCCAGTCCAGCCTGAGTCACGTAATGGGCCATGTACCTTATCGGTATAGCTGCCGCCTTGGCAGGTAATAATCACGTCACAAGCGCTTAACGCCTCAATATCATGAGCATCTTTTAAGGTTGCATTGGCGTCTGTCTTTTGCATACCTTCATAAGTAGGCGCATCGCCACCTGCGTTACTGGTCGAGAAGAAGATAGGTTCAATACCGGCAAAATCATTTTCTTCTACCATACGCTGCATTAGCACAGATCCAACCATGCCGCGCCATCCAACAAGACCTACTGTCAATTGACTCATGAAATTACCCCTTTGAATTAACTAATATTATTTGATTTAACGCGATGACGAACCAACTAAGTGCTATTCATTATCCTACCTAGTTGTCTGTGTTATGGTCAACTATCTATAGCCATTACTGCTTTTGAGAAGCAATGCGTGGTACCACATACGATATAAGTCGCTTATCATGACTGACTTTAAATACACTGTCAGCGATAAGGATCTACTATAAAGTACGCAGTCAGTGCTAAACCTAGCACTATGACAAGCTATAAATAATGGGTGCGCAACCGGTTACATTGCCTTGATATGAACAAAAATGCAAGAGATGTTGTATGACTTCTGCGATTTTTTATCATCAATTATCAAACAAAAGGCATTTTGATTTGCTAAAGTAGGCTGAATCCTTTATTTTTAGCACGGCTTATTGTTCAGATTCTATTGTGAAGCGATTAGCAATTGTCTTGAGTATCAATAAGTGTCACTATCTATTCATTCAACGGCCTATCAGTCTACTGGCTGTCTTTTTACCTATCCAATAAGTTGGTTTTAACTATGCTCGACATTCTATTTTTAGTTTCTCAAGTGCTAGCAGGTATTGTAGTTTTTGTGAGCGTCTGGGGGTTATTGCCTTTGGATAATTGGTGGGTGCGTGTGGTTGATTTCCCGCGTATTCAGATTCTATTTTTAGGTCTGGTCGGGTTAATTGGTATGCTGCTTATGCCGCATTGGTCTGCGCTAGATGGGGTGCTCGTGGCTGCTTTATTGATGGCTATCGCATTTCAATTACGCATGGTGCTGCCTTATACACGGCTATGGAAGCAGGAAGTTCGATCAGCGATACCGATGGCAAATCCAGTGCAAATTAAACTGATGGTGTCTAACGTATTAACGCCCAACGACAATACGCAAGCATTGGTGCATCTGGTACAACAAAAGCAGCCGGATATCTTGATTACCCTAGAGTCTGATCAGAAGTGGGAGAATGCATTAAGTGTCGTAGAGCCAGATTATCCGTATACTGTAAAAGTACCTTTGGATAATCTATATGGTATGCATTTATATTCTAAGCTTGAGCTGATTGACCCTCAAGTAAAGTATCTGTTGATTGATGATATTCCCTCGATTCATACGCAGCTGCGTCTGCCAAATGGTAAGGTATTTTGGCTATATTGTTTACATCCCATGCCGCCAAGTCCAACTGAGGCGGACAAATCGACCACCCGTGATGCAGAGCTGCTTATAGTGGGACGTCATATCAAAGAGCACAATCAAAATGCGATTTTGGCAGGTGATTTAAATGATGTAGCATGGTCAAAGACCACACGTATGTTCCAGCGTATCTCTGAGTTACTTGACCCGCGTATTGGCCGCTTTTTTATTAACACCTTTCATGTCGATTATCCGTTCTTACGTTGGGCACTGGATCATATTTTCCACAGTGCCTGCTTTACGTTAGTAGATATTGAACGTTTGCCATCTATAGGCTCAGACCACTTCCCAGTGATGACCACGCTGCAATACGAGCCTTGTGCTACAGAAGAGCAGCATGACAATGCACCAGAGGCGTCAGAGCAAGACAAGCAAGATATTGAGGATAAAATACAAGAGGGTAAGGTAGAAGGCGAGATTATGTCAGAGAAGCGTAGAAAAGAGGCCGATAATGCGTCTACCATCGACGATACAGTTGCGCCAGTATAGCAATAACAGTATTAGCCGATGCTAGTTAGTGGCATGCGAAATAATCTGCTTAGATTTATGCCATATGAGACTAAGCATGGCGGCTATAAAAGCGGACAGCCGTGTCAGCAAATGCTTACACCAATTTGGGCTTTTAGCTGCTAGGCAGGTTACCCGTTTAAGCATACAATGGGCACATCAACACAAGGAGAGCATGGATAGCAGTGTTGAGTTAGCGAGCGTAAATAAGTAGATTAGGATAATCTACAATTATCTTTTGACCACTCTATTGCCCTGTAGAGTATAAAGAGAGTTATTTACGCAAGTTAAGGCTTAGGATGAGCCTAATAAGGAAATAATAACTACAACAAAAAGTCGCGCCCCGAACCCAAGTCTCTGCCCTAGACTTGGGTTTTTTCTATGTCTGCGATTTGTGTGGCGTATCGAACTGAGGTCACAATAAGTTGGAAGACGATTGAGGAGAGTTAGGTCGCCTAGCTTTTGGTGCTATTGTTTTGTTGATAGGCGGTTTCGAGCGCCATTTCAATCTCGATGCGCTCTGATTCATATAAGGTGCTGTACACCTCTAACGTCTCATCAATGGTTTGCTGAATGGTGAATTTATCCGTGATATTCGGGCGCATGGCGTTTTCTAATTGACCGCGAATCACCTTGCATAGTGCATAGGCGTTATACTCTTTAACTAGGCCTTGTGGATACAGGGGTTTTAATATTTCACTAAAAGCCGCCTTATCCCAGCCAACCACAGGCGTACCTAAGTGAATGGCCTGTAGTACATTAATACCAATAGATTCAGGCTGATCAGCAAGGGCCAGAACCAAGTTAGTTGCCGCAAGCCACTCTCGCATATCGTTGCGCTTAGAGCCAATAAAAGTAAATCTCTCTGACAAATCAAGCGCATTAATACGCTGCAAAAACTCTTCATGAATCACGTCTTGGCGTGAGTCTTCATCCATAACAATCACGTGCAAACTTGGGAACTCTTCACACAGGTTACCCAAAATATCAATTAACCATTCTTGACCATACTGTTGACCAATGACTGTCGGAAATAACAGCCACTTTTTATGCTCAAGCTCTGGATATTCTGCAAAGGTACGTCTAAGCCAGTATACAGACGGGTTATGGCGATAAGGGAAGGTGCGGGTATCGACGCCGCGATAAATACGAGTGATGGCAGTCGGCGGTGATTTAAGATCTTTAACACTTTTTAGCAGATAGTCAGTAACACTGTCAGAGACCGTAATCAACCGATCGACGTTAAGCAAAGCACGCGAGTAAAAATTTATTGGATAAAAGCCGTACATGGTGGCAACCAGTTTCGGCTTATTCTTAATCTTTACACCGCGTAGCGCCCAATGCAGAATCCATGCAGGCGTGCGCGAGTGAATATGGATAATATCGGGCTCATGCTGCTCAATCAGTCGGCGCAGCGGTAGGATTTGACGAATGGATAACCAAGACTTCTTTTCAATCACCAACTGATGGTAAATATTGCCATCACGCTCCAAGCGCTTGACCAGCTCATTGTCTTTATCAGCAGCTGAGATAATAATAGAAGTATGACCGCGCTTGACCAGCGCCCGTCCAAGATGGAAGATACCACGCTCGGATTCATCGTGCTTTAGGGAGGAGAGCAGGCGCATGACTTTCATAATGGCAATCAGACTTTTAAGTAAGAAGGATAAATAAAGGCGTCAGCTGACGGTTAATAGTAGCTCGCAATAAAGTCATACATTGTCAGTTAAATAAGCTAAAAAAACAAGCAAGCCCATCAATCAAATACGCATAATAACACGTTCTAAACTGGCGCTGATAGCGATAGCAAAGAGACATCAGTAATGATAGAGGTTATTATTGAGATTTTAGACGATTAATAATAAAGATTAATGAAGAATTAGCGGGTCTGAGTCACATGCTCGGCATTAGGTAAGATTTGTTTTTCGCTTAAGTATTTCCAGTAGCGCTGTGGTAGATACTGCTTATGCAGACGCGGATTTTTACGCTCTTTGATATTCACATTGACAAAATAACCTTGCCAGAACTTTTGATAGCGCTGCTCATTTTCACTATGCACACTGGCAGGATTACGAATCACCTGCTCATCGACATCCACGATGGTTTGCAACGGTGCAGGCTTCTTACCTGAGGCAAGGGATTTGTCATAAAAAATACCATAGCCACGGCGAATATCGTAAATCGCCCAATGTTGATCTTGATAACGATGACGAAAATGGGGCCCGATAAGCGGTAGCACATTAAAATCAGGCTCGACACGCGCAAAATACACATCCTCTTTGGTATGCTCAAAACGCACAAAAGCTTCCATTCGGTGCTTTTCACGACCGACAGATTTGACGGTTTGCGCAAGCTCTAATACATCTAGATTACCTAAATCTTGTAGAACTTGACGGTGCGGATAATCAAGCGCGTATTTGACCACGCGAAATAACGTATTTGAAACACTCTCTTTTTCGGATAAAAAACCCCATAAAATCTGGCGTATGCCAGAACCACCGACTAAGTCATTGAGCTTTTTGAGCACCCGCTGAGCTTTGTGCTCATCAACAGGTACATAGCGGGCGGTATCAATAAGCGAGGGGGTATCTTGATGGCTATCAATAAGATTTAGATACGGCTGTTTATGCAGTTTATGCTCATAGACATAAAACACCGCACTGAGCCAACCCTCAAAACTCGGCTCATGCACCACGATAGTAGGCAGACTATGCCCAATCTCAGCTTGGCTCATAATTGAGACCAACTATATTGAGAGTGTTTAGAAAAATGGACGTACTGAGTAATATGCATACCAAGCTCCTAAAATAACGCCAATTGACCACTGCGTTGGTCTTTGAATTTGGTTTGGGTCTGACCCAAAACAAATTGACGAAAGTTATCTCGGGTTAGGTGAGACAAATGCTCATTTTTACCAGTGGTGGCAATAAAAAACTTAGCTCGATTGACCGCAGCACCCATCTTCTTTAGATGCTCTAGAGTAATCTGGTTAAACTTGCGTGCCTTAATAATCTTCTTGGCTGTCTTTACGCCAATACCTGGAATACGCACGATAGACTCATAAGGCGCGTGCTGAATATTGACCGGAAAATGCTCACGATGACGAATGGCCCAAGCCAATTTCGGGTCGCACTCTAAGTCTAAGAACGGCTGATCCGGCTCCACGATTTCATGAGCCGCAAAGCCATAAAAGCGCATTAACCAATCGGCCTGATACAGGCGGTTTTCGCGCACCATAGGTACCGGCGTACCAATCGCAGGCAGACGACTATCAGATAACATCGGCACATAGCCGGAGTAATAGACCCGCTTTAAGTTATATTTTTGATAAAAGTGGCTCGATAATTGAATCACCTGTAAATCGGTCTCGTTACTGGCGCCAACAATCATCTGACTGGTTTGGCCAGCAGGTGCAAACTTAGGCGCAGATTTATGTTTTTTACGGCTCTCTTTGATGGTGATAATCTCTTCTTTGACCGTCTGCATTGGCGCTTGCAGTTGTGCGTGGTCTTTTTCAGGGGCTAATAAAGCCAAGCCTGATTTGGTCGGGATTTCGATATTGGCACTAAGGCGATCGGCATACAGCCCTGCTTGATATAGTAGCTCTTTACTGGCACCCGGAATGGTTTTAAGATGGATATAACCATTAAAGCGTTCACGTGTGCGCAGCAGCTTGGCCACTTCAACCAGACGCTCCATAGTATGGTCGCCATCTTTAAAGATACCTGAGCTTAAAAACAGACCTTCGATATAGTTACGGCGATAAAATTGCATGGTTAGCTCGACCACTTCCTCAACAGAGAAAGCAGCACGCGGCGTATCATTGCTGCGTCTGGAAGTGCAATAAGCGCAGTCATAAATACAATGATTGGTTAATAGGATTTTTAATAAGCTGACACAGCGGCCATCTTCTGTATAGCTGTGGCATATACCTGTTTTGGAGGCATCACCGAGCCCCCCGCCTTGGTTTTTACGATTGCTGCCCGATGAAGAACAGGACACATCATATTTGGCCGCGTCAGCTAGAATATTTAATTTACCTTGTAATCGCTCATAGTTTATTGAACTCATACACACCATTTTCCATAAGATTTTAATAACCTATGATAGCAAAATAAGGGTCTACATTGCGGCAAGGTGAGATGATAGACGACAGCCACTGTCGTAAAATTTTAGCTGAATTTTGAACAAAAAAAAGAGCGTGTTATTTCAATTAGATTTAAAGAAATAACACGCTCTTTTTGATGATGAGCAATACTATATTTTGGTTAACTATTTTACGTTATGGGTATAAATTGACATCAATAAGCCAAAGCCGGCCATCAAAGTAATCACTGCCGTGCCGCCGTAACTGATAAGCGGAAGAGGGACGCCTACTACAGGCAGAATACCGCCAACCATGCCAATATTAACGAAGACGTAAACAAAGAACGACATGGCAATCGCACCAGCTAATAGTCGGCCAAACGTGTCTTTATGCACGCCGGCGATAAACAATGAGCGCGCCAAGATACAAGCATACAAAAACAGTAAGACACTCACGCCCATTAAGCCAAACTCTTCTGAGAAAGCGGCAATAATAAAGTCAGTATGACCCTCTGGTAGAAAGTGCAGATGTGACTGGGTGCCTTCTAAGTAACCTTTACCGGTTAAGCCGCCTGCGCCAATAGCAGTCTTTGATTGGGTAATGTTCCAGCCAGCGCCAAGAATATCGGCTTCTGGGTTAATTAAAGTCATTACCCGCTGTTTTTGGTAGTCGTGCATAAAGAACTGCCAACCAGCCCACGCTAGGGGGATCATACAGCCAATGGCAGAACCGATGAGCCACCAAGGTAGGCCGGCCAAAAACAGAACGAAGATACCACTGGCAGCTACCAGTAATGAAGTACCCAAGTCAGGCTCTTTAGCGATTAGTAACACTGGCACTATAATCAGTGCCAGTGAGCCTGCGATACTCATTAGGTTAGGGGGTAGTTCACGGCGCGATAAGAACCAAGCCACCATCATCGGGAGCCCCAGCTTCATAAACTCTGAGGGCTGAACACTACCGAACCCTGGGATACGAATCCAGCGCTGCGCCCCCATACGTACTTCACCGATAATCTCAACCAGAACCAGTGCAACCAGTCCGATAATATAAAAGAATGGCGTGAAGCTGCGATAGATATTGGGCGGAATTTGAGCCATACTAATCATAACAACAATGGCGATGGTATAACTGACCATCTGACGCATGACCATAGACACATTTTGCGTCGAGGCACTGTACAAAATAGCCAGACCAATAAAGCAGACCGTTAATAGTAGCAGCATTAACCAAGGGTCAATGTGCAGGCGCTCCCAAATACTGGCGGTGTCATCACGGCCAAAGTGGTGGGTTTGCCGAGAGAATCGATATTGTTGTTGCTTTGACATAGGGCAATGTTTAATGAGTTGGCATAGGAAGGTAAGGGCGGTCGGTGAGCAGCTATATTATCACTGTTGCCCTCGCTATTGTGCATTGTTGTTTGAATCAGCGCGCCCCAGACAGTTAGATAGCAAATTGTCTAAAGTTGCGCAATAGTACCGTAATATGTAAAGCGCTATAGTTTAGCGTGCTACAAGTAAATTTGATAGTATCAGTAACCTGTTTAACTTTATTAATGATTAATGAATGTTGAGCGCTCATTACTGACTCAATGAGTCTCAATAGTTATTTTAATGTTATTTTAATGTTTAATGGTACTTAAATATTTTGCTAACGATAAGCGATGCCACTCAATCATTTCTGATGAATAATCTCAACGATTACCTCGAATAAAAACACTTCATTTTTATAGAAAGTATTATGGAACACTCAAGCCTTATGACATCTCTCAAAAAATTACCTTTATGGCTGATGGCCGCAACTGCTGTGTTAACTACGAGCTGTAGTACTGTGGCTCAAACACCGGCAGCCAATATTGAAGAGCAGCGCCGAATAACAGCGCTAAATAGCAATCAGAATAATAGCGACCGTTTGGGTAATTTGATTCGACAAGCCGATGAGAGCTATCAAACCGATCAGCTTAGTATTGAGCAGCGCACCCGTATTCGTCCTGCCAATCAAGCGGGCTCTGGCAATTATAACAACCAAGGGATGATTGTTAACAACTTAGACTTTAATCAATGGCTTAATGTGTCGCCGTTTAGAGCCAATGAAGTCGCACAATATCAGCGTTATTTGGCAGGTTATGTGGGTATGAATGCCATGCCGCCTATGGATCAGCTGCTGACCACAGCACGCAGTTGGGAGCGCTGCGGCTATGAGCCATTTCAGTTACCGCCGCGTGAGCTGTGGTCTAATATGGTTATGACTCTCAAGCTGTATCATGAGCTTAAGTCGCAGAATATCTTACCGCCTACGACTGAAATACGCTCGGTATATCGCTCGCCTGACTTGAATGCTTGTGCTGGTGGGGCACGTACCAGTAAACACATGACCAATGGTGCTATAGACGTTTGGGTGCCTGAATATGATGGTCAGCCATGGTATATCAATCCGATGCAGGATAATCTATGTCGATATTGGGATACTCAGGGCGAGTCGGTTAATTTTGGCCTCGGATTGTATGCGACAGGCTCAATACATATCGATACGCAAGGGTACCGTGTTTGGGGCGCTCAACATTCTGCACAGGGGTCATATTGTCGTTATTTAAAATAAATCAAGATTGGATTTGATTGTTTTTTTTTATTTATGTAAAAATAGGTGTATAATATGTACAGGTCATTCTATATATAAGCGCTCAATCAGTTCTTAATTATTATGACTCAACTTTGTCTATAACAAGCGAGATGTTTGTCATTCTGCTTTAACCTGTATTCACTACTCTTAATAATGCATAGAGAAGGCAGATTAGAGGTAATATCAGAGAAGTAGGCAGTATTTATATATTGAGGGATAAGAATTGAAGCTACAGCTACCACCATATTTGACTATTTTAACCATGTTTACGGTGTTTGCCACACCTATTTTTATGACGGCTTGCAAGCCAAGTGAAGGATGGTTTGAGAAACCAAAAGGAGAGTGGCAAGATATTTCTGACAGTGGCTTGCCGAAGTTAACATCAAGACTCCCTCGTCTAGAGCGAGAAGAGCTTAGCGGTGCTGTTCAATCAGTGAGTATTGATAGAAGTGCAGATTTAGCAGCTGAGCGTATGGGAGAGTCGCTAAAGATTAATCAAGCGCGAATTGCTGCAGATTACAATGACAAATGCCCTAAGCTGATTAGCACGCATGTTGACTCTAATATCATTGAGCGTAAGCACGAGGTATTGCAGGGCGACTATTGTGATTATTATGTTTATCCGTCAAAAGGTCAGACCATTCATGTGCAAAGTGAGCCGGACAATATAGAGGCTTATCTAGTGTCTCCGGTGGTGCATGACTTTACCAATGGCGGTTACGAAGTCAAACAAGCTGATAAGTACGTGATTCGCCTAGATTATAATGGCATCGAATACCAAAATAACCCGATTGATTATGATGTGACCGTCACTATCGAGTAACCGAATAATAAAACCTAAAAGGCAGCGCTTAATTAAGCGCTGCCTTTTTTTTGTGTTAATTCATCCTATCTTCTATGCGTCAATGAGATCAGATAGGATGAATATAAGCTATTTGAGCTTTTGTAATTCTGATGATTTATCAATTTTAGGTTGCCCAACCGTCACGATTAAGAACTTATCTGGCGTAATCGTTTCTTTTAGAGTGTCGTTGACTTCCCCTAATCGCGTATTCTCAACCCGTTTAATATAATCGGTCACGTAACTGTCTGGCAGGTTGTTGAAGTTTAACAGCCCAAGCATACCGTTAATGCCGGCGTTACTGGCAAAGCCCATAGGGTAGCCGTTAATCAAGTTCTCTTTGGTCAGTTCAAACTCCTCAGAGGTAACACCGTTATCCAAAGTATCGTTAACGGTATCTAGCGTGGCCTTAATGGCATCATCGGCGATTTCATTACGGCTAGAGAATTTAATGGCATAAGGCCCATTAACCTGCATCGCTGTCATGCCGCCATAAATACCATAAGTATAGCCAAGCTCTTTACGCACTTTACCCATCAAACGAGAATTAAAGCCGCTACCTGCAAGTACCTCATTACCAATACTAAAAGCGGTCTTACGCTGTAAGTCTTTTTCATCAGTTTTAATGCGGTAGCCTAATTGTCCGATAATGACAGACGTTTGATCGCTGTCATAATCAACATGTACCCATTTGCTCTTCTCAAGCGGCTTGGGCGTCGGCAGTTGGGGCGCAGGCTGACCTTTTGGTAAGTCTTTAGTTAACGCGTTGGCCACTTGTTTGGCTTCTGCCAAAGTCAAATCACCGGTTAGGCTTAACGTTGCATTATTAGCCACAAAGTAGGTATCATGGAACTTTTGTAAATCAGCTTTGGTAAGAGTAGGTACTGATTCTACGGTGCCATAAGAGGAATGGGCGTACGGATGATTGCCATATAACGCTTCACTAAAAGTATTGCTGGCAATATAAGAAGGGTTTTGCTGCATTTGTCTTAGACCCAACACTTGCTGTGCTTTACTACGCTCTAGTACTTGCGCGTCAAATCGTGGTTGATTGAGCATACTACTCATCAAATCAATCGCAGGATTCAAGTGCTCCTCATCTGATAAGCTGCGTAGATTAACCACAAACTGATCTTTATAAGCGGCGCTCGATAATTGAATACCTAGCTGTTCTGACGCTTCGGCAAATTCAGTTTCGTCCAGCTTATTGGTGCCTTTGGTCAGTAAATTTGCGACCATGCTGGCAAGACCATAGCCGCCTTGACGAATGCTCTCATCACGAGCACTACCCGCTTTAAAGCGCAAATCCACATCAACAATGGGCAGCTGCTCAGTCTGTACAAAAATCACAGGCACGCCATTATTGGTCGTGAAATGCTGAAACTCAGGAATATTCATGGTCAGCTTTTCATTGTTCTTTAAGCTGCTTAGATTGTCTATGGCTTTAATCGGTTGAGTAATATCAACATCGGCATTGCCATGCTCGCCTTCTGGGATACCAGGCGTGGCAGCTTGAGCCGTCATATAGCTTACGCTTAGCGCTACCGAGAGTAAGGTTAATTTAGAGAAATGAATCAAAGTAGGGGGCATTTTCATAAGGTCGTCCGTCAATTATCTTTATAAGCAGTGATATAGGTATTCATTTTTAATCATAACAGTCTGTCAGCGGTTACTCGACTTTTGCTTTATCAGAACCACTGTCATTTGGCTCGACATACATTACGGTCAGATTGTCTTTGACAAAGTATTTTTTGGCCGCTGCATGAATGTCTTCATTGGTCACTTTGGCAAGCTCATCAGATAAGGTGGTGATTAAGCGATCATCTAAGCCGCGCGCCTGCATGCTGCCTATCATATAGGCTTGACCGGACATGCTGTCTTGAGAGAAGACGAAACCTTGTACTACGTTATTGCGGGCACGTTCAAGTTCACTGTCGCTGATGGTCTGGGTTTTTAGTTTATCAACTTCTGCTAAGATAGCGTTTTGTGCTTGCTCAAGACTGACACCTTCACGAGGGGTCGCTTGGATTAAGAATAAGCTGTCACCGCGCTCGTATAAATCGTAATGCGAGGCAACGGAGGCAACCACACCTTGCTCTCGTACTAGGTTTTTCTCAAAGCGAGCTGCATAGCCGCCATCCAACAAGAACTGTAGCATTAGTAATTCGTAAACTTCTTTTTCTGGTATATCGGACACTATAGCACTCGGTAACGTCGGCACGTTAAACGCCATCATTAGAGTAGGGACGTTGACTGTCTCTTTAATCGACTGCTGCTGATAACCACGCCAGCCACGCTGCTGTACAGAAGGGCGCTCAGGGATTTGCTTGGCAGGATAGGAGCCGAAGTATTGTTTTACTTTAGCCAACGTCGCTTCAGGCTCAACATCACCAACGATAACGAGGGTCGCATTATTAGGCGCGTACCAAGTTTTATACCACTTCTCTAAGTCTTCAATCTCAGTATTGGCAATCTCATCCATCGGGCCAATGATAGACTCGCCTTTGGGGCTATCTGGTAGGGCCAAGACACGGAACTTCTCGAACGCTCGCGCCATTGGGTTGTCATCAGTACGTTGACGGCGCTCTTCCATGACTACGTTTCGCTCTTGCGCGAATTCTTGTACAAACTCATCGCTATCAAAGCGCAGGTTGGTCATTCTATCGGCTTCAAGCTCTAGTGCTAATTCAAGGCGATTAACTGGAAACATCTCATAGTAGCCCGTGTAGTCATAACTGGTGAACGCATTATGGTCACCGCCGAACTTGGCAATCAATCTATCAAAATCACTGCCAGAGACCTTCTTTGTTCCCTTAAACATCATGTGCTCAAGCAAATGAGAGATGCCGCCTTTATCCTCAGGCTCATCGGTTGAACCCACCCCATACCAAATCTGAGTCATTGCAACCGGTGCTCTATGATCCTCTTTGATAATCACTTTCAACCCATTATCGAGCACATATTCATGGCGACTGGCATCTTTAGCAAACTGACTACTGTGGGTGGACTTACCTTGCATTTCACTGGTTTGGTTTGTTTTCGATGTGTCAGTCGGTAAGCTACTACAGCCTGCAAGCCCTGTGCTAACTAAGGTCGCCAATAACAGTTTCTTAAAATACTGGGCTGCTTTGGTGTTATTAAGGTGAGAATTTTGAGACTGAGAGGATAACTGAATAGATGATGCTAAATAAAATGATTGTTTAAGTCGCATGCTGGCCTCAATGTAAGGTAGATGAATAGGTTTAAAAGTAAGAGGATTAATATAATACATGAATATTGCGTAATGACTATTAGCCGCAGTCTAAATCTTTGTTACAGATAGATTGCTAGGCCAATAAAAAACCAATAACCGGCGAGCCAGTTATTGGTCAGATAATCAGTGCTACAAATTAATGCTTGGGTATTACCAGTTTAGAGTACCGTAAGCTTTGATTTCAGATTGTAGATACTCAGCAGCAACATCATTGAGTAATTCACATTCTGTCTCATCTTCAATAGAGCCTGATGCAGGTAAATAATCTGCGTAATAAACGTGTCCGTCTTCATCGACGATAAAGACACTGAAACTTGGCTTTAAGTCTCTTAGTGACATAACAGGCAGAGCCTTGAGGAAATACTGAGTTGATTAATTTAAAGTCCTCTAACGGTGTCTCGTAGCCCTTTGAGTTGCCAATACTAAACCCACTGATATCCACCTTAACTCCTTCACAAATGAGATCATATAGGTAAGTTAACAATAAAATAAAACTTGCGTAACCTAAGTAATAAAGTAGCGCAGCCCCTTTAACTATTCAATAGAAAAATAAAGGTCTTTGAAGCAAATCTAATGCAATTAGTGTGCATCCATTTAGTCAAAAGTGAAGAGAATATAGGTAATGAAAGGTATCAGCGTGATTTAGATAAATGTTGGAGCTAAGCAAGCGTATTTTTATTAATAACTGTCTGTATTCTTGGTATAATAGAGGGTTGCTTAACCATAACCGCATTATTTATGTGATCATAATTCAAAGGACTTGATGGTTTGCTAACTGAGAGACGAGGGGTTTAAATTAACGGCCGACGGCCTCATAAACAGCAGCAACAAAAGCGGTTAACAAAGACTAGAAGCAATAGATCGTTTAATAAGCGGTTTTGTCAAACAGATGCGATAAGCGTTACATTACTGATATTTCTAAATTTATATTTGATTAAACAAGCATACTTTGAATAAATGCGATGGATTTTCTATCCGTTATTTGAGTATCCAAGGGGCAACTATGCAATATCCAAAGTCTTATGATGTCGTAGTAATTGGCGGCGGCCATGCGGGTACAGAGGCGGCATTAGCTGCTGCGCGCATGGGCGCTCAGACCTTATTGCTGACCCATAATATTGAGACACTGGGGCAAATGAGCTGTAACCCTGCTATCGGTGGTATCGGTAAGTCGCATCTGGTACGTGAGATTGATGCGCTTGGCGGTGCAATGGCGCTGGCAACGGACAAAGCCGGTATCCAATTCCGTATTCTAAATAGTCGTAAAGGTGCGGCGGTGCGGGCGACACGTGCGCAAGCCGACCGTATTTTGTATAAAGCAGCCATACGCCATACGCTAGAGAATCAGCCCAATCTTGACTTGTTCCAACAAGGTGCGGATGATATTTTGGTTGAAAACGGCAAAGCCTGTGCGGTGGTAACCGCTACCGGCATCGTCTTTAGAACCAAGACCGTGGTATTGACTTCAGGTACTTTCTTGGGCGGCGTAATTCATATCGGTTTGGATAACTCAAAAGGTGGGCGTGCAGGTGATCCGCCATCGATAAAATTGGCAGAGCGCTTACGTGAATTAAAGCTGCCTGTGGGCCGTCTAAAAACAGGAACGCCGGCACGTATTGATGCCAAAAGCGTTGATTTTAGTGTGATGAAAACACAGCCAGGCGATACGCCATTGCCGGTTATGAGCTTTATGGGTGATGTGAGCATGCATCCTGAGCAGGTGAACTGTTATATCACACACACTAATGCCAAAACGCACGACATTATTCGTAAGCATTTGGACCGCTCGCCGCTATTCTCAGGCACTATTGAGGGTGTGGGGCCACGCTATTGTCCGTCGATTGAAGACAAAATCCATCGTTTTGCAGACAAAGACAGTCATCAGATTTTTGTTGAGCCAGAAGGCTTGACTACGCACGAGCTTTATCCAAATGGTATCTCAACCAGTTTGCCATTTGATGTGCAAGTTGAGTTTATTCGTACCATGGTGGGTTTCGAGAATGCGCATATTACCCGTCCAGGCTATGCGATTGAGTACGATTATTTTAATCCGCAAAACCTAAAGCCGACGCTTGAAACCAAATCAATTGATAGCTTGTACTTCGCCGGTCAAATTAACGGTACGACCGGTTATGAAGAAGCAGGTGTGCAGGGTTTGCTAGCTGGTATAAATGCGGCATTATCAACTCAAGATAATCCAGTCATGGACAGCTGGACACCGCGCCGTGACCAAGCTTATTTGGGCGTATTGGTGGATGATTTAATTACTCATGGCACAAAAGAGCCGTATCGTATGTTCACGAGCCGTGCAGAATATAGACTGCTACTACGTGAAGATAATGCCGATCAGCGTTTGACAGAAATTGGCCGTAAATTGGGCTTAGTAGATGACACTCGTTGGGATGCGTTCCAGAAAAAAATGGAGTCGATTGAAACCGAGTCTGCGCGTCTAAAAGACATGTGGGCCACGCCAAACAATGAGCTTGGTAAGAAATTTACTGAGCGAACAGGTGAGGTTCTATCAAAAGAGGCCACCGCTTACGACTTATTAAAGCGTCCAAAAGTTGGCTTTGATGATATCGCTGCGGTAACCGGTGCGGATGTGGCTAAGGATGTGGGTGAGCAAATCGAAATCTCAGTCAAATACGCTGGATACATTGATCGTCAGCAAGAAGACATCGATCAGATGAAGCGTTTAGAGAATACAGAATTACCGACTGATTTTGATTACAGTGCCGTCTCTGGTCTCTCTAATGAGATTGTTCAAAAGCTACAAGAGATTCGCCCTGCAACGCTTGCACAGGCTAGCCGTGTTAGCGGCGTAACGCCTGCGGCTATTCAATTACTGGGTATGACTTTGAAAAAACAGCGCAAAGCGATGGCTGCAATTACCTCTTAGCTGGTTGAATATATTTGTTGACTGGGCTAACTTGATGACTGAGCTTATTAGTTGACTGGGCTTAAGCTTTTAGTTTCTGACGCAGCTCGCTATTTTGTATCATTTGATGCTTTCATAACTCATAATGCGCTGTTCCCATAACTAGCTGCTTCCATTAAAAGCAGCTACCATTAAAAGGAGTCAAAAATGCCATATGATAAGCTTTCAGATCTGCCAGATCAGGTCAAGGACAACTTACCTAAGCATGGGCAAGAGATATTCCTTGCCGCTTTTAATAGTGCCTCTGAGCAATATGATGACGAGTCACGTTGGTTTGCAACCGCTTGGGCTGCTGTTGAAAATGTCTATGAGAAGAATGACAAGGGTGACTGGGTAAAAAAACAAGACCATAAATAGATAGTGAGCGATGTATGATTGACGCTATTGTCTTTGCCTTAAATATTGTATTGCCTAACCTGTTTTTAATGGGGTTGGGCTTTTTAATGCAAAGACACGGTCATATTAGTAGAACCTTCGTCGACGAAGCTTCTAAATTGGTTTTTAATTATGCACTACCTTGCCTCCTTTTCTTTAGCGTGACACAAAGTCATGTTGACTTTATGCAGCAAATAAATCTGATTGTTGCAGGCTTGGTAGCGACCTTGTTGTTATTCTTTGGTGCAGAATGGTATGCCAAACAGTTCATCGAGAGAGCCGAAGACAAGGGTGTCTTCGTACAAGGTGTCTTTCGTAGTAACATGGGTATCATAGGACTCGCAACAGTTGCCAATGCCTATGGTTCTCAAGGGGTGAGCGTGGGTGCGGTATATATGGGAATATTGACCCTCGTATTTAATATACTAGCGGTTATTACCCTCAGCCGAACGGCAGTTGAGAATACAACCGCTATGCAGTCTAGTGAGTCTGACAATACTAATCGCACGGTTAATGTTAATTCTGCACATAGTAATAGCAATAGCAACAGAGCCCGTCAATTTGTGACCTCAGTACGTTCTTCACGCTGGATATTATTGGTGCAGAAGATGCTCACCAACCCGTTGATCATCGCTTTAGTCGTGGCATTTAGTTATAAAGCACTGGCATCAACCTTCTCATTTTTGGGTCTACCCAATGTCATCACTCAAACGGGTGAATTTTTATCTGCACTGGCATTACCTTTGGCCCTTATTTGTGCTGGGGCGACACTTGATGTGCGCTCTATGCTAAACCTCTCAGGCTTATCTATGCAAGCGAGTATAGGCCGTATCGTTATTGCGCCACTCTTGGCTGTCGGAGTGGGGCTAGGTTTTGGTCTGACAGGCGTACACATGGGGGTGTTGTTTTTAATGGTGGCTTCTCCAGCGGCAGCAGCAAGCTATGTAATGTCAAAGGCCATGGGCGGTAACGAGGTGTTGGCGGCTAATATTTTAGCCTTTACCACGGTGGTATCTTTATTCGGGATGGCGACAGGTGCGGCTATTTTACGCGGTATAGGATGGATGTAGTATTGCCAGAGACCGGTTAGAGTGTTACAGTTTCTACTTTAGTCCTATGTTCTATTATCAAATCCCGTATACAGCGAAATTTAAATTATGATCAAAAAATACAGCACTCAGGCGTGTTTAGCGAGTATCTCTTTAATACTAACGCTAAGTGCATATGCGGTGCCCACCAGCGAAGTTATCTTCGAGAAAGGCAGTGAATGTGGTCATTATAAGGGCGACTTAACTACGGGAAGAGAATTTATCGTAGAAATGAAAGCCAATCAGGCATTAATTGTAAAGACCGACGGACATGTGCAAACCGTCAGCGATAATAAGGGCAATGCGCTTGATGACAAAGGCGGCGCTCATTACCGTTATGAGAGTAAAAACCAAGGCACGCACCGTCTTAAAATGGTCGGCCGTGCAGACAGTGAAGCAGATTTTTGTATCTCGTAATCGCAAGTAATAACTCAGCAATTGGCAATTGTTAGCGGGTTAACCAAGTAGTCTATTAATTTAGATGCTTTGTTTCACTATTTGTTTACAATAGTTTGATAAAAAATACTCCTTATCTAAAAGTGAGGGCTGCACTATGATGTCGAAATGGATTATCAAAGCAGGTATAGCGACTTTGGCATTTTCCTTGTCTCTAACCTCTCAAGCTATGCCAACCACGTAAGTTACCTTAGCTCAGTCGAATTTTGTGTTTATTAGATCTTGTTAGCTTCCTATCTATAATAAAAAAGCCGATATTTTAAATATCGGCTTTTTTGTTTTTAATCTTCAAAATTAGCGCTGAGAAGCGATAAGCTCAAATTAAGATTAAGGCTTCAAATCAAACACGCCCAGCTCAGGGATTAATTCTAAAGAGCGCAAACGGGCCTGTTGATCATAGACATTAGCCGTTACCATCAGTTCATCTGGCTTGTGCTCCTCCAAGAAGTGCTCTAATAAAGGTTTGACCGTATTGACACTACCTATAAAAGACACCGCCAATGCATCGTCTACCATGGCCTTTTCAGGGGCGCTCCAGTAATTATCCATAGACTCAATCGGTTTAGGCACTTGGCCGCGACCACCACGGCGCAAGCGAACAAAGCTTTGCTGAGCAGAGGTAAAGTGATAACGGGCAGTCGCATCCTCATCGGCCAATAGCATATTGGCGGCAAGCATCACATAAGGCTTGTCTAGATATTGAGATGGCTCAAAGTTCTCGCGATAAGTGGCAATGGCTTGCGTCATCATACGCGGTGCAAAGTGCGAGGCAAATGAGTAGGGTAGTCCCAGTTTCGCAGCCAATGTAGCACCAAACAATGAAGAGCCTAAAATCCAAATCGGCACATTGCTATTAGCACCAGGGAAGGCTTGAACTGGACTATTATCTGACTCACTACCCAAGAAGAACATCAACTCTTGCACATCTTGTGGAAAGCGATCAGCATCTTGCATCTGACGGCGCAGCGCCCTAAAAGTAGCACCATCTGTACCAGGAGCACGGCCTAGTCCTAAATCAATTCGGTCACCATACAAGGCTTGCAGCGTACCAAATTGCTCTGCGATGACTAAAGGCGCATGGTTAGGTAACATAACGCCACCAGAGCCAATGCGAATTTTATCAGTCTTAGCACCAATATGCGACAGCAGTACTGACGTCGCAGCACTGGCAATGCCGGGCATGTTGTGATGCTCAGCCATCCAGAAGCGATTCATGCCAATGGTCTCGGCTTTCTGAGCCATATTAACACTGTATGCCACACCTTGAGCAGTCGTTTGACCTTCTGGAACAGGAGCGAGGTCTAGAAAAGATAAAGGGATTTTATTCATAAGTCATCCATTAGATAGCTGTTTAGATATTGATTTCAATGTTTATATTATTTGTTGATATAAATAGGAGGGATTATCTATTGATATGATTATACTAAGCACACTTTTCAAGTAGACCAGTCATTTATAAATAAAAGATAACAAAGCGGTGGCTGAGTAAACCAGCTATGAGAGTGTTAAAAGGTAACATAAAAAAAGCCCCCATTTTTGAGTGCTTTTCTACAGTTATCAGAATTGAACTAAGAGCCGATAGCTATCTGGCTTAGCTATCTGAATCAAACTGTTCTTGGCACAGTTTGATAAATGCCTGACCAAAGTGGCGAATCTCAGCATCATCGCGTACCGCTATCCAACTGGTAAAGCGGCCGAAATGATCTACTGGAATTGCGGTTAAGGTCTGATAGTGGCTTGGTTCAAAAGCCATTTCTGCAATAATCCCTACGCCAAGACCTGCGCCAACGTAAGTGCTAATCACATCGGCATCAAGCGCTGCCAATACCACTTCAGGCTCAAGACCGGCGTCATGGAAGGTTTTGTCAATGGCGCTACGACCAGTAAAGCCGCCGTGGTAAGTCACCAAAGGATAACTTGCCAAGGTTGGCAAGTCGATGTCTTCAGCATTTGCGAGTTCATGGTCTTTGGGCACAATAATACGGTGCGACCAGTCATAATAGCGATAGCAGCGCAGATAAGAGTTGTGCAGTAGTGCCTCGGTTGCAATACCAATATCGGCCTGACCACGAATCACCATATTGGCAATGGTCTCAGGGTCTGCTTGCTGTAGTACCAGTTGTACTTTTGGATAAGCTTCTTTGAATGTCTTGATGATATCTGGCAAGACGTAACGCGCTTGAGTATGGGTGGTGGCCAGCGTTAAGGTACCAGTTTGCGGATTATTATAATCAAGGCTGATGTTTTCAATGGTACGAATTTCGGTAAAAATAGCCTCAATGTGTGGCAGTAGGGCTTCGCCAACAGGGGTCAAGCCGGTTAGGCGTTTGCCTTGACGTACAAAGACCTCCGCTTTTAGCTGACTTTCGAGGGCAGAGATGTGTTTGGATAAGCTCGACTGACTGGTATGCAGTACCGAGGCGGCTTGGCTTAAATTATAGCCGTTAATAACGGTATGCCAGACGGTTTCTAGTTGTTTGAGCTGAATTTGTAGATGTCTTTGGTTGACGACCACATCTATTGCCATAAAAAATATCCTTTATCACTGCGGCTTGGAAATATGAAATTGCCTAAAAACAAGAGATTGAACTAGAGCATACTAGAACAATGGAGGGTAGGAGGTTAAACGCGTTCATTATAAGGGCATTGCAGGGATTAACCCAAATATTATAGCCTTATTTGCCAATATAATGTGATTTTCAATGACGAGCGGGCAGGTTGTATTGTACGCTTGATACGATACGGCTAGTCAAGCCTGCCATTCTAAAGTAACATATCGTTTTTAGATTTTATAAAGATAGGTTTTTCATGTCTACCACAACTCAGCCCGATTCTAGCGTTACTCAATCGCCTAAAAAGTCATGGGTTGATGCCTTAAAGGCATTTAAAGACTTGCGTGTCCTGATTATGTTCTTTTTAGGATTCGCCGCTGGTCTGCCCATTATGCTGATTTTCTCAAGTTTAGGACTTTGGCTTAATGAAGCCGGTGTCGATTTGGGTATAATTACCATGTTTAGCTGGGCGGGTCTTGGCTATGCCTTCAAGTTTATTTGGGCGCCGCTCATTGACGCCATTCCTGTGCCGATATTAACCACATGGTTGGGGCGTAGGCGGGCTTGGATGGTTGTTGCGCAGCTGCTTATTATTCTTGCTATTTATGTCATGGCGAGTGTGAACCCTGCTGAGATTAATGTGCTGCATTTAATGGCAGCTGGCTCGGT
Organism: Psychrobacter sp. CX14; assembly: GCF_057396205.2. Lineage (NCBI taxonomy): Bacteria > Pseudomonadati > Pseudomonadota > Gammaproteobacteria > Moraxellales > Moraxellaceae > Psychrobacter > Psychrobacter sp. CX14. The sequence continues at coordinate 2,491,958 of NZ_CM183187.1, read as the reverse complement.
ACTTCTGGGATTTTCCGCAGCGACGCAAGATATTGTTATTGATGCATACCGTATTGAGCTTGCGCCGCCGGAGATGCAGCCGGTCTTATCCTCCATTTATGTCACCGGTTATCGTATCGGTATGATTGTGGCAGGCGCAGGGTCTTTATACTTGGCAGTGTACTTTGGGTCAACTGAGAACCAGTACAGCTATGAGGCATGGAGAAATACCTATTATGTGATGGCGCTGATTATGACGCTGCCATTATTGACCACTTTTGCCGGTTACGAGCCAACGGCTGAGATTCTGCAGATTAAAAAACAGCAGTTAAACCTTAAGCTGTTCTTTGTTTATTCAGCGATTTTGTTGGTACCGGCGACTGTTATCGGTTTGCCATACTTGGTCGAAACCTTATATAACAGACTGACGGACAGCAGTATTGTTATCGTTTCTCAGTCAATCTATCCAGTATTAAATAAATACTTTGCGGTGACCGTCGGTATTGCGCCTTTGTTATTACTTTTCTTCCTGATTAATCAGCCAAAAATCATTAATAAAGCACCAGCAATTACTGAATCGCGCAACGATTACCTCAGATTGGTTCTGGTGTTTATTCTATCGGTAGCGGTGTTTATTACCGGTTATATTCAAATCGGTAATGTGTTGCCTGAGTTTGATGATGCGCTTGCTAAATTCTTGATGACCGCGACCCGTTTAATCAGTAGTTTAATTATGGCGATAGTGGCAGGTTATTTATTAGTCAAAATAGGCTTGGTCAAAAAAGAAGTGGCAATGGCAACTTGGATTAATCCTATTGTCGATTTCTTCCGCCGCTATGGCAAAAAAGCACTATTACTACTTGCCTTAATAGGTCTGTATCGTATCTCAGACATCGTTGCCGGCGTGATTTCAAACGTCTTTTATCAAGAGATGGGCTTTACCAAAACCCAAATTGCTGACGCGGTGAAGCTGGTTGGCGTTATCATGGCCATTGTTGGCGGTTTCTTAGGTGGTATGCTCGCGCAAAGAATGCGCATTATGAAGGCCATGATGCTCGGTGCTATTTTGGCGTCATCAACTAATCTATTATTTATCTTACTGACCTATCATCAAGGCAGCGTTGAATATATGTACTTTGCGGTGATTGTCGATAACTTGGCATCAGGCTTCGCCAGTATGGTATTTATCGCCTTCTTATCGGCATTGACCTCGATTAAGTTTACGGCGGTTCAATATGCGATTTTCTCATCGATTATGACCTTAATCCCCAAAGTCATTGGTGGCTATTCAGGCTCTATCGTGGAGGTGACCAGTTGGCCGTTCTTCTTTACCTTTACTTTTGTCATCGGTATTCCTATTTTACTGCTAATTTATTTGGTCGATAAATATATTGTCATCGGCGGTAACGATGATATTTATGGCGATGATATAGCAACCAGTCAGCTTGCTCTTGATGAGGCTGTTGATACTCAGCCTGAAAGCAAAAAATAGCATTAGGTATATAAGGGTAGGGACCAAGACGTGACTGAGATGAATGCCCAACCAGTAATGAGCGTCAACCAAATCAAACGAACTCAGTATGATGCGTTGCCTGAGCATTGGGTTAATGACTGGCTTTTGTATGTGTTACAAAAGCCAGCCTCATTTTTAATCACGGATGGCGATTATCAGATGACAGAGGCGGAGCAGGCACAGTTTGAGTCTGGTATTAAAAAAATGAAATCAGGCACACCACCTGCTTATCTGACGGGTAAGCAAGCCTTTTGGTCGTTAGAGTTTGAGGTTAATGAACATACCTTAATTCCTCGACCTGACACCGAGGTATTGGTAGAGCAAGTGTTGGCGTGGATAGATAATAACGCTCAAACTGATGATACACCTCATTCACCCAAGCGTTTATTGGATTTGGGCACTGGATCTGGTTGTATCGCCATTAGCCTAGCGTATGAATTGCAAACATTAACGCCTAACCATTGGCAAGTGACCGCTATTGATTATTCTAAGCCGGCTTTAGAGGTCGCCAAACGCAATGCTCATTTAAATGATGTTACTAATATCGAGTTTAAGCAAAGCGATTGGTTTAGCGCGTTAGATAAAAATAATAAGTCGCAAAGCTTTGATATCATCGTCTCCAATCCGCCTTATATCATTGATAATGATGAGCACTTAGAGAAGCTTACAGCTGAGCCATTATCGGCTTTAGTTGCGCCCGACAATGGGCTTGCTGATATCAAACAGATAGCCAGCGGAGCAACAGAATATCTGATTAAAGGTGGCTTGTTAGCGGTTGAACATGGCTATGACCAAGGCGAGGCGGTGCGTCAAATCTTTACTGATTTTGGCTATACACAGGTCAAAACCATTCAGGATTATGGCGGTAATGATAGGGTAACGATGGGTGTGTGGACGGGCGTCACCAATGAATTATAGAGAAAAGCGTTACCTTTGAGATTAAAATATTGTTATTTGCAGCTAATCCCACCATCCGCTACTGTCGGGGCTAAACCGCACCTATGTTGTCGCTCTAGTCAATAAGATTAACCATCCGTATCTAATATCACGATAAATAAGGTACGGGGGAAGCACTCTACATCAAGTCACAAGCCAGAGTAAGGTGGTATCTACTAGCGCTATAAAGAGTAACAACAAAAATTGTATAAAGTCGTTAACCTGATATATAATAAAAATACCCTTTAGCTTAAGACGAATTCGTCTAGTCGGGTGTTTAGCCAGACTCTAATTTATTGAACGGCTTTATGGTTGCGATTGATTCGCAACCTGATTTCCTCACGCCGTTCGTCAATCAGGTTGCGAATTAATCGCTTCCTTAAGTAAAGGGCTGAGCCCAAGAGTGCTGCTCTTGGGCTTTTCTTATGGGGCTATAAATGACTTTGATAAAACAGCTTGCATTCGAGTTAAAAAAGAGTGAAGACGAAGTATTTCGTTTTTTGTTGAGTGCGCCTAAAAGGTATAAAGTCTATACTATTCCAAAGCGTACCTCTGGACATAGAGTTATTGCTCAACCTTCTAAAGAGCTAAAAAAGTATCAACGAAAGTATCTGGAGCTTCAGAATCTACCTATTCACGATTCAGCGATAGCGTACCGAAAAGGAAGGAGTATTAAACAAAATGCAAATGCTCATAAAAATAATCCATATTTACTTAAGCTAGATCTTGAAAATTTTTTCAACTCTATTTCTAATACATTATTCTGGACGGTTTGGGAGTCGTTACTGACTTTACCTTCTAGTCAAGATAAGTATACTTTAGAACAATTACTTTTCTGGAATCCTAGTAAAAAAACGGGAGGAACATTAGTTCTTAGTATAGGTGCACCAAGCTCCCCGTTAGTATCCAATTTTTTTATGTACCAATTCGATTGTGCTATTAGTGAGTTTTGTGTGGATAAAGAAATTACATATACGCGGTATGCTGATGACTTAACATTCTCTACCAAGCATAAGGACTTACTTTTTTCTATTCCAGAACTTGTAAAAGAAAAACTTAATCAGCTGTTTGGTAATTCTATAAGAATTAACAGAAAAAAAACTAAATTTTCATCTAAGGCTCATAATAGACATGTTACAGGTATAACTATTACTAATGACGGAACGCTCTCTTTAGGAAGAGAGCGTAAAAGATATATAAAGCATTTAGTTCATTATGTTCAACTTAATAAACTTGATACTGAAGAAAGACAACATCTTAGAGGTCTTATTGCTTATGCTATGCATATAGAACCTACATTTATTGAATCTTTGAAAAGAAAGTATTCTAATGAGCTAATAACTCAAATTATTGAGGAATCAAATGACTAAGTCACGTAGATATGAAAGTAGGACTATCAAACACTTAATTCAAAACTCAGACAAAGGTAACTTTCAATCTTCGTATCAATTATATCTAAATTATCTTGAAGGTAAAAATGTTGAACAAAAGGATGAAGTTTTAGCTTATAAATATTTGGAGAAAGTAGAATCTGCACTTACTTCTAAAAAACTTATTTTATCATCCATGCATATGGTTGATTTTAGAAGGTTTAGAAAACTAGAGATTTCATTTCATGAGAGAGTTACTGTGTTAATAGGAATTAACGGTTCTGGCAAAACTAGTATTGTAGAAGGTATAGCTAAGACCTTATCATGGTTGAATAATAATTTAGAAAAAACAGACGTAGTTGGTAGACCTATTATAGAAAGTGATATTCATGTTTGTTCTAAAGAGTACAGTGAAGTAGCGACGAAATTTAAGTTTGATGAGAAAAATATATTTGATGTGAGTATTGGTAGTACTGTTTCTGGTTATGACGGTAGGTCACCTACAAATGTAGTAGGTATCAGACAAGTCGCCGAAATGTATAAAAGTGTTTCTCATAGCTCCTCAATATATATCCCACTTTTAGTATTTTATTCAGTCGAACGCTCAGATTTTTCATTATCATCAACGATTACAGAAGATGCCTCGGGTGATTATGCAAGCAATAGATTCTCCGACCTTAAAACAGCTTTAGACGGGAGTGGAAAACTTGAAAACTTTTCTAAACTTTATATCGAACTAGTTAATCGAGCGCAAGGTGGAAACACTAAGGAAGTTGAAGAGCTAAAGGTTCAGATAGAGACATTGCAGGCTACTATTGATGATGTATATTCGGGTAAAATTATTCCAGAAAACGATCCTTTTAATATTAAGCTCCAATCTAAAAAACAAGAATTAGCAGATTTAATAAAGACTAACACTCCCACTAAATACAAAAAACATCTAGAACTTGTAAATCAAGCAATTGAAAAGCTTGTTCCAGAAGTAAAGAACCTCGAAGTAGATCGTAGCTCAGGAAAAGCTAGAATAATGGTTCAGAACTTTGGGAATAGAGTCAATATAGCTCAGTTATCACAAGGTCAAAAGATGTTGGTGGCCTTATCTGGGGATTTAGCGAGGCGATTGGTAAAATTAAATCCTGATTCTGATAATCCTTTAAATAGTCATGGAATTGTTGTTATTGATGAAATTGAATTACACTTACATCCCAAGTGGCAACAAGAGATACTAATCAACCTTCAAGAGACTTTCCCTAATTTACAGTTCATAGTAACTACTCACAGCCCTCAAGTTCTATCGACTGTTGATAAGAGTTGCATTCGTATACTTCAATTTGATAGCGATGGGAATGCTATAATAAATACACCAGAATTTCAGACTAAAGGTGTTTGTAGCGCTGATGTACTAGAGCAGATAATGGGTACACTTGCTATACCAAAGGTATACGAAGCAGATTGGCTTTCTGAATATTCGGCCTTGGTTGCACAGAATCTATGGAAATCGAAAGAAGGTCAAAATCTGTTTGACAAGATAGTTAAGCATTTCGGCGATAACCACCCCGAGATAAAAAAAATTGAAGGCGATATTAGAACTCAAGAATTCAAATTGAAGATTGAAGCGCTAAAAGGGAATTAACTCCAATGAAGAAACTATCTCGTGGAGGTGCTCCTGTTTGTTTAGCTAAATTCAAACCTGGTAAAGATGATTGGTCTGTTATAAGAGAAAATGATTTGAGTAGAGAGATTTGGGAAAAACTCGATGACATGCAGAATGGTTTTTGCGCTTATTGTGAATGCAGACTTAACATAAATAACTCAAACGGCCATATTGAGCATTTTATTCAAAGAAATAGAGACCCACGTTTAACCTTTGACTGGAACAATCTATTTGGTTCATGTAACAATCCTAACCGTTGTGGAAAATATAAAGATAGCAGTCCAGTAGCTAAAGAAATAGACTTAGATAAAGTATGTAAACCTGATGTTATGGATTCTAGTGAACTAATCTTGTTCTTAAGTTCTGGTAGGGTTAGACCTAGAGCCAATTTAGATCTGCAAAAAAAGAGCTTGCTGATAATACTATCGCTGTTTTTAATCTCAATGGTGATAGTAAATTAGTGAATTCACGTAAGGCTGCTATTGCAGCAGAAAAGAGTTTAGCAGAAGAATATTTGAAAATGTTAGTGGAAAATGACGGTAGTTTAGCCGAACTACTGCAAGAAGAGTTAGATGAAGCACTAGTTAGAATTAGGGATTTTGAGTACTCGACAGCATTAGAACATTTATGGAAATATAATGAACAGTTTTAAGATCTAGCCCCGATAGAAGCGGTATCCTTTGCTAAGCCACGGCATAGTGCGACTTGCTAGCAAGCGGTCTCGTAAGGCAGGAACGCATGCTAGCTTAGACGCATTGCCGTGGCGGGCAAAGATACAAGCGGATAGCGGGTTGGTGGTTTAAAAGTACCCAGACTCTGCGCTCCCCTAAACACTAAAACACTTACAACTTATGGCGAATCTCAAAGCTGTGATGGATTGGCTTTTTCGGATTAAAATCAAAACCAATGGTTTCACTGGTAATCTCAGTAATGTCATAACGATCATATAACTCTTCATCAAGCTCAAACTTGGTAAAGTTATTCGAGAAGTAAATCACGCCGCCATTGGCCAAGCGGTTCATTGCACGGTTGATGAGGGCAGTGTGGTCACGCTGCACATCAAAGGTACCTTGGAACTTCTTAGAGTTTGAGAAGGTGGGTGGATCAATGAATATTACATCAAACTGATCTGTATTGTCTTTAATCCAATCAAAAATATCAGAGGCAACAAACTGATAACGGCTGGTGGTCACATCAAGACCGTTTAACGCAAAGTTTTGTTTACCCCAGTCGAGATAGTTTTGTGATAAATCGACACTGGTGACTGTTTTAGCACCGCCGAGTGCCGCATGCACACTGGCAGTACAGGTATATGCAAATAGGTTCAATACATCAGCACCGCGACTGGCTGACCGGATCATGCCGCGCATGTTACGGTGGTCAATAAACAAGCCAGTGTCTAAATAGTCGGTGAAGTTAACATAAAAATAAGCACCATCTTCTTGTATGACGTGCAGTTTACGTTTTTTCTTAGCCTCTTCACGAGCCACTTGTTTCCTGGCTTCCTCACGGGCTTGCTGGAACTTATTACCTTTATAACGATAGCGGTTGTCTTTATTAGGGACGTGCTTGTCGTCTTTTTTCTTGTCTGTCTCAGACTTGCTGCCATCAGGGTTGCCGTATTGAGTATTTCCAACCTGACGCGCGCGGGTCTTAATAAATACGTTTTCACGGTCAATACCGAACACCTCACGAATACCCATCAATGCAAGATTAAAGCGCTTGCGAGCCGTCTCTGGTGGAATAGTTTTCGGTGGGGCCCATTCTTGTACGTGCACATAATCACCATACACGTCGATGGCGACCTTATAATCAGGTAGGTCGGCATCATAAACACGTAAGTTGGTCACCTCTTCTTTGGCCGCCAACTTTTTAAGATGAGCGACATTCTTTTGTAGACGGTTAACAAAGTCTTGAGCTTCATCGACTTCGATTTTTCTCTTCTCAAAACGATCAATCAGACTCTCGCCTTCTTTACGAATCAGCTGACCATGACGGAAATACACGGTAATTGCGCCGTTATGGCAACGCAGGGTCTGTGGCTCTGCAATCGGCAATACGTCCGCTTGTTCCACATGAGCGGCAAGCAGACCAAGCACAGGCTGATATTTTTGCTTGGCAAAAATCTCTTGTAAGGTCAAGCCTAAGCCTTGATAAAGCGGCTTGATAAAGTCAACATCACCCAAACGCTCACCATACGGTGGGTTAGTGATAATCAGTGGACGCTTAAGCTTACGATCCAATAGTGGCTTTGCTAAGGCGATTTTTAACTGCGATAGTGGCCGCTGCTCTAGGGTTAAGTGCGGGATAATCTCAATAAGACCAGCGGCAATTAAGTTTTTGTGAGTTGCTTTAATCGCGCCAGCATCAGCATCAAAACCCATAATCGTTGGTAATTTACCAGATGCTGCTTTTTCTAAGCCATTATGAAAACGTTGCTGCGCTTCATTGACACACTGCTGCCATAACTCACTGTCGTGTTCATGCCAGTGATAAAAACCAAATTGTGATTCCGCTTTATCGATACCCACAGCATAGTCGCACTGCATAAGCAGGGCTTCGATAATAAACGTACCCGAACCACACATAGGATCAATCAAAGCGCTGTAGCTGTTTTTGGTTTTGTGCCAACCCACGCTGTATAACAAGCCAGCTGCTAAGTTCTCTTTTAGCGGTGCATCAGTCATAGCAACACGATAACCGCGGCGGTGCAAACTGGTACCTGATAAATCTAGGAAAATCTCTGCCTGTTTGTCATTAACCGTTGCATAAATTGGGAAGTCTGGGTCATTACTATCGACATCAGGACGGCTGTCATACTTGTCAGTAAAGGTATCAGCAATCGCATCTTTAATACGTAGCATAGCAAATTGCTGACTAACCGAAACGCGCTTATCGACGTTCATACGAATAGCAAAAGTATTATCAAGTCCAAACCATTCTGTCCAGTCGATGGTTCTGGCTAGGCCGTTTAACTGCTCGGCAACGTCGTACTCTTTATTGATATTGCGTTTTTTGAGCGGTAATAATACCCGTGAGGCAACACGTGACCACAAGCAGATACGGTAAACCTGTTCTAGAGTGGCAGTAACCGTTAGACGGCCGGTACTTTTGATATCACTGCTGATATCCATATAGCTAAGCTCTGTTTGCAAAGGTGCTTCTAAGCCATCGGCGCAGGTGATGACAATATCATAGCGCATGCTTTGCTCACTATTGTCTGCGGCTTCACTATTTAACGGGGTGTTTTCGGGTGTAGGGGTGGACATAGGTGACCTTTACGTTTGTATGTTGCTTAGTCATGCATCGACCCATTCAATAGAATTGAATCGACGGGAGTGATGCAGATTTAAAGTATGAGTTAAGCTAAGAGGTTGTTATAAGGGGTGTGGTTTTCAAAACCAGTATTTATGGTCAGTGATTTTAACACAATCACTTACAAGGCACTGCAAATTAATATGTCTGTCAGCGTATTCTTAAGTCCGTAAGCATCATTGCACTGAATTCACAAAGCAATAGTGAGCACTATAGATGCTTAGAGGCTATTTTTTATCGCTCACATGGGTATTGACTTCAAAGGGCTTAGTCTCAATAGGATAATCGACATCTTTGGGCATTAAGATGCGCATGTGCGGATAAGGAATGGCAATCTCTGCCGCTTGTAGCTCGTTTTTTATTTGCTCATGTAACGCCTCTTTGATACGAGGGATGCGCGGAACTGCCGCTGGGGTTACCCAAAAACGGACAATAAATACCGCACCAAAGTCGCTAATATGATCAATAGTGGCAGAAGGCTCAGGACGTTTGAGAATATTATCCATATCGTCAATAACGTTTAAAATCACTTTCCGCGCTGCCTCGACATCGGCCTCAAGCGCAATACGTGCCTGAATATCAAAGCGAATAAAGTTCTTTGAGGTGAGGTTAGTAACCTCAGAGGAGGCGACCGTCGAATTAGGAATAATGATGGTGATATTATCACGGGTTAAGATATGGGTGGTACGCAAAGAGATAACGATAACACGGCCCTCTTTGTCGCCAATGTTAATCCAATCACCCACCTGAAACGACTGCTCAAGCAAAATCGTGATGCCGGAGATAAAGTTAGCAATGGTGGACTGCGCGGCAAAACCCACTGCCAAACCGACGATACCTAAACCGGCCACCAGTGAAACAATATCAAAACCAAACTGTGCCATGACGCTGGCAAGACCGAGCACCACAATGAGCACAGAAAAGACGTTTTTTAATAACTGCTCAATTGAAGCATTCAGGCCATAATGTTTAAGCACTCGGCTAATGACCTGCTCAGAGGAGGTCCATAACACATAATAGATACCGGCCCAAATACTGGCTTTTGCCGTGGCTTTGACAGTGGATGGTTCAATATTAATCTGACTCATCACAGCGATTAGACAGCTGACCACCCAAACATAGCGAACAGTCGAGCGGGCAATATTCATGCGCTTATCGCTCAGCTTTAGACGCTCTTTATTATGCTTAATAATATAAATAAATAGCCAATATAAGCAGCCTAAAACCGCAAGCAGAATAATAATCTTAATAGTGGTGCTAGCAAGTTCTGCACCGCGCGACGCCCAGTCATGGGTTTCTTCTTCTAAGTCACCACCGATAGCAAGATATAAGCTCGAATATAAATCGTGCATAATTTCTTGAAAAAATGCGCTAATTTTTGAGCCAGTAGAGCTAGCCATTGGGCATCCTATTTTCAAAGTGGTGAGATATCATATACCGCTAGTGATAGCTGACGTTATTATCTGTATTTATTAAACACAACAAACAAGCGGTCTGGTATCAAAGCGGATACGGCTTATGTTCGAGCAACAGTCGATGCCCTTTAATATACAATAAAACGCTACCCTCTAATAGTCTAATAAAAATACCCTGCTAATTCATTAACAGGGTATCTTAAAGTGTCCGTAAGGATTAAGCGCTTGCTATGACGCGTTATGGTTTCTGATTTGACGCTTGGTATCACGCAGCGCAGTACGCAGACCCTCTAGAATTGTCGGATGATAGTAAGGGCTGGCAAGCAGGTCATCAACCGTTAACGCATTGGTAACCGCTGTTGCTAGAATGTGCGCAATATATTCTGCATCAGGGCCGACCATACTGGCTCCCAAAATCATCTCATTCTCTAGACTGGCATAAATATGTAACAGACCACAGTTGACGCCCATCACGCGGCTACGGCCTTGGCTATTAAAGCTCACTTCACCAGTGACAAATGCTGTATTTGACGCTTCAAGCTCGGTTTTCGACTGACCAACAGTTGCAATTTGAGGGTCACAAAAGACCACTGCTAGCGGTGTTGCTGGCTTATTTTCATAAGGCTTACCGGTATCTGCAACCGACTTGTCAGCGCTGATATTGGCATTGATGTCATCATCGCACAGCATCTCTGCACCGCAGTCGCCACTGGCCTTGATAGCAGCAAGGCTCGTCTGTGACGGTTGGTCAACCCTATTATTTCTCTTCTCAAGCAAGTTTTTGATATGCTGCCCTGAATGGAAGCCTTCGTTACTGGCAACGTGCATTAGCGGCGTACGCGCATTGGCATCACCTACGATATAGATATTGCTGTTACCGGCTTGACCAGTGACAGGATCTAGGTTCAGTGGACGGTTTTTGGCATCCAGCTCGACACCGGCATAAGCGATATCCATTTTATCAAGTGTATTACGGCGCCCTGTGGCCAGTAGAACATAGTCGCCTTGCCAAGTCTTTTCGTTACCCTCGGCATCGCTAAAATGAATCACCGCTTGCTTGGTATCTGCATCGCTGCTTTGAGCCACATCGTTGACAGTTGAGCCAAGCTCGGTGTTTAATTCGCCCAATATACAGTCTAATGCACTTTGGTTAATGGCTTCATCTTGAATACCGCCAATGCGATTGCTGCGGTTAAATAGTGTTACCTCTACACCTAAGCGGTGCAGAGCTTGAGAGAACTCCAGTCCCATTGCGCCAGCGCCAATAACAGCAACAGACTTTGGTAAGTCGGGAATCTCAAACACGTTCTCAGAGTTTAATAGACGGTCGCCTAATTTTTCAGCCCAACCTTCTGGAATAAAAGGCACGGACCCTGTACCAACGATAATGTATTCAGCTTTAATAAACTCGTCACCGGCTTTGATTAAACCCTCTTTGGTGAATTTAGCATGTGCGTGTATCTTCTGGTCTTCACGCCAGCTCTCAACACTTTTTTGCAAAAATCCTGCAAAGCGGTTGCGCTCAGTTTGCACACGCTTCATGACCTGTTTGCCATTGATAACTGGCTTGCCTTCAATACCAAATTCTTTAGAATCTTTGGCATGATGAGCACGCTCGGCGGCGGCTATTAATAGTTTACTTGGCATACAGCCGACGGTGGCGCAGGTCGTGGTCCAAAAGCCATCATTAATAACAACCACATTATCAGTGGCTTTGGTCACTTGGTGATAGGCATTGTGTCCGGCAGTACCGGCACCGATAATAGCCACATCGACTGTGCGAGTCGGCTTAGATGTGTTATGAGGGGCGCTCATTGATACACTCTCCTGAGAAAAATGATAAAGTTTGATTAACTATTGAGCTTGGTATTGACTGTCTCAACAATCGGATAATTAACCTAAGGTCTCAAGTAAGCGATCTGCATAGTCTTTGGCACGTAGGTTGCGTTGAGCATGGGTTAATTGACCATCTTTATTAAACACAAACGTTGAGCGTACTAAGCCGAGCGTCTTTTTGCCATACATGTTTTTCTCTTTAATCACATCAAAGTATTGGCATAACTTCTCATCGGTATCACTAATCAGCGTAATCTGTAAATCTTGTTTTTCAATAAACTTTTTATGCGATTCAATGCTATCGCGTGAAACACCGATAATGTCATAGCCTAATGTATCAAAATCACTTAATCGCGCAGTAAAGTCAGTGGCCTGTGTAGTGCAGCCTGGGGTATTGTCACGAGGATAGAAATATAAAATCAACCCTTTTTGGCTATTTTTGACAAGTTCGTTAAGATTGATATCTGCCTCAAGCATTTTGCCGTCAATTTTTCGAACCATAGGCACATCAAAGTCTGGCAAGGTAATTTGTTCATCGGTTGGCTTGGCCATGAGTATTCCTCTTCTCTTTATTAGATTAATAGGCGGGTTTAATTCAGTACAATAGGTCGATAGATTATCGACATGGGTTTGGCGCTTTGTTTGATTTGAATCTTTATTTAAAGAGTTATCTAGATTCTTACTTCAGTAGTAGGGTCGGCAAAACACTATATTGCCATAAAGGTCATACGTCATCGTATAAAAAAAGGCCAGCACATGCCAGCCCCATTTCGTAATCTTTCAGTGTCTGCACTTAATAGATAAAGCCAGATAACCTGATGCTAAAAGCCTTCACTAAAGGCCTTAATAATTAGCTAGGTTTTTTTGGTGGGTTTAATTTTAGACCACTTGCACATTGCTGTAAGTCTTTTTGCATGCGCTTAGCGTAAGACAATTTAGAAGGGTCTTTGCCGCTTTGTGCATAGCTTTCGATTTCCCACATTTGACCCAATGTCATTTTAGAGCGTACGTCTACGGTGCAGCTACACAATTTTTTAGCGGTTGCATTATCAGCAACTTTATATTTTACAGTACCTTTAACACACTGATTGATTTGCTCTTGCTTAATATCTAGAGCGTGAGCGGGTGTCATTAGCATCATAGCTGAAGCACCTAGAGCAAAAAGAGGGGCAATCTTTTTAGTAATAGAGATCATGAAGCAGCGTCCTTTAAAGAGAGAGGTTTTGCAGATAGTAAAAAGTGAATAGTGACTATTAATACTGACCAAAAAAGCTAAATACCGTAATGGGTCTTGGCTAAGTATACAATACGCCCTAACCACATCATAATTTATGATTGGGCGTATTGTGCATTAAGGGTCTAGATATTAATAAGCATTAATAGTCGCTTAATTTTGGTTTTATACCTTACCAAGCTCAAGCCATTTTTAATAATGAATTTTGCTATCAGGTTGCAAGCAAATGTTACTCATCAGTTACAATTTAGGGTTCAATTAAGCCTCTACATATCGAGTAGGGTCTGCAATTCCTGCATCTTTAAAGCCTCTTTTACGTAACGTACAGCTGTCACAAATACCGCAGGCGCGGCCTTTGCTGTCTGCTTTATAACAAGAAATAGTCTGTGAATAATCCACACCCAATGAATGTCCTAATTGAATCGTTTGCGCTTTAGATAGGGTTTGTAGCGGAGTTTGGATATGCAGCTTATGGCCAGTGACGCCAGCTTTCGTCGCCAAATTCGCCATCACTTCAAAAGCATGGATATATTCAGGACGGCAATCTGGATAACCTGAATAATCAACTGAGCTCACCCCAATTACAATATGATTTGAATTGGTGACTTCCGCTACCGCCAGTGCATAAGATAAGAAGATTGTATTACGCGCAGGCACATAGGTGTTTGGAATGGCATCATTATCAATGGTATCAGTATGCGTCGGGAACTTCTCATCATCGCCATCAGGAATAGCCATCTCGTGGTCAGTCAGCGATGAGCCTCCAAGCTGCGCAATATCTATATCAATAATCTTATGATCAACGCCGGCTTGTTTGGCAATACTCTTGGCGGCAACCAATTCACTGTTATGACGTTGACCATAGTTAAAGCTTACCGCAGTAACGTTGGCATAACGCTCTTTTGCCCAGTACAGACAAGTCACTGAATCTAAGCCGCCAGAGAGTAGCACCACTGCATTTTGATTGGCATTACCGGCATCGCTATTATTTGAATGAAGGTTTGAAGAGGAGGTATCCGTCATAGTTGTCATAAGTTGCTCAAAGTTAAGGTCAGCACCGGATTAAATCTCTATGACATACTGTTAGCTAAAGGGTTATCCATCTACTATAGACACGCTATATAAGCTATAAGGTATGGATTCAAAACGGTGTGACGTCAATGTGAAAAGAATAATGTGCAATGTAATATCTTGCTAAATAAAGTTAAGCGTAAAAGCTAGAAATAAGGGGTTATAAAGAAGGTCTATTTTAACAAAAATCAGCCCATTATTGGGCAGTCAGTGTGATTTAACATCCTAAGTAAATAAAAATACGCTTAGCAGGTTAAACGAAGCATTGGGGTAGACGAACGATTGACTCAAACCTGTTTAATCAAAACGGTAGATATCCATACCCAAGCTGTGATGAGCGATACTTTCATGAATCACAGACACCCGTTGCCCTGAGCCCAGTGCAAAGAATAAGGGTAGTAGGTGTTCAGAAGTTGGGTGTACTTTTTCGATGTCTTCGAACTGACGCCACTCTAATGCGTTTGGAATATCGGTTTTTAATTGATGTAGCAGCCATACCTTAAAGGATTTGGCTAACGCATCTTCACTTTCGGCATTCCAGTTTATAGCAGCAAGGTTATGGGTGATACTGCCTGAGCCAATAACCAGTATTTGCTCATGACGCAATTGGGTAAATAAGCTACCCAATTGATAACAGGCATAGGCATCAAAGTGTTTGGGTAATGATAGTTGCACGATAGGCACGTCGGCGTTTGGATACAAATGCAATAGCGGGGCCCACACTCCATGGTCAAGCGGACGCAGTGGATTAAGGCTGTTGATTACACCCATCTTATTAAGCTGTGCAGATAACGATTCTGCTAGCTGCGGATGACCTAATGCAGGATATTCAATACTGTTAAGCTCATGGCTAAAGCCTGAGAAATCATGCCACGTTTGCGGAGTAGGGTTGCTGGCAATCTCTAAGGTCTGGGTGACCCAGTGCGCAGACATGATAACAATGGCTTTGGGCTTAGGCAGATTCTGGCCGGCACGAGCTAAGGCGTTGGTCGTGGTGCTTCTTTCAAGTGCAAAGCTTGGTGCGCCATGCGATATAAATAACGCAGGCAAGGTGGCCAGCGCTTGCATAGAGCGAAATTTTTGCTTACGGGTCTGATTAGCGACCGGCTCAAAGCTGGTGAGCGGAGTCACTGAAGCCGGAACGCTAAAGGTCGAGCCGTGTGTCTTATTTGTATATGTCATGTGCTAGTTATGGGGGCAGGGTGCTTTTTTTAAAGCAAAGAAGACCGGTGAGTGTTGTACTTGAAATCTCAATCCTTAAGACCTTCTATAACTAATTATCTAGATGATTAATTGCCACGATGATATGGATGATTGTTATTAATACTCATCGCCCGATACAGCTGCTCCATTAGCACTACGCGTACCAGTGGGTGCGGTAGTGTCAATGGCGATAGAGACCATTTAAAATCAGCCGCGGCCAATACGTCAGGCGATACGCCGTCGGCACCACCAATGGCTAGCGCCACATCATCTCCAATTTGCATCGCATCACTCAGCTTATTTGCTAATTGTTCGGTCGATAGCATCTTACCCTTCACATCAAGTACCCACAGCTTTTCGCGTGAGCTGCTTTGATGCGTGGCCAGAATTGCTTTGCCTTCTTGCTCACGATATTGCGCCAAATTGGCCTCTGATGGATTCTTGGCGCGTTTAGCGGCAGGTAAGTCGACCATCTCAGTGGTCAGCATAGGCTGAATACGCTTGTGATACTCGTTAAATCCAGTATCAATCCACTTAGGCATCTTGCCGCCCACACTTAAAATACGTAGCTTCATTGATAAGTGCCTTTTTTATTTTAGAAAATAGCTTAGTGTTGGTTGATGGAATAACCGAGTAGATATAAGTTGATAAAAGTCAACAGGATTCATAAAAAAATATGACTTATCCACACCTTTTTTAGACCTCCAAGTCAACTTGTGGAACATCATGGTAAATTTAAAATTCTGACAGAAATTTTTAAAACAGCCAGTCATTTAAAACGTCAGATTTATAAGTCATTGATTTTATTTATAAAATAAATTGTACAAAAAATGAGCAATTTTATTTAAGCCACGATGCTGCCTAGGTCAGGCACTGTCAATACCTCGTTTATCCACAGGGTTATCCACAGCGAATGGGGACAACTTCGCAAAGCCTTACTAAATGACGGTTAGCAGCGAATGATTAATAGAGAAGGTAGTGATAATTTTGTTCGCAGTAGCCAATCAGGGCAATAAAATAGCGCCTTGAGACGCTAATTTTTGCATTGTTTCACGATAATGTCATAATCAATGGTAAGTTCAATAATGACTAGTCTTTGATGTAAATCAAATCCCAAACGCCATGACCACGGTCTATACCACGTTTTTCAAACTTAGTCATCGGACGAAAGTCAGGACGCGGCGTAAAGTTACCCTTGCCAGCTGTGTTGGTAAGCCCTTCAAAGTTGTCTAACACATCTAGCATCCAGAACGCATAATGCTCCCAATCGGTTGCAGTATGGAACCAGCCACCTGTTTTAATGACTCGGGTTACAATTTCCATGCGTTTTGGACTAACAAAGCGGCGTTTATAATGACGCTTTTTTTGCCAAGGATCAGGGAAGTATAACTGGATACGATCGATATGATTCTCTGGCAATTGCTGCATCAAGCGAATGGCATCACCATTAATAATCTTAAGGTTTTTAAGGTCTTCCTCGCCAGCCATAAATGCGCATTTACCAATACCTGGCTCGTGCACCTCAATACCCACAAAGTTACGCGTTGGCTCAGCTTTGGCCATTTCAATCAGTGAGCCGCCCATACCAAAGCCAATCTCAAACGTTAGCGGCGCATCGGTCCCATTGGGTGTTTGCTCCGTATCAGCAAACAAAGCACGCAAATTGGTAATATCATCAATAATACCTTGACCTCTGTCATCCATGGTATTGACAATATATTTGGCGTAAGCGGGGTCAGTAAGGGCTTGCTCTGCACTTTTATTTAAATGAGTGCGGCGCTTCATATAGGTATTAATTAAGCGGCGATGAGTAACATCATCTTCGGCATTTTTGCCAGTCGATTTGCTGTTATCTGCTATGTTAAGCTCAGATGACTGTACGTCTTTGTTATCATCCGCTGCATGAGAGGTAGGGGTTGTCGGAGTTGAGTTAGTAGTGTTATCGGCGCTCATATAAATAATATCGTCCACTATTGTCGTAATGATACCCCTTGTGTAATATCGCCATCTAGGTTCAGTCTGCTTTGCCTGTGATTATTAGACTAACAACTTACCGATATAGAGTATTCACAATGGGTATAGGTTTGAGGATAGGCTGCTTTAGTATAAAGCGCGCAATCATTGGTTTAATATGGACACTTAAGGTCGAATACATCCTAAGAGTCAAAAAAGAATATTCCAAAGAGTCGCTGTGCTAAAAAAAGCAGGCATTTTGGCGTATTATAACGGTTATCGCCCTATAAAACGATGCGCAAACCGCGATAGTTTGCGCAACCAAAATACGATAGATGTTTATATAAATAAGGCCTAGCCCGTATGTTGTTTATTGAAGAGACTTCACCGCCACCGTTTTATCAAGAGCAGTTAACGCCTGAGCAGCGTACGCAGCTGGATAAATGGTTTATCGGTAAGCGTTCACAAGTCTATTATTTAAAGCGTTTTGCCGAGTTTGATAAGCAAGGGTATTTGTCACCCAAATGGCACTGGGCATCCTTTTTTGCCACCTTTGGCTGGCTGTTATACCGAAAGCGCTATTTAGACTCTATTGTCTATACGGTGGCGGGCTGGTCGTTTATTCAGCTCAATATGGCAATTATTTTAACTGCGTTTGAATTCGTATTTATGCCGCATATTCCAGATGCCTATCAAATGCTGACTCGATTAAGTATTGCGGGCATTATTTGGTTATTTTGGGCAGCAATGGTGGCACGCTGGTCGGATGCCTATTATTACCGTATGGCACGCCGAGAGATAGCCGACGCGATTGAGGCTTACCCAAAAGAGCCTGAAAAGCAAAAGGCACATTTGCGCCGTGAGGGCGGAGTGAGCCAAGTTGGATTGGGGATTGCCTTTGGGTTATTTATATTTTTATTGACCGTGCTGCAAGTGCAGTTTTTACCGCTGTATGCCAAGCCCAAAGCCAATGGGATTATTCAAGATACCTTTGCGACAACACGTATGGCCACCAGCCATATTGAAGATATGTACCGTGTTCAAGGCAAATGTCCGGTCGGGATAACCTTTGACACTAGCGGTCAGCATTTGAGTCTAGAGGTCACTGAGGACACGCCGGCACTTGGGGCAAAACAAAGCAGCTGCGTACTCACTGCTAGTATCAAAGATGTGCCATTCCCTAATCGTAATTTAAATGGTCAGACTTTCATTATGTATCGACCTTCTACAGACAAAGATGCAAAGTGGCAATGTGTGACCTCGTTAAATGAGCGTCAAAAGCCAACCAGTTGTATCGAAAACTAGCATCACTTTGCTTCTCTTATTTCTAAAGAGTGAGCAAGCGATGCCAGTCGTTATTAATCGAGCTAGGCTGATTAGCCACTTTATTTATGAATACCCACAGCGGTTTCAATTTCTTCTAAGTCCAACTTTTTACCCTCATCATGGTCAGAGTCAAATAGACTCTCAAGCTCCATCAAGGAGGAGCGGGTGGTGGCAATCAGCTGCGCTTCGTCCTCATATACCGCTTGCTGCTGATTGAGCAGCTCATCATCATAATCACGGAAGGCGGTGATGGTCTCACGTGCCTTTTCAGGTGAAATCCCCAATAGTTCTAGCGACTCACGTGACATATCGAGTGAAGATAGATAAGTTTCACGCCAAATATGAGTAATACCAATTTCACGCAGACGATAAAAATGAGAACGGTTGCGCGCACGTACCAATATTTTAAGGTGTGGATAATGGTTATGCAGGTATTTAGCAGTCGAAATAGAGCGCTCTACATCGTCAATGGCAATAATAAAGACGCGTGCTTTATCAATACCTGAAGTACGCAGAATCTGCGGGTTCTGCGGATTACCATAATAAACTTGGTTACCAAACTTACGCACGAAATCTACTTGGTTAGCCGAGTTCTCAATAGCGGTAAATTCGATGTTATGCATACGCAGTACACGGCCGATAATCTGACCGACACGGCCAAAACCAGCAATAATCACTGGATGCTCATGGTCCGGAATACTGTCGTATTCACGGCTTGGTTGACGTTTCTGAAAAATGGGCTCGCCAATTTTCTCAAGTAAAACAAACGCAACCGGTGTCAGTGCCATCGAAACCGTCACGATTAGGTTTAGCATATTGGCAAGTTCTGGGCGCAGTACGTTTTGAGTCGCCGCAGTACCAAACAAGACAAACGCAAACTCACCACCTTGAGCCAAGGTCACACCCAAACGAATACTGGTGGGCAGACGGTTGCCTAACAGACGAGCAATGACTGTAATAATGCCAAACTTAATAAGCATTAAGGCGATGGCAGCACCGAAAATAACAATAGGATGCTCAACGATAAGCTTCACGTCGGTTAGCATACCTACCGACATAAAGAACAAGCCTAACAGCAAGCCCTTAAACGGCTCGATACTCGCTTCAAGTTCGTGACGGTATTCGGAGTCAGCAAGTAGTACACCAGTTAAGAATGCACCAAGTGCCATTGATAAGCCAATTTGACCCATCAAAATTGACACACCCATTACAATAAATAAGGCAACGGCAGTTAACAGCTCAGTCGCACCACTAGAGGCGACAAATTTAAAGAAGGGACGTACTACATAACGGCTGACTAAGAATAACCCGCCGAATACGGCGATAACTTTGGCAAAATATACCAAGTCATAGGTTTGCTCACGCACACCAGATAAGAAAGGGATGGCCGCGAGCAGTGGGATAACCGCAATGTCTTGGAATAATAAGATGGTAAAGGCTTCACGGCCATGCGTACTTGATAACTGCTCTTTTTCGGTGAGCACCTGTAGCACAAAAGCGGTTGATGATAAGGCCAGACCAAAGCCAACAATAAAGGTAGTGTCAAGCTTTAAATCGGTAAATTGATACAGCAGCGCCATCAGAATAATACCGGTGACCCCAACTTGCAGACCACCGAATACAAAGATGGAGCGGCGTAGTGCCCATAACCGAGAAGGCTGTAATTCCAGACCGATTACAAACAGCAGCATCACCACACCGAACTCAGAAAAATGCATGAGGCTCTCGGCATCACCGGCCACATCAAGTACGCTCGGGCCAAGCAGCAAGCCTGTTACCAAGTATCCAAGCACTGTAGAGACCCCAAAGCGCTTGCCCAAAGGCACCAGCAACAATGCCGCACCCAAGAATATCGTCGCTTGTAACATTAAGCTAGGTTGAACAATGGATGCTGCGAGCATGAAGGGTCCTTATTATATTTACGGTTTATAATAATTAATAATTAATAATTAATAATTAACGATTAATGGATAACGAGAATAGGCTCGCTTGCTGTCGTTTGTTTTAAGGTTGATTGATGGTTTATGGGCGTCAAGCAATAAGTAATAAGTAATAGAGGAAGATGACATTATCACGAATCGTATTTATGTTAAATAAAGCTGTTTTGAGTCAAATAACAGACTATTTTTTCTTATAGACCTTCCACGTGCCATTGTCGGCTAGTGGATTGGTATAAGCATCATTGCGGCGTTTACGCGGCTTTTGACGGCTGTCGACAATTTTAAAGTCAGGCAGTGCGTGGACAATGAGTC
This sequence comes from Psychrobacter sp. CX14, assembly GCF_057396205.2. Taxonomy (NCBI): domain Bacteria; kingdom Pseudomonadati; phylum Pseudomonadota; class Gammaproteobacteria; order Moraxellales; family Moraxellaceae; genus Psychrobacter; species Psychrobacter sp. CX14. The sequence goes on along the minus strand of NZ_CM183187.1, from coordinate 2,470,901 downwards.
CAGTGCGGTAGAATCTGACGCGTTCAGGCTCTAGTAGCGCACCTTTATTATCACGGCAGAAAACATAAGCACGAAGGTCAATAAACTCACGATGCGCGACTAGCCTTGCGGTTTCATCATGCTCGAATACGCGCTCAAGTTGAAGCAGTTCTTGACTACTAAAATCACCGCATTTATCGATTAATGCACCGACAGAGCCGAAGCTTTTGGATTCTTTAGCACGGGTCTTGGTTAAATGCAGGCGCTGAACATGATAAATAAACTGCGGAATCTCAAGACTTGCCGGTAAAGGCAGAATATCCGGTGGCATATAAGCGGACGGGTAGAACTGTAGAGCACGCTCAATTAAAGGCTTCCAGCGATTATGGTAAGCGCTAACCTCATCTTGATTGCCCTCATATATAGGCATGTCTCGAACTTGCCTTAAGATATCTGGCGGGAACTGGTCATGGCGAAACGCGGCAATATCTGCCTGCAAGGTCGACAGCAATTCTTTGGCATGCTTTTTACCCTCCTTGCTGGTAGGGTTTTCGATAATATCTTCTGGCGCGACAAAAGGAGCAGAGCGTCTTGACATAATTGAGTTAGGTTCATTATTAAGAGGGTTAAAACCATGTTATCATAACCAAGCAATCTAACTTCAAATAGTCTCGTATACCATTTAAAATACGCGTAATAGATATTGTGCTTGATAAGCCGGTGATGAGCAGCTACTTGCTGCTGTAAACGACTGATATTCAAATAAATGTTATTAAGCTGACCTCGGGTTAGTAAGTTAACCGCTAAATTTTTATATTTTCTAATATACTGGCAATCATTTTAAAAACTACGCATTGATAACTCAACTTAAATTTTGTGATGAATATCAACTGTCAAGTTCTAAAAGCGTACGCATTGTCTGACTCCTTACTTCAAAACGTACTATGTCGCAAGATTGCCTTAGCCACTTATTACCCCTAATTTAATATCAAGCACTCTGATTAAGACCAATCATTAAAGCTTTGTAAAACCAAGTGAGATAAAAAATGTCCATAAAACCTGTCGTCGCCTTAATTGGTCGCCCAAATGTGGGTAAATCGACAATATTTAACCAAATGACCAAATCACGTCAAGCACTGGTTGCTGACTTGTCTGGTCTGACCCGAGATAGACAGTACGGTGACGCCACCTACGAGAATAAATCTTTTATTGTTATTGACACTGGTGGTATTGGTGAGGCCGATGATGGTCAGGGCAGTATTGATGATTATATGTCAGCTCAGTCGCACACAGCCATTCATGAAGCCGATATTTTGGTATTTGTGGTCGATGCACGCGCAGGCATGGTGGGTGCAGATGCTGAAATCGGCAAAATGCTGCATACATTAGGTAAGCCAGTTTATTTGGTTGCCAACAAAGTTGATGGTGTCCATGATGCTGCGCCAGCCGAGTTTTATGCATTAGGATTGGGCGAGCCATATCCAATGACTGCCAGCCATGGCCGCGGTATTGGTAACTTGCTTGAAGATTTGACGGCTGATATGCCAGAAGATGTGGAAGATGATCCACAAGAGGGTTTGAAACTGGCAGTTATTGGTCGTCCAAACGTCGGTAAGTCAACGCTTGTTAACCGTATGCTGGGTGAAGACCGCGTTGTGGTTTATGATATGCCAGGTACCACACGTGACAGTATTTATATTCCTTTTGAGCGCAACGGCAAAAGCTACGTGCTAATCGATACCGCAGGTGTGCGTCGCCGTGGCCGTATCGGTGAGAAAGTCGAGAAATTCTCGGTTATTAAAGCATTGCAAGCCATTAAAGACTCAAACGTCGTTATTGTGGTGATTGATGCGCAAGAAGGCATTGTGGATCAAGATTTGCACATGTTGGGTTATGCGTTAGATGCCGGCCGCGCTATTGTGGTTGCGATTAACAAATGGGATGGTCTTTCTGAAGATAAAAAAGACATGATTCATATCGAGCTTGATCGCCGTTTTAGCTTTATCCCTTATGTCAAAGTCCACTTTATCTCAGCGCTGCATGGCACTAATGTGGGTAATTTATATCCATCTATCCATAAGGCATACGCCTCTTCAATGTTTAAAGTGTCGACCAATCGTCTGACGCAGATTCTAGAAGATGCTGTAGCTGCTAATCCGCCGCCAATGTCAGGCGGACGCCGTATTAAACTGCGTTATGCGCATTTGGGTGGGCACAATCCTCCGATTATCGTGATTCATGGTAACCAGACCGGCTCATTGCCGAAAAGCTATCAGCGTTATTTAGAAAACGAATTTCGTAAAGTGTTTAATCTTGAGGGTACGCCGTTAAAAGTTGAATTTAAGCTCAATACCAACCCATATGCTGGCAAGAAAACCACCTCAGCCAAAACGCTCAGACCGGGTGTATCAGAGGCGCGTCAAAAACGCCGTGATAGAAAATACAAAAAAGGGTCTCATAAAAAATAGTGGCCTTAGTAAAGCATTAGCATAATAATGCACGGGGTGTTAATGGTGACCGACTATTTACTCTAAATATTCTAAAATAACGTTGTCGCGCTACATTTGGTTGAATGTGGCGCTTCCTGTATGTGTGCTATTTTTGCTCTCGCTGATGTTTGTGATTGGCACTGGTTTATATGATACTTACCAAAGTAAAAAGGTTGAGGTTGAAAGCTTAGCGCACTTATTAAGTCATAATGCATCGCTTAATTACAGCGATGTTGTTGCTGAACAAGTGAATATGAGCATGAAGCAGGACAGGGTTTTGAAGGACATTAGCTTCTATACTGCTGACAAAGCGATTGTCGCTGATAATCCGCAAGACAGTGATTGGAGAAATGCGCTGTTTAATCCTTCAATGAGTGTGCATACGGAGGTTGTTCGAACTGAAGCTAACAATACAACAAACACATCTAACCAGCACCCACCTCAATATTTCAACCATTCTGCAACAGCTATTCATAATTTACCGATAGAGAACAATGCCACATTAATTGGTCATATCAGTATTATTGTTGATTTGCAGCAGCTACGTGCACAGTGGTTTAAGCAGTATGCCCATATACTGGGGATGATGCTAATAGGCTTTTTGATTTTCTTGGCCTTTATTTATTGGCGACTGCGTGTGCCTCTACACGCTTTGACAAGTATGGGAAATCAGGCAAAACAGGCGGCGACTAAAACCTATATCGACACCAATCCGCTAACTTTGCATGAAAAGAGGTTTGCTGAGTTAAATGATATGCATGCACTGGTAATGCTATTGATTAAACAATATCGATTACTCAGTGCTAATTACGACGTCTTAAAAAAAGAAGGCAGTCAACATCAGCGGCAGCAACAATCGGCGAGTCAAAATAGCAGCTTTCAAAGCATGATTATTCATGAGTTAAAAAACTCACTCGATGACATCAGTAGTGGGCTTAAGCTTATGGACAGCCAATATATTAGTAATGAGCTGGCAAGTGCGGTCACCGAGATACGAGAAGGCGTAACGCATTTAGAGTCGACACTCAGCCAAATTGTACAGCTGAACCGTATTGAGAGTGGGCAGGTCAGTATCAGTGTGATTGATCTAAGTCCTGTTCAGATCATTGATAGTATTGCGCAGAAATATAAGCCACAAGCCAACAAGAAAGGCGTGTCTTTTGTCACAAATATTCACCATATCGATACCTTATTGGCTGGAGATGACACCAAAATACGCCGCATTATTGAAGAGTTAGTCAATAATGCAGTGCGATATACCGAATCAGGTAGCATCCATATTGATTCTAAGATTGATTATTTTAAACAGAACGTACGTTGGACAGTAAAAGTAACGGATACCGGTATTGGCATCAATAACAAACATATGAAAAACGTGTTTGTGCCCTTTTTCCAAGTCAGCCCTGCGGACCAGAGTCCGAACAAAGGTAGCGGTATTAGCCTTGGCGTGGTTTATAAGCTGGTACAGTTATTAGGTGGCGAGTTAAATGTGTCTAGTGTAGAAAATAAAGGCTCAACCTTTACCTTAGTACTAAATTTACGTGATTGGCGATTACATCAGGTACTTACTCAGCTGGCTGGCATCAACATACTTGTCTTTGAGCAAGATTATGAATCACTAGAAGTAGCAGCGCTCACCTCTAACAGCATCAACAATCTAGAGGCCTATGGTGCCTCAGTAACTGTGGTCAAAAATATTGATAGCCTAATGGAGCAGTTAAATAATCAGACCGCGCAATTGGTATTAATCTCTGAATACACATCTTATGATACCGTCAATATACTGTGTCAATCGGTTCGTGAGCAAGAGATGAGTCAGCGTGTCTTATTAGTATGGTATCAAAGCGATTTGCCTGAGCATAAGCTTGCAGAATTAGAAGCGGTCGGCCTTGATTATGTGCTTAGTCCGCAATTGCCTTATGAAGAGCAGGCGAATTTATTAAAGCAGTGGCTGTGATATAACCATATTGGTATTCAAAAGATAGAGAGGTAACAAGGGGACGGCTATTAATAGTCGTCCCCTTGTTATGTTTTATGGTTGCTATTTATTTTAATAACCAAGCGATCTATAGACTATTATTCAAACCATGACAGCTTAAAACAAGCTGCTAAACCATTTGGTCACATGCTGCCATGCACGCATGAAGAAGCCAGACTCCTCGACCGATTCTGTAGCAATAATAGGCACAGAGGCAACTGATTTGCCATCAACAACAGCCATCATTTTACCGATTTCCTGACCTTTACTGATAGGTGCGCTGATGTTATCTGAGATATTAACCACAGTGCTCACTTTGTCTTTTTGGGTTTTGGCGATTAATACTTTTAATGCCTCCCCAGTGGCCACTTTCACAGAATCGGATTTACCAAAATAGACGGGTAAGGTATCAATATATTGACCTTGAGGCGCTAGTACTACAGTATCAAAGTGACCAAAGCCCCAGTTGAGTAGTTCACGTGACTGATCAGCGCGCGCTTGCATGCTTTGACTGCCCATAATTACAGAGATAAGGCGCATATCATCACGTTTACTTGATGCCACTAAGCAATAACCGGCGGCATTAGTATGGCCTGTTTTTAGGCCATCAACGGTAGAGTCGGTAAGTAATAGGGCGTTACGGTTACCTTGAGTAATATTATTATAGGTAAACTCTTTTTCAGAGTAGATATTATAATAATCGCCGCCCTCATTAATAATGGCACGCGCAAGGATAGCTAAGTCACGTGCAGAGGCTTGATGGCCCTCATCTGGCATACCTGTGGCATTCTTAAAGTGGGTATTGGTCATGCCCAAACGCTTGGCTTCGGCATTCATCATTTCGGCAAAGGCTTCTTCACTACCTGCCAAATGCTCTGCCATGGCTTTAGATGCATCGTTACCAGACTGAATAATAATGCCGCGCAGCATATCAATTACTGAAGCCGTCTTATTCACAGGTACGTACATACAAGACTGGTTGCTGCTACCACGGCACCATGCATTTTCGCTCATCAGTACCGGCTCATCTTCTTTGAGCTCGCCTGAACGCAGCTTTTGTTCAATAATATGACTGGTCATCATTTTTGTTAATGAGGCAGGCGGTAGCGGCTGATCGGCATTTTTCTCAGCCAAGATAACGCCGGTATCATAGTCCATTAACACGTAAGCGGCGTTGTCCATTTCAGGCGGACTGATAGCAGCCATTGACGTTGCAGAAAGCAGTAGAGCGCTTGTGCCTAGTAACAAGGATTTAACAGAAGGTAATAGCTTGGTTGAAAGAGCGGTCATATCTAAGACACCATATTTGGTCAGAGTTAATTTAGAGTATAGTGATGTCGTTTGAAACTCACCACAAGAATGCCAAGGCAGGTAGTATAAGCTTATTATTTCAAAGCAGGTTAACAAGCGTGGGTGGTCTCGTAGTACAGTCTAAGGTTTTCTGACTATATCTAAATAAAGCTAAATTTGAGGTAAATGTTTAAGATTCTAAGAATATCACATAATAGAGACTGAAAAGTACATGCTTGACCTAGAAGAATAAGACCTACGCCAAACGAGGGAATATATTAACAAATTGCTCATGGTGGTGAAACAAATAATTGAGTAATAAAGGCGCTAAATTAGGCCCTATAATTTTGCAACAAGTTGATAAAGTTTTTAGGTGAGTTCAGTATCGTTACAAAAGAGGCACTACAGGCAAACAAAAAGGCCGACCCGCTGGGAGCCGACCTAAATAACCTAAATAAATTTGCTATTGTTTGTCATTACTCATTAGGTTAATTAGCTGATATGTAAACGCACCAGTAGCTATTTATAACTCTGCATCGGCCAAGTCGTTACATAATGCTTTGTTCTCTTCACGAGAAAAGCCCATGGTCCAATTGCGCATGCTGGTCAAAATAACTTTATAGTCTTGCTGAGTAGACAAATATTGAATGGCTGCTTTCGGGTTATCAATGGTTGGTAGCATTTGTTTTAACTGTGCATTGTAAGATCTACGGAAGCCTGCACGTTGCCGATTGCTTAGCATTGGCGGGCAGACCTCTGAAAGAACCTGCAAGACGGCAATTTCATGCTTAGTCGCATTGGCACCGGCTAAGTCAACTGGGATAGTTGTTTCCGCTGCATGGGTTAATACAGAAGTAAAGAGCGCAACTGACCCCATCGCTGCAGTAACCAATAATTTATTTGCTGTTTTGGCCAATTTATTACCTAGATATTCTTTCATTAAATTTTCCATAGTCATCATCATCGTGTTCAAGTAGTAAAGCCGCTATCGAGTAATCTCAAGCTTTAGGGTATATAGCTTTACGGAATATATTGGATCAAGCCTGTCTTTTATCACATCTTGTATTTATTATATGGTCTATTATCCCACGCTTTGAGAGGGTAGATGTTTAGCAACTGTGACCCGACTTTTCTAAATGCGTAACGATTATTTTTGTAATCCGTCTTTAGCGCTATTTAAGTACTTTGGTAGTACAGTAATAGAAAGAGCAGCGTATTAAAAAAATAAGCGATCGGCATCGGCAGTAGCGATTAAATAGTTTTATACTATTGGTCTAACAAATAAAGCGATTTAGTGGATAACATTAGACCCTGTTGATATTTTAGCAGGTTTTAAAAGCCTTACCCTAACCAAGCCTGTATGCTCTGTAAAGAAACGTTATAGGTGTTGATTGTATATTGACTTAGGTCATTATGTGGTTAGGATTATAAATCAGAAATTTTGGTAGTACCGCGTTATATTGCAATTAAATAATGCCTGTACTGGCCGTTATTGTATTATAAAGTCACTGTCGTACACTTTTTCGTTATCTTTGAATCTATTGTCAATATTGTATTTTTTATAGGGAGACTTTCATGTCTAAGACGATTATTTTAGACGGGCACACCTCAGATGCTTGTAGTGATAACCAGTTAGTATCAAAAAATACCACGTCATTTAAGTTAAAGGGCATAGCTTTTGCAGTTCTAGGCGGTGCCTTAATGCTATCAGGCTGTGCGACCAAGCCTGTCTATCAAAATGCCGGTGGTCCAAATATTCAAGTAAATGCACGCGGCGTTCCAAATTTCTATAAAGTTCAATCAGGCGACACAGTTAGCGAGATTGCGGCACGTTATGGCCTAAATTATCGCCAATTAGGCGCATTAAACCGCTTAGATAGCCGTTACACTATTTATGCAGGGCAGTGGCTAAAGCTTTGGGAGGGCGGTAACATGGCGCCACCTGTATCTGCTAATAGAGCACAGCCAGTACGTAATACACCGACCTATTCAGCCCCACCTGTACAAAATAACAGACCAGCGCCACAGACCAGTAACGGCGTATCAGAAACGGGTTATACCTATCCAACGACTAACCCAGTCACTAAGAACTTTAATGCCAGTACTGGCGAGATGAGTATGTGGTTTAGTGGCCGCACAGGCGACCCTATCGTTGCCAGTAAATCTGGTCAAGTTTTGTATGCAGGTAATGGCTTACCAGAGTATGGCAACTTAGTCATGATTCGACACGATGATAGATATATCACGGTATATGCTCATAATGAGCAGCTGTTTGTGAAAGAGGGCGACCGCGTACAAACCGGTCAGCGTATCGCTAGCATGGGTAGTTCTGGTCAGACTTCACAAGTAGGTTTAGAATTCCAAGTGCGTGAAGATGGCAGTCCTGTCGATCCACGAGGTGTATTAGGTCTATAGTTGTCTTTGCGTAATTATAGTCAGTTACTACTAGATAGTTACGGTATTAATATCGCTAAGCCTACATATATAGTACATGTGCTTGGTGACCTTGTCACCATTTTAGAATTCTCTGACTATATTATAGAAATTAGACTAGGGCGTGTGGAACATTCGACCATGGCACTGGCGGCGACTATTTTTTAGTCAATATGCAGTGAAATTTTTGACGCTTAGTCATTCTAAGTTAGACAATTTCGCAAACTATTGGCAAAAAAGAGTCCCGCTCCTGAGAACGGATTAAGCAAAGCACTGCTTTGCCCGTTCGCAAGGCGAGAGCTGTGCTCGAGTGAGGCTGATGCTAAAATCGCCCCAGACGTTGTTGCAAACCTAGTCAAGGTCTAGACATTAACTACGGTTTACGCCTAGTCTGAAACAATTTTAGCTATCAGCAGTGCTAATTTGCGAATGTTCCACACGCCCTAATACTTAATCAAAAAGGAGCCCGCGATATTAATATTGCGGGCTCCTTTTTGATCCTATAGTATTAAGCCTTGAAGGCTAAACCACCTTAGTCAAAGATTTGGATATAGGCGTTGGCACGTAATTCTTGTAACCAATCTTCTTGCGCTTGAGGCGCCAAGCGTTGGAATAGCGCATCACGGGCTAGATTACGCTTAACTGTGTCACTCACATCTTTCTCACGGGTGTCTTCTACTTTAAGAATATGCCAACCAAACTGCGATTTGAACGGTGTTGAGAAATCGCCCTCTGGTGTACGCTTCATCATCTCTTCAAACTCAGGTACCATTTGACCTTCAGCTACCCAGTCCAAATCACCACCACGGCCGGCTGAACCAGGATCGTCTGAATAGGTGGCTGCCAATGCGGCAAAGTCAGCATCACGGCGCAGCTGCTCATAAATATCATTAATCTTTTGTTCAGCCAGCGCATCGCTGTTCATTGCATCAGCTTGAACTAAGATATGACGGACTTTCCACTGCGGAATAATCATATTTTCACTGCCACGCTTATCGACCAATTTGACCACATCAATACCTGCTGGTGTGATTTGTGGTTCTGTCACATCACCTGGGTTTAATGGGGTAATGCTTTTTGCAATATCAGTCGGCAAAGTAGAGGCTTCATGATAGCCCATATCTCCCCCTTGTACCGGTGTCACATAGTCACGAGCAATACCATTTGACAACTCATCTAAGACTATTTGTGCGTCATTCGTGGTTTGTAATAACGCACGGGTTTGCTGCGCAATTTGCATGGCTTGTTCTTTTTCGCTATCGGTGATGCGGCTGTAGTCATCACTAAAAGGTACACGGATATGAATGGTATGGTATTCAGTCTGCTGCAGGCGCTGTGCTTCTGGTGACGCTAAGAAAGCATCCACGTCTTGCTCAGAGATACTTACACGGTTTCTTACTTGGCTTTGTTGCAAGGTTTTTAAAGACTCTTCTTCAATGATTCTTGAGCGAAGGTTAGCATAGCTGCTTGGCTGACGGGCATCTAAAGCTTGCTGCAATTCTGTTAATGAGCTGTAGCCTTGTGATTGTGCAATACGCGCTAATCCTTGGTTAACCGCATCTGGATTAGGACGGATGCCGGCTCTTTTAGCCATACTCAACTGTAGCTCACGCATAATCAGGCTGTTCAACACTTCACTTTGTAATTGTTGAGTACTTGGCATAGGCTGACCGCTGGCTTGAATCTGTGCACGAGCAGCAGCGATGCCTTGGGCTAAGTCGCTTTTAAGAATAGGGGTGTCATTAACCAAAGCGATTAAGCCGTTATCACTTTCACGTGCTGAAATAGGCGTTGGCGCCTTTGTAGACGTTGTCTCAAGAGTCTGTACAGAACTCACTTCACTTGCTTCGGCAGTTTTATTCTCTGTCTCGTTGGCAGCATAAGCAGGGACAGTCAATAAACCAAGCGCTGAGCTGATCATCAGGGTGCGGGTTAAGGTCTTTAATCGACCAGTACCAAAGGTTGGTTGAGGAGAAGTGCTAAGATTTGGCTTATGTTCACTGCTTGAGATTGGGCTGAGTATCGTCATAGTTGGCCTGCTTATTAATTTAATATCTAAGTAAAATAAATGTATCTAAAGGGGTAATACTATATATCAGTTATTCTCGGTAAAGCGGTAATAGCCGTCATTGGCTACCCATTATTTCGCTTTATCTTGATCTCCATAATGAATCAACAGGTTCAAAACCTAAGACTTTATCGTCTAAGTGTCTGCTTAGACGACTGCTGCGATTACCGATACCTTTAATTCTAAATTCCGCCATTACAGCATGGTTTGGGTCTTTATCTAAATTTAAATCATTATAATAACTGCGTCCGTAGATAGAGAAGCCATAACAGCAATCTTCATAATCCACACCAAGAGTCGCGTCAATAAATTTATTATTGCGGCTGTCATATTGACCTTGACCCATAAATCGCCAGTTATTGCTAATAGGAATAATGGTCGACGCAGTTAATGCCGATAACCTCGACTGGTTAGTGATAGGGTCCTCTTTACGCTCGACCACACCAAAATTAATTAAGCTGTTTGGCGTCGGGCGATATCTGATTTGACTTGAGATGTAGTTCAAATCATTGTCTGAGTTTAAAGCACCATTGAAGTCAAACCAAATATTACGGTATGGCTGCACACTTGAGCGCCAGGCCACGCCGGTTGAGTTGGCATCAAAGGTTTCGTCATCAGGCCCTAGGGTGACCTTGGGTTTGTCTAAAAAGAATTGGTCACCAATACTACCATCAAATCTTGTCACGCCCATGGCATCGATGTAACGATAGTTTACGCCGACAGATACGTTGTTACTGTCTGCCAGTCGGTCATGGCCTAAGAACCAGCTGTCTGCAAAGAGCTGGTCATAATCGAATGAAGCCACACGGGTATCGAAGTTGGGAATGTCTTCTTGCTTATCATATGCTGCATAAGTGTATTTTAAGCGTGGGGTCAACAACTGATAACCCCCTAAAGAATTATCAAACCAACCAAATGGTGAGCCTGATTGATATAAATTTACGCCAGAGTCGACACTAAACTTAGGCACAAAGGCTGTTTTGTCGTTATCAGAGCGAGACACATCGTTATCAATACGACTCTCTTCATCGTAAGCGGCGTACAGATGCTGTAAGCTCACTTTGGGGGTCATATAGCCCCATGTATTCTCTAATGGATAGCTGGCGCTTAGCTCATTAAACAGACGCACACCACTTTTTTCACTTTCAGAGTCATCATGAATCGATTTTTTGAAGTAAGCGGTGTCATGTGTACCAGTAATCCGTAAATTATTAAACGCACCGCTAAATTGTGGCAAACGATAATCAATAGATAGTTGCGGTAGACGAGAATAGGGCTTGTCTTTGTCCTGAATCTCATTACCATCGACATCAACCGCATCTAAGCTTTGGAAGGTTTCTACCTTAAATTGTGCATCTACGTAATCGTTATAATAATTAACCTGAGCACGTCTGGGTAAATTCAGACGGTTTTCAACGAGACCAAAGTCGTCAAAGTCGCTGACATAGTCAGGGTCAGACACATAGCTGAATACGGCATCAGCAGATAAGCGAGGTATCTCTTTTGACACCCAACCATGTTCAAAGAAGATACCGCGGCGGTCTTCATCATCATATTCTTTATCATTTGGCATATAGGCCGCGGTCAATTTACCATCACCGAAATTATCGGTTAAATAACGGAATTCACCGGTCAACATCGGATTACGATTGGTATAAACGTCAGTGGTTATCGTTGCGTCGTAGTTTGGTGCTAAGTTCAGATAATAAGGTACGCTTAATTTCAGACCGCTGTCACTATCAATACGCGCACTTGGGGTTAATAGACCCGAACTGCGTCTGTCATCAATTGGGAAGTTAAAGTAGGGCAGATAAAATACGGGCACTTTACCCAGACGGAAAGTCGCATCATATGCTTCACCGCGGCCGCTTTCTGTATCGATGTCAATTTGTTGTGCTTCAATTTGCCACTTGCGATTGGCAGGTGGACAGGTTGAGAACATCACCTTGTCTAATTGGTAGTGTGTCTCATCTGGCTTGTTCAGCTTTTGAGCATAACCATGGGCCTGCATTGGTACGCTAGCAAAGGCTACATCGTAAGCAGTCGCTTGGCTACTGGTTGTGTTGTAAGCCAACTCATCAGCAACGGCAATTAGTCCATTTTGATTGTGCGTACGCTGATTGGTTACCAATTGCTCTAGATTAGTCACTGAGGTATCTGGATTGGTTGGACCTGAGTATGCTAATAATACGCGGCCTTTGGCGCCGGCGATGCCGCTGTTTAAGTCTAAAGACACCTGATCTGCGGTGACCAGTTGACCATTTTGCATAACCTCGACATTACCTGCCAGCTCGACGTAAGTGGTGTTGTCGTAGTAAGCATAATCGGCCTGTGCGTGTAGCGGTAGGCCATTAACAGTCGATAGACCGTCTTCACGCTGCGCTCTCTGGATCGCTTGTTGGTAGGCCTCATCTGTGCCTAAATTAGTCGGCGTAACCCAAACCCCTTCACAGCGCGGTACGTTATCAAAGGCGGATTGACGCTTGAAGATATTAGGTCCTGCGACAGGTGCTGAGGCATTCGCGTCGATAACATTGCTTTCAGTGGAGGCGGTGTCTAAGTTAGACAAACGATCACGCAGGTCGCTCGCTTGTATTTGATAAAACTCTGCCAATCGCTCTAAACTTTTTTGAACACTGTCTTCCTCAAAGCTTTCAGAAAGCGTCTTTGAGTCACTGGCGCGTTTTTTTAGCCCAGACGCTTGAGTATTGTTTGCGGTTGTTTCTAGAACTTTAGTATTGCTAGCCGCATTGGCTGTATTTTTCTGTGCTTGCTCTGCTATATCGGCTGCTGAAGCATTGCTTTCAGTCATACCAATATAACCGTCTTCATTACTAATAGGCGGCGGTGCGTTACTCACTAATGATGACGTACTATCACTGATTGAGCCATTGTCCGACTGCGGTGCTAAATTTGACTGTGCTGTTAAAGGTAGATTATCAATGTTACGTAATTGCTGCGCTGCGGCTTGTTCGTCTGAATCTGACTTATTAGCAGAAGTCTTAGAAGTACGTTTAACCTGAGTTTCTAATTTATGAGAGTTGGTTTTATTGTGGCTAGCAACAGACTTAACGGATGCTTTTTGAGAAACAGGCTTAGTTACCTTTTGAGCCGTCGTCGCTGAATTGTTATTGGCATCAGAAGCAAGCGGTGATTGCTTGTCGGAATCATCTGACACATGACTTGTTACATGTGGCTCATTTAATTTAACTTGAGTGTCGCTAACAGATTTACTATTAGTCGTCTTATTATCTGAAGACTTTGTGAATACTAAAGGCTCTTCTGACACAGTCGACGGCGTATTTACCTGAACTGTGGTTTGCTTGGCTATTTGCGCGGCAGAAGGCTGCTGGCGAGAGAGCGATCTCACAGACTGCGTTGATGAGTCTTTGAGCGTAACGATATCCCCTGGATTAGCAGGCGTCGCAGATTCAACAGATGAGTGGTTATCTGTTTGAGGGCTGATAATGGCACCATAAGCACTAGGCACACTAATCAATAAGGGTAAGCTTATCGCTAGAGTAGTCTTAGTGTGCGGGCGGCGCGAGAAGTCACGGCAGGCACGCAGAATACTGCGGTATAGTTGCGAGTACAGCAAAGGAATACCTTATTATATTGAGTTAAAAAGTATCATGTCACTTAGCGGGCATCTACAGATGAGATGCACCGCTCTTGTTAACTGTTATGAGCAGGTTAATTCATCGAATTATCAGGCTATATTATATAGAATTGTTGGGCGATAAGTGATGATATAAATTTGCAGTATCTTATCATAGTCAAAAAAAGGCAAATCAGCTACACTATATTCCCATAAATTTATCAAAATCTTGACGGCTACATGAATTAAGCTGATTTAGTGACAATATAATCATAGCCAGACTAAAGAGTTACGGTGTTAACCTCGCTTAGCTTACTACAGTAGTACTTGCACTCGGTTGCCTTGTACCTTTTTTAGCTGGCTTTGACTATAGAATACCACTCCTGCTAGTTTATGTGATTATTTTAGTATTAATAAGCAGCTAAGTACCAGTAAATACAGTCAATTATATTGAAGAAATATGTTATCAAAATAGCCAAAGCTGTTAACGTGCTGTCATAGGCAGCGAAATCGATAGCTGCTTTGTCAGTCTCATTTATGATGCAAATAATAAGTGCCTAATTATGACAAATACCTCACCAAGCCAAAATCAAGCGGTAACCGCTGCACAATCACCGAATAGTTATCATACGCCAGAGCGTTTTGAGCAATTAACCCAGTTTGTACAGTCCGCGTTCGAGAATCAATCTTTTCGTATAGAGAGCCTGCCCGGAGATGCCAGCTTCCGACGTTATCACCGTGTTTTTTTAGAAGATGCAGCAGCGGCATGTGAGGCTGAACTAGACCCCAGTTATGTTGTTATGGACGCACCGCCTGAGCTCGAGTCGATTGAGAGCTTTGTACGTATTGATCATTTAATGGCCGATCATATTAATGTACCGACCCTATTGGCTCAAGATGGGTCGAATGGGTTTTTAGTACTGCAAGATTTTGGTAGCACAGAGTTTGCGCACTTATTATCAGATGCTAAGGTAAAACAAGACAGTGGCAAAATTGATGACTTGTATCGTTGGGCGATTGATTGCCTATTAGATTTACAAGGTATTGATATTGCGACAGCCAAGCAGTCGTTTGAGGTGCCTTATTATGATGCGCCAATGCTCGAGCGAGAAATGGCGTTATTTAGCGATTGGTTCTTGCCTTATATTGAAGTTGAATTAACGGGCGAAGCAAAAGTAATTTGGCAGCAATTTACCCAGTCAATTATTGGCTATATTACCAAGCAGCCAGCAGTGGTGGTGCATCGTGATTATCACAGTCGTAACCTGATGCAAGACCAATATCATAGCAGCGAGCTTGGAGTGATTGATTTCCAAGATGCCGTAATAGGTAGCTACACCTATGATTTGGTCTCCTTAGTACGAGACGCATACGTGGATTGGAGTGAAACGCAAATTGCAAGCTGGATTGAGTATTTCTGGCAACGCTCACAGCAGCTAGGGTTTGGCTATGCAGACAGTCTAAAGTCATTGACGCGTGATACTAATATCATGGGTCTACAGCGTCATCTTAAAGTGCTAGGGATCTTTGTCAGACTCTCAGAGCGTGATGGCAAGTCACGTTATTTAGCTGATATTCCTAAAGTATGGCGTGATTTGATGGTAGAGCTGCAGTGGCTTGTTGATAATGGCGATGCTAATATCAAACAAGCGGTTGAACCGATGACGCATTGGCTACAAAATAACGTTGCTGAAAAATTTGAGCACAAGTTTGGTCATTATCAATAGGTAATAGTTGACAGTACTGCTATTATTTTATAAAAACACGTCCAAAAAATAAGCATCAAAAAAGGTTAATCAATGACTTCTATCAAGCCTGCAGACAGTACCAATAATTCTTCTAGCAAACCTGTTTATCAGGCAATGATTTTGGCTGCGGGTAAAGGCACTCGGTTACGCCCGTTGACGCTAGAGACGCCAAAACCTTTGGTTAAGGTCGGCGGTCAACCGCTAATTGTCTGGCATATCAAAGCGCTCAAAGCAGCCGGTATTTCCAATATTGTTATTAATAGCTCTTGGCTGTCCGATAAATTGATGGCGGCAATTGGTGATGGTAGCGACTATGGGGTACAGATTCATTGGTCTGTCGAAGAAGATGAGCCATTAGAGACTGCTGGCGGGATAGCCAAAGCATTAAGAGAGTCGCTATTGGACAATGCGCCCTTCATTCTGATTAATGGTGATGTGTGGAGCGATTATGATTTGTCGCAGCTGATGGAATATCAGTTAAGTGCGGATCAAAAGGCACACCTGTTGATGATTGAAAACCCTGCGCACAATCCAAATGGCGATTTCGCTATCAATAATGGCTTGGCCAGTGAAACAGCGATTGCAGATGCGCCTAAATATACCTTTGCTGGTATCAGTGTGGTCTCACCAAAGCTGGTTGATGGCGTTGTCGCAGGGCAGGTGATGGCTTTGGCGCCATTATTAAAGCAGGCGATGCTAAAAATGCAGGTCACTGCAGAGGTTTTATCAGCCGATTGGGTCGATGTGGGCACACCTGAGCGTTTGGAGGCTATCAATAAGCAGATTAAAGAGAATGGCGCAGGCCCGCATCAAGGTTGTCCAGACAAGTAGCCAGATATCTGCTCGGCATTTATAGACTACTACGGCTAAATAAAGATAGATAAACGTCTTAAAACAAGAAGGGTCAGTACTTAATTTAAGTGCTGACCCTTTTTGTTTTAAATCGACTGTCTTTACTCTTGTATGTGACTAAACTCAGCCTCTGCAGCTTTATCTACGGCTAACTGCTCGCTGACAATAGCGACCTGCTCGTTCAAGCGATTACCTTGCTGATTTTGCCTATCTTGCAAATGCAGGTTTTTATTCCTCTCTTGCTGAGCTTTAATCTCACGCATTTTCTGCTCTTTTACTTTATTGATGGTAGCGCTTAGCTGAGTATTAATCTGCTCAACCTCTTGCGCTGCCTTATCATATTGCTGCTCATCAGCCGTGACCACCGCCTGCGCTTTGGGCACATCATCTTCCAACAATAAGCGCTCATTAGTATTACCTTGAGGGCGACGTCCTACGTTGGCATTACTATATGCATCATTCTGAGAATTCATTAAGGGCGCTTGAGAGGCGTTATCAGGAGTAGCATTATTGTTGTTAACTATCGCTTGCTCTGCTTTTTTAGATGCCGCTTTTTCTACATTGGTTTTATCTGCAGTGGTTGTTGTCTGAGTAGACTGCTCAGATTTAGAACCCTCTGACTCTGAATCATCAACTTGTGCTGTTTTATTATTATCAGATTCTTCATCAGTATCCTCTTTATCATCTGTTGAATTCTCAACAGAGTTAGTATCTGTGAGTGTAGCTACTACGTCTGTACCATTAGTTCCAATGGCTTCTTGAGCCGTACCATCAGCTTGCGGCTGTGAAGCAATGGCTTTATCGCTGTTAGCAGTTGGTGATGGCTGCTTTTGACTATTCCATAGTACGATAATGACCACAAGATGCAATGCAAGGGCAAGCAAGATTGCAGGGAGCCATTTTTTTAGTGAGGAAGATGGTTTTGGCGGCATGTATCTGATGTCCCAGTTAAACAAATTAAGCGGATAAGCAGCATTCTATACTATCTGATTTATACAGCGCAAAAGATATCCTTTATCTGTTCTATTATTTGTAATTATATAGTTTACATCTTCAGTTATTCAGTATGTTAAGTCATGTAACTAGCCTAACCTTTAGTTATTGTTCACTTTTTTCGATATTAGCCTAACTATAGCTATTTATTTATAACTGCTATTCAAATATATATTAATAAATTTAAGTTATTTATTATATTAGTATGGTTGATATATATTACTTTTTAAACTAAATATACTTTCATTAGTTCCTTATTAGTAATAATTAGTTACTTATTAATTTATGCAGTTAGATAAAAATAAATTATGTTTAATAAATAGTTAAAATATATTAATAACTAAATTATAAAAAAATACTTTTATCTAATGTATTTATAGAAAAAAATTTATAATTAAAATGGATAGTCTTTTACTATTATATAAGTCATTATTTTTAATGATATTATCATCATAATCTCTTTCAGCTTCCTTTACTCCTTATGTGTTTATGTAGGAAAAATAGCAAAACGAGATTGTATATTTTATAAAGTTAATTATAATCAACATGAACATATCTAAGCTGATTTATTTGCATAGGTTTGCTAAAGTATAATTTACATATATATTTAATATTTAGATACTGAAAATTTCTAATAAAATCATATATTTATTACAATAAGTTTAATTATCTATTAATAATTTGAAGTATCTTTTAGATATAAATTCTAAATAATTTATTAATAATTATTTCAAAGTATCTTTTATAGTTAGCAATTCAACAAACTGAAGATAGGAATAATTTAGATGAGAATACAATTGTGTAAGATTATTAAAGTCAATAAAAATAATTAATCAAAGTCAATTTAAGGAATTATCTATGAAAAACTTGAAAGTTAATAAAGGCTTGAAGACTAGCATACTGGCTACAGCACTGTTTTCAGCGCTTTTTGGTCTAACACAAACAGCCCAAGCTGCCGACACCCGACAAGTGGACTTAATTGGATGGCAGAAATCAGGCGATGCCAGTTTTAAAACCATCAGTGCAGACGCACTAGCAGAGAACGAAGCCAACCTTATCTTTATCCGCCCTCTAGATAACGACGGTTTACAAACCAGTGCCAACATCTCAGTAGACG
Organism: Psychrobacter sp. CX14; assembly: GCF_057396205.2. Classification (NCBI taxonomy): domain Bacteria; kingdom Pseudomonadati; phylum Pseudomonadota; class Gammaproteobacteria; order Moraxellales; family Moraxellaceae; genus Psychrobacter; species Psychrobacter sp. CX14. Next base: position 2,452,356 of record NZ_CM183187.1, on the reverse strand, counting down.
GACGCTTTCAGGTCAGCTTGCAGCCAGGTCACTACTCTCAAGTAGTTTACTGCAGCGGTCAACACAACATCACCGTAATGCCTACCGGCGCCAAAACAAACGACCTAAGCAACACCTCTGCAACCACTCCTATCGAACTTGCCCCTCAGCGCAATCACTATATCTACGTTGACATTGATGACAACACTGCTCAACCAAAACTAAGCCTTTTAGAAGCAGACTACGCTCAAAACCTACTTGCTGATCAAAAACAGCAAGTCCATCAAATCAGCCGTGTGGTTCGTGACTGTCCAGCGGTCGTTGTACAGCCAGAGCCAGAACCACAGCCAGAACCCATCAAAGTCGAAATCGATAAACCAATCAACCTAGAAGTGTTGTTTGAATTTGACAAAGCCATTGTACAGCCCATGTTTAACGCCCGTATCGAAGCCGTTGCAAGCTTTATGAAGAAATATCCAAATACCAGCACCATCATCGAAGGTCATACCGACAGTATGGGCTCAGACAGCTACAACATGGACCTATCAAAACGTCGTGCAGAAGCCGTTAAACAACAACTTGTGACCATGTATAGCATTGATCCAAATCGACTACAAACGCAAGGCTTTGGTGAAACGAGACCAGTTGACACCAATGCCACACCAGAAGGTCGTTACAATAACCGCCGCGTTGTCGCAACCGTTAGTGCAAAAAAATAAAAGAATTTAAAAAATAAAAAGCGAATCTAAGGATCAAACATGAAAACGATTATTGTAAAAGTAAACGATGCTGCACAAACCATAGCTGAACATCAAGTTGTGACTAAAGACGGTCAGCCAACCGTCATCAAAGCCACAAACAAAGTCAACTATGAACTTGTTGATCAAGCAACCGGCCGAGCGCCCGATCACATCATCACCAAACGTGTAGGCAAAGACCTACATGTATCAGTGGAAGAATCAGGACAAGACAGCGACCTAATCATAGAAGGCTATTATGATGAAGCGGACAGTGCCCTTATTGGCTTAGCAGAAGATGGTAGCTACTATTACTATGTGCCAGATACGGGTGAAGTTGCTGACTTTGTTACTGAACTTGCCGCAGGAGATGTTGAAGGGCAAGCCTTAGGCGGTAATGCGTATCAAACACCTTACTGGATCGGCGCTGCAGAAGATGGCGGCTTTGCTTGGCTACCTTGGTTAGTAGGTCTTGCAGGTTTAGCTGCTATAGGTGCTGCATTAGCAGATGATGATGATAACGATAACGATGCAAACACCACACCGCCAACTCAGCCAGATGGTGTGAAGATTGGTGATGGTGATGATTATATTACAGCGAATGAAATTGATGATAATGGTAATGTATCGGTCACTGTTGATCTTCCTGAAGACGCTAAAGTTGGCGATACCGTTACTGTAAACGGGGTTGATAAAGAAATCACTCAAGAAGACAAAAATGCTGGTGAAGTTATTATTAACATCCCTGCACCAGCGGAAGGTGAAACACTTGAAGTAGAAGCGACTATCAAAGATCCTGCAGGTAACGTAAGTCCTAAAGTGACGGATGAAGCAACTCGGGACACCACAGCGCCAACTCAGCCAGATAGTGTAGAGATTGGTAATGGTGATAATGTCATTACAGCAGATGAGATTGATGCCAACGGTAATGTAACCGTTACTGTCGATTTACCAGATGATGCCGAAGTTGGCGACACGGTTACTGTAAACGGTGAAGATAAAGTGTTGACTGAAGAGGACATCACGAATGGTGAAGTCATGGTCGATGTACCTGCCCCAGCTGAAGGCGAGACGCTTGAAGTTGAAGCGACCATAACTGACCCTGCTGGCAATGAAAGTGCGCCAACCACGGATGAAGCAACTCGTGATCAAGTAGAACCAGAACCAAGACCAGAACCAGAACCAGAACCTATTCCCGAGCCTGCAGATGTTAATGTAGAAGCGGCTGAGAATATACCACCATCAGATGACGACGTAGATGGTAGTACTATAATTACTGGTACTGCTGAGCCTAATACTCATATTGTGATTATCGATAAAGACGGTAATATTGTGGGAGAAGGCGAGACTGATGCCGAAGGTAACTTCACCACTAAAACTGACAAACCTTTGGAACATGGTGAAGAGTATGACGTAGTTGCTCGAGATGATGCGGGTAATCAAGTTGGTGAAAAAGATACTATCGTTGGTGATTTAACGGATCCTATAACCCCAGATTTAATCGCCCATGAAGATGGTTCAGTGACAGCAGAGCCCCGTGATGAAGATGCTGTTAATATGACAGTTGAATTCACTGATGAAGATGACCAACCACAGAAAGTCGAAGTCGAAAAAGGTGAAGATGGTACATGGGGACCTAAAGAAGGTACTCAATTACCAGATGGCGTCACTGTAGATCCTGCGAGCGGTAAAGTCACACTCTCACCAGATGCCGTAAAAGATGGTGGCACTGTAACAGCCAGTAACGAAGACATTTTCGGAAAAGACTCTTCTGCAGAGACAGTAGCCGGTAATGATAATGCCAATGAAGGTCAAACTCCTCCAGATTCCCCTGACTTAGTAGCGACACCCGATGGCGGTATAGAAATGACGCCATCTGAAGATGCTGATGAAGCAGTAGTTAACTATACAGATGAAAACGATCAACCACAAAAAGTTGAGATCGAAAAAGGGGAAGACGGTACTTGGGGCCCAAAAGACGGCACAGAGCTACCTCCAGGTGTCACTGTAGATCCAGAGACTGGCAAAGTCACTATTGACCCTGATAGTGTTAAAGATGGCTCAACCGTTACAGCTGAAAACAGTAATGATGGTGGTTCCTCAAGCGCTGAAACTACGGCGGGTAATGATACTGAAGATACCACACCGCCAGATGCGCCAGATCTTTCTGAAACAGAAGGCGGCGGCGTAGAAATGACACCATCGGATGATGCTGTCGATGCAGTGCTGACTTATGAAGATGAAACGACTGGTGAAGACGTTAGCATTGAAATTGAAAAAGGCGATGACGGTACGTGGGGTCCTAAAGACGGACAAGAGCTTCCACCAGGGGTAACTGTAGATCCTGAAACGGGTACGACAACCGTGCCAGGTGAAAACATTAAAGACAACACCACTGTAGACGCTGAGAATAACGATGAAGCAGGTAACTCTTCAGGTGCGGAAGTTACTGTAGGGGGGAATGATACCACTACAGAAGAGCTAGGTCCTGATGCTCCTGACTTAGTTGCAAATGAAGACGGCTCGGTGGATATGACCCCAGCAGATGACGCTACTAAAGCAGAAGTCGAATTCACCGATGAAAACAATCAACCGCAAAAAGTTGAAATAGAAAAAGGCGCTGATGGTACTTGGGTACCAGTAGCGGGTACTGAATTACCTGAAGGTGTGACTGTAGATCCTGCGACAGGCAAAGTAACTATTGCGCCTGACGCAGTAAAAGATGGTTCAACAGTTGACGCTGAAAATAGTAATGACAAAGGTACTGCTGGAGCTCAAACGACTGCTGGCAATGATATTGAACCAGTTGCTCCGAATGCACCAGTGCTTGATGCTAAAGATGATGGATCAGTTGAAATGACACCTTCTGATGAAGCAGATGATGCAGTGGTTAACTTTACGGATGAAAATGGTGAACCACAAACCGTTGAAATTGAAAAAGCTGATGATGGCACGTGGGCATCTGTAGATCCAGACACTGTACCTCCAGGTGTGACAGTAGATCCTCAAACGGGTACAGTAACCATTGCGCCTGATGCAGTAAAAGATGGCTCTACCGTAACTGCTGAAAACAGCAATGAAGGCGGATCTTCGAGCTCAGAGACGACTGCGGGTAATGATATTGAAGACTTAACCCCACCACCTGCACCGACAATTATTGCTGATGCGGATGGTTCGGTAACGGTTAAGCCAGCTGACGAAGACGCAGTTGATTTAACAGTTAACTTTACTGATGAGAATGATCAACCACAAACCGTTGAAATTGTTAAAGGTGAAGACGGTACATGGACACCTAAAGAAGGTACAGAGCTACCAGATGGTGTCACTGTAGATCCTGCAACGGGTGACGTTGATATTCATTATGATGCCATTAAAGACTTATCAGAAGTCATTGCAGAAAACAGTGATGAAAATGGCAATACATCAAGTGCGCAAGCAACAACATCACGTGATCCTATTAATGGACCTAATGTTAAAATTGTCACTGGTGAAGATGAATTTGTTAACCCAAATGACCTTGATGAAAATGGTCAAGTACCTGTAGAAATTACATTCCCTGAAGATAGTGGGGTTGTACCGGGTGATAAATTAGAAGTGACAGGTCCAAATGGTGAAACAATTGAGGTAGTCCTGACTCAAGAAGATATCGATAATGGTGTCACCGTTCCCGTGATACCTGCCGATAATGGTGATACAAAAGTTGATGTTGTAGTTAAGGATGCTGATGACGAAGTCATTGGCACTGGTAGTGATACCGCACCAACAGATTTATCTGTACCTGGCGATGTAGATGGTGATGGTAGCTCGACCGATCCTAGTGATCCAAGTAAAGGAGACCCTGATGATACTGACAATACAGATGCAGAAGGTAATCCGACTGATGATACCACTACTATCGAAGGTGCACCAATCATTACCTTCACCGAGGACACAGATGGTAATGGCATTTTAAGTGTCGGTGAAAATGGTGACACTAAAGACACCACGCCAGTACAGATCAGTACCCCTGCAAACACAGAAGCAGGCGACACCGTTGTTGTTACTATTAATGATGTAGAGCAAGAAGTAACAGTCACTCCAGAAGACATCGCGAATGGGTATGTCACTGTTGATGCGCCAGTAGTACCAGGTGCAGATGGCAAGGTTGCAGATATTGAAGTGGACGCTTATGTCAAAGACCCGGCGGGTAACCAGTCTAATACGGCTACCGAAACCTTAGCAGTAGACTTAGGTATACCAGGCGACTCAAACGGTGATGGCACTGTTGATGACAATGACGATGACGACACAACAGTGGATGGTGCACCAATTATTACCTTCACCGAGGACACAGATGGTAATGGCATCTTAAGTGTTAATGAAAATGGTGACACTAAAGACACCACGCCTGTACAGATCAGTACCCCTGCAAACACAGAAGCAGGCGACACCGTTGTTGTTACTATTAATGATGTAGAGCAAGAAGTAACTGTCACTCCAGAAGACATCGCGAATGGTTATGTTACTGTTGATGCGCCAGTAGTACCAGGTGCAGATGGCAAGGTTACAGATATTGAAGTGGACGCTTATGTCAAAGACCCTGCAGGCAACCAGTCTAATACGGCTACCGAAACCTTAGCAGTAGACTTAGGTATACCAGGCGACTCAAACGGTGATGGCACTGTTGATGATAATGACGATGACGACACAACAGTGGATGGTGCACCAATTATTACCTTCACCGAGGACACAGATGGTAATGGCATTTTAAGTGTCGGTGAAAATGGTGACACTAAAGACACCACGCCAGTACAGATCAGTACCCCTGCAAACACAGAAGCAGGCGACACCGTTGTTGTTACTATTAATGATGTAGAGCAAGAAGTAACAGTCACTCCAGAAGACATGACGAATGGGTATGTTACTGTTGATGCGCCAGTAGTACCAGGTGCAGATGGCAAGGTTGCAGATATTGAAGTGGACGCTTATGTCAAAGACCCGGCGGGTAACCAGTCTAATACGGCTACCGAAACCTTAGCAGTAGACTTAGGTATACCAGGCGACTCAAACGGTGATGGCACTGTTGATGACAATGACGATGACGACACAACAGTGGATGGTGCACCAATTATTACCTTCACCGAGGACACAGATGGTAATGGCATCTTAAGTGTTAATGAAAATGGTGACACTAAAGACACCACGCCTGTACAGATCAGTACCCCTGCAAACACAGAAGCAGGCGACACCGTTGTTGTTACTATTAATGATGTAGAGCAAGAAGTAACTGTCACTCCAGAAGACATCGCGAATGGTTATGTTACTGTTGATGCGCCAGTAGTACCAGGTGCAGATGGCAAGGTTACAGATATTGAAGTGGACGCTTATGTCAAAGACCCTGCAGGCAACCAGTCTAATACGGCTACTGAAACCTTAGCAGTAGACTTAGGTATACCAGGCGACTCAAACGGTGATGGCACTGTTGATGACAATGACGATGACGACACAACAGTGGATGGTGCACCAATTATTACCTTCACCGAGGACACAGATGGTAATGGCATCTTAAGTGTTAATGAAAATGGTGACACTAAAGACACCACGCCTGTACAGATCAGTACCCCTGCAAACACAGAAGCAGGCGACACCGTTGTTGTTACTATTAATGATGTAGAGCAAGAAGTAACAGTCACTCCAGAAGACATGACGAATGGGTATGTTACTGTTGATGCGCCAGTAGTACCAGGTGCAGATGGCAAGGTTGCAGATATTGAAGTGGACGCTTATGTCAAAGACCCGGCGGGTAACCAGTCTAATACGGCTACCGAAACCTTAGCAGTAGACTTAGGTATACCAGGCGACTCAAACGGTGATGGCACTGTTGATGACAATGACGATGACGACACAACAGTGGATGGTGCACCAATTATTACCTTCACCGAGGACACAGATGGTAATGGCATCTTAAGTGTTAATGAAAATGGTGACACTAAAGACACCACGCCTGTACAGATCAGTACCCCTGCAAACACAGAAGCAGGCGACACCGTTGTTGTTACTATTAATGATGTAGAGCAAGAAGTAACTGTCACTCCAGAAGACATCGCGAATGGTTATGTTACTGTTGATGCGCCAGTAGTACCAGGTGCAGATGGCAAGGTTACAGATATTGAAGTGGACGCTTATGTCAAAGACCCTGCAGGCAACCAGTCTAATACGGCTACTGAAACCTTAGCAGTAGACTTAGGTATACCAGGCGACTCAAACGGTGATGGCACTGTTGATGACAATGACGATGACGACACAACAGTGGATGGTGCACCAATTATTACCTTCACCGAGGACACAGATGGTAATGGCATCTTAAGTGTTAATGAAAATGGTGACACTAAAGACACCACGCCTGTACAGATCAGTACCCCTGCAAACACAGAAGCAGGCGACACCGTTGTTGTTACTATTAATGATGTAGAGCAAGAAGTAACTGTCACTCCAGAAGACATCGCGAATGGTTATGTTACTGTTGATGCGCCAGTAGTACCAGGTGCAGATGGCAAGGTTACAGATATTGAAGTGGACGCTTATGTCAAAGACCCTGCAGGCAACCAGTCTAATACGGCTACCGAAACCTTAGCAGTAGACTTAGGTATACCAGGCGACTCAAACGGTGATGGCACTGTTGATGACAATGACGATGACGACACAACAGTGGATGGTGCACCAATTATTACCTTCACCGAGGACACAGATGGTAATGGCATCTTAAGTGTTAATGAAAATGGTGACACTAAAGACACCACGCCTGTACAGATCAGTACCCCTGCAAACACAGAAGCAGGCGACACCGTTGTTGTTACTATTAATGATGTAGAGCAAGAAGTAACTGTCACTCCAGAAGACATCGCGAATGGTTATGTTACTGTTGATGCGCCAGTAGTACCAGGTGCAGATGGCAAGGTTACAGATATTGAAGTGGACGCTTATGTCAAAGACCCTGCAGGCAACCAGTCTAATACGGCTACCGAAACCTTAGCAGTAGACTTAGGTATACCAGGCGACTCAAACGGTGATGGCACTGTTGATGATAATGACGATGACGACACAACAGTGGATGGTGCACCAATTATTACCTTCACCGAGGACACAGATGGTAATGGCATCTTAAGTGTTAATGAAAATGGTGACACTAAAGACACCACGCCTGTACAGATCAGTACCCCTGCAAACACAGAAGCAGGCGACACCGTTGTTGTTACTATTAATGATGTAGAGCAAGAAGTAACAGTCACTCCAGAAGACATGACGAATGGGTATGTTACTGTTGATGCGCCAGTAGTACCAGGTGCAGATGGCAAGGTTGCAGATATTGAAGTGGACGCTTATGTCAAAGACCCGGCGGGTAACCAGTCTAATACGGCTACCGAAACCTTAGCAGTAGACTTAGGTATACCAGGCGACTCAAACGGTGATGGCACTGTTGATGACAATGACGATGACGACACAACAGTGGATGGTGCACCAATTATTACCTTCACCGAGGACACAGATGGTAATGGCATCTTAAGTGTTAATGAAAATGGTGACACTAAAGACACCACGCCTGTACAGATCAGTACCCCTGCAAACACAGAAGCAGGCGACACCGTTGTTGTTACTATTAATGATGTAGAGCAAGAAGTAACAGTCACTCCAGAAGACATGACGAATGGGTATGTTACTGTTGATGCGCCAGTAGTACCAGGTGCAGATGGCAAGGTTGCAGATATTGAAGTGGACGCTTATGTCAAAGACCCGGCGGGTAACCAGTCTAATACGGCTACCGAAACCTTAGCAGTAGACTTAGGTATACCAGGCGACTCAAACGGTGATGGCACTGTTGATGACAATGACGATGACGACACAACAGTGGATGGTGCACCAATTATTACCTTCCCAGAAGATACTAGTAAAGATGGCATATTAAGTACTGCCGAAAATGGTGACACGCTCGACACTACTCCTGTTCGTATTAGCCTACCTGCTAATACAGAAGAGGGCGACACCGTTGTTGTCACCATTAATGGGGAAGAACAAGAGAGACCTGTTACAGCAGACGTTATGGCAAATGGTTATGTCACTTTAGATGCACCAGTTCTTGCAGATGCTGAAGGTAATGTTGCTGATATTAATGTAGAAGCTTATGTCAAGGATCCTGCAGGGAATCAATCTAATACAGCTACTGATAAGCTAAAGGTAAGAATTGCAGACCCAGACGCGCCTAAGGTCATCATTACAGAAGATATCAATGAAGATGGCTTCTTAAATAACGAAGAACTTACGGATAAAGAACAAGTAACCGTAGAGGTAATTGTTCCTTTAAACGCAGAAGAGGGCGATTTATTAACGGTAACCGATAATGCGGGTAACGATTTAGGTACGTTTATTGTAGGTACAGACGTCGCTGCTGATGAGACATTTACTGTGCAAGCAACTGTTCCTGCTGAAGGTGAGACTTTAAAAGTTACTGCTACTTTGACGGAGCCGTCTGGTAATACAGCTGAAGGCTCTGATAGTGCAATTATAGATACTACTGCACCTGACACTGCACCAACGGTAACCATCACTGATGACGCTAACGATGATAGTTTATTAAATGCCGAAGAGCTTGCAGACAAGACAGAAGTTAAAGTAAACGTTGTGGTACCAAGCGACGCTCAAGAAGGTGACATACTGACCATCACTGACCAAGCAGGTAATCAGCTTGGTGAATACACCGTGGGCACCGATGCCAATGCGGAAGATACGCTTACCGTAACCGCAGTAGTACCTGCTAACGGCGAGACTTTAGAAGTAACTGCACAGATAACTGACCCTGCTGGTAACTCAACTGCTGGCTCTGATAGTGCTAAAGTTGACACAACAGCACCAGATGCCCCTGCTATCAGCTTTGAAGACCCAGGTACGGATGGTATTTACAATGCTGAAGAAGTGGGTCCAGATGGTACAGTGACAGCAACGGTTACGGTTCCTGCAGGTACTCAAATTGGTGATGTGTTGACTATAGATGGCACTGATTATCCGGTTACTCAAGATATTCTAGACAATGGTCAAGATATTGAAGTTGTTCCAAGTACTGATGTAGTCGCTAACGTTACTGATAGCGCTGGCAACTCAGGTCCTGATGCAACCGGTACAGCACCTGCTGCTGATACTGATGGCCCAAATACCGATACCACGACACTGGTTATCGATAACGTTACTGAAGATAACGTTGTTAATGCCGCTGAAGCTGATGCACCTATTATAGTAAAAGGTACCGTTGGTGGTGAATTTAAGGAAGGCGATGAAGTGACGCTGACCGTGAATGACAAACCTTTCACAGGTACGGTCGCTGCTAATGGGAAATTCGCAATTGAGGTACCAGGTAGTGATTTAGCGGCTGATACTGATACCACTATTGATGGTCAAGTAGTGGCAACTGACGCTGCTGGTAATACTGGTGTTATCACAGCCACTAAAGATTATAGTGTGGATACTATCCCGCCTCAAAACCCGACCACAACATTAACCCTTGATCAGATAACTGTCGATAATGTTTTATCCATAGCTGAATCTAAAGATAAGGTAGCTATAACAGGTAAAGCGGAAGGTAAGTTTAACGAAGGTGATATTGTTACTATTAATGTTAACGGTACTGACTATACAAAAGCTGTAGCTGCAGATGGTACCTTTAATATCGATGTTCTAGGCACTGAACTGTTCGCTGATACTAATACGATAGTGACTGCCTCTCTATCGACTACAGATGCTGCGGGTAATACAGGTACTATCACAGACTCTCAAAACTTTATTATCCAGCCCACTATTGCACTAGCGCAAGACACTGGCACATCAGACAAGGATAATATTTCTTCTAATGGTAAGTTAGCCATTGATGCGCGCGGTGATACGATTGATAGTGTGACTGCTACCAATGCTGCTGGCGATACTATTATGTTAAGTGAAGATGCTGATGGTAACTTTATATTAGATGAAGGTAATTATACTAATGTCGTTGTTAAAACGACGGAAACCACTGGTGAGGGTACTGTTAATATTGCAGAAAATAGCTTCGGTCCGGTTTTAGTAGATCAAACTGCACCTGACGCTGTCGTAATACCACGTACAACAAACACTCTTGTAAGGGATGAAGACGGAAATTATTTACGAGTGGAGCGTCAGGGACAAGTACGAATTGAATCTAGCAATGATGAAGATACTGTTCTAATGAATTTCACCTATACTGATGAGACCTACAACCCTGAGACAGGTAACATTGGTACTACTCATGAGGTGACAGTCGCTAGAGGAGAGGATGGGAATTGGAACTGGCTTACGTTTGATGGTCAAGACGCTGTTGCTGACCCATCTGTCGTTCAATCTGCAATATTACTTGATAACACTGATTTAAATGGTGATGGGGTAAACGAAGCCGTTGTTGTCATCAATCAAGACAGATTGTTAGATAATACTGAAGTTACTGCGACCAATACTGATATTGCTGGCAATGAAGGTAACACAGCAACGGGAACTGCTTCACTTGATGATACAAGTGGACTGAATTATACAGTGCCTAAGGGTGATGAGTTCCAAGATAGTGCTGCCTTTAGTGATGATGCCTTTACTGGTGAAATTGAGCATGTAGGATTTATTGATGACAATGGTAATTTTACTCAATTAACCCCAGATGGTCTTTTCGAGTTTGATGTTTCTGTTAACAATGGTGTAATCGATGGTTATGGTTTCTCTATAGTAGATCTTAATGCCGCTAATAATGATTTAGATCAATTACCTAATCAATGGATATATGATGTTGCATTCTTCGATAGTTCATATAATCAAGTATATGTAAATACACAGGTATTAACCGAGGAAGTCCGTGGTGGGGTTATATAGATAATAGATATATTCAGGAACATGCTCGAAGTTATATCTCATAACTTTGAGCTGCAATTACAGATTTAATTTGCAGTATTTGCAGTTACTATTGCAAAACAATTATTTACTAAAGGATTTAAAAGATGAGTACTAGCATAAGAACATTTGAATTAGCAGATGACAATCTGTCTGCTAATGGTGAAACAACTTTAACGATTGTATTTGATACTACCGTTATAGACTTTGATGTTAATGATTTACGTCTAACTGGTGTAATAGTTAATGATTTTGTTACAACTGACAATGGACAAAGCTGGACTGGAACAGTGAGGGCTATACCTGATTTTAACGGACCTGCTCAAATAAGAATAAGAGCTAATGGCTATCTTAATGGTGAGACTCTTGAAGTAGGTGACCGGTTTGATTTAGATTTCAATGTCGATACCACTCAACCCTTAACACCTACCATCAGTGTAGAAGATCCAGGTGCAGATGGTGTATATAATAGTGAAGAAATAGGTCCAGATGGTACAGTAACTGCGACTATTACTCTGCCTACTTCTTCCAATGAATTTGAGACTACCAAACTCGGTGATACTTTAACCATCAACGGTGTAGATTACTCTATTACTCAAGAAATGATTGATAATGGGTTTAACATAGAGGTGACACCTGGGACTGAAATTACCGCCAGCATTACTGATATTGCAGGTAATACAGGTGATACGGCAACTCAACCTGTCGCACCTGCAGACACGACTGCACCTGATGAACCAGTCATTAGCTTTGTAGATCCGGGTGCTGATGGTATCTATAATGCTGAAGAAGTGGGTCCAGATGGTACAGTGACAGCGACGGTTACTGTTCCTGCAGGTACTGAAATTGGTGATACACTAACTATTAATGGTGTTGATTATCCCGTTACTCAAGATATTTTAGATGACGGTCAAAGTGTTGAGGTTGAACCAGGTACTGATGTAGTCGCTAATGTCACTGACAGCGCTGGCAATCAAGGACCTAATGCAACTGGTACGGCACCTAATGCTGATACTGATGGACCAACTGACGATACCACAACACTGGTTATTGATGACATCACTGAAGATAACGTTGTTAATGCCACTGAAGCTGATGCACCTATTACTGTAACAGGTACCGTTGATGGTGTATTTAATGCAGGTGATGAGGTTACGCTTACTGTGAATGACAAATCTTTCACAGGTACAGTCGCTGCTGATGGTAGATTCGCAATTGACGTACCAGGTAGCGATTTAGAGGCTGATAGTGATACGACTATTGACGGTCAAGTTGTAGCTACAGATGATTCTGGTAATACTGGTGTTATCAAAGCGACTAAAGAGTATACCGTCGACACTAAAGGTCCAACCGCTGACAGCACCCAAATCGCTGTTGACCCAATCACAGCAGATGACGTGATTAATGCTCAAGAAGCCGAACAAGACATTCCAGTAAAAGGTACCGTAACCGGTGAATACGTCGAGGGCGATACTGTTACCCTTACCGTCAATGACAAACCATTCACCGGCACCGTTGCCGCTGATGGTAGCTTCACCATTGACGTACCAGGCTCTGATTTAGCAGCAGACGCTGATACCACGATTGATGTGGTCGTTGATGCCACTGATGCTGCCGGTAACACCTCCCCAGTAAGCGCCACTAAGCCATATGGTGTTGATACCGCAGCACCTGAGCTTGCTATCAGCATTGGCGCTATCACAGCCGATGATGTTATTAATGCTGAAGAAGCCCAGCAAGACATCCCAGTAAGCGGCACCGTAACCGGTGAATTCAACGCAGGCGATACCGTCACCCTAACCGTAAACGGAACTGAGTTTACAGGCAGCGTAGCAGCCGATGGTACTTACAGCATTAACGTACCAGGTTCAGATCTAGCCGCTGACACCAATGTTAACGCCGTGATCACTACAGTCGATGCTGCGGGCAACTCAAACACAGCGACAGCGGATCATGCGTATACCGTCGACACTAAAGGTCCAACCGCTGACAGCACCCAAATCGCTGTTGACCCAATCACAGCAGATGACGTGATTAATGCTCAAGAAGCCGAGCAAGACATTCCAGTAAAAGGTACCGTAACCGGTGAATACGTCGAGGGCGATACTGTTACCCTTACCGTCAATGACAAACCATTCACCGGCACCGTTGCCGCTGATGGTAGCTTCACCATTGACGTACCAGGCTCTGATTTAGCAGCAGACGCTGATACCACGATTGATGTGGTCGTTGATGCCACTGATGCTGCCGGTAACACCTCCCCAGTAAGCGCCACTAAGCCATATGGTGTTGATACCGCAGCACCTGAGCTTGCTATCAGCATTGGCGCTATCACAGCCGATGATGTTATTAATGCTGAAGAAGCCCAGCAAGACATCCCAGTAAGCGGCACCGTAACCGGTGAATTCAACGCAGGCGATACCGTCACCCTAACCGTAAACGGAACTGAGTTTACAGGCAGCGTAGCAGCCGATGGTACTTACAGCATTAACGTACCAGGTTCAGATCTAGCCGCTGACACCAATGTTAACGCCGTGATCACTACAGTCGATGCTGCGGGCAACTCAAACACAGCGACAGCGGATCATGCGTATACCGTCGACACTAAAGGTCCAACCGCTGACAACACCCAAATCGCTGTTGACCCAATCACAGCAGATGACGTGATTAATGCTCAAGAAGCCGAACAAGACATTCCAGTAAAAGGTACCGTAACCGGTGAATACGTCGAGGGCGATACTGTTACCCTTACCGTGAACGACAAACCATTCACCGGCACCGTTGCCGCTGATGGTAGCTTCACCATTGACGTACCAGGCTCTGATTTAGCAGCAGACGCTGATACCACGATTGATGTGGTCGTTGATGCCACTGATGCTGCCGGTAACACCTCCCCAGTAAGCGCCACTAAGCCATATGGTGTTGATACCGCAGCACCTGAGCTTGCTATCAGCATTGGCGCTATCACAGCCGATGATGTTATTAATGCTGAAGAAGCCCAGCAAGACATCCCAGTAAGCGGCACCGTAACCGGTGAATTCAACGCAGGCGATACCGTCACCCTAACCGTAAACGGAACTGAGTTTACAGGCAGCGTAGCAGCCGATGGTACTTACAGCATTAACGTACCAGGTTCAGATCTAGCCGCTGACACCAATGTTAACGCCGTGATCACTACAGTCGATGCTGCGGGCAACTCAAACACAGCGACAGCGGATCATGCGTATACCGTCGACACTAAAGGTCCAACCGCTGACAGCACCCAAATCGCTGTTGACCCAATCACAGCAGATGACGTGATTAATGCTCAAGAAGCCGAACAAGACATTCCAGTAAAAGGTACCGTAACCGGTGAATACGTCGAGGGCGATACTGTTACCCTTACCGTGAACGACAAACCATTCACCGGCACCGTTGCCGCTGATGGTAGCTTCACCATTGACGTACCAGGCTCTGACTTAGCAGCAGACTCTGATACCACGATTGATGTGGTCGTTGATGCCACTGATGCTGCCGGTAACACGGCTCCAGTAAGCACCACTAAGCCATATGGTGTTGATACCGCAGCACCTGAGCTTGCTATCAGCATTGGCGCTATCACAGCCGATGATGTTATTAATGCTGAAGAAGCCCAGCAAGACATCCCAGTAAGCGGCACCGTAACCGGTGAATTCAACGCAGGCGATACCGTCACCCTAACCGTAAACGGAACTGAGTTTACAGGCAGCGTAGCAGCCGATGGTACTTACAGCATTAACGTACCAGGTTCAGATCTAGCCGCTGACACCAATGTTAACGCCGTGATCACTACAGTCGATGCTGCGGGCAACTCAAACACAGCGACAGCGGATCATGCGTATACCGTCGACACTAAAGGTCCAACCGCTGACAGCACCCAAATCGCTGTTGACCCAATCACAGCAGATGACGTGATTAATGCTCAAGAAGCCGAACAAGACATTCCAGTAAAAGGTACCGTAACCGGTGAATACGTCGAGGGCGATACTGTTACCCTTACCGTGAACGACAAACCATTCACCGGCACCGTTGCCGCTGATGGTAGCTTCACCATTGACGTACCAGGCTCTGACTTAGCAGCAGACTCTGATACCACGATTGATGTGGTCGTTGATGCCACTGATGCTGCCGGTAACACGGCTCCAGTAAGCACCACTAAGCCATATGGTGTTGATACCGCAGCACCTGAGCTTGCTATCAGCATTGGCGCTATCACAGCCGATGATGTTATTAATGCTGAAGAAGCCCAGCAAGACATCCCAGTAAGCGGCACCGTAACCGGTGAATTCAACGCAGGCGATACCGTCACCCTAACCGTAAACGGAACTGAGTTTACAGGCAGCGTAGCAGCCGATGGTACTTACAGCATTAACGTACCAGGTTCAGATCTAGCCGCTGACACCAATGTTAACGCCGTGATCACTACAGTCGATGCTGCGGGCAACTCAAACACAGCGACAGCGGATCATGCGTATACCGTCGACACTAAAGGTCCAACCGCTGACAGCACCCAAATCGCTGTTGACCCAATCACAGCAGATGACGTGATTAATGCTCAAGAAGCCGAACAAGACATTCCAGTAAAAGGTACCGTAACCGGTGAATACGTCGAGGGCGATACTGTTACCCTTACCGTGAACGACAAACCATTCACCGGCACCGTTGCCGCTGATGGTAGCTTCACCATTGACGTACCAGGCTCTGACTTAGCAGCAGACTCTGATACCACGATTGATGTGGTCGTTGATGCCACTGATGCTGCCGGTAACACGGCTCCAGTAAGCACCACTAAGCCATATGGTGTTGATACCGCAGCACCTGAGCTTGCTATCAGCATTGGCGCTATCACAGCCGATGATGTTATTAATGCTGAAGAAGCCCAGCAAGACATCCCAGTAAGCGGCACCGTAACCGGTGAATTCAACGCAGGCGATACCGTCACCCTAACCGTAAACGGAACTGAGTTTACAGGCAGCGTAGCAGCCGATGGTACTTACAGCATTAACGTACCAGGTTCAGATCTAGCCGCTGACACCAATGTTAACGCCGTGATCACTACAGTCGATGCTGCGGGCAACTCAAACACAGCGACAGCGGATCATGCGTATACCGTCGACACTAAAGGTCCAACCGCTGACAGCACCCAAATCGCTGTTGACCCAATCACAGCAGATGACGTGATTAATGCTCAAGAAGCCGAACAAGACATTCCAGTAAAAGGTACCGTAACCGGTGAATACGTCGAGGGCGATACTGTTACCCTTACCGTCAATGACAAACCATTCACCGGCACCGTTGCCGCTGATGGTAGCTTCACCATTGACGTACCAGGCTCTGATTTAGCAGCAGACGCTGATACCACGATTGATGTGGTCGTTGATGCCACTGATGCTGCCGGTAACACCTCCCCAGTAAGCGCCACTAAGCCATATGGTGTTGATACTAGTGTGTTAGCGCCTACGGTTGTGATTACGGAAGATGCGAATAATGATGGTATCGTGACTTATCTTGAAAATGCGACTGATACGACAGATGATGAAGGCAACATTAACTATACTGTCACAGTTGGTCCTGATGCTGAGGTGGGTGATATATTAACGGTGAATGGTCAAGAGATAGAGATTACTCAAGACATTATCGATAGTGGCTATCAGAGTAGCCTCCCTGCCGTAGATGGCGCGCAAATTGAAGTTACTGCGACTGTTACCGATCAAGTAGGTAATGTATCACCTGTTGCACAAGATGCTGCGGTGGTTGATTTAACTATTCCTGATGCTGCACCTATCTTCTTATGGCATTTAGGAGCTAACTTAACAGACAGTCAAGGTCCATCAGACCAACGTGGTAAATACGGTGGTTGTTATGGTGACCAGATCAACTATGAAACTGGCATCCTAAATGATTATATCTATATTGGTTATGAAGGGTTTGATAATCAAGGTAATCTAGTTATCTCTCCTTGGGATGGTGATTTCGAACGTGACGGTGGTGATGGAAACGTAGTTTGGACCATGGAGACCTATGCGGGTAATGATTTGGTACACATTCGTGAAGATCAAAATGCATTTACCGTAGCGAAATTAGGTTCAGGCGATGACACTTACTATGTTCAAGGTGAGATGGATTCAGTACTGAGTCAAGCTAAGACAAATCCTGAGGCACGTAGCTTTATCTATACCGAAACTGGCAATGATACCGTTGTGGTCGGTGGTAATGGTAATGGCAAAGTTACCGGATGGGGTATTGATGGTGGACGTATCTTTACCGGTAGCGGAAGTGATAATGTGACTGTCTATGGTGAGATGGATGACGGTGGTGTTATCGATCTAGGGGCTGGGCGTACTGAATATGCGAACCCTTATGATGTTGAAGCGGCTAATACAGTCGATAGTACAGGCGATATTAATAATCTAACCATCACTTGTAATCTAGGTGAAGCTGGTTTATATGATTTCGGTCATGTGTTTGGCGGTGCTGGTAATGATAATGTGACAATTGGTACTTACGTTGAAGGGGCTAGTATCATTGATCTTGGTGAAGGCACAAATACTGTCACGATTGGTGATGACTTAGACGGTCAGGCTAAAGTGATTACAGGTAGTGGTGACGATGTGCTGACTATCGGTGATGACACGGAAGACTACTCTTCAGTCGATTTAGGCGATGGTAATAACGTTGTTACTATTCGTAGTACTGTAGAAGACCATAGTACGATCAAAACAGGTAATGGCAATGATACGTTGACAGTGGGTTACGCTATTGCTAATTATGCTGATGTGAACCTAGGTGAAGGTAATAATACCATCACTATTGGTGATGATATGGATGGTTACTCGTCGTTACGCACAGGTAGTGGTGATGATGTATTAAACATCGGTGATGATACTGAAGATCGCTCAATTATTGACTTGGGTGATGGTAATAACGTCATCAATGTCCATGATGCTCTAGAAGATCGTTCGAAGATCGTCACAGGTAATGGCAACGACACACTAACAGTTGGTGGTTCAACTTGGAATGTGGCTACTGCAGATTTAGGAGCAGGTGATGACACAGTGACAATCGCTGGTAATATGTACCATGACTCTAAGGTGCACTTAGGCGAAGGTAATAATGATATTAGCGTCGATGGCATGTATCACTACTCTAAGATCACTGCAGGTTCTGGAGATGATCATATCGACTTAGGGGATAACTTCAATACCTACACCTATTATAATCATGTCGCTGTAGAAGCAGGTGCCGGTGATGATACTGTTGTATTTAGTGGTAAGAAAATGCACGGTAAGATCAGTGGCGGTGAAGGTGAAGATACATTAGTACTAGACTTTAGTGATAATGATCACTTAGTTAGCCAGTATGTTCATGAAACCAACGCCTCTACTAAGAACATCACCGGCTTTGAGCATATTGAACTAAATGGTCAAAATGTCATTGACGTTCGATTTGATGACCTAGTTCAAGATTCAGACCGTGAGGGTGCATTATATATCCAAGGTAATGAGCTAAGTAAAGTTGATTTAGGCTCTACCAACTGGAATAGCGATGGCGCAAATAAAGCGAAACTGGATGATGCTACTGGTGGTACTTGGACGAAAGCAGATACGACTAATGTTGATGGCGTCACCTATGATGTTTATCATCACTCCTATGCGACTGATAACTCAAATGATGTCTATATTGAACAAGGAATAGTTGTTATCTAAATCTGTTTAGCAAAGGTGTCTATAAAATATAAGCACGCTTTGTATTAACAATTCAATAAATTAATCTTAAAACATAACGTTCGAAAGGCACCTCTAGCCAAGCTAGGGGTGTTTTTTTATGAGACTAATTCTAATAATTAGAAACCTTTGCACGAACCCTACGTTGGCATTACTATATGCATCATTCTGAGAATTCGGTGTAATGGACAAAATTCAGGCTAAAAACGAGCGGTTAGTCTCTAATGGACAAAATTCAGGCTAACCTGCAGAGTATGTCATTAAAAAGTTGTTAATAAACTTAAGCTTACGTTGTTTATTGAGCCCATTATGACTACTTAATTGTCGTTTTAACTCGCTAAACAAACCTTCTAGAGAATTAGTTGTATTTGGAATGTTTAAGTCATCTAATTTTCTAGAAGTGAATAACCAATCACTATTTACTCGCAAGCTTCTATAAGCACTTCTAAGACGCTTATGGGTGTACCAAGTCTTACCAGTATCTATATTGGTACTACGCTCATTTAAGTAGTCCTCATGAGTCAAATACCAACTATCTAGAGCTTGAATGAAGGTTGTCTTATCATAATCCTTTATATTTAAAGCTAGCTGTCTAAGTGCAATACTTGCGATATTTTGAGGCCTACGAGTTAAGTATCGAGTGATGATCTGTAGCTGATGAAACTGGCACATTTGTATTGGTATATCTTTAAACAAAGCATTAAGACCTCGTCTTCCATCGCAAGTAATGCTAGTGATATCAATGCCTTGTGATTTTATATGCTCTATTCCCAGTTTATACAGAGCGTTGGTCTCATAGTGAATAATACGGTGGTGTAATACCGCTTTGCTTGTATAGTCGAGAAATACCATTAAGCCAAATGTTCTACCAAAGTAGGTCGTGTCCATCACTATGTTGGCACGAGTAGGTAGCTTATTAAGTGACTTTATCTCAATTGTATCTAGTCGCCTTTGTATGGTCTTTATGCTACAGCCATACTTATGAGCAAGTTGTTTATAAGTCTGTTTACCTTGAGTATATTCTTGCCACAAAGTTGTATTATTGAGCCGCCTGCCACCTAAAAACTGCCGATTACAAACAAGGCATTTGTACTGCTGTTTCCCTGATTTATAACCATTCTTTTTCGTGTGTTTTTCACCACAAAAAGGGCAGTTTTTTGATTCATGGCTTTCAATCCTTGCAAATACTTATAGTATATAGCTTTAAAGGGGGTGTCAGCCTGAATTTTGTCCATTATACCGAGAATTCATTAAGGGGCGCTTGAGAGGCGTTATCAGGAGTAGCATTATTGTTGTTAACTATCGCTTGCTCTGCTCGTTTAGATGCCGCTTTTTCTACATTGGTTTTATCTGCAGTGGTTGTTGTCTGAGTAGACTGCTCAGATTTAGAACCCTCTGACTCTGAATCATCAACTTGTGCTGTTTTATTATTATCAGATTCTTCATCAGTATCCTCTTTATCATCTGTTGAATTCTCAACAGAGTTAGTATCTGTGAGTGTAGCTACTACGTCTGTACCATTAGTTCCAATGGCTTCTTGAGCCGTACCATCAGCTTGCGGCTGTGAAGCAATGGCTTTATCGCTGTTAGCAGTTGGTGATGGCTGCTTTTGACTATTCCATAGTACGATAATGACCACAAGATGCAATGCAAGGGCAAGCAAGATTGCAGGGAGCCATTTTTTTAGTGAGGAAGATGGTTTTGGCGGCATGTATCTGATGTCCCAGTTAAACAAATTAAGTGGATAAGCAGCATTCTATACTATCTGATTTATAGAGCGCAAAAGATATCCTTTATCTCTCTTATTATTTGTAATTATACAATTTACGTCTTCCGTTATTCAGGATGTTAATGCATGTAACTGGCGTAATCTTCAGTTATTGTTCACTTTTTCTCGATATTAGCCTGCCTATAGTTACTTATTTATAACTGATATAAAGATATATATTAATAAATTAAATTTATTTAAAATATTAGTGTAGTTAATATATATAACTTTCTAAACTAAATATACTTTCATTAATTTCTTATTAATAATAAATAGTTATTTAGTAATTTATGCGGTGAGATAAGACAGAAATTATATTTAATAAATCGTTAAAAAATACATTAATAACTCAATCATAAAAAATAATTTTATAAAATTTATTTATAGAAAAAATTTTTTAATTAAAATTAATTTTCTGAGTAATATAGTGTAAGTTTTTGATTTTATTATATTTATTATTATCTTCCATTTAAGCTCTTTTATTTCTGTGTATTTATTTAGTAAATATAACAAAGCGATATTGTATATCTTGTAAACTTAATTATACTTGATAAGAGTATAGATAGACTTATTTAGCTGTATAGGTTTTCTAAATTATAATCTGAATAGATATTTAACTTTTAGATGATAAAGAATATCGAATAAAATCAGATATTTATTACTATAATCTTAATTGTATATTAATAATTAAAAGTATTTTTATGTATAAACTCTTAATAATTTAATTAAAAGTATTTTTTATAGTTAGCAATTCAATAAACCGAAGATAGGAATAATTTAGATAAGAATACAATTGTGTAAGGTTGTTAAAGTCAATAAAAGTAATTAATCATTGTCAATTTAAGGAATTATCTATGAAAAACTTAAAAGCTAATAAAGGCTTGAAGACTAGCATACTGGCCACAGCACTGTTTTCAGCGCTTTTTGGTCTAACACAAACAGCCCAAGCTGCCGACACCCGACAAGTGGACTTAATTGGATGGCAAAAATCAGGCGATGCCAGTTTTAAAACCATCAGTACAGACGCACTAGCAGAGAACGAAGCCAACCTTATCTTTATCCGCCCTCTAGATAACGACGGTTTACAAACCAGTGCCAACATCTCAGTAGACGGACGCTTTCAAGTCAGCTTGCAGCCAGGTCACTACTCTCAAGTAGTTTACTGCAGCGGTCAACACAATATCACCGTAATGCCTACCGGCGCTAAAACAAACGACCTCAGCAATACCTCTGCGACCACTCCTATCGAACTTACCCCTCAGCGCAATCACTACATCTATGTTGACATTGATGACAACACTGCTCAACCAAAACTAAGCCTTTTAGAAGCAGACTACGCTCAAAATCTACTTGCTGATCAAAAACAGCAAGTCCATCAAATCAGCCGTGTGGTTCGTGACTGTCCAGCCATTGTTAGACAAGCCCCAGAGCCTGAGCCACAACCTGTGAAGGTCGAAATAGACAAACCAATCAATCTAGAAGTGCTGTTTGAATTTGACAAAGCCGTTGTACAACCCATGTTCAATAGCCGTATTCAAGCCGTTGCTGACTTCATGAACAAATACCCTGACACTACGACTATCATTGAAGGCCATACCGACAGTATGGGCTCAGACAGCTACAACATGAAGCTATCACAAGAGCGTGCCCAAGCGGTTAAACAAGAGTTGGTTACCAAATATGGTATCGCACCAAATCGACTACAAACACAAGGCTTTGGTGAAACTAGACCAGTTGACACCAATGCCACACCAGAAGGCCGTTACAACAACCGCCGCGTTGTCGCAACCGTTAGTGCTACCAAATAAAAGTATTTTAAAAAAATAAAAAGCGAATCTAAGGATCAAACATGAAAACGATTATTGTAAAAGTAAACGATGCCGCACAAACCATAGCTGAGCATCAAGTTGTGACCAAAGACGGTCAGCCAACCGTCATCAAAGCCACAAACAAAGTCAACTATGAACTTGTTGATCAAGCTACCGGCCTAGCGCCAGATCATATTATTACCAAACGTGTGGGCAAAGACCTGCATGTATCAATGGAAGAATCAGGACAAGACAGCGACCTAATCATAGAAGGCTATTATGATGAAGCGGACAGTGCCCTTATTGGCTTAGCAGAAGATGGTAGCTACTATTACTATGTGCCAGATACGGGTGAAGTAGCCGACTTTGTTACTGAACTTGCCGCAGGAGATGTCGAAGGACAAGCGTTAGGGGGTAATGCGTATCAAACCCCTTATTGGATTGGGGCAACAGATGACGGCGGCTTTGCATGGCTACCTTGGTTAGTGGGTCTTGCAGGTTTAGCTGCTATAGGTGCTGCATTAGCGAATGACGATGATAATGATGATGCACCTAAAGATACCACACCACCAGCAACGCCAGAGAATGCACCAGTTGTGACAGACAATGTCGCCAACGATGGTTCAGGCGATGTACTTGACCCAGCAGAAGCCATTGCTGATGGCGATAAGACCAATGACAACACACCAAGTGTAACCATACCCGCTGATCAACTACAATCAGGTGAAACACCGCAATTAGTAGTCGATGGAGACGTTGTGCCATCGACCTCAGTCACCAATGAAGACGGTAGCATCACCTTAACCCCAACAACAGAACTCACTGACGGTGAACACGAGCTTAGCTATAACGTCAAAGATGCTGCTGGTAACGTCAGTGGTGATGCCCCATCAACCACCGTCGGCGTTGACACACAGCCACCAGCCGAGCCAAATATTGACGTATCCCCAGAAGGTGCGGTTACTGTAACCCCTACTGGTGATGACAGCAGCGAAGTGTCTGTCGATTACAAAGATGAAGAAGGTAACGACCAGACTATTGTTGCCACCAAAGACCCAGAAACGGGTGAATGGACAACGGCAGATCCACTACCTGAGGGTGTTACAGTAGATAAAGACACTGGTGAAATCAAGATACCTGAAGACCAAGTGGATACCAGTAAAGATGTGACCGCAACCACAAAAGACGATGCAGGTAATACAGCCGATACAACTGTGACAGGGGACACCACACCACCAACTCAAGAGACACAGATTACCAACGTTATTGACGATGTGGCACCGCAAACCGGTACCGTATCTGATGGTGGCTTAACCAATGACGTGACGCCAACCATTGAAGGCACAATCAGTAGTGTCCTCAACGAAGGTGAAGTCGTTGCAGTCTACCGTGATGGCATTAAAGTAGGGTCAGCAGCCGTTACTAACACCACATGGAGTATTGAAGACATTGGTGTGGTTGATGGGGAGAGCTATACCTACACAGCACGCGTTGAAGATGCAGCTGGTAATCAGGGTACTGTATCGAATGACTATGCCATTAACATAGATACCACAGCACCGACTCAGTCAGTTGTTATCACAAATGTTGTAGATGATTTTGTACCGCAAACAGGCATGGTGTCTAATGGCGGCATCACAAACGATACAGCCCCCCTAGTAGAGGGTACGATCAGTAAAGCCTTGGAAGATGGCGAAGAAGTTGTCGTATTACGTGATGGCGCAGAAGTAGGTAGGGCCACAGTAGACGGTACGACTTGGACATTTGATGACAGCGGTTTAGTTGATGGCGAAAGCTATATTTATACCGCACGCGTAGAAGATGCTGCGGGTAACCGTGGTGCAATTTCTGCAGACTATAGTATCGAATTAGACACCAGTGCACCAACTCAAGAGACACAGATTACCAACGTTATTGACGATGTGGCACCGCAAACCGGTACCGTATCTGATGGTGGCTTAACCAATGACGTGACGCCAACCATTGAAGGCACAATCAGTAGTGTCCTCAACGAAGGTGAAGTCGTTGCAGTCTACCGTAATGGCGTTAAAGTAGGGTCAGCAGCCGTTACTAACACCACATGGAGTATTGAAGACATTGGTGTGGTTGATGGGGAGAGCTATACCTACACAGCACGCGTTGAAGATGCAGCTGGTAATCAGGGTACTGTATCGAATAACTATGCCATTAACATAGATACCACAGCACCGACTCAGTCAGTTGTTATCACAAATGTTGTAGATGATTTTGTACCGCAAACAGGCATGGTGTCTAATGGCGGCATCACAAACGATACAGCCCCCCTAGTAGAGGGTACGATCAGTAAAGCCTTGGAAGATGGCGAAGAAGTTGTCGTATTACGTGATGGCGCAGAAGTAGGTAGGGCCACAGTAGACGGTACGACTTGGACATTTGATGACAGCGGTTTAGTTGATGGCGAAAGCTATATTTATACCGCACGCGTAGAAGATGCTGCGGGTAACCGTGGTGCAATTTCTGCAGACTATAGTATCGAATTAGACACCAGTGCACCAACTCAAGAGACACAGATTACCAACGTTATTGACGATGTGGCACCGCAAACCGGTACCGTATCTGATGGTGGCTTAACCAATGACGTGACGCCAACCATTGAAGGCACAATCAGTAGTGTCCTCAACGAAGGTGAAGTCGTTGCAGTCTACCGTGATGGCGTTAAAGTAGGGTCAGCAGCCGTTACTAACACCACATGGAGTATTGAAGACATTGGTGTGGTTGATGGGGAGAGCTATACCTACACAGCACGCGTTGAAGATGCAGCTGGTAATCAGGGTACTGTATCGAATAACTATGCCATTAACATAGATACCACAGCACCGACTCAGTCAGTTGTTATCACAAATGTTGTAGATGATTTTGTACCGCAAACAGGCATGGTGTCTAATGGCGGCATCACAAACGATACAGCCCCCCTAGTAGAGGGTACGATCAGTAAAGCCTTGGAAGATGGCGAAGAAGTTGTCGTATTACGTGATGGCGCAGAAGTAGGTAGGGCCACAGTAGACGGTACGACTTGGACATTTGATGACAGCGGTTTAGTTGATGGCGAAAGCTATATTTATACCGCACGCGTAGAAGATGCTGCGGGTAACCGTGGTGCAATTTCTGCAGACTATAGTATCGAATTAGACACCAGTGCACCAACTCAAGAGACACAGATTACCAACGTTATTGACGATGTGGCACCGCAAACCGGTACCGTATCTGATGGTGGCTTAACCAATGACGTGACGCCAACCATTGAAGGCACAATCAGTAGTGTCCTCAACGAAGGTGAAGTCGTTGCAGTCTACCGTGATGGCGTTAAAGTAGGGTCAGCAGCCGTTACTAACACCACATGGAGTATTGAAGACATTGGTGTGGTTGATGGGGAGAGCTATACCTACACAGCACGCGTTGAAGATGCAGCTGGTAATCAGGGTACTGTATCGAATAACTATGCCATTAACATAGATACCACAGCACCGACTCAGTCAGTTGTTATCACAAATGTTGTAGATGATTTTGTACCGCAAACAGGCATGGTGTCTAATGGCGGCATTACAAACGATACAGCCCCCCTAGTAGAGGGTACGATCAGTAAAGCCTTGGAAGATGGCGAAGAAGTTGTCGTATTACGTGATGGCGCAGAAGTAGGTAGGGCCACAGTAGACGGTACGACTTGGACATTTGATGACAGCGGTTTAGTTGATGGCGAAAGCTATATTTATACCGCACGCGTAGAAGATGCTGCGGGTAACCGTGGTGCAATTTCTGCAGACTATAGTATCGAATTAGACACCAGTGCACCAACTCAAGAGACACAGATTACCAACGTTATTGACGATGTGGCACCGCAAACCGGTACCGTATCTGATGGTGGCTTAACCAATGACGTGACGCCAACCATTGAAGGCACAATCAGTAGTGTCCTCAACGAAGGTGAAGTCGTTGCAGTCTACCGTAATGGCGTTAAAGTAGGGTCAGCAGCCGTTACTAACACCACATGGAGTATTGAAGACATTGGTGTGGTTGATGGGGAGAGCTATACCTACACAGCACGCGTTGAAGATGCAGCTGGTAATCAGGGTACTGTATCGAATAACTATGCCATTAACATAGATACCACAGCACCGACTCAGTCAGTTGTTATCACAAATGTTGTAGATGATTTTGTACCGCAAACAGGCATGGTGTCTAATGGCGGCATCACAAACGATACAGCCCCCCTAGTAGAGGGTACGATCAGTAAAGCCTTGGAAGATGGCGAAGAAGTTGTCGTATTACGTGATGGCGCAGAAGTAGGTAGGGCCACAGTAGACGGTACGACTTGGACATTTGATGACAGCGGTCTTAAGGACGGTGAAACGTACATCTATACCGCACGCGTAGAAGATGCCGCAGGTAACCGCGGTGCGATTTCTGCAGACTATAGTATCAAATTAGATACAACTTCTCCAACTCAAGAAGTAGTTATTACTAATGTAATTGATAACGTTGCGCCTCAAGAAGGGAATGTCAGTAGTGGTGATACAACCGATGATACTACTCCGACTTTAGAAGGAACTTTGGATACAGTTTTAGATGAAAATGAAATTGTAGCAATTTATCGTGATGGTAACAAAGTCGGAGAAGCAACTGTAAATAATACTGCATGGAGTTTCGAGGATAGTGGATTAGCAAGTGGGTCGAACTACGAATACACTGCTCGAATTGAAGACGCTGCAGGTAATTTCAGCGAAACCTCTAACTCCTATTCAATTAATGTTGATACTGGAGGGCCAACTCAAAGCATTACAATTACTAAAGTTCAAGATGATGTTACTCCAAATATAGGTGTTATTAATAGCGGGGAATCAACCAATGACACAGATCCAGTTATTGAAGGAACAATAAGTGCTAATTTAAATCCTGATGAAGTAGTTATTGTTCTTCGTGATGGTGTAGAAATTGGTGAAGCTCAAGTAACTGGAACAGACTGGACCATAAGTGATAGTGGTTTGATCGACAATACAAGTTATGAATATACAGCTTTAGTAAGAAATTCGGCAGGTATAGCAGGTGGAGAATCCAATAGTTATATTATTGAAGTAGACACAACAGCACCAACACAAGAAACAACGATCACAACCGTAATTGATAACGTAGCTCCAGGATTAGGTGAAGTAGCAGATGGCGGTTATACCAATGATGACACACCAGAGATACAAGGTACGATTAGTGAAGCATTGACCGATGGTGAAGTTGTTGCAGTTTACCGTGGTTCAGAAAAAGTTGGCGAAGCAAAAGTTACAGGTACAGACTGGAGCTTTACTGATGCCAGTTTATCGAGTGGCTCAACTTATGACTACACAGCACGCGTTGAAGATGCGGCGGGTAACCAAGGTACATCATCGAACGAATACTCAATTTCAATTGATACCAGTGGTTCAAACCAATCTGTACAGATATTATCAGTTGTAGATGACCAAGCCCCACAAACCGGTGTAGTGGCCAATGGAGAGGATACAAACGATACCACGCCACAGATCACAGGCTCTATCTCAACTGCTTTGACAGGATCTGAGAAAGTTGTTGTGTTACGTGATGGCGAAGTGATTGGTAATGCCACAGTAGACGGTACTACTTGGACCTATAACGATACTGGTTTAGAGAATGGGAATACTTATGAGTACACTGCACGTATTGATACAGCAGGTGGCAATCAAAGCCCAACCTCTCAACCATATAGCATAACTGTAGACACAACAGCACCAACACAAGAAACAACGATCACAACCGTAATTGATAACGTAGCTCCAGGATTAGGTGAGGTCACAGATGGCGGTTATACCAATGATGACACACCAGAAATACAAGGCACGATCAGCGAAGCATTAACTGATGGTGAAGTTGTCGCAGTTTACCGTGGTTCAGAAAAAGTTGGCGAAGCAAAAGTTACAGGTACAGACTGGACCTTCACTGATGCAAGCCTATCAAGTGGTTCAACTTATGACTACACAGCACGCGTTGAAGACGGGGCAGGTAACCAAGGTGCCTTATCGAACGAATACTCAATTTCAATCGACACCAGTGGTTCAAATCAATCTGTACAGATCTTATCAGTGGTTGACGATGTTGATCCGCAAACTGGTGTGGTTAAAAACGGCGAAGAGACCAACGATACAGCGCCGCAGATTACCGGCTCTATCTCTACAGCCTTGACAGGTTCAGAGACTGTTGTTGTATTACGTGATGGCGAAGTGATTGGTAATGCCACAGTAGACGGTACTACTTGGACCTATAACGATACTGGTTTAGAGAATGGGAATACTTATGAGTACACTGCACGTATTGATACAGCAGGTGGCAATCAAAGCCCAACCTCTCAACCATATAGCATAACTGTAGACACAGTAGCACCGACCCAAACTACAGCGATCACAACCGTTGTAGATAATGTTGCTCCAGGATTAGGTGAAGTAGCAGATGGCGGTTATACCAATGATGACACACCAGAAATACAAGGCACGATCAGCGAAGCATTAACTGATGGTGAAGTTGTCGCAGTTTACCGTGGTTCAGAAAAAGTTGGCGAAGCAAAAGTTACAGGTACAGACTGGACCTTCACTGATGCAAGCCTATCAAGTGGTTCAACTTATGACTACACAGCACGCGTTGAAGATGCGGCGGGTAACCAAGGTACATCATCGAACGAATACTCAATTTCAATCGACACCAGTGGTTCAAACCAATCTGTACAGATATTATCAGTTATAGATGACCAAGCCCCACAAACTGGTGTAGTGGCCAATGGAGAGGATACAAACGATACCACGCCACAGATCACAGGCTCTATCTCAACTGCTTTGACAGGATCTGAGAAAGTTGTTGTGTTACGTGATGGTGAAGTGATTGGTAATGCCACAGTAGACGGTACTACTTGGACCTATAACGATACTGGTTTAGAGAATGGGAATACTTATGAGTACACTGCACGTATTGATACAGCAGGTGGCAATCAAAGCCCAACCTCTCAACCATATAGCATAACTGTAGACACAGTAGCACCGACCCAAACTACAGCGATCACAACTGTTGTAGATAATGTTGCTCCAGGATTAGGTGAGGTCACAGATGGCGGTTATACCAATGATGACACACCAGAAATACAAGGCACGATCAGCGAAGCATTAACTGATGGTGAAGTTGTCGCAGTTTACCGTGGTTCAGAAAAAGTTGGTGAAGCAAAAGTTACAGGTACAGACTGGACCTTCACTGATGCAAGCCTATCAAGTGGTTCAACTTATGACTACACAGCACGCGTTGAAGATGCGGCGGGTAACCAAGGTACATCATCGAACGAATACTCAATTTCAATCGACACCAGTGGTTCAAACCAATCTGTACAGATATTATCAGTTATAGATGACCAAGCCCCACAAACCGGTGTAGTAGCCAATGGGGGTTCAACCAATGATGTGACACCGCAAATTACAGGCTCTATATCAACAGCATTAACAGGATCTGAGAAAGTTGTCGTATTGCGTGACGGAGAAGTTATTGGAGAAGCGACCGTAACAGACACCACATGGACATTCGATGACACTGGTTTAGAAAATGGCAATACCTATGAGTATACAGCTCGTGTTGATACCGCTGGTGGCAATCAAAGTGTTACCTCACCATCTTATAGTATTAGCGTAGACACAACCGTACCAACTCAGACTATTGAGATCACAACAGTAATTGATAATGTAATCCCAGTTGTAGGAAATGTAGCAAATGGAGGTTTCACTAATGATATAACACCTGAAATACAAGGTACAATCAGTGAAACGTTAGATGTTGGTGAAGTAGTGGCAGTTTACCGTGATGAAGTTAGGGTTGGTGTTGCCAAAGTTACTAATCAAAATTGGAGCTTTGAAGATAAAAATTTACAAGATGGTGAGAATTATACTTATACAGCCCGTGTAGAAGATAGTTCAGGTAATCCAGGCCAGTTCTCATCAGACTATGTAATTAATTTAGATACTACAGCTCCTACAAATAATACTATTAACATTAGTAGTATAACTGAGGATACAGGCCGTGAAGCAAATGACTTTATTACTAATGATCAAACTTTACAGTTCAAAGGCACCTTAGCAAATGCTTTACCGGATGGTGAAAAAGTTCAAATTAGTTTAGATGGTGGCACAACATGGGTTGATGCTTCATTTAGTGGTAAGAGTTGGTCTTTTGACAATACTTTGAATACTTTATCACAAGGTGAGTATACAGTTAGAGCACGAATTGTAGATGCTGCTGGCAACATAGGACCTACAGATAGTCAAGTTGTTACAATCGATACCGACGCACCGACTGACAACAACAGCGTAAGTATTGATACCTATACTGATAATATTGAGCCACAAACAGGTAATTTTGGCACGGGAACCTCTACCAATGACAAAACACCGTTATTAAATGGTTCAGTTAGTGGTTTAGCTGATACAGACATCGTTGCCATATATGATGCTAACGGTATTCGATTAGGAGAAGCTACTTTAGATACAGCAGGTGGTACTAAATTTACATATCAATTACCACTCCTTACAGCAGGTGCTTCTTATACCTATATTGCTAAGATTGAAGATGCCGCGGGTAACGTCGGAACTGCCTCATCAGAGTTTAAGCTTGCCGTTGATACAACAGCGCCTGATACCACGATTATTATTGACTCCATTACAGAAGATACAGGTGTATCAGATGAAGACTTTATTACCAGTGACAATAATGGTCTAACCGTAGCGGCTACGTTGAGTAAAGCGTTAGTAACCGGTGAGACACTGCAATATAGTAATGATGCGGGCACCACTTGGAGTACAGTTGAATCAACTAATATCAATGGAACTGCAGTAAGTATTGATGATGGCAATCTAACAGCCTCTACAACCATTGAATTCCGTGTGGTAGATAGTGCAGGTAATGCCGGTACAACCGCTACACAAACAGTGATTATTGATACGGATGGACCTACTATTGGTAACAGCATTAGCATTGATACCTATACCGATAATGTTGCGCCATTAACAGGGGACTTTAATAGTGGCAGCTCTACCAATGACAAAACACCGGTATTAAATGGTTCAGTTAGTGGTTTAGCAGATACAGACATCGTTGCTATATATGATGCTAGCGGTACTCGATTAGGAGAAGCTGCCCTAAATCCAGGTCGTACAGGCTTTACTTATGCCCCAACGACGCTGATTGAAGGCGAGTATACCTATATTGCTAAGATTGAAGATGCAACGGGTAACGTCGGAACTGCCTCATCAGAGTTTAAGCTTGCCGTTGATACAACAGCGCCTGATACCACTATTATTATTGACTCCATTACAGAAGATACAGGTGTATCAAATGAAGACTTTATCACCAGTGATAATGATGGTCTAACCGTAGCAGCTACATTAAGTAAAGCGTTAGTAACCGGTGAGACACTGCAATATAGCAATGATGAAGGTGCAACATGGACAGACGTTAACCCAGCTAATATTACTGGCACAGCTGTGAGTATTGATGATGACAATTTAAAAGCCTCTACGACCATTGAATTCCGTGTGGTAGATAGTGCAGGTAATGCCGGTACAACCGCTAAACAACCAGTGGTTATTGATACAGATGGACCTACTACTGGTAACAGCATCAGTATTGATACCTATACCGATAATGTTGATCCACTAACAGGTAACTATGGAACTGGAACGTCTACCAATGACAAAACACCGGTATTAAATGGTTCAGTTAGTGGTCTAGCAGATACAGACATCGTTGCTATATATGATGCTAACGGTACTCGATTAGCAGAAGCTGCCGTAAATCCAGGTCGTACAGGCTTTACTTATGCCCCAACGACGCTGATTGAAGGCGAGTATACCTATATTGCTAAGATTGAAGATGCAGCGGGTAACGTCGGAACTGCCTCATCAGAGTTTAAGCTTACAGTTGATACAACAGCGCCTGATACCACGATTATTATTGATTCCATTACAGAAGATACAGGTGTATCAGATGAAGACTTTATTACCAGTGACAATAATGGTCTAACCGTAGCGGCTACGTTGAGTAAAGCGTTAGTAACCGGTGAGACACTGCAATATAGTAATGATGCAGGTGCGACCTGGAGCGCTGTTGATGCCAATAATATCAATGGAACTGCAGTAAGTATTGATGATGGCAATCTAACAGCCTCTACAACCATTGAATTCCGTGTGGTAGATAGTGCAGGTAATGCTGGTACGATCGCTAAACAAGCAGTGGTTATTGATACAGATGGACCTACTACTGGTAACAGCATCAGTATTGATACCTATACCGATAATGTTGATCCACTAACAGGTAACTATGGAACTGGAACGTCTACCAATGACAAAACACCGGTATTAAATGGTTCAGTTAGTGGTCTAGGTACTACAGATATAGTTGTTATCTACGATGGAAATGACAATCGTTTAGGAGAAGCAACACTCAAACCAGGTAATACTGGATTTACGTTCACTCCTTCGGCATTGAATGATGGTACTTATACTTATGTAGCCAAGATTGAAGATGCAGCAGGTACCGCAGGTACTACATCCGATGAATTTAATATTAGTGTAGATACCTCGGTTCCCGAAGGAACTCTTCTTATTAACTCAATAACTGAAGACACTGGGGTATCAGATAATGACTTCATTACCAGTGATAATGATGGCTTAACTGTAGCAGCTACATTAAGTAAAGCGTTAGTAACCGGTGAGACACTGCAATATAGTAATGATGCGGGCACCACTTGGAGTACAGTTGATTCAACTAATATCAATGGAACTGCAGTAAGTATTGCTGACAGTGGGCTTACTAGTACCACAACTATTAAATTCCGAGTAGTAGGAAGTGGTGGAAACATAGGGGCTACTGCTGAACAATTAGTTACCATTGATACCGACGCGCCGACTGACAACAACAGCGTAAGTATTGATACCTATACTGATAATGTTGATCCATTGACAGGGGACTTTAATAGTGGTAGCTCTACCAATGACAAAACACCGTTATTAAATGGTTCAGTTAGTGGTTTAGCTGATACAGACATCGTTGCCATATATGATGCTAACGGTATTCGATTAGGAGAAGCTACTTTAGATACAGCAGGTGGTACTAAATTTACATATCAATTACCACCCCTTACAGCAGGTGCTTCTTATAGTTATATTGCTAAGATTGAAGATGCAGCGGGTAACGTCGGAACTGCCTCATCAGAGTTTAAGCTCACAGTTGATACAACAGCGCCTGATACCACGATTATTATTGACTCCATTACAGAAGATACAGGTGTATCAGATGAAGACTTTATTACCAGTGACAATAATGGTCTAACCGTAGCGGCTACGTTGAGTAAAGCGTTAGTAACCGGTGAGACACTGCAATATAGTAATGATGCGGGCACCACTTGGAGTACAGTTGAATCAACTAATATCAATGGAACTGCAGTAAGTATTGATGATGGCAATCTAACAGCCTCTACAACCATTGAATTCCGTGTGGTAGATAGTGCAGGTAATGCCGGTACAACCGCTACACAAACAGTGATTATTGATACGGATGGACCTACTATTGGTAACAGCATTAGCATTGATACCTATACCGATAATGTTGCGCCATTAACAGGGGACTTTAATAGTGGCAGCTCTACCAATGACAAAACACCGGTATTAAATGGTTCAGTTAGTGGTTTAGCAGATACAGACATCGTTGCTATATATGATGCTAGCGGTACTCGATTAGGAGAAGCTGCCCTAAATCCAGGTCGTACAGGCTTTACTTATGCCCCAACGACGCTGATTGAAGGCGAGTATACCTATATTGCTAAGATTGAAGATGCAACGGGTAACGTCGGAACTGCCTCATCAGAGTTTAAGCTTGCCGTTGATACAACAGCGCCTGATACCACTATTATTATTGACTCCATTACAGAAGATACAGGTGTATCAAATGAAGACTTTATCACCAGTGATAATGATGGTCTAACCGTAGCAGCTACATTAAGTAAAGCGTTAGTAACCGGTGAGACACTGCAATATAGCAATGATGAAGGTGCAACATGGACAGACGTTAACCCAGCTAATATTACTGGCACAGCTGTGAGTATTGATGATGACAATTTAAAAGCCTCTACGACCATTGAATTCCGTGTGGTAGATAGTGCAGGTAATGCCGGTACAACCGCTAAACAACCAGTGGTTATTGATACAGATGGACCTACTACTGGTAACAGCATCAGTATTGATACCTATACCGATAATGTTGATCCACTAACAGGTAACTATGGAACTGGAACGTCTACCAATGACAAAACACCGGTATTAAATGGTTCAGTTAGTGGTCTAGCAGATACAGACATCGTTGCTATATATGATGCTAACGGTACTCGATTAGCAGAAGCTGCCGTAAATCCAGGTCGTACAGGCTTTACTTATGCCCCAACGACGCTGATTGAAGGCGAGTATACCTATATTGCTAAGATTGAAGATGCAGCGGGTAACGTCGGAACTGCCTCATCAGAGTTTAAGCTTACAGTTGATACAACAGCGCCTGATACCACGATTATTATTGATTCCATTACAGAAGATACAGGTGTATCAGATGAAGACTTTATTACCAGTGACAATAATGGTCTAACCGTAGCGGCTACGTTGAGTAAAGCGTTAGTAACCGGTGAGACACTGCAATATAGTAATGATGCAGGTGCGACCTGGAGCGCTGTTGATGCCAATAATATCAATGGAACTGCAGTAAGTATTGATGATGGCAATCTAACAGCCTCTACAACCATTGAATTCCGTGTGGTAGATAGTGCAGGTAATGCTGGTACGATCGCTAAACAAGCAGTGGTTATTGATAATGAAGCGCCAACAGCGAAAGCGACTATTGTCTCCTACATGGATGACCAAGGTGATGTTACCAGTGACACAAGTACCTCAATAGTAACCGATGATAGCTCTGTTACCCTTAACGGAACATTGTCAGAATCGTTAAAAGCTGGAGAATCAGTTGTAGTTTATAAAACAACGACTGTAAATGGTGTAGACACTACGGTCGTTCAAGGAACAGCTGCAGTAGCTGCAGATAATACGTGGACACTAGATAATGTTCCTATTTCTGAAACTAAAGCTACTTTCACTGTGAAAACAGTTGATACTGCAGGTAATGAAACTGCAGGAACAGGGTCACTACCTATTCAATTATTAGACCCTGCTCAAGTGACTAAGATTACTGTTACCGATGATTTGACAGATTTAGTAGATACCGACGGTGATGGTGTTGCAGAAGAGCTAGATGCAAATACTAATCCTCAAGGTAGTGCAACGGTTATCGATGAAGTTACAGGTAATTATATAGGTGTGGTCTCTGAAACTGAGTCAGGAGTTGTTGGAAATGCCTTACTAGAAGGTTTAACCAATGATAATACTCCTACCATAACTATTCATCTTGACAAAAACATAGCTTCAGACTTCCAAGTGCTGAATCTTGTTCGCTCTTATCAAAGGGGTGATGGTGAATGGGTAGAGGAAGGGGTAATAGCCAGTTCAACTTCAGGTTTGATAATAAACAGCTCTGATCCCACTATCTATACCTTCGAAGATGTTCTCATGGATGGAGGTATCGATAGAAACTACCGTTATGAGGCTGTATTAGTCAATGATCCTGTCATTACTAACCCTAACTTAATAACGTCTGAAGTTACTGAATTTGAGTTAGACACTGTATCAGAAACGCCAATCATTACAGGCTATAACGCTAGTACTGGCGTTCTAACTGGGATATCTCTAGAGGACGGTACTGTATACGTTGGTCAAGGCGATCAAAGAGTCTCTACACCGGTTACTGCTGATACTGTGTGGACGTTACAATTAAGTTCTTCTCAACGAGATGCCTTTAATGCCAGAAACGACATAGATAATTTAAACAACGCCAATCCCAAACAACCGATTAGCGGTGCTACGGATGATCCTTTAGCGATAGGGTTTGTAGATAAAGCAGGTAATGTACCTTCTGCGGATATCAGCTTCTACTATTTTGATTATAATGATCCGAATTCTGGGGCAAATAATTTTAATGCTGAAGACTTACCAAAGGGCGGTTCAAATGCCTTTACAGACCCTGCGGACAATACGATAGTTAATGGTAATATAACGACGTATAAAACGAACTTTACTTCAAATTCAGATATTATCTTCATTGAAGGTGCTATCAGTAGCTATGGCGGTGCTAATGGGCGTTTCTTAGTGGATACTGGTGCAGGTGACGACGTGTTAAACCTGACAGGTAACATTAATAGTGGCGTCTCAATCCAGATGGGCACAGGTAATGATATTGTATATGCTGATTCTTTAGTTAGTAATATTAATAACCGAACTAAGATAAATCTAGGTGAGGGTAACAATAGTTTTATTCTCACAGGTGCAGATTATACTTATTATGTTGATGTTACAGCTGGATCAGGTGATGATGTAATTCGAACTTTAGACGGGGGTCAAAGATCAGATCCAAGAGGTTGGAATGTGAATCTTGGTGACGGTGACAACTCAATATATAGTGGTGGTGATATCGATTACAATGTAATCATAACTGGTACTGGGGCTGACTATCTTGAAGTATCTGGATCTACAGGTGCAACTGATATATCTAGTTCAAATATAAACTTAGGTGATGGTAATAATACTATTAATATTCTTAATGGTGGTGTTAATGCTTATGGAACTAATTCACTAGGTGAGAATTTTTCAACTATTATTACCGGTTCTGGTGAGGATATGATATCAATGACAGCAAACTTTGGTGAGAATAGTATAATGACTACTGGAGCTAGTGATGATACAGTTATTATTGGAGGAAACTTAGAAGGTAATTCAAATATTAACTTAGGAGCTGGAGATGACACAATAAATCTCGGTTACTTCAATGATGCTTCTGGGTCACTTGTAGATGGTGGTGATGGTACTGATATATTAAACTTAACGGGTGATAATAGAGGTGGTGCTAACGACATAGCTATTAACAATGTTGAAGTAGTTCAGCTTGCAGGCACTGATGCTAGTTATGATTTGGAGTGGACTGATATTATGAAGAGTGATGGTACTAATGATGATATAAGTGAGATTTTTATTAATCAAACTGGATCTGATAATACCATTGACTTAGATAATGGATGGACTGAAGATACTACTGCTACTCCTCCAGCTACTGATCCTTTAGGTGAAGCACATACCTATAATGTTTATGTTCAGACCCAGAATGGTATTACGGAAACTCTTTATATTGAACAGGGTATAAATATTATCTAGATTGCTTAATATTAGTTAAAACAACTAAAACGTCCTCGAAATGAGGGCGTTTTTTTATGCTATCAACCTCAGCCCAATTACTCAATCAAGCGAATAAATACCTAATTTGATATAATCGCACTCTAAATACAGATAGGTGATAGCGATATTATGCAAACCAATTTCTCACAACCGCAAACCTTTAATCCTGCTGAAATGACTAAAAGCTCTATAGAGTCTCATGACGATATATTGTTAGACAGTCATGACAATGGTTCTGATGGACTAGAGCTATCGGATGAGCAAGCGATAGACCACAAAGGCACAAAATCAGCCCGCTTTAAAAAGCTGCAAAAGAAGCTGCGTAAACAGGTATCTCACGCCATCAAAGACTTCAATATGGTTGAAGATGGCGATGTGGTGATGGTATGTGTGTCTGGTGGTAAAGACAGTTATACCTTGCTTGATATTCTGCTTTTTTTAAAGCGTATTGCGCCAATTAATTTCGATGTGGTGGCCGTTAACTTAGATCAAAAGCAGCCGGGTTATCCTGAAGAAGTGCTGCCAAACTATCTACAGCAGCAAGGCATACCACATTATATCTTAGAAAAAGATACTTATAGCGTGGTAAAAAGCGTAGTACCAGAGGGCAAAACCTATTGCTCAGCATGTTCTCGCTTACGTCGTGGTTCACTATATGGTTTTGCCAAGCAGATTGGCGCGACTAAAATTGCATTAGGCCATCACCGTGATGATATGTTGGCGACATTCTTCCTAAACTTATTCCATGGCGGGTCGCTCAAATCCATGCCGCCTAAGCTACTTAGTGATGATAAGCAAAATATTTTGATTAGACCGCTAGCCTATGTGGAAGAAAAAGATATTATCAAGTATGCACGTTATAAGGAATTCCCGATTATTCCGTGTAACTTGTGTGGCAGTCAGGAAAATCTACAACGTGCAATGGTAGAAGATATGCTGCGTGAATGGGATGATGCGCATCCTCAGCGATTGGCATCTATTTTTAAAGCGATACAAAATGTAGCGCCGTCACAATTAGCAGACAGAGAGTTGTTTGATTTTGAGAGTTTACATCTAGACCGTGATGACAGTGAACGAGCCTTTGAAGGTCATAATATTCAAGTAGGTGTAGCGAGTGAGCTTGCTAATATTGGACTGCCGACTCAACCAGAAATACAGCCATTCGAGAAAGCGGCTAAGACTAAGAAGATTCCGACGATCAATCCAATTATCGATTAACAGTGAAACTTAGTTCTTATCACTTATTTGGTTGAACTTGGATTAAATTTTGAAAAAAAAAGAAGAGCCTAGGCTCTTCTTTTTTTATTCACTGAGGTTCATCAAAGGAGTGTAGGGGCTCAAATGTGATTCTGTCTTGAGGCAATTTACCCACTTCTCTTAAACGCCAGTTGAGTTTGCCCTCATTACTGACTTGAACATAATACTTGGATTCTAACTCATCAATCTGAACCTTAGTAGTATAGTGATTATCATCGGTATGCTTTAATATCGCATCACGGTCTTTATCAATGTCTGTCGCATGAGAGATAGAAAGCGTCAATTGATCAGGATAATAAATTGGCGTTCCATCATGAAGCTGCCCTGACTCTAAGCTATCAGCAGGGTAGTTCAGAGTAAAGGTTACGGTGCCGTCTTTTGCAAACAGCATCTCACCTGTTAAATCCAAATCATGCGCCAATTTATCACGTGAAACATCTTGGTATAGTGTTTTACCATCCATATACCAGTCATCACGTACGACAGTATCTTTGATTTGAACTGAATAATAAACAAACCACAAACAGGCAACTACCACAAATAGCGGTAAGCCAATCACAAAAATTACAACCATATAGTTCTTATACCAAGGCTGCGTATCTTGATGCCCAAATTTGCCTGTTGGTGAGTGCTTATTCATTTCAAAACCTTAAAGAATGTGATAGTACAACCCAGAGGTTGCCAATGATCAAGACCATACGATTTATGTACGCCTTGTGTCATTAATCTAATAGAGTCTAATCGCGCCCTTGAGTGGTAAAGACGTTTTGCTTGGTCATATGGTATTTACCGTCTTTACTTTCAACGTTAAACTCAATCGGCATCTCGCCAACTTCAATAACCTTTGGATCACCAACGACACTTACAGGCATGTCATAACTCTCACCGGCATTAAGCGGTAAGCTATCAAAGCGGGTACGTAAGCTCAAACCCTCTTGCTCTGTTAATGACAGCGTATAATCATGCGGCTGCTGAGTCTTGTTGGTAATTTTAACAATGTAGCTATTTTCAATCAGACCTTCAGAGTTTAATGACGATAACTGATTACGGTCGCGGCGAATATCCATCTGTAATGGCACGCGGTCAATTAATGCGTAACCGACGACAGCGATCAGCACCGATAATAACAGTAAATAAGCAAATAGTCTTGGGCGTAAGTAACGGCTCGGTTCATTCTCAACCAATTGACGTTCTGTCGTATAACGAATTAGGCCACGTGGATAACCGACTTTATCCATAACCTCGTTACAGGCATCGACGCAAGCGGCACACTGGATACACTCAACTTGTAAGCCATCACGAATATCGATACCGGTAGGGCAGACTTGCACACACATGGTACAGTCAATACAATCGCCTAAATCTTCGGGATGAGTGCCTTTTTTGCGAGGACCACGAGGCTCACCACGGTTATAGTCGTAAGACACAATCAGCGTATCTTTATCAAACATCACACTTTGGAAGCGGCCATATGGACAGATATAAACACACATAAATTCGCGCATATAAGCGGCGTTAGCATAAGTGGCAAAGGTAAAGATAAACATAGATACCCAAACCCACGTTGGCCAATCTGGGAACGGAATACCGCCCAAACTCTGCCAGCTGCTATACATGAGACCAGTACCTGCCACGTAGCTGACGAACGTTGTCGCGGTAAACAGTGACATCAATGCCCAAATGACATAAATAACCGCTTTTTTACTCGCTTTACTTGCCGACATAGGCTGTTTATCAAACTTAATACGCTTGTTGCGATCGCCAATAACCCACTTCTCTACGTGCTGAAATAGATGGGTCCAAATGGTTTGTGGGCAGGCATATCCACACCAAACGCGGCCAGCGTAAACCGTAACCATAAATAAGGTAAAAGCTGCGATCATAAAGAAGGCTGCCACAAAGAAGAAATCTTGCGGGAATAAAGTTAAACCAAAAATATAATAATGCTGACTGGGTACATCAAACCATATTGCCTGCCTTCCATCATATTTAAGCCAAGGCAGAATTAAAAAAGCGGCCAATAACGCATACATACTAATTAGGCGTATGCGCTGATAGAAGCCATCCGTAAAGCGAGGATGGATGCGTTTTTTTGTCGCATCTAACTCGTGAACTGGAATTTGATTGGAGGATGGGGCTGACATAAATGTACCTCTAATAGTTAGAATCATTATGCTGGCAAAAGCAGTACAGGTAGGGGATTAGCTGCCCATATCGTTATCTATATTTTAACATTGAATCGTCTTTAACAGGAGAACAATAGCGTACTGAGAGAGTCAATCATGAGTAATTGTGCAGAATAAAACACGCAAAACTTATAACAGCTTTATCAAACTTAGATTATTTAGATGATTAGGGTATAAGTTTTACCGATTTAAAATTCAAATAAAATGTATGTTTAGTATCAATTTTGATTTATTAGTGCTCATAGCTACTTTAATCTAGATAAGATATATAAATATATTGGGATGGTTTTCGGTTTTAAAATAGGACGATTGTCAAAATAGATAAAGGGGGCTGTATTAACAGCCCCCTTTATTAATCTCTAGATAGTGCACTACCACAAACTATTCAGCAGATGCAGTAGCTTGTGTTGGTGCGCTAGCATTTACATTGTTAGACAGTGAGTAAACGTAAGCGGCAAGAAGCATAATACGCTCATTACCTAGCTTAGATTCCCACTCAGGCATAACACCCCCGCGGCCATGACGAATCGTTTCACGAATCGTTTCACGGTCACCACCATATAACCAGATGTTATCAGTTAAGTTAGGTGCGCCGGCAGAGATTGTACCTTTAGCATCTTCACCATGACAAATAACACATTTCTGATTAAAGATAGCCTTACCTTGAGCCACTTTAGTTTGATCTAGGTCATAATCGTTCTGGTTGCCAGATAATGATAATACATATTCAGCTGCAGCGCGAACGCCGTCTTCACCAATATCATTACGCTGTGCAGGCATTGGTAATGGCTGTGTTGGATCTAAGCCAACATGACGACCATTATGTAGTGTCAACAAGATATTCTCAGGCTTGCCACCATGCAACCAATCATTATCGGTTAGGTTAGGGTAGCCAGGTGCGCCTTTCGCGTTAGAACCATGGCATAAAGCACAGTTTTGTAGGAATAAACGTTCACCTGCCATCAATGCTTTAGTGTTACCTGAAAGCTCTTTTACATAAGGCGCAAGTTCAGTAATCTGAGTGTTGATGTCCTCTTGTAATTGTCTAGGCGCATCTTCAGTACCACGAAGCTCAGACTGCATAGAAGCCAAAGTAGCTAGCTTCTGGTTAGCCGTTGGATTAGGCAAAAAGTTGTTTTGGAAGTTATCTGTAAACGTTTGATTGTTACGCTCAAGATCACTATAAAGCTCATTTTTTGAGCTCCAAGGGACAGTTTTACCATCAACTTCAACAGTAGCGATACCGTTAAAGGCATGCGGGAATAGGGCAGGGAAGAACACCCAATAACCGATGGCCCAAATGATAGAACCAAAGAAAATAGCTAACCACCATTTAGGTAGCGGCTTATCATACTCTTGAATCACATCATCATAAGTATGACCAGTCGTGCCGTCTTCTTCAAGATCTGGCTTGTTGCGTAGAACGAAAAGGAGCACGCCAAGAATACCCAACCAACAGGCCAAACTTAAGATGGTGATCCATGAACTCCAAAATATGCTCATCTTTTATCCTTATTGCGTAAAGTAGAGGCTGAGGAGCTAACGAGCTCATCATCCAACGCAAGCTGTGCATCTTCTTCAAAGCGCTTTTTGTTCTTTGGTGAGTAAGCCCACCATGCAATGCTAATAAAAGCAATAAACGCCACGACGGTTGCAATGATTTGTAGGTCACTAATACTCATTAACGTTGACCCTCCATCGCCGTACCAAGCTGTTGAAGGTAGGCAACAACGGCGTCAAGCTCTGTTGCGCCTAACACTTGGTCAGGTGCACTTTCGATGTCCTCTTCAGTATAAGGAACACCAAAGCGATCACGGAATAAGCGCATTTTCTCTTGAACTTTAGCACCGTCAACTTCGCGTTCAGCAAGCCATGGGAAGTTTGGCATTACAGATTCAGGTACTAATGAACGTGGATTGATTAAATGCTTTCTTTGCCAATCGTCAGAATAACGGCCACCAACACGTGCTAAATCAGGACCTGTACGTTTTGAACCCCATAGGAATGGATGGTCCCATGCAGATTCTGCTGCACGAGAGTATGGCCCATAACGCTCAACTTCTGCACGAAGCGGACGAATCATTTGAGTGTGGCAAACATGACAGCCTTCACGGATATAAATATCACGTCCTTCAAACTCTAAAGCTGTCCATGGTTCCATAGTAGGAAGGGGTTGGTTAACACCACCTTCCTCAGCAGACTTGGTATCAAAAATTAATGGAACAATCTCTACCAGTGTTGCAAAACTAATTGCAATCACAATAAAGATGACCAGCAAGCCTGTATTTTTTTCAATTATTTCATGAGCTGTACCTGCCATGATATCTCCTTAAGCGATTGCTGGTTTACACATTTACAGGCTGAGTGTCTTCGTCATCATTGACGATAGGGCGATGATCGGTTGGATCTGCTGCGTCAACGGGACGGGCATTCGGCATTTTGATTGTTTTATAAACGTTGTAAGCCATAACAAACATACCGCCAACATATAATAAACCACCAAAGGCACGACCAATATATGGGTAATGCGAGAACGTTACGGTTTCAATAAAGTTATAAGCAAGCGTTCCGTCTGGGTTTGTTTGACGCCACATCATGCCTTGACCAATACCTGA
This sequence comes from Psychrobacter sp. CX14, assembly GCF_057396205.2. Classification (NCBI taxonomy): domain Bacteria; kingdom Pseudomonadati; phylum Pseudomonadota; class Gammaproteobacteria; order Moraxellales; family Moraxellaceae; genus Psychrobacter; species Psychrobacter sp. CX14. Next base: position 2,407,970 of record NZ_CM183187.1, on the reverse strand, counting down.
AATCCACATAGAAACGATGTAGAAAATAGTACCTGCAGTCGCAAGCCAGAAATGCGTAGTAATTAAACTTACAGAATACATTTTTGGTTTGTTATAAATACGCGGTACTAACACATAAAGTGAACCGATGGTAATCATACCAACCCAGCCAAGTGCACCTGAGTGTACGTGACCAACTGTCCAGTCTGTGTTATGCGATAACGCGTTCACAGTCTTGATTGACATCATAGGACCTTCGAACGTTGACATCGCATAGAACGATAGTGCAACAATCAAGAATCGAATGATAGGGTCAGTACGTAATTTATCCCAGCTACCTGAAAGCGTTAGTACACCGTTAATCATACCACCCCAAGATGGTGCAAATAGGATAATAGAGAATACCATACCTAATGATTGTGCCCAGTCAGGAAGTGCAGAGTAATGAAGGTGGTGTCCACCGGCCCACATATATGACGCGATTAACGCCCAGAAATGCACAATTGATAAACGATATGAATAAATCGGACGACCAATTTGCACTGGTACGAAGTAATACATCATACCTAGGAAGGCAGCTGTCAAATAGAAACCTACCGCGTTGTGACCATACCACCACTGAACCATCGCATCTGTTGCACCGCCAAATAACGAGTAAGACTTAAATAAGCCTACTGGAATAGCCAAGCTGTTTACGATGTGTAGTAACGCGATAGTGATGATGAAGGCTGCAAAGAACCAGTTAGCCACATAGATATGTGAGGTTTTACGCTTAATTAATGTACCAAAGAATACAATGGCGTAAGAGACCCAAACAACAGCAATTAAGATGTCAATAGGCCACTCAAGCTCAGCATATTCTTTAGAAGTGGTGATACCTAGAGGAAGTGTGATGACCGCAGCCACAATGACTGCTTGCCAACCCCAGAAGGTAAACCACGCCAAATAAGGTGCGAATAGTCGAGTTTTACACGTGCGCTGGACAATATAGTAAGAGGTTGCAAATAATGCAGAACCACCAAACGCAAAAATCACCGCATTCGTGTGAAGCGGTCTTAATCGGCTAAAGGTTAGCCATGGAATATCAAAGTTAAGGGCAGGCCAAGCTAATTGTGAGGCGATGAACACCCCAAGACTCATGCCAATAATCCCCCAGATAACAGCCATGACAGTAAAAAATCGCACAATGGTGATTTCATAATCATGATCGACTGGAGAGACTGCTGTGTTATTTATACTCATTGGAATATTTCCTTTACAGCCTTAAGTATCAAAGTTATCAACCAAAATAGAGCCTGCAAAAAAACATATTCCTGAGTCACAAAGGTTATCAAATTCTAACCTTTAATATGACATAAACAGTCACAGAAATTAGCAATGGCTCACTTTTAACCCGCTCGTAAAAATCATTCAGCGTGTTAATCGTTTGGCTGTTATACCTGATGTTATCTAAATATGTAGCTATTGTAACGCATAGGATACAAAATATCATCTGACGAAACAGTCAAAACTAAAAAAACCCGCAAAATTTTTGTGGATAAGCATCTTGAGTGTCGTCTGAGATAAAGTTTTTATTAAGCTGTCGGCTAATCGCTACTTTTGTAAATACAAAATGACTCAGTGATTCAAAAAGTAGCAACTACCTGAGAATTTTTTGCTACAATCGATATATACGTCAGTATGATATTTGCTTATTTAAATCAACATTTAATCAAAAAACTGCTGATTTGTTAACAGGGTAAGGTACAATTGGACACAAAATATGTGATAGTATTTTAATGCACCTATAATGTGGTTAGTATTTTAACCCTATTTTTAATTTAACTCTATTTATAATTTATACAAGGGAAATCTTATGGCAGTATTCTTAACGGATGAGTGGTTCAATGAAGTGGATCGTTTAACAACTGAAGCAGGCGATTTAAACTTACCGCCAACATTTGCAAACATGAAGTTAAATCTAAATATTAGCGATACTGCAAATGGTGATGTGCAAGCTTATTTAGCCGACGGCGTATTAAAGAAAGGTCAGACTGATACTGATACGACCATCAAAATTGATGAAGAGACTTTGAAAAAAATAGCCCTCCAAGGCGATATTAATGAGGCGATGCAAGCCTTCATGTCAGGTAAAATTCGTATCGAAGGTGATATGAGTCAAGTAATGGCGCTACAAAGCGCTAAGCCAAGTGCTGAGCAAAAAGAATTATTCAAGAAAATTTATGCGATGACAGAACAAGCGTAAATAAGTCTTAATATGAGCAACAAAAAGAGCGCCTAGATTAATTTAGGCGCTCTTTTGTTTATGACATCTTATTTATTAAGTAGATAACCGTTAAGCCAAATGTAGCAAATAAAACATCAACAGCATGCCAGTAATAAAAAAGCTGGCGCAGCTAATTTGTCTAGCATCAATTGATTCACTTTTGATGCCTAGCATTGCCATTAAAGGGGTCGGTAATTCTTCTTCTGACTGACTCTTACTCGAAGATAAGCTGCTAGGCGCTAAAGGATTAGCAGATAAAGAGTGGTTCGAGACAGTATCAGACGATAAAGGTGTCTGATTGCTGTTAGCTTTCATAGCATGAGGTCCGGCTAAAGAGGAGAAGGGAGTCTGGCTGCCACGCTCTTTACTACTGGCGCCTAACTTCTCATGTTTAGAGCCTAAATAAGTATCTGCTTTTGCATTTAGCTGACTTGAGCCAAATGTATTCGCTGTAGTACGTAAGACACTTTTTCGAGCTTGGGTACTAGCAGCTTGATCGTTATTAGCAGAGTTAAGGTCGCCCATAGAGTAAGCATTGCCCAAAACCACAGGTTGGGTTAAGAGGTAAGGATGCGCAAATGGCGTAAAAGATTGTTTGGCAGGAGAGACTTTCATAGAACCACAATTATGAAAAGTAATAAGACATTAAAACGCAGTGATAAATAAGAGGCGCTAATGGTGCTTATTCTTTCATTGTTAAGAAGTTGGTTAATCTTAACCTGATTTTGCGTCAAATGTAAATAAGACCTTTGTCAAAAAGTCAACTATTTTTAGTATAACCATCAGTATTAAGCTTATAGACAAACTTATGTCCGGTTTTTATATGGAGCAACTAAAAAAGCCAACCCAATTAGGTTGGCTTTGATTTCTTTCTAAGCGATTGCTTTAGGACCGATTGAATCAAAATTATCAATCATTCGACAAATAAAGTGATTATACCGGCTGATTTTCACGATAAATGGCCGCTTGTAGCCAGATATTAGCTTGTACATAATCATTCACCTGAATATGTTCGGTGACAATGTTAGACGGCGTTGCCATACGTACCACAAACGGGGTTGCATCAGGTTCGCGTAAAATCGCAATATCAAAGATGGTTAGCTCTTTTTCAAATAAATGTTGCTGCTGTTTGCCAAGTACTTGGCCTTGGCACCAAGCTTCATCTTCTTGACCCAAAGTTTCGCCAAATAAGTAAGCACACATATTGCCTAAGTTAATCTCGACAGGCGCAAGAGGCTCGTCAGTGTCTGGCTGCCATTCATCAATCAGCTCATCTAGATTATTCGGAGCGACACCATTATTTTGCGCCAAAATATCGTTATAAGCACGGTGATAACGAATGGCCTCTGGGTCTTCAATTAAAATAGTCTCTTCTTTATCGCTAGGTGTAATCGCGTAGGCCCAAGCACTAAAGTTCACAAAATAGCTGTCAGACTGACGATACAAGTCTTTGTTTACAGTATAAAGCTGGTCAAAGGCATAAATCACGCTGCCATCCCCACTAATCAGACGTAAAACCGCATCTTGAGTATTATCATTGGCAATAATACGGTCAATCTTGCAGCTAAAACCATAAGGGCTATTCACACAAGGGTAGGCGTTAATAAAGTTTTTTGGTTTGCCGTTATCCATTGCTAATACTTGTTTGATATGACACATATCATTACAAGAAAGCAGTAGGTTAGACAGGTCCTCTTTCTTAAGTGCTGGATGTAGACCTGATGCGATGGTGGCATCATCAATCGATTTTTGCAGCCAGTTAGGCACATCGTTTTCGATATCGTTGGTTAAAATACGCCAATGATCACCGTGTCCAGCTGTCTGTTCGTTGGTTAGTGTAACCTTGGTAGGGCGTGTCTTAGGATGCTGGCTGTATTTATAGGTATGAGTAGTCATAATGAGCGTGTACTTTTGATGGTTAGTTATAAGGGTTACTTTTTAACTTGTTATTAATATATTGTCATCACTAAGATGCGCTTCTATTAACATAGATAGGGGCAAGTTGTTTAAATACAACCTTTGTATTGTGACCTGCCGGCTATACCTATTAAAAATGCAGCATATCTAAAGCCAAGGGGTAGCAAGCGAGCAACTCTTAAAAGCAAAGCGGTAAATTATATTAAAATAATCACAGCAATCAAATATAGCCAAGTTGGCGCTGTTTGTGTCAAACTATGGGCTTTTGTCATATGACACTTTAATACGCTGTTATAATAATGGCAATATGTAAGTGATGCTTCTATAGATCAATAGCGATCAAGGTCTGTAAACAGGGCTTATTTTAAAATTGATTTATACGATTACCCACCTGCCATTTACTTATCGTCCATTGGCGATAACAGCTTATTTATCTTTATCATTTTAGTTACTACCGATTAGTTACCACCGAATTGGTTAAGAGCCTTAATTATGTTTCGTCCGTTAGCCCTATTTTTAGGATTACGTTATACACGCGCTGAGCGTAGTAATCGCTTTATCTCCTTGATTTCATTAATCTCTATGGTCGGATTGACACTGGGTGTCGCTGTTTTGATTACCGTGTTATCCGTTATGAATGGTTTCGACCGTGAGCTCAAAACTCGTATTTTAGGCATGGTACCGCAAGCGACGGTCAGCTCCGGAGAGATCATCACCGAGTGGCAAGGGTTGGCAGAAGAGATTAAAAAAGACCCTGATGTCGTGGCGGTTGCGCCTTTTATCGAGCTACAAGGCATGTTGACCTCTAACGGTCAAGTCGCAGGCATTATGGTCACGGGTGTTGAGCCTGAATATGAGAAAAATGTCTCAATTATTAACGAGCATATGGTCGAAGGCGATATCGGTACCCTAAAAGATGGTGACTTTAGTATTGTGCTTGGTGAGAGTATGGTCGAGGCACTTGGTTTGCAAATTGGCGATAAAGTCACCTTGGTATTGCCTGAAGCGTCGCCTTCTCCAGCAGGTGTTATTCCCCGCTTTAAGCGCTTTACGCTAACGGGTGTGTTTAATATTAGTCGTGAAGTCGATAATCTGGTTGCCTTTATTCCCATGGGGGATGCGGCAAAATTACTACGCTTACCAAAAGGTGCTCAAGGTATTCGAATGAAGTTAGACGATATCTTTATGGCACCTGAAGTTGCACAGCGTGCGGCCAGTATTGCACCAGGTAGTCTGTTTGCCAATGATTGGACCCGTACGCATGGTAATCTATTTGGCGCTATCCAAATGGAGAAGGCGATGGTTGGTTTGCTGCTATTCTTAATTATTATCGTTGCTGCCTTTAATATCGTATCTAGCTTAGTAATGCTCGTTACCGATAAAAAAGCCGATATCGCTATCCTCAAAACCTTTGGTGCCTCACCGAAACTGATTACTCAGGTATTTATGGTGCAAGGTCTGGTTATTGGTGTGATTGGTACAGTGGCTGGCACGATACTCGGTGTGATTTTAGCGCTGACTGTTGGTGATTTATTAGGCTGGGTCAATCAGGCAATGGGTCTGCATTTATTTGATGCTTACTTTATTAACTATTTGCCGACTGAACTGCGTTGGATGGATGTACTGATTATTACCAGTACTTCATTTTTATTAAGCTTTTTGGCGACTATTTATCCAGCACGTCGTGCGGCCAGTATCCAGCCTGCTCAAACCTTACGTTATGAGTAATTGGGTTTGATTCATTAAATGGCCTGTCGTTAATGCCATAAAAGTGATGCCATAAAGCCTTATTTAAAATGTATTGTAAAAAAACAGCTAGCGAGAAAGATGTATGTCAGAAATATTAGTCGCAAAAGATATTAATAAAATATACGACGAAGGAAATATCCGTACGCAGGTATTAACCGGTCTGAATCTTACGGTTCGTGCCAGTGAGCGTATTGCGATTGTCGGTACCAGTGGCTCAGGTAAAAGTACTTTGCTTCACTTATTAGGCGGGCTAGATGTACCGACTTCGGGAGAAGTTTGGCTGCAAGGCAAATGCTTAAATCAAATGAATGAAACCGAGCGCGGTGAAATGCGTAACCGCCATTTAGGCTTTATCTATCAGTTTCACCATTTATTGCCAGAGTTTACTGCCATTGAAAACGTGGCTATGCCGTTACTACTACGTAAAGAAGTGCCTATTAAAGAGGCGCGTCAGCAAGCAGTTGACTTATTAGAGCGTGTTGGTTTAGGTCACCGCTTGGAGCATCGCCCAGGTGAGCTATCAGGTGGTGAGCGCCAGCGTGTTGCCATAGCTCGAGCCTTGGTAACCAAGCCTGCGCTTATATTGGCGGATGAGCCAACCGGTAACCTAGATTATGACAATGCACAAAGTATCTTTGCACTATTAGCGGAGCTGCAAGATACGATGAAGACGGCTCTATTAATGGTGACCCATGATCGTAGCCTTGCCGCTATGGCAGATAGGCAAATGCTACTCAAAAATGGTAAGTGGGAAGAGTTTGATAGCTGATCTTAATTTGTCACTGAATTAACTTGATAGGCAAATGATAACGCCAACTGTCCGATGGGTGGTTGGCGTTACTGCTATTGAGGCTTTTAATTATTAATATGATATTAGGGACGAGACCGTGGCTTGGTTCACAGGGGGTGTGGCGCTTGCATTGATGTTGGCTATTTTAGAGATAGATCCTAATCAATTGGCAGCAATCAATGGAGAGAACTCTTATCAGCAGTGGCAAACACTAAGTTACGGGTTTATCTTTATTAGTCTTACCGCTTGGATGGTGGCTTATTTTCGTGCCCACTCTCAATCACACTCAAAGCCCTCTCATCCTACCCAAATTAACTTTTACTTATCTCCTCTTCGCGTATTAAAGCAGCAAGGTATCATCGTTTTGTTAGCTAAAGTTATGGCAGTCGTATTATTTTGGCTTGCCGTTATGAGTCAGGGGCTAGCACAGCGGACACAGGCTATTGAGCAATCACCTGCTGAAACTTGGTATATACAGACAACAGTCACGCCACTTGGATTAAGTGATAAGCGATTAGAGCTGAAACACTCTTCTAATACTTCCAATAATAACAATAATAATAAAAAGTCATTAACTGTTGAGGAGGACTACCGCCAGTTAGTCAGCTTAACAGATATAACTTGGTATAAAAGGGTGGAGCCTAGCTCCAGTCATCAACAGGATATCGCTACTAATCCCTTTACAGAACCCGCGGTTTTAGAAGACAACGATACAGAGATATCAGATGTCACAGCTGCTCTAAAATTGCCTAAACAAATGACGGTAATGCTACAGAGTTACAAAGCTAAAGATATCTGGCTTAATGAGTTCTCTGCTGACAAAACAGTTCTTTTAGCGCTGCAATTAAGCCCGATAGAGCTGACCGATAATCCAGATGAGTTTAACGAATATCGCTGGTTAAGTAGCCGGCACGCCACTTCTAAAGCCAAACTTATGACAGGTGATGATGTTAATCAATCGATAGAGATGGTTAATAACGATGGTACTGGCCTAGCGCAGTGGATTGATAGGAAGCGCTTTGACTTACGTCAGCATTTCTTACATTTAATGGCGATGCAACATGCAAAACAGAGCGATTTAAAGGAAGATGGCGTTAATACGGATGACAACACTTCTAATTCTGATAATAGCCTATCTATAAATCCTGCGAAAAAAGAGGCAATAGCGGTTACCTTAAGCTTATTAACCGGCGATCGTAGTCTTATCAGTCAAGACATGACTGGGTTATATCGTTTTGCCGGCATTTCGCATCTGTTGGCAATATCTGGAACTCATGTTCTGTTTTTAGCCATGCTTTGCGCGGCTCTTATCACAGCCCTGATTAATCGCTTTAGACCCAGTATCTATGAATGGCTACCGCGATGGCAATGTGCGTTTGTTATTGGCGTAGTCGCAGCCTTTGCTTATGCCGCTTTCGCAGGATTCGATGTGCCGGCAGTGCGCACCGCGTGTATGCTGCTGGTCATTGGTATATTGCGCTATTTTTTAGCGATAACGGCGACATTTAAAGTTTTACTGAGCTTAGCGGTTGCTATGGCGTGGTGGGATGTTTTTGTGTTATGGCAGGCGGGGTTTTGGCTGTCTTTTATCGCAGTAGCGGTACTCTTTGTTTATACTCAGCGCTGGGGAAGTCGTGATAAAAAGTCGACTGATATAAATCTGACCACACGGAGTGCAACGGTTAACAAGGCACCAGCAATAACAATCTCTAGAAGCAGTCAAATAAGGCGGCAAATAACTGATTTATTTAAGCTACAGATCTGGATATCTGTTGCTCTATTGCCAATTAGCTTGTGGTTATTTGGTAAAGTATCACTATGGGGCTTTGTGGTAAATTTATTCGCTATCGGTTTATTCGGTTGGATTATTGTGCCGTTAAATCTACTGGCAGGGGTGGTTTATACCTTCTCTCCAACTGTGGCAGACAGCCTATGGTCACTTTTATTCTGGATATTATCTAACTTTCATACTGGTTTATTTTGGTTACAAGAGACAGCCAAACAAGTCGGCTGGATATACACCGATATCAGTTTGCCAATCTTACTTCTTATTTTGCTTATTGCATTGCCGTGGATATTGCCGCAACGGGTGCTCAGTCGACTACTTAGTATCCCTGCGCTACTACTGCTCGGCTTTTCGACAGTATTATTAGCAAAAGATACCACTGATTCGATACAGATAATTCCCATAAAGCTGCAAGATTCAGATTATTTTGCAGTTATCGTGCGTGATAACACAAATGCTTGGCTATTATTATCAGCATATGCTTCGGGTTATCAAAATAAGGCCAGTAAGTTAAACGACAATGCTTTATTTATAGCGCCTGAAAAAACAAAAGCGTTATCACAGGCGGTCTACGAGCAGTTAAAAGAACAGCGGCTAAGTCAGTTAACCGGTGTGATTGTACAAACAGCGACGCCCAAGCTTGCAGCCGTGGTTGCTGATTTGCGTAAATTTATGCCTATTTCTTATTATTGGCAGGCAGGTCTGAGTCTGCATGAGTCTCAGGTTACCAAAGTTATGCAGGGGACGCGTTTGCAGGCTCAAGATTGTCTGGCTGGTAATAACTGGCAAGCTATTGATAGAGACAAGACATCTGCCTCAAGCATGGATATTAGTGCCGTTACCGGTTGGTCAATTGATGAAGATAATAAAGTCGCTGACTGTACGATTATGCTAGATACGCCTTTGTCGACAACGCTTGCAAATAACCCGCAACAAACAAATATTATAGCGTCGCATCCTTCTAGCTATCCTACAGACAGTCATTTAGATGACGATACAAATAGCTCTTTAAATAATTCGACGTTAAATAACAATAATTTTCATAATAAGATTATAATATATACCAGTGCTCAGCCACGAATGGCAGCATTATGGCAATTGCAGTGCGCAGCAGATATTAAAGAGCAGCCTTGGGTCACCTCACCGCAGGCTCAAATAGACAAATCCTCCCTAAATGTCATGCAGCCATCATCTTGGCGAATTATTGACGAGCAATTGATCCCAATAAACTCCCAGCTTAAGCAAACTCATTTATATTGGCATCAGTCTATCAAGCCGTAATAATAAACGTAGGTTAAATACAATTGTTAATTAGTTTCAGTTATCATAACGATTATTTTACAGAAATACCGCTGACATTTAGGGATCAAGTAATATATCGTTGCGTTTGTTAAACAAAGCCATATTGCAGCCTCGAAGAGTAATTGCCATACTGGTTTTCTTTACTCTAACTGTCATAATTTAAACCCTTTTTTATAGCACGTAGGATTCATATTTTATATGTCAAACTGGCCACCAGAACCGAATAAAGTTCCTGATAATAACCCATCACCAAATAACAAACCTCCTCGCGTTTTACCGACAGGCGCTGGCGGCCGAGAATGGCATTTACTTGAGAAAACATTACTGGCAAGTATCGAGGAGCAGCGTCGAGCGAGACGTTGGCGTATCATATCCAAGCTAATAACCTTTGGTTTTATTTTGCTGTTATTCTTCTTATTAAGTAGAAGCTGTACTACCGTTGAAAGTATGAACAGTGTCGATGTGGCCAAGCCGCATATTGCTGTTGTCGATGTCGAAGGCGTAATTAGCAGTAGCGATCAAGCCAATGCTCATGATATCAGTGCTGCGCTTACCGAAGCGTATGAAACTGAGTCAGCTAAAGCCGTAGTGTTAAATATCAACTCACCAGGTGGCTCACCAGTTCAGTCTGACCAAGTGTGGCAGACAATGATGGACTTGCGTACAGAGCATCCTGACAAGAAGCTGTATGCAGTGATTGGTGATATTGGTGCGTCAGGTGCTTATTATATTGCGTCTGCAGCTGATGAGATTTATGTCAATCCTTCAAGCTTGGTAGGCTCTATCGGCGTTATTATGCCTGGCTACAATATTGAAGGCCTGATGGACAAGGCGGGCGTTAAAGACACCACCTTAACCGCGGGAGAGTACAAAGATATCCTTAGCATGAGCCGCTCGTTGACTGAGTTTGAGCAGCAGCATGTAGAAAGCGTGCTAAATAATACTCATAAGCACTTTATTAATGCGGTCAAAAAAGGTCGCGGCAATAAATTAAAAGATCCTGAAGAGAATAATCTATTTACAGGGCTGTTCTGGACAGGTGAGCAAGCAATTGATTTGGGTCTAGCAGATAAAGCAGGCAGCTTAATGACTATTGAAAAAGAGCTTGATATAGATCATGTCATTAATTACACGCCAATGGATCCAATGCAGCAATTGTTAGATAGCTTTGCGATTAAACTGGGTGCTGGTATTGGTTCTTCAGTTGAGTTAAAGTTATTACCCCAAGAGTCTACGTCTGGCGAGATGAGATAGAAAAAATGGCAACAGGGTTTACGTTTTCTAATGAGATGATTGATATTAAAGGCTTACCCGTGTCTAAACTGACGGGTAAGCCGGTAATCCATTTTGCGCATGCAAATGGGATGCCAAGTCGGGTGTATCAGCCTATCTTTGATATTCTAGAGCAGCAGTTTACGGTGGAATATATTCCTACGTTAGGCTTTGATGAACAAGGCAAACTGACTTATCCTATTGATAATCATTGGAAGAGCTTGACCAAGCAAGTGATTGACAGTGTCAAACAGGTCAAAAAAAAGCATAAGGTACCTGTGATAGGGTTGGGGCATTCACTTGGCGCACTGTGTACACTGCAAGCCATGTATAAAAAGCCCAAGCTGTTTGTACAATCGGTATTGATGGACCCACCACTGATTTATGGAATCAGCAATCTACTATGGCATATTGCTAAGCTAACCTCTAGTAAAGCGGTAGATAAAATGTCGCCGGCAGGTATTTCAAAACATCGCCGTGATGTATGGGAAAGTCGTGAGCAGGCCAGTGAATTATTGCGCCCCAAAACCTTCTTCAAAAACTTTGATCAGCGTAGCTTTGATTACTATATACAATATGGGCTACGTGACCAAGAAGATGGCAGTGTGACGCTAACCATTCCCAAGCAGGCAGAAGTAAAAGTATTTCGTACCAATCCATCACTGTATTGGCTCAAGCCTAACAGGCCACCGAAAAAGCCGGTGACCTTGCTTATTGGTGATAATAGTCAGTTTCATCAGCGTCAGTTTCCACAAAAAGTGGAGCAGCGCTTATCTATTCCTTTTAAGCTGCATGCCGGTGGTCATATGTTCCCTCTAGAGCATCCAGACTCCGTGGCTCAGCTTATTCTGCAGACAATCGCTGAGCAAGCTTCAAAGTAGGCTTCGCTGTACTTTGACACTCTTTATTTATCGAGCACGTTTTATACGTGCTTTTTTAACGACTGATATGACCTCATTCTTATGGCTGACTTTCCCTACAAAAGACCAGATACCGACTTAACAAAGAGCGACCTTCAGCAAGATACGAGCCCTCTTAATGAGCCAAAACTGTTCTCCAGTCCAGGAGTGGTTCTGCTAATAGCGGGGATAGTTGGGCTGTTTTTGATGGTTCAGCTGTTGGGTGTTTATCTGTTTGCTCCGATTGTCTTTAATGAGCAAACACTAACGCCTGCTCAGCGTTTTGCGATGGGCAGTTTTAATGGTACGGTAACCAGCTATGCGCTGATATTTACCTTGGCCACTATCAGCATTGTTATCTATGCTGTCGTCAAGTGGCGCATCAGCCGAGCGACTAAAAGCAATACGTCTTATACTCAGCATCAAAAAATGCAGGTGCGTGATTATCTGGCGATGAGGCCATTTAATTACAAAGTCGGTCTAGGTATATTAGGATTATGGCTGCTATTTGTCATAGTCACCGAAGCGATAAGCTTTGCACTAGATAAAGATCCGACCGCTTTTGTCGATGTCTTATATGACAGTGCTAATCCGAAGTGGCTGCTTATTGTGGTGATGGTATTGGTTGCGCCGGTTTATGAAGAGCTAATGTTCCGCGGAGTATTATGGAGTGCATTAAAAGAGCAGATAGAGGGTAAGAAAGGCGTATGGCTTGCCACGATAGTAACCAGTCTTATCTTTGCGATTATTCATATCCAGTATGCTATCTATGAGATGAGCGTAATATTTATCTTGGCGCTTTTATTAAGCTACGCCCGTATTAAATCAGGCTCAATATGGCTGCCGATGATGATTCATATTCTCAACAATACAGCAGCCATGTGGCTATATCTTTCAGTGCACTAGCTGATTAACAATCATAACTTGTTGTTAAACTAGTATCGGTAAGTTGCATTTACTTCAAGTACCTATTAGCCGATACTTTCTTGCTCAAGCTGAGCCTGCCGGCTTCTCTCAATCAATGCCAATGTATGGTCGCCGGCTGCTCTAATCTCGTCAACGGTTAGCTGCTGCTTGCCGCTGAGAGCTTGACGCCATTTACGTGCCCCAGGCAAACCTTGGAATAACCCTAAAAAGTGACGTGCCACAGACGGTAAAGGCTCCCCTTTGGCGGCTTGCTCATCTAAATATGGATACAGCTTAGCCAGAATATCTTCACGCGTCGGCGGCTGTTCACCCCATAAAGTCATGGCTTCTGCCAATAGGTAAGGGTTTTGATAGGCTGCACGGCCAATCATAACCCCGTCGACATATTGCAGATGCTCTTTAATTTGCTCAATAGTGCTGATACCGCCATTAATCTCTATCTTAAGCGCAGGAAATTCTTGCTTGAGCCGGTATACATCTTCATAGCGTAGCGGCGGAATCTCACGGTTCTCTTTCGGGCTTAAGCCTTTAAGCCATGCAATCCTAGCGTGTACGATAAAACGCTCACAGCCAGCATCGGCACTGGCAGCCACGAAATCTCGCATAAACTCATAACTGTCATGCTCATCTATACCGATACGGTGTTTGACCGTCACCGGAATATCAACCTCTGCTTGCATTGAGCGAACTAAGCTTGCCACCGTATTAGGCTCAGCCATTAGGCATGCGCCAATTTTATTGTGCTGCACTCTATCAGATGGACAACCTACATTGATATTAACCTCATCAAAGCCGCGCTTTTGCCCCTCAACTGTGCAATGTGTCATCTCTTTAATATCAGCGCCACCTAATTGCAACACAAGTGGATGCTCAATATTATCAAAGCGTAGAAGCCGATCAGTATTGCCATGAATAATCGCACCGGTTGAAATCATCTCAGTATATAGATAAGTATGCGGATTAAACAGGCGCGCAAAGAAACGATAATCCGTCGTTGTCCAATCAATCATGGGCGCGACAGATAGGCGTTTGTTTTGCATAATATTGATAGGCGTATCGATAGAGTTTACGAGGGTATCAGTCATAAGGCTGCAGGTACTCTTTGTTATCTGAGTTAAGGCAAGGGTGATTTTAGGCAATAATAATACTGCCTATAGTGGCTGCCATAGGGTGGCCGCTATTATACCATGACCGGCTGCAGCTTCTTACGATTCATCATATTGTTATTCATTACTGGGAGACATCGTTGTTGTAAGGGCTTAGGTTGTTCATAGCAATTAGTATAAAAACACAGAGTATGACTGCTTTTAAAACACATAAATAAGTGTATAAAAATGAGCCAGTCAATGGTTTAACTGGCTCATTTTTATTAATTAGCTACTATTTAGATCAGATAAAGAGCGTTTATAACTTAAGCCCAGCATCCAAAGCTTTAAATTTCGGTAAGCGGTAAATATATAGACCAATAAGAAAGGCGATAATACCGATAAAGATGAGATAAAGGGCAGGCGAGAAGCTCACATAACTGGTGGCATAGCCTAAAGCAAAGGGCAAGTTGACCCCAACGACGGCATACATAAAGTTGTAGGTAAGACCAACTGAGGTAACGCGAGAGGCTGTAGGGAATAGCTGTACTAAAATTACTGGGCCGAGACTAGCGATACCACTACAGAATCCTAAAATAGCATACATAAATAAAATCAGCATGCCGCCGGTCTCAGAAAGATGATAGTAAAAGGCCAATGTTTGGAAAATAAGGGCTAAGCCGCCAAAAATTAGCGCCTTACCAGTACTACTTTTATCCGCAATTAATCCAAAGAAAATACAGCCAATAATTAAAAATAGTACGCTTAAGTTATTGGAGAACCTAAGCATAGATTGATCGACACTAAACTTCATTAAAATCAATTCAGGTAATAATAAAGCAACGACCATTACTAAGCTTGAGATAACAAAGGTTAGCATTAAAGCCAAAAATATTGCATTAAAGCGCTTAAACGGCAGGCTCATATCTGACAAGCTGGGCACATAACGCTTATGCTCTTGTTGGCACGTAAAAATAGGTGTTTCATCGAGTAGATTAAAAAGCATCAGGGCTATAAAGCTTAATGCCGCCCCCCACACAAAAGGAATACGCCAGCCACTTTCAATAAGCTGAGCCTGAGTATAGGTGGTCGTCAGCAGCTCAAACATAATGTTAGAACCGATTTTGCCGAACATGAAGGCTGCGGTCACAAAGCTTAGGTAAGTCGCTAAGTTGCTTTTGGATATGTGCTCCGCAATATACACCCAGCCTAGCGGTGTATGTGCCCCGAACGCCATGCCTTGTATAAGCCGAGCCGCAATAAATAAAATTGGTGCAATAACACCGACTTGAGCGTAAGTCGGCAGGCAGGCAATCGCTAAAGTAGTCACTGCAATACAAGTCAAGCTCACCATTAAGGCAGGTTTTCGGCCTTTGACATCAGCATAACGACCTAAAAATAAAGCACCAATCGGCCGCGATAAATAGCCGGCAGCAAAAAGACTTAATGCTTGTAGCTTATTAAGTACGGGGTCATGACTGATAGGAAAGAAAGTCGCGCTAATGATATCTGCCATAAACAGGTAGATAAGAAAGTCAAAATATGTGACCGCATTAGCAAAGCAAATAACCATTAATTGCTTTGGCGATATGGCACTCTTTGAGTCTGATAAAGCAACAAAAGGCATAGGGTTCAATTGTTATCATTAAAAATAAACTGCCATAATCATTATGACAGACCAAGAACTTCTAAACATTAAGGTAGTTATAACTGCTATAACAGCCAATCAATCGGTAGCCATGACATGATCTTTAACCAAATGGTATCTGCAAAGTCGACATCTGGTTCTTTGTTATAAATGACCGTTTTGCCGGCTTCGTGAGTTTGCCACTGCAATTGATTGTTATCGGTCAACACAACTCGGTACGCCAAAGGCAACAAATCTTTACTGACGGCATCATGTAGCTCCAATGCCAAATCTTCATCCTCAATTACCACGCCCATTTCAGTATTAATATTGGCTGAGCGGGGGTCAACATTATAAGAGCCGATAAAGACATTATGGTCATCTACTGCAAAGGTTTTGGCATGTAGACTGGTCGAGGACTGTGAACGTGCCCGCCACAGCTTATTCTCACGATCTTCTTCTGATGCAATCGCTTTGAGCTCGTAGACCTCTATCCCCGCTTTTAATAGTGGCACACGCCACTGGGCATAGCCTGAATGAACAGCGGCAACATCGGTTGCATTGAACGAATTAGTGAGTATCTTAACGTTAACGCCGCTCTTAGAAAGTTTGATTAATGTATCTACACCTTCCTTTGTAGGCACAAAATAAGAGGAAACAATGGTTAAGTCTTTGTTTGGCTTACCTAATAAGTTTCTTAACTGATAGACCAAATGCGTGTCTGAATCTGCGGTATTAACCAATTTATTAACATCATCACTCAAAAAAGTCATCGGCGCCCAGCGAAAAGGCACCCGCTTGTTAATCAAATCATTACCAATACTTGCTCGTTGCAGCGCACGATTATAGACATCAGCGGCTTCATCCCCAACTTGAGACGGTGTGATTTTATCTAACTTTGAAATAAAATCATCCCTTGGCGTGTTGTTATTTGTTAATGTGCGCGGTTTGTCTACCAAAGTCTCGATGTCATACGATAAGGGTGACTGCCAATAATCCTCAAAACTGGTGGTAATATCAGCGACGACATCACCGATAAGTAATACATCAAGATCGGCAAATTGACTGCTTTCGTTATTACTTAAATACTCATCACCGACGTTACGTCCACCAATGACGCTGATTTGTCGATCGAAGGTCATGCTCTTATTGTGCATACGATGATTGATGCGTCTTAAGTTAGTTAGGTAATTTAAGGTTTGGAATTTTCGGTACGAAAGCGGGTTGATTAATCTAACCGCAATATTTGGATGGCTTGAAAAACGGCGTAAATGTTTGTCTAATTTGGCGTTATTATTAAAATCATCAAGCAAAAAGCGAACCACTACGCCGCGTTCAGCCGCATCCCATAATTTCTTAAGCAGCAGCTGTCCGGCCTGATCGTCATGCCAAATGTAGTACTGCACATCAATACTCTTTTGAGCCATATCCGTTAAGATGCTACGGGTCGCAAAAGCATTGGTACCGGTAATAATCGGATGATAACCAGATAAATTCGGATGTAGCTCGTTTTGCTCAGTGACTGCTTTAGCAAATTGAGCCTCTTCTATCGATACAGCTGCGGGCGGCTTGCTCTCTTGGGTATCCGTACTGTTTTGAGTCGTCTGTTTTTGATTATTATCCTTATCTGAAAGATGAGACGTGTTAGAGGCGTAACGCTCTTTTAATAGCTGGCTGAGCCTAAGGCTGTTTTCAGTATGCGGCTCAGTAGGCAATGAATTACAAGCGGCCACTGCCAAGCTTAAACAGCAGGTAGACGCCATCTTTATCAGTAGATGGCCTTTGAGTTGTGTATAAGCCTTAAAAGCGCCTGTTCCTGCCTGCATTTTTTTTACCATGAGTTTCTTTGATAACGGTGTGTGTTTATGGCTGTTAATAGAATAATTGCCCAAAATATCGGTACCTTCTCATAAAAATTAATCTGAGGGTGCAGTGTTAAAATTATTCTACACCCAATCACCCTTGTAGACAGTCATATTAAACTAGCTGAAATATTTATCGCATCGTGCTTGTCATCATCTGGTTAAATCAAATCAAGCACGATGAATAGAAAAACAACGCTTAATTTAAATGCAGCCGATTTTAATCATCTTCAATTGTGATGCCGGTCATAGACTCATAGAATTTGGCAAATTCAGAGAAATCTGCCACGCCGGCTTCATGTTGATTACTGGCAGCACGGACTAGGCTAGCCACTTGAGCCATCACTGGCGTGGGGACCTGTTTTTCAGTTTGCAAATCAATAGCGATACCGCAGTCTTTGGCCATCAAATCAATGGTAAAGGTCTTAGGGAACTCTCTATTTACAATACGATCTGGAAGGGTTGCGCTAGTGGCAAAGCTTTGGCCACTGGCTTTATTGATACAGGCCAAGGCTTGCGTAGGGTTAACGCCATGTGCTTTGAGTACCGATAAACCTTCAGCAGCTGCCCATGCATTAATTGCAAATAAAGTGTTGTTTACCGCTTTGACCGCAAAGCCTGCACCGGTATCACCGACATGCACAATGAGACCGGCAAAGCAGTCGATAGCTGGTTTGGCGTAATCAAGCGCTTGCTTATCACCGCCGACCATTACCGTAAGTGTACCACTGTCTGCACCTGTGGTTTGTCCAGACACCGGTGCATCCAAAAACTGACAATTAACGGTAGCAAGCTTTTGCTGACTGGTTTTGGCAGCCTCTGGAACGCCGCTGGTGCAATCGACCCAAACACTGTCAGACTCAAGATGCGGTAACGCCTCATCAATCAGCGTATCAACCACTTGACTGGTTGGCAGGCAAGAGAAGATAACATCTGCTTTGAGCGCCTGCTCTAAGCTAACCGCTTGTGTGCCAAATTCTGCTGCGTGGGCCTCTGCCTTGCTAGGCGTGCGGTTCCAAACCATGACCGTGTCATAATGAGCGACCAAATGTTTTGCCATAAGATAGCCCATAGCGCCTAAGCCGATAAAACTTACTGTGGTGGGAGCAGGTGTGGTCATTGTTATTCTCCAAAAGGAATTAAAAGGGGTAGGTTATAATAGTTTATGATAATAAAAAGCGGGCTTTAATTTAAAGGATGCATACTTATATAGGTTGATTAGATGGTCTCTGTGCTACAGAAGATGCCTAGTCACAAAGCAAGGTTAACTATAAAATAAGCGGCCTTCAACTCAGACGCGTCTTATAACAGCAATAAATGACTCAGATAGTGACAGGTTTTTATTGATAGCGCCTGTTATCTTAGCGATACTAGTGACTGAATCTTTTTATCACTGTTACTGTTATTTCACTATTATTATAACGAGATAGTAGAGTGAGATAGCTGAGATAAATCGCATACTTCTTTGAAAGACACCTACTTTAACCATTAACGATACTGGCTAATTGATACTACTATGACAGATAACACATCGAACCGTAAAGAGACAAACCTAACTAAGGCGCAAACTGAGAATAATACGCTGGATAGTAACTGGCGTAATGATGCGCTGGATTTGAGCCAAGACTATGCGATGCAAACCATTGCTGTTCGTGCCGGTCAGCACCGTACTGATGAGGGTGAGCATAATGAGCCGATTTTTACTACCAGCTCTTATGTCTATGAATCCGCTGCTGATGCTGCCGCTCATTTTAATGGCTCAAAGACCGGTAATGTTTATTCTCGTCATACCAATCCAACGGTGCGTACCTTTGAGCGTCGTTTAGCGGCGCTAGAGGGTGGTGAGCGTGCAGTAGCGACGGCTTCTGGTATGGGTGCTATCTTAACGATGTGTATGGCCTATCTAAAAGAAGGCGACCATATTCTGGCGGCGAAACAGTTATTCGGCTCATCAGTGGGCTTGTTTAACAACTTTATGGGTAAATTCGGTGTAGAAGTCAGTTATGTTGACTGCTTTGATAATGATGCTTGGGCACAAGGCGTGCAGCCAAATACACGTCTGCTATTTTGTGAGACGCCAAGTAATCCGCTAGGTCAAATTGCTGATATGCAAACGATTGCTGATATTGCTCATGCGCATGATGCACTGTTTGTGGTAGATAACTGCTTTGCCACGCCAGCGATTCAGCGTCCATTAGATTTCGGCGCTGACATCGTGATTCATTCCGCGACCAAATACATTGATGGTCAAGGCCGAGTGCTTGGTGGTGCCTTAGTGGGTAGCGATGAGTTGATGCAGCAAGCCTTTGTGGTGGTACGCTCTTGCGGTATCAGCATGAGCCCGTTTAACGCGTGGGTATTTATCAAAGGCTTAGAGACTTTAAACTTACGTATGCGTGTTCACTGCGACAATGCCAATAAAGTCGCTGCATTCTTAGAGGCACATCCTAATGTCGAAAAGGTGCATTTCTCAGGATTAACCAGTCATCCTATGCACGAAATGGCGATTAAACAGCATCACCGTAGCCACTGCTTTGGCGCCATCATGGGCTTTGAGGTCAAAGCAGTCGGTGGTCATGACATGAAATCAGCGGCATGGCATGTGATTGATAGTACCCAAATGGTGTCTATTACCAATAATTTAGGTGATGCCAAAACCACGGTCACGCATCCGGCGACAACCACCCATTTTAGAATATCAGCTGAAGCGCGTGCAGAGGCTGGCGTGACCGATGGGCTCATCCGTCTGTCGGTGGGTCTTGAAGATGTAGATGATATTATCAAAGACTTGGCTCGTGGTTTAGACAGTTTATCTGCATAGATTATTCAAATACGTTACTGACGTATATTATTGGCATGAGCGCACATACAAGCGGACTATAATATCCCCTTAGACACTCTAGCCACTTATCAGTATAATGAGACACATCTATAACGTAAGACGTAGACTGCACATAAATTTATGATTAATTAAGAGGCAACTATGAATATTCAAGCACTTATGCAGCAAGCACAATCGATGCAAAAGCAAGTAGAAGCGAACGTCGAAAAAGCCAAAAAAGAGCTTGCTGATAAAGAAGTTCAAGCAGAAGCAGGCAACGGCCTAGTAAAAGTTACGATGACGGGTCGTCATGTGGTGAAACGTTTGTCTATCGACCCAAGCTTGCTTGAAGACGAGCCAGACTTAATCGAAGACTTAATCGCTGCTGCTATTAATGCGGCTGTGACTAAAGCAGATGAGCTGTCTGACAAGACTTTAGCTGATGCGACTAGCGGTATGGGCTTACCACCAGGTATGCAAGGTCTGTTCGGTTAATAACAGTTGTGAATTAACAGTTATCAATTAATAAAAATAACTGTCTATAACATAAACTAATATAAGCACCGATAGAGATGCTGATATAGATAAGAGTAGCTGCGTAATGTGGCTACTTGAATAATATAAGATAAGGGGTGGTAATGATTGAATTACACCCCTTTTTTATTCTTTTATAGTTATGCCTTTTGAATTGACCTTATATCGTCACCATATATAGGCATAATGGATAAGTGACTTTAATTGTTAAAAAGGTGATTGATTGTTAACCGAAAAATTTGATAATTTGGTTAAGCAGCTTCGTGTGCTGCCAGGTGTTGGTCAAAAGACAGCACAGCGTATGGCACTACATTTGCTCAACGGGAAACGTCCTCAGGGCCTAGCATTAGCACAGGCTTTGGATATTGCGATGCACGATATTATTGAATGTCGTCAATGCCACTCATTTAGTGATGATGAAGTGTGTCCAATATGCTTAGACCCAAGACGTGATGATACTGTGCTTTGCGTGGTCGAGACCGCAGCGGATGTGATGGCTATCGAGCAGACCGCAGGCTATCGTGGCCGTTATTTCGTACTTGGTGGGCATTTATCACCGCTTGATGGTATTAATGCTGATGATTTAAATATTGATCAGTTGATACATCGTCTCAAGCTTAGTCCTGTCGATGAATTGGTACTGGCGACCAGTACTACGGTTGAGGGGCAGACCACGGCGCACTTTATTACCGAAGCGGCAAGACGGCATGTCGGTAAAGTGACACGTATTGCTCAAGGCATCCCGATGGGCGGCGAGCTTGAGTATTTAGACAGTATGACCTTATCGCAAGCCCTACAAAATAGATCGTAAACCCTTTAAAAAATAATCACGCTTTATTTTTACTCCTATTCTAAAGAAGACCGTAATGACTCAAGTATCATCAGACTCTCAGTCAGATTCTAAAATGAGCGACAAAGCGCCAAAATTAGCCAGTATCCATGATGTAGCAAAATTAACCGATATGGCGCAAATAAAACAGCAGCTGCAAGCGTCAGCGGATTTACCCGTCTACTGGGTAACAGATTTTGATGGTTTAGAGGCCTGCCTCGATGATTTAGAGTCTTGCGAGCGTGTGGCGTTAGATACTGAGTTTATTAAGCGTAATACCTATTTTCCTATTTTGGCACTGATTCAGATTAATACGGGTAAGAGAATTTATCTGATTGATGCGCCTAAGCTTGATTTGACTGAGTTTTGGGTGGTGTTAGAGGAAATGCCACTAATGATTTGGCATGCGTGTGGTGAGGATTTAGGGATATTCTACTTGCTCTCCGAAAGCCCTGCGTTGACCAATGTATTTGATACCCAGATTGCCTTGTCCTATTTAACAGGACAGCTGCAAATGGGATATCAGCAAGCGTTAAGCCAAGAGCTGGATGTGCATCTGGAGAAGGGTGAAAGTCAGTCGGATTGGCTCGCACGTCCGCTAACCGATGAGCAAGAAAACTATGCCATTGACGATGTGCGCTATCTATTGAACCTGTATGATATTTTGCAGCAGCAGCTTGATAAAACCGGTCTTAAAGAAAAGGTGGTTGAAGATTGCCAACTGTATGCCAGAGAGCTTTATGAGTCAGCAAATGTTGAAGATGACGCGACTTATCTGGCAATGGCAGATTTTAGGTATACCGGTGAGCAATTAGCGGTATTACAAGCGGTATCGAGTTGGCGTGAAGGCTTAGCGCGCTCGACCAATCAGCCTAAGACCTTTATTTTAAAGAAACAAGCGGTACGCGATGTGGTAGTAGAGATGCCAACCACAATGAAGCAGCTGACTCAGAAAACCACGATGCACCGCGGTATGGCGCGTATGTACGGTGAAGAGCTGCTAGGCATAATCAGCCAAGCACGTGAGCTCGATGCCGAGGCGCAGCCACCACGAGTGTTGCCGCCATATCGCTCTAAAGACAAAACCATTTCAAAGGCGGTGCGTCAGGTGATCAAAGCGTATGCAGATGAAATAGGCGTACCAGAAAATGTGTTAATGCGCAAAAAGTGGCTGTCGCAGTTATATGAAATTGTTGCTTATGATTTGCCGATTGAGCAGCTACCGGAGGGGCTAAAAGGTTGGCGTAATTCGTGGGTAATGCAGACGCTGATTCCAGCGATTGAAGCCCATAAAAAGGCATTACAAGCAGGTATGGAAGTTCAGGACGATAGCGAGAGTACGCCATAAGCTATTATAAATGTGGCTGGGTTAATATTTTGCATCAAGCCAGCCAGCTAAATATTAAGTATGTCAATTAAGCTGATTTAATTAAAAGCACTCTTTATTGCTATAAAGGGTGCTTTTTATCGTTTGAACATACCGTGGTCTAGGAAGTAAGCCGTTTGCTCTGCGACTTGCTGATTAATCAGCATACCCGTATGCGAGACCGGCAGTATGATATGGTCAGTGGCTTCTGGTAGTTTTGTTTCGAACACATAAACGGTGCCATCATGGTCGCATTGCGGCTTAGATAATTTTACTTTTCGCTTGTGATAATCCAATACAAGCTGACCTAAGCCATAAGGTGAGTTACCAGCAATGACGCCAAGACTAATGCCTGTTCTAAGCGGGGCGTTTTGACCATCTAATGCTTTCTCGTATGAACGACCGACTAACGGTGAAACCAGTTTTTTAATGTATTCTGCAGTGGTGCTGCCCATATGCGGTGTACCTAAGGTCACGCAGCGACCGATTTTCCACTGTGGGAATCGGGCGATAAAGTCTCTAATCACCAATCCACCTAAGCTGTGCCCAACCAAGTTAATTGGGACATCAGGGTTGTGGTTTTCAGTTAGCCAGTTATTGAGACTAGTACTATGTTGGTCAATACTGTCACGCAGACTGTGATAATTATGCTGATGTGTAGCAAACCCTTTGGCCTGTAACTGCTTGGCTAGAGAGCCCATAATCCATGCCTTTTGATGTAAGCCATGAATCAACACCACAAAGGGCTTGTCTGGGCGAGGGATGGGCTTATCTGAATTGCTGTTAGGTTTTTGAGTCCCCATCATTTGGCGTAGAGAGTCTAGAGCGGTTACCACGATATATCGTCCTTTTATAGGCTAATTATTGCATCTGCCATAGTACCGTTAATGGTTACAGAGTTAAAGTCTCATCTAAGAACTGCTAAACGGTTACAGTGTTAGATTTGAATCAACCTTTAGAGTATAAAAAAACCTCCAAGCTTGGCTTGAAGGTTTTTGTTTTGCTAAATATTAAGAGCCACTGCTTGAAACTACATATAGTTTTCGATACTTGGGCAGCTACACATTAGGTTCTTATCGCCATACACGTCATCAATACGGCCTACAGATGGCCAGAATTTGTGTTCACGGATATAGTCTAATGGGAACGCAGCAGTATCACGGCTATATGGATGTGACCAGTCAGAACCTGTGATAACAAACGCAGTATGCGGTGCGTTTACTAATGGGTTGTCATCCACTGTCCAACCATCCTCGCCTGATTTTACTTTCATCGCTTCTTGTTTAATCGATTTTAGTGCAGAGATAAAGCGGTCTAGCTCATGCTTAGCTTCAGACTCAGTTGGCTCAATCATTAACGTGCCGGCTACTGGGAAGCTCATGGTAGGCGCGTGGAAACCATAGTCCATTAAGCGCTTAGCAATATCTGCTTCAGTGATGCCTGTTTCTTCTTTAAGCGGACGAATATCAATGATACATTCGTGTGCCACACGGCCATTTTTGCCAGTGTAAAGAACAGGATAGTCGTTTTTTAGCTGACTGGCCACGTAGTTAGCATTAAGCAGTGCCGTCTTAGTCGCTGATAATAGACCATCACGGCCCATCATGGTAATGTACATCCATGAAATAGGTAGAATACTCGCTGAACCATAAGGCGCTGCAGAAACCGCTGTGGTATCTTTTGGCGCGTTAAAGACAGGCGTCACGCTGTGGTTGGCTTTAAATGGCGCTAAATGCGATTTCATGCCGATAGGGCCCATACCTGGACCGCCGCCGCCGTGTGGGATACAGAAGGTTTTGTGCAGATTCATGTGAAGTACGTCAGCACCCACTTCTGCAGGCTGCATGACGCCTACTTGAGCGTTCATGTTAGCGCCATCCATATACACTTGACCGCCGTGACTATGAATCATGTCACAGATGTCACGGATACCTGGTTCAAACACACCATGCGTTGATGGATAAGTAATCATCAATGCACCCAGATTATCGCTGTGCTCTTCACATTTGGCCTTTAGGTCATCAATATCGACGTTACCATTTTCATCGGTATCAACAACCACTACTTTCATACCCATCATTTGAGCCGTCGCAGGGTTGGTACCGTGTGCAGATTTTGGAATTAAACATACTTCGCGGTTGGTTTCACCTAGTGACTCATGATAACGGCGGATGGCCAATAGACCAGCGTATTCGCCAGACGCCCCTGAGTTTGGCTGCATAGAGATGTCATCAAAACCAGTGATGGCTTTCAATTGCTCTTGCAAGCTTTCAATCATATCAATATAACCGGTCACTTGGTCGCGCGGTGCAAATGGATGCACGTTCGCAAATTCGTTCCAAGTAATTGGCAACATTTCACTGGTCGCATTTAGCTTCATAGTACAGCTGCCCAGTGAAATCATGCTACGGTTCATCGCTAAATCTTTGTCTTCTAGCTTTTTAAGATAGCGAAGCATCTCGTGCTCAGTATGATGTGAGTTAAATACTGGGTGCGTTAAGATATCATCCGTACGTAATACCGCATCGTCTAAAGAGATTCTGGCATCGCTTGGTAAGTCATGTGACTTATTGGTGAATAACTGAGTTAACACACCAAAGTCTGCTGCATCACTGGTCTCTGAGAACGATACAGCCAGTTTGCTGTCGCCTTCACGCCATAAGTTGTAGCCGACATTTTCTGCATTTTCATAAATCTGAGTAGCTAGTTTTTCAGAGCCACAGTCCACAAGCACGGTATCAAAAATATGGTCGTGTACAACGCTTAAGTCGCCGCCCACTGATTTGATAGCATCGCTAAAGGCAGTGGCGATAGCGTGGATACGAGTGGCAATACGTTTTAAACCTTCAGGGCCATGATAAACCGCATACATACCCGCTAGGTTAGCTAATAGAACCTGTGAGGTACAAATGTTTGAGTTGGCTTTTTCGCGGCGGATATGCTGCTCACGTGTTTGTAGAGCCATACGTAGTGCGACATTACCTTGAGCATCTTTTGAAACACCAATAATACGGCCAGGCGCAGAGCGTTTGGCTTTATCAGTGAATGCAAAGTAAGCGGCGTGTGGACCCCCAAAGCCCATTGGAATACCAAAGCGCTGCGTGCTACCTAATGCCACATCTGCACCCATATCTGCCGGAGATTTAAGCAGTACTAGGCTTAAGATATCACTAACGACTAAGGCATAAGTTTTGTTTTCTTTAACCGCAGCAATCACATCCGTCAAATCAGTCACGTCACCTTCACGGCCAACATACTGGAATAACGCACCGAAGAAGTCGCCAGATTTAGCCGTTTCAAAATCACCAACCACCACTTCCCAGCCAAAGTATTTGGCACGGGTTTTTATTACGTCAAGCGTTTGCGGATAGACACGCGCATCAACGAAGAACTGGTTTGATTTGCTTTTGCTAACACGCTTGGCCATTGCCATGCCTTCAGCAGCTGCGGTGGCTTCATCAAGCAATGATGCCCCTGCCATCTCAAGGCCGGTTAAATCAATACAAACTTGTTGAAAGTTTAATAGAGCTTCCAAGCGGCCTTGTGAGATTTCGGCTTGGTAAGGCGTGTACGCAGTATACCAACCTGGATTTTCTAACACGTTACGCTGAATGACGGCAGGCATACGTACTGGAGAGTAGCCTTGACCGATATAGCTTTTGTTTACGGTAATCTTGTCTGCCATGCCACGCAGTTTTGCAAGCGCATTGTGCTCGCTCATCGCTTTTGGCAACTCTAGGTCACGGTTCATACGTACCGCTTCTGGTACCGTATCGGCAATAAAGCTATCCATATCGTCATAGCCGACGGCTTTTAGCATTTCTGCTTGATCGTTAGCACCAGAGCCTAGATGTCTAGATACAAATCGTGCTTCGTCAAACAAACCATCAAAAGATAAGTTAGAGTTAGTTGGTGAAGTCATTGCAGTCCTTAATATTCAGTATAACGAGGGGCTGAGGTTTGCAGGGAGGCAAACCTTAACGATATTTACGATACTTAATTATAGTTCTTACTTATGGTACTTACTTACAGTGCTTATGATTATTGGTGTGGCTGACAGTACGAGTATTAGCACTGCCTAATAATGGCATTACCAATAAATTTAGCCATTATAAACTGCCAATAAAACAAGACGTCAAAGATAATGCTTTGGGTTATATGTGTTTTACAAACTGATCATAGTCGAATCTATACTGATCACTATAGATACCTCTTTCAGCACGCTCACCGGCACCGATCATCATAACGACATGGTGATCCGGCGACAGATTTAAAAGTTTTTTTAATGCAGGCTCATCAAATCCGCCCATTGGGCAACTGTCAAAACCATGTGCACGTAGGGCGAGCATTAGGTTCTCCGCTGCTAACGCCGTATTATTAGTCGCCCAGTTTTTAATATCTTCAAAGGTATAATATGGTGTTTTAACAGGACCTTTAAACTGTCGTACCGCTTTTGTGAGCCCACGCTTGGCAATAGAGATAACACCCGCCGGACCACGTAAAAAGTCAAGAGGAACTATCTGGCTGTAGTATTTTTTAACCTTCTCAGGGACAGGCGAGTGTGGAAACTCATCAAGGTTTTGTTTAGCATGCTGTTTCCATGTATCCGTACGTGCCACAACAGCGATCAATTTATTCGCAGTTTTAGCACCATTTTGATTCATACAAATACGATTAGCCTGTTTACGGACACTTGGGGTATCAATGATGTAAAACTCCCAAGGTTGCAAGTTACTAGAGTTTGGCGCGAGCATCGCTAACCGCAAACAATCTGCCAAAACGTCATCTGGTATTGGCGTATCGGTAAACTTCCTTACTGAGCGGCGAGACTCAACTACCTTAGTAAATGCAGATAAATGAGGTGCTGATGGCTGAGTAGTGTTTTTGTCATTCTGATTGTCATGGTCTTGAAGGTTGCTTGGTGTACTATCTTGAGGCTGAGTAGACATAACAAATATCCCTAAGTGTCAGTTAAGTGTTGATTTTAAGATGTTTCCATATATTAATGGATGTACTAAATAGGCATGCTTAACACACCGAAGTCGTCAATTGTTTATTAGTGAGCGTCATCCCATCCATGACATAACGCTCGCAATACATCTTCAAAGTACTTCAGTTTTTTTTTAAAGTATTCAATAAGCGAATAAAACCCTCTAATCAAAGCTCTAAGCCACGCTACGATGCCAGATATAGCTAATACTAATATAGGGCTATCAGCGGACATCTTAAAGTGCAAACATTAGGCAGATTAAAGCCATTAGAGAGATTATAGCTCTGCTTGATACTCTTCAGCGTTCATTAGTGCCTCATAATCATCAACATTGTCAGGCTTGATACGGTACATCCAACCATCGCCATATGGGTCTGTGTTGATGACTTCTGGATCATCCTCAAGCGCTTCGTTGATTGCCACAACTTCACCTGTGATAGGCGCATAAACGTCAGAAGCTGCTTTTACAGATTCTACAACCGCTACTTCGTCATCCACTGCAACAGTATCGCCAACATCTGGTAGTTCAACATAGACGATATCACCTAGTGCTTCTTGAGCGTGGTCAGTGATACCTACAGTGATGGTGCCGTCGTCTTCTAAGCGTAACCACTCATGGCTAGCAACGTACTTTAGTTCTGATGGAACATTACTCATAAATTTCTCCAAATGAAGGTATAAGGGTGGGTTAAGTCAATATAATAAGTTTTAAAATGCTGCTTAAATGGGTTTTTCGACAGCAGGTTATCACTATAGCAAAGTCTGCGACGATTTTTTATGACCGTCGCAGTTTTAGCAATAAATTAATAAAATTTAGGTCAATAAATTAGTCAAATTGTTTTTCGCCGTTACGTACAAATGGCAGCTTCAATACGCGAACGTCAACGAACTTGCCTTTACCGCGTAGGTCAACTTGAACATTGTCTTCGTCGCTCAGGCTAGCTGGAACACGCGCAATAGCGATTGACTGCTTTAGGCTTGGAGAGAAAGTACCACTGGTAATAATACCAGTCTGCTCGTTGTCCGTACCTTGATTGATGGTTACGGTCATGCCTTCACGTAGAACACCGCGGCTCTCTAATAATAAGCCGACTTGCTTCATTGCGGTGCCATCATCTTTGGCTTGTTGACGCTTAGAAACTAAGGCGTCACGACCGACGAAATCACGGTCATCTTTCAGTGCTAACGTCCAGCCCATATTGCATTCGTAAGGACTGATGGTTTCATCCATATCATGGCCATAGAGGTTCATGCCTGCTTCCATACGCAGCGTGTCACGAGCACCAAGACCGGCAGGTTTTACGCCGTTGTCTTTTAATAATGCAAAGAAATCAGCAGCATGGTCGCCATGTAAAATAACTTCAACGCCATCTTCGCCCGTATAGCCAGTACGTGCCACAAACCAATCATCACCTTCGATATCCGTTAAGTCAGCACCAACGAATGGCTTAAGACCATCTAGTGTCTCAGCCCAGCTTGGCTTGGCTTGTTTTAATTTAGCAATGGCATTAGGGCCTTGTACCGCAAGCATCGCAAGCTCAGGACGTTCAGTTAATGCCACATCGAAGCCTTCGGCTACTTTACGGAAATTCGCTAAATCTTTATCACGGGTTGCTGCATTAGAGACGATACGGTATTCGGTTTCTGCCTCATTGGTTAAATAAACAATAAGGTCGTCAATAACACCGCCTTCTTCATTGAGCATGCCTGAGTAAAGCGCTTTACCGACGGTCTTTAACTTGGCAACGTCATTGGCCAACAGCTTTTGTAGCCATGCTTTAGCGTCGCTACCTTGAACGTCCGTAATCACCATATGTGACACATCGAACATACCGGCATCGGTACGCACAGCCTCGTGCTCATCAATTTGTGAACCGTAATGGATAGGCAGTTCCCAACCTGAGAAATCGACGATTTTGCCGTCATTGTCTAGGTGAGACTGATAAAAAGGGGTACGCTGTAACGTTGTCATGACACATCCTTATAGTTAGTAACTTATTGGTTAGGTAAAACACACGTAATCTAATGCAGCTGGCCTATAAGACGGAAATTTTTAGCAAACATTTGCAAATAGTAAGCCGTCATCACAGAATTTAAACCAAAAAAAGGGCAAACACGTCATCAAGTACATTGTTTGCCCATAGCCTGCACGCGTCAAAATACGCTCTGCTAACTGCAAAAAAGATGTCTTGATTAACCTGTTTGCCCCATCTGTCCTGTTACCTGAGATTTTCGAGCGTGCCGGCCATTGTCTTTATCCTAATAAAAACAGTGACGGGCGAACTCTTTTCCCCTTCGGTGGGCACCGAGTTATTTGAACACGACTTAAGTGACTTAAATAACTTATGCGATATTTGCCGTATTACTTAATTAAATAAGGCATTAATCTAGCAAGTAGGTGCCGCTCTCCAGATTTGTCATTTGTATTAAAATATGTGTTACTGATTTTTAGGGTCTACCGTTGTCTTCTCACGATTATCAATACAATAAAATCATCAACAAGACAGGGTAAACCGAATAGGGGTGTATCACAGCTTTTTTAATACCAACGCTGGCCGTTATGACCTAGTCAATTATCTTTACGTGAGCCGCTATTTAAATAGTTAGCGGTATGTGTTCAAAGGGTTTGAATAATATGCATCAAAGCACTTTGATGATAATTGTCATGCGTTAATGAGTTATTCAGTCCGGTTACCTGAGCGATTGGCAGGGTGCTTACGCCTTCGGTGGCGGTCTTGTTATTTTGCTTAAAATAATGCAAATAAATAGGACTGCGCTCTCCTGAATAACGCCCTTATTATGAAAGGTGCGTTACAAATTTACAAGTGACAAATTTACAAGTTTAAATCAGAGCGAGTTTTTTTGATAAAAAAACAACATTTACGCTTATTAAGTACACAAGCATACATTGAGTTTGTGCCCATATCCGTTATTATAGAGGGTATTAAACATAGCAAAGGGTAATGTAATGCATTGTGATATTTATAAATTTCCAAAACGCAGCGAAATGTACGTGTATATTGCACGACCTGATTATCCCAATGACACCGATGAGATTAAAGATTGGCTAGGTGTGTTGCCAAAAGAGCTGCGTCAAAGCTTGGGTGAAGGTAAATTCTTAATGCACCTTGATTTAGAAGAGACTAATAAGCTGGCCCGTGTTAATAAAGATGAGGTGATTGAGAAGCTTAAGACGCAAGGTTATTTCGTCCAGTCGCCGCCATCCGATGTGTTGCTTGCACAAGCGCAATCGCGCCTAAAGGAGGGTCAGGATAAACGTTACGACTAACGTATTATTCAGACCAATGACGGCTTTCATTGTTGTTTGAGTGCTGTTCGATTAAAAACAACAGTGATTATAAAGTCATCAAAAATGTATTCACTTATTAATTAAGTGAAACACAGGTTAGTTTATTATTTAAAGAGTCGTGGTAGAATGTACCCCCATATCTATACCAAATAGCTTTTATTTCTATAAATGCGCTTGAATGCTTTAGTTATCATTTAATACACTGAGCTATTTGCTATGACTCGCTATAATGGCGTGTTGACCCTTATTTATATTCATTTTGTGGACTGAGCATTGCATGGACTGGTTAGCCAATATTGTTTCTAATTTACCGCTGGATCAGATCAGCGATGCAGTGAGTCGAATGACGATTTGGTGGAGTCATTTTGTGGCCGATGTGCCGCCCGATATGTTACCGATGTATGCTTATATCGGTTTTTCGGTAATTGTACTTCTGCTATGGTTATTCATCGTTAAAGTGCTGCCAAGCCCACTGGGCGGCATGAGCTGGCTTGCTGTATTTGCGGTTTTATTAACTCCAGGAAGCGCTGCAGGCGATTATGGCGATGTCGCACCGGCCAGTATTGGTGTGATTTATGGTATTTTAATGAAAGAGCCGGGCCTAGCACTGCGTAGTCTATTACCGATTTTGGTGGTGTTCTCCGTTGGTTTGCTATTGGGTTTTATTTGGCAACTGATTAAAAGTATCGTTGAGAAAAGTGCAGAAAAGTCACTTGATCAAGCGGTTGCGGATGAACGTGCGAATGCGCAGCTTGCTTCTGCTAATTATGCAGACGTCTCAAATACTGACGATGTGCAGGCTGAACTGGTAAAAGCCAAAAAGAGCGTTCCTAGCGCAGAAAAAGCAGACGTCAAAGTCGATACAACCACTCTGAAAAAGTAATTTTAGAGGGCTTTATCATAATCACAGTGCATTGACTGTTGATAAAGCATGGACTGTCTATAAAGTAAATAACATAGCAAAATAAGTCACACATCACAGAAAGTAGCATAGCGACTGATAACTCTCAGTCGCTCGCTACTAAATTTATTAATACATCACATTTATTAATACACCACGTACTAGTCCAGTATTGTTAATACATCCAATTCTGCACTGCTTCTAAGTAGCGTCTATAAATGATTTAATATCTATAGGCGCAGCGTTTAAATAGCCTAAGCCGCACACTTCTTCTCTTTCTTGATTTTCTTATCCACTTATTGATTCCTCTTTTAGCGAGATAATAACTATGACGCAAGCAAATAAAGACGCTCAAAATCAGAATACTCAGTTCTCCGGTACCCAAAGCTATATTGCCACCGATGATTTACAGTTAGCGGTGAACGCTGCGATTACACTGCAAAAGCCGCTTTTGATTAAAGGCGAACCGGGTACAGGTAAAACCTTACTGGCCGAAGAGGTAGCGCAAAGTCTTGGTATGCCGCTGATTACTTGGCATATTAAATCGACGACCAAAGCAGAGCAGGGCTTGTACGAATACGATGCAGTATCGCGCCTGCGTGACTCGCAATTAGGCGATGATAAGGTCTATGATATTAATAACTACATCAAACCCGGTAAATTATGGGAAGCCTTTACCTCAAATGAGCGCAGTGTGTTATTGATTGATGAGATTGATAAAGCCGATATCGAATTCCCGAACGATTTATTGCACGAGCTTGATAAAATGTCGTTCTATGTTTATGAGACTGGCGAGACCATTACGGCAGACAAGCGTCCGGTAGTGATTATCACCTCAAATAATGAAAAAGAGCTGCCTGATGCCTTTTTACGTCGCTGCTTCTTCCATTATATCGACTTCCCTGATGAGCAAACCATGCGCCAAATCGTCGATGTACATTTCCCAGATATCCAGCAAAAACTGGTCAATGATGCGTTAGATATCTTCTATAAGCTACGTAATATCCAAGGTCTAAAAAAGCCGCCTTCAACCTCTGAATTGGTAGATTGGTTAACGTTATTGTTAGCTGATGATATGGCGCAGCAAGAGCTTGAAGAGAACTTACGTGGCGAAAAGTCAATCCCACCGCTGTACGGTGCGCTGCTAAAAAATGAAGCGGATATCACCTTGTTACAGCGTTTCGCTAATATGATGCGTCGTTAATTAGCGATATAAGGGAGGGGCTTAGCCGATATGTTTGTCAAACTTTTTTATACCTTACGCACTTACGGGGTACCTGTAAGTACACGTGAGCTGCTCGACTTAAATGCCGCGCTCGATAAAGGGCTTATGCGTCAGCCGCATCCTGAGTTTCCTGATGATAAAGACCTGTGGTATTTCGCCAGTCGCGATGACATGTATCGGCTAATTAAGCTGTGTATGGTCAAAGATGAGCGTCACTTTGATAAATTTGACCGGGCCATGGCCGACTATTTCGATGGTATCGACAGCTTAGATATTGATGAATTGATGGCGAAGCTGACCGATATCCCCAAAGAGTGGCTTGATTTAAAGCTTGACCCCAAAAACCTTACCGAAGAACAGCGCCGCTTGCTCAAAAAATACGGCTCCCTTGAAGAGCTAATGAAAGCACTTGAAGAGCGTCTCAAAGAGCAAAAAGAGCGCCATCAAGGCGGTAGTAAATGGGTGGGTACAGGCGGCACGTCACCTTTTGGGGCCTATGGCGATCATCCAGAAGGGGTTCGTGTCGGCGGTGAGTCACGCAAGCGCAGTGCAGTCAAAGTCTGGGAGCAGCGTAAATATCGCGATCTCGATGACGACAAGCTGCTTGGTACCCGTCAACTACAAATGGCGCTGCGTAACCTGCGTCAATTTGCGCGTACCGGTAGTGCGGATGAGCTTGATATCAAAGAGACTATTAAGCGTACTGCTAGAAAGGGCGTGCTTGATATTCATATGCAGCCCGAGCGCCGTAACCGTGTCAAAGTATTGATGCTATTCGATGTTGGCGGCAGTATGGATGTGCATATTGAAGCGTTAGAAAAGCTGTTTTCAGCAGCGAAAAACGAATTTAAGACCTTAGAGTTCTTTTATTTCCATAACTGTCTTTATGACTATGTGTGGAAGAATAATCAGCGTCGTCATGCCGAACGTACGCCGACCATGGAGCTATTGCAAAAATACGGCCGTGAATATCGAGTAATTTTTGTGGGTGATGCCTCTATGTCACCTTATGAGCTGTTTTCAGTTGGCGGTAGCGTGGAGTATATGAATGCGGAACCTGGTGCGGTGTGGCTAAAACGGGTGTTAGAACACTTCGATAAGGTGGCATGGCTTAATCCAGAAGAACAGGCACATTGGCACTATACCCATACCATAGGTGAGATTGAAAAATTAATGGACGGTCATATGTATCCGATGACGCTGCATGGTGTTGAAGACATGACTGCGTATTTAGCCAGATAGTTTAGTCAACCCAGTAACGAGAATAGCCAATAACTGCTATCTCACAATGAAAACCACTTAAGAGTCCTTATGACAATCAAGCCTGCCACTGTAGCTAATCATTCAGCCCTAGACTTACTCAAGAAATCGGTTGTGGGGATGGCGGTTGTTCTAATGCTGGCAAGTTGTACTCAGCAAGAAAACGATGAACACGTCTTTAAAGGTGAGATTGTCGAAGTAGTTGAGGTATTAAAGCCGGGTATGTGCTTTGATGATGCGGATGAAGAGGATACCATTATCGATGACAATCAAAATGTATCGGTCACTAGTATTCCTATTATCCAGTGTCTCGAGCCGCATGATAACGAAGTGTATTACACCTACAATTTACCAGAAGCGGACAGTTACGTTGAGACCGAGGCGCTGCTGGAATCTATGTTCGTGACCTGTGAAGACAATTTCAGCGATTATATCGGTCAGTCTTATCAAGACTCATTTTATGAGATGTCGTTTTTAACACCGACCGTGGGCAGCTGGAAAGACGGTGATAGAGAGGTGGTGTGCTATGCGTTCCATCCAGATGATAAGAAATTAAAGCGCTCATTAAAGGGTATTGATAAATAACCTGTGCCATTGATTTTACCAGTGCTTTTGAGTTTGCCTGCTTACATTGCAATTGACTCAAGCAGACCTCATTTAAGGCAATGAATATTAATATAACACCGCTTTTTATAAGTGGTTTTATTGATTGACAGACTGCTTTATAATGCGCTGCTTTTTACGTTTTGCTTGACGTCAATCCCCTTAATTTAGGTCACCTCATTTAGGAAACCAATATGCTAAAAACGCCTTATTATCAAATTGATGTGCCTGCTTTACAGCAAAATCTAGAGATTGTGCAGCGTTTGTGTGAGCTTTCAGGTGCAAAAGCATTGCTTGCGTTGAAGTGCTTTGCAACTTGGGGTGTGTTCGATGAGATGAAGCCTTATCTGCATGGTACGACCTCATCGTCACTAAACGAAGTGCGTTTGGGTAAAGAAGAATTCGGCGGTGAGACGCATGCTTATAGTGTGGCGTATAGCCAAGATGAGATTGATGAGGTATTAACCTATGCCGATAAGATTATCTTTAACTCATTCAATCAATTACATGCGTTCAAAGACAAAGCTCGCGAGCAAGGTATTCCTGTTGGTCTACGTATTAATCCAAAGACTAGTAATTCATCATTTATTATTGCCGACCCTGCGCGTCCGTTTAGTCGTCTAGGGGAGCATGATATCGAGAAGATTAAACCGGTCATCGACGACATTACTGGGGTAATGATTCACAATAATTGCGAGAACGAAAGCTTTGACGCTTTTAGTGCCAGCCTTGATGATATTGAATATAAATTTGGTGCGCTATTTCATAATCTAGAGTGGGTGAGCTTAGGTGGGGGTATTCATTTTATCGCCCCTGATTATCCGCTTGAAAAACTGGCGCAGCGCCTAAAAGAATTTAGTGAAAAGTACGGTGTACAGGTATATCTAGAGCCGGGTGAGGCTTGTATTCACAATGCCGCAAAACTCGTCACTACCGTACTAGATACCTTACATAATGGCAAACCACTTGTCGTTGTCGATGCGTCAATTGAAGCACATATGCTTGATTTATTGATTTATCGTGAAAGTGCGCCTTTGGTCCAAATCAACGACACAGAGTGTGATATTAACTCTCAAGAAAGCGCCGGTAGTACCATTATTTATGGTAAATCTTGCTTAGCTGGGGATATATTTGGTGAATATGCGCTAGAGCAAACGCTTCAAATCGGTGATAAAGTCGCCTTTGGCAATGCCGCTGGTTATACCATGGTTAAGAAGAACTGGTTTAATGGTGTGGCTATGCCATCAATTGTTATTTGTGATAAAGATGGTGAGCTAAAAGTGCAAAAAACTTTTGGTTATGAAGATTTTAAAGCCAGTTTGTCATAAATCTTAAGTCTAATTGGATTATTTTAATCTCGTCGATGTTTGATGTGAGTCAATAACGTCCAGAGTCGTTATGTAACATAACCGCTCTTATAAATTGCGAAGTAGCCAGATAGACTGTTTTAAGTGCCATCACAAGGTACAAATAAAACATTCAAAATGCAGTGCATATTTGTGTGTTTAACATTATAATGCTGCGTTTTTAATGGCTTGGCTATCATTGATTAAACTAATTTATCTGACTGCTGGGCGACGTAATTTCGGGTGCGTGGGTTTTCCTTTTTCTTCCTTTTTAATTCGCGCACATCATTCACGGCGTCAACATGAATTCTATGAGTTGACCCACTAAGGAGGATTTCCAGATTGACTACTACTAATACTCAAACCCCAAAACGTGATGTTCTTATCATTGGCGCAGGCGGCGTGGCCCAAGTGGTTGCCCACAAATGTGCGATGAATAACGATGTCCTGGGTGAGTTACATATCGCATCACGTACCAAAGCTAAGTGCGATGCCATTGCAGCAAGCGTTGTGGAAAAAGGTAGCTTTAAACAAGCTGCTACGCTGCATACCTATGCTGTCGATGCAATGGATTCAAAAGCAGTCGCTGAGCTGATTAAGCAAACCGGCGCCCAAATCGTGATTAACGTGGGTTCTGCTTTTGTAAATATGACCGTACTTGAAGCCTGTATTGAAACCGGTGCGGCTTATATTGATACGGCCATTCATGAAGACCCTCGCAAAATTTGTGAGACGCCGCCATGGTATGGAAACTATGAATGGAAACGTAAAGAGCGCTGTGCGGAGAATAACATCACCGCTATTTTAGGCGCTGGATTTGATCCAGGTGTGGTTAATGCCTACGCGCGTATTGGCTATGACATGATGGACAAAGGTACAGTAACAGATATCGATATTATTGATATCAACGCCGGTAGCCATGGCAAGTATTTTGCGACTAACTTTGATCCAGAGATTAACTTCCGTGAATTTACCGGTACCGTTTATTCTTGGCAGGACAGTCAATGGCAATCAAACAAAATGTTTGAAGTGAAGCGTACGGACGATTTACCTGTCGTTGGTGAGCAAAACAGCTACCTAAGCGGCCATGATGAAATTCACTCTTTATCAGCCAATCTTGATGTGCCAAACATCCGTTTCTGGATGGGCTTTGGCGAGCATTACATCAATGTATTTACTGTATTACAAAACCTAGGTCTGTTATCAGAGCAGCCAGTGACGACTGCTGAGGGTCAAGAAGTTGTGCCTCTTAAAGTTGTTAAAGCCGTGCTTCCAGATCCAAGTTCATTGGCACCAAACTACACGGGTAAAACCTGTATTGGTGACAAAGTGAAAGGTAAAATCAATGGCGAGGAGACAGAGGTATTTATTTATAACGTCTCTGACCACAAAGAAGCTTACAACGAAGTAGGCAGCCAAGGTATTTCGTACACCGCAGGCGTACCACCTGTTGCCGCGGCGATGCTTATTGCAACTGGTGAGTGGGATGTGGGCCATATGGCAAATGTCGAAGAGCTTGATGCTAAGCCATTTATCAACATTCTAAACAAGATTGGCCTGCCAACACGCATCCAAGATACCAATGGTGACCGTGCTTTAGAGTTTGATATCTAAGCCTAATCCAGTAAGTTCGACAAGTATAAGCTTAGCGAGGTTAAAGCCTTAACTGTTTAGTTGAAGGTATAACGTTAGAGAGGCAAAAATTAGACAGCAGAATATACACTATAAATAATTATCTGCGCATTAAACAGCCCATCAAAGTTGATGGGCTTTTTATCACTAGGTAAATAAAGGATGACAAACTAACTTAGAATCAAGCTGTCATCTTCTATTTTTTCACCACGGGTTTGCTCAAACATATCTAGTAAGTCATGGACATTCATGCCTTTACGTTTATCACCTGAAACGTCCAACACTACTTGACCTTGGTGTAACATCACCGTGCGGTCACCGTGTGCTAGTGCTTGCTGCATTGAGTGGGTGACCATCATGGTGGTTAGATTATTATCGGTTACAATCTTATCGGTCAATTCTAATACAAAGTCTGCTGTCTTCGGATCAAGAGCTGCGGTGTGCTCATCAAGCAATAAAATTTTAGACGGCTGTAATGAGGCCATGAGGAGGCTCACGGCTTGACGCTGACCACCTGATAGCAGCCCCATCCTATCAGATAAGCGGTTTTCTAGACCCAACTTTAAGATAGATAACTTTTCACGGAATAAGTCACGATTACGGCTGTTGAGCGCCATACTTAATCCACGCTTACTACCACGCTTATAAGCTAAGGCTAAGTTCTCTTCAATAGTCAGTGCTTCGCAAGTCCCAGCCATTGGATCTTGGAAAACACGGGCTACCCAGTGGGCTCTTTGGTGCGCTGTCTTTTTGGTGACATCCACGCCGTTTAACAATATAGAGCCACTATCAACACGGGTTGTGCCACTGACAGCGTTTAAGAAAGTCGATTTACCTGCACCATTGGTGCCAATAACTGTGACAAACTCGCCTTCAGCGATATTTAAACTAATACCACGCAGGGCAGGGTTTTCAATCGGTGTACCCCGGTTGAAGGTCAACCGAAGGTCATTGGCTTGCATCATATGGCGATATCCTTTTTCAGTGCTCGCTAAATTTAATATTATTTATTCAAAATACATCCAAATCGTTATTGGTAATTTGCGTCAATAAGTTCTAACTGCGACGACTTGAGAGTATTTTTGATTTAATAGAAGGCAGCTGTAGCGCAATAACAACCAGTAGGGCAGTAATTAGGTTCAAATCTTGTGAACCAAAACCAATGCTGCGCAAAGTGTCACTTGATAACGCCACTTGAATAAACAGCTTATAAATCACAGCGCCTAAAATAACGGCAAAGGTAATCAGCCAAATACGTTTCGCTGGAATAATGGTCTCACCAATAATAACTGCTGCCAAACCAATAACAATCGTACCAATACCGATAGAGATGTCTGCACCGCCTTGGGTCTGTACAAATAACGCACCGCCCAATGCGATCAGCGCATTAGATATTGCCATACCAACCACAGTCATAATAGAGGTGTTGATGCCTTGTGCTTGCGCCATTCTAAGGTTGGACCCTGTAGCACGCATGGACAATCCTGACTCAGTACTAAAGAACCAGTCCAAAAATAACTTAGCGACAATAACCACGGCGCCGATAATCACGCAGCGCATCCAATAGCCATTCTCGTTAGTCACTAGAGTGCTAAAGACGGTTTTTTCACCAAGTAAAGGCAGGTTAGGCGCGCCCATGATGCGTAGGTTAACTGAATACAGAGCAACCATTACCAAAATACTGGCAAGTAATTGTAAAATGCCCAGCTTAACGTGAAGCCAAGCGGTTACGACGCCAGCAGCAGCACCAGCAAGCATGCCAAGACCACAGGCTATCCAAGGATCAATGCCGGAGATAATAGAGATGCCGGCAACGGCGCCACCTAATGGGAAACTACCATCTGCTGTTAAATCAGGAAAATCGAGGGTGCGAAATGAAAGCAATACACCTAACGCAACCAGTGCGTAAATAAGACCACTTTCAAGAGCACCAAAAAAAGCAATGAGAGACATAAGGGATTAAGACACCGCTTAATGTTCAGCGTACTGCAATCAGTATGCACCTAATGTGAATATACAAAAGACACATAAAGACAGTGAGCTAAAGTGGGTTTAACAGATTAAGCAATCTGCAGTTAAAGTAAACCAATGAGCATTATGGTAGCGCAATTTCAAAATTGTCATCATATTACCCAGAAATTTAGGCTGGGAACATCATGGTTCCATATAAAAATATTTTATTCTAACAAACAAACTCAAAACTAAACAATACAAAAAGCACATGATACTCATCATGTGCTTTTGATATTAGCATTGCCATTTATTAACTCATTAACATGCTAATAAGTAGACGTTTATTCACTAACTTCTTTTGCTTTATCAAGCACATCTTGAGATAAGGTGATACCTTGCTCTGCAGCATGGCTTGGGCTGACATGTAGATCTAGAGAGCTTGCAGTATAAACAGGGATACTACCAGGTGCTTCACCATTTAAGATACGGCCAACTAATTTACCGGTTTCGCGGCCTAGGTCGTAATAATTAACGCCAAGAGCCGCAATCGCACCACGCTCAACAGAACCGGTATCGGAAGCGATTAACGGTACTTTGCTTTCTTTGGCCACTTGATATAAAGACTCATACGCTGACACCACGTTGTTATCGGTTGACGTGTAGATAACGTCTACTTTATCGGCGATACTGCGGGCGGCCATAGCAATGTCATTACTCTTTTGCGCAGGTGCAGAATGTAAGGTAATGCCCATTGGCTGCAATTGAGTCTCAAGATTTTTAAGAACGATGGTTGAGTTAACCTCACCTGGGCTATACACATAACCGACACTCTTAAGATTTGGAATGATTTGCTGCATTAATTCGATTTGTGGTTTATACGGTAGGGCATCAGAGGCACCTGTTACGTTGGTACCTGAACCGTCTAAGCTGTTTAGTAATTTAGCTTCTACTGGATCGGTTACCGCTGAGAATACCAACGGAATAGTATTGGTTGCTGCAGCCACTGACTGCGCTGATGGGGTTGCGATAGCAACGATAACGTCTGGATTATCACCAACAAACTGTTTGGCAATCTGACCGGCAGTTGCGGTATTGCCCTGAGCGCTTTGGAAGTTGATTTTAAGGTTTTCGCCTTCCACAAAGCCTTCATCAGCCAGCTCTTCAATCACACCTTTACGTACATCATCTAACGCAGGATGCTCAACAATAGCAGTAATGGCTACTTCTTTTACTTCGGTAGCTGCTGGCGTATTGCCGTTAGCATCAGTAGTGCTTTCGTCTGTAGCAGGTTGCTGGTTACAACCGGCAAGAATGGCAGTAGCAACGCCTCCCCACATAAGGGTTTTAACAAAGCGATTTGGATTAAACATTTGGTGTTCTCCTAGGGAGATAATCCCTGATAAATAGGTGGTGATAATATTAAATTGGGGCCTATGCTCATTATTTGAATAAACAGTAGACGATTAATAGCTGTTATAAATTTAGTGGGCTGTGTGTAGTTATTCAGCCGACTGCGTGCTTGGCTCAGTTTCGTCAACGTTAATAGCATTCTCTAGAGTTGCCACATCAAAGGTCACGCCTTGCGCTTTAGCATGCTTTGGGCTGACATATAAGGTCAAGTCGTTCATCACTTGCGGCTTAATATCGGTAATGGCTTCACCATTTAACACGCGATATACCATCTTGCCTGTGGCACGGCCGAAGTCATAGTCATTCACGCCAAGTGCTGCTGTTGCACCGCGGCGCACACTAAATTCATCTGAAGTAATAACCGGAATATGCATCTCATTAGCCGCTGCTGCCATAGCTTCAAAAGCAGAGATAACGTTGTTATCTAGCGAGGTATAAATAACATCAGCACGGCCTTGTAAGCTACGTGTTGCCATGGCCACATCGGTTGGACGATTGGCACTGACATCAAGAATCTTCAGCCCACGTGCCGGCGCTGCCTCTTGTAGCTGCTTTAATACCGCAACTGAGTTTGCCTCACCTGGGCTATACACATAACCGATGGTTTTGGCATTTGGTACCACTTTTTGAATCAAGTCTAATGGTGGCTCGATAGGAAGCTGGCTTGATAGACCAGTAATGTTAGACTGTGTTGGGACTTCATTTTCATCAATGAGCTTTGCGGCAACTGGATCAGAGATGGCAGTATAAATCACAGGAATATTAGTGGTTGAGGCAACCACGGTTTGCGCAGATGGAGTAGAGATAGCCACAATCGCATCCGGCATGTCACCGGCGAACTGCTTGGCAATTTGTCCTGCAGTTGCGGTATTACCTTGCGCGCTTTGGAAGTTAACGGTTAAATTATCACCTTCGACATAGTCATTGTCTGCCAATTCATCAACGATACCGCGGCGTATGTCATCCAATGAAGGATGCTCTACGATCTGGGTAATCGATATATTTTTTGGCGCTTTGCTCGTGTCGGCTGTCATTTCACTTTGCTCAGCTTTATCAGCACAGCCACTAACCAATGCGGCTAGGCCTAAACCCACACTCAGGGCCATGACAGTTTGCCAAGGCTTTTTTGGCTTGGTTGTCA
Organism: Psychrobacter sp. CX14; assembly: GCF_057396205.2. Taxonomy (NCBI): domain Bacteria; kingdom Pseudomonadati; phylum Pseudomonadota; class Gammaproteobacteria; order Moraxellales; family Moraxellaceae; genus Psychrobacter; species Psychrobacter sp. CX14. The sequence goes on along the minus strand of NZ_CM183187.1, from coordinate 2,365,188 downwards.
CGTTAAGATTAAAGGTGGTCTTGAGAGGGATGATTGAGGGGTAATTTGACGACATAAGTGTTCACTAATCCATTAAGGTTAACAGTGTAAGTCTATATTACAATAATGTAACACAACTGGGAAATAAAAAAACCTGATAAATAATATAAAAGCCGATACCCGTAAGCATCGGCTCTCATTAAGGGTAGGGCTTATTCGGCTTTACGACTTATTTGTCTAGAAGACCCGACAAATAAGTTAAGCCAATCATTAAGCCAATTTGTCACCCACTTGGCATTCATCTGGCAGGGTGATGACTACTAAGCCCGTTTTTGGATCCCCTGAAGATAAAATCATACCTTCAGAGACACCAAATTTCATTTTACGCGGTGCAAGGTTGGTGACACAGATGACCTTTTTATTGGCCAATTGCTCTGGCTCATAAAACTTACGAATACCACTAAATACATTAATCGGCTTATCTTTACCGATATCTAAAGTAAATTGAAGTAACTTATCTGCGCCTTCCACATAGTTGCACTCAAGCACTTTAGCCACGGTCATTTCAACTTTCATAAAGTCATCGAACTCGATGGTAGCGCTTGCCTCTGACCCATCAGCCTTGGCTGGCTTGTCGCCCGATGTTGCATTAGCCTTTGAGTCAGTTTTAGCCTTAACAGCGGCTAAATCTTGTTTTGACTCTTCAACCATGGCATCAAGCTGAGATTGCTCAATACGCTGCATTAATGGCTTAAACTTATTGATTTTATGACCAAGCAACAGCTCATTGCGGCTCTCAAAGCTTAAATCATCGATGTTTAAGAAAGCTTTGGCATTATCGGTTAGCTCAGGCAATACAGGTGCTAGATACACCATCAATTGACGGAAGATGTTAATCGCAACCGAGCACACATCTTGTACTTCTTGTTCAGTACCTTCTTCTTTGGCCATAGCCCATGGTTTTTTGCTATCGATATACTCGTTAGCTTTGTCCGCACATTGCATGATAAGGCGCATTGCACGGCTAAACTCACGATTTTCATAAGCGGCAGCAATCTCTTCACCGGTGCGCATGACATCATTTAATAGCTCAGGCTCAGCGCATTCTTCTGACAGCATGCCATCATATTTTTTGACAATAAAGCCAGCGCTACGGCTTGCGATATTAACCACTTTACCAACCATATCTGAGTTTACTTTTTGCATAAAGTCAGCAAAATCTAAGTTGATGTCTTCGACTTTGTCAGACAGTTTGCTTGCAAAGTAATAACGCAGATATTCAGGATGTAAATGCTTGGCAAACGTCTCTGCTTGAATAAAGGTACCGCGCGATTTACTCATCTTATCGCCGTTGACCATTAAGAAACCGTGAGCAAACACTCCCGTTGGTGTACGATACTCTGCTCCGGCTAACATGGCAGGCCAGAATAGGGCATGGAAATAGACGATGTCTTTACCGATAAAGTGATAAAGCTCTGTTTTGTGCTGATTTTCCTCTAACCAATAATCATCAAAGTTTAGCGCAGGTTTAGCAGGGTCAGTTGAGTCTTTGCGCTGCTCACATAAGTTTTTGAAGCTGGCCATATAGCCCACAGGCGCATCTAGCCAAACATAGAAGTATTTTTCTGGCTCATCGGCCGGCGTATCAGGGATTTTGAAACCAAAGTAAGGCGCGTCACGTGAGATATCCCAGCTGGCAAGACCGGCTTCGAACCACTCTTGTAGCTTGTTCGACACAGATGGCTGCAGACGGCCACTATCGGTTGTCCACTGTTTTAAGAACGACTCAAACTCTGGCAAGTTGAAGAAGTAGTGCTTAGAGGTTCTTAATACTGGGGTGGAACCAGAAAGCGTCGAGTACGGGTTTTTAAGCTCAGTGGCATTATAAGTGGTACCGCACACTTCACAGTTATCGCCGTACTGATCTTGCGCGCCGCACTCTGGGCATTCGCCTTTAACAAAACGGTCGGCTAAGAATAATTTTTTCTCAGGGTCAAATAACTGCTCAACATCTTTGGTTGAGATATGACCTTCGCTGTTTAAACGACGATAAATCAGTTCAGAGAACTCACGGTTCTCTTCTGAGTGAGTTGAATAATAGTTATCAAAACCGATTAAAAATTTGCTGAAATCTGCTTCGTGTGAGGCTTTGACATTGGCAATTTGCTCTTCTGGGCTAATACCATTAGCCTCGGCTTTTAACATGATGGCTGTGCCATGTGCATCATCGGCGCAAACGTAGGTCACTTGATGGCCTTGCGCTTTCATAGCACGTACCCAAATGTCCGTTTGAATGTATTCGACCAAGTGACCTAAGTGAATTGGGCCGTTGGCGTAGGGAAGGGCACTGGTAACAAGAATTTGACGCACAAAATCACCTATTAAGTTTATTGGTTTTAGGAAGGTTGTCAGGATATAAAAAGTGCGTCTATGATACCGCAAATGGCATAAAAATGGGAGTTTACCTCTATATAATTGGTGGGTTGGTGGTATGCAGGCGCTGATGACAAAGGTTTATTTATATTCTGTTTTTATCAATAGCCATAACAGCATTTTTATCAATAGCCCGTGTTTAACAGTCACTCACTTGCTTAAAAACCAGCAATCGCTTAGCATCTTATAAGTTTGGTAACCAGCCCTTAAAAATAGGGCACTAAGCCCGATATATATCATAAGTGAAGGTTTTTTTCTATAAAGGCTATTATGAATTCATTGCTACATCTGCCTTTGTTATAAACCCTAAAATATTGATGACATAAAAAGATACTTATCCAATCACTGTTCTATTAGTTTTTATACTTTTAATTTCTATACATTCCACTTCTTATCAACACAGTCAGCGGGTGTCCGATTGGCATTGGGCCTGCTATGGCTGTGATTAATTGCTTGTGGTAGTGATGCACTGCAAGGAGTAAATACCTATGATGAATTATGATGACATGGCGTTACAATTGGCCGGCGCTATCGAGCAGCAGCAGTTTAATCAAGCCATCTCACAGGTAGCACCGCTACGCCCGATTGATACTGCGGATGTGCTGGCATTAATTAAACCCAGACTGGCGTGGCAATTATTAGAGCGTCTGCCAGATAGAGCCAAGATTTTTTCTTATTTGAAGGTAGAGAATCAAACACGACTGGCGCGAGAGTTTCCACGCGCTAATCTTGCCAAGTTGGTCGGCGAGATGCCGGCGGACGAGCGTACTGACTTATATAAACAGCTCGACCAGAGCCAAAAAGATGCACTATTGCCAGCACTTGCTCAAGCGGAGCGTGAAGACATTCGCCGCTTATCTGCTTATGAGGAGGGAACAGCAGGGGCGCTAATGACGTCAGATTATGCGACGCTAAGTATTCAGATGACGGTAGCAGACGCACTAGCAGCGCTGCGTTTAGAGGCGCCTGATGCCGAGACTATTTATCATGCTTATGTCATTGATAAAGAGCGTAAGCTGCAAGGGGTGGTGTCACTGCGGTCGCTTATTTTATCTGCGCCAGAAGAGCAGATTAGTGACATTATGCTTGAGTCGGTTATCTTCTCAGAGGTTAGTGATGATCAAGAAGATGTCGCCAAAAAGATTGCACGTTATGACTTAATCGCACTGCCAGTTGTTGATAGCAGCGGCGCGTTGGTGGGGATTGTCACTCACGATGATGCTATGGACGTGGCACGTGATGAGGCGACTGACGACTTCCATAAGTCAGGCGGTGTATCTAGCTTAGTCAGTAGCTTTAAAGACACTAGCATTAATCTGTTATATCGTAAGCGTGTGTTTTGGCTGGTGTTTTTGGTATTTGGTAACCTGATATCTGGTGTGGGTATCTCACATTACGAGGAGGTAATTGCGGCTAACTTAGTATTGGTATTCTTCTTGCCTTTATTGGTCGATAGTGGTGGTAACGCCGGCTCACAGTCGGCAACCTTAATGGTTCGCGCTTTAGCCACAGGCGAGGTGGTGATGCGTGACTGGTTTTCACTGCTTGGGCGAGAAGCTATGGTTGCGCTGCTATTAGGAGCGACAATGGCAGTTGCCATCTCTATTATCGGCTATATTCGTGGAGACGCTGTAGTGTCATTAGTATTGGCATTAAGTATGGTGTCAGTGGTGATGATTGGGTGTGTGATTGGTATGAGCTTGCCATTCGTGCTGAACAAACTCGGTTTTGACCCTGCCAGCGCCAGTGCGCCACTGATTACGTCGGTCTGTGATGCTTCTGGTGTGGTGATTTACCTGTTTATTGCGTCGCAGTTTTTACCGATTTAATGATAGATTAATCAAAGAAGTCATCAGGTAAATAAAGAGAGCTGATACCCAGTTAAATAGTCACTGCCAGTGTGGTTTTTTTATAGACCAAAGTCCGCTACACTAACCCGTAATAATACGGCTCAATTGCCGTGCACTTACTTTATTGATAATGGTTTTATCAGTAGCAGAAAACAATTAATGGCAGCAATGCTAAGCTAAGGGGCAAGCATGTTTAACTTTATAAAAAAAACGACCCATAAAGAAGGCCAAACTGAATCCTTTACCGCCACTAAAGCTGAGTTAGAAGCTGCAGCAAATCAAGTGCTCGCTAAAAGCAGTAATGCCAATCAGCAAAACTCAATGACTGCTTTAAAGCAAAGCGGTGAGTCGGTAACTCTAGATTTACGCTTAAGCGGTGACGTTGAGCCTGAAGAGATTCATCGTCAGCTTGGTTTGGCGTTGCAGCCTTACGGAGTTAAAGAGATTAATCTAAATGTAAGCTTGCCACCAAAATCTGCTACTACAGCGGCTAAATCTGCAAACATGACCACCTCAGCTGGTATTGAGCCAGTATCTTCTACCAAGGGCGCCGGTAATAAATTGCCTAAAACGAACAACGCTGCCGCTCCTAAACAAGCTGCGGATTCGGATGAGCCACCGATTACTAAGCGCGCACCTATGCAGTCGAAGTTGCAGCCACACCCTCGTATTAAACATATTATTGTGGTGGCATCAGGTAAAGGCGGTGTGGGTAAATCGACCACCACGGTGAATATTGCTTTAGCACTACAAAAGCTAGGTAATCGAGTAGGCGTGCTCGATGCCGATATCTATGGTCCATCTATGCCAAGTATGCTTGGTGTCGAGGGCGTAAAGCCGCAGCTTGAGAATGAGCAATTTGTGCCAGTAGAAGCGCACGGACTTGCCATGCTTTCTATAGGTAGCTTATTGGATGGAGATAATACCCCTGTTGCATGGCGTGGCCCTAAAGCGACCGGCGCATTGATGCAGTTGTTCAATCAGACCAATTGGCCGATGCTCGATTATTTGGTAATTGATATGCCGCCTGGCACCGGTGACATTCAGCTAACGCTTGCTCAGCGTATCCCTGTTACTGGCGCTGTGATTGTTACCACGCCGCAGCACATTGCATTAATGGATGCGCAAAAGGGCATCGAGATGTTTAATAAAACCAGCATTCCAGTCATTGGTGTGGTGGAGAATATGGCGCTGCATACCTGTTCTAATTGTGGTCATACCGAAGCGATTTTCGGTACCGGCGGCGGGGAGACCATTGCCAAAGAATATCAAGTACCTTTATTAGGGCAATTGCCGCTAGCAGGGGCAATTCGTGCTCAAGCCGACAAAGGCGAGCCAAGTGTGATTGCCAATAACGGCGATGGTGATGATTATGCAGAGTTTTACATGAATATCGGCAAAAATATCGAAGCCAATATTGCTAAGTTTGCTAAACAGCGTGATGACGGTCGTATTTTCTAATAGACTGTCATCTATTAAACTGTAAATAGTTACCTATACGAAAGGCAACAAAACAAGCAATTACCAAAGCATCAGATGGGCTTGCTAAAATAAGCGTATCTGATGCAATGCGGTTTGAATAAATAATAGCCCAGTTCGTTCAGAGAACCACTCTAAAAAGGAATTTAGAGATTATGCACAATAATGATAAAGCTGAAAATGCGGTTAATTTACAAAGTTTAGAGACAGTAGAGCGTTTAATTGAAAATGGTCAGCCGCAATTTGGGGTATTCAAGCAGGTGAAACAGATTAATTATCTGGATTACCACAGCCATCTGATTTCACAAAAACCGGTATCTGCAAGACGTAAGCAATTTAAAGTTAATCAGTTTGCATTTATTCAAATAGTGCAGCCGCCATACCGTATTTGTATAGCCGTGGCCTCTATTAAACTGGCAAGTTCTGCTTTTGCCTACATTTATAATGAGCAGACGCAGCAGCATGACGTGGTTGAAGCGGTCAGTCCGTTAACCTATAACACGGTATTAGAGGGCGATCATCAACACGGACAGATGTCATTTAATCGTGAAAAAATCAGTGTCGATATGCAATTTAAGCCTGAGCAGGTGTCATTAACGTTAGACAGCTGCTTATTTGCAGTCAACGCGGTGCTAACCCGAGGTGATAATCCACTGGCAGTGTGCTCACCATCAGGGCGACGCGGCTGGACATTTACTCAAAAAGAGCCGTTTTCAGCAGTTCAAGGTGATTTTTTATTTAAAGGGCACTCTAAGCATTTTGAGACTGCTGAGTCAAAGGTCGAATCTTTGAGCTTTGATGATAACAGTGCTGCAAACCTAGATTGGACATTAGGCTTTATGCGCCACGAGACCAATTGGTTTTGGGCCTGTATCAATAGCCACTTGCCAAATGGTGCTCATTTCATGCTCAATTTATCTATGGGCGTTAATGAGACCGGTGTGAGCGAGAATGCGTGCTGGCTTGATGGAGAGATTATACATTTGCCGCCAGTTATGTTTAGACGCGGTCAACAAAAAGAGGCATGGCAGATCAGTAATCAGAATCTTGGTTGGAGTAAAGTCGATATTCAGCTCAGCTTTGAGCCAGTAAACGTTTATCAAAAGACAGATAACTATCATCTGGTGGCCAGTATCTTTGAGCAGTGGGTTGGCTATTATTCAGGCGAAATAAGAGTCGGTGATAAAACCATTGTGCTAGATAAAGTGATGGGATTGGCAGAAGATCATTTCGCAAAATGGTAATCTAGGACGTGTCCTCAATTCGTACGATTACATTTAAATGGGCTAAAAATAGCTAAATCTTGTCATACTGCATCAAATAACGGGTAAATATCTCGATTAAGATTAATGTAGAGATAGCGCTATAAATTAGCGGTGTAATTCCTTATAATCATCGCCGTGTTATATTGTGTCATCAGAGGCTCAAAATTGACCGATATGGTCGCAATTATAAGAATTAATATATTGAGGGTATGAAATGTCGATTAAATCTGACCGCTGGATTCGTAGAATGGCTGAAGAACATGGCATGATTGAGCCATTTGAAGCCGGTCAAGTTCGCTTTAATGATGCCGGTGAAAAGCTGGTCAGCTATGGCACATCAAGCTATGGTTATGACGTACGCTGCGCGCGTGAATTCAAAGTATTCACCAATGTACACTCGGCCATTGTTGATCCAAAGAATTTCGATGAAAAAAGCTTTATCGATATTGTTGGTGATGAGTGCATTATCCCGCCGAACTCCTTTGCGCTGGCTCGTACCGTTGAATATTTCCGTATCCCACGTGACGTATTAACTATTTGCTTAGGTAAATCGACTTATGCGCGCTGCGGTATTATTGTGAATGTCACGCCGCTTGAGCCTGAATGGGAAGGTCACGTGACTCTTGAGTTTAGTAATACCACCACATTGCCGGCGCGTATTTATGCCGGTGAGGGTGTGGCACAAATGTTATTCTTTCAAAGTGATGCCGATGATGTCTGTGAAACCAGTTACAAAGATCGTGGCGGTAAATACCAAGGTCAAAAGGGCGTGACCCTGCCACGTACCTAAGCGTATACATTAGATGCTTATAGACTACACTTATAGGCATACATAGGACTAGGTACATAATGTAACGCAACCTATTGAGCCTTAAATAAGTGATTAGGGTATATTGGTTAAGTCTTAGTTATGGTATATGGTTGTGAAGACTAGGTATTGCCTTAAAAAAATTATATTGTCAACAAGCAGTTGCGTGTTTAAGTAACCGAAGTGTGACCTTTAAATTCAGTATTGAGGTAGCTTTTAGCTGTTAAAAAAAGTATAGTATCACCTCAGTTTTTGCCAGCCGATGTATCAATTTATTGCTGTTTAGCGTTATTATCTTTGTAATATAACCGTCAGCGGATACTTGCCAGTGAGGAGATTTATAAATGACTTCCGCCTTTAATTGGTCAGCATTAGCCTTTATTTTGGCTGCCATTGGTTTGGTTATATTCATGCTTGTGGTCCCACGTTTATTAGGTGGACGCTCACAAGGTACAGAAAAAAATGAAATATTTGAATCGGGCGTTGTCGGAGCTGGCAATGCCCGAATTCGTTTGTCTGCAAAATTCTATTTAGTAGCTATTTTCTTCGTTATTTTCGACATTGAGGCCTTGTATTTATACGCTTACGCCGTCTCTGTTAAAGAAGTGGGCTGGCCAGGTTATGCAACAGCGGTAATCTTTGTTGTCGATTTATTAATTGGTTTAATATATGCCTTAAGCTTGGGTGCTTTAAATTGGGCACCAGCTGACAAACGCCGCAAAAAAGAGCGTTTAACCGAAGCGCCTATAGGCTTCAATCTAGCTAATATTACTAAATTTAATGGCATTGATGAGCTACATACCGATCCGACAGGTAAAATACCTGCCCAATCTTCTGGTCAAGTTAACGTATCGAATGATATTGCAGTGAATAAACGTCATTTGGCAAATATCGATCATATTAATACAACAGGTAATGTCACAAGCGTCGATTTTTCAACGCTATCTGATGACACCACTTTGTCTAACAAATCGTCTTCTTAAGGGTTATATCATGAAATATACGCTAACCCGCGCGAATCCTGACGCCGATACTTATCCTGCGCAAACTCGTCAAACGGTGAACAATCCGATTGAGGACGAGGTAAACCGTAACGTCTTTATGGGTAAGCTTGAGGATATGGTTCATGCCTCAGCAAACTGGGGACGTAAAAATTCATTATGGCCATTTAACTTTGGTACCTCATGCTGCTATGTTGAGTATGCCACCACACTAACTGCGGTGCATGACTTGTCACGCTTTGGTGCAGAAGTTATCCGTGCCTCGCCCCGTCAAGCAGACGTAATGATTGTCGCGGGTACTTGCTTTGTTAAAATGGCGCCGGTTATTCAGCGTCTATATGAGCAGATGCTTGAGCCAAAATGGGTTATCTCAATGGGCTCTTGTGCAAACTCTGGCGGCATGTACGATATATATTCTGTGGTGCAAGGCGTGGATAAGATTATTCCTGTTGATGTCTATGTTCCAGGGTGTCCGCCGCGTCCAGAAGCACTGATTCAAGGCTTGATGCTATTACAAGATTCTATTGAAAAAGAGCGTCGTCCACTTGGTGCTTATGTCAATGACAAAGGTATCTATCAGCCGCAGATGCTACCTGAGCGTGATCGCAAACAGGCAGACCGTATTGCTGTTAAAAACTTGCGTAGCCCAGACAGTATTTAACACCTGAATAGAGCAATCATTAGATAAAGGTCATCTGACTTAAGAGACGACCTGACCTATCAATATTAAACTCATAGCAACTCATTTATATTTAATTTGCATTTAGTAAGTAGCTTGTAATAAATACCTTGCATTTAATAGCACATATTCAACAGACAGATAAGCCTAGTACGGTAGAGCAGGACCGCGAATATCAACGTATTCAACGTGTGTTTTCCGTCATTGCAATGACTCTGAGGTAAGCGGTAATCATGGTAACGGATAATAGCAAAGCGACTAATAGCAACACTGCTGGGGCTAATAAAACACAGCCTGCAGTACTTCGTGAGCTTGGACATAGATTCTCAGGTAAATTCACTGAGCAGTTTACTTTTGATAGCATCCCGACTATCTGGGTGGCGCGCAAAGACTTACTTGATATCTTGATGTTCCTGCGTACCTTGCCTAAACCTTATGTGATGCTGCTGGATTTATCCGCCATCGATGAGCGCCTACGGAAGCATCGTGACGGTATGCCAGACAGTGATTTTACGGTGTTCTATCACTTAATGTCGCTTGAGCGTAATAGTGATATCCGTATCAAAGTTGCTTTATCTGAAGACGATTTAACTGTTCCAACAGCCACCAGGATTTGGCCAAATGCTAACTGGTATGAGCGTGAAGTGTGGGATATGTTCGGTATCGTATTTGACGGCCATCCGCATTTAACCCGTATTTTATTACCAAAGTACTGGGAGGGTCATCCACTTCGCAAAGAGTATCATGCGCGTGCTACTGAATTTACGCCGTACTTCTTAAATGCTGCCAAACAGCAGTTTGAACAAGAAAACCTACGCTTTGTACCAGAAGAATGGGGTATGAAACGTAGCGGACGTGATGAAGACTTCATGTTCCTAAACTTAGGTCCTAACCACCCCTCTGCTCACGGTGCGTTTAGATTAGTATTGCAGCTTGATGGTGAAGAAGTTATCGACTGTATTCCAGACATCGGCTATCACCACCGCGGTGCAGAGAAGATGGCTGAGCGTCAAACATGGCATTCTTATATTCCATACACCGACCGTATTGATTATCTTGGCGGTGTGATGAACGAGCTGCCTTATGTGATGGCCGTTGAGCAACTGGCAGGCATTACTGTGCCTGATCGCGCTCAAACCATTCGCGTAATGATGAGTGAGTTTTTCCGTATTACTAACAATCTATTGTATTTCGGTACCTTTATTCAGGATGCTGGTGGTATGACGCCGGTATTCTATATGTTTACCGACCGTCAAAAAGCGTACGACGTGATTGAAGCCGTAACAGGTTATCGTATGCACCCAGCGTGGTTCCGTATTGGCGGTACTGCTGCTGATTTACCTCGTGGTTGGCAGCGTCTGGTTCGTGAGTTCTTAGATTGGATGCCAAAACGTCTTGATGAATATGTCAAAGCGGCAATGCAAAACTCGGTTCTTAAAGGCCGTACTCAAAATGTAGCACAATATGATGCTAAGCAAGCACTAGCTTGGGGCGTGACGGGTGCTGGTTTGCGTGCAACTGGTGTTGACTTTGATTTACGCAAAGCGCGTCCATACATGGGTTATGAGAATTATGACTTTGAGATTCCAGTCGGCTACAACGGTGATGCATATGACCGCTGTATGGTGAAGATTGAAGAGATTCGTCAGTCGCTACGTATCATTAAACAGTGTATGGATAATATGCCATCGGGTCCTTATAAAGCCGATCACCCATTGGCGGTACCACCACCAAAAGATCGTACACTAAATGATATCGAAACCTTGATTAACCACTTTATTTCTGTATCGTGGGGTCCTGTTATGCCTGCTGGTGAAGCGTCGATGATGGTTGAGGCAACCAAAGGTATTAACAGTTATTATATTACTTCTGATAAGTCGACAATGAGTTATCGTACTCGTATTCGTACGCCAACATTTGCGCACTTACAGCAAATGCCATCGGTGATTAATGGTAGTCTAGTATCGGATTTAATTATCTATCTGGCTTCTATTGATATCGTTATGGCAGATACCGACAGATAGATCGGTTTTAGTTTTGATATACCGTTTTGCTTATTAAGACAATAACGATCGATTAAGATAAATTGGCTTGCCGCAGTATCAGGATAGATTTAACCAATCATTTAAACAGATACTGCTGGCCACAAAGCAGTTTAATACACAAGATAGCCCGCACGAATCGTGCCTGCTAAATATGACTAAGTTAAGGATTGGCACTGTGAGAATTGTGACCGATAAAGCACCAACCGTTGATGTTGCAAGCATCTTAACTGCCCAAGAGATTGATGGTATTCATGAATATATTCATCATTATCCTCATGCACGGGCGGCGTCACTTGACGCTTTAAAACTTGTGCAAAAGCGCAACGGCTGGGTAGATGACGCGCAAGTAAACGCCATCGCTAATTTATTAGATGTACCAGTAACAGATATTGAGGGTGTGGCCACCTTCTTTAACCGTATTTATCGCTCGCCTGTGGGTCGTCATGTTATTTTGGTCTGTGACTCAATCGCTTGTTATTTGACCGGTTATGAAGAGTTATCGGCATCACTAAAATCGCATCTGGGTATTGGATTTGGTCAAACTACTCCAGATGGCCGTTTTACCTTATTGCCAATTTGTTGTTTAGGTAATTGTGACAAGGGTCCTTCTGTATTAATCGATGAAGATACTTTTGGTCCTGTTGCTCCTGAAGAGGTTGCCGAGTTATTGGAGTACTATCCATGAGCGAAAATAGCCGAAATACAGCTGCCATGAGTCCAAAGAGTGCGCCAAAAAGACTGTCTATCGCTGAGCAGTTTGCACGCCGTAAGCAAGGTAAAGCACCTAGCCAGTTAAATGAGCAGCGTGTGCCTATCTATGGTGACAAAGAGACCGCTACTATTGAGACCAAGCCATTAACTTGGCGCTTGGCTCATAACGATGCTATTTTAGATTTAGATACCTATCGCTCATTACGCGGCTTTGAGGGGTTGAAGAATGCCTTAGATAAACCGCCTAAACAAGTAGGTGATATGATTAAAGCGGCCAACGTTCGTGGCCGTGGCGGTGCAGGCTTTAATGCTGGTCTGAAATGGTCATTTATGACACCTCCAGATGGTGGTCCTCGCTATCTCATCTGTAATGCTGATGAGATGGAGCCGGGTACCTTTAAAGACCGTTTGCTTATGGAACGTTTGCCACTTCAGCTAATTGAAGGCATGTTAATCACTGCCCATGCTATTGGCGCAACCGACGGTTATATCTTTATCCGCGGTGAATATATTATTGCGGCAAAGCGTTTGATGGCAGCGATTGATGAGTGCATTGCGAATAACTTACTGGGCGACAATATTTTAGGCTCAGATTTTAGCTTTAATTTACATGTGCATACGGGTGCTGGCCGTTATATTTGTGGTGAAGAGACGGCACTGATTAACTGTTTAGAAGGTCGCCGTGCAAACCCTCGTACTAAGCCACCATTTCCACAGGTATCGGGTGCTTGGGGTCGACCAACAGTGGTTAACAACGTTGAAACGCTAAGCAATATGCCGGCCATTATGGTCAACGGTGTGGACTGGTATCAGTCATTGCCAAAAGAGAAAGGCAATAGCGAAACCCCAGGAACTAAGATATTCGGCTGCTCAGGCTTGGTAAATGATCCAGGTCTGTGGGAGTTGCCATTTGGTTATACGGCGCGCGAGATTATTGAAGAGTTCGCAGGCGGCATGAAAGATGGCCGACGTCTTAAAGCATGGTTACCAGGCGGTGCATCAACTGACTTCTTAACACCGGATCATCTTGATGTAGCGATGGACTTTGACAGTATCCAAAAGGCTGGTAGCCGTATGGGTACGGGTCTGATTATGGTGGTCGATGAGTCACAAGACATGGTACCACTGCTTAAAAATCTTGAGATTTTCTTCCAGCGTGAATCATGCGGTTTCTGTACGCCTTGTCGTGATGGTCTGCCTTGGGGCGTCAAATTATTGACTGCCATTGATGATGGAGAAGGTCAGGTCGGTGATGTTGAAAAACTAGAAGGCTTAACCCGCGATTTATGGATAGGTAAAACCTTTTGTGCTCACGCGCCTGGTGCAATGGAGCCGTTAATGAGTGCACTTAAGTACTTCCGTAGTGAGTTTGACAGCAAGATTATTGTTGAGCCGCCAACCGAAGTAGACGCTGAAACATCACAATGGGCAGAGTCTGAAATTAAGAAAGTAATGTCATCGATGGTGAAAAGTAGTCCTGCCGCATCAGCAAGCACAGAGACTGATGCTAACAACAATGCGGATTCAAAAGCAGGTGTAGAAGGTGCAGCAAATGCAGCCTCTAAACCTAGTGATATGAAGTAGAGGAGTAGAAACAGGCATGGCGGTCATACATATTGACGGTAAGCAGGTCGAGGTAAACGGGTCAGATAACCTTTTAGAAGCGTGTCTGTCACTGGGTATCGATGTGCCTTATTTCTGCTATCACCCCGCACTTGGTTCAGTCGGCTCATGCCGTCAGTGCGCGGTAAAGCAGTTTAACAATGCAGAAGATGCAGAAGCAGGCAAAGGCCGATTGGTAATGTCGTGTATGGTGGCACCAACTGATGATATGTATATCTCAGTTGATGACAGCGAAGCGGTTGCCTTCCGTAAGTCTATTGTCGAATTCTTAATGACAAACCACCCTCACGATTGTCCTACGTGTGAAGAGGGCGGACATTGTCATTTGCAAGATATGACCTACATGTCAGGTCATAACAAGCGTCGTTATCGCTTTACTAAGCGTACCCACCACAACCAAGAATTAGGTCCTTTTATTGCACACGAGATGAACCGCTGCATCGCGTGTTATCGCTGTGTCCGTTATTATAAAGACTATGCAGGCGGTGAGGATTTAGGCGTTTATGCCTCAAATAACCGTGTGTACTTTGGCCGTGATAAAGGTGGGCAATTTGAAAGTGAATTTTCTGGTAACTTAACCGAAGTTTGCCCAACCGGTGTTTTCACTGATAAGACTCATTCGGATCGTTATAACCGTAAATGGGACATGCAATATGGTCCAAGTATTTGTCATGGCTGTTCAGCAGGCTGTAATATTTCAGCTGGTGAGCGTTATGGTGAATTACGCCGTATTGAAAACCGCTATAACGGTGAAGTAAACCGCTACTTCTTATGTGATTTAGGCCGCTTTAGCTATGGCTATGTCAACCGTGACGACCGTCCATTACAAGCGATTGAGCGTATTAACGATAAACACGTTAAGATTAACGTTGATTATGCCTTAGACGAAACGGTTAAGCGTTTAAAAGGTAAAAAGGTCATCGGTATTGGCTCACCACGTGCAAGCTTAGAGACCAACTTTGCGCTTAAAAAACTGGTTGGTTTTGATAACTTCTCAACAGGGTTTAATTATCATCAGCAAACCTTGGTCGAGAAATGTATCGAGGTTTTAAGTACTAAAGGTATTCATAACCCAAGCATTACTGAGATTGAAGCGCACGATGCGGTCTTTATTTTAGGTGAAAACATCACTCAGACCAGCGCACGTGTAGCCTTAGCAGTACGTCAAGCAGCAAAGAACAAAAAAGTTAAAATGGCTGCAGCGCTTAAGACACAAGAGTGGTTAGCAGAGCCCGTTCAGCGTATTGGTCAAAAAGAGTTAAGTCCTGTTTATATTGCGGACACCGTGCAGACTAAGCTTGATGATATCAGTAAAGTCAGCTGTGTGGCGACGCCGGAAGATATTGCTGCACTTGGATTTACCGTCGCTGAAGAGATTGAAGCATTAGCAGATAACTTAGACGATATTAAAGCAAATTTTGCTAATCAGAATGAATCTGATGCAGATGCAGACTCTATGCAGTCACTAGCGAAGCAGATTGCGTTTGATTTAGTGAGCGCTGATAAGCCTTTAGTTATCTCTGGCACAGGTCTGTATCACGTGGCTATTATTGAAGCAGCAGCACAAGTGGCTCAAGTATTGACTGCCAAGCGTGATGCTCTGAAAAAATATGAGCATGAGCAAATTGAGATTCATAACGCCAAAATACGTGCTCAAGATGCCGAAAATCAGCCCAAAGAAGACAAAGAGATTGATGCAAAAACTGCGAAAGATACGCCTAAAGAAGATGTCGAGCGTAATCCTGAGCAAAAAGAAAAATTAGAGCTAAAAGAGCCTAACCCGAACTATTCTAATCAAGCGGGTCTTTATTTAATTGTGCGCGATGCCAATAGTATCGGTGTTTGCTTGCTAGGTGGTAAGCCTGTTGAGTCGCTATTGGCGACTGACTTTGACGCTATTATCGTTGCTGAAAATCAATTAACCGATGCGATTGATATTGATAATTTGGCACAGCTATTAAGCGATAAGACCGTTATTGCGCTAGATCATCAGATGCTACATTGGCATAAGTTTGTTGATTTGGTATTACCGGCTGCAAGTTTTGCTGAAGCGGATGGTACCTTGGTATCTGCTGAAGGGCGTGCGCAGCGGTTCTTCCAAGTTTACGACCCAAGCTACTATGATCCTAAATGCAGTATCAAAGAGGGTTGGCGCTGGCTACATGCTGTTGAAACTAGCCTAAATGAGCTGCCATTGGATTGGACACAGCTTGACCATGTCGTGAATGAAATGGTTAAAACGCATCCAAACTTAGAGGGTATTAAGGGGGCAGCACCAAGTGCAGAATACCGTATTTCGGGCCTGAAGATTGCACGTGAGCCAAGACGTTATTCTGGTCGTACTGCTATGCGTGCCAATCGCTCTGTGCATGAGCCTATGCAGCCAAAAGATTTAGATACTGCATTAACCTTCTCTATGGAAGGTTATGCCGGTGAGCAAACGCCAAGCTCAATGATTCCATTCGCGCAAGCACCAGGTTGGAACTCACCACAAGCATGGAATAAATATCAAGACAAAGTAGGTGGTAGTCTCAAGCAAGGTGATCCTGGTGTGCGTTTGTTTGATTTAATGGCGGATGAGGATAGATTACCTAAACGTGACTATATTCGTCCAGAAGCAGTGGCCCCAGTGAAGACCAGTATTTTCCAAGGTCAGGCCAAATTGGTACCAGTGCATAATTTATATGGCAGTTCACCAATGGCACATCGTAGCCCTGTGGTTGCAGCACAAATGCAGGCACCAGCTTTCTATATCGGTGCTGATGATGCTGAGCATTGGCAAGTCAGCAATAATGATTGGTTGGCTGTGACCGTTGATGGTCACCGTGTTGAACTACCTGTGAAAATATTGCCGTATCTTGCAGAAGGCTGTATTGGTTACCCAGTAGGGCAGGCGCCTATTTTGCATGGTCATCTGCCAGCGTCTGTGGTGAAGATTGATCCACCACAAACAGACACCGCATCTTTTAATAATCAACCACAGTTAGAGGGCCAGGGAGGTTAATATGCAAATTACTCGTATCATCCCTGATGTGCCAAGTTTTTTACCGATGTCAATGGAAGCTTGGACAGTACTTTTTTTAGTCGCTCAAGCACTGATTATTTTTTTGACAGTGGTAATAGTTGCTGCCCTTATGATTATTTATGAGCGCCGTATGCTGGCACTTTGGCAGGATCGTTATGGTCCAAACCGTGTTGGTCCTTGGGGCTCATTACAGCTGGTTGCTGATATGCTAAAAATCTTCTTCAAAGAAGATTGGACGCCAAAGTTCGCTGATAAATTTATGTTTATCTTAGCGCCAGCTATCGCTATGTTCACCGCTTTGGTCTCATTTGCTATTATTCCTATTTCTCCAACACTGGGTGTTGCTGACTGGAACATTGGTATCTTGTTCTTCTTTGCTATGGCTGGTATGGCAGTTTATGCCGTTATGTTTGGTGGCTGGGCATCAGAAAACAAATATTCTTTGCTAGGTGGTCTACGTTCTGCTGCGCAAACCATTAGTTATGAGGTCTTTTTGGGCTTATCACTGATGGGTGTTGTCGCCATGACCGGTTCGTTTAACTTACGTGAAATCGTAGTTGCACAAACGGGTGGCTTTTGGCACTGGAATATTTTCCCGCAGTTTTTAGGTTTCTTAACCTTCGTAGTCGCCGGTGTCGCAGTTACTCACAGACATCCATTTGACCAACCAGAGGCGGAGCAAGAACTTGCCGAAGGTTATCATGTTGAATATTCAGGCATGAAGTTTGGTATGTTCTTTATTGGTGAGTATGTGAACGTGGTGCTTATTTCAGCACTAATGACCTGTTTGTTCTTTGGTGGTTGGGATGCGCCAATGAACCTGGGCTTCACAATTTTGCCACCTGCTTTTTGGTTCATGATTAAGACCTTATTCTTTATGACCATGTTCGTTCTAGCACGCGGTTCATTGATGCGTCCAAGATATGATCAAGTAATGAACTTTGGCTGGAAAGTCTGTCTGCCTGTGACCTTGATTAACCTATTAATCACTGCCGCACTGATATTAATTTCTAGTAGCTAATTCTCTGGTGTTTAATATCATTGCAAGCTTTGCAGTAAGACAGATAAAACGATAAAACAAGAGTTTAATTGGTTTTTTAAATCTTCTATTTATTAGTTTAGAGTTATCAGTCAAAACCTAGTAAGTATTTAGCAGTCTGTAGTGCTTGTTACGTTTTGGTTTGATGGCTCACTGATAAGCAATTAGAGAAGTTAACATGTTTAAAACGTTGAAAAATACAGTCGTGGGCATGTTTACCATTGTGCGCTCCATGTGGATGGTTAACAGTCATGCGTTTAGACCTCGCGATACAATTTTGTATCCTGAAGAGCCTGTACCTGTGCCGCCACGTTTTCGAGGACGGATTGTATTGACCCGTGACCCTGATGGCGATGAGCGCTGCGTGGCTTGTAACTTATGTGCCGTGGCATGTCCTGTTGCTTGTATTTCATTACAAAAAGCAGAGCGTGAAGATGGGCGCTGGTATCCTGAGTTTTTCCGTATTAACTTCTCGCGCTGTATCTTCTGCGGCATGTGTGAAGAGGCGTGCCCAACCACGGCGATTCAGTTAACACCAGACTTTGAGCTTGGTGAGTATGTTCGTCAAAACTTAGTGTACGAAAAAGAACATCTACTTATCTCAGGTCCTGGTAAATATCCGGATTATAACTATTACCGTGTTAGCGGTATGGCGATTAAAGACAAACCAAAAGGGGCTGCTCGAAATGAAGCAGAGCCTGTCGATTTAAGGAGTCTATTGCCATGAGTTGGCTACACTGGTTTGATAATACCGCATTGGTAGGATTCTATGCATTAGGTTTGGTGGCGATTATTGCAAGCCTTCGAGTCATTATGCTTGCAAATCCTGTTCATGCCATTCTTTCAATGATTGTCTCCTTACTTTCGCTAGCGGGTATTTTCTTTATTATTGGCGCACCTTTTGCCGGTGCACTGCAAGTCATTGTTTATGCCGGCGCTATTTTGGTGTTATTCGTCTTCGTTATTATGATGCTTAATTTGGGTATCAGAAACGATGAGCGCGAGAGCAAATGGCTCGCCTCCGATGTTTGGGCAGTGCCGACAGGACTTACTCTTATCATTGCTATCGTGTTGGGCGCGATGATTAGCATGAGTCCAGCTGGACTTGATGCACATGGTATATCTCAAACAGCTATGATTGGCGGTACAACGATTTCTGCCAAACATGTAGGTATTGCACTGTTTAGTGAATATCTATTATTGGTCGAAGTGGCGGCGATGCTCTTACTCGCTGCTTTAGTAGCTGCTTATCACTTAGGTAAAAAAGCCTTGGATGATGAGAATGTCAGTCACAGCAGTAGAGTCGGTCAGCTTGATGCCGATGAAGCAGCTGCTTATAACTACACATCTCTTGATGCAAAACGTTTTAAAGATACCCATGCGCAGGGATCAAGAAAGACCCTGTATCGCAAGGAGGACAGTTAATGCCAATGGTAACCTCTGAATCAGTCGCGGCAGTGAATGACGGCACCGCATTGTCCGACGATGTTGTCGCAAGCTTCGGTACCGATACCACGGTGGAAGTGATACAAGATCCTCATACTATTGTTGATGTCAATGACTCAGTACTGGGTACGATACCCATGGAGCATGGTCTGATCTTAGCAGGTATTATTTTTGCTATCGGCTTATGTGGTGTGATGGTACGTCGTAACTTTTTATTTATGTTAATGAGTCTCGAGATTATGATGAGTGCCGCGGGTCTCGCCTTTATTGTTGCAGGCAGTCACTGGATGAGCGCAGACGGTCAGATTATGTTTATTTTTATTCTGACTTTAGCTGCTGCTGAAGCCTCACTGGGTCTTGCTATCTTATTACAATTCTATCATCGCCGCGGTCATTTAGATGTTGATTCGGCCAACGAGATGAGAGGTTAATATCATGAGCTTTTTACCATTAACCTTTATCTTCCCCGCGATCAGCTTTCTAATCTTGGCATTTATGCGTGACCATTTGACCGAGCAATCAGCAAGATGGCTTGGCGTAGGTAGCATGGGCTTATCAGCTTTATGTGCGTTAATTGCCGCATTGAGCTATATGGGTCAATACGATCCGAGCACAGTTATTAATGTGCCGTTATGGACATGGTTACAGGTGGGTGATTTCGCACCTGCGTTTGGCTTAAGCTTTGATGGCTTAGGTTTAACCATGTTAGGCGTAATCACTGGCGTTGGCTTTTTGATTCACCTATTTGCTTCTTGGTATATGAAAGGTGACCCTGGGTTTGCACGCTTCTTTAGTTATATGAACCTATTCGTCGCCAGCATGTTGCTATTAGTATTAGCTGACAACCTTCTACTGCTTTATTTAGGTTGGGAAGGCGTTGGCATCTGTTCGTACTTATTGATTGGTTATTACTTTGAAGACCGAGCCAATGGCCGTGCGGCGATGAAAGCCTTTACTGTGACACGTATTGGTGATGTGTTCTTAGCATTCGGTCTATTCTTATTATTCCGTGAATTTGGTACCTTAAATATTCAAGACATCATCATACGCGCGCCGCAAATGTTTGAGGTGAATAATCCAACATTAGTACTAGCGGCCATGATGTTGGTTGGCGGTGCGATGGGTAAGTCTGCACAGATTCCACTGCATACGTGGCTTGCTGATGCGATGGCCGGTCCGACGCCTGTTTCTGCACTGATTCACGCTGCGACCATGGTAACAGCGGGGGTTTATTTAGTCGCTCGTTTGCATCCAGTATTCATGCTAACACCTGGTATTTTACTGTACTGGGTTGGTGCGGTTGGTGCGATTACATTGGTTGTTGCCGGCTTCTGTGCACTAGCGCAAACTGATATCAAACGTATCCTTGCTTATTCAACCATGAGCCAAATCGGCTATATGTTCTTAGCATTGGGCGTTGGTGCATGGCAAGGTGCTGTATTCCATCTTATGACACACGCGTTTTTTAAAGCGCTATTATTCTTGTCATCGGGTGCGGTTATTATTGCGGTTCACCATGAACAAAACATCTTTAAAATGGGTGGTCTTCGTAAAAAGATTCCATTGGTATTTTGGTGTTTCATTATCGGTGGCGGTGCGCTAGCAGCGATTCCTTGGGTAACGGTTGGTTTCTATTCGAAAGAAGCGATTCTTTGGGAAAGCTATGCAACAGGGCATCAAGTATTGTTCTATATGGGGGTGTTTGGTGCTTTCCTAACCTCACTTTATACCTTCCGTATGATTTGGTTCACCTTCTTTGGTGAAGAAAAAACACATGCACACAAGCTGTCAGGCCTATCGTATCAGATTCCTCTTGTCGTACTACTTGTGTTATCTACGGCTGTTGGTGCCTTGATTACGCCACCACTACAAGGCGTATTGCCAGAGAGTGTGGGTCATTTATTAGAGATGAATGGCGAGGCACATGCTAAGCACACTGCAGAATATATTGCGATGGCTGCGATGGCTGCTGGTTTGATTCTTGCTTATCTATTGTATGTATTAAATAGTGGCAAGCTATTGGCTAAATTTAAAGCATCAAGTTTAGGTGGCGCGATTTATCATTGGTGTTACAACGGCCTTGGTTTCGATGCTTTATACGATCTTGTGTTTGTAAAACCATTTTTATTAATTGGTAAATTACTAAAAGCGGATCCTGTTGATAAAACTTGGAACATCTTACCTGCGATTGCTTCAGCAGGTAACAAAATGATGTCAATGACTCAAACAGGGTCACTTAGAGGGTATGCCGCGAGTTTTGGACTGGGGATGGCAGTGTTATTGATACTAGTCATGATGACGGTGATTTAAGATGACAGAATTTCAATTAGCTTGGATATTGCCAGCACTGATAGCAACCCCGTTTATTGCGGGAACATTGTGTTGGCTCGTAGAAAAGATAAACAATCGTCTGCCACGCTGGATTGCTCTAATCGGCATGATTATTACCTTTGGGATGACCTTGGCGCTATGGAGCGAAGGGGCATTTATAGGAATGAGTCAGCAAGTGTTAGCACCGACAGCACAGCTGCCTTGGTTCTCTGAATTCCAAGTGCCTTGGATTGACTCTTTTGGTATCAGCTTCCATTTAGCACTTGATGGCATGTCGTTACTGATGGTATCGCTTACCGCTTTCTTAGGTATTATGGCCGTCGGCTGTTCATGGGGTGAGATTCAGCGCCGTGTTGGTTTCTTCCATCTAAACCTATTATGGAGTTTAGGCGGCGTTATCGGTGTTTTCTTAGCCATCGATCTATTCTTATTCTTCTTCTTTTGGGAGATGATGCTGGTTCCTATCTATTTTCTAATTGCCATTTGGGGTCACAATGCGACCAATGGTAAAACTAAGGAATATGCAGCGACTAAGTTCTTTATTTATACCCAAGCATCTGGTTTGATTATGCTTGTCGGTATCTTGCTGTTGGTTATTATCAGCTACGTGAACTCTGGTACTCTAAGCTTTAACTATAATGATTTACTGGGTACACAGCTTGGCGGTTGGGAGTATCCAATCATGCTGTGCTTCTTTATCGGTTTCGCCGTTAAATTACCTATTATGCCATTTCATGGTTGGTTACCAGATGCGCATGCTCAAGCACCAACCGCAGGTTCTGTCGACTTGGCAGGTATCTTAATTAAGACCGCAGCTTATGGTCTGATTCGTTTTGTTATTCCATTATTCCCAGAAGCGTCACATCAGTTTGCTCCGATTGCGATGACCTTAGGTGCCATTGGTATCTTCTATGGTGCGTGGTTAGCGTTTATGCAAACCGATATCAAACGTTTACTGGCTTATACCAGTGTCTCGCACATGGGCTTTGTGGTACTGGCAATTTATGCTGGAACACTTATCAGCTTGCAAGGTCTTATGGTGCAAATGTTGGCGCATGGCTTAGCCTCTGCAGCATTATTTATCATGGCAGGTCAATTATACGAGCGTATGCATACTCGTGAATTGCCATTGATGGGCGGTATGTGGGGTCAGTTCCGTTATTACTCGCCACTACTTATGTTCTTCTGTGCCGCACTATTAGGCATTCCAGGAACGGGTAACTTTATTGGTGAATTCTTAATCCTAATTGGCTCATTTGAAGAGTATCCAGTATTTGTGGTACTGGCAACATTTAGCTTGGTATGGGCAGGGCTATACTCGCTTATCCTTGTTTATCGTGCTTTATTTGGTGAAAGAACAATCCCAAAAGTAGCGTTAGAGACAGTAAGCTCACGTCCACCTGCGGTAGTAGATAATGCAGCCGTTACTCAAACTGCTTTTGCTAACAATGCCAATCACGTAGAAACGGCTGATAGTACTCATAGGGTCAATACCAGCTATGAGGGGGAAGAGGTTACTCATAAGCCAGTTAAATTATACGATCTTAACCGTCGTGAGCTTGCGCTACTATTATTGTTGGCTGTGGGCCTTGTGTGGTTAGGTTTATTCCCACAAACCGTATTAGATACATCAAGTCATGCTATGCAGTGGATTAATAATGCGTACACGTACCATGAGGTTGTCAATTTTGACACGCTTGAATCCGCGCAATCTGTTATCGGCGCAGGGGAGGTACGCTAATGAATACGCTTGTTAATAACACTTGGCCTATCTTAACCCCATTTGCTCCTGTTCTAATTGTGGCAGCGACTCTACTTATCGTTATGTTAGCGATAGCGGTTAAACGCTCACACTTTGTGACCGGTACATTAACCGTGCTAGGCTTGAACGCTGGTCTAATAATGCTGTTCGGTCAGATGGTTGGCTGGTTCCCGATATCAAGCATTGAGATGGCTACCCCGATGTTTACGGTGGATCCATTTGCACAGTTTAATATGGTGATTATATTTATATCATCATTGGCATGCTGTACGTTGGCTTATCCATACTTTAGAACCTTCAATGACCATAAAGAAGAGCTGTATTTATTGATGCTGCTATCCACCATTGGCGGATTGCTGATGGTAAGTGCGCATAATTTTGCCTCATTCTTTATGAGTTTAGAGCTACTGTCTGTGCCTTTATATGGCATGTTGGCTTATGCCTTTATGCGCAATCGCTCGCTTGAGGCTGGTCTTAAATATTTAGTGCTATCAGCAACAGCGTCTGCGACCTTATTAATGGGTATGGCATTTATTTATGCCTCAACGGGCACACTAGACTTTAAAGAAAACGCTGTTGCGTTACAGTATGTCTTTGAATCACCACTTATGATTTTGGGTGCGGCGATGATGGTATTTGGTATCGCGTTTAAATTATCTGCAGCACCCTTCCATATGTGGACACCAGATGTCTATCACGGTGCACCGGCACCAGTGGCAACTTTCTTAGCGTCGGTCAGTAAAGTAGCGATGATGGCATTGGCACTACGGTTCTTAATTGAAACGGCTTTACTAGCATTGCCTGCAGTGACTACTGTACTAATGGTTATCGCAACATTGTCTATCTTAGCGGGTAACTTATTGGCTCTACGTCAGACCAATTTAAAGCGTTTACTGGGTTATTCATCAATCTCACATATGGGTTATGTGTTGGTGGTCATCGCTAGCGTAGGTCCGACGGCTTACTCAATTAGTAATATGTATATGGCGATTTATGCGCTAACTTCACTGGGTCTGTTCGGTGTAATTACGCTGATGTCGAGCACTTACAAAGACTCTGGTGAAGCCTCAGAGCTTGAGCACTACCGTGGTCTATTCTGGCGCCGTCCAGTCTTAACCGGTGTCATGACTGTCATGCTACTGTCGATGGCGGGTGTGCCTTTAACTGCAGGCTTTATTACTAAGTTCTTCGCGGTAGTAGCTGCGGTACAAGGTATGCAATGGTTCCTAGCGGCGATGATTATTATAGGTAGTGCTATTGGTTTATTCTACTATCTAAGAGTGATGCTGACCTTGTTTAAGCGTCCAAATAAAACCATCGAATTCGATGCGCTATGGCATTGGGGCATTCAAGTGGGTGGTCTGATGGTGCTTATTGCAACATTAGCGGTAATCTACTTCGGTGTTCTCCCTAATGACTTTATTCTTTGGGCGAGCAACGCAGTTATCTGGTAGCTTGGATGAGATAAACAGTACAATATGTTATGCTTGTGGAGTACATTTACTCTGCAAGCATTTTTTTTGTTTAATCCTATTGGCAGCAGAACCTTTAATAAGAAGTGACTATTATGAGTGATAATATTCAGACCGTTAAAGTATTAAGTAAGACAACTTGGACACCCACTTTGTTTAGTTTTACGGTGACACGGCCAGAGAGTTTTAAGTTTACGGCAGGTCAATGGGTACGCTTAGGTCTCAATCCAAGTCGGCTTAATTATCACAAAAATAACTCGGCTGATAATGCAGATTCTGCACCTGATGAAGACATCTACCGTGCATACTCGATTGTGTCATCGCCATATGATGAGACCATAGAGTTCTTCTCAATCGTTATTGAAGATGGTGCATTTACTTCTCAGCTACAGCATCTAGAAGTGGGTGATGAGCTGCTGCTAAACACCACGCCGTTTGGTTTCTTAACCCTTGCCCGTTACCAAGAGCCGTTGCCAAAAGACTTATGGTTATTGGCGACTGGAACTGGGCTTGCGCCGTTTTTATCCATGCTTCAAGACATAAAGACATGGGAAGATTACGAGCATATTATTCTGGCTTATAGTGCGCGCAATCAAGCAGAGTTGGCCTATGTTGATTTGATTAAGTCATTAGAGGAAGACTTCGGTGGGCTAGTCACGTCACCGGCCAAACTTACCTTTGTGCCAATTGTGACACGTGAAAAGGTTGACGGTGCATTGAATAAACGCTTGCCTGAGTTACTGATAACCGGTAAGCTCGAAGCAGTTGCTGGTGAGAAGCTGACTAATGAGCACTCACATGTGATGCTATGTGGTAACCCGCAAATGGTGGACGATACCAAAGAGACCCTAAAAGAGATGGGTCTGGTAATGAACCGCCGCGGTGTGGGTAATATTGCGGTAGAAAACTACTGGTAAGAAGGGCTTGTTTTATGTGGTGGTTTTCCGTGGATTAATTAGATAAAGACAATTAGTCCCGTGAAGATAGAAAAAGCCCCTAAATTAATTTAGGGGCTTTCCTTATGCTAGTAAGCTTTAGATAATGAATAGGCTAATTATTCTTGGCTAGGGCTAATAGCGTCACCAATAGGGTTAGTTGGGCCTTTTAGTAATTCTGGCTCATCATCTGGAGTAATGATATCATTATTACTCTCATTAGAGAGTAGGTCACGCACATTTACCTTGGTCTTTAAGATAAGCTGCTCTTCTTCTACCAAACCATAGTTTATCTGTACCTTATGTAAGGTGTTGATAATCTTCTTATTCTTTTTAAGCCAGCGGTTAATATCCAAGTAAATAATATTATCTTTTGGACGGGCGATATTAATTTTGCTAAGAATGAAGCCTAATGGGTCTTTGTGTAGCACACTGTGATAAAACCAAATAACAAATTTAATACCGCTACGTTTGAGAAAAGACTCACAACGAAGGTTAAGCACATCGGTATTGGTCATTTGTCCAAAAACAAAACGCTGAACGTCGCGGTCTAATTGGACATGCACCAATCTAAAGTTACTGGCGACCTCGGCATAGATGCCTTTGACCTCGACGGTACAAAACAGTCTAAACCAATCGTCATGCAGCTCCACTCTTAACTCAAGAATTTGTTTGACGTTGTCTGTAACAAACTTCTTTAGTGCGCCGTTGACTTGATCTTGGCTTACCGGTAAAGAGAATTCATCGTCTACAGAATCTGCCGCTTTACCATACACAGCTCTTACTTTGTCTGTAATATACGACCAAATTCCAGAGAAACCAAACTTTAGATTGTCATCAAAATCTGTGAAAGACTCATCTGCCGTATCATCAATAGGTTGCTGAGTATGTTGCACGTATCGTCCTCTTTATATGAGCGTAATTAAACTTGAAAACAGGTGTTATCTTAACGGTGTGGCTATGATTATAGATAAGAATAGCCACGCTCGATTAGAAATAACAGATTCTAAGGCATATGATTAGAATTTGTATAATACCCCTAAAGTGGTGCGGTAGTCGACACGGTCATCAACCATAGGGCTGTCATACTGCTCATCATTTAGATAAGTGATGTTCTGACCTAAGAATAAATCCCAGTCATTATTTATTTCATAAGTGGCATTTACGCTCACATATGGGCTAACGCTTGAGTCTGGAGAATAACGGCGGATACCTGATTTGTTAGACTCTTTTTGAGTTACGCCATAATAGTATTCGTTGTAATCTTCGCTTACCCATTCAAGACCGGCGCTTGGATAGATGGTCCATTTGCCTGGCGTTAGTTTGGCTAGATAAGTTAAACGAGCAACAGTGCCTTCACTGCGGCCAGTTACATCGGTCGCAATTTGACCACGGAAACCGCCAATAGGCGTGCGGCGTAGGTAGCTTGCGCCAACCATACCCGACCATTTTCTCTCATCTAACTCTTTTAATGCACCGTCAGCATCATCAGGGTCAAACTTACTGCCGCCAGGCTGAATAAAACCGGCAACCTCATTGGTGCCATCATTTATCAGATAACCACCGAACTGGCTGCCACGGGCGTAAATCTGACCGTTGTCATAAAACAGGCTTGGTAATATGCTAACTTCATTGTCTCTATCATAGGCGCTGCTTTCAGCAATAACGTTTACGCCAACTCGAAGGCCAGACTCCTCACTAGCTGGAGAAGTAACAGGAGCTTGAGCTTGTGCTGTAGTAGAGGCTAGACCGATTAAGCCTAAGCTTGCCAAAAGTAGCGCAGGTTTTGTATAAGTGGTGATCATAAAAAACTCTTTATCAGTTGATTGACAGAAGGTAAATAAAATTTGAATGAATAAACGGGTAACGTTCGTTAACCGCTATTTTACAGTTAAATGAACTATAAGCCTAACAGTAGATGTAAGTCTAGCCATAACTTATAAAAAATAGCGCTGATAATCAAAAATCCCAACCAAGGGAGTAGCTTATAAATAGGATTGCTGTTATTGGAATGATTGGTATTCGGTGCAGTTTGAGCACTCTTATTATGGCGCACAACACCGCGATAGCCGAGCATAATACTAATAGCCAATAGTCCTCCTGTGATAGCGCCGCCAATATGACCGGCATTATCAATCCCAGGAACCGCAAAGCCATACATAAGGTTAATACCCATAATGATGGCTAAGTTTTTAAGTTGAGCATTATTACCTTTTGCAGGGAAGTTAAGCAGCTTGCCTTTAAATAGCTCAACCATAAGCAGTGCCATGCCTAGGCCCATAATACCGCCAGAGGCTCCGGCGGATATGCCGGGCACTCCGTTATTATGCATGATTTGCCACCAAGTGACATAGCTGTTAAGTAGATTGCCTCCTACGGCAGAGAGCAGAAATAGCAGTAAGAATTTAACCGAACCGAAGCTGACCTCTGCCGCTTGGCCAAAATAATACATCGCAAACGCATTAAATAGTAAATGCATTAAACCAATATGTAAAAAGGCACTGGTAATCAGGCGCCAAGGCTCATAACCGAGCGTATAGGGGAGCGCGTTGGCACCCCAAGTCAATAGCGCCTCAAGACTTGGCTCATTGGCATCCACACCAGTGGCTACTTGAATAACAAACAGAGCAATAAAGCTCAGTAGCAACAGGGTGGTCATCGGGGCGCGGTTAAAGAATTGTTTTACGGTCATAAGAGGAATTAGCGGCTTATAAAGTTTCGCTATTTTAGCATAGCTAACTGCATAAGACTGCGTCGTTCCTCTTTGAGAGAATATCGGGATTAGCCCCAGCGAATAGGTGCTATTTGTGGAATAGAGGTTTTAAGATGCTCGTAAGTGCCTTTGACTAAGATATCGTCTGTGACATTATTAATGTTGGTCTGACCACAAAATGCCATTGTAATATCGCATTCTTTATAAAGTATCTCTAATGCGCGGCGTACACCATCTTCACCGTAAGCGCCGAGGCCGTATAAGAAAGCGCGGCCGACCATGGTACCTTTTGCACCCAATGAAACAGCTTTTAATACATCTTGTCCTGAGCGGATACCACTATCTAGCCAGATTTCGATATTACTATTTTCAGCCTGAACCGCTTGTACGATTTCAGTTAAGCAAGCAATAGAAGAGGGTGCCCCATCTAACTGGCGGCCGCCATGGTTGGAGATAACCATCGCATCGGCACCGCTGCGTGCGGCTAAAATAGCGTCTTCAGGCTCCATAATGCCTTTGATGATTAATTTACCGCCCCACATATCCTTAATGCGTGCCACATCATCCCAACTTAAGCCTGGGTCAAACTGCTCAGCTGTCCATGATGATAAGGAAGATAAATCGCCAACGCCTTTTGCATGACCTACGATATTACCGAAGGTACGGCTTTTAGCGCCAAGCATGTTATAGCACCATTCAGGCTTGGTCATTAAATTTAAGATATTGCTTAATGTTGGTTTCGGCGGTGCAGACAAACCATTTTTAATATCTTTATGACGCTGACCTAAGACTTGCAGATCTGCGGTTAATATCAGCGCAGAGCAGTTGGCTTCTTTAGCACGGCGGATAAGATTAGCCATAAAGTCTTGATCACGCATTACATACAGCTGAAACCAAAAAGGACGCGTCGTTGCTTCTGCGACTTGTTCGATAGAACAAATACTCATGGTAGACAGTGAAAAAGGAATACCAAATTTCTCAGCTGCGCGCGCGGCATGTATCTCACCATTGGCCCACATCATACCGGTAAAGCCGGTTGGGGCAATGGCGACAGGCATACTGACATCTTCACCAATCATAGTAGTGGCAAGGCTGCGATTGTCCATATCAACCAAAACCCGCTGACGCAGCTTAATACGATCAAAATCCGTTTCGTTATTACGGTACGTCGTTTGTGTCCATGAACCTGAATCAACGTAGTCATAAAACATACGTGGTACCTTGCGCTCGGCTACGCGGCGAAGGTCTTCAATTTCAGTCATCTTGGTTAAGTCTTTCATGATAATGAACTCGCTTAGCTTTGGCATCGACTGATGCTATTAAGAGATTCGGAACTCGTTTTGAGTTAACCCAGTTATTTTATAGTTGAGTGAGCCACTGCAGCCGGTTTGCTGGTAATAGACATAAGGGTTAAGAATAAGATAGGCCAAGCCAGAGCCAATAACCACCAGATTAAACCGCCAAAAATGACTGCCATACCCAAGAATCCTGCCTGCACCACATAATAAGTCATGGCGACTAAGGTCTTACGGATAACATAGCCTTCTTTGTTCACTAAGCCGACGACTGCACAAGCAGCCACCACATTATGAACAGAAATCATATTACCTGCAGCACCGCCAATCGCTTGTAGAGCCACCACTTGCGCAGCAAGATTGGTATCTAGACCAATCTGAGTGGCTGTTGACCACTGAAAGTATGAAAACATCATATTACTAATGGTATTAGAGCCGGCAATAAAGGCTCCCATTGCGCCAATCCAAGGCGATACTAAAGGCCAAGTTTGTGAAAATGTGGCACTGGCACTTTCTGCTAATAAGATAGGCATGGCAGGCAAGTTGGTCGCAACGTCAGTACTTGAGCCTGAGTTGATAAACACCTGTACCATAGGCACAGATAATAATAACGCAGGAGCTGCAGAAACCATAGTTTTGGCTGAGTTTGCCCAACTGCGTTTTACTGCGCTCGTATTCATATTATAAATCCACATGCACAGTAAAGAGGTAATAATTAAAATAGTACCAGGAGAATATAGTAGCTGAATTTTGCTTGAGATTTCGCTGCCATATAAGTTATTAAAAACGATGGTTGCTGAGTCCCCAACTAAGAAGCTTTTGAGCGGAGCGATAACACGTGTAATAATTAATAAACCAATCACGATGGCATAAGGCGAGAAGGCTCGTAAAATTGAGAACTTTGGTTCCACGCTGTCATCAAAATCCTCTTGTGCCAAGGTTCCTAACCATTCTTTATCCCAATGTTCTCTAGGGCCAAAGTCAAAAAGCTCTTTTGGCATTAAAAAACCATGTTTGGCCGCAGGAATAACAATCAACAAACCTACAAAACCGCCAACCAATGAGGGGAACTCTGGGCCTAAATATTTGGCAACCAAAAAGTAGGGTAGGGTAAAGCAAATGCCAGCAAATAATGCAAAAGGCCAAACTTTTAGACCTTCCACAAATGATTTTCTCTCACCGAAGAAGCGGGTTAAGAAGGCACTAAGAATTAGTGGAATAAGGACACCGATAAGCGAATGAAATAGGCCAACATTCGCGGTAATCTGTAATAAATAATCTGCTACCGTAGCAGGCTCGATAGCGTCTGCTAAATCTTGCTTGTTATCAATCCCTGACCATACGCCGAGTAACAAAGGCGTGCCAACAGCGCCAAAAGAAACAGGGGTTGATTGAATAATCAAGACTACCATGACCGCCGCCATAGCAGGGAAACCTAAGGCCAATAATAATGGTGCGCCCACTGCTGATGGCGTTCCATAACCTGACGAGCCTTCGACCAATGAACAAAATAACCAAGCGACAATAATGGCCTGCACTCGGCGATCAGGCGTGATATCCATAAATCCGCGGCGGATAGCAATCATCGCACCACTTTCTTTGAGCGTATTTAGCAACAAAATAGCAGAGAAGACGATGAATGCAATCGTTAGGGCAACAATAATTCCGTTAGTGGTCGCTGCAGCAACTTGGGATAAACCCGCATCCCAAACAAATAGCGCTAATAAAGCGGTAACTAAATAAGAAGCTGCCATAGCATATTTGGCAGGTAACCGCAGTACGACCAATAATAGGAATACGGTTACAATGGGAGCAAGTGCTAAAAAAGTAAACATGTAACTTCCTTGTTATGCATGTACAAGTTGAAAATACCAATTGTTCAATTGGCTCTAGTGATTTGAGAATGCCTATAGAAGAGCAAAAGGCATTTTTAAATATACAAAATAATGATGAAAAACTTTGAAGCTGCTATTGTATTGCTAAATATTTATCAAGTAAACACTTGTTTGTTTCTTTGTTAAGTTTTTATGAGAGACGAGCCGTTAAGTCCATGACAGAGAACGGATAATTAATTTGCGTCGTTGGGGTTAAGATAACGGGTATTAATGTGGCGAACTGATCCATCAGTTGCTCATCGAAATCAGCGATATCTACCTTTTGTATAGTAACTGGATTAACACTAGAAAATAGTCTAAGCGTATGTTCCGCTTGCTCACAAAGATGACATCCCGATGTTCCTAATAACCACCAAGCCGTCTCATCTAGATTATTCTCATGGGTATATTGTCCTAAATCGGCTTGTTGTTTGATTTGTTGTCGGTCTTGTTGGATATGAGACATATGTTGCCATCCTTTTAGGTGTCTAGATTAATAGTGTAGAAGGTAAGGGTGTAGAGCAGCTATTTTAACGTGATTCTACAAAAGGGGTGATAATTAGCTAGTCGTAAAACCTAGGTTGGTTTATCATTGTTTAAATTTCATTGTTAGCTGAGTCAAAATATTATGACGGCAGTATCTAAGTTTATAAAACGTTTATTAGGGGCGCTCATTCTGCTCGTAGTAGCTTTCTATCTTTTGGTAGCCAGCTTGCTTATGGTATGGAAAACGCAGCCTATTAATAACAGTATGTTTATGGTGGCACACCGCATGGGCGGTGGTAGTGTCTCTCAGACATGGGTTGATTATGACAATATTGCAAAAAGTGCCAAGCAGGCGGCGATTGCCAGTGAAGATGCCAAGTTTCTGACACATGAAGGCTTTGATATGGAAGGTATTGAAGCGGCGATGAAGAAAAATGAAAGCAGCGGTAGTGTGTCTGCTGGCGGGTCAACCATTACTCAACAGTTGGCGAAAAACCTATTTTTAACCTCACATCGCTCTTATGTGCGCAAAGGCATTGAAGCCAGTATAACGGTGATGATTGAAGCATTCTGGGATAAAAAGCGCATTTTGACGGCTTATTTGAATGTGGCAGAGTTCGGTGACGGTATTTACGGGATTGAAGCGGCGGCGCAGCATTATTTTAATAAGTCAGCGAGCAATCTTAACCGCGATGAGTCTGCACTATTGATTAGCATGCTGACCAATCCTAAGTATTATCAGGATAATATGGGTGCTAAGCGCCTACGCAATAAACAGCGCATTATTATGAGACGCATGAATAGCGCCAGTATCCCTTAATAAAGTGTGTTTATGACTCAATATACAGGCGGTTGATATATAGTCGTCATATTTGCGTGCTACCATATATAAATAGAGAGGTTTAATTGAGAACAGCTACTTATAGGCTCACTGTTTAAGTTATAAACCCTCGATAATTAGGCATTAATAATGAAGCTAATAGAACGATACGTAGTTTAAATAAGCAAAGACTTAATAAAATCCGCCGTACCATGCATTTAAGGATGTAATTGATATTATGACCAACAACACAGAGACTCAAAAAAAGACAACAAACACTGCTCAAGATAAGGAGCAGACGACTGCCGCTCAGCAATCAAACAATGAGCATGAGCTAACCGTATTAGATTGGCAGCGTTATGACGATGGTACCTATTCGCCGAACTGTTATATCAACCGTGAGTTGTCTTGGCTGCAGTTTCACTTACGTGTACTGGCGCAAGCGACTAACCCGCGCCATCCACTACTTGAGCGTCTGTTTTTCTTAATTATCTTCTCATCCAACATGGATGAGTTCTTTGAGATTCGTGTGGCTGGTCTGATGCAAAAGCTTAATCACGGTTATATCTCAACCAAGCCGGACAAGATGCGTCCGAATGAAGTGTTAAGACAAATCTCTGATGTGGCCCACAAAGCCATTGATGAGCAGTACCGTATTTTAAACGAAGATATCTTGCCAGCATTGGCGGAAGAGGACATCCGCTATCTGAAGCGTAATGAGCTGAATGCCGAGCAGGCGCAGTGGATGAAGAATTACTTTATTGAACAGGTCATGCCAGTGTTAACACCGATTAGTATTGACCCTGCGCACCCGTTCCCACGTTTGGTAAACAAGAGCCTTAACTTCATGGTGAGTCTAGAGGGCAAAGATGCCTTTGGCCGTGATATAAATCTGGCAGTTGTGCCAGCACCGCGCAGCTTACCACGCGTTATTCGCCTGCCAGATGAGCTAACTGGTGGTAAAGAGCATCATATTATGCTGTCGGCTGTTATTCATGAGCACGTGGGCAAACTATTCCCAGGTATGTCAGTAACGGGGTGCCATCAGTTCCGCTTGACCCGTAACGCTGATCTTGAATTATCTGATGATGTTGAAGATATTGCCAAAGCCCTAGAGGGCGAGCTGGACAATCGCCGCTTCGGTGATAAGGTACGCCTAGAGGTGACTACTAATTGTCCAACTGAGATTAGCGACTATCTATTAGATGAATTCGGCCTACATGACAACCAGCTATATCGTGTTAATGGTCCGGTTAACCTGACTCGTTTGTTGTTCGATTTTGATATTCCGAAGCTGCGTTTCCAGCCGTTTACGCATATTATTCCTAAAGCCTTTAGACGTGAGTCATTTGACAAAGGTGAGAGCATGTTTACCGCCATTCGCCGCGGCGACGTGATGGTGCATCATCCTTTTGAGTCATTTAATCCTGTAGTGAACATCATTTGGCAAGCGGCTAATGACCCGAAAGTATTGGCGATTAAACAGACTTTATATCGCTCAGGCAAAAACTCTGAAATTGTTAAGGCATTAGCAGAAGCGGCACGTAATGGTAAAGAAGTTACCGCTATTATAGAGCTACGTGCCCGTTTTGATGAAGCGTCAAACATCGAGGTTGCTAACTTCTTGCAAGAAGCAGGCGCAGTCGTGGTTTACGGTATAGTCGGTTATAAAACGCATGCCAAACTGATGCTGATTGTACGCCGTGAGGATAATAAAATCCGCCGCTATGTGCATTTAGGTACTGGTAACTATCATGAAGGTAATGCCAAAGCTTATACAGATTATGGTCTATTTACCGCTAATCCTGATATCTCTGAAGATGTACACAAAATCTTCCAAGAGTTAACTGGAATGGGTAAGCCTGCCAACGTGAATAAACTATTGCATGCGCCATTTACCTTACACACTCAGTTGATGTCATTTATAGATGGTGAGATTGCCAATGCTAAAGCCGGTAAAAAAGCCCATATCATCGTTAAATGTAACGCGCTAACCGAGCGCCATTTGATTGATAAGCTATATGATGCCTCGCAGGCAGGCGTGAAGATTGAATTGATTTTACGTTCGATGAGCTGTATTCGTCCGCAAGTCAAAGGTTTGTCTGAGAACATTACAGTACGCTCAATTGTGGGCCGCTTCTTAGAGCATACACGTGTTTATTATTTCTATAACGGCGGCGATGAGCGCTTGTATTGTGGCAGCGCGGACTGGATGAGTCGTAACTTATTCCACCGTGTTGAGGTTGCATTCCCTGTAGAGGACCGTAATCTGTTCAAACGTGTCTATGAGGATGGTCTGATCAGCTATCTAAAAGACAACGTACAGTCTTGGTCATTAAAAGGCGATGGCAGCTGGGAGCAGATAAAACCTGCAAAAGGCGAAGAGCCGTTTATTGCACAGGATTATTTATTGAAGAAAATAAATGGGGTGTCAGATATCGAAGAGAGTGTTCCTCAATCTGATATTTGATTGATAACGCTTATTTATCCTGTTTTAGTGAAAGAAGAGCAACTTTGTTTACAAAGTTGCTTTTTTTTCAACATTTTTAAACACAATACTACGTGTTGCCAATAGTTTATAGCAATGCTTTGTCTATATGATAATAATCAGCTTATAAAGGTCAGTATTTATTAGCTGCCTTAATAAAGAACCACAATAGATAGTTCATATTATAGATAGTTCATATTATTGATAAAAGGAAAAACATCATGAATAACGATGCAAATAAATCGGAAGTGACACAAGCTGCAAACGAAGTAGAGCCAAATCAAGTGAAAGATAATCTAAAAAATGACAATCAAGCACCACAAGATTTATCTAAGGATGAAGAAACACCGTTTATTGATGACGATGTACGAACTGATAAATGATAAATAATGCATAAATCATAAATAAAGGTTAGGCGAATAACGTCTTAAGCACATAAAAATTAATTAGCTACTGGGATATCAGTACAATTATAAAAATAAATAATGAGGGGATAATATGTCGATTAACAAAGAAATCAAAGTAGAAGGCACTCGTGATCAAGTTATAGCAGATGACGTGAATAAAGCGCGTGCTCGCGGTGAGCATCATGAAGAAAATATCCCTTCTATTGATAAAGGTGCTGCTCAGTCTAAAGGGACTGAAGAAGGCAGAGAAGAGTTAGGCGATTACGAAGGCACTAAGCATCAACCAGAAATTGATGGTGAACAGCAAGATTCACAAGAAACTGATGAAGTGTATTTAGACCCTCGTGCTCAAGCAGGTCTACCGCCAGCAGGTAAAAATGTGGGTGATTTAAATGCTCATGATCTAGGTCGCCATGATAAAGACTAATAAATGCAATTGAACAATTGTTCCTCATCTACATAGGCAGGTGACTCGTTTATATAGAGGACTCGTTTATATAAAAGAGTGATACGAAACTTTTTATACTTATTAGAAGAATAAACTTACTCAATAATAATAAGGATGAACCATGCAAACCAAAGACCCTCATTTAACCAAAACACCAATTAAGACAGAAGCCCCGAATACAGAAGCCGTTAATACAGAGACTGCAACTGAGGATCGCCGCGTTGCTTCAGAGACTCAAGATGATAAGGGTACAGAAACACTTAAGCAGGATGTCTATAAGTCTGAACATGTCAATGATGGCGACAATCCAGCGCGCCAGCCAGACAGACGAGATCAAGAAGGCGAAACGCCATTTGATGGTAATGTGAATGCCAATACTGTATCAAAAGCAGATGAGCAGCCTCAAAGTGATGAAATCACGGATCAGAACCGTTATGCCACTGTTGATAACGCGCAAACTCGAGTACTAAACGAAGATTTAAAATAAAAAGTTTGAGTAGCTTTTAAACAAGGCATCAAGTTGTATAAGAATACAA
This sequence comes from Psychrobacter sp. CX14, assembly GCF_057396205.2. Lineage (NCBI taxonomy): Bacteria > Pseudomonadati > Pseudomonadota > Gammaproteobacteria > Moraxellales > Moraxellaceae > Psychrobacter > Psychrobacter sp. CX14. Next base: position 2,328,238 of record NZ_CM183187.1, on the reverse strand, counting down.
GAGGGCAGATTAACTGAGTTAATCTGCCCTTTATTTTGGCTAAATTCATCTATTTGTTAAATGGGTGCTTAAAGACTGGGTAGACCGCTGTGGAAACGAAGCTCACTATCTGGGCTAGTAATCAGCTCCGCCTCAACTTCCCTAAAAAAGGCAATGCGGGCATCAATATCTAAGGTTTTCTCGTCATGATTGATACTACCATTGGTGGCTTGATGCAGCGCTTCATAATCTAAAGCTGCCTTTGCCTGCTTTTCTTTGGGGTTATCTGATACAAGAGAGCGGGCGAGCGTAATGTAATCCTCGTAATGACGACTTTCAGATTTTAATAGATAACGGTAATATTTAGCTAGGCGTTCATCATCGATCACTTCACTTAATGCCGCAAAGCGCTCGCAAGAACGTGCCTCAATAAAGGCACCAATGATCAATACATCAATCATAGCAGCAGGCTCAAAGGTACGCTTGTGTTTAAGCATTCCTTTTGCATAACGGCTGGCAGGCAAATGACGCCATTTCTGTCCACGTTCTACCATAATGCCGACCACTTGCTCGTAGTGTAACATCTCTTCACGAATCAGTTGAGCCAGTTTTAGCTGTAAGTCGCGATGGAACTCATAACGAAAAATAAGGTTCATCGCTGTTCCGGCTGCCTTTTTCTCACAATTGGCATGATCTTGAATAATGGTCGGTAAGTCCTGCTGCGCCGCCTCTAACCATGATTTTGGTGTACGCGTACCTAAAAATTCATAAATATGAGAAATATCTGTTTTTGCAGGGGCGTGAACGGTGTTGTTTACGTCCTCGTCAGTTAAAGACGTTGCAAAAGAAGAGACAGGTGCCGTGGTATTCATCGAATTAGTCATAAACAGTCAGTCTTGAGTATAGGGTAAGAGAAAAGAGTAGGGAGTCATAAACTTTAAAATAAAATGAGTAGGCGATTATAAATTGAGTAGGCATTATTCTATCAAATATCAGCCACTGACTTCGCCTCTTGTTTGGCCATCGGCACTAAAGATTTAAAATAATAAAAATAGCGAAAACTGTAACTAATTAAATAGGTAAACTCTGCCAGTGGCTACCATGCTAAATCTATAGACCGCTGATTTATATCGTTTTAATACCCATTATCAAGTGATTAAAGACCAAATATTTATTTGTGAAATGCCAGTTTCTTGTTTATTTAGTTGAATGATAGTAGTATGAGGATAGATAAATCAGGCATGGTTTATCAGTCATTTTAAATAGTGATATTAGTCCGAAAAAAGACTATAGAATAAGATATAACTAATAAAAATTTAGTCTAAATCTTTTTTGATATTTATAACTTTCACCAATAAAGGATCAAATGGTATGAGTAACTCTGTTAATAACGGTCAGAATCGTGTTCAAAAAGGCATCCTTGCTATTGATAGTCAACTTTATAATTTCATTGAAAATGATGTGCTACCTCGCGTTGGTGTAGAGTCAGAAGCATACTGGTCAAACTTCGCAGATATCGTTAAGCAATTTACGCCACGCAACAAAGAGCTGCTTGCTAAGCGGGATGAGCTACAAGCAAAAATCGATCAGTGGCATTTAGACAATCCTGCCAAAGATGGTGAGATTGATTATCCTAAATATAAGCAGTTCCTACAAGATATCGGTTACTTATTGCCTGAAGGCGATGACTTTGAAGTAACGACAGAAAACGTCGATGCTGAAATTGCAACGACCCCAGGTCCACAATTGGTTGTACCAGTGCGTAATGCTCGCTATGCGCTAAACGCAGCCAATGCGCGTTGGGGCAGCTTATACGATGCCTTATATGGCACTGATATGATTGACACTGACGATGGCAAAGACAAAGGCAGCAGCTACAATCCAAAACGTGGTGCTGAAGTTGTGGCTTATGCCAAAGGCTTCTTAGATGAGCATTTTGGTCTAGAGCAAGGCAGCTATACTGATGTGACTGGCTTTAGTGTTGAAGACGGTGCATTGGTTATCGCTCAAGGTGACAGCAAAACCGCACTAAAAAATACTGCGCAATTCGCAGGTTATGTGGGTGATGCTGCAAAACCAACCGGTATCTTGCTTAAAAACAACAACCTACACGTAGAAATTCAGATTGATGCCAGCCATCCAGTAGGTAAAGATGATCCTGCTAACATCAAAGATGTGCTGTTAGAATCAGCGATTACAGCTATTCAGGATAACGAAGACTCAGTTGCTGCGGTCGATGCAGAAGAGAAAGTAGAAGCGTACCGTAACTGGTTTGGCTTGATGAATGGTGATTTAACCGAGACTTTCTATAAAGGCGATAAAAAGCTAACCCGTAAACTTAACCCAGATCGTGAATACACTACGCCAGAAGGCGGTAAGCTTGTATTACCAGGCCGTGCGCTACTGTTAACGCGTAACGTGGGTCACTTAATGCAAAACCCAGCTATCTTAGTTGATTTGGGTAACGGTCAAGAAGAGATTTTTGAAGGTATCATGGATGCGCTAATCACGCCATTATTGACCATCAATGACATCAAGGGTAATAACGAGCGCTCTAACTCACGTGAAGGCTCAATGTATATCGTCAAACCGAAGATGCATGGCCCTGAAGAAGTGAAGTTCGCTGATGATTTATTTGCTGCGGTTGAAGATGCGTTAAACTTACCAAGAAATACCCTAAAAATCGGTATTATGGATGAAGAGCGCCGTACTACTATTAACCTAAAAGAGTCGATTCGTCAGGCTAAAGAGCGCGTTATTTTTATTAACACCGGTTTCTTAGACCGTACGGGTGATGAGATTCATACCAGCATGAACGCCGGTCCTTTTGTTCGTAAAGGTGACATGAAGTCACAAGCGTGGCAGCCTGCGTATGAGCAGTGGAACGTTGATATCGGTATTGAAACTGGTCTAATCGGCCGTGCTCAAATTGGTAAAGGCATGTGGGCGAAACCAGATGAGATGAAAGAGATGGTGGAGACTAAGTCTAACCATCCTAAAGCCGGTGCGACAACCGCATGGGTACCGTCACCGACAGGTGCAACGCTACATAGTATTCACTACCATCAAGTGAACGTACAAGACGTACAAGAGAGCTTTAAAGGCCGTGAGCGTGCAAGCCTTGATGATATCTTAACGATTCCATTAGCAAAAGATACCAACTGGACGGAAGAAGAGAAGCGCCAAGAGATTGAGAACAACGCACAAGGTATCTTAGGTTACGTTGTACGCTGGGTTGATCAAGGTGTGGGCTGTTCTAAAGTGCCAGATATCAATAACGTGGGTCTAATGGAAGACAGAGCAACGCTACGTATTTCAAGTCAGCACATTGCTAACTGGTTGCATCATGGCGTCGTAACCGAAGAGCAAGTGATGGAGGCTCTAAAACGCATGGCGAAAGTGGTTGACGAGCAAAATAAAGGCGACTCGAACTATATCCCAATGGCGGATAACTTCGATAACTCAATTGCTTTCCAAGCCGCTAAAGATTTAATCTTTAAAGGCCGTGAGCAGCCAAGTGGCTATACTGAGCCATTATTACATCAAGCCCGCTTAAAACTTAAATCTTTATGCTAATTGCCTTTATATTAATAGCCTCTGAGTAACCTATTTATTGCTATGCTATGGGAATGGTTAGAGTTAACGTTAGGCATATTAAAAGTTTAGCGCTTATATTGACATCAGAAATAGATCTTAAATACGATTTCCCTAGGAATATTATTCGATTATATTAACTTTTAATTAGCTTCTAAGTATTTAGTCATTTGATTATAGCTACTTAACCCCCTGTCAAACATAGCTTTGATAGGGTTTTTTTTAGAGACTAATTAAATACTTGATTCAAATAATTGACATTGCGAATTAAATAAAAGTACCTCACTCTCAACTCTTTATGATTTATTGATTATTAAGGGCTTAGAAAAATACTGTTTTATAAGCTAAATGCTTGAGCCTTTTAAAATAAATAGCTGAGGAAAAAGAGTTGAGGTTCGGGTTAAAAGTGATAATATACTTGTTCCTTAATTCAAATTTATTTAATTAAAGCTTAAATAGAGGTGAGTTATACGTTGTATAAAATTTATTTATAATTAGTAAAAAGTATTTTTATTCAGTCACTTATTGATAATTATAATTTTTGAATATAGTTTTTTAACAGGTATTGGTTAAATAAATGTTGCAAATTATTTCAAAGTTGATATCCTTATTCGTAAGGTATGAATTTGGTGAGTGATGTAACAGAACTATTAACTTTGTTGTGTTATATCAATTACTTTAAACAGTTCAGTTTTTTAACCCTAATTAAGTAAATTTGTTTTATAGAGTTTAATAGAACTGTAACAATTCCTTGCCATACTGCATTCAAATCTGATTTGAATACAGATTATAAATTTTAAACTATAAGTCTTTCAGACTATTCATTCAATGGGCGTTAGCTTTTTAGGGCAGCCCATAACTAAAATTGTAAAGTGGAGAACCACCCATGAAAAAACTACTTTTAGCATCAGCTATTGCTGCTCTATCTGTATCAGCTAACGCTGCACCTACTGTTTACGGTAAAATATTTATGACAGCGGATTACGTTGATGAAGAAGTGAAAAAATCTGATTACGACGAGAGTGGCGTACAGATCAACTCAAATGGTTCACGTATCGGCTTTAAAGGTTCAGAGCCTTTGACCGCTAATACCGATGTCATTTATAAGCTTGAGTACGGTATCGACGTAGATGCTGATGACAATAAATCTTTTAAAAATCGTGATACGTATCTAGGTATTAAGAACAATACTTTTGGTGAATTCCGTGCCGGTAACAACCAGTCAACTACTGATTACATTAATAACGTTATCGTAAATGAAGGTTACTGGGATAACTTAGGCTCAACTAAGCTTGAAGATGAGCAAAAAGTTGCTGCTTTAAATATGGCAGATAGTGGCCGCATCGCAAACTCTATTGTATGGAAAGCACCTAAATTTGATGGTGTTCCTTTAGAAGTAGCTGCTATGTACGGTAATGATGATGATATCACTGGTGATGACGAAAGTGGTTGGGGTATTTCAGCAATGTTTGATCAAGGTGCTGGTTATACATTAGGTCTTGCGTATGATGATGATATTAACATCAAGGGTGAAATCATTCGTGGTACAGCGACTGTTGATTTAGCTAAATTTAACACTGGTTTACCAGTAACACTAGGTGCTTTGTATCAAGAAGCTGATTACGATGATGCTGATGAAAAAGAAAAAGGCTATGTGGTAAGTGCTTCAATGGGCTTAACAAACTTCAGCAAGCCAGCCACAGTGTATGCTCAGTACAATAATACTTCTAACCTTAATGGTGTAGACGATTTTGATTCAAGCCAAGTAGTTGTAGGTGGTAAATACTACTACCAGAAAAACATAATTGCTCATGCTTATATCGGTCAAAATGATGCTGACAATATTACAGACGCCAATGGCAATAAATATGGCGACGGCAAAGTATTCGCAGTTGGTGGTGGTCTAGAATACAAATTCTAATTTAAATTAGATCATTATTCTTAAAAAGCTCATTCCTTCGGGGATGAGCTTTTTTTATGGAACTCTTCAATTAGGTTGCTTGCTTTATTGTTCTTAGCGTCTATAGGTCAAATAATGTTATTGCTTTATTGTTCTTAGCGTCTATAGGTCAAATAATGTTATATTGATGTTAAATAGCCTAGTTTCCTGACATATTGTTAAAATGGTTACTATTGATTTGAAGCAGTCAACTCACAACTGAAAAAATATCGACCTTATTCTTCTTGATTTAATGACCTATCATAAGAACTTCACTTATTAAACATTGCGTATAGTGACTTAATATAAAGTCAACCCTATAAATTTACACTCAAATTTAGTAAAATCTCTTTTTACCAACTGGCGACTGCCATATTAAGATAAAAAATTATGACTAAATTTATATTTGTGACCGGTGGGGTTGTGTCCTCACTAGGAAAAGGTATTACTGCTGCTTCATTAGCAGCAATCTTAGAAGCACGTGGGCTTAAAGTGACCATGACCAAAATGGATCCGTATATCAACGTCGATCCAGGCACGATGAGTCCTTTTCAGCATGGTGAAGTATTTGTTACTGAAGATGGCGCAGAGACCGATTTAGACTTAGGGTATTATGAGCGCTTTTTACGTCACTCAAAAATGAGTAAGTCGAATAACTTTACCAGTGGCCGTATTTACCAAACCGTTCTAAATAAAGAACGCCGTGGTGACTATTTAGGTGGCACAGTACAAGTTATCCCGCATATTACCGATGAGATTAAGCACCGTATCCACGCCAGTGGTGAAGGTTATGATATCGCTATTATTGAAATTGGCGGTACAGTCGGTGATATCGAATCACTACCTTTTATGGAAGCGGTACGTCAAATGCAAGTAGAGCTTGGCCGTAATAGAGCCATGCTAATGCATTTAACCTTGGTTCCCTATATCTCAAGCGCTGGTGAAACCAAAACTAAACCAACTCAGCATTCTGTAAAAGAGCTGCGTTCTATTGGTCTACAGCCAGACGTACTAATTTGCCGCTCTGAGCATGAAATCGGTGAAGACAATCGCCGTAAGATTGCGTTATTTACTAACGTTGAAGAGCGTGCGGTTATCACTTGTGAAGATGCGGAAACGATTTACCAAATTCCACGTACTCTTTATGAGCAAGATTTAGACGATATTATCTGTGAGCGTTTTGGTATTGAAGCGCCTGAAGCTGATTTATCAGATTGGGATAAAGTGGTCGAAGGCTTATTAAACGCAACAGGCGAAGTAAAAATTGGCATCGTGGGCAAATATGTTGAATTACCGGATGCGTATAAATCAATTAACGAAGCCTTATTACACGCCGGCATTACTCACAAGACCGATGTCGATATTAACTATATCGATGCCGAAGCGTTAGAGACGGATGATTCGTTACTAGAGTCATTAAAACAAGTCGATGGTATCTTAGTACCGGGCGGCTTCGGTGAGCGCGGTAAATTAGGTAAGATGCGCGCCATCACCTATGCTCGTGAAAACAACGTCCCTTATTTAGGTATCTGCTTGGGTATGCAGTTGGCGGTGATTGAATATGCCACCAATGTGATGGGCTTAGAAGCAGACTCTACAGAGTTTAATCGTCAACCGGCAGAGCCTATTATTGGTCTAATCACTGAGTGGGTTGATGAGCGCGGCGAGTTGCAACTGCGTAGTGATGACTCAGACTTAGGCGGTACCATGCGTTTAGGTAGCCAAAAAGCAGAGCTTGTAGAAGGCACTAAGCTACATGAAATTTACGGCTCTAAAGTCATTAAAGAGCGTCACCGCCATCGTTATGAGATGAACAACCGTTACGTTGAGCCAATCCAAGAAGCGGGTATGACAGTTTCAGGATATTCAGCTAAGCAGCATTTGGTTGAGTCAGTTGAGATTGCTGATCATCCTTGGTTTATTGGTGTACAGTTCCACCCAGAGTTCACTAGCTCGCCACGTGAAGGTCATCCATTATTCTCAAGCTTTGTGAAAGCGGCGATTGATAATTCAGCCTCGTAGTTGACTAGCTAGTCAGTTGATTAGTAAGTAGCCAACGATTCGCTACTTATTAAAACAAAGCATGTATAAAAAGAGGTTGGATAATTATCTGACCTCTTTTTTATTGTGATGATTTTGGCTATGACATTTTTTATTGTTAGAGTATTAAAGCGACTGATTCATTGCCCTCTGTTTTATTTTTTGTTTACGGCTATATATATTACAATCAGAACACGCCATAATTAATAATAGATTGCCATTTTAATAAATAATAAGAGTACATTATGACAGAACTAACCAAAGCACAGTCTCAGATTCAGCTAAATGAGCTTCAGATTGCCAATGATAAGCCGTTTGTCTTATTTGGCGGTATGAACGTTCTAGAATCAAAAGAGTTGGCGTTTGAAATTGCCGAAAGCTACATTGATATTTGTGAACGCTTGGGTGTTGGCTATGTGTTTAAAGCCAGCTTTGATAAGGCCAACCGTTCAAGCTTGCATTCGTATCGTGGCCCTGGATTAGAGAAGGGGGTTGATTGGCTGGGTCAAATCAAAGAGAAGTTTAATGTACCCATTATTACCGATGTGCATGAACCGTATCAGGCGCAGCCGGTAGCCGAAGTTGCTGATATTATTCAGCTACCTGCCTTTTTAAGTCGTCAAACCGACCTTGTTCAGGCCATGGCCAAGACAGGTGCTATTATTAATATCAAAAAGGCACAGTTTCTAGCGCCGCATGAGATGCGCCATATTATTAATAAATGCTTGGAAGCGGGTAATGACAAGGTTATTTTATGTGAACGCGGCACCTCATTTGGTTACAATAACCTAGTAGTAGATATGCTTGGGTTTGATACCATGAAGAGCATGGATGTGCCGGTGTTCTTTGATGTGACGCACAGTCTACAGGAGCCAGGTAAGCGCAGTGACAGTGCAGGTGGTCGCCGTGAGCAGATTACCACATTAGCACGTGCAGGTATGGCGACAGGTCTTGCCGGTCTATTCTTGGAAGCGCATCCTAATCCAGATGCGGCTAAGTGTGATGGTCCCTGCGCACTGCGTATGAATCAGCTGGAGCCTTTCTTAGCTCAGTTAAAACAGATTGATGACCTGGTAAAAGGTTTCCCAGTGTTAGATACGCACTAGGCGATCATTAGACTGGCGTATTTATAACTAAGAATAAATAAAGGGGTAGGTAGATGAGTGTTCAAATCGTGCATTTTAGTCTTGATAATATCGATGATGCCAATGGACTCGATAGTGTGATGACTGCCCTAAAAAATATAGATGGGGTCTTAGACGTTGAGCTAGAGCATGAGAAGGGCATTGGCGTGGTGCGTTACGACGATACCCAGACTTCGGTGCATGCGTTTAAAGCCGCTGTGAGTATGGTAGATTATGTGACTCAGCCATTCCCTGAAGATTCACCGCAAAACCCTGATAACTTGTAAATCCGGCATAACCCATCAGTAAGCATTAGGGGTTCAATAAAGTGACATTATATCAATAATAATTAATTAAGGAGATAACCATGGCTTTAGAGACTCGTATTATCAATATCGAAGGAATGACGTGCGGCGGTTGTGTCAAAAGCGTCCATAGCGCAGTGACGCCACTAGAGGGCGTTCAAAGTGTGGATGTCAATCTAGAAGATAATTTAGCAACTGTGACTTTTGATGCGGCCAATGTGACAGCAGAAGAGATTGCTCAAGTTATTGAAGATGCTGGCTTTGATGCCACTGTGGCAAACAGCTAAATAGATATTGGCTTATCATCATATATTATATAGGCAGGTTATATTTATAAATTCATATAAATAGCTATATAATTATAGACCATTAAGAAGCCAGCCTAGTGCTGGCTTTTTAACATAAATACTCAATGCCACGCTGTCTCCACTTTAAAATCAGTGCATCCGCCATCAGATTCTCTACAACCTGCGTGTTCTTTCACCTTATCATAAATATCTGGTAACTCTATGTCAGCTCCAAACTCTACCGACTCCAATGTCATTTCTACCTCCAAATCTAACGGTAAACCCAATAATCAATCTAACCTTACGCCTGAACAAACGTCCAAAGCTGAGATGGCTAAGATCCAATTTCAGGTTGAGGGGATGTCTTGTCAGGCTTGTGCCACTCGTATTGAAAAAGTACTAAGCAAAAAGCCTGAAATTGAGTCTGCCAGTGTGAGCTTTGCTGGCGAGACGCTGAACGTCTCTTATGATCCAGCTCAAGCAGATGCGGACCAAATCAGTGAGTGGGTCAGTAAAACCGGATTTAAAGCATTCCCAATGCGTAATAACGAGATACCGCAGACCAAGCAGATGGGTATAGACTGGCGGTTAATACTAATCTGGCTGTGTTTGATACCCTTCTTGGTAGGTATGGCGGGCATGTTAACAGGGCAAGGTATGAACTGGATGCCGCCATTATGGCTACAGTTTATATTAGCCACTGTGGTGCAGTTTGGACTCGCAGGGCCATTTTATAAGAGTGCTTGGGCCTCGGTAAAAGGCGGGCTTGCTAACATGGATGTACTGGTCGTTATCGGTACATTCACGATTTGGGCATATTCTACCTTTGTATGGTTAGACAGCCTCGGCATAAATATCGCTGACTCTAGTACGTTTGCGCTAACCACTGCTGATATTTTAAATCAGCATGGCAGTCATGTGCCGGTTTATTTTGAAGCAGGGGTGATGATTATTGCCTTTATTAAACTGGGTAAGTATCTAGAACAGCGTACCAAAAAGCATAGTCTAAACAGTATCAATATGTTGCTAGAGTTAACGCCAACACAAGTAGAGCGATTGGTTCTAGAGGCAAGCGGCTCTGATAATAATATTGAAGTGGTTAACCTAAAAGACGTGCAGCGCGGCGATATATTACGAGCCAAACAAGGTGCGCGTATTGCTACAGACGGTATGGTAGTCAGCGGTGACGGCTGGTGTGATGAGAGTCATTTAACTGGGGAGTCGGTGCCAATTGCGAAAAGAACAGGCGACCCAGTATTAGCGGGTGCCATGGTGGATAATGGCAGTCTCAATTACCAAGTCACTGCCACTGGTAATGAGACGCAGCTGAGTGATATGGTCAAAGCCTTAAGTGAAGCTCAAGGAAGTAAAGCGGATTTAGCGCGTTTGGCGGACAAAGTCGCTGCAGTATTTGTACCGGTGGTGGTTACCATTGCGCTTATTACCTTTGGTGTCACTTGGTGGATAACTGGTGGTATCGATAAAGCAATTTTGCATGCAGTTTCTGTACTTGTTATTGCCTGTCCGTGTGCGCTAGGTTTGGCAACACCTGCTGCTATTATGGCTGGTATGGGTGTAGCAGCGCGTCATGGCGTGTGGTTTAAAGATGCGCAAAGTCTAGAGGTCGCCGGTGGAATTGACACGGTAGTCTTTGACAAAACAGGTACTTTGACCAAGGGTAAACCGTATATTGTGGATCAAGTGATGGTCAATAAAACCATTAGCAGTGATGATGTGTTACAACTGGCTGCCAGTGTGGAGTCGCATGCCAGTCATCCGCTGGCGACTGCGGTGGTGCGCTCAGCTAATGAAAGAGGTTTACCGTTATTAGAGGCGAGTGATGTCGATGTGATCGCCGGTATGGGGGTTAAGGCTCATATTGCAGGGTTTGGAGAAGTTAAAGTCGGTACGGCTGAATTTACGGGACTGACGTTACCCAAAATGCTGCCAAAAGCGTGGCAAATAGCTAGTACCATTGCTGTGAGTGTGGACGGTGTTGCTTTGGGTATGTTTGCACTGGCGGACGAGTTAAAAGAGCAAAGTCCACAAGCAGTTCAAGCATTAAAAGACGATGGGCTGGAGGTTGTGCTACTTAGTGGCGATAAACCGTCTGTGGTGGCTCATGTTGCTGATGAGCTAGGCTTAGCGACTGCGCATGGTCATTTAAAGCCACGTGATAAAGCGCAGTGGATTGAGGCGCATCAGGCGATTGGCCATAAAGTAGCGATGGTCGGCGACGGGGTAAACGATGCACCGGCTATGGCGACCGCTTATGCCAGCTTCGCCATGCTTGATGGCACAGAGGTTGCCAAACACAGTGCGTCTGCACGTTTGATGGGCGATTCTATTATGCAAGTGCATTCAGGGGTGGATATTGCCCGTGCGACGGTGCGTAATATCAAACAAAACCTATTTTTTGCGTTTATTTATAACTGTTTGGGCATTCCACTTGCGGCATTTGGTCTGTTAAACCCAATGATAGCAGCGGCAGCGATGGCATTAAGCTCAATTTCTGTGTTAATGAATGCATTACGTTTAACCCGATATAAAGTATAATAGCGCAAACTATACCACCGCTTTTCATCCAAGAATTTGCGGATTTATGCTATGATTATGCGCATGCTGAATTTGACATTGTTTTGACACTTTTAGCCATTTTTAGGGTGTGCTCTAAATTGGCATTTTGCTCTACATTTTAGAGTGTAAGCAGCTTTTATTATGTGATTAACTCTTATTATAAGTGGTTATTGTCTAACCAGAAGTTATAGCGCTATAGACTCAATATAGACAGCGCTTACGCATAACGCACTGGCACATATAAATACAACGTTTAATCTTATTTTTAATTCTCAATCAAAGAGGCTTGTAGACGCTATGTACGCAGAAAATATTAATAACGCAACTGAAATTCAAGATATCCGCGCTCGTGAAATTCTTGATTCTCGTGGCAACCCAACCATCGAAGCAGATGTCATTCTAGCGGATGGCTCTATGGGTCGTGCAGCGGCACCTAGCGGTGCCTCTACAGGCTCACGCGAAGCATTAGAGCTACGTGATGGCGATAAGTCGCGCTATTTAGGAAAAGGCGTGAAAAAAGCCGTTGCTAATGTAAACAGCCAAATCAGAAGCGCGCTTATCGAAAGTGATGCGACTGATCAGCAAGGCATTGATAACAAACTTATTGAGCTGGACGGTACTGAAAACAAAGACAATCTAGGTGCAAACGCCATGCTTGCTGTGTCGTTAGCAACCGCAAAAGCTGCTGCGCAAACTCAAAAAATTCCACTACATCAGTACATCGCTAATCTGCGCAATCAAACGTCTTTGACTATGCCAGTACCAATGATGAACATCCTAAACGGTGGTGAGCACGCAGATAACACCGTTGATATTCAAGAGTTTATGATTGAGCCAACGGGCTTTAGTAGCTTCTCTGAGGCATTACGTGCAGGCGTTGAGATTTTCCACAGCTTAAAGTCTGTTTTAAAATCACAAGGCTTGAATACAGCTGTAGGTGACGAAGGTGGTTTTGCGCCTAACTTACGCAGCAACGAAGAAGCCATTACCGTTATCATGCAAGCGATTGAGAAAACTGGTTATAAAGCAGGTAAAGACATCCATTTAGCGCTTGACTGTGCGGCGAGTGAATTTTACAAAAATGGTCAGTATATTTTGGCAGGCGAGGGCAACAAAGCTTTCGATAGTCAAGGTTTTTCTGACTACTTAGTTAAATTAACCGAGCAATATCCAATTATCTCTATCGAAGATGGTTTAGATGAATCTGATTGGGATGGTTGGGCATATTTGACGGGCAAGCTTGGTAATAAAGTACAGTTGGTAGGTGATGATTTATTCGTAACCAACCCAGCTATATTGCAAGAAGGTATTGATAAAAAAATTGCCAACGCTATCTTAATTAAGTTCAACCAAATCGGTACGCTATCTGAAACACTAGATGCGATTTACTTGGCTAAGAAGAATGGCTATGCAACCATTATCTCACACCGTTCTGGTGAAACTGAAGACAGCACCATTGCTGACTTAGCCGTTGGTACTGCTGCCGGTCAAATTAAAACTGGTTCACTATGCCGCTCTGACCGTGTTGCTAAGTACAACCAATTACTACGCATTGAGCAGCAAGTACATGCAAGCTACCGCGGTGCAGAAGAGTTCATCGGCTTACGTGGTTAATTGAGCTTTTCAATGAGTAATATCATTTGTAATCATAGATTGAGCGGCATATTGTCGCTCGATCTATATTGACCACTATGACGTGGTTTTTTATGATTCTCTATTCTTATAATCAGTGATACCTTATATAATGCATAAGATTGAATGCCTGTTTTAAAATTAATAAAAGCATTTAATCGGCTCGCATATCCCTATTAGTACCTCATTTACAATAGCATAAGTCACCCTATGAAATATTTCAGCCAATTCATGTTATTTCTCATTGCAGTTGCTATATTAATCGGTCTGCAATATCAGTATTGGCTAGCTCCAAGCGGGCGGGCAGGTATAGAAAAGCTTCACGAAGAAATTGACGTGCAGCAGCAGTTAAATGATCAAAAAGCGGCCGATAATAAAATATTACGCGCCGATGTGAATGACTTAAAAAATGGCTTAGAAGCGGTCGAAGAACACGCAAGATTAGATTTGGGCTTGATTAAATCTGGCGAGACTTTTGTGCAATTATCAACGGCACCGGTGACTCATACCAGTCAGCCTGCTGAACCGATCAACCCTGAAGATGCGGTTGAGAGCATACCTTAGTTTACTGTCCTTAAGCTCAATAAGCATACCTATCTCTTAGCCAGTTTGAAGCAAGATTCTAAGATACTTCCTTGCCATCTATTTTGCAGCCTTCTTCCTTCTCATAATCTATCGCTTAGGTAATCGCCTGTGACTCATCGCAATCAATCCGACTTTCACGCTAATTCTGACAACGCTGATTTATCCGCAGATACGCTTAGAAGGTATAGTGATAAGCCTATGTCTAAGCCTCAAGTGTATGCACTAATCGTCGCTGCCGGTAAGGGTAGCCGTTTTGGGTCTAGTCAGCCTAAGCAGTACACTCAAGTTCAAGGCAAGACGATTTTGGAGCAAAGCGTGGCTGCATTAAGCACCAGTAATGTGATTAATGATTTGCACTTGGTAATTGCAGCAGATGACACTTTAGCCGATACATTAGATTTTGCAGTACCTGTTATATTTGTTGAAGGCGGTGCTGAGCGTTGGCAATCGGTACAAGCCGGTGTTGAAGCGATTATAAAGTCTGGTGCTAAGTCTGATGACTTAATACTGATTCACGATGCTGCGCGACCTTGCGTGTTACAGCAGCATATTGATGCAGTCATTAATACTGCACAGCAATCGGAATACGGTGCGATATTAGGCGTACCAGTGGCGGATACCCTCAAGAAGGTAGACGCAGACGCTCGTATTGAGTTTACCATTGACCGTAGCCAGTTGTGGCAAGCACAAACGCCGCAAGTATTCAAAGCAGGTAAGCTGCGTGAGATATTGCAGCAAGTCGCTGAAAAAGGACTCATGATTACCGATGAGGCCAGCGCGTTTGAAATGATGGGTTATCCCATTGAGATGGTGCAAGGCAATAATCAGAATATAAAACTGACGTATGCTGAAGACTTATCTTTGATAGCAGCAATTTTAGCCAGCCGCTAATAGATTAGCATCAATTAAATTGCTTGAGCTAAGATAAGGTTATAAACAAGCAGTGTTACGGGTTACTAACATTACAGACATAAAAAAAGCCAAACTCAAAGAGTTTGGCTTTTTCGTAAACAATTATCAACCGGATAATGCTTACTTAGATAACACAAAATAGTGGTATCCCGTAGGGGATTCGAACCCCTGTTACCGCCGTGAAAGGGCGGGGTCCTAGGCCTCTAGACGAACGGGACACAGACCACTTCGACCGCTTTCACCGTTAATGCCGAAGTGGTGCGTATATTAGAGATATTAGTCTTAAGTGTCAACACTTTTCTTTAAAAATATAAGAAAATTACGCTGACACCGTTTATTATGATTATTTTGGTATTTATCATAAAAAATACAAACATAAAAAAAGCCAAACTCAAAGAGTTTGGCTTTTTCGCAAGCAGTTATCAACCGGATAATGCTCATTTAGATATCACAAAATAGTGGTATCCCGTAGGGGATTCGAACCCCTGTTACCGCCGTGAAAGGGCGGGGTCCTAGGCCTCTAGACGAACGGGACACAGACCACTTCAACCGCTTTCACCGTTAATGTTGAAGTGGCGCGTATATTACTCATATTAAATTGATGTGTCAAGACTTTTGTTCAAATTAATATAATTATTTGATGGGTTTATCTGATAATAAGCAGTAGATGCTATTTAGCGGCTTATCTGTCAACAGACAGTGTGGATAGATGATTGGGCGCCGTAAGTGATACCTAATCCATAAGCTGGTAATGAGTGTCATCGATAGTGCTAAGGCCATATAGCCAAATATGGTTACCCAAATGAGTTGAGTAGATTGCATAGTTATTCCTTTAACTGTAATCGCCTTAAAATAAAGCGATATCACGGCAGCGCTTACTGACGCTGCCTATATATGACAGTTATGGAATCGAATCAATCACAATCAGCTTAACTATCATCTTTGTCACTTAACTCTACGCTTGATTGCTCTACAATTATGTTGTCTTCAGGTAAGTTGATGGGCATCATCGAGTAATGATTTAAAATTTTGCAAAAAAGTTCTGCCGTTTTTTGAGTGTCATACAGTGCTGAGTGAGCCTCAGAGCCGTCAAACTCGATACCCGCTGCTCTACAAGCCCGAGCTAATACTGTCTGACCAAAGGCAAGCGCTGAAAAGCTTACGGTATCTAATACTGAGAACTGATGGAACGGGTTATGATTTTTGCTATTGGTACGCTCAATCGCTGCATTTAAGAACGATAGATCGAAATGCGCATTATGCCCAATTAAGATACATTGGCGGCATTCGTTTTCTTTACGAACCGCTTTTAGCTCTTTAAAGATACGACGTAAGGCTGATTTTTCTTCTTCAGCAATGGCCTTACGCATAGGATTATTGGGATCAATTCCAGTAAAGTCGAGCGCGCGCTGCTCTAAGTTAGCACCTTCAAACGGTTCTATATGAGCATTCAGTGGCTCACCTTGATAGAATTTGCCATTGTCGTCCATTAAGATGGGAATACAGGCAATCTCTAGTAGGGCGTCTGTTGCAGCATTAAAGCCAGCGGTCTCGACATCCACCACTACCGGTAAGAATTTACGAAAGCGATCCGCTAATTTAGGCGGCTGCTGTTCCTCATTATCTAGTGAGGTTGAGAGAGGTTGGTTATCGGTTAAATTGTTTTGAGTCATAGAGCACAAGTCACATTTAAAGTAGAGGAATTAATAGTAAAAAGTAGAGGAAGAGTTAGTCAGAAGACTACTAAAGGGTTACGCTATTAACCAAGTTAAGCCAACATTTGCCGTACTTGCGCTCGGTTGTCTTGTAACTATTTTAGACGTCTCTGACTATATCTACCTAACTGTATTAATCTTAATACAAATACAGTATTTAGGTTAAGCAGACCAGAGCAAATTTTAAACGTATTCGATCTAGTCTATAGTGTTAGGCCTTATCATCAATAAATATAGCGTTATTAATCTTTAATCGACCAAGGTAGGCTGTCACCTGCCATAAGCGGTGTTAAGCTTTGTTCATCCATATACGCATAGCTATTTGGGATAGTTATCGGCTTGTTAACCAAGGTAATGGTCGACTCATTGGTTGGTAAGCCATAGAACTGTGCACCAAACTGGCTCGCGAAGCCCTCTAGTCTATCAATCTTACCAACGCTATCAAAAGCAGTCGCATATAAGGGCAGGGCGATAGAAGCGGAATAGCAGCCTGCGCAGCCGCAGGCATTTTCTTTGGCATGAGTGGCATGCGGTGCAGAGTCAGTGCCCAAGAAGAATTTAGGATTGCCACTGGTCGCCACATCAAGCAGCACTTTTTGGTGCTGTTGACGCTTTAAGATTGGTAAGCAGTAAAAGTGCGGCTTAATACCCCCTACCAATAAATCGTTACGGTTAAACAGTAAATGCTGCGGCGTAATTGTCGCGGCAACCAATTCATTCTGTTCAAGTACAAAGTCAGCAGCATCGCCTGTGGTGATATGCTCAACCACCAGTTTTAGCTCTGGGAAGCGTTTGACCATATTGCTTAATACTTGGTCAATAAACTGCTTTTCACGGTCGAAGATATCGACGTGCGAGTCGGTCACTTCGCCATGAATCAATAACGGCATACCATATTGCTGCATCGCTTCAAAGACATGGCTACGGCCACCTAAGTCGGTCACGCCATCTGCCGAATTAGTCGTGGCGCCAGCAGGGTAGAGCTTAACTGCCTGCACGATACCAGACTCAGCCGCTGCTTTAATATCATTCGCGGTTGTTTGATCGGTTAAATAAAGTGTCATACGTGGCTCAAAGCTTTGCTTGAACGCATCTTTTATGTCCGACTGCTCTAGTGCTTGTAGGATACGGTCACGGTACGCACGTGCATCGTCAATATTTTTAACGGGCGGTACAAGGTTTGGCATACACATAACACGGTTAAAGCTTTGCGCAGCGTGTGGTACTGTGGTCTGCAGTGATGCGCCATCACGTAGATGAATGTGCCAGTCATCAGGACGGGCGATGGTAATCTCTGTAAGTTCAGTATTATTTTCGGTGGTTAGCGTTTGGGTATTGCTCATCATAATCAGCCGTTATTCCATAAGTTTGTAAAGTGGGTGAATGGGATAGCGCTCACACATAAGTGTTGCTAAATTTACGGTCTATTAGGCAATATATTCTGCCGTGGATAGATAAAAATCAAATAGGGTAATGATAACAGGTTTTGCGCTTAATTCGGCTGTTGTCATGACTGAGCCACCTAGTTTTCTTGCCTGATTTAACACATATTTGCATGAGGGCTTGCTTTTGTTAGGGGTTCAAATAGTGTAAACTGAAATATTGAATACATTGAGTTATTCGTATGACTGACATACGAGGTTTGGCTTATTAATATCGCACGCAGATACTATTAAGTTTTATTTTATGGGTCGTTAATTTAAATATTATTAAAGGATGCACTATGTCGATAGATAATAAAGAGAATATCAATAAAATCGTTCTGGCATATTCAGGCGGTCTTGATACCTCGATTATTGCGAAATGGCTACAAGACACTTATGACGCTGAAGTTATTACTTTTACGGCAGACATTGGTCAAGGTGAAGAAGTAGAGCCTGCCCGCGCTAAAGCAGAAGCGATGGGTATCAAACATATTCATATTGAAGATTTGCGTGCAGAATTTGCCCGTGATTATGTATTCCCAATGTTCCGCGCTAACGCTATTTATGAAGGCGAGTACTTACTTGGTACTTCTATCGCACGTCCTTTAATCGCCAAACGCTTGGTTGAAATCGCCAAAGAGCATAACGCTGATGCTATCAGCCACGGCGCAACAGGTAAAGGTAACGACCAAGTTAGATTTGAATTAGGTGCTATTGCCCTAGCGCCAGAGGTTAAAACCATCGCGCCTTGGCGTGAGTGGGATTTATCAAGCCGTGAAAGCTTAATGGCTTATGCCAAAGAGCATAACATTTCAATCGATTTTTCTGCCAATAAGAAGAAATCACCTTACTCAATGGATGCCAACTTACTGCACATATCTTATGAGGGTGATATCTTAGAAGATCCATATGCAGAAGCTGAAGATGATATGTGGCGCTGGTCAGTTAGCCCAGAAGAAGCACCAGATACCCCTGAGTATATTGAGCTTGAATACGAAAAAGGTGACATTGTCGCTATCGATGGCGAAAAACTAGAGCCATATGAAGTGATGATTAAGCTGAATGAACTTGGCGGTAAACATGGTATCGGCCGTCTAGATATCGTTGAAAATCGTTACGTTGGTATGAAATCTCGTGGCTGTTATGAAACGCCAGCAGGTACCATTATGCTAAAAGCACACCGCGGTATTGAGTCTTTAACTCTTGACCGTGAAGCGGCTCACCTAAAAGATGAATTGATGCCTCGTTATGCAAAAATCATCTATAACGGTTATTGGTTCAGCCCAGAGCGTCAAATGCTGCAAGCACTAATCGACAAATCACAAGAGTATGTGACGGGTACTGTTCGCGTTAAGCTATACAAAGGTAACGTGAGCGTGGTTGGCCGTAAATCACCTTACTCATTATTTGATGAGAAAATTGCGACTTTTGAAGATGATGCGGGTGCTTATGATCAAAAGGACGCAGAAGGCTTTATTCGGCTAAATGGGTTACGTTTGTCAATTGAGGCAAGCCGTGGCCGTGATCTATCTAAGTAAGTAGTTGTTTAGATCTTAGATAGAAGTCTAACCAGACTGTTTGTCCAATAAAAAAGCAGAAGTAAATTTACTTCTGCTTTTTTATTGGCTTGGTTTTATAACTATAGTCGAAGCCAGATAAAGAGGTACAAGGCAACCGAGTGCAAGTACTACTGTAGTAGGCTAAGCGAGGTTAACACCGTAACTCTTTAGTCTGGCTATGACTATAAATAATTAAAACTGATATTATCCTATGCTACTTTGATTTGATTTTAGGCGGTAATAAAGAATTCTCTAAATAGTGGATATTTTGCGCCTGTGCCACAAATTTAGGATCTTTTAAAATCAAATCTCTATGCAGTGGGATATTGGTCTTGATACCGGCGATAATTAGCTCATCTAACGCTTGTAAGGTCTTCGCAATAGCCTGTTCACGTGTTTGACCGTGGCAGATAAGCTTACCAATTAACGAATCATAGTATGAGGGAATTTCATAACCAGGGTAGAGATGAGAGTCAAAACGCACGCCAGAGCCACTAGGAATAAAATATTGAGTTACTTTACCCGGTGAGGGTGCAAAGGTTTGTGGGTCTTCAGCATTAATACGGCATTCAATCGCGTGACCATGCACACTGATTTCATTTTGGCGATAAGACAGACCATAACCGGCCGCAATCTTTAACTGCTCTACCACCACATCAATACCGGTCACCATTTCAGTTACCGGATGCTCTACTTGAACACGGGTATTCATTTCAATAAAGAAAAACTCGCCATCTTCAAATAAGAATTCAAACGTGCCAGCACCACGGTAGCCAATACGCTCAGACGCTTGTACGCAGGCTTGCAGGATAGGTTCACGAATGTCATCAGGAATATCAGCGGCAGGCGCTTCTTCTAATACCTTTTGATGACGACGCTGTAACGAGCAGTCGCGGTCATATAAGTGGATTGCATTGCCATTACCATCGCCTAAAATTTGTACCTCGATATGGCGCGGGTTTTGTAAATAGCGCTCCATATAAACGCTGTCATCCCCAAACCAAAGCTCTGCTTCTTGCTTGGCGGCTTGTACTTGCTCGTTGAGCTGATCAAAACGCTCAACAATACGCATACCACGGCCACCACCACCGGCGGCGGCTTTAATCAATAGCGGAAAGCCGATATTTTTGGCCTGTTCTTCAGCATTATTCAAAGTGACAGTACCGATTGAACCGGGAACAGTTGGCACGCCGGCTTGCTTCATGGCATTAATGGCAGAGACTTTATTACCCATTAAACGAATATGATCGGGGTGTGGGCCGACAAAGGTAATCCCTGCTTCTTCAATATTTTCAGCGAATTCAGCGTTTTCGGATAAAAAGCCATAGCCTGGATGAATAGCGTCACTACCTGTAATTTCAGCAGCGGTAATAATAGCGCCTGTATTGAGATAGCTTTGATTGGCATTGGGTTTGCCAATACAAATGGCCTCATCTACAAAGCGCAGATGCATAAGGTCTTCATCGGCAGTCGAGTAGACGCCAACAGTTTTGATGCCGAGCTGCTTGCAGGCACGCACGATGCGTAGAGCAATTTCGCCGCGATTGGCGATAAGCAGTTTTTTTATCATCAAGGTGCCTATATTTTAGCTTCTATAACGGATAACAGGTTGTCCAAACTGAACAACATCGCCATTCTCAACCAAAATAGCATCGATAATGCCACTTTGAGTCGCTTCTAATGGGTTCATGATTTTCATCGCCTCGATAATACCTAAGGTATCACCCGCTTGAACCTTTTGACCAGGTGCCACAAATGGCGGGTCATTTGGGCTTGGTGCTGCATAGAATACGCCAACCATTGGTGAGGTTTCAACACTACCAGGATGTACAGCTTCTGCTGCAGGCTCTGTCATATAAGCGGGATTCGCTGCTACCATTGGCGGCAGTGGGGTATTGTAATGGCGCGTTAGGCTAACACTGTCGTCACCCGTCTTGACCTCGATATTGACGAGGTCCTTTTCTTCCATTAGCTCAATGAGCGTACGTATTTTATCAATGTCCATACGATTGCCTATAAAGGGTATTATTATAATATTCAGTATATTGTAACAAATTTTATCGCATCTGATGAGTCACAAATGATGCTTTTCAGTGTAAATGTCAATTAAATATCAAAGCGCACTGTTAATCGGATTGTAAGTCCGTTAATGGTTGCTATATAAGTAGCTTATTTAAGTGTGTAAGCGCTATTGCTATCGCTGACTTTTAATATCAAGTACCTGACGTTGTCGATAATTTAAGCGTAGTGTCAGCAAAATAGAGGACAAGGTCAAGCCGGTAACCAGTGCAATCCAAAAGCCTTTTGCGCCAGTATCGGTAAATCTTACAAGATAAGTGCCTAATGGCAAGGCAACCAACCAATAACAGAACAGGGTAATCCACATTGGCACTTGCGTGTCTTGCATACCGCGTAAAATACCAGCGATATTTACCTGCCAGCCATCTACTAACTGATAGGCAATGGCAAATAACAGTAAGAACATAGCTTGTGCCTTGACCGCGGGATTATCTGTAAACGCTTCTGCTAAGTTTTCACGGAATAGCCAAACGCCAAGCATACTACATAAGGCAATCGCCACTGTCCAGATAAGCCCCGTACGCTGAACTTGTTGTAATGCAAGCCAATTTTGCTCGCCATAGCGATTAGATACCATAATTGTGAGAGCCATTGCAACCGACATCGGAATCATGAACAGCTGTGAGGTAACCGCTAAGGCCACCTGATGCGATGCCACTGCAATTTCACCGAGTGGACTAATCACAATAGATGCCAAACTAAACAAACTGGCCTCAAAGAAAATCGAGATACCAATGGGCACGCCTAATTTAAATAGCTTACCAATTTGTTGGCGATTAGGGCGAGCAAAGTTATAGAAAAACCGCGTTTCATTAAAAGACTGATGCTTTGAGAAGTACAAATAAATGGCCAGTAAAATAACATTCGACCACAGTACACAAGCCGTCGCAAGGCCACAACCGGCGCCGCCCAATTCTGGCAGACCAAATAAACCATGAATAAAAATATAGTTAATGGGGATGTTAATCAGTAAACCGATGATACTAATAATGGTGACCGGCTCTGGTCGACCTAACGCTTCACAGTAGCTGCGCAGTACCGCATAGCAAGCAATGGCAGGAAAGCCCCAAGCCACAAAACGTAAGTATTGACCAGCTTTAGGTTGAATGTTATCGGGAACGCCCATCATTCCTAAAATATTGGGCGTTAGTGACACCACGATAAGGCCAATTAGCCCGATACCCAATGCCGCCCACAACGATTGCTGAGTAATATGCGGGACATGATGCGGTGCTTTCTGACCTATTTTCTCGCCAATAAGCGGTGTGGTAGCAATCAAAATACCCGTCGCTAACAAGAATAACGGCAGCCAGATACCGGAGCCGATAGACACTGCCGCTAAGTCTAATGCCGATACGCTACCTGCCATGATGGCATCGACCACGCCCAAAGCTGCTTGGCAAAACTGAGTAATTAATATGGGTAATACTAACGTGCCAAGACGTACGCTGTGCTGCTTGAAGTCAGTAAATGAAAGATTTGGGAGCATAAGCAAACTTCTAAATAATAAGCAAAATAACCTGCCTATAGGCAGGTTATTGATGACGCTAAAACGGCGTTATCATTTTAAATAACAGAAGATTAATCTATTGCTAATATCGCTTTTTATAGACTTTTTTAGGATGCGATAGCCTTATTATAAAAAATGACAAAAGCTATTTTACACAAAGTGGGTGACAAATTTATAAAATTCATCTTACATAAATGCTAGTGAAACGTTAAAAAATCTATCATCTAAGCAATGAGCACGTATAATAAGTGTGCCCTATATTTCTGGCTATATTTTGAGATTTTATTCAACAAAAATAAAGGCGTGACTATAACATTATCTGCCTGCGAGTATAAGACCTATCTTTATGTCCTCTTTGATTGATTCAGCCCATATCCCTCTGGCTCTCTATATCCATATTCCATGGTGTGTCAAAAAATGCCCGTATTGTGATTTTAATTCACATACTCTGCCGGTGGCTGATTCTGCTGGCATCTATAATAATAGCGAGCCGACAATTGATTATTTTGCTGAATATGTCGATGCCTTAATCAAAGATATTGATGCCCAGCTGCCCTTCATTCAGCAGCGTGAGATAAGCTCTATTTTCATTGGTGGGGGTACGCCTTCTTTATTGCCGATACAGCAATATAAGCGCCTGTTTGCTCATTTAAAAAAGGTACTACCGTTAGCGGATGATATTGAAGTGACCATGGAGGCAAATCCGGGGACTTTAGAGTATGCTCCCTTTGAGGAGTATCTAGACGTTGGGATTAATCGGCTGTCTATTGGGGTGCAAAGCTTCTCTGATGAGAAGCTAAAAGCATTGGGACGTATTCATAATGCTAATCAGGCGATGTCAGCGACTAAAGCGGCCATTAAAGCAGGTTTTAAGCGGATTAATATTGACCTAATGCATGGTCTACCTAATCAATCGGTAGAGGAGGCGCTGCAAGATATAACGCTTGCGCATCAGGCAGGGGCGACGCATATTTCTTGGTATCAGCTAACGATTGAACCCAATACCGTGTTTTATAGGAATACGCCTGTGTTGCCCGATGATGATAATCTGGCAGACATTGAAGAGCAGGGCAGTGCGCTATTAAAAGAGCTTGGCTATCGTAATTATGAAGTATCGGCTTGGGTCGGCGCCTCTGATAAAGGCTCACGTCATAATATTAACTATTGGCAATTTGGTGATTATTTGGCCATTGGTGCTGGCGCGCATGGCAAAATCACAGTTACTAATTTGGATGGTATTGTATTAGACGGTATTGTATTAGATAGGCAAGAGGATATGATTGAAGCAAGTGATACTGACGATAAGCTGCTCCCGAGCATTTATCGCTTTAGTAAGACCCGATTGCCCAAAGACTATGTGAATTATCGGCATCACCCTAAGACAGTGGGCTTTAATCTTATCGCAGCTGATGAGCTGGTAGGCGAGTTTATGCTCAATGTGCTACGCTTAACCGATGGGGTGCCGCTGAGTATGTATAGCGAGCGTACAGGGCGAGCAGTTGGCGAGATATTACCGACAATTCATAAGCTGCAAGCCCAAGGCTTATTGGTAGAGGATAAAGATTGGATAGCCCCTACACAGCTGGGTCGGCGTTATTTAAATCAAGTGCTGCAAGCATTCTTGTAGGACAATTTAGTCGCTGTACTTCAAGCTTTGATTTATTAGCATAGGCTTTGTTATTCGATTATTATCTGATTTTGAGAGTTTTGTATTAATTCATGGTTTATTTATTGGTTATAAGGAGATAGCGTATGGCAGGGTATGTATTAGCATTGGACCAAGGAACGACCTCAAGCCGTGCCATTATCTATGACGATAGAGCGCGCCCCATACAAATATCCCAAAAGCCGACCCAATTAAATACGCCAAAAGCGGGTTATGTTGAACAAGATGCCATGCAAATTTGGCACACTCAGCTTAGTTGCGCACATGATGCGATTAACCGTGCTGGGTTGTTGGCGATTGAAATATCAAGCATTGCGATTACCAATCAACGTGAGTCCATTGTTATTTGGGATAAGAAAACCGGTAAACCGCTAGCGCCAGCGATTATTTGGCAAGATAGACGCTCTGATAAGTGGTGCCAGAATCTACAAAAACAGCAGCTAGATGATTCTAATATCAGTATGCAAGAGCGTGTACAGTCGATTACTGGTTTGCGTCTGGATCCTTATTTTAGTGCCAGTAAAATCGTTTGGATGCTTGAAAACCATCCCGAACTGCGTAGCCGTGCTCAGCGCGGGGAGGTCTCAGTAGGTACAATTGATAGTTGGCTCATGTATAACTTAACTGGCGGTGAGCATGTGATTGATATCACTAACGCTTCGCGTACCTTGATATATGATATTAATAAACTTGAATGGTCAGCTAACTTATTAAATAAATTCGAGATACCCAAGCAAATACTGCCAAAAGTGCTGCCCTCTGATGGCGAATTTGGCAAGACCAGAAAAGGACTGTTTGCTAAACAGATTCCTATTCATGCGGTATTGGGTGATCAGCAAGCCGCTATGTTTGGGCAAGGTTGTGTGTCAGAGGGGATGGCAAAAAACACCTATGGCACCGGCTGTTTTATGCTGATGAACATCGGCTCAGAGGTTCAGTTAAGTCAGCATCATTTATTAACCACAGTTGGTTGGCAGCGCCGTCTGGGCTCAGCTCAACCTATCAATAATCCTATTGAGCATCCGTCATTATCTAAACTGGTTGAGTCAGGAAAACGCATGCTAGTGCCAAGTAAGCGCGAAGTCACCTATGCGTTAGAGGGTAGTGTGTTTATGGCAGGTGCAATCGTGCAATGGCTGCGTGATAATTTGGGTATCATTCAAAAAACAGAAGATATTGAAGCACTTGCCAATCAGGTAGAGGACAGCGAGGGCGTGGTATTAGTGCCTGCATTTACTGGACTTGCTGCCCCGTACTGGCGCTCAGACATCACTGCGAGTATCTCTGGTATGACGCGCGGCACCACTAAAGCGCATATTGCTCGCGCAGCATTAGAGTCGATAGCGTTTCAGGTTTATGATGTGTTGGGTGCGATGCAAAAGGATAGCCCTACGCCATTAACTGAGTTAAGAGTCGATGGCGGTGCATCAAATAACAATCTATTGATGCAGTTTCAGGCAGATTTGTTGGGTGTACCGGTACTGCGTCCGCAAGATACAGAGATTACTGCCAAAGGCGTGGCATTGTTGGCAGGTATAAAAAGTGGACTGTATGATGAGAGCACCATCAACGACTCTTGGCGACTGGATAAGGCATTTGAACCAAGTATGTCTCAATCGGATCGAGAGCAGCATTTAGAAAAATGGCATACAGCTATTAAAAAGACATTGAATTAATAAAGTCAGTTTATAGCTAAAAGATAAGCTTTAGATGGATAAACCAATTGATGATACAAAGCGTTACCTAATCCTATAAATCAAATCATATGCTTTACATCTGTCCACTATTACTCTCGTAAGCACAGCCTATATACTAAAAATGAAGCTAGCAAAAAGCATCCGACTTTAGATGCTTTTTATTCATTCATAACATAATAAATACATTATTATAAATAGTAGAAGGATGACATTATGAGTAATCGTGACCACATCGATGGCAAAGTTGTTAAAGAGATGTCGAAGGAGACCAGAGATGATTTAAATGCTGACCCCATCACTGGTAACCCAGGCTCGCATCCTATCGGTACGACGGCCGTCGGTTTAGGCGGTGCAGCAGCAGGTGCAGCGATTGGCTCAATGGCTGGACCATTAGGTACTCTAATTGGCGGTGCAGTGGGTGCTATCGTTGGCGGCGGTGCAGGTCATGCTTCAGCTGAAGCGTTAAACCCAACGCATGAAGAAGAATACTGGCGTGCTCAATATGCCAATGCTGAATATTTTAAAGCCGATCATGATTTTGACCGTGATTATCATCCGGCTTATGCGGTTGGCTATGCAAATCGTCACCGTTATCCAGAAGGCGCACGCTTTGAAGACTATGAAGCAGATTTGAAGCATTCTTGGGAGCAAGTAAAAGGTGATTCTCGCTTAACGTGGGCAGATGCACGTCCTGCAGCGCATGATGCTTGGCAACGTGTTAGCCGCTAATAATTAGTAAGAAGCTTTTGTTAAGTTTTTTATAAATAGCTTTAATCTAGTTGCTTACCAAGACCGAGAAGTTGATCAACCAATCAAGAAGGAGTGCTCATCAAATGAGCACTCCTTTTTTACGGTTCTAAATACCATGTATGCGAAAATAATATCATTGCGCAAAGAGTGATACAGTATCTAATTGCATGGAAAAAGACTCAGAGACCGTTATTATAATAAAATGAGACTGACGATTGATTTACCTGGCTAGACAGAGCCAGTCGCTTAACCAGACACTAAGGATAAATAATGGCTTATCACAATAAGAATAATCAAGATAAAACTTTTTATATCGCCACTAGCAATCTTTTGAATTTAGCACTGCCTAATCGAGTGGTATATAACAATATGGACCCTTATACCGATGAGGTCTATCAAAAGAAGCTGGCAGGTTTACAAGAGTTGTTAAAGCACGCTAAGGCAGATGTTTTCGCATTTCAAGAAGTGTGGGATGAAAAAGCATTGCAAGACTTAGCCGGACGTCTAGGGTTTGAACATGCTCAAGTATTAGCACCTATGGCAAGTAATGATGCCTCTAGTAAATGGACAGCGGGCAAAGGTGCTCAAGGTACGCCAGCTGTGGGTATTATTTCAAAGTTTAAGGTGATTGATTGGCAGCTACTGACAGACTTTAATCCATTAGCGGTGGTCGATATCCCGGATCAAGGATTATATAAGGCCTTTAACCGTCAGCCCTTGGTTGTAACCCTTGATGTCTTCGGTCAACCCATTACGGTCATTACCGCACATCTGAAAAGCAAACGTCCACAATATTTACGTGATGAAGAGGGCAATCGTTTAGAGGATTATGATGATCCTATGGTCAGGGTACGGGCAAAATTGAGAAGCCTGTATATGCGTGCTGCAGAAGCCGCTGCACTCAGACTGTTTATGATAGATAAGCTGTACCATACCCGTCATCCGATTATATTGCTTGGCGATATGAACGATGTCACCGATAGTGTGACCACTCAGCTTTTGGCAGAGACCAGTGAGGTGATTTATGATAAATCCATGCGCGATGTGGCTTTGTTTGATGCTGCACGGGTACAAACCAGTTATGGTTGGATGAAAGATGTGGCGTATACTCATCTATATCAAGGTATGCCAGAGATCATAGACCAGCTTTTTGTTTCAGAGGAGTTCTTGGTCGATGGTAAGTTCTCTATCGGAGAGGTGGAACGCGTTGATTATTTCAACGATCATCTAAAGCGTGATTATGATGATCGTTACTCTGACCATGGTATTGTACGAGCCAAAATTAAATTAAAAGACGAAATTAAAAGTTGATATTAAGTTCTGAATGGTATTAACAGTAGGATAAATGGTATAACTATTAACTACAAATTAAGTTACAATGGTAACATAACTAAAGAATAAAAACTTTATAGAAGGTATTTGTTAATCAAAAGAAGTAAGCTTTATTAGTAACACAAACGGATATGATTGCTTTGCCGTTATTATAAATACCTAAAGCTGTATTCATCGACAATATATTAAGAGTTTATTATGTTAGATCGACACGATGACTTAATCAATGATATTCTGGTTGATTCTGACTTAGCCAAATTAATTGTGCCTAACAAATTTAAGCATACTAGTAAGCAAGGTCGGGCCCGCCGTCAGAAATTGTTGATGGGTGCAAAAAAGCTTAGTGAATCTAAGCGTATTCAGGATATCACACTAGCTGAGGTTTGCGAAGAGGCCGGCATACCTAGGGCATCCGCTTATCATTTCTTTCCTAATGTGGAATCCATATTTTTGGCGCTGCGTTTCTTAAATTATATGGAAACCTATAATACGCTTGAGAAAATGGATATCACGCCTTATAAGCGTTGGCAAGATGCCTTAGCAGCTGTGTTAAGGCAGTCTGTCGTTCTATTTAATTCTGACATCACCAAAAATAAGCTGATGTATGGCTCAAACACTCCTGACTTTGATGGTGATGAGTATGGTGGGAAGGTAGATAGGCAGATGGCGGCATTGATTGTTCGTAAGTTCTCTGCTAAGTTTTCGATGACGCGATTTCACTATATAGAAGATCAGTTTCTAATTACCTATCACATTTCGCACAGTATCTTCGCTTTGTCATTTAGACAGTATGGCCGTATAACAGAAGATATGTTAGAGGAAGCAACCAAAGCAGCGATTGCATATCTGCGCTGTTATCTACCTGAGAATTTACCCCGTAAATAGCCGTTTATATGCGTATCAATACAAAAGCCACTCAATTTGAGTGGCTTTTTTTATGGACAATCAGCGCTATATCCATTATTTCCAGGTATAGGTCAATGAAGTAAAGAAGTTGGTACCATCGTCTGTACTATAGCCAGGCGAGGTCACGTATTTTTTATTGAATACGTTGTTTAAACGCGCTGACATCGATAACGCAGGTGTTAACTGATAATTACCGCTAATATTCACTAAGTTATAGTCATCAACTTTGGTGCTATTACCTGAATAATAATAATAGTCATCAATATATTGATACTCTGCACGAATATCTAAATCAGCTAACTGATAGCCTACATAGACCATCCCTTTATTTTTAGGGCGTATAGGTAAGTAAGTACTATCCTTTTCTCGACCACCATCATTTTTGGCATCTTGATAGTCATAACTTAGACCAAATAAGTAATCATTAATGTTCCAGTCAGAGGTTAAGCTAATACCTTTAATCTTTGCTTCTTCAATATTTATGTTTTTACCATATTTATATTCAGGAGTTTTAATTCCGTCACTAGCAATTAAGTCTTCAACCTCATTTTGATAGGCGGTTAGTCGCGTCATTTGCTGTGGCGTATTATATTCTAAAAATGCTTCATAATTATCACTGGTTTCAGGATCTAAGTCTGGGTTGCTACCCCAACTCTTTGGACCATATAGATCATTAAATGTTGGAACGCGGTAGCCTTTAGCATAATTAACACCGGCACGAAGCTGCGGCGTAAAGTTATAAGCAGCACCTAAGTTATAAGTGGTTTCGCTATCAAAATCTGAATAATCGTCATAACGTACATTAGCCTGAGCATCAATATTGTTATATGAGGCTAGATAACCTAAGAAACCACTGGTTACTTTGCGGTCATTTGCATCATACACATTAGAATCAAGCTTTTGTTTCAAATACTCTGCGCCATAAATTGCTTTACCAACTGGTAATTTATAACTGCCGATAAAGTCAATTTGCTGTTGCTTAGTATCATATTCACTTGGATTGCCAATATGTGCTTCAGTTTCATAGGTAGAAGACTTATCAACGCTATAACCATAGGATAGTTTGGCATCATATTGATCTGTAGCGTATTGAGCATATACCGTAGCAGCCCCATTCTTCTGATCTGCATAAGAGTTATCTAGAGCAGGTGAGACTAATTCATAGGTATCCCAGTTGTACTCATCTGCTGAATCAATATCAGTAGTAGAATCTGAGTATAGGCCACTCACACCTAGGGTAAGTTCATTATTAATTCTTTGTTTTAGAGAGAGGCTATAGTTATCACTATCAAAGCCATCATCGTCTTTGTTATAGCCATATCCACCTGGTAAAACATTACTATAACCTTTGGTCTCATTATGGCTTGCTGACAAGCTTAAGCTGGTTCCACTATCGTTACGCATTTGTGCAGTAGCACCATAAAGGTAATGATCGTGATTACCGGCACCTGCAGTAACAGAGAACTGATTTTGTTCAATATTCTGGCCTTTGGTAAAGATTTGAATCACACCGCCGACAGCATCTGCACCATAGATACTAGAGCCTGAGGCACCATAAAGCACTTCAATGCGATCAATATGTTCTGCTGGTAATAAGTTTAGTGTTGCACCGCCTGCACTGAGTGAGCTATAGCGGACGCCATCAATCAATACTAAAATACTTTTATTGTCATAGCCACGCAGGTAGAAGTTTCCTCCTGTTCCCATACCGCCGTACGTGAACTGAGCAAAACCTGGCTGACGTTTGATAACATCAAGAGCGCTTTGACCTTTGTAGGTATTTAGCTGTTGGCTATCAATAACACGTACCTGAGCGACTGTATTATTAATGGCAGTCGGTGTACGAGTCGCAGTGACCACAATTTCGGGTAGGGTAACGGTACGCTCACCATTAACGGGGTCGATAGCGGCTAGTGCTGGGCTACAAATAACAGCTGAGGTTAATAGGGCTAATGATTTTTTGTTCAGCATGGATTTGTTGCCTGTTAAGCTGGCGATTAATAAGCTTTTGTACAAAGTGCTATACGGGGTATTCATGGTCTGGCCTAAGTTAATAATATTAAATAAAAAGGGTACTGATAAACACAGTGGGTTAACAAAGCTATTATCGCTTAAATATTTTTTAAATAAAACTCATTTAAACGATTTATACTCAGGGTATCCTTAGTTATATTCATCTTACTGCATTATACAGACAATAATTAAAAAGTATCGTGAGAAGTTAAATTGTAAGTAAGTTTACATTATAAATATTAAGATTTGCTAAAGTCTTGTTACCTAGCAAACTCGTGCTAAAATTAGCGACTGTATTTTATAAACTTAATAATTAATACTGTCTTAGGCTGTCAAAGATGCTCACCTCCAAACAAACTGCTTGTCCTGATTTATCCCCGTCTTCATCCTCTATAAACCAACGGACTGGTGTGAGGAAGGAAGTAGGTAAAGAACAGTTTAGGCCAGATGCCGCTAGATATATCATGTTGATTGTTGGGCTAGTGTTGGCACTATTCTTGTCATTGGGTGCGCAGGCAGCTGATCCAGATACGCCTTCTACAGCAGAAGCCTCTGCCGAAGAAGTCAGTATTGACCCCTTTGGTCGTCAGACACCGCGTAGTACAGTACAGGGCTTTATCAAAGCATTATCGGAGAATAACTCATCACTGGCAGCCAATTATCTTAATTTAAATGCTGGCGAGAATCCTGTTGAGATTGTGCGTCAAGTTAAGCTTGCCCTTGATACCGGCGGACGTCTGAATGCCGAGCTTCAAATTAGTAATGTACCTACCGGTAATTTAGCGGATCAATTGCCGGCTATTTTAGAAAAGGTAGGTACGATTACCGCAGGTGATCACGTTATTGATATTTTGCTGGTACGTAAGACAGCCAGTAATGGAGGACAATACTGGCAGATATCAGCTGAAACCATTCAATCGATTAAGAGTACTGATTTTTCTCAAACAACTTCTATTATCGATCGGTACACGCTAGATCCTTTAAAAGACAAAATGGTCAGCGGTTATAACCTCGCTGATGTGTTTGCGGTATTCTTATTGGCGATATTTTGTATCATCGTCTCCTACCTTGTTTTTGGTGTCATTTACCTGCTGCTCAAAATCTACTATCCAAAGGTGCGTAATAAGCCGCTACCAGTAGATGCCAAGTTTATATTACCGTTAGCATTGGTGATGACATCGCTCATTTTATATGAAGTGATGGTCTATGCAGGGGTATCGGTGACGGTACGTGAGCCGGTCAACCGTATTAAAGATATCGTCGGTTGGTTTGCATCAACGTGGTTATTGTTGCGCGTTATCGATGCTATCTTCAGCCGAGCTGAGCGTCAAAGCTATAAGCGCAATCAAACTGAGCGGGTATCTATTCTTAGCCTGTTACATAAGATTGTTAAGGCGCTGCTACTCATATTAGCGTCAATATTTATCTTCGGTAACTTAGGATTTGATTTAACCACGGGTATCGCAGCACTGGGTGTGGGTGGTTTGGCATTAGCCCTTGGTGCGCAAAAAATGATTGAGAACTTAGTCGGTAGTGTGGTGGTGGTTGCAGACCAGCCGGTACGCGTTGGCGACTATTGTAAGTTCGGTGATCTTGAAGGCACGGTTATTGATATCGGTATTCGCTCGACCCGAGTACGTACTTTAAACCGTACAATCGTGACCGTGCCAAACGGTGACTTCTCATCGATGTCTATCGAGAACTTTGCGTCACGTGATATGTTCCATTTTTTACATAACTTTTATATCAAGCGAAATGTAGATGCGGAAACATTAGAAAGTTTCCTAAAAGGAATGAATGAATTCGTTGTGGCGCATGAATACAGCAACTCAGAGTGGAACCAAGTGCGCATCGCTGAGATACGTCAAGACTGTCTGATAATTGAAGTTCGAACCTATATGTATGTGACCAATGGCGCTTCTGAGTTTTACGATAAGCAGTCGCAGCTGATTATTGATCTCTTAAAAGAGATGGAGAAATATCCAATCGAGCATGCACTACCAACACAGAAGATGGTGTTAGAAACAGAAAGTCCGTTAAAAGAGCCAGAGCAAGTATCAGAGGCTTAAATTTCTATATTGCTTCACATCTATTATGACGCATTAGTAAAAGCGTTCATGACAAGACATAATGGTAAGATAAATAAACAGGCCACCTCATGAACTTATGAGGTGGCCTGTTTATTCTTAATTGATTTCTTATCTACTTACTACTTAATAAATCAAAGTGGTAGGGAAGAGTAGGTTTGACTCTAACTCATGAGGCGTTATCCGGTTTGTTCTTTTTCAATAAAACCAATACCGCACCATTACCACCATCTTTGGGCGGAGCAGAAACAAAGCCCAATACTTCCGGTAATTGACGTAGCCAACCATTCACACAAGTTTTTAGTACCGCGTCAGTACCTTTACCATGAACGATTTTTACCACATTTTCATTGTTCTTTTTAGCCTGAGCAATCAGGGTGGTCATTGCTTCACGTGCTTCATCGATAGTGCAGCCATGGATATCTACCGCATCATACCAGCGCAGCTTACCTTGCTTAAGTTGAGTAAATACTTTGTTTTGTAGAGAGGGGGTTTTATAAGTCAGATAAGCATCACCGCTTACTGGGTTTAGAAGCGCTTGCATATCTGACAAGCCAGCCTCTAATGATTCAGACTCTGCGCCTTGTGCTGCTGCACGTTTAGATAGAGTGGAGGCATTAGGTTTGGTGACTTTTGGCTTAGCTACATCGGAGATAGTATTGTTATCTTCAATGGGGGTAACGCCCGCCATTGCCTGCATAAACAGTACTTTGTCATCATCGATGTGTTCGCTGTCTAGCTGCTTAACCGTTTTCTCTACTTGCTTTTTGGTCGGTAGCGCAACAGGATCAGTCGGTTTTTCATTTTCAGGGTCATTAGGTGACGTTGCACGACCTTTGCTTAATTCGCCTTTGAGCTCTTTAAGCTGTTCTTGCATCTCTTTTGAAAATAATGATTTAGCCATAATATGTACCGCGTTATTTGAATGAATTTAAAAGTAAAAATGTAAGTTTTGATAATCGGCTGTGAAGATAATGAGAAATGCTAAAAATAGCAAAGTTACCCTTATCGCTGCTCATTAATATTAACCTTATGATAAAGAGTCTAGCAGGCTAGCGAGTGTATCACCAGGGCGCTCAGTTTTCATGAACTGCTCACCAATTAAAAAGCAGCTGATTTGATTATTGAGCATAAGCTGCATGTCTTCTGTGCTATGAATCCCGCTTTCTGTGACCAACAACTGAGGTTTGGTATCCGCAGCTGTTTGATTATCAATAAAGGCTTTTAGGGTTATTGAGGTATGCAGGTCAGTATTAAAGGTATTGAGATCGCGATTATTAATACCGTAGATATTGTGCTTCGATTCAGGAAGCGCTAAGGCTCGCTCAAGCTCTGATTGGGTATGCACTTCAATCAATACATCTATGTCCAGCTCACAGGCAATACGATGCAGCTCATGTAGCGTCTCGTCATCTAAACAGGCCACAATCAATAAGATACAGTCGGCACCCATCAGATATGACTCATAGATTTGATAGACATCAATCATAAAATCTTTACGCAGTACTGGTAGGGCACAAGCTGATTTGGCTTGTTCTAAATACTGCGGATGACCTTGGAAATATTGCTCATCCGTCAATACCGACAAGCAAGCAGCGCCGGCTTGTTCGTACTGCTTTGCAATCTCACTTGGATTAAAGTTAGTGCTGATAATACCTTTAGAGGGCGAGGCTTTTTTAATTTCGGCAATAATGCCTGGTTTGCCTACCTGCTGCTTATTGAGCAGTGCTTGAGCGAAGCCGCGACGTGGGGCACTTTTTGCAGCAAACAGTTGTTCTGCTTCTGCCTTGATAGTCGCCAAGTCTTTATTACCTTTAGCGGCGGCTACCTCCGACTCTTTGGTCAGGACTATTTTCTTCAAAATTGATGGAATAGCATCATGGGTCATAGTGTTCTCGTATATCAATAATGGGGTTGTGCCAGTCAGACTAGACACTTAAGCCTTTAAAGACTGGGTATAAGCCGCCAACTCATTCATTTTTTGCAATGCTTTGCCGCTACGAATAATGGTTTGTGCTTGGCTTACCCCATTAGGGAAGTTGCTAGCAAGTCCGGCCACATAAATGGCGGCACCGGCATTAAGCGCAATCATATCACGCGCTTTATCCACTTTTGCTTGAGTGCTCTCCTCGCCAGATAAAGCTGCTTGGATAAGCTCAAGACTTTGTGCAGAAGAGTCCACGCTTAATCCGACCAATGTTTGTGATTTGACACCAACATCTTCAGGAAAAAGGTCATAAACGGTTACTTCACCATCTTTTAGTTCGGCAATCTTGGTACTGGTTGCTAGACTAATTTCATCTAAGCCATCTTTAGAACCAACGACTAATACATGGTCTGCGCCTAGATTTTTAAGCACATGTGCCAATGGCTCGCACAAAGTATCTGTAAAGACACCGATAATCGAGCTTTTCACGCCGGCAGGGTTAGTTAGAGGGCCTAAAATGTTGAAGATAGTGCGAATCTTTAATGCACGGCGTACAGGGATGGCATACTTCATTGCCGGATGGTGATTGGGTGCAAATAAGAAACCGATTTTTTGATTTTCAATGCATAGCTTGGCTTGTTCTGGAGTAATGCTCAAATGAATACCGGCTTGCTCTAATAAGTCTGAGCTACCCGATTTTGAGGATACGCCGCGGTTGCCATGCTTAGCGACATGTGCGCCTGCGGCGGCTGCGACAAAGGCTGAAGCAGTAGAGACGTTAAATAAGTTGCTACCATCACCGCCGGTACCCACGATATCAACTAAATTACGGCAGCCTTCAAGCTCGATTTTACTGGCAAAATCTAACATGACTCTAGCTGAAGCGGTAATCTCGTCGATTGACTCACTCTTCATGTTAAGACCAGTCAAGATAGCACCCATCATAGCGTCAGGGCATTTGCCATCCATAATCACGGTCATCACTTCTCGCATCTCTTTTTGAGTCAAATCAATACGTTTAATAATGCGGCCAAGTGCGGTGATTAATAGATCGTGGATTTGTTCGTCGGTCATATTAGCCGTAGAGAAAGGAGCAGTGTTTGTCATAGGTTTTATAACTGTATTGTTGGTTTAAGGAATAAAAAATAGTGCAAATCTAAATTATTATACATAACATACTGGCAATGACTAGGCTAAATCGCGAAACATCAACTGACTGATGGTTTTTAGCTATTTATTGCAGTTGAATAAGGCCGAAAGGTGTAGCAAATTAGCCTAAGCAGTTATTTGTATTTTCTAATAAGCATCTATTCATAATAAATGATGTGATATCAAAAAGTTGTTAAAAAGCTGTAAGCCGGCCTGACTTAAAATAGATTCAGGATGAAATTGCACGCCTTCGATAGGCAACTGCTTGTGACGAATACCCATCACTTCATTCACATGACTATTTATATCTGTAGATAAGCTCTTACTTTCAACCTCTGTTTGCTGCGTCCATGCCGTTACCTCAAGCGACTCTGGCAAAGTCTCTTTATCAACAATAAGAGAGTGATAGCGCGTAAACTCGGTTGGGGAGGGCAAGTCCTTAAAAACGCCAGCCTGATTGTGATGCACCTTAGAGATTCGGCCATGCATAATCTGCGGAGCATGAATAACTTGTGCACCGAAGGCTTGAGCAATCGCTTGATGTCCTAGACAGACGCCAAGCATGGGCAGGGTATCTGAAAAATGGCGAATACAATCTAGGGTAATGCCTGCTTCACTGGGCGTTCCTGGCCCAGGACCCAATACAATGGCCTTTGGCTGTAGTGCTTCGATATCCGCTAAGCTTACGGCATCGTTTTTATAGACCTGCACCTCAGCTTCAAGCTGCTCAAGATACTGCACTATATTATAAGTAAAGCTATCGTAGTTATCTAAAAGCAGAAGCATGGAGGAGTCCTTAGTCTAAGCCGTTTGCTCTTTTTCGTTCTTATTTCATTACGAGAAATTAGCAGGCACGAGATACTTTGAAGGCGTGATTATACCTAAATAGCTTATGGCATTGAATAGAGCATGTCTTGTAACTATTCAAATAAGCTCCGTTCAAATAAGCCCCGTTGTTTAACCGGAGGTTTTCATCAGATAAATATTAAATCAAAGTAGCTATCATATAAAAATAGCAACCTCATGAAAGTAACTATCACATAAAAGTAACTATCACGTAAAAGAAAGGACTAAGAAAAAGCGCTAACAAAAGCAATCTTTAATACTTCACTAATAAGGCGTTATTTTAGAGAAGATTTGCACAAAAATAGTGCGCATCCGCTTACTATTTTGCACCATTTGAGATAAACTTAGTTTTAAAAGGGATAATAAATATTTAAATACGGCGTGTAAGCGCTGTTTAGACGCTTTAAGCAAGATAATAGTAAATATTTTAAAATTGGCACGCGAGTTGCAATATCTATTACATCAATTTGGTCAAAGTAGATTCTGACTAATCGAACAAATCAAAGTAAAACGCTGAGTATTTGATTTGATAATCAGTCCGCCAAGTGTTATTCATCTAATGCAGCAATATTGATGGTTCTTATTAACTTTTAAAGCGATATGCATTTTTAAAGGCAAAACGTATTTTAGAGAAGATTTAAGAATTTAATCAAAAATTGCTACTAGGATTTTGCAGCGCTGTCGCCTATACTGATTTTTGATAATATGATGATGTGCAAGCTTTATAAAAATTAAGCTAAGGTGCAACATAATAACTTTTAACTCAGCTCAACACATAACCAATTTCATTGTGACATATTAATGGAGACACAAATGTCGAACAAATTATTAGATCTAATCAAAGAGTCTAACGCTAAATGGGTAGATTTTCGCTTTACTGATACCATTGGTAAAGAGCAACACATCAGCTACCCAGCTTCAACCATTGACGAAGACGTACTAGAAGACGGTAAAATGTTTGATGGTTCATCCGTTGCGGGCTGGAAGGGCATTGAAGCTTCTGACATGATTTTACGTCCAGATCCAGAAACGGCATTCGTTGACCCATTCTTTGACGCAACGACTGTTGTGGTAACTTGTGATATCATTGAACCAACTACTATGCAAGGTTATGAGCGTGACCCACGTTCTATCGCACGCCGTGCTGAAGAGTACTTAAAATCAACCGGTATTGGTGATACGGCATATTTCGGTCCTGAGCCAGAATTCTTCATATTTGATGACGTAAAATGGTCTATTGATATGTCAGGCGCTCGTCACCGTATCACTGCCGAAGAAGCTGCTTGGTCAACTGAAAATGACTATGACTGGGGCAACATGGGTCACCGCCCACGCGTTAAAGGCGGTTATTTCCCAGTACCACCAGTAGATAGCTCACAAGACTTACGTTCAGTTATGTGTCAGCGTCTAGAAGACATCATGGGTCCAGACCGTGTTGAAGTTCATCACCACGAAGTAGCCTCATGTCAGTCTGAAATTGGTGTGTCATTTAATACTATGGTTCGTAAAGCGGATGAAGTACAGCAGTTCAAATATGTGGTACATAACGTTGCGCATCAGTTTGGCAAAACAGCTACTTTCATGCCAAAACCAATCGTTGGTGATAACGGCTCTGGTATG
Organism: Psychrobacter sp. CX14; assembly: GCF_057396205.2. NCBI lineage: Bacteria > Pseudomonadati > Pseudomonadota > Gammaproteobacteria > Moraxellales > Moraxellaceae > Psychrobacter > Psychrobacter sp. CX14. The sequence goes on along the minus strand of NZ_CM183187.1, from coordinate 2,288,984 downwards.
CACGTACACATGTCAATCTCAAAAGACGGCGTTAACACTTTTGCTGGTGATGAATATGCTGGTCTTTCAGAAACTGCCTTATACTTCATCGGTGGTATCATCAAACATGCACGTGCACTAAACGCTATTGTTAACCCATCGACTAACAGCTATAAGCGTCTAGTACCTCATTACGAAGCACCAATCATGTTAGCTTACTCAGCACGTAACCGCTCAGCGTCTATCCGTATTCCATACGTAAGCTCGCCAAAAGGCGTTCGTGTTGAAGCCCGCTTCCCTGATCCAACCGCTAACCCATATCTAGCGTTTGCTGCATTATTGATGGCTGGCCTTGACGGTATCCAAAACAAAATGCACCCAGGTGATGCGGCTGATAAGAACTTGTATGACCTACCTCCAGAAGAAGAAGGTTCAATCCCAACGGTTGCTGAGAGTTTAGGAGTGGCTCTACAAGCGCTTAAAGATGACCATGACTTCTTACTAAAAGGTGATGTATTTACTAAAGGTATGTTGGACGCGTTTATCGAGCTTAAAGAAGAAGAAGTACGTCGTCTAAATACGACTGTGCATCCAATAGAATTTGATATGTACTACAGCCTATAATTTAAGCTTTGGTTTAGAGTTAGTCTGATAGTAATCAAAAATCCCAGCACATGTGCTGGGATTTTTTATGGCTTGTATTTTTATAGAGCTGCCTTAAGTTCCAAAAGACAATCTATTTAAAGCTATCTCATAAATGGGATAAGCTCAATCGTACCACTCGCAGTAACGCCCAGTTGCGTATTGCCACCTTCAAAACTCTGAGCAGGCGCACTGCTTTTTGCTGAAATATCACGCATCATCATAATAGGGCGCGGGCTATAGCCACCATTTGAGTTGATGGTAACATTGATAATTTGATAGCCGCTCATATCCCAAGTCTCTACTAAAGATTTGGCTTGTTCTTTAAAGGCAAGTGAGGCCTTTTTAATTAGCTCTTTTTCAAGCTGTTTCTGTTTATCTTCTGATACGCCAAACTGAATATTTTGAACTACTAATGAGTCTTGTAGTGTCGTAATAAGCTCACTGGCTTTTGCAAAGTCATGGCTTTTTAGGTCAATACTGACAGTACCTGTCCAACCGGTAATTTTGCCGTCGTCATTATAGTTAGGGCGTGTGTTTTGTGTGCCTGTTGTCGCAGTGACAGTAGGGTATCGTTTAGCAATGTTCATCGCTTTATTGATCGCGGTATTAAGTGCTGTGGCCAATTGCTTTGGACTGGTTGCTTGAGCTTGCTTATAAAGGGTTGCCGTTACTTCATCATTATCGACTTCTTGATTGGCTTCCACATCAAAGCTAATTTGGTTATAGCCTGTGGGTTCGGCATTGGCCACATTGCCTAATAGGGCAGTGCTGCTAATTAGGGAGAGAAGTCCTATTTTAGATAATGTTTTAGCTGAGACAATTGACATAATGATTTCCTTTTTATTTGTTGTGATTTTTCAATATATTTACAGAGACATTTAAATATAGATACCAGATTAACCTATCTTACCTCGATTTTGTATATGCATCATTAATCGTTTGCTAGATTAATGTAATGAAATCTGACGTATATTGGCTGCTTATAACACTTAACTCAAAACGAATTACCATTTAACCGATTGAGCTAGCTGGGCTTCACTAGAGTCGGCGTAATCTGTGACCAAGATTTTGATAAACTGTTTGGCTTTGGTAGAGTCGCCACTGATTTTGGCAAATGAGGCTAGGCGGTATAAAGCTTTGCTCTGTTTGTCATTATTGGGGTCGTTTTTATAGTCAGTAATCACCTGTAAAAATTGCTCTTTTGCTGAGTTGACATTAGGCGGAGTGTCTTTTAAATAAAACTCACCCAACCAATAATGAGCATTAGCGACCAAATCATGATCGGGGTAGGACTCGATAAAGGCTTTCATCTGCTCAATACCCGCGTCCACACCTTCATTTTTTAGTGCCGAATAAGCAGCGGCATAAGCCAGCTCGATTTGCTTCTGTTCCGAGACTTCGGGATCTGAGCTTGTACTACTATTATTATCTAAAGGATTTGCCTCTGTGCCCCAACCTTGAGTAGATGCACTGACATCAGCCGGTTGAATGGTTTTCTGCATTTGGCCTGATTGACTTAGGATTCGGTTAACTTCTGCCTGTACCTTATCTTGCAGCGTACGCTCAAACTCGTTCGCTAGTTCTTGTTTAATCTCTAATCTTAATTCCTGTTTTAAGCTATTGATTTGCTGCTGCAAACTCTCAATTTCGCCTGCCAGCCGTGCCATCTCTCGCTTTTGTGCATCCATCTTCTTAACAAGCTTATAGGCATTAGGTAGGGTTGTAGTTGACGCAGAGGTATTATTTGCAGCGGTAGTCGTGGTAGGTGAGACAGGCGTAACGGCATAACTGACGCTACTAAGGGCAAACAGAACTGGCAATAGGCTGAATCGAATGTGCTTTTTTGGTGCTTGGATAGCATCGGGCATAATATCATCTCAGTTTTATTTATTGTGTCATTAGGGAGTCTGCCTTGATTATAACAATAAAATAAAGCGAACAGGGAGTGAGCGTGGCGAGCATTAATGTTGAGTTGCCAATCATAGAATTAGCATACGTGGTTTTTTAGTATGGGTGTTTGTACTAAAGGGATAATCAGAGGAGTCTGAAATGGTTACAAGGCAACGGAGCGTAAGTATTACAAGTGTAGACTTAGCAAGTTTAACGCTGTAACCGTTTAATAGCTCACTGACTATAGATAGTTTTGTTACAGGTTAAGATAGGCGGGATTAAAAAAAGAGTGCCATACAGAAGCTAAATTTATGATTATGCTTGAAAATAATGAAAGCTTAGGTATAATACGTGCTTGGTGGCTCCGTTGGTAGCCTCGCAACATTGTACTATGAACCCCGCCAGGACCGGAAGGTAGCAACGGTAGTAGATACAATGTGTGCCGAGGATGTGCTGATGGGGTCATCTTTTTTTGCCTAAAATTTAATAAATATCCAGAATACTGCTTACATTAAGCGAATAAATGGCTTGTCATGATTGATATGACAGGCCTTTTTTGCGTCCTAAAAAAATAATACGTTTATGAGCACCCAAGGTAATGGGTTTTGAGATAAAGTAGGCTTAAAGACATATTTGAATAGCTATAAAATAAGGAGAATTATTTATGAAAGCTGAGATTATTGCTGTCGGTACCGAAATATTACTGGGTCAGATTGTTAATACCAATGCGCAGTACATTGCTGAAGGCTTGGCCGACTTAGGTATCGATGTATATTTTCAGGGCGTAGTCGGTGATAACATGACGCGGGTTAAAGAAGCCTTAAAAATCGCCAGCATGCATTCAGACTTGGTGGTGTGTTGCGGTGGACTTGGTCCAACAGAGGATGATTTGACCAAAGATGCGATTGCTGAATTTACAGGTGCTAAGTTAGTCATTGATGAGCAGGCCGAAGCGAAGATACTGGAACTGTTTGCTGGTAAAAATGAGTCATTAATTACCTCTAATAAAAGACAGGCCAATACCATCGAAGGCAGCCATTTACTCAAAAATGAAGTTGGGCTAGCGGTAGGATTTTTGCATCAGCATAATGATACCTATTATGCTGCCATACCAGGACCACCCAGAGAAATGAGCTACATGTTTGATCATGAACTTAAACCGTTACTTGACGACATATTAGGTGAGCGTACTAAGCTGTATTCTAAATATTTAAAATTTGGCGGTATCGGTGAGTCATCGGTCGAGGATACCCTTAAAGACTTAATTGGCAATCAAAACAAGGTCTCACTGGCACCGTACGCGGGGATAGGAGAGATTACTGTTCGCTTAAGTGTCAAAGCAAATAGTGATCAGGAGGCTGAAATTTATTTTGCGCCGATGATGCGACGTATAAATGAGCGTTTAGCTAAGCATCTATACAGCAACCAAAATGAAAGCTTAGAGCGGGCAATAGGTTGTCATACAATCAGTAAATTTGGTGTGCTTGAGATAAATACGACTGGCTATCTGACCCATCAACTATTAAACAGTGATGATGCTCACGATAACGTCAAACTAAGTATAACGAAACACTTAAAGCAGGAGATTACAGAAACATTGGCCAAGCAGCAGCTTTTAGAATTTATGAAACATAATGAGTTAAATAATGGCATCGCACTTTTCCATTGCCATGACTTACCAGAGGCCAGTATCGCGTCAGGTAGAACAGCCAAAACCTTTTATATTGGGTTATGCGTTGATAATCAGCTCTCAATCATTGAGCGAGAATTCATTGGAGATAGACAAGCGGTACAAATGAGAGCCGCTAAGACAGCGATGTATCTATTTTTGAAGGCGTTTAGGACGAAGTAAGTTCATATATTAAAAGATAAAAGAGTTTCTTAAAAAAGCTTATCACAGTATGGGTGATAAGCCCTTTATTATCAAAACTTATGTATCGCCCATTAAAAAAGGCTCGCCACAATTAATGTGACAAGCCTTTTTAGTGTTTGGTGGAGATGGCGGGAGTTGAACCCGCGTCCGCCAGCACTACGCTCATGAATCTACATGTTTAGGGTCTGTCTTTGGTTTTAACCCGCACCGAACCGACAGTCAGGTTGGATAGGGCGATCCTTTAAGTTTGAACCTAAGTGACTAAGGCAGCCACTTAAGCGAACCCATATGCGTGCGCTTCAACTCGTCTAACCCACTATGGGTAAAGGGCAGAGGAGTAAGCAGGGGTTTAAGCTGCTAGAGCGTAAGTTTCGTCGTTTGCGACTATAACAATATATGTTTGATTAACGAGAGGACATATACTCTCGACATGCATCATTGAGTTTCATCACCAGCGTCGAAGCCAGAACATCCCCAATTGAACGAGATATTATATAGATAAGAATGGGTTAGTACAAGCTGTACTAGGTAGGCCTTACATTAAGTAACATAATAAGATACTAAATTAATCTAATACAAGTCTTATTGGTTATTATAAATGTTAGAAATACAAAAAGTCAGCCGAAGCTGACTTTTAGGTTGATTGACTAAATATCAAGGTATCTGTCAATCCAAGCTAAATATTAGTTAGATGAGTAAAGTAAATACTCAGCTAAAATTATTCTTCTTCAGCTTGTTCTTCTTGTTGCTGCTGTGCTTGCGCTGCTTCTACGTCGCCATCTTCAGAAAGAATGGTTACTAGAATGTTAGCAAACACGTCATGGTGCAACTGGATATCAACGCTATATTCACCGATATTGCGTAGCGTACCTTCAGGTAGCTTCACTTCAGAACGGTCAACTTCAAGGCCAGATTTGGTTAAGGCATCAGCGATATCGCGAGTACCGATAGAACCGAATAACTTACCATCTTCACCAGATTTAGCACGCATGATAACGTTAACGTCAGTCAATGCTTCAGCACGTTTGTTAGCAGCTGCTAACTCTTCGGCTTCAATTGCTTCAAGTTCAGCACGACGTGCTTCAAACTTTTCAACGTTAGCTGGTGTAGCTGGTAAAGCTTTACCTTGTGGGATAAGGTAGTTACGACCGTATCCAGATTTTACATCCACAGTTTCGCCAAGTTTACCAAGGTTGACGATACGCTGTAATAAAATAACTTGCATGAGTCACTCCTGAGTTGGCTTACTTATGGTTATCAGTATATGGTAGCAATGCCAAGTAGCGAGCTTGCTTGATAGCAGTTGCTAATTGACGCTGATATTTGTTAGACGTACCAGTGATACGGCTAGGAACAATCTTGCCATTGTCACTGATGTACTGTTTTAATAATTCTACATCTTTATAATCGATGTGAGTAATACCTTCAGCGGTAAAACGGCAAAATTTGCGACGGCGATAAAAACGTGCCATGGGTGTTCTCCTTAATTGAGCTTAAATTAGTCGTCAGAATCGTCGTTAGACTCATTATCCTGATCGTTGTCAGCGTTTTCGCTACGTGGCGCTTTACGAGCACGCTTCTCATCAGCACTTTTCGCTAATTGTGAAGGCTCAGTGATAGCGTCGTCACGACGAACAACTAGACTACGGATAATTGCGTCGTTATAACGGAATAGTTCTTCAAGCTCTTCTAGAGTTTCACCATCACACTCGATGTTGAATAACACATAGTGTGCTTTATGGATTTTGTTAATTGGGTAAGCCAACTGACGACGGCCCCAATCTTCAAGACGATGAACCATACCATTGTTGTCTTGAACTAATTTGATATATCGCTCTACCATTCCGACTACTTGGTCGCTTTGGTCAGGGTGTACGATAAGCACCACTTCGTAATGTCGCATTTAAGACTCCTTACGGATTAATAGCCATTGACCCCATGTCAACAGCAAGGAGATTTATAGCAGATACAGATATTCTTAAAAAATAAGATTAAGCTATCTACAATGAAGATAAATCGGGGTTATACTTTTAAGGTTAAAAGAATAACAAAATAATTTACTTATTGCTATAAAGCGGCGGATTATACCAGTTGCACGTGATTTTAACAAGTTTTGTATGAAAAGATTTCAAAATACAATAAGCAATTGAGCATAGCCCAAAAAATGTTTAGAGTAACCGGTAGCCATATCCCCAGATTTGCCAAAATAGGCGATAAAAGAGTCGAGATTGACTGTTATGTTGGGGATATTATGCTGAGCATAAACGGATATAAGCCATAACTATAATATAAAGGCTTGTTTGCTATTGCTATCAGCTTTTGAGAAACGCGTTAGCACAAGCGTTATAAAATAGGTACACAGAGTTATGAAACGTAAAGCCATTATTATAGGCGCAACGGGGTTGGTCGGGAAGCACTTGGTCAATCAGCTAAATTTGTTATACGACAGCTTAATTATTGTCGCAAGGAAACCGCCTAAGCATATCTCCGCGGAGATGCAGTTCTATCAGTTGGGTGATTTTACGAGCTTAGATGAGATTGTAAGTAGCATTACCCTTGATGCGCATACTGATGCCTTTACTTGCTTGGGGACGACTATGAAACAAGCAGGTAGTGAAGAGGCATTTCGACGTGTGGATTACGATTACAATTTAAGCTTTGCCAAGATATGCCGCCATAAAGGAGTGGAACGTTTCTTTTTATTATCGGCGCTAGGTGCTGACCGTGATAGCCGTTTCTTTTATAACCAAGTTAAAGCGGAGCTAGAAGCCGCGGTACGCGAGCTTAAATTTCCAGAGCTTGTGATATTTCGCCCCTCCCTATTAATAGGCAAGCACAAAGGGCGTATCTTAGAAAATGCAGCACAAAAGGTATATAAGGTTCTCTCACCTTTAGTGCCCAAATCAGTTGGCTCACGTCCTATTGCCGCTGAACGTGTTGCTGCTGCGATGGCACTGAGCGCACAAGAGATTCATGAGCGGTATAAATACGTCGATAAAAGTACCAAGCATGACACGGCGAATGTCACGATTATCGAGAACAAACAATTGCTTGCGATGACTCGGCTAAAGTCTTAAGCTAATTGAGATTCTGCTAAGCCGATGAGTATAAATTTAGCAGTAAAAATAACAGCTATTTCAAAAATACTAATAAGGATATAACTATGACTGAGATGACCAAAACCACGTTTGTGACCTGTGATTTATTAGATGCCAATCCAGAGAGTCAGGTATGTTTGCCAAATATTGAAGGCAAGTCATTTTATAGCTTTGGTGGAAAAGACAGATTTTGCGGTGAAGTTGTTACTGTCAAATGCTTTGAGGACAATAGCCGAGTCAAAGAGCTGTTAAACAGTGATGGCCGTGATGCCAATGGTGAGGGCAAAGTCTTGGTCGTTGATGGCGGCGGATCTATGCGCTGTGCATTATTGGGCGATATGATTGCTCAATCAGCGATTGATAACAGCTGGGCAGGGGTCATCGTCTATGGCTGCGTCCGTGATGTCGATGATATGGCACAAATGGACATTGGCGTAATGGCAATCGGCTGCATTCCTCGCAAATCAACCCGCCGCGGTGAAGGCCAAACCAATATTGAAATCAGTTTTGGTGATTTAACCCTAAACTCAGGGATGTATGTATATGCCGATAATAACGGCATCATTGCTAGCGATAAAGCTTTAATCTAGTTTAAGGGACTTAAGCCCTATAGCGATATTAAGGTTCCAAATATTCGCTGACCTTTATTAGCCAACTGAGCGCAGATGCTGCTTTGTTGGCTTTTTTAGCTAGATGTCTGATTGTTTATAACGTCTTAACGATAACAAGCATTTTAACGATAACAAGCATTAACGGATATCAGCTTTTATTATTCGTATAATAACCGTCTTCAAATCACATATAACCTGCTGCAGTTTGTGGCAGAAATTTGGTCATTAATAAGGATAACACCCACACCATTATGCCTAAATCACCTAAGCATCCGCTAACCACGCTGTTTACCGCAACCAATGAAGCCTTATTTCCAATTACTAAGACACAAAGGCGCTGGCTGTATCCTGCGCATGGTGCTGCAGGCAGTCTATGGTTGGCAAGCTTAACGGATTGTCCGGTTGCCAATGTGGAAAATCGGCTCAAAGTGGTGGTTACCAAAGACCAAAATCAGCTCAATCAAATTGAGACGGAATTGGCGTTTTGCGGTGTGGATGCCTATGTGTTCCCAGATTGGGAGACACTCACTTATGATGAATTATCTCCGCATCAGGATATTGTCAGTGAGCGTATTAACCTTCTGACTGAAATGCCAAAAAGTGGCATTTTACTGATTAGTATTCAAACCTTAATGCAGCGCGTGGCACCGCCAAGTTGGCTGATTGGACAGCATTTTGATTTAAGTGTTGGTGATATCTTTGATATCGAAGCACAGCGTGAGATGTTGGCGGCAGCCGGTTATCGTGCCGTTGATAATGTGTTCGAGCCTGGCGAGTTTGCGGTCCGTGGCAGTGTGATTGATATCTTTGCAATGGGTCAGCCGTTTCCACTACGTCTGGATTTATTTGATAATGAAATTGAAACCATCCGTTTCTTTAATCCACAAACTCAGCGCACTTTATCACCTCAGACTTTGCAAGAGCTGGTCTCAGGAAAACCCAATGCAGACAGCGCTAATAAAAATGAGCTCTCTATTGAGTCATTGTCGTTACTGCATAAATTGCCTGATGTCTCCAAACCGATTACCCAGTTTCAAATCTTGCCGGCCAAAGAGTTCCCGTTAGATGAGGGTAAAGAGACCTTCCGTACTAACTTTGCAGCAATGTTCCCTAACGCCAGTAGCCGCAAGTTTGAGCTACACAAAGATGTGATGGCAGGAATTGCCAGTAGTGGCCTTGAATATTATCAGCCGCTATTCTTTGAATTAGATGATTGGCGTCAGACGGGTCATCTCTTCTCTTATTTCCCCAAAGACGCGTTGTTTATCGTTGATGAAAATATCACCGAATCACAGGGCGATTATTGGTCACAGATTCAGCGCCGCTATGAAGAGCGTCGTCATGATATCGATAAGCCCATTATTGAGCCTTCTTTATTATATTTACTGAGCAATGAGCTTAATGAAAAGCTAAATGACTATTCGCGTATTATCCTCAGTCAAAACGACTTAGATACAGTCGATAGCAGTCTAAGAGGTAAGGTGAGATTGCCAGCGGTTAAGCCGCCCGAGCTGCCTGTCAGTCATCAAAAAGCAGAACCTCTACTAGAGCTGCTTAATTATGCCAGCGGTCACTGGGGCGATAATGAAACCGAACAACAGCTATCACAGTCATTAGCCGCAGATGGTTCGCAGCGTCGCGCTATTTTGATAGTTGCAGAAACGGCCGGTCGTCGTGAGATTCTACTAGAGCTGTTCCGCAGTAAGCTGAATGTTCAAACAGTAGATAGCTTGCAGCAGTTTTTAAGCAGCGAGCTGTATCAAACCAGTGCGGCATTAGATAAAAAGTCGAGCAGTAGCACCAAACCAACCATTGGCCTTACTATTGCACCTATTGAGCGTGGAGCAGTTATCCATCAGCAGCTGTCTATTATTAGTGAGACGCAGCTGTTTGGCCGACAAGTGCTGCAAACCCGCCGCCGTCGTCAAAGCGATGTGTCCGAAGAGTTCTTGGTTAAAAGTGTTACCGAGCTGACCGAAGGTAGCCCTGTAGTACACATCGATCAAGGGATCGGTCGCTATCACGGTCTCATTACCCTAGATATTGGTGAAGGTGAGCAAGAGTTTATTCACCTAAAATATGCCGACGACGCCAGCATTTATGTGCCTGTTGCTAATCTACAACTGATTAGCCGTTATAGTGGCGGTGATCCTGCGTTAGCACCTCTACATAAGATTGGTAGTGGTAAGTGGGATAAAGCTAAGCAAAAAGCTTTAGAGCAAATTCATGATGTGGCGGCAGAGCTGCTAAATATGCAGGCACGTCGTCAAGCCAAAGAGGGTATTCACTTTAAAGTAGAGACGGCTCAGTATGAGCTGTTTGCCAGTCAGTTTGCCTTTGAAGAAACGCCAGACCAAGCCAATGCTATTGATGCAGTGATGCATGATATGAAGCAAAATAAGCCAATGGATCGTCTGATTTGTGGCGATGTGGGCTTTGGCAAGACAGAGGTTGCGATGCGAGCGGCCTTTATTGCGGTTAATAGTGGCTATCAAGTGGCGGTACTTGTGCCAACAACTTTGCTGGCAGGTCAGCATGAAGATAACTTTAAAGACCGCTTTGCCGATTGGCCGATTCGTGTGGAAACCTTATCGCGCTTTGGGGGTAAAAAGTATCAGGACAAAGTGCTAGAAGAGTTGGCCGATGGTAAAGTGGATATTGTTATTGGTACTCATAAGATTCTGCAAAAAGATGTCAAATTTGCCAACTTGGGTTTAATGATTGTCGATGAAGAACACCGCTTTGGGGTGCGTCATAAAGAGCGTATTAAAGCGATTCAAAGTGATGTCGATAGCCTATCAATGACGGCAACGCCAATTCCACGTACGCTTAATATGGCGTTAACAGGTATGCGTGATATGTCTATTATTGCCACGCCGCCGGCGCGCCGACTTGCAATTAAGACCTTTGTAATGCAAAAGTCTGACCAGTTAATGAAAGAGGCCATCTTGCGTGAGCTGTTACGTGGGGGTCAGGTATATCTACTGCATAACGATGTTGCCAGTATCGAGCGTATGGCAGAGAATATCCGTGAGCTGGTGCCAGAGGCTCGTGTTGGCGTTGCTCATGGTCAGATGAATGAACGTGGCCTTGAGCAAGTCATGCAGCAGTTTTATCACAAAAATTTCAATGTATTGGTCTGTACCACCATTATTGAAACCGGTATCGATGTACCTAATGCCAATACCATTATCATTGAGCGTGCCGATAAGTTTGGTCTAGCACAGCTGCACCAGTTGCGCGGGCGAGTGGGGCGCAGTCATCATCAAGCCTACTGTTATTTATTAGTACCGTCTGTTAAAGGGCTAAAAGGCGATGCCAAAAAACGTCTAACAGCGATTGAGCGTGCCAATACCTTGGGCGCAGGATTTATGCTCGCAAGCGAGGATTTAGAAATTCGCGGCGCCGGTGAGATACTCGGTAAACAGCAAAGCGGTAACATGCAGGCGATTGGGTTCAGTCTTTATATGGACATGCTAGAGCGTGCGACCAAGGCGATTAAGGCGGGCAAGGAGCCTGATTTAAATACGCCATTATCACTAACCAGTGAGATTAATCTACATTGTTCAGCACTGATACCGGAAGACTATGTCAATGATGTGCCGCAGCGTTTGTTGTTCTACAAGCGTATCAGTAATGCTGAAGATAAAGATGCGTTGACTGATATTCGTACTGAGATGATTGACCGTTTTGGTGCATTGCCTGATCAGACCAAGCAGCTATTTGCTATTCATCAATTGCGTATTCAGGCTGAGCCATTGGCCATTCATAAAATCGATGCGACCAGCAACAGTGTCACTCTCGAGTTTGCTCCCGATACACCCGTTGAAGCCCTAGCAATTATTCAACTGATTCAATCTGATGGCAATCGCTATCGTATGAATGGCGCATCAGGTATTCGTTACACTAACCCTGAGAAGCTCGAGACACCGGCTCAGCGAGTAGAGGTGGTACGTGAGCTGCTGAACCATTTTGCTAAGCACGTGGCGAAGCCTGAGAATATGGAAGGTTAACTTTCATTCAATGAGCTCAATTTGGGATCATTAAACGGAGGTCATCAAATCGTCATCTGTCGTTAATCTGACTGTCATTTATTATCAGTATCTTATAGTCATTCAAAACATAAAGAGGAGGATAATAATGACAGGTTCGAGATTTGAAAATACTCAATTTGCGGTAGATTTAGAAGAGCTACAAGTACCCGATTGGTTCGATGATGATGTAGAAGATGCGGTTGAAATGTAATTTGAAACTCGTATGACCCTAAATTCTCTGTTACGGTACAAAATCAATAATAATAAATCCAAAATAATAAAATCAGAATAATAAGCTATAGGGATAATTAGTAAAACAACAGGATGGTATAATAAGAATAATTGAAATAGGTAGTGCTTGGTAACTCGCTATGAACATCCCAGCTGATACGGTTAGTGCCTCTCAATCAGTGCAGATTAAATAGCAAAACAGTCTTGAGCTTTCAAGGCTGTTTTTTTATGGGTGATAGGATTATCCTTTATTTTAAGCCCCCTTTATTTGAAGATGGTGAGATTTCTCAGATGTTTGGGTCGATATCAAAGCACTGTGAATAGGCTGATGAAGGCGACTCAGATATTAAACCTTTTAGCATCTATAATATCGAGCCAATACCTGATAAAATATCAGTTTGCTGAATTATTAAAATAAATAAGAGAACCGATATGTTTCAACTTCATCCAACACTTGCTAAAGATTCTTTTTTAGTTGGAGATTTTCCTTTATCAACGTGTCGTCTAATTAATGACTGCCAATTTCCTTGGCTGATATTGGTACCCAGAGTGGCGGGCGTACAAGAGATTTATGAGCTGTCAGCTGCGGATCAAGCCCAGTTTTTACGTGAGTCTAGTTGGTTATCTAGCCAGATGGCGAAAACCTTTAATGCAGACAAAATGAACGTTGCAGCATTGGGCAACCAAGTACCGCAATTACACTTCCACCATATCGTTCGTTATCAAAACGATCTTGCATGGCCAAATCCAGTTTGGGGTACGCCAGCAGTGCCTTATACCCAAGACGTTTATTTAGCGATGCAGCAGACTCTAATGATGGCACTACGCGGTCATAACCAAATGCCATTTGATTGGCAAATGCAGTAATTGATTCGAATTAATTACTGGCTGAAATAAAGAAAGCCACTCATTTTGAACTAAACCCCATAAATTGTATCCAACTTATGGGGTTTAGTTCATTTAAAGGATTTTTTATTTAACTCATGCCAGATTAATGATTTTCTTTGGCATGGTTTAATGTGTACTTAGGAATCTCAACCACTAAGTCTGTGTCTTCAATCTCAACTTGGCAAGACAGACGCGAATCCGGCTCTAAGCCCCAGGCTCTATCTAATAAGTCTGCTTCCACATCATCCATTTCTTCTAAGCTATCAAAGCCTTTACGGATAATAACGTGGCAGGTAGTGCAGGCTTTAGACATCTCGCAAGCATGCTCAATCTTAACGCCTTTTTCTAATAAGCCTTTACACAAGTTATCGCCACTTTCTAATTCAACTTCTGTGCCTTCTGGGCATATTTCAAAATGAGGTAGTATTGTAATTTTAGGCATAAAGGTTTCCAATATTTAATTTTAAAGTTGGTTATAATCGGTTAATTCAGTATTCAATCAAGCAAGGTATCTGGTTATTCTGACCAATCTTCGGTGCTAGTACCTGCAAGTGACTGTTTAACGCTTTGATCCATAATCAGGGCGGCAAATCTGTCGCTAAGTGGCTTTAATTGTGCCTGCTTCGCTTCAACTTCTGCTTTAATTGCCTGTAAATCGCTGTCATCCTCTGAAGAAGAAACGGTATTTAATACAGCGTTTAGATTCTTCATCGCGTGTTGTAGAGACTCTGTTTCACTCTCTGAGAGTAAGCCACCGAAATCTTGTAGCGCAGATTGGAGTGCTAATATTTCACGCTCTGCTTCTACTTTTGCTTCAATTAAGCTGCGCGATATCTTGTCATGTTCTGCATTTTCAAATCCAGCACTTAACAGCTGTTCTTGCTGCTCATCACTTAAGCCGTAAGAGGGGGTAATTTTTATATCACTTTGCACGCCTGATGTGGCTTCTAATGCGCTAACCGATAATTGACCATTGGCATCGATATCAAAGGTTACTTCTATACGTGCTAACCCCGCTTTCATTGGCGGGATGCCATATAGCTCAAAGCGGCCTAATGAGCGATTGTGCTCAACCGTATCACGTTCACCTTGTACCACGTGGATGACCATACCGGTTTGACCGTCTTGATAAGTTGTAAAGGTCTGCTTTTTGGCCACAGGAATTGGCGTATTACGTGGGATGACCACTTCTACTAAGCCGCCCATAGTTTCTAAACCCAAGGATAGAGGGGTAACATCAAGCAGTAGCATATTATTTGATTTATCATCTTTAATCAGCTGATCGGCTACTTGGGCCGCGCCTAAAGCGACGACTTCATCTGGATTTAGATGCGCGAGTGGCTGCTTATTGAAGAATTGCTGCACCGCTTTTTGAATAACTGGCATACGGGTTGAACCACCCACCATAATAATCTCATCTAGCTGCTCAGGTTCGATATTGGCATCGCGCATCACTTGTTCACACGTCGAGATAGTGCGGCGAGTAATCGGCTCAACTATTTGCATTAAATCAGTAGAGGTTAATTGACCTTGCCACTGATGACTGGCCACATCGATAGCCACATCTACAGAATCACTATGCGTAAGCGCTTGTTTAAAGCTTTCGGCTTGACGTGCTACTTGTGTGCGCTGCTGAGCAGTTAAATCAGTAGGTTTAAGGGTCGCTTGCTTGAGTAACCAGCCCATAATCAAGCGGTCCATATCATCACCACCTAATGCACTGTTACCGCCTGTCGCCAGTACTTCGAACACACCTTCATTCATTTTCAGTAATGAGACATCGAATGTACCACCACCCAAATCATAAATCAGATAAATCTTCTCATCTGAATCATTTGCATTACGGTCCAAACCATAAGCAACTGCCGCGGCTGTCGGCTCGTTAAGCAGTCTTAAAACGTTCAAACCGGCTAATCTTGCCGCATCTTTAGTCGCTTGACGCTGTGCTTCATCGAAGTATGCTGGAACGGTAATGACCGCACCTTGGATGCTGTCCTCAGGCAATGCTTTTTGTGCACGCTGTTGTAGAGTACGCAAAATATCCGCAGACACTTCAACGGGAGATATATCACCTTGAGCCGTCACAAACGATGGCATTGCATCGGTCGTAGTTTCACTAGATTTTAGCTGATAAGGATGTGAGAACTTAATGTCTTTAACACTGCGGCCCATAAAGCGCTTGGCCGAAATAATAGTATTGGCAGGGTCAGTCTCAAAATAGGCTAGGGCAGGACTACCCACGATTGGAGTATTGGTATCATCTTGATTGCCATAATAGACAATCGATGGCAATAACATGTCTGTGTCGTCAGCTTGGTCATTTTCGTCCAAGGTCTTTAATAATGTCGCCTTTCCTGAGCGAACAACCGCTACCATGGAGCGTGTTGTGCCTAAGTCGATACCTAGAGCATATTTATGTTCATGCGGCTTTGCACTTTGGTTGGGTTCGGCAATTTGTAATAGGGACATAACACACTCAATTTATGGCTAATAATAAAAATGAAAGTAAAACAACAATATAGATAGCAAAACAGCATAGATAGTAAAACAGCGGCTTATCTGCTTAATATTTTAACAGCCGACTATCTTTTACGGAGAAATTATAGATATAGGTCGTCATCATCGTCGTCAGCTTGCTGGCTGTTATCGATGGCGGTATCCATATCTTTTTTGAGCTTCACTAAGAACTTAAGCTTCTGGGTCGCATCCATTGCCGTAGGCCAATCTTGCTGATTATAAGCCGTTTCAAAGCGATCAGAATGAGTTTTAATACGTGACTCTGCTTTGGTTTTAAGCGACTTAATAGTCGTTAAATCAGCAGCCGATTCAGCATCATCTAGATCCATACGCATATCCATGGCATCATCTAGAAAGTCTAAATCTGCAATCGAATGATCAGTATTAAGCTCTTGTCCAGATAATTCTAATAGGTAGTTTGCACGGCTGTCTGGATGCAACAAAATAGTGTAGGCATGATTGATAACCGCCGAGTTCTGCTTCGAAGCCGCCGTTTCATCACTACTTAAATTATCAGGGTGGAACTGCTTTTGAAGCACTCGTAATCGATGACTCAATTGAGTGGTATCGATATTAAAGGCAACAGGCTGCTCAAATAGAGCAAAAAAATTAGCGAAAGTAGGCGCGTTATCAGACATAGGCTTTGGGTGCTATTTGTTGATAGTAGGGATGAGGGTTTGCGTTATTATAATATATAGTTAATCCACTATTATACAGCTAAGCGGACTGACTTTGTGCTAAGCGTAAAGACAAAACTGACGAACAAAGTCGTCAGCAGCTTATATTGTCACTTAATACGGTTTACTAGTATGTTAAAGACATATAATACGGTTTACTAGTACGTTAAAGACATACAGAAAAATGAACGCCATAATTTCAAATTAACTATTAAACCTAAGTTTAATGAGTCAGTTTGAGAATTGGTATTACCGGTTAAACAGTGAAAGACTCACCGCAACCACATTCCCCTTTTTGATTAGGGTTAGTGAATTTAAAGCCTTCATTCAATCCTTCACTCACATAGTCCATATGTAAACCGTCTAAGTAAACTTTGCTTTTCGGGTCAACAAAGATGTTTACACCGTGGCTGTGATATTTAACATCCACATCGTTTGGCTCATCTACAAACTCTAACACATAGGCCAGTCCTGAGCATCCAGAGGTACGGATACCCACACGAATGCCTTCACCATGACCACGGTTTTCTAAATAGTCTAATACGTGTTTTGCGGCACGCTCGGTCAATTCAATCATTAAGACTTTCCCATCGTTAAAAATTAAAGACTTATCATTTATATATTGGCAGATGATTGGCCTATTAGACTCTACCACTAAGCATAAAAGTGAATTATATTTAGCGGTAGAGCCACTTACTGTTTACAATTAAGCGTCAGTTTTGCTGCCACTTTTAGTACGGTAATCATTGATTGCTGCTTTAATCGCATCTTCAGCAAGTACAGAGCAATGCACTTTTACTGGTGGTAAAGCCAACTCTTCAGCGATGTGTTTGTTTTTAATCTCTGACGCTTGGTCAAGCGTTTTGCCTTTAAGCCATTCAGTAACTAATGAGCTTGAAGCAATAGCTGAACCACAGCCATAAGTTTTAAAACGGGCGTCCTCGATAATACCGTCATCGCCAACTTGGATTTGCAAACGCATTACGTCGCCACAAGCAGGTGCGCCGACCATACCAGTACCAACGTTAGTCGCATCTTTGTCTAAATTACCAACATTACGTGGATTTTCATAATGGTCAATTACTTGATTACTATAAGCCATGGTGTTTCTCCTGGGGTTTAACCTAGATATTTAAAATAATAAGGTTTGTCGAAATAAGGTTTCGACATGAATTTTTTACTGAGATAAAGCGTCTAACATTATAATTGTTAAAAATATAATGAGTAATTAGACACCTTATCTGTATTTATAACGGTTAACTGTATTTGTCCGTAACGATCAAGGTGGCTTAGTGCTCGGCCCATTCTACAGCGTTTAGATCGACACCATCTTTATACATATCCCAAAGTGGTGATAGGTCTCTTAACTTATCAACCGCTTCATGAATTTGAGCTAAGATAATATCGATATCTTCTTCAGTAGTGTAGCGGCCAAAGCTAAAACGAATCGAGCTATGAGCCAATTCATCTGGGCGACCAATTGCACGTAATACATAAGATGGCTCAAGCGTTGCTGAGGTACATGCAGAACCTGAAGATACGGCCATGTCTTTAAGCGACATCATTAACGATTCGCCCTCAACAAAGTTAAAGCTGATGTTTATAATATTTGGTACGCTGTTCTCTGAGTCACCATTTAGGTAAATCTCTTCGATATCTTGTACGCCTGCCCAAAGCTTGTCACGCATTTTTTGAGCATGCGCATGGTCTTCTTCAAGACGCTCAGCAGCGATAGCAAAGGCTTCACCCATACCAACAATCTGGTGCGTCGCTAGAGTACCTGAACGCATACCACGCTCATGACCACCGCCATGCTGTTCAGCACGGATACGAATACGCGGCTTACGGCGAACGAATAGGGCGCCAATACCTTTAGGACCATAAATCTTATGGCCTGAGAAGCTCATTAAATCGATTTTTAAATCTTGTAAATCGATAGCAACTTTACCAGCAGCTTGAGCAGCATCTACGTGGAAGATAATACCGGCTTCACGAGTAATTTCACCGATAGCTTTCACATCGGTCAAAGTACCAAGCTCGTTATTTACCATCATTAAAGAAACAAGGATAGTATCTTCACGGATAGCGTCTTTAACTTGCTCAGGTAAAATCAAACCAGTACTTGGCTGTGGCTCGATATAAGTAATCTCAAAGCCTTCTTGCTCTAATTGACGGCACGTATCTAATACTGCTTTGTGCTCGATTTTGCTAGTGATAATGTGTTTACCACGGCTTTGATAGAAATGAGCTGCACCTTTAATAGCAAGGTTATCTGACTCTGTTGCACCTGAGGTAAACACAATCTCACGTGGGTCTGCATTTACCAAATCAGCGATTTGCTGACGGGCATTTTCAACAGCTTCTTCTGCTTGCCAGCCGTAACCGTGAGAGCGTGACGCAGGGTTACCAAACATGCCATCATAGGTCATGTAGTCAGTCATCTTTTTAGCGACTTGTGGATCAACGGGAGTCGTTGCGGCATAATCAAGATATATCGGGCGGTTTAAGTTACTCATGCTGGATTAACCTCACTGGCAGAGAAAATAATGTTTGGATTAGATTGATTGTTTGAGGTATCAGTCGCCGCATCAGAAATTAATTGTT
Source organism: Psychrobacter sp. CX14 (assembly GCF_057396205.2). Taxonomy (NCBI): domain Bacteria; kingdom Pseudomonadati; phylum Pseudomonadota; class Gammaproteobacteria; order Moraxellales; family Moraxellaceae; genus Psychrobacter; species Psychrobacter sp. CX14. The sequence continues at coordinate 2,269,937 of NZ_CM183187.1, read as the reverse complement.
GGCGATGCGAAACGTCTTTAACATTCTCCATTTTCAATAACTGATCTAGAGAAATATTTTTTAAATATTGTTCAATGTGCTTAGATAAGGCGCACCATAAATCATGGGTTAAGCACATAGCGCCGCCCTGACAGTTACCTTGACCTTCACACTGCATAGCATTCACCGACTCATCAACTGCTGTGATAATAGCCATCACATCAATCTCTGATAACGGTTTAGCCAAATGATAACCACCAGATGCGCCGCGCGTACTGGTGACCAATCCTGCTTTTCTTAGCTTAGAAAATAATTGCTCTAAATAAGAAATAGAAATAGATTGGCGTTTAGCAATGTCAGATAGGGAGACAGCGCTTGATGAATCACCGTCTTGAATGGCTAAATCAAGTAACGCGGTAACCGCGTATCTTCCTCGGGTAGTTAAGCGCATTAATTGCCTCCACAATGTGCTAATAAGTGATTATGTTGGCTATTATAGTTAATCCCGAGTAATTTAGTCAAGATTAATCGGTAATCATTTTGTAAGAATAGATTTGGTATTCAATTCAGTAGCTTAACTTAGCTTTAATGGGGGTTGTGCCGGTAATATCAAGCGGTGAGGTCAGAAAATGATTGGCTGTAGGTAAGGTAATTTATATCTTAAGTTTTCTAATCGATAAGTAATCGGTAAGGCAAAGAGACAATAAAACTAGCAAATTTTTCTATAAGCAATTTAAATACTACAGGTAATAAAAAAGCTTAAATGAGAGCCAACCATAAGGTTGGATTATTTAAGCTTTTTTCTATCTCTCGTTTTTATATCGCGATGAGTATGTCAAAACGATTGCTTTAGGTTAAGCAGTTTAAATGGTGCAGTAAATCAGCTAACCCATCCAATCACTGATATAACAGCAATTAGTACCGCAACCACAAGAGCAATCAGGGTTACTTTCTGTTTGCTCTGCGCTTCTTTTAAGCTAATTTCTAACTCACGGTTACGCTTGCTAAGCACATTGAGCTGTTGTTGCTGTTCTTCAATACGTGCCTTGTAGTCAGGTCTAGCATCACTACCGCTAGCGTCATCTGAACCTTTGTTTTTATCTTTACCCTTAATCGTTTTGATAATACCTTGGAATAAGCTAGCGAGTCCCAGCTGAATAATGAAAGCACGTATTTCAGTGACCGTTTCAGTGGAACCGCGCATGGTCAGTTTATTAACCTGAGTGGGGTCGTTACTCACAAAAGCATTGATCAGCTGATGGCTATAGGCGTTAATCACTACATCTACTTCTTTGATGTTAGCCGGCATTCTGCTATCTAGTAGCACGCCTTTATGGGTAAAAGTGGCATAAACCTCAGTGTGTGGCAAGTAGCTACGAACACAGACCACGGTGTTCTTTTTTACAAGGGGATAAACAGCTTTGCGCAGGTTTGGGTCGAATCTTAACACTAACGTAATTGCAGATTCTGCAAGAACGAGCACGACATTAAGTAAAGAATTAGATATCGGATTTTGACTCATGCTAAACCTATTTAAATGAAATGTTTAAGCGGTCATTATCTATCGCAATTTAACGAATAATGATTGCAATAAATACGTCGCTAATAGCGGTAACCTTATGCCACAGGATTAAATACCACAAAAGTAAATAATAAGATAAGGTCAAATGCCATAAATAATAGCATAATGCGTGGCCTGCGCCATAGTGGTTACAGTATTTTTACAGCCTAACTGCCGAATGTCTATATTTATTTACAAAGCTATCTACCAAAGCTGTATTAATCACAACCAATTAGCCTCCAATGTAAGGCTAAAAATGCTATGCTAGCTTTTAATCTATGTCGTTTTTGTAATTTTTATAACAAATTGCGATATAAATGCAGGTCAGGACTTGAAACAAGAAGCGTTTGGGGGTATAAAATGCTCTTAAACAAGGTCACAAGGGATGTTAGGTGTATTATTCATCAATAATATGTAAATTTACTTGCACATTTTTGACCCCCTTGTTATAACTGCAATTACGAGTTGTCCTATTTAAGACCATACTAAAAATTAAATGTGCTTTTTTTTGCACTATTGTGTTGTCTTTAGGGACTTAGTTATTGCTTAATTGGTTTTTAAGCGATAGAATTTATCCCGAATTAAACCCATTTTAAAGGAATTCTTTATGAACAAATCAGAATTAGTTGATAGCATCGCTGAGAAAAGTGGTCTTAACAAAACTCAAGCAGCTGATGCTTTAAATGCTATGATGGAAAGTGTTGGTGAAGCATTAGAAAACAATGACACTATCTCATTAGTTGGTTTTGGTACATTCAGTGTTAAAGACCGTAAAGCGCGTACTGGTCGTAACCCTAAGACTGGTGCTGCTCTAGATATTCCAGCAAGCCGTGTACCACATTTCAAAGCAGGTAAAGGTCTTAAAGATCGCTTAAACGACGCATAATTTTGCAACGTTAACCTGTTCTATACGTCTAAAAGTAGACAATAACGCACCTTAGGGTGCGTTTTTTTTGTGTCAAACTGCATTTTAACGTATGATACTACGTTATCCTTTTATTAACCTATGACTGATATGTACTATGGAATCGATACGTAATTTTCTCAAAAGTTGGCCTGGAAGAATCTTTTTAATGCTTTGTCTGTCACCGTTGGTGATCCTAGGGCTTGAGAGTTATTTTAGTGGTTCGGCAAGTGTGAATGAGGTCGCTAAAGTCGGTGATCAATCTATTAGCCGTATGGAATACCAAGATGGTATCAATGGGCGTAGAAATGAGCTGATGCAAAGTGGCATCGAAAGCAGTGCCATTAACAATATTGTGCTAAACCGTGAAGTGCTAGATGGTCTAATCAACCGTGCCTTGCTCAAAAATCAAAGTGAGCAGTTAGGGATGTACGTATCTGATGCGGTCATAAACAATATGCTGTTAAAAGATCCTCAGTTTTTGGATGAAAATGGTCAGTTCTCTAATGATCGTTTTGCTTTTGCTTTAAAACAGCAAGGCATCACCAAAGATCAGTTGTTTGATCAGTATCGTCAGCAACTTAACGTGATTCAGCTGTATAACAGTATCGCGCAAACGGCGCTGTATCCAGGTGCAGATATCGACAGACTGGTTATTTTGCAAAAAGAGACACGCGATGTGTGGCTACACCGTTTGCCTTGGCAGGATTATCAAAATCAGGTCAAAGTCTCTAACAAAGAGATTGAAGATTACTATAACGAGCACAAAAATGAGCTACAGAGTCTAGCGACTGTTGATCTTTCTTATATTCTACTAGACCCAACCAAAGTGTCTATAGAGCCTGTGACAGAGGAGGAGATACAAGCGCAGTATGATGACTTTAAAGTGAATTATTCGGGCAACTATACTCAAAGAATCAGCCAAATTTTATTAACAGGTGATGACGCCAGAAGCCGTATCAAAGCGGTCGAAAACCGTCTAGAAGAAGGTGAGAGTTTTGAGGCACTGGCCAAAGAAGTATCAGAAGATCCAATCAGCCGTGAGAAAGGCGGTGATATCGGTACCTTCAACCCAGATGCCTTTGGTGAAGACGGTACAAAAGTCGCCAAAGCTATTCAAGGTCTAAAAAAAGGCGAAGTATCAAGCGCGGTTAAAACGGGCTTTGGTTATCAATTATTTAAAGTGACCAAAGTATCGGGTGATTCTATACCGTCGCTTGCAGATATGCGTGATGAACTAGTAGCCCAAGTGCAGCGTCAAAAACGTGAGCAACTGATTGCTGATAAGATTACGCGTATTAATGATATGGCAACCGATGGTGTTGGTATCCAAGATATCGCACAGCAAGAAGCGCTAACGCTGCGTCAAATTAAGGACTACACCAAGGTTAATAATAATACCGTGCTAAATCAGCCTGCGGTTATTGAAGCGGCTTTTGATGATTTTACTATTCAAGATGAGTCAGTTAGCCCAAGTATTAAAGTCAATAAAGGAACCTTATGGGTTCAGCCGGCTAATTATCGTCCTGTTGCGCCGTTGAGCTTACAAGAAGCGACGGCACAGATTAAGCAGGTACTGGTTAAAGAGAAGGCGACTCAAAAGGCGCTAGAAGCAGCTACCGCGATTGCTAAGACAGTGAATCAAAAAGGTATGAGTGCAGCCAATGTATCGTTTCAGTCTTTAGGGACTATCAACCGTCAAAATCCACAGTTGTCAGCTGCTGAAAAAGCGATTGTGTTTAGTAAAGACACGCCAAAAGGTAAGCTGCTAGCCATTCCAGAAGCGACCAATGCCGGTGCTACGGTTGTGGTGATGGATGCTTTAAATAAAGCGTTACCAGAAGATGTATTAGAAGCTGAAAGAGCCCAGACAGCTGCTATTGTACGCCAAAGCCGTGGTCTAGAGATGTTTACAGATTACCTTGAATATCTAAAGATATCGACTGAGATTAATAAGAATGAAGCAATAATTAACGATATCGCTGGCCTATAGTTATAGATAGCGAACGGCTAAATGGTTACGGCGTTACCCTCGCTAAACCTGCTTTATAAGGCTTGCATCGGTTGCCTCGTAACTCTCTCAAAGCTCTTAAACTATATAGATAAACGTTACTAATTCACCAGTAATTTTGGTCAATAACTTAAAATAAAACTACTAAATACAAAAACCCCGTCTTACTGAGTAAGGCGGGGTTTTTATGTTGAACTAATTAGATGTTCGAATAAAGCACTATACACTCATAGTTTCCATCCAATTTTTAGTCATAGTCATATAAAAGAGGTACGGTGTTAACCTTGCTAAGCCTACATTTGTAGTACTTGCGCTCGGTTGCCTAGTATCTCAAATATCTGACTACGACTATAGCTCACTGTTAATGAGGATGTATGGCTTAATGGCGGAAGTGACGCATACCAGTGAATACCATCGCGATACCATGCTCATTAGCCGCAGCGATGGTTTCATCATCACGAATAGAGCCGCCGGGCTGAATAATTGCTTTAATGCCGACTTCAGCAGCGTTATCAATGCCATCACGGAATGGGAAGAAGGCATCTGATGCCATGACTGCACCTTCAGTAGCAAGATTAGCATGTTCAGCTTTGATAGCAGCGATACGCGCAGAGTTAACACGGCTCATCTGACCGGCGCCAATACCAACAGTGCGCTGATCTTTACCGTATACAATTGCGTTTGATTTCACATATTTAGCAACCGTCCAAGTAAATAACAAGTCAGCCATTTGCTCAGATGTTGGCTGTAAGTCAGTGACCACTTTTAAATCATCAGCAGTGATAAGACCTAAATCTTGGTTTTGAATCAATAGGCCGCCAGTGACACGTTTATAGTCAAACTGTGCTGCACGCTGTTGTGGGTTAGGTAATTCGCCGCATGTTAAAACACGAACATTTTTCTTTTTTGCTGTGATATCTAAAACGCCATCTTCTAAGCTTGGTGCAATAATCACTTCAGCAAACTGAGTATCAACAATCGCTTGTGCCGTCTGTTTGGTTAGCGGACGGTTGAATGCAATAATACCACCGAATGATGATTCAGGATCAGTGCTAAAGGCTGTTTTATAAGCGTCTGTTTGATTGGCATTAATCGCTACACCGCAAGGGTTGGCGTGCTTAACAATTACACAAGCTGATTCACTAAATGATTTCACACACTCTAAAGCGGCATCAGTATCAGCGATGTTGTTATAAGACAGCTCTTTACCTTGGTGCTGCTGAGCGGTTGAGATACTGCCCTCGCCAGAACCATTTGCTTCAACATAGAAAGCCGCTTTTTGATGTGGGTTCTCGCCATAACGCAAATCCTGCGCTTTTTGCATCTGTACGTTAAAAGTACGGGCAAAATCGTCTGGCTGATCAAATGACTCTAAGCGGCTACCTAAGAAGTTAGCAATCATGCCATCATAATGCGCTGTGTGTTCGAATGCTTTTACGGCCAAATCAAAACGGGTCTTTTGTGAGATGCTACCTGACCCTTTTAGCTCTTCTAACACACGATCGTAATCAGCAGGGCTAGTTACGATAGCCACGTACTCATGGTTTTTAGCCGCAGAGCGAACCATGGTTGGACCACCAATATCGATGTTTTCAATCGCATCTTCTTTGGTCACACCTGGCTTAGCAACGGTTTGCGCGAATGGGTATAGGTTAACAATGACTAGGTCAATCGGGCGGATTCCATGCTCGCTCATGACCTGATCGTCTTGACCACGGCGACCTAAAATACCACCATGAATTTTTGGATGTAGTGTTTTTACACGGCCGTCCATCATCTCAGCAAAACCGGTATAGTCTGCTACTTCGGTCACTGCAATGCCATTTTCAGACAATAAGCGATAGGTGCCGCCAGTAGATAATAGGTCGTATCCAGCGTCAATTAAACCTTGAGCGAAGCTTTCAATGTGTGATTTGTCAGAAACAGAAATAAGAGCGTATGGCTTGTCAGACATAGTTTTTCCCATAGTGTGAGAGATAAAAAAGGTGATTGGGTTCTGAAATCATCGTTGATACTGATTTATCGCTTAATCACGCCATTATCTTAATAGACCATAGCGCGAGTTAAGACCCGTGTATATTAGAGGAATTTGGATAATATGACAAAGTTTTCATGGTGATTGGCTTAAGTTTTTAGCGACTCATTGGGCTACTATAAGACAATCTCACTAGCAAATTAATCTAGGCTAATAAAGCCTTTAAAGGCATAGACTCTCTTACAATTATGGTTACAAAGTAATAGTCAACTTACATTAGACCGTATTGCTGCATTTTCTTACGCAGTGTACCGCGATTTAAGCCTAATATTTTTGCTGCCTTTGATTGATTGCCTTGGGTTTGCTCAAGCACAACGGTAAGCAGTGGCATTTCTAATTCTTGCAAGAAAGTATCGTATAAATACGTTGGCATCTCGCCCTCAAGTTCAGCAAAATACTGTTCAACAGCAAACTGTACGTGTTGCCTTAGTGGTTGACGCGGCACCATAGATTCAACCATATTAGCTGAGATAAAGTGCGCTTGGTTGTCAGATACTTGATTGTTGCTCATAATCTGTGACTGTAAGACATGGGTAGTGGGGTTTGTCATAATAGCACGGCACGCAAGTTAAAGACGTTGTATAGATTGGTATAAAAGCAGCAGGGTAGACAAATAGTCATGCATATATAGCAAAAGACAGTGCCTATTTATGTTATTACTTACTCTACAGTAATATCCTCTATAAACACTGACTAAAAAAATCACTGTCCCATACTCTAGTATTGGCAGATGTTTTTAGGTGCTTGCTCTAGCGGGTATCTTACCGAATAATGCCATTATACAACAGTGATTGTGCTCATCTAAGAGTCATGTTATACGCTATATGACTACTGATTTATTATCAGGGTTTTGCTTAGTCGATGAGCTTGCCAGATAGACGATGCCAATGAGAGTCATCGAACTTCTCATATGAATGACGGCCATCTAAATGGAACCAAGGCGCATACGCTTCAACTACTTGCTCAAGCTGCTCAGAGATAAGTCCAGCTAGTACAATATCACCTTGTGATTTAATAAGAGTTGCTAAGTAAGGGGCTAAATCCATTAATGGCTTGGCTAAGATATTAGCGGTAATCATATCCGCTTTTGGAATCTCGCCTGCCGCAAAAGCTTTAGTAAAATCTTCTGGTAAATACGCTTGTAGCGAGTCATCAACGTCGTTGCTTTTTGCATTTTGCTTGGTGGCAAGTACTGCTTGAGGATCGATATCCACACTATAAACCTGTTTAGCGCCTAGTAGCAGGGCAGCAATACCTAAAATACCAGAGCCACAGCCGTAATCAATAATCACCTTGTCTTTTAAATTCTGGTCGGTCAACCAATCTAGACACAGACGAGTAGTGGCATGATAACCGGTACCAAATGCCAGACCCGGATCCATCATAATATTGGTCGCTTCTGGGTCAGGTGGCGTCATCCATTTAGGCACAATCCATAGATTATTGGTGCATTCGATAGGCACATAATGCGACATCCATTCACGTTCCCAATCGGTATCAGCAAGTGGGGTAGTCCATACTCGGCTGGCGTTAACTTGCACCGCAATAGTTTGAGCAACGGCTTCGATATTTTGAGCGTTATCCGCTTCAAATAACCCAGTTAGGATAACTTCATCCCATAATGGAGATTGACCAGGTAGGGGCTCAAACAACGGCTGATCGCCGGCATCTTCTAAGCTAATAGATAAGGCGCCTTCTTCTAATAAAAGACTCTCTGCCAAATCGACATTGTCTTTTGCGCATTGTAGGTGAAGTTGCTGCCAATCCATAATGATCCTTAACGCTGTTTAATTAATAAAGTATTGAGTAAAAATAAGTTTGTTTATTGGGTCGCTTTTAGCGAGATAACGCAGCATTTGCATCTTTAATGACTCGCTGATTGCCTTGAGCTTGCCCGGCTTTTAAGATGAGTCGCCATAGGGCTTGTTTTCTTGAAGCGGTTTTAGCAACGACTAAACCACGGCGTGCCATTGCCTCAGCTTTCAACGGCTGATTTTGGGCAAGTGCAACCTGACTTAGATAATAATAGACCGCCGAGGACTGCGGAGCGAGACGCTGTGCACGGGTGAAGGTACTTTGAGCAGCGGAAACTTGGCCTTGGCGTAATTGGGCGACACCGGTATTCATAAGCTTTCTAAAGGCAGGGATATTATCACCATCTTCACTTGAAGATGAACTGCGTGCTGTTGACCCTGAATTTTGTCTGGCTTGCTCAAGTAGTATTTGTCTTGCCGACTGTTGATTGGTTGGTCTTGGCTGCTCAGCCACAGGCGCAGTCTCAATCGGCTGATGACGTTGCGGTGTTGTCGTCCGATTAGGCTGTGACACGATTGACGAGTTGTCAGGTGATTGCTCAGGCTCAAAGGGATTGTCTGTCTGACTTTGAGTAGTGCTGTCAGCAGTCTCTTCCATGACGTCTTCATACTCTGAACTGTCATAAACAGAGGTGTCAGGCTGCGTGGTTGGTGCAGAGGAGCCATAAGGATTGGTCGTCTGATTGCCAGATTGCGATATGCCAGTGGTCGTCTGACAGCCAGTTAAGGCGAGCAGACTAAAAGATGACGCTAGGACAATAGACTTTAAATACGGAGTAGGTTGGCTTTGACGCGGTGAATAATTTTGCATAAGGGCGTAATGTTTCCATGGTCAAAAGAGTCAAATAGTAAGACAAGCGCTGGCTTAATAAAGTAATGGTTTTAAGTGATAAACATAATTATACAGAGATATGAGCGTGGTATCAGAATATAAACCGATGACCAAGCTCACTTCCTATTCGCTTACAAAGCAATGTCAATGATAATTAGAACCATTCTGCTGCTTTCTCATACCAAGTTTCGCCGCCGCTTTGAGAGTCCTCAGACTGCGTATTATTGTTGGCATTATCTGAGTTGTCAGAGGTAACCGGTGCAGTTTCTGATGCACCCGTGTCATTATTGGGCTGTGCAGTGTCACTTTGTCTGCTTTGCTCAAGTAGTGAGCGGCGCTGATTGTTTAACCACTGAATCTGTTTACGCGCTTGCTCTTGTTGATACAGTTGCAGCGCACAGTCACTGGCATCTTCTGGCAAGTATTTAGACAATACCGGTAAGTAGCGTGCGCCGGCACAGCTTTCATGCGACAATTTGCCTGTACCGTTTTCAAGCCATAACCACTCAACGCTGTCTGGTTGTACGAGGTTAACAGGTGTTAAACGCAAGCGTCCCATAAAGTCTTTCCAGACAGGTAGAGCGCCGCTACCACCACTAAGACCAATTGGTTGGTTGTCATCACGGCCGACCCAAACCACACTCACATAGTTACCGCTATAGCCTGCAAACCATGCATCACGATAGTCATTGGTAGTACCTGTTTTACCGGCCAGATTTAAATCACTACCCAAAGATTGCAACGTTTTGGCAGTACCATTTTTAACCACTTCTTGCATTGCATAATTGGTCAGATAATTGACATCAGGCGGTACGCTGCGTTTGGTATCCAGACCTGAACGCTGCAAGATTTGCCCACGATCATCGACGACAGAACGAATACTGATAATCGGCGTACGGAATCCGCCTGCAGCCACCACTTGATACATGCCAAGCATATCCATTGGGCTAAGCTCAACCGACCCTAACAATAAAGACGGATAAGTTGGGATTTTCTCATTAATACCCATACGGTGCATCTGATTAACCAAAGTACCAATACCAAATTCAACACCCACGTTAACCGCAGCTTGGTTATAAGACTTGGCAAGGGCAGTGGTTAATGGCACATAACCATGGTCACGACCATCATAGTTCTTTGGTGTCCACGTAGAGCCATCGGCCAATGTAAGGGTAACCGGATTGTCATTTACTGGGCTGGCAAGGTTGTATTTACCACTCTCTAACGCGGTCATATAGATAAAGGGTTTTAATAATGAACCCACTTGACGCTTGGCATCAACAGCACGGTTAAAGCCTGTGAACTCACTACCACTACCAACAGCGGCGACTAATTCGCCTGATGCCGGATTGGCGCTAACCAAAGCGGCTTGGATAGGTTTGGTTTTACTGCTTTTCTTGCGCAATATGGTTAACTGTTTATCAACGGCAGCGTCGGCAGCAAATTGAGCAATTGGGTCAAGGGTACTAAAGACACGTAAGCCCTCATTCTTTAGATCTTCTTGATGATAATTTGCTTGTAGCTCGCGTTTTACGATATCTAAGAAGTCTGGAAAACGACTCTTGCCAACGCTAGGCTTTTCGACCACATCTAGTGGCTTTGCAATGGCTTCATCATAAGTGGCTTGATCAATTTTGCCAGTTGCGAGCATATTAGATAAAACCGTATTACGACGATTTAATGCACGCTCTGGATTACGGCGAGGGTTGTAATAACTGGTGCCTTTAGCCAAACCAACTAGCATCGCTTGCTGATCAATACGCAGCTCTTTTAGTGGCTGATTAAAATAAAACTGTGACGCCAAACCGAAGCCATTGATAGAGCGGTTGCCATTTTGGCCTAAGTTAATTTCATTCAGATAGGTCTGTAAAATCTCATCTTTATCGTAATGCATTTCAAGCAGTAGCGCCATGACCGCCTCATTAGCTTTACGTTTTAAAGAACGCTCATCGTTTAGATAGAAGTTTTTAATCAGCTGCTGCGTGATGGTCGAGCCGCCTTGCATCTTACCACCTTTTAAATTGGTGACAATGGCGCGTCCAATACCCCGTATTGATACCCCTTTATGCTCATAAAAACTACGATCTTCGGTTGCAATCAGCGCATCGATTAACGGCTGCGGCACCTCATCAATAGGTACCACAATACGGTCTTCATTATTATCAGGATAGATACCGCCAATGGTCACCGGCTCGATACGCACAATACCAGTATCGTTAGGCTCGGTGCTTTGTACACTGGTGATTTTTGAGTTATTGATACTGACTTTGATGATTTGTTCAGGATCAACATCATTGGCACTGTATTTAAAACCGCGAGTATGAATGGTGTATTGACCAGACGACTTACTATACGAGCCGGTACGGTCATAGTTTGAACCGGACTGATAGTTGAGCATTTCAAGCCAAGTGTCTAGGTTTTTACCCGATAAGGTCGCCCCTTGGTACAGCTCTAGAGGCTGCGAGTATACTTTAGCCGGAATATTCCAGCGTTTGCCTTCAAATTTTGAAGTGATGACTCTGTCTTGCTTAACCAAATACATCGCAAGCAGCAACATGCCGACAATGATAATAATCAGTAGAACAAAACCAATAACAGACCCGCGCTGTGTTTCAGGGTTTGGCAGCTTGCCAGTCGTTACGGAGGACTGTTTTGTTGAAGGCTGAGATGTAGATGGTTTTGCACGAGAGGGTTTGTGATACACGATAGGATTACCAACTTAAAAAAAGACCCGATTATAATGACCTAAAACGCCTATTTTTTCAATGTCATTGAAAATAAATGGCGGTGATATGGCAACTAATACACTGATTTCACCTGTTTTTCATCAAAAGGCCTTGTTTGAGCAATCTAAGGGTAACGATGCATACCTTATCTGCACGACCTGATACAATAGAGTGTACTATTTTTCGCCTTTAACTTAAGCCTTATTTTTGGATTTGCATTTATCATCCCCATATAAATAAGCCTGCTATGTACGGTTAATAGCCCTTCTAATGACCCCTTTATGCTCTCTGTTACTATGAGGATAATGTCTTTGTATGCGCTTAATTATTCAGCCAAATACAAGGGCATTGTCTTTATCTTTGTGGGGTTAGATAAAGGGTCGACTATAGCGTTATAACTGTTGTGATTATGCCTATGACTTCTCCAAACTCATCACAAAAATCGGTTCCGCCTGCTTCAAGTAAGAGCGGTCAGTTCACTTATCTAAAAGATGATATTAATAATCTAGTATTACCACCAAAGGGATGCTGCTTTCATTGTGGTGAGCCCGTGCCGCAGCCGCCATTTAAAGCAGCTGTCTTGGGCGAGTCACGTCATATGTGCTGTATGGGTTGTCAGCTTGCGGCTGAAAGTATTGTCGAAGCAGGGCTTGAGCAATATTATCTAGACCGCTCAGAGATTAACCGTACCGCCAGTATGCCAACAGAATTGCAGCGCTTACAGGCGTATGATCATGATGATGTGAAATCACAGTTTGTATATGCATCCGATGGCTATTCCGTTGCTGAATTATCAGTAAATAACCTGCGCTGTGCGGCCTGTACTTGGCTGATTGAGGCACGGCTCGATGAGCTTGATGGCGTGAAGCAGTGCCAAGTAAACTTAACCAATCAGCGAATGCGGGTGATTTGGGATGAAACAAAGCTGCCCATTAGCGATATCCTGATTACGATTAATCAGATTGGTTATGATGCCAAGCCCTATCGTCAGGATACCCACGAGGCAATGCTTGCCCGCCATAACAAGCAAATGATGATACGTTTGGGTATTGCAGCTTTAGGTGCAATGCAAGCGATGATGTTTGCTGTCGGTATGTATTTTGGTAATTACACTAGTTATAGCGGCATGCTTGTTGAGCAGCGCGACTTTCTGCGCTGGGTATCTTTGTTTGTCAGTATTCCAGTGTTTTTTTATTGTGCAGTACCTTTCTTTACTTCTGCTTGGTCAGCGATTAAAGCGCGTCAGGTAAATATGGATGTGCCGGTCAGTATTGCACTGACCGTGACTTTTTTCGCCAGTTTATACGCCACCATTTCAGGACATGGCGAGACCTATTATGACTCGGTCAGTATGTTTGTGTTCTTCCTGCTGGCAGGTCGCTATATTGAGCATAATGCACGTCTAAAAGCGGCCAATATGGCCAATGATCTCGTCGTTGTAGAGCCGACTTTGGTTCAACGTATTGCGCAAGTGCCAGAGCTTATTCAAGAACTCAGTCCAAGCAGTCAAACCGAATCAAATTTAGACTACTCTAATATTGCCTTAAGCAGCTCACAATCAAAGCAATTAAGCGAGCTAGGTGAATTAATCCATGCTGCCAAAAATAACAATGGTGTTAACAATAACCCTAGTAAGACAACTAAGAGTCGTCATAGCGAGACTGTCACCGCGCATACGCTAAACGTGGGTGACGTGATTATGATTGATGCCGGCAGTGAAGTGGTAGCAGATGGTATTTTATGTAGTGAAACAGCGACCGTATCACAGAGTCTATTAACCGGTGAGAGTCAACTAATCGCTAAACATCGCGGTGAGCAAGTAGTGGGCGGTTCACAAAACGACAGTCAGCCCTTTGTGATGATTGTTACCGCCTTACCTGAAGATAGTCAAATTGCACTGATTGACCGCTTAATGAATCGCGCCATGAGCGAGAAGCCGAAGATTGCTGAGCAAGCAGATAAATGGGCGCGATGGTTTGTGGCACGTATTTTAGTGTTATCCGTCTGTGTCTTTATCGGTTGGTATTTTGTTGATCCGTCGCAAGCGTTATGGGCAACGGTTGCTGTCTTGGTGGCGACTTGCCCTTGTGCCTTATCCTTAGCAACACCGATTGCGCTAACCGTCTCGACCAATCGGCTAGCAAGCTATGGCTTTTTGACCACTCGTGGCCACACCATTCAGACTTTGGGAGAGATTACCCAAGTTGCTTTTGATAAAACCGGCACCTTAACGTATGGCAAGCCTAATTTATTGTTCGTCGATGTTTTGGATGATGCCAAGGTCGCGAGTAAAGATGATTTATTGGCCATTGCGGCTGCGTTAGAGGTGGGCAGTCGTCATCCGATTGCTAGTGCGTTACTGGATGCCGCCTATCAGCTACATTTACCGGCCGTAACCAGTGTTGAGCATCATCCGGCAGGCGGTATCGAGGCGGTCGTGGGTGATATTGGCGGCGGTTATCAATATCGCTTGGGTCATGTTGATTTTGCTTTGCAGAATGAGAGCAGCACGACAGCGTTATCTGAGCGAGTAGAGGCGCACTATTTGCCTAATTTAGATAAGCATCATGCCAGTACCGCGGTTATGCTGACCAGACGCGCTAACAACACAGATGCTGCCAATGATGCAGTGTGGGAGCCTTTGGCGCTATATTACTTTAATGACAGCGTGCGTGAGGGCGTGGCAGATATGATTGCTAAGCTGCAAGCGCAGAATATTAAAACCATTATTTTAACAGGTGACCCTAGTGAGCATGCTCAAATGGTTGCCAAGCAGTTAGGCGTTGATGAGCTGTATTATGGGTTGTCGCCGACTGATAAGGTTAATCATATCAAGCAGCGCCAACAGCAAGGCGAAGTCGTTATGATGGTAGGCGATGGTATAAATGATGCGCCTGTTTTGGCCGCTGCCAATATTTCAACGGCCATTGCCGGCGCCGCAGATTTAGCGCAAGTCTCAAGTGACAGTGTGATATTAAATGGAAAAGTGACTGCTGTGCATGATGCCAAGCGTATTGCTGATAAAGCGCAGCATATTATTAAACAGAATTTGCGTTGGGCATTGGGCTATAATATGGTAGTGCTATTACCGGCAGCCTTTGGTTATGTACCGCCTTGGCTAGCGGCGATTGGTATGTCGTTAAGCTCATTAATCGTGGTATTGAATGCATTACGTCTAAAACGAGCGTAACCGTTATAGTCAGCGAACGACTAAAAGGTTACGGCGGTTAACCTTGCTAATCCTAGACTTGTCGAACTTGCGCTCGGGTGCCTTGTCACACTTTTAGACTTCGTTGACTATAGAATCCATTTGTTTGAGGCAATAAAAAAGGTCGCCCTAATTGGGCGACCTTTTTACACATCTTACACATCAATAAGCTATAGCAATTAAAAGGGATGATTAATCTTGGAAATGGCTCAATAAACGCATAAATTCGAAGTACATCCAAACCAGCGTCGCTAAAATACCAATACCAAATACCCATTCATAGTCTTCTGATACGCCAGCAGCAACACCGCGCTCGACATTATCAAAATCTAGTAATAGGCTAAATGAGGCAATAACCACCACAAATAAGCTAAAGCCAATACCGATTAATCCGCCAGTCTCAAAAATGAACGGTAAGCTTGAACCAAATAATACGAAGCCTAACTGTACAACATATATAAGCATGATAGCGATGATGGCTGACATCATGATTGAGCGGAACTTCTCAGTTACCTTAATTAGGCCAGAGCGGTATAGTCCAAGCATTACAGCAGCAGTGACAAAAGTCGCGGCTAAAGCATTGGCTGGAATACTTGGGTCAATACCCATAAACATAATAGAGACACCGCCCAAGAATAGGCCTTCTAAAATGGCGTATGGTGCAGCTAGTGATTTGGCTTTTTGCGGTTTGAAGGTAATGAATAAGCCCAAACCAAAGGCAAGAATCATACTACCAAAGGTAATACCTTGTGCCATACCGCCGCTAATGCCACCACTTAAGATAAAGAAAAAGAAAGCCATAGCAGAAATGGCACTTAGACCCAATAAAAAGCTGGTCTTATGAATCACACCTTTTACGGTCATCGCCCTGCCACCAACGGCAAGCTCTGTACGACTGACAATTGGATTTGCCATAATACTGTGTTCCTTAAATATTTAATGAATCGGCTAATTAATTATTTTAGCTCGGTGTATAAATGAATATAATGCGTCATCATAGCCTATTTTATCAAGATTAGTAAAGATTTGATGCGCTGTAGATGGATAGGGTAGATGGCCAATCAAATTTATTTAAAATCACCGATAGTTATCTTATAAATGGCCCTTTAGCATTACTATTTCAATAAGGTTTTGCGTAATCAACAGTGGTTAATAGTCAGTAAACTTACTGGTATGTAAGCTTATTACAATTTAAGCACCTGCCTATAAATAGTCAAGATAAATGATGACTATAATTAGGAATATTAAGTCTAGGTAATGCAGTAAATGCCATAATGTGGTACGCTTGCGACCTACTAGGATGTGGTTTACCGTTGCTTTTGTGAGCATAAGTATGGATATAAGAGCTTGGTTTGTATGCCAATATTATCCGTATAATCCAATATAAAAATCCATCCTATTATTGGTAAGACATTTCAATATTCATCACCTATTTAATTAAGCTAAAGCCTATGGAAAGCTCTGCGCAGTCCCATAAAATACCGAATCTTTCTGAATCACCGCATTTTCATTCGATAAAAAACCCTGCCTTTAGGCGTATTGGTTTAATGGGAAGGGCTAGAAAGCGTGGGGTGATTACCACCATTCACGAAATAGGCCGACGCGTCAATGAAATGGGGCTCGAGCTATATATTGATGCAGAGACAGCCAGTTTGCCCGATTTGGAGCTTGAGCAACTTAGTAAACGACACATAGTCAAACGTAGTCTACTTGGTGAGATTTGTGATCTAGTAGTGGTAGTCGGTGGCGATGGTTCTATTTTGCATGCCGCGCAAGCGCTGGCGCGTTACCGTGTTCCTGTATTAGGGGTCAACCGTGGCCGACTGGGCTTTTTAACCGATGTCAATCCACATGAAGTGGGCGAGAAGTTACGTCAGGTATTGATGGGCGATTACCAGTTAGATCAGCGCTTTTTATTGACCATGGAGATACGCGAAGGCCGCGATATTATTCATGAAGATATGGCGCTTAATGACGTGGTACTGCACGCTGGTAAGTCCGTGCATATGATTGATTTTCAAATGAAGATTGATGGGCTTGACGTTTATCGTCAGCACAGTGATGGGCTAATAGTCGCCACGCCAACAGGCTCGACTGCCTATGCCCTTTCCGGTGGTGGTCCGATTATTCATCCAAGTTTAGACGCTATTTGTCTGGTGCCGATGCACCCGCATACTTTATCGAGCCGGCCTATTGTGGTTAGTGATAAAAGTGAGATTGTGATTCGAATTCATAAGGATAATCGCACTCAGCCTATGGTTAGCGCAGATGGTAAGCCGAGCTTACCGCTTGAGCAGCACCAGCGACTTTATATCCGTAAACATCCTGATAAACTTACCTTACTTCATCCACCTGGATTTGATTTTTATAAAGCCTGCCGTACAAAGCTTAATTGGAATGTGCATGCAGAAGAGTTTAGCCTAGAGGGTGAAGATGACGACGAGTAGTTAACTATTAACTATCAGCAGCGCTTAGACTTAATATGAGTTTTAATTTTTAGACACTGTGAGGATATTATGAACAAACAAGATGTTTTAGCCGCAATGACTCCAGATCTAGTAGAGTCTTTTCGCGTCGCTATTGAGCTAGGAAAATGGCCAGATGGCCGTAAATTAACGCCGGAACAGCGCGAAACCTGCTTGCAAGCAGTGATGATCTGGGAGCATGAGAACCTACCGCCAGAAGAGCGCATTGGTTATATTCATAAGCCAGTCAAAAAAGATGGCACAGTCGTAGGCGAGGAGTGTGATGTTGAGCATGAGCATCACTATCCAAACTTGCCAAATCCTAAAGGCAATATTAAACCTGTTAAATTCCGTTAATTAGGCTTTAATAAGATAGTTTGATGCGATTACCAATAAGTATAGCCATAAAAAAAGACCAACTTGATGTTGGTCTTTTTTGTCTCTTGTCTGTCTTGAGTCGGTACATCTTTAAATAGACAGACGATTAAATATTTTTAACATCCACACTTGGACGCGGCGTTAATGGATTTTTCTCCATTAAGAACGCTTGCCAGCCCCAATGAATAAAGTTACGAATATTTGGATGATCCACACCTTTTGGTGTCGATAAAACTGAATCGTAATGCTCACCAAACAGTTTTAACGTATCTAATTGGCTTAAACCATGATGCTTTGCAAAGCCAAATACCTTAGCACTGCCTTCATTTTCACCAACGGCGTTAACGATATCACCATTGGTAAAGCTTACTGGTGTATAACGATAAAAGTCATCGATAAAGTTTAGCACATCATTAAAGCCGATGGCTTTCTTACTTAGTCCGTTTAGTAGGGCGGACACGTCCGAATGTCGGATACTCATAATGGCCTCATTGTCAGTTTAAACGTATTGGTTTAGCCATCGCTTAGTGTCGCAAGTAAAAAGCTAGGCAATTAAATAGCGCAAGTGACGCAAGGCGCTATTTATTGAGCTAATAATCTCTCTAGATAGTTATTAAAGCGAAAAATATCAATGAAAGCTAGAACTATCTGTTAAAGAAGTCGTCGTCATCAAATGAGGCAGGGAAATTGCCTTGCTCTAAATGCTGCATTTGAGACTGCATAGCGCGTTCATGCTGGATACGCTGATAAATCTCTTCACGGTGAACGGCGATGTCTTTTGGCGCATTCACACCAATACGGACTTGGTTGCCTTTTACGCCAAGTACCGTAACGCTTACCTCATCACCAATCATTAAAGTTTCGCCGACACGGCGGGTTAAAATTAACATGCGTCACACTCCTTATGTCGCAGTAAAAAGAATTGGCTAATGCCAAATGATGAATTATTCATAACGTTGCCCATTAAGTTTGCCCTTCAAAAAGAGGCGACCTTTTTTGTCTAGTCCGGCTGCGACTTCTAATATGGTAAATAAAACAAATCATTATCCACGTAAGCCAGTCATCACCGGGCTGCTATGTTTTGATGTATTTGCCCATAGTTATCCGCTAGCATAACTGGCTAGATATCTAAAATACATCAGTATAGGCCACAATCGAACAGAATATTATAAGGTTTTATTGGTCATATGTCATTATTATTCAAGGTTTTTAACAGATTGCTGTCAAATATGACTTAATAAGTGACTTATTATTACCTTATTTAACAGGCTGTTAGTCAGAGTATTGAAGAATAGCTCAAAACCAGAGTTTAATTAGCCTAAGCGTTAGAAAACAAGCAGTTAAGCATAAAAAAGAGCCTTATTATTAAGACTCTTTTATCATAACAAATATCGAATTAAGGTTATTGTAGGATTAGGTTAATAAATAGCGCATGACAATTTAAACAGGCTGATTAAATCCATCAAATCGTAATACAACGATGCTATTTATACACCGGCAACCTTGCTTTCACCATCGGTTCTGTCTAGACCAAAGGCTGTGTGCAGTGATTTAACCGCTTTGTCTAAATGCTGTTCTTTGATTAGCACAGAGATTTTGATTTCACTGGTAGAAATCATTTGGATATTGATGTTGTTTTCAGCCAATACTTGGAACATTTGGCTTGCGACACCAGCATGAGAGCGCATGCCGACACCAACTAAGGAAACTTTAACTACATCATCGTCACCATGAACTTCTTTGGCATCGATATCGACTTTTACGTCTTCTAAGATAGCCAGTGCTTTTTCAAAGTCAGGACGGTTAACTGTGAAGCTAAAGTCTGTAGTGCCTTGAGTTGATAGATTTTGTAAAATCATATCGATTTCAATATTAGCATCGCTAATTGGGGTTAAGATAGCAGAAGCAATGCCAGGGTGATCAGGAACACCACGCACGACAATTTTTGCTTCGTCTCTGTTAAATGCAATGCCTGAAATGACCGGCTGTTCCATGTCGTCTCCTTCGTCTACTGTAATCAGGGTGCCAACATTTTGGCGGAATTCTTCATCAAAGCTACCGTCTTTACCTTCATCAAAGCTTGACAGTACTCTTAAAGGTACTTGGTATTTGCCCGCAAATTCAACCGCGCGGATTTGCAGTACTTTTGAGCCAAGGCTGGCCATCTCTAGCATTTCTTCAAACGTAATCTTGTCAAGCTTACGGGCTTTTGAAGTCACGCGTGGGTCAGTGGTATAAACACCGTCTACATCGGTATAAATTTGGCATTCATCAGCACTTAATGCTGCCGCTAAGGCAACGCCAGTAGTGTCTGAGCCGCCGCGGCCAAGAGTAGTAATATTACCTTCGTTATCAATGCCTTGGAAACCTGCAACCACCACAATGCGGCCAGCATCAAGCTCAGCGCGAATCTTCTTATCATCGATGGCTTCAATACGGGCTTTATTGTGTTTATTATCAGTGTGAATAGCGACTTGACCACCAGTAAACGAGCGTGCGCCTATGCCAAGCTCCATAATCGCCATAGATAATAGCGAGATAGACACTTGCTCACCCGTTGAGACCATTTGGTCATATTCACGAGGATCAGGCGATTTGCTAATTTGGTTAGCAAGGTCGATTAAACGGTTTGTTTCTCCGCTCATGGCTGATACGACAACAATGACTTGATGGCCATGGTCATGCCAGCGTTTAACGCGCTTTGCGACGTTCTTGATACGGTCGATACTGCCCATCGACGTACCACCATATTTTTGTACAATCAATGCCATGTGAAACCCTTTGAATTGAAAGTTTGGTTTTCACCATTTATTCCTACTACTATCGCCCCTTTATACACAGATGACCGGTTATCATTTAAGACCACCGAACACGTATATAACTATTTACACTATATAACTAAGTAATGCGATATGCCGCTTAGCCATAAGGGTTTGATAAAATAATAAAAAATGGTAAGCCCATAGTTTATTGAAAGATATTTTTGACTATTTTAAATTTTATCTACTGCGTGTTGCTCATGAAACTAAAGTCATAACAAACGTACTTTATAACACAACCGAACCGCACCATCAAAGTATGATCAGGCTTTTAATGATGGTAAATAGTTATTAATGCATAAACTTATCGCAATATCTACTTACTCAGCTGCGCTTGATTAAAAACGGTTTTAAAAAATAGCCTAAAAACCAGACAACTGCAATAGCTAAATACAAAGCAAGCAGCGTAATGGATTGCCAAAACGCTGCTTGTTAAATAACGGGCTAACTTTATCTGCAAAGCCAGCCAAATAAATCCGACTAAATAATTCCGACTAAATAAGTCTAGCCAATTACACTGAGAAAAGTGACATTCATTAGATCGATGGTAATTAACTCAATTGCTCAGCAAGCCACTGTGGTAAATGGCTCATTACGACCTCTAATTTATCACTATTAGGTGCGCCGCCCTGAGCATAATCAGGTTTGCCACCGCCTTTACCATCAAGCTCTCCGGCCAAATGACGGATAATATCGCCTGCTTTGATATCGCCAGTTAGCGACTTGCTAACAGAAGCAGCAAGGGCAAGCTGATCACCTTTTTCACCAATAAGGACAATAATCGTATCTTGCAATTTAGACTTCATGTCATCCATGAGGCCACGGATTGCTTTACCATCAATACCCGCTACTTTTGCAATCAGTACCTTTTTGTCGGCAATAGTTTGCACATCGTCGACCAGTGTTGCTGCTTGCGCGCTGGCGATTTTCTGATTTAAACGCTCAATCTCTTTTTCAAGTTCACGCTGTTTGTCAGCCATGGTTTGTACACGGTCAGCAACCTCTGGACGTTTGGCCTTTAGTTGATTGGCAAGAGCAGTTAATTGATTATCCGCTTGCTGTACATAACGTAGTGCACCCATGCCGGTTAGGGCTTCGATACGGCGAATACCGGCGGCAATACCAGACTCTGAGGTAATTTTGAACAGACCGATATCACCGGTACGCTTTACGTGTAAACCACCACAAAGCTCAATTGAGAAGGGTTTTTCAACACCATCTTCAATCTCATTGGTGCCCATGGTTAATACGCGAACTGTCTCACCATATTTTTCACCAAATAGGGCAGCAGCACCTTTTTTCATCGCCTCATCAATGTTCATAAACTCAATCTGAGTCGCCACGTTGGCTTGAACTTGTTCATTGACCAGACGCTCAATAGTCGCTAAGTCTTTTGCACTCACGGGGGCATCATAAGAGAAGTCAAAACGAAGCATATCACTGGTCACTAGTGAGCCTTTTTGTGACACTTCATCGCCCAATACTTTACGTAGCGCAGCGTGCAATAAGTGAGTCGCTGAGTGGTTACGCGCACTGGCAGAACGTAGGGCAGAAACCACTTGTGCTTGAGCTGTCTGACTCTTTTGTAGACGACCCATATTAACCACACCATGATGAATAATGGCTTGACCTGATTTTTTGGTGTCTTCAACATTAAATACACCAGAGCTAGTACGAATCTCGCCCATTTCACCGACTTGACCACCGCCTTCTGCATAAAATGGCGTGCAGTCTAGAACAATAACACCTTCGTCGCCTTCATTTAACTCATCGACTTCTTTACCATCTTGATATAGGCCGATGATGGTTAAGTCTTTTTCATCAAGCTTTTCGTAACCCACAAACTCAGTCGGTACGTCTACTTTAATAGTAGCAGAGTAATCGACATCAAACTTACCGGCATCACGAGCACGTTGACGCTGGATGTTCATTTGCTCATCAAAGCCGGCTTCATCAATACTAATACCGCGCTCACGGGTGATGTCTGCAGTCAAATCGACAGGGAACCCATAAGTGTCATACAGTTTAAATGCGGCTTCACCAGAGAGGACATCGCCTGATTTTAAGCCTTCAAGCTCGCTATCTAATAAGCGAAGACCTTGAGCCAAGGTTTTGGCAAATTGAACTTCTTCCTTTTCGATAGCTGATTCGATAAAGCTTTGTTTTTCAACCAATTGCGGATAAGCGTCGCCCATCTCTTTGACCAAAGGTGCAACCATCTTATAGAAGAAGCTGTCATCAGCGCCTAGCTTGTTACCATGACGAACAGCGCGGCGGATAATACGGCGCAGCACATAACCACGGCCCTCATTACTTGGCAATACGCCATCAGCAATTAAGAAGCTAACCGCACGGATGTGGTCAGCGATTACTTTAAGCGAAGCTTGCTCATTATTTTCAATACCAAGGATATCAGCGGCACTGTTGATGAGTTTGACGAATAAATCAATCTCATAGTTGCTGTGAACGCCTTGCAAAATAGCGCTGATACGCTCAAGACCCATGCCGGTATCAACACTAGGTGCAGGCAATGGCTCCATAGTGCCATCTGGCAGACGGTTAAACTGCATGAATACACAGTTCCATACTTCAATATAGCGATCGCCATCTTCTTCAGGTGTACCCGGTAGGCCGCCTTCTACATCGGCACCATGGTCGTAAAATACTTCAGAACAAGGACCACAAGGACCGGTATCACCCATTGCCCAGAAGTTGTCTGAGGCATAAGGTGCGCCTTTATTATCGCCAATACGGATAATACGGTCGGCCGGCAAACCAATGTCTTTATTCCAAATGTCAAAGGCTTCGTCGTCGGTTTCATAAACAGTCACGTACAAACGGTCGCCATCTAGTGCCAGCCATTCTTTAGAGGTCAAAAATTCCCACGCGTAGTTAATTACTTCTTTTTTGAAGTAATCACCGAAGGAGAAATTACCCAACATCTCAAAGAAAGTATGGTGACGCGCAGTGTAGCCCACGTTGTCTAAGTCGTTATGTTTACCACCGGCGCGCACACATTTTTGTGAGGTCACGGCACGAGTATAATCACGCTTCTCAATACCTAAAAAGCAGTTTTTAAACTGGTTCATACCGGCGTTAGTAAATAGCAATGTCGGATCGTTATAAGGCACTAGGCTTGATGACGGCACATGGGTGTGCTGCTTGCTGACAAAGAAGTCGATGAACGACTGTCGAATGGCAGCAGTGCTCATAAAGTTATCTAAATTTGGCTGATCTGGATTTGAGGATGTAGACACAGGCTGAGTCACGTGAACTCCTTTATAAATGGCTGATTGGCTAAAGGTTAGGACGGCTGATTATTAAAAATTAGCGTTTATAAGTGACAATAATTGTCTGTCTAAAAGTTATCTTATTTCAGTATCAAAACAGGTATCTTAATACGCTAAGTTAATATTAGATTCAAGCGCCCTAAATATAAAATGTATCAAATAAATAATAGCCACAAAGTTTAGCATATTTGAGGGCATAACATGAGCGCTTCGCTATTCATTGGATAAAATAGCGACATCGGTTTGGTCAATGGTATCTGTATGTTCAGGGCTTGATTCGATAACCACGACCGGCATATAACGCAGCTGAATACGAACCGGTAAATATTTAGGATAATCTTCCTCAATTGTCTTATTAACCACTTGCTCTAAATACTGCGCATCACTTGAAGACGGGCGTGTTTCTCCTCGTACAACCGCTCGAATCGTCTGATGGTCTTCACGATTGACGAACTGAGTGGCGGTTAACGCATTACCTTTTTCAATAAAGTAGTTGTTAATGTCTTCTTTGACGGTGTTTTCAAAGGTTTGACGTTTGGTAATGGTATTAAAGTTATAAGTTAAATAAACACCGATAGCAGCAAGCAATAACAAAGGTACTGCATTACGTCGGAAGAAAGCGAGTACTGGGCTGCTCTTATAATCCTCTTCCATTAATCTACGAAATCCGGTGAACCATAGTACTAACGCATTGGTAAACTGAATGGCGACGATGTTGGTAATGGCCAATAACAAAGCGCCAAAGCCCAAGGTTAATTGTCCATGCGCAAATAAAATACCACTAGCAGCAAGCGGCGGTACTAAAGCGGTAGCTACCGCAACACCAACAACAGCCACTGATAAATGCGGTGATATCATAGCGTAAGCACCGGCCGTACCACCGGCCAAGGCAATCATCAAGTCCATCGAGGTAGGCTCAGTACGCGATAAAATCTCGTTTGACAAAGGCGTGTCTTGATGAAGAAAGCCGACAATAAAGCCAATGCTTACCACCATAGCGCCGCCGGCAAGTACCGTCATTAAGGACTTACGTAAAAAGGGCATGCGATAATCAATAATCGCTAGAGCCACGCCACTGATTGGGCCTAACATCATGGCGACCAACATCGCACCAATAACCACCGCCGCTGAGTTAATGACCAAGCCGTAACTGGCAATAATGGCCGACAATGCATTCATAATAAAGTACATACGGCTGGGCAGGGCATTGGCCTCAATACTAACGCGGATACCTTGGTAATCTACCTCAACCTGACTTTCTTGTTCGGCAACGAATTGCTTATAAGACTCAAGCTTGGCTTCTTTGTCTTTTTTTAACTGCTCTTCTTCGGTTAACTCTTCTTTGTCCTTTTTACTTCTTTTACTGTCTTTCTTCTCTTTTTTAGCAGACTCTGAGTCCGTGTTATCTAGAGCAGCCTTTGGTTGTGTATCAGTGGCAGCTGGTGTTCCTGTGTAGATATCAGTATTAGTGTTGGCATCTGAATGATTGGCCTCTTTGGCAGCCATCTCCTCTAACTGTGCATCTGAAACCTCTTCAGGCACCGCCTCGTAATCTGGTAGCGCAAGCTCTTCATTCTCTGAGTCATTGTCATCCGTATTATTTTGTGTTCCAGCGTCTTGTGTTTGACCAGTCTTAGCCGCACCGTCTTTGGACGGATTCTCAGGGGTCTCTACTGTCTTAAACGAGTGAACATTGTTATGAGAGGGGTCGGCTTCTTGGCGCGCTAAATAATCAAGACGCTCTTTTTCTTTTCGAGCCGCTTCTTCGTCTTCTTCACTTAGCTCAGTTGTCGAGTCTGATAGAGCCTTATCTATGTTATCACTGGGTGTTTCAGTATTCGCCGCATCATTAGCTGTATTGCTCGTATCAATAGCCTCGTCTGTGTTTTGGATTTGCTGATTGGCATCAATGGCTGAATCTGTCTCTAAGGCCTCGGGTGTGACATCTTCGGCCACCGCCACGGCCACATCCATCAAAGGCTCATTAATATAGTCGGCATCAATAATGATAAACGGACAATGGCAGTGTATCTTTTTATTAGGCACCGGCTTGTATCCATGGGCAGCGAAATCAAATTCTCGAGCAGAGGGAGCAAATTGAAAATATGGCACAGGAATGAAAGTAGCTTGCGACATGGTGACCCTTATCGATTTATTGATGGCTCGGTGGTTTATACAAGAATAGGTCGCCCTATTATTTGGCATAAATAAGGGCTAATTCTGAGTGCTTTGTTAGCAGTGGTGTAATTTAATGATAAACGGATTTAAAATCCATAAGTTTTTCGATTTGTTAGCGCTAATACAACAAATATAATCAATAGGCTACGAATTGAAGTATAGATAAGGGGAAGTTGTCTATAGACAGGAGGGTATAAATAAAGGCTATGAGAAGTATTTGAGACATATTTTAGAGTATATCAAATTGCCACCTGAACGTCTTTGATAATAAGCGACTGAGGGTTTTAAAAAATAAACACAAAAACCCTTAACGAAACTAAGGATTTAGTGTATAACTATAATATAAAGTGAATATTATAAGTAGGAGTACTAAAAATTAGTCCTGAATGATTAACTGACTTTATTATTTGACAATGAGGTGGAAGGTATGAACTGGCAACTACTTAGTATGATTTGGTCTATGGCAGCTACTGTGTTGATTGGCATATTAATGATTGCAGCATTGGTGACTGGCTTTGATGATATTCCACATATCATCGCCACAGCGGTCGTGGGTGCTCTGTTAGCGATTCCGGTGGCATTGGTGCTTACCAAACGAATTAACCGTATTAGCTAAGTTTAATAAGTTAACATCAATAAGCCGACTCAGATTAAGTCGGCTTTTTCTATTTAAGTAGAAGGCTGTGTTTTGTCTTTTAGATACAGCATTACATTAAGAAATATTACTGGGCAAAATCGGTATTTTTAATGCTCATGGTGTCTTTATACTTGTTTAGCTTCATATATAAGAAGGCACCAAACAACACATTTAATATGCCAGTCAATAAGAACAATTGTGGTAGGGTGAGTGACAGAACATTTAATAACACAATCGCAAAGATGGCTGACGTTACCATAAAGATAGCGTTAAAAATATTGTTGGCACCGATAACACGCGCGCGGTGACTGGTTGGCGAATAAGCCTGCATTGCTGAGTATAAAGGCACGATATAAATGCCACCGCTAAATCCTAAGAAGAATAAATCAGCGAAGACACGCCAGCTGCCAGGGATAGCGGCAAGCTCACTTATACCGAGCAAGCTTGTGGTATCGATATCAAGCGACGATAAAGAGAAGTACAAATCAATTGCAAACAAGCTTAGTCCGGCAATACCAAAGGGCAGTAGCTTAAAACTAACCTCATTTTTGGTTAAGGTTTTGCACAATAGCGAGCCAATGGCTACACCCACAGAGAATAAGGTAAGCAAAAAGATAACCACCGACTCATTACCATTTAAGATGACTTTACTAAATTCAGGCGTTTGCGTTAAAAAAGTAGCCCCATAAAACCAGAACCAGCTATTGCCTAGGATAATAAAGAACAGCAGCGGCAGTGAATATAAGTATTTAATGGTTGCCATACTGGTCGAGAAGATATTCCAATTCACCTTAAGCTCTGGCTGAACTGCTGGCGTATTCGGTACAAAGCTTGCGGCAAAATAACCAAGAGCAGCGATTAGTATAATAATACCGCTAACCCAGTATAGATAGTTGGGCATTTGGGTTAAAATACCGGCAAAAATCATACCTGATAATATAGATAGCGAGGTACCCATTTGGAACAGACCATTGGCACCTACCAGCTCATCTTGACGCATTGCCTGCGGTAGATAAGCATATTTAATGGGGCCAAAGAATGTAGACTGCGCGCCTAATAAAAATAGAGCCACAAATAAGAACCAATAGAGCTCAAAAATAAGTCCCACAGCGGCCATAAGCATGATGATAATTTCTAGTATTTTTATATACTTTGTCAGCTTAGACTTTTCATACTTATCGGCCAATTGACCAGCCAATGCTGAGAATAAAAAATAAGGCAAAATAAACAACATAGCAGCCAAATTATTGAGTACGCTAATCGAAGCGCTCATCTTGGCAGCAGCGGTGTAGGTCAAAACCAATAATAGAGCTTGTTTAAAGAAGTTGTCGTTAAATGCACCCAAAAACTGCGTAAAAAACATAGGCGTAAAGCGACGGTGCTTAAAAAGTTCAAACTGTGATGCCATCAGCGGCTTCCTAATGTAAATAACAGATAAATAGTCATAGTAAGTAATTCATTTGAGTCAAATTTATCAAATTATCTCGAATAAATGGACTCAGTCACGGTATCATAGTGACAATTTATCACAACTACATTAAATTTGTTTTTTGATTTATGAAAATCGCCCTTGCACAGACTACCTGTTGCGGTTAGCCTTTGGTCTAAAATTTATTATCGTAAGTTTTCTATAAGAGATTGGTAATGAGCACTCTACATAACACGTCATTGACTAAGCCCACAGTCAATAAAAAACTGGCAACTAAAAAGCCGTCGCCACGAGCGCCTATTTGTTATGGCATCTTTGTTTTCAATCCCAAATCTAAATTACCGTTTCGTTACTCAAATCTCGTCTGTGCCTTATCAGCGTGTATGTTGGCGCAAGTGGCGTTGCCGTCATTGGCATATGCGGCGGCGAGCAGTGGCACATTGCCAGATAGGATAAGCAATAACCTGAGTCAAGATGAGTTAGATCAAATTGATGAGGTGCTTCTAAATAGCGCAGAGGACACTAATAACTCTGAAGACAGAAGCCGTATAAAGCAAAACCAACAGTTAAGTGATGCGCAGTTAGAAGAAGCGCTCATTGGGCTGCGTCTTAAAAGAGCGGTTGAGCAAGGGCAGCTTGATGCTAGCGTGTTAGAGGATTATCAGCGAGAGACCTTGAATAAAAACGACGATGACTCAGACAGTGTTGAGATTACCAATGCGCAAAAAGACCGCTTTACCAATTATTCAAGCAGCACCTCAGATCGTATCGGCAACTCTGTACCCAATAATAACTTAGCGAATGTCTCTGATGTGCAGATAGAGAAAAGCGGGCTTGATGACATTACGATTAATGATGCTAGTAGCAATAATTCAAATATCAGTAGAGCCACTGTTGATAGCCTTGGTAAGTATGATGATACAGATGCGCGCCAAACTAGTAATGGACAAGGCAGTAATAACCCAGACTATACAGGTAATGCCAATAATGGTCAGTCAGCATTAAACATCGATGACTTTGCCAGTGAGCAAACACTACAAACGCCAGAAGAGCTTGACCGGATGCTCGATCAAATTCAAGCACAGGTCAATACGGACTTTGATAGACCAGTGGCCACGCTTGATGATTCTCAGCCGCCTTTAGGTTTTGATACCAGATTGGATCAAACCACTGTATTAAATCCAAGCAACCGTGCGACATTAGGTCTGTTAGATAATGAAGACGATAATATCAGCGCTGAAGTGACTGATAATCGCTCAGATGATAATGACAGTAACAGTCGTAGGGATAACAACCCAACGATTGCAAACAATCGCACCGGTTCAAGTGGTAATAGTAACGCTGTTACTGAAAACAGTGCTCAACCAACCTTTAATACCAACACTGGCGATGCCAATACAAGCCCTCGTTCTGATAACACTATTATTAGCACGAATAATACGCCAGTATCTGAGAATAATAGTCAAAGCAACAATAGCAGTATTCGCAATAGCAATAGAGATGAGGACACTCAGGTTCAAATCGAAGCCAGTGATCATAAAAGCAAGGATGTCAGCTTAACGGAAGAGACACCAAACGAGCCTAGCTCAGATCCAGTTACGGCCGCAAACATTGGTAAGATTGATAATAGTATTACCCAAGCCGATGGTGATATTACCGATGACTTAGTGACTCAAGCTCAAGAAGACAGCAATACCGATTCAGGTATTAATCCTGATGACTACTTGCCTGAATATGACAGTGAGGCCAACGGCGGCTATAATCGTGATGCTGTATTAGCGAATGTCGAAGAGGAGGAAGAGGAAGAAGAGGCCGCTAAGCCTAGTCTGTTCAAGCGTATTTATGCACGGCTATTTAATGATGGTTATACTGCTTTACCGCGGCTTAAAGCCAATATTTACATTCAAGCTGATGAAAACGATGACTCTAGTCAGCCAACACTGGTCAAAGCGGATGATGACACGCAGCCAGCTAATAATATTAAAGCGGCCATGGAGAACATTACAGTCGAAGCGATTTCAGACTTTACCGCTGTGATACCTAAGCTGCGTGAAGAATCGTTAAATGCAGCGCAAGCAGTTGGTTATTATGATATTAATATGCGTTTCGAGAAAAAAGACGCCGATGAAATTAATGTCATCATTGAGCATTTGGGTGAGCCAGTTATTGTTAATAGCCGTATCGTGGATATTCGCGGTGAAGGTGCCGAATTAGAAACCTTCCAGGAAATTGCAGAATCAGCACCACCTAAGACCAATGATATCTTTAATCACGGTGTCTATCAGCTTGCCAAAGATAGAATTGAGAGCGCACGAAATCTTTATGGTTTCTTTGATGGGCAATGGCTAAACAAATCTGTCGATGTTATTTTGCCAGACAATACCGCAGATGTGGGTCTTATTTATGATACCGGTGAGCGCTATCAATTTGATGATGTGGTGTTTTTCACCATTGATGAAGAAAAAGGCGAGCTAACCACCGATCCGGATAAACTACCGGTTAAACTTGAATTATTGCATCAGCTACATAAGTATAAGCCAGGTGATGAATTTGATGCCTCATTAGTGACTCGATTTACCAATGATTTAGCAGCGACTCGCTACTTTAACGTGGTGAACGTTGAGACCGTCAAGCCCAATGATTCGGTAAGTAGTGGCAGTCTGGACTTCATGGGTATGGATAGTGGTGCCAATGCTGAAAGCCAAGAGAGTGATGAGTCAGTCGCCGATGTGGTGGAAGATGTTATTAATGCCGCTGACGATAATCCACAACGCACGCAAGATAATAGTTCGGCGCAAAGCCAAGAGAATGCTAGTACTCAGAACCAGAATAATGCAGCTGCTCAAAATGATGTCACTGCCCAAAGTAATAAGGATGACACAAAGAACGAGTCAGAAGCTTTAGCAAATAATAACTCAGAGAATAATGTGGATGATGATTTATCTGCAGAGTTTGAGCCTATTGAATATACGGTTGATCAAGAAACCACCGATAAATTGGCCGAAATCAGTGCAAAAGCAGAGCGCTTGTCTAGGCTACCAGATGACCGAGTACTCGATGCTGATGAGGAAGAAGACGCCAAAAATATATTAGGCAAAATATCAAATGCTATCAGTCGCGCAGTTCGAAAAGTATTACCGGATGAAGAAGACCGCTTAGCGGATACCGATAATCTGCCTGAAGACTTGAGTCAAACTGTTTTGGCAGGTCGAAAAACCCCGCAAGAAGTACATGAGACCAAATCAGTTCCGACTTACGTGTTCGTAACTGCAGACAAACCGAAAGATGTGGACTTAGGTATTGGTTATGGCACCGATACCGGTATTCGTACGGTGACAAGGTTTGAGCATAATCTAATTAACCGAGATGGTTATCAAGCCGGTATTGATGTTGGTCTGTCTGAGATTAACCGTTCAGTGAATATACATGCCAGCCGTCCATGGAAGCACCCTCTCAATGATATTTTGACGGCCAATGCCAGTTATGAGCAAGAAGAGATCACCCAAGGTGATGGTAACTTAGATTTGAAAACCAATACGGTAAAAGTTGGTGTGGCACGACGCATCCGCCGCGACACGGGTTGGAACCGTACTTACTCACTGCGTTATCGTCTTGATGATCTAGAAAGTGGCGTGAAAGGGCCTGCGCGTGAAGATTTGCCTGAACCGTTTAACCGTGAAAATGCCCGTTTTAAACAAGAAGCCCTATTGCTGGGTTATACCTTAGATAAAACCACCACAGATAACATTACCAATCCGATGAAAGGGTGGCGTCAGTACTATTCTCTAGAAGCAGGTACCGAAGATGCATTGACCGATACCGATATGGTCATTGCGCGTGCTGGCGTCAGCGGAGTTTATAGCTTTGGTGAGATGAACAAGCATCAGCTAGTCGGCAGCTTGGATACAGGCTATATTTGGACTGATGATTTCGAGTCTGTACCGTATAAGCTTCGTTTCTTTGCCGGTGGTGATCGCAGTATTCGCGGTTATGACTATAACAGCTTATCTGCGATTGAAAACGGCTACCTAACGGGTGGTCAAATCCTAGCGATCGGTAGCACCGAATATAACTATGAGTTTAAGCCAGGTCTTCGCGGCGCTGTATTTGCCGACTTTGGTAACGCCTATGACAAAGACTTCGATGCAGAAACCAAATTAGGTGTGGGTGTCGGGGTACGCTGGGCATCACCTGTTGGTATGGTACGCGTTGACTTAGGCGCAGGCGTGTTAGAGGACAGCATTCCTATTCGCTTGCACTTCTTTATCGGCTCGCCTCTGCAGTAAGTTCGGCGCTTTTGTTTTGACTGCTAGATATATGATTGCTCAGTGTCCTAATATCATTTACTATGACACAGCCTTCACTGTGTTATGAATGCTGATACTTTTAACTGTAAATAGTACCAACCCTAACCACACACAGGGGCATTTTAATCAGAGATAAAGCCCTTGTGTGTGACTTGTTTTAATTGCTATTGCTAAGAAGCCACTTAATCCATGACCACTCCTCAAATTCCTGAACCAAAAGAAGAACACCCTGCTCAGCGTGATGCCAAGCGGGTTAAACGCCATTATCCGTTATCTTTTTTATTAAAGATATTGGCACTGCTGCTCGTTCTGTTTTTGATTATGTGTATCGTCTTGTATGTGATGGCGGGTACATCGCGTGGCACCCAGTTTATCATGAACAAAATCGCTTCAGAGACAGGCATAGAGCTTGAGTATGGAGAGGGTAATCTGCGTGATGGTTTAAGGATTAAGGATCTTGCCTTAAGTGCCTCAGAAGATGTTGATATTCATTTTATCGATACCTTTGTCAAAATTGGCTGGCGTGCCATTTTTATTAAAGAGGCGCATTTACGTGAAGCGACGATTGGTAAGATTGAAATTATCAATCGTAAGCCGGCAACAGGTGAGCCCTTTGACTATAAGACGTTTGATCTGCCTATTAACCTACGCTTTGATGAAGCGCGTATTGATGAGATTGTCTATAACCAAGCTGGCAAAGAGCCAGTTGTGGTCACGGATATCAGAGCCGATGATTTAAGCTGGGTAGGGACAGAGCTTAAAGTTGATGAAGCCTATTTACAGTACAGTGATGTGGTTAAAGTTGATGATTTATCCGGCTCTGTGAATTTAACCGGTGATTATCCTTTAGATTTATCGGCGGTGATTACAGTTAATAGCTTAGAGAAGGTCTATGTCGACCCGATTGAGGTGATGGCTACAGGCAGTCTTAAGCGTACGTATGGTAAGCTGCGTAGTAACTATAATAACAAAGAGGTCGTGGGCGAGTTTAGAGTCCAAGGCATGGATAAGAATGCTCCCTTTAGCGCCAAGCTAAGTTGGGATGAAATAGACCTGCCTTATGCCGAAGATGCGATTAATCTATCGCTACACAATGGTTTGGCCACCGCGTCAGGGGTGTTGTCAGATATTGAGCTGCGTATTAACAGTCAATTATCAGCAGATACTATTCCAAGTGGTCATTATCGTGGCCGTGCCAATATTGTTGATTTTAAAGAAATGCACGTTCAGCGTTTGACAGCTGCCACACCAAATGGTGATTTGATTGCACAAGGTATCCTCGATTGGGAAGGTCCGTTTAAAACGAAGGCCATGTTATTTAGCGATGATTATAAGGTACGCACTATAGTGCCTGATGTGGCTAAACCTTATGCGCCTAAGTTCTTGAATGGTAAGCTTGCAGTGGTCTATCAGCTCGAAAACTCAGATGGCTTGATGCAAATTAACGCTGATCTGAAACAACGTGATGGCGAGCATATAAATGCCAAGATTGTAAAAGGTGTTACTCCTGAAAATCCAAGAAACAGTGCGCCTTGGTATGTCGATGCCAAGTGGCAGAATCTACGCCGTAAAGATGTCCCTCAAATCGGTAATATCGATAGCCCTTATGGTGTGGCTGATGTACAAGTGCGTGACAACCTATTGTGGGTCAATGCCAATGCCAATATTGAAGAACTAAATGCCGCGCCTGCCGGTGATTATAAAATTCGTATGAATAAAGTTGGTGATCGCGTTAATCTGCGCACCTTAAATTACAACGGTGTGATGGGTGATTTAAGCGGTAACGGCAGTATTTTACTGGCATCGAAGAATAATCCACTGACTTGGAATATCGATGCCAAAACGCAAGAGCTAAAGCCGCAAGTCTTTAATAAAGATTTACCAGTGACGCGATTGGTCGGTGATATCAATGCCTCAGGCAAGATGTACGACATCAAAAAGCGTGTTAATGGTAAGGTGCTTAGCGGACAGCGCCACGTGTTTAACATTAAATCTACCGATTTGACCACCACATTAACAGCGCAGGTCAATACTGATGCCGCTGATAATAATAGCAAGGCGATGACTGAAAATCGCCGTGTGACAGTTATGGGTAGTGGCGATGGTGCTGTAAACATGCTTGGCGGCAACTTACAGAATTTTGATGCGCGTTTTAATGGTCAAGTTCAGACCCAAGGGGTGCCAAAAGGCAACTTCAATGTTGACGTAAATGGCACGCCCAAAAACATTAATATCAAATCCTTTAATCATCAGGGTGAGGCGGGTGATATTCGTGCGTCGGGTAATGTTAATCTAACCGATGGTATTAAGTGGAATATTAACGCCAATGCAAAACAGTTTAATGTTGGTTTCTTTGCACCGCAAACCCAAGGCATTATCACGGGTGATTTAAAAACCTCAGGTAAGTGGCGTGACAACAATACTAAGATGGGCGATTTGCAAGCCTTTGATGTGAAATTCAACGGCACCATCGATACACCGCAATTACCACAAGGTAAACTGGTCATTGATGCGGTTGGTGATGCGCAAGCGATTCGATTACGCCGATTTAGTCATATTGGAGAAGCAGGTAGCTTGATTGCCAAAGGGACTGTCAATGTTAAAAATGGCATCTCTTGGGATTTAAATGCGGTGATGGACGACTTCAATGCCGGATACTTTGTCAAAGATGTGCCGAGCACCATCACTGGTCGTATCGAAACGACAGGTACATGGCGAGACAGCGTGCAGCGTATTAGCGTTAATCGTATGTCACTAAGCGGTCATATCAAGGGTCAGCCATTATTGGCCAGAGGTAGCTTAAACACTACTTTACATTTGCCAAAAGATATGAATGCCTATCTGAATGTCTTAAAAGCAGCAGATTCTAGTGGTCAAGTAAAACAGGTCAATAGCATTGTTGAGACCATTAATGCTGATAATCTGCTTGTACAGTGGGGTGATAACCAAATCGTTGCCAATGGCGATGCCAGACGCTTGCAAGCCAAGGTCAATGTCCGTAATTTGTCGCAAATCTCAAAAGATATTGCCGGAAATGTTGTTGGCGGACTCACCTTGGTGCAGCCACAAGGTCAGCCACTACCAACGATTTATGTTGATTTAACCGGTAACCGATTAGCTTTACCAGGTATTACTCTTAATAAAGGTATTATTAAAGGTAAGATTGTTGACTTGGCTAAGAGCCCAAGCACCTTAGTGGTTATCGCTGATGGTCTTGAAACGTCAAGTAATCAGTTTGATACCTTACGTGCGGTATTTACTGGTACGGAACAAGATCATGCATTGACGCTCAAAGCGAAAACAAATAGTGCAGGTACCGATGTGGGTATCAATGCACTGATTAAAGGTGGTCTCGATCGCAATGCCCAAAGCTGGCGTGGCGTTATCGGTAATGGTGCTATCGGTACTAAATATGTGACTTTAGCGCAGAATCAACCGGCACAAATGTTGGCCTTCTTTGGCGGTGAGACACCACGCATTGAGTTGGCTGCCCATTGTTGGCAAGCAACTGATCAAGAAGGCAAGCTGTGTCTACGTGAGAAGCTTGTGGCATCAAGTGAACAGGGTCAGGTTAACCTAGCGATTCAAAGTTTAAATACAACTTTATTTGCGCCTTTTTTACCAAAAGATTTAACTTGGCAAGCTCAGTTAAACGGTAAAGCAGTTATAGGCTGGCGCCGTGGTAGCAACCCAAATATCAATGCAACACTATACTCAGATAATGGTAAAGTGGGCATGACCCAAGATGGCTATTCAGAGTCAGTAACCTTGCCCTATAAGCGTGTGTCATTAATTGTCCGCTCATTTGAAGAAGGTATCAAGCTACGTACTGATATCGATAGTGGTCAAGGAGCACGGGGTTATGCCGATGTGGTTATTGATCCGTTCAAAGAGAGTAAGCCGTTATCCGGTGCGCTAGTACTTAATGAGTTTGATTTGGCTATCTTAAAGCCATTCTTCCCAGGTATGCGTAGATTGGCTGGTAATATTACGATGGCCGGTGGTGTCGGTGGTACGTTGACAAGCCCTGTGTTCTATGGCGATGTGAACTTGCATGATGCCACGGTCGCTATGCTCGATTTGCCGGTGAATCTAACTAATATCAATGCCAAAGCCCAAATCCGTGGTCAAAGCGCCACACTAAACGGCAAGTTCATGAGCGGCGAGGGGACGGGTGATATTAGTGGGACGATTAACTGGCAGCAAGAAATGCAAGCCAAGATTCGTATTACCGGCGAGCGTCTGATCGTTAGTCAGCCACCATTATTATTTGCGGAGGTGAGCCCTGACTTTAATATTATCGTTAAGCCAAATCAGCAGTATGTCAATATTGTGGGCGCTGTTTCGGTACCGACAGCCACGATACGTCCACCAGAGGCGAACGAAGAAGTGGTCACCAAGTCAGAAGATGTGGTCGTACTTGATCGCCGTTTGATTGGTAATATTGATGAGGTTCTAGAAATCTCTAAACCTTGGTCAATTAACGCTGATATTGGGGTTGATTTAGGCCGTAATGTGAATTTCCGCGGCTTTGGAGCGGTATTGCCACTGGCTGGTGCCGTACATATTACTCAAAAAGGTCAAGGGGTGATGAAGGCGCGTGGTGTGGTTCAGGTTAGCCGTCGCAGTGATATCGATGCCTTTGGCCAAAATCTTGAGCTTAACTATGGTCAGGTTCGCTTTAATGGCGATGTCACCAATCCTACCTTAAGTATTGAGGCGGTTAAAAAGATTGAAGATCAAACGGTCGGTGTGCGTATTAAAGGTACTGCTGCAGAGCCGAATATTGTGGTCTTCAACGATGCGGGCTTGACCCAAGGTCAGGCAATGAATGCGCTGGTTACTGGACGTATCTCAAACTCAGGGGCGACTCAGATTAGTGAAGAGGGCTTTAAGTCTCAGGTTACTAATAATTTGGCAGCAGCAGGTTTGAGCTTAGGGTTAAGTAGCACACGCAGTTTGACCAATAGTATTGGTGATGCCTTTGGCCTAGAGCGTTTGACCATTGACGCTTCAGGTAGTGAAGATGATGCCAACGTGAACGTGACGGGTTATATTACCCCAGACTTATACATCCGCTATGGTGTGGGTGTGTTTAACGCACAAAATAGCCTGTCATTGCGCTATCAGTTGACTCGCAGAATCTATGTCGAGGCGACCTCAGCAGCGGAGAACGCAGTCGATGTGGTTTATAGCTTCCACTTCTAGGTAGGGCATTAACCAATCGATTGTGTCAAAACAAAGTGTTAGTTTAAAGAGATAAAAAAAGGCATCGCTAAGCGATGCCTTTTTGGTTGAACGAGACTGTTAAAAGACGACCTATTTGCTAATAAAAATTCAACCCAGTCACGGTTCATATTAATCAAATGACGACTTTACTTAATAAGTTTCGTCTCAGTAGGTGTTATGACGAAGTGTCGATCATTAAGGTTAAACAATTTGCCTAGAATTTGTTTATCTTCAAATATTTTGTTAACCGCTATTTGGTTAAGATTAGACGGTTATTACGAGTGAGACGTAAGCGGTATTCCTCTCCTTCATGTTGGATACGCACTTCTTTGGTTAGTGCGAATAGGTGCTCTGATTGCAGCATAGGAAGTTGGTTGTCACGAAGGTTAAGTGCGCGTGAAATGATAGTAGCCATGATAGTATCCTCTGTGTCTTAAAAGTTTTGGTTAATATTTTTATTAGCAATAAGGTCTATCGCAAATCAACTTATTGATAATGATTATCATTAACTTGATTATTATTTATTCTTCACGTCTTTGCAAGTGGTTTTTTTATTTTTATGAGAAAATAGGTGTCAAACTATTTATTTCAGGAGACAAACTGATGATGCAAATTGATGTGGCTGTTGCCGTTATACATTATGGTGACTCGTTTTTATTAGGATTTCGCCATGCAAAACAGCATCAAGGCAATCGATATGAGTTTGTCGGCGGTAAGATAGAGGTTGATGAGCATCCTAAGCAAGCCCTTATTCGAGAAGTTTACGAGGAGATTGGACTGGATTTAACAGCAGGCAGTTTGATTAATCCGCTTGGGGTTTTGCGCCATACTTATCATGATTTGGACGCTCAAAAAGAGTCAAAGACTGTGTGCTTGCATGTATATAGAGTTGAGCTCACCGCTGCGCAATATGGGGATTTTCGATACCGTGAGCAGGGAAGTGAGGGGCAGTCGCTACATTGGGCAGATAAAGCAGCTTTATTATCAGGAGAATACGCATTACCTGAGGCCAATTCAGCGATTTTGAAGTGGCTTAGCTTGCCAGATTGCATCACCATTACTCAAGAGATTACGCAGATAGCTGAACCTGATAGTACTGATGTAGTAGAGAGCTTTGAAAATAATAGTATTAAAGCATGGGCTGATTTTTATAGTCAGCACTTAATGGATAATGGCTGTGTTTATATACGCCTAAAACTATCGAATACTGACCAACAGATAATAGCAATTAGCGAGTTAGCAAAAAAGCGAGCAGATATTAGTTTTATTGTTAATCATACATTAGCCAATGAATTGATTAATCATCACAATAATAGCAAATTGATATCGAGATTGGCCGCACAGCATTTGACGCAAGCTGATTTGGACAGTCTTGTTTCTGATCGTTATCAACTAGATAAGGGGGCAGTTAGTCACCTAACTTATTTACCCTTAACGATAAGTTGCCACTGTGAAAACAGCGTTAATAAAGCCAATCAATTAGCCCAATATTTACTCAATCAAGCAAGAGTAGCACAGCAAACGATGCCTATAGTGTTAGGCGTTTTTATATCCCCTGTCAATAAAACACAAACACACAGTCAGCAGCCGGCATTGGGTTTTGATAAGTTTGATATATTTGCTAGCAAGTCGGAGGTTCCAGTTATCGGATTAGGCGGATTAGCACCAAGCGATGTGGGCCAAATACGTAGATACTCTGGAGATAAAGTAGCAGGAATTCGTAAATTTTTACGGGTCATTGCACAACAATAAAACAGGTTAAATTTACGTTTAATAGCATACTTTACAAACCGTATCCTATTACTACATTTTATTGATAGTAATGACTTTTATATGGGAATACTCTAGAAATACACAAAAAGTTATCAATACATTTTTATTTAGCTATTTTAGCTTGATGCTCATAGTTTAATACTGAGCTTAGTAAAGAGCACTTTAATGGCTCTTGGTCGCCTCTGTTGACTCTAACCTTTATCTATTATCTTTGTATTATTAAATTAATGAACAAGATAAGGCTATTAAGCACCACTGGCGATACGTTTAACCAGTAAATAAGCAAAAGATTAAAGTACAAATAAGTATTGTTATATACCATTTTATACCGCTAACAAATCAAAAGGTTGACTATGAATCAACACAAGCATGAAATCTCAGAGAGACCCTTTATGCAGGCATTACTCAAACATACAGGTATTGCATTGGCCATCTTAGTGCCACTGGCGGCTTACTCTGCGTTTTCACAAGCAGCAACGGGCATGACGACTGAACAACAGCAAGCACGTGCTAATGCACTATCACAACAAACAAACGCCGCACCGACGGCACCGAGTTCTGTCAGTGAAGTTGATTTGAATAAGTATGCAGGGCAGTGGTACGAAATAGCTCGTTTCCCTATGTATTTTCAGCGTAAGTGCGTATCTGACGTGACAGCAACTTATCGACTCAATCATGACGAGGCAGGCGATATTAAATCTGTTGGTGTTGTTAATCAGTGTAGAAAAGAAGATGGCTCGATGATGAGCGCAGAAGGGCTAGCCAAACCAGCCAATAACACAGGTAGCGAGCTTAAAGTGACCTTCTTACCAAGCTGGATTAGATGGTTACCTGTTGGCAAAGCAGATTATTGGGTATTAGAGCTTGACGATAATTACCAAAGCGCTTTAGTGGGTACGCCTGATAATAAATACCTATGGGTATTGTCACGTAAACCGACATTATCACAAGAGACATTCAATAAATATAAAGCCAGTGCCCAAGCGCAAGGCTATGATGTGTCACAGTTGCAAATTACGACGCATACTGGTACACCAAATACGCTAGTGGCTGAATAGTCACTAGCCGTTCCTTATTGTAATGAATGTTATTGAGACCAGTATTCTAGTAAAATCTGACTCAATAGGTGGGTATTATCCACGTATTCGACTGGCTTAAATAAGCAATATGATTTAAAATCTAGCATTTAAAGTAGAGTCAGTTGCCAATATAAATATCTTCTACATAGAATCTTTATATTGAATACACTGGAAGCTAAGTTACCCAACTTTTCACTTCATTTACCCAAAGGATGACTATTGTGAGTAATGCTGATACGCGCCGCAAGTTACACCAAGTTCACCTAGCTAAATATCAAGAACAAGAAAATAAGGCTCATGAGCTTGTTAATCAGCTTCATGACTTATATGTCAATAAAGATGTTAAGGTTAAGCTATTTGGTGAAGCGCTTAATGGCCTATCGACTGCTGATGTGCTAACTAAAATTGAGCAAACAGCCGTACGCAACAACGGTAAAGCGTTAACAGTTGATGATATCTTAGCAACCGTAAAAGACGTTGCTGGCATTAACGAAATTAACACTGCTGTAGTTGATGCAGGCCAATTGGTTAAAAATAACGTTAGCGCTGCTGATGCGTTTGCTAAAGCAGACAAGTCTCAGCCTGCCAATAGCGAAGCGACAGACGTGGTCCTATATGGTTTTGGCCGTATTGGTCGTATCTTAACTCGTTTGTTACTTGAAGAAGCAGCAACTGACAAAGGTTTACAACTAAAAGCA
This sequence comes from Psychrobacter sp. CX14, assembly GCF_057396205.2. Lineage (NCBI taxonomy): Bacteria > Pseudomonadati > Pseudomonadota > Gammaproteobacteria > Moraxellales > Moraxellaceae > Psychrobacter > Psychrobacter sp. CX14. The sequence goes on along the minus strand of NZ_CM183187.1, from coordinate 2,228,585 downwards.
TTTGTTGTTCGTCCTGGTAAAGAGGGCGACATCGCAAAGCGTGCTTCATTACTTGAGCGTGACTCAGTCCATGGTACTTTCCCAGGTTCTGTGGTTGTTGATGAAGAAAACCAAGGCATCATCGTAAATGGCCGCTTTATCCAAGTTATCTATGCTAATGATCCAAGTGAAATTGATTACACCAGTTATGGTATTAATGATGCAATCGTCATTGATAATACAGGTATCTGGAAAGACGAAGATGGCCTAGGTAAACATTTAAAAGCTAAAGGTGTTAAAAAAGTATTGTTAACTGCGCCATCAAAAGGCGAGATTAAAAACGTTGTTTATGGTGTTAACAATGACACTATTGGTGATGATACTATCGTGAGTGCAGCTAGCTGTACTACTAACGCTATCACGCCATCGTTGAAAGTATTAAACGACGAGTTTGGTATTGTTAATGGTCACGTTGAAACCATTCACGCATTTACTAACGATCAAAACTTAATAGATAACTATCATAAATCAGATCGCCGTGGCCGCAGTGCGGTATTGAATATGGTTATCACTAGCACTGGCGCTGCCAAAGCAGTGGGTAAAGCGTTACCTGAGTTAAATGGTAAGCTAACCGGTAATGCTATTCGTGTTCCAACGCCAAACGTTAGTATGGCTATCTTAAACCTAAATCTTGAGAAAGCACCAGAAAGTGCTGAAGCATTAAATGCTTTCTTTAAGAAAGTATCTGATAGCGATGCTTGGCAGTCTCAAATTTCTTATACTGATTCAACTGAAGCCGTATCTTCTGACTTTGTTGGTACTAAGCAAGTGGGTATCGTTGATGCCCAAGCGACTATCGTTACTGATAATCATGCTACCGTATATGTTTGGTATGACAATGAAGTAGGTTATAGCACTCAAGTACTACGTGTTGCTGCTCAAATGGCCGGCGTGCATTACACAAATATCAGTGCTTAATAATTAGTCTTTATTGACTGGTCATTGTTCTTTAATAGTTTATACAGGAAGTTGTCGTTTAACCCTATTGTCAAGCGCCAGTTAGAGATTAAAGCAGCTTATCGTGCATTAGTATGAACACTTATGTGTGACTTTCAAAGCATTAACTGTTTGATTCGCCACAAACTAATGACTGACACGATTTGCAACGATACCCGATAATCGTTATGGTTGTCGGGTATTTTTTTATTATTTGTTTTGTTCGATTATGCTGTAGAATACGGCTTAATGAATGTCGTACATTATTATTAACAAAATTTATTTATACCAGACTATTATTCTAATATGCATTTTTCTAAATTATTTTAGAGAGATGCCGTTAGCCATTTAAAAATACCAATTTAAAAAAGTTAAGGGAGCAAGACCAATGCGATTTATTGATGAAGCAATTGTTACTGTCAAAGCAGGAGACGGTGGTAACGGCATTGTGAGCTTCCGCCGGGAAAAATATGTTCCGCGTGGTGGCCCAGATGGTGGTGATGGTGGTAAAGGCGGTGATGTGATTGTGATTGCCGATGATAATACCAATACTTTGGTCGATTATCGTTATACTCGCCGCTACGATGCCGGCCGTGGTGAGAATGGTCACAGCAAGAACTGTGCGGGTAAAGGCGCGGATAATATTTACCTACGTGTGCCAATTGGTACTACTATTGTTGATAACGAAACGGGTGAGGTTGTCGGTGATTTAACCGAAATCGGTCAAGAGTTGTTGATTGCTAAAGGCGGCGATGGCGGCTTGGGTAACACCCATTTTAAGAGCTCAACCAATCAAGCACCACGTAAAGCCACGTCAGGCTTTGAGGGTGAGCTGAAGCAGTTAAAGTTTGAGCTAAAAGTAGTCGCCGATGTGGGCTTGATTGGTTTACCGAACGCGGGTAAATCAACTTTTATTCGCCAAGTATCTTCAGCCAAACCTAAAGTAGCCGACTATCCGTTTACCACACTTGTGCCAAACTTAGGTGTGGTCGATGTGGGTCGTCATCGCTCGTTTGTCATGGCAGATATTCCAGGGCTGATTGAAGGCGCATCAGAAGGTGCAGGTCTTGGTATTCGCTTCTTAAAGCATGTGGCGCGTACCCGCCGTCTGCTACATATTATCGATATTAAACCTATTGATGGTAGTGATCCGGTTGAAAACGGTAAGGTCATCTTGAATGAGCTTGAGCGTTTCTCACCTGAACTTGCTAACCTGCCACAAATACTTATTTTAAATAAGATTGATCAGGTACCTGATGAAGATGAGTTAAACGAGCTGTGCCTACATATTGTGGCCGAACTCGGCTGGACGGGTGCAGTATTTAGAACCTCTACCTTAACCGGTGAAGGCGTAGATGATGTGAAATATCATCTGATGAATGAGATTGAACGTGAGCGCGAACGCGAAGAAGAAGACCCTCTGTTTGCCGAAGCGCAAAGAGAGCGGTTTGAGCGTTTGGAAGCGGAAGTACGTCTCAATACCGAAGAGCAGAAAGAGGTTTATCGAGAAGCGCGACGTGCTCAGCGTGAAGCTGCTCTACAAGCGGCAATGGATAGTGATGACGACGATGAAGATGGCGTAGAGATTATTTACGCCCCTTAAGCTCGAGTCTATTTGTCTCGCGATGATTAAGAGTTAGCTAGATATTCTTACTTCAATAATAGGAATATCCGGTAGGTTAAAAAGAGACACTGGCTGATAGTAAAGGACATCACTATTGGTTGTTGTCTTTCAAATATGATGTGACAAAGTATAGCTAGCCTCTTTTAGTACAAGGCATAGGACGATTCATATAAATACATTATTATATTATGGGAAGGATTATGAGTGCTAATAACAGCGGTAAAAAAGCAAAGAAAACAAAATTACAGGGCAGTATTCCAAAACCGGTTGACTCTAATGATGACCGTTTTGCCACAGAAAAAAGATCGTTTGATTTACAACGTATTATCGTAAAAATCGGCTCTTCGCTGTTAACCAATAATGGTAAAGGGCTAGACCGTACAGCGATTTATGAATGGGCAAGCCAAATTGCCGCTTTGCACAATCAAGGCAAAGAAGTAATTTTAGTCTCGTCAGGGGCAGTGGCCGAGGGTGTGGTCAGAATGGGGCTTAATGAACGTCCTAAAAAGTTAGAAGGCCTGCAAGCCTGTGCGGCAATCGGCCAAATGGGTCTGATCGAAACCTGGTCATCTGCTTTGATTCAAAGTGGCGTGCAAAGTGCGCAAATCTTACTAACTCACGATGATTTATCTAATCGCGAGCGTTATTTAAATACGGCTAATACGTTAGATAAATTGCTATCTTGGCGTGTATTGCCTGTTATTAACGAGAATGACACCATTACCGTTGATGAAATTAAGTTTGGTGATAATGACACGCTAGGCGCAATGGCCGCAGCTATGGTTAGCGCTGATTTATATATTATCTTAACAGATCAAGATGGGGTATTTACGGATAATCCACGTGAAAATCCTGATGCTAAGATGATTCGTCAAGAAAGAGCAATGGCAGACTATCTGTTTGATATTGCCGGCGAAGGCGGTAAGCTTGGTAGCGGTGGTATGTTAACCAAAATCCGTGCCGGACGTTTAGCAGCGATGGGCGGCTGTCCGACTGTTATTGCTAATGGTAGCATTGATAAAGTGATTAACCGTATTGCCGAAGGCGAGTCTGTTGGTACGCTACTCAAAACCAACCAAGCGGATAAAATCATTGCGCGTAAGCAGTGGTTAGCGGCTCACTTACGTATGGCAGGTACCTTGTTTATTGATGCTGGTGCAGTCGACGCGATTACCGTTCAAGGCAAGAGCTTATTACCGGTCGGTGTGGTTGATATCCAAGGTGACTTTGAAGAAGGTGATGTGGTTGCGGTTGTTGATCAAGATACCAATGAGCGTGTAGCAGTGGGTCAGGTGAATTTCTCATCGCAAGAAGCTCGCCGAGTTGCTCGTGAACGCACCAAAGATTTTGATAAAATTCTTGGTAATAGCGAAGAGCGGGTGGTCATGATTCACCGTGATGACATGGCTATTTTAAATAAATAGTGCGGTTTTTAATAATTGGGTCTATTATTTATTTACGCTTAGCCATTAGTTATTGATAGGAACTCAATAACTGATGCAATTATAATAACGATTTCGCTATGTCTTACTAAGTCTTAATTTCATTATAGAGATTGAATATGGCGGAATCACAGATAAAATCGGGTCATAATTAGTAGCAGATAAATAATTAATATCAGCTGCCTGAATTGACAATAACTCATTTAATATAACTATTTTGATTATATTCTGGTGACTTTAAAGAGATAATAATGTCTATAACTTCCTCACACTCTGTTAACTCGACACACAGCTTTACCCCTTTAAAAAATGATCGTTTGCTAAAGGCAATGCGATTTGAGCAGGTTGATGTCACGCCCGTTTGGATGATGCGTCAAGCAGGACGTTATTTACCAGAATATAAAGACACCCGTGCTGAAGCGGGTGATTTCATGAGTCTTTGTAAAGATACGGCTCGCGCTACCGAAGTTACCATGCAGCCACTGCGTCGTTTTGATTTAGATGCCGCTATTTTGTTTAGTGATATTCTGACCATTCCGGATGCGATGGGCTTAGGTCTGTATTTCGAGACTGGTGAAGGTCCTAAATTTAAGCGTACCTTACGCACAGAGGCTGATTTTAAGCAGTTAGAAACTTATGATCCAAACGATGCACTAGGTTATGTAATGGATGCGGTGACCAGCATCCGTAAAGAGCTCAACGGCTTAGTACCGTTATTTGGTTTCTCGGGTAGTGCATGGACATTAGCAACGTATATGATTGAGGGTGGCAGCTCAAAAGATTATCGTTATACCAAAGGCTTGTTATACAGCAAACCTGAGTTTTTACATCAGATATTAGATCATGTCACCACAGCGATTATTGACTATCTAGATGCACAAATTGTTGCCGGTGCTCAGATTGTTCAGCTATTCGATAGTTGGGGCGGGGCACTTGCTCATCGTCAATTTATCGAGTTTTCACACAAATATAATAAGCGTGTTGTTGCTGAGCTAAAACAGCGTCATCCAGAGGTGCCTGTGGTTGTCTTTACCAAAGGTGGCGGATTGTGGCTTGATGTACAGATGGATAGCCAAGCGGATTGTTTGGGTCTTGATTGGACCATGCCGCTAGATAAAGCGCGCGCTATTTTGGCAACCGGTGAGCGTAAGATTGCGGTACAAGGTAACTTGGATCCAGCTACTTTATATGGCTCACCCGAGTTAATCAAACAGTCGGTCAATGCCATGCTAGATGATGCCTATGCTGGCGGCGAAAAGACAGGATATATTGCCAATTTGGGTCATGGTATTACTCAGTGGGTTAATCCTGAAAATGCAAAAGTATTCGTAGATGCCGTGCATAACTATAACCTTTAATACAATGACACGCTTTAACTTTAATAAGTAACGCTTATTTAACTAGCTGATAAGTCATTATTATTTAATTAAAGGCTAGTAACCTTTTAATAAATTGTTTAAGTTTAGGCAAATGCGTTACTATAAAACGATAGTGATAAAATAAGACAACGACAACGTTACTTTAAATAATCGCCTTAGAGCACATTTTAGCTTTATGCGCGTTACGTTAAACGAGTAGGATACGATATGTTGCATGCAGCGATAGTAGGTGGAACAGGATATACAGGTGTGGAGTTGATTAGATTATTATCAGCACACCCTGAGGTCGCTGTTAAATGGTTAACCTCACGCTCAGAGGCAGGGAAGCCCGTTGCCAGTGTTTTTCCAAGTCTACGCGGATTTACCGATTTAGTTTATAGTGATTTGGGAGAGCGTACAGTTGAAGCACTCGCCGAATGCGATGTGGTATTTTTTGCGACCCCTCACGGTGTGGCGATGCAGCAAGCGCAAGCATTGGTTGATGCCGGTGTAAAGGTAATTGATTTAGCAGCAGATTTTCGCTTGCAATCATTAGAAGAGTTTGAGCAGTGGTATAAACACAAACACGCCTGCCCAGATCTTTTGCAACAAGCAGCATACGGTTTACCCGAGATTAACCGTGAAGCGATTAAATCAGCGAGTGTTATTGGTAATCCAGGTTGTTATCCAACAACTGCTATATTAGGCTTAAAACCAGTTATTGAAGCACAAAATGATGCCAATGAAGCCTTGGTTGAACCGCGTATAATTATCGATGCAAAATCAGGTGTGTCAGGCGCGGGTCGTCAAGCTAAGCTTGATTTGAATTACGCTGAGACCACAGATAATTTCAAAGCGTATGGTATTAGCGGGCATCGCCATTTACCTGAGATTAACCAAGGTGTGCATCAGTTATTAAACAGTAGGTTTGCACATAAGATTCGCTTTGTTCCGCACTTAGTGCCTATGATACGCGGTATGTTTACCACCATACACTTGGTTTTGACAGAAGCAGGTGCTCAGCAGGATTTACAAGCCATTTATGAAGCGGCTTATAAAGATGAGCAGTTTATTGATGTATTACCTGCCGGCGAGTTCCCAGATACCCGCAGCGTAAGAGCGAGCAATCGATTGCGTATTGCCGTGCATCAAGACAATGATAATAGGGAGGCTACTATTTTAGTGGTTCAAGACAACTTAGTGAAAGGGGCTGCTGGGCAAGCGGTACAGTGTATGAACGCTATGTTCGGGTTTGATGAGTCACTTGGGCTAAACCATGTGCCTGTGGTGCCCTAAAAGTAGACCCCTTAACCTTGTTTTTTGTAAAATAGCTGCGGCTTGATATCCTAATAAAGCATACAAAATCATAGGCATACAAGCAGCTGCATTTTATAAATATTTCATTGCCACAAATCTGATGTTAGTTATTGGTTTAAGAGTTAGGTATAATAATCTCCCTTAAATTTGCCTTTGGCTTCTTAACTGACCGCCGATTCATAAGATACGAGCTTAGATTACATGTCCACTGAAATCAGCAAACCTACTCCTAAATTTAAGAAGCGATCATCTAGTCCGATGAGTCCGCTAATATTGGTATTATTTGCGAGCGCAGTATTACTGACTGGCATAATTGCCACTGCATTTGGCCACAAGTTTGGTTACCATCGTGGTTATCAGGCCTCACAAAATGCCGCAAAAATGAAAGGAGAGGCGCAAGAGCTTTCTGCTGAAGAGGTTAAGTCACTACAGCTAAAAGTTAATGCCCTTAATAAACAAGTCGATGCAGCCAAACAAGAGCGCGACATTAGCCTAAATAATCTAGGGCAATTGCGCCGTGATATTGAGGATTTAGAGATTCAAAATCTTCAGCTGAATCAGGTTAACAATGTCTATGCCGATACGCTAGTTGATCAAGGTGGCCTGCCTTTACAGGTGGTGGGCGCTAAGATGGAACCGTTGCCTGAAAATGCGTTTGAGTATCGCTTTGATGTGGCCATGCTTGCAGAAGATGGTAATCAGCATCGACTCAAACCAACGCTGACTTTGCTAGATGAAGAGAACTTGGTCGAAGTACCATTAGAGCCAAAATATTATGACATCAAGGGTATTTCACGTATCCGTGGCCGTTTTGTGATGCCGCAAGGCTTTAAACCAAAGCAGGCGAAGCTTGAGCTCCAAGCCGCTGGTCAAGAGGTTGAGCAGATTTATAACTGGCAGTTATCAAGTCCGGTCGATAAGATGCCTATGTCATTATCTGAAGTGCCAGAGACAGATCCGCGCCCAGTGACTGAAGGTGATAAATAGTTAAGCGATTGGCTATTTAGTGATAATTGAAATTCAGTCATTAGCCCTCATAATCTATAACTTACATACTTTCTTTAATTTAAGCGGTGAAATAACAAAATCTATGTCTATGATGATAGAAAAGACCTTGCTTGATACTGTGACAACTGAGCGCACATCGAGTCATCTGATATCTGCAGATTGGCATCATCCTGCCACGCTGCCAATTGCGCATCCCTCCAAAGTCTCACCGTCTAAACTGATAGACGATGAGTCTGAAGAGGAAGGTGAAGTTGAGGTCATGGTTGCTGACCCAGAGTTGGCTGAGCCGCCTATGTACGCCGTAGTTATGTATAATGATGACTACACTCCAATGGAGTTTGTGGTCTATATATTACAATCAGAGTTTCGTCATAATACGGAAAAAGCGGTTGAAATTATGCTGAATATTCACCATCAGGGACGGGGTATTGCCGGTATTTACCCTAAAGATATTGCTGAGACAAAAGCAAAAAAAGCCAATCAATCAGCGCGTAAAGAGGGCTACCCTTTATTAACTCAAATTGAGCCACATCAAGGTTAAAGCTATATCTGTCTATATTTTCTATATTGTAGGCCGACTTTAAGTTCAGTCTTTACCTTATAATGTTGATTAGCCAAGAAATTTGGCGTTTAAGCTCTGTAATCCGTTAGATACGACTAATTAACTCGGCCCTCTTTAAATCTTCTTAACCAGACACCATTATAGTAATAAGCTTTGATGAGTCTGAGCTTATTTTTCTACTTTGTTAGAAATTAAGCTGTCAATAGTCTTATCCTATCTTTATCTTATAACTTAATTAACACTCAAAACAACCCTCATTGCACCATTCTTACTGCCATTACCCTTATGCTAAACCTCTGAAATAATGTGTGAAAATGGCAGCATTCACTCAAACAGTTTAATTAGTAACCTTGATTTTTAGTGCTAGTAACCTTACCTACTAATTAAGTCATAAAAGATTATTGTTTTTATTGAGATAGTTATCTGCATGAATGCGATTAAATAACCCAATCGGGATTTTAATTGCTATAGTTAACAGACCGTTCATCTTATATCTACAATAATCTTACGATCAAAAATAACAATATTATCAGGACACATATATGCTAAGTCGTCATCTAGAAGTTTCATTGCGGTTAGCCATGACGTTGGCAAGACAAAAGTCGCATGAATATTTAACAGTAGAACATCTACTATTGGCACTACTTGAGAATAACAATGCAGCGACCACACTTAAGTCATGCGGTGCAGACATTGGTAGCCTGCGCTCAGACTTAGAAGCGTACATAGAAAAACACACGCCAACCCTAGATGCAGATCTGGAGCAAACGCCACAAGCAACGCAGAGTTTTGACCGTATTTTGCAGCGTGCTATCTTCCACGTGCAATCTATCGGCTCAGGTCGATTGGTACAAGGTTCAGATATCTTGGTATCTATGTTCTCAGAGCATGATACCTATGCTGTATATCTCCTTAAAAAACAAGGTGTTAGCCGTCTTGAGTTAACTCAGTACTTATCACATGGTGCTGATGGAGACGAGACACGTGATGGCCAGACAGAAGTAGAAGGCAGTGATAGCAAAGCGGGTAAAGCACAAAAAGACCCATTAACTGAGTTCGCTCAGAACTTGAACAAGCGTGCTGCTGAAGGCAAAACAGATCCTTTGATCGGCCGCTCTAGCGAGATTGAGCGTACTGCTCAGGTGTTGTGCCGCCGCCGTAAGAACAACCCATTATTAGTGGGTGATCCAGGCGTGGGTAAAACCTCGATTGCTGAAGGTCTAGCGTGGCTTATCATTAATAACAAAGCGCCAAAACCATTACAAGGCTGTGTTATTTATAGCCTAGATATTGGTTCGCTCATCGCAGGTACTAAGTATCGCGGCGACTTTGAAAAGCGCATGAAAGCGCTGCTTGATGAGTTGAAGAAAAAGCCAAATGCGATCTTATTTATTGATGAGATTCATATGATTATTGGGGCAGGTTCCTCAATGAGTAGTAATATGGATGTGTCAAACTTGATTAAGCCAGCACTGGCTAACGGCGAGTTAAGATGTATCGGTTCAACGACCTTTACAGAATACCGTCAAGTGTTTGAAAAAGATCATGCTTTATCTCGTCGATTCCAAAAGATTGATGTGAATGAGCCAAGCATTGATGACAGTATTGAGATTTTACGTGGTCTAAAATCACGTTATGAAGAGTTTCATAATGTTGAATATACCGATGCAGCATTAATCAGTGCGGTACAGTTATCAGCTAAGCATATTCATGAGCGCTTTTTGCCAGACAAAGCCATTGATGTGATTGATGAAGCGGGTGCCTATAAGCGTCTAGGTATTACTCCAGATGCTGATCAAGTCGATGATGAAGATCAGTTGATTAATGAGCTAAATAGTAAAGAGCCGACAGATTATGATGCTCAAATTGATGCTGATGAGACTGGCCTAGAAGAAGAGGCTGATACGGAAGCGGAATTTGATGCCACTGACGTAGAGGCAGAGACTGACAATAGCGAAGAGGAAGCGGCAGAAGAGCGCCCTGAACCGACTGTTATTGACGTTGAGGATATCGAAGCCATTATCTCTAAATTGGCTCGAATTCCACCTAAATCTGTTTCGAATGATGACAAGTCATTGCTTGAGCACTTAGATCGTGATTTAAATCGTTTGGTATTTGGTCAAGATGAAGCGATTAAAACCTTATCTGATGCGATTAAATTATCACGTGCAGGTCTTAAATCTGCTGATAAGCCAATTGGTTCATTTATGTTCGCTGGCCCTACTGGTGTTGGTAAAACAGAAGTATCTAAGCAGTTGGCTAATTTGATGGGCATTGAGTTGGTTCGCTTTGATATGTCAGAGTACATGGAGGCGCATACTGCATCTCGTTTAATTGGTGCGCCTCCAGGTTATGTAGGCTTTGATCAAGGTGGTTTGTTAACTGAGAAGATTAATCAGTATCCACATTGTGTGTTGTTATTGGATGAGATTGAAAAAGCGCATCCTGATGTCTTTAACTTGTTATTGCAAGTCATGGATCATGGTACGTTGACTGACAATAATGGCCGTGTGGCAAGCTTTAAGCAAGTTATCTTGATTATGACTACTAACGTGGGTGCGGAGAATATTAGCCGTGCGTCAATGGGCTTTACTAAGCAAGACCATAGCCGAGATAATACAGAAGCGATGAACCGCGTGTTCACACCTGAGTTCCGTAACCGTTTAGATGCGATTATCCACTTCAATCCATTAGACCCATCGATTGTGGTCTCTGTGGTTGATAAGTTCTTAGTTGAACTACAAGCACAGCTTGATGACAAGCAAGTGGTTTTAGAGATTGATGATGCGGTACGCGAGTATTTAGCAGAAAAAGGATATGATCGTTTAATGGGTGCACGCCCAATGCAGCGTCTCATCCAAAATGAAATCAAGAAGCCACTGGCGAACATGGTTTTATTTGGTGATTTAGTTGATGGCGGTGCCGTGCATGTGACCTTAAATGAAGAGGCTTTTGAAGCGCCATTAGATGATGGCGGCAAGGCCGCTGCAGAAGGTAGTCGCATTCTACTGACGGTTGTTGAAAAGCATGGTCAGCGTGGTGTGGAATATGCCGATACTGAAGAAGGCTAACAGGCTAACGACGGCTAAGTTTGCAGTGAGTTAAGCAGTAAATAAAGCTAGCATTATTGCTGGCTTTATTTGTTATAGTCGGGGTGATAAATTGAAGTGTAAGGCAACTGAGTGAAAGTATGGTTGTTGAAGGTTTTATTTTTCTACTTCAGGAATGTCGATATCAAGATTCAGTTCTTCCTTCATCTCACTTGCTAATTGATAAAATTCCTGCTGATTTTGTAGCTGTTTTTTACTATGATAACTGCTCAATAGTAATAGGCCATGGGAGACGACTGCAGCAATAATTACTACTAGTAGCCATTTTGGTACTGTATTTTTGTTTTGCATTCAATCACCTAATCTGAAGAATCTATTATTAATACTCTTCATGTTTGTTACTGCCTTATTTGTTGCCGTCTTGCTTAATAAGAAAAGTATAGCGAAATGGTTAAGTAGTATCAATTATCTCAGTGTAATACTGCTTATATTAGGGACACGCCCTAGTAATATTGTTAATGTTGCTAATGTTGTTAGAAAAGTAACTACATATGTTTATACAGTCGCTGATATATTTAATCCGAATCTCAACTATATGTCCCAATCCATTGGTTTCAGAAGGCTTGAGATTTAGCTTGTAGAATCAAAATTTTCTAAGCCTTTATTTTTCAATCAAAGAATTAATAGTGGGGTGTATTTAGTAACTGATTATATTTTTTAGACGTGCATAAAACGATACAAGGTAAGCACATATGGACTTATTTGAAAAAAATCTAAAAACTCAAAAAACAGCTGAAGAAAAGCAAGCTATCTTAGCTCGCGTGCAGATGCCAGAAGACTGGAAGCAAGCATTAGCCGATGAATTGACCTCACAGAATATGGATAATTTGCGTGAGTTTTTAAAGCAAGAATATGGCGCAGGTAAGAGCATTTATCCCAAAGCCAGTCAGATGTTTAACGCCTTTAATTTGACGCCACTCTCTAACGTAAAGGTGGTTATTTTAGGTCAAGATCCTTATCATGGCCCAGGTCAAGCAATGGGGCTGTCGTTCTCTGTGCCCAAAGCCATTCCTAAGCCGCCGTCATTGAATAATATCCTAAAAGAGATGGCTTCTGATATTGGAACCTTGCCACCAAGACATGGCGATTTGACGCATTGGGCACAACAAGGGGTTTTGTTGTTAAACGCCTCTTTGACAGTAGAAGAGGGTATGGCAGGCAGTCACCAAGGTAAGGGTTGGGAGCAGTTTACTGATGCAGTGATTGATGTGGTAAATAAGCAAACCGAGCATACGGTATTTATCCTATGGGGCAGTAAGGCGAAGCTTAAGGGTAAGTTTGTAGATACTGATAAGCACTTGGTATTGTCTGCGGTGCATCCGTCTCCCTTGGCAGCAAATAGGGGAGGGTTCTTTGGTACTAAACCTTTCTCAAAAGCCAATGATTATTTGCAACAACATGGAAAAACGCCTATTAATTGGCAATTGCCGCAGTAATTTCACATTGGCCCAAATATAAAATACTCGTTTACATACTTGTTAAGTAGCCATCGATTTATGATTCAGCCGCGTCCTAAAACAGAATATATCAGTCTAGCCCCTTATTCGTTAATAGAGGATGCTTGTGCTGATCATATGTTAGATGCGAAATATTGGTCGCTAGCTGATGTGACTTTTATGCATCAGGCGTTGGTTTTAGCTCAGCAGGGAGCGCAGCAACAAGAGGTGCCGGTCGGTGCAGTTTTAGTGTGTGAGGGTAAGGTTATAGGTGAAGGGTTTAATAAGCCCATTACTAGCAGTGATCCAACGGCACATGCTGAGATAGTGGCGTTACGCTGTGCTTGTCAGACAATACAGAACTATCGTCTGCCACCCCATACCACGCTTTATGTGACGCTAGAGCCTTGTACTATGTGTCTTGGCGCATTAATCCACGCCCGTCTTGAACGACTAGTGTTTGCAACTTCTGAACCGAGAGCAGGAATGGTCGGTAGTCAGTTAAATCTCACTGAAATGGACTTCTATAATCATCGCATTTCAGTAAACTTTGGTTTGCTACAGCCAAACAGTCAGCAAATGCTTAGGTCATTTTTTAAGAGGCGGCGTGAGAAAAAAAGCAGAGCGCATGACTGAAAACAAAGCTTAAGTCAAAGTGAACAGAGATGTTTAAGGAGTTATTATTGATAGACAATATTTGAAGACGATTTTGCTATTATTATGTAAATATTAGGTGGTTATAGGCTTAGTTTTTTGTTATAATCCCGCCCTATTTGCGTTTATTGACTTAATTAGGCTGAATATATCAGTCTAACATCAAGTAATAACGAGTCAAACGTCTCATATATAACGGGTACTAAATGATGAGCTATCCTGTCATTACAATCGATGGCCCAAGCGGTGCAGGTAAAGGCACAGTCTGCTTAAAGCTTGCCAATGCGTTAGGTTATCGTTTATTAGATTCAGGTGCGTTATACCGTATTGTCGGTCTTAAGGCATTTGAAAAAGGATTGCTCACAGGTGATACTCAGCAAGTGCTTAATGAGGATGATGAAGAGAATATCGCGCAGCTCATAGAAGCGCTAGATATTCAATTTCTTCCTAAAAGCTTTGGTAAAGTTGATATTGTTGTTGATGGCAATAATGTGGCTGGCGAGATTAGAAATGAGACGGTTGGTGGTTATGCGTCAAAAGTTGCGGCATTGCCTAAAGTACGTGCAGCGTTACTCTCATTGCAGAAAAACATGAGCAATGAATCAGGCTTAATTGCCGATGGTCGTGATATGGGAACAGTTGTTTTTCCAGATGCTGATGCCAAGGTTTATTTGACTGCTAGTGCCGAAGCCCGTGCTAATCGCCGAGTGGCTCAATTAAAAGAAGCCGGTGAGCAAGCGGATTATGCTGCGATATTAAAAAGCATCAAAGGTAGAGATGAGCGTGATGAGAGCAGAAGCGCCTCTCCATCGAAACCTGCAGAGGATGCTTTGGTACTAGATAGCTCGTCAATGGACGCAGAGGCAGTATTTACAGAAATCAAAAATTTCTGTCAACAAAAGGGTATTTGCTTTAGCGCATAAACCGCTAAGCTCTATTCATTAGTTATAAGGTAGTACGAACTTAGATAGCAGAACAAGTTAATAGTCTGTTATCCTCAAATTTAACGTTTTTATCAAATGAGAATCAAAAGAGCAAAACCAGCGTTAATCTTTTATTCTCATTAACTTGAACCGTACTGTGCTGGACAGGATACGGCTATATTAAGGTAATCATAATGGAATCATTTGCTGAACTATTTGAAGCGAGTCTAGAAGAGCAGGGTCTTGATATTGAGCGTGGCTCAGTAATCAGCGGTGCTGTTGTAGCAATCGATAGCGATTGGATTACAGTTGACACTGGTTTAAAGTCTGAGGGTGTTGTTGCTCGTGAAGAGTTCTTAGACGATAATGGCGAGCTTGAAGTAGCAGTGGGCGATAGCGTTGATGTTGTTGTTGAAGCTGTTGACAACGGTATGGGTCAAACCTTACTGTCACGTGAAAAAGCAAAACGTGTTGAAACTTGGAATGCGCTTGAGAAACTATTTGAAGGCGATGAAATTGTAAAAGGTATCATCTCAAGCAAAGTAAAGGGCGGTTTTACTGTTGATATTGGTTCAGTACGCGCTTTCTTACCAGGTTCATTGGTTGACGTTCGTCCTATCCGTGACACAACGCACCTTGAAGGCAAAGAGCTAGAATTCAAAATTATTAAACTAGACCAAAAACGTAACAACGTCGTTGTTAGCCGTAAAGCGGTTATGGAAGCTGAAAACTCAGCTGAGCGTGAAGAGCTACTTAATAAGCTTGAAGAAGGTATCGAAGTTGAAGGTATCGTTAAAAACCTAACTGACTACGGTGCATTCGTAGACTTAGGTGGTATCGATGGTCTACTACACATCACTGATATGGCATGGCGCCGTATTAAGCACCCATCTGAAGTTGTTGAAGTGGGTCAAGACCTTAAAGTCAAAGTACTTAAATTTGACCGTGAGCGCAACCGCGTAAGCTTAGGTCTTAAGCAGTTAGGTACTGATCCTTGGGATAATGTTGGCGGTACTTACCCAGTAGGTAGCATCGTTAAAGCTCGCGTAACTAACCTAACTGATTATGGTTGCTTCGCTGAGATTTCTGACGGTATCGAAGGTCTAGTACACGTATCAGAAATGGATCATACCAACAAAAACATTCACCCATCTAAAGTTGTTCAGATTGGTGACGAAGTTGACGTTATGATTCTAGATATCGACGAAGAACGTCGTCGTATCAGCCTAGGTATCAAGCAAACTCTACCAAACCCATGGGAAGAGTTTGATAAGAAATATGACCGTGGTGATAAGCTAACGGGTACTATCAAGTCAATCACTGACTTCGGTATTTTTATCGGTCTTGACGGTGGTATCGATGGTCTAGTTCATCTATCTGATATCTCTTGGAATGAAGCTGGCGAAGAAGCTATCCGTAACTACAACAAAGGCGACACTGTTGAAGCTATGGTTCTATCAGTTGATGCTGAAGCTAACCGCATCAGCCTTGGTATCAAGCAGTTAAGCTCTGATCCATTCAACGAGTACCTAGTAACTAACGACCGTGGTTCAATCGTTAACGGTACAGTTAAAGATGTTGACGCTAAAGGCGCAACTATCACTTTAGCTGACGAAGTTGAAGGCTACTTACGCGCATCTGAAATCCAGCGTGATAAAGTTGAAGATGCTACTAAGCACTTAAACGTAGGCGACACTGTTGAAGCTAAGATTATTAGCGTTGACCGTAAATCACGTGGTATCAGCTTATCAATCAAAGCAAAAGATGAAGCGGAAGAGCGTCAAGCTATTAAAGAGCTTGGTAGCACTCAAACAGTAGCACCTGAAGCACAGCCAAAAACTATTGGTGACTTAATCAAAGAGCAAATGCAAGACTAATATTAATTAAGTAGGGCAACCTATTTAACTAATATCTAGCATTGAGCTTATAATAGGTCACTTAAAAGAAGGAGCAACCAATGGGTTGCTCCTTTTTTGTGAGTTAATAATCAAAAAAAAGTAATATTAATTTCACACCAGTGGTAACTTATGATTTAATACGATTTACATTAAAGATATGAATATACTAGCATTTATCATTGCTGTCATATTAAACTGACAGAATAGGATGTAAGTTTAGTTTGAAAAGTGTCAAGATTTAATAGGGATGCTAATAATAACGCCCTAATATTACTGTGTTGTCGCAGTCTCGATAATGCAGCTTGTTTGCTTTTTGTAATTGAATTTCTTTAAGTAAAACCTTTGCTTAGATTCTTCTAAAGGATTATTAGTATCGGGCAAATCAATATAATTATTTAATAAGGTCAGATGGACATGACAAACGTTATAAATAAATCAGATTTAATCCAAGATGTTGCCGCACGCTGCGATTTTATTGCGGACTCAGAAGTGGATGGAGCTGTACGTGAAATATTATCGCTGTTATCAGAAAAACTTGTGGATGATAGCCGTATAGAAGTGCGTGGATTTGGTACGTTTTGCCTACATCATAGAGAAGCCAGACAGGGCCGTAACCCAAAAACAGGGGAGGCGGTATTGGTACCTGCGAAGGCCATACCTCACTTTAAACCAGGCAAAGCATTGCGCGAAGGCGTTAATGATAAATGGATATAATAGTTGAGGGTTTAATGGTATCCTGTCATTCTTATTTATTTTCTGTTTAACTACATTAGGTGTTTGACTTGAAAGCTCGATTTAGAACATCTCCATTTTCTACTCGTAAGATAACTATCTTCTTAACTCTATTGCTATCTGTACCATTAGTGGCTTATGCCGCTGGTGGTGTTGATACAGCGACAGTGGTACAAACCTCTTCTTATAGTACTCACGTGTTCATGCTGATCGGTTTCGTGGTTCTTTCTGTCTTTGTGTCCTTCGTTTGCTCGGTGTCTGAAGCAGCCTTATTAACAATGACACCGTCTTACGTGGCTTCTATTGCAGAAGAAGATGCTAAAAAGTCGGCCATTTTAAAAGATGTTAAAGTCGACAATATTGATCAATCTATTGCAGCTATCTTAACCTTAAATACGGTGGCTCATACTGTGGGTTCACTAGGTGCTGGTGCGCAAGCAACGATTGTCTTTGGTAGTGAATGGTTCGGGGTATTCTCCGCAGTCATGACACTCATTATCCTTATTGGTTCAGAGATTATTCCAAAAACCATGGGTACCATTTATTGGCGTCAACTATCAGGCCCTGTAGCATATTTTGTTAAAGCTATTATTTTCTTGTTGTATCCGCTCATCTGGGTATCAGAGAAGCTGACCAAGCTATTGACCCGTGGTAAACAAGCACACACCTTTAGCCGTAATGAATTTGCCGCGCTTGCCAGTGTGGGTGAGCAGTCAGGTCAAATCGACCCTTTAGAGTCACGTATTATTAGAAACCTGTTGGCCTTTGGTGCTATTAAGGTTGAAGATATTATGACGCCGCGTTCGGTTATGCATGCTTTTGACCAATCGATTACCGTTGCTGAATTGTTAGCAAATCGTCCAAAACTGATGTTTTCAAGATTGCCTATCTATGATGAAGATTTGGATAAAGTCACTGGCTTTGTTTTAAAGTCCGACGTGTTATTAGCTAAAGCCAATAACCATATGGATAAGCCATTAGAGAGCTATAAGCGTGAGATTACCTTTGTTTTCTCAAAAATGAAGCTGTTTGACTTGCTTGACTTGATGTTAAATAGTCGCATTCATATTGCTGTCACAGTTGGTGAATATGGCGAAGTTAAAGGCCTAGTAACCTTAGAGGATGTGCTAGAGACGTTATTAGGTCTTGAGATTGTTGATGAGATAGACCGTGTTGAGGATATGCAGGTATTGGCACGACAAATGATGCAGCGTCGTTCTGCACGTTTGGGTATGTTAGTCGAAGATGACGCTACCAATTCAGATTAAGGTGCTGAATAAATTAATATAGTAATTAACAACGGCTTAGTATTCTGTGACTAATTATTACAAGCTCTTAATACTCAACAAGGGTGGGGTTAACTATATTATAGTAGTATAGGGAGTGGATTGTTATCTTATAGTTGTGTCAAGTAATTGGCATTTTTGATGTGATGATTTTTAACATCCCTACTATAAATAAACGATAAATTTACATGGTGTCTGGCATCACATGGCGTCATTAGACCAGATTAATCTATAAAGACAGGATACGACACTATAATGAGTATTTTTAATTCTAACAAAACATTGGCCTCACTATTAGCACCAGCAGCGATTGCTGTTGTGGCAACAGTGGGTGCATCGACGGCACAAGCAGCCATCACAGAAGCAGCTGTACAAAACTATGCCTCTGCCATGAAGCAAGCAGCCAATAGCCAAAATATTGGTAAAGTATCAAGCTTGGTCGCAGATGAAGCGCTTATCTCTTTATCACGTAGAGGTAGAACCACCAGCCTTGATAAACAAGCCTACTTAAAGCTATTACAAGACAGTTGGTCGGACTCAAGCAATTACGCATATGATATTCGTATTACCAATGTGGTGACCAGTGGTGATCAAGCCAAAGCCGATGTAACCACTACTGAGACTTGGGTAAGAGAGGGTAAACAAACCAAGTTAACCACCTCATCGCGTGCAACCTTAAAAGCCGATGCGAATAACGCTGTTTTGTTAAGAGCAGTGGCTCAAGTTAGCATCGAGTAATATCTATTTTTGAATTGTATAAACGATAATCAGTATTAGAAACTGGTATCAAGACACAGCTTAAAGGATTAGGCGTATAAGGATAGGTGCCCTCTTATGCTAGGTCGGGGCACCGTACCCTTATTAGTTACATGGTTTTTATTATTGAAATATTTATAGCCCTGCTTATAACCGCCTATTGAGCATTTTATTCACTTATCACACTGGGTTAACATTGTCATGAACTTTAGAAAAACGTCTCTTCAATTTTGTAAACTACCTTTGGTTATTGCGATTAGCTCTGTTATTTTGGCTGCCTGTAATAACACGGCACCTTTACAAGGGGGTGCAAATACGTCACCTGCAACCCGAGTGCCAGTAGCTCAAAATGAGGCGGTATCTAACGTGCCGGCAACTGGCGGTGATGCGAGTGCATCGCTATTAGATGATGAAAGTTTAGATGAATTGGCTAATTTATTAGAAGCCACCGATATGAAAATGGTGGAAGACGATAAGCTTGCTATTCAGCAGTACGGTAACTTATGGGATAGAATGCGCGCCGGCTTTAAGATGGATCAAGGCCAGTATGGCTACAATCAGCGTATCGAAGCTCAGAAGAACTGGTTTATTACCCGTCAAGATTATATTAACCGTCTAACCGCACGTGCCAGTCGCTATTTATACCACACAGTACGAGAAGCTGAGCGCCGTAACATCCCAACAGAATTAGCACTGTTGCCTGTTATTGAGAGTTCGTACGATCCAACAGCGAACAGTAACGCTGCCGCAGCAGGTCTATGGCAGTTTATTCCAAGTACTGGCCGTATCTATGGTCTGACTCAAACGCCAACTTATGATGGTCGTCGTGACGTTATCGAATCAACGCGTGCCGCTTATGACTTCTTAACCTCTTTGTATAATCAGTTCGGTAGTTGGGAGTTGGCATTAGCGGCTTATAACGCTGGTCCTGGTCGTATTCAAAGAGCAATTGATGCCAACCGCGCACGTGGCTTACCGACAGACTTCTGGTCATTAAACCTGCCAAAAGAAACCATGAACTATGTGCCACGCTTTATGGCCGTTGCTCAAATTGTAGCCGATACAGATCGTTATAGTATTTATCTGCCTGCGATTGCGAACCGTCAGCATTTCCGTAGTGTACCTGCAAACTATGGTGTGAGCTTAAACGAAGTGTCACAGCTGACCGGTACCAGTTATGATGAGTTAAGAATGCTTAACGCCTCGTTAATTGGTGGCCGTGTCGATACCGCAGGTCCGAACCGTATTATCATTCCCAATCAAGTTAATACGCTGGTCGATGCAAAAATCAGTGAACTAAATGGGAGTGGTGGTACGGTTAGCCCATACACTATTCCTGACTCGCAATATGAAGTCATGGCGAAGTCTCCTGAGGGTCTAGCAGAGTTTGCGAGTAAGGCACGTGCACCGCAGCAAAACAGTGGCTATATTGCGCCAGTAGCGTCTGCGTCCTCATCGGGTTCTGCCTTTAAAGAGCCGCCAATTAGTGAAAGTGAGAAAAAACGTATTGAGTCAGAATTTGCTATCTCAAATACGCTACCGACCACCTCTGCACAAGTGACACGTAACGATACAGTAATCCAAGAGCCGCCTTTATCACCAGAAGAAAAAGAGTTTATTGCGCAGCAAATTCGCCAGCAGTCACCTAACGTGGGAGAAGTGGTCAGCTCGGTCGACGGTAATATTAAGCTAGATGCGATTCAGACTCAGCAATCTATTCTAGAGTCTAGAGGTGAGGAGAAAAAGTTACGCTTTGATGGCAGACAGTCAAGCTCAAGTCAATCAATCAGTAGCCCTCAGTCTAGTTCTCAATACACACCATCTAGACCCAGTGGTCAGCGCAGCGTTTATACTGTCCAACGTGGTGATACCTTAGTAAATATCGCATCAAGAGCAGGCCTAAACTGGCGTGATATCGCTGACTGGAACCAGATGAACCCGAACTCAACGCTACTTGCCGGCACTAAGTTGTATTTATATGGTGCTAAGCCTATTAAACCATTAAACTCGTCTGCAGCAGGTGTTGATAATAGCCAAAGTAGTTCACAGCCAAACACTTATATTGTACGCCCTGGTGATACTTTAATCGGGACAGCAAACCGCGTTGGTCTGAGTGTATCTCGCTTAGCCAGTTACAACGGTTTATCAACCAATGCGCAATTGCGTACCGGTCAAAAACTGTGGTTAATTCCCGGTAAAGTAGCCAATAGTTCGAGCAGCAACAGTAGCTCAAGCAGTGCCTATAAAGGGGACACGCAGTCTTATACAGTTAAGCGTGGTGAGAGCCTGATTGGTTTAGCGTCACGTTTTAATGTGCCACTTGGCACGTTAGCGGCTATGAACGACTTGAGTACAAATGAGCAGTTGTTAGTGGGTCAGCGATTGACGATACCTGCAGACAGCTCGTCGTCTTCTAGCACTACTAGTGGCAGTAGCTCAAGCAGCTATCGCGGTGAGACATCAAACTACACCGTGAAGTCAGGTGATAGTTTGATTGCACTAGCCAATAAGCTCGGCGTACCACACACACAAATCGCACAGATTAATGGCTTCTCTGCCAATACGCGTTTGCAACGTGGTCAAACCATTAAGCTGCCTGCCAGTGCAGAACAAATTGCAAGAAGCATTAATAACGAGTCGATCAAATACAAAGTACAGTCAGGTGACTCGTTAATTGGACTATCTAATAAATTTAACGTGCCGTTAAGTGACCTTGCGGCCGCGAACAACTTATCATCGACCTCTCAATTATTAAGAGGGTCGACCATTACTATTCCCAGTGCTAATGGTAGTAGCAGTAGCCGTGACATAGCATCTAATAGCCGCTCGTCATCTAGCAGCAGTAGCTCAGCATCACGTCCAAGCTCTTATAAAGTAACCTCTGGTGACTCTTTAATCGGGCTGGCAGGTAAATTCGGGGTATCCGTTACTGATTTAGCCGCTGCTAATAA
Source organism: Psychrobacter sp. CX14 (assembly GCF_057396205.2). Classification (NCBI taxonomy): domain Bacteria; kingdom Pseudomonadati; phylum Pseudomonadota; class Gammaproteobacteria; order Moraxellales; family Moraxellaceae; genus Psychrobacter; species Psychrobacter sp. CX14. The sequence goes on along the minus strand of NZ_CM183187.1, from coordinate 2,206,553 downwards.
CTTGAGTACCAACTCTAATCTATTTATTGGTCAGGTACTAAGTATTCCAGACGATAATGGTAGCACACGTAGTACCAGCAGCAGCCGTTCAAGCGCAAGCTCAAATGTGTCTTATAACAGCACCTATAAAGTAAAATCTGGTGACAGCCTAATTGGCCTTGCCCGTGAATATGATGTGTCCGTTGCTGACTTAGCCTCTGCTAATAATATCAGTACCACTGCTGGTCTGCGTATTGGTCAAACACTAAAAGTACCAAGCAGTAACTCGAGCTCAACGACTCAACAAAGTCCCAGCAGTAGCAGTCGCGCGCCAACTGCCTCAAGCGAATCAGGCAATTACACCGTAAAATCAGGTGACTCGCTGATTCGTTTGGCGAGCAAGTACGGTCTAAGCGCTAGTCAGTTGGCCAAAGCTAACGGCTTAAGCAGCAACTCACAGCTACAGATTGGTCAGAAGATTACTATTCCTGCGACCACTACGACATATCGTGTTCAGTCAGGTGATAGTCTAATTGGTCTGGCTAGAAAGTACGGTATGACACCAGCACAATTTGCAGAGTTAAACGGTATTAGTAGTGATACCATGCTACAACGTGGTCAAATGCTTAAAGTGCCGGTTCAATAAAAGTTTTAATGTATAAAATACTAGACCCAAAAAAGAGCTCAATGTGAGCTCTTTTTTTATGCCATCTATGGGAGAGACTGTAAAGCAGTAAATAGAGTAGGGAAGTAATGAATGTCTATCAACCAAGCCCGCCAGTTAATGCCTTATGAACTAGGTAGTACTTGTCTTTAACGACTCTAAGTAACTACGAATATTAGTCACGTAGTGCATACACTGTACATAGCGTGAGTTACTGCCGGCATGATCTGACATATAAGCATACACATTAGACCAGCTATTTGGATTGTCACCCGCTGCAGCTACTTTTTTCTGAATTTTCTTAACGGCATTTGGGCCCATGTTATAAGAGGCCAGTGCGAACCATAATCTATCTGGATTTGGCACGTCACTAAATGCAGCTTTCATCTGTTCTAGGTAACGTGCACCACCACCGATACTTTGATAAGGGTCAACACGATCTGATACACCCATCGCCTTAGCAGTATTATTGGTCAACATCATCAGACCACGTACGCCCGTTGGCGAAACCGCATTGGCATCAAGGTGTGATTCTTGATAACCCATTGCAACCAATAACTGCCAATCATGGTCGTAGTTAGTGGCTTGTTCTTGGAACGATGATTTATAGCTTGGCAAGTTAGTGCTCAATGCCTTTTCAAAATGCTCACGATTATAATCATCTTTTAATAGGTTTTGATCATAAAAGTTCGCAATTTTGGCAGTATTAACCAATTGCTCATTATCACATAAAAAGTGACTGGCATTAACCGCTAGTGGGTCTTGGCTATTTCTAAACGTCCAATTGGTCTTTGGATGTAAACCATTTTCTAGTAATGTCTGATCAAAGCCGCAGCTAATATTAAGTGCCGCTAAGCCGGCCGTTTCAGTCATTTGAGTACTGGCTGTGGTCAATGCCATATCAGCATTACCTTCATTCACAGCTCTTAGCGCTTCAGCATCAGTATCAAAGCTTTTAACTTCGATTTGTACGCCTAGTTCATGAGCATACATACGAGCGATATCGTAACCAAAACCATGTTGAAAACCATCCGTTGAAAAGAAAGTGCTATCCCCTTTAACAGACGCCATCGTCAATGTATTACTGGTCATGACGTTGTCATATGCCATCGAATCAGTATTATACATAGTCGTTGTTATGCTTTTGGCAGGCAACGACAGTAGCGCAATGCTAGAGACTTGTACCAGCATTTTAGTCTTTGCGAACCGCTTGTTCGCAGGGATTTGATTTAGATCGAGTCTAGGTACTGGTGAGGTAGGTAAAAAGCGGCGAATGCTTTTGAATGTATTAGATAATTTTAGAGCTTTTTGAGGTGTTGATGCCTTAGTGTTCTTACGTGTTAACCAATAGGTCATGCGTTGCATGGATGTCTCCTTCGTCCAACCATCCATATCGTGTAGAGGCTCCTGCACCATTGCAGTAGTATCTCTTTAAGCCACAGATATGAGCAACACCTCTCTACGCTTGTCGGGCTTATTTTGACCTATCGATTACGCAAAGCGCGATAGGGCAATACTAAGCCAAGCACACAGAATGTATCCATGTGCAGCGTACAGTCTTTATTTAGCTTGATTTTAGGAGCAACACAAAGGCAGCGGTATATCATCTGCCTTACCGCAGCCTTGTTAAAATCAAGCCAAACTCAGTATGTTGCTAGCAGACGGGTTAAAAGCAGTGAAGTTAGACCATTGAAAGTACTAACTTAATAGTAGAGGTATTAGAGACAATCTCATCCACATTACTATCAAGGTTACTATCAAAATAAACTTAAGCCATATCGGTTATTGCTATCAATTAATCGCAATAGCTATTGCGTAGAATCTCTAAACAATGCATCGATACCTTCACGCCACTTTTGTCTTTGATATCACTCAAATATCTTTTTATATCAAAACTACCGATTAATAAGTAGTACTTGATATTAGACAATGTTTGGATTTATCAGCATTAATATTACACAACGAGAGTACAGCCCATAACGTTATAAAAACCGCTATAGGCCATACCAACAAAATTGATGTATTAACTATAATAACCCCAAACAAAACCCGCACTTGCGATGGTTTGTAAAATTTGGCAGTTCATTGCAAAGCAAAATAAACCTGATAGTACATAGGCATAAATTTTGCTATGAGTATATATATGGGGGTTTGTTTAACCAATTTCAATATGAAAACTGAACAGTTGCCCATACTTTTTGTTAACTCCCCACAATATTGGCGCTATTATACTTAAAAATAATGCACAATTGTGGGTAGTTAGTGACTCGCAATTCTTTAATAATTCAATAAAACGTTTACGCAGGATTGGGGTCATTAACAAAGGTAACTTCAAGGCCATGAGTGTCTTTAATCAGTTGACCTAAAGCCTTGATGCCGCCCATTTCAGTAGCATGGTGGCCACATGCGAGATAATCAATACCAAGCTCGCGCGCGCTGTGCGTGGTACGCTCTGATATCTCACCTGATATATATAGCTGACAGCCCATATTTGCCGCTTGCTCAATCATGTCTTGTGCACCGCCAGTACAAATGCCTACTTTGGTAATCTGCTCATTACCTGCGCTGATATGAGTGGGCACGCGGGATAATGTCTTAGCGACTTTATTAATAAAGACATCAATCGAAGTTGGCGCGCATTCGGCAATATTACCCACAGGATGCCTCTCTTCAGGATATAAAGCGCCTGTGATTTTCAGCCCCAGCTCTTGTGCTAGCACCGCATTGTTACCAATGGCTGGGTGGGCATCTAATGGCAAATGATAGGCCAGTAGTGAGATGTTGTTTTGAAATAGGCTGCGAATACGCTTGCCCTTCATACCAGTCAAAGGCTGCGGTTCACCTTTCCAAAAGTAGCCATGATGAACCAAGATAGCATCGGCCTGCTCATTAATAGCTGCATCAATTAAGTTTTGTGTGGCAGTGACACCAGTGACAATCTTCTTAATAGGTGTATTAGCATCAACTTGTAAGCCATTAGGGCAGTAGTCTTTAAACTCGTCTGCTTTAAGATAATTATTACACCATTTTTCTAATTCAATCGGAGTCATTTCAGAGGTACTCATAAGTCATTCTGCTTTATCATTTAAGGTTAATAGTAGATGCCCGATGATACCTATAGGTCCAAACAATAGGCAATTTAAATACGTAACCTGTGTGAAATTATATTGGTCCTTTAGCTATTCGTTCAAATTTGACCACAATTCATCTGCACCAAGTAACATTAACTTAACAATATATAGTGCAAATTCTTTGAGGGGTTTACCAGTTAGTAGTGAACTAATGTTAGACTAAAGAAGCTGAAACAATACTGCCAGAAAGTGACGCGCCTGATAGTGCGTTGATAGGTTGTCGCAGAGACCTTAATAATGTCTATCAGAGTCTTGCTAGCCACGCTAATTTTGGTAATGGTATAATCACATCATTAACCCTTATAACGCTTGCACACCTAACCTCATTGCCGACGCTAATATATTGTTAGCGTTACTTGAATAGTGACTGTGTCAGTAGCCGTATAATATTAAGAATATCGAGGAGTGACATGTCCGCATCTTCAAAGTCGAACATCATCTGGAGAATCCTACCATGGCTATTGTTACTTGCTGTGTTGGCGGCCTTTATTTTGGTTTATATCGACCAAAAAACTAGCCAACAAAGCACTTGGCAGCCGCCGCGTAGTGAGACGACCTCAATTCCGTTAAATTCGGATAGAGATTTAGACAGACCAGAGCCAGTCAGATCTTATCATGATGCAGTCGCTAAGGCATCACGTTCGGTGGTCAATATTTATACCACTCAGACCATTACTCAAAACCCTTATATGAATGACCCGATTTTACGTCGTTTTTATGAGTTTCATGGTCAAGTCCCGCAGGCAGGTTCTGAGACCAACTTGGGCTCTGGTGTAATTGTATCCAAAGACGGCTATATCGTGACCAACGCGCATGTGATTGCCAAGGCAGATGAGATTGTTGTCGCTTTAAATGATGGGCGTAAAGCGGTGGCGAAAGTGGTTGGTACCGATCCTGACAGCGATTTGGCAGTCATTAAGGTAGATATGAATGGTCTTGAGCCATTAGCCTTTAGAGAAGTACCTATTGAAGTCGGTGATGTAGCGCTGGCCATTGGTAACCCATTTGGTGTCGGTCAGACTGTAACGCAAGGTATTATCTCAGCCACTGGTCGTACTGGTTTGGGTATCAACACCTTTGAAGACTTCATCCAAACCGATGCGGCAATTAACCCTGGTAACTCAGGTGGTGCTTTGGTCGATGCTAGAGGCGAGCTGGTGGGTATCAATACCGCTATCTTCTCACGCTCTGGCGGGTCGATGGGTATCGGCTTTGCGATTCCAACTGCACTGGTTGAGCAAGTGATGAACGCCATTATTACCGATGGTAAAGTAAGCCGCGGCTGGCTAGGTATTGAGGTTCAATCGCAATTACGTGATCCGACTCAGCTAAACAGCAGTACTGGCGTTGAAGTACTAAATATTATTGACGGCAGTCCTGCAGCGAGCAGTGGCCTACAGCGTGGTGATATCATTCTATCGATTGATGGTATAGAGATGACTGATGCCAATAGTTTGATTCAATATGTGGCTCGTAAAATGCCAAATACGGTACTATCGACTCAGGTACTACGTAACTCTAAAAATATGAACATCAATATTACTTTGGCAGAGCGTCCAACCCAAAGTGATTTACAGCAGCCACCAGAGTTGCCGATTGCACCGCCGCAAATGCCAGATGATGCCGAGCTATATCTCGAAGAAGAGCAAGATGACGCTAGTCCGCTTAGCGAAGAGCAGCGTGCGCAGCTTCGTGAAGAGTTGATTGAACTGTTCGAAAATGGTGCACGTCCTGATCCAACGCAGTAGTTAAATCTAAGAGGTTTAAACCCGCTTGATTAGAGTGATGTTTAAATCACTAATAAAAAGCCCGCTATCCATTAGATAGCAGGCTTTTTTTATGTCGTTACGCTCATTCTTAGAAAATAAGATGTTATCCATTCAATGAACGTCTTTTAGATGAATCATACCCTGCACCTGACAACAGCAGGGCAGTATCTCGTTTTTCTCTATCATCGCCAGTGGCGGCTCGGCATAATTGATAGGGCGGGATGCGGCGGTTAAGGTAACTCGGCAACTTCCGCAATAACCTTCACGGCACTGAAAATTGACATCATGGCCAGTACGCAGCAGGCCATCAAGCAAGGTCTCATCATCGTGTAAGTAAAAGCGTGTTTTGCCTGTAAAAACCCAAGTCATATGATTCCTAACGATTCCTCATTACCATTTATAATCGACTCGAATCGGTTCGATATACAAATATAAAATAGCCTAAGTAAAAATGCGTACGTTATCCTAACCAATAACCGTACGCATTCTTAATTAACAATATTTTGTGAACACGCGTTAAAAGGTCATCGCTCAAACAACCATTTAAAAGTTATGCTGATTATTCACAGTGTATCGTCTAAATCTTACAGCTCGAAGTCATCAAAATCACTGTCTGATAAGTCAGAGTCAATCTGACCGACTAAGTAAGAGCTGATTTCTGTCTCTTGCGGTGCGACCTGAACGTTATCTGATGACAGCCATGTATTAATCCATGGAATCGGATTACTTTTAGAGTCTGGAAAGATTGCCGGTAGGCCGACCGCTTCCATACGTAGGTTGGTTATATATTCTACATATTGACACAGAATATCTTTGTTAAGTCCAATCATCGAACCATCTTTAAACAGATAGCCGGCCCATTCTTTTTCTTGTTCGGCTGCTTTACGGAAAATCTCGATACTTTCGTCATAACATTCGCGAGCGACTTCCGCCATTTCCGGATCGTCTTTACCTGATGCCATGATGTTTAACATGTGCTGGGTGCTAGTTAAGTGTAGCGCTTCATCACGGGCGATTAGCTTAATAATTTTAGCATTACCTTCCATAAGCTTACGCTCAGCAAAGGCAAATGAGCAGGCAAATGACACATAGAAACGAATCGCTTCTAATACGTTGACCGCCATCAAGCACAGATAAAGCTGTTTCTTAAGCTTTTTAAGATCCACGTATTTTTCTTCACCATTGACGACATGCGTGCCTTCACCAAATAGGCTGTATAGCTGTGAGTGCTGATATAGCTCATCGTAGTACAGCGCGATATCTGAAGCGCGCTGCAAAATATGCTCGTTTTTCATAATGTCATCGAACACAACCGCAGGGTCGTTAACGATATTACGGATAATATGGGTATAGCTGCGTGAGTGAATGGTCTCAGAGAATGACCATGTCTCAATCCATGTCTCAAGCTCAGGAATAGACACTAGAGGCAATAGCACTACGTTTGGGCTACGACCTTGGATAGAGTCGAGTAGGGTCTGATACTTTAAGTTGCTGATAAAAATATGCTGTTCATGTGTAGATAAGTTACCGTAGTCAATACGGTCTTTGGAAACATCTACTTCTTCTGGACGCCAGAAAAATGACAATTGTTTTTCGATTAACTGTTCAAAAATAGGGTGTTTTTGTTGGTCATAACGCGCCACATTAACAGGCTGACCAAAAAACATCGGTTCTTTGAGGGCATCATTATTGGTTTGGCAAAAGATTGAGTAGGTCATGGCGTTACCTTTATAACATTAAATTAATGTGGGTGTATTTCATTAAGTATGGCTTATATTATGAACATTTAACTGGTTTGTTTTTCATTATTTTCAATATTCTATGACTAATTAAACGTTTGTTTTAAAAGTATTTATTTGAGGATTAGTAGCTAATCCCGCTTTTCACTACTATCTTGGCTAGCACGGCGGCAGGTGCTAATAGCCAGTGTCGTTCCTGCGCTACGATAACGCCACTGTCTAAGCACCTGCAACGCCATGCTTCACCAAGTATATCCGTTTCAATCGGGGCTAAACCGCATCACACGCCGACTATTGAGATTTATTGATATATCAGGGTAGGGCATAGACCACGATAAGAGATATTCAATCCGTGGGTTTCACTGTGTTGCACCCACGCTACGGTTCTTTTTTTATTACATTAAGAATTTTAACTTGTCACACGTTTTACTAGGTATAAATTCAACCAGTTCATAATCTGCTAGTTTGTTTATCTTAAATGGGTCTTTTTCAATAATTGATTCTAGTTCAGATTTTGATTTTATATCCGATAGGATAATTCCTCCCGTGCGTGGGACTTTTGCCCCAGATGCTAAAAAATTGCCCAACTTATATTGTTCATTTAGGAATTCAATATGCTTATCAAGAAATCGTTCAATATTTTCGAGTTCGGTTTTATAGGTTATATTTATAATGAACATTTGAACTTCCTTGTGTCTTGAATAATCACTGAGCTTTAGTTAAACAACATTATCAACCCAATTAACAAATTTAATTTACGGGTTCCTATTTTAGTGGTGCGCTGGGCGCACCTTACAATCGCTAACTTTGCTATAATATTGATTGGGTAGGTAGCGATATATTATGTGAGTTTGATAGATAATTTGGGTCTGAGTTCTTATGTCAAAGTTGATGGGTTACGCTTCGCTAACCCACCCTACGCTGGCTAAAATAATTGTAAAGACTTATGCAAACCTCTGTGTAGTACTATTGCCTTATCAAAGCTTAGATTAGATTCCGGGTTCTTATATCGATAAATAATCTTATCATTAGTAATATGATTTCCAATTATGCTGAAGTTAAACAGAATATTTAAAATAAATCTATAGTCATGATTTCCTATATAATCTTCACTAAATGAGGTTTCATAGTAGGTCTTAAACTCTTCGATATTGAGGTGAGCCTTACCTATTTTAGAGAAAATATTTAATACTTCATCAATTTCTGGCAGTATACTATGAACTTCGTCTATAAGTTCGCGTCTAAAATATGACGAATAAAGCAAATCCTGAGTAGTTACAGTATTGACGTTAATTTCATTATGATTAGATTCATAAACTTTTTTTGAACATAACTGTATATATTTTATAAAGTCTCTGGGTCTTAGTAATGTTTCATTAGATATCCAGTCATATATAGTTTTTTTCTTGCTTCGGTCAACTCCGTAAGACACACTCTTATCAGAAAAAAAGTAATACCACGATTTACCAAAATTAATTGTATTAGCATGTGGATCTATTGCTCTCGATAATCTATGAGCTATTAGTGGTTGAATAGTATATTTAGTCCATCTTAGATTTACTACCAAATCACTCCATTTATTTTTATCAGGATCTTGAATCAAATCGTATATATCATCTCTTAAGAAAATTACTGGATTTATTTTTAGTTTATATTCAAAAGACAATGATTTAATGTGTTGGACAGCTTTAAATAGTCCTGATATTAGGTTTCTATATTCACCATCTGAACTCATTACTGATTGAAAGCTATAATCTTCATCAAGCTCATCAAAAATTATAAAGTAGTTATTTCTATCAATATTCTCAAAAATTAAATCTTCTAAGAAAGTGACTTTTTCGATCCAAGATAACTCACTTTCATTTTCAGATGAACCATATGAAAACTTAATCAACTTAATATTTAAATTAAATTCTTTAGAGGTTAAGTTTTTTATTCTTCTGGATAGTGTATTAACAGGTTTTTTAGGTAGAATAGTATTAAGCTTATTTAAGAACTCTGGATTTAAAGATTGATTCTTTTGCATTAAATATAAAACTTCTATGTATATAACATACTTCCATATAGTAATATACTGATTCGGAGAGCTATAATTATCATCTTTAAATGAATATAATTCATTAAAGGGAAAGTGCTTCAATGATATTCCCTTAACAAAGTAGTTATATGAAACATGTGATTTAAGATAATTAGCAATTGCTGTTTTACCAGTACCTTTCCTACCTATGACATAAGATTTCTCTCCATTAAGTAGCATATCTACATCTAAGGTTTTATAAAAGTACCTAACGTTATCTTCAAGGTTTGCATCAATTTTCCATTTTGCAACTTCAGAAAACGCATCCCTTTTCCTATTTGACATTAAGACCTCCATTGTAAAAACATCACGTAATTCAACTTAATAGTTTTAAAAAAATAATAGTATAGGAGTGTGAGTAATAATCCACGATATTGGATGTTCAATCAATGTGTTGTATCAAAAGCATAGTATTTTACCTATTTCGTAGGTTTCACTACTTCACACCCACGCTATAATTCTTTTAAAAACTAATCCTACGAATAAAACCTGCTCTTCGCCGAGGGACGAGGCACGGACATAGTCATTAAAAATAGACTACCTGTGACTCGCATAATTCTCCCTGTTTAAAATGCTCCGATATCAAGGCTAATCTTACATATCTAAGACTCGCTATAACCTCTTCAAGAGAAAATCCCTCTAAATCTCCCTTTAATAAAGGGAGACTTCAAAACGAATGTGAGTTCCTACAACTTACATGCACCACTCGCACAGCCATCATCAATATCGGCTTGAGCATCGTTAGCACCATCACGAGTGTTGTGATAATAAAGAGTCTTAACGCCGAGCTTATATGCTGTTAGTAAATCTTTTAACAACACTTTCATCGGTACACGGCTGCCCTCATAGCGGGTAGGATCGTAGTTGGTGTTAGCAGAGATACTTTGGTCAATGAACTTCTGCATTACCGCAACTAACTGCAAGTAGCCATTGTTGTCAGGCATTTGCCACAATAATTCGTACTGACCTTTGAGGTTCAAGATATCAGGCACAACCTGCTTTAAGATACCATCTTTAGACGCCTTAACCGATACCAAGCCGCGTGGTGGCTCAATGCCGTTAGTAGCATTAGCAATCTGACTCGAAGTTTCAGAAGGCATTAATGCTGTCAGCGTAGAGTTACGTAAACCGTGCTCTTTAATCTCGCTACGTAACGCTTCCCAGTCAAGCCTCAATGGCTCATTGCACACTTTATCTAAGTCCGCTTTATAGGTATCAATTGGCAGAATACCTTGCGAGTAGGTGGTCTCATTAAAAGCAGGGCAAGCGCCTTTTTCTTTCGCCAGTTTGTTAGACGCTTTTAGTAAATAATACTGTAGCGCTTCAAACGTCTGATGCGTCAGGCCAAGGGCCGAGCCGTCAGAGTAACGAGTACCATTTTTGGCTAAGTAATAAGCATAGTTAATCACGCCCACACCTAGCGTACGGCGACGCATACTGCCATTTTCAGCGGCTTTAACCGGATAGTCTTGGTAATCAAGTAGGGCGTCAAGCGCACGAACAATAAGCTCGGCAGGCTCTTCCATATCGTCTAAGTTTTCGACTTCACCCAAGTTAATTGCCGATAGCGTACAGAGGGCAATTTCGCCTTTTTCATCATTGATGTTATCCAGTGGCTTAGTTGGCAGTGCAATCTCCATACATAAGTTGGACTGACGGATAGGCGCAACCGTAGCATCAAAAGGGCTGTGGGTGTTGCAATGGTCAACGTTTTGGATATAGATACGACCAGTGCTGGCACGCTCTTGCATCATTAAGCTGAATAATTCTGTCGCTGGTACATGACGTTTACGAATGCTCTCGTCTTGCTCGTATTTAACATACAGCTCTTCGAATTTGTCTTGATCCGCAAAGAATGCTTCATATAAGCCAGGCACATCTGATGGTGAGAATAGAGCGATGTCTTGACCTTTAATCAAGCGAGTGTATAGAGTACGGTTGATTTGCACACCGTAGTCCATGTGACGCACACGGTTGTCTTCTACGCCGCGGTTGTTTTTAAGCACCAATAACGACTCAACTTCTAAGTGCCATAATGGATAGAATAAGGTTGCTGCACCACCACGTACGCCGCCTTGCGAGCAGCATTTAACGGCAGTTTGGAATAGTTTGTAGAATGGGATACAACCGGTATGCTGTGCTTCACCGCCGCGGATAGGGCTGCCTAGCGCACGGATGTTACCGGCGTTGATGCCAATGCCGGCACGCTGTGACACATAGCGTACGATAGCGCTAGTAGTGGCGTTAATTGAGTCTAAGCTGTCACCACATTCAATCAATACGCATGAGCTAAACTGACGCGATGGGGTACGCACGCCTGACATGATTGGCGTTGGTAATGAGATCTTGAAGGTAGATGCTGCGTCATAGAAGCGCTTCACATAGTGCATACGCTCAGACTTATCGTATGAGGCAAACAGACACATACCGACTAGCACATACAGGAACTGCGGGCTTTCATAAACGGTCTTGGTCACACGGTCTTGAACTAAGTATTTACCGGCCATTTGCTCAGCAGCTGCATAAGCAAGGTTCATATCACGCCAGTGGTCGATGTAGTCGTTTAATTCATCAAACTCTTCACGAGAATAATCTTGCAAAATGTGTTGGTCATATTTACCAGCTTCGGTCAGCTTGCTTACATGGTCATATAAATGTGGTGGCTCAAACTGATTATAGGCAATTTTACGTAAATGGAAGATGGCCAAACGTGCCGCAAGATATTGATAATCTGGGGTTTCTTCACTGATTAAATCGGCAGCGGCTTTGATGATGGTCTCGTGAATATCACGGGTTTTGATACCGTCATAAAACTGAATATGAGACTTAAGCTCAACTTGAGAAACAGAGACATTATCCAGACCTTTTGCGGCCCAAGTTATCACTTTATGGATTTTGTCTAAATCGATTGGCTCTAATCGGCCATCTCGTTTCATTACTTGAATATTATCCATATGTGTCATTGCTGTCTCCGTTATTTTATTGCAGGCTAATAGGATGAAACGCTCGTAGAATTAAATGAGAACACTCCATACAGCGTTGTGTCTATCAAATCAGACAGACACTATATATGGGGTAGTTTTTATATGATAGACACAATATAAAGGAAAAAAAGAAATTTTACTATCTTGACAAATCACTCTAAAGGGGTTCAACTTCACGATTCATAGTGAATAATCAGACACCGAAAATATTTGCAAATCTGCAACCGTTGAAGCGCTGCCGTGTAGCGGTTATGTCAAGTAAAAAATGCACTTTTTTTAGCGTCAAAAAATATTTTCAGAGTTTTGTGAACACCGCGTTCAACAACAAACATTCGTTTAGTTGTCTTCTAATCTATCAAACTAATAGGACTAAGTCGGCTGATCTTTGAGGTGTTAATTTATCTAACTGGAATTACAGAACGTTTAGATTTTGATGTCTATTTTCTGATTTAAGATATTTTGCACATAAAAAAAGAGCCGCGTTAGCGACTCTAATTATTGAACCTAAGATATGTTTTGCATCACTCACGGGTTAGGAGGGATGACTTGAAGTGGATGATTACACCACAGTACGCACGGTAGGCGCTTTATCAAGTGCTGCATATAGCTTGTTTACTTGCTCAGCTTCGGTAAAGTACAGTTTTACGCGTAATGAGCTAAAACGGCCAGTGCTTGATTTTTTGACCTGAATCGTTTCATGATCAAAATCTGGGAATTGAGTACCCAAAATCATTTTCACTTCATTTAATAGGGTATCGTGCTCACCTTCGTGACCAATAATGCTCATTGGATAATCCATTGGAAATGCCCAAAGATCAGGGTTTTGGATATCTGTTTTTTTGGCTAATGGGTCAGTGCGTAAGGTTAATTCACGGCTTAAATCAATGTTTTTGTCAGACATAATGTCTCCATTTATATTTTATTAAACAGTCTTTCGTATGAGTACTATATGAGGGTATTATCGAATTTCTCAAGAGGCAGTAGTGGGGTGCTAAGCTAACCTTGCTCTACATGATCCAAAACCCTCAAACACAAAAAAGCTGAGAATATCTCAGCTTTTTTGATTCAACCTACATTTTTAGTACGTTACTTAAAAGTGAGTACGTTACTTAAAAACTAGTCATTTTCTAAGAACGAGCGTAGGTGCTCAGAGCGAGAAGGGTGGCGCAGCTTACGTAATGCTTTTGCCTCAATCTGACGAATACGCTCACGAGTCACATCAAACTGTTTACCAACTTCTTCTAGCGTGTGATCAGTTGGCATATCGATACCGAAGCGCATACGCAGTACTTTCGCTTCACGTTCAGTAAGGTTACCTAGTACATCACGAGTCGCTTCTTGTAGACCGGCTGAGGTTGCATCTTCAACAGGGCTTGAGATGGTTTGGTCTTCAATGAAGTCACCTAGATGCGAATCTTCATCATCACCGATTGGGGTTTCCATTGAAATAGGCTCTTTCGCAATTTTTAATACCTTGCGAACTTTTACCTCATCCATCTCTAAACGTTCGCCTAATTCCTCAGGCGTAGGCTCGCGGCCCATCTCTTGCAATAATTGACGTGAAACACGGTTAATTTTGTTAATCGTTTCAATCATATGTACAGGGATACGAATAGTACGCGCTTGGTCAGCGATAGAGCGGGTAATTGCCTGACGAATCCACCATGTCGCATAGGTCGAGAACTTATAACCACGGCGATATTCAAATTTATCCACCGCTTTCATCAGACCAATGTTACCTTCTTGAATCAAATCTAGGAACTGTAGACCACGGTTGGTATATTTCTTAGCGATAGAAATAACCAGACGTAAGTTAGCTTCTACCATTTCTTTCTTCGCACGGCGGGCTTTTGCTTCACCGATGGCCATACGGCGAGCCACTTCTTTCATCTCGGTAATTTCCATACCAAGCTTGTCTTCATGGTCACGGATACGGCGCTGTAGTACTACAACGTCATCAACGACTTTGGCTAAACTGTCGGCAAATTTCGGGTTACCTTTAAGACGATCGCTTAACCAATCAACATTGGTCTCATTACTTGGGAAGGTCTTACGGAACTCAGCACGAGGCATCTTACCACGGCGAATCACTAAACGCATGATTTGACGTTCTTGCTTACGCACGTCGTCATACACGTCATGCATAATCGCCATTACGTTATCTGACATACGGTTGTTTAGCTTTAATAGCATAAAGCGTTCAGCCAATTGAGCATAGGCTTCTTCTGCTTGTGGACTACCGCGGCCATATTCGTCCAGTGCTTGTTTAGCAGTGGCAAATAATTCGCGAATTTCTTCGACACGTTGGCGAACGATTTCAGGGTCTAGACCGACAGTCTCTTCTGCTTCTTCTTCGTCATCAGTGTCTTCATCTTCGTCATCATCATCATCGTCGTCGATGTCTTTGGCTTTCGACTTAGTGGTGATAACTGGAACTTTCTCTTCTTCTTCCTCAGCCTGCTCAAGCTCTTCTGGGTCTAAGAAACCCGTAATTACATCAGAAAGCTTTTTCTCGCCTGCCTCAACAAGGTCGTATTCATCCAGAATAAACTGAACCGTACCTGGCCAGTAAGCCATCGCATGTTGTACGTCACGGATACCTTCTTCGATACGTTTAGCGATAACAATCTCGCCTTCACGGGTCAATAGGTCAACGGTACCCATTTCACGCATATACATACGCACAGGGTCAGTGGTGCGACCGGGCTCAGTTTCCACTGCAGCAAGTACAGCAGCGGCCTCATCAGTCGCCATTTCATCATCGCCGGATTCGTCATTCATCAAGATATCATCAGCGTCAGGGGCTGTCTCGAAGATCTTGATGCCAACGTCGGTTAACATCTGTACGATGTCTTCAATTTGGTCACTTTCAGTAATAGAGGCGGGAAGTTGGTCATTCACCTCAGCATAAGTCAAATAGCCTTGCTCTTTACCCATCTGGATAAGTGTGGCTAGTTGAGAGGTAGATTGAGAGGCTGCCTTATCGGTCATAATATCTCGCTTGCAATAGAAGATGTGGGTTAAAGGTAGAGTGAGGGAGTGGCCTTGATTGTGATCTTGTTAGTCAGTCGTCTTATTATTTTAAACGTCTCTTTTAAATTGCGCGCTACGTCACAAGTCGCTCATCAAGGCTGAATATATAAAGGAGTAGGCTGACATTATAACATAATATAAAAAACAGCACCGCAAACACCGTTCGGTTATTCGTCCCATTGGTGTGTCAAATAACTCACTAAGAACTACCCATCGTTAATTAATGTATGGGGGCGTGCAGGTTTTTTTAAAGCTTAAATTGATTAATGAGTGTTTAATAACGATAAAGCGTGTCAGGTAACTAGCCAATTTTTGCCGATTGCTCTGCTTGATGCTTTTTTTGCCACATAGACAAGGTTTGGCGTTGCCTATTCAAATAGGTCATCATATTTAAATCTTTGGTATCGGCGATTTGTTTCGACAAAGCTTGAAACATCAGCTGTATAAGTAAGTCATCGACCAGTTCATCGACATCGATAATACCGCGCTGATCTAAATTTGACCAAAAAGGCCGCCAACGTTGAGCCAGTATTTGTTGCTGCTGTCTCGGCAGATTGGCCAAAATAAAATGCGCTGCCGCATTGGTATCTTTTGGTAAATGGGGCGATAAGCTGATAATGGTTCGAGTCAAAGCCGTTAAGCTTGGGCTATTAAAATCATCCCAGCTCGGCAAGGTCGGTACATTCAGACGCTTTTGATTAATTTCTTGCTGCAGCTTTGGCGGTATTGGAATATCGGCCACACCTGACACTTGCCATAAGCGCTCAACGGGGTCTTCTGTTAATAAGTTTGGTGAAAACAGTAGGCACAGCTCAAGCTGACGCCCAATGGTCATGTCGCTATCAAAATCTAACAGCACATCATGCGCCGAATTCTTTTGATTTTTACGCCCGCCAAGCTTCTGATAAATATCGTTGTTTAACAGATACTTAAAGCTTGACCCTTTGGGCAGGTTATTGGTCAATTGACGCACTTGTGACATCAATTTAGCCTTGCCTTCAGCGACACTTAAATCATAACGCTCACTTAAATAGGCAAAGATATATTGCGATAATGGCATGGCACGTTTGATTTGCTCACGCATCGCATCAACGCCTTGCATCGCAATATAGGTATCGGGGTCATGACCACCTGGTAAGGTCAAAAAGCGCAGCTCTTTGTCATCACTTAATACCGGTAGCGCAACTTCTAGGGTACGCCATGCTGCCTTTTGACCAGCGCTGTCACCATCAAAACATAAGGTGAGAGTCGGGTTCATTTGTAGTAGACGTGCAATTTGGGTTTCGTTAATGGAGGTGCCCATGGACGCGACTGCCCCATAAATACCGGCTTGGTATAAGGCGATAACGTCCATATAGCCTTCCACCACGACCCAATCGTTGGCGCGGTGCTGGCGAGACTCAAAGTAGCCATATAGTACGTGCTGCTTATGGAAGACAGGCGAGTCGCTTGAGTTAATGTATTTAGGTTTCACCTCATTGTCGAGTGCACGTCCTGCAAAGCCGATAATACGACCTTGATTGTCACGGATTGGGAAAATAACCCGATCACGTAGCAAGTCATAATCGCGGCCTTTTTCGGATTTACGTACTAAGCCTAAGGCTCTTAAACCCTCGATATCTTGCGGAAAGGCTTGCTCCAAATGCTGCCAACCTGCCGGCGCATAGCCCAGCATAAACTCATTAATGGTGGCGTCAGTTAATCCGCGCTCTTTAAAATACGCCATTGCTTGAGTATTATTATGCAAGTTACGCTGATAAAATTCGCCGATGCTAATGAGCAGCTCGTATAAGTTGCCTTCTTGCGACTGTGCTTGAGCGTTATTTGATGCGTTATCTGAAACAAAAGGGACTGCGCCATCTGCGGCAGTAAAACCATCATCCCATACAGGCGGTGTACCATCATTACCGAAATAGCTCTCTGACTCGTAGTAACTGCCCATATCAGCATCATTGTAATAACCTGTATCGAGAACAGGTCCATTAGGCATACCCAATGGAGACGATGAAGTGCCTACGTTGCTATTATCTGTTACCGTACCATTAGCTGTCTGCGTAGGCTGATTGGTCGTCGCAGGGTTTTGAGCACTGTTTTGAGCATTATTTTGATGATTACTGCTTTGATTGCTACTATTTTGATTATTAGGGTTTTGGCGGCTATCGGAGTTGTTGCTTCTGTTATTGCTGTTTCTATTGTTAGATGAGTTTGTATTAGAGGCAGGAGTAGAGCGCTTATATTGAACTTTACGATTGTCTTCTTTGGGTATCTCGATACCGGTTTGGCGCGACAGCTCTCTCACCGCTTCCATAAAGGTTTGGTTTTCATAATCTTTTAAAAAGCTGATAGCATTACCAGACACGCCACAACCAAAGCAGTTGTAGACGTTCTTTTGCGGATTAACATAAAAAGAGGGGGTCTTTTCGCCATGAAACGGGCAATTACCCTTAAACTCTCGTCCCGCCTTTTTTAGAGTCGTGTGTTTACCAATTATTCCCACCAAGTCTGCTTGGCTATTGAGTTGATCGAGAATATGGCTGGGAATACTCATAGGATACTAATTATAATAAATAAGAAAGCTTAAGACAGACAAACCACTTTACATAAGTATAAAGTGGTTTGTCACGATAATAAGCACGTCGCCTGTTGATGCATAGATATAGAGGCTATTTAAACCCTCTATCTAAAGTCGCTAAATAGATGGATTCAATCAATAACGATACTATATCAATGCGGACTGCTGCACAAAAGTAAAGCGGTTTGAGCGCTTGCGAATGCTACTCGGCAGTCTCTTGTTCAACAGGGCGTCTGATATTTTCAGCTGTCGGTCTAACCACACGAATATTACTTAGATCCGTTTCTGGCTCTGCGCGTGGTGGCTCAACATCATCAGGGTACATCTCACTTGGGCTAGTAATTCTGCGCTGAGGGCGAGAGCCTGTTGGCTGTGCACCTGGATCATCTGGAAGACCAAGACCCACATTAATGCCGCGACGCGTTTGCGGTAGGGCGGGTAAGCTATCTTGAGTTATGGCCGTTGTATTATCATTAGGTAGCTGTAATTGTGTTGCTTGCTGAATAACCTGCTGTCTGGTCTCACCTTGATATTGCTCAGGCAGAACGGCAGTTGACTCATTACGGTTATCCTTATTCGAACGGCCAAGCTTACCAAAGGTCAGCATATTTATGATGCTGCTCTTACGGTTGATGTTTAGCTTCACTTGTCCATTATTGTTTAACCAATCTGGGTAGTTGATTTGCAATAAGGTTTTATATTCTTTGGCTAGGTCAGTTAAGCCCAACTGCTCATTACTATAAGCAAGAATGGCAATTGCTTCTGGGATTTGCGGGCTAAGTGGATAATACTGGAAAACCCATCGTGCACGGTTAGCAGAAGCAACATAGGCTTCACGCTTGATATACCAACGCGCTGCAGCAAGCTCACTTTCTGCAAACTGGTTATAGATATAGTTCATACGCTGCGCCGCATCTGGTGCATAACGGCTATCAGGATAACGGCTTAACAACTCTTGGAAGTTACTAAAGGCAAGGCGCAAATAAGAGGTATCACGATGAGCCTGCTCAAGACGGGCAATGTTTATCAAAGCACTGTGACCGGCCTGCATATTGGCAACGCCGCGCACATAATACGCATAATCTACTTGGATATTACGCGGATATAGCTTAATAAATTGCTCTGCACTGGCAGCGGCTAATTCGTATTCTTTACTCTTAAACTGAGTGTACATAAGGTCAAGCAACGCTTGTTCTGCATACTCACCGGTTGGGTAGAAAGTGCGAAGCTCAGATAACTGCTCAGAGGCATAGATATAGCGCTCTTTTTCCATTGAGCGAACCGCGTCAGCATAATATTCTGCATCGGTTTTTTCTGCGGTAATAATAGCGTCTTCACCATCGCCAGTTAGATTTTTAATGGTCTGACAGCCTGTTAAGCTAAATATGCCAGCGGTTAGCACGGCCATGGTTAATTTATTCATAGTATTATTCGATTGTTCGGACTTGGGTTTGGTAAATGCAGTAAATAAAGAGTTCGAAGCACGCTGCATGGAAATCTCCGCAGAATAGGATGGTCAATATTAATGGCACTAGTGTAGCATACCGCTATAATTTTGGCATAGAAGATATTATGTCATACCGTCAAGCGAGAAAAGGTATTAGCTTGGTTGTGTTAACTTACCCTATCTTAAAACAGTTTGCTACTGGGCGATAGATGGTAAATCAATCGGGTTTTACAACGGAATAACCTAATGTCGCCATGATTCAGCTAAGCTATTGCACTAATATAGAGACAGTGGTGACAGCGAATCAGCGAGACAGGGTCAAATCGTGCTACACTTAAGGCATAAAATAACGCTTATTTTAGGCGCTTATTTACGTTAGTTACAGCACCATTTATTTAAAAATCACTTATTTAAAATCCAGCATTTAAAACCAGCATTTAAAACGAACATTTAAAACCAGCATTTAAAATAAGTCACTCACATTGGTTCATATCATTATGTCTTCATCTACACCGCAAAATACGACCCATACTATGACGTCTTCAAATACCGAACATCAAGAAACAGCGCACTTAGCTATTGATGAAACATCTGCTACTCAAGCCCACCCTCAAGATAGACTAGACATAGATTCAGAAAGTGTTATCGATACAAATGATCTAGATGATATCAACGACGATGATATCGATGATGATGGCGATATCGAAGACCTTGAGGAGGGTTCAGAGTCGGCAGCAAAATCAGAGGTACGTCGAGGTGATATTCTTGAGGTCAATGCTGAGCATACAGTAACTGAAAAAGAAGCCGGTCTGCGTGTCGATAAATTGGCCGCCGAAGTATTCTCAGAGCATTCTCGTGGACAGCTACAAGAATGGCTAAAGTCTGAAAACCTGACCGTCAATAGTGAGGTAGTTAAATCAAAGCACCGTGTTAAAGAAGGCGATAAGCTAGTTTTAAAAGCGGTACTTGAGCAGCATGGCAGCGATCAGCCCGAAAATATTGACCTAGACATTATCTATGAAGATGATAGCGTGGTGGTGATTAATAAGCCAGTGGGTATGGTGGTGCATCCAGGTGCTGGTAACTGGTCGGGTACCTTGGTCAATGGTCTGCTGTACCATTATCCTAATCAAGCGCATTTGCCGAGAGCTGGTTTGGTTCACCGTATTGACAAAAATACTTCGGGCTTATTGGTCATTGGTAAAACCAAAGCGGCGCAGATGGATTTGCAAGAGCAGTTAAAAGATAAAAGCGTCTATCGCCACTATCAATGTGTGGTCGCCGGTGATGCCGCGAGTCTAACGCGTCAACGTGTGATTGATGCGCCAATTGGCCGTCACCGTACTCAGCGTACCAAGATGACAGTCACCAGTACTGGTAAAGATGCGCTGACTCACATCATGAAGATCACTGCGCTTAATGACTCATATAGTCTGCTCGATGTGAAGCTTGAGACTGGCCGTACGCACCAAATCCGTGTGCATTTGAGCCATATCGGTCATCCTATTATTGGTGATGATGTGTATGGTAATCGTCAGCAGCTGCGTGCTGGCCTAACGCCTGAGCAACGTGAAGCGATATTGAAGTTCCCGCGTCAAGCGCTGCATGCTTACAAGCTAGGCTTTGTGCATCCTGAAAGTGGTGAGTCAATGGAGCTAACCGCACCGCTGCCAGAGGATATTATTGCGTTATGTGAGATGTTACGTGATGACGCCTAACCACTCTTATAATCCTTTATCACAGCAGACCAATAATCAGCCTTATGAGGTATTGGTGCATACGCCAGATATACTGGTAATACAGACCAATGCTGGTATGGATTTATCAAACAGTAGTAGTCTAGACGCTAATAAGCAGTCAGTACGCAATAGCTTTGGTGAGTTTAATCTTGGTTTGCATGTTAACGATGAGCCGCAGCGTGTTTTGAGCAATCGCGCACAGTTATTGGCTAGTGTGAATCATTATTTGGTAGCCAATCAGCCGCAAATTAATGCTGTAGATGAACCTGACACAGTCTCTAATAACGCAGTTGATAGTATTCACTGGTTAAACCAGATTCATAGCAATAAAGTAGTGCGGGTTGAAGATAATGAATCAAATATGGGTCTGTCATTAACGCCAAACTCTGCTGATGCATTGGTTGCCAGTCAGCCTAACACAGCGCTTGCTATCATGACCGCAGACTGTGTACCTATTGTGATTTATCATGACCAATCAAAACAAGTCGCAGCAATTCATGCAGGCTGGCAAGGGCTTGCCAATGGTGTGATTGCCAGTACTTGTAAACAGTTAAATTTAAATCCAGTTTCTGATAGGTCGTTATCAAATGAAGATAATATAAGTCTAAAGCCACAAGCTTGGATAGGCGCTTGTATCAGTCAGCCATGCTATGAAGTTTCAACAGATGTAGTAGAGAAGCTGCTGGCAGGCTGCCGTGAAATGGGTATGGATAGCGAGGAGGTGCGAGCTAAGATAGTTGGTGAGCACGATAATCCAGATAAAGCTTGGCTTGATTTACCGGCACTTGCCGCTTTGCAGTTAGCAATGTTTGGTATACAGGTTAATAACACCAAGCCGAAGGATAGTAGTCAAGACAACAGCGAAGAGCAGAGCAGCTCTGCGTATGCTTGCAGCTATAGTAATCCTCGTTATTATTCTTACCGTCATATGACTCATGCCGGCGAGAAAAACACAGGCAGAATGGCACTACTTATTATGCGTCTGCGTTAAATATAGTCGTAGTCAGATATTTGAGATACAAGGCAACCGAGCGCAAGTACTACAAATGTAGGCTTAGCGAGGTTAACACCGTACCTCTTTTATATGACTATGACTATAAATCTGCACTAAATAAAGTAGTAAAGAGCAATACGTAAATTAAATCATCAGTGTTGTTGTGATTTGGTGGCAATATTTGCAAATGGTCTTTATCTTCGGTTAAATAGCAGCACCTCAAAAACTGATTGAGCCTTTAGCTAGAGACTGTTATTAAAATACCCTGCTATCAATCGTCTTACTTATTAACCTTTAACCCATTAAAGACATGTTTTGTGGCCAGTTAATTGATCTAAATGGCTATTTTATTATTAGGATATTACTCCCTTATGACCGTAAACAGCTCAAACCTTCAAGACACTAGCGCCACTGATGAGACGCTAAAAATCGCCATTATTTATCATAGCAATTATGGGCATACTCGCCGAGTGGCTCATGCAGTAGAAGAGGGTGTGCGTCAATATAAAGGCGCAGCGGTTGAGGTGAAATGTATCGATACCGACGATGTGGATTGGGAATTTGCCGATGCCGCACAAATGCTAATCTTTGGTAGTGCCGTCTATATGGGCAGTATCACTGCTGAATTTAAAACCTTTATGGATAGCACCTCAAAGCGCTGGTTCCACCGTAAGTGGCATGGTAAATGGGCGGCAGGCTTTGCAAATTCAGGTGGTCTAAGTGGTGATAAACTTGCGGCGTTGCAGCAAATTTGTGGCTTTAGTATGCAGCACGGCATGAACTGGGCAGGATTTCCAGTGATGCCAACCGGTCATACAGAGAAGGATATCAACCGACTATCTAGCTTCCTTGGTTTGATGACGCAGTCGGTGGATGGACCACCAGAGGTGACACCGGGTGAGGGCGATATTAATACGGCCAAGCTATTTGGTAAGCATCTGGCGCAAATATTGGCAGAACAGCCACCCGTATTAAATCGCACATTAACGGATGATAAATAGAGTATTACAGAGGTGACTGGCTGCTACGGTCTAGACTGAAATTCTGCCATAACTGGTATTGGGTTTTCAGCCATTTGTAAATGTTGGCAAGCAGTGCTTAGCAGTACTAACTGAGCCAGAAGTATCCAGTGTAGCAGTCGATGCTTTGATTTAAAAGTAGTGTGCATGAGGGGTGTCCGTATCCTTCAGAGTGATAAGCCTCAGTCTTTGGACTGAGGCTTTTTAGGTGTTGCTAGTAGGCTTTATAATCCAAATAGATCTGTTCAAACCATAAGCGTTATCGACTAGGAATCCATACTGGTGAACGGGCGATACCATCAATGGATTTGGTAATAGTACGGCCACCATCAAGCGGACGAATCACAAGATTACTTTTGCTTCGGCCTTGAGCCTGCGTATAAGCCACACGCTGATTGCTTGGAGAGAAGGTAGGCGACTCGTCTAGACCCGTATTACCAAAGTTCATTAAGTTAGCGCCCGAGGTGCTCATCACAGAAGCAGTACTGCCGTTTAGATAACCGATTTTTGTACCATCTGAGCTATAGTTAGGGTTGGCCGCATAGCTACCATGCGACAGGCGAGTAGGTGAGCCTGAGAAGGTGTAGCGATAAATACTTGGGCGACGTGGACTGGTATGATCTGATACAAATACAAAGCTGCCATTTGGTGCATAGCTTGGCTGTACTTGGTCATAAGGTAGGCCAATAATCTTTTCAGCACGTCCACCGTTACTGCTAACACGATAAATATCTGCATCACCGTCAACAGTACTTGAGAATAAGATAGCACGGCCATCTGGAGAGAAGCTTGGGCTTAAGTTCTCGCCTTTTAAATCCACGAGCTTGGTGATTTGTCGGGTCTGTAAGTCGTATTTAAACAGATTAGCGTGATTGTTTTTTAGCTGTACAGAGTAGGCGATATATCGACCATCTGGAGAAACCGCTGGGCTAAAAATACTGGCATTGGTTACCTGGGTAATCAATTGTGGATTCTCGCCATCGGCATCACGAATCACCAAAGATGAGATTTTATTGGTTGGGCTGCCTTTTTCTTCAATATAAGCAATACGGGCATTAAAGTCAGCCTGTTTTCCGGTTAATAACTCATAAATACGTGCAGCGGTCTTGTGTGCCGCAGCTCGAGAGTTGGGTGCCATAACTGTCTGCTGTTTACGTATGATACGGCCAGTTGCCACCTCAATCACTTCGAAGTTAACCATAGTGTTACCGGCACTGCTTTGGGTTCTACCAATGACCAAATACGGAATACCCACACGTTGCCAATCAGGCAAGGTAGTTTGTAGCTCACTGCTAGAGTGCGGCTGACCAATGAGGTTTTCAGTGGTGATATTAAGCGACGTGGTGCGTAAGTCATTGAGTACAATGTTAGATAGCGTGCTGTCACCGGCAAAAGGAACAAAGGCGACCTGGCTTTCATCAACCTCAACTTGCTTTTCAACCGTAAAGCGAATCACATCGTCTTCTTCAGCGGCTTGCGCTAGTATAGGTGCTGTAAGACTATTCATTAAAATGATGGCTGAAGATAGCGCAGAGAGGCGAGACAGAGCAGTACGTTTTGATATTAAAGTCATAAGATTAGTCCACTATATTTATGAGTTGTCTTTTTAGATTATGATTTTTCATGAGAGGTGCGCAGTTTTTAATTTGACATAACCCTACTTTTTACTGACCACAAACATCAGCTTTAATTCGGCATAGCCTAACCCAGCAATCGGCGTTAACGGGCTGGCTTGTCTAATTGCCGCAATGATCGAATCACCCAGTGCCTTATCTTGAGCGTTAGTAATGACTCTTAACACATTACCATTGTCATCGACGGTAATATAAGCGGTAGTCTTAGTACCCACAAATTTCTGGTCTGGATTCCATTTAAACTTAATGTAGTTTAGTAGCTCATTGGCAATTTGCCCTTTGCTCTTACCGCTAGCATCACCATCGCCACTATTTTTGCTGGCAGTAGGGATTGTCTCAGCTTGCGCCAGTACAGGTGAAGTTAGACCGCTCATTAAAATGACCGCTGCAGATAGAACAGATAGGCGAGACAGAGCAGTACGTTTTGTTATTAAGGTCATAGAATTAGTCCACTATATTTATGAGTTGTCTTTTTAGATTAAGATTTTTTATAAGAGGTGTGCGGTTTTTAATGTGGCATAACACTACTTTTTACTGACCACAAACACTGGCTCTAATTTGGTATAGCCTGATCCAGCAATTGGCGTTAACGGGCTGGCTTGTCTAATCGCCGCAATGAGCGAATCACCCAGTTCTTTATCCTGTGCGTTGGTCGTCACTGTCAACACATTGCCATTGTCATCAACGGTAATATAAGCGGTAATCTTGGTACCCACAAATTTCTTGTCGGGATTCCATTTAGGCTTAATATAGTTTAGCAGCTCATTAGCAATTTGCCCTTTGCTCTTACCGCTAGTACCACCATTAGAGCCACTATTTTTGCCAGCAGCAGGGAATGTTTCGCTTACAGGTTTGCTTGATTTAGTAGGCTTGGCAGATTTGGCATTATTGGCTGCGGCATCCATTTCTCGCTGCATCTCTTCTTCTAGCTGACGCTCATAAGCGGCTTGTGCTTCATCAAAGGTACGGCGCTCTTCTATTACTTCTTCATCAAGGCCATTATTCTCAGGCATATCAAATTCATCAGCCGGCTCATCAGTTCGCTCAAACACTGGCGTCTGCGTACTACGTCTAATAGGCGCGCTAATATCACGCGGTGAGGATAAACGAGTAGAGCGACTCTCTGACTGTGTTGCCACAGAGGAGGCATCGTTATAATCATCCGAAAAGCTGTCCTCCATAGATGCACTCGACCTCTCATTTTCCGCAGCGAGCGCACTACGATTAGCGATAATATTCGATTGAATATCGGCAAGCTCTTCAGGGGTGACAAGACTGGTCTCGATGGTATCCACCGTATCTAGAGTCGGTACCCGATGAAAGAATAGAATAAATGCCAATATTGCCCCATGCACAACAATACTTAACAGGGCAGGTAGGGCAACCCCATTATCTTCAGGCTCAACAGGAACATAAACAGAAGGCGCACGTTTTAGCACTTATATTATCTCAATCATTTAGGGCCATCGGATTAAAGCCAGTTGATTTACTCATTCATGGCAATTGCCATATCGCATTTGTTAGCGGTAGGTTTGGAATACAATCAACAGTCATTAACCATAGCATTAAAGTGAATATTAGTTTTGGGTAGCAGGTAGTGGCTTGCCTGTGAGCAGACCCACCTTTTCAACGCCTGCTTGTTGCAAATTTGCCATCAGCTGCATAATCATGCCGTATTGGTTGTTCTGATCGGCATTAATCATAACCTTTAAATCACCGCCGTCAGGCTGGCTTTGCAAACGAATCAGCGTATCAATCAGCTCTGCTTCACTGACGGGTAAATCAATATCATTTTCATAACTCATATAAATCTCCCCATTGCTTAATAAGGAGACGATAACCGGCATTTGCGTACCTGTGCCCATATTCTTGGTTTCAGCTTTTGGTAAATCGACATTGACGCCCGTGGTTAGCATGGGCGTTGTCACCATAAATATCACCAATAGCACCAGCATCACGTCAATGTAGGGCACCACATTCATGGTGGCGTTGAGCTCTTTTTTGCGTCTAGTAAAGGGGCTTGGCTTCATAATAACGCTCCTTTTATACTAGGGGAGATTGAATGGAACTTGTGATATGAGTGGTGTCACGGGCACCCTGATTACTCGAATTAGTCTCATGAGTTTCACGCTGAAGCATGCCAGTCATCTCATCACAAAACAGCGCTCGGCTGTCATAAAGGTTGGCTGCTTTAGCCGTGAAATGGTTATAAGCCAATACCGCAGGAATCGCTGCAAATAGACCCATGGCGGTTGCAATCAAAGCTTCTGCAATACCCGGAGCCACCGCTGATAAGCTCACTTGGTCTGTCATTGATAAGCCCAAAAAGGCATTCATAATACCCCAAACCGTACCAAATAGACCGATATAAGGCGAGACAGAGCCGATGCTGGCAAGCAGGGCAAGACCTGACTCTAGGCGCTGCTGCTGACGACCAAGTCCCACACGCAGTTTACGCTCAACGCCATCAATGATTTGGTCCTTGGGTTGGCGTTTTTTATTCATGCGCAAAAATTCTGAGAATCCCACATAAAAGATATTGGCCAGACCGTGCTTTTCAGGCGCATTTTGGATGCCCTGATACAGCTTAGCCAAATCTTCACCGGACCAAAACCAGCTTTCAAATTGCTCGTCTTGACGTTTGGCAGTGCCGATTCGGGCACTTAAACGGAATATCAATACCCAGCAGATTACAGAGGCCAAAAGTAATATCCCCATGACAATCTGTACCAGTAAACTGGCTTCTGTAAGGAGGGCAATAAGGTTGATAGACTCTGACATGAATAAAATACTCGCTGTAAATAGTAATAAAAAACGATAAATAAAGGGTAAGGCGTGTGTTAGAGCAGGCGCTAAGTATAATTGAAATAGTTAACAATGGCTGATTATATTCGCGTAATTTATATGTCAAATTGTTTATCAGCATTTTAGCCTAGACTAGCATTGTCGGGGCATAATGTTAAACGCTCTGATATATAAAGGGCGACGAATAATGATATACGATAGGCAAATTAGGACGTTAAGGATAAATTAAGGCTATTGTAATCAGAGTGAGCCGCAAAAAAAAGTAGCATTTGGTGTTTTTACGTCTCAAAAATGCCCACTCGATGTCTATTTGCGATTCACCTTGATATCATCAATGGTAGTTTTTAGAGCTATCCTTTATAATTCATCCCTTAATTTGGCGATGACAATTTAGACCTAACCTCGAATTTATATCCCCCAAATATACTCAGGCGATTACCTATGAATGCAATTGAGCGCTATTTTGGCATTGACGGTCAAAACACCACCATCAGAACCGAAGTTCTAGCCGGTATTACCACGTTTTTAACGATGGCATACATCATTTTTGTAAACCCCAATATTTTAGCCGATGCCGGAATGGATAGGGGCGCCGTGTTTGTGGCCACCTGTTTGGCAGCAGCGATTGGCTGTTTTATCATGGGTATTTACGCCCGCCTGCCGGTAGCATTGGCACCTGGTATGGGTCTGAACGCCTTCTTCACCTATGGTGTGGTATTGGGCATGGGTTACACATGGCAGACCGCGCTTGGTGCTGTGTTTTTATCAGGCTATATCTTTGTTTTATTAAGCTTATTTAAAATACGTGAATGGGTAATTAATGCTATTCCAAATAGCCTAAAGCAAGGTATTGTTGCCGGTATTGGTGCGTTTTTGGCCTTTATTGCATTAAAGAGCTCAGGTGTTATCGTTGCCAATGAAGCGACGTTTGTCAGCTTAGGTGATTTGCAGCAGTTCTCACCGGTAATGGCCGCACTGGGCTTCTTTTTAATCATTGGCCTGGTCTATCGTAATATTCCAGGCGCAGTGACCATTGGTATTTTGGCTGTGACCCTTATTGCTGTATTAACCGGTCATGTGCCCTTCGATGGCGTGATGTCTATGCCGCCTGCAATTGCACCTACCTTTATGCAATTAGATATCGCCGGTGCATTTGATGTGGGCATGATTAGTGTGATTTTTGCTTTTTTATTCGTTGACTTATTTGATACCTCAGGCACGCTTATCGGGGTAACTAATAAAGCTAACTTAGTCGATGACAAAGGCAATATCCCAAACTTAGACAAAGCCTTATTGGCAGACTCTACTGCAACGGTAGCCGGTTCTTTATTGGGTACATCATCGACTACTAGCTTTGTTGAGAGTACAGCCGGTGTGGCTGCAGGCGGTCGTACCGGTCTAATGGCTGTAACTGTGGGTGTTTTATTCTTATTAAGCATCTTCTTTGCACCGCTGGCGGGCATGATTCCCGCTTATGCCACCGCAGGGGCTATCTTCTACGTGTCTGTTTTGATGTTATACACACTAAAAGATATCGACTGGGAGGATTTAACCGAAGCGGCACCGGTAGCGGTGGTTCTGTTATTAACTCCATTAACCTACTCAATTGCTGATGGTATTTCACTTGGATTTATTACCTACACTGTGGTGAAAGTGTTAACCGGAAAATTTGACCAAGTCAGCCCTGCGGTATGGGTATTGACCGCGATATTATTGGCCAAAATCATATTTTTATAAACTATAGCTTAGAGCTTGATAGTTGTGATAACATTTAGTTATCAAGCTCATAACCTCAAGCAACGCCGTAGAGGTTTTTCTTTTCAGGCTGACACGTTAACTTCCTGTTAATGTTTCAGCCTGACTCTATAAAGAAGAAGGCATTAGTGAGTTTGTCGTTATGTATTTAGACCGCTATCTTTACGGGCGGTAACACTATAAGACGATTGCTTGTACTCACTACTGTTTGACCGTCTTAAATAGTATGTCTATATCAATCGAACTTTTATTAAATCCAGGCCCATCTTAAGCGGCCAGTGTGGTGCTTTTTTATAGTCTTTGTCGAACGACACCTAAACGGCTTACCATTCAGCTTGTTACTTATATTTATCGACTAATATAACTTGAGAATAATCGCCTTCTTACTTTATTTTAAAAGAAAGTGTTCTTAGTAACATAGCGAAAACAGGGATGCTTTAAAGGCTGTTATATGACGCTGACAATAGCAATGCAAACAACACTGTATTGACTTGAACCGGTGCGCTGTAATCACATCCTTTTTTTTATCCATGGAGTTGATATGAGTTTAACGAATCCGTTTTATCCGGAAAATCCTATTCAGTTTTCACCTCAAGAGGTCCTAGACCCTGCTTATATTGAGCAGTCTCCGAGCGAGCTATTTAAACGTATTTCTCCCCTTTATAGTGTCGATGAAGATAAATGGCTAGGCGCGTTATTGCCGCTGGCTGAACCTGCCACTATGGAAGATGGCAGTAATGAGCGTGAAGCCATCGTATCGCAAACCGCAAGCCTGGTTGAGAATGTCCGCAATAATAATAAAGCGGTAAAAATGGTGGACTCGCTATTATTAGAATATAGCTTAGACACCCAAGAGGGCATCTTGCTGATGAGCTTGGCAGAAGCTTTGATCCGTGTGCCAGATAATGCCACGGCAGACGCGCTGATTCGCGACAAAATGAGCGTAGCGGACTGGAAAAAGCATTTAAAAGATGACAACGGATTTATCGTCAATGCCTCGACCTGGGGTTTGATGATGACTGGACGTGTGGTCAGTATTGATAAAAAAACTACCGCAGCCGGTTTCTTGGACCGTATGACCAAAAAAATGGGTGAACCTGTCATTCGTAGCGCCATGCAACGCGCGATGAAGATTATGGGTCATCAGTTTGTGCTTGGTGAAACCATCGAAGAGGCGAGCCGTAACAGTCAACCGTATCGTCAAAAAGGCTATACCTATTCATTTGATATGTTAGGTGAAGCGGCAGTGACGCACAGAGATGCTGAAAAGTATTTTAGTGATTATCTACATGCCATTAAATCAGCGGCGCATATTCGTGTGAAAGAGGGTATGCCAAAGCCATCAGTATCTATTAAGCTGTCTGCTTTGCATCCGCGCTACGAAGCAACACAGATTGATCAAGTGTTGGGATTATTGCGTCAGCGCTGTGTTTTATTGATTGAAGCGGCACGTGATGTAAACGTCGATATCAGCATTGATGCTGAAGAAGCCGACCGTTTAGAGGTGTCATTAAAGCTATTTGAATCGCTATACCGAGACACCATTACCCAAGATTGGGATGGTCTAGGTCTTGTGGTTCAAGGCTATTCTAAACGTGGTCTTGCTGTATTGGCTTGGCTGGCAAGTTTGGCCAAAGAGGTTGGCGACCGGATTCCTGTGCGTCTGGTAAAAGGCGCGTACTGGGACTATGAGATCAAACTGGCGCAGCAAAAAGGCATTACCGGTTATCCTGTGTGGACACGTAAAGAAGGTACCGATGTTGCTTATCTCGCCTGTGCTCGCTTCTTATTAACCGAGCAAATCCGTGGTGTGTTATGGCCACAGTTTGCGACTCATAACGCGCATACATTATCGTCTGTAATGACCATGAGTCCGCATAGAGACTTCGAATTCCAGCGTCTGCATGGTATGGGCGATGCCTTATATGACCATATTTTACAGCAGTACAATATTCCTGTTCGTATCTATGCTCCAGTGGGCGCACATAAAGACTTGCTACCATACTTGGTGCGCCGTCTACTTGAAAACGGTGCCAACAGCTCGTTTGTGCATCAACTGTTAGATAAAACTTACCCAGTTAGCGAACTGACGGTACACCCATACGACACATTAACCAGCCATGCTACCTTGCATAACGAGCGCATTCCAATGCCGCTTGATATCTACGATGGTAGAAAGGCAAGTTTTGGTCCAAATATCTTTGTTGATTCTCAGTGGCGTCCTTTTAAAGCCGCCATTGATGCGCATTTACCAAACATATGGAAGGCCAACTCAATCATCAAGGGTCAGCAAATCACTCAAACGCTTAATGCTCAAGGTGAGCCTAGTGGTGAGGATTTAGAACGCTCGCCAGTGATTGCACCTTGGAACCATGATGTGACTGCTGGTGAAGTGGTTTACGCCAATGCTGATATCGCTAAATTTGCCATTAAAGCGGCCAAAGAGGGCCAGCAGCAATGGCAGGCGGTCAGTGCTGCTGAACGTGCTGCTATTTTGCGCCTTATTGCAGACTTGTATGAAGAACACTTTGCACAGCTTGTGGCCATGTGTCACAAAGAGGCGGGTAAAACGATGCAAGACAGCATTGATGAGGTGCGTGAAGCGGTTGATTTCTGTCGTTTCTATGCCGATGAAGCTGAGCGTCTTAGCACCCAAACCAATAGCTTTACTGATTTAAATGGCAATACTGTTACTCAAAAACGCACTGCACGCGGTACCTTTGTATGTATCAGCCCTTGGAACTTCCCATTGGCCATTTACACTGGTCAGATTACAGGTGCATTGGCTGCGGGTAACACCGTTGTCGCCAAGCCCGCTGAACAAACCAGCTTAATCGCTTATTTTGCGGTTCAACTCATGTATCAAGCTGGTGTACCTGATTATGCACTACAGTTCGTGACGGGTGCTGGTGAAGTGGGCGGCGCATTAACCTCATCAAATGAAATTGATGGTGTGGTATTTACCGGTTCTACTCATACCGCGCAGCTGATTAACCGTGCGCTATATGCTGACAAAGACAACAATCAAAACACGTCAGGCAAATTGCCGGTATTAATCGCAGAAACGGGCGGTCAAAACGCTATGATTGTTGACTCGACTGCATTGCCAGAACAAGTGGTGAAAGATGCGGTATTGTCTGCCTTTGGTTCAGCAGGTCAGCGCTGTTCGGCATGTCGTATATTGTGTCTACAAGAAGACGTTGCAGATACGGTGATTGAGCTGTTAAAAGGCAACATGGCAGAGCTGGTTGTGGGTAGCCCTGTGAATGTCTCTACCGATGTGGGTCCTGTTATTGACAAAGATGCCCAAAAAGGATTACGTGCGCACATTGAGGCGATGCGTCAAGACAGCCGTGCTCGCGTGATCGCTCAAACGCCTATCAGTTCTGAATTTGCAGATAAATTAGGCAACAGCACCTTTGTATTACCAACGGCTATTGAAGTGGATAGCATCGGCGCAATTGGTGGTGAGCACTTCGGTCCTATCTTACATATCTTGCGCTATAAAGCCGGCAAGCTTGATGACTTAATTGATGAGATTAATGCCACCGGCTATGGTCTAACATTAGGTATTCATAGCCGTATTGAGCACATCGCTGATCATATCGAGCGCCGTGCTAAAGTGGGTAATACCTATATTAACCGTAACCAGATTGGTGCTGTGGTTGATGAACAGCCATTCGGCGGTAGTGGACTGTCAGGCACCGGTCCAAAAGCGGGTGGTCCTCATTACGTGGCACGATTAACACAGTGGCAAGCTGTGTAAGTCCCTTATTGTCATGACTATGAGTCAAGTTGCCCAAGTTTATTAACCTATTATAGGGTGCGGGCAACTCGATCAACATCAAACCAATATTAAGATTAAGGACAGCTCATGAGTGATGTATATAAAAAGAATCAGGCCAAGCAGAGTGAAGCATGGGCCCTAATGGGTGCGATTAATCGTGCTGCCTATTTAGAGAAAGCCAGTGCTGATTTAGCACAATTGACCAGTCACAGTGACAAAGCCAATCGTTTGTTTCAACACTTGACTGCCCAAGCAGAACGCTTAGATGAAGTGATTCATCTGACCGGTGCCACAGGGGAATCAAACGATTTGTATTTAGCCCCTCGCGGTAAAGTAATGATTGTTGGTACTGAGCAATCGGACCCTATTCCGGTACTTGGTCAACTTGTTGCCGCTTTGCTGGCGGGTAATGAAGTGATTTTACGTTATCCAAGTCAACAAGCATTGTGCGAGCAAGCCATTACCGCATTGCAAGACGCTGGTATCTATCCGGGTGTGATGAGTATTGCTAATGACTCACAATTAACCACCTTGCTTCACATCAATGGTCTGGCAGTGGTTGGTGTGGTCGGCACAGTCGCTGAAGCACGCGCTATTGGCCAAGACTTAGCCGAAACAGACGGTATCTTAACGCAACTTGTTGCAGTGACTGACATGCAGGGCTGCCAAGAGATGTTTGAACCTGAGTATGTTGAGCGTTTTACCACAGAGCGTGTGAAGACAGTGAATACCACGGCCATTGGTGGTAACGCTAGCTTGATTGAACTGGGTATGGGGTAGGTTAATATTGATCGTTCGATGATTAACTTCTATCTCTATACAAAAGAAAGCCCCCAAATTTGGGGGCTTTCTTTTGTGATAAGGCGAATGGACTAGCTGTTATAAACAAATATCTATTAGGGTCTGTTGAATATTCAAATGTGGAACTGGCGGAGGCTGTTTTTTAGGAAATATGCAGGGAAATTTTTGAGGCTTAGTCATTCTAAGTTAGACAATTTCGCAATATATTGACAAAAAACAGCCCTGCCCCTGAGAACGGATTAAGCAAAGCACTGCTTTGCCCGTTCGCAAGGCGAGAGCTGTGCTCGAGAGAGGGCTGTTGCTAAAATTGCCCCAAACGTTGTTATAAACCTAGCTAAGGTCTAGATATTATCATCGGTTTACGCCTAGTTTGGAACAATTTTAGCTATCAGCAGTTCTAATATTTGAATGTTCAACAGACCCTAGTCTAACTGTTTGATTGCTATCTGGTTCTAGCCTGAATAAATGCACTACTGTGCCTATTAAAGACTATTTTAGTATAACCAATGCGGTCAGAGTAATAGACTGTGCTAATGAACAGTGTGCTAATATAAAGCCAGAAATTGTGTATAAAATGGACTGTTTAGTATTAATAAGGATGTTCAATGAGCTTAAAAGAAATCGTACAGCTTGAAGGTCATATCCAGACTATCTATCTAGCTGTATATGAGGACAAACTATTATTGCTTGATGGCTGTTGTCGACCTGATGTGGAACTGGTTTTAGATTATATTAAACACACATTATGTCGCCCAATTACAGACTTGAAGATAGTGATAGTGACTCATATGCATGCCGATCACGCCGGTGGTGCGACCTTCTTTAAACAAGCGACAGGCTGCCAGATTGTGTCCGCTGCCAAAAGCACTCAATGGTATGCCCATATCGGCGGGCGAATTATGCATACTATTTACATCTCATTGGCTTATTATGTGGCCAATAGGCTCGGCAAACCCGCCAAAAATCTCTGGTATCCTGCGCATCTAGACCCTGATATTACCGTCGGTGAGGGCGATACAGTGCCTTTGTTTGAGGATTGGCAAGTATTAGAGACGCCTGGGCATACCGATCGGGATTTATCTTTATACCATCCTGATACTGAGCAAGTTTATACTGCAGATTTAATAATTAAACTGCGTCATAAATTTGTCTCACCTGTGCCGATATATTTGCCAGAGACGTATCGACAGTCGCTAAATAAAATAAAACAGCTCAAGCCAAAACAAGTAATGATGGCGCATGGTGGGGCAAAGTATGTCGACCCTGAAGTATTTGATACGCTGATTGAAAGATCGCCCCGCACGCCATTAACCATCAAAAGTACGATAGAGCATAAATTGTTTTGGTGGTTTAAAAAGGACGGTAAACGTCAGAGTAGTGCGCCTCAGAATAATGATACGCATTAAAAAGCCAAACACAGAGCGCTGCGTTTGGCTTTTAAATCAAAGCGATAGGGTAATAAGTACTTACTTATTGATAGTTGGTCGCTATGACGACATTTAAGTCGCGGATGTAGCTAGCTTGGAAGTCAATTTCACTCTCCGCGCCATCAAGCGCATGAAAGCGATCTAGCCAGTGTTGCTCATCTTTTTGACGTTCCTCCAAGTCAGGTAATTCAATTCTACCTAGAATAACGTCACGAGCGTACCATGCCTGCGCATCAAACATATTAAAGGTGAAATACTGGTCTTGCATACCCAAGTAAATCAGCTGTGGATGTGACTGCCAGAAAATACCTTTACCACAATTTATAATTAAATAGTCTTTAACAAAAAATACTTATTCCGATAATCGGTATAAATAATATTGATAAGCCACACTAATTATTTACTATCGAATTGCACATTAATAGACATTAATAGATATATAGATGAGTTTAGTCTGATACTAGAAATTCAGTTATTTTGAAAAATGGAATAGGGGGTCACTGTACAACGACATTAACTGACGTATATAACCAATGTTAACGTTTATCATCTTGTATAGTGAGGCGAAATTGCTTAATCTGCTTAATAAATATGAAGAAGGAAGTAGCTAAACTATGGAACCAACCTCGTTAATACCCGTAACTTTAGCCTCAATTTTAGCCTCGTTTTCTGGCAATAATGGCGTAGTCGAAGAAGCTGTTATAAGTACTCATGTTAGCCCTGAAATAGCAGGCTTGTGGGAGTTAGAGCTGCAAAGCACTCCAGATTTTGTGCAAAAAGCACGTACGGCAAGCACCAGTGAAAAAGGTGAGATGAGCCCTGAATTAAGCGAGCTTATCAGTGCCATCGAAGCGTCAGAGAAGTTATCTCAACTAAAGAGCGTTGAACGAGACAATATGTATCTTGGCAACGCTCAAGACAATGACAAAAACAGTACTCAAGATAAGCCAGTTTTGACTCTTAATGCTACAGCGCCTAATAGTAGTTGCCGTGAGCGCTATAACTTCGGCGCTGATAATGAAGTACTAACCACCAGCGGTGAAGAGTGGACTTTTGGTAAATATATCTATCAGCATCAAGCAGAAGGTTTGCCAGTTATTGCCATTAATACCACCTATGACAATAACAAAATGGATTGTTCAGGCGTGCAAATCGACCAAACGGGTGATTCTATTCTGGCCTTCGTTGATTATCAGCCAAAAGAGAATAAAATGCGTTGGTGTGTCGATAAAGACGGTGAAAACTGCTTTATGACCTTTACTAAGCTATTGCCATAATTGGCTTTGTTTGAAGAATGTTGACAGTCAGTGACGCATTGCTTGATAAAGTCGCCCACTTTATTTGGCTGTAATGATATGATAAAAAGCCACACACCTTTGTTGTGGCTTTTTATATTGTCAGTTTAATCTATCAGACGATATTGCAGTATTTAACCCTTAAAACTCCGATTATGGCAGCGCAAAGTAGGTAATCAACCTGCTTGTGACAAGGATTGAACCGCTGCCTGTTAATGACTCACCTTATTAAATAAAAGATACCATCCCTATGAAACAAGCGACTGCGTTGGATATTCTAAAAACCGGTAGTAACGTCTTTTTGACCGGCTCTGCAGGCTCAGGAAAAACCTATACTTTAAATGAATACATACATTATTTAAGAGCGCGGCGTGTGCCTGTGGCAACGACGGCCAGTACCGGTATTGCAGCGACGCATATGAACGGGGTGACCATTCATAGCTGGTCAGGGATTGGTATTAAAGATGAATTAACCGAACGTGATTTGGCCAATTTATCGCGTAAGAAGATTCTTAAGGACCGTCTCAAAGATACCTCAGTATTGATTATTGATGAGATATCTATGCTGCACGCCAAGCAGCTTAATCTGGTCGATCAAGTGCTCAAACACATGCGCAGTAGCGATAAGCCATTTGGTGGTATCCAAGTGGTGGTAGCCGGTGATTTCTTCCAGTTACCGCCTGTGGGTAGCCGCGGTGAGAGTAATCGTGAGAAGTTTGCCTTTATGTCGCAGGCGTGGCTAGATGCTAAATTTAAGATTTGTTATTTGACCGAGCAGCATCGCCAAGAGGTTGCTGAGGGTGATGAGCAAAAGATGACCCTAGATACTATTTTAAACCAGATTCGCGGAGAGGAGGGTGTGAGTGCAGAGGCCATCGCTGCCCTACAAAATACCTTCTATCAAGACGTCGATATCAATCGCACGCGCTTATATACCCATAATGTGAACGTCAACAAAATCAATGAAAATGAACTGGCGTTATTAGATGGTGAGACGGTGACATACAATGCCATTGCTCATGGTGATAACAAATTGGTCGAAACGCTTAAAAAATCAGTACGTACCAGCGATGACCTGACCCTAAAAGTCGGCGCTAAAGTCATGTTTATTAAGAACAATAATGAGCTTGGTGTATCAAACGGTAGTATGGGGGAGTTGGTTGGGTTTACCACCATCAAGCCACTTAAATCTAGAACCAATAGTGATGAGACTGTATCGGATGATGATTCTGATGATATAGATACGGATTTGGATGATATTGATAATGAAGACGCTCTGATTGACATAGAGGAAGATGATTCAGAAGATAAGCTGCCAGTATCAACAGACAGATTCCCTATTATTAAGCTTAATACTGGTAGGCAGGTGATTGCTGAAGGTGAAGAGTGGGTAGTAGAAGACGAAAGCGGTGAGATATTGGCCAGTTATATGCAAATCCCGCTGACTTTGGCTTGGGCAATTACTATTCATAAATCTCAGGGCATGACCTTGGATGCTGCTGAAATTGATTTGTCGAAGACATTTGAGCTGGGGCAAGGCTATGTGGCTTTATCACGCCTGAAATCGCTTGAGGGTCTAAAGCTGCTTGGCATGAATGATTTGAGCCTACGCTTAGATCCGCTAGCGCGCGGTGCAGATTCACGCTTTAAAGAGTTGTCGATTGAGGCAGAAGAAGCCTTTGCTAAGATGGAGCGTGAGATATTACAGGAGTCGCATGAGCGATTTATCTTAACCTCAGGCGGTACATTAAGTAAGGCCAATATTGCAGCATTTGAGGCACAGTATGAGAACCGTAAAAAGCGTATGGCCAAAAACCAAGCCTTAAAAGATAAGCTGAGTAATCAGCTTAATGACCGCTCAGATGATACCTTAATGGCGACCAAAATTTTATTAGAGGAAAGCCTAAGTATTGCAGAGGTTGCGGAGAGTCGCGGGCTGGCTCAATCAACCATTATGGGGCACGTGGCACGTTTGAAACGTCAAGACCCCAATTTAAGCATTGAGCATCTGCGTCCTGATGAGCAAATTGTTGAGAAGGTCAGTAAAGCGGTTGAGGTTATTGTTGCTGCTGCAGATCCTAATGATTTTAGCGATACGGCTGGCAGTGATAGTAAGGATGCCACTGAGCTGTTCACCAAAGAGCGTATCAAGCTGCGTCCTATCTATGAGTATTTAAAAGAACAAATAGATTATAATACGATTCGATTGGCACTTATCTTTGTGGATTAGATTAATCATCATGTCCCTTTAGTGTCTGACTCTTTTAATCTACCCTTATTAAGCTGTATTTATGTCATTACCTGATTTTACTGCACCTGTTTTAAATTCAACTGCTAATCCACCATTGCGCATTGCTATCAATGGCTTCGGTCGTATTGGGCGCAATGTGCTACGCGCGCTTATTGAGCGATTTGAGGTGCTGGGTAAATTGGTACACATCGTTGCTATTAATGATATTGCCGATGTCGACACCCTATTGCATCTGCTTAAATATGACAGTACCCATGGTCGATTAAGTCGTCTTGGAGTGACGGCTACGATTGAACAGCGCGCAGCGTCAAGTGATGCGAGTCTTACCGATGTTGAAGGAATTGCGGATACTCAGCTGTATCTGGATAAAGAGGGCAGGCGTTACTGTATCAATTTATTAGGTATAGATAAACCAGAAGATTTGCCATGGGAGAGGTTAAATGTCGATGTGGTATTAGAATGTACCGGACATTTCCGCTCTTATGATGATGCCAGCCGTCATCTACAAGCGGGTGCAAAGCAGGTTATCGTGGGTGCAGCGCCTTTTGATAAAGTTGATGCTAGTATTGTGATGGGCGTTAATGACAATGAGCTGACACGTGACTTACCTATCATCTCCAGCGTATCTTGTACCACACAGGCGTTAGTCCCGCTTATTTATGTATTGGACAAAGCCTTTGGTACGCAGTCGGTTATGATGACCGAAATCCATGCAGTTACTGCCGATCAAAACGTACTTGATCAGCCTCATCGTGATAAGCGCCGTGCTCGTGCATCAGGGCATAACTTTATTCCGACTACCTCAAGTAGTATTGCCGCCACTGAGCGCACTTTGCCGCATATGCTTGGTAAAGTAGACGGTCATTCTATCCGCGTACCGACCATTGACGTGGCAGCTATTGACGTAAATTTTGTGTTTGATAGAGTAGTGACACTAGATGAGGTACGAGAGGTGGTTCAAATGGCTTGTCAGCCCAATAGCCGCTTAAATGGCATCATGGGCTATACAGAGGAGCCACTCGTCTCTAGCGACTTCATACATCAATCTGAGTCGCTGATTGTTGATGGTCAGCAATTGATGCAAGTGGGTTCGCAAGTGAAGGTGTTTGCATGGTATGACAACGAGTGGGGCTATGCCAATCGCTTATTAGATATGTGTTTGC
This sequence comes from Psychrobacter sp. CX14, assembly GCF_057396205.2. Taxonomy (NCBI): domain Bacteria; kingdom Pseudomonadati; phylum Pseudomonadota; class Gammaproteobacteria; order Moraxellales; family Moraxellaceae; genus Psychrobacter; species Psychrobacter sp. CX14. The sequence continues at coordinate 2,166,488 of NZ_CM183187.1, read as the reverse complement.
ATCTGCAGCGTATTTAATCCTTCATTCTATTAAGGGCTAGTCTTAAAATATAACTTAGTCTATAACGCATAGCACTCAATATAAATTGAAGACATAAAAAAGGTCAGCTTATTTAATAAGCTGACCTTTTTAGTATCTGGCGGAGTCGGAGAGATTCGAACTCTCGAAGGGCTATGAACCCTTGCCGGTTTTCAAGACCGGTGCATTCAACCGCTCTGCCACGACTCCAGTAGGTGGACTATTATAGAGAAAAATGATTCAAATGCAAGGCCTGTGGTAAATAATTCTTTTAAATTTATGGGCATGAATTTTGAGCACAAAAAAAGACCCACTTAATCAATAAGTAGGTCTTTTCAATATCTGGCGGAGTCGGAGAGATTCGAACTCTCGAAGGGCTATGAACCCTTGCCGGTTTTCAAGACCGGTGCATTCAACCGCTCTGCCACGACTCCGTAGGTGCAGTATTATAGAGATTTTGATTTCTAATGCAAGTACTATTTTTAATTTTTCGCAAAAAAGTTAGTAAGTCGCTTTTTGTCAGTGTTTGTTGCGTACTGAGAACAACCAGAGTAGAGCTGCTGGCAGCCCAAAAAGCCAATCAAAGTAAAAAGATAATGCTTATTTTTTAGGCTCAATTTGCTCTTCAAGCAAGCCTTTGGTGGCATAGCTGCTGTGAGTATCAATGATTGATTTTTCAATGATAGAGGTGCTTACACCGTTTGCACGTAATTTCTCAATAAATACTTCATCGTCGGCTAGGGTATAGCCATCATTGTCTCTATCTAACCCTTGACGGATATATAGACGAATAAGGCCCTGGATGCGCTTAAATCCATGCTCCTGAGCGGTCTCTGTTAGCAAGGTGATCATCTCTTCAGAGAGTCGAATGCTAATAGGGCGGGTAATCTTTTGAGGATGGTCCGAAAATTTATTACGTATGTGCGGAGGAATCATAGCCATATCAAGTTTTTAGTAAATTTAATCTATTATAGGTGAATTAGGGAATAACTTAAACCGCTAAGTAAGATGTAAAACACATACACAAAAAAGCCCTAATCACTGATTAGGGCTTTTTTAGGTTTTAATAAAATGTGCTGTAAGGGTATTAAAACCTTTTAGAATTTGGCTCCCTAACCTGGGCTCGAACCAGGGACACACGGATTAACAGTCCGATGCTCTACCAACTGAGCTATTAGGGAATAACTTATCGACTCATCTTTGCAGAAGCAGTCTTAACTAAGTGATGCGTATTCTAGCCAAGGTTAGGGTAGGTGTCAAGCCTTTGTATGATAAATATCGGTAATTAATGCGTTTTATTTATTATCAGGGCTGATTTTTATTTTAGTCGGCTGATTTCCTGTGGTTAATTTGTTCCCTTTATCCGCATAGGAGGTAGCGCTATTATCCGCTTTATCAATGGCTTTCTCCACACGGTTATTGACCCCTGTTGGCAAATCTAATTGATGCAAGTTCGCTGTGGCTGGACTCGATTGCAACGTCTCAGTGTCCTTTGCCGAGGTATGGGTCGGTCCTGAAGGGCTAGCGTGTTCACTAGATGAGCTTGAGTTTTTATTATCGCGAGTGGCAGGCTCAAACTGCGAATCGACCAAGGTGCGAGTTAGGGCATTGATATCACCGCCTCCAGATAACCCAAGCTCACCTAATAGATGGTCAATCAAAGGCGCTTGGCTACGATAGCGTAGCGCTGAGCTGACGACTTCATCTGCCAACGAGCCACCACCGTTGCCGCTATTTGAGGCGTTATTATCGCCGTTTGATGCGCCTAGCATATTATGACCATTGCCACCGACTTGTAAAATTTTAATACCATCGATGTTTTCAATAGGCTTAACCGATTCTGCAATGATAGAAGGCAGACGCTCAAGTAGTGATAGTCTTACTTGCATATCAATTTGATCTGGCGATAAAACGTTAGCCGCATTATTGATCGCTTCTTGACCTTCAGCTTCTACTCTATACTGTTCAGCTTTGGCTTTGGCAATTACTAATTGGGCATCAGCCTCACCTTGGGCTATTAAGCGTTGTTTATCAGCTTGTGCTTGTGCTTCGATACGTACCGCTTCAGCTTTATCAGTGGCCGCAATCTTCTCTGCTTGGGCAGCAACTTTGATCTCGATGGCCTCTTTTTCCGCCTCTTCGGTGGCTTTAATAAGTTGGACAGCTTTGGCACGTTCCGCAATTTCACGCTCACGAACGGTGGTTACATTTTCCGCTTGTTGAACGGCTAAAGCTCTTGCTTTATCCGCTTCTGCTTTGGCAACCGACTCTGCACGTGACTTCTCTGCAACAGCGATTTGACGCTCTTGTTCTGCCAGCTCAATCGCTTTTTGACGTTCAATATTGGCTTGTTCAAGCGCTTGTTCCTTAATGATATCTTGATTTTTGATATCACGTTCGGCATTAATGCGCTGTAAGTCAATTTCACGTTGTGCCGCAATCTTAGCTTCTTCCGCTTCTCGCTCTTTCATACTCTCTTCAGAAGCGATGTTTGATGATTGTTCAGCACGGCGAATAGAGATCTCACGTTGCTGCTCAAGCTTGGCATACTCTTCTTCACGAACGATATCGATACGGCTACGTTCGGCTTCCAAGTTTTTGGTTTTAATTGCTAAGTCTGTTTCTTGCTCGATATCATTACGTAGCTTTAATCTATCTTGAATGGTCTTAGTCAAGCGCGTCATACCCTCGGCATCGAACGCATTTTGCGGATTGAAGTATTCAAATTTAGTTTGATCCAGACCTGTTAACGATACCGTTTCGAGCTCTAGTCCGTTTTTTGATAAATCCTCTGACACGGCGCGCTGGACACGTTGCACAAAATCAACCCGCTTTTCGTGCAACTCTTCCATTTGCATTTCAGCAGCGACAGCACGTAGGGCATCAACAAACTTACCTTCTACCAGATTTTTTAGCTCATCAGGTGCCATGGTTTTCATACCCAGTGTCTGGGCGGCGGTGGCGATGGACTCTTTGAGAGGACTAACACGCACATAAAACTCAGCTTTGACATCGACCCGCATACGATCTTTGGTAATGAGTGCCTCTTCATTGGCACGACGAACTTCTAACCGTAAGGTATTCATATTAACGGGGATAACTTCATGCAGCACAGGTAGCACGAATGCACCACCGTTTAATATCACGCGCTCACCACCCATACCAGTACGTACGAAAGAGACTTCTTTGCTGGCGCGTGTATAAAGTCGAGTGAGTATAAAACCGATCAGTAACAGTAAAACAAAAATGATGCCAGCGATAATGGCGTAGGTGATTAAGCCTGACATAAAACGTCCTTATATATTTCTTATGATACCTTTTCTATTAATTAACCTATCTTTGTGTCGCGTTTGCATTCGCCTTGTTTGATAGGTTGATTTTTAAATGAGGTGTTATTGTAGGTGTAATGGTGTTTTAAATTTTTAACAGTGACAGGGGGATACTGTAGCTGACTCTTGCAAACTTTAACTAAACCAAATTTCAGCTCAGCCGTTAAAAGAGTCATAAGTTCATTCATATTTTTTTGACCCAATAGCGATCACCAATTTTCTTAGTAATCACCAGCGTATCTTCATCCGTAATTTTATAAATAGTTTTCTCACTATTCTTATCAGTAGTTTGATCAGCAGCAGACATAGACACAGTAGGTTCTATTTTGGCTGTTGTTAAAGTGTCTAGTTCAGTAACTTCAGTCGCAACAGAAGGGTCAGGCTCGACCATAATATAATGAATCTGACCATGGATATCTTGTGTTTTGGCTTGCGCAGGTTTGTCTGCGCTTGCATACCCAATCACTATTTTTGCCGATTGACCTACCAATGAGTCGCCACTGACGGCCGTCGTTTCATCTTTAGGAAATATCGGATATAGCAGGGCAGCAGTGACTTTTAATAAGGGTATACTTATCACGAAAGCGTCTAAGCTTGCTAGCCAAGGCGATATGTAATGTCCCAACACAGACAAAGAGATCTGCTGCAATATAATGCCACTAATACAAAAGCTGCCTATAAATAGTATCAGCAGAATCATCGTGGGAATACGACCAACGTATAACCAATCTAAGGCTTTTAACCCCAAACTGATATCACTGTTAATATCCATATCAATATCGGCATCAAAATCAGCTTCAAGCAGCGAGTCAGGTACCAAATTATCTAAGAAACCACTTAAGCCACCAAATAAAAAGCCAACGATTTCTACCAGTAATAATATGATTAAAACGAAACCTGCGATGACAAAAGGGGCGAAAGCAGGTGTATCAAAAAGTGGCCACATGTTTTATCAAATAAAAGTTATGAAGAGGAGGGTGGGTAAAAAATTAAAAACAGTCTTATTAGAAAATTTAACAGTAGTTTACCGTAATTTCAATCAAAAGGTGTGAATTTAAAACAAGAAGAGAGGGTTAATTGCGGGAATGCAAATTTAAAGCGGCCCTTAGGGTAAGCTATAAGGTAGGACAAATGAAATGACAAGACAAAAAAATCCCTTATCAATCGATAAGGGATTTGGCATTTGCCATAAGGGAATTAATGTGTTGCTAAGGTAGTACTGTGTACTAGAATATGGCTCCCTAACCTGGGCTCGAACCAGGGACACACGGATTAACAGTCCGATGCTCTACCAACTGAGCTATTAGGGAATAACTTAAAAAACACACTAAGAACTAAGTGCTGTTTGCGTTAAGTGGGGCGTATTCTAGCAGATAAATTTTAAGCGTCAACCCTTTTTTGAAAAAAAATCGAAAATAATCGATTTTTTTTCAATTTAATCGGTTTATAGGTCGAGAAAAACAGATAATGAGCCAAAATCTCTCACTAATAATTTCACTCATTAACTTGTAAACACCAAAACACAGACGATAAGTGTTAAGTTAAATTGCTAAGCCAATTGAGGTTACGCTAAACTAAGGTTACTCTCACCGTCATAAGCGTGTTTTTTACACTTATTTTGATTGTTATTGCAATAAAAGCACTTTTGTAGCCATAAGATAGCCAAAATGAGTCTGTTATCGATCGATTATTTAAAATTTAAAGGAAGACTATGCCACAGCTTAACACCTCTAGCACCGCTGTTAGAGCGCCGCTAAAACACGAACTCTATATGTCCGTATTAATGACCCCAGATATGGCCAACTTTATTGGAAATGTCCATGGTGGTGACTTATTAAAAATGCTTGATCAGGTCGCTTATGCTTGCGCTAGTCGGTATAGCGGCAGCTATGTTGTGACGTTATCTGTTGATCAGGTGATGTTTTTAGAGCCTATTTATGTGGGCGAATTGGTCACCTTTGCAGCTAATATTAACCATGTCGGCCGTACCTCAATGGAAGTCGGCATCCGTGTTGAAGCTGAGAATATCCAAGAGCGTACAGTGCGCCATACCAATAGCTGTTACTTTACTATGGTAGCGGTCGATAAAAATGGTAAACCAACGCCAGTGCCGCCATTAGAGATTAAAGATTATCTGCAGCAGTGCCGATTTGATGCGGCAATTGAGCGTAAAAAAATGCGTATGGAGCAAGCGAATCGTCCAAGTTGTGAGATTGATAATGCACCTCCTGGTAAGCTTGAGGGTGCGTGCAAACCGAGTGATGACCTTAAGAAGTAATTAGTATGAACGTACAGATTTAACGCGCTTGATATAACAAAAAAATCGCCCTTAAATATTTAAGGGCGATTTTTTGTACGAGTTGTTCTATATACGAGCCAAATAGCTGATTAATCTATTCTCTATTATTTGTTTTCAGGCGCATTTGCACCGATAAACCAAGCATCTTTATCAACAATACGGCTAACTTCGGTAAATAAATCCGCAGTGTCTTCATCACCCGCTTCACCGGCTTTTTCAATCGCTTTACGAAGTTCTTCAGCGACTATTTTATAACGATTAGTCAGCTCACGAACGTGTTGATCGATTTTGGTAATCTCAGTAGGATAAGGCTCTAAAATAGAGTCGTCCGTCACACGGCGAGAAATACCATTTGCCTTACCACCTAAGATAACAATACGTTCAGCGACTGTGTCATAGGCTTCAGTCAGACGCTCATAAGTTTCATCAAGTAGCGTGTGAACACCGATAAAGCCTTTGCCTTGAAGATTCCAATGGCACTGTTTGCTGTCCATACTTAGGTCAATCAGATTGGCTAGGTTAAAGTTTAATAGCTCAATCATTTTTTTAGCAGTTTTGTCATCGATACCACTTGCGTAACGTTCTCTCATAATTTTATCCTTATAATTTAATTATTTATAATTTGAATTGAATTTGAATTATCTAACTGATAGTTTAAATAACCGTTTAAAAAACTATCAAAATAAATAACTATTTGAAGACAGCTAAATGAATGACCGTCTTGTTTGGCTTATTTATTATGTGGACTATATTAACAGAGACAATGAGTAATAACTTCTAAGGTTTATAGTGTTTCGTCATACAGTTTGTAAGACAATGTAATAAATTGAACAGGGCTTAAACCAAGTGCTTTAAAACCTTTAAATCTTGCCTTGTTGCCCCCATAGATAGAGCATCAATTGACATCCTTTAAGACACTATTTAATACGAAAATTCCTATTTAATAAATTGTTCATCAGATTAAAAAGATTAATTATAAAAGACTCTATCTATGCGAATGCCCGAACCCAGATCCTCACGACAATTAAACCAACTTGCCACCCAATTGCAAGGTGAAGCCGAAATTACCGGTGTTAATGTATCCGGCACCTTAATTTCCAGCCGTGCCTTTGAAATGGTGACAGACTTTGAACCCGCAGGCGACCAACCACAAGCCATTGAAAAGCTAGTCAAAGGCATCAATGCTGGCATGGATGCTCAGCTATTGTTGGGTGTTACTGGCTCTGGTAAGACCTATACGATGGCCAAGGTTATCAGTGAGACGCAGCGTCCGACTATTATCATGGCGCACAACAAAACCTTAGCTGCCCAGCTATATGGTGAGTTCAAGTCCTTTTTCCCGCACAATGCGGTCGAATACTTCGTTAGTTATTACGACTATTATCAGCCCGAAGCGTATGTTGCCGCCAGTGATACCTTTATTGAAAAAGACAGTGCCATTAATGATCACATTGACCAAATGCGTCTGTCAGCCACTCGTGCGTTACTTGAGCGCCGTGATGCGATTATTATCTCTTCGGTGTCCTCAATTTATGGTCTGGGTGATCCAGAGAGCTATTTAAAGATGCTATTGCACATTGTGGTCGGTGATATGATTGACCGCAATGCATTAATCAAACGCTTGGTGGCACTGCAATATACCCGAAATGAGCTAGACTTCGAACGTGGTACGTATCGGTTACGCGGTGAGCTTTTAGATATTTATCCTGCGGAATCTGAACAACTTGCAGTACGTATTAGTATGTTCGATGATGAAGTGGAAAAGATCAGCTGGTTTGATCCACTAACCGGTAAAACGGTGCGCAGTGTGCCGCGTATCACGATTTATCCAAAGTCGCACTATGTGACGCCTCGTGAGAAGCTAGAGGCTGCCAGTAAAACTATTCGAGCCGAGCTTGATGAGCGCCTCGAGTACTTTCGGGAACATGACAAGCTTATTGAGGCGCAGCGTATCAAAGAGCGTACTCAGTATGACCTTGAGATGATTCAGCAGCTTGGCTACTGTAACGGTATTGAGAACTACTCACAGCATTTATCAGGTCGTCCAGCCGGTGTAGCGCCTCCGACTTTGTTCGATTACATTCCCCCTGATGCGTTGCTGTTTATTGACGAATCTCACGTAACTGTGCCTCAAATCGGTGCCATGTATAAGGGTGACCGCTCACGAAAAGAGAACCTAGTCAATTACGGCTTCCGTCTGCCGAGTGCGATGGACAACCGTCCGATGAAGTTTGAGGAGTGGGAGAAAATCAAACCCACCACCATATTTGTATCTGCCACGCCGGCGCTTTATGAGCTTGAGCACAGCGAGCAAGTGGTCGAGCAGGTGGTGCGTCCGACTGGCTTGATTGACCCTGAGATTGAGATTCGCCCTGTATTGACCCAAGTTGATGATGTACTGTCTGAGATTACCAAGCGCCGTGAGGTCAATGAGCGGGTGCTGATTACCACATTGACCAAGCGGATGTCTGAGGACTTAACCGATTATCTAAAAGAATATGATGTCAAAGTGGCGTATCTACATTCGGATATTGATACGGTTGAGCGTATGCAAATTATCCATGAGCTACGCACCGGTGTGCATGACGTGTTAGTCGGGATTAACTTGCTGCGTGAGGGTCTTGATATGCCCGAGGTGTCCTTGGTGGCAATATTTGACGCTGACAAAGAGGGTTTTTTGCGCTCAGAGCGCTCCTTGATTCAGACCATTGGTCGTGCTGCGCGTAACTTAAATGGTAAGGCCATTTTGTACGCTGATCGCATTACGTCAAGTATGCAAAAGGCGATTGAAGAGACGGATCGCCGCCGTGAAAAGCAAATCGCCTTTAACCTTGAGCATGGCATTACGCCGAAGTCTGCGACCCGCAGTATTACCGATAAGATTGATACCGGTGAGGTCGAGGAAGATCTCAATGACAATCAGGCCATACCGAGCAGTAGTGGTCTGCCCGATGTTGATATTGAAATACTGCGCAGTCCAGACTTACTCGTCAAAGAGATTAACCGCTTAGAGAAACAAATGAAGCAGTTCTCTCGCGAGCTTAAGTTTGAGGATGCGGCGAAAACGCGTGATAAAGTGATGGAACTAAAAGCCTATATCGTTCAGTAACCATTGACCTATAAAAGTGATGATTGGGTAAATCAAACCTTGAACTGTCTCAATAAAAAAGATGCGTCATTTAAATGACGCATCTTTTTTTTAACCATCAGTGTGTATATAACTATAGCGGGTTGCTTTAAAAGTAGAGCAGGACGCAACGTATGTTATTTAAGATGCTCTTTTGCTTATACGTATTTTCATAGACTATGAAGGTTACAGATAATCTGCGTCTACAGTAGCTTTACTGCTAGTTGACTATACAGCTTGAATTTAAGAGAAATGCCACTTAAGATAGCCGAATTAATTCACCACTTTAACCAATAGGTGTCCTTTATTTTGCAGACCTCAAGCTTATTAGAATTAAACTCAAACGAAAACTCTTTGGGCATGGCGCAGTCCGCCAGAGACGCGATTATGAATTCTCTAGATGTCGGTTTTCGTTATCCTGACGATCAACGTGCGGCACTGATTACTAAGATAGCTAAGCTTCAGCAGGTCGCAGAAAGTCAGATATCGCTGAGTAACGGATCGAGTGAGAACATCCGAACCGTCGTGCAGATGCTGTTATTTAAAGCCTTAAAACAGGGCAGGGCGCTGCAAGTCATCGTACCTGATCCGACATTTGCTTATGCGGAGAACTATGCCAATCGCTTAGATGTACCAGTGATGAAAGTGCCGCTGACTGAGTCAAGTTATGATTTGGATTTGGCGAATCTTAAAAAGGTAGCTGATGAGTTTGACGGATTAAGTCTACTTTATCTGTGTAATCCAAATAACCCAACAGCGACGATTACTGATACTCAAAAGCTAAAAGATTGGGTGGCGACTGCGTCTAAAGACCATTACTTCTTGTTAGATGAAGCTTATGCAGAGTATGTCACTGATCCAAGCTATGAGACCGGTATCGAATGGGTCAGAGAGGGGCTGTCAGATAATCTTATTGTGATTCGCACCTTTTCTAAATTGTGCGCGCTGGCAAGTATGCGTGTCGGATATGCGGTTGCCATGGCAGACACCATTACCGAACTTGAAGCGGTTATGACGGTAGATAATACCAACCTTGCCGGTGCAGTAGCAGTACTCGCCACGCTAGAGGACGAGGCATTCTTGCAGCATAGCCTACAGACTACCAAACAATCACGCCAGATGGTAGAGGAGGTGCTTGAGGAGCTGGATCTACGTTATCTGCCCTCACAAGCCAACTTTATTTTTCATGAAATAAAAGGTAATGTGCAGACCTATATTGATAGAATGAAAGAGCATGGCATTGTGGTGGGGCGTGCCTTTCCGCCCATCACCGGTTATAACCGTCTGACGTTAGGCACCCCTGAGGAAATGCGTGAGTTTATTAGTGTATTAAAGCAATTTCGTGAAAACGGCTGGGTGTGATTTTATGGGTACCCAACCGCACTCGGATTAATAAGCGTATTTAAACGCCCGTTAATAGCTTAGACTTTTTCATGCCTACCGCTTTGTCTTTCGGTGATAACGTAGAGACTTGAGCAATCGGTCTAGACTGCTCAGCATCGACTAAATGGTTGGTATTCACCTGAGTCAGCAAACCCTTAGCATAACGGCAATTGGGGTCCCGGCACAGTAAGGTATTGACGTAATACCATTCGCATTGACAAGCCTCTTGGGTGATATCAAGCAGCATATAACCATGATCAAATTGGTTATTAAATTTCTGATGTGGATTCAACCAAGGTCCAGCAATCTCTGGGAAAGTGCCAGAAGTTAGAGCAGGGCAGACAAACTCTACCGCAATAGCACCTTCACCGGTCTCTGGGTTATAGCTCTTTTTATCAAAGGGGTCCTGAGCAATATCGAAGGCAAAAGAGGCGTGATAATCACCGGTTAATACCACGGTATTGTTAATCTCATTTTCTTCAATAAAGTTGAGCAGGCGGGTACGCGCACTGGCATAACCATTCCACAAGTCACTCGAGCCAGTCGCTGAACTGCCTTTAAATGGCGCAAGAATCACTTGTTGGCCTAATAGTTGCCAAGTGGCTTCTCGGCGTTTTCCTTCTAAAAGATTTAAATAAAGCCAATTTTCCTGCTCTAATCCTAGCAGCTGTCTTTCGGGCTCATTGCTTGCTGACGCATCAGGCTTTTGACGACCAAAAATACGTGTGTCTAGCAGCGTTAAATCAAATAATTTACCAAACTCGAAACGTCTGTAAATACGCAGCTGACTGTCTAGTGAGTTACTGTCATTGCTACGAATGGGCATCCATTCATGGTAGGCGCGTACGGCTGCCATTTTTCGGTCAATATAATTGCCTTCACTGGGTTGGTGATTTTGCGCCCCTTCCATCCACGAATCATTGGCAATCTCATGATCGTCCCAAATAACGATAAACGGATGCTGACGGTGGCATTCTTGCAAATCAACATCGGTACGATAACAGGCATAACGGCGGCGATAATCCTCTAAGCTAACGATTTCATGCTTGGGGTCAAGTTGGCGTTTATGCAGCAGTAGCAGTTCACTATAAAAGCCTTGTGGGTGCTCATAAATATAGTCGCCGAGATGAATGACCGCTGAAATATCTGGTTGTCTCGCAATATCAGCATAGCCATTAAAATAGCCAAAGCCGTAATTGGAGCAAGAAACCACAGCTAAGCGGACTCTATTAACATCGATGGCGGCGGTATCGGGGTGCGGAATGGTTTTGGTACGCCCAACTGGTGAGATGTACCCAAGCGCTTCAAAAGCGTAATAGTAGGTGCTATCGGCAAGCGGTAGGATAGGGTCGACTTTAACCGTAAAGTCGGTCTCCGCAGTGGCTTGGCTCGTTCCTTTTTCCACGATATTTTTGAAATCAGGGTCACTGGCGACCACGTAGCTGACTGGGATAATAGGTGCTTCGATACTGCCATCATTAGTGATGCGCGTCCATAAAATAACTCTGTCATGGAGTGGGTCACCGCTGGCCACACCGTGTAAAAATGGCATTTCTCCATCATAACCTAAGTCATCTACTTCAGGCAGGCAAGCGGTGAGCTGCGACAGCATGATACTGGTTATGCCAATTTGTCCGCCAAGTTTTAAAAAGTCACGTCTTTTCATATGCAATAATCCTTATAATCTTTGAATGTCCATATAGTATCGAGTGTATATCGCAATAAGATGACAGTAATCAAATAGTTAGGTCGATTAATCTTGTCGATCTTAGAGTATTAAACACTAACGACTAAAGCGCAAAATAACCATTAACGAAAGCTAACTTGCTTAATATACTTTTATTTAGCCGAAAATTAAACTACTCTGTTAACCATACACTTATATTTGCACCAATATGGAAATATTAAATTTTAAACAAGGATGTCATTATGCCCCGCTTCATCTCTGATGCTGTATCGCAGCGTCGCCGTACCTCGCTTACCAAAAAAACACTATTGGCTTCGGTTATTGCAACGGCCATTGCCGCTACTGCTGTATTAACTCCGTTATCTCTGCCGGCGAATGCCCAAAGCCAAGGCACACTAGAAACAGCGCCGGATAATGCCAAACAGGTATTCTTTGTGGGTAATAACTGGGATGGCACGGTCACTGTGATTCGTCCAGATGGTGACTATGGTCAGATTGGTACCATCAATGCGATACCAGATAAGCAACAGCGCTTACAGGAAATTTACTGGAATCCGATTAAGTGGATTGCCTTTTTCTATATTCGCAATAGCGCGGGTGAGGGTAATGATCAGCTGGTTGATGACATGTATTCCTCCCCAGATGGTAAATCGTTGGTAGTATCTCGTCCAAGCTTTGCTGATGTGGTGTCTATTGATATCGAGTCTGGGAAGATTAACTGGCGCTTTGCAGTAAAAGGTCTGCGCGCTGATCACATGGCTGTATCACCGGATGGTCAGAGAGTTGCAGTATCTGCATCAACCGGCAATATCGTGCATGTATTAGACATTAATACAGGTAAAGAGCTTGGTAATTTTGCAACCGGTGATAAGCCTCATGAAAATATTTTCTTTGCCGGCGGTACTAAAATACTAAACTCATCTATCGGTAATGTAACCAGCAGTATGGATGCCCCGTGGCAAGATTTTACTAAGGGTAATCGCGTATTAACCATTGCCGATACCAAGAACGATTATAAAGTCATTAAGACCATTGATTTGCGTCCCGCCCTTGATGCGTATGGCCGTGATGATTTATCTAATGCGGTGCGCCCTGCGGTATTAAGCCCAGATGAGACTAAGCTATATGGTCAGGTGTCGTTCTTTAATGGTTTATTTGAATATGATTTAAACAGCGATAGTATTAACAAAATTGTTGAACTGCCCGGTAGCGATACGATTCCGGCTAAGCGTAAAGACTGGGTAAATGACTCTCGTCACCATGGCTTATCAATTAATTTGGATGGGAGCAAGCTTTGTGTGGCAGGCACGATGGATGATTATGTCACTATTGTAGATACGAAGACGTACGAACACACACCTGTGGTCTCGGCCAGTAAACCGTATTGGGCAACGATAACGCCAGATGGTAAAAATTGCCTGATATCAGAAAGTGAAGGCGATAGCGTAACGGTTATTGATTTTGAAACCGGTTCAAAAGTTGCCACAGTGCCCGTCGGTAACCATCCGCAGCGTGTGCGTGTGGGCTATGTGCCGCAAACATGGGTAAATAGCCAGTAAAATCTACCTATAAATAATCGATGGGCAATATGGCGACTAAAAGACAAAGTGGATAGATATCATTCGCGTCGTCTTTTCAGGACTCAATAGCCGGTAATATCTTAATAAAAAGTGATTCAAAATGTTAGCAACAATAATAAAAAGTGTGTGTTATGAAAAATAAACTAGGGGTGGTAATTGGACTGATTGTCGCTGTGGTTATCGCCCTATGGCTATACAACAGTGGCTTTAATAACAGTCCAGTCGATAGGAATAGTATTGATTTAAATCAAGAAAATACGTCTGAGCAAACAGAATCTGTTGTTATACTAGATTCTAATAATTCGGATAGTAGCTCGATAACACCGCCGCTTAACTCAGAGATGAGCAATACAAGTGCAAATCAGCAATCGATGCTGAACAATGGTCAGGGGGCAGTCGATAATGATTCTGTGTATAGTACGGGTCTGCCTGCTGATAAGAACGATCCTGTCAAGCTTTCCGAGCGCCGAGAAGTTTATGAGTCGATTAATAAGGTGGTAAACGGTCTAGGTACAGGCGAGCTGCCTGAACTTGATGAGGTGCAGCATATTGGCAGTGAATTGGTTAGATTGAACAAAGAGGGGTATATCCCAGTTGAAGATGCGCAAAACACCTTTGAGTATCTAGAGCAAAGCATCCCTGTTATGGGACAAGAATTAAACTTTTATGCGCGTCAGATTCAACAGTAAGATTTGATTCGAATAGGGGTAATGATTTAAATAAAAAAGGGTAAGTCGTCATGACTCACCCTTTTTCTGTTCAAAATCTCTTAAAATAATTATGGATTTATTTAATAGGCTTATTTAAACTATTTTAAAGTAGAGCTCTTAACTCAAATTAGCGGTTGTATTTTTAAATTAAAAAAATCAGATGAAAACTATACTAAAGAAGAAAAGGTAATTTTAGATAAGCTGTGTAAGACAGATAAAACCGATGGACTTCGACCTAAAGTATATTATAAGTGTAGCCATAGATTAGGGCGTGTGGAACATTCGACCATGGCACTGGCGGCGACTATTTTTTAGTCAATATGCAGTGAAATTTTTGACGCTTAGTCATTCTAAGTTAGACAATTTCGCAAACTATTGGCAAAAAAGAGTCCCGCCCCTGAGAACGGATTAAGCAAAGCACTGCTTTGCCCGTTCGCAAGGCGAGAGCTATGCTCGAGTGAGGCTGATGCTAAAATCGCCCCAGACGTTGTTGCAAACCTAGTCAAGGTCTAGACATTAACGACGGTTTACGCCTAGTCTGAAACAATTTTAGCTATCAGCAGTGCTAATTTGCGAATGTTCCATACGCCCTAATGGGACAGATTTATAAAAGCCGACCTACTGACAAACCCAATTATTCGCTTTCAAAAGGTCGTAAAGTCGAAATCAGAAAAGGTGGGGCAAAAACTTACCGAGAGTATGGGAACCTTTTGTATTTACCGATGGCTGTCGATGTCGTAAATCTACCGTTGCAGTTGCTTTGGTTGGGCTATGCAGCGGCAGTATATAGTTCTAAAGGTGATGCCGATAATTAAAGTTAGCTCAGGCTAATACCTTACTTATTATTATCCCCCAAAAACTAAGCCGCAGCGTTATCAGCTAGTTTGATGACCACTTGATCGCCTTCTAAAGCGACCTCGTAGCTGTTTAACTTAACGGTTTCATCGTCTAAGCATTGACCGGTGGCTAAGTCAAAGCGCTGTTTGTAAATAGGGGAGGCGACATAGATGACTTCTCGCTGAGCACTGCTAGCATCATTGCTGTCGTTGGTGCTGTCCTCTTCTGACTCACTTTTGATGATTGTGCCACCAATAAGACCGCGCGATAGCACATTGGCTTTGCTAAAGGGATCAAAGTTGTCAATAGCGAATAGTTCGTCGTTTTTGGTGCGAAATACGGCGATTTGTTTGCCCTGAATGAGTGCGCAAACACCCGCTTCAGGAATAATATCATCAAGTTTGCAAATGGGCTGGGTTAACATAGGGTATTCCTGTATTTATTAAAATGGTGAGTAGTGTCGTCGTTTGCGCTATCCAGCAGTCGGCTCTAACACCTTTTTCTCTTCTTCAGTCGCTGGACGGATTTGTTCACGTTCGGTCACAAATACCACATTGTCATCACCAAGTTCACTGTTTACGAAATGACGGAAACGTTTGAGTTTTTCTTTATCGGTGATGGTCTCTTTCCATTCGCAAACATAATTATCCACCAATAGCTGCATTTGATCTTCAAGCTCTTTGGCGATGCCGAGACTGTCATTGATAATCACATCTTGTAAGTACTCTAGACCACCTTCTAAGCTTTCACGCCACTTTGAGGTGCGCTGTAATTTGTCCGCCGTTTTAATATAGAACATGGTAATGCGATCGATATACTTTAAAAGAGTCTCGGTATCAAGATCTTTGGCGAACAACTCTGCATGACGCGGTACCATACCGCCATTACCCGCCACATATAAGTTCCAACCATTTTCGGTTGCGATGACACCAAAATCTTTTGATTGGGCTTCGGCACATTCGCGCGTACAGCCTGAGACGCCCATTTTGAATTTGTGCGGTGAGCGCACACCTTTATAGCGGTTCTCTAAGGTTAATGCTAAGCCAACACTGTCTGCAACGCCATATCGACACCAGTTGTTACCGACACAAGATTTTACGGTACGTAAAGACTTGCCATACGCATGACCGGTTTCAAATCCAGCTTCAACTAAGCGCTCCCAAATATCGGGTAATTGCTCAAGACGTGCACCAAATAAGTCAACACGCTGACCGCCGGTTATTTTGGTATACAGATTAAACTCTTTGGCAACTTGACCGAGTACAATCAATTTATCAGCGGTAATTTCACCGCCTGCAACGCGTGGAACAACTGAGTAGGTGCCATCTTTTTGGATATTACCCAAGTAATAATCATTGGTTTCTTGAAGAGGGGCAAGTTCCGTTTTTAAGACATAATCATTCCAGCATGAGGATAAGATAGAGGCCACAGCAGGCTTACAAATCTCACAACCACGACCAGTGCCATGCTGTGTTAATAGCTCATCAAAGGTCTTGATTTCATGGACACGAACTAAGCTGTAAAGCTCTTGACGCGAATAAGCGAAATGCTCACATAAGTCATTATTTACCTCAAAGCCAAGCTCGGTCAGCTGATATGCGAGTACATCTTTTACCATAGGGGCGCAGCCACCACAGCCTGTCCCTGCTTTGGTGCAACTTTTGACCTCAGCAAGTGAATATGCGCCATCTTCAACAGCACCGCAAATAGCGCCTTTGGTCACATTAAAGCACGAACAAATCGTCGCTGTGTCGGGTAGATTTTCAACGCCCATGGAGGGCTTTTCAACATTGGGTAAGATAAGGCTTTCAGGATGGGCAGGCAGGTCGATATCATTTAAAAATATCTGAAGTAGGTTGTTATAATCTTCGGTATCACCGACCATTACGGCGCCCAATAACTTCTTATTATCGCCACTGGTGACCAGTTTTTTATAAATACCCTCTGCAGGATTCTGATAGACATAGCTTAAGCTGCCTTCAGTTTTGCCATGCGCATCACCAATACTGCCGACATCTACGCCCATAAGCTTAAGCTTGGTACTCATATCCGCACCAGTAAAAGTTTTATCAGTATCGCCCGCTATCTGAGCAGCACAAATGCTTGCCATCGTATAGCCTGGTGCTACCAATCCAAAAATCTTGTTGTCCCAAACGGCGCACTCACCGATGGCATATATATCCTCATCGTTAGTTTGACACTGATCGTTAATTAAAATACCACCACGACCACCAAGCGTCACGCCACATTCTGGATTTTGTTTCATAATGCCATCTTGAGGACGGATACCCGCACTAAAGACGATAAGGTCAGTATCAAGCTGAGTGTCGTCAGTGAACTGCATGGTTAAATAGGTATCTTTGTCTAGATGAATGTCTTGTTCATCTTTTTGATGAATATCATGATTGAGTGATACGCGGCGGTTATGAATAATTTCTTTGGTATTTTTGCCGGTGAGTACCTTGACGCCTAATGATTCAATTTTTTTCTTAAGTATTTCACCGCCTGCTGCGTCTAGCTGTACGCCCATGAGCTGAGGGGCAAACTCTACCACATAGGTGTCAAGGCCCAATGTCACTAATGCTTTTGCCGCTTCCAGCCCAAGTAAACCACCACCGACGACTACGCCCTTTTTGACATTGGGTTTATCAGCAACTTTTAAAATACTATCTAAGTCAGCAATGGTGCGATAGACCTGACAATGCGAATGACCACCCCCTTCAATAGGCGGCACAAAAGGATAAGAGCCTGTGGCTAATACCAGCTTAGCGTAGGTTATTGTGTCACCTTCTTCGGTGGTAATGGTGTGACTGTCACTATCAATATCGGTGATGCGTTGGTTAAGATGCAACTTGACATCCGCAGCATCATAATCGGCGAGATCGACAAGGTTGAGCTTACTGGCATCTTTATGTTCAAAGTAACTAGACAGATAGACGCGGTCATAGGCGGGACGGTCTTCTTCGCCAAACACATGAATGTCATATACATGATTTAGTCCAAGCTCGATGGCTTTTTCTACAAAATGATGACCGACCATTCCGTTACCGACGACGACTAAATTTGCTTTTGGCGTTTCGTTATTCTTTGTATTACTCATAGATGCCTTGCTCGTTGTTATTTATAAAGTGGGAGTCTGGTAAAGGAAGCGACTTATTTAAATGATGCACTTTACCAATTGCCTACCCTAATACATTCAATAATCGTGCCACTCTTAAACAATACAGCTAAATAAACTTTAAATATTACATTGAAATCTCATTTCAGCCGTTTCTGACTCCTTTACGAGCGCTTATTGAATTTTATAGCCTTTTAATTAACTCATTTTTCTTTAACACATTTTTATTGCGTATTTTATTTGGTCTTATTTGAACGTTATCGAGCGGTTTCTATAGAGCGGTATCTATAAAGGTATTTATTAATATTAAGAAAGTTTAAGTTTAATTTAATAATTTTTAAAGGTAATAACGGATGGATGGCATGGGGATTGCAACGACAGGGATAATAGAACCGTTTACTGAATAGCCTTCTAATCAATGCATAACTATTTAGTTAATTAAGACATTTGATAAATACTCGATGTTAAACGTTAACTTAATTTCTTAAAAATTTAATAGCTAGCTTAATAACGGGTTTTAACAATAAGCATTTGAATAACCGTGTTATTGCAAGCAACCCATCCTAATTAAGGAAATCAAATATGTCTTCAGCCACTCCCGTACCCCCGTCGAAGGGAAAACTTAACCTCTTATCCTTTGCAGGGAAAAATAAAATTCTGCATTTAGGCTGGATGGCATTTTTCTTGACCTTCTTTGTCTGGTTTAACCATGCGCCATTTCTAACGGCCATCGGCGAAACCCTAAACCTAACCTCACAACAAGTTAAAACGTTATTGATCCTAAATGTTGCGTTAACCATCCCTGCACGTGTCATTATCGGCATGCTAACGGATAGATTCGGCCCTCGTATCGTTTATACCTGTATTTTAGCGTTGGGTGCCATACCTTGTTTTACCTTCGCATTTGCTCAGGACTATACGACGCTAGCCTTATCACGTTTCGTATTAGGTTTCGTTGGTGCAGGCTTTGTAGTGGGTATTCGCTTGATTAGTGACTGGTTTCCTGCCAATGAATTGGGAACGGCTGAAGGCGTCTATGGCGGTTGGGGTAACTTTGGTTCAGCAGCAGCGGCTATGATACTGCCTACCTTGGCGATTGGCTTTGCCGCTTGGTTCGGTGGAGACGAAGGCTGGCGATATGCTTGTGCGACCTCTGGCGTTGTTATGGGGTTATACAGTATTTTATTCTATGCCAAAGTGCGCGATACGCCAAAAGGGCATACCTATTTTAAGCCTAAGAAACATGGCGCGATGACCGTAACCTCATCAGGTGACTTCTGGTTAATGATGATCTTTAAAGTGCCTATGTATCTAGCATTAGCACTACTTGCATGGAAACTCTCGCCGGCAGGCGTCAGTTTATTAAGTCAGTTTTGGGTTAATATTATCTATGTTGTGTTAGCTTTATTGTATGTCTACGAGTTTGTCAGTAGCTATCGCTTCAATAAAGAAGTGTTTACCACGCCAGTACCTGAAGCTCAGCGTTATGACTTTAAACAAGTTGGTGTATTAAATATTTTATACTTCGCCACCTTTGGTTCTGAATTGGCAGTGGTATCAATGCTACCGTTATTCTATCTAGAGACGTTTGAAGTATCAGTGGTTGCCGCAGGGTTATTGGCGTCGTCGTATGCCTTTATGAACTTAATGTCTCGCCCAGGTGGTGGTTGGTTAAGTGATCGATTTGGACGTAAAAGCACGCTACTTATCTTAACCGCAGGTCTTGCGATTGGGTATTTCTTGATGGGCATGGTTGACTCTACTTGGCCTATAGCTTTAGCATTATTGATTACTATGTTTTGCTCATTCTTTGTACAAGCGGGCGAAGGTGCAGTATTTGCCGTCATTCCCCTTATTAAGCGCAGTATGACAGGTCAGTTCGCGGGTATGGCAGGCGCCTATGGTAACGTGGGCTCAGTGGTGTATCTTACCGTGTTAAGCTTGGTGTCTTATCAGATCTTCTTTATGGTTATTGCCGCTACGGCAGTCGTCGGATTCTTAGCTTTATTCTTACTAAAAGAGCCTTCAGGTGTTATTCTTGAAGAAATGCCAGATGGGTCATTTGCTGAAATTAAAGTGAGCCATTAAGCCATTCAAAAAACGTTTTATTTAAATTAAATTTATCGACGTTTCATATATAGAAGTTTAAGGGTTATTACGCATCAGGACATATCCAAGGAGTAACAGTTGAATATTAGGAACAATCGTCCTGATCAGCGTCATAAGACAGAAAACCAGTCTAACAATACATCAAGCCATCAATTTGCTTCGCAGGCAAGTTGGTGGCTTGATTTTTGGTCAATGGCAGGACGTAAGCCTGAGAATCAGGACAGTTTGCTGATTACCAATTGTATGATGAATGAAGATTGGCAAGGTCCAGCGCCTCTTTTAGTACTATTATCAGATGGAGTGAGCGCCTGCCAATTTCCAAAGCAGGCCAGTAGACTAGCGGTACAAACGGTTGCAGAAACCGTGGTCAATCAGCTTCCTAATATTATTGAGCAAATTAATAGTTCGACCAGTTCTGTACAAAGTGGAACCGGATTATTAAATGATGAATATGTCGCTATTATGCTAAAGAAGGCCGTCAATAACGCCAATGATGCGATGTATTTCTCACAGGTCTATCAACGCGTGCCACCCCTGTTATCAACCTTGTCAGGTTTACTGTGTATCAATGACCGTATACATCTATTTCACACAGGTGATTCTCGAATATATCGTCTCGGTGTCAATGAGCTGACTGCATTGAGCCATGACCATCGTATTCATAAAGGACAAGATAAAGGGGCATTATCGGCGGCTTTGGGTGCCGATACGACCGTGCATTTACAACAAGATGTGTTTACCTTACATCAAAATGAATACCTCGCCATTATGACGGATGGGGTCTACGAATTTATCGAGTCATCGGAGCTACAGTATGAAGTCAGTCAGTCCCTTTCGAGTTTAGAAACAACCTTAAACAATGGCGAGTTTGCATATAGCACTGATTCATTTGATCACTATATTCAACATTGGCAATTAAGTCGTCGATTATGTGAGCATGCGTTAAAAGAGGGCAGTAATGATAATCTGAGTATGATTATGCTGGGTATGCTCACTCCAGCCGCCACTTATCCATTGATAACAACCCCGAAGAATCAACCGCTTAATAACTTTATGGCTACTGATGTTAAACAGACAGTGGCTGCTAACAGGACGTTGGAGGATAATGTGGGTAATAACAGTGAGGATAAGATAAGTACCAATGATAGCAATGACGAAAGTGCTTACATAGCAATGCCAACTCAAATAGCAACATCTCCACAAGCCTCTAGCTTTAAGTTACCGAGCGGTTTTGAGGTAGGTGAATCGATTGACGGGTTCACCGTCACTAAAATTATCGCACGTACCGCTCGCAGTGAAGTGTATTTGGTGGTAGATAGTGAGGGGCATGAATATGTGCTTAAGTCGCCCAGTATTAATACGGTTGACGATGGAAACTATATTCGTGATTTCTTAAAAGAACGCAAAATTGGTCTTAGCTTATCGAAAAATCGCCGAGCAGGGGAGTCTTCTTATAACCAAATTGATCCTAATAGCCCTGTTATTAATAATGTGCACACTAAAGAGACAAAGGAGGGTCAGCAGTCAAACTCAACATTCAGTGACTCAGGATTACTTCGCTATTATCCAGTTCCCGCAAGTACCTTATATTTATATCACTTGACCGAATACGTTGAAGGCGAGAGTCTGAGGATGTTTATTGAGCGCAATGCGCCTTGTGATATTTGGCAAACTCATGACTTATTGACCAAGATTGGCATGGCAGTTCGGGTGATGCACCGAAACTACTTATTGCACCAAGATTTAAAACCAGAAAATATATTATTGACCAAAAGCGGAGCGGTTAAGTTGATCGACTTTGGCTCAGTAAGTTCTTCAATTTTAAAAGACAGTACCCGTCCGCCTGTTGGTGATTTACACTACGCTGCACCTGAATACTACACGGATGCACCAAAAGGGGCGCATTCAGATTTATTTTCCATAGCGGTTATCGGCTTTGAGTTATTAACGGGCGAGTTGCCTTTTACCTCGCAACAGCTTATGTCGCCAACCAGTGCGCTGAAAGTGCCAACAGAATTACTACGTAAGCAAAACGTACCGTTTTCTAGCCAGCAAGCGCTATTGCGAGCTATGCACCGTAATACCAATGTTCGTTATCAAGCAATCGGTGAGTTTCTGCAAGAGTTCAATCCAGATAATATGGCCTCAGTAAATGATCCTGAACCATTGATCAAACGTCATCCCTTAATGGTATGGCATGGCATTTGCTTGATACAAAGTGTCATTATTGTTTTTTTAATATTTAAGGTTTTAGCAATCCACTAAATTTTGCTAGCCGTACTTTTTATAATCACAATATTTAATAAGCGAACGTTTTTCTAACCGAAGCTTTGTTAATTCGCACTTTTCATAACCATTTTTTTAATTGTAATTTCAATCGCTTATTTTATGTCTGCACACATCGCCACCACAATGGCTAAGGTCTTCCCATGCCAGCTCAAGTAACTGCTAGCTCAAATCCGCAATTCCCTAATAACGCACCCAATGATAAAGCTATCCCAAGCGGTATTGTGATAGTAGGGGCGGGTATGGCAGGCAGTCGTTTGGCCATTAAGCTGGCAACTTTATGGAAGCAATGCAAAGGGGTAAACCCGGAGATTACCTTAATTAGTAAAGAGCCTCAAGTAGGTTATAACCGTATTATGTTATCTCCAGTGCTGGCAGGAGAAACCTTATTTGAAGACACTTATTTGTATGATAAAAGCGAATACGAGCGTTTAGGAATCAAAGTATTAGCGGGGGTTAGTGTGGATACTATAGACACTGCTAGCCAGCAGTTAACTTTGGATAATAAGGATATTTTGAGTTATGACACGCTTGTTATTGCCACCGGCTCTACTGCTCGGGTCATTCCCTTTCCGAATCATGATGCCAAAGGGGTGCATGTGTTTCGAGATGCAAGTGATGTCGCTATCTTGAGTGACTTTGCCAAACAGGGCAAAACGGGTTTGGTGATTGGCGGGGGTGTGTTGGGATTAGAGGCGGCCTGTGCATTAGCATCTCAAGGTGCGAGCATGAGCGTCGTTCATGTGGATAGTTATGTCTTAAATCGACAGTTGGATCAGCCCGCCGCCTTAATGCTACAAGATGAACTTACTTTACGTAACGTCGGACTAGAAGTGTCAGCAATGACAACGACTATTGAAAAAAATGATGTCGGAGAAGTTACAGGGTTAAGCCTAAAAGATGGTCGAACCTTGCAGGCTGACTTTATTGTGATGGCAGTGGGTATTATCCCTAATACTAAGCTCGCCAAAGACAGTGGGATTTTGGTCAATCGTGGCATTGTGGTTGATGAGTATATGCAGACCAACTGCGACAATGTATATGCCATTGGTGAATGTGTTGAAATTAATGAAGAACTCTTTGGTATGGTGTCCTCGGTCAATCAGCATGTCGATACACTTATTAGCGTCATATGTTATCCAGATAATCAAAAAAAGTGGCAACCGTTTGTCAGTGTGCCATTATCCTTAAAGCTAAAAGTTTCTGGTATAGCCGTATTCTCAGCAGGACAAATTGAATTTGCAGATGATGAGATTAATGAGATTGAGCGTGTTATCTATCGGGACTTAGCGCAAAATCATTATCACTGTTTGTACATTAAGGACAATATGTTGATAGGGGCGGTGCTTTATGGAGAAACCAGTGATGGAAATTTTTACAGCCAGTTAATTAATGATAAAACGGACATATCCAGTTTTAAAGACTCATTAATATACGGCGCTGCTTATTGCCAACCTATGTTAGATGAGTCCACGGGTGAGCCGTTAACAAAAAACATGAATGATAATTCACTAGTAAACCAAGAAGATAATAATTTAAACAGGAAGGCCACAACAAAAACTGACGCTTCAAGCAGTCATGCTGCACGGGAGCCTGCATAGGTATGAGTAACACTACCCATAGCGATACTATTGATGATTTAAATAACAATCTACACACCTATACCACCAGTCCGAAGCATATCTCTACACAAGTTGATAATGAGAGCACCAACCTTAGCGAGAATACTATTAATACCAGCCAACACAATCCAGCCAGTTTAATTCCCATAAAGCTTATCAATGAAGATAATCCATCTTTAAGTGCTCATTCAACAAGCGCGGAGCCAAGCAGCACAAAAACAATAAATGTAAAAACAAGAAACGAAAGGACAAGAAACGAAAAGACAAGAAATGATAAGACGAATAAGTTGAGAACAGTGAAAACCACGTGCCCATACTGCGGCGTTGGCTGTGGCGTATTAGCCTCTATTAATACTGCAAATGGCGAGGTGAGTGTTGAGGGTGATCCTGATCATCCTGCCAATTACGGTAAGCTATGTTCGAAGGGGAGTAATCTAGCACAAACTTTAGGTACTGAACGACGACTCCTGACGCCTTATTACCAAAATAAAAAATTAAGTATGCAGTCGCCTGCTGCCGCTACAGATTTATTAAGTGAGCCATTGGATGGGCGTTTGAATGGACAGTCAGATGAGCCTTTAAATGAGCTCTTAATGACGACTCAAAAAAATAGCCTAAGCAAAGAAATCCAACCCTCTGATTGGGAACCTATCCTAGACGATATTGCTGCTCGCTTATCAAAAACCATTGAACAACATGGGCGTGATAGTGTAATGCTATATGTGTCAGGCCAGCTATTAACTGAAGATTATTACGTCGCTAATAAATTCATTAAAGGCTTTATTGGCAATAACAATATCGATTCCAATTCGCGGTTATGTATGTCCTCTGCAGTAGCCGGACATAAGCGGGCTTTTGGCGCAGATTTAGTACCCGGTAGCTATACGGATTTTGAAAGCTGTGACCTATTAGTGTTAGTCGGCTCTAACATGGCGTGGTGTCATCCAATCTTATTTGGGCGTTTTTTAAAAGCGAAACAAGACAATCCTCATAAGAAGCTGATTGTGATTGATCCCCGGCGTACAGATTCGTGTGAGTTTGCAGATTTACACCTGCCTTTAGCACCAGGTACAGACACGCATCTGTTTAATGGTCTACTCAATTATCTAGAGACAAATGGATATCAAGATGCTGCCTATGCAAAGCAGTGTCTAGGCTTGAATGAGGCATTGGCCTCCGCAAGGTCATGGGATATTGAGTCCGTCGCCAAAGCTACCCAGCTTGATACTGACACTATCGAGCAGTTTTATGATCTATTTGCGAATAATGCCAAAACGGTTACTGCCTTTAGCATGGGGGTCAATCAGTCAAGCTCAGGTACCGACAAAGTTAATGCCATTATTAATACGCATTTGCTCACAGGTCGGGTGGGAAAAGAGGGCGCCAGTCCTTTTTCATTAACCGGTCAGCCTAATGCAATGGGCGGGCGAGAGGTAGGCGCTTTAGCCAATCTATTAGCAGGACATCTTGAGCTTGATAATGCGGATCACCGTCAAGCTGTAGCCGACTTTTGGCAAGCCCCTCAAGCTATCGCACCGAATGTAGGCGTTAAAGCCTGTGATGCTGCTGATGCCATATTAGATGGACGTATCAAAGCCATTTGGATTATGGCAACCAATCCAGTGGTCAGCTTACCTGAAGCGGATAAATTCCGTCAGGCGCTTGCGGAGTGTGAGCTAGTCATCGTGTCTGAATGCTCAAAAGACAGTGATACTATTAAGTGTGCCGATATTGTATTACCGGCGCAAGGCTGGGGCGAGAAGTCAGGAACAGTGACTAATTCTGAACGTCTCATATCTCGTCAGCGTACATTGCTGCCTGCTGCCGGAGAGTCTAAGCCTGATTGGTGGATACTCTCGCAAGTTGCCAAACGCATGGGATATGCAGGGTTTAACTACCAAAAACCTAGTGAGATATTTAGTGAACATGCGGCATTGACCAGCTATCAACAGGATAACTATCCCAGACAGTTGGATCTATTGAGTGAGATCTCATCTAAAGTTGACGCTAATAACGAAAGCAGTTTTTTAAATAAAAAGAGCCCTGTTTTAAGCGTAGAAGAATATGATGCCATGCTACCGTTTCAATGGGGTGGCACTCGTATTGACGTGGTAGATAAACACTTTAAGCATAATGCCCCTCGATTTATTACTATCAAACCGCCTGAGAAAGCAGGGGCAATCAATAGATTTACCCCTAAACAGGGCAGTTTGAGTCCTACCAAAATCAAAGCTGAAGCACAGACCATTAACAGTACTCAAACCCGCAAAGATATAGACGGGATAGATGCGACTTCGAGTAGATCCACTAATGATGCCATTAATCTACGTCTGATTACCGGTAGACTACGCGATCAATGGCATACAATGACCCGCACTGGTCTGGCACCAAAGCTTAACCAACAACAAACTATCCCAACCATAACCTTACATCCTAAGGACGCAGAAACTCTAGGCGTTGTTGATCAACAATTTGTGTCAATTTCTCCTGAGTCTCCTTTTGAGTATGAGGTACAGCCGTCAACTGAATCGAATGCTTCCAGTGTTGCTATTGCTCAAGTTGAGGTGAGTGATGAAATGCGAGTTGGCGATGCCTTTATGCCAATGCATTGGAGTAATGCTTTTGCCAATCTCGCCAGAGTAGGTGTATTGATACCCACAAAAGTTGACCCTATCTCCGCGCAGCCTGAGCTTAAGAACTCTGCTATTACCGTTAACCCGATAGCGATGCAAACCGTTGGGCGTTTACTGGTGCATCCAGATTGGTTAGACGCCGTTTTGGTGCAATTACGCGTGTTATCAGCTTCGATGAACTTTAGTGAGCAGGGTGTGTTTTCAACGGAATTACCCAATATAGTCTGGAGCCTGAGTCGTCAACAGGACAGCATCTTAATTAATATCGCCACCTCAAAGTCTGATATTAGCGCTTCTTGGTTAACCTCAACCTTTTGGCAACAGTTTGTCGCCTCAGTTGAAGAATTAGCAAACGGTGAATCTTCTGACGTAAAGACTAGCTCAATTGGTAATAACAGCTTGATTGCTAATGCCAGCTTTATCGCTAACGCTAGTTTCATAGAAAATATTAGGGCCAAGCAATTTCGTATGGTGATTGTTGATGAACCCAACGAACACAGCCTTCCTGACCAACCACAATTAATGCTAGCGGTATATATCGCGCCAGAGTATGATCAGCTGCCAGGTACACATTGGTTAAACGAGTGCTTTGTGGATATGAGTGCCGTACCCTCTACGAAGTGGCTACTGGCCGGTCGTCCAGCAAGTGGCTATGTTGATCCCGGCCCTATCGTCTGCGCGTGTATGGGAGTCGGGGAAAATATCATTATTAATGCCATAAAAAGTGATAAGGCGACAGATGCGATTACTGTTGGCAAATTATGTCAAGCAGGCACCAATTGTGGCTCATGTGTGGGTCAAATCAATGAGCTTATCAAAGAATATGCGTAGCCTTAATAGATTTGGAAGGTGTTATGAACGGTTGGCATATCAATTGCAGCTTATAAGTACTGACACTTAAATGAAGCTCAAATGTCATTAACTGATTCAAATGTTAATTTTGTCAATATTAAATTGCCTTGGGGCGTCAGTGTTCAGCCATTTATATGTTATACGCCAGGAGCGCCGCCGAGCATGACCGATTCAATACTTTCAAATATTTCACCTTTATCAGACGTTTCTCTAACATCTCAATCCTCTTCATATACGCCAAGTGATTGTCTACACACGTATACTGCTAAGACACCACAAAAGCAGGCTCAAAAAGGGGCAGTGTATTTGGTCGGGGCAGGCTCAGGCGACCCAGAGTTATTAACCCTAAAGGCGTATCGGGTGATGCAGCAAGCCGACTTGGTACTTTACGATAGCTTAGTGTCGCAAGACATCCTAGACATGTGTTCGCCACGGGCCAAAAAGATATTTGTTGGAAAAAGACGCGCTAATCACGCCCTACCGCAGCAAGATATTAATCAGCTGTTAGTCACTCATGCCCAAGCTGGCAAATGTGTGGTACGTCTAAAAGGCGGTGACCCCTTTATATTTGGTCGTGGTGGCGAAGAGCTACAAACTGTCGTTAAGCATGGGATTTGCTTTGAATCTATTCCAGGTATTACCGCAGCAAGTGCTGCCGCCAGTAGCACAGGCATTCCGCTGACCCACCGTGACTGCGCACAGTCGGTTAAATTTGTCACCGCCTATAAAAAGACCAATGCACCGAATGAGGACTTCGCTGAGATGCTCGATCCGACACAGACGGTTGTGCTATATATGGGATTGCATCGGTTAGAGAGCTTAACGCAGGGCTTAATACAAGCGGGCCGTGATCCAAAAACGCCCTTTGCGCTGATTAGTCATGCCAGCCTGCCAACTCAACAAATCTTAGTCGGCACTCTAGAGAGTATCACCGCGCAGCAGGCGACAGTGAATCTACCTACGCCAGCGTTATTGATTATGGGCGATGTGGTAACACTTCATGACCAATTAGCCCCTTTTAACTTAGCAAACTTATCTAGATTGACATTAGATAACAAGCTGGAAGTAACAGCAGATACGAATCATCAAAGAAAGATATTGTTAGAGCAAGCCGTGTCCGTTTAACCACTAAAAGACTTATTCGTACGCAGCCGCTCTAACTATTATGCTGATATATAGGTTATTTACGCACTTGGCTTGGTAAAATTGGCATAACAAGTTTGTAGTGATTTAGCCACAACTTTAGTAACCAACTGCGAGCGATATTTTGAGTCGATTGCGGCGTTGGTCATGTCCATAACCGTGACTTGCTGAGGTGCTTGCTCGCTCACGCAGCCACAGATTTTGGTTTTAGCGGCTTCTTCTTGCTCTGAATTCATAGCAACACGGGCAATACGCCACGCATTTTGCTTCTCAATCTCACTACGGCACTGATTATCTACCGCAGATTTAAAGATATTCATACCCATGTTGGTGGCATTACCCACAGCAGTGCCAGCTTCACCAGTATTGCTAAGGCCTGTTCCTGTTGAGCTACATCCGGCTAAAGCAACGGTCATAAGTAGAGTAGCATTGGTCAAAAGCTTGTTCATAAAAAATCCTTAAAAGTATATTAGAGCCGATTAGGCTACTTAAAAAAAGGGAGATTATCAATAGATAATCTCCCTTTTTGATTTCATATTACAGGTGGCGAGACTCTTCGATGCGTTTTTCCTCAGCTTTTATCATAGTGGCAAACGCATTAAATTCCTGACCGGCGGTCATCGGCACTGCCACTTGTAAATGAGTGCGTCTAAATCATAACAGGCTGCGACAATGGCATTTTTACGCAGCTCATTTAATACGCCAACAGTCAATTAAGAGAGAAGATGAGTAAACACCCACAATAAGCCATTTAATGCAGCAATGCCGACAATCATACTGACCAATAACTGACGACTAATGTGATAAACAAGCAGCACTAAAATAAGCGCGCCAATTTGTGCCAATAATAAATGCAGTTCCGCACTGTGTATCCCTGTGACAGCGGATAAATCTTGATAAGACAGACTGGTTAAAATCAGTAGCACCATCACTGATAGTGGCAAGCTTTCGTTTAAGCGATGTAGCCAAGGCGTATCGAGTATTTGTTTAGGAATAAGAGCAGGCAGGGCGCGGATGATAAAGGTCACGCCCGCCATCGCAAAGGTCGCAAGAATCAGATAGCTACTGGTCATTGCAATCTCCTTTCTCGCTAGCAGCATCAAGCGTATGACGTCCTACCCAAAATCCACGTGCCAAGATAAGCAGCATACAAATGGTAATAGCCATCAATAATAACCAGTCACTGGTAAAAAAAGAAGCAATGATTAAAGAAAGCACTGCGATACCAATCGGGAAGTAGCGCTTGATGCTTTGAAACTGCTCATACGCCAAAATAGCAAACAGACAGACTAAGGCAAAATCCAAATGCGGTATCAAATTGCTTAACGTCCCACCAAGCAAAAATCCAATCGCCCCTGCAATCACCCACCAGCTTTGATTGAATAAGCTAATCGGCAGAATTAACGCCTTACGTGATGCCTGCGGTAGGCTCGTCATCACCGAAAATGTCTCGTCCGTGAGCGCAAACAAACAGTAGGTCTTAGCCAACTTGTTGTCCGGTAAGGATTGTAATAACGGCATCCCATAAAAGATATGACGCAAGTTAATAGCCGCAATGTTGGTCGATATCGTGCCAATGGGCAAGCCGGCACTGAGCATGGGCAAACAGGCATATTGAGCTGCGCCTGCATAGAGCACCACGCTTAGCATCACTGTCGCCCAAAGCGGAATGCCGGCTACTTGTGCTAATACGCCAAATGCGATGCCGGCAGGCAAATACCCCATCGCAACGGGTAAGCTTTTCTTAAATCCTGATGCCCAGTCATATTGGGACGTAGCCTGTGGAGGTGGGGTTTTAGAATGGGTTGTCACGCAGTATCCTAATATTTATCATCAATATTGATATTAAGTGTTTATTAATTCTAATACAGTGGATAGAATTACATTTTATTTGCTAGACGCCCAGCAGTGGGAATAGTATAACCCTGTTGGACTTATTTATATTTAATCGTCTTATTTTAAGGACTTGGAAAATGGTATTATCGCACGCTTATAAAGCGATACCATTGGTCTTTATAAGGAAATTATATGCAACAGTCAAATAATAAAGGATCATCTGTACGGTCAGATACGGTAAAAGAGAGGGATAATCTCGACGCGCATCTGCCCAATGATGGCAATGAGTATTTATTTACCGATACTTTTCCTAAAGGCACGGTCAAAGGGTTGGTCATCACCGCGATAGCCGCGATTATTAGTATTATTCTATTTAATATATTACCCTTTGAGAACGAGGTAAATAAAGGGCTTGCGATGCTGGTATTTATCGGTGCACTTTGGCTAACCGAGGCGCTGCATGTGACCATTACCGCTATTTTAGTGGTGATTATTGGGGTAGCAATTGGCATTCCAGAATTTGATACCAAAAGTGCGCTATCAAGCTTTGCTAGCCCTACGATTTATCTGTTCTTCGGTGGTTTTGCCTTAGCGGCAGCGCTGCATGTGCAAAAACTGGATGAGAAAATCGCTTTAAAAATGATTTCTATGTCAGGCGGACGCTTGGGTAATGCAGTGATATTAATATTCTTAGCCACGGCGCTGCTGTCGATGTGGATTTCAAATACCGCCACTGCAGCTATGATGTTGCCTCTGGCTATTGGTATGTTGTCACAAGTGGACCGTGAAAAAGACCGCGGTACCTTTGTGTTTGTCTTACTGGGTATTGCATATTCGGCAAGTTTGGGCGGGTTAGGTACTATTGTTGGCTCACCTCCGAACGCCATTGCGGCTAAAGCTTTGGATATCTCATTCGTTGATTGGATGAAATTTGGCTTACCATTGACCTTTGTATTAACGCCACTATTATTGGGTGCGATGTATTTGGTTATAAAGCCAAATCTAAACGTGCATATCAGCAGCGTTAACCAGCCGGATATTCCATGGACCAAGCCTAGAGTAATTACGATTATTATCTTTTTGGCCACCGCTTTATCATGGGTATTTGGTAGCAAATTAGGTGAGATGCTTAATATCAGTGACATGGACTCTATTATTGCTTTGGCAGCAGCTGTAGCTGTGGTTAGCTTTGGTTTGGTGTCTTGGAAGCAAGTGTCTGATAATACCGATTGGGGCGTGCTCATGCTATTCGGGGGTGGTATCGCCTTATCTAATATCTTAAAGGCATCGGGTGCATCTCTTGTAATGGGGGAGACTGTAGCGAATGCCTTAATGACGACACCGTTATTCTTAGTGATGTTAGTGATTGCAGCCTTTATTATCTTTTTGACAGAATTTGCGTCTAATACTGCATCAGCTGCTTTATTGGTGCCAGTTTTTGTCGCCATTGCTGAACAAATGGGCCTGCCGACTGAAGTATTGGTGATGATTATTGGTATCGGCGCGTCTTGTGCCTTCATGCTGCCAGTAGCGACACCGCCAAACGCTATTGTTTTTGGTACTGGTCTGATTAAACAGTCAGAGATGGTACGTGTTGGTATGGTATTAAACATTGTGGCGGCTATTGTTGTGGCCTGCTGGGCGTATTTCTTCTTGCTATAAACAAGATGAAATTAGGCAATGTTGAAAAAAAGCCCCGCTCGATTTGAGCGGGGCTTTTTTAGTATTTAGTTATTTAGCATTCAATATTTTGAAGAGCTCTCAACTTTAAAACTAGCCTAAGAACGCGTTATACATCCAAACAAGCTTCTCTTGTTCTTGTACATAGTCATCGACTAAATCCGCAGTACCTTGGTCTTCCGCTTCTTCAGCAGCGGCAGAGACTTGGCGCTGTTCTTCAATAAGCTCTTGTAAGCCGGCAACAACACCGCGTACACAGTCTTTACCATTGAATACGCCTTTGTCTTCTTTGATGGTACTGTTTTGAGCAAAGTCGCTATAGGCGTGAAGTGGGGTACCACCTAAAGTCAAGACACGTTCAGCAATCTCATCAATTTGAACTTGCAGGCTAGTGTATAACTCTTCAAACTTTTCATGTAGTGAGAAGAAGTGTTCACCTTTAACGTTCCAGTGGTAGCCACGAACATTAATATAGAAGATATGATAACTTGATAGCAGTTCGTTTAATTTCTCAATCACTGGTGACATATCTTTTTTCTCTAGACCGATTTGATTAGTAGTCATAATTATTATCCTCTTATTTTAAATTTATGCAGTTGCGGTAGATACGCTAAAGGTCCTACCAGCTTTGCCTTTCAACATTAATTATAATAGCAAAATACTATTAATTAGTTAAATGAATTATATCTAATACATCGATAGGTTTTACAAATCAATTGATGATTTGTTTTATAAACATAGAAGATATTTGAGTAACAGTAGTAAGTTAATTTTTATTCACTGCTTGATAATTTACTGTTAATCATAACCAATTTTGTGATAGTAATTAAGCCATAATTACAAATAGATATGTAAAGAATACCCAACAAAACCCTTCTATACCATTAATAAGACTTTAGTAGTAGAGTAGGGTTTTATATAACCCTATAAAACGATAAAAGCCACTCAGGGAGCAGCTTTTATTAGGTGTATTATTTATTAGCTAGCATTGGTTAAATTCGGTCTATGGTTTACCCAAAGTCTCAACTTGCAAACCGCGAATAGGAACCACTTCTTGTAGGTGAGTGCGAATTGTATCGATAGGGAACTTATTGGCCTTTAAGCGCTTAGGAATAATCTGACTGCCTTGCTGACCCTGCATCTCAAATAACATAAAGATATAGTCATCTGTCTCATCCCAGCTCTTAACTGCTGTCCAAGGAATCACTGCTTGTTGCGTATTCGATGCACGCATCTGCATACCGCGCATGGATTTAGACATGTTATTTTGAAGACCTGCATTGGGTGCTGGCATGGCCATAATAAGCCCGTGCTTTTGAACGCCCAATTTTAATTGACGCATCTCATCGGGCATTTCTTGCTCAGCCATCTGTTTTTCAAACTCTTTTTTGACATACCATTTCATACCAAGGGTACGCACCAGTAAATAGATAGCCACCAATATAAGCATCAGCCAAAAAATAATCGTCGAGTAGCCATTAACAAAAATAAGGCCGGCAACAGCGATAACGACGAATATCGCCATGATAATCCACTCTTTCATCTTAATGCTGCGAAGACCAAAAGAGGGCGTGGTCTGCTCAAATAACTCAAACTGCGCTTGATGAAATTCTTCTTCAGTCAGATTAATAGCAACGGGTTGAAGGGTGTAGGGGTAAAGAGCCATATAATTACTCGAATAGGATGTTAAATAGGGCGAATGGTAACGAAAATAAGATGACATCACTTAAGGCGGCGCCTAAATCAGTCTGTCATTTGCGTAGGGGTATCTTACCGAAAAGCGCCGCTAATTGAAACTTTTAACCGTAGGTTGTGGTTGAAAAAATAACAAAGCAAGGAGAGAGGGTTTGGATGCACTGGTAAGGGCGACTAAATAGAATGATAAAAAATAAGCCATTTACTGGCTAATGAGTACAATTTTATTACTAAAATGAAGACTTATGCGTCTTTTAACATGGTCAAAAATGCTCGGTCTTGGTATGATAGCACCTATTATTACTATTGGTATTATCGTTATTCATAAGCCCCATATTCATAAGTCATATTATTAAAAAGGTGTTGCATGATTGATCCTAAGTTATTACGCCAAGATTTAACCGAGCTGAAACAGAAGCTTGCGAGCCGTGGTTATGAGCTAGATATAGAGTTTTGGCAACAAATGGAGTCGCAGCGCAAATCCCTACAAGTAAAGACTGAAGATCTGCAAGCCAAGCGTAATGCGGGTGCTAAGCAGGTGGGTGTATTAAAGAAAAATGGCGAAGATGCCAGTGGACTGCTTGCCGAGATGCAAACCATCAGCACTGATATGAAGCAAGCTGAAGAGGAATTAAAAGAACTGCAAGACAAAATCAACCAAGCAGCACTACAGATTCCAAATATTCCAGCCGACGATGTGCCTGTTGGTGAATCTGAAGACGACAATGTTGAGGTACGCAAGTGGGGCACGCCGCGTCAATTTGATTTTGAAATCAAAGATCATACCGATATTGGTGAAAATCTGCATATGTTGGATTTCGCTGCTGCGGCTAAGTTAACCGGTAGCCGTTTTAACGTGTTAACCGGTCAGCTTGCACAGTTACATCGTGCATTGATTCAATTTATGCTAAACACACATACTGCTAAATATGGCTATACCGAAACTTATGTACCTTATATTGTTAATTCAGATAGCCTACAAGGTACAGGACAGCTGCCTAAGTTTGAAGAAGATCTATTCAAATTGACTAACCATACTAATAATGACGATATGGGCTTTTACTTAATCCCAACTGCCGAAGTGCCGATGACTAACTTGGTGCGTGGTGAGCGTTTGGATGCCAAAGAGCTTCCTCTTAAATTTACGGCACACACGCCTTGCTTTAGAAGTGAGGCAGGCTCGCATGGCCGTGACACGCGTGGTCTTATTCGCCAACATCAGTTCGAAAAAGTAGAAATGGTAAACATTGCGACGCCTGAACAGTCCGATGAACTGCTTGAGCAAATGACCGGTCAAGCAGAGTATATTTTGCAGCAATTAGATTTGCCATATCGTGTGGTAAAACTATGTACTGGTGATATGGGCTTTAGTGCCAAACGTACTTATGACATCGAAGTGTGGTTACCAAGTCAAGACACCTACCGTGAAATCTCAAGCTGCTCAAACTGTGGCGACTTCCAAGCCCGCCGTATGAGTACCCGTGTTAAAGATGGCAAAAAGACCGAACTTGCGCATACCCTAAATGGTTCTGGTCTTGCAGTTGGCCGTACTTTACTTGCCGTGATGGAGAACCATCAAAATGCCGATGGTAGCATCACAATTCCAGAAGTATTGCGTCCGTATATGGGCGGTGCTGAGACTATTTCAGCCTAAATTTATTAGTTTAACCCTTAATACGCATTAATTTTAAACCTATAACGATTTACTTTAAGCATCCTGCCATTGTAAGAGTGACAGGATGTGGCGTTTTTATAAAAATCGCTGTTCATTCAAACCACCTCTATTAACCTTTCGTTTTAACAGACCACCAAAACCTAGGATTTTATATGTCGACACCTATATCTGAACGCAAACTAGCCAACGCCATTCGTGTTCTTTCTTTTGATGCGGTTCAACGAGCCAATTCAGGGCACCCAGGCGCGCCAATGGGTATGGCTGATATTGCTGAGGTATTATGGCGCAAATTTTTAAAGCATAACCCAGCTGATCCTAGCTGGCCAAACCGTGACCGCTTTGTATTATCAAATGGTCATGGGTCGATGCTGATCTATTCTTTACTACATTTGACTGGCTACGACGTTAGTATTGATGATTTAAAGAACTTCCGTCAATTGCATTCAAAAACGCCAGGTCACCCAGAGTATGGCTACACGCCAGGTGTTGAAACCACAACGGGTCCACTAGGGCAAGGTATCGCAAACGCGGTCGGTTTTGCGATTGCTGAGAAGACATTGGCGGCGCAGTTCAACCGCGAAGGCCATAATATTATTGACCACAACACCTATGCATTCTTAGGTGACGGCTGCTTGATGGAAGGCATTAGCCATGAAGTAGCATCCCTTGCTGGTACCTTAGGTCTAGGCAAATTGGTCTTCTATTATGACGATAATGGTATCTCTATCGATGGTGAAGTTGACGGCTGGTTCACAGACGACACTCAAAAACGTTTTGAAAGCTATGGCTGGCAAGTAATTAAGGTCGACGGTCATGACACCGATGCCATTACCAAAGCCACAGAAGAGGCGCTAGCTGAAACAACCAAGCCAAGTTTAATTATCTGTAAAACCATCATTGGTGTGGGTAGCCCGAACAAACAGGGCAAGGCATCAAGCCACGGTGCACCGCTAGGTGATGATGAAATCGCCCTAACGCGTGACGAGCTGGCATGGAAACATGCGCCATTTGAACTCGCTGATGACATTTATGAGGCGTGGGATGGTAAAGCCAAAGGCGATATGCAGCAAAAGAACTGGGAAGCAGATTTCGAAGCTTACAAAAAAGCATACCCAGAGCTTGCAGCCGAACTTGAGCGCCGCTTAAGTGGTGAGCTACCTGCAGACTTTGAGCAAAAGGCTCAAGAGTACATTCAGCAGTGTCAAGAAAAAGGCGAGGATGTGGCAAGCCGTAAAGCGAGCTTTAATGCCATCAATACTTTCCAGCCATTATTGCCAGAGCTTATGGGCGGCTCTGCAGACTTAGCCGGTTCTAACCTAACGCTATTCAAAGACGCTAAAGGGATTCAGACGGATGCCGATGGTAACTATATCTATTACGGTGTTCGTGAATTTGGTATGACGGCGATTGCCAACGGCATTGCCCTTCATGGTGGCTTTATCCCATACGTGGCAACTTTCTTGATGTTTATGGAATATGCACGCAATGCCGTTCGCATGGGTGCATTAATGAAGCAGCGTGTGATTCATGTTTATACCCATGACTCTATTGGTCTTGGTGAAGATGGCCCAACCCATCAGCCGGTTGAGCAGTTAACCAGCTTACGCACCACGCCGAACCTACACACATGGCGTCCTTGTGATACCACAGAATCAGCAACGGCATGGGCAGAAGCATTAAAAGCTGCCAGCACCCCATCTGCGCTTATCTTTAGCCGCCAAGGTCTGCCGCATCAAGCACGGGACAGCGAACAAGTGGCAAACATTGCTAAAGGTGGTTATGTATTGGCCAAAGAGCAATCTGAGCTACAAGCGATTATTATCGCTACTGGCTCTGAAGTTGGCTTAGCGATGGACGCTTATAATACTTTAAGCGAGCAGGGCGTTGGCGTTCGCGTCGTGTCTATGCCATGTGCTGAATTATTCACTGCACAAAATGACAGCTACCGTGAATCGGTATTACCGGCCAATATCCGTGCCCGTGTTGCGGTAGAAGCGGCACATGTGGATTACTGGTTCAAGTTTGTTGGTCTAGACGGCAAAGTTATCGGTATGACCACTTATGGTGAATCTGCTCCTGCAAGCGACTTATACAAAGAGTTCGGCATCACTTCTGAAGCGGTGGTAGAGGCAGTTAATAGCCTAGTCTAAAGGTTAGCTGAACGAACGATTTTACTTCAGCTCTACTAAGTCAAAAAAAGAGTTGCCAGATTATCTCGCAGCTCTTTTTTTGGTCGTCATTTCAGTTGTGAGTTATCCTAAATATTGTATTAATATGATGGATTCCTAAACATATCTAATGAGCAACTCAGCAAAGTCCAGATATTAAATAGCACATATTTTATGAGGAGACAAACGTTTGACTGATCCCTTAGAAGGTCTGCAAAGACCGATGCTAGACGAGGACCCTTCCGAATCGGAGATGCCTACCGGTGCACAGTGGCGCAGTTCATTATGGAAGTTTATTATATTTTCTGCCATTGGTTTGCTGCTGTTTATCGTTCCCTTTGAATGGGACGGTAAAGTTACCATTTTATTAGGGGTATTGACCGACACGCTGCAAGCGGCGTTGAGTGATTACCTAGCCTATGTGGCATTAGCGATTGTGACACTCTCCTTTATCGGTAGTTTATTTGTCACCTTATTCAAGCCTAATTTATCCAAGCATCCCGTTATAGAGCAGCTGTTTGACATCACTTGGCCGTGGCTTATCTGTCGCTTTTTGGGTGTGCTATTTATATGGATGATTTATCTACAAATAGGCCCTGAGTTTATTATTAATCGTAATACTGGCGGGGTCATATTTGAAGACTTAATCCCGATTTTGCTACCGCTGTTCTTTGTTGCCATTTTAGTACTGCCGTTTTTAACCGACTTTGGGTTAATGGAATACTTAGGCACCTTGTCGCGTAAAGTCTTTATTAAGCTGTTTAAACTACCCGGTCGTTCTGCGGTTGATGCCATGTCCTCTTGGTTTGGCGCATCGTCTATCGGTCTATTAGTGACCATACAGCAGTATGACAAAGGCTTTTATAATCAGCGTGAAGCGGCGATTATCTCGACCAGCTTTTCGGTGACCTCGATTGCATTTACCTATGTTATTGCTAAGACCATTGGCGTAGAAGGGCAGTTTGTATTCTTCTATATCGCTATCGCCATTACTGGCTTTGTGGCGGCTATCGTTATGCCAAGACTACCACCGTTATCGCTAAAGCCGGAGACGTATCATACTGGTGAGGGTCGATTAAACGAGCATGTGCCTAAACATGCCAGTACTCACGAATGGGCTGTATCCCGAGCGGTCACCCGAGCATATAACATGCCAAGTTTACTGCGCCTGTTTAGATCGAGTCTTATTAAACTGTGTGATATTTATTTGGGTTTAATTCCGCTGATTTTCGCTATTGGTACCATTGGTCTGGGGCTATCAGAATACACTTCGGTATTTAATTGGCTTGGTGCGCCTCTAGTGCCCGTACTCAATCTTTTGCAGATACCAGAAGCGGCGCAAGCAGCACCGGCAATGGTGATGGGCTTTGCTGATATGTACTTGCCAGCATTGGTGGGCAAGAGCATTGATAGTGAATTGACTCGCTTTGTTGTGGGCGCGGTGTCGATTACCCAAATTATTTATATGTCTGAAATTGGCGCTTTGATTTTAAAGTCGAATATTAAGCTCAATGTGTTAGAGCTGTTTATCATTTTTATGATTCGTACTTTGATTAGTTTGGTAATTATTTCAGCCATTGCACATATGGTTTATTAGTCTATTAACCGCTCAAAGCTATTAGAAAGAACCCATTAAAAAGTCCGCTATGGCATTCATAGCGGACTTTTTTATTTTTGTTATCAAACAACGCTTAGCGTTTCTTGCTTTTACCTTGTACTGCTTTAAAGCGGCCATCGGTTTTATTGATAACAAAAACACGGCCACGACGGCGTACCACTTGGCAATCAGGATGACGATTTTTGGCAGACTTTAATGAGCTTAATACTTGCATAGCAGACTCCTTTTCTAAATGAAATGTTATAATATAACATTTTAATAATTAGTTAAAGAGCACACGATATTTTATTTTAATTTAAATCGATTTTGGTGCACAAAAAAACCGCTGTCAGTTTGCTGAGCAGCGGGTTTTTATGGATTTTATTTTTATTAAGCTATTGGTGCTAATTAATATAGCCTAAGCAATTAAAATTAATGAGATCTTTATTTATCAGGAATCAGCTCGCCTGAAACATTAATAGGAATAATATT
The DNA here is from genome assembly GCF_057396205.2 of Psychrobacter sp. CX14. Lineage (NCBI taxonomy): Bacteria > Pseudomonadati > Pseudomonadota > Gammaproteobacteria > Moraxellales > Moraxellaceae > Psychrobacter > Psychrobacter sp. CX14. Next base: position 2,126,612 of record NZ_CM183187.1, on the reverse strand, counting down.
ACCAATCATATTCGGAAAGGCAGTTGAGCCGTAGTCCTGACGATTAATCTTACCTGTTGCGGTAAATTTTAGTGACGGTGTTCTAGATTTAGTCTCGTTTAAAGTCACCTTGACGGTTAATGGCTTGGTAATGCCCAATGCGGTAAAGTCACCAGTGACGTAGCCTTCGCGCGGCGTAATTAGCTTGATGCTTTTTGAGACAAACTTCATGGTGGGGTACTGTTTGGTATTTAACAGCTCTTTACGGCGTAAAAACAAATCACGCGGTTTGAGGTCGGTATCGATACTTTCTGTCTTTACTGTGAAGCGAACGGTGGTCTTCTCTGGAGACTTCTCGTCATAATAAATAATGCCATTGATATCATGGAATTTACCATGGACGGTGAATTTTTTGAGATAAGGCACAGAGAAATTAACCTGCGTCTTAGGCATATTTAATTGCCACTGGTTTGGCGTTGCCGCTACTGCCGACATACCTAAGCTCGGTAGTGTTATCGCTAGACAGGCAAAAGTGGTCTTGAGGGTAGAGGAGAGGGTCATGTTCATTCTAACGGTCCATACAAATTATAAATCAGTAAAGCCTTGTAAATCACACAATAATTTTCTATACAATAGGCTTACTTGGCCACAGATTATAGGCATTAACGCTGTATAAAGCTATAGAAAGGATGTTAAGAGGTCGCTAATCGGGTGTGAGCGGTTATTTTTATCTGGCTTGACTGTCGTTATTTATAAGAATTAAAAAATGCACCCTAAACTATTTAGAGTGCATTTTATCCATTAATTATCAACTGGTTTATTCAAATAGAGCTTATTTAAATGATTGTTGCCATTAGTCTTTCTTTAGTTCATCAAATAACCATTCACGCGCTTTATAAATACGGCGTAGGCCTAAGAATAAACTAAAGCACATCATCAATAATACCAGTGTAAACGGTAGGCCGGTACTTACAGCCCCTGATTGTAGTGAGGTCAATGCTTCTTCACCGCCGCCATACAATAAGGCAATAGCAATAAAGCCTTGTGCTAGCGCCCAAAATACACGCTGTAGAACCGGAGCTTCAAGCTTACCGCCTGCAGTGATGGTATCAATCACTAGCGAGCCTGAGTCTGATGAGGTGATAAAGAACACCAGTACCAATACAATCGCAATGATTGAGGTGATCATACCCAAAGGTAGATTATGTAGCATTTGGAATAAGGTTAATGAGGCATCGGTCACGCCTTCAGCCAAATCACCCACTTGGTTTTGATACTGATCCAAACCAGTTCGACCAAATACGGTCATCCAAATAATGGTCACGATAGTAGGCACTACCATAACGGCGGTTAAGAATTCACGCACGGTACGACCTTTTGAGATACGGGCGATAAACATACCCACAAATGGCGACCAACTAATCCACCACGCCCAGTAGAATAATGTCCAGCCATGATAAAAATCGGTATCGGTACGATTAACTGGGTTAGATAAAGGCAGGATGTGAGTGGCATAATCTGCCGCTGTTACAAACATTTGACCGACTAATTGTAGTGGATTTGAGACCAAAAATACGAACAGCATTAATAAGAATGCCAGTCCCATATTAAAGTTTGATAGGACTTTGACCCCGCCATCAAGACCACGAACGACAGAAATGGTCGCTAACAGACTGACCACACCGATGATAATCATTTCTGCGACGTTCACGCCCATATCGACGCCAAACAGATATTTGAGACCACCGGCTGCTTGCTGTGCGCCCAAACCCAAAGAAGTCGCTAGACCAAAGATAGTGGCCAAAACTGCCAAGATATCAATGATATGACCGGGTAGCCCCCATGTTTTTTCTTTAAAAAGAGGGTAGAACACAGAGCGTAAGGTCAATGGGAAACGGAAGTTAAATGCAAATAGCGCAAGTGATAATCCAACGGTGGCATAAATGGCCCAAGGGTGTAAACCCCAGTGGTACATGGTTGCACCCATGGCTGCGCTAAACGCTTCTGGTGTATCGGCCTCGACACCAAGCGGTGTGCCAAACCAGCCGCTAGCATATGCCAACGGTTCAGCGACCGACCAGAACATTAAGCCAATACCCATACCAGCGGCAAATAGCATAGACAACCAAGACAAGCGAGAAAAGTCAGGTGTCGCCTTGATACCGCCAATACGAATACTGCCATAAGGCGAGAGGATGAGAGCCAAACAAAATAAAACAAACACGTTACTGGCACTGACAATTAGCCAGTCAAAAGTGTTAACGACCCATTCTTTAGCGCCGTTTAACCATGAGTTGGCTAACTCCGGCATGGCTAGAGTAAATATCACAAAGCCAACAACCAATAAGGCGGCAATACCGAAAACAGGGTTATGCACATCCATACCCATAAATTCGACGTTATTTTCACCGACTTCGTGATCGGTGGTATATAAGCGCTTACGAAATCGCTCTAGCAAGGGCTTAGGAATTTTTTCAGGTTGTATACTCATAATATTGTCCTATGTAAAGTTGATAAAATTCGAGCAACATGAAGTTGCTGATATTTACTACCTTTATCAATATTAGAGTAGCTTTAAATCATAAAAATTAAGGTGTAACACTTGCTTTGGTATCGGTTACACCAAAAGCTAATTTTGAGTTTGATAAAGATGCTTAAAACGTTGCGATACAACTAGAACAAGACAAACCGCTATAAAAAAGCGCCAAAGGTGGCGCTAAAATTGACTATAAGAACTGGGGGAGGTCAATAAAAATAAGCGGTATAACCGATTATAAATATCTAGTAAATAAAGAAGCACAATTTACTAGCAAAAAATAGGCCTGCTATCCTAACAAATCATTATGCTAAGTCAAATTATGATACAAAGGAATATAAAAAAGTAACATTTATAGGTTTAGAAAATCTTATTAATGATTGAAGTGTAAGTTATTAACATAGCGTCACCGTAAAATCATTAGGAGGCCTATTCAGTAGTTCAATTTTATAGCTGTGTTAGGACGTTAGACTTTCGGAAATCCTATTTAAAAGACTTCTCTTGTAAAGCTAAAATTGCGGTGCAATTTTTTAACGCTGCTCATAAGCCACCTATGTGGTGGTGAAGTTATGAATGTTATTTACATTTCACCACCAATATTTCTAAGCCACCTACACGTTATATCTAGTAGTAATTATATAAATAATATGTAAGATATATAAATTAAGGTTTAGGAGGGAGATAAACTTTTATATATATAATATATACTATATAAAATGGATGTTGGTTCAAGAAATTTTATATAATTTGTAATTTGACCTATAAGGATTGCATGAGTTGCTTCTGAAAGTCTTTGATATCATCGAAGCTGTTCATGCTGCTAGCCAGTTTTTTAAGGTCAGTTTGGTTAGTCATTGCTTATTTTCCTATTAATGGATTATAAGCAGTTACACAGCTTTAGGAAATTCCCTTTTCCTCTCTGAAAATATTTACCATAACATTTCTTATGAGAACAATATTTAGTTTTTGAAGATACTTGCGAATTGCAGACTAGTCCATACTCTAACTAAATACTGCGTCTTTCATAGTATGATTTTTACTAAAGGCTTAGAACACGTATACATTTAAAGAAATACTACTGGGTGATTTCCTTGTAGATGCTTTAGAGGAGGATGTATAGATGGTTTAAAGGAGTATACAGCTAATAATCTATTGGATTTTTTAAGCAGACAGGGAGATAAGAATTTGATGAAGGATTACCGATTTAGTAAACGGGCTTGGTCGTTACCCTGAATAAATTTGACTCAGATATACTGAGATGGTTTATAGCAGTATTAATATTTATAATAGATTCTTTTTAAAAGAGTAGACATCATTGGAATATTTATCAATAATTTGGGAATTGATTGATCAACATTTTAGGCCAGTTGCAGCCATATCCGCTTCTTTTTTTGCTATTTTCTTCGCTTGGAGAAAAATAGGATATAAAGTAAATGTCACTTATGACATTACACTTGCTGGTACATCTGAAGCAAGAATAAATAATATGGTCTTTCAAAATAAGAAAGATAAACCTCTAAGTATTTATAAGATATTTGCTATTCTTGATAAGAACTATTGTTTAGAAATATATAAGTGCTCTCCTCCACTGATTCTAAAGCCTTACGAATCTATCAGCGTAGAGACAGAAGAGTACAGTTACCTTAGTGTTGGTGAAGATAGATATTCCCCTGAATTTTGGGATGCAAAAATTCATATTGAATCAGATGATAAGATAATAAAGTGTAGGGCAAAGCCACATAAGACATTAGCTTTTGACTATATGAAAATTTCGAAAAAAAATTAACAGGTTCAACGATGTTGTTTACACCGATAACGTTGCGTATATTTTAGTATATGCTGTTAATAATGTAGATAAAACAGCCTTTCTTTATGACTCTGGGGTGATACTACATGAATGGGATTTTCATTTTAATGGAATAAATTTCAGCGGAGAAAAGCTAGAGGCAGATGATGTATTTCAATTCTTGGAAATACACTATTCAAGAATAATAGATTCTTATTTACTTTATAAAATGAATGAGTGTCCATCTGGGTTTGAGTTATTAAAACATCATAAGTTTGAACGTAGCTAACCAGTCAGGTGTTTGCTCTGGTTCAACTCCCTAGTGAGGACTCGAAATCAACGTCATTGACGCTTTCAAAGATACTGTTTTTAAGGGAAAATTAGCAGCAGTTATTATTACGGATAGTTGGCTAGGTGAAGACTTAATCTAATCATTGTTGGACTAGTTCCACTCGCTCCGAAACAGCTGAAAACATGAACGTTAGTTACCAAGCAGAGAGAATGTTATGTCCGAAGGATTGACTGAATCAGAAAAATTTGTGAACTCTATATGTGAGAGAGCTTTTCTCAATCTTTGGACTCATCCAAATCCGATTGGAAAAAAAGGAAAAGAGCTTTGCGATTGCTTAATTGTCTGTGGTAAACACATCGTCATCATTTCTGTAAAAGATATTAAGTACAAAGATACAGGGGATGAAGCAGGTTGGAAAAGGTGGACTAAGGCTGCAATAGATAAATCGGCTTCTCAAATATGGGGCGCTGAAAGATGGTTGAATTCTTCAGTTGAATTCACTAGGCACGATGGCCGACAAGTCGAATTGCCTCCAAAAGAAAATCGAATCGTACATCGAGTATCAGTATCACTTGGCTCACAGCGTAAAATACCAACACAGTCAGGTGATTTAGGAAATGGTATCGTGCATGTCTGCGATGAGTTCAGTCTTGGAGCAATTTTTGGTCTACTAGATACGATTACAGATTTTGTTAGTTTTTTAACCGAAGTTGAGGCTCTAATAAATAGAGCTAATATAGTTTTCAATGGTGGAGGAATAGAAGACTTACTGGCGATTTATTTATTAAATAACCATTCATTCCCTTATGAAGAGGCTGATTTACTAATAATTGATGATACAGTTTTTAAAGGATTCATAGACTCTGATGACTATAAATCCATGCAGGAGTCATATAAGGATTCGTATTTTTGGGATAAGCTAATAGAGCACTTTATTGGTGATCTTCTTACAGACGGTATGTTTGAATACGGCGCAAATCAGGCAACTGATAACCAATATGCTCTTATCCAAATGGCTCTCCAGCCCCGTGGTCATCGAGCAAATCTAGTCGATGCATTTTCTGAATTTTTGCAAAAACCCGAGTTGAAAATTGCTGCCAGAGTAGTACTGGCACACCAAAACACAGCATTTGTATTCCATTTAGGGCCAAGTAGTGATCGAGAAGCTCGGGTTCAAGAGCTAGGGTTAAGGTGCTTAGTTGTTAGAGGTCGACTTCCCGATGTCAAAATTGTAGTTGGTATTTCCAGAGATAATCTAGGCCCGTCAGTAGTTGGTTATTCTCATGATATTGTTTATGTGAACATTCCAGAATGGGATGATGATTTCGAAGAACAAGTAAATAAAATACAAAAAGAACTAGGCTATTTTGAAAATGCATCTTGGGCTAAGAGGCCATAAAATTCTTAATAAGACGCTACTTTAGAACAAGGAAGGATTTTTAAATATGTCACAAAACCTTTTTGAAGACTTTATCGATTTTTTATCTAATAAGCACGGCGAAGAACTCTGGGTCACCGTTTATAAGCGCGATCCGATCAACAATACAGCCCATGATGGCACAATGTATTGTGCACTTGTTAAGAAAGAAAAATCAGAACGTACAATGGAAAGGCCTAGCTGGGATTTGATGGTAGGTAGTGGAGGGCCAGGTTTTAGTATGTCATACGAGGATGGTGAAGAAATTACTACTTACTACACTAATCCAGACGATGACTTTTTGAGGCCAGTTCTGGTTCGTGACTTTCACGGTAGGAAAGAAGATTACATTGAAATACTTGAAGAGTTCCGCTTGTTTCATAATTTATACCATGACAATGAAAGTGGTTCATTTATTAGTTTTGACGAAGTGGGTGACGAAGTTGAAGTGATAAAGATCGAACATAATGAAGTAAAAATTCGAAGGCGATACTTGCGCTCTTTTATGGCGGCCCGTCAAATGAACTTACTCTTATACTTTGAGCTTACTCGGCACTACCATGAAAGCGTGGGCTTTTCTGATGACATAAAAGATGCGGCACTTACATATACAATCTATTCGGGTGACTCTTATTCGGATGGATACACATCTTTTTCTAGGATATTAGGAAAAAAACTAATTAGATGTGAAACAGTGGAAAAGTGTGGCGTATGGCCATTTGAGCAAGAGAAAGAATATCAGAGTTTCATTATTGGTGGGGATACTGATGAACCTGAAATATTTTCTTGTAACCCTGATGAATTAGCTAATTATTTCGGTGCCAATCCGGATTCTCCACATTACTTAACGCCTGTATTTTTTCGAAAGGAAGTTATGCAGAAATACTATAGTTCTTCTGACTATAAAATTACAGATGGGTATCTAGATAGAACAGGCGTGTGGAGATTGAGATTTGACAATAACTCACCAAATCATGTATCAGTATTTTTGGGTGATCTAGGTCAGGATTTACCTAGCAAGGAGCAGGTTTATTGGAAAAGCTTTAATTTGATACCCGATGAAAGAAAAATAAGTAGAACAAATTTTGAGCGGAGCTTCCTAGGTAATTTCTACGATGCAGAAAACCCAGAGCACAGATTCAAGCAAAAGTTTAGAGATATTCAGGAATATTGGAATAAAAAATATGGGTGGTATCTTTTCTTACCGCTTTCAATTAAAGATGAGCATTTTTATGAGTCTATACGATCAATGCTAACTAACGAGCAATCAGAATTTGATGCGCAAGTACTTGCTCTTACAAAAGCAACTATAGACTCAATAAATGTTAAATCACTTAGAGATCACCTCGAAGTAATAGATAAGTCGATCAAATCTATCTCATTAATGGAAATTCTTCTTGAAAGGTTAGAATCTCAAAATTTATCCGCGCTATCCAGTCTGCTGAGAGGAGTTCAATCGGTTAGATCAACTGGTGTTGCACATAGAAAAGGCACTGAATACGAAAAGACCATTTCCAAGCTGAAAATTAATGATGAGGATTACTCTTCTGAGTTCGATCAGCTTTTATTGGGGATGCTCTTTCTCTTTGATGAGATTATGAAATTAGATTTAGGGCGTAACACCAATTAGCACAGATATTTCAGGCTAAGTTATACCTCAACGGGACCGGTTATTTTGTCTCTTAAACTCGTCAATAAACTACTTAAAATAGACTGATGTAATGGAACCCTTTCAACCCCTTATCATTAGTCTATAGTTTTATACTAATTAAAACTTGATAATAGAACAATATAGTTAAGTGATTATACGACAGCCTTTGTCGTATGGAATCACTAGGGACTTTGTTTATATTATTTTAAGAGTACAGATAGGTATCTATTAATGAGTTTGTAAGATAACTATAGAATTATAAGAGAGCCTTTAATCAATAAGGTTGATTTAACAGTATCGCTAGGGTAGTTTGCCTAGATGTCGTAACAGAGAGTTTAATATTAGATAAGAGTCAGAATATAACAGAGGTCAGTAACGCTTCTTTATAATAGACATCAAACTAAGACCGTGAGCAAAAGTCAGTCGGGCGGCAATCTGTTAAACTAGACAGTCCTTAAGACAACTGATAATAAGTAAATAGATATGACGGATAACCTACCTATTTTATATTCTTTTCGCCGCTGTCCTTATGCCATACGGTCACGCCTTGGACTGTTATTTTCAGGTACTCAGGTTGCACTTCGAGAAGTAGTATTAAAAGATAAGCCATCTCAAATGTTGGCCATTAGTCCGAAGGGTACTGTGCCTGTGCTGCAATTAAATGATGACAGGGTCATTGATGAAAGCCGTGACATTATGGTGTGGGCGCTAAGTCAAAATGACCCGAAACAACTGCTGGCTCAGAATACTTTAGACCATGCCAATGCGCTTATTGATAAAAACGACAATGAGTTTAAATATTGGCTAGATCGTTATAAATATGCGGATCGTCATCTAGAGATGACACAAGAGCAATATCGACAAAAAGGAGAGGTGTTTTTACAGCAGTTAGAGAGCCTGCTGACTCAGAATACTTATATATTAAGCAAAAGCATAAGCTTGGCTGACATCGGTATCATGCCGTTTGTACGTCAGTTTGCACACGTTGATCGAGAGACTTTTTATAGCCTACCTTATCCTAATGTGCAACGATGGCTAACCCACTGGCTTGAGCATCCGATCTTTGTAAAAGCTATGACTAAATATCAGCCATGGCGTGAGGGTGATGAGCTTCTGGTTTTTTAGGTCGAAGTTACTTATAAATTTTAAATAAATCGGCTTATAAAATATTGATGTTAAAAGGACTCTCTTACAAAAAGTAAGAGAGTCTTTTATAATCAAAATCTTGACTAGCTTATTACAAGATTGATAGACAAAAAATCATGAAACGGTCATTTTAATGGTGTTGATTATAAATACTGACTTAATAGTTATTACATAATTTAGCGATTGACAAACAGAATGCTTCATTGCTATAAGTGGTATACTCAAAAGAGCAGTTAATTTTTTTTAAAATATTAGAGATATAAATGATAGTCATCAAGGACCGAGTTATGAACACTATTTTAGTAAAGTTGATCGATAGTAGCGCAAAAATTAAAACATTTAATATTACTATTGCAGAGGGTCAGCCGACGGTCATTGAAGGGCAATCAAAAATAAATTATGAATTTATAAACCAACAAACTCAGTTAGCGCCGCACCATATTATTACTAAGCGCATTGATGACGATTTGCACATTGCCTTTAATGAAAAGGCGGACGAAACTGATTTAATCATAAAAGATTTCTATAATCATGAAGAGCAGGCTTTAATCGGTTTAGCAGAAGATAATTACTATTACTATTATATTCCAGATACTGGTGAAGTTGTTGATTATGTGACTCAGCTAGCAGTAGGCAATATTGAGGGTCAAGCGCTTGGCGGTGAACATATGATTGAGCCGTTTTGGGTGCAAATGACCACTTCGGGTCTACCTTGGTGGGTAGTAGGGGCAGGAAGCTTGTTGTTGGCAGGCGGTATTATTGCTGCAGTAGATAGCAATAGTGGGGGAGGTGACCGTAATAGTTTGCCTATTGACGCCATTGATGACGGTAGTGCCGCTAGCCCTTACGCTTCGGTCGCTGAAAATACAGTATTATCAAATCTCAATGTGTTGTCTAATGATAAAAGTCCGAACGGTCTGCAATTAAACATTGTTGAGGCGAGTAGTCCTGACGGTGACGTTACCATTAATGCAGATGGTACTCTAAATTTTATACCGAATACTAATTTTAATGGTCCAACGACAATCACCTATACCGTTACAGATGGCACAGGTGGTAAAGACACTGCCACTGTATATATTAATGTGACCGATGTGAACACCCCGCCAACAGCGGATGATACATCCCTGACTACCGATGAGGATACGGCGGTTGCCGTACCGCTTATAGGCGCTGATATCGATGGCACCGTGGTAAGCGTGACCGTGCTACAAATACCGCCTGTCAATCAAGGTGTTCTAACTTATCTACGTGATGACGGACAAACGGTTGAAGTAACGCCAAGCACTGTGCTTAGCACCACTGAGATGACCACGGTTAAGTTCACTCCAGCCCCTAACTTTAATGGCGCAGTCAGCGACATTCAATTTAGCACCACCGATGACGATGGAGCCGTATCCACCCCTGCCACCGTTGAGATTGTGGTCAATGACATCAACGATACGCCAGTGGCGGTTGATGCCGCGGTGAGTACCCCTGAGGGCACAGCGGTATTAGTCCCTTTCATTGCCAGCGATGTGGATGGCACCATTGACAGCATTACCATTAACCAGCTGCCGCCTGCCGATCAAGGCGTGCTGAGTTTCACAGATGCCAGTGGTAACCAGCAGCCGGTGGTTGCCGGTGAACCGCTTACAGCGGACGAGGCTAAAACCGTTACCTTTACCCCAGCAGCTAACTTCAACGCTGCTATTGCGCCAATTGAATTTACGGCGACAGACAACGATGGCCTCACAGATACAGCGACGGTGACCATCACCATGACCGATGTGAACACCCCGCCAACAGCGGATGACACATCGCTGACTACCGATGAGGATACGGCGGTTGCCGTACCGCTTATAGGCGCTGATATCGATGGCACCGTGGTGAGCGTGACCGTGCTACAAATACCGCCGGTCAATCAAGGTGAGCTTACTTACACCGATGATAATGGCAACAGCGTGGTTGTCACAGCAAACACCGTACTAACATTAGCGGAATCTGAAACCGTGATGTTTACGCCTGCGCCAAATTACAACGGTCAAGTCAGCGACATTCAATTTAGCACCACCGATGACGATGGGGCCGTATCCACCCCTGCCACCGTTGAGATTGTGGTCAATGACATCAACGATGCGCCAGTGGCGGTTGATGCCGCGGTGAGTACCCTTGAGGGCACACCCGTATCAGTCCCTTTAATTGCCAGCGATGTTGATGGCACCATTGACAGCATTACCATTAACCAGCTACCACCTGCCGAGCAAGGCGTGCTGAGTTTCACAGATGCCGGTGGTAACGAGCAGCCGGTGGTTGCCGGTGAACCGCTTACAGCGGACGAGGCTAAAACCGTTCGCTTTACCCCAGCAGCTAACTTCAACGCTGCTATAGCGCCAATTGAATTTACGGCGACAGACAACGATGGCCTCACAGATACGGCGACGGTGACCATCAGCATGACCGATGTGAACACCCCGCCAACAGCGGATGATAAATCCCTGACTACCGATGAGGATACGGCGGTTGCCGTACCGCTTATAGGCGCTGATATCGATGGCACCGTGGTGAGCGTGACCGTGCTACAAGTACCGCCTGCCAATCAGGGTGTTCTAACTTATCTACGTGATGACGGACAAACGGTTGAAGTAACGCCAAGCACTGTGCTTAGCACCACTGAGATGACAACGGTTAAGTTCACTCCAGCACCTAACTTTAATGGCGCAGTCAGCGACATTCAATTTAACACCACCGATGACGATGGGGCCGTATCCACCCCTGCCACGGTTGAGATTGTGGTCAATGACATCAACGATGCGCCAGTGGCGGTTGATGCCGCGGTGAGTACCCCTGAGGGCACACCCGTATCAGTCCCTTTCATTGCCAGCGATGTGGATGGCACCATTGACAGCATTGCTATTGACCAGCTACCACCTGCCGAGCAAGGCGTGCTGAGTTTCACAGATGCCAGTGGTAACCAGCAGCCGGTGGTTGCCGGTGAACCGCTTACAGCGGACGAGGCTAAAACCGTTACCTTTACCCCAGCGGCTAACTTCAACGCTGATATAGCGCCAATTGAATTTACGGCGACAGACAACGATGGCCTCACAGATACGGCGACGGTGACCATCACCATGACCGATGTGAACACCCCGCCAACAGCGGATGATAAATCCCTGACTACCGATGAGGATACGGCGGTTGCCGTACCGCTTATAGGCGCTGATATCGATGGCACCGTGGTGAGCGTGACCGTGCTACAAGTACCGCCTGCTAATCAAGGTGTTCTAACTTATCTACGTGATGACGGACAAACGGTTGAAGTAACGCCAAGCACTGTGCTTAGCACCACTGAGATGACCACGGTTAAGTTCACTCCAGCCCCTAACTTTAATGGCGCAGTCAGCGACATTCAGTTTAGCACCACCGATGACGATGGGGCCGTATCCACACCTGCCACCATTGAGATTGTGGTCAATGACATCAACGATGCGCCAGTGGCGGTTGATGCCGCGGTGAGTACCCTTGAGGGCACAGCGGTATTAGTGCCTTTCATTGCCAGCGATGTGGATGGCACCATTGACAGCATTACTATTAACCAGCTGCCGCCTGCCGAGCAAGGCGTGCTGAGTTTCACAGATGCCAGTGGTAACGAGCAGCCGGTGGTTGCCGGTGAACCGCTTACAGCGGAGGAGGCTAAAACCGTTACCTTTACCCCAGCGGCTAACTTCAACGCTGCTATTGCGCCAATTGAATTTACGGCGACAGACAACGATGGCCTCACAGATACGGCGACGGTGACCATCACCATGACCGATGTGAACACCCCGCCAACAGCGGATGACACATCCCTGACTACCGATGAAGATACGGCGGTTGCCGTACCGCTTATAGGCGCTGATATCGATGGCACCGTGGTGAGCGTGACCGTGCTACAAATACCGCCGGTCAATCAAGGTGAGCTTACTTACACCGATGATAATGGCAACAGCGTGGTTGTCACAGCAAACACCGTACTGACCTTGGCGGAATCTGAAACCGTGATGTTTACGCCTGCGCCAAATTACAACGGTCAAGTCAGCGACATTCAATTTAACACCACCGATGACGATGGGGCCGTATCCACCCCTGCCACCGTTGAGATTGTGGTCAATGACATCAACGATACGCCAGTGGCGGTTGATGCCGCGGTGAGTACCCCTGAGGGCACAGCGGTATTAGTCCCTTTCATTGCCAGCGATGTGGATGGCACCATTGACAGCATTACCATTAACCAGCTGCCGCCTGCCGATCAAGGCGTGCTGAGTTTCACAGATGCCAGTGGTAACCAGCAGCCGGTGGTTGCCGGTGAACCGCTTACAGCGGACGAGGCTAAAACCGTTACCTTTACCCCAGCAGCTAACTTCAACGCTGCTATTGCGCCAATTGAATTTACGGCGACAGACAACGATGGCCTCACAGATACAGCGACGGTGACCATCACCATGACCGATGTGAACACCCCGCCAACAGCGGATGACACATCGCTGACTACCGATGAGGATACGGCGGTTGCCGTACCGCTTATAGGCGCTGATATCGATGGCACCGTGGTGAGCGTGACCGTGCTACAAATACCGCCGGTCAATCAAGGTGAGCTTACTTACACCGATGATAATGGCAACAGCGTGGTTGTCACAGCAAACACCGTACTAACATTAGCGGAATCTGAAACCGTGATGTTTACGCCTGCGCCAAATTACAACGGTCAAGTCAGCGACATTCAATTTAGCACCACCGATGACGATGGGGCCGTATCCACCCCTGCCACGGTTGAGATTGTGGTCAATGACATCAACGATGCGCCAGTGGCGGTTGATGCCGCGGTGAGTACCCCTGAGGGCACACCCGTATCAGTCCCTTTCATTGCCAGCGATGTGGATGGCACCATTGACAGCATTGCTATTGACCAGCTACCACCTGCCGAGCAAGGCGTGCTGAGTTTCACAGATGCCAGTGGTAACCAGCAGCCGGTGGTTGCCGGTGAACCGCTTACAGCGGACGAGGCTAAAACCGTTACCTTTACCCCAGCGGCTAACTTCAACGCTGATATAGCGCCAATTGAATTTACGGCGACAGACAACGATGGCCTCACAGATACGGCGACGGTGACCATCACCATGACCGATGTGAACACCCCGCCAACAGCGGATGATAAATCCCTGACTACCGATGAGGATACGGCGGTTGCCGTACCGCTTATAGGCGCTGATATCGATGGCACCGTGGTGAGCGTGACCGTGCTACAAGTACCGCCTGCTAATCAAGGTGTTCTAACTTATCTACGTGATGACGGACAAACGGTTGAAGTAACGCCAAGCACTGTGCTTAGCACCACTGAGATGACCACGGTTAAGTTCACTCCAGCCCCTAACTTTAATGGCGCAGTCAGCGACATTCAGTTTAGCACCACCGATGACGATGGGGCCGTATCCACACCTGCCACCATTGAGATTGTGGTCAATGACATCAACGATGCGCCAGTGGCGGTTGATGCCGCGGTGAGTACCCTTGAGGGCACAGCGGTATTAGTGCCTTTCATTGCCAGCGATGTGGATGGCACCATTGACAGCATTACTATTAACCAGCTGCCGCCTGCCGAGCAAGGCGTGCTGAGTTTCACAGATGCCAGTGGTAACGAGCAGCCGGTGGTTGCCGGTGAACCGCTTACAGCGGAGGAGGCTAAAACCGTTACCTTTACCCCAGCGGCTAACTTCAACGCTGCTATTGCGCCAATTGAATTTACGGCGACAGACAACGATGGCCTCACAGATACGGCGACGGTGACCATCACCATGACCGATGTGAACACCCCGCCAACAGCGGATGACACATCCCTGACTACCGATGAAGATACGGCGGTTGCCGTACCGCTTATAGGCGCTGATATCGATGGCACCGTGGTGAGCGTGACCGTGCTACAAATACCGCCGGTCAATCAAGGTGAGCTTACTTACACCGATGATAATGGCAACAGCGTGGTTGTCACAGCAAACACCGTACTGACCTTGGCGGAATCTGAAACCGTGATGTTTACGCCTGCGCCAAATTACAACGGTCAAGTCAGCGACATTCAATTTAACACCACCGATGACGATGGGGCCGTATCCACCCCTGCCACCGTTGAGATTGTGGTCAATGACATCAACGATACGCCAGTGGCGGTTGATGCCGCGGTGAGTACCCCTGAGGGCACAGCGGTATTAGTCCCTTTCATTGCCAGCGATGTGGATGGCACCATTGACAGCATTACCATTAACCAGCTGCCGCCTGCCGATCAAGGCGTGCTGAGTTTCACAGATGCCAGTGGTAACCAGCAGCCGGTGGTTGCCGGTGAACCGCTTACAGCGGACGAGGCTAAAACCGTTACCTTTACCCCAGCAGCTAACTTCAACGCTGCTATTGCGCCAATTGAATTTACGGCGACAGACAACGATGGCCTCACAGATACAGCGACGGTGACCATCACCATGACCGATGTGAACACCCCGCCAACAGCGGATGACACATCGCTGACTACCGATGAGGATACGGCGGTTGCCGTACCGCTTATAGGCGCTGATATCGATGGCACCGTGGTGAGCGTGACCGTGCTACAAATACCGCCGGTCAATCAAGGTGAGCTTACTTACACCGATGATAATGGCAACAGCGTGGTTGTCACAGCAAACACCGTACTAACATTAGCGGAATCTGAAACCGTGATGTTTACGCCTGCGCCAAATTACAACGGTCAAGTCAGCGACATTCAATTTAGCACCACCGATGACGATGGGGCCGTATCCACCCCTGCCACCGTTGAGATTGTGGTCAATGACATCAACGATGCGCCAGTGGCGGTTGATGCCGCGGTGAGTACCCTTGAGGGCACACCCGTATCAGTCCCTTTAATTGCCAGCGATGTTGATGGCACCATTGACAGCATTACCATTAACCAGCTACCACCTGCCGAGCAAGGCGTGCTGAGTTTCACAGATGCCGGTGGTAACGAGCAGCCGGTGGTTGCCGGTGAACCGCTTACAGCGGACGAGGCTAAAACCGTTCGCTTTACCCCAGCAGCTAACTTCAACGCTGCTATAGCGCCAATTGAATTTACGGCGACAGACAACGATGGCCTCACAGATACGGCGACGGTGACCATCAGCATGACCGATGTGAACACCCCGCCAACAGCGGATGATAAATCCCTGACTACCGATGAGGATACGGCGGTTGCCGTACCGCTTATAGGCGCTGATATCGATGGCACCGTGGTGAGCGTGACCGTGCTACAAGTACCGCCTGCCAATCAGGGTGTTCTAACTTATCTACGTGATGACGGACAAACGGTTGAAGTAACGCCAAGCACTGTGCTTAGCACCACTGAGATGACAACGGTTAAGTTCACTCCAGCACCTAACTTTAATGGCGCAGTCAGCGACATTCAATTTAACACCACCGATGACGATGGGGCCGTATCCACCCCTGCCACGGTTGAGATTGTGGTCAATGACATCAACGATGCGCCAGTGGCGGTTGATGCCGCGGTGAGTACCCCTGAGGGCACACCCGTATCAGTCCCTTTCATTGCCAGCGATGTGGATGGCACCATTGACAGCATTGCTATTGACCAGCTACCACCTGCCGAGCAAGGCGTGCTGAGTTTCACAGATGCCAGTGGTAACCAGCAGCCGGTGGTTGCCGGTGAACCGCTTACAGCGGACGAGGCTAAAACCGTTACCTTTACCCCAGCGGCTAACTTCAACGCTGATATAGCGCCAATTGAATTTACGGCGACAGACAACGATGGCCTCACAGATACGGCGACGGTGACCATCAGCATGACCGATGTGAACACCCCGCCAATAGCGGATGATAAATCCCTGACTACCGATGAGGATACGGCGGTTGCCGTACCGCTTATAGGCGCTGATATCGATGGCACCGTGGTGAGCGTGACCGTGCTACAAGTACCGCCTGCCAATCAAGGTGAGCTTACTTACACCGATGATAATGGCAACAGCGTGGTTGTCACAGCAAACACCGTACTGACCTTGGCGGAATCTGAAACCGTGATGTTTACGCCTGCGCCAAATTACAACGGTCAAGTCAGCGACATTCAATTTAGCACCACCGATGACGATGGGGCCGTATCCACCCCTGCCACCGTTGAGATTGTGGTCAATGACATCAACGATGCGCCAGTGGCGGTTGATGCCGCGGTGAGTACCCTTGAGGGCACACCCGTATCAGTCCCTTTAATTGCCAGCGATGTTGATGGCACCATTGACAGCATTACCATTAACCAGCTACCACCTGCCGAGCAAGGCGTGCTGAGTTTCACAGATGCCGGTGGTAACGAGCAGCCGGTGGTTGCCGGTGAACCGCTTACAGCGGACGAGGCTAAAACCGTTCGCTTTACCCCAGCAGCTAACTTTAACGCTGCTATAGCGCCAATTGAATTTACGGCGACAGACAACGATGGCCTCACAGATACGGCGACGGTGACCATCAGCATGACCGATGTGAACACCCCGCCAACAGCGGATGATAAATCCCTGACTACCGATGAGGATACGGCGGTTGCCGTACCGCTTATAGGCGCTGATATCGATGGCACCGTGGTGAGCGTGACCGTGCTACAAGTACCGCCTGCCAATCAGGGTGCGCTTACTTACACCGATGATAATGGCAACAGCGTGGTTGTCACAGCAAACACCGTACTGACCTTGGCGGAATCTGAAACCGTGATGTTTGCGCCTGCGCCAAATTACAACGGCCAGGTCAGCGACATTCAATTTAACACCACCGATGACGATGGGGCCGTATCCACCCCTGCCACCGTTGAGATTGTGGTCAATGACATCAACGATGCGCCAGTGGCGGTTGATGCCGCGGTGAGTACCCTTGAGGGCACACCCGTATCAGTCCCTTTAATTGCCAGCGATGTGGATGGCACCATTGACAGCATTACCATTAACCAGCTACCGCCTGCCGAGCAAGGCGTGCTGAGTTTCACAGATGCCAGTGGTAACCAGCAGCCGGTGGTTGCTGGTGAACCGCTCACAGCGGAGGAGGCTAAAACCGTTACCTTTACCCCAGCAGCTAACTTCAACGCTGCTATTGCGCCAATTGAATTTACGGCGACAGACAACGATGGCCTCACAGATACAGCGACGGTGACCATCAGCATGACCGATGTGAACACCCCGCCAACAGCGGATGATAAATCCCTGACTACCGATGAGGATACGGCGGTTGCCGTACCGCTTATAGGCGCTGATATCGATGGCACCGTGGTGAGCGTGACCGTGCTACAAATACCGCCGGTCAATCAAGGTGAGCTTACTTACACCGATGATAATGGCAACAGCGTGGTTGTCACAGCAAACACCGTACTAACATTAGCGGAATCTGAAACCGTGATGTTTACGCCTGCGCCAAATTACAACGGTCAAGTCAGCGACATTCAATTTAACACCACCGATGACGATGGGGCCGTATCCACACCTGCCACCGTTGAGATTGTGGTCAATGACATCAACGATGCGCCAGTGGCGGTTGATGCCGCGGTGAGTACCCTTGAGGGCACACCCGTATCAGTCCCTTTAATTGCCAGCGATGTTGATGGCACCATTGACAGCATTACCATTAACCAGCTACCACCTGCCGAGCAAGGCGTGCTGAGTTTCACAGATGCCGGTGGTAACGAGCAGCCGGTGGTTGCCGGTGAACCGCTTACAGCGGACGAGGCTAAAACCGTTCGCTTTACCCCAGCAGCTAACTTTAACGCTGCTATAGCGCCAATTGAATTTACGGCGACAGACAACGATGGCCTCACAGATACGGCGACGGTGACCATCAGCATGACCGATGTGAACACCCCGCCAACAGCGGATGATAAATCGCTGACTACCGATGAGGATACGGCGGTTGCCGTACCGCTTATAGGCGCTGATATCGATGGCACCGTGGTGAGCGTGACCGTGCTACAAGTACCGCCTGCCAATCAGGGTGTTCTAACTTATCTACGTGATGACGGACAAACGGTTGAAGTAACGCCAAGCACTGTGCTTAGCACCACTGAGATGACAACGGTTAAGTTCACTCCAGCACCTAACTTTAATGGCGCAGTCAGCGACATTCAATTTAACACCACCGATGACGATGGGGCCGTATCCACCCCTGCCACGGTTGAGATTGTGGTCAATGACATCAACGATGCGCCAGTGGCGGTTGATGCCGCGGTGAGTACCCTTGAGGGCACACCCGTATCAGTCCCTTTCATTGCCAGCGATGTTGATGGCACCATTGACAGCATTACCATTAACCAGCTACCACCTGCCGAGCAAGGCGTGCTGAGTTTCACAGATGCCAGTGGTAACCAGCAGCCGGTGGTTGCTGGTGAACCGCTTACAGCGGACGAGGCTAAAACCGTTACCTTTACCCCAGCGGCTAACTTCAACGCTGATATAGCGCCAATTGAATTTACGGCGACAGACAACGATGGCCTCACAGATACGGCGACGGTGACCATCACCATGACCGATGTGAACACCCCGCCAACAGCGGATGATAAATCCCTGACTACCGATGAGGATACGGCGGTTGCCGTACCGCTTATCGGCGCTGATATCGATGGCACCGTGGTGAGCGTGACCGTGCTACAAGTACCGCCGGTCAATCAAGGTGAGCTTACTTACACCGATGATAATGGCAACAGCGTGGTTGTCACAGCAAACACCGTACTAACATTAGCGGAATCTGAAACCGTGATGTTTACGCCTGCGCCAAATTACAACGGTCAAGTCAGCGACATTCAATTTAACACCACCGATGACGATGGGGCCGTATCCACACCTGCCACGATTGAGATTGTGGTCAATGACATCAACGATGCGCCAGTGGCGGTTGATGCCGCGGTGAGTACCCCTGAGGGCACAGCGGTATTAGTGCCTTTCATTGCCAGCGATGTGGATGGCACCATTGACAGCATTACCATTAACCAGCTACCGCCTGCCGAGCAAGGCGTGCTGAGTTTCACAGATGCCAGTGGTAACCAGCAGCCGGTGGTTGCTGGTGAACCGCTCACAGCGGAGGAGGCTAAAACCGTTACCTTTACCCCAGCAGCTAACTTCAACGCTGCTATTGCGCCAATCGAATTTACGGCGACAGACAACGATGGCCTCACAGATACGGCGACGGTGACCATCAGCATGACCGATGTGAACACCCCGCCAACAGCGGATGACACATCGCTGACTACCGATGAGGATACGGCGGTTGCCGTACCGCTTATAGGCGCTGATATCGATGGCACCGTGGTGAGCGTGACCGTGCTACAAGTACCGCCTGCCAATCAGGGTGCGCTTACTTACACCGATGATAATGGCAACAGCGTGGTTGTCACAGCAAACACCGTACTGACCTTGGCGGAATCTGAAACCGTGATGTTTGCGCCTGCGCCAAATTACAACGGCCAGGTCAGCGACATTCAATTTAACACCACCGATGACGATGGGGCCGTATCCACCCCTGCCACCGTTGAGATTGTGGTCAATGACATCAACGATGCGCCAGTGGCGGTTGATGCCGCGGTGAGTACCCTTGAGGGCACACCCGTATCAGTCCCTTTAATTGCCAGCGATGTTGATGGCACCATTGACAGCATTACCATTAACCAGCTACCACCTGCCGAGCAAGGCGTGCTGAGTTTCACAGATGCCAGTGGTAACCAGCAGCCGGTGGTTGCTGGTGAACCGCTTACAGCGGACGAGGCTAAAACCGTTACCTTTACCCCAGCGGCTAACTTCAACGCTGATATAGCGCCAATTGAATTTACGGCGACAGACAACGATGGCCTCACAGATACGGCGACGGTGACCATCACCATGACCGATGTGAACACCCCGCCAACAGCGGATGATAAATCCCTGACTACCGATGAGGATACGGCGGTTGCCGTACCGCTTATCGGCGCTGATATCGATGGCACCGTGGTGAGCGTGACCGTGCTACAAGTACCGCCTGCTAATCAAGGTGAGCTTACTTACACCGATGATAATGGCAACAGCGTGGTTGTCACAGCAAACACCGTACTGACCTTGGCGGAATCTGAAACCGTGATGTTTACGCCTGCGCCAAATTACAACGGTCAAGTCAGCGACATTCAATTTAGCACCACCGATGACGATGGGGCCGTATCCACCCCTGCCACCGTTGAGATTGTGGTCAATGACATCAACGATGCGCCAGTGGCCACCGATGCGACAGTCAGTACGGCCGAGAACACGGCTGTTGCTGTGCCTTTGCTTGCCACTGATATTGATAGCGATATTGCAACCATCACGATTAAAGCCATACCAGATGCGACTGATGAGGGCGTATTGACCTATGTGGCAGACGACACAGGTAATACGGAAACCATCAGTGCGGACGACCAATTAAGCTACGCTGAAGCACAGACGGTGATGTTTACCCCAGCTTTAAACTATCACGGTACACCTGTACCTGTTACCTTTACGGCGACGGATGATGAAGGGGCCAATGCCTTGACGTCAGATGAGGCGACAGTGACCATCACCATGACCGATGTGAACACCCCGCCAACAGCGGATGACACATCGCTGACTACCGATGAGGATACGGCGGTTGCCGTACCGCTTATAGGCGCTGATATCGATGGCACCGTGGTGAGCGTGACCGTGCTACAAATACCGCCGGTCAATCAAGGTGAGCTTACTTACACCGATGATAATGGCAACAGCGTGGTTGTCACAGAAAACACCGTACTAACATTAGCGGAATCTGAAACCGTGATGTTTACGCCTGCGCCAAATTACAACGGTCAAGTCAGCGACATTCAATTTAGCACCACCGATGACGATGGGGCCGTATCCACCCCTGCCACCGTTGAGATTGTGGTCAATGACATCAACGATGCGCCAGTGGCCACCGATGCGACAGTCAGTACGGCCGAGAACACGGCTGTTGCTGTGCCTTTGCTTGCCACTGATATTGATAGCGATATTGCAACCATCACGATTAAAGCCATACCAGATGCGACTGATGAGGGTGTATTGACCTATGTGGCAGACGACACAGGTAATACGGAAACCATCAGTGCGGACGACCAATTAAGCTACGCTGAAGCACAGACGGTGATGTTTACCCCAGCTTTAAACTATCACGGTACACCTGTACCTGTTACCTTTACGGCGACGGATGATGAAGGGGCCAATGCCTTGACGTCAGATGAGGCGACAGTGACTATTGACGTCACTGATGTTAATACGCCGCCAACAGCGGATAACAAATCCCTGACTACCGATGAGGATACGGCGGTTGCCGTACCGCTTACCGGCGCTGATATCGATGGCACCGTAGTGAGCGTGACGGTTCTACAAGTACCGCCTGCCAATCAGGGCGTTCTAACTTACACCGATGATAATGGCAACAGCGTGGTTGTCACAGCAAACACCGTTTTAACATTGGCTGAATCTGCAACGGTTATATTTACGCCTGCGCTAAATTATAACGGTCAAGTCAGTGATATTCAGTTTAGTACCACCGATGACGATGGGGCAGTATCAAAACCTGCCACGATTGAGATTGTGGTAGATGCCGTTAATGATGCGCCAGTGGCCACCGATGCGACAGTCAGTACGGCCGAGAACACGGCTGTTGCTGTGCCTTTGCTTGCCACTGATATTGATAGCGATATTGCAACCATCACGATTAAAGCCATACCAGATGCGACTGATGAGGGCGTATTGACCTATGTGGCAGACGACACAGGTAATACGGAAACCATCAGTGCGGACGACCAATTAAGCTACGCTGAAGCACAGACGGTGATGTTTACCCCAGCTTTAAACTATCACGGTACACCTGTACCTGTTACCTTTACGGCGACGGATGATGAAGGGGCCAATGCCTTGACGTCAGATGAGGCGACAGTGACTATTGACGTCACTGATGTTAATACGCCGCCAACAGCGGATAACAAATCCCTGACTACCGATGAGGATACGGCGGTTGCCGTACCGCTTACCGGCGCTGATATCGATGGCACCGTAGTGAGCGTGACGGTTCTACAAATACCGCCTGCTAATCAAGGTGAGCTTACTTACACCGATGATAATGGCAACAGCGTGGTTGTCACAGCAAACACCGTACTGACCTTGGCGGAATCTAAAACCGTTATGTTTACGCCTGCGCCAAATTACAACGGTCAAGTCAGCGACATTCAATTTAACACCATCGATGACGATGGGGCCGTATCAACCCCTGCCACCGTTGAAATTGTGGTCAATGACATCAACGATGCGCCAGTGGCGGTTGATGCCGCGGTGAGTACCCCTGAGGGCACACCAGTATCAGTGCCTTTAATTGCCAGCGATGTGGATGGCACCATTGACAGCATTACCATTAGCCAGCTGCCACCTGCCGAGCAAGGCGTGCTGAGTTTCACAGATGCCGGTGGTAACCAGCAGCCGGTGGTTGCCGGTGAACCGCTTACAGCGGACAAGGCTAAAACCGTTACCTTTACCCCAGCGGCTAACTTCAATGGTGATATTGCGCCAATTGAATTTACGGCGACAGACAACGATGGCCTCACAGATACAGCGACGGTGACCATCACCATGACCGATGTGAACACCCCGCCAACAGCGGATGATAAATCCCTGACTACCGATGAGGATACGGCGGTTGCCGTACCGCTTATAGGCGCCGATATCGATGGCACCGTGGTGAGCGTGACCGTGCTACAAATACCGCCTGTCAATCAAGGTGTTCTAACTTATCTACGTGATGACGGACAAACGGTTGAAGTAACGCCAAGCACTGTGCTTAGCACCACTGAGATGACCACGGTTAAGTTCACTCCAGCCCCTAACTTTAATGGCGCAGTCAGCGACATTCAATTTAGCACCACCGATGACGATGGGGCCGTATCCACACCTGCTACCGTTGAGATTGTGGTTGCGCCTGTTACCGATATCACTTATGCGGTCATCAGTGGCGACCCTAAGGTAACTGAAGGTGAAGTTGCTGAATATACCGTACGTCTGGTAGATGACGCAGGTAATGCTGTTGTCGCTACTACAGATACAGTGGTTACTGTGACCTATAACAATGTCTCTACTCAAGACGAAGATACCGAGTTTAGTAATAATCAAACAATCGATATTACCATTCCTGCAGGCGCTTCTCGTGCCTCATTCACGGTGCAAACGACTGATGACTACTTAGCTGAAAGCGATGAGGATTATACGGTTCAAATAACGTCATTGGGTGCTAATAGCTTTGAGCAGTTCGACATTGGTACCAATGACAGTACGACGACAACCATTATTGATGACGTCGCTAACACTGCGATTGATACTGTGTATGTACGACTTAGCAAAAACGCGACAGTGACAGAAGCCGATGGCGCTCAGTTGCAACACACGCTTGAGCTAGTCGATAGTGAAGGGGAGCCTGTCATATTAGCAGATGGGCAAACGGTTACTGTCAATCTGGATTATTCATCTAATACAACCAGCAATGTAGATTATCAAAGTGGCTTGCAGACGACAGCGGTATTTAACGCGTCGACGGGTAACACCATAACCGTTATTAATACGGTTACTGATGATACTTTAGTAGAAGGTCGTGAAAGCTATGTGCTGACTGCATCTGTTGAGTCTAGTGCTGGTTTTGAGCGCGTACGCATGGACAATAAAGACAGCGTTACCGGTGAGATTATCGATGACAACAGCCCTAAAGCTGAAAATATCACGTTAATTGAAGACGATATATTAACTGTATCGGGCAATGTACTGGATAACGACGAGATTTCTTCAGGCACCACGGTTGTTCCTTTAAGCTTTAATAATAACCTTGGCGATATGATTATAAACGCCGATGGAACCTACACGGTTAATCTTAACAACGATGATGCTGAAGTTCAGTCTTTGGCTCAGGGTGAATCAATTACTCGAACATTGAGTTATCAATTGAGTACAGGTGAATCAGCCAATATTAATTTTACAATATACGGTACCAACGACGCGCCTAAATTAGACTTAAGTAGCACCAATGGCACTATAGACGCAAACACGGGTTATAGTACTACGTTTAATGAAGGGGACAATGGGGTTGCTATTAGCTCTGGAACGGCTGTATTAGATATTGATAAAACACCTACTGCCGATTTGATTTCTAAAGCTATTATTAACATAACCAATCCGCAACTGGGTGATTTATTAGATACCAGCAATATAAATAATGCGGATATTAGAATAACCCGTCTCGGCGATTCGGTGATTGAGTTAACAGGGAATGCCAGTACTGCTGATTATCAAAATGCCATTCAAGCGATATTGTTTAAGAATACATCAAGCTCACCTAGAGAAATTGCTCGTATCATTGAAGTCACCGTTAAAGATGAGCATGGTGAAATAAGCAACACAGCCACAACAGTGATTTCTGTCAATGCAACCCCTCAAGCGGTTGATGATGCGACAGATATCGATGAAGGTGGCGAAACTATCAAAAGTACATATAATTCATCACAAAATGATAATTTACTTGCTAATGATGACAGTGGTTCTGGTGGACTGACCATCACTGAATTTACCTATACTGATGAGAATAATCAAGTCGTAACCATCGGCTCAGATCGTTTTGGTGAGCGTTTCGATACTTTATATGGTGAGATTCAAATATCCGCCAATGGTGATTGGTCTTACACTTCAGATGCTAAAGAAAACCATCCAGTAGATGCACAGTTGGTTGATACCATAACCTACACGGTAGAGGATAGCGATGGTGATACCAGTAAGGCTAACCTCGCTATCACTATTAATGACACCAATCCAACCGCTACTATTCCAGAAGTGACCATTAGTGAAGATGATTTACCAAGTGGCACTGACAGTATCAAAGAGTCTGTGATTGCACGTCGTAATTTGAATATTACACGTGATGCGGATGATATTGCTGATATTCAGTTTACCGATGATGAAACCATTGCTAGCCTAACAGACTTAAACCTGACCTCTAGCGGTGAAGCACTTTCTTATAATATTAGTAACGATGGTCATACGTTAACAGCGACAGCTGATGGTAATACTGTGTTTACTGTCCAACTAAATAACCCATCTGATATCAGCGGTAAGAGCCAATCATTTAGCTTTACGCTGAGTGCACCGTTAGATCAAGCCAATGATACCGACTCATTTACGCTACCGATTCAATATGCGCTGCAAGATACGGACAGTACCTCAACCCAGCAGTTTAATGTTAATGTTGTTGATGATGGCGTGCTTGCCGTGAATGATGCGCCAGTACAAGTTATTGAAAATAGTGGCACAGTCATTGATGGTAATGTTGTCACCAATGACTTTGGTGCAGATAGACCTTTATTAATTAATAACTATACTTATTTAGATGCAAATGGGGCATCGGTTAAGTCAACTACCTTTGGTACTGCTGTCGAAACGCCGACAGGTTTACTGACGGTCAATCAAGATGGCACGTGGACATTTGAAGCCAATAAAGCCATTGATAATCGTGACCCTGCGCCTAATCTTCAAGATGATGGCTCGTTTAGCTATACCTTGATAGATGCCGATGGTGATATCTCTAACACTGCCACTCAAACGATTGAGGTATTAGATACTGCGCCGACGATTGTCAGTGATAAACGTGTTTATCTAGATGAAAATGAGCTGTTTGGTGGTTCGGGCATACGTAGTGTTCATGAGGTTACGGTAGACAATGCCTTTGAAATTACAGGTAATAAGGATGATATTGCTGATATCTACTTTACGATTGCTGATGGTCAAATCGCTGATTACACTTTAAGTGATGGCACACCGCTGTATTTCCGTTATTTAAATGATGACTCCAATATCCTATACGCATCGACAACCAAGCAAGGTAGTGTGGTGCTGGATATGGATAGTAATGGTACGCCTACTGTTAATAATAATGTGGCGTTTAGCATTGCTATAGACCCAACTAGTCTATCTTATACCGCAACATTATATGAGACTTTGCGTCACTATAATGTCGATACTGACCAAGACGCTAATCCGGTCGATAATCTGATTTTCACCCTTGATTATGCAGTAAAAGACAGCGACGGGTCGGTGGATACAGACCAGTTAAATCTGGAAGTAATTAATAGAGTGGTGACAGAGCCGTTAACCTTTACTATCAACGAGGCAGACTATGGCGACTTAACGAATGACTCGCAAGATGTCTTAGTTATCAATGTGGCTGAAAGTTTTGATAAAGGGCAGATAGAGCTACTCAATCGTGATACATCTGAGGGTGTACCACTAAACTCAGGACAACTGATTCATATTGATATTGACGGTAATATTGTCGATGAAGATGATGAAAGCGAAGTGGGTACTATTCAAGATATGGGTGATGGCTCCATCGAGTTTAACCCAGCAGAAAACTATTCTACCTTTGCGGTAGATAAAGATATCGTCTTTACTGTACGCTCAGTGGTTGATGGTGTGGTGGTTGATAGAGAAGTGACTATCGTAGTAAACCCAATCGAAGATGCGCCTATTTTAGCTATAGATGAGACAGAAGCACCGATTATAGATGGTACTTATACCGTCTATGTTGAAGAAGACAATGAAGATGTTGATGCGCCACAACTTGGTTTTTTAGCGCCGATAGTTGGCGATTTAGGTGTTGAAACAGGCACCATTGATGATACAGCTGTTGATGGCAGTGACTATATTATCGGCAGTAATATTGAAAACGATGATAATGACAACGGTGGTTCGGTTGACCGCAGTGAGCGTTTGAGCGCGATTACATTAAGTGGTATCGCTGAAGGTGCTGAGCTGTTTTATATGGACGGTACGACTAAGGTTGTGGTGTTCACGGGCACTGATACGGATAATGACGTTACGATTGAGTTATCAGATGGGGTGCATGTTGCGTCAACAAATGCAGACATAACCATGACCACCGCTCAGTTTGAGTCACTACAAGTCAAAGGCGCACCGCAAAGTGGTGATAACTTTGATGTGACCATGAACGTGACTGAATATGAGGTCGATGAAAACGGCAACCCAGTTAGCACAGATTTAAATGGGCTAAATGGATTGACCACGACAGCAACCATCAACGTTGATGTGCAAGCCGTGACCGATGTGCCTGTTATCAATCTAGTAGACCCTGACCCTGCTGACAATACATTAACAGTAGACGGGACTGTGATAACAGCAAGTATCAATGAAGATACTATTCTGAACTTAAATCCAGTTATTGACGAAGTATTTGCTGATTTAGATGGCTCAGAAGTATTTTATTATACGTTAAGTGGTCTGGCACCTGGAACACTTGTCAAAGTTGCTGGTTCACAGCGAACGTCTGCGGCAGATGGTACGGTTAAACTTCCTATCCATGAAGAACGTAACGTCATCGATAACGATATGCAGATATACTTTAGTATCACGCCGCCAGCAGATTTTGCAGGCGTTATGGACAACGTAGTGATTACTTTAGTGACTAAAGATAGAGATACAGATTCAACTGATTTAAACCCTAAAATCAAAGAAGAATCGACTTCCGTTACTCTAAAGTTAACAGTTAACCCAACCATCGATGCCACCATAGAAACACCAAATGCGGGCATGGAAGACACCCCTATCGCTTTATTTAAGGATTCATCAGATAATTCTATCTTTGTCTTATCAGACGATGACAGTAGTGAGTCTATCTCTAAGATTGGTATTTTACAGTCAGAGCTTGATAACAGCGGCGGCACGGTGTTACTAAGTGGTAATCCAGTAACGCTTGTTACCTTTACGGCTGAAGATGGCAGTACGTACTATGGTTTTGATACTGCTAATCTAGAAAACTATACCATCACTCCGCCAGCGCACAGCAGTAAGAATATTGATTTAACTTACTATGTGCAAACCACAGACAGCTCGGTTAATGATACCGCGCAGCTCGATAGTACAACTGAGTCAAAAACCATAGTGGTTACACCTGTTGCAGAAAGTGTCGATATTAATAGCAATGGCGCGAATGGGAACGATGTAACGATTAATTCTAACTATGATTATCAGACGTCCGTTTATGAAGATGGTGATAATGACGGTATTGGAAGTACCCCCCCTGTTTGGTTTGATCTTAATAGTGAGGCAGAGTTTACTTTACTTGGAGGGTTGGCGGGCGATAATACGGATCAATGGGGTAACGAAGACGACACAACCTTTGCTAGCACCAATGGCGATACCCAAACCGACTCCGAGCAAACGTGGGCAAGACTCGTAGTACAGACCCAAGATGAGACAGGTAGTTTTGTGGCTACCGATGGTGCTCAGTTCCAATATACATTGGATGGACAGACCGTTGAGGTTGTGGCAGGCGTGAATGGTATAGATGTGCCTGTGGTCGCTTTAGATACATTAGGCTTTATTGCGCCAGAGAACTATTCTGGTGATGTACAAATTGTTGTGAATGCAGTGACTCAAGACTTCGATGAAGACAGCAATCAACCTACGGCGAAGGTCGTATCCGGTGAGTCTATTTTAAGTTTAGCAGTCCTGCCAGTTGCTGATACTGTATTGATGGGTGTTAAGCCTGCTCGCGGTAAGGAGGATGCAGGACGTACTTTAGCCAATCCAACCGATGCCGAGAATTATGAGCCAAACCCAGCTATCGACGCACCAGAAAAGGGTATTCCACTAGAGATAACCGCACGTTCTGAAGATGACGACGGCTCTGAGACCTTTAATATTAAAATTGAT
Organism: Psychrobacter sp. CX14; assembly: GCF_057396205.2. Lineage (NCBI taxonomy): Bacteria > Pseudomonadati > Pseudomonadota > Gammaproteobacteria > Moraxellales > Moraxellaceae > Psychrobacter > Psychrobacter sp. CX14. Next base: position 2,097,034 of record NZ_CM183187.1, on the reverse strand, counting down.
GCTTTGCCAGATGGTAGCTCATTGTATGTGTTTGACTCTGTGAGCAATGGTTACATCTTAGTCAATCAAAGCACCATAGCAGTAGGTAATATAACCCCATCAGATGCTGACGCTAACGATGGTACATGGTCGATTACCATAACCGACTATCAAAATGATCAAGTACCGTACTTTATTCCGCCACTTAATAGCGATGAGAGTTATAGCCTGAAAGTCAGCGGCCAAACAGTGGATACATTAGGTAGTGATAGTGATACCAGTGAATTCTCACCACCATTAACGCTACCTGTTCGAGTAAAAGCAGTCGCTGATAGTATCATTAATGATGAGCTTAACAGTGTTGAGTTAGTCTTCGAGGGTACAACGACTCAGTACAATGTTATCGTGCCAGAAGAAACATTAGACACCAACGGACAGCTTATCGAATTCAAATCTATATTCGCTACGCCTGACGATATTGTCTCTTATGATAATGACAGCTCAGAGGTAGTGACTTTCGTTATTACTAATCTTGATGATAGATTTAGCATGACAGGCGCTGACGTTACTTTCTTAGGCGGATCGGGTATTGGCCGTAAATGGGTAGTGACGGATGATGCTATAGAAAATGGCAACGTTAATATAAAAACTCAGCCTAACTTTGCAGGCGAGATTAATTTTGCTATTCAAGGGGTGACAACCGAAGAATCGGGTGGCAGTGAAACGACGCAGAATATTCGTAACGTGAGTGTTTTCGTAGAGTCAGATGCGCTGGATAATGACGTTGTGAACTCTACCATTGAACAAACAGAAAATGCACCTGTCACACTTAACTTTGAGTCGGCATTTACTCAAACCGACTCACCTGCTGATGCACGTAATGGCGTAGAAGCGCTACAAAGCGTGGCTATCGATGTCTCTGATCTTAATGCCGGAGGTGTTGTCTTAACGGTTGATGGTCAGCAGATTGATGTGACTAATTCAGCAGTGGTTGATGGGTTTTATACGATTGAAAGAGACGCTGCTGGCGACTTACCAACCGTCACCATTCAAGCTATTCCTAATGCTGGCGAGCCAACCTATGTCAATCATGAGTCGGGTAGTGGTATTTATCAGTTTGATATCAAATACACGGTAACTGATACGGTGTACGCTGATAAGACCATAACCTCAGCCATTATTTATCAAACCCAGACCACGCGCGATGCAGTCTACAACGTTGATGTCATTCCAGATACAGATGTACCGACATTAGTAAATGCAGCCGATATTAGCACCAGTAAAACGATTGATACAACAGATGGTGATACAAGTACCGATAGCTTTGTTAAAACAGTCACTTTAACCTCGCCAGATCAAGATGGGTCTGAAGTATTTACACGGGTCGAGGTAAGCGGTGTGCCTGATGGCTTATTATTGAAAGTTGATGCAGGTGATGGCAATGGCTTTATTGATGCAGTGAAGGCCGGTGATACGTGGTATGTTGACTTTGTTGATTTGCCAATCACCAATACCGCACCTAGTATCGATATAGAATTTAGTGTTAAGTCGGGTTATGACATAGACAGTGTAACTAATCAAGAAGTGATAGTAACGGCGTTTAATCAAGATAATCCTGATAGTGAACTGTCAGCGCAGGCAAGTTTTGAACTTACCTTGATAGATACCGGGACAGGTGGCGAGCCGATACCTACACCTGATTTGGTTGCGGAAATTAATGTGTCACCTATTACCTTAACCGAAGATGGCGCAGCTCAGCCACTGAGTGATTATATTACTGGTACGCTAAATGAGGCGGCTTTTGCAGGACAGGCAACCACACCGTTCTCTTTAACGATAGATAATTTGCCTGAAGATGTACTACTAACACTTGCGGACAATGCGAGTGTTAGTATATCAAAACAAGGTAATATCTGGCTTGTCAGTGGTGAGGCAACCAGTAATGAAGATATTGCTAATCTATTGAGTCAGATAAATATTACGTCTACAGGTGATTTTAATACCAATACATCAAACGATATCATCACTTTAGATATTACATTGACTGCAACAGACAGCCGAGGCGAATCTGAAACCGAAACAGCAGATCCTGCAACCAGTACGCTAACCGTGCAACCCGTGACAGATGCTATGGACTTTAATGAAGCGGACCCAACGGCCGATGCAAACGACGATGCCATTGTAGTAGTAGAAGATGAAACGGTTACATTAACACTGGATTTAAGCAACTCAGCCGACGAGGGTAATGTCGAGGTGATTAACGGACAAGTGTATTTTAAAGTTGCTGAGGGTAGTACAGTCGGTGGCACGTTTACCGATACCGAAGGCAATGAGCTTACTTTAGTGACTAATCCTGAAGGACTGCCAGAGGGTACATACTTTGCGCTAGATGTGGATAATATGAACCCAAGCAGTGCCAGTATTAATTATACGCCTGCAAACAATAAAGATGGGGCAATTACTGTTGAGGCTTATGTCATTCATAAAGAAACCACTGATCTTGCGAATTATGATACTCAGCCTTTAATTTCTCGTAAAGATTTTGAAATCACCGTAGAGTCGAGTGCAGATCCATTGTCACTATCCTTAGATAGTAATAACTCTGTACTGATAGCCGATGAAGACAATCCAACCAAAATTGTCTATGAGGCAGTACAAACGGACGAGGACGATTTGCCTGCAAACTATATCATTAGTGATTTAAATGATGATTTTACAGTGACTTATGATGATGGCACGGGCAACTTTGTTACAGCTACCAAAACGGGTTCAGGCTCGTGGAGTGTTCCAAGTAATGCCAGTAATGTAACGCCTGAGATTCAAATAAACGCACCTGAGAATTATAGCGGAGAAGATACCTTTAATATCGCAATTCTCAGCGATGCAGGCTTGCAGGGTGACCCTACGGCCGTAACAGTGAAGTATGTCGCAGTCGCTGACCCCGTAACTATTAATCCACAAAGATCAACAGGTAGTGCGTATACATGGGTTGAACTCAATACCGACACGCTCATGCAAGATGTAGATGGCAGCGAGAGTGTGACCCTAACTATAGCAGGGGATACGATACCATTTGATAACACCATGCTATTTAAAGTCGGTGCGACTGGGCAAGTTATTGGGCTGCGAAATGATAGTGAGAGTAGTACAGGCGTCGGTGTCGTCCATAATAGTGATGGCACTTACACGGTGACAGGGCTTGGCGTCGATGATGTGAATAATCTTCAAGTGTTATATCACGATTATTCAGGCTCTGTGACCTATACTGCCAATACCATCGAAGCCAGTAATCAAGATAGCTCTGACCCTGTAACAGGCACAGCAGTGTTGAACATCCGTAAATCAGTCGATATTGATACAGGTGATCAAAACGATACCATCACTACGATAAATAGAAGTACCAAAGTTAACTCTGGTGGCGGTGACGATGTAATCACTGCAGGCAGTGGAGATGATGTTATTAATGGTGGTAAAGGCGCTGATACAATTAACGCAGGTGCTGGTGACGACACTATCGTGTTCGATATTAATGATTTAAATATTAATGGTGGGGCAGGAGAGGATACGCTTATCATTAAGATTGATGGCGCAACCATTGATTTCTCTAGCTATGATGCAGGGGTGATTGATCAGATAGAGGTTATCGACCTAACCGGTAATGGCGCTCAAAGCCTTACAAATTTGGCGACGGATGATGTGCTTAATATTATTAATGATTTTGAGCCAGAGATGCAAAACAAAGGTTTAATTATTAATGGCGATAGTACAGATTCTGTTGGTTTATCAGGATCAGACTGGACGCTGGGTACCACAACACAGGCAGGTTATACAGCTTATGAGTTTAGTGATGGCAGTGGTACGCATCAGTTACTGATTCAAGATGGTATAACTATTCTTTAATCTAAAATATCGTTAAAAGATTTCGAAAAAGCCACACTACAAAGTGTGGCTTTTTTGGTACTATTATATTAAATTTAAATAACACTAAATAAATATTAATCAATGAATAAGCTAAAAAACCTGTATCTACCTTACTATTGGTTGCCGGTTTATCTGTTTTCGCACATGCTGATAGCATACTTGAGGACCAGTTATTAAAAAAATTAACCCTAAAACTAGGTGATATGACTTTCTAAAAACTTAGCACCTATGATGCTACAGCGAGACAAAAAGGACTTAGTATAAATAATATGAATAGTAAATCTATACTAAAAACCTTTGGGTTAATAAAACCCAATAAGCAGCGCCGATGGGAATGTTAGTGTCATCAAAATCATAATTTGGATTATGGATAGAGCAAGCACCAGGACCCCCTGTGGATTCATCCCCATTGCCAATAAATAAATAACACCCTGGTACTTCTTGTAAGAAAAAGGCAAAATCTTCACTGGTCGTCAACGGTTTTATATCCGTGAGTGTGTCATCTTCCCCAATCAACTCCTGGGCTACTTTATAAGCAAATTGGGTCTGTTCAGCGTCATTCATTAGCACAGGGTAATGGGTGATAAAATCAAAACTCGCAGTCACCCCATAAGCGGCTGCTTGATGGTTTACCATCTCTTGAATACGGTCTAATAATGTTGCGTGAGAGTCAGGGTCTAAACTTCGAACATTTAGTTTTAACACGGCAGTATCGGGGATGACATTATCTGTATGACCCGACTTAAATTCCCCAACCGTAATCACGCCCGTTTTTAGCGGGTCAATATTACGAGAAACAATAGTCTGTAGTCCCATAATAATTGCCGCGCCTGCCACTACAGGATCACTTGCCAAATGAGGCATTGCACCATGACCACCTTTACCATGCAATGTCACATCGATACGGTCTCCAGATGCCATCAATGCCTGTTCATTAAAACATAGCTGTCCTGGCTTATAGCCTGGCATATTATGTATGCCAAATATGGCATCGCAGGGGAACTTTTCAAACAAGCCCTCATCTATCATACGTTTAGCCCCTGCAAGTCCTTCTTCAGCAGGCTGGAATATTAGATTAAGTGTGCCATTAAAGTCTGCGTTTAATGCTAAATACTCGGCTGCTGCCAATAGCATGGCGGTATGTCCATCGTGACCGCAAGCGTGCATTTTTCCTTCAAGTTTGCTAGCGTAGGGTAAATCCGTCAGCTCAGTTAAGGGTAGGGCATCCATATCGGCTCGCAAGCCTAAGGTTCGGCTACCGTTGCCTTTTTTAATTTGACCGACCACGCCTGTACCGCCTAAACCTCGAGTAACCGTATAACCCCAAGCTTCAAGATTTTTTGCCACTAAATCGCTGGTACGAAATTCTTCATAGCCCAGTTCAGGATGTTGATGAATATCTTGACGAATTTTGACAAACTTATCTGCCGTTCGTTCTAATTCTACTAGCAAGGGGTGCTGATTCATATGAACTCTCCACGTAATATATATAGTTCAGTGAACTACTAAACGGTTACGGCGTTAACCTCGTTAAGCCTACTCCAGTAGTACTTGCACTCGGTTGCCTTGTAACCATTTTAGACTTCTTTGACTATAGTGCCTATTTTAAAAGCTTCGTTTATTTATAGCTTAGAGATTTAATGGGTTAGTTATTTTGGCTTACTTATTTCAAAGCCTTATCACCAGTTTCTTCCATAAACCAAACCGCAATAATTGATAATAGAACGATAAACATCATATACCAAGCTGGAGCAACAGGGTTACCTGTCGATTCAATAAGCCAAGCTATAGCGGGCTGGGTTGTGCTACCAAATATAATAGCCACTCCTGCATAAGCAACAGAAAGTCCAGTAGCGCGAATTTTTCTATCAAATAATTCAGGAACCGCTACCAAGCAAGCGCCGCCACTTAATGCCGTAAATCCAGTCAGAACAAAGGTTGTAATCAACAAAGCAGGCAATCCAATATTATTCACCAAGTAATTAAAGAGGGGTAAGGATATAAGGACTAACACAACCCGTGGCCAAAACATTAGATTTTTTCTGCCAAATTTATCGCTAAGCCAACCGCCTAATACAGCAAACATCAATATAGCAATACCTGAAACCAGTGTGGCTGACATAGAAATGGCAGGACTAAGTTTTAAGGTGGTCGTCGCATACGTATTCATATAGATAGAGATATAAAGGGGCACGGTGATACCAGCAATTGCCCAAAACGCTATAAAAATCTTACGCCAAAATTCACCCGTTTTAACAACCGCAGGGACATAAGAGTTTTTTGAATTTGATGGAACAGCTTTGTTAGCTGATGAATGAACAGAATCAACAGACGAAGACATTGGATTTTCGTGCAGAGTCTCAGCCATGTTGTTACGCAAATATAAGGCAATTGGAATCAGTAAAAGTGTCAAGAAAAAAGGTACTCGCCAACCCCAAGCAAACATATCTTCAGTACTTAAAGATAATATCATCATTATCCCAAAAGCACCTGCCAGAATGGCTGCAAAACCCTGACAAGCCAGTTGCCAGCTTCCAAACAACCCACGTTTATGTGAGGGTGCGCTTTCGATTAAAAAGGCCGAGGAGGGGCCTACTTCACCCCCTAACCCAAATCCCTGTAATAAACGACACGTTAAGACAATAATAGGGGCAGCAATGCCAATACTGGCATATGAAGGTGTCAAAGCCAATCCTATAGTACCCACAGTGATAAAAAGAATGGTGAGTAATAGGGCGATTTTACGCCCTTTACGGTCAGCCACGATACCTAAGATAATACTGCCAAGTGGGCGAGTGATAAAACCAATACCAAAGACTGCCAAAGACAGCAATAAGCTAATGAAGGGATCGTCAGAGGGGAAAAAAGCTTTACCGATATAAACGGCAAAAAACGCATAGAGTACAAAATCATAAAACTCTAAAGCACTGCCGATCACGGCGGCAGTAACGATTTTTTTTGAATTAGGACTTTCAGGTAAATGGCTAGATACAGTGGTTGACATAATTTATTCCTTAAAAATAAAAACTTCCTGTAACAAGGAGTGAAACTAGCAATACCAAACTCCATAGATTGTGTGCTATTACTAGTTCATAGTTCACCCACAATTAAATGTCATGCATTCACCAATGTATAAACCTCACTTTAGTCAAAATCTTTGATCTTTATATGTTCTTTAAAGACGCCGATTTTTATAACAAATTCGCTAAATAGAGCGAGCAAATAACGATTGGCGATGGTATTGTATTAAGTCACCGCAGCACGAACCTGAAACTTCTCATTTCTCCATTCTTCGTTTTGCATGACCTGCTTAAGCTCTTGCACCGCTGTCCAAATATCTTCATAACTTAAGTATAAAGGAGTAATACCGAATCTTAGGACTTCAGGCTCACGATAATCCCCAATCACACCACGGGCAATCAGTGCTTGAATAATGGCATAGCCTTCTTTATGCGCAAAGCTAACATGACTTCCACGGAAATGTTGGTCTTTAGGGGTAATTAATTTTAAACCAAATTCGCCACATTCTTGAGCGACTAAATCCATAAATAAATCGGTTAATTTAAGCGACTTTTTACGCAGCTCCTGCATATTGGTAGCCAAGAAGATATCTAAGCCGCATTCAATCAAGCTCATAGACACAATGCTTTGAGTGCCACATAAAAAGCGCCGTATTCCTTCTGCGGGCTCATAACTATCTTCCATGGCAAAGGGTTGCTTATGACTCCACCAACCAGAAAGCGGTTGCCAAAATTTATTTTGATGCTTTGCATTTACCCAAGCAAATGCAGGGGAGCCGGGACCACCATTTAGATATTTATAAGTACAGCCAATAGCATAGTCACTATTAGTCTTATTAAGGTCTATCGGCACCGCTCCAATCGAATGAGATAAATCCCAAATTACCATCGACCCATGATTATGGATGAGCTGATTGCATTGTTCCATATCGTATAGATAACCGTTACGGTAATTTACTTGCGACAACACCGTGACTGCTACTTTATGGTTAGTCAATACCTTTTCCAAATCGTCAGGATCCTCAAGCAGTACTATTTCATAACCTTGATTAAAATAGTCGATAAACCCTTGTACGATATAAAGATCGGTTGGGAATACATCTCTTTCAACAATAATAGCTTTATGATTAGGAGCGACTTCGGCTTGGTTTTTAATAGCCGCTGCCAATACTTTAAATAAATTGACACTGGTAGAATCTGAAACCACCGTCTCATTGGGGTTTGCACCCATTAACTGAGCAATCTTATCACCAAGCCTTGTCGCTAAACCCCACCAGTCCGCTTTATTCCAGCTGTTAATAAGATCTATTCCCCATTCTTTTGAAATGACTTGCTCAGCTTTTGCAAGGGCGGTTTTAGGCTTTGCTCCCAGTGAATTACCATCTAGATAGATAACACCAGAAGGCAATACAAATTCATCTTTAAATTTTGCAAGAGGGTCTTCGTTATCCCATTCACGGCATTGTTCCTGAGTAATCATATTTTTTAACTCCTGTTGATAAAAAAGTTTATAAATTAATACTAGCATTAAATAATTCGTCAATCTTCCTATTATCATGTATTAAATTCATTAAAATTAGGATAGTATTTTAAATATATTCTATAAATTAGGATGATATTCAATAATGAACATCGATGTGATAGACCACAAGATTTTGAAGCATTTAAAGAAAAATGCCCGATTAAGCAATCAAGAGTTAGCGGAGCTAGTGAATTTATCCTCTTCAGCTTGCCATCGGCGAGTCAAGATTTTGGAAAAGAGTGGGGTGATTGAAGGGTATCAAGCTAAGATAAACTACGAAAAATTAGGAATGAATTTTTTTGCTATTGTCGAAATTCAACTGTCGCAACTCACTGAAGCTGATCATCTACATATGCTTGAGCAAATTAAGATGTTTGAAGAAGTGATTAATGCTTATATTGTCACCGGCGAATCTAACTATATTTTGTATATCATGACAGAAGATTTAAATTCGTTTTCAAATTTTGTAATAAATAAACTAAATAAAGTAAAAGGTATCATGAGTATTAATTCAAAAATTATTTTGGATAAAGTGATTCAAAAATAACGATATAAAAGGATGTAATTTAGAAGTTGATATTCGTTAGTAAAAGGTTATAAGAACTTAGCATTTAAAAAAAGCTAATCAAGCATCAATATTTAGTAAGGTAAGTATTACGTAAAGACATTCTTCGAGTCATCCTTTAACCTAAAAGCTATGCGAATAGGGCATTTTAGCTAAACCTCAGAACACAAAAAAACCCTAAGCAAATGAATGCTTAGGGCTGAAACTTTTGTACTTAATAAAAGAGAACTTAAGTTTTAAAATATGGCGCAGCGGACGGGACTCGAACCCGCGACCCCCGGCGTGACAGGCCGGTATTCTAACCAACTGAACTACCGCTGCTTAGGTCGATTAGTAAATTTAACCACTAACTAAAATAGTGGTGGGTGATGACGGATTCGAACCGCCGACATTCTGCGTGTAAGGCAGACGCTCTACCAACTGAGCTAATCACCCCAATCAGAAGCGTTATATATGCTCTGAATGTAGGAGCGTATTATATAGATAAATAACAGTGTGTCAAATGGTTTTCCTAAAATTTTGCGATTAATTTTTATTCTACTTAAATTGTGTATCAATAAACCTATAAAAATATTGGCAATGTTAAATACATATATTAATTTTTATAAATAATGACATATTTTACTGTTATGCCTTCGATAGTGAGTGTCTGAGATTTGCTCTGCATATATCGCTTACTGGGAATAAGCTGAGCATAGCCATTCTTGTAATCACTACAAAATATACCTACATGACTTGGGTTTACCATAGAGTTGTTTAAACATCGTTGTGTCTCGTTTTTCGCAAATAAAATAGATGAACCGTCGCTTATCATGGAGCTTGTCGGAGAATTTCTCGGTATGGACCAAGACAAACAAATATGGCAGTACTTTAAACACTACTGGTCGTCTTGGTTTCCGACTTTAGGGTCTTATCCTAACTTTGCCAAACAGTGCGCTAATTTATGGATGGTTAAACAGCATATACAACAGAAAGTCAGTCTGAAACAAATTGACGATATACACTTTATCGATGGTTTCCCGATACCTGTATGCAAGTATGCTCGTGCTTACAGACATAAGACGTTTAAAGTAGATGCTTCTTTTAGTTACTGTGCATCAAAACAAGAGAAATACTATGGTTTTGCTGGTCATTTGCTTATCAATATGTCCGGCATGATTAAAGGGTTTGCCTTTGCTTCAGCCTGTATTGATGAGCGTGATGTTGCACCAGAGATTACTTATAACGTTCAAGGCTTATTAGGAGCAGATAAAGGGTATATTCGCCCTAAACTAAAGCAGTACTTTGCTTCTATTGGTATTGATTTTCAAACGCCGTTTAGAAGCAATATGAAAGAGGATAGACCTAAGTCTGCTGTTAACCGATTGATGCGTTGTCGGCGTAATATTGAGACGGTGATTGGTCAGTTAACTGAGCACTTTAATATTCAGAAGGTTAGAGCTCGGGATATGTGGCATTTGTCCCATCGTCTTACTCGTAAGATACTGGCTCATAACTTCTGTTTTTTAATGAATAAACAACTTGGTAACCCACCTTTGCAGTTTGATTTGCTATTAAAGTGTTGAGAGTGGGGTTTAATATCTAACAATGGATATTAGAAATGACTGGAGCGAAATTTGATTCTGACTATCAGCTTTTACAAAGTCCTGTTATTAAAAGCTTTGAAAGGGGGTAACCAAAACGATTACCCACAAAAAAACCCTAAGCAAATGAACGCTTAGGGCTGAAACTTTTGTACTTAATAAAAGAGAACTTAAGTTTTAAAATATGGCGCAGCGGACGGGACTCGAACCCGCGACCCCCGGCGTGACAGGCCGGTATTCTAACCAACTGAACTACCGCTGCTTAGGTCGATTAGTAAATTTAACCACTAACTAATATAGTGGTGGGTGATGACGGATTCGAACCGCCGACATTCTGCGTGTAAGGCAGACGCTCTACCAACTGAGCTAATCACCCTGAGAAGCGTTAAGAAAACATCTGGCAGACGTTTTTAGCTTCGAAAGAGCCAAGCTGTGCTTGGCTTAGAGCCATAACACCGGATAAACCTAATGCTAAATACTTACTAAAAGCTAAAATTACTTAAAGGTAATTTTCTACAGAGCTTAAAACTCAATCATTTCGTCACTAAGGTATCGCTCTGTGGGTGCGTATTATATACATAAAATCAAATGTATCAAATGGTTTTTTGACTTTTTTTAAAAAAAGATGAATTATTTGCCTATTTACGTGGTTTGGATGGCTATTTATCAAGCTTTGGAGCAGTTATGGTAAACTAAGCATAATTTAAAATTGTCCATTACAGCAAATGCGAAACCATAACTGATATTAAAATAAGAGACGCCCATGAACAATGCAGATAACCCGACCCGAGTGATTATTGACCTCGATGGAAGCTTGGATGAGTTAGACGATGATGATATCACGCTACCTGATTTAGCGGAGCCTCAAAACATACCGATAATTGAATCGCCTCGGGTTGAGAAGGCTACTACAAGCACTACACCGCCAGTATCTACTCCTTTAGCTCAGACAACGGTAGCACCGCAAGCGTCGTCTAGCGAGTCAGAGTCAGACGAGAGCGATCAGTCAAAAGAAGACAGAAAGCGTGGTAGCTGGTTCTCACGTATGAAGTCGGGTCTATCTAAGTCACGTAAGAACTTGGCAGAAGGTGTGGCCAATATCTTAATCGGTGGTAAAGAGATTGATGATGAGCTGTTGGAAGAGGTGGAAGATCAGCTTTTGGTGGCTGATATTGGGGTGGAAGCGACCGATAAGATTATCAAGAGTTTGACAGAGCAGACAGCCCGTGGTGACTTGATTTATTCACATTCATTGTATAAAGCACTACAAAAAGAATTGGTTGAAATATTAGAACCGAAGGTTCAGCCTTTGGTAATTGATACCTCTAAAAAGCCCTTCGTTATCTTAATGGTTGGCGTAAACGGTGTAGGTAAAACCACCACTATCGGTAAGTTGGCAAAACGTCTGCAAGCCGAGGGTAAATCGGTTATGTTAGCGGCCGGTGATACCTTTAGAGCCGCGGCCACTGAGCAGCTACAAGTGTGGGGTGAGCGTAATAATATCCCTGTGATTGCTCAAGGTCATGGTGCAGATAGTGCATCAGTGGTCTTTGATGCGATGCAATCAGCCAAAGCCAAAAATATCGATGTGTTAATTGCTGATACGGCAGGTCGTTTGCAGAACAAAACGCACCTTATGGCGGAGCTTGAAAAAGTAGTACGTATTATGCGTAAATCAGACCCAGATGCACCACATGAGGGGATGATTGTACTTGATGCAGGCACAGGCCAGAATGCCATAAATCAGGTCAAAATATTTAACGATGCGGTGCCTTTAACAGGTATTACTATTACCAAACTGGATGGCACCGCAAAAGGTGGCGTGGTATTTAATATCGCCAATACTACCGATATTCCCATTCGTTACATTGGCGTGGGTGAGTCGATCGATGACTTACGGGCGTTTAGTCCTAAGCAGTTTGTGGCGGCACTTTTTGAGACTGATGACAAATAAATTTGAGTCCTCGGATATTATTGTGGACCACTGTGCATACTATATAAAATGGCATCATTGAGATGCCGTTTTTTTTGTGTCAAGATAGTAGCGAGACCAACTTCCGTTATTTATGCTACCTTTTCACTAAAATAACCTATGCTGTTAAAATCGGTCAGACTCATTAAACCTACCTTATATAACGTTTATATTCGCTTTCATCGATAGGTTGATTTCTAGATTTGGTATGATTTTAAGGCAATTGTCAATGAGTCAATCACTCTGTAAGGATACTTCAAAGGTGAATATAATGATTGTGACTATGACAGATATTGCAGGATTCCCCTTAATTTTGATTGCAGGTAAAGTGTCTAGAGCATGTGACGCACCGAAACTTATGGGAGTCAATTGGTTAGGGGAGGGGCAAGAATGGCAAACGTCCAAAACAGTTGTGCAGTTAAAGAAGCATCTAAAGCTTGATGACAACCACTTTAAGTTTGTTGATAAAAATAGCCTAAGCAATAAAAAACCAACTGAATCACTGTTACTAACCGCAATCGAACAACTAAATCAATATGAAAAGGGCATGCGCACCAATTTTGACTTACCGCTTGATTTATCAATGGGAACTGCGTTTCAACAACGTGTTTGGAAAGCATTGCAACAGATTCCTTATGGTGAGAGTATTAGCTATTCTCAATTGGCGCACAATATTGACAAACCGACCGCGTATCGTGCGGTGGCCAATGCCAATGGTAAGAACCCGTTTAGTATTCTCATCCCTTGTCATCGGGTCATCGCAAGTGGCGGTGGATTAGGGGGGTATACTGGAGGACTTGACAAAAAGAAACTACTGTTGCAAATTGAAGAGCATAAAACCTAATGCTATCTCACAATATGTATTATGACTGCCGTGCAAAAAGATAATAATTTCCCGCCACATAAAACGGATGGTAGTCACCACCAGGGCGAAGATATGCCTGAAGAACCTAAAAATAAAGGGGATTTAAGACAATACGCCATTGAACAATCCCAAACTCAACAAACCTCTCAAACTGATGCCAATCAAAACCAAGCCAATCAAAACCAAGCCAATCAAAACAAAGTCGTTCATAACGCATCTAATCAAAACCAAGCAAATCAACCGGCGATTAATCAAAACGGGGAGAATCTTCAAAATCAAATTAAACGCCAGCGAGAATGGGTCTATTTAACCCATTATCTGACCATCCAAGGCTTAGATCCTGTTCATATTATCTCCGGCAAAGATGATGGCTATGAACCTGATTTTACATTAGTATTTTGGGAAAATAACCAACTAGTATATATCGGTATTGAGCTGACAACTTTGCCAAGGTTACGCACTCAGATGAGTGAAAAAGGACTTATTGCAAAGCGTTGGTATTGGCAAGCATTGAATGTGGTCGCTAAGCAGAATATCTCGGGTCATCTTTATGATGAGGATAATGGTTATCTAACGGCTGAGCGCTTTAAGATACCGATGAAAACCCTATATATGCCTAAAGATAAATTTATCGAATTTAGAAAAGGTCGAACAATTTCTAGTATCACCCAACAAGATGTCGATAAGGTAATGCACAAAAAACAACCGAAGATTGAAGCGTATCAGACAAGACGGGCACTCAATGAGTTATGGTTGTTAATTCATACGGACAAATATCAGCCAGATACCATATTGTCGTTTGAAAAAGATAAGTTGACGGGGCGAGATATTAATCTGACGCATAGCACTGCATTTGATAATGTTCAGATTACCTGCTATCCCAGCTATAAGATATTAAATGTACAAAAAATCGACTGATCTCTGATCTGGCACAGAATTTAGCGTCTTAATTCATTTCAACAGTTTAACCTGCATTTAATTGCTAAGACCTTCGCTCGGTTACGAGCGAAGGTCTTTTTGAATGTGTATGGTTAAAGATGACTTTATAAATGCTACTGTCAATAATTTAATGAAAATAGTTTAACACACCTTAACGCCTTTACTTAAAAGCACAGGACAACAACATTTATTATATAAAAAAACCCCATACTTTCATTAGGATGAATCTAAAACGTGGTAAATTTCAATCTAATAAAATCTTATTGTTATTCAATAGTTTAATAGTGCTTTTAATTAAGAGATACAACTAATTATGAGCGATAACACAGCTTTTCTAATATTAGGTCTAATGTTTATTCATTACGTTGTTTACCCGTGAACTTTTAACCATCCATTTTCTTTAGTGAAAATATCACTTTAACAGATATTTTTTAATCACACCTGCCAGCGGACGCCAGCATGACTACCTTAACTTTATCTATTAATAATAAAAGCTATCATTTTGATGATCTTGATCCCCGAACGACTTTACTAGACCTTTTTAGACATCACTTACAGATTACAGGCCCCAAAAAAGGCTGTGATCATGGGCAGTGCGGTGCCTGTACTATTTTGATTAATGGTCAACGTATTAATTCATGCTTAACCTTAGCGGTAATGCACGAAGGTGATGAGATTACCACTATTGAAGGGATTGGATTACCTGAAACGCTATCTGATTTGCAAAAAGCATTTAGAGATCATGATGCCTTTCAATGTGGGTATTGCACACCGGGTCAGATTTGTTCCGCTACTGCTTTGATTGAAGAGGTAAAACAGAACTGGCCAAGTTATATCACCGAAGATTTAAACAATCCTGAAGGTACCTTAGTACAAGAGATTGCCGAGCGCATGAGTGGCAATATTTGTCGTTGCTCGGCTTATCCAAATATTATTAATGCTATCTCTGAGGTATTGCAAAAACAAGTTAATCAAAACGCTTCTGTTAATAATTCAAAGCCAAGCACACCGACTGTGGTCAGTGGCATCTGGTCACCCCCGCCAAGTCAGTCTCAAGTTCATAAGAATGATGCCAACAAAAGCACAAACAATGGCACCAATAATCAGATTCAAGCCACAGGAGAGAACTCATGAAACGTTTTGACTATGTCCGTGCTAGTGAGTTAGCCCCTGCGTGCCAAGAGGCCAGTGCCGATGGTGCAGCCTTTATTGGCGGTGGTACCAATTTGCTGGACTTAATGAAGTTTGAAATTGAGACGCCGATTAAGCTGGTTGATATTACCCAGTTAGAGCTTAAGCAAGTTGAGTTAACTAAAGAAGGTGGATTACGTATTGGCGCTTTAGTGACCAATAGTGATTTGGCAGCTCATCCTGACATCATAGCCCATTATCCAGTGCTATCTCGTGCGATTTTAGCGGGAGCAACTGGTCAGCTGCGTAATAAAGCCACTACAGGCGGCAACTTCTTACAGCGTACCCGCTGTTATTACTTTTATCAGCCTGATAGTCCTTGTAACAAGCGTGAGCCTGGCAGCGGTTGTCCTGCTATTGACGGTGAAAATCGTTCATTGGCCATACTCGGTACCAGTGAACATTGTATCGCTCAGCATCCATCAGATATGGCAGTGGCGATGCGTCTGCTTGATGCCACTTTAGAAACCCAAAAAGCTGATGGCAGCAGCCGTCAGATAGCAATTAAAGATTTTTATCGTCTGCCAAAAGATACCCCTCATATCGAAACCGTATTAGAGGCGGGCGAGATGATTACTCATATCATTTTGCCACCGCCAATAGTCGGTATGCACACCTACGATAAAATACGTGATCGTGCCTCTTATGCTTTTGCACTGGTGTCTTGTGCGGCTGTGATTGATGTCGACGATGACGGTACTTTAAATAAGGTTCGTCTAGCCTTTGGTGGTATCGGTACTCAACCTTGGCGCAATGAGAAAGTAGAAGCTGCACTAGAGGGCACAAAAGGTGGTATTCCAGATATCGTTCATGCTGCCAATATCTTATTAGAGCAGGCGCAAGGTTATGGTCAAAATGACTTTAAAATTCCACTAACCCGCCGTTTACTTAAACAAATTATCCAGCGCGCGCTTAACGCTAAGGAAGCATAATCATGGCAGCATTAGATAAAGCATTAAATAAAGGAATCCATAATTCCGAACCTAGCAAAAAAATGATCATGAATGAGCCGGTTGAGACCCTATTTGACAAAACATCAAGTCAGTTAGTTGGTCAATCTATCACTCGGGTTGATGGTTCCTTAAAAGTGAGTGGGCAGGCGCCTTATGCAGCAGAATATCATGTAGATAATATGGCTTACGGTGTATTGGTTGGCGCTACTATTGCCAAGGGTAAAGTCAAAAAGATCGATGAAAAGTCAGTTGCTGATATCCCAGGCGTGATTAAAGTCGTCACTGACGCCAAGCACTTTTTACGTAACTCTCAGCAGGGCGGTAAAATGAAAGCACCGGCCCAAGGCGCGGTAGAGGTGTCCTACCACGGTCAGCCGATCGCAGTTGTGGTAGGTGAGAGCTTTGAAGCGGCGACCGAGGGTGCTAAAGCACTGGTTGTTGAATATGAGGATGAAACCGATAAAGCAGCGCTTGATTTTGAAAAAGCGTTACTAGAGGCTCATGAAGTCGATGAAGATTCTGGTTCAGATAACAATGCAGAACAGGGCAACCCAGAGAAAGCACTTAAATCAGCTACCGTTACTTTAGACTGCACTTATACCACGCCTAGTCAAAGTAACTCTCCGATGGAGCCGCATTCAACGTTGGCTTATTGGGAAGAGGATAAGTTAACTCTTTATTCATCAAATCAGATGGTGGCCTTTAGCCAAAAGCAAATAGCAGATGCGTTAGAGATTGATGCTGATAACGTTCATTTGATTGCACGGTACGTCGGTGGCGGCTTTGGTAGTAAACTAGGTATTGCGCCAGAGTCTATCGCAGCCGCTATTGCCGCTAAAGAGCTTGAGCGTCCGGTACTGATTATGATGACACGTCCGCAAGTGATGGAGGCGACGGTGAGACGGTCTAATACCCGTCAAAGAATTGCCATCGGCTGTCGTGAAGACGGAGTAATAGACACCATTATTCACGAATCGATCTCAAGCAATCTTCCTGGTGAGGCATTTTTTGAGCCATCAGCCTTGTCGACACACTATCTTTATCGTGGTGAAAATCGCCGAGTCCATTACAAAAAAGCAGAGATGAACTGGATATTAGCAGGTTCTATGCGTGCGCCAGGTGAGGCTGTTGGTCAGATAGCGTTAGAGTGTGCGATGGACGAGCTTGCCTGTCAGCTTGAGATGGATCCGATTGAGCTTCGTCGCCGTAATGAGCCTGAAAAAGACCCCTCACAAGACATTCCATTTTCTACCCGTCAATTGCTAGCATGTATGGAACAAGGTGCTAAAGCCTTTGGGTGGAAGGATAAACATGTAGCCAAACCTGCCAGTCGTCAAGAGGGTGATTGGTGGATAGGTACGGGTATGGCAGTCGCTTCAAGGGGTAATCAGTTAATGCCTTCTGAAGCACGCGCTACTTTGCAGATTGACCCGACTAAAACGCATGGGGTTAAAGCAGTGATTGAGTCAGACATGACTGATATCGGTACTGGCTCGTACACGGTATTCTCACAAGTAGCGGCTGATATTCTTGGCCTACCTATTGACCATATCGAGATGAAGTTAGGTGATAGCAAATTGCCAGCCGCTTCTGGCTCTGGCGGGAGCTTTGGTGCAGCCAGTGCGGGTAGTAGTATTTACCTCGCTTGTGCCGAATTACGTGAGCAAATAGCTAAGCACGTTGGTCTACATGTTGATAATGTGCAGATAAAAGACGGACACGTGCTAAAACAAGGCGAGCATGACGCTACTCTAACAGAGCAAGGTTTAGAGTCGGGTAAAGCGGCTGTCAAAGGTGCGGTAAATACCCTACTTAAAGCGGTAGACAGCGCAGCGCAAAGAGCCGGTGTAGAGATTTCACTTGCTGATAATAAAGATAAAGCCGCCGAGTATAACTTTGATGAGTCAAACAGCTATGCACTGTCCGATATTGTTGCTCAGTATGAAGATCAGAAGCTAAGTGCCAAAGGTGAAATTGCCCCCGGTAAAAATGGTAAAACTCATCGTCAAGCTTGCTATGGTGCCAACTTTGCTGAGGTAGCCGTGCACCGTTATACCGGTGAGATTCGTGTGAAAAATATGACGGGTGCCTTTACTGCCGGACGTATTTTGAATCATAAGCTTGCCACCTCACAATGTTATGGCGGTATGGTATTTGGGATTGGCTCAGCATTGATGGAAGAGGTCATTCATGATAAACGCGACGGCCGTTTATGCAACCATGATCTGGCTGAATATCATGTAGCAGTCAACGCCGATGTGCCGCAGCTTGAGGTTATCTTAGTAGAAGAAGATGACCCATATACTAACCCAATGCACATTAAAGGTATCGGTGAGACCGCCATCTCAGGTGCTGCTGCTGCAATTGCCAATGCGGTATATAACGCAGTCGGTGTGCGTATTTATGACTTCCCGATTACGTTAGATAAGCTGATTGACCAGTTGCCAGATGATGTAGCTGTATAGCTCTAGATACTAGGCCTTAAACGAGTAGTTTAATGTAATCAGCCAATCAATAAGGTAATGCTATGAGCAATCAGGTATCAGATATCCTAATGTTGGCCGACCAAGCGCTGGCTAACAATACAGAGGCGGTACTCGCAACTGTGGTGCATATTGAAGGCTCTGCGTATCGTAAACCTGGAGCAATGATGCTTATCTGTGCCGATGGCCAATCTGTCGGCATGATTAGTGGTGGCTGCTTGGAGCCGCATATTATAAAAAAGGCGCTTTGGCTAACCCGTAATGGTCCCATTGTTCAGGTGTATCAAACGGGAGAGGACTTGCCGGAGCAAGAGGCATCTGCTGAGCAAGAAGAAGATGATATTGAGTTTAATATTCACACTGAGATGAATTTTGGTTTGGGCTGTAATGGACGAGTGCATGTACTGTTTGAACGGTTAGATACGGCCAAATCCTATCTTGAGCAGATTAAACAGGTTCGTCTCACTCTACAGCCGATGACTGTCGCTATGTTAATTCGCTCGCAAGACGCTAGACATCCGGTAGGCTTACACGTGAACTTAACGCCTACTATTGATGATGTAAGGCTTAATGAAAGTGATAATGGTAGTGATAATATTGGATATCATGATTTAATTGGCCAAGCTATCCAGAGCTTGCATGCTAAATATGCTGAGTCAGACTCAAGTATCGAATTAACTGATTTTGCTACCATAACCAGTGTCACCAATAATGATATTACTCAGCCAGTCCAAACCCAGTGGTTGGTTCAGCAGTTACAACCGCAAAAGCGTCTGCTTATCTGCGGTGCTGGTAACGATGTGCAGCCATTGGTAAGCTTGGCAAAAATGCAAGATTGGCATGTCACCGTGATAGACAGCCGCTCGCACTATGCTACCCGAGCCCGCTTTATGCAGGCGGATGTGGTTAAGTGTGTGCCGCTTGGAGATACACAAGATCTGCTAGAGCTAAGCCAAAACGCGGCAGTAGCCTTAATGTCGCATAGTCTAACTCAAGATAGAGCGCGTTTGCAGGTGCTGCTTGCTAATCCGCCGCTATATCTTGGGCAATTAGGCCCTAAATATCGTACTGAGCGTCTTATTGATGAGATTAAACAAGCGCATACAGGGGATTTAGGGGTATTTGATAAAGGTATTAGCCAGCTTTATTATCCCATCGGTTATAAGTTAGGTGGTGATGGTCCTGAAGCACTCGCGTTAGGGATTATGGCACAAATCAGTGCGGTGCTATATAACAAAGAACGCGAAATCTCCATTACAACAAACCCTAAATTAACTTTTGATATAAATTCACAAGCATTGGGTTTAAATCCAATGGTCAGCAGTTAATATGGCCGACTTAACGACGTCAGTTGTATTGCAGGTTGACAATCCACCACCACACGCAGTTATCATTTTAGCCAGTGGTCTCAGTCAGCGTTTGGGTCAACCAAAGCAGTTGTTAAAAATACAGTCTCAGTCGCTGCTTGAAGTCATGGTTAACCTTGCGCTTGCCAATAGTCCTAAAGCGATTGTTTTGGTGATACCTGATTCGCTAAATGAGATTGTTCAATTAGCACAAACCTTATCAATACAATACGATGTGGTTGAACCGATATTAAACGCTCAACCTGAACGGGGTATGGCGCATAGTTTAAGTTTGGCTATTAATGACTTGGCTAGTCAGGTAGAGCAGGGGTTGGATATTGAGCGGATACTGATATTGGGTGTGGATCAGGTCTTGTTAGAGGCTACTCATTTGCGTCAGTTGCTAGCAGGTGAGGGTTCGACTCAAGATATCAAAAAGGATGCTGTTTGCCGTAAAGTGATTGCCAGTGGCTATTTTAAGTCTAATACAGCTCTAGAAGGTTCTTTGTCTAATGCTTCGATTAAGTTTCCAGACGATGAGCAGTCTATTATCGGTCTGCCCATCAATATTGACTATGAGTTATTAAAAAAGTGGCAGCCAATGCTTGCCGGTGATAAAGGTCTGCGTCATTTAATCAGAAGCTTGACTAGTCATGATCTTAGTGTGATTGAGAGTCCCAAGCTTAGTTTAGATATAGATACGCCAGAGCAGTTAGAATTTGCGAGACAAAAAGGTTGGCTAGATTGACTTTCAATTAACATCAGCAAAGACATAACTCTTAAACGAAAGCCGCCCACAATTAAATTAAATTGGGGGCTGCTTTTTTATTGTCATGTGAGCGCCAGGTACACACAAATACGTTATAGATTATTCAGCATCTAATTGTGCTAGGATTTCATCGGAGAAATCAACGTTGGTATGCACATCTTGCACATCGTCTATGTCTTCTAACATATCGATCATCTTCATGACCTTTTCAGCGTCTTCGATATTATCAATAACAGCGCTGGTTGAAGGTGACATGGTGACTTCTGCGTTGCTCGACTCATAGCCTGCTGCATTTAGCGCATCTTTTACCGCCCCGAAGCTTTCAGGTTCTGTAATAACCAATAAGCTTTCGCCGTCATTTTCGATATCAACCGCACCAGCATCTAACGCCACTAGCATGATTTCATCTTCGAGCGATACATCATCAAAAATAATTTCACCGCGCTTGGTGAATAGATACGCCACCGAACCTGCGGTCCCTAAGTTACCATCATATTTGGTAAAGGCGTGACGCACTTCACTTACGGTACGGTTTACGTTATCGGTCATGGTTTCGACCAATACCGCCACACCGCCAACGCCGTAACCTTCATAGGTCAGCTCATCCATTTCGCCGCCTTCTGTGTTGCCGGCGCCGCGCTCAATGGCACGTTTGATAGTGTCTTTGGTCATATTGGCAGACAAGGCTTTTTCTACCGCTGCACGTAAGCGTGGGTTGGTTTCTGGATCTGGATCGCCTTGTTTGGTGGCTGATACCAATTCACGGATGATTTTGGTGAAGATTTTGCCACGTTTGGCATCTTCTTTGGCTTTTTTGTGCTTAATATTTGCCCATTTAGAATGACCCGCCATAATATATTTATCCTTATCAATTACGTTGAAAATATAGGTTAATAAAGCGCTGCGTTAAAATAAGTCTGTTAATAAACACGCCAAGCAGTTAAAGAAATTCATTTAACCATTATGCTCATAGTGCGTTTTGGTTCAGTGGATTTAAAGCCATGTGCTATCAATTATGCATACAAAATAATATGTTTGCCCTCACGATACTGGTCAATAATTGGTCGTGAAAAGGGGGCTAGATTATAGCAGAGATTGACCTGTGATGAGATAGGGTAGTGGTCAACTTAACACACAAAAGACAGTGATAAAAAACAAAGTTTGCGTAAGGGGTAACATTGCTGTTTTAATCACGTATAATGACCCAGTATTATAGACCAGTTACCCGTATTTATGAAAAAAGTTACCTCAAATACGCTAAATAGCTTACGTAATCGTATCCATATCATCATTGAAGGTACAGATACGCCACTTGGTAAGTTATTTGATATCATATTGCTTGTTGCTATTGCAGCCAGTGTAGGCATTGTCATGCTTGATAGTGTGCTGTATCTGCGTTTGCAATTTGGCACGGTGTTTTTCTATGCCGAATGGTTTTTCACAATACTGTTCACCCTAGAATACATACTGCGACTGTTCTCTGCACCCAACCGCTTGCGTTATGCGTTTAGCTTCTTTGGTATCGTTGACTTATTATCCGTGTTGCCGAGTTATTTAAGCCTTATCTTCGGCGGCGTACAGTATCTACTTGTCGTACGTATTCTTCGTATCCTGCGCGTATTTAGGGTATTGAAGCTCAAATCTTATATGCAGCAAGCGGGCTTCTTGGCCGCCGCATTAAAGACCAGCCAACAAAAAATCACCGTGTTCTTTTTATCGCTACTGTTATTGGTGACGATTTTCGGATCGGTTATTTATGTGGTAGAGGGCCCTGAGAACGGATTTACCAGTATTCCAGTTTCTATCTACTGGGCGATTGTGACGCTGACCACGGTAGGCTATGGTGATATGTCACCCAAAACGCCACTGGGTCAGGCGATAGCAAGTATGGTGATGATCACCGGTTACTCGATTATCGCAGTACCGACTGGTATCTTTACCTCCGAGCTTGCCAAAAGCATGCGCCCGCAGTTGCATCCGATTGTTTGTCCGAACTGCGGTAAATTCGGTCATGCCGCCGCTGCTCAGTTTTGTGACCGCTGTGGTCATGACCTGCACATCTAGGTATGCTTTAATCGTATGGCTTTTCTCTATAATAAGTAGGGAGCTTACTATGCGCTATGCAAATATAATGTCGTTAAATACAAATCACCCCCCCCATTATTAAGACAGTCATTTGATTGTATTTAAAGCCTATTCTTTTTTATTAGTAGACTCAAAACCCTATGCAAAATTTATTGAAAAAATCCTTCAATGTTGTGAATCGTGTCCGCCATACTGCCAGTGTGGCGGGATTGTCTGCACTGCGTGTTGCTAAAGGTGAGCGCCCTGATGCAGTATTGCTGCGTGAGACATTTGAGCAATTGGGCACGACGTATATTAAGATAGGTCAGTTTATCGCCAGTACGCCGTCACTGTTTCCGCGTGAATACGTCATTGCCTTTCAAGATTGCCTCGATCAGACCACACCTCTGCCGTATAAATATATTGAGGGCGTGCTAAAAGAAGAGCTGCTTGAAGACGGTCAGAGCCTAGATGACTTTTTCTCAAAAATAGAAGAGAAGCCATTGGCATCGGCCAGTATTGCACAGGTACATGCGGCAACCTTAAAAGATGGCCGTGACGTAGTGCTCAAAGTACAAAAGCCTGGTGTCGGCACTATCATGCAGACAGATTTGGGAGTGCTACATGCAGTGACTAAGGTGATGGAGCGCTTGATGCCGCAGATGCGTTTTGCCAGTATTTCACCAATTATTGATGAGATTCGCACCCGCATGTTGGCGGAAACAGACTTTATTGCAGAAGCGTCTAATATACGCGACTTTCAGCAATTTTTACAGATGACCGGCAACAAAAAAGTCGTTGCGCCTGACGTGGTAGACGAATTAACCACCAAGCGCGTGTTAACCATGAGCCGCTTGCACGGTATCTCTATGGTTGATGAAGTGGCGATGCGTCAATACAGCGCCGACCCTGCTCAAGTGATGGCCGATACGCTAAATACTTGGTTTGCAAGTCTGATGTTCTGTAATAGCTTCCATGCCGATTTGCATGCCGGTAACTTAATGTTATTGACCGATGGTCGTATTGGTTTTATTGACTTTGGTATTGTTGGTAAGCTCAAGCCAGAAAGCTGGCAGGCGTGTATGGGTATGATGCAGGCGCTCCAAAATAATGATTACGTAACTATGGCCAGTTGTATGATTGACATGGGCATGACTTACGAGCGTGAACAGGTGAATCAAGCGCAATTGGCCGCTGATTTGGCAAAAATGATTACCCGTATTATGGCGGAAGATAAGACCTATACCAGTGGCAAGCCATTTAATACCAAAGAGCAGGCAGATGAGCTAAATAAAATGATGCTTGAGATTGTCGAAGTCGGTAAGCGTCATGGCATTCACTTCCCGCGCGACTTTGCCTTATTAACCAAGCAAATGCTGTATTTCGACCGTTTTATGCGTACACTTGCACCGGACATGGATATGTTTACTGATGCCCGAGTCAATTTATTAGGTCAGCCTACTTAGGGCGTGTCCTCATTTTGAAAATGGGGATAAAAATAAGATAAATCGCAGTCAGACAAGGAACATAATGCCGTAAATATCGAGATATTTACCCGTTATTTGAGGCAGTATGACAAGATTTAGCTATTTTTAGCTCATTTAAATGTAATCGTCCGAATTGAGGACACGCCCTAATCTAAGAAAAATATAAATTGTTGAAGTAGCTTAAGTAGCTAAGACTCAAAGTAGGCGATGCGGCTTATAATGAATTAACTTTTTATTTAGAATTCGGATGCACGTTTGATTTAGTACAGACTCTATAAAAGTGGCCCCTATGATAACCAAACTACCCAGATGGATATTAGTAGGCGGGGCGGTACTAGCCTTTAGTGCCGGCTGCGTCAACATCATTGCCCTTAGTGGATTTACCAATCTTTCAGTCTCGCATGTGACCGGTAACGTCAGCCTGTTTTCAGCGGCGATTGCTCAAATGGACTGGTCATCGATTGGCTTTATTGGTGCCTCATTATTATCATTTTTGGCGGGCGCTATCTTAAGTGGCTATCTGGTTGGTCAGCATTCATTGAAACTGGGTCGTCAATATGGAATGGCGTTGTTTGCTGAAGCGTCTTTGCTTTTTTGCAGCTTTTTATTGTTTTTCCATCATGATTATTTTGGTCAGTTATTAGCGGCTATGGCGTGCGGTCTGCAAAATGCGATGGTAGCGACGTACAGTGGCGCCGTTATTCGTACCACTCATTTAACTGGTTTGACCTCAGATATGGGCGCAGCCATTGGTAATTGGCTTGCCGGCCGCAGTGTCAGCAAACCGACATTAGGCTTTCAAGCGGTTATTTGGTATAGCTTCTGTGGTGGCGGTGTAGTAGGCGCTTATGGCTACTTCAAGCTTGGCTATATGGCGATGTTATTACCCATCACCATTGTTTTGTTATCAGCGATTTTCTATCAAGTTGCCTCAAGCCGTTTACCCGAAAAGCGTGAGTTTAAATAGACAGTCTACAGCCGTATGCAGTCATTTAGGAATGTAGCAAAATATAATCGTTATATGAGCCAATGGTTAGATAAATAAGCAGGGGCCGCTAATTTTTAGCCGCTCCTTTATTGGCATCATGTCATTAACGCTGATTTTATTAAAAGATATCAATCCCAAATGTGCCAATTTGTTATTGGGATTGGCGACGGTTATGTATAGCACTGGTCAGTTTGCAGGGCCTATCGTAACGGTCGTGATATCCGGCTCTAATGACGGCTTTAACCCTGGATTGATGGTAGCAGGATTTAGCTTATTGACTGCTTCGGGGCTAATGTTGTTTGTGGTGCTAACAAGAGACCGTCTGTAATCGGGTTGGTCCTAATCAGAACTAATGAGAGCAGATAGAACTGTCTAGTTAAGATTAACTGCCGAATGGATTTAACAAATAGTTTATCTAATAACACCGCGATTGAATACCTCACGCAGCTCAAAACTGG
Organism: Psychrobacter sp. CX14; assembly: GCF_057396205.2. NCBI lineage: Bacteria > Pseudomonadati > Pseudomonadota > Gammaproteobacteria > Moraxellales > Moraxellaceae > Psychrobacter > Psychrobacter sp. CX14. The sequence continues at coordinate 2,070,929 of NZ_CM183187.1, read as the reverse complement.
TATGTACTTGACTGACGCCTTCAATACGATTCAGACGGTGTAATAAAAACTCTTCATAATGCGCCATGTCACGGACGACAACCTTTAATAAATAATCCTCGCTACGCCCTGTCACAATACTGCAGCTGACGACCTCATCAAAGCTTTGAATCTTATCTTCAAATTCAGCAAAGCGTTCGGCAGTGTGCCTATCCATACTCACAGCAATAAATATAGCCAAGCGATAGCCCAATTTCTGCGAATCTACCAAGGTATGATAACCCGTGATAATTCCAACTTCCTCTAAACGCTTAATACGTCTGGCACAAGGCGTAGCAGATAAATGAACGGCCTCAGCAATATCTGTGACACTCATGCGCGCATCTTGCTGCAATAAGGTCAGAATTTGTCTGTCTGTGTTATCGATATCATAAGAATTATTATTGCTATTTGATGCAGTGCTTCTAGGCATTTACAGTACTCCGTTAGCCATAAGTAGAGAATTAGTCTAATTTTATGCTAATTATTAGTGATAACATCTAATTATAACTTAAAAAAGGCTTATTTTTGCAGGATTATTTGCTAAAGACTTTGTTATGATAGTCAGCATAGATTAATATATGTCACCTTCTAAAGCTTAAAGTACATTATAAGACGTGTTGTTAAGTCTTGGATGTCAGTATTTAAAAGTACTTAATTTCGCTGACTTAACCGTGACTTTAGATTAATTGACTATAAGATAGGGTGAAAATAGCTGCACTATCTGATTGATAAGATTCAACAAAGATAGCCAAACTGTAAAGCCTAACCCAACCTAATGTAATATAAAATAATAGACCAAAGAGGGCACTCCATGAGCCAAGTTACTAGCCAATCATCATCTGTCGAACCCAAAGTCAAACCAAAATTTGATGCGTTTGATTTCCGTAAATATCAGCCATTTGCGTTTGCGCCAATTTTGCCAGACCGCACTTGGCCGGCTAAGCGTATAGAAAAAGCGCCAATATGGGCGAGTGTTGATTTACGTGATGGTAACCAAGCTCTGATTGATCCGATGACCATTGAGCAAAAAATGCAGTTTTTTAAGCTGCTTGTTGAAGTTGGCTTTAAAGAGATTGAAATTGGTTTCCCATCAGCGGCGCAAGTGGAGTTTGATTTTGCGCGTAAGCTTATTGAGGAAGGTCATATCCCTGATGACGTCACCATTCAGGTATTGGTGCAGGCGCGTGAGCATTTGATTGAGCGTACCTTTGAGGCGTTGGAAGGCGCTCGCCGCGCGGTAGTACATGTGTACAATTCTACGAGCCGAGTACAGCGCGATAAGGTGTATGGTAAGAGCAAAGATGAGATTAAACAGATAGCGATAAGTGGCGCAAAAATGCTTAATGAATATGCTGACAAGCATCCAGATACACAATGGGTATTTCAGTATTCTCCAGAAAGCTTTAGCCAGACTGAAACGGACTTTGCAATTGAAGTATGTGATGCAGTAATAGAAGAATGGCAGCCGCAAAACGGTCGAGAAGTTATTATCAACTTGCCCGCAACCGTTGAGTCTTCAATGCCAAATATTTTTGCCGATCAAGTTGAGTATTTTTGTCGTCACCTAAAACAGCGTAGTGATGTCATCATTAGTTTGCATACTCATAATGATAGAGGAACCGCTATTGCAGCGGCTGAACTTGGCATGCTTGCCGGAGCAGACCGTATTGAGGGTACTTTGCTTGGTAATGGTGAGCGTACGGGTAACATGGACATCATGGTCATGGCGATGAATTTGTTCAGTCAAGGCGTTGACCCAGAGCTTGACTTTAGTGACATGAGTAAAATCGTCAATATAGTCAGTGAGTGTAATAACTTGCCTGTGCATCCTCGTCATCCTTATGTGGGCGAATTGGTATTCACGGCGTTTAGTGGATCGCACCAAGATGCCATTAAAAAATCTTTGGATTATAACGAGAAAAATCACGAAGCGACTCAAAATATCTGGGATGTGGCTTATTTACCCATAGATCCTGCGCATATTGGGCGTAGCTATCAAGATGTGGTACGTATTAATAGCCAGTCTGGTAAAGGCGGTGTGGCTTATATCCTACAGCGTAATTATGGCTTTAACTTGCCGCGCTGGATGCAAATTGACTTTAGCCGCGTAGTACAACAAAAAGCAGAAGACGTGGCACGTGAGCTTAAAAACGAAGAGATTTTGGAGGCATTTGAGACCACTTATCTGCAAAATGATGGCTATGAATTGCTAGACCATAGCGTCAATAACAAAGGCGGTGAAGTCGAGTTTACTGGTCAAATCGTCTTAAACGGTGAGACAGTCGATGTATCAGGAACGGGTAACGGTCCGTTATCCTCGTTCATCGATGGCGTGGCGCGTCATACCGGCAAACAGCTGCACATTATTAACTATTCTGAGCATGCGATTAGCCCACAGCAAGTAAATAATGGTAATGACCAGAATGATGATAAAACCAACGCCAGTGCTGCCGCTTACATTCAGTTGAATGTCGATGGTGAGATTTATTCAGGTATTGGTACGCACACCAGTACGGTGTCGGCAATGCTAAGAGGGGCATTATCTGCCTTATCGCAGGCGGTTTAATTCATCTGTATAGCTGGACACTATAGCTAAATCAATTCATTAATGTATAAAAAAGGCCTATCAATCGACAGGCCTTTTTTGTGCTTAAACTTTGCGGCTTATTTCGCCCAAATTCTTTTGTGCTTTTGTAGCAGCTCTTCATTACTCTCAATACGGTCAGGGTCAGGAATAATGCAGTCAATAGGGCAGACCTTATCGCAGGTTGGTTCATCATAAAAGCCGACACACTCGGTGCATAGATTAGGATCAATCACGTAAGTCTTTTGCCCTCTTTGATCATAACTGATGGCTTCATTCGGGCACTCCGGCTCACAAATATCACAGTTGATACATTCCGAGGTAATTTTAAGGGCCATAGTCGCTGTCTCCTAAATAGGGGCTGCTAACGAATAGATTTTATGGGTAGATTGATATGGATAAGCTTAATATTCACCTAACAACCAACCGCTAATATAAGCAAAATATTCACGGAACCACGCATTATAACGTATCGATAACGGCGTTGGGCTGGCAAGCGGGATGATATTTTTATAGCCTTGATGTTCAGAAATGGCCTTAGAGCGAGGTATGTGAAAGTCGCTGGTGACAATAGCAATTGGATCATTTAGCGCCACACCGTTTTGGATTAATACCATCTGGCTGTATAAGAAGTTTTCATCGGTACTGGTGCTTTCACCCTCAAGCGAGATATGCGACAACGCAATATCATGCTGGTCATACAAGTACTCAGCCATGGCTTGCGCTTCGCTTACAGTCTCACCAATACCGATGCCGCCACTGGTAATCACCACTGCATCGGGCTGTTCTTTGATAAGTGGTGCAGCGGTGTCTAATCGGTTGGCCAAAGTAGGCGTTGGTTTGCCATTTTTAATACCGCCACCGAGGACGATAATAGCATCGACTGGTGCGTAAGCTTCATCTACCTTTTTGATATTGTTATTGAGCGATACCGCAAAAACGATAAAGCTAATCAGCCAAATACTAAAGACTGCCCACAATCCTTTCCACAATATCTTAAGCCCATGACTGTGCGTCAAGATTATTTTAATTCGCGGCCAAAATAGAGCATGAACTAAAAAGATAATACCGATTAAAAAGGGCATAACGGTACCAAAATTAATGCGATTGCTGCCAATTAAGGTGACGCAATCGGTCACTAGAATTAAGCCCACAACGAATAATAAGAGTCGCAATAATTTTGGCATAAGATAAACGCAGAGTTTTGGGTTAAGTTGGATTTGGGTTAAGGTAGATAAGCCTTCAAAAAAGAGACTTGTAAAAAGGGTTAATTAAATAATGCGCCATATTATACGTTAAATAGACAGTGATAGGGGTAATAGGGGAAAAGCAAAAAGCTTGATTACTGAAGTAACCAAGCTTTTTGCTTTTGTATTGAAGAAGATAGGTCATCTGATATAGGATGTCCTAGCTGAAAATAATGATTAACTGCCGCTATTGGCCTGACAATCTTGGAAAATAGTCTTATTGCTTGCATTTGAAATATCGACGTTTTGTGCGAAAAGTGTGTTCTCATCTGAGATACTAGCATTTAAGCGGTAACCATCATCCGAGGTAAATACCAAAGCGTTTTGGCTACTTTCAGATGGGCTGATTTTTAAATGTTTTACATCGCCTTGTGCTTGTTCAAATATAGCCTCAGTGGGTACACCTGATTCATTGAATGCATAATTTACGATGACTGACTTGTCCTGCGCACACTCATAAGAGGCCGCGGCTTGTTGAGGAGTCTGACTATTGGAGGTGGTTTGAGCAGTTTCTGCTGCCATTGCTGATGTACCAAAAATAGTAGATAGACCGAATAATGTAATTGCTAATTTTTTCATAATAACACTCTTCAAAATAAGTCAAAAAGTTCAAATAATTAAATCGCACATCACCTAAGCCCAAACAAATTTAAGTTATACAAAGTTTTAAGTTATTGAATGCTTAGGCCGTAAACCACAATCGTGTTTATTTAAAATCTATTTTAGATAAACCAACGTGTTCTCTGTGATGGCCATTAAATATTAAGTCGATTATTTGAGCAGAAAAACGCAAGCTTTGTAAGGGTGTGTTAAAACGAGAAAACTAACTTGTTGAATTATTTATATGGGGCGTTCTGTGTAAAAAAACGCCCCATATATGACTTAATACTGGCTAATAATACTTTTTAGATATCGAGTGTTTCTATAAAATTGCTAGCCACATTAATTATTTAAATCAATATTGACGCAGAAACTATTTTGGATTAAAAGGCCTTTTAGCTGAAAATAGCCTTTTTTACATTCTTCATGACTAGGGCAAATTGCAGCATATCTTGATCAATGTCTTTGAACGGGTTATTGATTTGTGCTGTCCAGCCAGAGCCTAACGCTGCGTCAATAGGGTTGCCTTTTTTGTCCCACATTTGCTCAAGCTCGTAGGTCAAGTTACCTTTTGGCGTCATGATTTCGATGGTGTCACCGACTTCAAGCTTGTTTTTGATATCAAGCGTGAGACGATCGGTACAGATATCAGTCACTTCAGCCACAAATTGTTGTTGGTCGGTTTTTGAGGCGCCGTATTCGTAGTTTTGATAATCGCTGTGTACATGGCGGCGTAGGAAGCCTTCGGTATAGCCGCGGTTGGCCAGACCATCTAGCGCACCAACTAATGAGTCATCAAATGGCTTGCCGGCCACTGCATCGTCAATGGCTTGACGGTAAACTTGGGCGGTGCGTGCCACATAATAATGCGACTTAGTACGGCCTTCAATCTTTAAAGAATGAACACCCATTTGGGTTAATTCTGGTACCAATTCAACGGCGCGCAAGTCCTTAGAGTTCATGATATAAGTACCATGCTCATCTTCGTACATCGCCATTAGCTCACCAGGGCGATTTTGTTCTTCAAGCAGTACCACCTCATCGCTTGGCGCTTGCACATAATCATCACCCATGACCACATCACCGTTTAAGTTAACGGTCTCGATTTGCTTATCATCTTGCTGAACCTGTTGATTAGGGTCAAAGGTTTGCACCGGTACAATGTCGCCGGTTTCATTTTCTTCAGCTTTGTAAGTGTTATAGCGCCAGCGGCAGGCGTTGGTGCAGGTGCCTTGGTTGGCATCACGTTTGTTGATATAGCCTGACAGCAAGCATCGACCAGAGTAGGCCATACATAGCGCACCGTGAACGAAGACCTCGATTTCCATGCCAGGGACTTCATCGATAATCTGCTTAATCTCTTTTAATGACAATTCGCGTGAGACAATCACACGGCTCACACCCATTTGCTTCCAGAACTTCACGGTTGCCCAGTTCACCGCATTGGCTTGTACCGATAAATGGATTTCCATATCAGGGAAATTCTCACGCACCATCATAATCATGCCAGCATCTGACATAATCAGCGCATCAGGATTCATCTCAATCACAGGGCGGATATCTTCAATAAAGGTTTTGAGCTTGGCGTTATGCGCTTGGATATTGACCACCACATAGAACTTTTTGCCAAGGCTATGCGCATAGTCAATACCGCAGCGCAGATTATCCTCATCGAAGTCATTATTACGCACGCGTAGGCTATAGCGGGCCTGACCGGCATAGACCGCATCGGCGCCATAGGCAAAGGCATACTGCATATTCTTAAAAGTGCCTGCAGGGCAAAGTAGCTCTGGGGTACGCGGGACTTGGGTCATCTGATTGGCTTGAGTCATATTATTACCTATGCTTGAGTCAGAAAGTCGAGTGGGAGTGTGCAAAAAATAACCCTATATTATAGAATATTTGACTGGCTCATTAAATGACTACACCTCTTTTCTATCTCTATTAATGGTCTTTTTACTGACTGAGCTTTAGTTCGTATCTCATTTAATTTTAGAGAAACTAAGTCACCAGAATATTATTAAGACTCTGACATAAAAAAGACCACTTACATCGTATAAGTGGTCTTTTTGACATCTTAAGTATGCCTTATTTAGAAGTTCACAACGCTACGGATGCTCTTACCTTCATGCATCAGTTCAAAGGCTTCATTCACCTCTTCAATTGGCATGGTATGGGTAATAAAGTCCTGTAATGGAATTTCGCCGGCTAGATAACGCTCAACATAACCAGGCAACTCAGTCCGGCCTTTAACACCGCCAAAGGCTGAACCTTTCCAGACGCGGCCGGTTACCAATTGGAACGGGCGGGTTGAAATCTCTTCACCTGCGCCGGCAACACCGATAATAATGGATTCACCCCAACCCTTGTGGCAGCATTCAAGCGCTGAACGCATCACATCAACGTTACCGATACATTCAAATGAATAGTCGACGCCGCCATCGGTTAACTCAATAATGATATCTTGGATAGGGTGGTCGTAGTCTTTTGGATTGATAAGATCAGTTGCACCTAATTTTTTGGCCAGCTCAAATTTGCTTTCATTAATATCGATACCAATAATACGTTTCGCGCCTGCCATAACCGCACCGATAATCGCTGCTAGACCAATGCCGCCAAGACCGAAGATGGCAACGCTTGAACCTTCTTCAACTTTTGCGGTGTTCATCACTGCGCCCATACCGGTAGTCACGCCGCAGCCCAATAAGCACACTTCATCAAGCGGCGCTTCTTTGTTCACCTTAGCCAGTGAAATCTCAGGCAATACGGTATATTCGGAGAACGTTGAGCAGCCCATATAGTGATAAATTGGCTCACCGTCTTTATAGAAGCGAGTCGTACCATCTGGCATCAAGCCTTTGCCTTGGGTTTCGCGAACCGCTGAGCATAGGTTGGTCTTGCCTGAGCGGCACATTTTACAAACGCCGCACTCAGCTGTATATAGTGGAATTACGTGGTCGCCGACTTCAACACTGGTCACGCCTTCGCCAACTTGCTCAACGATACCGCCACCTTCGTGACCTAAAATCGCAGGGAATACACCTTCAGGGTCTGCGCCCGATAGGGTATAAGCATCGGTATGACACACGCCGCTCGCAACTATTCTGACCAATACTTCACCTTTACGCGGCAGCATGACATCGACTTCTTCCATTTTTAGTGGCTCATTTGGGCCCCAAGCGACGGCTGCTTTTGATTTAATAAATTTATCTGACATCGTCTTTCACCTTTTTATGATTAAGCGTTTACTTAACGTTTTATGATTAGTGGGTAGGTACGAATGATTATAGATTATCTCATATTAGATGATAATATGACGCTTTGACAAAAAACTTTTACATAATGGTAATAATCATGAAGTGGGATGGCATCAGCGAATTTGTATACGTGGCAGAATACGAAAGCTTCACTCGTGCGGCAAAAGAGCTCGGCATCTCTATTGCACAAGTAAGCCGGCAAGTAGCTGCATTAGAAAAACGGCTCAATGTTAAACTGCTGTATCGCACTACTCGGAAGATATCTCTGACCGAAGAGGGCCGAATATTTTATGAGCATTGCCGAGCGGTATTAGATGGGCTAGATGTGGCCGAACAAGCGATCAATCGTTTGCACTCTAAGCCGCAAGGTAAGATTAAGCTGACGGCACCGGTGACCTATGGCGAGCAGCAATTATTGCCTCTCATTAATGATTTTATGGTGCAATACCCTGATATAGAGGTGACTGCTTTGTTGAGCAATCAAAAGGTCGACTTGGTAGAAGGTGGTTATGATTTAGCGATACGTATCGGTAAGTTAAGTGACTCGACACTAATGGCAAAAAAGCTTAGTCACCGTACTAATTATATCTGCGCTGCGCCGAGTTATATTGATCGCTATGGCGCACCGCAAAGCCTCAAAGAATTAGGTGGGCATAACTGTCTGCTCGGAAGTCTGGATTATTGGCATTTCAAAGAAGGTGATAAAGAGCGAAATATTCGGGTGAGTGGCAGTATTCGTTATAACAGCGGTTACAGTTTGGTTGATGCGGCACTCAAGGGACTGGGGATTGTGCAATTGCCTGATTATTATGTGCAAAAGTACTTAGAATCTGGAGAATTGGTTAGCCTGCTAGATAATTACCGAGAGTCCGAAGAGGGGATATGGGCAGTATATCCTTATAACAGGCAATTGTCTGCCAAAATTAAACTGTTGATACAGTATTTGCAGCAACATTTGTCAGTGCGTACTAGCCTGCCATAAAAACGCCCTTGTTCATTGGTGTAAACAAGAGCGGTCGGTTTATTAAAGCACATTATTTTAAGATAATCAGGCAGGATGATTTTTATTAATCATTCACCGGTTTGTTGGTAATAGTCACGCCACTGTCTGTGGTTTCTTTATTAATTAAGCTATCTAGACCACTGACATGAATACTGCGCTGCGGGAAGGGGATATCAATCTTATTGTTATCAAGTGCAATTTTGAACTCTTCTAATAGGTCACACTGCATTGCCCACCAGTCATCGTTTGAGGTCCAAACGTTGATGGTTAAATCAACCGAGTTATCACCGAGATTGGTCACACGAATCACAGGCTCTGGGTCAGTAAATGCCATTGGATTGGCTTTTGCTGTGGCTAGCAATACGTCTTTAGCGACTTTAAGGTCCGCATCATAACCGACACCAACAGTGATATCGACGCGGCGATTTGGTAGTGATGTATAGTTAATGATGGCTGATGTGCTGATGTCACTGTTAGGAATGACCACATCATGGTTATTGGTGGTGGTGATATGGGTGTTAATGAGGCTGATGTCTGTGACTGTACCGGTGTAGCTGCTAATTTGCACAAAATCTCCACGTATAAATGGGCGGAAGATAACGATTAAAATCCCAGCAGCAAAGTTAGACAACTGATCTTTTAGTGCCAGACCGACTGCTAACGCTGCACCACCTAAAATGGCCACAACCGAGGTGGTTTGCACGCCAACCTTACTCAATGCAGCCAAGATAACAATAATTAGCAATACGCCATATAATAAGCGTCCTAAAAAGCTAGATACTGTGTCATCTAAATGGCTACGCTGCATAACACGGTTAGCAATATTAACAATCTTGCCCGCAATCCAGCGACCAATCACAAAGATTAATATGGCCAGCGCTACTCTTACGACTAGATCTAAGGCGCTACCTGTTAGTGCAGCGACATCGACCGTAAAGCCTAAAAACTCCATATGTCTTCTCTCTCTATTAGGATAATTATGAAAATGGTTTAGTGATAATAAAAAAGGGACTAATACAATCTTAGCCCCTACATTTATAGATATCATAACATTGACACCTAAGCGTACCAAAATCCAAAACCCATTTGATACGCTCTTTATACGATAAGATGGTTAGCTCCAAATGAACTGATACCTTATTGCTTTAACGAGCCTAGAACAGCAATCAACCACTCCCAGAATTTCTCAACACTTTCAATATTAACCCGCTCATCAGGGGAGTGCGGCATTTCAATGGTCGGGCCAAACGAGACCATTTGCCACTGCGGATAGTTTTGACCTAATAAGCCGCATTCAAGGCCAGCATGAATAACGGTCACATTCGGCTCTTTGCCTAAAATCTTATGACCTTGTTGAATCACCGTATCAGTCAGTCCTAAGTTAGGCGCCGGTTTCCAGCCAGGATATTCCCCGTCTAATAGGACAGTCGCGCCAAAGCTTTCAAACAAGCGCTTCATTCTATCTGCCAAATCATCGCGCGCATCGTCATCTAGTGAACGCAGTAAATTTTGAATCTCTAAATGATTATCCTGCGTCTCAATACGTGCCAAGTTCACTGACGTTTCGACCACACCTTCGGTATCCATGCTCATTCTATCGACACCATTGGGGCACAAACGTAGGGCAGTTAGCAAGGTCTCTTGAGTCTCTGGTGTCCAAACTTGTTTAGGTAAATCAGCTACCTCAAGAGTAACGCTCATTGCGCGGTCTTCTTCTGGTAGACCACGACGAATAATATCAGCTTCTGCCATGATTTGTTCAGTTAATGCAGACGCGTCGGCATCACTGACGAAGATAGCCACAGCTTCACGCGGAATAGCATTACGTAGATTGCCGGCGTTAATAGAGGCGACCTGTAAATTATATGAGGCAGTATCAAGAAGTCTAGACACGATCAGCGCAGCATTACCACGCTGCTTGATGATATCGATACCTGAGTGTCCACCTTTAAGACCGCGGACAGACAAGGTGTATGCTTGTTTAGATGAAGTATCTTGCCAGTTAATTGGCAATCTAAACGTAGCGTCAACACCGCCGGCACAGCCAATACAAATATCCCCAAGCTCCTCGGTATCAAGGTTTAATAGTAAATCGCCTTGTAACCAGCCGCCTTGCAAACCTTTTGCACCGTCCATGCCCGTTTCTTCTGTGGCAGTAAATAAGGCTTCTAATGGACCATGAGCGATGTCGTCAGAAGCTAATATTGCTAACGCAGACGCTGCACCAATGCCATTATCAGCACCAAGAGTAGTCCCATTTGCGGTTACCCATTTAAAGTCTCTTTCTGGATCGATATAAGCCTGAATAGGATCGGTACTAAAGTTATGTTCGCTGTCATCGTTCTTTTGCGCTACCATATCTAAATGGTTTTGCAAAATAACGCCAGGTGCATTTTCCATGCCTTTGCTGGCAGGTTTACGTACTAGCACGTTGCCTACCGCATCACGCTCTGCCCAAAGTCCTAAACGGGCGGCCTCATCGAGTACATATTGCTGCACCGCTTCTTCTTCATAAGAGGGGCGTGGAATTTGAGTCAGTGCCTCGAAGTAGTACCAAACTTTTTGAGGGGCAAGCTGTGATAGGGTATTTGACATAATAAAATCCTAGGTTTGTGATAAGCGGTGATTGGTTAACCGGTTCTTATTTTGATATGTGTCTTCGATTAGATGATAAGCGCATCGAATCGAGTGTTAGCCACCGCTATCATAATTCATAGAAAAAGAGTGATTGAGTGAAAATAGTCATCGATTAAAAGAGGTCTATTTTAGGAGAGGTTTGGCGGGGTTTCAACGAAAAAAGGTTTGAAAGTGTATATATACCTTCAAACCTTTTGTCTGGTTATTTAAGCATTTAACGACTAAAGACTAATATAATCATACTCTATAAGCCATGAGCCATCTGGTTAAGTAGGCGCTTTTTACTTTTTACTCATCACCACCGAAGATATCTCGAGTATAGACTTTATCTAATACGTCTTCTAAGTCACTAGAGAGGCGGTTGGTGACAATCACATCGCTTAACCGTTTGAACTCTTCCAAATCGTTAATAACGCGAGATTTAAAGAATTCAGGCTCATCTAAGACCGGCTCATAAACAATAACCTCAATGCCTTTGGCCTTGATACGTTTCATGACTCCTTGAATCGCTGAGGCTCTAAAGTTATCCGATCCGCTTTTCATTACTAAGCGATAGATACCAACCACGCTAGGATTCATTGCCAAGATAGAGTCGGCGATAAAGTCTTTGCGTGTACGGTTGGAATCTACAATGGCTTTAATAAGATTGTTCGGAACTTGATTATAATTGGCCAATAATTGCTTGGTGTCTTTTGGCAAGCAGTAGCCGCCATAACCAAGAGACGGGTTATTATAATGGTCGCCAATACGCTCATCTAGACAGACGCCCTCGATAATCTGACGTGTATCTAAGCCAAAAGACTGGGCATAAGAGTCAAGCTCATTGAAGTAGGCAACACGCATGGCAAGGTAGGTGTTCGAGAATAGTTTAATGGCTTCAGCTTCAGTAGAGTCGGTAAACAGGACAGGGCAGTCCTTCTTAATCGCGCCCTCAATTAACATATCTGCAAATTGCTTAGCGCGATCTGATTGCTCACCAATCACGATACGAGATGGGTAGAGATTGTCATGTAGCGCTTTACCTTCACGCAAAAACTCAGGCGAGAAGACAATGTTTGGATTATTAAACTTCTCTCGTAGACTGACAGTAAAGCCCACAGGCACAGTTGATTTTATAATGATAACCGCATCAGGATTAATAGCCTTTGCTTGCTGAATCACTGACTCAACGCTTTGGGTATTGAAATAATTGGTTTTGGGATCATAATCTGTGGGCGTAGCAACAATAATAAAATCAGCATCGCTATAAGCCACATTAGCATCTGTTGTCGCTTGGAAGTTTAGGGTTCGATTAGAGAGAAACTCTGATATATCAGCGTCCACAATAGGCGATATCTTGTTATTCAGCATCCCAACTTTTTCTTCAATGATATCAAGAGCAACAACTTCATTATGCTGAGCAAGGATCATGGCGTTAGAGACACCCACGTAACCAATGCCTGCGACTGCGATTTTCATAAACATGCCCTATTTTTATCTTATTTATTATATTTTAACTGCCAACGCCAATGAACATCTAGTAATAGGAATGGATAGCGTAATGGCTGGCGAGTAATGATTATTTCATGATTTTATCGCTAAAATATGACAATAGCGAATAGCGTTTGTTGCAACGCAGGCTAGACACGTATTTTCTTGGATTTTATAAGGCTGCCTATTCAAGATAATAGCTATCAACGAGCATAGTTTGACGCATACGAAAATAGGCTTGGTATTACCAAGCCTATTTATTGTCAAAAATGAGAGTCGTGTCAGATTAATGAAAGCTTAATAGCATCTCTATGTCTCTAACCGTCACATTTTTGAATAACGCTTGCTCATCAACGGGCATACGATTCATATGCTCCTTAATCATCGGGTGTAAGCTGCGAGCAATATCGGTAGTGGATGAATAATATAAGTTAGGATCGGTTTTAATCAGCTTTTGCAAATACTGTTGCACCAAGCGTTTCTTTTTATCATTGTCTAATTCAGGGTTAGCGCTTTTATTTGGCATAAATTACTCCTAATGGTTACCTATAAGGTAGCTTATTCTAACTCAGCGACCAAGTCTTGCATCTCTTTAATTTCACGCTCTTGTGCCTCAATAATATCGTTTGCAAGTTTGCGGACTCTTGGGTCTTCAATATCGGCACGTGAACTGGTTAATATGGCGATAGAGTGGTGGGGAATCATCGCCTTCATCCAATCGACTTGGTTGACAGTTGCTTGCGAGCGGACGCCCCAAATACCTAATGCAAATAGCACCACGCTCAGGCCATAAATCAACAAATTTAGCTTGGTTTTTTTGTACATATTACTCATAAACGCCAGCATTAATATAGCCATACCTGCGCCCATATATAACGCCATATATGCACGGGTCTCACTAAAATAAACGTGATCCCAAGCATAGGTATTAAAATACATCATCACATACATCACCAAAGTTGAAGTAATAACCATCAATGTAAATTTTAAATATGGATTCATGCCATGATTACCCACGCTTGATTTGTCAGAATGAGGTGAGTGAGCAGTCTGTTGCGTTGATTGTGACATATATATCCTTAATTATTATGGTTATGAATATCTTGTATCGAAGATTAAGTATAGCGAGAGGTTCGCGCGTCATTTACCCAAGTTAAGTAAGTGTTATTAACGGAATGTTAATGAGGCTAGTATTATGCACTACCAATACATACACTAAGCTTATACATCTATACCAAAAACAAGACTTATACAACCTAGGAAAAACCATGATTATTGTTGAGTTAAATGAAGGGCGTGAGACGCTGCATGATATTGAAAGAATTTGCGAACATCTGATTGAACATGAAGACCTGTCTAAGGCGATGACTGAGCAGCAACATGATGACATTATGTATATCTTGCGACCCACGTTAGATGCGGACCAAAATGAGACAGAGAAACGCGCACATTGGCAGAGATTGTTAAATGAATTTGTTATAGAAACACTAGATGGCGATAAGCTGCGTTTTCATCGAGATGAAAAGTTCCAAAGACTTTATTTTGGTGATAAAGAAGGGTTTGAAACTATCGAAACCTTGGTTGAGAATGAGAATCCGATTACTGCAAGCAACAGTCGGTTCTAATTAGTAGGCATAAGTTTGTTATTTTAAAGTCATAAACTTATATAAAAAGCGACCAAAGGGTCGCTTTTTCATTGATAACATCACTGTACTAATAAAATGAACATGTGTTTAGTTTTGTTTCTATTTATTCGGTCTATGTAAGCCACCTAGTACAAGGGTTGATCTAAGATATTTTTAATAAATACAGTTATTTACGAATTATAATTTTTCTTCTTTTAATGTGTGTAACTATAGTTGATAGTTAAAATTTAACTTATAATATAGCTTGGATAAGGTAGAATTATATATAGTAATTAACCCCAAGATTACAATATATTTTATTAAAATATGTTTGGTTATTCTAAGGGTATTTCTAGCTCTTATTGGTTCCAGAAGTTGAATAAGAATTATATTAGATTTGTAATTAATATCCTTCTACTTTCTAATAATTAAAAATATATTCCTAAGATAGAGAGTATTTTATTTATTGTACAAATATTCAAATAGACTCCTTAAGGAACACCTTTCAAATTAACTATGTGCATTAACTTGAACTTGTACTAGTTATACCTATCTAGACTGCTAAAGAGCAATCCTATATTCAATTCATATAATTTCAAATTCAAATTTCCATTCTAAAATTAGGGCAAACTATGAAAACCATTATCGTTAAAGTAAATAATGCGACTCAAACAATCGCTGAGCACACTGTTGTTACTCAAGATGGCAAGCCAACTGTCATTAAGGCAGTTCAGAAAGTAAATTACGAGTTGTTCGATGAGGCTACAGGGCGTGCGCCGAATCATATTTTTACCAAACGGGTAGGTGATGACCTTCATGTCTCTATGGAGGATGAAGGCCAAGAAAGCGACCTAATCATCGAAGGGTTCTATGATTATTCCGAGAGTGCATTAATTGGGTTATCTGAAGATGGTCAATATTACTATTACGTTCCAGATTCAGGTGAAGTCATTGATTACGTCACTGAATTGCAAATTGGCGAAATCGAAGGTCAGGCCTTAGGTGGAGAGAGTCAGGTTACTCCATGGTGGGTAGGAGCTAGTGAGTCAGACTTTAATGCATTTCCTTGGTTAGTTGGTCTAGCTGGAGTAGGCATTGTTGGTGCTACTTTGGGAGGGAGTAGTAGTTCGAGTAATGATAATCACACCGATAATTCAAATGCAATTCAGAAAGCAACCGATCTGGTTGAAAAAGCTGAACAGGCCGAGCAAGCTGCCGAAGATGCGCTAAAAGATGCCAATGATGATGGCGTTATTACGCTTGAAGAAAATAAAAAGCTGGAAGAATTAAATCAAGCGGTTACCGATGCCAAAGATGAAGCACAGCAAGCGGTAGACAAGCTTCCAGAGAGTGATGAGAAAACCGAGCTTAACAATCGACTCGAACAGATTGATGGGATAGTTGTGCCTGCGGTTACCGATGCCAATGGTGACGGTGTTGACGATGCGGCAGCACAAGACGTACAAGACGCTATCGACAAGGCAAAAGATGCCGAACAAGCGGCGGAGCAGCAAAAAGACAATGCTGAACAAGATGGGGTGATTACTCCAGAAGAGCAAAAAGACATTATCGATGCTAACCAAGCTGTAGAAGATGCCAAAGCTGACGCGCAAGACAAGATCGATCAGTTGCCACCAAGCAGCACTAAAGAAGACTTTCAAGATCAGCTAGATCAAATTGGCGGCGTTGATGTGCCAGAAGTTAGCGATAGCAACGGCAACGGTATTGATGATGCGCTTGAGAACACAGCAACCGATCTGGTTGAAAAAGCTGAACAGGCCGAGCAAGCTGCCGAAGATGCGCTAAAAGATGCCAATGATGATGGCGTAATTAGCGATACTGAGCAACAGCAGTTAACCGACTTAAACCAAGCCGTTGCTGAGGCTAAAGCTGCCGCACAAGCAGTGGTTGATACGCTACCTGACAGTGATGTGAAATCAGGTTTGAACGAGCGTTTAGATCAGATTGACGGGATTACTGTGGCTGCGGTTACCGATGCCAATGGCGACGGTGTTGACGATGCGGCAGCACAAGACGTACAAGACGCTATCGACAAGGCAAAAGATGCCGAACAAGCGGCGGAGCAGCAAAAAGACAATGCTGAACAAGATGGGGTGATTACTCCAGAAGAGCAAAAAGACATTATCGATGCTAACCAAGCTGTAGAAGATGCCAAAGCTGACGCGCAAGACAAGATCGATCAGTTGCCACCAAGCAGCACTAAAGAAGACTTTCAAGATCAGCTAGATCAAATTGGCGGCGTTGATGTGCCAGAAGTTACTCCGCCTAGTAGGCCAACTGTTGATAGTATTACTAATATTGATACAGATGGCGATGGTGAACCAAACACTACAACCATTGAAGGCCAAGCTGAGCCTGATACTTTGATTAAAATTACTGATATCAATGGTGTTGTTATTGGTGAGACAACTACGGATACTAATGGTAACTATATAGTTACTGTTCCTGCGCTTGATAAAAATGAAAGAGTCGATGTCATATCAACTGATAAAGATAGCAATAAAACTTCTCAATCCACACCCGCAGTAGGTACGGGTGACACCATTGCACCAAATGCACCGACAGTGACTATTGGTAATGGTGATAACACTGTAACCACAGATGAGCTCGACTCAAATGGTGATGTCGAGGTGACCATTATTTTACCTGGTAATGTTCAGGTAGATGACATCTTAACTGTCAATGGTGACAGAGTTTTGGTTACTCAAGATATGCTTGATAATGGCTATGTGACAAGTGTCGCTAAACCTATTGATGGTGAGCAAGTTTCTGTTACTGCAAGTGTTACTGATAAAGCCGGTAATGTATCGGGTTCTGTTACCTCAATAGCCAAAATTGATATAAACAATACTCCATTATTAACGTTTGAGAACACCATTGGCAGCATCACAGAAGATGCAGCAGAGGTAGTTGCAGGCTTAGCAGTGACCAAAGCGGTTGCTTCTGATGAAGATGGCGACACCTTGAGCTATAGCCTAAATAACACTGATGGTTTCTATGAGATTGATGCCAGCAGTGGTGTTGTCACCTTAACTGACGCAGGTGCTGCTCATGTGAACGCCGGTAATGACTTACCAGCGGTTGATGTGACAGTAACTGATGACAGTGGTGCGGCGAATAACACAGCAAGCGGTAGTGAAACACTGCCTGCGACGACTGATGTCAATGATGCGCCAGTATTAACGATTGCAGATGTTGAAGCGCCAGTAGAAGATAGCGCCTCAGCAGGTCAGCTATTAACCACAGCGACAGCGACGGATGAAGATGGTGATGAAGTTACCTTTAGCATCACTGATGGCACAGATCCAAACGGCTACTATGCTATTGATGCAAATACCGGTAACGTAACCTTAACTGACGCGGGCGCTAATGCGGTGAATGCAGGTGAGAACTTACCTGACATACAAATCACTGCAACAGATGGCACTGCTGAAACCCAAGAGACAGCGACTGTTCCAGCGACCACACAGGTGAATGATGCACCGGTATTAACTATCGAGAATATCAACCCACTAACTGAAGATGCCAGTGAAACGGTAGCCGGTGCAGTTGTCGCAACATTTAGCACTGACGATCAAGACGGTGATAGCGTTAATGTTCAGGTCAGTGACACAGATAACTATGCGATAGACGGAAACACTGTAGTGTTAACTGCAGCGGGAGCTGAGTTATTAAATAGTGGTCAAGCATTACCAAGCTTTACGCTGACGCCAAATGACGGTACTGAAGATGGAGCTGCGGTAAACGTCACGCCAGAGTTTAGCTTTGTCAATGATGCGCCGACCATAAGCTTTAAGGACACGATAAGTGAGATTACAGAAGGCGATGCTGTCGCTGGACAAATCATCACCGATGCACAGGGACAAGTTGAAGATGGCGACACCCTAAGCTATAGCCTAAACAACACAGACGGCTTCTATGAAATAGATGCTGTTTCAGGAGTGGTACGTCTAACCGAAGCGGGTGCTGACCATGTCAATGCAGGTAATACCTTACCAGCGGTTGATGTGACTGTGACTGATGACAGTGGGGAAGCCAATAACACAGCCAATAATACTCAAGAGCTTCCAGCGACCACACAGGTGAATGATGCACCGGTACTAACGTTTGAGAACACCATTGGCAGCATCACAGAAGATGCAGCAGAGGTAGTTGCAGGCTTAGCAGTGACCAAAGCGGTTGCTTCTGATGAAGATGGCGACACCTTGAGCTATAGCCTAAATAACACTGATGGTTTCTATGAGATTGATGCCAGCAGTGGTGTTGTCACCTTAACTGACGCAGGTGCTGCTCATGTAAACGCCGGTAATGACTTACCAGCGGTTGATGTGACAGTAACTGATGACAGTGGTGCGGCGAATAACACAGCAAGCGGTAGTGAAACACTGCCTGCGACGACTGATGTCAATGATGCGCCAGTATTAACGATTGCAGATGTTGAAGCGCCAGTAGAAGATAGCGCCTCAGCAGGTCAGCTATTAACCACAGCGACAGCGACGGATGAAGATGGTGATGAAGTTACCTTTAGCATCACTGATGGCACAGATCCAAACGGCTACTATGCTATTGATGCAAATACCGGTAACGTAACCTTAACTGACGCGGGCGCTAATGCGGTGAATGCAGGTGAGAACTTACCTGACATACAAATCACTGCAACAGATGGCACTGCTGAAACCCAAGAGACAGCGACTGTTCCAGCGACCACACAGGTGAATGATGCACCGGTACTAACGTTTGAGAACACCATTGGCAGCATCACAGAAGATGCAGCAGAGGTAGTTGCAGGCTTAGCAGTGACCAAAGCGGTTGCTTCTGATGAAGATGGCGACACCTTGAGCTATAGCCTAAATAACACTGATGGTTTCTATGAGATTGATGCCAGCAGTGGTGTTGTCACCTTAACTGACGCGGGTGCTGCTCATGTGAACGCCGGTAATGACTTACCAGCGGTTGATGTGACAGTAACTGATGACAGTGGTGCGGCGAATAACACAGCAAGCGGTAGTGAAACACTGCCTGCGACGACTGATGTCAATGATGCGCCAGTATTAACGATTGCAGATGTTGAAGCGCCAGTAGAAGATAGCGCCTCAGCAGGTCAGCTATTAACCACAGCGACAGCCACAGATGAAGATGGTGATGAAGTTACCTTTAGCATCACTGATGGCACAGATCCAAACGGCTACTATGCTATTGATGCAAATACCGGTAACGTAACCTTAACTGACGCGGGCGCTAATGCGGTGAATGCAGGTGAGAACTTACCTGACATACAAATCACTGCAACAGATGGCACTGCTGAAACCCAAGAGACAGCGACTGTTCCAGCGACCACACAGGTGAATGATGCACCGGTATTAACTATCGAGAATATCAACCCACTAACTGAAGATGCCAGTGAAACGGTAGCCGGTGCAGTTGTCGCAACATTTAGCACTGACGATCAAGACGGTGATAGCGTTAATGTTCAGGTCAGTGACACAGATAACTATGCGATAGACGGAAACACTGTAGTGTTAACTGCAGCGGGAGCTGAGTTATTAAATAGTGGTCAAGCATTACCAAGCTTTACGCTGACGCCAAATGACGGTACTGAAGATGGAGCTGCGGTAAACGTCACGCCAGAGTTTAGCTTTGTCAATGATGCGCCGACCATAAGCTTTAAGGACACGATAAGTGAGATTACAGAAGGCGATGCTGTCGCTGGACAAATCATCACCGATGCACAGGGACAAGATGAAGATGGCGACACCCTAAGCTATAGCCTAAACAACACAGACGGCTTCTATGAAATAGATGCTGTTTCAGGAGTGGTACGTCTAACCGAAGCGGGTGCTGACCATGTCAATGCAGGTAATACCTTACCAGCGGTTGATGTGACTGTGACTGATGACAGTGGGGAAGCCAATAACACAGCCAATAATACTCAAGAGCTTCCAGCGACCACACAGGTGAATGATGCACCGGTACTAACGTTTGAGAACACCATTGGCAGCATCACAGAAGATGCAGCAGAGGTAGTTGCAGGCTTAGCAGTGACCAAAGCGGTTGCTTCTGATGAAGATGGCGACACCTTGAGCTATAGCCTAAATAACACTGATGGTTTCTATGAGATTGATGCCAGCAGTGGTGTTGTCACCTTAACTGACGCAGGTGCTGCTCATGTGAACGCCGGTAATGACTTACCAGCGGTTGATGTGACAGTAACTGATGACAGTGGTGCGACGAATAACACAGCAAGCGGTAGTGAAACACTGCCTGCGACGACTGATGTCAATGATGCGCCAGTATTAACGATTGCAGATGTTGAAGCGCCAGTAGAAGATAGCGCCTCAGCAGGTCAGCTATTAACCACAGCGACAGCCACAGATGAAGATGGTGATGAAGTTACCTTTAGCATCACTGATGGCACAGATCCAAACGGCTACTATGCTATTGATGCAAATACCGGTAACGTAACCTTAACTGACGCGGGCGCTAATGCGGTGAATGCAGGTGAGAACTTACCTGACATACAAATCACTGCAACAGATGGCACTGCTGAAACCCAAGAGACAGCGACTGTTCCAGCGACCACACAGGTGAATGATGCACCGGTATTAACTATCGAGAATATCAACCCACTAACTGAAGATGCCAGTGAAACGGTAGCCGGTGCAGTTGTCGCAACATTTAGCACTGACGATCAAGACGGTGATAGCGTTAATGTTCAGGTCAGTGACACAGATAACTATGCGATAGACGGAAACACTGTAGTGTTAACTGCAGCGGGAGCTGAGTTATTAAATAGTGGTCAAGCATTACCAAGCTTTACGCTGACGCCAAATGACGGTACTGAAGATGGAGCTGCGGTAAACGTCACGCCAGAGTTTAGCTTTGTCAATGATGCGCCGACCATAAGCTTTAAGGACACGATAAGTGAGATTACAGAAGGCGATGCTGTCGCTGGACAAATCATCACCGATGCACAGGGACAAGATGAAGATGGCGACACCCTAAGCTATAGCCTAAACAACACAGACGGCTTCTATGAAATAGATGCTGTTTCAGGAGTGGTACGTCTAACCGAAGCGGGTGCTGACCATGTCAATGCAGGTAATACCTTACCAGCGGTTGATGTGACTGTGACTGATGACAGTGGGGAAGCCAATAACACAGCCAATAATACTCAAGAGCTTCCAGCGACCACACAGGTGAATGATGCACCGGTACTAACGTTTGAGAACACCATTGGCAGCATCACAGAAGATGCAGCAGAGGTAGTTGCAGGCTTAGCAGTGACCAAAGCGGTTGCTTCTGATGAAGATGGCGACACCTTGAGCTATAGCCTAAATAACACTGATGGTTTCTATGAGATTGATGCCAGCAGTGGTGTTGTCACCTTAACTGACGCGGGTGCTGCTCATGTGAACGCCGGTAATGACTTACCAGCGGTTGATGTGACAGTAACTGATGACAGTGGTGCGGCGAATAACACAGCAAGCGGTAGTGAAACACTGCCTGCGACGACTGATGTCAATGATGCGCCAGTATTAACGATTGCAGATGTTGAAGCGCCAGTAGAAGATAGCGCCTCAGCAGGTCAGCTATTAACCACAGCGACAGCCACAGATGAAGATGGTGATGAAGTTACCTTTAGCATCACTGATGGCACAGATCCAAACGGCTACTATGCTATTGATGCAAATACCGGTAACGTAACCTTAACTGACGCGGGCGCTAATGCGGTGAATGCAGGTGAGAACTTACCTGACATACAAATCACTGCAACAGATGGCACTGCTGAAACCCAAGAGACAGCGACTGTTCCAGCGACCACACAGGTGAATGATGCACCGGTATTAACTATCGAGAATATCAACCCACTAACTGAAGATGCCAGTGAAACGGTAGCCGGTGCAGTTGTCGCAACATTTAGCACTGACGATCAAGACGGTGATAGCGTTAATGTTCAGGTCAGTGACACAGATAACTATGCGATAGACGGAAACACTGTAGTGTTAACTGCAGCGGGAGCTGAGTTATTAAATAGTGGTCAAGCATTACCAAGCTTTACGCTGACGCCAAATGACGGTACTGAAGATGGAGCTGCGGTAAACGTCACGCCAGAGTTTAGCTTTGTCAATGATGCGCCGACCATAAGCTTTAAGGACACGATAAGTGAGATTACAGAAGGCGATGCTGTCGCTGGACAAATCATCACCGATGCACAGGGACAAGATGAAGATGGCGACACCCTAAGCTATAGCCTAAACAACACAGACGGCTTCTATGAAATAGATGCTGTTTCAGGAGTGGTACGTCTAACCGAAGCGGGTGCTGACCATGTCAATGCAGGTAATACCTTACCAGCGGTTGATGTGACTGTGACTGATGACAGTGGGGAAGCCAATAACACAGCCAATAATACTCAAGAGCTTCCAGCGACCACACAGGTGAATGATGCACCGGTACTAACGTTTGAGAACACCATTGGCAGCATCACAGAAGATGCAGCAGAGGTAGTTGCAGGCTTAGCAGTGACCAAAGCGGTTGCTTCTGATGAAGATGGCGACACCTTGAGCTATAGCCTAAATAACACTGATGGTTTCTATGAGATTGATGCCAGCAGTGGTGTTGTCACCTTAACTGACGCAGGTGCTGCTCATGTGAACGCCGGTAATGACTTACCAGCGGTTGATGTGACAGTAACTGATGACAGTGGTGCGGCGAATAACACAGCAAGCGGTAGTGAAACACTGCCTGCGACGACTGATGTCAATGATGCGCCAGTATTAACGATTGCAGATGTTGAAGCGCCAGTAGAAGATAGCGCCTCAGCAGGTCAGCTATTAACCACAGCGACAGCGACGGATGAAGATGGTGATGAAGTTACCTTTAGCATCACTGATGGCACAGATCCAAACGGCTACTATGCTATTGATGCAAATACCGGTAACGTAACCTTAACTGACGCGGGCGCTAATGCGGTGAATGCAGGTGAGAACTTACCTGACATACAAATCACTGCAACAGATGGCACTGCTGAAACCCAAGAGACAGCGACTGTTCCAGCGACCACACAGGTGAATGATGCACCGGTATTAACTATCGAGAATATCAACCCACTAACTGAAGATGCCAGTGAAACGGTAGCCGGTGCAGTTGTCGCAACATTTAGCACTGACGATCAAGACGGTGATAGCGTTAATGTTCAGGTCAGTGACACAGATAACTATGCGATAGACGGAAACACTGTAGTGTTAACTGCAGCGGGAGCTGAGTTATTAAATAGTGGTCAAGCATTACCAAGCTTTACGCTGACGCCAAATGACGGTACTGAAGATGGAGCTGCGGTAAACGTCACGCCAGAGTTTAGCTTTGTCAATGATGCGCCGACCATAAGCTTTAAGGACACGATAAGTGAGATTACAGAAGGCGATGCTGTCGCTGGACAAATCATCACCGATGCACAGGGACAAGATGAAGATGGCGACACCCTAAGCTATAGCCTAAACAACACAGACGGCTTCTATGAAATAGATGCTGTTTCAGGAGTGGTACGTCTAACCGAAGCGGGTGCTGACCATGTCAATGCAGGTAATACCTTACCAGCGGTTGATGTGACTGTGACTGATGACAGTGGGGAAGCCAATAACACAGCCAATAATACTCAAGAGCTTCCAGCGACCACACAGGTGAATGATGCACCGGTACTAACGTTTGAGAACACCATTGGCAGCATCACAGAAGATGCAGCAGAGGTAGTTGCAGGCTTAGCAGTGACCAAAGCGGTTGCTTCTGATGAAGATGGCGACACCTTGAGCTATAGCCTAAATAACACTGATGGTTTCTATGAGATTGATGCCAGCAGTGGTGTTGTCACCTTAACTGACGCAGGTGCTGCTCATGTGAACGCCGGTAATGACTTACCAGCGGTTGATGTGACAGTAACTGATGACAGTGGTGCGGCGAATAACACAGCAAGCGGTAGTGAAACACTGCCTGCGACGACTGATGTCAATGATGCGCCAGTATTAACGATTGCAGATGTTGAAGCGCCAGTAGAAGATAGCGCCTCAGCAGGTCAGCTATTAACCACAGCGACAGCGACGGATGAAGATGGTGATGAAGTTACCTTTAGCATCACTGATGGCACAGATCCAAACGGCTACTATGCTATTGATGCAAATACCGGTAACGTAACCTTAACTGACGCGGGCGCTAATGCGGTGAATGCAGGTGAGAACTTACCTGACATACAAATCACTGCAACAGATGGCACTGCTGAAACCCAAGAGACAGCGACTGTTCCAGCGACCACACAGGTGAATGATGCACCGGTATTAACTATCGAGAATATCAACCCACTAACTGAAGATGCCAGTGAAACGGTAGCCGGTGCAGTTGTCGCAACATTTAGCACTGACGATCAAGACGGTGATAGCGTTAATGTTCAGGTCAGTGACACAGATAACTATGCGATAGACGGAAACACTGTAGTGTTAACTGCAGCGGGAGCTGAGTTATTAAATAGTGGTCAAGCATTACCAAGCTTTACGCTGACGCCAAATGACGGTACTGAAGATGGAGCTGCGGTAAACGTCACGCCAGAGTTTAGCTTTGTCAATGATGCGCCGACCATAAGCTTTAAGGACACCATTACTGATATTACAGAAGACACAGCTATCGCTGGACAAATCATCACCGATGCCGATGGAGAAGATGAAGATGGCGATACCCTAAGCTACAGTTTAAACAACAACACAGACGGCTATTATGAAATAGATGCCGTGTCAGGAGTGGTACGTCTAACCGAAGCGGGTGCTGACTATGTCAATGCAGGTAATAATTTACCAGCGGTTGATGTGACTGTGACTGATGACAGTGGGGAAGCCAATAACACAGCCAATAATACTCAAGAGCTTCCAGCGACCACACAGGTGAATGATGCACCGGTACTAACGTTTGAGAACACCATTGGCAGCATCACAGAAGATGCAGCAGAGGTAGTTGCAGGCTTAGCAGTGACCAAAGCGGTTGCTTCTGATGAAGATGGCGACACCTTGAGCTATAGCCTAAATAACACTGATGGTTTCTATGAGATTGATGCCAGCAGTGGTGTTGTCACCTTAACTGACGCAGGTGCTGCTCATGTAAACGCAGGTAATGACTTACCAGCGGTTGATGTGACAGTAACTGATGACAGTGGTGCGGCGAATAACACAGCAAGCGGTAGTGAAACACTGCCTGCGACGACTGATGTCAATGATGCGCCAGTATTAACGATTGCAGATGTTGAAGCGCCAGTAGAAGATAGCGCCTCAGCAGGTCAGCTATTAACCACAGCGACAGCGACGGATGAAGATGGTGATGAAGTTACCTTTAGCATCACTGATGGCACAGATCCAAACGGCTACTATGCTATTGATGCAAATACCGGTAACGTAACCTTAACTGACGCGGGCGCTAATGCGGTGAATGCAGGTGAGAACTTACCTGACATACAAATCACTGCAACAGATGGCACTGCTGAAACCGAAGGGACAGTGATTGTTCCAGCGACCACACAGGTGAATGATGCACCGGTATTAACTATCGAGAATATCAACCCACTAACTGAAGATGCCAGTGAAACGGTAGCCGGTGCAGTTGTCGCAACATTTAGCACTGACGATCAAGACGGTGATAGCGTTAATGTTCAGGTCAGTGACACAGATAACTATGCGATAGACGGAAACACCGTAGTGTTAACGACAGCGGGAGCTGAGTTATTAAATAGTGGTCAAGCATTACCAAGCTTTACGCTGACGCCAAATGACGGCACTGAAGATGGGGCTGCGGTAAACGTCACGCCAGAGTTTAGCTTTGTCAATGATGCGCCGACCATAAGCTTTAAAGACACCATTACTGATATTACAGAAGACACAGCTATCGCTGGACAAATCATCACCGATGCCGATGGAGAAGATGAAGATGGCGATACGCTAAGCTACAGTTTAAACAACAACACAGACGGCTATTATGAAATAGATGCCGTGTCAGGAGTGGTACGTCTAACCGAAGCGGGTGCTGACTATGTCAATGCAGGTAATAATTTACCAGCGGTTGAGGTGACAGTGACTGATGACAGTGGTGCGTCAGCGACAGGCACACAAGCTGTTCCAGCGACCACACAGGTGAATGATGCACCGGTGTTAACGTTTGAGAACACCATTGACAGCATTACAGAAGATGCAGCAGAGGTAGTTGCAGGCTTAGCAGTGACCAAAGCGGCTGCTTCTGATGAAGATAGCGACACCTTGAGCTATAAACTTAATAACACTGATGGTTTCTATGAGATTGATGCCAGCAGTGGTGTTGTCACCTTAACTGACGCGGGTGCTGCTCATGTGAACGCCGGTAATGACTTACCAGCGGTTGATGTGACAGTAACTGATGACAGTGGTGCGGCGAATAACACAGCAAGCGGTAGTGAAACACTGCCTGCGACGACTGATGTCAATGATGCGCCAGTATTAACGATTGCAGATGTTGAAGCGCCAGTAGAAGATAGCGCCTCAGCAGGTCAGCTATTAACCACAGCGACAGCGACGGATGAAGATGGTGATGAAGTTACCTTTAGCATCACTGATGGCACAGATCCAAACGGCTACTATGCTATTGATGCAAATACCGGTAACGTAACCTTAACCGAAGCGGGCGCTAATGCGGTGAATGCAGGTGAGAACTTACCTGACATACAAATCACTGCAACAGATGGCACTGCTGAAACCGAAGGGACAGCGACTGTTCCAGCGACCACACAGGTGAATGATGCACCGGTGTTAACTATCGAGAATATCAACCCACTAACTGAAGATGCCAGTGAAACGGTAGCCGGTGCAGTTGTCGCAACATTTAGCACTGACGATCAAGACGGTGATAGCGTTAATGTTCAGGTCAGTGACACAGATAACTATGCGATAGACGGAAACACCGTAGTGTTAACGACAGCGGGAGCTGAGTTATTAAATAGTGGTCAAGCATTACCAAGCTTTACGCTGACGCCAAATGACGGCACTGAAGATGGGGCTGCGGTAAACGTCACGCCAGAGTTTAGCTTTGTCAATGATGCGCCGACCATAAGCTTTAAAGACACCATTACTGATATTACAGAAGACACAGCTATCGCTGGACAAATCATCACCGATGCCGATGGAGAAGATGAAGATGGCGACACCCTAAGCTACAGTTTAAACAACAACACAGACGGCTATTATGAAATAGATGCCGTGTCAGGAGTGGTACGTCTAACCGAAGCGGGTGCTGACTATGTCAATGCAGGTAATAATTTACCAGCGGTTGAGGTGACAGTGACTGATGACAGTGGTGCGTCAGCGACAGGCACACAAGCTGTTCCAGCGACCACACAGGTGAATGATGCACCGGTGTTAACGTTTGAGAACACCATTGACAGCATTACAGAAGATGCAGCAGAGGTAGTTGCAGGCTTAGCAGTGACCAAAGCGGCTGCTTCTGATGAAGATAGCGACACCTTGAGCTATAAACTTAATAACACTGATGGTTTCTATGAGATTGATGCCAGCAGTGGTGTTGTCACCTTAACTGACGCGGGTGCTGCTCATGTGAACGCCGGTAATGACTTACCAGCGGTTGATGTGACAGTAACTGATGACAGTGGTGCGGCGAATAACACAGCAAGCGGTAGTGAAACACTGCCTGCGACGACTGATGTCAATGATGCGCCAGTATTAACGATTGCAGATGTTGAAGCGCCAGTAGAAGATAGCGCCTCAGCAGGTCAGCTATTAACCACAGCGACAGCCACAGATGAAGATGGTGATGAAGTTACCTTTAGCATCACTGATGGCACAGATCCAAACGGCTACTATGCTATTGATGCAAATACCGGTAACGTAACCTTAACCGAAGCGGGCGCTAATGCGGTGAATGCAGGTGAGAACTTACCTGACATACAAATCACTGCAACAGATGGCACTGCTGAAACCGAAGGGACAGCGACTGTTCCAGCGACCACACAGGTGAATGATGCACCGGTACTAACGTTTGAGAACACCATTGACAGCATTACAGAAGATGCAGCAGAGGTAGTTGCAGGCTTAGCAGTGACCAAAGCGGCTGCTTCTGATGAAGATGGCGACACCTTGAGCTATAAACTTAATAACACTGATGGTTTCTATGAGATTGATGCCAGCAGTGGTGTTGTCACCTTAACTGACGCGGGTGCTGCTCATGTGAACGCCGGTAATGACTTACCAGCGGTTGATGTGACAGTAACTGATGACAGTGGTGCGGCGAATAACACAGCAAGCGGTAGTGAAACACTGCCTGCGACGACTGATGTCAATGATGCGCCAGTATTAACGATTGCAGATGTTGAAGCGCCAGTAGAAGATAGCGCCTCAGCAGGTCAGCTATTAACCACAGCGACAGCGACGGATGAAGATGGTGATGAAGTTACCTTTAGCATCACTGATGGCACAGATCCAAACGGCTACTATGCTATTGATGCAAATACCGGTAACGTAACCTTAACCGAAGCGGGCGCTAATGCGGTGAATGCAGGTGAGAACTTACCTGACATACAAATCACTGCAACAGATGGCACTGCTGAAACCGAAGGGACAGCGACTGTTCCAGCGACCACACAGGTGAATGATGCACCGGTACTAACGTTTGAGAACACCATTGGCAGCATCACAGAAGATGCAGCAGAGGTAGTTGCAGGCTTAGCAGTGACCAAAGCGGTTGCTTCTGATGAAGATGGCGACACCTTGAGCTATAGCCTAAATAACACTGATGGTTTCTATGAGATTGATGCCAGCAGTGGTGTTGTCACCTTAACTGACGCGGGTGCTGCTCATGTGAACGCCGGTAATGACTTACCAGCGGTTGATGTGACAGTAACTGATGACAGTGGTGCGGCGAATAACACAGCAAGCGGTAGTGAAACACTGCCTGCGACGACTGATGTCAATGATGCGCCAGTATTAACGATTGCAGATGTTGAAGCGCCAGTAGAAGATAGCGCCTCAGCAGGTCAGCTATTAACCACAGCGACAGCCACAGATGAAGATGGTGATGAAGTTACCTTTAGCATCACTGATGGCACAGATCCAAACGGCTACTATGCTATTGATGCAAATACCGGTAACGTAACCTTAACTGACGCGGGCGCTAATGCGGTGAATGCAGGTGAGAACTTACCTGACATACAAATCACTGCAACAGATGGCACTGCTGAAACCGAAGGGACAGTGATTGTTCCAGCGACCACACAGGTGAATGATGCACCGGTATTAACTATCGAGAATATCAACCCACTAACTGAAGATGCCAGTGAAACGGTAGCCGGTGCAGTTGTCGCAACATTTAGCACTGACGATCAAGACGGTGATAGCGTTAATGTTCAGGTCAGTGACACAGATAACTATGCGATAGACGGAAACACCGTAGTGTTAACGACAGCGGGAGCTGAGTTATTAAATAGTGGTCAAGCATTACCAAGCTTTACGCTGACGCCAAATGACGGCACTGAAGATGGGGCTGCGGTAAACGTCACGCCAGAGTTTAGCTTTGTCAATGATGCGCCGACCATAAGCTTTAAAGACACCATTACTGATATTACAGAAGACACAGCTATCGCTGGACAAATCATCACCGATGCCGATGGAGAAGATGAAGATGGCGATACCCTAAGCTACAGTTTAAACAACAACACAGACGGCTATTATGAAATAGATGCCGTGTCAGGAGTGGTACGTCTAACCGAAGCGGGTGCTGACTATGTCAATGCAGGTAATAATTTACCAGCGGTTGAGGTGACAGTGACTGATGACAGTGGTGCGTCAGCGACAGGCACACAAGCTGTTCCAGCGACCACACAGGTGAATGATGCACCGGTGTTAACGTTTGAGAACACCATTGACAGCATTACAGAAGATGCAGCAGAGGTAGTTGCAGGCTTAGCAGTGACCAAAGCGGCTGCTTCTGATGAAGATAGCGACACCTTGAGCTATAAACTTAATAACACTGATGGTTTCTATGAGATTGATGCCAGCAGTGGTGTTGTCACCTTAACTGACGCGGGTGCTGCTCATGTGAACGCCGGTAATGACTTACCAGCGGTTGATGTGACAGTAACTGATGACAGTGGTGCGGCGAATAACACAGCAAGCGGTAGTGAAACACTGCCTGCGACGACTGATGTCAATGATGCGCCAGTATTAACGATTGCAGATGTTGAAGCGCCAGTAGAAGATAGCGCCTCAGCAGGTCAGCTATTAACCACAGCGACAGCGACGGATGAAGATGGTGATGAAGTTACCTTTAGCATCACTGATGGCACAGATCCAAACGGCTACTATGCTATTGATGCAAATACCGGTAACGTAACCTTAACCGAAGCGGGCGCTAATGCGGTGAATGCAGGTGAGAACTTACCTGACATACAAATCACTGCAACAGATGGCACTGCTGAAACCGAAGGGACAGCGACTGTTCCAGCGACCACACAGGTGAATGATGCACCGGTGTTAACTATCGAGAATATCAACCCACTAACTGAAGATGCCAGTGAAACGGTAGCCGGTGCAGTTGTCGCAACATTTAGCACTGACGATCAAGACGGTGATAGCGTTAATGTTCAGGTCAGTGACACAGATAACTATGCGATAGACGGAAACACCGTAGTGTTAACGACAGCGGGAGCTGAGTTATTAAATAGTGGTCAAGCATTACCAAGCTTTACGCTGACGCCAAATGACGGCACTGAAGATGGGGCTGCGGTAAACGTCACGCCAGAGTTTAGCTTTGTCAATGATGCGCCGACCATAAGCTTTAAAGACACCATTACTGATATTACAGAAGACACAGCTATCGCTGGACAAATCATCACCGATGCCGATGGAGAAGATGAAGATGGCGATACGCTAAGCTACAGTTTAAACAACAACACAGACGGCTATTATGAAATAGATGCCGTGTCAGGAGTGGTACGTCTAACCGAAGCGGGTGCTGACTATGTCAATGCAGGTAATAATTTACCAGCGGTTGAGGTGACAGTGACTGATGACAGTGGTGCGTCAGCGACAGGCACACAAGCTGTTCCAGCGACCACACAGGTGAATGATGCACCGGTGTTAACGTTTGAGAACACCATTGACAGCATTACAGAAGATGCAGCAGAGGTAGTTGCAGGCTTAGCAGTGACCAAAGCGGCTGCTTCTGATGAAGATAGCGACACCTTGAGCTATAAACTTAATAACACTGATGGTTTCTATGAGATTGATGCCAGCAGTGGTGTTGTCACCTTAACTGACGCGGGTGCTGCTCATGTGAACGCCGGTAATGACTTACCAGCGGTTGATGTGACAGTAACTGATGACAGTGGTGCGGCGAATAACACAGCAAGCGGTAGTGAAACACTGCCTGCGACGACGGATGTCAATGATGCGCCAGTATTAACGATTGCAGATGTTGAAGCGCCAGTAGAAGATAGCGCCTCAGCAGGTCAGCTATTAACCACAGCGACAGCGACGGATGAAGATGGTGATGAAGTTACCTTTAGCATCACTGATGGCACAGATCCAAACGGCTACTATGCTATTGATGCAAATACCGGTAACGTAACCTTAACCGAAGCGGGCGCTAATGCGGTGAATGCAGGTGAGAACTTACCTGACATACAAATCACTGCAACAGATGGCACTGCTGAAACCGAAGGGACAGCGACTGTTCCAGCGACCACACAGGTGAATGATGCACCGGTACTAACGTTTGAGAACACCATTGACAGCATTACAGAAGATGCAGCAGAGGTAGTTGCAGGCTTAGCAGTGACCAAAGCGGCTGCTTCTGATGAAGATGGCGACACCTTGAGCTATAAACTTAATAACACTGATGGTTTCTATGAGATTGATGCCAGCAGTGGTGTTGTCACCTTAACTGACGCGGGTGCTGCTCATGTGAACGCCGGTAATGACTTACCAGCGGTTGATGTGACAGTAACTGATGACAGTGGTGCGGCGAATAACACAGCAAGCGGTAGTGAAACACTGCCTGCGACGACTGATGTCAATGATGCGCCAGTATTAACGATTGCAGATGTTGAAGCGCCAGTAGAAGATAGCGCCTCAGCAGGTCAGCTATTAACCACAGCGACAGCGACGGATGAAGATGGTGATGAAGTTACCTTTAGCATCACTGATGGCACAGATCCAAACGGCTACTATGCTATTGATGCAAATACCGGTAACGTAACCTTAACCGAAGCGGGCGCTAATGCGGTGAATGCAGGTGAGAACTTACCTGACATACAAATCACTGCAACAGATGGCACTGCTGAAACCGAAGGGACAGCGACTGTTCCAGCGACCACACAGGTGAATGATGCACCGGTACTAACGTTTGAGAACACCATTGGCAGCATCACAGAAGATGCAGCAGAGGTAGTTGCAGGCTTAGCAGTGACCAAAGCGGTTGCTTCTGATGAAGATGGCGACACCTTGAGCTATAGCCTAAATAACACTGATGGTTTCTATGAGATTGATGCCAGCAGTGGTGTTGTCACCTTAACTGACGCAGGTGCTGCTCATGTAAACGCAGGTAATGACTTACCAGCGGTTGATGTGACAGTAACTGATGACAGTGGTGCGGCGAATAACACAGCAAGCGGTAGTGAAACACTGCCTGCGACGACTGATGTCAATGATGCGCCAGTATTAACGATTGCAGATGTTGAAGCGCCAGTAGAAGATAGCGCCTCAGCAGGTCAGCTATTAACCACAGCGACAGCGACGGATGAAGATGGTGATGAAGTTACCTTTAGCATCACTGATGGCACAGATCCAAACGGCTACTATGCTATTGATGCAAATACCGGTAACGTAACCTTAACTGACGCGGGCGCTAATGCGGTGAATGCAGGTGAGAACTTACCTGACATACAAATCACTGCAACAGATGGCACTGCTGAAACCCAAGAGACAGCGACTGTTCCAGCGACCACACAGGTGAATGATGCACCGGTATTAACTATCGAGAATATCAACCCACTAACTGAAGATGCCAGTGAAACGGTAGCCGGTGCAGTTGTCGCAACATTTAGCACTGACGATCAAGACGGTGATAGCGTTAATGTTCAGGTCAGTGACACAGATAACTATGCGATAGACGGAAACACTGTAGTGTTAACTGCAGCGGGAGCTGAGTTATTAAATAGTGGTCAAGCATTACCAAGCTTTACGCTGACGCCAAATGACGGTACTGAAGATGGAGCTGCGGTAAACGTCACGCCAGAGTTTAGCTTTGTCAATGATGCGCCGACCATAAGCTTTAAGGACACGATAAGTGAGATTACAGAAGGCGATGCTGTCGCTGGACAAATCATCACCGATGCACAGGGACAAGATGAAGATGGCGACACCCTAAGCTATAGCCTAAACAACACAGACGGCTTCTATGAAATAGATGCTGTTTCAGGAGTGGTACGTCTAACCGAAGCGGGTGCTGACCATGTCAATGCAGGTAATACCTTACCAGCGGTTGATGTGACTGTGACTGATGACAGTGGGGAAGCCAATAACACAGCCAATAATACTCAAGAGCTTCCAGCGACCACACAGGTGAATGATGCACCGGTACTAACGTTTGAGAACACCATTGGCAGCATCACAGAAGATGCAGCAGAGGTAGTTGCAGGCTTAGCAGTGACCAAAGCGGTTGCTTCTGATGAAGATGGCGACACCTTGAGCTATAGCCTAAATAACACTGATGGTTTCTATGAGATTGATGCCAGCAGTGGTGTTGTCACCTTAACTGACGCAGGTGCTGCTCATGTGAACGCCGGTAATGACTTACCAGCGGTTGATGTGACAGTAACTGATGACAGTGGTGCGGCGAATAACACAGCAAGCGGTAGTGAAACACTGCCTGCGACGACTGATGTCAATGATGCGCCAGTATTAACGATTGCAGATGTTGAAGCGCCAGTAGAAGATAGCGCCTCAGCAGGTCAGCTATTAACCACAGCGACAGCGACGGATGAAGATGGTGATGAAGTTACCTTTAGCATCACTGATGGCACAGATCCAAACGGCTACTATGCTATTGATGCAAATACCGGTAACGTAACCTTAACTGACGCGGGCGCTAATGCGGTGAATGCAGGTGAGAACTTACCTGACATACAAATCACTGCAACAGATGGCACTGCTGAAACCCAAGAGACAGCGACTGTTCCAGCGACCACACAGGTGAATGATGCACCGGTATTAACTATCGAGAATATCAACCCACTAACTGAAGATGCCAGTGAAACGGTAGCCGGTGCAGTTGTCGCAACATTTAGCACTGACGATCAAGACGGTGATAGCGTTAATGTTCAGGTCAGTGACACAGATAACTATGCGATAGACGGAAACACTGTAGTGTTAACTGCAGCGGGAGCTGAGTTATTAAATAGTGGTCAAGCATTACCAAGCTTTACGCTGACGCCAAATGACGGTACTGAAGATGGAGCTGCGGTAAACGTCACGCCAGAGTTTAGCTTTGTCAATGATGCGCCGACCATAAGCTTTAAGGACACGATAAGTGAGATTACAGAAGGCGATGCTGTCGCTGGACAAATCATCACCGATGCACAGGGACAAGATGAAGATGGCGACACCCTAAGCTATAGCCTAAACAACACAGACGGCTTCTATGAAATAGATGCTGTTTCAGGAGTGGTACGTCTAACCGAAGCGGGTGCTGACCATGTCAATGCAGGTAATACCTTACCAGCGGTTGATGTGACTGTGACTGATGACAGTGGGGAAGCCAATAACACAGCCAATAATACTCAAGAGCTTCCAGCGACCACACAGGTGAATGATGCACCGGTACTAACGTTTGAGAACACCATTGGCAGCATCACAGAAGATGCAGCAGAGGTAGTTGCAGGCTTAGCAGTGACCAAAGCGGCTGCTTCTGATGAAGATAGCGACACCTTGAGCTATAAACTTAATAACACTGATGGTTTCTATGAGATTGATGCCAGCAGTGGTGTTGTCACCTTAACTGACGCGGGTGCTGCTCATGTGAACGCCGGTAATGACTTACCAGCGGTTGATGTGACAGTAACTGATGACAGTGGTGCGGCGAATAACACAGCAAGCGGTAGTGAAACACTGCCTGCGACGACTGATGTCAATGATGCGCCAGTATTAACGATTGCAGATGTTGAAGCGCCAGTAGAAGATAGCGCCTCAGCAGGTCAGCTATTAACCACAGCGACAGCGACGGATGAAGATGGTGATGAAGTTACCTTTAGCATCACTGATGGCACAGATCCAAACGGCTACTATGCTATTGATGCAAATACCGGTAACGTAACCTTAACCGAAGCGGGCGCTAATGCGGTGAATGCAGGTGAGAACTTACCTGACATACAAATCACTGCAACAGATGGCACTGCTGAAACCCAAGAGACAGCGACTGTTCCAGCGACCACACAGGTGAATGATGCACCGGTATTAACTATCGAGAATATCAACCCACTAACTGAAGATGCCAGTGAAACGGTAGCCGGTGCAGTTGTCGCAACATTTAGCACTGACGATCAAGACGGTGATAGCGTTAATGTTCAGGTCAGTGACACAGATAACTATGCGATAGACGGAAACACTGTAGTGTTAACTGCAGCGGGAGCTGAGTTATTAAATAGTGGTCAAGCATTACCAAGCTTTACGCTGACGCCAAATGACGGTACTGAAGATGGAGCTGCGGTAAACGTCACGCCAGAGTTTAGCTTTGTCAATGATGCGCCGACCATAAGCTTTAAGGACACGATAAGTGAGATTACAGAAGGCGATGCTGTCGCTGGACAAATCATCACCGATGCACAGGGACAAGATGAAGATGGCGACACCCTAAGCTATAGCCTAAACAACACAGACGGCTTCTATGAAATAGATGCTGTTTCAGGAGTGGTACGTCTAACCGAAGCGGGTGCTGACCATGTCAATGCAGGTAATACCTTACCAGCGGTTGATGTGACTGTGACTGATGACAGTGGGGAAGCCAATAACACAGCCAATAATACTCAAGAGCTTCCAGCGACCACACAGGTGAATGATGCACCGGTACTAACGTTTGAGAACACCATTGGCAGCATCACAGAAGATGCAGCAGAGGTAGTTGCAGGCTTAGCAGTGACCAAAGCGGTTGCTTCTGATGAAGATGGCGACACCTTGAGCTATAGCCTAAATAACACTGATGGTTTCTATGAGATTGATGCCAGCAGTGGTGTTGTCACCTTAACTGACGCAGGTGCTGCTCATGTGAACGCCGGTAATGACTTACCAGCGGTTGATGTGACAGTAACTGATGACAGTGGTGCGGCGAATAACACAGCAAGCGGTAGTGAAACACTGCCTGCGACGACTGATGTCAATGATGCGCCAGTATTAACGATTGCAGATGTTGAAGCGCCAGTAGAAGATAGCGCCTCAGCAGGTCAGCTATTAACCACAGCGACAGCGACGGATGAAGATGGTGATGAAGTTACCTTTAGCATCACTGATGGCACAGATCCAAACGGCTACTATGCTATTGATGCAAATACCGGTAACGTAACCTTAACTGACGCGGGCGCTAATGCGGTGAATGCAGGTGAGAACTTACCTGACATACAAATCACTGCAACAGATGGCACTGCTGAAACCCAAGAGACAGCGACTGTTCCAGCGACCACACAGGTGAATGATGCACCGGTATTAACTATCGAGAATATCAACCCACTAACTGAAGATGCCAGTGAAACGGTAGCCGGTGCAGTTGTCGCAACATTTAGCACTGACGATCAAGACGGTGATAGCGTTAATGTTCAGGTCAGTGACACAGATAACTATGCGATAGACGGAAACACTGTAGTGTTAACTGCAGCGGGAGCTGAGTTATTAAATAGTGGTCAAGCATTACCAAGCTTTACGCTGACGCCAAATGACGGTACTGAAGATGGAGCTGCGGTAAACGTCACGCCAGAGTTTAGCTTTGTCAATGATGCGCCGACCATAAGCTTTAAGGACACGATAAGTGAGATTACAGAAGGCGATGCTGTCGCTGGACAAATCATCACCGATGCACAGGGACAAGATGAAGATGGCGACACCCTAAGCTATAGCCTAAACAACACAGACGGCTTCTATGAAATAGATGCTGTTTCAGGAGTGGTACGTCTAACCGAAGCGGGTGCTGACCATGTCAATGCAGGTAATACCTTACCAGCGGTTGATGTGACTGTGACTGATGACAGTGGGGAAGCCAATAACACAGCCAATAATACTCAAGAGCTTCCAGCGACCACACAGGTGAATGATGCACCGGTACTAACGTTTGAGAACACCATTGGCAGCATCACAGAAGATGCAGCAGAGGTAGTTGCAGGCTTAGCAGTGACCAAAGCGGTTGCTTCTGATGAAGATGGCGACACCTTGAGCTATAGCCTAAATAACACTGATGGTTTCTATGAGATTGATGCCAGCAGTGGTGTTGTCACCTTAACTGACGCAGGTGCTGCTCATGTGAACGCCGGTAATGACTTACCAGCGGTTGATGTGACAGTAACTGATGACAGTGGTGCGGCGAATAACACAGCAAGCGGTAGTGAAACACTGCCTGCGACGACTGATGTCAATGATGCGCCAGTATTAACGATTGCAGATGTTGAAGCGCCAGTAGAAGATAGCGCCTCAGCAGGTCAGCTATTAACCACAGCGACAGCGACGGATGAAGATGGTGATGAAGTTACCTTTAGCATCACTGATGGCACAGATCCAAACGGCTACTATGCTATTGATGCAAATACCGGTAACGTAACCTTAACTGACGCGGGCGCTAATGCGGTGAATGCAGGTGAGAACTTACCTGACATACAAATCACTGCAACAGATGGCACTGCTGAAACCCAAGAGACAGCGACTGTTCCAGCGACCACACAGGTGAATGATGCACCGGTACTAACGTTTGAGAACACCATTGGCAGCATCACAGAAGATGCAGCAGAGGTAGTTGCAGGCTTAGCAGTGACCAAAGCGGTTGCTTCTGATGAAGATGGCGACACCTTGAGCTATAGCCTAAATAACACTGATGGTTTCTATGAGATTGATGCCAGCAGTGGTGTTGTCACCTTAACTGACGCAGGTGCTGCTCATGTAAACGCAGGTAATGACTTACCAGCGGTTGATGTGACAGTAACTGATGACAGTGGTGCGGCGAATAACACAGCAAGCGGTAGTGAAACACTGCCTGCGACGACTGATGTCAATGATGCGCCAGTATTAACGATTGCAGATGTTGAAGCGCCAGTAGAAGATAGCGCCTCAGCAGGTCAGCTATTAACCACAGCGACAGCCACAGATGAAGATGGTGATGAAGTTACCTTTAGCATCACTGATGGCACAGATCCAAACGGCTACTATGCTATTGATGCAAATACCGGTAACGTAACCTTAACTGACGCGGGCGCTAATGCGGTGAATGCAGGTGAGAACTTACCTGACATACAAATCACTGCAACAGATGGCACTGCTGAAACCCAAGAGACAGCGACTGTTCCAGCGACCACACAGGTGAATGATGCACCGGTATTAACTATCGAGAATATCAACCCACTAACTGAAGATGCCAGTGAAACGGTAGCCGGTGCAGTTGTCGCAACATTTAGCACTGACGATCAAGACGGTGATAGCGTTAATGTTCAGGTCAGTGACACAGATAACTATGCGATAGACGGAAACACTGTAGTGTTAACTGCAGCGGGAGCTGAGTTATTAAATAGTGGTCAAGCATTACCAAGCTTTACGCTGACGCCAAATGACGGTACTGAAGATGGAGCTGCGGTAAACGTCACGCCAGAGTTTAGCTTTGTCAATGATGCGCCGACCATAAGCTTTAAGGACACGATAAGTGAGATTACAGAAGGCGATGCTGTCGCTGGACAAATCATCACCGATGCACAGGGACAAGATGAAGATGGCGACACCCTAAGCTATAGCCTAAACAACACAGACGGCTTCTATGAAATAGATGCTGTTTCAGGAGTGGTACGTCTAACCGAAGCGGGTGCTGACCATGTCAATGCAGGTAATACCTTACCAGCGGTTGATGTGACTGTGACTGATGACAGTGGGGAAGCCAATAACACAGCCAATAATACTCAAGAGCTTCCAGCGACCACACAGGTGAATGATGCACCGGTACTAACGTTTGAGAACACCATTGGCAGCATCACAGAAGATGCAGCAGAGGTAGTTGCAGGCTTAGCAGTGACCAAAGCGGTTGCTTCTGATGAAGATGGCGACACCTTGAGCTATAGCCTAAATAACACTGATGGTTTCTATGAGATTGATGCCAGCAGTGGTGTTGTCACCTTAACTGACGCAGGTGCTGCTCATGTGAACGCCGGTAATGACTTACCAGCGGTTGATGTGACAGTAACTGATGACAGTGGTGCGGCGAATAACACAGCAAGCGGTAGTGAAACACTGCCTGCGACGACTGATGTCAATGATGCGCCAGTATTAACGATTGCAGATGTTGAAGCGCCAGTAGAAGATAGCGCCTCAGCAGGTCAGCTATTAACCACAGCGACAGCGACGGATGAAGATGGTGATGAAGTTACCTTTAGCATCACTGATGGCACAGATCCAAACGGCTACTATGCTATTGATGCAAATACCGGTAACGTAACCTTAACTGACGCGGGCGCTAATGCGGTGAATGCAGGTGAGAACTTACCTGACATACAAATCACTGCAACAGATGGCACTGCTGAAACCCAAGAGACAGCGACTGTTCCAGCGACCACACAGGTGAATGATGCACCAACTGCGCCTCATATTACTGATTCAGCGAACTTAGAGCGTGGTCAAGCTGTTGCTGGTGATCTTGTGGCGACTGCATCAGGCTCTACAGATGAAGATGGTGATGAGATTACTTATCAGCTTGAGGCCTCATCTAAAGAAGACTATACCATTAACCCACAAACCGGTGAGATTACGCTAACAGCTGCAGGCGCTGATAAAGTGAATGCTGGGGAAAGCTTAGCGGCTCCGATTGTTAAAGCCAATGATGGTGAGCTTGACAGTCCGGTGACGGTAGGTACGGCACCTAGCATTGTTGATACAACAGTTCCTACTGGTGAAGTAAGAAGTGTTCATATTACTGTAGATGCAAATAATGACGGTTATATCAATTCAAATGAGCTAAATGGTGCTAATTCCACCCAAATTAGAGTTGATTTTGATAGTAAAGTTGAGATTGGAGATATTATAAGCTTAGATTCAAAAAATGACGGCACTTATGACAAGAAAATTGTTGTCACTCCAGAACAAATCAGCCAAGGTTATGTGATATTTAACGGTGTAGATTTACCAACAGAGGGAAATAGTCTAACGGTCAAAGCTGCTATTATTAATGATGAGTCAAATAATACAGTTACTGACCCAGTGGCAGTCGATGACAGTGCTCAGATTGATACGATTGCGCCAACACCAACTATCAGTATTAATGAGATTACAGACGATAACATCATCAATGAAGTAGAGGCACTAGCACCGACTATTAATGTCAGTGGTAATGTTACTGGAGAATTTAGTAAAGGCGACGTGGTCACTCTAACAGTTGGTAACAATACATATATTGGTACACTAGATACAAATGGCAATTACATTATTGATGTTCCTACCTCAATTTTAATTGCTAATAGTACTATTAGTACGACTGTAGCTGCAACAGATACCGCGGGCAACATAGGCAGTGCGTCTAATGAT
The DNA here is from genome assembly GCF_057396205.2 of Psychrobacter sp. CX14. Taxonomy (NCBI): domain Bacteria; kingdom Pseudomonadati; phylum Pseudomonadota; class Gammaproteobacteria; order Moraxellales; family Moraxellaceae; genus Psychrobacter; species Psychrobacter sp. CX14. The sequence goes on along the minus strand of NZ_CM183187.1, from coordinate 2,029,645 downwards.
AGAACTTACATTGTGGATACCACAGCGCCAACGATTAATATCAGCATCAAAGATATTACTGGAGATGACATCATCAACAGTGATGAAGCTGTTCAAGACATCACCACTATTAGTGGTGTGGTGTCAGGTGAGTTTAATGTTGATGATACTGTAACCATTACGATTGGTGATAATGAGTACACTACTAAGGTTACCGATGAACAAGGCAACTACAGCGTAGAAATAGAAACAAGTGCACTAGTTTCTAACAACGCTGTGACAGCTAGTATCGGCACAAGCGATGGAGCAGGTAACGTCGCTCGCTCAGAAACTACTCGTGATTACAGCGTAGATACAGAAGCTCCTTCTCCAGCAACCATTGAATTACTAGGAGATGAGAATAACGACAGTATTTTCAATATTAAAGAATTAGGTCAATCAGGCACAATTTCAGCTAAAGTAACTGCACCAGAAGATGCAAAGATTGGCGATACAATTTTAGTTACTGATGGAAATAATAATGAAGTAGCAAAATTAGTAGTTGGAACTGATATTTTGATTAATGGTCAAGCTATAGTTAATGTGCCTATCAACGAAGACGGACAAGCTATAAAAGCAACAGTTAGTATTTCAGATGTTGCTGGAAATACTACGGTAGGAAATACTGAAGAAGCTTTGATTGATATTGATATCAGTAATACAACCGTTTCAATTGATTCAATTTCTGAAGATACTGGCGATAGAAACGATGACTATTTAACTAATGATCGAAACATAGTAATCTCAGGCTCAATTGGAAGTGAATTGAAGAGTGACGAAACCGTTCAAATTAGATTAAATGGCGGTGAGTGGCTGAATGTTACTTACTCAGATTTACAATGGAGCTATGACAATAACGCAATAACTCTTGAAGATGGAACTTATGATTTAGAAGCTCGTATTGTGGATAATGCGGGCAACCAATCAGCTTTCGATAATCAAACACTAATTGTCGATACTCAAGTGACACGACCAAATATAAGTATTGATAGAATTACCGATGATACTGGTGATGCTCATGATTTTGTTACCACAGATGCTACGTTAGAGTTTATGGGTTCCATTGGTGTTGATTTAGCTGAAGATGAACGAGTTCAAATCAGTCTTGATAATGGACAAAATTGGCTTGATACAGTTGTTGAGGGTAGAGAGTGGCGTTATGATAATTCAGGTCAATCTTTATCTGAAGGTGTTCATACCATTAAGGCCAGAGTCATAGACAGTGCGGGTAATCAAAGTGATATTCAGGCCGTTCAGAATATTGAAATTGACCAGAGTATTACCCGTACAACTATTAATATTTCAGGTATTTCTGACGATAATGGTTTAATGGATGATGACTTTATTACAAATGATCAAACCTTAGTGTTATATGGTACTTTGGGTCAAGAATTAGCTCCTGATGAAACGGTTAAAATAAGTGTTTCTGATCTTAATGGGGATGTAACGTGGGTTGATGCCAAAGTAGAAGGTACCAAATGGTCTTATGATAATACTCAGATGATTATACCGCATGATACATATAAGGTGAGTGTCATGATTATGGATCAGGCGGGTAACATAAGTAGTAAAGCCGAGAAAACTATTACAATTGATAATGAGTTTTCCAACCCTACTATTACTATTGACTCCATTAATGACGATACAGGTATAGCTAATGATTTTATCACTTTTGACGATACGCCAATTATAAAAGGTACTCTAAGTTCTGAGCTTAAAGATGATGAGAGGGTACAAGTTAGTTTCGATGGTGGACGCTCTTGGAAACTTGCTGAGGCCACCGGTACAACATGGACATACGATAGTAGTCAGACAGTTATAAGAAGTGGCACTTATGATTTTCGTGCTCGTGTGACTGATGTTGCCGGTAATATCACATCGATTGATAATCAGGCTAAACAAGAAATAGTTATTGATACAACGGTTACTAATACTGATTTAAATATTAGCGGTATCACTGTAGATAGTGGTCTTAGCAACTCAGACTTTATAACCAATAATCAAAACTTGATTATCACTACTACTGTATCGAATACATTGCAAGAAAATGAGAAGGTTCAATTAAAAGTTGATCCAGTTAATGGAGGTGAAGGCAGTAGCTGGATGGATGCCACTTTATATCCTAATGGTGAATGGACTTTAGATTATTCTAATACTACGTTAGCTATGGGCGAATATATGGTTCATGCTCGAGTCATTAATGCTGCTGGGAAAGTAGGGGCTTCCGCCGATCAGTCGCTTACTATTGATACGGAGCTTAGCTCAGCGCCAGATATTTGGATTAAGGGAATATCAGATGATACTGGAACTCCTGATGACTTTATAACAAATGATACCACCTTGACGTTTTTTGGAACTTTAAGCGAACCACTTGATCCTGTTGAATTCGTTGAGGTTAGTATAGATGGCGGTAAAACTTGGTATAAAGCGACTAGTGAAGTTACTACTGATACTAATGGGAATGTAACGAATGTAGAATGGTCCTATATTAATAAAGATATATTGAGTGAAGGTGAATATACGCTTCAAGCTCGTGTGTCCGACTTAGCAGGTAATACTCGTGCGGATAAAGCTAAATCCCAAGTCTTCAAAATACAAACTGAACCTGATCGAATTGATGTGCTTATAGATAGTATCAGTGAAGACACAGGAGCCAATAATGTTGATTTTTATACTAAAGATCAAGAGCTTATATTGAATGGAGATTTAAGCCGTGAACTTAAAACGGGTGAACGACTCGAAATTAGTATTGTTAATGAAAATGATACGCCAAGTTATGTTGAAGTAACTAATTTTACGACCGATGAATCAGGTACCCACTGGCATTATGATAATACTAATAGCACACTTTCAGAAGGCAAATATTCTGTAGATGTTAGAGTGGTTGATAATGTAGGGAATATAAGCGGTTCAGCACAACAAAGTTTAACTATAGATACGACTGTTCTAGTACCAAGTATTACTATTGATAAGGTTACAGAAGACAATGGTGAAGATGGTAGCGATTTTATAACCAATGATAGTACACTGATTTTTTCAGGGAGTTTAGGTACTGAATTTACACATGATGAAATTGCTCAAATTAGTCTTGATGGAGGTAAAACTTGGAATAAAGTCAGCGTGTCTGGTACAACTTGGACATATGATGATACAGGTGAGTCTCTTGCAGATGATGTTTACGAAGTTATAGCGCGCATTGTCGATATTGCGGGCAATGAGCGTCGTTCTGAAACTCAACAGATTAAAATTGACACTCATTCTTCGGGAACATTAATTGATATTACTGGTATAACAGAAGATAACGGTATCAGTGGGTCAGATTTTATTACCAATGATGCTGGGCTAATATTTAAGGGTACTTTAGATGGCAAATTAGCCAGTAATGAGAAGATTCAAATCCAGATTGATGGTGGAGAATGGCAGACTGTCACCGACTACGATGCTACTACTTGGCGTTATGACAATTCTGGAAACAATTTATCGAATGCTGAACACACAGTTAATGTTCGTATCATTGATACAGCTGGTAATATTAGTGGTAAAGATACCCAAATGGTAGTGGTTAAGACTACTCCTGTCACTAATACAACGATAACCATTGATTCAATTAGTGAAGATACGGGTTTATCTCCTACTGACTTTATTACTCAAGATCATTCGCTTGTTTTCTCTGGACATTTAGGGACGTCATTACAAGAAGGAGAGCAGGTACAAATACGATTTAAGATGGGTGCTAACGATTGGGACAATTGGGTAGCGGCTACAACACTTGAGGGTACTAATTGGTCGTATAGCAATCCAAATAGACCTTTTGCAGATGCGACCTACCAAGTACAGGTTAGAGTCAGTGATTTAGCGGGTAATGCTACCCCTGATAATCAAATTGCTACTCAAAAGGTAGTTGTTGATAATGAAACATCTAAAGCCACAATATCTATTGCTGGTATTTCTGAGGATACGGGCATTAGTAGTAATGACTACATTACTAACGATCTAACCCTTGGAATCAGAGGGACAGTTAATAAAGAATTAGCTCCCGATGAGGTGGTTCAAGTGAGTCTTGATAATGGCAAAACTTGGAAAAAAGTTACTTTGAATGGAACAGATTGGAATTATCAACCAACTGAAACTGATTCATCACTACCTGAAGGTGTGAATATAATTAAGTCACGCATTATTGATAATGCAGGTAATATAGCCAGTGTAGTTGAAAAGGCCATTAATATTGATATATCTAAACCCGTATTTGGAGCAGTGTCACAAAATCAGACAATTATTGACAAAGGCAGCGCTTATGGCGGATCTGAAGCCAATACCTTAGGTTATTTTGAAGGTTTAAAAGCTGTGGATAGTTTGCTGGGTACTATTTCAGCAAAAGATAACGCCTCAACCTCAGGTTACAACTCAGGTATCGCAAGTTATTCATGGGATACAAGTGTCGGTACTAGTGACCAACGTAGTTGGTATAAACTTGACCCTAAAACTGGTGAAATATCAATGACCGCACAAGGTATTTCGAGCACAATGAATGACTACGATGATAGTGGTTCTAATGCACTTAATAAATTAACATTACGCGCTAAAGTGACTGATGTAGCGGGCAATGTCAGTTATCAGGATGTCAATTTTGAAGTTGGCAATGTCATCGCTTTAAAACGAGTGGAAGATAAGCTTGATAAAAATGTCGGTTTAACGATTGAGGGTCAGTATGAGCCTTCCACGCCAGATGCAGATAGACAAAAAACTTCAGACCGTGCTGATAAGATACTGGTGGGTATGAATGAGGATGGAACACCATTCACCTCTGGCGCCAATATTGGACGAATTAGTAATAGAGATGTATCAGGGGGTTCAAATGGAGAGTATCGTCCCTCAGTATTTGCTTATGATGGGGATGATTATTTGTTTGTTAGCTCAGATATTCAAGAATATTCTAGAGTTTATATGGGTAGAGGGAAGGATACCGTTAATATTTTGGGTTCTGTGACGGGTACCAATCTTAGCGAAAGTGGGAATACCTCAGCTATTTTCTTAGAACAAGGTAATGATAAATTAAATATCGGTGAAAATACTGATGGCGGTTATATCTTTGCTGGTAGTGGCTCTGACTCGTTGGTTTTTGGGCAACAATTGCAAGGTACTGCTCTGGTAGATTTAGGTAGTAATACCCCATTAGATAGAAATGGAAATATTGCTTTACCATACCAACTATATACTAGTAATAATCTAGGTTCAGATAATAATAGGGATAGTGTAGATGATATAAATACGTTAACCATAAACAGTTATGTTGAAGATGACGTAGTGATACGAGGTGGTGATGGACAAGATAATATCACTATTAGTGAGTTTATCCGAGAGTATGTTCACATAGATTTGGGAGGAGGTAAAAACTCTATCACTGTTGGAAGCTATATCGATGGTTCAGGATCAAATAGAACTTCTATAAAAGCTGGATCGGGTAATGACACCTTAGTCGTTGGTAGTTATATTGACGACTCATCAATAGATTTAGGTAATGGCGATAACAATATTATAGTTAAAGGTAGTACAACAAATACTGTGCGAGATACTACTACTATTACTTTAGGTGATGGTAATGACACAGTCAGTATAGTAGGTAATGGCGATTTGAATAGCACTTCTGGTGAAATTCTAAATTCAACAGTACACCTTGGCGATGGTAATAATACGATTACTGTAGGGTTCCGGCTTGATGGCTCAAGTATAATTTCCGGTAGTGGTAACGACACCTATATTCAAAACCATACCGATTCTGCAATGATAGGTCGTTCTAGTATTAATCTTGGTGATGGAAATAATATCATTCATATGAAAGGGTTAATTTCATCAGATTCATCAGTCATAACTGGAAAAGGTAATGATACCTTTAGTTATGAATATAGAGCGCTAGATGGTAGGGTTGAATTAGGTGCAGGGAACGATACCTTTAACTACAGAGGTGGTGATATGAGTGGTAGCGTGAATGCAGGGGCTGGTAAAGACACCTTTAATTTTACAGGTAGTAGCCAGCAGGTTTGGGCTAATGATACTCCAGGCTTTGAGGTATTTGATATGAAGGGCTCTGGTGGGACCTTACATATTACATTAAGCGATATCACAACTGCTGAAGGTAACAAGGTATTTGTCAACGGTGGTAGTAATGATACAGTTGATGTGACTAATCTAAAATTGAACCAGTCAAATCAAACAGTGACTGACCCATTTGGTAATACAGGTACCTATAATGTATATACGGGATCAGGTAGTGATAATATTTTGTATATAGATACTGACATTACGAATATTATTTAATTGTTATTTTGTTTCACATAAACCGTCCTTAAAAATAGGGCGGTTTTTATTACTAACCCAAAAGCTGCCTAGCTATAATTATATTACGGTTTAAAACGTCAGTTTTTTTAGTCTAACACTTGATAACTCACATAAATTTTTATACCCTTATGACTCTTTTAACCAAACAATTGTCCATTAATAAAACTACTAGATGCATACTCTATTAGAGATAAGGAGTTGAGTTATAGGTACTAATAGTTGCTAAACGCTCAATCATAAGTTGCTATTGTATTTAATAAACTATGGATCCGGCTAAACCTTTTAAGTGTTCAACAGACCCTAAGGAGAACCTATCGGTTATGATCAAAAACAAGCCCTACGATCCTGAGGTAAAGGGCTATAGAGCCTCATCAAACTTTTTATTAGATATTGCCCCTCTTGTACTCACCGCCATGATATTGATGGTGCAGTTCTTCATCTTTAAAGACTTTACCCCTCACATCCCGTTAGCCTGTGGTATCTTAATTACAGCTGTTTTTATGGCAGCGCGTGGTCGTAGTTGGGAGGGTATGGAGTCACGATTTTTACGTGTTATCCGAGTCGGCCTACTAGCTATTATTATACTGATGGGCGTCGGTATGTTAGTCGGCTCTTGGATTATAGCGGGTACCGTGCCGACTATTTTGTATTACGGATTTGACATATTTAGTCCTTCATCCTTTTTAGTTTCGGTTTGTATTATTTGTGCCATTATTTCCATAGCAACGGGCTCTTCATGGGGTACGGTTGGTACAGTCGGTCTGGCAATGATGGGTATCGGAGTAGGGCTGGGTTTACCGCCTGAGTTAACGGGTGGCGCGATTGTATCAGGTGCCTTCTTTGGTGATAAGATGTCGCCACTATCAGACACTACAAATTTAACGCCAGCGGCAGCAGGAATAGATATCTGGGACCATATCAAGGGGTTATTACCAACTACCTTGCCAGCGCTGGTGATTGCACTGGGTTTATATGCTTGGATAGGCAGTAGTTATAGCTCTGACTCAGTAGATATGTCGTCAGTGAGGCAGATGCAGGCTACGCTTTCTGCCAACTACAATATCAGTGTTATAACGCTCTTGCCAGCTGTGGTGGTGATTGGCGCTGCAGTGATGAAATTTCCAGCCATTCCCACTGTATTGATAGGGGTGTTTGTGTCGTCACTCATCGCTTTCTTTTTACAAGGGGTCGGCGTACATGACATCTTTACAGTATTGCAAGATGGTTATGTCAGTAAAACGGGCATAGAGACCGTTGATCAATTACTGACCAAAGGCGGCGTCATGTCGATGACGTGGGTGGTGACGTTGACTATTTTCGCGTTGGCATTTGTTGGCTCTCTTGAGCACTACGGTACCCTAAAGGCCATCATGGCAAAGCTCAACAAAATAGTGAAGACCAGATTCGGTTTGGTAGGGTCGACCTATGCCATCGTATTAGGCGTGGGTACTATCATTGGCGATGTATATACGACGCTTGTGTTACCGGGGCGTTTAATGAAAGACAAATACAAGCAAATGGGCTTTAATCGAACCACCTTGACCCGTACAATCGAGGACGCTGGTACTTTATTATCACCCCTCATTCCTTGGAATATGGGTGGTAGTTATGTTGCGGCAACGTTGGGCGCCGCCACACTCACTTATGCACCGTATGCCTTTGTGTGTTGGATTTCACCGCTGATTGGTTTGCTGTGGCTAGTCCTTAATAAGTTCATTCCACGTGAAGAACCGCAACGCGTCGAGGCGATGGAGAACTTAGTACATCCAGACGCTCGTTAATTTAACTGGGTGTGTTAGTTAAGACATTATTAGATTAATTCATCAAGTCAAGCATAAAAAAGCCACTCTCACTATGAGAGTGGTTTTTTTATACTTGCAGTTTTTGACGGCTTATATTGCATGTTTTATGAAGGTATACGTTATATTATGATAATTAAAACTACTCATTGTAATTTAGTTTTAATTAATAAAATGATTCTTAGTTGCTGATGTTTTTGATACTGGATAATATATCCAATGTCTATAAGGATACTCTTGCTGATAGTACTGCCTGTATCGTTGAGGCTCGGGTCAAAGGTACTAAGTCAAGCATGAGTAATGATATTTTAACGAATGATAATGCTATCAATACACCATCAATCTACTGTTTTATATTAACCAAAAAAACCCAGCTGCGCTATGTGGAGTGGAGCGGCAACTGGGCTGAAGGAAAGGGCTGCTTTTTTTATTAAATCATTATTATGTTTTTATTAAAGGCCATTTATTTTTTAGTATTATTTTATTGAGCCTATTTTTATTGGGTTTTATTTTAATCGTATCAGCGATTTATGCCGATAGCTTTTCACGACCATGTGATGTCATAAAATCAATCTCTGGGCCAACCGGTACGACTAAGGTTGGGTTAATAGTGTCATGGCTTGCATAATAATGGGTTTTGATGTGATCTATATTCACTGTTTCTGCCACGCCCGGTACTTGATACAGGTCGCGTAAATAGCCCCATAGGTTAGGGTAGTCTACGATGCGTCTGATATTACATTTAAAATGACCGACATACACAGGGTCGAAGCGGACTAAAGTCGTGAACAAGCGCCAGTCTGCTTCCGTAATAGTATCCCCAGTTAAGTAACGGCGAGTCGCTAAGCGCGCCTCGATTTTATCCAGTGCTTCAAATAGACTAACCACTGCTTCTTCATACGCTTCTTGGGTAGTTGCAAAGCCTGATTTGTATACACCATTGTTGATATTTGGGTAGATGTAGTCGTTTAGCTCATCAATCTCACTACGTAAATCTTCTGGTAAGAAGTTAACCTCTTTGTTAGCGCCCACGTCATCAAACGCTGAGTTAAACATACGAATGATTTCTGATGATTCGTTGCTTACAATGGTGTTGTTCTTTTTATCCCAAAGCACAGGTACGGTGACTCGGCCGGTATAATCTGATTTCGCTTTGGTATAGATTTGATGCATATAATCAGCATTAAAGATTGGATCAGGGATAACGCCATCACCTTCATTAAATGTCCAACCATGCTCATGCATTAAAGGATGTACGACAGACACTGAAATCATGTCTTCTAGACCTTTTAACTTACGATAAATGAGCGTACGGTGCGCCCAAGGGCAGGCTAATGAAACATAAAGATGGTAACGATTTGGCTCTGCTTTAAATCCCTCAACACCGCTAGGGCCTGCGCTGCCATCAACAGTAACCCAACTTCTAAAGCGAGAGATATCTCGCTGGAAGCGGCCACCGGTTGCTTCTGTATCGTACCACTGGTCGTGCCATTTACCTTCAATTAATAAACCCATGTTGAGCTCCGTAATTAATGTTAGTGACTTCAATAGATTGATATGAATAAATTAAAAAATTAACTTAAAAGTGAGAGTTGTAAAATTATTGTTATGTCTTTTTAATCTCAGCATCTGTATGGTACCCCTTCGTTTGGTAACAATAAACAGGTGTTATGGCAATTAATTGTTCTGATTTTTAGAACACATCCAAATGGTCTGAACGACAGCAATCACCTTATAATAGCTTTATAAACAGCCACACTTGAATAGGCGGTTTGACACACAAATCGCCTAACATAAATGTACCCACATCTGTTGATTTTTGTGACAGGTCATGTACGATAAGCACCTCGCTATTTTACCCCCTTGATATGAGATCGCTGCTATGTCGCTTAACGAATCTTCTGCACACACTTCAGCAAATCCGACAGAAAAAAAGTCATTGCTGCGTATCCGTGGGCTAAATAAAGCCTACGATGATACTCAGATTTTAAAGAGTATCGACTTAGATATTTATGACGGTGAGTTTTTGACCTTATTAGGACCTTCTGGCTGTGGTAAAACCACCTTGCTGCGCCTAATTGGCGGGTTCGAGATGCCAAATGCCGGTACGATGTCACTTGATGGTGTTGATATTACTGGCTTGCCCGCTGAGAAGCGTCCGATTAATACCGTATTTCAGCAGTATGCATTATTTCCGCATATGAATGTGTTTGACAATATTGCGTATGGCCTCAAGCTTAAAAAGGTACCAAAAGCGGAGATTAAAGAGCGTGTGCAAGAGGCGCTAGCCATGGTGCAATTAGAGCATGTCATTAACCGCCGTGCTCAAGATTTATCCGGTGGTCAGCAGCAGCGTGTGGCGATTGCACGCGCGGTAGTGAATCGTCCTAAAATGCTGTTATTGGATGAGCCACTATCTGCACTTGATGCCAAAATGAGGGTGCAAATGCAGTCGGAGCTAAAACGTTTGCAGCGTGAGCTTGGCATTACCTTTGTGTTCGTGACCCACGATCAAGAAGAAGCGCTATCGATGTCAGATAGAATTGCGGTAATGAAAGCAGGTGAGTTCCAGCAAATCGATTCACCCATTCGTATTTATGAGAGTCCGGCGAACTTATTTACCGCAAACTTTATTGGCGAGACCAACTTATTCAAAGCGCGTGTACTTGAGGTGAATGAAAGCCGTATTAAGGTTGAAGTTATCGAACAAAAAGAGGGTTTTCATCCGATACGAGATTTGCCACGTCCGAAGTTTGAGGTGCAAGTGGGGCAGAGTATTAACCTGTTATTACGCCCAGAAGATATCCGAGTCTACTATTTAAACGAAGGCTATGATGGTCTAGTCGGACACGTGATTGATAGTGCGTATAAAGGCAGTACCCTTGATTCGGTGATTGAGCTGCAAAACGGCAATAAGATTAAAGCCTCTGAGTATTTCAATGAAGATGACCCAAACTTTAACTATAAGCTTGGCCAAGAGGTCAGAGTAGACTGGGTCGACGGCTGGGAGTGGATATTGCCTGATGAATAAATCAACCTTACCAACCCCCTCGGCAGTCAATAACAAAAATAGTGGACGTACTTTTCAGCGCGTTACCTTGTTTGTGATATGGGCATGGCTGATTATTTTTGCATTAATTCCTAATATCCTGGTAGTACTGGCAAGTTTTCTGACCCGTGATGACGATACCTTTTTAGCACTGCCTTTGACGTTGGATAGCTATCTACGCTTTGTAGACCCTCTGTATGTCAAAGTGTTTTTGCATTCGCTTAGCATGGCAGCCATTACCACTATTATTTGTTTAATATTAGGCTATCCATTTGCTTGGTTAATTAGCCGTGCCTCCAAACGATGGCAGTCGTTTTTGATGCTGCTATTAATCATTCCATTTTGGACCAACTCTTTAGTGCGTCTGTATGCGGTAAAGCTGATTGTCGCCGCTAACGGTCTGTTAAGTACTGCATTAATTGGTATGGGATTCATAGATGAGCCGTTACAAATTCTGTATACCCAAAAGGCGGTAATCGGCGGGCTAGTTTATTTGTTATTCCCATTTATGGTATTGCCGTTATATGCCGTATTTACTGATTTGCGTGAGGATATTGTCCTCGCATCAAAGGACTTGGGTGCCAATAAATATCAGACCTTTTGGCATATTATCTTGCCATTGACCACACCGGGTATTATCTCGGGCGTGCTGCTAGTATTACTGCCTGCGATGGGCATGTTCTATGTTGCTGATATTTTGGGCGGCTCACGTAACTTACTGGTGGGTAATATTATCAAGTCGCAGTTCTTAGATGCGCGCGATTGGCCATTTGGTGCCGCTGCCAGTGTGTTATTAACACTGACCATGGCGATATTGATAGCCGCTTATTACGCCAGTAGTAAGCGTATCGGCAAAACTGACCATCACGAAGTGACTTAGGGAGTAGGGTATGAGTGGTTTATTTAAATGGCTGGCACGCCTCTATTTAACCCTGATTTATTTGGTGATGTTTGCACCTATCTTGGTGATGGTGGTGTTCTCGTTTAACGCCTCCAAAGTCGGTTATCACTGGGGCGGTTTTAGTTTTAATTGGTATCATGAGCTGTTTAATAACGAGGCAATGATACAAGCTGCGATTAATTCTGTGTTATTGGCGGTGGTCGCCGCAACAGTGACCACAGTGATAGGAGGACTGACCGCCTTATCCTTTCAGCGCTATGACTTCAAAGGCAAAGGCGTACTTAAAAGTTTACTATTTGTGTTAATGATGTCCCCTGAGATTGTTTTAGCGATATCACTGCTCGCGTTATTCTTAATCATAGGCATTGAGCTTGGCTTTGTGACCTTGTTATTGGCTCACATTACCTTTTGTCTGCCCTTTGTGGTGATTACCGTTTCTGCTAGATTGAGCAGCTTAGATAATAGTGTGCTTGAAGCCGCCCGTGATCTGGGCGCCAGTGAATTTACTATGATCCGCACTGTACTAGTACCGATTATCCTGCCTGCGGTGATGGCGGGCTGGGTATTGGCATTTACCTTATCGCTAGATGATGTGGTGGTGTCTACCTTTAATACTGGTGCAAGCTTCGAGATTTTGCCGTTACAGATCTACTCTATGGTTCGGGTAGGGGTCAAGCCTGAAGTCAATGCGGTGGGCACAATTTTATTGGCAGTCTCGTTAGTTGGACTCGTCATTTCACAATTATTGTTACTCAAAAAACGTTAAGGAGCGCATATGTCATCAAATAATGGGTATTCACGCAGACGTTTTTTGGGCATGTCCGGGGCAGGACTTTTAGCCTTATCCGGCCTGAGTTTGACGGCTTGCCAGCCCTCTAACACAGGCTCAAATGGTAATGAATCAGATTCTGACCCATCAGATGCTAATCAGTCCTCAACTAATAACGCATCGGGTAACAATGTAGTCAACGTCTATAACTGGACGGAGTACATCTCCGACAGTGTGCTCAAAGCATTTACCGCTGAGACCGGTATTGATGTTATTTATAGTACCTTTGACTCAAATGAGGCCATGTACGCCAAGCTTAAACTGACTAAGGGTAGTGGCAACTATGATGTTATATTCCCCGGCACTGACTTCGTCGATAAGATGCGAAAAGAGAATCTACTTGAGACGATAGATCATAGTAAATTATCGAACTTTAAGCACTTAAACCAAGCCTTTTTAGATGCTGAATTTGATCCAAGTAATAAATTTAGTGTCCCTTATTTATGGGGGTCATCAGGTATAGCGGTCAATACACAGCGTATAGATAAAGCTTCTATTGCCTCATGGGATGATATATGGCGTCCTGAATATGAAGGCCGCGTCATGCTTATGAATGACTTACGCGATGTCTTTACCATGGGGTTATTAACCTTAGGTTACCCACCAAGTACTCAAGACCCAAACCATATTAAAGCGGCTTATGAAAAGTTATCAAAATTGATGCCCAATGTTCGCACATTCAACTCTGACGCACCACGTATGCCGTTTATGGAAGGGGAGACCTATTTAGGGCTGGCATGGAATGGCGAGGTCATCATGGCTCAAGACCAAGGTATGCCAGAGCTTGATTTTGTCTACCCAAAAGAGGGGGCAATTATGTGGATGGATAATATGGCCATTCCAAAAAATGCCAAGAACCTTGAAAATGCTTATACCTTTATCGATTTTATTTTACGTCCAGAAAATTCAGCCATTATCAGTGAAGAGATTGGCTATGGCACACCCAATAAAGCAGCCATCGCACTCATGCCGGAGGAAATAGCGAATAATCCTATTATCTATCCGCCTGAAGACCAACTCGGTCATGCCTTATTTCGTCAAGATGTAGGCGACGCTACGATGGCGTTGTATCAGCAATACTGGGACCGCTTAAAGGTGGATATGTAGGCGGTTAATCAGAGCTGCGTTTAATTATGGGCATTAGCTGCGGCGCAAAGTAATGGTCATTTCAAATAGCATTGGCTTAATGACGTTAACACTTACCTGACCGTTATGTGCCTTGGCGATTGCTTTGACAATAGACAAGCCCAAGCCGGTACCGGCTTGGGTTTTACTGTTTTTATGATGCCGATAAAAGCGCTCAAATAAGCGATTGGCTTCCGCTTGAGTAATAGGCTCATCAAGCTCATTGCTAATCACAATTGTCACCGTATTTTGCGGTGATAGATTTGACTGGCTAGATGAGTAGGCTTCTATATTAATTGTGCTGTCATTTCTGGCATAGTAAATGGCATTAGACAGTATATTGGCAAATAGACGTTGTAGCAGGCCTTCATCGCCTTTGACGGAGCCATAATTGCCTTGAGTGATAAGGCGAATGTCTCTCTCTTCAGCGATAAATTCATAATACTCCACAAGCTTGGCAAGCAGGCTGTCTAAATTAACCTCTTTTAACTGCGAATCGCTCAGCCCTTTTTGTGTTTTTGCCAATAGCAGCATGTTATTAATCAGCCCAGATAACTGCTCTAATGCGCTATGCTGATGGTGAAGCTGCTCAATGTAGTCCTCAGTACTGCGGGGACGACTTAACATGACTTGAGTTTGGGTACTTAAGCTTGCAATCGGAGTACGCAGCTCATGCGCGATATGGTCAGAGAAGCGTGATAGTGATTCAAAATTGTCTTTTAGCTTATCCATCATCACGTTATACGATTCGGCTAAAGGTCGCAGTTCGCTCGGCATATCACTCACTATAATGCGCTCATCAAGCTGCTCTGTGCTGATGCCTTTCATCTTCTGCACAAAGGTAGAAAGTGGAGAGAAGCCCCAATACACACTTAACGCGGCAACCGATATCAGCAGTAAAGTAATTGCCGCTAAAATTAATCTAAGTTGAAAATTAAACTGATTTAAATATAAATGATGCACATCAATGGGCAGGGTTATTAGATATAACGTCTGCCGATTATTGATGATAATCGCGCGGTAATGTCGCTGCTGTAAGGACAAATCAAACTGCCTGTCGCCATGTTGTTGATATAGGCTGCGAATATCTAGTTTTCGAAATAGCTTATCATTTGACGAGCCGCTGGTATCCGCGCTGGCAGGGTGCGAAAGGGGTTGACCGCTTGTATCAAAGGCGAAAAATTGAATGTCATAATTAAGCCCTGCGCTGTGATTGTGATTGGTACTGTTTTGGATGAGGCTGGCTTGATTTTGCTCATTAGCTGCCTTACGCAGATTGTAGGCTGCATGGGTTAATATCTCGGCATCCATCACCTCAAAGTGCTCACTCACCGAGCGCTGAATCCAAAAATACACCATCACTTGGCTAATCACCACAAATAGGGTGATTAAAAAGATGGTACGCCACAATAGAGATATTCTGGTGCTGATCGGACTACTGGGCATTAAGGCTTATCCTGTGCTGCACTGTCTAAGACCGCTAACTTATAGCCCATACCGCGCACCGTATGAATGAGCTTGGGCTCAAAATCCTCATCAATTTTTAAACGCAGGCGCCGTATAGCCACATCAATGACGTTGGTGTCACTGTCGAAGTTCATATCCCACACTTGAGAAGCAATCACTGAGCGCGGCAGCACTTCGCCCTCTCGCTCCAGCATAAATTGCAGTAGGGCAAACTCTTTTGAAGTCAGCTGAATGGGCGTGTTGCCCCTATGTACTGTGCGCTTGGCAATATCGAGTGTTAAGTCAGCCAGTTCAATTAAAGTACTCTTATAATTGGACTGATTGGCGCGTCTTAGCAAGCTTTTAATACGTACTACCAATTCTGCAAAAGCAAAAGGCTTGGTTAGATAATCATCACCCCCAATCTCAATCCCTTTAATACGGTCTTCCAAATCATCTTTGGCGGTCAAAAATAGTACGGGCGTAATGTGACCGGCGGTGCGGTAGTTTTTTACCAAATCAAACCCGCTAACATCTGGCAACATGACATCCATGATAATCACATTGTAGGTTTCAGACATTAGCGCATGATAGCCGTCCAAACCATTTAGCTTATGGTCAACCAGAAAGCCTGATTCAGTTAGGCCTTTTTCTATGTATTCGCCCAGCGTGACTTCGTCTTCTACTAATAAAATCTTCATGCCTGCCTCATATCTTTGTGCAATCAATAGCTATTTTGCTTCCCTAAGCGCTGTAGGGCATGGTGCTATATTAGAGTATATGCTGCGAGAATAACATCCTGCCGTTTGAAGATGACAAATTTGTAATGTTGGCGTCATGTTGATGTCATTTGCGAACCGATATGATGAGTGTCAGATGGTGTTTTCTTTTTTAAAATGTTCTGTTGCCACACTATTTATCGACCCGCAACAGAAACACATAACTCAAGGCGACTTAAATGAAATCTCTTAAAATTTTATTAGCGGCAACGACTGCTTTCACCATCGCAACCACTGCTATGGCGCATGATCCTAAATTGCATGCCAAAAAAGATCAGATGAACTGTGAAAAAATGGGCAAACACATGCAAATGATGAAAAACATGGACCACAGTAAAATGGATATGAATGATTCGGTAATGAAGTCTATGATGACCAATATGAGCAAGATGAAGCAAATGTATGCCAAACACTGTGTGAGTCAAGGCGACCAGGCTGATAATGTAGATCACGTAGGCATGCAGCACTAATTAATCACCGAGCAAATACTTACAATGAGGGGTAGTAAATGAAGTTTTTGCTAGGGATGGTGAGTGGTTTATTGCTGTTGGCAGTGGGCATGGCGGTCATCGTATTCAGTGGTCGCATCAATATAGGCGCAGATCATGAGCACAGTCCGCTGGTGTATGGTGTGTTAGAAAAAGCGCGTATCCGCTCTATTGAATATGCCAGCCGTGACATTGATGTGCCAAAACTCGATGAAGCAGCAAGCATCAGTGCAGGCGGTGCCGATTATAAAGACATGTGTGCTAGCTGTCATTTATCACCGGGTGTCGAGCAAACGGATTTGAGCACGGGTTTATACCCAAGACCGCCTAACTTTACAGATGCTGATGTTGTCAGCCGTTTTGCTACTGATGCAGGCGCAAGACAAGGCTTTTGGGCCATTAAGCATGGCATTATGGCTTCAGGTATGCCAGCATGGGGTGCGTCGCATGATGACAAACGACTTTGGGATATGGTTGCTTTTATCAGAGAACTGCCAGAGCTTGATAGCAATCAATACTCCATCCTGACCACTCGATTTGATGATGCGATGATGATGGATGCTTTTGACAGTGAGACGGCTCAGTGATATTTGTCAGTGCTATTTATCACCGTGCTGAATGAGTAGATGTTGAATGAGTACCTATGACGCACATGGATAGACGACAATCGCTAGTAGGCATTATCCGTCAATAATAATGCCTATCTTTACCAGTAAGTTTTAGCAACAAGGCCAGTTATAAACTAATAAGGTGACGATATGAAACTAACAGGTCATTATTATTCAGATTTGGATAAAAACTTAACCCATAAAACCACTCGTTGCTATCGCAAACGGGTATTTGGCAGTTCTGTGCTATTTGCCGTTGTGGCCACCTTGTCAGCGTGTAACTCGCCAAGCCAAACCGAGTCCCAGCCTATGGTTGACTCTGCTGCCAACTCACAAACGGTAGAGGCAGAAGTCATGCCAATTCAAGCGAACACACCATTTACTCAAACCACCAGTCACAATCAGCAAAGTACTCCACTGCTCCAAAGCGTCTCTGCCACTGTCTACAAAGATCCTAATTGTGGCTGTTGTACTGAGTGGATAGCCTATGCCGAAGAATCCGGTATGCATGCGTCAGTACAACACCCAGAGAATCTATCTGTATTTAAAGACCGCTATGGTGTGCCGCAGCAGATGCGCTCATGTCACACCACAGTGACCAATGACGGCTATGTGTTTGAAGGGCATATTCCAGCTAAATTTATGGCACAGTTTTTGGATAATCCACCAAGCAAAGCCATTGGCTTGGCCGTACCGAGCATGCCGGTTGGTAGCCCTGGTATGGAATATGAGGGCAAGTTTATGCCGTACAAAGTCTTCCAATTAAACAAAGATGGCTCATATGAAGAATTTGCGGCAGTTGATACGCCCCAGCAGCAACTGTAAATCAAAAAGTACAACTTAAATGACTATCAAATAGCATAATGCATCACATTAAAAAAAATGCATTAGACCACCTCTTTGAATTAGGTTTTCTCATGAATAACATTAATAACGTCAACAGACGTAAGTTTCTCTCTGGCGCAGGACTCGTCGCAGGCTCAGCAATGATTGCGCCTGTGTGGGCGGGCACTGAGTTTAAAGGTGACTATAATCCGGCTGCCAAAGAAGCGCCAATACTAACCGGCAATGAATTTGATTTGTATGTCAGCAAAATACCGGTAGTTATTAATGGGCGAAACACGACAGCGACCTTGATTAATGACTCCCTGCCTGCGCCTACTTTGAAGATGAAAGAGGGCGAGACGGTCACCATTCGTGTGCACAACGAAATGGATGAAACCACCTCAATTCATTGGCATGGGCTGATTGTGCCTTATCAAATGGATGGTGTGCCCGGCATTAGCTTTGATGGTATTCCGCCCAAAAGCACCTTTACTTATACCTTTAAATTGCAGCAATCAGGTACCTATTGGTATCACTCACATTCAGGCTTCCAAGAGCAAACCGGCATGTTTGGTGCGATTGTGATTGAACCCAAAGGCCGTGAGCGTCACCCTGTGTCAGAAGACCATGTTGTTATGTTAAGCGATTGGACATACAAAAATCCGCATACCTTGTTAAAGCTGTTAAAACAGCGCGCTGACTTTGATAACTATCATCTGCCAGATTTTAAAAAGCTATTGTCGGATATTGCCCAAACCGATTTAAAAACGGCGTTGGACAAGCGCAAGATGTGGAATCAGATGCGTATGATGCCCACAGACTTTAGTGATTTGACCGGTGAAAATACCTTTACCTATTTGATAAATGGCAGAGCCTCTGGCGATAGTTGGTATAAAAAGGTTAAAGCGGGTCAAGCGGTAAAACTAAGATTTATTAATGCGTCTGCCCAGACTATTTTTGATGTACGTATTCCGGATCTAAAAATGACGGTAGTTGCCACCGATGGTATTGATGTCGATCCGGTATCTATTGATGATTTTCGTATCGGGGTGGCTGAAACCTTTGATGTCATTGTCAGGCCAACTCAAGATGCGCACACTATTTTTGCTCAAAATGTGGACCGCACCGGTTATGTGACCGCAACCTTAGCGACCAAAGACAATACCCGTGCTGCTGTGCCGACTATGGACGGCGTAGAGTGGTTGACCATGGCGGATATGATGGGGGATATGGAAAATGGCTATCATGCCAAGCACGCCCGCACCGAATATGATTTCAAAACGGATATGCGTGTCGATATGCCACGTACTAACTTAGATGATCCAGGTATTAATTTGCGTAATATTAAGCGCGATGTCTTAACCTACGATCGCTTGCGCAGCGTTGATGAACAAATTTTTGCTGAACAGCGAGCGCCGACCCGTGAAATTGAGCTGCATTTGACTGGCAATATGGAGCGTTATATTTGGGCGTTTGATGGGGTTAAGTTTGCCGATGCGACACCGGTGAATATTAGGCCGGGCGAACGTGCTCGAATCACCTTGGTGAATGACACCATGATGATGCACCCGATGCATTTGCATGGTATGTGGAGCGATATGAGAGCGGCTACCGGTGAGTTTCAGGTGCGAAAACACACCATGTTGGTTCATCCGGCACAAAAGATAAGCTTCGATGTCACAGGTGAAGCGGGCAGATGGGCGTGGCATTGTCATTTGCTGTATCACATGGAAGCTGGCATGTTCCGTGAAGTTGCCGTTATTTAATTTAAGCTTGCAAGTTTGCAAAAGGTAGATCAATGAAAATACATAACACAGGTTGTCACTATCTGGGATTGGCCTCCCTGTTGTATCTAGTGCCTTCACTGGCAATTGCAGCAGAGCCGATGGCTATAATGAACCATGATGATATGGATCACAGCTCGATGGATATGTCAGATATAGATTACGGTTCAATGGATATGTCGGATATGGATCACGGTTCGATGGATATGTCGAATATGGATCACAGCTCGATGGACATGTCGGATATGGATCACAGCTCGATGGACATGTCGGGCATGGATCACGTTTTGATGGACCATGACTCAATGAATATGTCGAATATACAAGGGGGCAAAGCGCCTGCGGATGCGCGCAGCCCTGACTATTCAAACGGAATCGGCTATGGCAAATTCGGTCAACCCATGATGATGGGAGATATGCCAACGTGGGGCGTGTCTGTTTCTGACTTGGGGTATGACTTTGATGAAGACGTGGTTAACTTTGAAGCCGACGCTTGGTATGGTAGTGATGAGAAGCGTCTTCTATTTAAGACTGAAGGCAGCTTCGATACCAAAGACGGCAATGATATTGATAGCTTAACGTCATTATCTTATTGGCAACCGACTGGCATTTTTTGGAATGTGCATACGGGTCTTGCTTATGATACTGCAGTGGATAAACCAGCAATCATGGCAGGTATTGAAGGCACAGCGCCTTATTTTATTGAAACAGATGCCGATATGTATGTGTATTCCGATGGTCAGATTAGGCTAAACGCCGGTGCGGAATATGAATGGCGTTTAAATCAACATTGGGTAGTTATCCCTGAAGCGGAAATAACGGCATTTGTTAAAGATGATGATAAGCAGCACATTGTTAGAGGGGTTAACGAATTAGAAGCCAAAGTGCGACTCACTTATGAGACACTAAACCGTCAAGTAGCGCCTTATATTGGTGTCAGTTATCAAACAGCACTGGGTGCAAACCGAGGACAGCGTAGAGCACATGATGAATCGGTGGATTCAAGTAGTGTGATAGCAGGGTTAAGTTTCTGGTTTTAATCGTTTATTTAGGTATCATCCTAAGTCTCTTTGAAAAGATAAGTCTCTTTGAGAAGAATAGCTGACAGTTTATATCAAAACTAAAAGGCAGTCGTCTGTGTCAGTGATTGGTAATGCACTGAGGTTACGTAGCTTAAAGTTATAAGCGATGACCGAGCCTACCTAATGAATGATGAGCAAGGCCCTAAATTCTGCATAATCTGACTATCAGTTATCAACTTGCCTTCACTATCAACGGTGAATTTAGGAGGAATAGAGTGAAATTTTCCCATATAGTCATCAGAGCATAACGCCTGCTTCCTTTTATAGTCTTGCTCTATGTCTTCTAATGTCATGGTCGAACAACCCGTTATGCTTGCAATCATAACGCATAAAACAACAGGTGAAATCATTTTAATCATCAACAAATTCCTTATAGTCTAGGAAGTCAGGGGCCCTTAAATATTGTTCAGGCTTTGATAAATATTACTCTTGAATTTTTATCTTTTGATAACGATTATCACGAAATTATTTGAGGTACATAGGGTATAAAAAATGGTTATTATTAGCCGACAGTCTTTGAATTAATTAAGTAAAGTTGGTTATGATTACCGGTTCACATTATACCGCAGGTTTTATCGATAAATAAAAAGAGCAGCACTGATTTTATATATTTATCATATATAAAGTCCATGCCACTCTTATGACTGATTGACGCTATAACTATGAAATTATTCTAAAACTTAACATTTAATCCTAACGTGAAGTTACGTCCCATTTGCGGAACATACGGTAGGAACGAATTATGAATATATACTTTCTCATCCAACACGTTATTAGCACGTATTGATAAGGTATAGTCAATATTACGGTAATTACTCTCATAATCGGCACCAAGATTTAATAAATTATAGCCTTCTGTTTTGTTCTCTGTAACAAATCTCGGTTTCATCAATAACGAATTATTCTCATACTGAAGCTTGTTACCGTCCTCATCATACTCCAAAGGCTTGATAGCAATGGTTGACGTAGATACTTTGTTTTGTTCAAAGACGTGACTATAATCCATATTAACTGACCATTTGTCAGTTAGGTGGTTATTGTAGCGAAAGCCTAATCTAGCAGGTGGTACACGCGGTGCATTGGTAGCAGGACGTTTTAAAATATCTGTACCAAGTTTCTTGTAAATAAAATCAACACACCAAGGCATCTCTTCAGGGTCCGACATAAGATCAGCATCGCACCATTCATAGAAGTTGATTTCAGGTGGATTCTCAACTTCAGACATCAAGATACATTCAGATATTCGACCACTTTCTTTTATCTCCTGACCGCTCAAGCCCTGACAGCTATCAGCTAATCCATATATCTCAGGGGTATCAGAGAATATATTTTTCCCAATAATAGGGTCTAATGCACCGATTTTACCGCGCACAAAATCACCAAAGAAAGTCACCTCTTGACTTGGGCTAATGCGATAGGTCAAATCGCCTTCAAGTCCATAAAAATCAGCAGTTGTTTGATTGTAACGGCGCATATATAAGTCGCCAAATTTGGTGATATTCTCATTATAGATATAGTTATCAAAATCATTGTAATAACCACTGATATTATAATCCCAGTTATCACCAAAATATGACAATCCTAGCTCAAAGTTATTTGATCGTTCTTTCTCAAGGTTTTTGTTACCGTATTCAAATGAGTTGGTCGCCAAATGCTTACCGTTATAGTAAAGCTCCATTGGTGAGGGAATACGCTCATTATGAGATGCGGTGAAAGACAAGCGGTAATTTGAATTTAAATCCCATAATACACCACCAGCATAAGATACCGCATTTTCTTCATAGGGGCTTAAATCAGGGTGTTCAGCCTTGGTAGAGTCAAGGGCTGGGAATCCGTTTTTAAGCCATTCTAGTTTACGTTGTAATAATTCTTTGTCATATTTAACGGGTGTTTTTTGTCTTTCCCAGCGCGCTGCGCCCTCAAAGGTGAAGTCGCCAATTTGATATTGCTCCAACCCAAATACACTCAAGTTTTTGTTGGTATGTGGCACAAGTAAATATCGAGGATCGGCCTTAGATGTATCACCCCAGCTGGGTAGATAAGGCACTTCGGCGTTCATATCTTGCTTTTGATATTGGAGGCCGAGCATACCTTGTAGCCCATTGATAGGCGTATGGTAGGCTTCTAATCGACTATTAAAACCTTTGTTTTTGAAAATCGCAGACGCATATCCTCTATCAAGGGTTGGATCAAATCCTTCTGAAATACCTGTGGTACGTTCGGGGTTGCCAGGGTCTTTTTCATCATGATAATAATCGGCATGAGTTAGGCTTAATTTAACTTTATCAATGCCTTTGATGGGGTCTCTTAGCTCACCACGTACATCGTAGCGATCTGAAGTCATATCTACCCAAGGGCCTTTGTGGTTATGATTATGCTCAAAGCCAAATGGATTATCAGTATTGTGTTCATGGCCATGGTCATCTGCATGACCACCCACGTGACAGCCGTCAAAATGAGGGAAGTCGATGATGTCATCGTCATCCATTAAATGCGGATAAGCATTTAGATAATATCGGCCATGAAACCCAGTCTCTGTTGAACCTAGCCAATTGATAAAATGACCATAACAGCTGTCATAATTATGATTGTGACCGGGAATACCATAGACGTCTTCTCGGCGACTATAAGAGGCGCCAAGATAACCTTGATCTCCTATCCATGACAGACCGACGGTACCAACTTTTGATCGATTATAAGCGTCCGGTAAATAATCTAATTTCTTATCTGAATTGAATTCAGGCACTTCGTAATTATTTGCATCTCGGCTTAATCCTTCAACTCGCATGGCAATATGATCACTGAGTGCAAAGGTTGCCCCTGCTGTGGCCAATTTCTCGTTACTGTTGGTGTTATAACGGAGTAGAGCTTCTCCTTCGACCTTATCGCTGAAATTGCCACTGGGCATCTTATCTGGAATACGCTTATCCACCACGTTGACTACGCCTGCTGATGAGGCGGTACCGTACCGTAATGTA
This sequence comes from Psychrobacter sp. CX14, assembly GCF_057396205.2. Taxonomy (NCBI): domain Bacteria; kingdom Pseudomonadati; phylum Pseudomonadota; class Gammaproteobacteria; order Moraxellales; family Moraxellaceae; genus Psychrobacter; species Psychrobacter sp. CX14. The sequence goes on along the minus strand of NZ_CM183187.1, from coordinate 2,005,598 downwards.
GACGGGCCTCGCACTAGCTCGACGCGCTCGGCAAGTAAGGTATCGGTGGCAATCACGTGATCCGGCGATATATTAGACACGTCTATCACGTCTGTACCATTTTGTAAAACTTTGACTCGCACGCCGTCTTGCCCTCGAATCACAGGCGCTGATGAGCCGCCACCAAAGGGATTGCTATGAATGCCAAGCTCTTCAGACAATGCATTACCTAAAGTAGCTGAGCGCTTATTTAACTGCTCACGATTGACCACCACATCACTGGCTTTTTGAGTATTATCGAAGGCCAATGCGCTTGGCCGGCTATGAGTATCGGCTATAACGTTTATGGTATCTAGCTGCGTGATAGGCGCTTGCTCATCTGTATTTAAATTAGCACCAGATGAAGGGTTTGAATCAGAGGGCGGGACATAATCGCTACCTATGGTATTGCTCTGAGCCTGTTGGGCGTGAGCGGTAAGAGAAAGTAGCGTTAACGAGATAGCAAGGGATAACGGATGTTTCTTCATAATTGACCAATTAGTAGACAAGTAATAAAAATAAAAAGCCATCCTTTAGCCCGAGCCGTGTGACTACAGAAACTAAGAATGACGATAGACAAAAGCCACAGTACGGATGAACAACAATGTCAGATTAGTGACAAAGCGTAAGTTACTGTTATAAAATGTTATGTTATAATATAACAATAAAAATGAAACGCAATATTAATTTTTAATTTTTTGATACGGAAGTTAACTAAATCGGAGCTAGAGCTGAAAATCTAACAATAAAAAAGCCAGTCCTAATAAGGGCTGGCATCTAATTGTAGAAGAGAGATATGCTGAATGGAACGCACAGGATTATTTTAATAATTGGTCATACCTATCCTGATTTTATTTTTAGTTAAAAGTTAGCTCAGAGTATATTTGGCATAAAATACCGCTTTGACATAAATAAAATCAGCAACAGTGCTAAAAAGCTTACTGCTGCGCCCACAAAGCCAACGCTAGAAAGAGAAATATGAACCACGGCATAACCACCGATAAGTGCACCTGCACCAATACCTAGATTAATGATACCGGAGAACATCGACATCAGCATATCTTGAGCATGCACATCGACCATCAGTACTTTTGCCTGCGCGGCAATAATCAACAGCATCAATGCCGTACCCCAGATGACAGCATTTAAACTTAAAGCCCAAGGAGAGGCTATCACTGGCAGTAATGCGAGCGTAGAAATCAGCATAACAATGGCGGAGATTATCATTAACAGCGTACTGTGGCGATCCCCCCAACGGCTAAAGATGACACTGCCTAAGATACCGGCACCCCCGAATAGCAGCAGCACAAAGGTTGCAAAGTTTTCACTGATTTCGCCCACTTGACGCATAAACGGCTCGATATACGAGTAGGCGGTGTAATGCGCGGTGAAGACCAAAAATATAAACAAGTATAAGCACACCAAGAGTGGATTTTTAAGCAGCTCTGGTACTTTTCTAAATGAGCCTTGAAATAAACTGGGCAAATTAGGCAGCAGTCTGGCTTGTAGTAAAAATACGACGGACGCTATAACCCCAATAGCACCAAACGTCGCGCGCCAGCCAAACCATTGGCCTATTAAACGTCCAATCGGTACGCCTAATACCATTGCAAGCGACGTTCCTGTCGCCACAACACTAAGCGCAAAGGCCTTCTTGCCCTCAGGTGCTACCCGCAGTGCAATCGCCGCGGTAATTGACCAAAATATCGCATGCGCAAAAGCGATGCCCACACGGCTGATGAGTAAAATATTAAAGCTCCATGCCATGACAGAGAGCACGTGGCTGGCAATGAATAAAGCAAAGATACCAAGCAGCAACCGCTTACGCTCGAAGTTTTTAGTCATGAGCATCAGCGGCAAGGACATGGCCGCCACAATCCATGCGTATATGGTCAGCATCCAGCCGGTTTCGGCCGGCGTAATCGCAAAATCTTGTGCAATATCACTGAGTAACGCCACTGGCACAAATTCAGTGGTATTCATAACAAAGGCACTCACGCCCATTAATATCACCTGAATATACTGAGTTCGGCGGGAGAGTGGCACCTCCGCCTCATTGTGATATGTCATAACGCCCCATACAAAAACGCAATAATAAGTGGCTCAAGATAACAAGGGAATAATAATAAAGAAAGTTGTTCTTTGATAAAAATTAACACATTATATGAGTAGGTGCTTAAGGTAAAGCCAGTCTTAAAGGTTAGGGTTATTGATTCATATATTCTATATCACCCTAAAGTAGTATATAAGCAGACTTTCATACTGCTAACGCCTGATATATCTCTAATAGCATTGCCAGTATATTGATGCTATTACAAGGAGCATGAGTACTAGACTGCCTCAACAGATGATTTGGTACTCAACTAAAATCAAGTTATCACTCTAGTAACCGTGCTTTTGCCACCTTATGTGAGGAGAGATATCATGCATGCAAAAGAGCTGCTTGAACTTGAACGCCGAGATATTAGAGCGCTGCATTATACGTGGATTGCTTTTTTTCTAACCTTTTATGTTTGGTTTAATATGGCACCGTTAGCAACATCTATGTTAGCGACAGAAAATTATTTAACCGATGATCATATCAAACTATTTTTAATTGCAAACGTTGCATTAACCATTCCAGGTCGAGTAGTGGTTGGTATGGCACTTGATAGGTTTGGTCCGCGACGTGTATTCTCAGTCTTAATGGTCGTGATGGCGATACCCACATGGTTCTTCGCCTTTGGTGACTCTGCCATGCAATTATTCGTTTCACGTCTGTTTATGTCGATTGTCGGTGCTGGCTTTGTAGTGGGTATCCATATGACCGCACTTTGGTTTAAGCCAAAAGATATCGGTTTTGCTGAAGGGTTTTACGCCGGTTGGGGTAACTTTGGTTCTGCTGCTGCCGCTATTACTATCCCAACAGTCGCTTTACAGTTTTTTGGTGGTGATGATGGCTGGCGCTGGGCAATTGCCTTATCAGGCTTAATCATGGCAATTTATGGTGTGGCTTATTGGTTTTTAATCACTGACGGTCCGACTGCTGATACTCATAAACGCTCTAGAAAATCAGGGGCACTAGAAGTATCCACATGGCGTGATTTATGGCTTTACTGCCTATTTACTATTCCGCTATATGGTATTTTAGGTGTATTGGTATACCGTACTCAATCGATGGGTTTTTTAGGTGAGACAGGTGCAATCGTTTGTTATGCGGTGATTGCTTTAATAGTAATCTATCAGATTTATAAAGCTTTAAGTGTCAACATCCCGATGCTAAAAGAGGGCATTCCTGAAGATGATAAATACCCATTTACATCTATTGCGGCACTAAACGTGACCTACTTTGCCAACTTCGGTGCTGAGCTTGCAGTGGTGTCTATGTTGCCCATGTTTTTTGCAACAACGTGGGATTTAAATCCGACAACAGCAGGTCTGGTTGCGTCAACTTTTGCTTTTGTTAATCTATGGGCACGTCCGTTAGGTGGCTATATTTCAGATAAAATCGGCAACCGACGTTTGGTCATGCTGATTTATATGTTCGGTATTTGTATTGGCTTTGCGTTAATGGGATTACTCAATGAAAGCTGGCCTTTATTTATTGCTGTCGTATTTACCATTTTATGTTCGGTATTTGTGCAAGGTGCAGAGGGTGCAACCTTTGGTATTATTCCTGCTATCAAACGCCGTCTAACAGGTCAGATATCCGGTATGGCGGGTGCTTATGGTAACGTGGGTGCAGTATTCTACTTGTTCATATTCACATTCGTCAATCCAAACCAGTTCTTCTTTATTATTGCCGGTGGTGCATTTTTATCATGGATAGTTTGCTACTTTTGGTTGAAAGAGCCCGAAAATGCCTTTGGTGACGAATATGCTATGTCATCGGTTGACCGCCGAATTGCAGAAGAAGAAAGATTAGTGAATCAAAAATAATCAGAATTACATTATTTAGTACTAAAAAGTACTTCAATTGAATATGGGCTGAAAGCTAACTTAAATCAAGTTGGCTTTTAGCCCATAGTTTATTTAGAAAGCTATTAATTGGTTATATATTATTGACGGCCCATACGGCCACATCAACACGGGTACGCAGGTTGGTTTTGTTCAAAATATGCTTAACATGCACTTTTACCGTAGACTCTGAAATACCAAGTTCGTTGCCAATCATTTTATTGCTGTGACCTTTGGCAATCATTTTGACCACTTCAAGCTCGCGACCAGTTAGGTTGCTGACGATATCATCAATGTTAGGTGTGCGTAACGCCTGTGCTAATACTGCTGCCAAACGTGAACTCACAACTAGCTCGCCACGTAAAGCTTTTCTTATATCCAGAGCTACTTGAACAGGTTGCATATCTTTAAGCAAATAACCATTTACACCAAGTTTTAACGCATTATGTATATCGTCACCACTGTCAGAGACTGTAAACATCAAAATTTTTGTATTAAAACCTTGCTCATGGATACGCTTAAGTGTGTCCAGCCCGCTTAATCCTGGCATATTTTGATCTAATATAATCAGATCCACTTCGTTATCTTGAAGGTAACTCAGCGCTTCCTCTCCGCTGCCCACATCAGCAACCACATCAAAGTCAGACTCTAAACTCAGCAAATCTGCCATGCCATGTCTTAGCATAGGGTGATCATCGACTAGTAGAATCTTAGCAGGGGATGTTGATGTATATATTTTAGGGCTCATAAGGACTCATATATTTAAGGTGAAAGATAGGAAGTGGTGTCAGTGAATTATTTACTTATTAAAAAAATCTGGAGAAAACTGGGCTTCTATAATCGTACCTTTAGGCGTATTTTCTTTCACGATTAACTGACCACCGAGACTATTTGCACGCTCTTGCATAATCATTAGTCCGTGATGATGGGTCTGATCAAAATCGTGGGAAATCCCCACACCGTTATCTGCTATACGTAGCAAGGTGTCATTGCTATTAGGTACATATTTAAAACTAACATCTACTTGAGTGGCGTTAGCATGCCTACAAATATTTGATAACGCCTCACGAACAATTTGAATGATATTCACTTGCTCTAAAGCGCTTAAGTTCAATGACATCACTTGATTGTTAATATGATAGTTAAAGCCACCTTTTTCGGCAAACTCTTGTACTGAATTGAGCAGGGCCTCGTCAAAGCTATCATCATCTAAACTTAAGCGAAAAGTAACCAATAAATCTCGCAAATGCTGATAGGCTGAATTTAAGCCATCTTTAATATTAACAATAGAATCAGTCAGGGTTGTATAGTCTGGGCTGGTACAGTGGGTGTTATCGAGTCTTTTTTCCAAAATGGCAACCTGAATTTTAAGATACGACAAAGACTGTGCCAGTGAGTCATGCAATTCACGAGCAATGGTAGCACGCTCTTCTAATAAAATAATCTGGTGCTCATGTTGACGCTGTTGAACCAAAAACATAGCGGTGCTAATCAAATTGGTTAAAGCGATGATGGCCTCATTATTGATAGCAATAGGGTCTATTTCAATATGGCTTAACTTATCTTTAGATATATCTGGGTCAGTTATAGGGTTGACAAATACAGTGGTTTCATCTACCAGAGGAATTTTGTTTTTGTCATCTTTCATTGTAGGAGCGGTTGCACGAACTCGAAGTTCACCAAAGAGGATATCACGATGCGCAACTGGATAGCTTTCAATCTCTTTTGCTAGGTTGACATGGCAGGTGTCGCAGGTATTAGACGCACAGATCTCACTAATTTTATTTCCATATATAGCAATGGAATCCTTACTGCCTAATGCATCATATTGTAAGCATAGGGTTAGATTAATTCCCGGAATAATCGCCTCAAAGTCTGAAATGAGACGATTTAGTTGGGTGAGACCAACTTGTTCTGTGGTGAGGTGACGAGCAAAGTCATACAGCAGTGACAGCACCTTATTGGCTTGTGTTAAGTTTACAGTTTTAACGGCAACTTCTTTTTCCAAGGATTTTTGATAAGAGTCTATGGTCGCGGCCATATCGTTGAAAGAGACTGCCAAGCTGTTAAATTCCCTATAGCCGCTGGCAGGAATGCGACTATCTAAATGACCACGCCGAAATTCCTTGGTTGCTTTTATTAGCGAATTTACTGGTCTGAGTACCTTTTGTTTTAGTTCTCTAAGTCCTGCAAGCATGACCAGTACTGCTAAGATTAATGAAAAAAACTGTAAAATCTGCTGCCACTTTTGGCGTTGTTCATTACGATACTGGAGCTGATTGGCTAGATTATCAACGTCAAAAATATAGGTTAAAGAGGCTTGGTAGAAGCTACTCATATCTTGAGATGCCAGCGCTGGCTGTAATATGGTTTGCCACTGATTATCAATTTTTTTAAGCTGCTGATCTATCTCAAAGTCGTTATTTTTGTGATTGTTTTGATATTGATATAAGTCACTTAGGCGGCGCTGCATGTCTTTGATGAGATAGTCGATAGCTTGATGATGATATAGATGTGAATCTTCTGATTGTTTGCTATCAAAGTTGTCATCGGTAAGATCAATAAATTCAGGATAGTCGAAATCTGATGCCAACAAAAAGTTAACACGATAAGTGGCCATTCGAATCGAGCCTGCTGTATTCACAGCTTTAGCATCTTCTTGTGATACCCATGCCAAATATCCACTACTCATTGCTGACATCAAAAATAAAAAGGTAACAGTAATCACTGCCAGCCAAGCACGGGTCGGCAGTGAATCAGATAGCATGTTGCTGACAGTTTTTAGCATAACGGCATAGATCTTAATATCAATGAATACAAACAGTAGTTTAGCTGCGCCTAGAATAGCACTATATTATTTAAAGATAATACTACCAAAGAGGTAGTCACCTTTAGTTAGGTGTATTTACTCCCATTAAGCTACTGTTATAAACCCATATATGCATAGGAATAAACCACATAACCCCTTACTGTTAGTGCTGACATAAATTTATTGTAGCTTGTGTGCCAGCAGGCTATTAAATTTTAAATCAAAGCTATGAATTATAAGGTAGGGAATTATGAGTAACAAAGAGGCACTAAAAGGGGGTAAGGTCATTACTGACTGGCGTCCTGAGATGGAAGATTTTTGGGAGAATGGCGGTAAGCAAGCTGCTAGACGCAACTTATGGATTTCTATTCCCGCTTTATTATTAGCATTTGCGGTATGGATGGTATGGAGTGCGGTTATTGTACGATTACCTGATATAGGTTTTAAGTTTGATCAAGCTCAATTGTTTTGGCTGGCCGCATTACCTGGTCTATCAGGTGCAACGCTGCGTATTTTTTACTCATTTATGGTACCTATCTTTGGAGGACGACGCTGGACAGCAATCTCTACCGCTTCATTACTCATTCCCGCCTTATGGATGGGGTTTGCAGTACAGACTCCAGATACACCGTTTAGCGTGTTTGTCATTATTGCACTGTTATGTGGTTTTGGTGGTGGCAACTTTGCATCCTCGATGTCAAACATCTCTTTTTTCTACCCCAAAGACAAACAAGGTACTGCCCTCGGTTTAAACGCAGGGTTGGGTAATCTTGGTGTTTCTGTGATGCAGTTTTTAATACCTGTAGTTATTGGGTTTGGTGTTTTTGGCGCACTCGGCGGTGCACCACTACTAACTGATACAGGCAAAGAGCTGTATTTGCAAAATGCAGGTTTCGTCTGGGTGCCTTTTATCTTATTAGTTTCAGTGGCAGCTTGGTTTGGTATGAACGACCTATCATCCGCTAAGGCATCATTTAAAGATCAAGCGGTTATCTTTAAGCGTAAACATAACTGGATTATGTGTATCCTTTATATGGCGACATTTGGTTCGTTTATTGGCTTTGCAGCAGCGTTTCCAATGTTGATTAAAACATCTTTTCCAGAAGTGGATGTACTAAAGTTTGCCTTTTTGGGTCCCTTCGTAGGGGCGATTTTCCGTCCATTTGGAGGCTGGATTGCTGATAAGTTTGGTGGGGCAAAAGTTACATTCTGGAATTTTATTGTGATGGTTGTTGCCGTTATTGCGGTGATGTATTTTTTACCAAGTGAAACATCAGCAGGTAGTTTTGTAGGTTATTTTATCTCGTTTATGGTGTTGTTTATTGCAACAGGTATTGGTAATGGTTCTACATTCCGTATGATTCCAGTTATCTTTAGAACATTCCATGAAAAATTAGGTACCAAAGATGTGGTTACTGAATCAAATAAAGAGTCAGCGGCGGTTGTCGGCTTTACCTCTGCATTTGCCGCTTACGGTGCTTTCTTTATTCCTAAGATGTTTGGTTCAAGCTTGGGTGCACAAGGTACGTTTATTAGTTTGATAGTGTTTTATATCGTATGTATTATATTGACATGGTGGTATTACAGCCGTAAGAATGCTGAGTACCCTTCATAGAGCAGTCAATCAAATACTGAATACAATTTTAGTTAGCAGGCGTCACTTTTAAAGTGGCGCTTTTTTTATCTACGGCATAAGTGTATTTAAAATAACAAATAGCCTAAGCATATTCGTAGGGACAATCATTTAGTTACAAGAAAAATTAAAACACTATGTTTAATTTGCCAAAGGTTTGAAAATTTATCGGAATAAAAACTTACTGTCACCTAACCCTAAAGTGGTAGGCAATTGCCTATGTTAGCCAATATTCAGTTTGTATTATCCCACCTACAATACTCAATATCGAATGATATCTATTGCTCATGCATTGACAGCATTAAGGACATAGGCTGCTGCTCTGAGCGTTTTTGTACTGAAGTCTTAACCTAGAGGATAGCAATATGAGCCATTTACTCGACCAATTCCGTTTTTTTAAACGTAAAAAAGGGGAGTTTTCTAACGGCCATGGTGAATTGCGCGATGAGTCGCGTGGATGGGAAGATGGTTACCGTAACCGCTGGCAGTATGACAAAGTGGTGAGATCTACGCATGGCGTAAACTGTACCGGCTCTTGTTCTTGGAAGATCTTTGTTAAAAACGGTCTAGTGACCTGGGAGACGCAGCAAACCGATTATCCACGAACGCGCCCAGACCTACCAAATCATGAACCGCGCGGATGTCCTCGTGGTGCAAGCTATAGCTGGTATATGTACTCAGCCAACCGTGTTAAATATCCAAAAGTGCGTAAGCCATTATTAAAGCTATGGCGTGCAGCCACAGCTCAATATACCGATCCAGTTGATGCATGGGCAAGTATCGTGGAAGACCCGGCCAAAACCGTTGAATACAAATCAAAGCGCGGTATGGGCGGCTTTATTCGTTCTACTTGGAGCGAGGTGAACGAAATCATCGCTGCTAGTAACGTTTACACTGCCAAAACCTATGGCCCTGACCGTATTATTGGTTTCTCACCAATTCCAGCGATGTCTATGGTTAGCTATGCTGCTGGTAGCCGCTATTTGTCGCTCATCGGCGGTGCATGCTTGTCTTTCTATGACTGGTACTGCGACTTACCACCAGCGTCACCGATGACATGGGGTGAGCAAACTGACGTGCCTGAATCAGCAGACTGGTACAACTCAGACTACATTATCGCATGGGGTTCTAACGTACCGCAGACGCGTACGCCTGACGCTCACTTCTTCACTGAGGTGCGTTATAAGGGTACCAAAACAGTCTCTATCACACCTGACTATGCTGAAATCTCAAAGCTAACCGACCTTTGGTTAAACCCAAAACAAGGTACAGATGCAGCTGTGGCTCAAGCGTTCTGTCACGTGATTATAAAAGAGTTTTACCTAAAACAGCCAAGCGATTATTTCATTGACTATGCCAAGCGCTACACTGACATGCCTATATTAGTCATGTTGGAAGAAGATGAAAGCGGTAGTCGTCGTCCGGGCCGTTATCTACGTGCGTCAGACTTGGTTGATGGATTAGGTGAAGAGAACAATCCAGAATGGAAAACCATTGGCCTAAATAACGATGGTGAACTTGTATCACCACTGGGCTCAATAGGTTATCGCTGGGGCGAAAAAGGCAAGTGGAACTTAGAGCAAAAGAGCGGCTCAACGGGTAAAGACATCGACTTAACTCTAAGCCTGAAATCTGATAGCAATGAGCAAGAAGTGTGTGATGTGACCTTTGACTACTTTGGTCATACCGAGCACCCATACTTCACAGCGGTACCAGGTGAGGCGCTACAAGTTAAACGTATTCCATGTAAGACGATTACTTTAGGAGACGGAAGTACTGTCAAAGTTGCAACTGTCTTTGACTTAACTGTTGCCAACCTAGGCGTCGATAACGGTCTAGGCGGCAAGCACGTGACGGACGATTATAACGACCCTACCGTACCTGGCACGCCAGCATGGCAAGAAGTTATCACCGGTTTATCACGTGAAAAAGTTATTCAAGTGGGTCGTGAGTTTGCGGAAAACGCACATAAAACGCATGGTAAATCGATGATTATCATCGGTGCTGGCATGAACCACTGGTATCACCTTGATATGAACTACCGCGGCGTAATTAATATGCTGATGCTATGTGGTTGTATCGGTAAATCAGGTGGCGGCTGGGCGCACTATGTGGGTCAGGAAAAGTTACGTCCTCAGACTGGCTGGTTGCCATTGGCATTTGCTCTAGATTGGCACCGTCCACCACGTCACATGAATGGCACGAGCTTCTTCTACAACCACAGCTCACAGTGGCGTCATGAGACAGTATCGGCGCACGAAATCCTATCGCCTCGTGTGAATAAGAAGTTCTTCCCAGAGCATATGCTTGATTACAACATTCAAGCTGAGCGTGCGGGTTGGTTACCATCAGCGCCTCAGCTCAACCGTAACCCGCTATCTATTGCGGCTGCTGCTAAAGCGCAAGGTAAAGAAATTGAAGAGTATGTCGTGGATTCACTACATGAGGGCAGCTTACGCTTTGCGTGTGAATCACCCGACAATCCTCAAAACTTCCCACGCAATATGTTTATCTGGCGTTCAAACTTACTTGGATCATCAGGAAAGGGTCATGAATACATGCTTGAGTACTTCTTAGGCACCAAAAACGGCCTAATGAGTGAAGAGAATCTACCAGATGGCTTACGTCCTAAAGAAGTGGATTATGTGGAAGAGGGGCCAAAAGGTAAGCTTGATTTGGTAGTAACCCTAGACTTCCGAATGTCGTCAACTTGCTTATATTCAGATATCGTGTTGCCAACTGCAACGTGGTATGAAAAAGATGACATGAACACCTCAGACATGCATCCGTTCATCCACCCATTAACCGCAGCGACTGACCCTGCTTGGGAATCAAAAACAGACTGGGAAATCTATAAAGGTATTGCTAAAGCCTTCTCAGAGGTATCAGTGGGTCACTTAGGTGTTGAAACGGATGTGGTAACACTACCGATGCAACACGATAGCCCAGGCGAATTGGCACAGCCATTTGGCGGTACTGACTGGAAAACAGCTGGCGAAAAACCAGTACCCGGTAAAAACTGCCCAATGATTAAAGTGGTTGAGCGTGATTATCCTAATACGTATGCCAAATATACCTCTCTAGGTCCTGCGCTTGAGAAGTTAGGTAACGGCTCAAAAGGCTTGAACTGGGATATGACCAAAGCAGTCAAAGACTTAGGTGATTTAAACCACCGAGTGACCACGCCGGGTGTATCAGAAGGCCGTCCTCAAATCTTTACTGCCATTGATGCATCAGAAACCATCTTAATGCTAGCACCTGAGACTAACGGTGAGGTAGCTGTAAAAGGTTGGAAAGCATTGGAAGCCTTTACCGGTCGTGAGCACGCACATTTAGCAGCATCGAGTGCACACGAAAAAATTCGTTTTAGAGATATTGTTGCGCAGCCACGTAAGATTATTTCAAGTCCAACTTGGTCTGGTCTAGAATCTGAATCGGTAAGCTATAACGCCGGCTATACCAACGTCCATGAGCTGATTCCTTGGCGCACTATTACTGGTCGTCAGCAATTTTATCAGGATCATCCTTGGATGCAGGCGTTTGGCGAGCAGATGCAGCAGTATCGTCCACCGATTGATACCAAAACCACAGACATCATGAAAGACGCTAAGCCCAACGGTAACAAAGAGATTGTACTGAACTTCTTAACACCGCACCAAAAGTGGGGTATTCACAGTACCTACTCTGAAAACTTGTTAATGCTAACGCTTAGCCGTGGTGGTCCTATTGTTTGGTTGTCAGAAAATGATGCGAAGTCAGCTGGCATTGAGGACAACGATTGGATTGAAGTTTTCAACGTCAACGGTGCGATTACGGCGCGTGCGGTTGTCAGTCAGCGTGTGAAAGATGGCATGACCATGATGTATCATGCGCAAGAGAAACTGGTCAACATTCCAGGCTCTGAGCAGACCGGTACTCGTGGCGGTATTCACAACTCAGTGACCCGTACTATCTTGAAGCCAACGCACATGATTGGTAGCTATGCGCAGCAATCATACGGCTTTAACTACTACGGCACAGTGGGCTGTAACCGTGATGAATTTGTTGTGGTTCGTAAGATGTCGAAAATCGACTGGTTAGAGGACAAGCCAGACGATTCATTACCACAACCATTACCAACGACTTTGGAAGGTTAAGACAACCTTAAACACTTTAATTTGGAGCACACACCCATGAAAATCAGATCACAAGTAGGCATGGTGCTTAACCTCGATAAATGTATCGGTTGTCACACCTGCTCAGTTACCTGTAAGAACGTTTGGACCAGCCGTGAAGGTATGGAATACGCTTGGTTTAATAACGTTGAGTCAAAACCGGGTATTGGTTATCCCAAAGAATGGGAGAACCAAAACAAATGGAAAGGCGGCTGGATCCGTAATGCCAACGGCACGATTAACCCGCGTATCGGCGGTAAATTTAGAGTATTAGCGAACATTTTCGCTAATCCAGATTTACCAGAGATTGATGATTACTATGAGCCGTTTGACTTTGATTATCAGCATTTGCAAACTGCGCCAATTAGCAACCACCAACCGATTGCTCGCCCGCGCTCTGTCATTACTGGTAAGCGTATGCAGAAAATCGAGTGGGGTCCTAACTGGGAGGAAATCTTAGGCTCAGAGTTTGAAAAGCGCCGCCGTGACAAAAACTTCGATAACGTGCAAGCAGATATCTATGGCGAGTATGAAAATACCTTCATGATGTATTTGCCACGTCTGTGTGAGCACTGCTTAAACCCAACCTGTGTCGCGTCTTGCCCAAGTGGTGCAATTTATAAGCGTGAAGAAGACGGCATTGTACTTATTGACCAAGACAAATGCCGTGGCTGGCGTATGTGTATCTCAGGCTGCCCCTACAAGAAGATTTACTATAACTGGAAGTCAGGTAAATCTGAAAAATGTATCTTATGTTATCCACGTATTGAGGCTGGCATGCCAACGGTATGTTCTGAGACCTGTGTTGGCCGTATCCGCTACCTTGGCGTGCTTTTATATGATGCCGATAAGATTGCAGAAGCGGCTGCAACGCCAAACGAGCAAGACTTATATCAAGCGCAGTTGGACGTATTCTTAGATCCAAACGATCCAGAAGTGATCGCTCAAGCATTAAAAGACGGCGTACCACAGTCAGTGATTGATGCGGCTCAAAAATCACCCGTTTATAAACTGGCGATGGATTGGAAACTGGCACTGCCATTACACCCTGAGTACCGTACGCTACCTATGGTGTGGTACGTGCCCCCATTATCACCGATTCAAAACGCAGCAGAAGCAGGCAAAGTAGGCATGGACGGTCTGATTCCAGACGTAGATAGCTTACGTATCCCACTGCGTTATTTGGCCAATATGTTAACCGCTGGTGATGAAGAGCCAGTCCGTATGGCACTAAAACGCCTACTTGCGATGCGTAGCTACAAGCGCATGCAATTGGTTGAGAAGCAAGAAGTACAAAGCATCTTGGATGATGTGGGTTTAACTAAGCTGCAGATCGAAGAGATGTACCGCTACTTAGCGATTGCCAACTATGAAGACCGTTTTGTTATTCCAACGGCACACCGCGAAGAGGCCATGAGCGATGCGTTTGCAGAGCGTAATGGTTGCGGCTTTACCTTTGGTGAAGGCTGCTCAGGCAGTAGCGATACCAGCATGTTCGGTCAGAAGAAGGCCACGCGCCGTGACTTTATTGACACCGTTCAAAAGTGGGAGGTGTAGCATGACAGACGTTATTCAAAAAACACCTTTTGATACCAATGTTGAAGAAAGCGGAACAGCAATGCCAACCATTGCAGACTCTGACATGAAAATCCTTAAAGTATTGAGCCTGCTGATTGATTATCCAACCAACGAGCTGTTTGAAGGTGAAACTCTGGCAATGTCGAAAGATATTGTTAGCACATCACCGCTTATCAGCCCAGAGGTGCGCGCTCAAATCGTAGCCCTCATTGATGAAATGATTGAGATGGGCTCACTTGAGGCACAAGCTCAATACGATGGCTTGTTTGAGCGTGGTCGCTCACTGTCTTTATGGTTGTTTGAACATGTGCACGGCGAATCACGTGACCGCGGGCAGGCCATGGTCGATTTGATGGGTCAGTATGAAGAAGCTGGCTTTGAGATTGATCAAAAAGAGCTGCCTGATTATCTGCCGATGTATTTAGAGTTTTTGGCTTATCAAGCAGCGGTCACTGGCGATGAAATCAAAATCCGTATGGATATCGCTGATGTTAGCCATATCATTGCGCTACTTGCGGCAAGACTCAAAGACAGAGACAGTTTGTATGAAGGCTGTTTTAACGCACTGCTACAAATAGCGGGCAAGCCACTGGATGCAGTGGATGCATTAGAGGAGCAAGTGCAACAAGAGCAGCGTGACGATACGTTTGAAGCCCTGGACCAAGAGTGGGAAGAAGAGGTGGTTGATTTCTTGGGGGCGCAGCAAGAAGAGCGCTGCCCATCAAGCACTCAAAACCTTGCAAAAGGTATTGCGATAGACCGCAATGTGGTGCCACCAAAACAAGTCGATGCCCCTGTGCATTGGGTAGATTTCGATACGTCGAAACCTGTTAAACAGCCTTAAGGAGAGAGAGGACATGAATATTGCAGATCCTGGTGTACAGTCTTTGGCCAACTTAAGCTGGCTACAAATATTTTTATTTGGTATCTATCCATACATTGCATTAGTGGTTGCTATCGTGGGTACATGGGCACGTTTTGACTTGTCACAATACTCATGGAAAACTGGCTCATCTCAGATGCTACGTAGCAAGAACATGCGCCTTGCCAGCAACTTATTCCATGTGGGTATCATTGTTGTTCTGCTGGGTCACTTGGTGGGTATGTTAACGCCGCATTTTATTTATGAGCCGTTTATCAGCGCTGCACATAAGCAAATCCTAGCTGTGGTGGTGGGCGGTATTGCTGGCGTGGCATGCTGGATAGGGATGGTGATATTGATGATACGCCGCTTTACCGATGATCGTATCTCGCATACCTCATCATTTAGTGACAAATTAGTATTGATACTGCTGTTTATCCAGCTCAATCTAGGTCTGATATCTATCTTTACCTCAATGCATCATCTTGATGGCTTGACCATGATGAACCTCGCTGGCTGGGCACAAGATATTACGGTCTTAAGACCTTGGCATGCAGCGGCTCGTATCGAACAAGCAGACCTGATTTATCAGCTGCATATGGCACTGGGTATTACCCTGATTATGATTTTCCCATTCACACGTTTGATTCATATTATCAGTGCACCAGTGTGGTATTTGGGTCGCCGTTATCAGATTGTTAGACAAAAACAATCGCAATAGAAAGCCTTACCAAAGTGATACAGGATTGGGTTGGTAGTATAAGTTTATAACATGAATTTAAAATGAATGTTATGATAAATAGTCGGTAATTTAGATAGGCATCTAATTTATGTCGCTAGTCATCACTAAGCTTGATAGCGACATACTTAACCCACCAACTCATGATTGCATCACTTTTATCGATACGCCTAACCGTTATTGAAACAGATATTAAAACGTTAATAAGCGGCTTATCGATTAGCAATCATTAAGGATATAACGATGGTTTCTCCCAAAACACTAGAGGTTGTTAAAGCAACGGTTCCTGTACTCGAAGAGCATAGCAATACGATTACCACAGTTTTTTATCAGAATATGTTTGCTGAGCACCCTGAGCTACTGGATATCTTTAATGAGACCAACCAAAAGCTTGGGCGACAGCAGACCGCACTAGCGACAACAGTATTGGCAGCGGCTAAACATTTAGAAAACCTAGAAGTGTTATTGCCACAAGTGATGCAAATTGGTCATAAGCACCGTGCATTACAGATTAAACCAGAGCATTATCCAATCGTTGGCCAGCACTTATTGGGCGCGATTAAAGAAGTGCTAGGCGATGTGGCAACCGATGAGATTATCGATGCTTGGGCTGAAGCCTATGACGAGATTGCTTCTGTCTTTATCAAGGTCGAAGCAGATATGTATCAAAACGCCATGTGGTCAGGCTTTGTACCTTTCAAAGTCATTAAGAAAGAAATCACAGGCTCAGATATCGCCGCTTTCACTGTTCAGCCTGAAGAAAATGGCTTCGATGTCAGTAAGCTGCCATTAACAGCCGGTCAATACATTACGGTCAAAACCGACCCTAAAGACAGTGACCATATTGCCTTACGACATTACTCATTGTATTCAGTCGATAGTAGCGGCGGTCTAAAATTTGCGGTACGCCGTGATAATAAAGACGAACATCGTGGACTGGTATCCAACCACTTGCACGACAACGTTGAAGTTGGCGACACCTTATATCTCTCAGCGCCAGCAGGCGACTTTGAGCTTAATCAGTCACTGATTGAGCAAAATGATGTGCCACTAGCACTTATTAGTGCGGGCGTAGGCATCACACCCGTACTTGCCATGTTAGAGGTGCAGGTTAAAACCAATCCTAAGCGTCCTATTATCTGGGCTTATGCCTGCCAAAATCAGGAGCACTATGCCTTTGATGAGCGTGTGAATGCGTTGCTTGAGCAAGCAGAGCAGGTTCAGAAAAACACGTTTTATTCTGAAGACAATCAGCGCTTAGATGAGACGTGGCTAAAAACATTACCCAATCCTGCTGATGTCTATGTGTGCGGTTCGATGACCTTTATGGACAGTATGATTGATGGGCTAATGACGTTAGAGCACAGTGGTGACAATATACATTATGAGCCATTTGGTCCAAAAATGAGCCTAAGCGCAAGATAAACCAATTTACTAAATAATCATTAAAGCTGTTCACTTATACAGCGCCATTATAAAGCCGACTAAGCGTTAAATGCAGGATAAAGCATTCATTGCCCAATCGGCTTTGTGGTGGATTATGACTCAATGGAGTACAACATGACGGCAACGACTTACGATCCAAGACAAGCGGCTGATGACAACATTCGTATTATGCCAACCTCTGATGATTTGAAGAAACCACATTCAGATCAAGAGTTTATCGAAAAAGCATTGGCCGAAGAGCGTAGTAATCATAAAAACCTGATTGCTTCTAGCCGTGAAGAGTTGCCTACCGTGACTGTCAATGGCGTGATGATTGACAAGCAAGTTATTGCTCAAGAATTGCAGTATCACCCAGCACCGACCAAAGAAGATGCATTGTTCCTAGCGACTCAAGCCTTAGTAGTGCGTGAGCTACTAAAAGATGCGGTGCATAATGATGAGTCACTTGGCCAAGACGCTTGGGATAGCAACGAAGAACAAGCCATTTCAGATTTGATTGATAAAAATGTAAACGCAGCCACACCTGAAAATGAGGTGTGTGAGCGTTACTACGAGCAAAATAAATCTGATTATAAAACCGCACCGATTATGTCGGTACGTCATATCTTGCTAGCCAGTCTTCCTGAAGATGGCGAGGAGCGCTTGGCACTTAAAAAGCAAGCATACGAGCTGATTGAGCAAATCAAAAACAGCAATAACCCTAGTGCTGAGTTTATTGAATTGGCTCGCCAGTATTCAGCATGCCCATCAAAAGAGCAGGGCGGAGAGCTGGGTGTACTTAGCCAAGGTCAAACGGTTCCAGAATTTGAGTCTGTGGTATTTACTATGGATGAGGGGTTAGCACCAAGTCCTGTCGAGACCCGTTATGGTTTTCATATTGTCGATGTGATGGATAAGCAGCCGGGTGTTCAGCTTAACTACTTGCAAGCCAAACCTGCTATTGCTAATAAACTGGCGCAGCAAGCCTTCCATCATGGGCTATGTGATTATCTATATGCGCTTGCTGAGCAAGCGGATATTGATGGCATTCAAATGGAGCTTTCTCAAGAAAACGTATACCGAGGTTAAAGGACAACCATGAAACGCATCGAACAACTTCAGCCATTATCCCGAGAGCATCATCAAAGACTGGTAATTTCTCGGCATGCCAAAGAATGCGCCAATGACGTTGAAGAGATAGCCAAGCATTGGACGGCGCTCACCGAATATGTGAATCATAATATGAGCAATCACTTGAAAGTAGAAGATGATTTGATATTGGCCAAGCTGGCTGCTTATGAGTCTGAGCATCCAGAAGTAGCAGAGGTTATGGCGGAAATTGAGGCGCATCACAGCAAGCTATACGAGCTAGTAAATACGCCGAGCCTAAGTGCGTCACACGTACAAGAGTTTGCAACGCTGCTATATGATCACATTCGCTATGAAGAGCGTGAGCTGTTTCCTTTGGCACAACAGCTTCTGTCCGAGCAGGAGCTACAGGCGATATATGATGCCAGCTCTGCAAATGTGAAGCGTGAAGATGAAAACCGCTAATTAATCAGTGTTCGACAACGGTTCAATAGCGATTAACCGTTAATGATTAGTCAATAAGCGAGCAATTTATAAGGAAGTATTATGAGTCATATCGTGATTCCTAGCCTTTGGCGTACCAAACGCTCTACGCCATTTTTCACCAAAGAAAATGTGCCACCGCCATTATTAACGCATCACAATACAGCCGCTGGTATCTTCGGTCAGATATGGGTGATGCAAGGCACGGTAATCTTTTATGGTTTTGCTGATGAGCAAGCGACTGAACCTGAGAAAAAAATTGTGTTTAGTTAATGCTGTTAACAAAAACAAAGTCTGTCCAATTGAGTAGGATAAAAATTTGATCAGACATAATTTTTATAGATTTCTGTGATTATAACGGCTACGTAATATTAACCGTAATACTGCTAAGTCCATCAATATGTGCCGTCATGATATCGCCGACATTAACCGGACCAACACCTGCCGGCGTACCCGTCATAATTAAATCTCCCGGTTTTAATTCAAAAAGCTCAGATAAGCGAGATATTACTTCCGATACACTCCAAATAAGATGTTTTAAATCACTATCCTGACGAATTTCATTGTTGACCTTTAACTGAATATGACCTGATGTTAACTCGCCAGAATCTATAATCGGTGTCAACTCGCCAATGGGGGCAGCATAATCGAAAGCCTTACCAATCTCCCATGGGCGACCTTTTTCCCGCATATTTGCCTGCAAATCACGACGAGTCATATCTAGCCCAATGGCATAGCCATAGATAGCCTTCTTTGCCTCTTCTACAGAGATATTTTTAGCACTTTGGCCAATTGCCACAACAAGCTCAGCTTCATAATGGTAGTTTTTAGTGAGTGGCGGATAGGGGATGGGTATAATGCCATCTTTTGCAGCAGCAACAACAGAGTCGGCATCTCCTGGTTTACAGAAGAAAAAAGGCGGCTCACGATCAGGGTCAGACCCCATTTCGCGGGCATGCTCTGCATAATTACGCCCGACACAATAGACGCGGCGAACAGGGAAGGTGTCTTCGCTCCCTTTAACAGCTAGAGCTGCGGGTTCTGCCGGTTCGATAATATAAGCCATCAAATACTCCTTTTATTCTTAATTAAATATTAGGGCGTGTCCTCATTTTGAAAATGGTGATAAAAATAAGATAAATCGCAGTCAGACAAGGAAAATAATGCGGTAAATATCGAGATATTTACCCGTTACTTGAGGCAGTATGACAAGATTTAGCTATTTTTAGTCCATTTAAATGTAATCGTACGGATTGAGGACACGCCCTAGATACATCAGCGGTATAGATTGGCTAGTATAAAGCCATTCACCTAGAATACAGCACATCAAAATTATTATTGTCTTGAAATAGCCTAAGCAAATAAAAGCTATTTATACAGTAAAGGTTCTTTTTGACACTAATCGAAACATTATAATAACTATTACTTCTATAGTATTCATATGACTGTAAGTGGGCATGTTTAAGACAAAATCGACAACCGCCGTTTGGTTATGCTGATTTATATGTTTGGTATTATTCCTGCTATTAAACGCCGTTTAACCGGTCAGAATAAATGCGATAGCAAGCTTAGAGTAACGAGGGGGCGGGGCAGTAACAGCACGGTTAGATTTGAAAAGTCGCATATATTCCTCCGATACATGAACACGTCATTGGTTCTTATAACATTCATTTAAAATGAATCTTTAAGATGTATATTAAATGAATCTTTTAATTAAATCGACAGCTTTTGACTTAACAATGAGTGATTTTTAGCACCAATAAGTTACTTTTTTTAATTAACTTTTGTAAACCTTTGTGCTAGCAGGGTATTAGGATTTATTTCAAATAACGAGGAGTGAGGACAGGTTTCAAAAAAAGGGGAGAAGTCCTTTAAAACTAGGTAACCCAAATTTTTCTACAATGTAATCTTCTGTATTTTTACTAAATAAGGTACTATCTATCATCAGTTATCTATTTGCAAAACATCATTAGATAATCACAATGCTCTAAACAGTCAATTAACTCATATTCAAGAAAACGTATATCCCCATATTAATAGGAAGCACTGTGTTATGACTCATCTAGACAAAGTATCTAAACCCATCATACCATCGTTATTTAAAATGAGTCAATCAAATAGACTGTTATCTTTAGCTCTGCATAGTGCAGTTATCGGTAGTGCGGCGCTGGCTTTGAGTGCATGTCAATCAACTCCGAATATGACCACAGCATCGCAAACATCACCAATCATCGACTTTAGTGTTGCAGATACTCAAGCCAATCGAGCACAAAGTCATCTCTTCAATACTGGAATCGACGCGAATAATGCAAATTACGAGCGTTTGTTTGACCAAGCGCAGTATCCTAATGGAGATAATCTCGCCAAGCAAAAGCTGGTGTCGGCCATACGTCAGCATTTGGCCACTGAGCATGTGGCAGTTGCAAAAGCCAAGTATCATCTGTCACCGCTGGTTAATCCCGATAGCATTGATGCAGGCTCAAGTAGCTTGTTTCAGACTGCCATTGAGGTGATTGCTTATCAAGAATCTATGAAAGAGGACGATTACGACAGCTATGACGATGAAGACTTTGAGGATTATGAAGACACAGAGGAGTATGAATACGATGAAAATGCTTATGATTGCAATAATGAAGTGTGCATAGTAGATGTTTTAGAACTTGCAGAGACTGACGATGATATAGAGCTGGCTCAGGATGAATGTAATATCTGTGATGACGACTATGAATCCTTTGATGCCTATGAAGAGGTTTATGCTGAGGAAGAGTATAACTATGAAGAAGAATATGCTTATGAAGATTTAGAGGAATATGACGACGAGTCAGATTATGATAAAGCGTTAGGTTCAATCAAAAGTGTCAAACCATCGAGCATCTTTGAAGCGTATGAAGCGGTTCAATTGGCCAAGCAAAACAATGAAAGTGCTGGAGACAGTGACAACATGGCAGACTCAGGCATTTTAAATTTGATGCTGGGTATGATGCAAAAGACACCAGAGCAACTTGACGCTCGCAATGCCTATCAAATGCGCTATTTAACCCTTAATAGCGTCAGCCAATATCAACCAAATCAGCGACAATTCAAAAGCGTCTATAGTTATGACTATGCAGCGCCAACCGTGAGTGCCTCGTTTCAGTTGCCAGTAGCATTGGATTTTGATACAAGCCGATTAATCATTGACGCCTCAGCATTTATGCCGTTGATGGCTTTGGTTAGTCCCGAAAACACACCGCTACCAAATGAGATGGTATCGCATACAGTCGATATTGGATTGCCAGAGGTGGTCACAGAACAGATACCGTCAGCGGTTATCTATGATGCGACTATCAGTGCGGTGCAAGCCAGTCTCGCTGAGCTAGACCCTAAGCTGTTCAGCCTAATAGACATAAGCGGTGATGATTTTGCCAAGCAAGTTGGCGCAGCTCAAGGCATCAAAGTGTATTTTGGCAGTCACCAAACAGGCGAGGTGGTTGGCAAAATATTCAAGCATGTCAGCCAAAGCCTAGAGCAGCATGTTGATGCCAATCCCACTCAATATCCTGATGGTGCATTGCTCAAGAGTGCCATACGTAAAGTTCAGCTGTATAACAAGGGATATCAGAGCGATGATGTTGGCAGCCTATTGCAACTAATTGAAGCCATTATGCCCATCTCATTTAACCAAGTGAACTATTACTATTTAGACAGTGCAGGGCAATTACTGGGCAAGCAGCAACGTATCTATATGGGAAGCAACTTGGCCGATATGCAAGTGACCACGCTGAACCAGATACGTTACGACCATAAGAGCTATCAGTCACATAGTTTAAAGCCACTACTTGAACAGTCCTTTGGCGATGCAGCACCCAAGCCAATCGATGGCAATGCATGGCTCAAAAATAAAAAACAGAAGCAAGATAAAATTGATATAGCCCGTGAAGCCCGCTATGTATACTTTAATGATGAGAACGAGAGCTTTGCGAGCTATGATGTTGAGAAGTATGACCTTGAAAGCGACGACCTCGAAAGCAGCAATAATGACGATATAAGCCTTGAGTATTGAGTAGGCAATAAGCCATAACATTATTGACGACTCAAATAAAACAACTACAAAACCAAAAGTGCTATCAAGGACATCTAATGACTTCTAATAATCATTCAAAAACACGAACCAAAGCTTTTAGCCACACAACTTCAAATACCAAAGTATGGGCTACCAAAACTCTGCCTTTATCAATGACTATGTTGGCAGGCTGTTTAATACTTGCAGGTTGTCAGACAACCGCAGTCAGTCAAACCTCTAATAACACGCCAGCGATGGCTAAAAGTACGCTGCAAAAAGCACTACAAAAGCAGCGTATGAGCGCATTTAGCTATCACAGTGATGTAAAAATTAAACACAGTAAGCCGGTTAACAATGCAGGTGATGCGCCAATTACCTCAAAGTATTTGGATACGTATTGTGAAGACACTCACGACGCGTCTTATGTTGAACTACTCGAGCAGGCGGATGAACAAGGCAAGGATATCGACTCTGCCGAATTCGCCACACAGCGTAATACGATTAAGAGTGAGTACTTGGCATGTAGTGAAGCGTATGAAGCTTGGGTGGCCAACAAAGCATCTGAATATAATGATTACGAATACTATGAGTATGATGACCAAGATGATACGGAATTTGATACTGACACAGAGTTCGAGACGGACTCTGAGTTAAGTGCTGAGTTTGACAGTGAGGATGGCTATGTAATAAATGCGGATAACGCTGATGATATTGATGACGTTGAAAGTGAGCAACAGCCTGTCTCGCCTTATTATCAAGACATATTTGATAACTTTGATGACAAGCCAAAAGTTTTGGATGCCAAAAAATCAAAGCTACTCAATGAATATCTGCTAAAGCCATTGTCTATCAATGCACAAGGTAGTTATCAGCCGGCAGCAGGCAAGTTTACGATGCTAACCAGTGCGCAGTACTTCGCCCGTAATAATCGTATGACTATCAATCAGCCGATATACTTTGATGCCAGTACGGGTAGCTTGTATCTATGGGCAGATACTTTTGCGTTTATAACATCAGAATACTTAGACGAAAAACTAGGCACATCTTGGCAAAATAAATGGCTTAAGCTCATCCTAAATGACGGCACATTACCGAGCGGGTTTGGCCACTCCTTAATTAAAGCGCACTTTGAAGCGATGGATCGCATTTATGATTCAGCACCGACTGCGCAGTTTGATATGGTGCCTTCATCACAATTAACATCGGTACTGCCTAATCTCGATGAACAGCGATTTAAGCCAATGGCATCCTCTCGCCAAATCGTTCGCCGCGTGCAGACGCCGCAAGAGTTTAAGCAGTATCATCAGGATTATCTGACGACACTGTACGATATTATTGCTGCGCGATATCCGCAATTGGTTGTCGATACTGACGAAGCACAATCTGATTATTCAGCAATTGATGATCAAAGGTTTACCAGTAAGGCTTTGGTTGAGAAGATACTCATGCAAATGAAAGCCTTGATTGATATGGAAGCCGATAGACGCGTTTACGGTGCCATGATTGGGGAAGACAGTATCGAAGATGAGACCACCCAATTAACCGGCTCAATTCAAGAGCTATACGGGCTGGATAACCGCGGTCAGATAAAATGGAAGCATACACACAATCAAACGGCCAATGTACAGTCTAATGACGGTGTGACCTTTGATGTTATGCAGCGATATGAGCCGTTGTCATCGAGCAATATAGACTTCCCAAATCTACCTAAAGACAGACAACAGCCTAATGAGAGCAACACCGTTGACGTCAGAGAATATCAGCGTGATTTAGTCGCTCGCTACAAGCAGGGCGAGGGCACTGCTATCGGAAAGTTATTGTTCCAAGGTTTCTTCGATGCTTTAACCTCATTATCTGACGCATCTGATTATGATGTTGATGAAGAGAATGATAGCGATACAGTTGATATGGATAATTAAATTGTTGTTTTTTGGCTGGCTAGAATCAACCTAATCAGTCAATAAATATCTGATTATTCAATAAAAAGTCCCGTATTAATATACTTAATACGGGGCTTTTGTTTATATTAATATGAGCTATGGCAGTGGCTATATCCACATTCTTTTAAATACGTTCACTTTGTCTTTTAGATAATGAAAGACACCACCCAATACATGAATAATTAATAACGCAAAAAAACTTTTCCCAGTGCTTCATGAATATCATAAAGGCTATCAAACACCGCTTTATTAGGGCCGAGCAGTAGTGGGAAATCTACCATTCCAAATAGTGTAACCGGATTGCCTTTAGCGTTACTAATAATCCATCCCAAAATGGATTGTAAAAAGATTAAGATAAACAATAAGATGTGAACTGCTTTTTCGATAATATACTGCCATGATTTTGGTGAATTAATCGAAGGCGGTGTCTTGCTGGTATTTAAGAGTCGCACAAACACTCGGATACAGCCAAAAATTAACAGCAACGCACCAAGCGAGACATGTAAATCCTTATAATCTGCCAAAAAATAGCAACCAATCATCAAGACTGCGACAATATGATGCAACCAAATCATCGAAGTGGGATATTTGGTGTAAGCGATGTCTTTAGTATTGCTCATTGCCGTCACTTAATCTTTGAAGGTTTATCATTTAGATACTAAGAACCTGTATTCACAAGCTATAATTGGCTCTTTTTGCCTAAAACAAGCCACTACTTTGTTAAAATTCGGCTCGAATAGAATGACTATTCAACCCAATTTTGCCTCGTATTGTCTCATTTTATTCTAAAAATAACCTAACTGTAGCTTATGAATACAGGTTCTAAAAACGTTATGAATGCTTTTATGCTTATGAGATGGGTTTATCTAATTGTAGAAATGGTAGGATGGGAGTTATGAGTTAAAGAATTGGCTTCATCAATATTGACTAAATATGATATTAACAGTGCATTATGACTGTGCTGTTAATTAGAATTAAAAAAGGGCAGCTGTATATAAGAAGGCTACCAATCTGAGAATTAATACTAAATAATAGGTAAGGGGAGACACATATGAATACGGCATTACACGATAAAATTAACGAACTTGAGCAGCAGCGTTTTAATTATTTATTAAACAAACAGTATGATGAATTTGCGGCCATGTGTGACGAAGAGCTACGTTATGTGCATAGTAATGGTGCAATTGATGACCTAGGTTCTTATATAAAGCAGCTAAAGTCGGGCTTTTATGAGTATCAAGAGCTGGATTATCAGATAGGCAATGTCATCGATATGCAGGAATATGTGATGGCAACGGGCGACTTTTTTGCCAAAGTATTGGTCGATGGACAGCCGCGTACTCTAAAAAACCGCACTGTTTCTGTTTGGAAAAAACAGGGCGACCAATACAAGTTCTTTATGTATCAAGGTACGCCATTTGAATAAGTTGTTTAGATAACTTTTGATATATGGAGCACTGTTTAGGATACAAAATGACAGTGCTCTTTCATCTAGGCTGCTGATTTTAACGGACTAATCATTCTTACTTTGTTGGATGCAAAGAACAAGTCAGACAGATAATAAGTGAGGGTTAATGACAGCATCACTGAGTGTTTTAGCTTATCCACCGAAAAGTCTATTGGTAATAGCTGCTCTACTACTCATTCAAATAAAACTCAGCCATACCGTCGAGCTGAGTTTTTATTTGTCTCCAGTTAGGCATGACTTGGGTAAGTAATCGCCAAAATCGCTCACTGTGGTTATGCTCTGCAATATGACACAGTTCATGCAATATGACGTAATCAATACATTCTTTTGGCGCTTTGACCAAATGCGGATTAAGGACCAAGTTACCTTGAGCTGAGCAGCTGCCCCATTGTTTCTTCATGGTTAACAGCTTAAAGGGTGGGGGTGAGCTTACCCAGCTTGCTTTGGGTAATACAGTATTTAGACGTTCATCAAATACGACCTTCGCCTTTTGTTGATACCAGTCATTAAGCAGTGACTTTGCTTGTTTGGCACGTTCATCTGCATCATCGATAGCTTCATTAAGGGTCACTGTAAGCTTACCACGCATCAGCTTAACGTTAGGTGCCTCATCAGGATTAACAACCACTTTAAGCATGTAACGCCTTCCCAAATAAAATTGAGTTTCGCCACTGACATAACGTCTTGGTAGTACATCATTGGTCTGACTTTTGAAGTCTTGTAGATGCTGCCAGATCCACCGAGCACGCTTTTGAACAGACGATTCAATAAAGTCATCCGTTGTATGCGGCGGCACAATGACTTCTACGCGCTCATCAGGGTGTACCTTGATACGCAGCTTACGGGCATTGTCTTTATGTACCAAGGTATAGGCAATCTGATGCTCACCGTAATATAATATCTGAGCTTGATGATTTTTATCGTTATTCATGAGTTATCAGTCGTCATCATTAGCTTCTCGATAGACCCAGACGCGCGATATTAATCACTTCATCTGCCAGCTGTTTCGCATTGTCCATTCCGATTGCTTTAAACAACATCGGAATGAGCTTTAAGCGAATGTCTTTTTCCATCTGAGCAGGATTTAATGAGTTCTCGTTAACCGCTGTATTCACCGCTTCGTCGATGTCAAAAGCGTATTTGACCATGGTTTCTTCATCAAGTCCGTTATCAGACAGATACTCGGCATCAAACAGATGTTTAAATAAACCAAAGTACGCCTGCGCATGTTTGTTGTGTTTACCCGATTCATCAACAAACCTATTAGGCACATCAGGCATATTGCGCTCTTTTACGTCTTGCTCAAAGTCCGCAAACATCATGTATTGTTTGACAGGGGCATCAAACATAGCTTTGGCTTCTTCGATAGCCTGTTTTAACAGCTTGGAGAAGTGCTCCTGAGCATAAGGGTCATCCGCCAAGTCTTGCTCAATCATTTTGGTCACACGACTGGTAATCTTATCGGTCTGGTTGCGTGCTTCAGCGTCACTCATCTGCTCAGGCTTGATGTCTTTACCTAAGTTATTCACCAGATAAGCACCTTCTGGCTCTTTGACTTCAAGACCTGCGATATGTTTATTAAGTAGGTTCCGGATATCCTCTTCATACTCATCAAAGTTAATGGTCTCATTGGCATCTTCACGCACTTGTCTACGTAGCTCGACAAAGGCTTTTAAGTCTTGTTTATATTTATCTCGCTTACCGTCAAAAGCAGGATCTTCAAAGTAGGAGGCAGATTGTAGCGCCACTTTCATGGCATTACTAAACTCGGTTAAGGCCGCATAAAAGTCATCACGCTTTTTAAGATTGGCATCGACAATCACACCCTCTCTTTCTTGCATTTTTGGCGATAACGACTGACGCAGTGCTTGACCGTCTTGCTTGTTACGGACTTCGGAGAAGATGCCCCAGACCTTTTTGTGTAGCATGGGCAGTTTCTTGTATTCAGTATCCATATCACGATACATGCCTGCCAAATCATCGATATCAAAGCCGCCTTGCGTACGCTCTGCTAAGTCTTGATACTTCTCAATAGTGGTATCCAGCTCTTTTAAGATGCCTCGATAATCAATCAAATACCCAAACTGCTTCTTTTCATGCAGTCGGTTTACTCGCGCTATTGCTTGAATCAGGTTATGACTTTTGAGCGGTTTATCGATATACAGCACGGTGTTTTTTGGTTCATCAAAGCCGGTTAACAGCTTATCGACCACTATCATAATATCTGGGCCATCGTCTTTACCAAAGGCGTCGATAATGTCTTTGGTATAGGTGGTGTCATCCATGCCGTATTTGGGCGCGACATTCTCCTGCCACCAGTTTTGGACAATATCTTTGCTTTCTGCATCGACCACTTCATGACCTTCACGGGTGTCAGGGGGTGACATAGCGACCACAGAGGTGACTTTGCCAATCGCATCGAGAGCTTGCTTGTAGCGAATGGCCGAGGCTTTGGAATCACATGCCAGCTGACCTTTTAAACCCAGCTGCTTAAAGTTTTGAAAATGATCAGAGATATCATGCGCAATCAGTTCAATACGACCTTCAACTTGATAGACTTGACCTTTACGAGAAAACTTACGTTTTAAGTCCGTTTTTTGATCTATGGTTAGCTTTTGGGTAATGCGGTCAAACCACTTGTCTATCGCCGCATCATTGGTATTAAGCTCAGGTATGCGCTCTTCATAGAGTAGGGGCGTCACCGTCTTGTCGGCTACGGCTTGCTGCATAGTATAGGAGTGGATAATCTTACCAAACTTGTTTTCGGTTTTATCGTCTTTGAGTAGCGGCGTACCGGTAAAGGCAACAAAAGCGGCATTAGGCAACGCTTCCTGCATACGAATATTATTCTCACCATTTTGACTACGGTGACCTTCATCGACAAGTACAATAATATTTTCACTAGGGTTGTAAAACTCATCATATTTGGCCGCAGCACTAAATTTATTGATGATAGAGAACACGATACGCTCGTTACTCTTCCCGACTTTTTTTGCCAAGTCACGACCGGACAGTGCTTTAGCAAGGCGACGGTCTTTGTCGCTAAGTGCACCAGCTGAGATAAAAGTACGCGCAATCTGGTTTTCCAAATCAATACGATCAGTCACCACAAACACACGGCATTTAGCCAGCTCTGGCATCCATATCAGTGCTTTGGATAAAAACACCATGGTAAATGACTTACCACTGCCTGTGGTATGCCAGATAACACCACCCTCACGGCTACCTTTGCTGTCGATTTGACTGACTCGCTTAACCAGTGCTTTAATGCCGAATACTTGCTGATAGCGCGCCACAATCTTGCCCGCTTTATTATCAAATAAGGTATAAAAGCGGGTCATATCCAGCAGCCTATCAGGACGAAGTAGGCTAATAATTAATCGGTCTTGATCGGTCACTGTCAACTCACCGGCGTCAATCAGTGAATCATACTCATGCCTATCGCTAGCTTGACGATGAGCGAACAGGGTTTGTAATCCATCCTCGTCTATACACTCATTTTTAAGACGTTGAAACTCAGCTTCACTAATCTCCTCTTCAATCCATTTCGACCAAAATTTCTCAGGGGTATGACAGGTCGCATACAAACCCTCATAGCCATTAACTACCAATAGCAATTGGCTATAAGCAAACAGATGCGGAATGTACTTTTGACCTTGATTGCGCAGATGCTGTGAGATGGCTTGGCTATTGGTAGATTGATTGGGGTGATTAGAGTCAGGGCGTTTGGCTTCTATCACCACCAGTGGCAGACCATTCACAAAGCAGACAATATCAGGTATCACATTACCGGTAGCATCAGTGTTTTGTACCACCATCTCTTCAGTGACGTGATAAGCGTTATTATCGATGTTTTCCCAGTCGATTAACTGAATGGTCGGCGAAGTGCGTTTACCCTCAATAAACTCAGTCACACTCACGCCATATACCAATGCATCGTATATTTTTTCATTCGCTTGCACTAAGCCTAAGTTCATCTGCGGATTAAGCTCGCTTATGATTTTATCAATGCTTTTATTTGATAAGTGATGACGCTTACCCTCAAACATAAAAGTTTGCTGACTTAAAAACTCACGCAGCACAGGCAATAGCATTACTTGGTTAGTGCTAATTGTCGTGCTGCCAGTATTGGTGCTTGTCGCTTGAGCATTTAGTTTGGACTGGCGCAGCATCAAGCACTGCTCAGGCGATAGGTAGCGATAACCCAAAGTCATTAATAGGGTTAACGCAGGAATCTTGGCGCTAAACTCCTCTTTAAAGTTAATGCTTGGGTTGGTGTGCATATCAATATCAAGTCCCGAATAAATTATCATCAATTACTAGCACTGCGCTCAACGCTGGTAGGGCTGGGTCGGTGTGCTTAGGTGTGTTATTCTCATTATCTCTAAATGAACCGCTTTAAACAATGTGTCCTTATACAAGGTGTCCCCAAGTGACGCTTTTATCGTGCGCATCAATGGCTTATCTCGACAGCCGTCTATCCAGCCAATAATAACAACCGGCACATATTACACCACTTACGACAATAATCGTCAGCAGTATAATGTCATCAACCGATACGCTGCTGCCACGTCTGCTAAACAACAGCGGCGACAGCCCATAGACAAAGCCGCTAACCAGCACAGTCACCAGACTAAGCTTGCCAAATACTTTTAGCAACGTCAGGTAAATAAAAAATGGAATATAAACCAATATATAGAAGAAATAAAATACATATAGCGTTTTGACAAAGCTGATAAGCTCTGCGCTAAAGGGCAGCTCAAGGCTCTGTATCAGGCTATCAAACTGCAGACTAATGACATAAGCGATAGCGAGCACGAGCGCACCCACCAAAGGCGGTATAAAGAATTTATTAACAGTATTAACGACAGTTTTGAGACGGTTCTTTTTAGTGGGCAAGTTAGGTCATCCTTGATTTGTTTAATGCCTAGATTTATTTAAGATAAGCAAGCGTACCTTATCATAATATTTATGTGACGATATAGCCAAAAGCACGATGTCTATAAGTCACTATTCAGAGCGTATAGCACTGCCTAAGTAGCCAATCCCGCTTTTCGCTATATCTGCTTGCTTATACTCGGCGTTGGCTAAGTGTTGGCATGTCTCTTGCTTCGCGTAGCCACGCCAGCACTTGCCACCGCAAATCGCCTATTCAAGCAGTATACCGCTGCAATCGGGGCTAAACCGCACCTAAGGCAAAGTTTGCAGCTACAAATTCAAAAGGTTTAACAAGTAGTTTTTTTAAAATTTACTTTAATTATTCTGCAATGACACACAAAATTAATATTGCTTGTTGCCCCAAATAGTAGTGTAATAGCTAAGATATATGAATACCATCGTAGAATATATTTATAAAGGAGATGGATATGAAAAATTCAAGAGAACGTAACTTCATAGAAAAAGCATTTGGAATTAATAAACCGAAGGTTAAGTTAAGTCGTAATGGTAAGCTCTTAATTGATGAATATGGAAATGTTAGATCTAACTACAATAATCCAGAAGTGAGAGCTAAATTAGAAAGCCAAATATCAATACAAGCAAAAATGTCATCACTGTCGCCTGCTTATGAAGACAGTTAAACTATGGCTGTTCTCGTTGTTCTTTTAATTCTCTTGCTTGGGTATAGAATAAACGCAAAGGTAGATGAAAAGAACTACAAACTAAAGCGAAGTTCTGGTTGGGTTTCATATGTCATGCTAGGTGCTGATGGTGCAATTTCAGTTGCCATAGCTAGTTCAGTGTTAGTAATGATATATATTATTCTTTTATTTATAGGTAGCCTACTATCGTGGGATATACTTAATTTAAACGTGTTTGAACCTCATATAATAACGCTTATTAATAACAGTTACGTAAAACTAATTTTCGGTCTTATAGTCTTGATAGCGTCTTTGATCGTTAATGAAATACGTTTGAACCTACTAGATGCCGCACCAGATTTAAGTGCTTTAAAAAAGTTAGATGGCATGATGAGCATTATCATAACAGCGCTTGAAAACTCTTCCTATCTCAAAATATCTCTTAGTTCAGGCAAGGTGTATGTCGGTGTCTTACTCAAAGAAGACTTTAAGAGTGGACCTGATGAAACCTTGATTATATTACCTATGTTAAGTGGATACCGTGCCAAAGAAAACCTACATATGCACTTAGACTGTAATTATTTAGAGGTCTATCTAAAACATGGCATTGTTAAGAAAACATCTAAAGGCATCTGTTACAATCCAGAACGTGCTGATAAGGCTTCAATGCTGATTCCTGTAAGCGAGATTGAGTCAATATCGTTTTTTGATATCAATATGTATCAGGACTTTAAAATAGGTAGTGACACTGTTGACCAGTTTAGATCTCTTCAAACACCAGAGCCAGACTCACCTATACACTTTGATATTATGAATTATCTCTGTAGAAATAAATAGCAATTTCCAATGTTTTAAATACCATTTGATTACACATCCAACCTATTTGGCAGTCCAACCTAATTCATAATTACAGCCTATAAATATTACAGTCAAATTCGGATTATTTTTATGGGGCGTCATAGTGCCCTGTTACCATTTTTGAAATGCAGTATAGACTTTGGTGAATAATTTTCTGGACTTCATACTCATCACTGTGTGCAAACTTCTATAATTTTAAACGGTAGGGTGCGCCCAGCCAGCGCACCATTAAGCGTGTTATGTTTATCGGTGCGCGGGGCGCAACCTACGCAACTAAAGCGGAATAGTTGCTAGTCTCATATAATCAGTTTTTCGAAGATGATGCTTTTATAATTTCATGTAAGCCTGGCATGGCAGGGCTAGAGTCGCCAGAAATCAATCCCGAATCTACACGACTAAATAAGGACTGTAATACAATATTACGAGCATCGCTATCAAAGCTTTCGTTTTCGTGTGTCAACGATAAATACAGATAAGTCAGTTGTTCGCGCTCTTCTGCATCACGCTGCAAATGATAAGAGCTAAACACCATTTTCGAAATTGATTTGATTGCAAAAGCATATATAGATAGTACAGTAATGAATAGTAAAACACCTTGTAAGCTATCCATACTGATAGGTGTACCTTGTGATTGAACCCATATATAAAATAAAATACCAAAACCTAAAATGCCTATGAAAAGAATACCCGCAAGAATCCAAGCCCAGCGGTTACCTAACTTATTATATTCGTTTGCTTTAGTTCTCCAGTAGTTTGCCGCAGGTTCTAAACGTAACTTTTCCCTGTAGGTATCCTCAAGGTTATTAATTTTATCCTGCCACCCTTCATACTGGTGATTGAGTCTAGAGTTATATTCTTCATTATCTTCGTAGATTTCAGCCTTTATATCTAGAAGACTATTTTTTAAGTCAACAATTGATTCTTTTTCGAAATCAACTCTATTTTTAAGTAAATTTTTATCCTGAATCTGGAATTCAAAGGCTAATAGGTACCCTTTTAAAGCATTAAAGTTATTTATTTCTACATTATTTGTACTTTCAAAAAAAGCTTTTAAGAAATAGTCCGCAATATTTACACTTAACGATTGTGAAACCTCTAAAGCTTTTAACCAGATTGGATTTTTAGAATATATCCAGTTTTCAACTCTAACAGAATTTATTTCTGACTCAATATCTGAAATAATTTCGTACCTTTTAAGGTTAAAACCTTCTTTGTCAGTACCAAAGTTGCTCTTTTCTAGAGTAGTATGGTTTAAATTATCTAATAAATTTTTAAAATACAGCCCATTCAAAATAGTTTTATCGAAAAGATCTAACTCAATGTAACTTGAGTTATTAGCAGGGTCAGTCTCATATTGAATATTTATAAGTTCATTGCTATCAACAGAGTTACTTAAAGTATGCCAATAACTTGCCTCTTCTCTTAAAAAGCGAATAAACTCTAAATGAGTTTTAAAGTTATAGACAGCATTGGTAGAATCTTTAATACTTATAACGGAACGATTCTTATCCGCCATTTTTTTTAAGTCTGATAATTCCATCAATCCACCTTCACCCGAACTTTCCCTGTCAACAACACTTGCATTAATGCCTTTTTTTCTTGCTTTAAATCTGCAAGCTGTTGTTCAAGTAATTCGATTTCTTTATCGGAACTGGTTAATACCGCAGCGATTTTTTGTTGTTCTTCAAAGCTAGGCATAGCAATAAAACATTTACTAACGTGAGAAGGTCCAAAATTAAGTTGAGCCGAACCAGTAATCTGTCTTCTAATTTGGTTTTTAAATAGAGGAGACATCATAAAGTATCGCAAATACTCTAAGCTAGCTTGAATGTTTTCTTTAACCTTAAAACGCATTGTGCTTGTATTCATGCAAAGAGGTAGGTGATCCTCTTTTAAAAAACCAATTTTCTCATCAAATCTATCAACTGATATACCAGAACAGGCGATAATTAAATCTCCCGCATCTGCAAGAAAGTGCTTATATGGACCATAGGCTTGCTCATTAGAAATGTGGGTATTAGTATTTGATAAATCTACTTTAGAGTCTTGAATATTAGTACCATTCAGAAGTTTAACGCCCTCACGAGTAAACTGACTTTTTCGAACACCAGGACCTTCTTGAAACCAAAAGTACTCTAGGAATAAGGATAAATCCCAGTCGTTTGGTAAAGGTCCTAGTTTTCTCTCAGCGAAACCATCTCTAATACCAAAGCCACTATTAGACTGTACTAAACGCTTTTTACCGGTCAGCAACTGCTGCATTAACGATTTTTTCTGCTGTTTGCTGTTGTCAATCAAACGCTCAGTGGTTGTAATTGCTTTATCCCAAGTTGATAGAATTTTGGCGATTTTTTGTTGTTCAGTTAGGGGTGGAAGTAATACTGGTAATTCCTTGACTAAAGTTCCACTTAAATTACTTTGACCAGCTGAGTTACTCCAATTACGGATTCTTTCGTATAAAGAGCCTAAGTAATTAAAATAGAATAAAGGGCTATGATTTTTCTTTAATTGAATAGTTGCACAATTTTGGTTTGTACTTGCTTCAAAGTTCAAAAGTGCAACTTGACCTCTTGTTTTTCCTTGACCAATCATAGCCATCAATAGTGTACCCTTAGGCACTAATTTAGCTGATGAATTATTTAATCCATCACTAGTTATAAACTCTTGAACATCTTCAAAATTTAGAACGCAGTTTTGAACTTCTGTAGTTCGTATCCAAGGTATATTGCCATTATCCCAATACTTAGGTTCTTTTCGGCTAGGTGTACCGCCCGATGAAATAGTGGCAATATCGCCTAACTTTTTAACCTCCCATCCACTAGGCACCATAACCAAGCTCCTTAAGATAACTATCCATCTCAGTCTCTAAGCTGGCAAGCTCAGCCTTAAGTGCCAAACGCTCCTCACGTACCGCCATTAAGTCAATCTCCGCCTCAGGCTCAAAGGTATCGACATAACGAGGGATGTTTAAATTAAAGTCGTTCTCTTTTATCTCATCAAAGCTGGCAACATACGCATATTTATCAATGAACGCACGTTTATGATACGCATCTACGATTTTTGCTAAGTTCTCATCGGTCAGCTTATTTTGATTTGAGCCAGAGTCATACTCACGACTGGCATCGATAAACAGTACAGAGTCATCAGTTTTGTTCCTCTTAAATATCAAAATCGCCGCTGGAATACCCGTACCAAAGAACAGCTTTTCAGGTAAACCAATCACTGTGTCTAATAAATTTTCCTCAATCAACTGTTGACGGATTTTACCCTCACTAGAGCCACGAAACAGCACCCCATGCGGTACGACCACACCCATACGACCTGTATCTTTCTTTAGGGTTTCAATCATATGAGTGATAAACGCATAATCACCTTTGGTCTTAGGCGGTAACCCCCGATGGAAGCGTCCATAAGGATCATCTTGCGCCGTATCATAGCCCCATTTGCTTAGCGAAAAAGGTGGGTTGGCAGTGACCACATCAAAATGAAGCAAGTTGTCCTTATCATCAACCAATAACGGATGGCGTAATGTATCGCCCCATTCGATACGGTGATTGTCCTCCCCATGCAAAAACATATTCATCTTTGCCAATGCCCATGTCGAACCAATGGCTTCTTGACCAAATAGCTCATAGTTTTTTGAGCCAGAGTTTTTGCGTACCATAGCGCCGCATTTTATCAATAGCGACCCCGATCCGCAGGCAGGATCACAAATGGCATCACCCTCAGTAGGCTCAAGTAGGGTGGCCAGTAAGGTAGACACCTCGGGCGGCGTATAGAACTCGCCAGCACTAGCACCAGAATCCGCGGCGAAATGCTTAATCAAGAATTCGTAAGCATTACCAATCACATCAAGGCTACCCACACGCGATGGACTAAGGTTCATCACCTCTTTACCGAAGTCCTCAAGCAAGTGGCGTAGTAGCTCGTTTTTCTTCTTCTCATTACCTAGCTTATCAGTGTTAAAGCTAATATCTTGGAAGACATTTTTAAGCTTATTGCCATTGGCTTCCTCTATTGCATGTAGCGCTTCATCGATACGCTGACCATTACCAGGTTGGTGCCGCTTTTCATACAAGTCCCAAAAGCTAGCGCCATCAGGGAGTACAAAGCGTTGGTTTGACATGAGCTCTTTAACCACCTCAGCATCTTCATATTCTGCCATTAAGCTGTTGTACTCATCTCGGTACACATCGGATAAATACTTCAAAAATAGCATGGTTAAGATAAAGTCTTTGTACGTGTCGGCGCTAATCACACCGCGGAAGGTATCACAGGCATTCCAGACGGCTTTGTTAATCTCGGATTGACTGATTTGGGTACTAGTATGTAAATCGGTGACGGTCATGTAATGATATTTCCTTAAACGAACTAAGTGTTAATGATTGATTAGGGCGTGTGGAATATTCGACCATGGCACTGGCGGCGACTATTTTTTAGTCAATATGCAGTGAAATTTTTGACGCTTAGTCATTCTAAGTTAGACAATTTCGCAATATATTGGTAAAAAAGAGTCCCGCCCCGCAGGGCTGATGCTAAAATCGCCCCAGACGTTGTTGCAAACCTAGTCAAGGTCTAGACATTAACTACGGTTTACGCCTAGTCTGAAACAATTTTAGCTATCAGCAGTGCTAATTTGCGAATGTTCCACACGCCCTAATATAGGAATTATTATTGACTCAACGCCTCATAGCAAGACTCTAACGTCATGGTCACTTTGGCAATAGGGCGGAAATTCTGATCTGAATAAGAATAAATAAGGGTGTAATTGTTCGCAAGCATGAACTCATGAGGAATATAATAATCAATACAAGCGTTTTGAAGTACCTCTTTTGAAGACAGCTCCTGTGCAATGGCTGCTTTATCTTCATCATTAAAAGGGATAGTATAGATTGCCTCAAAGTTACCCAAATAAGGCGTCATCATTGCGCTATACATTTGGATAAAGCTATTCAGATTTGTTGGCAAGGATTGTGCATATTGATTCGTGGTGTATCTAAAAAACTCTGTCACCAAAGCCTCGTCATCTATATATACATAGTTCTCGTCAACCAGACCGATAGATTTTAACGTTTGATCGACATCCGATTCAGCAATCGCAGTATGGCAGGTAAATAGGCTGAATAAAAACAAACATCCCTTTTTCATTGCATGGTCCAATTATGTAGTTATTAAACAGGTATTGGGTCATCATTTATCAAGCGGTTTATCAGGCGGCTTATAGAATAAATAACAGGGTTTGCCTATGATAAGCGACAGCACCGCTTTAGTCTATGTTTAGAAGAATATTGAAAGCCGAAGACAGTTATCCACATTGTGCATAAAAATTCGAGGCTCAGTGGTAGAGAGATAAGATTGAGGCTTTACTTAAGTGACACAACGACAGTTAGCGCTTGTTTGTGTAATTGCTGTACTAATAAATATTGACAACAAAAAGCGCTTTATAAGGGTATTTTATGATGTCAATCGTATTTAATGGAAAAAGCCCTAAAGCTTATGTAGGAAAAACATTTATTTTTTAGTATCATGCTTAAGCAACAATATAAACACTAGTCTGTGTTTTAGAATCATAAAAGGACCGTAAAATGGATTTTACGAAAATAACCCCACCTAATGCCCCCAGTGCGTGGCTCGATATGGACGCACTTGACCACAATATTAAGCAGGTCAATCGACAAACCAAAGCCGTTCATCTGCGCCTAGCTACCAAGTCAATTCGCTCTCTTGACGTTCTTAACTATATCCGTGATAAATCGCCGCATTTTATAGGGCTGATGTCTTATGCTGCCGATGAATCGCTGTATCTATTGCAAAATGGATTCGACAATATTCTCTGCGCGTATCCTACGATAGATGTCCAAAGCGTGGTTCAAACTTTTGAATATACGCAGCAAGGCGCGACCATGGTGTGGATGGTAGATCGCCCTGAGCAAGTAGACCTGTTAAGCCAAGTAGCCAGAGAGCACAATACAACCATTGAGGTATGTTTGGATATTAATATGTCCATGCCGCTGCCTAAGCTGTATTTTGGCACCAAGCGCTCGGCGCTCATGAACAAAAAAGATGTTAAGAATTTACTCAAATATATCAATAATCATCGTCACATCAAAGTAGCAGCACTCATGGGCTATGAGGCTCAAATTGCTGGTCTTCCAGAGCATCTACCGGGCAAAACCATGCTCAGCCCTGCTATCAAAATGCTCAAACAGCGCTCTAAAAAACAAGTCAGTCAGCGCCGTGGGTCACTGGTCAAATGGATTGCTAAGCAAGGCTATGACTTAAAGATTGTCAATGGCGGCGGTAGTGGCAGTATGGATTTCACGTCTAGTCAGCCAGAAGTGACAGAGATTACCGTGGGCTCTGCTTATTATAAGCCGGCTTACTTTGATTATATGGACAGTATGAATGAGTATAAGCCTGCAGCAGGTTTTGTATTGCCAGTAACCCGCCAGCCTGAGAAGAAGGTCATAACTTGTCACGGTGGCGGCTTTATCGCATCAGGCGCAACCGGTATAGACAAAGCGCCTGTGGTGCAGCACCCCAAAGGACTATCTATCTTATCGGATGAAGGGTATGGCGAGGTGCAGACACCCTTTGCTGTAGATATAAAGCAGAGGCCAAATGGGCAAGTGCCGGCAATCGGCTCATATGTCTGGTGTCGTCATGCGAAGGCAGGCGAGCTGTGTGAGCACTTTAATGAGCTGGTTTGCTACCGCAATTCACAAACTGTAATGGCAGAAGGATCTGCCCGTACTATGACAACGTATCGAGGAGAGGGAAAGTGTTTTCATTAAAACAGTGGCAAAGCAGTAATCATTGGGAGAATTGGGTCAGTTACGTCACTGCCGAGCCAGAACAAAAGCTGACACCATCGTCGGTCGAAGAGCTACAACAGATTATTAAAACAGCGCGCGCAGAGAATAAGCGAGTACGAGTTACTGGTGCGGCGCATTCATTTAGTGGCTGCGCCAAGCCTGAAGAGATAGCAGTTAGCTTGCATAACATGCGTGGTCTAATCTCTGTTGATAAAGAGAATAAGCTTGCGACCTTGCATGCCGGCACTTATTTATATGAGATCGGTGAGGCACTAGGAGAGTATGGCTT
This sequence comes from Psychrobacter sp. CX14, assembly GCF_057396205.2. Classification (NCBI taxonomy): domain Bacteria; kingdom Pseudomonadati; phylum Pseudomonadota; class Gammaproteobacteria; order Moraxellales; family Moraxellaceae; genus Psychrobacter; species Psychrobacter sp. CX14. The sequence continues at coordinate 1,965,881 of NZ_CM183187.1, read as the reverse complement.
TGCGCTTGAGAATATGGGTGATGTGCAAGCACAGACTATTGCTGGCGCTGCCAGTACGGCGACGCATGGCACCGGTATTACTCTAGGTTCTATTGCCAATCAGGTCGTGGCGTGGGAATGGGTAGATGGGCGCGGTGAAGTGCATACGCATAGACGCGGTGACCCAAAAACCGATGAGCTGGGCAATGCGCTGCATGCAAGTCTGGGTATGCTTGGTGTATTTACCAAGTTGACCATTAAGGTGGTTGATTTGTATGGTCTACGCGAATCAAATGAGCGGTTAGAGTTTAAAGAAGGGCTGGGAGGGTTTCATGATGCCGCACGAAGCCATAGACATATGGAATGGTTTTTATTCCCTGGTACCAACAAGCTACAGCAAAAGACCTTATCAGTGATACCACCGCAGCCGATGAAGCGCAGTCAAAAAATTAAAGATGGCTTTGACAGCATAGTGACTTTAAACGGTGCCTTTTACTTGTTATCAGAAATAGCACGCATGAATCCTAAATTGACCAAAAAGGTTAGCCAAATATCTGCAAACTCTATCCCGAACACGTACCGTGAAGGCTATAGCTATGAGGTTTTCCCGACGCCGCGTGGGGTAAAGTTTAACGAGTCTGAGTACTTTATTAAACTATCAGACTTTGATGCCTGTATCACCGAGGTCAATGATATTTTGCTCGCTGATAATAAAAACTCGCATTTCCCAATTGAGGTGCGCACCCACAAAGGCGAGACTGGTATGCTAAGCCCGACTCAAGGCGAGGACTGTGCGGTATTGTCCTTTCACGTCTATAAAGGCATCGACAGTGAGCCGCTGTTTAACTGGGTCTATGAATATATGAAAAAATGGCAGGGCAGGCCGCATTGGGGTAAGGTCAATAAGCTAACCACTGATGAGTTGCACGCCTTATATCCTAATTTAAACCGCTTCTTGCAAATTCGTAGCGAGTACGACCCTGACAATGTGTTTATGAACACTTGGTTTGAACAGAAATTTTTTAACAAAAGATAGCGCTCTGATAGCCAATTAGCTAAAGGAATAAGCCCTTATATTAGAAAGCCTGATTTATCTATCAGGGCCTTCTTTAGGGCGTGTGGAACATTCGACCATGGCACTGGCGGCGACTATTTTTTAGTCAATATGCAGTGAAATTTTTGACGCTTAGTCATTCTAAGTTAGACAATTTCGCAAACTATTGGCAAAAAAGAGTCCCGCCCCTGAGAACGGATTAAGCAAAGCACTGCTTTGCCCGTTCGCAAGGCGAGAGCTGTGCTCGAGTGAGGCTGATGCTAAAATCGCCCCAGACGTTGTTGCAAACCTAGTCAAGGTCTAGACATTAACGACGGTTTACGCCTAAGTCTGAAACAATTTTAGCTATCAGCAGTGCTAATTTGCGAATGTTCCACACGCCCTAGTATTGCTTAATTGAAATAAATTAATAAGAGGGTGGCTTACACACTCTATTTCTGTTATTTTTATTATGATAGGCGAAGCAGGCGTACGCTGAGTATGTGCTTCGTCTTTTTTTTAGCAAAATTTCTGTTCGCTAAACAGTATTTAGTTTCGATTGCTTTATCCATTCTCAAGACACCCGTAACACTCAATATATTATGATGCCAAAATCTGTCAATAACCGACGCATGACTTTTAAATTCAACAAGGGCCCTGCTTATGCAGTCGCTCTCAAAGTACTGGCCATCAGTGCCAGTCTTGGCGCGCTTAGCACGCCTGCTTATGCCTGTCAGATTCCCAAAAGCTATTACTCCAATGTGTTTTGTACTGCCAGTGACAGCTATTATTTGGCACTAAAGGACTCTGGTCAGCCAGTCGCCTTGATTAATAAGCAAGGGCGTAGAGTGGCGGATTTATCACGCTATAATGCTGTGGATGTCAGCAAAATTAATAGTGGCCTGTTGCCAGTACAAAGAATGGGGCGTGTGGGCTATGTCAATATGTCTGGCCGCGAAGTGATTCCTGCGATTTACGATATGATTAGAGGTGACAATCAGACCAAGGGTTGGTCACGAGCGGTGAGTAATAACCGTATTGTGGTCAAAAAGGGCGGCAAATTTGGGGTCATTGACACCAATAACCGTGTTATTGTGCCGTTTTCGTCCAATTACCAAAGCATCAGCGACTATACCAATAACCTCGCTAGAGTGAGTACTCGCAATGGCGTTCAGTGGTTTGATAATCAGGGTAAGCCAACTGCGGGACCGAATAGGCCCATTGTTGCTGCCAGTCGACCTGCACCTACGCCCGCGCCGACAGTGAGCCATGACTTGAAGCCTGTGACTCGTACGCCGGCTGCTGTCGTTCGCTCAGAGCCGGCATCTACTGCGGTTATTGAGCGACCGATGCCAAGCTCGATGGGCAGAGAAGTAGAAGTGTGGCAACCGGAGAAGCGTGATGGTAAATGGGGTTTTGTGAATAGAAACAGCGTACCTATGATTACCTTCTCTTTTAATCAGGTCATGCCTTTCTCTGAGGGTCTTGCCGGCGTGCGTATGGATGATAAATGGGGCTTTGTGAATTTGGCAGGCGAGCTGGTCATTCCTTTTGATTATAATGAGTCGGCCGTTAACCGCAGTAGAGACGCGACGTATAAAGGCGCTCAGCCGTTCGTCTTCACTGGTGGCAAGGCTTGGGTGGGCAATGCTGCAAATGGAGCGCAGATGTGTATTAACCTAGAGGGTAGATATGTCAGCTGCCAGTAGAACGCCTGTTTGCCGATACTAAAGAAAACGAGCTTGCGTAAAAAAGCAGACCCATTTTAATGAGTCTGCTTTTTTTAACGCTATATAAGTGATATCAAATGCCCATTACTTTGACGTATCGTACTTCGCCTCAAGCTCTAAAGCACGTTGGTGGCTCTCAAGCTTGGCCAAGTTTTGTGCATAGGCTTTGATATTTGGATACTCATCCAACAAGCCGCGTTGATCAAGCATAATTAAATCAAAGGACAGCATAAAATCAGCACCGGTTAGTTTATCGCCAACGATGTAGCTTTTACCCTCTAACTCATCGTTTAAGTAGCTAAGCAAATTATGCTTCTCTTTAGCGATATAACCGTTCAAGAAGTCATTATCAGTCACACCAGCTGATTGAGTAAATAGCTCAAGCAATAAAGGAACCATCAGCGAGCTTTCTGAAAAGTCCATCCATTGCAAGTAGCGTGCATAATCTTTGCTATCGATAGCAGGGCGCAGACGATCAGCATCAAATCGCTCAATCAATACTTGGGTAATGGCGCCTGATTCAGCAATCACTTGACCATCAAGCTCAATAACAGGCGACTTACCCAGTGGATGAATCTCTTTTAAGCTTTCAGGCGCTAAGTGAGTCTCCGCATTACGCTGGTAGCTGACCACGTCATAAGGCTGACCCAATTCTTCAAGTAGCCATAAGATACGTAGCGAGCGTGATTGATTTAAATGATGTAAGGTAATCATAAAATAATTCCGAGTAGAGGTATTAATTAAGCTTGTAGTTTTTTGATTAAGCGTTTGGCAACGTCTTCAGATGAAGCAGGGTTTTGACCAGTTATTAGTAGGCCATCTTCTACCACATATGACTGCCAATCCGCGCCTTTCTCATACTTACCGCCATTGTCTTGCAGTGCATCTTCTAATAAAAACGGCACCACGTCAGTCAGACCAACGGCCTGTTCTTCGGTATTACTAAAGCCGGTTACTTTCTTATCTTTTACTAAATACTCACCACTGACTTTTACATTTTTAAGTGCCGCAGGCGCATGGCAAACGAAGGCTACTGGCTTATCGGTATTTACAAAGTCTTCAATTAATGAGATTGATTTTTCATCAACTGCTAAGTCCCACATTGGGCCATGACCGCCTGGGTAGAATACCGCATCATAATCGGCAGCATTGATATCAGCCAGTTTATGAGTGGTCGCTAATTGCTCTTTTGCCGCAGTGTCTTGCTTAAGGCGCTCGGTAAATTCAGTCTGAGCGTCTGGCATATTGCTGTTTGGATCAAGGGGTGGTTGACCGCCGGCAGGTGAGGCCAAAGTAATATCTGCACCGGCCTCTTTAAATGCATAGTATGGAGCAGCAAATTCTTCTAACCAAAAGCCAGTTTTCTTACCAGTATCGGCAAGACGTTCGTGTGAGGTTAATACCATTAAGATTTTCATAATTATCCTTCTCATCTCTTCTTATGTAACTGCTTATGCCCAGTGATGTGTGTTAAGCGCCATGTTGCTTCTCGGGTTACTCTGGATCAGCAACTTTAACTACGGTCTTACCGAAGTTATTACCCTCTAGCATATCGACAAAGCCTTGTGACGCATTGCCTAGACCCTCAACGACGTGCTCTTTGGTTTTTACTTTGCCCTCAGAGACCCATTTACCCATGGTTTGCAAAAACTCTGGGAAGTGATCACCATATTCTTCAAAGATAATAAAGCCTTTAACGGTTAAGCGCTGTCTTAAGATAGTGCTCATCAGTAAGCTTAAACGGTCTTTACCATCTGGCAGCTCAGTTTGATTGTAGTGTGCGGCAAGGCCACATACTGGAATACGTGCATGGGCATTGAGTAGTGGTAATACCGCATCAAACACACGGCCACCGACGTTTTCATAATAGATGTCAATGCCGTCAGGACATGCTGCGGCTAACTGCGCTTCAAAATCGTCAGCGCGGTGATTAATACAAGCATCGAAGCCTAATTCTTCAACCGCGTATTTGCATTTATCTGCACTACCGGCAACACCGACAACTCTTAGGTCATGTAGTTTACCTACTTGACCGACCGTTGCACCCACAGGGCCTGTTGCTGCCGCTACCACTAAGGTTTCGCCTGCTTTTGGTTTACCGATATCAGTGAGACCCATATAGCCTGTGAATCCTGGCATACCAAGTACGCCCAAGCCATATGATGGATTGGTCATGTCGTTGGTTAATTTATAAACGCCCTCGCCATTGCTGACGCAGTAGTCTTGCCAGCCTGAATAAGCAATGACGATATCGCCTTTGCTAAAGCCATCTACATTAGATTCGACCACTTGAGAGACGGTCGCGCCTAACATCACATCACCCACGGCTAGCGGGTCAGCGTAGCTTTTGGCATCGCTCATGGCCACGCATATAAGGGTCAAGTGATAGATATAAGGTGCGCAGTAGCATCTCATTATCGCCGGCACTAGGAATCTCTGAGGTTGTTAGTTCAAAGTTATCATCAACTGGCTTACCCTGTGGACGGCTGGCAAGTTTAACTTGACGGTTGGTGTTATTTGATTGAATTTTGTCAAAACTCATGGTTTTTATCCTTATTATTTATAGTATTTCTTATATGAATTGTACGGAGTAACCAGCACCCTGCTAATTGGCTCAATGGTCATTGTAGGTCAGCCAATTAGCAGGTCTGTCGTGCTTTTGTTGGACTATGCACAAGTCTAGTAACAGTGCCTAACGTATTTCTATTAAGCTTGTGCAGCACGTTGTAAGATACGGCGTGATACTTCTAAATCATTGGCTTTATGTTCACCAAGCTTAGTCATACCATGTGCTTTTAGCTGGTTAACGATAGGTTCAATCGCAGTATCATCTAAATCAGCATCCGCAAGATTGATAGGCAATCCTAACTCTTTAAAGAAGCTTTCAGTACGTACAATCGCTTCTTCAATCACAGCATCGTCGTCTTTACTATCATCAGCATTGATGTTCCAAACTTGACGTGCATATTGAAGTAGCTTGTCTTTTTTGCTGTCTTTTAATTCACGCATTAATGAAGGAAGTACGATAGTCAACGTACGGGCATGGTCAATACTGTGTAATGAGGTTAGCTCGTGGCCAATCATGTGTGTGGTCCAATCTTGAGGCACGCCAGTACCGATTAGGCCGTTTAATGCCATAGTTGCAGTCCACATGATGTTTTTACGTACTTCTAAATCATCTGGGTTTGCTTTAACGGCTCTACCTTCACTGATAAGAATTTTTAGTAAGCTCTCTGCAAAGGCGTCTTGTACTTTAGCATTCACTGGGTATGTTAAATACTGTTCCATCACATGTACAAAGGCATCAGCCACGCCATTCATCACTTGACGCTCAGGAAGCGTTAAGGTTTTGGTAGGATCTAAAATTGAGAACTTAGGATAGGCGAGTGGGTTGCCAAACGGAAGTTTTGCTTGACGTTCGCTATAGTTGATTACGCCGCCTGAGTTCATTTCAGAACCGGTTGCAGGAATGGTCAAAACCGCACCCAAATCAACCGCTGAATCAATATCTTTGGTATAGCTGGTTAGGGCATCCCATGCTTGATCACGAGAGACAGTGCCATCTTCTTCTTTTAGATGAGAAACCAACGCCACAAATTTACTGCCATCAATTACTGAACCACCACCGACTGCTAAGATAAAGTCGATGTTGTTTTCATTAACCATATCTGCTGCTTTCATTAGTGTGGTGAACTCAGGATTTGGCTCAATACCACCAAACTCAAACACTTCACGAGCGTTCTCACCAGTATTAAGGGCGTCTTTTACTTCATCTAAAGTACCAGTACGTTTGGCTGAGCCACCGCCGTAAGTGATTAAAACACGGGCATCGTTAGGCACTAGGTTTGATAATTCTTTGATTTGACCTTCACCGAAGACAATGCGAACTGGGTTGTAGTATTGAAAATTGTTCATAAAAAATCCTTAAGATTTGGGTTGATTCTAAAATAAGCTTTTATTAAAGGGGCTTGATAGCTTTGTCTGTCACTAAAACCAGTTGCGGTATGTAGTAGACGGCTTTGCTAGTCATCAACTGACAATGCTATGAAGAGATAGCTATCTATAACATAGCTGCTTATCATATTGTCGGTATAATACATTATTAATAGACCGGTCGGCTAGTGGCTTTACAAAACGACATAATTAACGTTCTATTGTTGAGCGTCAATCAGGTAGAACAGAAGTCAGTATAGATTGATAGAGCAGATGATAATGTGACATTAAGTCTAATTAGCCTGCTTAGTCAATTAGGCTAAGTGTGAGGGGTTAAGCTGATAGGTTAAGCGAGAAAAGTTAACAGATAAAGACAAGGAATACGTTATTCGGCTGGCAAGTTAATCCCAAAATATGAGATTAATGGCCAAGCTCAGAGGTAGTCATCTGCCATACTTCAGTCAGTGAGTCATTAGAGCGACTGGTCTTGGCAATCAGACTGGCGCCAAGCCATGCATAATACCAACGTTTAGCAATACTCTCTGCCGCAATATCTTCGGTTTTGGGTATTGAGCCATCTTCCCAGCCATCTTTGATTTGCTCGCTAATCCAGTTGATAGTTTGCATATAGCCGCCGGCCAATGCCTCACGCATCGGGTCTGAGATATCAGATACTTCACCACTTAGCTTAACGACTAAGCACTTCTCATGGTCGCAGCCATTTTGCTGAGTGTTATACCAGTATTGAAAATAGTTATATAGCTTTTGCTGAGCGCTGATATCTTCGCCAGATATAGACTCAAGACGGCTTTTATAATACTCAAAGTAGCCTTTGATAATGGCTTCACCAAACGCCTCTTTAGAGGCAAAATAATGATAGAACGAGCCCTTAGGCACGCCAGCGGTGTCTAAAATTTGCTTAATACCGACTGCAGTAAAGCCTTTATTGGCAAGCAATTGGTAGCCAGTTGCCAATAAGTGGGATTTTGTATCTCCTACAGGGGCGTGTAAAAAATCCGAGTTATTGGAGCTCATAATCGTGTCCTTAAATTAAACACTTTTATTGATAAAGGTGTTTATGCAATAGAGTGATAGTTGTTAATTTATGGGGTAAATAAGAATTTTCAAGATAGTAGAGTTTAGACGAATCGTTTATTAACTAACCATTTTAACATAATAAGCAGTTGTATAATCAGCTATAAAGATTTACAAAGGTAAGCAGTAATTTGGCACTATCTGAGTAATTCGACAATTTCAAGAACAGTTTGTTTGCTAACCCCCTACTAATAATTATGATTGGGCGGGGTATTGATGAAACATTGTTAAACGCTTTAGTATCAACCGAACACGGAGTAGAATCTAGACCTAAAGCTCATGTAATTATGGCTCTATAATAATTTGTTTTTATAACTAATAATCAAAAAACCAAACAATAAACAATCAACAAAGGGATCTCTAATGAAAAACACGCTTTCTTTAGGCGCTGAACGTCTTGAAAATATAAGCAATATTGCCTGCGGCTATGTCAGTAAAGACAAAGAGCTGCTACAAGACTTTATTTCTGTCTATTATCGAAGCCTAGCCGCACGTGCTGCCGAGCGCGAGTCTGATGTCGACTTAGCCGGCATGGCGCTTCACCATTTTGTGTTATTAAAATCCTATCAAGACAATCAGCCCGCACTAAGATTATTTAACCCAAGCGTGGAGGAGCAGCATTTCCACAGTAGCCGTACTGTGCTGCAATTGGTTGCTTACAATAGGCCGTTCTTAGTGGATACACTCACCATGTGTATTGAAGCGGAAGGTCTAGAAGTGCACCGTATTCACAATACCATTGTTGATATCGAGCGAAATGATGCGGGCGAAATCACCGGTATTGAAGATGTACAAGATAGCGATACTCGCTATTTTTCATTAGTGCACTGCGAGATTGAGCGTACCGATGATCAGACCATGGAGGATCTGGGTAATACTATTAAAGATAGGATATCTACCTTAGATACCGTGGTTGGCGATTGGCAAGCCATGCGCAGTAAACTTAAGCAGATTACTGATGAGCTTGATATGGTACCTGTGCCAGAGGTCTATCATAGCGCGCAAGAGATTAAAGCGTTTTTAGAGTGGATTGCCAATGACAACTTTATCTTCTTAGGCTTTAGAGAGTACCGTATTGAAGGGGGTGAAAACTTACACCCTAAAGATATCGATGCGTCAACAGGATTATCTGCCGATGCCGCAGCGACTATTGATTTGATTTCGGTAGCTAATAGCGGTTTGGGATTATTAAATGGCGTGACCAAAGACACCCCGTCAAGAAGCTTTGCACAGCTGCCAGATAGCTTAAAAGCCTTAATCATCATGCCGCGCGTGGTTCTGCTGTCTAAATCTAGCCAACAATCACCGATTCATCGTCCGGTGTATATGGATTTTCTAGGGATTCATAAATATGATGAATCAGGCCGTCTGATTGGCGAATACCGCTTTATTGGTCTATTAACCTCACAAGCGTATCAGCTTAGCGTACAGCAAATCCCATTACTGCGCGAAAAAGCCAACAAAATCATGGAGCAGGCTGATTTCCCTAAAAATGGCTATAACTATCACAAGTACATGCACATCATTAATACCTTGCCACGTGATGACTTATTCCAGGCAAGTATTGATGAGCTGTATCCGATTGTTTCAGGCATTGCCCAGTTAAAAGACAAAAAGCGTTTACGTCTGTTTAGTCGTGTCGATCATTATCAGCGCTTTGTATCCTGTCTCGTTTATATTCCACGTGATAAATTCAACACCAACATGCGCTTGAAGGTACAGCAAGCATTGGTGGATGCCTTTAATGGGACCTCTTCTGGATTTACTACGGAATTTGATGAATCGTACCATGCCCGCGTGCACGTGCATGTGCGTACTGAGCCAGGTCAAGTCAATGAGGTCGATTTAGAACAGTTAGAAGATGAGCTCAATGGCTTAATGGAAGATTGGAGCGATCAGTATCAACAAGTGATGGTAGCAGCCTTAGGTGAGCAAAAAGCCAATAGCCTACTAAAACGTTATTTGAATACCATTCCTGCTGCTTATAAAGAGCGCTTTGATGTGCGCACTGGTGTGGCAGATACCAAGCGTCTGGCCTCATTAAGTGACAGCAATCCAATGATTTGGAAGCTGTATCAGTCAACTGGCGATGACAGTAATCAGCTGCATCTTAAGTTATACGGTCTTAATCAGCCGACAATCTTGTCTAATATCCTACCGATTTTAGAGAACTTCGGTGTGCTGGTGGTTTCTGCGCAAACCTACGAGTTTGATGTTCCTGAGCAGCCAATGTGGCTACAAGAGTATGAGCTGACACTGCACAATGCAAAAACCATTGATTTAGCTGTTGTGCGTGAGCAATTTGAAGATAGCTTGGCGCAAATTTGGGCAGGGCGAGTAGAGAGTGACTCACTAAATGAGCTTGTGTTAGCGACTCGTTTGGGGACTTTTGAAGTGGTGGTACTGCGTGCATTAATGCGATATATACGACAAGCCAAAGCACCATTCTCAAGTCAATATATTCAGCAGACTTTGGTGAAAAATGGCGACATCGCAGTGATGATTGCGGACTTATTTGATGCACGTATGAACCCTGAGTACTCAGAGGACGTGCGAGCAGACAAGTCGCAAGCCTGCCAAGAGCAATTAAAATCGGCGCTGGCCAAGGTAGAGAGCTTAGATGAAGATAGAATTTTGCGATGGTACTTAGATTTAATTAACGCCATGTTGCGTACCAACTTCTATCAACGTGATAATGAGGGTAATCGTAAAGATAGACTGTCCTTTAAGTTTGCCGCCGATAAGATACCAAACCTTCCTAAGCCAAAACCTATGTTCGAGATTTTCGTCTACTCACCACGTGTTGAAGCCATTCATTTACGCGGCGGTAAAGTGGCACGTGGCGGCCTGCGTTGGTCAGATCGTATGGAAGACTTCCGCACCGAAGTATTGGGTCTGGTGAAAGCACAAATGGTCAAAAATGCGGTCATTGTGCCAGTAGGTTCAAAAGGTGGCTTTATTGTTAAGCAAAAAAGTCCTGCTGATGGCCGAGAAGCGTTCCAAAAAGAGGGTATTGAATGTTATCAAACCTTCTTACGCGGTATGCTTGATGTGACTGATAACTTAGTCGATGGTGAGGTCGTACACCCAGACAACACTGTGCGTCACGATGAAGATGATCCATATCTAGTTGTGGCAGCCGATAAAGGCACCGCTAGCTTCTCAGACATTGCCAACGGCGTGGCGGCAGAATATGGCTTCTGGCTTGATGATGCGTTTGCCTCAGGCGGTTCGGTCGGTTATGACCACAAAGCGATGGGTATCACTGCCCGCGGTGCTTGGGAGTCGGTCAAACGTCACTTTAGAATGCTTGGCCTTGATATCCAAAATAAAGATGACTTTACCGTGGTCGGTATCGGCGATATGAGTGGTGACGTGTTCGGTAACGGCATGCTGTTATCAAAGCATATCAAACTACAAGCCGCCTTTAACCATCTGCATATCTTTATCGACCCGAATCCCGACACTCAGGCGTCATACGAAGAACGTGAGCGTCTGTTTAATCTACCGCGCTCAACGTGGGATGATTATAACAAGTCATTGATTAGCCAAGGTGGCAGCGTATTCTCTCGCTCGGATAAGTCCATTAGCATTACCGATGAGATGAAAGAAGCGTTTGATATCGAGGAAGACAGCCTAACACCGAACGAGCTGATTAGCCGTCTATTAACTGCACCGGTTGATTTGATTTGGAATGGTGGTATCGGTACTTATGTGAAGAGCCGTGAAGAGAGTCATGCCGATGTGGGCGACCGTGCTAATGATGCGGTGCGCGTTAACGGTGAAGATGTGCGCTCTAAAGTATTTGGTGAGGGGGGTAACTTAGGCTGCACGCAGCAAGGCCGTATTGAATATGCTTTACACGGTGGCCCTGATGGTAAGGGTGGTCATTTATATACTGATGCTATCGATAACTCAGGCGGCGTAAACTGTTCGGACCATGAAGTTAATATCAAAATCTTACTTGGCAAAGTGGTCGAGCAGGGTGATATGACCACTAAACAGCGCAACGACTTGTTAAAGAGTATGACCGATGAAGTGGCGCAACTGGTACTACGTCAAAACTACTTGCAGCCACAAGCGCTAGAGCTTAGCCATTTAGATGGTGCAGATAATCTAACCGATCATAAGCGTATTATTGATTATCTAGAGGCGCAAGGTCGTCTTGATAGAGCGATTGAGTTCCTGCCTAGCGATGAGGTTATTGAGCAGCGCATGAAAGCGGGTACAGGCATGAGCCGTCCTGAGCTTGCGGTTATCTTGGCTTATGGCAAAATGTGGGTGTATGAGCAGCTATTAGAGTCAGACTTACCTGACGATTCGTACTTTGTGAATGAGCTGCGCAAGTATTTCCCAGATGAGCTGGCAAGTCGCTTCTTTGATGAGATGACTCGTCACCGTTTACACCGTGAAATTATCAGTACTTATTTGACCAACAGTGTGGTTAATCGCCTTGGTATTGAAGCTATCTTCCGTCTGTTTGAAGAGACCAATCAAGGTGTAGCCACTTTAATCCGCGCTTATGCGATTGTACGCGATATTTTTCAAGTAACCGACAGTTGGAAGACGCTTGAATCGCTGGATAATGAAGTTGATGCGGTCACTTTACTACAGTTAGAGATGCGCATCCGGGCGGTGTTAGAGCAAGGTATCGTATGGCTAGTCAATGCCTTTGGTAGTGACTTGCAAGTGGCATCAACTATTGATCGCTTCAAAAATGGCGTCTCTGAATTAACCCAGTCGCAAGGTATTATTGCGCAGCAGTTTGAAGCGCATTTAAAAGAAGATGTATCAGAGCTAACCGATTTAGGTCTAGAGAAGACGCAAGCACAAAGCTTTGCTATACTGCCATACGCTATCGATGCCCTCGATACAGCTTTATTAGCTGAGCAGTATGATCGTCCGGTGGATGAGATTGCGGAGCTGTATTTTGAGGTGTATCAGAACTTGCATATTGACTGGTTAATGCTGCAAGTTGAGCATCTACCGCAGCAAGACCACTGGGACAGACGTGCTCGCTATGCGCTGCTAAATGAGCTGACACGTAGCCTGCGTCAGATGATGAATAAACTGTTGTCGCAAGAAAAGCCAGCTGATGCACTTGAGCAATGGCAACAAGCGCATCAGCAATCTATTCAAGATATGGCCAATCAGATGTCTAAGCTCAATGGTACAGAAGTTGGTTTATCAGCGTTATCAGTGATGATTAGCGAGATTAACAAGCTGATTTCTGAATAATTCACGTCAGTTAAAGGATTCATAATGCAAAAATTGAAAGCTAAAGAAAAATTTGCGGTTATTTTTGCCTTCGGTGTGTTGGGTATTCTTGGTTTTGGCCTAGTTTACAATGATAGCGATGTTGGTGATAAAGTCGAAAGCATGGATACGGACTACGTTGTTGCTAATGAACAGCGCTCTGATCAGGTTGACCAAAGTCGTTTAACTCAACCAAACCAAACCAAGCAATGACTAATCAATCGACTAATAATAGCCAAACGGTCACTGTTAGTAGCAGTCAGTAGATTAGGGTTTAATACCACTCTGGTGAATAACCCTTTAAGATGCAAATTCATGTATGCAAAAGCCACGCTAATAGCGTGGCTTTTGTTTGTTATAACAATCAAAGTATTCAGCTGCCCCAATTTCTTTAGGATTATCTCTAAAGAGAATTAATCCTTAATCATAGAACACCCTGCACCGCTAATCTGACTGTGCCCACCTGATATCTTTTCTACTTTTATTTGAGTCAGTATTCGCTCTTTTAAGCTCTGTACGTGCGAAATTATCCCAATTAGCTTGCCTTCGGCTTGCAGGTTGGTCAAGGTATTTTACGTTTTAATCTGTTTTCTACGGGTTAGCTCCCACCAAATTATAGACGACTGGACGTTTAAAATCCCGATGAATTTGATTGTTGAGTTCTTGTAGTGCACCGTATTTACTAGCAGGTATAATTGGCTGTTCCCATTTAAACGCTAAGTTTCGGCTAACTGTAATTTCATTGTCACCACGTTTATATTGAACTGTATAATCAGCCAACTCATTACTAAAATTAATATTTTTAGGTATTCTAGTAATCTCAATGTTATTGGGTATTTTATAATGCCAAGTTGAGCTAAATATGGCATTGGGTAATATCATAGCTGTGTTACGAGAAGACGTTGTTGTCCAGTAATTGAGTAAGTTTGGCGTCATATTTAAACTTGCGCCAGCTCCAAGGGGTAAAACAAACGCCAGAGATTCTTTATTATCATAGACATCTGTCAACTGATAGTGTGTGGTGGTAATAAAGGGTTTTGTTAGGTCTTGAGGATCACTAAAACTCAAACTACCTTCACCAATTTGATTGGATTCCTGTAAATAATTTTTCATTATTTGATGGCCCATACTTGGCTGCACACCTTTTAACCTTTGTCTTGAAAGGATATCAAGGCTGCCCCGATATTGGGTTACATTCGTACCTTTTGCTCCACCATCTGCTAATATTTCAATGTTAATTTCTTCATCTGAGCGATTGTCCTGAGTTTGCAAAGGCAACGTAACCAACTCACCTTGTTCCTGAGCATTGTGGGTTATTAGTGCAGGTTTACCAGTTTCCATATCGGCAAGGCTGCCAAAAGGGGCTAGACCAATGGTTGAATCCACATATTTATCAAACTCAGGAATGTAAGTTATCACATGGTCAAAGGTACCTGGCATTGTTGCTACCTTAGGAACATCATAAAAACTATTACTGATACCCACCAATACGGGAACACTTTTTATCCCTTTGGCAGCAAGTAAGGCTTCTAGCAATACAACATGATCCTTACAATCCCCATAACGATTGGCTAGTACATCTGAAGCCTGATGAGGAACAAGTGAACCATTACCAAGATAAACGGCAACATAACGAATATTACGACTCACCCAATTATAAAGCGCTTCAGCTTGCGCAAGTTTATTCTTAGGATTAATATCTTGTGTGATGGCATCTGCTTGCTGTTGAATTTCTGGGGTAACTTGAGCTTTCTTTATGTGATTATTGTAGTAACTATTAGCCACATCGTTGTAGCCTTTAAGATTGGAGGCAAATATGTGGGGTAAGGTTCTAATCGTATAGGCACTTTTAGGTTCCGGTAGTTGCGCAGTATGATTATCAAGCGATAATTGCCAAGTTTCAGTGTGTTTATCTGAACTATGGTTAACTATCAAGCCTTCATCTTGTATTTGTAGATGTAAACTTTTTGGAGCGCTAATAGTATAGTTTGATCGGATGATTTCAGCAGACGGGTCTATGATTTCGATTATATTTATTTGTTTATCAAGTAAGGGCTTGCGATGCACTTTTTGCTTTAATACTAAGGTATCCCCAATACTGGTATCGGCATATACCACAGTTTTGACTTTATTTTGATTAAACATGGGCGCATAGGTGCTGCTAGCAGCTTGGCTGGTAATAATTTTATCGGGCGTTACTGGGATTTTGCGTCCATCTGCTTTTTGAGTGTAAGCCTCAACAATATCTAAGGTTTCATAATCAGGATTATATTCTAGTGGGATTTGGCTACCATATTCTACTCCCTGCTGATCATTAATTTTTAGCTTTAAATCAGATTGAATGTCTATTGTTGAATCTGGATTGATTTGGTAGGAGATATTTTTTTCTAAAATAGATTGCGAGGGTTGATAGTTAGCCGTTAGAGTTTGGTTAGACTGAATCTCTAAATTTGGTTCTTGTGGTGTTGTTATGGCATAAACATTCGTAGAACAAATCAATGCTATTGAGAGTTTTAAAACAGTGCCGTTGAATGGATGTTTCATAATGGGCTTCCGAATAACAGAGTCTATTGACCATAATAAAAATGCTATAAAGTTCTATACTGTCCTTTTAACTCTCTTATTAGACCTTTTTCGAAACTAAAAATACAATTAGCCAAGAAAAATACCTAAAGAATCTAAAAAGTAGCAAGATAGACAGAGATCTATTAAAAAAGGTCAAAAAATACTTTATATAAGAATTAACTTTAAAAATCAATACTTTAAGAAATTATACCAGTTTTATGAAATGGCATATAATATCTTAAGTGCGCTAACTTCCCATAGCGTAACACCCTGCACCAACAATCTTGCTGTACCCACCAGATATTTTATCAACTTTAATTTGAGTTAATATACGCTCTTTTAAACTCTGTACGTGCGAAATTATCCCAATTAGCTTGCCTTCGGCTTGCAGGTTGGTCAAGGTATCAAGAGCAATATCGAGTGATTCCTCATCAAGCGTACCAAATCCTTCATCCAAAAATAACGAGTCTACGCTGATATTTTGACTCGCCATTTTGGACAATCCAAGCGCCAACGCCAAACTAATAATAAATCCTTCACCGCCCGACAAATTCTTGGTACTACGAATCTCGCCACCTTGATAGTCATCAATGACGTTTAGCTCTAGCGGATTTTCCTCATCACGGGTAAGCAGGTAACGGTCACTCATCTTTTTAAGCTGGGTATTGGCGTTACTGACCATGATTTGGAAGGTCAAACCTTGCGCAAAGGTGCGATATTTTTTGCCATCAGCCGACCCAATGAGCTCACGTAAATTACGCCAAACTGCAAATGATTGTTGTTGCGCTTTAATTGCCTCAAGTTGTGCCTGTTGATTGGCTTTATTGGCTTCATTGTCTTTAAGCTTCTGTTCAAGTGCACCGATTTGTTTATTAAGCTCTGATATCTCACCGTCTATTGCTAACAGTTTGGTCGTAAGTGTAGCTTTAACGGTTTCATTATCTTCATAGTCTTCACCATGCTCAACTAATGGATTAGCCAGTTTTTCTTCAAGTTGCTTTTTGGTATCCTCAAGTCTATGTTGCGCAATTTTTAAATCACTGTCTATCTGCTGTTGTTGTCTGGCTAATGCCTCACGAGTCTCACGCTCTAACATGGCCTCTTTAAACTCACTTTCATCGGCAAAATCATTGTCTTTTAACAAACCAGCGAACACAGTTTGTTGCTGGTCTAACTTTTCACTGGTTTCTGCTATTACTTTATCCAGTTTTAACCCTTGTTGCTTAAGTTGTTCGATACGCTGTTGGTTATTATTATAGTGTTCTTTCACTTTAGATAGCGTTAGTCTGGCATTATCCATTGTCAAACGTAGGCGTTTATCAATGGCGTCTATGTCGGCAACTACATAAGCAGGAGCTTCTTCGTTGTTGTTTTTATCAATACCATCAACATCCTCAACACTGGGCACCTTAATATTAAGCTCACTAACCATCTTCTGATAGTGCGTTTGTCTGTTGCCTTGTAGTGTTGTTAGCTTAGCTTGCAAATCATTAATTGCAGTAGATAAAGAATCGCGTTCACTTTGCAACTGTTCAAGCTGACCCACTAAGCTTTTGATTTTGATAGCACTATTGCTGATTTCACTGTTAAGCGATTGGCTAAGTTTTCGATGTTTGTCATAGTCCTTTTGAAGTTGTTGCATTCCTCTACAATAGTTGCGCAGAGTTTCTATATACGTTTCAGACTCAAGTGGGGTTAGAACTTGTTTATTCGTTATAGAGTCACTTAATTCATCCAATTTAGTAGCAAGGATTGTCCACTTATCCTTATCATCACCCTTATAGGGACTGGCTAAATGACGGATAGACTGAATCAAACGCTCAATCTCTGTAAAATTACTCTCGATATAAGCGTCATCACTGGCAACTTGTTGTTGACTCAGTTTAATCTTAGTTTCGATATCATTTATTTCTTGCAAAGCAGAGTGGGCGTTATCTTGCAAAGCTTTAAGTGCCGTTTCGCTTTGGTTAATGTCGTGCATTAACCTATCGTTATCATCAAGCACCGTGTTTAGCGAGTCCTTTTGCGATGATAAATTTTGCATAACACTTTGCAATAGTGATATCAAGTCATCGGCTGTCGCTTTAATATTTATTAGCGCTTTGTTAGAGATATCACTAGCAGGTTTATCAAAATCAGGCTTATTTAAATCAGCTTCCAAAGTCTTTTGCGATTCATTGAGTTGCGTCACTAATGAATATTTATCAAAAATCTCTACAAGCTTAGGGCTAACGTTATTTAATCGTTGTTTAAAGGTCGCTATCTGTGATGCATTATCAACGACTAATTTTGATACTTGAGCTAACTGCTCACTCAACTGTTTTTGATATCCGTTCAGCTCATTTTTTGAAGTTGCCAAATTAATTTTATCTTCAGCAATAAGCCTCTCGATATCCTTAATTTCAATCGATAATTCAGCTAAACGGTTTTTAAGTTCAGCAATGGGTGAGGGCTTATCCAAACCATCTTGTGACGTGTTTTCTAACAACGGATGATTGCTCGCATAAGGATGCTCAAGCGACCCACACAGCGGACAAGGTTCATCGTGTTGCAACAAATCAATAAAATCTTCAAGCTTAGCGACTTGTTGCAATAGCTCTAAATTGCTCTTTTTATCCTCATACTCGGTATTCAGTCTATCTAGCGTTTGTTCATTCGTCTCAATACGCTGCTGAAACTTATCAATCTTGGCTTGACTACTCGGTAGCAAAGAAAGAGACGCTTGCACTTGTGAGGTAAGCTCACCTATTTGACTAAATTGCGCACGAATTTCACTAAGCTGTTTGTCACTTTGTTCGATATGGTTTAGTTGATGACGTAGCGATTGTACAGTTTGCCCTTGTAATAAATTACGATGTTGTGCCTTTAAAGATTCAACCTCTTGTTTTTTACGTTCAATTTGAGCATCCGCTTGTTGCTGGCTACTCTTTAGCGTTTGAAGTTTCTGGGTTAACTGCGCCAAGTCACTCAACGTCTGACTTCTATTTAACGCCTTATCCGCATTATTGCTTAACAAGCTTTTAATCTGCTTCCCAAGCTGATGAAATGACTCAATATGGCTGACAAGTTGCTCATGATGCGAGTGAGTAGCAAGATAATCGGTTGCTTGATCCAGCTGAGTCTGCAATTGCGCTTGATTAATTTTAGATGTATTTATAGAAGCATTTAACGCATCAATATTGGTGGTCAGCGAATCATAACGAGTCTTTTGGTCATCCAAACGCTGTTGAGTCTGCAAAATTTGACCATTGAGTCCCCTTATATCACCAATTAGAGGTTGTGCTTTCTCATACTGATCAGACGCCTTTTGCTCAGCTGATAGGGCATGGTCTAAATCAACTTTATTTTGGCTAAGCTGACCCTCAGCCTCCGTCAAATCTTTTTTACATTGATGCTGGTCTGATTTTACACTTTCCAATTGCTGACGATAGATCACCAGTTGATTAAAATCATTACTAATCTCAAGCGCCTTATTCGCCTTATCCAAACGTTTGGCATCCGCAGTAAATTCCAACTTCGCTTGCTCAGCATTCTGCACATCTTGCTGATACTGTCTTTGCTTAGCTTGCAAATCCGCAACCGCATCCAGCCACTTAATTTGCGCCTCAAACCCTGCCTGCGTGGCTTTCTTACTATCTAGCTCACCACTCTTAGTGCCAATCGTCTCTCGATACTCCGCCTCGGTATTGGCATCTAACAGCGACAAACTATTTGCCACCGCTTGCATCCGCTCAAGTTCTTCTTTCTCGATACGAAACTTCTCATGCACGTTTTTAGAGATATCAGCATAAATTTCGGTGCCGGTAATCTTCTCTAAAATATCAGCACGTTCGTCCGCTTTTGCTTTTAAAAATGCTGAAAAACTGCCCTGTGCCAGCAAAATAGAGCGGGTAAACTGCGAAAAGTCCATTGACGTCAGCTCAATAATTTTTTTCTTAGTCTTCGTAATAGAGCTTTCTAATATTTCATCTCCTTTTGAAGGGTCATTAAGGTTAACCTTAGCCACTTCATGTGTCGCACTTTGCAAATTACCATCAGACTTACCATACGCTCGGCGTTGACCCCAACGGCATCGGTACTGCGCCCCGTTCAACTCAATTACCACTTCGGCATAACATTCCCCCGTTTGCCGTGTCATCACATCATTGGTCGACGTAATCTCACCAAGGCGAGGGGTCGCCCCATACAGCGCCAAACAAATGGCATCCAAAATAGTGGTCTTACCCGCACCCGTCTGCCCCGTAATGGCAAAAATTCCTTCATTCACAAACGCCGAATCGCTAAAGTCGATACGCCATTCGCCCTTCAAGGAATTCAAATTTTTAAGTCGTAGTTCCATTAGGCGCATGATGGTGTCTTATAAATAATATTTGAAATTAGAAGTTAAAAGGGTGCTTTGAAGTTAATCAGGATTGGTAGCTAATCTCGCTTTCCGTTCCTATCTTGTCATCTTACAGGGGCGAGCACTAAAGCCAGAGTCGTTCCTGACTCAGCGATAACGCCTCTAGCTAAGTGCTCGCACCCTGTAAGCTAACAAGGATATACACTACAATCGAGGCTAAACCGCTCCTTCGATTTGACGTTAGCTTATAACTCAAAGGTTATTTAATATAGCTACTTTGTTAGTGGTTGATAGGGTGCGCCCTACGGTTTGAATTCTTATTTCACACCAAAAAAGAACATCTTCTTACTATTCGAACCAATTTTTTCAAATTCTATATTTAAGTTATCTGTAATTAATTTTTTTCTAGCCATCTTAGAAGCTTTGTTTAGCTCTCTATCAAATTTCTTACCATTTACAGCTAATTCCTTGCTGTAAAAGTTTGTATAACCTGAAATTAACGAATTAAGATAGTCACTGAAGTCCAAATAGTTTGCACGATGTCCAAACGCTCGTTTTATTTTAGTTATTGAGTCAAAGCTATTGATCCTACCTATCGCTCTATCAAAAACTGGTTGTGGTATATGTCTTTGATATGTATTTAATTTAGAAGAGTATGCTATATCAAATCCTAGATAGGAAAAGCGCTGCTTATTACCGTGAATTTCTGTCTTTGATTCACCATAATTTTTCTCGATAGCTAAACCAATATTTCTTAGGTTAGTTTGCACATGTTCTTTTAGTTGACTAGCTTTATTATAGGAATCACTAAAAATTAAAAAGTCATCTGCGTATCGTATGTATGGAATATTATTCTTAACTATCAGATTGTCGAATTCGTGCAAGTACATCGAAGAACATAATGAGGCGATAGGCATACCTTGACGCACACCTTTACCAGCAAGCTCATTCAGATATGTTTGAATTAATTTCTCATGCTTTCTGTCTCCGTATTCTAACTTCGCATCGCAATACACGAAACTTTTGAATATATCTACTAGCTCCTTATCTTCTGTTAGACCTAAGAATTCCTTTTCAAATTTCGTGAC
Source organism: Psychrobacter sp. CX14 (assembly GCF_057396205.2). NCBI lineage: Bacteria > Pseudomonadati > Pseudomonadota > Gammaproteobacteria > Moraxellales > Moraxellaceae > Psychrobacter > Psychrobacter sp. CX14. The sequence goes on along the minus strand of NZ_CM183187.1, from coordinate 1,944,860 downwards.
AGCAATTTCTCTATTAATATTATCGAAGAATTTAACTACATCAGCTTTTAAGACGTATTTATACTTGTTCCGATATTCTATGACATCATCTAAAGCCTTACGTATTCCATATATAGTTTTTTTTGATAGTTGTCCACTATCATTAAATATGTCAATAGTCTTTGTATTAATATCTTTATTTAAGGCATGGTCAAACTCACAAAACTTATTATAAATTTTTTTATAGTAAGCTTTAAGGTATTGAATAAATAGTCGTTGTAGGACTCTATCTTGTACTGAAGGAACACAAACCAGACGTGTATTCTCTACCGTCAAAGATGATTTTCTAAGACAATTAGTTTTTGGAAGTATGATAGGTGTTAGTGACTCACAATGATATTGACACTTAGCTAACTTAATGCATATAGCGTCTAAAGTAGAATCATTAAAAGAATGTTTATAGTCATTGATAGATATATAATTAGAATGGTAGATATTATCAGCTTTGAGCTTATTTTTAGATAATAATTTGAGTTGTTCTTTGAAGTGTTTACGAACGTAAGATGAGAATTTAACCTTGTCTGTCATAACAGTCTCCCTTGCTTCTATTTAACCAAACCTTTTGCAAAAAACTATATTTAATTTATATGAAAATAGTTTATGTAAAAGGTCTAATCACTAGACAGTTATGACGAAGGTGCAGTGCTACACGCAATCTATGAGCTAGCTTACTTAAGCGTTGACCGAGGTCGCCACTTATGCATATCGTACTTTTGAGCCAGTACGACACATAGCTGTCATATGGTGTGACAAGCTCATAAATAATAACTTTACAATTTATTAAATTGTTGACGTTATTTTGAGCTATTGCCACTAAATCTGCGATTTTGATACGGATTATTTCACTGTTATATATTAACACAAATGCGTGCGCAATTGTTATCAATACTGCTACAAATATGTATATTTCTGTAACAAAAGGAGCTGTTAGCGATAGTGCGCCGTTTATCAGCACCACTCTTTCGAGCCATGTAAGTGGTTCGATGAGTTTATTTAACAGTAAAACTGATTTCGATATACCTGCCATGTCATCACCATTTGATATTATTTCGTCCTTTTGAGTGTATGGTAGCAAGGGCAAAAGTGCTACACGCAATCTATGAGCTAGCTTACTTAAGCGTTGACCGAGGTCGCCACTTATGCATATCGTACTTTTGAGCCAGTACGACACATAGCTGTCATATGGTGTGACAAGCTCATAAATAATAACTTTACAATTTGTTAAATTGTTGACGTTATTTTGAGCTGTGTTAATTATAGCATTAAAGTTAAAGCCTATGAATAAAATTTAGCAACATTAAGCTGGGCTTTCAGCCCAGCAGATTAATTATATCAGCTTCATTCGTAATCCATATCTAAACTGTCCATCATACCATTGCACCCCCAACCAGTAGGATAACTCCCAATTTAAATAAACCTATGAATGGTCGGACATTCCAAACTAATCTACTTAAAATACGTTTAACAAGTAATAAATTTTATTATGTAAAAGGTGCGCGGGGCGCACCCTACGGGAACTATAATTAACTTTAATCCGCATCCACCATCTCACTTTTCGACTTTCTTTGACCAAAATCTAAGTTAATATCAATACCCAAGTTTGCATTCTTATGTTATTGCTGGTGATATTAAAATTGATGGGGCAAACGATATTTTCTAGCTTTGCGCTCGCCGCTGGCGACTAATAAATCTTGCTGAACTAAAGCGTTTAGGTAGCGTCTGACGGTAGAGGCGGATTTGCGTATCAAGATTTGAGCGTCACTATTACTAATACTCGAATTTGTCTGTAAGAATTCGCTAATCAACAAATAGGCTTGTTTTTCGTTGTCAGTCAGTTTACTTAATTTATCGCTCACTATATCAACTTTATCGCCCATTTCGCTATCTTTATCGCTCAAATCATCATTCTTATCGCTCATTTCTACCGATTTATCGCTCACATCAGTGGTTTTGGCGTTATCAGGATTATAGCTAACGTCTTTATCAGTACCCTCATTAGTGTAGGCATTGACCATATTCAAAATAGCATCAAGCATAAACTCAATAAACACAGTGCAGTTATTGGCTTTATCTGCGAGCCCTAGTACTCTATAATATTGTGCTTGGTTTTCATAGACAATCGTCTCTACTGGCAACCATGCAAACACAGGGTTTTGAAGACTTAATAATACGGTTTGCCACAACCTACCCATGCGTCCATTTCCATCACTAAAGGGATGTATGACTTCAATTTCATAGTGCATCACCGCACTTTTTATTAAAATAGGCGTGTCCTCGGTTTTTGCCCAGTTAAATAAATCCGTCATGAGCTTAGGGACAAACTGTGGGCGTGCTCCCATATGGATAAGGTTGCCTGAACTGTCATAGATGCCAATATCGCTTTGTCGCCATTCCCCTGAATAATCTGCCAAGCCCTTTGTCATCATCCCATGTGCGGTTAAAAAATCATTGATGCTATAAGGGTCAAAGTTTAAGATTTGCTCATACGCATCATAGGCGTTTTTAACCTCTTGAATTTCTTTAGGGTTGCCAAGCACCCGTTTACCGTTGATAATATCAGTCACTTGCGCTAGTGTTAATGAGTTATTTTCTATGGCTAATGAAGACTGAATAGAACGCAGACGATTGTCTTTTCTTAGGTGCAGTTGCCTTTCATAGGCTACTTCTAATCGTCCTATCTGTTGTGAGATTAGCACGATTTGATTAAGCATGGTATTGGTGAGGGTAAAGGGCGGTTTCATAGCATATCCAAATTTTACAACCTGTATGTATGTTTATATTGGTTGGGGTTTTATAGGATAAACCATCAGGGTGTTATTTACGAGTTAAGAGTATTTAAGACGACTAGATGCGGTGTTGATAAGCGTTAATTAGTTTTCTTGAAGATTTGACTGTTTAAATACGTCTTACTCAATTCAAACCTCACCCGAATTAACATCCTCATGAGTCGCTTCATGCAATATCTGCTGATAAGCATCCCGAAGCTCATCCTTTTGTGACTCAGAGATATCATGCACCGTCATACAGCGCTCAAAAACTTCCATCACATTCAGGTCCTGTAGCGTCTCAGTGCTATCTTGAGCTTCTAAAACTTTATTATAATTATTGGGATTGGGGGTTTTAAGCGCTACCAGTAATGTATCTTCAATCAACTCGCTTACTAATTCTTTAAAGTTACTAACGATTTCATTACCTTCATAGATAACTTCCAACCATATAACCTCATCTTTCGGTAGCGCATTTATGGACTGCTCAATATGAGTCATATCTCCTTTAATCTGCATTAACTTTTGAAAAGTAGGGATGGGTATAGAGGTAATCTGCATCTGCTTATCGTGATCGTGATAAACAAGAGTAGGCGAATCGATGCCATTTGTATCAAAGCTATCTATATAAAAACTATCTACATTAGCTGGATCAGTTGTAATAGTTTCAGTCGGGATTTCTTCAGACAATTTATCGGTATTATCTTGCTCGTTTTCACTTTCATTAAGTTCATCATCAAGACCTGCAAACAAATCATCAATAAATAGAGCGTCTTGATTTTTAAGTTTAGGCTTAACCGATGTTTTTGAGCGCGTTTCAGAAGTAGATATTTCTGACGTAGATGTTTGTAAAACTGGTGTGATAACAGTTTCATTTGGCTTAGTTGTTAACTGTTGACTATCCTCAAAACGCTCATCTATCGAGTCGCCAAACCGAATCAATAAAACTTGCTTTTGTTGGCGAGCCTCCCCAAAACCCATTGGAATCGGCGAACCACTATATCGAATGTGCTCACGTCCACCGACACGTTGTGGTACATGCAAATGACCAAGCGCCACATAATCAAAACAGTCTGCAAACATATCAGCTGATATTTTACCCAATGAGCCAACGTATAAATTGCGAACTCCGTCATCATCTGTGGTACGTCCATTTGATGCAAACAGGTGACCGGTAGCAATAATCGGAATATGACGTTGGTATTGTTCAGTAAGCTTATCTTGTTGGGCTTTGGCAATTTCTGCCACGCCATCGTAATGGGCTTTGATACCTTCAATGACTTTGCTGTCTTTATCACTATCAGATTCACCAGCACGGCTACTGCGCACATCACGATCACGCAGATAAGGGACAGCAGTTATGATACAACAGGGAGTGCCTTCGCTATCATTGAGGGTCAACACCTCGGCTTCTAAATCCTCACAAGCTGTTCCGACGACATGCACATTTAAGAACTTTAATATATTGCTGGGCGCATCAAGAAAGGTAGGGGAGTCGTGATTGCCTGCAACGATGATGATATGTTGACAGACTGAATGCGCAACCCGTCCCAAAAATTCATAATACAGCGATTGTGCTCGATTGCTCGGTGTCATGTTATCGAATATATCACCTGCGACAATAAGAACATCGACTTGATAGCGGCTGATTGAGTCTTCTAACCATGCTAAAAAAGCCTCAAATTCCTCATAGCGCATCTGACCATATAAGCGACGACCTAAATGCCAGTCTGAGGTGTGCAGTATGGTTAAAGGTTTTGGAGGGGTAGACGGTTCGGTGGACTTTGACATATAGAGTATTACAACGCTTAAGTAGTTTAGAGGATGACTTAATCAACAAAAGATTTAGGATGAAATAATCATACCATAAATAGTTTTAAGCAGGCTTATAAGCAGCTTTAAGAAGTTGATATGCTATTTCTTAACATCTTTATAAGAAGGTTGCTAACAATTTTGAATACTTACCTTCTGGTGTTGCGAAGTTGGCTCGTCAATAGTGTATGATATGGCCATCAAATTAATAAGTGAAAGGCATAATAAGTGTTAGAACCAACAAAGCAGTATGTAAAGTGGCAAGAGAACGGATCAGAGCATCAAGCACGCTGGCTATCGCAAAGCGGCTATGATGCACCAAAACGTATGGTAATTATTGATGATACGACAACAGCAGGTGAGGCTTATCGCTTAGCGAATGCTGGCACGTCTATGCTATGGAGAGGTGATTTTCAAAACGCTAAACAGCTTATTCAAGCGCTACAAAGACGTATTGACCGTAATGAGCTGCGCAAAAGTGAGAAAGCAGCCAAAAAAGCGGCTCAAAATGAAAGTGGTTCAAATCAGACTTTAGATTCAGAGGCTTTACCGAATCTATTCCATAAAAATCGTTTGGCTCAAAGTCAGCGCTCTCGAATATTAAGCCGTCTGCTTTTACAGTTGGATGCTGGATATATTAGTCAATTACGCCGCACGCCTGATGTGAGTGCTGCATGTACTGCTGCTTTTGGTGAACTGAATGAATCGTGCGTATTGTCTTTACGCGAGTTACAAGGGGCATTAGGTGCAGCGCAGTGGCGTAAAAAAGGTGTACCTGTTAAAGCCTTGGGGGTATCGGTTCACCCGCACTATGGTGTGTTTGCACCCACTCGCCAAGAATATGTGCAATTGCTGCTTGATGCACCGCTACCTGACAGTCGTAATATTGCTTATGACATTGGTACTGGCACAGGATTACTGGCCATTGTACTTGCCAAACGTGGCTTTAATCAGATCATAGCGACGGACTTAAGCCCTCGAGCGTTGGACTGCGCTCAGGATAATTTGAATCGTTTAGAGTTAGCGAACGTGCAATTGCAACAGGCGGACTTATTCCCAACAGATGCGCCTGCTGCCGACTTAATCGTCTGTAACCCACCTTGGATACCGGCTAAGCCAAGCTCACCATTAGAGTATGCTATTTATGATGCGAACAGTACCATGCTACGTGGGTTTTTGATGGGTGCAAAGCAGCACCTAGCAGAAAATGGCGAGGTTTGGTTGGTTCTGTCTGATTTAGCAGAGCACCTTAAATTACGAACGCGTGAAGAGTTATTAGGTTGGTTTGAAGAGGCTGGATTGACAGTAAAATATCGACTAGATACTGAACCGACGCATAGTAAAAGCCAAGATGAAAATGATCCGCTATATGTAGCACGAAGTGCTGAGGTCACTTCGCTATGGTGTTTGGTTTAATTTTAATTTGTTTAAACCTAATTGTAGTATATTTTCTTCGTATTTCCATGATTAATTCAAATTAGACAGTTAGTATAAAAACATCATCTAATGATAGAAGCAATCATTTAATACTGAGGAATAACGATGTCATCCGCTACAACCAAGAAATCAACGCTTAAGGATAAATCTGTCGAAAATAGAAATTCTATCGATGGGTCAGCAAGAACTATTAACCTACTTAAAACCAGTGTGGATAAAACACCCTCTAACATAAGATCAGTTGAAATATTTAATTATAATACAATCAGTGAAAGCTCGCGCATTATTAGTTGTTATGCGCTATTAGGTGGTGGAGTAGGTGGGCTGGTGCTATGGTTAGTTATTTCATTAATAGCCATGTACCCTTGGTTTGCAGTGCTACCGTTTGCATTCATTGGTGGATCAGTGATTGGCTTTATTCCTTCACTTATCACTGCGATGATACTGCTTAAGCGCAAAACCATTCTTAATCATCCTTCTAAATGGATTGAACTCTTTATCATTGGTGCTGTAGTTTGCGCTCTGTATTCAGTGATTTTAATAATTGTATCAAGCTATTTGAATGCGATTCCTTTACTGGAAGGTTTTTCAGATCTAATCTTTATTGCATTGGCGATGGCTGGTATAGGTGGTATTAGTAGTTTTATAATTGGTGGTTTTGTGTTTCCAAGACAGTCGTATTGCGTTAATAAGTAGAAGGTGCATTATCAATTCATTAATTTAATGCCTTAAAAATATGTCTAAACTTTTGATTGAAAATACAGATAAAACTTAATTTTGAAATTAAGAAAAACATATTATGGAACGCCTTCTAATTTAAATTAAAAGGCGTTTCTTGTTTTAGCAGTATAGCTAAGACTTTAAACCATATTTAGCGCATGTGCCTGCTGATCCGTATCCGCAATGTGCTCACCATACCACGCCAACTCATCATGCAGTTTTGCCACTTCACCGACGATTAGCAGAGCAGGGGTAGGTAGGGGATTGGCGTCATGTTTGGCAACGATGTCTTGAAGTGTGCCCGTCACGACTTGCTGTGTCGGAAGGCTGGCTTGGGATATGATGGCGATAGGGGTATCAGCATCTCGTCCTGCATCCATTAATCCTTTTGTTAAGCGCTCGATTGAATGTAGTCCCATATAAAACACTATTGTCTCATTGGGATTAGTCAATGAGTCAAAGCCATTATTAGGCTCTCCAGATTTTAAGAAGCCTGTGACAAAACGCACCGATTGTGAGTGATCACGGTGGGTAAGCGGTATACCAGTATAGCAAGCGGCGGCGCCGGCTGCGGTAATACCAGGTACGACTTGATAGGGAATATTTGCTGCACGTAGCGCTTGTATTTCTTCACCGCCACGTCCAAATACAAACGGGTCACCTCCTTTTAGGCGCACCACACGCTTACCAGATTGCGCTGCATTGATCATGAGTTGATTAATGCCTTGTTGAGCCACCGCATGATTGCTGCGTTTTTTACCAACAAAGACTTTATCAGCATCACGTCGGCATAAATCAAGCACCTCAGCGGATACCAACGCATCATAATAAACGATATCGGCTTGTTGCATTAAGCGTAAAGCTTTGAAGGTCAAAAGCTCAGGATCACCAGGACCTGCACCAACGATGTACACTTCACCCACAGGCTGCACTTTAGTTTGCTCGCCATCGTCTTGCTTATTTGATAACTGCTGATGGGTTTGCTCTAGCTGTTGCTTTAGTGCTTGCTTTGCATCCGAAGTACGACCGGCAAACATAAGCTCGCTGACTTTACCTTCAAATGCTTTTTCCCAAAACTGACGACGACCAGTAAGCGTCGGAATCTTAGACTTTACCTCATCGCGCATATCACCAGCGAGCTTGGCTAATCTTCCGTAGCCTTGTGGAATTAAGGTCTCTAAGCGGGCACGTGTTAGGCGAGTAAGTACTGGCGCTTTACCGTTAGACGATATCCCAATCACAATTGGACTTCTATCAACAATGGCTGGGAAGATAAAGTCACATAGTGGCGGCGTATCGACCACGTTAACAGGTATGTTTAGCGCCTTACAATCGGCATATACTTGGTGATTTAAGGCCTCATCGTCTGTACCCGCTATGACAATACGCTTGCCGGTTAGATACTGCTTATCGTATTCGGCAGTAATGAGCTGGTGCTTGTCATCATTAAGTAGCTCACGAATCTCATGGCTAATCTCTGGCGCAACAATAGTTATATGCGCGCCGGCACGTGACAGCAGGTCTGCTTTACGTTGAGCGACTTCGCCGCCACCCACAATTAATACGGGCTGATCTGTTAGTTTGAAAAACAAAGGAAAGGTATTCATAATCGGTATACTGTTTATTATAAGATGCCCTCATTATGGCGTATTAGCCGCCAACAAGTATGGAAGGATTTGATATTACTTAATTCAAGATTGTCATAACAGGCTATTAACTAAGCTATTTTATGAATTTATTGTCTCGTCCTAAAATAGGTTGATGATTTAAAACAAGCCAGATACCCCGTGTATCTGGTTTTTTCTATGCAGAACACCCATAACTTTGATGAAACTCGAAAGGCGTTCTCATATTCAAACTTAAATGCGGTCTCATATGATTATAAATATAAACCGACTCATCAACGAGCACTCTTAGCTCATCTAACGTATTACACTGATGAATTAAAAACTCATCCTTTAAAATGCCATTAACGCGTTCAGCTAAAGCATTTTGATAACAGTCATAGCCATCTGTCATAGACGGTCTAATGTTGTTCTTCTCAAGCACGTCTTGATACTCTTTAGCACAATACTGTAAACCTCTATCAGAATGATGAATGGCATCATGCTGATAGCATCTTGATCTAACCGACATATCTAATGCTTTAACCACTTCACCAACTGGCATCGTATCACTGACATGATAGCCCATAATTCGTCTTGAATAAGCATCTGTCACTAAAGATAGATAATGCGTACCTTGCCTTGAGCGCACATAGGTTATATCTGCAACTAAGGTTTGTTCTGGTCTGACAGGCGCTGGTGCGTCTTTCGTTAAGTTAGGATGCTTTTTCATCCAGTGCTTGCTAAACGTCGTTTTAGTATAGCTTCGTCTAGGCTTTACTAATAGTTTGTGCACTCGTAGATAGTCAAAGAATGCATCACGACCCATCTTTATCTTTTGTGCGATAAGTTTAGGTTTGATCAGCCAGTATAGCTTTCTGCCACCTAATCGAGGCATAAACATTCGATAGTCTTGTACCCACTGCTTGATACAAGATAGCTCTTGCGCTCTTTTATAACGACGCTCCCGATACTGGTAAATAGCTTGAGGGCTGATGTTTAATATACGACATCCTTCGGCTAGACTCATTTGCTTGTCTTCTTTGAGTTGCCAGAGGATGTCGTAGGTGACTTTTTTATTTTGTTGACTCCGTTTGTACTCTCTAGCGCTTCAACTATCTTGCCAAGTAGTAGCGTACGTTTTTTTTCATCAGCCAGTTGTCGCTCAAGTCTTTTTATGATTTGGGCTGGGGTTTCTTTGTGTGGCATTCTTAGGCTCTTTGGCGGTGTATTCCAGTCTAATGTACCATGTTTCCTAAGCCAAGTTAGGACGGTACTACGTCCTTGTATGCCATAGTGCTTTTGGGCTTGTTTGTAGGTCATGTCGCCTTTTTCTACTTGCCCTACCACAGCTAATTTAAAGCCTAGTGTGTAATCTTTCTGTGTTCGTTTAATCCTTGATCTTTCTGCTTTGTCCATTTATAAGCTTCCTTTTCGTAAACTTATTTTAGGACGGGACATAATGATAAAAAAAGCCGCTTAACTTGGGTTAAGCAGCTTTTTATACAATACAGTAAGAGAGGTTATAGCACAGTAAAAGAAATTACAGCTGAGTATGTAGACCACACTCACGGTTCTCTTCTACTTTGGTCGGATCAAAATAACGCTTTTCATCCGGCAAACCATGTTTGGCAATATAATCCAACTGATCTTGTTTTGACCAATGATAGATAGGCGCCACCTTTAGGATACCTTGAGAACTGCGACTTAAGATATCAAGCGATTTACGAAAATCGGTTTGATCACCTCGAATACCGGTTATCCAAGTATCTGGTTTGAACTCATCCAATGCTTTTTGGAAAGGATCAATTTTTACCAGCTTAGTAAATAGCTCATGATCATCATCGTTAGGTGTCGGAATACCTTCACGGCGAAACTGCTGTAATCGCTCAGTTTCTTCTGGATGACGCACATGCAGATTCAGCTTTAATAAATCTGTAACTCTTTGTGCATATTCCAAAGTAGGGTCTACGTTATATCCCGTATCTACCCATAGCACAGGAATATCGGGAATAACTTGAGTAACCAAATGCAAAATAGCAGCGGTATGGGGACGAAAGTTAGTCGTCAATATTGGATTCTCTGCATGCTCTGCTACCCACTCTACAATCTGAGTGGGTGTTTTGCCTTGCAACTGATGATTATAATCATCAATATCCAAGCTTTGAGTCAATGTAGGCTGTGACATAGTAGTCCCTTAATATGGACAAATTTAAATGTTTAGTGCTGTATGGTAAAAGACAAGCGCTTATTCAAACCAAACGCTTATCTAAACATGGGTAATTGACTGGCTACGCTACCGTCGTATGAGGAGGGGAGAGCGCTAAATAGGAACTCAATATTCTCTGTCAGCTTATCATCAGCAATGACAAAAGTATCCACGCCAGCACGCTTTAAATAGGCGATTTGATCAAGGCCAAAGTCGCCAGTGATACGAATTTCACCTGTAAAACCTTGCTGACGTAAATGGCGGGCCTGACTAAAGCTTCGTCCATCAACAAAAGAGGGTTGATATAAGACAATTAAGTCAAGATTATGAAGCAGTGTGCGGTCCGCGTCTTTGCAAGCTTGTAGTAAATCATCAAGCTGCTCAGTACTGACATCAGTATCCGCCCATAAACCTATACGACTTGAGCGCGTTGCAATTAAAGCTAATAGCTCACTTAATAAGCCTGTCGGCATACTTGAGCTAGCTGATTTAGCATTTTCTCGTGACCCAACCACTTCATTAAAAGGCAGTATCACATCTAAGCGCTCTTCTTTATGAAGTAGCTCACTGAGATGGATGCTTTTGATCGCCACAGACTCTGGAAGCTCAGGCGTCTCGATGGCATACCAGCTGTCGTCAGAGGTTATGTTGACAGCGTCATTATTTAAGACATGATAATTACCCATATACTGCCTCCTTGAAGGGTTTGATACCCACACGTTGTACGAAGTCAGCAAAAGGCTCGGTGCTATCGCCCTCGACATGACGCTGATCGGTATAGACGTTTAAAATTTTCTCAAGTGTTGGCGCGACCTCTTCTGTCGCAACTGAGCGACCAAGGATGTTGCCAAGACGGGTGTCCTTCTTCGAGCTACCACCTAGGCTTATTTGATACCAATGTTCGCCTTTTTTATCGACACCCAAGATACCGATATCGCCAACATGGTGATGAGCGCAGGCATTCATACAGCCAGACATATTGAGCTGAATATCACCTAAGTCATACAGATAATCTAAGTTATCAAAGTGCTTCTCGATTTGCTCAGCGATGTTGTAAGTGGTGGCGTTCGCCAGCGAGCACAAATCAAAACCTGGACAAACAATCATATCGGTTAAAGTACCAATATTTGGACGCGCAAGATTGATTTCAGTTAATGCCTCCCATAGTGCATATAGATCGGTCTCTTTTACATCAGCAAAAACTAAGTTTTGTTGATGGGTTGCTCTAATTTCACCGAAGCTATAGCTATCAGCAAGATCGGCAATGCGATCAAGTTGATACTCCGTGACATCACCTGCCGGTACATATTTACCGTCTACCAGTCCTGCCTTTAAGGACACTATGACTGCCCGATAGCCTGCCACTTTATGAGCGACCGTATTACGAGAATACCAGTCAGCAAAGGCCTTTTCTTGCAAATGCTTGTTAAGCTCAGTTTTGCTCGCTAGCTCATCAATATTGTCATAATCAAATTCTGGGAAGTAGCTTTTGGCAGTGTCAAAGTTGTCTTCGGTCAGCGTCAAAGGCCCATCTTTGGTGAAGGATTCCCACTCTTTTTCGACTAATTTGCCAAATTCCCTAGCGCCCATACTGTCTACTAGGATTTTGATACGGGCTTTATATTTATTATCACGACGTCCATGTAAGTTATACACACGTAAGATGGCATCTAAATAGCTTAATAGATGCTGACGCGGCAAAAATTCACGGATGGTTTTACCGATAATGGGGGTACGACCTAGACCACCACCAACAATCACCTCAAAGCCGATCTCACCTTCTTCATTTTTTATCACGTGTAAACCGATATCATGGACCTGAGTGGCTGCACGGTCCTCATAAGTACCAATCACCGCAATTTTGAACTTACGCGGTAGGAAGGCAAATTCAGGATGGAAAGTTGACCACTGACGGATAATTTCGCAATAAGGACGGGGGTCTTCAATCTCATTGGCATTAACGCCTGCATAAGGATCAGTAGTCGTATTTCGGATACAGTTACCAGATGTTTGAATCGCATGCATCTGTACCGAAGCCAATTCAGCTAGGATATCAGGCACTTCTTCAAGCTTCGGCCAGTTTAATTGTAAGTTAGTACGTGTGGTAAAGTGTCCATAACCGCGGTCATATTTACGAGTAATCTCTGCAAGCTTACGAATTTGGTAGCTTGCCATAAGGCCATAAGGTACGGCGATACGTAACATGGGCGCATGACGCTGGATATATAGGCCATTTTGCAGGCGCAGTGGCAAATATTGCTCTTCGGGTAATTCTCCCGCTAGGAAACGACGAGTTTGATCGCGAAATTGCTCAACTCGCTCGTCAACCATGGCTTGGTCCGCATGAGTGTATTTGTACATAATTAATATGCCTTTAGATAAATAAAAATCATGGCCTTATAGTACCTATGCTTCAGGTCTTTTATAAATTCATATCTGACATATACATATACAAAGTAGGCATAGGTTAATAATAAGAGGCTTCTTAAGCCTATGAATATCCTATAATAGGTATAAAAAACTTTGTTTACTTTTACTTAGGCGTTATTTATGTTACTAAACCTCCTATTAACCTTACATTTTCTGCTTTGGCTAGTTATCTCATTACGGGTACTGGCCCGTCATGACTTATCATCACCGGCGCGCCTTGCTTGGATGGTGGTTCTGTTTATCTTGCCCTATGCAGGCGTGATTGTATATTGGATGTTCGGTGAGGTGCATTTAGGGCTTAACTTTAATTATCGCAACGATCATATTAAACAGCAGCTATATGACAATTTTCCGGATATTTTTGGCAACGACAGTACTCTAAAAGAGGTAGTGAAACGAGAACATCAACCTGCCTTGGCCTATGCCTCTGCAGTGACAGGATTTAAGACCACCTTAGGTAACAAGGCAGAGTTAATGGCAGATGCAAAGGCAACGCAAGAACGAATGATTGCCGACTTTGATGCCGCTACCGATCATATCCATGTAATGTACTACATCTGGTTAGAGGATGGTATGGGTACAGCGGTTGCCGAAGCCTTGATTCGTGCGGCAACGCGTGGAGTCAAATGCCGAGCGATGGCAGATGGAATGGGGTCACGCCACTTAATACGCTCTAATCTTTGGCAGCGTATGAAAGATGCTGGGGTTGAGATGAGTGTTGCTCTACCGATTAGTAATATCATAAAGGTTATCTTATTTAGCCGTATTGATTTGCGTAATCACCGCAAGATTACTGTTATCGATGGCAAGATTGGTTATGTGGGTAGCCGTAATAGCGCCGACCCTGAGTTTCGGGTTAAGCCAAAGTACGCGCCTTGGGTCGATATTATGCTAAGGGTAGAAGGCCCAGTGGTTGCTCAAAATCAGATGTTATTTGCCAGAGATTGGCTAATGGAGAATCCAGAGACACCTCTTGATAGCTTCCCTTATATCATTAATCCGCAGCAATATGGCTATCCGGCACAAGTATTCGCCGATGGTCCCAGTCAGCGTCAAGGCACAACGCCGCAGTTTTTAAGTACCTTGATGAGTCAAGCTCAGCACAGTCTCATTATCTCAACCCCTTATTTTGTGCCTGACCATACCCTGATTAACATGATATGCGCTGCTGCCTATCGTGGGGTAGAGGTGACGATGATATTCCCCAAAAAGAATGACTCCTTTATTGTCGCCGCCACCAGTCACAGTTATTACTATCAGTTGCTAGAAGCTGGCGTAAAAGTCTATGAATATAAGCCTGGACTATTACACGCTAAGACACTTACAGTTGACGGTCAGATTAGTCTCATCGGCTCGACCAATTTAGACTTACGCAGTTTTGATTTGAATTATGAAAATAACATGCTTTTTTATGATCAAGGCCTAACCGCTGAAATCGTCAAACGTCAATATCAATATATTGAAGACTCTGACGAGGTCAGCAGTGCACAGGTCAGAGACTGGCCGTTATATTACCGAATTTGGAACAACATTGTGGCAACCATGGGGCCGGTTCTATAGCTTTTAGAGTATCTATATACCAATTAGAAGATGAATTGCCCTTTGGTGGTTTTATTATTGACGATTATCAAAAAACTTTGTTTAATTAAACCAAGGTTAATAAAATTTTTACTATAAAATTAATAAAACTAATCATATTTCCCTCATGCTCTCACCTCCAAAAGGAGTTTGTCCCATGCCAGAAACGTCCTCTTCCTTTATTAAGCTCATCCCTTTATTTGCTATATTAGGCGGTATATTTATTGCATTGCCTGCTCAGGCTTATGAAGAGTGTAAACCACCCAAAGCCAAGTATGCACAAATAGACTGTACGTCTGACAAAAACTACTTTATTGGTTCTGATAAAAACTATAATCGCCAAGCTTTATTAAATAAACAGGGTAAGGCGGTCGCAAACCTAAAAGGATATGATTACGTCAGTTGGACGATTAGTGAGGGCGTCTTTGCAGTAGAGAAAAACGGCAAAGTCGGCTATATGAATACACAAGGTAAATTGGTCGTACCCACCATCTATGACAACTTAATTGATCCTAATGACAAATACGATGAATCTTGGGCCAATGACGTGTCAGAAGGTCGTATTGTGGTGGCTAAAAATGGTAAATATGGCATTATTGATACCTCAAATAGGGTAGTGCTACCATTTACTAGCAAATATAGCAGCATTGAAGGCATGACTGAGGGTATGGCGCCTATTATGTCTAAGTCTGGCAAATGGGGCTTCTTAAACAAGGACGGTAAAGAAGTAATACCGCCTAAGTATGAAGGTATTGACGGAGATTTTGGTGGTGTATATGGGTTTAGACAAGGCCTAGCAGGCGTGTATGACGGTAAGAAATGGGGCTTTATTACTAAGACAGGTAAAGTAGCTGTTCCGTTTGTATACGATGAAATCAGATCTTTTAGTGAAGGTCTTGCTGGCGCGCTAAAAAATGGCAAATGGGGCTTTATTAATGGTGCGAATAAAACCATCATTCCCTTCCAGTATTCTGATAAGAATGTAGAGCGTTATAGTGTGAACTATATGGGTGCTAATTACTTTGTATTTAATGATGGGATTGCTGAGGTAGCGACGATAAATGATAAGACGGTATGTATCAACAAGTCTGCCAAGAAAGTCGCTTGTCCTAGCTATTAGTCTTATTGACGCTCTTTCTAAATCTATATCCCCTAAACACCCTCCATGCCAAAGGCAGAAACAAGACAGTGGTTCGATGGTTTAAATTGGCTATTTAAGTCGACGATAATCGCCTTTTAATGAGGCATCTTGCGCGCAATACTGAGTTAATGCCTGTGGGTTATTACTGTCTATAGATAGAAGGTGGTCTTTAAAGCGGAAGAATACCAAACCATCTTCTTCGCTTTGTGAAGTAGCGTTCTTGTTGACCGGCGCAGTATAAACAACACCGTGTAAGGCATCATGACCCATTAAACTGGCAGTGGCTTGATATTGGCAATTGGGGGTGGTGTTACCTTGAGTGCCGATAGTAATGGTAATGTCTTTGGCTGGTACCAACAAGCCATGAGTCGATACCTCAATCACCACGCCCTGATATTCATTATTCATGACCTGATGGCTTGGGTTGATATACAGACCGGCAATCTTAGTCGCGGCCTTCTTGTCCATCTTGGTTTGCGTAAGCGGCTGCTGATCGGCAGGTTTGGCATTAGAGTTTGGCAATATCTGACAGCCTAACAATGAGCTGGCAAGTAGCGCACCAAGAAAATAAAGCTTTACATAACCGTTCTGTTTGACCATTCGACTCATATCTATACCGCCTTGTATAACACCGCAATGTAACTATCATTTGCCCATATTATGCCATAATCTTACTTATTAATCTTCCCTAAGCTCTTTATTGGATATGAGTTTTAGGTGTTAATATCAAAATTTAGCAGGACAATAAGCCCTTTATATTCGTTTTATTTACTACGAATGGTTTTTACAGGCGCTCATCTAACTTGAGTTTAATAAAAAGCACCTGATTTAATCAGGTGCTTTTTATTGCATATAGAGTATTAATCGACTAAAAACATCCTTTATTAAGGATTAAGCATTTTTCCATCAGCGGTAATGACTGTTTTATGAGAATACTCATCACGGTGAGGACGTTCGATAGTACCCACTTTGCTGACATAATCAATAAAAGACTGCGTGTATAAAAGCTTGGTGTCTTCAACCTTGCTCTTATCGGCAAAGATAGGACCTAGCGTTGTATAACCGTCGCGGCCTTCGGCAATATAGTCATTGGTGACCATTACATAGGTTTTATTTAAATCAATATTAGACCACATACCCGTTTTACGATCGCGCACTTCAACATTACGAACACGATTGCCTTTAGCTTGGGTTAAATCTAAGTCCCAGCGCAAGCCATCGGCATAAGGATGTGAGCCAGATGAGCCATCCATTTCTAAATGGTTTGAAATTGCATCTTCTAAGGTATCGATAACTTGTTGACCGGTGATATCAAGATTAACCAGTGTATTACCGAATGGCAGCAGGGTATAAGCATCGTTATACGTTAAGTTGCCTGCTGGAATCGTTGTACGTACGCCGCCTGCATTTTGTAGTGCGAAGTCTGCACGTAACGCACCATCTAAGAATGCCTTTGCAACGACTTGCGCAATATCGCTGCCTCGAGCACTGTTAGCCGTATCCTCACATCCAGCAATGTCTGCTGAGCGTGTGGTGCCTGGAACACGCACCAAACATAGCGCTTGATTAGACTGTCCGATTTTCTTGGATAAATTATCATCTAGAGCATTGGTATAAGTTGCTAACACACTAGCGGCTTGCTCATTTTCCTTAAATGGTACGATAAGGTCTTTGCTTAAAAAATCTACCTTACCGTCTAATAAACGCTGTAGTAAGCTTTGATTGTTTTGGGCATCTAATGGCTCGAACGCAGATGTTGACTCGTTGTATTTCTCAAACGTTTCCGCCACAGGAATAATGGCTGAGCCCTGACAGTTAAGTACTTTACCTTGATCGTCAAAGCTGATATCCATTAAGCCAACCGCTTTTGTATACTCCCATGCTTGACCGATACAGACAGTATCACCGTCCTTATTGGACGTCACAGTAGGATACTCACCCTGTGCGCCAAAATTATCATCTGCAGAGGCGCCGTAGCGTGTGAAATCACCTAACAAGGTATGAGAGTCACCGCCAATGATAACGTCTACGCCTGAGAGTTCAGTGGCTAACTGCTTGTCATTGTCATAGGTGTAATGCGTTAATAAAACAATATGCTTAACGCCTTTATTCTGCAGCTCATTAATATAGTTCTGAGCGGTTGTTTTCTCATCAAGGAACTCAGTTGTACTTAAAGGACGAGAAGAGTTTTTAGTTTTACCGGCAATGTCTATCCCGATAATACCCACTTGCACACCCTCTTTGGTGGTTTTAATAACATAAGGCTTAATGTAATCATCCGCTTGGCTCGCAGCTAATGGAGTGCCAAGAGCGGGCTTAACGTTTGCCCCTAAAATTGGTGTATTACAATTGGTCGTATTGCCTTCGGTACCGTTTAATCTATCAATAAATGTCTTTAAGCCCTCGTCACCTTCATCAAACTCGTGATTACCAAGGCTAAACGCATCAAAACAGATGGTATTCATCATGTCAGCGTCAGCATTGCCTTTATAAAAGCTAAAGTAACGAGTGCCTGTAATGGCATCACCGGCATGTAGTTTTAAGAAGTTTCCATTTCCGTAGGTTGCTTCTAACTCATTGAAGACCGTTTTAATACGTGCAAAACCACCTCGGTCAGCACGATAAGTAGATCCATCAATGACAAAGCTTTGTTTGCCCTCAGGCTCTAGATGTGAATGATGGTCGTTAATATGAGCGATGGTTAGATTAATGGGTTTTACGGTTGTATCCGCTGGTGAGTCTTGTAAAGGACGATAGCCATCCGAGTCATCGTCATTACAGCCGCTTAGTAATAGAGCTGAGGTTAAGGTAAGTGCGCTTATAAGAGCGGAGTGTTTTATTGAATTATTTTTTTTATTAATTATCATATTGGTCACTTTTTCCTAAATGGAGTCTAATTAAAGGAGGAACTCTTAACTAGGCAGATTTTGAAGAATAAGCATGACAAAATGATGAAACAAATAGATACGTTGTTTAAATACTTATGAAATAAAGGTAATAGAAAGTATATAAAAAAGCCCTGAATATCTTGTTCAGGGCTTTTATGTTGTTTAATCAACAGTGTTATGTTATTTAATAATGATCTTAAAAGGATTCTATCTTAATAGGATAACTGGAGCTGTGGTTTTTGATAATAGCTTGGTTGTGGTGCTACCCACAAAGAATTGGCGTAATTTTGAATGACCATAGGCGCCAATCACGAATAAACTAATTTCATTTTCTCGGCGAAATGCGGTTAATGCCGATACCACATCGTTATGACCATCGGCTTTGCTCTTAATAGTATGCGCTGTGACATCTAGACCGGCATCATTCATTTTCTTCTGTGCTTTATATAAGGCCGTCTCGTACTCGGTCTCTTTGTGATCGACCATAACGATATGACCTTTTAAGGTTTTGGCGATTTCATTTTGGCAAATAAGATCAACTGCTTTCTTAGCGGTTGGACTGCCATCGAACGCTAACATATATGAATCAGGTTTTATAAACGCCTCCGAGCAGACCATAATCGGACGATGCACCGCACGAACAACACTTTCAATTTGACTACCAATATTGACTCTATCATTCTGATGGTCCTGACCACGGCGACCTAAAATAATTACCCGAGTGTCATTAACAAAATGCTCAATCGCTGGCAGTAACTTACTACGGCGTAGATGCATTTGTACTTGAACGTTGCTGTTGGTTTTTAGGATATGTTCTTTTGCGTCTTCTACCAGTGCTTCACCATGCTTATTGGCGATGCGTGCTGTTTGCTCATCAAGTAACGTAAGCTCGCGCATCAGATGCTTACGACTGTCCATACCAATGGCGCCGCTTAAGTCATGACGATTGGATTTAGGCACATCAATCACGTGCAGCAAAGATATAGGTAAGTTCAATTCACTACCATACCAAGCGGCGTAGTCACAGACAGATTCGGTCACATTTGAGCCATCAATACAAGCCAACACAGTGTTATTCAAAGCAGGTTTAAGCATGGTGCTGTCCTCTTAATTATCAGTTTAAAACGTTATGGGGTAGTTAGTTATCTGTTCTTATTGTTATTCGGTTTTAGTAATAAAGAAGGAAAATATTTGTTCATATAATTTATTTTTGTGATTCCTATATGCACTTTATTTATGAGCAGCTTTTTTCGGAGGCTATTGGAATATCACTTTCTATACTATTAATCACATCAAGGCACCAATTCGGCATATCTTGATTGATACCATACCACATCCAATTTCCACGGCGCTCACAGTGAACCAGACCTGCCTTTTTAAGATGGCTTAAATGACGTGAGATGGTAGGCTGTGGCTGTTCCAACTGAGTCGTTAAATCACAAACACATAAAGAGTCATGATGCTTTAACTGCATAATCAGATTAAGCCGAGTTGGGTCTGCTAAGGCCTTAAAAAATAAAACAGGCTGCATTGTCATATACCTCTTATATTTTGATGCTATTGTTATCGGTTAAAGCAGCTTGCTAAAGAATAATGATATTAAACTGTATTCGCTTATCCGAATATAGTACAATTAAATGCACCCAATCACTGTAATAGAATGGTAGCACACCGCCTCTATATCTACTATCTACCGCTGAGTAGATAGAGTGTCTATCCTTTAATTATGGTCAATACTTATTCAAGAGTTAATCGCTAACCTGAAGTTGAGTTTACCATGCTTATTGCCGCGCTAATTTTTATCATTACTCTCATATTGGTTATCTGGCAGCCCCGCGGGTTAGGTATCGGTGTTAGCGCTACCTTTGGCGCATTACTAGCGCTGCTGGCAGGCGTAATTCAAATCAGTGATATCCCTGTTGTGTGGGATATCGTATGGAATGCGACCTTTGCCTTTATTGCTATTATTATTATTAGCTTATTGCTTGATCAGGCTGGATTCTTTGAATGGGTAGCACTACATGTGGCACGTATGGGCGGTGGTAGTGCCACAAAGCTGTTTGCATTGATTGTACTGCTTGGTGCCGTGGTGGCTGCATTATTTGCTAACGATGGCGCTGCGCTCATCTTAACGCCTATTGTAATAGCCATGCTGCTAAAGATGCGTGTCTCTGCAGCAACGACACTGGCCTTTATTATGGCGGCGGGTTTTATTGCTGATACAGCAAGCCTGCCGTTGGTGGTCTCCAATTTGGTAAACATTGTTTCGGCTGATTTCTTTAATATCTCTTTTGATCGTTATGCTCAAGTAATGGTGCCGGTCAATATCGTATCGGTCCTTAGCTCACTGGCTGTCCTGTATTTCTTTTATCATAAAGATATTCCAAAGTCATATAACGTGGGTAGTCTGCCGCAGCCGCATACAGCGATTAAAGACAGTACTACCTTCTATATGGGATGGGTAGTATTAGCGGCATTGCTGATGGGGTTCTTCGTGTTAGAGCCAATGGGTATTCCTATTAGTGCCATTGCTGGAGTAGGGGCGCTGGTGCTGGTTGTAACCGCGATAATGAATAAGAAGCTGTCTGTCACCAATGTGCTTAAAGATGCGCCGTGGCAAGTGGTTATATTCTCTCTGGGTATGTATCTGGTGGTTTATGGCCTTAAAAATGAAGGGCTAACCACGTATCTGACCTCAGGACTTGAAGCTTTGGGTCATCAAGGTATTTGGACTGCGACCATTGGCACTGGCTTTATGTCGGCTGGCTTGTCATCGATTATGAATAATATGCCGACGGTTTTGATGCAGTCATTAGCGATTGCCGATATCAATCAAGCCAATATGGCTGAGCCGGAGCTGATCAAACAAGCCATGGTCTATGCCAATGTGATTGGCTCTGACTTAGGGCCTAAAATTACGCCGATTGGATCATTGGCTACCTTACTATGGCTGCACGTACTGGCAACTAAAGAGGTGAATATTACTTGGGGCTATTACTTTAAGGTAGGTATTATATTAACCACGCCGGTACTACTAACTACTTTGGTCGCTTTAGCGATTTGGCTACCTGTGGTCAGTTAAAGCAGGCAGACTAAAATTATAGAGTAGTTATTAACTATCACACGAATGATAAAAATAGCCTAAGCAAATTAAAGTAACTTAATCTAAATAAGCAACATCAACCTTCAATCAAACACGAAGCCAAAATCTTATGACACTACCAATAAACATCCTATATATATGTACCCATAACCGTTGCCGCAGTGCCTTATTTGAGGCGATAACCAATCAAAATGGTTATAAAGAGGGGCAACAAAGACTCATTGCCAAGAGTGCAGGCAGTGCGCCGGCGGGTGAGGTGCATCCTTTGACTTTAAAATATCTCAAGCAGGCAGGCTATTCGGTAGATGGCTTAACCAGTAATTCTTGGGAGGATGCAGAGTATATGGGTGACTTTGAGCCTGATCTGTTAGTGACGGTTTGTGATAACGCCGCTGGCGAGAGTTGCCCAATATGGTTAGGACAATTGCCTGAATTGACCAAGCTGCATTGGGGGTTAAGCGATCCATCAAAGAACACTGCAAATGAGGCACAGACCGAGCAGAATTTCATTAATACCATCGATATTATCGAGAAGAGGGTTCAAAAGTTAATGCAGGTTGCAGACTTACCCGCTAGTGAGCGAAAAGCTGCATTATCAAAGCTGAGTGATATCAGCTAAGCCTAGCTATTTTTGTGATATATAAACGATAAAATAGCCTAAGCAAAGAAGCTATTAACCTTGTAATGCCAAGTTAAAAATCTAAATCAATATCGAGCAAAACTATGTCGAATAACAACTCAAATCCAATATCAGATTTACCAAATATTCAAGAACAAGCGTTCAAGATACCAAGCATAGACCACTTTAAAGCGCCTCATTCTACACACAAGCCAAAGTTTGTCTTATTGTATGGCTCACTGCGTGAAGTCTCCTATAGCCGGTTACTGATCGAGGACTGCGCCCGTATTCTGACTGCTATGGGGGCTGAAGTTAAGATATTTAATCCGGCTGGACTGCCGCTACCTGATAGTGAAGAGGTGAGCCATCCTAAAGTTGTAGAATTACGTGAACTAGTACAGTGGTGTGAGGGAATGGTCTGGTGCTCACCTGAACGTCACGGTGCCATGACCGGCATTATGAAAGCACAAATTGACTGGATTCCACTCTCGGTGGGGGCAGTACGTCCCACTCAAGGTAAGACCTTAGCGGTGATGCAGGTCAATGGCGGTTCGCAATCTTTTAATACCGTTAATCAACTGCGTATTCTTGGACGCTGGATGCGAATGTTAACCATACCCAATCAATCTTCTGTGCCAAAAGCCTTCTTAGAGTTTGAAGATCAAGTAGACGTTCAGGGCAATACCATTAAGCGTATGAAGCCATCTGGCTATTACTTGCGTGTGGTAGACGTGCTAGAAGAGCTGGTACGCTTTACCTTGCTAACACGTGATCATGCAGAGTATTTGGTAGACAGATACTCAGAACGAGTAGAGAGCGCAGAAGAGTTGATGAAGCGTGTTAACCAAAAAGCTCTTTAAACAAAGGAATCTAAGTTACATAAATAGCCTAAGCAATTAAAAATTTTCTAATAATTAACTTAATACTAGCAGTTATAGAATATAAACTTACAGCTAAATTAAAAATCATTTTTATATAATAACCAATTGAACTTAAAAAACCCGTTCTCAACTTATTAAAATTCACTGTAGGCTGGTGCTTTTAGGTCAGCAAACAAGATCTTTAATAGGAAATGCTATGTTAAAACAACAGTCTACGTCAAGAGTTGAGAATGAGGTGCTTAAATTATTATAGGGCAATCACACTCTCTAAACTTTCCAATAATCTTCAGGATAGTCTGGTAGACTCAATAATATGCTAGATAAGGCTTCAGACCATAGTTTGCTCAACTCGCTATAATACTCATCGTTTTCACATATACGGCGAATAACAGGTTTCTTAAAATTGTCATTTTTGTAAATAACCATATCAATGGGCATACCCACTGATAAGTTTGAGCGTATGGTCGAATCAAAAGATAGCATAAGCGCTTGGGCAGCATGATGTAAATCTATATCGAACTTAACCGACCGATCTAAAATAGGTTTGCCGTATTTACTTTCCCCTAACTGAAAAAATGGGGTATCTTCGGACGCGCGAATACAGTTACCTTCTGGGTAAATCATATACAACTCTGACTTTTGTCCTTTAATCTGACCCCCTAATAAGAAGGTACTATCAAATGTGGAGCTAACATTGTCATTGGCAACACTGCGAGATTTGGCAATGACCTCACGTACTAACTCGCCAACCATCTCGGCGGCGTCAAACAGCGTTAATACTGTCAGTAAATTTTGATCAAGGCGTTGATAAATTGCATTTTGCAGTTTGGTAAAAACGGCTTGCGATGTCGCAAGGCTACCAGCCGTTTGAATCACAATACTTCTTTCACCGTCGATACCATATGAATATAACTTACGGAATGTTGAGATATGGTCAACACCGGCATTTGTACGAGTGTCACTTGCGAAGACCATACCGTCTTTTATTCTTAATGCAGCACAATATGTCATATAAATCCTAATAATAGAGTAGGGGGTAAGGGGCTAACTGCTAGGTTTTAAGTGCACAATTAAGGAATTTAGCTATAAAACGCTATCACAACGCTATAAAACTTAGTTGAAATAGATAAGTGTACTCTAAGGCACGCTAAAGCATATAAACTGAAGCGCATTTTAATCAAATTTAAATAATTTAATAGCCAATATTTGTTAGTTATTGTATGTTCAGTCGTTCTAGAGTTAAGTGCTAGCATCACTTTTAATTTATACGATTAACCATTACTTGACTGTAAAGATTTTCATAACCACCACCGATACGGACACCGCGAACGGGGGCTGCATCAAGATAGTCACGCCCTATAGCCACATAAACATGATTACTAGGCGTAAATAATTGGTTTGAGATATCAAAGGTATACCAATATCCATCTAGGTACGCTTCAGCCCAAGCGTGACTTGACATATGATTTTGATCAGGATCATAAATATAACCAGACACATAGCGCGCTGGAATGAGAAAGTCTCTTAGGCAACCTAAAAACACATGAGTATGGTCCTGACAAACACCCGCACCTATCTCAAAACTTTCTTTAGCAATCGTACCAACATGCGTTACATTAGGCGTGTAGGGCATTTGAGAAATGAGCGCCTTTGCAAACTCTTTAAGACTGTCATGATTCGGTGAAGTCAAATAAGGTGAAGCGAATTCACGCATTTCTGGTGAGCAAAAAGTGAGCGGTGTTTGAACGGTGAACAGTAAATAAGGAATCTCTCCAGTATCTTGTATGCTTTGAGTTGACGTATCAATTTCAACGACGCCAGATGCTTGCATCTGTAAATTATCATGCAACTCATTACGACTTAATGTGAACCAAGTATTGCCAAAGCCATCCTTTAAAGAGGTGGCAAGTTTCGGTAACATTACCGTCCATTCATGCACCGTTTGATGAGGTAAATGCATCGGCGACATTCTTATATATTGCACACTACGCTGAGCAAGCTCTGCATAATAATAATTCGTTTGATGATTAATATTGAGTTTCATAGTCTATACACCTTGCTGTAGTAAAGAGTTGAATTCTTGGCTTAATTGACTGTATTCATCATATGCTTGTGACTGCATTAATTGATTGGTCAATCGAATCAGCTCTCTCCATCGTGTATTTTGCGGTAAGTTGTTCACACACTCTTTAAAGTGGATACAGATATTAGTAACCTCTTCGCCCAACAACACCATACGTTCTAACTCTTCAAAGTAGCGACCCAGTTGCCAAAAGCAGGCGACCGTGGGATGCTCTTGCTTCATAGCAGCGTTACATGCCTTAAGCTGAAGGGTTGCCGCACGGTACGTGCCAGCACTTGAAAGGCGCTTAATTAAGTTATATAACTCAGCAGTATCTTTACCAAGCACACCTTTTGCTTCTTGAACATTGGCTTCAATCGCCTCGATAACACTTGGTATTTTTACGCTTTCTAAATCTTGCAATACACCTAGTATGGCGGACTTTGCGTTGTAATAATCGTTTTGCGAACTATCAGCATTAAAGCCTAGATGATCGACAAGTTTATTGATATCGGTATCATTTAGCTCATTTTTGATGAGTTTATTCATTACCGCATCGTAATAGTGCAATCGTTCACTATATCTACCTAACCAAACAAGATGATTGGCAGTAGACAGTAGCAGTATCATTGGTGCATCATCATTACTCTCATAACCCACTTCAACAGGATACGCGGTCACATTGCGATAGGTATGACGTGCCGCAATCGAGTCAATAATTAAATCTTTAGTGTCATTTTGCTGACTGCTATTGTTTGATACGCTAACAGAGTCATCGACAATCCAAGTATCTTTTACACCGCCACCTTGAGATGAGTTAACCACCAGCGATCCTTCAACCATTGCAACCCGAGTTAGACCCCCTGGGACAATGCCTACACTATTATCGCCATGGCTTAAGATAAAGGGACGTAGGTCAATGTGACGTGGAGATACCCCATCAGCTACAGTAGTAGGGTTGGTTGACAATGAAATAGTCGGCTGCGCCACAAATCCTGCTGGATTATCAAGTAAACGCTTACGATAATCCTCAATCTCTTGCTTAGTGGACGTCGGACCAATGAGCATGCCATACCCACCAGAGCCTTGAGTCTCTTTGACCACCAGTTTGTCAAGATTGCTCAACACATATTTGAGATCATCAGGCTTGCGACATTGGTAGGTAGTGACATTAGGCAGAATCGGATCTTCATCGAGATAAAACTTAATCATGTCGGGTACAAACGGATATAACCCTTTGTCATCTGCGACACCGGTACCTGGAGCATTGACAATGACTACATTGCCTGCACGGTAGGCGCTCATTAATCCTGAAACCCCTAGTATCGAATCAGACTTAAAGGCGAGGGGATCTAAAAAAGGATCATCAATACGGCGATAAATAATATCAACCTGTACTTTCCCGCGAATACCTTGCATGTACACCTTGCTATCTTCAACGATTAAATCGTAGCCGTGAACTAAGGGGACGTGCATCTCATTTGCTAAATAGGCATGCTCATAATAAGCACTGTTAAATCTGCCCGGTGTTAAAATAACGATTTGGGGATCGTACTTATCTGTAGAGCTTGCCAAACAAGCTTTAAGACGCTGCGGATAATCATCAACGCTTAAGACAGAAGCATTATGATATAGCTCTGGCAGTAGCATTTTGGATATGTTACGACTTTCAAGCATATAAGACACACCAGATGGGGTGCGCAAATTGTCTTCTAACACACAGAATTTGCCATCTTCATCACGAATTAAGTCGATACCACTGATATGCGAATAGATAGGTTTGTCTAATTTGATGTTCATCATCCACGGCTCATAGCAGCCACTGGCATAGACGTAAGAGTCTGGTACGACGCCAGCTTTCATAATATGCTGCTCATGATAAATATCATCCAAGAACATATTCAGCGCATTTATTCGCTGTTTGCAGCCTTTTTCAACCGTTTGCCATTCACTTAGACTGATTATCCTTGGGATGATATCAAAAGGTATCATCCGTTCAATATTTTGCGCATCGCTATAGACTGTAAAAGTAACGCCTTTTCTATAGAATATATCGGCCGCTTTGTCATTATACTGAGTCAGCTCATCAAGATTAGAGCTTTCTAACCAGTCACCTACTTTCTTAGCGACATCGCGATACTCTGATTCACTGGCTTTGACTTCATCATAGCTAGGTCGCTTAAAAAATTCAGTTGGATAATGCGACTGAGTCTGCGATTGGGTTTGAGACTGATCTTGTGATTGTCTTTGCGATTGATTCTGACTTTGCGACTGGCCTTCAGAATGAGATGTGTCTGTATCGTTTACACTGAAATTGCCGTTTGAATCGGGGATGCTATCAGGGATAACTGAATCAGGATAGTCTGAACGTGAAGTAGACTGATTTTGAGACTGAATACTATTTTTTGAAGATGCTTTTGAAGACATAATTAACTTCCTTTAAAGTCTAAAGCTTTTGTATCCTTACTTATTCATTATTAATATTATAATATCGTTTAAAGTAAGGAAAATCTAACATTGTTTAGGATATTTGCGTTTAGGCTCTTTGCCTTAGTATCAATATTGCATGCAAATTTCATTCCAAATATTGTTTTAAAATAGCCAGTAGTAAAAATTAAGATCGCAATACCCTAATATGGACGAAATATAAATGCTTAGCCTTTATAAAATATTAGTCATAATGTCACAATAATAGTATGACAGTGATTCTCAACTAGCACCAAAGGAGTATGATGTTAAACACAAACTATAAATCGGATTGTTTAAATACTCTAAGTTTTAAAGCCACACTTATAATGATGATTACCATATCAACTCTATTTATGAGTAGTTGTGTATCTATAATTAAAAATAATATTGCAAATATCGATACTAGTTATGATGATGTGACAACAGATGTTATTCGTAATTTTGGATATCCGATGTATCAAGGAGTAAGGCAAAAGGGCATGGTATTAATGGGGGATAAATATTCCTACTTAATTTCATCAGGTGACGAGGAACTTGAGCGGTTAATGACATTAGACTCTCATAACGTACAATTAAAACAACCTATTTTTGTTGATAAATACCCTGACAATAGCGTCAGAATAACCTTCAATGTCAAATTTACACCGTCATCTGATGATTTTAAAACAATGGCACACTCAGATTTTGAGTCGCTATGTCTTAATAATGATACGAACGTGCAAAATCTTTTAACGATTCAGTCGAATTTGGAATTAGTGTACGAGTGCCAACTGCATTTAGAAGGCGGTATGTACCAGCCATTAGCAACTGTTCAAGGCAGTTATAAATTGGATGACGGTATTGCAGCGAACATTCGATCGTTAAATAATGAAAGACTGCCAAACCAAGCTGAAGTAGGGGTGATTCCTAGGGGAGTGGTCGTAGAAGCTATTAATATCCCTCTACAACTATTAATCATAGGCAAGAATCTGGGCGGGTTATAATAGAACGACTGAATGATTATTTACTATTGAAAAACTCTGCACTCCTAAAGCGACTAGGTCATAAAGTTATAAAGAAGTATACATAAAAAAGTGAGCGATTAAACGCTCACTTTCAATTTTCAAATACTTTACAATATGAACACCCTAATTTATAGAATAGGTATTAGTTCAATATGCCATAGGCGATCAACGCATTTGCCACTCGCTTATATCCTGCGATATTAGCACCTGACATATAGTCAATGCAGTCATCACAACTAAACCCATATTCTTCAGCGGCAGCAGCCGAATCATCATGGATATTTTTCATAATAATTTGCAGCTGCTCGTCCACTTCATGGAAAGGACGGTACTGACGTACTGAGTTTTGAGACATCTCTAAACCAGATACGGCAACCCCGCCAGCATTTGCCGCTTTACCAGGGGCGTAATGCATCTTTTTCTCACGTACATAGTCGATGGCAGCAGCATCTAATGGCATGTTTGCGCCCTCTACCACGTAACGGATGCCATGCTCATACATATTCTTGGCATCGGCTTCTGTTACTTCATTTTGGGTGGCACAAGGGATAGCAATATCACCATCAAATTGCCATGGTTTTTGACCAGCTAGCCATTCACCGCCAAATTTCTCAACATATTCTTGTAGAGGTTTTCGGTTGCTCTTTTGCTGTTTAACCCATTCAATTTTCTCTTGGTTAAAGCCGTCAGCATCATACAAAGTACCTTTTGAATCAGACAAAGTGATGACTTTAGCGCCTAAGTTAAAGGCTTTTTCGGCTGCATGAACGGCAACGTTACCGGCACCAGAGACAAGAACTGTTTTATCGACAATCTTATCGTTACGTGCATTAAGCATGTTTTGTAAGAAGTACACAGCACCATAACCTGTGGCTTCTAAGCGACCTAAACTACCACCAAAGCCAACGCCTTTACCGGTCAATACACCGGTATATTCATGGCTTAAGTTTTTGTACATGGCAAACATATAGCTAACTTCTTTACCGCTGACACCAATATCACCTGCCGGCACATCCATATCTTTACCGATATAGTGGTGTAATTCACGGATAAAGGCATAACAGAAACGGCGTATCTCATTGTCTGATTTACCGTGAGGGTCAAAGTCAGAACCGCCTTTGGCTCCGCCCATCGGTAGACCGGTTAGCGCATTTTTGAAGATTTGTTCAAAACCTAAAAATTTTAACACTGATTCGTTAACGGTCGGGTGGAAGCGGATACCGCCTTTGTAAGGGCCTAGAGCATTATTAAATTGAACGCGCCAGCCTCGGTTGATTTGTACATTGCCGTTATCATCTTCCCAATTTATTCGAAAGCTAATAATACGGTCAGGCTCGGTCAGGCGTTCAAAAACTTTATATTTCGCATAGTTCGGATCACGATCATAAACAACGTCAATAGTGCTCGCTACCTCTTTAACTGCCTGAATAAATTCAGGTTGATGCGGATAACGTTCTTCAATGCGTTTAATGACGTCTTGCATGCTCATAAGCCCTTCCTTATTTAATCAAAGTACTACAGTGAAAATAACGTCAGTATAATTATCTGATCGACTATGAAAATTACCTGAAAGTTAATAAAAATTCAATAAACTTATCA
Organism: Psychrobacter sp. CX14; assembly: GCF_057396205.2. Lineage (NCBI taxonomy): Bacteria > Pseudomonadati > Pseudomonadota > Gammaproteobacteria > Moraxellales > Moraxellaceae > Psychrobacter > Psychrobacter sp. CX14. Next base: position 1,914,500 of record NZ_CM183187.1, on the reverse strand, counting down.
ATACGCATCGACCTATAACTTATATTTTTAACAATGTCTTAGTATTCGTTTAGTATAAACCCTCACCATCTTGTGGCTTTAGACGCAAGAAGTGGAAACCAGTTAAGATAGTAAAAATGCCTAAGATATAAAAAGTCGTATGGAAGGCAGTTAATGTCTCAAAATCAAAGCGATCATTAAACACAGACAGCAATGTTGCGCCTAATGCCAAGCCAAAACTGATGGCTAATTGTTGGTTAACCGTCATCAAGCTATTACCGCTACTGGTTTCCGGACCTTCTAAATCACCAATAGTAATCGTGTTCATAGCGCCAAATTGTAGCGAGTTACAGGCCCCCATAATGAATAGCACGGGTAGGAACCAGTACCAAGCGATAGAAGGGTTAAACTGCGCCAGCACAATAATAAGACCACCCATAAAGAAGGTGTTCACGATAAGCACTCGGCGATAGCTGAATTTTTTAACGATGGGGCTAATGAATGGTTTGATTAAAATAGCACCGGCTGCAATTGGGGTTAATAACCAGCCTGCCTGCGATGGGGTATAATGGAAAACTACCTGTAATAGTAATGGCAGCAAGTAGGGGATAGCACTGATACCCAGACGCGTAAATAAGTTACCAGCAATACCGACTCGGAAGGTGCGAACTGAGAACAAAGATAATGGAAATATCGCGTCTGACTTTTTACGGCGCGCATGAGCGACATATAATCCCAATAGCACGATTGAAACCACTGCCAAACCAAGACTTAAGCTCTCTTGGCCCGAGCGAGATATCATTTCTACCGCTAAAGTTAATAAGGCAGCGGCTAAAGCAAATAATATAAATCCTGTCCAATCTAACTTGCCAGCCTTCTCGGTGAAGTCAGGGATAAGTTTAAAGGCTAGCGCCAGTCCTATTAACCCCATAGGTACGTTGATTAAGAAAATCCAGTGCCAGCTTGCGTATTCAACCAAATAACCACCGATTAAGGGACCAATAAGCGGCGCAACTAAGGCAGGAATTAACGCATAGTTCATAACCGTTAATAACTTGCTACGTGGATAGGATTTAACCAATACCAAACGTGCAACTGGTGTCATCATCGCGCCGCCAATACCTTGGACTACCCGGAAGGCAACCAACGTTGATAGATTGGGCGAGAAGGCGCACAGCACAGAGCCTAAACAGAAGATGATAACTGCTAATAAGAATATTTTGCGTGTACCAAATTTATCTGCCAAAAATCCGCTGACTGGAATAAAGATAGCCAGAGTTAGGGCGTAACTAATAATTGTCCACTGCATTTTGAGCGGGGAGGCATCTAAAGCGACTGCCATCTGCGGTAAGGCCGTGTTTAAAATAGTCGAGTCCAAAATTTGCATAAATAAGGCAACAGCAAGGACGGCTGGTAACCATTTTTCTTGTATAGGACTCAATATAGAGTTTGAAAAATCTTGAGAGTTAGGTGAGGTTTCTGACATAGGACGTCCAAAGGATGTGTTATCTGAGAGTAAGGGTTATCAAAATTATAGGAACTATTCATACAACTACGCTAGACAACCACAACCTATTCAAACAATACTCACGCTCATTAACCTAATTTTGTGAACCCAGTGAACAGCATATGCTTAATACATACCCTGGCCATCATCAGAATTAAGGCGTAAGAAATAGAGACCCGAGAGAATGGTCGTGATGCCCATTACCCAAAAGGTGCTGCTAAAGGCCAGTGTGGTCTCAAAGTTAAAGCGGTCACTAAAGACAACCAACACTGCTGCCCCAAAGGCCAAACCAAAGCTCATCGCGAGCTGCTGGTTAACGGCCATTAAGCTATTGCCGCTACTGGTCTGTGTGCCTTTAAGGTCGCCAATAGTAATAGTATTCATCGCACTAAACTGTAATGAGTTACAACCACCCATAATGAATAGTACAGGCGCGAGCCAATACCACGGCATTGTGGCGTCGAAATAACCGATAGAGATAATTAGTAGACCGAGCAAGGTAGTGTTTGCCACCAAGACTTTACGATAAGTAAATTTGCGAATAATTTTACTAACCCAAGGCTTTACTGTCATTGAGCCGGCAGCAATGGGCATTAGTAACCAGCCTGCCTGCGACGGCGTATAACCAAAGGCAACCTGTAGTAACAACGGCATTAAATAGGGCACCGCACTGATACCTAAGCGGGTAAATAAGTTACCCGTAATGCCAACCTTGAAGGTACGTATAGAGAATAACGACAACGGGAATAACGGTGACTTAACACGCTTAGCATGCCAAACATAAACGCCCAATAGCGCAATACCAATAATAATCATGGTGACACCTAGCAAGGTATCTTCTGGTCTAGAGACCATCTCAACCGCCAAGGTTAATAAAGCGGCTGCAAAAGCGAATAATCCAAATCCAGTCCAGTCAAATTTAGCGACCAGTTCGGTTAAGTTAGGAACAAATTTAACCCCGATAATCAGACCTAGAATACCCATCGGGATATTAATCAAAAATATCCAAGGCCAACTGGCGTACTGTACGATATAACCGCCCAATAATGGACCAATTAACGGTGCAATCAGCGCAGGTATTACTGCATAGTTCATAACCGTTAGTAATTTATTGCGCGGATAAGACTTAAACAAGATAAGTCGCGCAACTGGCGTCATCATTGCACCACCAATACCTTGCAGTACTCGAGAGGCTACTAAGAAATCCAGTGTCGGTGATAACGCGCACAGTAAAGAGCCGAGCACAAAGATAACAATTGAAGAGAAAAACACCTTACGGGTGCCATATTTATCTGCTAAAAATCCGCTCACCGGAATAAAAATTGCCAAGGTTAACGCATAGCTAATAACTGCCCACTGCATTTTTATAGGTGATTCGCCAAGTGCGATGGCCATTTTGGGTAATGCGGTATTTAAAATAGTCGCATCCAAAATTTGCATGAACAAAGCTACTGCCATCACAAAGGGCAGGAATTTGTACTGCGAAGGAGTAAGCGTCACCTTAGGTTCTGTGCTATTCGTTGACGTTTGGGTTACGGGCGCTTCTTGGGCTGAATTATTAGACATAAGATTGCGACCTAATGGTTTAAGGCTGTTTATTTATCGGTAAACATAGCAAGGCCACATATTATCATGAAGCCTGCCCGCAATATTTAGTGTTAATGTTAGTGAGCTTACACTTTGGATTGAAACTTTAAATGACTTTTTTATTTCAAAATTTGCATATAAACCTGGTATTTAACTTTGGAATTTTATTAATCATCCCATTTAATCAGTAATTGCCCCTAAGCGAACACTGATAGCGTCGATTATTTTATCTGGTCTTTTAACCCAAATGCCGTGCTGATTGCCTTTAAGATCAGCATCAAGCTTAACTCTAATAATTTTAGAATGTGCACATAGTTCGGCTAGGTGTTTGGTAGCTGATAAGGGCGCATAATCATCCCCTATAATATTGATATATAGTCCATGACCTTTGCTACTGTCCATTTTCTGGGTGATAAAATCAAATTTACCAGTGAGCGCAGTTCGGCACCAATTTTGCATCATAGTTTTGGCTTCACGCTCTCCCATACCTATCTTATAACCTGGCAGAAATCCATATAAGCTTATCAAAGATTGAATCACGGCAACCGCCGACAATATCCTAATACGTCCACGACCTTTCCAGCTTTTATAATAGGTACTACCACAAGCGATACCTATAACAGGTACATTGTGAATGGCAGAATAAATAGTACCAAGATGCCCACCTAGACTATGACCTATTAAAACGATATCATTGTCAGGCGTATGGTCTTTGGCTATTTGAACTAAATCATGCACAAAATGATTCACCAGCTCATCGTAGCCATAATCAATGCCACGTTTTATATGTGGCGTATTTTCACCGCAATTTGGATAATCGGCACTGATAACAGTAAACCCTTTTTCAGTTAAACCATTTATAAGCTTGCTATATTTTCGTAAGGGAACGCCTACTGCATTTAGAAATATGATGGTTATTTTTGATGCTTTATCGATTAATGCTTGGTTTGAGCTGAGTTCAGTCGATTCAGTTGATAAGGAAGATATTTTTACGTTGACAGGGTAGGCGCCATTAGTAGTTTCAAATAGAAAACTGCTCATAGTAGATTGTCCTTAATCTTGTTTTAAGCAATCATAGCATTATAAAATTCATAATTAAGATAATTTATTACTCAATCGCATTAATATACTTTAAAAACCCCCTGTCTTAGGAGACTTATGTACAAGCCAGCATTATTATCAAGGTTGTCAGATTGATCATATACTCGTACTAAACCAGATTTCAGCAAGAACATACTTTTTACTGCTTGGCCTTTGCTATAAATACGCTGGTTCTTATCAAATTTGATTAGCGGTAATTTTGGTAATGGATTGATTGACTCAATGAGTTTAGTGATATGTCGCTCATTCATATCAGGAAAATACAGCGAGAATAGCTCTTTTAAATAATTATCCATTACTATCAATTCCTTGTGTGGAGCTTATCAATAAAATTTAGTATAGCTACTCGGCACTGTAGCTATTTATTTTCTAAATCAGTTAATAAAGATGCCATTAAAATAAACTAATTAGGACTTACGCAAAATACGATTTCACGGATTTAAAAGCGACTGGTTATTATTTATGGGGCGTCTGGCTCAACCTCTAGAGGATTCTTAATAATTACCAGTTGTCATAAAATCTACTCGTGCTAAGGTCTTACAAATGAGCTTACTAACTATTCAAAACAATTGGTTTAAAAAACTGTACTGCTTTTGATGTATTGAGAGACTATCATCCTATAATAGTATTGCTAACAGATCGTTAATAAAAATTAGGACAAAATTATGAACACCACTTCTATTAATGAATCAAACAAACAGTCAAGTAATCAGACCACTATTAGCAATACCGACTATACACTGCCAAAAGTATGGCAGCCTGTTGAAGGCAATGGTGGTAAGTTTGCCAATACAAACAAGTCAACGGCGGGTGCTCGCCAGAAGCAAACCTTGCCTGTGGGTGATAAGCCCTTACAGCTGTATTCACTGAACACGCCTAATGGTGTGAAGGTGAATATTTTATTAGAGGAGTTGGCAGAGTTAGGTATTCAAGGAGCGGCGTACGATGCCTATAAAATAGATATTATGGAGGGCGATCAATTTGGGTCTGATTTTGTCGATATCAACCCTAACTCGAAGATTCCCGCTTTGGTTGACTATAGTGACAAACAACATCCAGTGAAATTATTTGAATCGGGTGCTATCTTAATGTATTTGGCAGATAAGTTTCAGAATTTTGCCCCTGATGCCTCGGATAAAAAGAAGCATGCTACCTTTTTAAGCTGGGTAATGTGGCAAATGGCGAGTGCGCCTTATGTGGGCGGCGGCTTTGGTCACTTCTTTAACTATGCACCGTATCCGATGCAGTATCCGATTGATCGCTTTACGATGGAGACTAAGCGTCAGTTAGACCTACTAGATAAGCATCTGGCCAATAACGAGTACATGATTGGTGATGGAGATGATAACTATAGTATCGTCGATATGCTTATTTGGCCATGGTATGGTCGTTTGGTACTAGATGAGTCGTACGAGCGAGCAGGGGAGTTCTTACAAGTAGATGAGTATACGCATCTACAGCAATGGGCGAAGCAAATTGCGAGCCGTCCCGCCGTTCAGCGAGCGGTTAACCTTGAGCTTAAGCCTTTATCATGAAGGGCGTTAAGCATGTATAAAGAGACGTAGGTGGATGTTTTTAAAGATAATTTTAAAATAATCCACCTATTTAAAATTGTTGTGTTATACTAGCGCCTTGCTGATTGATAACATCGCCCGCAATTGTCGTCTGGAGAAGACACCTTTTAAAATTGTTGCCGATGATTTTGTTATTAGCCTAACGAATGACATATTGTCATGCTTAGCTAATATACTCACGGTAACAACCACCAAAATACGTCGTTAACCTGTACATTGGATGTACTGCTTAATCGAACGCTTATCTGTGTTGTGCCTAAAACCTTAACCGATCATTTCTGCCATCAGCATTGGCAACCTATTCGTGACGGTAATTTAATGGACACACATTTATGTCAAATTTAGACACCCTTCTTAACACTGCTGCAGACGAAGCCCAAGGTATTATTAAAGCTGATGATGATTTAAGCTTTGTAGACCTAGAGCTAGCGCCAGAATTAATCGATGCGCTTACCGCTAGTGGCTACACCATGCCTACCCCAATTCAAGCACAAGCTATTCCACCTGCTATGGCCGGTCGTGACTTATTACTGTCTGCCCAAACCGGTAGTGGTAAAACAGCTGCTTTCGTATTGCCGATGCTTGATAAAATCATTCGTGAAAAAGCAACCAACAAAGTTGTGCATACTGTTATTCTAACGCCGACCCGTGAACTTGCTAACCAAGTTAGCGACAGCGTTCGTCAGTATAGCTCAAAAACTCGTAACATCTTTAGTGTGCCTCTAGTAGGCGGCGCGCCTTACGGCGGTCAAATTCGTGCACTTAATAAAGGTGTTCAAGTTATTATTGCAACGCCAGGTCGTTTCATCGATCACATGAACTCAGGTCGTATCGACTTATCAGAACTAGACATTCTAATTCTTGATGAAGCCGATCGCATGTTAGACATGGGCTTTGCAGACGATATCGAAAAAGTAATGTCAGCGGCACCAAAAACCCGTCAAACTATTATGTGTTCTGCAACTTGGGATGGTCCAGTAGGTAAAATCGCTGCCAGTTTCACCAACAACCCAGAACGTATCGATATTAAAGCAGAAACGAAGCATATTGATGAGTCTGTGTATTATGCAGATGATTTTAATCATAAAAACCGTCTTCTAGATGCACTATTGACTCAAAAAGATGTGAATCAAGCGATTATCTTCGCTGCTACCAAACGTAGCTGTGAGACATTAGCTAAGAGCCTAAAAGAGCAGGGCCATAAAGCCAGCTTCTTACATGGTGATTTACCACAAGCCAAGCGTAGCCGCATCATTAATGATGTGAAAGCGGGAAAAATCACTATCCTAGTAGCAACTGACGTTGCTGCTCGTGGTATTGATGTGAGCGGTATTACTCACGTATTCAACTATGACTTACCACGTCAAACAGAAGATTATGTGCATCGCATCGGTCGTAGTGGTCGTGCCGGCCGTACCGGTATTGCAATCAACATCTGTAGTATCGATGACCGTCCACAACTTGAAGCCATCAACCGTTATTTAAAACGTACGATGTCAGTAGAAGAAATCGAGGGCATGGAGCCTAAGAAAAACACTAAAGATATGAAAGTTGGTAGTGGTGCCGGTCGTGGTCGTGGCGGTAATCGCCGCGGTGGTAACGGTGGTGGTCAACGCCGTGGTGGAAACGCTGGCGGTGGCTATCGTGGTAAAACAGGCGATAACGCTTCTGGCGAAAAACGTGGTGCAGGCGCAGGTACGGGTCGTCCGAGTGGCAAGCCAGCCGGTCGCCGCTTCGGTGGTAAACCTGCCGGTGCAGGTACTGGCAAACCAGGTGGCCAACGCCGCAGTGGACCAGCTCGCTCAGGCGAAGGCCGTCCAGCCCGCCGTAGCAACAATGGCTAGTTAATCGGCTCATACTGATTAACCGGTTATAAAAAAGACCAACTTTAACGAGTTGGTCTTTTTTTATGCCTGATAGATAATAAGGCTTACGGTTAACAGGGAACCCATTTAACTCGCTACTGATAAACCATATATTATGAAGTGAGCTTATTTATGTATGTTGGGTGTTCAAAGTGTGCCTTATTTTGTAATCAACAATAAATATTCGATTCCAGGTGCGATGGCGCAAGCGGATTTTGAAAATGCGTTGAGGCAGATTTATCAAGAATCGTTAGATAGTGCTATAGGGGTTAATGCTACTAGCTGTAATATTAAAGGCAAATAGTAGCTCCTATTAAATCAACAACCTTTCTAGATAAGATGACTGTCTGAATCACTTTTAGAAAGCACCTCCCAGATGATGCCAAACTTTTTGCATCATCTATTACTAGAATTTTTACCTGAATACTTTAACTGGTTTTGCAACAACAGTTGATTGATGATGTATCTGCTTCTAACTGACTGTCATTACTCTATCTTAGAAGTCCAACTAGCCTGCCTATCAATCACTATAAAAATTAGCTTAATCACGACTAAGCTATATAACAGGAGGTAAAGACCAAACCAAAGAATATAGTTCCAATTTTTAGCAATAAAAACAGTTGAGTAACTGATACTGATGAAGGGCGCCGTTTCCATTAATCCTAGCAGCATGGATGATAATATGAGCCAAAAAAGAAAGAGGGTGTATTGAACACCCTCCCATGAAGACTTGATAAGTGCGGTACCACAAAATGTGATTAATAACAGAAAGCTGCTAATGATAACTAAAATAAAAACAGAGCCGCCAGTGCCTTGCAACTGTGAGATTTGATATAAATCATCTTCTACAATATAAGATGAAATAGTTAATCCGCCACCAGACTCAACGTAGAGGCTGGTTATAAATAACAGCAACGTTAATAGCACCAAGCCTAATCTTAATACCATAAATATGGAAACCCTTAAAGTATGACCCAGCTAGAGCAGCCTAACACTGCGGATAACCCACACCGACCTCAACCATCTCAATACGTGAGTCATCAATGCTGCCATCTTTAGGGTTATAAGCATGCACAGCTAACCCGCCCATAGCAGTCTCTTTATATTTATCCATCATGTCCTCTCCAGTCGCTTTCATCGTAGCGATTGCCTTATCTAATGAGACATGATGCTCGCCATCACCACGCGCGGCAAGTCGCGCTGCGTTAATAGCTTTCACCGCAGCCATCGCATTACGCTCAATACAAGGTACTTGAACCAGCCCGCCGATAGGGTCACAGGTTAAGCCTAAATTATGCTCAATGCCAATTTCTGCCGCATTAGTAGACTGCTCAGGCGTTAATCCCAGTACTTCTGCAAGACCTGATGCCGCCATAGCACATGCAGAGCCAACTTCACCCTGACAGCCGACTTCTGCGCCAGAGATAGAAGCATTTTCTTTGATAATAGTGCCAATCGCTGCTGCAGCCAGTAAGAATTTCCGAGCGCCTTGTTGACTGTAACCAGGAATAAAGTCGCGATAATAATGCATCACTGCAGGGATAATGCCAGCCGCGCCATTTGTCGGTGCAGTGACCACACGGCCGCCATTGGCATTCTCTTCATTGACAGCTAGCGCATATAAATCGACCCAGTCCATCGCCATTAATTTATCTGAATCATTACGAATATCTTTTTGTTCTTGTAACAACTCTTGATGCAGTTTTTTAGCACGGCGTCTTACCTTTAGACCACCTGGCAGAATACCTTCGCCGTTACAGCCGTTGCGCACGCACTCTTGCATCACATTCCAGACTGCATCTAAATGCCCATTGATAGCAGTTTCGTCGCGAATTGCTAATTCGTTTGCCATCATTACTTCGCTGATACTTAGATTATGGGCTTCACACTGATTCAATAATTGCTGACCCGTTTTAAATGGATAGGGTACACGGCTATCGCTAGTAATGGCGACACTGTCAGCAGAGGTGTCTGATTCAAGCTTGATACCTAAGGTATCATCTAAGATGTCTTTTGTTGCTTGTTGGCTGCTGGTCGTATATTCATCTTCAGTAGCAACAAAACCGCCACCAATAGAGTAATAGATACGGCTTATTTGTTCACCATCTTGAGTAAAAGCCGTAAAGCTCAAACCATTTGGGTGATGTGGCAAATTTGTCTGCGGGTGCCACACAATATCGGTATCGTAGTCAAAGCGTAGCGGGTAGCTATGCGCCAAATCTAAAGTCTTTTCGTTAAAGACCGGCGCCAGATAATCGGCGACTTTGGTGGTATCAATATTGTCCGCTTTAAAGCCAAGTAAACCAAGGATACAGGCGGTATCGGTCGCGTGCCCTTTACCAGTAGATGCTAACGAGCCGAATAAGTCCACTTGAATGCGGCTAATCTCTTCTAAGGAATAGTGCTTAGCGACCTCATCAATGAACCTACCAGCGGCGACCATAGGCCCCATGGTATGTGAGCTTGATGGACCAATACCAATTTTGAACATATCAAATAAACTAATCATTTTTGCTGCATCCTTAACTATTATTCTGTATTTATATATACAAATATTGATGATTATTATAACTAATTGTTGGCAGTAACGATAATGCTTTAGTTATTTAGGGTTCGTCCTTATCTTAAGTTAGTAGGTGTATGGTAATGTTGCTGTCGTGGATCGCTCGTAATTTGTTACAATATGCCTAATTGGCTGTCAGTTACCGGTAAGGATTTGGGCAGCTTATCTTTTATTTGTCTAATATTGAAGGACAGTTTATGAAATTTTCAGCATTTAGAAATATAACCACAATTGCTGCAGGCGCCGTATTGCTTGCTGCTTGCAATCAAAGCCCATCTACGGATACCGAAACGGCAGCAGACGCTACATCGAACAGCAGCTCAGATTTACTGGAGCGTATCACCAATGGTGGCACCATTAATGTGGGCACAGAAGGTACATACCCTCCTTATACTTTCCATGATGAGCAAAACAATTTAACCGGCTATGACGTTGAGGTTACTCGCGCTGTAGCGGATAAGCTTGGGGTAACGGTCGATTTTAAAGAAACCCAGTGGGATGCGATGCTTGCCGGCCTAGATGCTAAGCGCTTTGATATGGTGGCTAACCAAGTGGCATTGACCACACCTGAGCGCCGAGCGAAGTATGATATCTCTGAGCCTTATAACTGGTCTGGTGCTGCAGTATTGGCACCTAAGTCAGACAGCCGTTTTAACTCTTGGGAATCATTGAAAGGATTAAAATCAGCCCAATCACTAAGCAGTAACTACGGTGAGTTGGCTCAGAAATATGAAGCAGAAGTCGTACCTGTTGACGGTATGGCTCAAGCGATTGAGCTGGTTAAACAGGGCCGTGCTGATGTTACGTTAAATGACCAATTGGCGATTCTTGATTACTTAAATAAATTCCCAAACAGTGATCTTGAAATAAAACTGGTTGCACCAGCCGAAGAGAAAAATGGCTCAGGTATTGTGATGTTAAAAGGCAATGACGCAGTATTAGACAAAGTGAATGAGGCCATGACCGAACTTCACGAAGATGGTACATTGACCCGCTTAAGCGAAAAATACTTCGGTGCGGACGTTAGCAAAAAATGATGTCATCACTGCTAACCGCTTTAAAAAGTCTGCTCGCCATGCTGCCCTTTATGTCGCCTGCGCGGGCTGAGATTGTGGTGCAGTCTTTTTGGCCGATGCTAAAAGGGGCTATTTACTACTCAATACCACTGGCGATTGCGTCGTTTATTATTGGAATGTGTATTGCACTAGTAGTAGCACTGATTCGCATTGTGCCACGCAATGCATTATGGCATAAGATTGCGTATCGCTTCGCACGGGTGTATGTGTCTGCGATTCGCGGTACGCCAATGTTGGTCCAGCTGTTTATCATTTTCTACGGTCTGCCCAGTATTGGAGTGAAGCTCGAGCCATTCCCTGCAGCAATCATTGCTTTCTCACTAAATATTGGTGCTTATGCCTCTGAAACAGTGCGTGCGTCTATATTATCGATACCTAAAGGCCAATGGGAAGCTGGCTCGACAGTTGGGCTTACCTACTTGCAGACCTTTCGTCATGTTATCTTGCCGCAAGCGTTGAGAGTATCTGTGCCGCCGCTGTCTAACACCTTTATCAGTTTGGTCAAAGATACGTCATTGGCCTCGCTTATTTTAGTAACAGAGATGTTTAAGCAAGCGCAGATTATTACGGCGCGTAACTACGAGTTTATGCTGGTGTATACCGAGGCTGCGCTAATTTATTGGGTTATTTGTCTGCTATTAAGCACCGCGCAAAGCCGAATAGAAACCCGTTTGGAACGCTATGTGGCCAAGTAAGCAGCATTGATGCGAAATAGTGTTTATCAGGATAAGACAATGATAAAAATAACCAATATCCAAAAAGCCTTTGCTGATAACGAAGTATTAAAAGGCATTGACTTAAATATCGAAAAGGGCAGTGTGGTGGTCATACTCGGGCCTTCTGGCTCTGGTAAAACCACCTTTTTAAGATGTCTCAATGCGCTTGAAGTACCAGAGAAGGGCGTTATTGAATTCACAGACGACAGCTTAAAAGTTGATTTTGAGGCTAATCCATCTAAACAGCTAATGCGCAAACTTCAAAAAAAATCTGGCATGGTGTTTCAATCGTATAATCTATTCCCTCATAAAACAGCGTTAGAAAACCTTATGTTAGGGCCGGTGGTCGCTCAAGGTAAAGACAAACAAGAAACTCGGCAAAAGGCGTTAAAACTCCTTGATAAGGTAGGTCTTTCAGACAAAGTAGATTTATATCCCTTTCAATTATCAGGTGGTCAACAACAGCGAGTGGGGATTGCACGAGCCCTTGCAATAGAGCCTGATTTATTATTGTTTGATGAACCCACTTCTGCACTAGATCCAGAGCTGGTCAATGAGGTATTAAAAACCATGCAACAGCTCGCAGCTGAAGGTTGGACAATGGTTGTTGTGACCCATGAAATTAACTTTGCTCGTAATGTCGCTGATGTGGTGATGTTAATGGAAGATGGCTATGTCGTTGAAGTCGGTCCACCTGAGCAACTGTTTGAGCACTCTAAACATCCTCGAACCAGAGCGTTTTTACAGCGTATTAAGGTTTAGTGAAGATTTCATTCATAAATTGAGTTATTTGACAGATTGTACTAAATAGTAAAGTTGGATTATCAACTGATGCCCTTAAACGGTATTTGATAATATGATGACAAACAGACGAAATGGATTTCGTCTTAATAAACTGGATACATAGTTAGTTTGACTAACGTCACACTTCGAATACCAACACTTCAACTAAAATCTCAAGTTATCCGCCTTATTCCCTCCATAACTTATTAACAAAACCTTTTAATAGCAGGATTGCTCTTACTTTAAGCTCTGAAGACATTAGGTAAGTAATATTTATTAAAATATTTTAACGCCAACTTGCAAATCTTTAATATACGTCCTTGACTCTTAGAGCTTATACTATTGTGTACCGGATATTAAATTTTTCGGTATAACGTTAAGATATATTTATTAATATTTAAAAAAAGAACTGATTAATTAATAAAAATAAGGATTTTACAATATGAAAGAGTATAAATTAATTATTAATGGAAATTTAGTCGATACCACTGACTATTTTGATGTAATAAACCCAGCTGATAAATCTGTTGTTGCGCGAGCTCCATTAGCGACTGAAAAAGAGTTAAATGACGCTGTTGCTGCTGCAAAAGAAGCTTTTCCTAGTTGGTCGGCGTTGGAACATTCAGAGCGTCGTGAGATGTTATTAAAGCTTGCTGATGCGGTTGAAGAGAATGCCGATGAGTTGAAAACTCTACTAACCAAGGAACAGGGTAAACCATTAAAAGGGTTTGGTGATTTAGGTGCAGGATTTGAGTTTGATATGACTCTAAACTGGATCCGTACGACAGCAGATTTTGAATTACAGCCTGAAATTATTGAGGACAATGATACTTATAGAGTAGAGGTACACCATAAACCGTTAGGTGTTGTCGGCTCTATCACACCATGGAACTTCCCTTTAATGATTAGCATATGGCACATCATTCCGGCTATGCTAGCAGGTAATACTGTAGTAATGAAACCCTCAGAAATGACGCCTTTAACTATGCTGCGCTTTGGAGAAATTGCTCAAAAAGTTCTTCCTCCTGGTGTGCTAAATATTGTTTCGGGTGCAGGTGAGCTTGGTTCATTTATAACAGGTCATGAAGATATACGTAAAATTGTATTTACGGGCTCCACTCCTACGGGTAAAGCTATCATGAAAAGTGCCTCAGGTAACTTAAAACGATTAACGCTCGAGCTTGGTGGTAATGATGCTGGTATCGTGTTGGACGATGTGGATGTTGAAGAAGTCGCTCCTAAGATTTTCGGTTCTTCATTTATCAACAACGGACAAACTTGTGCTGCACTAAAACGTTTATACGTGCACGAATCTGTACATGATGAGTTATGTGAAGCGCTTACTAAGATCGCAACTAGTATGAAAAATGGTAACGGTTTAGAGGATGATACCGACTTAGGCCCCCTTCAAAACGAAAAGCAACTTAATATTGTTAAAGATCTCGCGGAAGATGCCAAGAAACAAGGGGCAACTTTCCTTTGTGGTGGTGAAATCGTTAATGAAGAAGGTTTCTTCTATCCACCAACACTGGTTAGCAATATTAAAGACGGTACTAAACTGGTGGATACTGAACAGTTCGGTCCTATATTACCCATTATTAAATTTAGCACCATTGAAGAAGCTCTTGAGGGTGCAAATGGCCTTGAGATTGGCCTTGGAGGTTCTGTTTGGTCAAAAGATCTGGTTAAAGCCAATGAAGTCGCTGAGAAAATGGAATGTGGTACAGTTTGGATTAACAACCATGCTGCGGTATTACCGATAGCGCCTTTTGGGGGTGTCAAGCAGTCAGGTTTCGGTGTTGAATTTGGTGAAGAAGGGTTAGCTGAATACACTTCTGTTCACACGATTCATACTTATAAATAATTCATTTATGATTCGATGGCTTTTTTTGTTGATCGTTTTAAATCATTGAATTGTTTTTAAATAAAAAAGGGTTAGTGCCTTTAGGCACTAACCCTTTTTTATTTTGCCTCAACCCCTGTCTAAATGATAAAGAAAGAGAAAAAAAGGTTAGTCAATCCAGAAAATTGTCAGGCATTAGAGCGTTATTTTTCTGTATGAGATATACGTTTTTCTGCTTGTCATTACTTTTGCAGTAAAAAGTTTGCCAATAATCTTTTAGCGCCTTCAGTAGCAAAGGACTCTGGGTGGAATTGAACGCCTTGAATAGGGTAGTCTTTATGACGCAGCCCCATAATTTCCTCACCATTCTTCACGCACTCTATTAAGCTTTGATTGGCATAAGCCTCATTAGAGACAACAGAGGTAACCTCTAGGCACTGAGGTAAAGTATCGGCTTTGACCATCAATGAATGATAACGCATGATGTCGATGTCTTGTGGCAAACCATTATAAACACCTTGTTGATTATGACGAATAGGGGAGGTTTTACCATGCATGGGCACGCCAGCACGTATCACATCTCCACCGAACACATGGGCAATGCCTTGCATACCTAAGCACACGCCTAATAGTGGTATGGTTGGGCCAAGCTCACGAATTACTTCAGCGCAAACACCAAAATAGGCTGGGTCATCTGGAGAGCCTGGGCCAGGGGAAATAATAATGCGATCGTAATTGGCATTTTTTATATCCTCTAAGCTGACCTCATTGTTACGCTTGACCGTTACTTGAGCCGCACTGTTTTGTGCCAATTCTGTCTGTAATATTTCGCCCACATATTGATATAAATTAAAGGTAAATGAGTCGTAGTTGTCTATGATAAGTACATTCATGGGTAGTCCTTGAAGATTTAGCTGTGTCTTTTTTTAACACTAAGATTTGGGTTGATTGAGAGTCAGGTTAGCTATTTGAACCCTCTTTATTGATAAAACTATCTAGTACCACTTTCATCGCAGATAATTTGCGCTGAATCTCCAAATACTCATCTTCAGGGTTTGAGTCATAGACGTTACCCCCGCAAGTTTGCGCATATGCCGTTTCGCCATTGATAAATAGACTGCGAATAGGAATTGCAAAAATACAGTCACCATTGAAATTAAATGAACCAAGCGCACCGCCGTAAGCACCGCGGCCATCGGGTTCTAATTCGTTAATAATTTTAATCGCTTCAATCTTTGGCGCACCTGATAACGTGCCAGCAGGAAAGTTGCTTGCCAATGCAGTAAACATATCCTCGTCTGGATGCAAAATACCCACAATCTCAGAGGAGATGTGTTGTACGTGTGAATAGCGTTTGATATCCATCAAGTTGCGGACTTTTACGGTACCAAAACGTGCCACTCGGCCAATGTCATTGCGGTGTAAATCAACCAGCATGTTGTGCTCGGCAATCTCTTTGGCATCGTTTAGTAGGGCACGAGCAAGTTGACGGTCTTCCACCTCATCTTTGCCACGCTTGGCGGTACCTGCCAGCGGGTAGGTTTCCATCTCACCTTGACGTAAGCGGAATAATAACTCAGGTGAGGCACCGATAATGCGCTGCTCGCCAAATTTCATAAAGTACATGTGCGGTGACGGATTCACCTGACGCAGCTTTTCATAGATAGGAATATGATCGCCGCTGATTTTATAGTTAGACTTAAACCCCACCTCGCACTGGAAGATACGCCCTGAGATAATATCTTCTTTAACCTGCATAACCGCTTTGGCATGCTGCTCGCGGCTCATTCCATCGCCTAAGAACTCAATATCCGGGTCAGTGTAGGCTGGCACCTCTTGTTGTAATAGCGCCTGAACCTTCTCAACACGGTTGTCTTGTTGCTCGGTTGGATAATAGAAATAGAAGATTTCACCGGTCATCTTATCGAGCGTCAGCCCATCTAAATAGACACCAAACTTAAAAGCTTCAAAATGCTCACTGGCTTTGGCATTCAAGCTTGGCTCAAAAAAGTTAACGCTGTCATAACCAAGATAACCAACGAGCCCGCCAGTCTGCTCACGGGCGATAACATGCTGCGGGGTAATGGTGCGTAGTAGTTGATACGGATTTTCGGTTGTAAAGTCAGTTACCTCACCGTTTTTATTATCAGTAATACGTAGGGTGTTACGATCAGGAGCGGCTACCGTCATTATTGGCGAGAAGCCAATCGCATGATGACGTGCCATATGACCTTCTGCGCCCAAAGACTCAAGCAAATAACAGGTATCAAACTCGGCTTCAATACGCTTAAACAGCTCAAAGAAGTCAATATCTTGGGTAAGCTTGATACGTATGGGTTTACTTGGAATATTAATAGGATGTGGCTGATTAGAAGTCGCTGTACTCATAAAGAATGTCCAAAATAGTGGCTAAAGTATTTAAATTTAAGGGTTAACCTATTAATTGTTATTAGGTACCTTTTGCATCGGGTTTGCTCTGTCGGTGCGTGGTCAATAATTTATAAATAGCATTATTATCTTGCTGCTGTAAGGCTTTAGCGCCTCGTGATACGGTAGCAATACCAACTCCTAATTGCTGCGAGATAGCGCGCTGGGTGATGCCTTGCTCTAATAAATCAAAGATACGAATACGATTGGCAATGTCTTGTTGCTCTTTGTCCGTCAGTAGCGCAGACAATACCGCATCAATCTCCTCATCTTGTGTAAGCTGAGATAAATGGGTCAGTAGGCTTTGATACGCTAAATTATGGGTTGTCATAATAAATCACTGTCTGTTAAATTTAATCAAAGATAGATATCTCTCGTCGTTATGTTTCAGTATTCTAGTACAGTAGTACGATAATGTAAACCTTAAATATCATAAATAGTTGATATATAGATGGGATATAGGCGCCATAAAAAAGGCAACCGTATTGGCTGCCTTAATGTTACTAATCTGTCTATACAGAGCAGGTAGCCTATCTACTTATTTTACGCAGCTTGAATCGAAGTCTTCATTGATTAAGATAGTGCGGCTGATACGACCTTGCTCATCTTTTTCATAATCGATAATAACCGGACGCCCTAAATCAGGGTCACAATTGGCTACCAAGATTTTTGGCGTCACATAGCGCATGCTGACGATATGAGCATCGTCAGGGATGCTAGCAGCGTTTTTAAACCAGTTTTTGTTTAAGCTATCAAAAGATTCGCCATAGAAGTCATCTCCATAGGCGAATAACTCATTACTTTGTGCCAAAAAGCAGCGGTTTGTTTGATCCAATGACGATAACGGCTTAGGAGTGCGCTCATATAGATTGACCCACGTATTGTCTAAACCATATTTCTGGCCTTGTGCGGTAAGCTTGGTTAAATCGCAGCTGCCAGCCTGAAATGCAGCACTGATGTCTTTAATTTCTGCAGCACTAAACGCTTTCGGCTTACTTGGTGCGACTTTTATTGTGGTGGATGAGGTAGAGGCGGGCGTGTTAATAGCGCCTTCAGATGGGGTGTTTGGCGTGGTGGCGCAGCCTGTCATTGCCAATAATAGCGGAGCATAACTGAGATAGTGCAAAGCATTAGGATAGTTCATGGATGATTCTCAACAACAGATTTAAACAGATACAGTCTGCGAACGACTAGACAATAAAATGGCATAATTATACTCAATAGCAGACTTTTTTGTGATTTATTAAAGGCGCTTTGGTTATAAAGCTTCTATATTTACATGTTATGATGAATTTTTGTTGCCTTTTATATTTATATTAATGAGTTGTCTTATGAAAAAGCAGGTTCTCGTTTCCGCTCTTACATGTTTATGCGCTTCACTTACCCATGCTGAGCCCAATTTATATGGCCGAATTTTTATGATTGGGGATTATAGCGACAATGAATTTGACAGTAATAATGACCGTCAATTAGGTAATGTACGCGGTGATGTCGACGAAGATAACTTTGAAATCAGCTCACATAAATCGGTTATTGGCTTAGAGGGCTCTGAACCAATGACTGCGACAACCGATGTGGTGTATAAGCTTGAGTATCAAGTCGATGTGGATGGTGACAGTGATACACTAGAGCATCGCACCACCTATCTGGGTTTAAGTAATAAAAACTATGGTGATGTCTTGGTGGGCCGTTATTTCTCGCCAGTGGATCAGATTAATAATGTAAGTGTAACCCAAGGTTATTGGGATAATCTAGGTACTACTGCATTACCGAGTGATAGTCGCCGGGTTGAAGCGCTGAATATGATAGATGCACCGCCTCGTGTGTCAAACTCAGTGACGTGGATGTCGCCTGAGTATGACAATCTACCGCTTAAATTTGTGGCTATGTATGTAGCCAATGAGACCTTCGATGACGAAGGCGGTGATGAGGGTTACGGGGGTGCGATTACCTTTGATCAAGGTAAAGGATTAACGGCCAGTATCGGTTATGATAAAGATATTGAGCTTGCCGGAGACTTGGTACGCGGCACGGTCACTTATGACTTGAGTAAAGTGACAAAGTTGCCAGTGACTTTGGGCGCTTTATATCAGCAAGCAGATTATGATAACCACTCGAAAAAAGAGAAGGGCTATGTGCTAAGCGCTAATATGGATGTCGATCGCTTCTCGCGACCGGCGACCGTCTATGTACAATACAACAACAGCTCAAACTTAGATGGTGTGGATAATGCCGACTCTGAGCAGGTTGTAGTCGGTGGTACTTACAATATCCGCAAAAATATCGTTGCTCACGCTTATGCCGGTTACAACAGCGCTGATGATGTGACAGGCGTGGTAGATATCACTCAAGATGCCAATGGTAATGAGCGGTTTATAACTGCCAACGGTGATACAGAGGTGCTAGCCATTGGCGCTGGCTTGCAGTACTTTTTCTAAAAGCAGCACACAGTATAAGTAATATAAAATAAGCAATATAATATAGGCACTTAGAACTCTAAGTGCCTATATTATTGTCAATCAGACTCATTCAATACATATTACACATGACCAAAGGGGGTTAATGCCTCTTGTCTGTCTTCAAAAGTCGCCGGATCATCGTAAGGATCGGCAGGCTCAGGCTCTTTAAACGGTGGCTCAGAAGATTCAATAGAGGGATCCTTCAGCACATACGCCCATGCCTGTTTGCGACCATTTTGGTCATATTCCCAGTAAACGCCTTGTACTTCTGGCTCAAACCCTGGCAGTGAGTTAACCCCTTCCTCGAGCGCCAAGAAGTAATCCAGAACGGCGCCGTCCCAAACCTCCCCAGGTACAATACAGTAAACGCCTGGCGGATAGGGAAGCGCACCTTCCATCGCAATACGGCCCTTAATTCTTGCTAATGGCACCAACTCGATATCATTACGGATAAAGGCATTATGTGCATCAAAGGCACGCATTGCAAACTTAGGACGGTGCTCACGTTTGAACATCTGCTGCTGCAATAGGTTTAGCTTATGTTTGGCATAAAAATCATGCAGACGCTGACACAGCTCATTGATACCTAAGCTGCGATATTGCGGATACGCTTTAGCCAATGACGGCAATACTTCACTCACTGGGCTATTTGACTTAATATGTGCCTCAAAACGCACAATACGTGCTACCAGATGTTGGAACTTCGCTAAAGTCTCAGCAGGGGTTAACAAGAATAAGATAGAGTTTAAATCCGCTTTCTCAGGAATGACCGAGCTTTCACGTAGATAATGCGCCAGTAATGGGGCTGGCACGCCGGTTTCTTCATATTCGCCAGTATCCATATTGATACCCGGTGTGGTCAATAACAGCTTACATGGGTCGATAAAGTACTGTTTGTCAGAATACTGTTCGAAATCATGCCAGCGATCACCTTCTTTAAATTCAAAGAAACGGATGTCATTGGCGATTTGCTCAGTTTCATAGTCCTGCCATAGCTTGCCATCAATTGTTGGCGGTACAAAAGGTTTTATCATGGTGCAAGTATCAAGCAGCATTTTACGTGCTTCAATACCACCGACAACGCACTCATGCCACATACGTTGACCAGCCTTGCCCTCATGCATTTTGGCATTAACATCTAATGAAGCAAACAGCGGATAAAAGGGGCTGGTTGAGACATGCATCATAAATGAATTGTTAAAGCGCTTATGGTTTACATAACGTGCCTGTCCACTGATATGGTTGTCTTTTTTGTGAATTTGCGACGCTTGTGAGAAGCCTGCTTGCTGCTTATGCACCGATTGTGTGACGATAATACCCGGATCTTCTGGGGTTAACTCAAGTAATAAGGGGGAGCAATCACGCATCATTGGAATAAACTGCTCATAACCTACCCAAGCACTGTCAAATAGGATGTAATCACATAAATGACCAATCTTATCGACCACTTGGCGCGCGTTATAAATAGTACCATCATAGGTACCAAGCTGAATCACCGCCAAACGAAATGGACGCTTCGCATCAGCACGCTCAGGTGCTACCTCTTTAATACGCTCGCGAATCTCTGCCTCATCGAAGCAGTGTGAGGCAATACCACCAATCAAACCATACGCATTGCGGTCAGTCTCAAGATAGACAGCGGTGCCGCCACTCATCGACAGTGCACTTTGATAAACAGACTTATGATTATTACGATCAAATAATACCAAATCGCCATGAGCAACCAATGCCCCAATGGCGATTTTGTTCGATGACGATGTACCATTTAAAACAAAGTAAGTTTTATCGGCGTTAAATACTTTTGCCGCATGCGCCTGTGCTTGAAAAGCAGGACCTTCATGGATTAGCAAATCACCTAAACCTACGTCTGCATTACACGAGTCGGCACGGAATAACGTCTCTCCGAAGTATAAGAAGAAGCGACGACCTGAAGGATGACGACGAAAGAATTGACCGCCTTGGTGACCGGGGCAATCAAAAGCAGCATTACCGTAGTCAGTATATTCTCTCAAAGCTTGAAAGAAAGGCGGGTCTAGAGTTTCTATATAATGAGCCGCGGCAGCATTCACTAATTGCCCGTTATAGTATTTTTGGTCATCTGCAAGCTCCAGCACACCGTATACATGCGGCAGCCATTCATCGGGTACACTATCACCATATTTGATCGCCACAAAAATAGGAATGGTAAAGCCTAAGTCTTCAATCTCAGCATGTGCGGTCGGCAAATCTTCCATGGTGACCACAATGGCTGCAATATTGGTAAAATCAGTGGCTTCAACTTCCGTCAGACGGTAGTTACAGTTAAGTGCATAGTCGATGCCTTCGCTGACGGCTATCTTCATTATAAAATCCTTTGGTTCTTCAATTTAAAAATGGGCTTAAACATATCTTATAGGGATTAGTGTATTATTTCCAACCCGTCATTGTTTGATAGTTATTTAATAGCTAGGTATAAGATGGCTAACAAAAGTTATTTATCAAATGCTTAGCTGCTTTGGATGACCATTTTACGCTAAATAAATTACCGATTTATAGCTATATATGGTCTTATCGACATAAAGATTGGCCGGCTAGTTAAGTACGCTGATTTGTTACGGCTCATAGAGCACTTCTTTATACTGACCTGTTTTTTTATGCTACCTTTATACCTTATTTTTGACCATATTATTATTACTTTTGTACGCTTAGTTTCCGCTGGAGTCAGCACATGTCCGACGCATCAACGTTTATAACGGCTATCGATAGCTTGCCATTAGCCTTTGGCGTTATTATGGCGATTATTGGCTTGGTATTTTATACCCAAGGATTACCGGGTAAATTTTGGCGCCGATTTTATGCGGTACTGCCCGGTATTGTCTTGTGCTGCTTTATTCCGGCCATATTAAACAGCGTAGGCGTATTTGCCGATGGCATTGGCTCACAAATCTACGGCTTTACAGCGACTTATCTATTACCTGCCAGCTTATTATTAATGACACTTTCAATGGATGTGCCGAAGATTTTGGGTTTGGGCTGGAAAGCAATTGCTATGTTTTTGGCAGCGAGTTTTGCCATTATCATTAGCGGTCCGATTAGTCTCGGTATTGCCAAATGGATATCGCCTCAGATGTTTATGGACGATACGCTATGGCGCGGATTCTCGGCAGTGGCAGGTAGCTGGATTGGCGATGCAGCGAACCAAGCCGCGATGAAGGAGCTGTTTGGTGTCAGCGATGATTTGTTTGGCATGATGATACTGGTTGATACTACCAATGCATCAATATGGCTATTGGCCATCTTAGTTATGGCCAAACACAGTGCCAAGATTGACCGTTTATTGAAAGCAGATACCGGTAGTATTGATAAAGTTGTCGCGGCGGTAGAGAGCTATGAGCGAGAAAATGCACGACCTGCCAGCCTAAATGACTTAATGACCATGTTTGGTCTATGCTTTGCTATGGTAGGCCTTGCGCATTTTATAGGTGGTAAAATTGCAGATTACTTTGCGCCATATTCGTGGGCGGTACAGTATAGTTTTGCAAGTTCGTTCTTTTGGATGGTGGTGATAATTACCCTAATCGGTATTTGCTTTTCATTCACCAAGATACGCAGGCTAGACCACATTGGTGCCTCAAAGGTCGGTACAGTATTTATCTTTGTATTAATCGCCGCTATCGGTATGCAGATTAACCTGAATGGCTTAGTATCGCAGTGGCGACTGCTGCTCATAGGCTTATTATGGATGAGTATCCATGTGATGATTATCTTTATGGTGGCCAGACTTATTCGAGCGCCTTTTTTCTTCTTGGCAGTCGGCTCTAATGCCAATACTGGCGGCGCATCTTCAGCACCTATTGTGGCAACAGCGTTTCATCCGTCTCTGGCACCAGTCGGGGTATTCTTAGGTATTTTGGGCTATGCGGTCGGTACGGTGGGCGGCTATGTTTGCACCCAATTGATGCGCTTGGTAGTTGGGTAAGCCGGATAAGCAAATAATTAAAGGACAGTACTATGTTTGGCTTGATTAAAGATTGGCGAGAGCAGTGGATATTAGAGCATAGCCCGTGTACGGAAGATGACTGGCGCAAAATCGCTGGCAAGATAGCCATATTAGATAGGCTTAGCGATGAGGATTTAGTGCGATTAATAGATTTGGCGACGCTATTCTTGCATGACAAATCTATCTCTGGGGTACAGGGTTTTGAGGTCACTGATATTATGCGTCAATCGATTGCGCTACAAGCCTGTCTACCTATCCTGAATCTAGGTATTGAATGGTATAAAGGTTGGTCATCTATTCTAATTTACCCCAATACCTATATTAGCGAAACGACGACGACCGATGAGATGGGCATTGTGCATCAAGGGCATCAACACCGCAGCGGCGAGGCATGGCTTAAAGGCCCAGTGATTCTATCGTGGGAGGATGTAGAAGATGCTGGCAAGCGTGATGGGCATAATGTAGTTATTCATGAATTTGTGCATAAGCTAGATATGCTAAACGGCCGTGCGAATGGCTTTCCGCCGATACAGTCAGATATGGACCCTAGCGAATGGACCAAGGTTATGGAGGAAGGGTTCGCTGATTTTCAGCACAATCCTAAAGCCGGTATCGATGATTATGGCGCCACTAATCCTGCTGAATTTTTTGCGGTATTAAGTGAAGTATTTTTTGAAAGGCCGCAGGATTTACTCAATGCATTCCCTGATATTTACCAGTTAATGGTTGAGTTTTTTAAGCAAGTTCCGTTGTAAATTCATTCAGTCTTTATCTTAAACCGAGTTCGGGATAAGGGCTGTTGTAAACCATTGTATTTATTTAAATTTAAAACCCATCCCCAACCCCTCCTTTAAAAAAGAAAGGAAGCCAAACCTTTCAAAGTTAAAGAAAAGGGTCATCTATTGGACAATGGTTAAATGGATTGGCTGGCACGGTGATGTTGTATTTTTCAGCGATGTTATTGACGTATGACGCTAAAAAAGGGTTAAGAGTTCATTCAAAACATTGAATACAGTAACTTAATACTTAACAACACACATATCACCCCTAAAATTTGTTTAAGTCTTTTATTTGGTAAGTTGTGCGAAACGTTCGCACCTATGGGTACCATGATTACGCTAGATAAGGTGACCAAAACTAATGCAGGTAAATATATATATCCTAAGCTGTAAGTTATGACGTTGATACTTTGTGGACTTGAAAAGAGATAACCAAAAGTTGCTAAGGTAATGGCTACAAAACCTATTGCAGAAGAGGTTCCGATGGCTTTTTTTAAATCTATATTGTTATAAGTAAGATAAAGTATCGTGAAAAAAGCGCCCCCAACAGAAATAAGCGCTGAAATTATGCCAATACAGACCCCGCTAATTATTGAAGAAAATCCCAGCATAGGCTTCTCTTTTGACTTAGGTTGCCAGTTTGAAAACATTTTCACCGCAACAATCATCATAAAAAAAGCAAAAAATAACGCAAGATATTTTCCGTCTATATTAATGGAGATTATTATGCCAATTAAAGAACCAACGGCGATACTAGGGCTAACCAACTTAACAATACGCCAAAGCACAGCGCCTTTTCCATGGTGCGAATAGGCACTTGTGGCTGTAATCGGCAATGAGCAAGCCAGTGAAGTACCTAGAGCCATTTGCATAATATTATCTTTATCCATACCTTGGTAGGTAAAAATTGAGACAAGTAGGGGCACTAAAATACCCCCGCCCCCAACGCCTAAAAGCCCTGATAAAAAACCCACTACTGCGCCTAATGACACATACATCATTAAATAAAAAATTAAATCCATATCCATTTTAACACCTTAAAATGACCCAATATGCGTTCAGGCACTATAAAAAACTTGACTTGTAGCAGTCTACAACCTAAAGTCAACTTCAAGTCAAGCTCTTTTTTTATTATATAGAAGGTTTAAGATATGGACATCGGAGAGGTCGCTAAAGAAACGGGGTTAACGCCAGCGACATTAAGATATTATGAAAAATTTGGTCTCATTCACTCCATTGGACGCAATGGGTTACGAAGGGTGTTTGCTGAGAGTGTCGTCAAGAAGCTGAAACTTATTATTTTGCTTAAAAACAATTGCTTTACATTACATGAAATAAAAGAGATGGCGGATAGAGACCAAGTTGACCGTGAGTTTATATCAGTAAAAGCAGAAGAGATAAGTGGTAGGATTCAAGAGTTAACAGTGGTTTATAATACTCTAAACCATATTGTACAGTGTCCCGAGCAAGACCACTTTAACTGTGATAGTTTTAAGAAGTTGTTAAATACGCAAGATGCTTAACCTACATATCCAAGCAAAAACTGAACCCCAGCATTCGCATGAATCTGAGTCGTATCAAAAACAGGAATTGGACTATCCTCTGGCTTAATTAATAGTCCAATTTCAGTACAGCCTAAAATCACACCTTGAGCGCCTTGCTTAGCCAAGTCATTTATTACCTCAATATAGTACTCATGAGATTCGTTTAATAACTGACCTTGGCAAAGCTCGTTATAAATTATGTCATGAATTTTGTCTTGCGCCTTTGATTCAGGAACTAGCACCGTTAATCCTGCATCTATAAGTCGTTGTTGGTAAAAGTGTGGCTCATTATTCATCGTAAACTTGGTTCCCAGTAGCGCCACCGTTTTTAGCTTCTGATTTAAGATAGCTTGTGCCGTTGCATCAGCGATGTGAATCAACGGTAAATCGACTGCTAGTTGCACTTGCTCAGCAACTTTGTGCATGGTGTTAGTTGCTATTAATAATCCTTCCACGCCAGCACGCTTTAAGCGTAGTCCACTATCGATAAGTATGTCGGCTAGTTCGTTCCAGTCATCTTTAGCTTGTAGGTCAGCGATAGGGGCAAAGTCCAAACTGTGCAGGATAATATCAGCGGAATGCAATCCGCTAAGCTCCTCATTAACGCCTTGATTAATGAGTTAATAATACGTTTGTGTACTCTCCCAACTCATTCCACCGATAATGCCCAATGTTTTTTGAGTTCTCATATTTTAATCCTGTTTTAAATTATTCTAATAGTTAAGGATGTTATCATTAATACAACTAAGCTTAAAATAATTAACCAACCTAAATCCATAAAGTAACCGCACAATATAAAGTCATTACCACTATGATGATATGAATCAGTTTCATTAACTTAGGATTATGTACTAAACGCCGCAACCATTGCCCGCCAGCTGCCCATACGGCTATAGATAAAAGACTTACGATCATACACAATATTATTAATGGCCAATTCTCCAACCATGCGTATTTTGCGCCAGTATCCTCAGTATGTATTAGTGCAATACTGGGTAGCATGACCGTCATTGTCCAAGTCTTTGGATTTAACCATTGAAACAACGCTGCTTGCCAAAAGGTAAGATGCAGTTCTCCAAATTTATTTTTAATCTTTGCATCCGCATTCCCAGAAGACTCAAGTTGCAAAGCCTCAGTGACCATCGCACTAAAGTCACTAATCGCCATTTGATAAGTTAACCATAATAGATATGCCGTACCCAATATTTTTATACCTAACATAAGGGTAGGGTGGTCAACGACGATAGCGGCCATCCCCCAATAGCTTAACCACGTCATCACGCCTGCACCAAACGTTATGCCTAATACGTGACCTCGACAGCCCCATAACCCTTTTTTGATACCACCATGCAATAGCATTAAATTATTTGGCCCCGGAGTTATGGAGTTGATAAGTATAAATACGGCTAAAGCAAAAACGCTACCTTCTAGTCCAGTCATCATATTGGTTAACATCGGTTAATATAACTCCAAGTATGCGGGAAAATTAACAAATATTATGTATTATCATTTAATAGTTATAGAGATATTTTAACGAAATTAGTCTAATTTTAGGGTTACAAACTTAATTTTTTAATCTCCCTAGAAAACCGAATCGTTACAATTACCGACCTACATCCATAAGGCAAGCGCACAATAAACAACCATCAATACGATAATGACATGCACTATTCTCATTATTAAAGGCCTTTTAACCAGTCTTCTCAATTGCTGCCCACCTGCTGACCAAAAGCTAATACAGGTTAAATTAATCGCCATACACATTAAGAGTAGGGGCCAGTTATTGAGTCCAAACTTTAATTGTCCCATCTGAACCGCAAACACTTTGCTACTCAAAATAGCCAAAGTAGGGGCGACCATAGTCATCGTCCACGCCTTGGGATTTAACCACTGAAACAGCACAGCCTCCCAAAAACTTAACGGTAACTCTCCAAAACGTTGCTTATTGGCGATATCTCCATCCTTGCTTTCTAGCGCTAATCTCACTATCTCCGCAAAGTTACTTTTGGCCATATGGTAAGCCAGCCATAACAAATAGCTCGTTCCCAATATTTTAATTATCAGCATCATAGTAGGGTGATTAACAATGACGGCTGCCATACCCCAATAACTCAGCCACAACATAATACCGACACCAAAACTAACACCCAGCAGATGCCAACGGCATCCCCAATAGCCCCGTTTAAGACCACCTTGCAAAAGCATAATATTGTTTGGGCCAGGTGTAATTGAGTTGATTATCATAAGCACGGCTAAAGCTATAACACTACCCTCAATGGTCATCATATCTAATTCCCTTAATAGCTAAGACCTAAACACCACGTATTATTTCAAATCCGTTTAAACGAGCTATATAGCCTATTACCAAGACAATACCTATACAAAATAAATAACAGTTAACAAAGTGTACTGATAAATAAATCATGACAATTTTTTAGAGAAAAATAATTTTAGAAATCTTTGTGAATTAATAATCTATACAGTATCAATACAGTCATTAAAAGTGCCTATAAAGTGTTAAGATTAATGTTCAATACAGTTCAATTTAACTATCTATTAGATTCACACTATTTAAAGCTAATAATGAGTTTGAAATAACCATATTTTAAAGAACCATATTCTTAAAACCACAACCATAAAAACCATAGGCTTAATAACCGTAGTCTTAACAACCATAGGCTTAATAACCGTAGTCTTAACAACCATAGATATAAAACCGTATTCATAAATATGGACAAAGTCATGTCAGAAACTTATACCCTTAATCCACGCTTAACCAAAACAGAAGCCATCATCGAATGGATCAATAAGCGCATTGAATGGCACGTTTACAAGACAAATCAGCGGGTGCCTTCGGTCAGGAAATTAGCGAAATTATTAGGGGTTTCAAGTTTTACCGTGTCGCAAGCTTATGAGCAATTGGTGGCTACTAATGTATTAACGGCCAAGCAAGGCTCGGGCTATTATGTGAATACCCAAATTATTGAGGAAACCCTGACCGCAGAAAGCATAAAAGAAGTAGATAAGAATCCTGAGATTGATACAAAGTGGTTAGTACGACAAATGTTCAGCAAAACGCCACTAGATAGAGCCCCTGGTTCAGGCGTTTTGCCATTGGAGTGGGTACGAAATGATAAAATGGAATGGGCAATACGGCAGATTGCCAAGCAAGCGGATGACTTCATATATGACTACGGAGATATACAGGGTTTCCTACCCTTAAGACAGCAACTGGTTCAATATTTGGGTCAGTTAGGCATGCAAACGACCCCTGATCATGTCATTACCACCGCTGGTATTTCTCAAGCCGTGTTAATAGTTTCTCAAGTGTTGTTAAGCGAAGGGGATACCGTACTCGTTGATGAGCCGGGTTGGTTTTGGCTATCGAGTAGCTTACAGCGTCAAGGACTGAAGGTAGTGAGCGTAAGGCGTGATCATCAAGGGCCTGACATTGAACAAATGACTCAAATATTTGAACGTCATCGTCCTAAGATGTATTTAACCAACAGCGTGCTTCACAATCCAACGTCTTATAATCTGCATCCTGCACGAGTGTATCAAGTGCTCAACCTTATTCACAAATACGATGCTTATATCTTTGAAGATGATTTGTACGCCGCCTTATTACCCGAGGACAATGCGCTGAGGTATTCTAGTCTAGATCAGTTTGAACGGGTATTTTATGCTACGGGATTTTCTAAATATATGGCATCGGGTTGGCGAGTCGGGATGTTGGTTTGTCCTGATAAATTCATTGATGAGGTCATTGGCGTAAAAACGTTAAGTAATATGACAACGCCAGAGTTTGGCGAGAGAGTGATACATAAGCTCTGGACGCATGGCGAGAGCCGTCGCCAACTCAAGAAGCTACAACAACATCTATATACGACCCATCAACAGCTTCGTCAAAAACTGACCACTATGGAACTTGAATATCCTGAACACACGCAGGCAGGGATGTTTGTTTGGATTAATGCCAAATGTGATACCGCAAAGCTTGCCCTTAAAGCGCATAATGACGGCTGGCTTATAGCACTGGGGCAATTGTTTAACCCAAATGGTGAATATTCGACACACCTACGCTTAAACGTTGCGACAACCAGTGATGAGTTTTTGCAGTGGTTAGAGAGGAATATATCTGATACGAAGGGTTATATCTCTGATGCCAAAAAATAGTGAACACACAATTTGAAGCTAATCCTGCCTTCCGCTTCTATCTTACTTACCCACTGGAGCGGTGTCTAATAGCTAAAAGTGTTCCTGTTATCTCGATACCACTTTAAGCTAAGTCACCGCAACCAGTGGTCAAGCAAGTATATCCTCTTCAGAAAATCCCCTTTAAGCGATTTTCTCTACGCCCCTAAAATTGCAATGCAATTTTTAACGGGTCTCAGGGCTAAGACGCTCCTTCGAGTTAACGTTTAACGTTCGATTGAATCTACGAATCATTTAATCTGAAAAAAATACAAACTTAAACCCAATTATCCAGTTTTAAATAAGGCACTTGTTCAAAGTTTTTGGTGATATTTTCTTCTAAATCTATACTGCGGATACAGCTTTGCGACTGGCTAAATATTTTGGGGGTAGTGCCCAGTTTTGGTTAAACTTACAATTGACCTATGAACTAAGGCTGATTGAAAGTCAGAACCCATCCTTTTTAGATAGTATTGAGCCTAATGAATATGCTTGATGCTATTAATCTATAAATTGTATTAATAAGTTAACTCCGTAACTCCTAAATCAAACGCTCGGCATAGCTATCAAGAGAAGAATTGCGGTCTGAATCTGTCATATCACCTGTATTAATTCCTAATTTATTAGGCAAATCAACCCAATAAGTATCAGG
The DNA here is from genome assembly GCF_057396205.2 of Psychrobacter sp. CX14. NCBI lineage: Bacteria > Pseudomonadati > Pseudomonadota > Gammaproteobacteria > Moraxellales > Moraxellaceae > Psychrobacter > Psychrobacter sp. CX14. The sequence continues at coordinate 1,883,872 of NZ_CM183187.1, read as the reverse complement.
ATAATTCTTAGCTAAGTAAGACTGTAAATAATTTTTGGTGCTATCCACAATCTCTACGTCAGGCTCATAATTAGACGCTAAATGTTTGTCAGGTTGCCAATGATTATAAAGGATAGCATGTAAGTGTAGTGAACGAGATTTGATAGCCTCAATGCTCATTAGCGTATGATTAATACTACCCAATCTGCCAGAAGTGACCAAAATAACAGGATAATTTTGAGAGGCAATATAATCCAAAGTTAATAACGAGTCAGTAAGTGGCACCATAAGCCCACCAGCGCCTTCTAAGACCACAATGTCATATTCTTGTTTCAGCGTATTGGTAACATTAGTAATGTATTCAGGCTCAATTATTTTATTTTCAAGTTTTGATGCTAAATGGGGCGAAGCGGGTTTTTGGAATACATAGGGACAAGTCGTCATGTCTTTATCACGAGACTGTAAGTCTATGCCCATCATTTCTCTATGCGTCATAATATCTTCAGCGATGCCGTCACACCCTGTTTGCACCAACTTTTGAGTGATGACTCTACAGCCTTTTTGATGTAAAACTCTCGCTAAGCTACCAGTAGCAATAGTTTTACCAATATCTGTATCAATCCCTGTTATAAAATACACACTCATAATTTCATTAATCCAATATTATAATCAAAGACCTATTCGCTATAGGATACTCTAGACTTTAAAGCGACTGAAAATAACTCGTTAGTACCTGCATTAACCTATCACATAACAATAGAACTTCATCATCCGTTATAATAATTGGTGGCATAATATAGACCAACTTTCCAAAGGGTCTGATCCAAACCTTTTTTTCAATCAACAAACGCTGAAACCTTGGCATATCAACGGCTTCATGCAACTCAATAACGCCAATAGATCCAAGGATGCGCACATCTGCAACCTGATCAAAAGCTATCAATGGTTGCAAATATTGATTAAGTTGCTGTTCAATATGTAACGCCCGTTTAGGATAATCATGCTCAATAATGAGCTCAATTGACGCCAAGGCCACAGAGCAGGCGAGGGGATTGCCCATAAACGTAGGGCCATGCATTAAAGCAGGATATTCGCTACTGGCAATGCTTTCAGCAACGTGACGCTGACACAATGTCACAGCAAAGGTCATATAGCCACCCGTCAGCGCTTTACCTACTGTCATAATATCAGGTGAAATATCTGCATACTCGCATGCAAACATCTTACCAGTACGCCCAAAACCTGTTGCAATCTCATCGGCAATTAACAAAATGTCGTAGTCATCACATAATTTACGTAGCAGCGTTAAATACTCAGGATTGTAAAACCGCATACCGCCAGCACCTTGAACCACGGGCTCTATAATAAAAGCGGCTATATTTTGCTGATTTTGTTCAAAAAAGTCTGCTAATTGATTTTTAATATCATCATCTAAAGGTGTCTCAAATCCAGATTGAGGCTTATCAATAAATAGCTGTATTGGCAACTGTTTGCCGTAGATATTGTGCATACCTGTAACAGGATCACAAATACTCATAGCATGCCAAGTGTCGCCATAATAGCCAGATCGGGTGGTCGCTATTTTATTGCGTTCTGGTTTATGTTGCGCCAATTGATACTGTAGTGCCATTTTTAGGGCAACTTCAACCGCTATACTGCCGCTATCTGCATAGAATATTGCATCGAGACCATTAGGTACTATAGTAAGAAGTTTTTGACCCAAATCAATGGCAGGCTGATGTGTAAGGCCGCCAAACATGACATGAGCCATATTAGACAATTGAGCGGTAATAGCAGTATTTAATTTAGGGTGATTATAGCCGTGAATTGCTGCCCACCAAGATGACATGCCATCAATAAGTTGTTCACCAGATTTTGTATAAAGATACACATCATCAGCGTGATCAATGACTATGTTTGGATATTGCGGTGGCAATGTTGCGTACGGATGCCAGAGATGATTTTGATCAAAGTCATTAAAGCTTTGGTCAGACAAATTAGAATTATTATTTGGCATAGTATTAGATAAATAGTTATCAAAAAGTGATTGTAGAAAACAAAAACGAAAATGAAAAACTTATATGTTAGCATCAATTTATAGACAGAATATAGTCAACAAGATGATTAATAGAGTCTTAAGTCAATTGTATTGAAATTTCTAAAAGCAATTAGTTTCTTTTCGCATAATGTATATTATGTTAAATAAGAAATATAAGCCTAATAGTCGCTGATTTATTCTTGCGCTTTTGAGGTACGCTTTAGATAAGAGACACGTAATTCATGCACAAACATTTTCAAAGAGTCTCACCTTATTATAAATAATCAGCTATCAAAACCACCCTTCTTCCAATAGATGCTCTGTATTACTTAAATCAAACCTAGCAACCAGATCATAAAACGTCCCTGGATCTTCGATACCGTCTAATAGTTCGCGTTTATGCAGAGCCACGAACATCGCTAGCGAATAGGCAGGACAATGAACATTCTTTTTTGGGTTAAATGAGATGTCTGTAAAGGCTTGATACTGAAGCACTTCTTCATGTAGTTGTGGATTTTGTTTTAGCGCATTGACATACAGCCAGTCATAAAAGGCAGTTAAAGGCTCTAAGCCCCAAACCATACCAAAGTAATCATAACCTGTTATATCACCTGAATTAATCAGACGCTCGTCTTTTTTGGCCTGTCTTGGCGCGGTATCTAATAAATCAACGAAGGGTCCACCTTTTGTAAAGACTTTGCTGGCTTGATAGGCATTTTCAACGCTATACTGCTTGCCATCTTCTTCATTGGTTATCTTTAGGCTATCTGGGCTAAGCGGAAAGCTCAACTTATTGCCTGACTTGCTAGACAGCTCCAATACATTCTTAAAGCCATATTTCTTTTTAATGACTCGGTGCAGATCGTTGATAGTCTTTTTCTTCTGTCGAGTGGCAAACCCCACATGATGCTCAATTCTAACCATGTCAGTTTTTACAAGGCTGTCACTGCCGACTCTTGGCATGAATACTGGTTTTTGTTCTGTAGGGGTTGGTGCTAGTTCCATAACGAGGTGCCTTTAGCTTTAATGCTTGGTATCAATAAATAAATATTATGTCATCTTAGCGAGGCAGTTTAGCGTATTCTGAGCGATTAATCTTGTGGCATTTCTTAAGTCTATAGTAAAAAGTCAAAAAACGTAATCATTATAAAAGTCTGATTAAATTTTGAATAACTACTAAGGTGGCTGTATTTGCATAACGCGGGGCAACTACCCTACTTTTAATATTCCTGTACAAATACAGCCAAACTAAGTGCTATTCAAATAGTATTCAGATGATGAAATATTCTTTGAAACTGTTATTTCTACATCTAAATGGTGAAATTGCTACGTATTTAACAATACTATTTTCTATGATCCAATTTTAATGTTAACAATACTTTTGGTATTCATTCTAAAGAATGATCATGGCAGCTTAGTATTCAGCTATTTTGAAGCGTATTCTAATTTCATACCGACCACATAAGCATCGTTATCTTCAAACTTACCCATAGGTGCTTTGGTTGAAGATAACTGAGTATCTGCATCACCTAACATAAGATATTTACCACCTAACGCAACAGACCATTCTGGAGTAACATTATATTTAGCACCCAAACCAATGCTGTAATAGCCTTCAGCGGGACCTAGTACTGTGACAGGATTACCAGCGCCTTTATCCCAACCAATTGTTCCAGAGATCGCAAGTGCTGGAGATAAGCGCTTACCCAAGCCTAACTCAATCATATAAGAATCATCTGAGTAGGCAACTAAAGGCGCTTTAGCAGTTTGAGCTAGTGTCTTAACATTCTTTTCTAATAAAGGCGGCGTGATTTCAAAGCTTCCCCAAGGTACCCAGCGCGCCTTTGCCGTCAATAACGTTGTAGGGTTAAGACCAGTTTGAAAATCAATATTTATAGATTCTGGTAATTCCAGCGCCGCATGTTCATCGGTACGCGATACTAATCCAAGTTGCTGAAGTTGAGGGTTGAAATTCACATAATCAATAGCTGGCATATGTTCACCAAACTTGACATCATGCTTTATCTTGGAACGATAGGTTATAGCCGCTTTTAAGCCAATCTCAGGCTTGACGAAAGCTGCGCCAACCATATAACCATATTCTTGATCTTTTGGGAGATATAAATTATAACCATTAATAAGTGATAAGTTTTTTAAATTGCCAGATGTTTCACCGCTCGCTAAATTTAACTTACCTTCAAGCTTGCTTAGGACAGGACCACCATACAGTCTAAAATTATCATGTTGGCCAAGCTTAAAGTTCACTAAACCTGTAAAAGTATCAGACTTTACACTTGCTTTGGTATGGACATCTCCATTCACCAAAGGGTTGTTATCACCTTCTACTTCAATTTCGGCACCAAAGGGCTGATCATAAAAAACCCCAACACTAACTTTATCGTTTATATCAGTTTTTACACCATACCCATAGCCGTTATAGTCTTGAGCAACACCCTCATATTTTCTAGTAACGCCATTATCTGTATATTCACCATCGGTTTCAGGGCTAATACGATAAGCACTAGCGTAGGCATAAGTACCTTCTTTAGTAAACTCAGCACTAGGTTGACCAGAGCGATCAAGACCAGCAGCGCCAGCGATTGAAGCGAAAGACACTAATGCTAAAGCACTAGCAAGTTGATTAAGAGTGAAAGTTTTTGACATTGTACATTCTCCATTGCAGTATTATTAGCCACATCCATTGCGACTAAATGAGGGTAAATAACAACATATTTACCTGATTAGAATCATTGTTTAACTATCTATTATTTATTGCTTAACGTTCGTAATTTATGTCTTAATATTTTACCGACAGTAGACTTAGGTAACTCATCGATAAATTCAATATAACGTGGACATTTATAGCCAGCTAGATTTTTCTTACAGAACTCGTAAACCTCTTTTTCCGTTAAGCTCTTATCGTCTTTAACGATAAATACTTTGACTGATTCACCTTGGGACTCGTCATCTACACCCACTACAGAGCACTCTCTTACTTTAGGATGCATTTCAACGACACTTTCAACTTCATTGGGATAGACGTTAAAGCCACTCACAATAATCATGTCTTTTTTTCTATCAAAGAGTTTGACATATCCCTTTTCATCGATAGATCCAACATCCCCTGTTTTAAGGTAACCATCTTTGGTAAAAAACTTACTATTATCGAGGTTATGATAGCCGGAGATAACATTACCGCCTTTGATGACAATCTCACCAATCTCGCCAATACCTAGCGGATTCTCATTATCATCATAGATTTTAAGATCGATACCACATAACGGAATACCTATCGACCCCGTAAATTCCTTATTCGTTAAGGGGTTTGCAGTGCCAACGCCGAGTGTTTCTGACATCCCCCACCCTTCAATAATAGGGACGCCTGTTGCTTCATACCATTTTCTCGCCATTTCAGGTGTCGCTGCCATCCCTCCAGCCAATGAAAGCTTAAGCTGGGAGAAATCAATATCTTTAAATTTTGGATGTAAAAGTAATGCGTGAAATAAGGTATTAACGGCAGGAAACAAATTTACCGGCTCTTTACTTAATAGCTTGACAAAGGCATCAATATCCCTTGGGTTAGTGACGAGTAGAAGGTGTTGTCCTTTACGTATTCCTAAGAAAGATATGATTAAGGCAAAAATATGATACATCGGCAGAGCAACTACACACGTAAGCTGGCCCATATTATTTAAATCATCATATATTGGATTAAACCATTCGTCGTACTGTTTGGTCCCATATACCACATTGCGATGACTAATTAATATACCTTTAGCAACACCTGTAGTCCCGCCGGTATACTGAATCATCGCTAAGTCATCAGGCTTTGGTTGAGGGCGGGTATATTTTAGATTATTGGACTCATTTAAAATGGATTTAAAGTGAAGTACGGCATATTCAGAAGTGGTCTTGATATGGTATTTAGGTACCATTTTTTTGACATATTTAGCCGCAAAGTTAACAATTGCGCCCTTGGTAGTACCAAGCATATCCCCTATTGAACTTACGACGACGGTTTTAACTGGGGTCTTTTCAATGATACTATCCATAGAATGGCAAAATGGCTCTAAAATAAAGATCATTTTGGCATCAGAATCTATAAGTTGATGTTTAAGTTCACGAGGAGTATAAAGAGGATTGACTAAAGTCAGTACCATACCGGCTCTTAGTGCTCCAATAACTATGGGTAGATACTGATGTACATTAGGCATCATGACCGCAATGACTGAACCTTCAGGTAGTCCAGTACTTTGTATCCATGCAGCTATGTTACGAGACATCTGATCGACTTGTTTATAAGAGTAAGATACGTCCATATTGGTCATGAATTTATCTTTAGCAAACTCATTTAACGATTTTTCAAATAGATCGATCAGAGTATCATTATCAAAGGGTACGTCAGCGGCAACACCTTCAGGGTAGTTCTGGGTCCAAAATTTATCCATTATTCACCTTCCATTGGTAATTAAGCTTAATTAAGCTCGCCTCTTCAGTGAGGCAAATGTAATGTCAAACCTTCATAAATTTATGTCTTTATAAGACATAAATTTATGAAATTGTGCAACTTCTTTATAATAGCCAAAAAACGATGTTTTTACACTATTTTTTTTAAGATATTTAATAAAAATATATTAATATTTTTTATAATTAAAGTTAGCATCAGTAGGAAATTAATTCACAAATTTCGATGAATTAATTGTATATAGCTCCTAACCCTTTCGATTATAAAATATAAAAAAGGAGCTAAATTTAATGAAAAAAATTAGCCCCTTTACATGATATGAATGTATATTCACAACCTATTACTGGCTTTTTTTCTAAATCCCTATTTACTTTAGCTTCTAAATATAGGTTAAAAAATATAAAATGATAATATTAAATTTAAGCCTTTTCAGCTACGTCTTGACTCTCTGAACGAAGTTGATGTCTTAGAATCTTACCAACAGTAGACTTCGGAAGTTCATCTAAAAACTCGATATGACGTGGGCGTTTATAGCCAGCAAGGTTCTTTTTACAGAACTCATGTATCTCATTTTTAGTTAAGCTTGGGTCGTCTTTAACTATAAAAACTTTGACTGACTGACCTTGTGAGTCACTATCAACACCGACTACAGAGCATTCTCTTACTTTAGGATGCATTTCTACGACACTTTCAACTTCATTCGGGTAGACATTAAAACCACTCACGATAAGCATGTCTTTTTTTCTGTCATATAATTTGACATACCCTTTCTCATCAATAGCGCCCACATCACCAGTTTTAAGATAACCATCTTTTGTGAAAAACTGACTATTATCGAGATTGTGATAGCCTGAAATGACATTTCCACCTTTAATAACAATCTCACCGACTTCACCAATATCAAGCGGATTTTCATCTTCATCATAGATTTTGAGATCTATGCCACAGATTGGCATGCCTATTGAGCCTGTAAACTCTGTATTTGATAAGGGGTTAGCTGTCCCTACTCCAAGCGTTTCTGACATGCCCCAGCCTTCAATAATAGGGACACCTGTGGTTTCCTGCCATTTTCTCGCCATTTCAGGGGTCGCCGCCATACCGCCTGCTAAAGAAAGCTTAAGCTGGGAGAAATCAATATCATTAAATTTAGGATGTAATAGTAGGGCATGGAATAAAGTATTTACTGCTGGTAGCAAATGTACAGGCTCTTTACTAAGCAGTTTTACAAAGGCATCAATATCCCTTGGATTGGTGACTAGCAAAAGATGTTGACCAGTGCGTAAGCCTAGTAAAGATATAATAAATGCAAATATATGGTACATCGGTAATGCAACGACACAAGTTAGTTGATCCTTACTATTTAGACCCTTATGAATTGGCTTAAACCATTCATCATATTGCTTAGTACCATAAACAACATTGCGATGACTAATTAAAATCCCTTTTGCAACACCAGTGGTACCTCCTGTGTATTGAATCATAGCCAAGTCATCGGGCTTAATATCAGGACGAGTGTATGTCATCTTTTTAGATTGTTTCAAAAGAGTTTTGAATTCTAAAACTTGATGATTTGAATTGGATTTAATGTGATATTTAGGCACCATTTTTTTGATATGTTTGGCTGCTAAATTTATTAGGGTACCTTTCGCAGTGCCAAGCATATCGCCTATGGTGCTAACGACGACCGTTTTAACAGGCGTTTTTTCAATAATATTATCAAGACTATGACAAAAAGGCTCTAAAATAAACAGCATTTTGGCATCGGAATCAATAAGCTGATGCTTAAGCTCACGCGGGGTATACAAAGGATTAACTAGTGTCAAAACCATACCAGCACGAAGCGCCCCTATTACAATAGGTAGGTACTGATTCACATTAGGCATCATGATAGCTACGGTTGAACCCTGAGGAAGACCAGTACTTTGAATCCAAGAAGCAATCGAATGAGACATCTGATCAACTTGAGCATAGCTGTATGACACATCCAAGTTTGTCATAAATTTATTTTTAGCAAACTTAGTTAAAATACTATCAAAAAAATCAATGAGAGTTTCATTATCGAAAGGAATATCAGCGGAAACACCTTCAGGATAATTATTGGTCCAAAATTTAGTCATCGTTAACCTTCCGTGGGCTATTAATTAGAGTCTCGAATAAGAGGTACTCAGTAATTTTATTTAAACGTGTAAATCTATAGGTTATATTGACATTTAATTCATACTGCCTATAAAAATAAACAACGTTGCGAATATAATTTAAGGACAAGCCTCTAGGAGTAAGGCGGAATGATCGGCCTTACAAAAAGTTTAGGTATGAAAAGTTTGTAAATATAATAAAAATGTATAGTGAGTTATGATAAAACAGTATTAAAGTAGCTCTAGAACGTTTAATTAAAACAAGATGTAAAGCTACTTTAACCTTAATGCCATCCCTAGCTAACCTCTAACCTAGCTTACGACTTGCCATCCTGCTGTCGCCCCATATTCGTCCTGATGAGCAAAAAGAGGATGATTTTGAGCCTCTGCAAGCGTTAAAACTGGAGTTACGCACACATCCACCTGCTCAAAAAGACTTGACCAGTGTGATAAGGGTTGACTTGCAAACGTTTCAGTAATGGTCTGCATTGCTGATCGACTTTCAGGCATATTTGGTAAAACACCACGTTGCCAATGCGTATTTTTTAAATCTGGAAGATCTAAAACGTTGCATAACCCTTGCCAAAACTTTAACTCAAGAGAACCGACCGCCATATATCTATCGTCTTTGGTTTTATAAAGACGATAACAAGGCAGTAAGCCGCCTAAGAAGTCATGCTGCGGAGCCGGTTTCTTACCTGACATCTGTTCAATCAATTTACCAGTTGCTTTTGGCATGACTAGATGATTGTACAAACTGTGAGTCATGCTGGTGTTAATGTGTCTACCTTTACCGGTATTTTTCGCAGCAATCACAGCCGCTAAAAGTGCGATAACGGCCGTATCACTTCCACCTGCTAGATCTGCAAACTGCACATTAGGCATCGCTTGATCACCGTCGGATGATTTAAGCTGATCTAGCACACCACTTAGCGCCATAAAGTTAATATCATGTCCTGCTTTATTGCTCCAATCATGGTTAACATCATCACCTTCAGTGACGCCGTAACCCGTAATAGATACAATAACCAGTTTGGGGTTAATGTCATGCAAAGTAGTTGCATCCAATCCCATGCCTTCTAAGACGCCTGGACGGAAACTATCTAGCATAACATCTGCATTTTTGAGATGCTCTTTAATAGTAGCAATGCCTTCTGGATCACGGAAATCGACTTTGAGTGTCGTTTTTCCGTGATTTAAAGCATTGAATAGCTCACCAAATGCACGCGCAGGATCACCATTCATAGGTTCAATTTTGACAATTTCTGCACCTAGATCTGCAAGTAATCTGGTTGCAAAGGGTCCAGGTAGGTTGCGAGTTAAGTCAACAACCTTTAAACCTTGCAAACAGTAAGCCATTGGATTTGATAACTTGCTAGTCATCGTTAAACTCCTGATTAGCATCCGCCATCTTAACTAAAATAGCAGCAGGCTCAAAACGTTCACCATGAGCAGCAGCTAATTCGCGACTACGTTCGACAAATCGCTTAACGCCAATCGAGTTAATAAATTGTAGCGTGCCGCCTTGATTTGGCGCGAAACCCCACCCAAAGATTGAGCCTACGTTAGCATCCGCAACTGAGCGGACAACATTTTCTTCATAGCACTTAGCCGTTTCATTGGCTTGTACGTATAGCAGGCGATCTACTAAATCTTGTTGCGACGGTTGCTCATCTTTTGTTGGATACAGGTCAGTTAATTCAGGCCACAAGTGTTTTTCACCATTTTCAGGATAATCATAAAATCCTTTACCAACCTTTTTACCTTCACGACCTAACTCTTGGACCATTTTTTCAATCACTGGTTGAGCAGGATGCGCGGTAAAAGTCTTACCTTCCGCTTCTAAAGCTCGTTTAGCCTGCTGCATAACGTGTAATGACAGACTTAATGACACTTCATCTTGTAGTGCTAAAGGAGGCATTGGCATACCAGATTTCATACCTGCCACTTCAATACTGCGTGGATGAATACCTTCACCTAGCATTGCAATGCCTTCAGATACATAAGTACCAAATACGCGTGATGTATAGAAGCCGCGGCTGTCATTTACCACAATTGGCGTTTTTGAAATTTGACCCACAAAATCGAAGCTTTTTGCTAATGTGGCATCGTCTGTCTTTTCACCAACGATAATCTCGACCAATGGCATTTTATCAACAGGTGAGAAGAAGTGCAGACCGATAAACTGATTGGGTCGTTTGCTGGCTTGTGCCAACTGAGTGATCGGTAGCGTTGAGGTATTAGACGCATAAATTGCTGTTTCTGGAATGACAGCTTCTGCATTACGGGTACATTCGGCTTTAATATCAATGTCTTCAAATACCGCTTCAATAATTAAATCGCAGCCCTCTAAATCGTCATAAGATACTGTGGTCTCGATACGTGATAACAAGGCCTCTTTTTTCTCTTGGTTTGAACGGCCACGGCTGATAGCTTTGTCTAGCAAATTGGTCGAATAGCTCTTTCCTTTTTCGGCACCTTCGATACTGGTATCTAATAGGACGACATCAATACCTGCTTTAGCTGAAACATAGGCAATACCAGCACCCATCATACCGGCACCTAGAATACCAACCTTGCTAACTTTAGATCTCTCAAACCCTTCAGGTCGTGATTGACCTTTTTTGATATTGTTCAGCTGCTTCCACAAGGTGTTAATCATGTTAGTAGATTCAGGAGACAATGCACAAGCGACAAAATAACGAGACTCAATTTCAAGTCCATTATCAATATCTACTAAGCAGCCTTCAAACACACATGACATGATATGAACAATTGCAGGATAATTGCCATGTGATTTTTGATTTGCCATAGCAGGTGCAATCGAGAAAACCTGTGCAACTTTAGGATGCTTACTATCACCACCGGGTATTTTAAACCCTTTTTGATCCCAAGGCTGACTAACTTTAGGGTTATCTTTAATCCATTGTTTTGCTTGAGCAAGCATATCTTCTTTGTCGCTAGCAACCGCATTCAATAGACCGATTTCAAGCGCTTGCTGTGGACGTAGCTCTTTGCCTTGGGTCATCATCTCTAACGCTTTTTGAATACCAACAATGCGTGGTAAACGCTGAGTACCGCCACCACCGGGTAGCAAGCCAAGTTTAACTTCTGGCAATCCAATTTTTGTTTTTGGTGAATCAACGGCAATACGATAATGACAGGCTAAAGCCAGCTCCAAACCGCCACCTAAGGCCGTACCAGTAAGAGCAGCAGCAACAGGCTTACCCGCTTTCTCAAGTTTACGTAGACTGGTTTTCAAGTCTTCGACCAAATCAAAAGCTTGTTCAGCAGTTTCAATTTCTGCCAGTTGGTCAATATCAGCACCGACCACAAAGGTAGATTTTCCAGAGGTTAAGATCAAACCTTTGGCTTCTTCGTCCGTAATAAAAGCATCAGTTAAAGAGGCAAAAGCTTCATTAAAGCCCTCACCAATAACATTCATTTTACGATCTGTTTGATCGATAGTAACCGTAACAACACCGTTGTCAGCTTCTGCTGTAAAGTTATTTAGGTCGTTAATGGCCTTTACGCTAGCTATACTCATTTTATATCCTTATTCATTATGCGCTAATTCAATATGCGTACGTGATTTCCATGTCTTGGATTCACTAAATATTAGGGTCAAGCTCTTAGACACGTTTAATATTACACACGCTCAATAATAGTTGCGATACCCATACCACCACCAACACATAGTGTAATCATGGCGGTATTTAAGTCACGACGTTCAAGTTCATCTAGTACCGTTGTCACTAGCATCGCTCCAGTAGCACCTAAGGGATGTCCCATAGCAATAGCGCCGCCATTAACATTGACTTTATCAAGCGACACACCTAAGTCTAAAGCTGTATTCATTGGAACGACAGCAAACGCTTCGTTAATTTCCCATAAATCAATGTCACTGGCCGTCATACCCGCTTTAAGAAGTGCTTTCTGACACGCTGGCGTTGGACCTGTTAACATAATAGTTGGTTCAGAACCGATGACTGAAGCCATAGTGATCTTAGCACGCGGTTTAAGGTTTGCTTTTTCGCCTGCCGCTTTGCTACCGACTAAGCATAGTGCCGAGCCGTCTACAATACCTGATGAGTTACCTGCATGATGGACATGATTTACTTTTTCGATAGTGGTATATTTATCAAGTATCACACTATCAAAGCCCATTTTACCAGGCATAATAAAGGAGGGATTTAGACCCGCTAAGGTCTCAACGGAAGTATTAGGACGGATGGTCTCATCTTTATCCAATAACAGCATACCGTTAATATCCGTTACTGGAACGACGGACTTATCATAATAGCCCTTCTCCCAAGCAGCAGCGGCTCTTTTATGAGATTCAGTAGCAAAGGCATCAACGTCTTCACGCGTAAAACCACGTAACGTTGCAATAGCATCTGCGCCAACACCTTGGGGTACAAATTGCGTTGCATCATTAACACGGGGATCCATATACCAAGCCCCACCGTCTGAACCCATAGGTACACGGCTCATTGATTCTACACCGCCAGCCACAACCATATCTTCCACACCAGACATAACTTTAGTAGCGGCTAAGTTGATAGACTCTAAGCCTGATGCACAAAAACGAGATAGTGTAACGCCTGCCACACTTTCATCCCAATCAGCATCAATAATTGCAATACGGGCGATATCAGAACCTTGCTCACCCACAGGAGTAACACAACCTAATACCAGATCATCGACCAAACTGGTATCAAGATCATGACGTTTCTGCATCTCTTTTAATAGGGTGCGCACCAACCATATTGGCGTTGCTTGATGTAGTGAACCCTCTTTTTTACCTTTGCCACGTGGTGTACGAATGGCATCATAGATATAGGCAACTTCAGTCATATAAATCCTTTTTTAAATCCGTTTAAATTGTTTAAAATCGTTTATGAAATTTTGTAAGCGACACGTTTCAATCGCTTACAAAATTAGCGATGTAGCACCATGCTAATAAGTCTGAAAACTTTCATAAAAACTTACTAGAAAGCTTTAATGATTACATAAAGCGTGATGCAAGCTCTTTCATGATCTCATTGGTGCCACCGTAGATTTTCTGGACTCTTGAATCAGCATACATCCGCGCAATTGGGTACTCACTCATATAGCCATAACCACCAAATAATTGCAAGCATTCATCCATGACGTTGCACTGTTTTTCAGTTACCCAGTATTTAATTAATGATGCCTGAGGTGCTGTTAATTTGCCTTCTATCATCGCTTCAATAGCAGAGTCACATAATGCTTTCACTGCTAAATAGTCTGCTTGAACTTCGGCAAGCTTAAAGCGGGTATTTTGGAACTTCCAAATTGGGCGACCAAATGCTTCACGCTGTTTAACGTAATCTAAAGTAAGCTCTAAAGCTAGTTTGATAGCACCACAACCGCTTAATGCAATAATGAGACGCTCTTGAGGCAGTTCTTGCATCATTTGGATAAATCCAAGACCTTCAACGCCACCAAGTACATTTTTTTGAGGTACACGTACATTACTAAAGAATAACTCTGAAGTATCTTGTGCAGATAAGCCGGTTTTCTTAAGATTGCGTCCCCGCTCAAAACCTTCAAGCCCATCTGTTTCAACGCCGATAAGTGAAACGCCCTGAGCACCCTTTTCACGGTCAGTTTTACAGGCTAGTATAATTAAGTTGGCGTGTTGACCGTTAGTAATAAATGTTTTTGAACCGTTGATAATATAATCATCACCATCTTTAACGGCATACGTTTTAATGGCTTGTAGATCTGAACCTGTTGTCGGTTCAGTCATAGCGATTGCGCCAACAAATTCACCCGTTGCCATTTTTGGTAGCCATGCTTTTTTCTGCTCTTCAGTACCATGCTTCAAAATATAAGGGGCAACGATACCAGAGTGAACCATACCACCAAATCCAGCTTGGTTAGCTTGAGCCTGAGCAAGAAGAATCGCTGCTTCGTGACCGAAGTCACCACCGCCGCCGCCGTACTCTTCTGGCATTGATGCACATAAGAAGCCCATTTCACCCGCTTCATTCCATGCTTCACGATCGATCATACCGTTCTCACGCCATTGCTCGTCTTTATCTTCCCAACTTTGGAACAACTTTAAGGCACTGTCATATACCATTTCATGTTCTTCAGTCATCCAATTGCTTTTAAACGTATCAATAGCCATTTCGTTAATCCTTAACCCATAAATTAGTTTATTGTATTAATGGTAATAATTATTACCAAAAATGATTACAATAGATTTGGAGCAAAACTCATATCTATCATTACTTACCGTTCAATATTACAAAAGTTTATTTTGCTAAGCAATCACTAGCTATAAAATAGTAATTATAATTACTATTAATTAAGGGGCTTTAATGAAAACAACTCAACATGATCATCATGACACTCTATTAAATGAAAAAGCGTTAGCACCTTTATCAAAAATTCGTCCTGCGACCCTTGATAAAATAGAAAAAGCGGTTCACGAGTTATTTGCTGGCGCCAATGCTCAAGATGTCACAATGATTCAAATCGCTAATGCAGCAAATGTCTCATTGCAGACCTTATATAAATACTTTGGCGATAAGCACACGGTATTCCAAACGATTATGGATATCGTACTTGGGCGGCTTGCGAACCGAATGATGGATCATCTACAAGGTATTGATAGTGTTAAAGAGCGTCTGAGAAAAACCTTGTGGGTTTGTTTTGATTTTGTGGACTCTCATCCTGATGCTGTGATGGTCTTAACCTCTGTATCTACCTCAGATATTCGCAAAATATCTATTTACGAAAATAAAGAGCTGATTGATGCCTTTACCAGTGTTTTAGCTGACGGTCAACGTCGAGGGGTGCTTAATGATAAAGTACCGCTTTATGTCTTATTTGATGTGTTTATGGGATTTGTGATGCGTATTGGTACCATGCAGGTCATTCGTCACTCACCAATGCCGTTGACTGAAAACTTTGATGACTTATTCTCCATGTTATGGCGTGCTATCTCTAAGCCTGATATTGATACAAAAAGTTAAGCTTATACAAAAAATAATTTATAAGATTACCTAACTATTTTTGCAATTATCGATTGACGATTTATTGTGCTCACGTTATATAATACCCCTTCGTTTTTTTGATAGGCATGTTGCCATTTTAATCAAACTCAATTTTTTTAATTTTATAAACACACATTATTAATGAGTTCTTTGACATCACTCGTTAAGTTATAGATGTACTTAACGACTGATACCAGCTGTAATGGTAAACAGATCTTATTATCAACTGACTCATAGATGAAATTATGAAGAGAGTTATTCATGCAACTAAAGAGGATTTAAACATCAAAAAGAAGGATAAACTAAGCTGGCGTATCTTTGGCCCAGGGATACTATTAGCAAGCGGTGCCGTCGGTGGCTCTCATCTCATTTCATCTACTCAGGCTGGTGCCATCTATGGTTGGCAATTGGCGATTATAATTATTCTAGCGAACTTTTTTAAATATCCTTTTTTCAGATTTAGTACAGATTACGTCTATGACAAAGGCGAGTCATTAATTGCAGGATATGCCAGAAAGTCGCCAGTTTATTTGTGGGTTTACACTATTTTAATGATTGGATCTGCCGTCATTAGTGTGGGTGCCGTTACCCTACTATGCTCTGTTATTTTGGGGTTTATGATTCCAGAGCAATTTACGCCATCTGCTACTCTATTATCAATAATCGTCATAGGGGTGTCATGGTTGATGTTAATTGTCGGTCATTACAAGCTGCTAGACCGTTTTAACAAGTGGATTATGGCATCGCTAATTATTACCACCTTGATTACAGTCATTATTGCAGCGGGGAATCCTACTCCAATTGCACCAGATTTCGTTGCCATGTCACCTTGGAATATGGCTTCTTTAGGATTTATAGTGGCGTTAATGGGCTGGATGCCAGCGCCATTAGAGTTTGCTGCTATTACCTCGATGTGGACCGCTGAAAAAGTTAAAACGGATCAGACAACTTACTATCAAGGTTTGGTTGATTTTAATGCCGGCTATATTTTTAGTGCTATTTTAGGTCTGTGTTTTTTAGCCTTAGGCGTCTTTGTTCAATACGGTTCAGGTGTTGAGATTAAAATTCAGGGCGGTGACTATGTCACCCAGTTAATCAATATGTACACCGCCACCATCGGTGACTGGTCAAGATTATTGGTTGCCTTTGTGGCATTCATGGTAATGTTTGGCACGACGATTACCTTAATTGATGGCTATGGTCGAGCCCTTGCAGAGTCTACCCGTCTCATTAAAGGTGAATCAAAGGTAAGCGACCCGCAAATCCTATTTTGGACCAGTTATTCTGTTATTGGTTCATTAATTATTATTGTCTTCTTCAAAGGTCAGTTAGGGTCTATGTTGAAGTTTGCCATGATTACGGCGTTTTGTTTTGCGCCAATCTTTGGTTGGCTGAATTATAGCTTAATTAAGAGCGAGCAAAAGCTGTCTAAATCAATGACGTTTTATACTATAGCTGGGCTACTATTCTTAGCCGCGGTTGCCCTATTATTTGTAGTACAGTTGTTAGGTTTTATCGAATAACCCGCTTATAACCCTCTTATGTCAAAGCAATCAGGCGACTTATACTACCTTGTCTTTCACACAATCCAACCTTAACTTAAAGGCATTATGTTATGACTCACCCTAATTCAGCAGCGTCTACTGCACACTCTGAAAATGTACGATGGCGCACTTTTGGACCAGGAATCTTATTGGCAACAGCTGCTATTGGCGGCTCACACCTTATATCCTCAACGCAGGCAGGGGCGATTTATGGCTGGCAATTGGCGATAATGATAATACTAGCTAACTTTTTTAAGTATCCATTCTTTAAGTTTGGCACAGATTATGTCTATGAAACAGGTGAGTCATTAGTTGCTGGTTATGCCAAAAAGTCGCCAGTTTATTTATGGGCGTTTTTTATACTGTCTTTAGCGGCTTCTGTGATTAGTACAGGTGCGGTAGCGCTCATTGCAGCTACTATTTTAGGATTTATGTTGCCTGAAAATCTAGGAATATCCACCACAATTTTGTCTTTGATCGTCATGGGTGTGTCTTGGTTAATCCTAATTTTAGGTCATTATAAAATGCTTGATAGAGTGACCAAATTAATCATGGTGGCATTAACTATAGCAACCTTGGCTGCTGTAATCATTGCCGCTGGCAAGCCTACAGTGATGGCGCCTGATTTTGTCGCGCCCTCCCCTTGGAACATGGCGACACTTGGCTTTATAGTAGCGTTAATGGGATGGATGCCCGCGCCATTAGAATTCTCTGCGATCAATTCAATGTGGATATCAGCTAAAGTAGAAGCAGATCACACAACACATCGTCAGGGTCTGGTTGACTTCAATGTGGGCTTCATTTCTACTGCGCTTTTAGCGTTAGTATTTTTGGCGTTAGGTGTCTTTGTACAATATGGCACTGGGGTCGAGATTCAGACACAAGGTGGTGCGTATATTAGCCAGTTGATCAGCATGTACACCGCTACTATTGGTGAGTGGTCAAGACTTTTAGTGGCCTTTGTGGCCTTCATGGTGATGTTTGGTACGACGATCACTTGCGCAGATGGCTATGGCCGAATTAATGCAGAAAGTTGGCGTTTAATTAAAAATGACGTCAAAATGGATGAAAAGCAGCTTTTATTTTGGATCACCTACACCGCTGTTGGCGGGTTCATCATCATTACATTCTTTACCGGTCAGCTTGGTGCAATGCTGAAGTTTGCTATGATTTCTGCCTTCGTTTCAGCCCCTATTTTTGGATGGCTTAATTACTCATTGGCAAAAAATCATCAGAATCTTTCCCCTAGTATGAAATTATATAGTATTGCAGGCTTGATCTTTTTAGGTGGTATCGCATTGTTATTTATGGCTCAATTATTAAAGATCATTTAATGGGCTAATATATAGGGTTATTTGCAAGACTCATAAATAAGGGCTGTTTGATGACAGCCCTTATTTATGAAGTACTGTCTATTGTTTTAGGTCACTGTATTAAATAGTTGTGGTGCATCGCAGCTATTTCATTGTATATTTGCTTATGCAATCTTTAATCTGCATTTTACTTTTAAAAGGAATTGCTTTTAATAGCAATAGTAACATGCCGGTTTTTACAGGGAGTTTAAGAATTAAATGAAAATTATTAAAGCTAACTCTAATTACTCGAAACATCAAGTTGGTGTTCGTTTATTACACAGGAACCGTCATTTATTATCCGGTTTCTTTATATTATTTGCAGCACTAGGGTGTGATACACAAAGTAATCACCATAAAAGTCAAACTGTGCCCATTGAATTTGAAAATTGGCAGGGTGTGATTCAGGATGCTTATAACGATTTATCTAACGATGAGCAGCAGTTACTGAGTCGTTATATGCAGCGTATGCAATTAAGTGACGCTCAACAACAAGGCGCTACAACTCAAGTCACTATTGACGAGGCCATTGAACAGCAGCGCAAATATGAAGAATTGCACCCGAATAATCCTATAGGTCAGAAGACGGATGAAAACAGGGAGTTACAACGGGATCAATACCCTATTACTTTACTGCCTTATAAACCGAGTGACACTGATACTTTAAATAACGTAAAACTGTCTTTTGTTATGACGAATAAGAGTAATGTCCCTGTTAATGGCTTTAAAGGGACGTTAATGCTTAACCATCCTGATTTTGCAAAACCTAAACCCGTGGTTATATCGCTGGTAAACTTCGACCCACCTCTGGCACCCAATGCGAACTATGAGTTCGACGCTGACGTTAATATTTCCGATGCCAAAGTATATGAGGCGATCAAACATCCTCAAAATATCAGCATAGAGGTCACTAAGGGCAGTTTAACCTTAAAAGATGGGCACACAATGGATTTTGAATAAGCTATTTTTAATAGTAGCTATCATAAACAGCAGCTATAGCTATTTTAGGTCAATAAAGCGGGTTCTTGATAATTATCGGCACCTTTAAGAGAAGTTAATGCAATTAAAAAGATTAAAAGCATTTCATACTGTGGCGCAACTAGGAAGCTTTAGTGAAGCAATTGATGTTACGGGGCTTTCACAGCCGACATTAAGCCGGCTAATTAAGCAGCTTGAGGAGAATATTGGAGTAGAGCTTATCGATCGCTATCATCGCCCTCTGGAGCTGACCCCTGCTGGAGCATTCTTTTATGAAAAGGTTGATTCTATATTAAGGGAGCTTGACAGTAGCGTAACTCTTACTCAAAAACTGGCTTATCCACCTGACAACCTAAACATAGGCTTTGTCCCTTCAGTGTTATACGGCCTACTCCCTACCGTGATTTCAAGGTTAAAGCTGCGTTTACCTAGTTTAGATATTCATCTAAAAGATATCAGCTCATTCAGACAAGTTGACGCATTAAAAGCGGGTGAAATTGATGTCGGTTTCGGGCGTTTTGCACATGATGATGCTAATTTAAACCAGATATTATTGCGTCATGAGCGTTATGTAGCCGCTTTACCTAAGACACATGAATTAGCAAACCAGAGTGATATTCACCTCAAGCAATTACAAGATAGCCGTATAATCTTATATCACCAGACGCATCTGCCTGTATCCAATGTATCCATTACAGTTTCTGATAATAACGATGCGCCTTTATTGATTAGTGAGCCTTTACTGCATCTATTTTCAAAACAGTCAGCTTTACCCCACCATACTACTTCAGTTAGTGATATACAGGTTGCATTAGGTCTTGTAGCAGCAGGTGAAGGGATAACCTTGGTGCCTGATAGTCTTAAATCGGTACGTTCAGATCAAATTAACTACCGCTCATTAATCCATGAAGATGCAACCTCTCCTATATATCTTTGTGCGCTACAAGCGCCCACACATCCCGCATTTTCAATACTTTTAGACGTTGTATATGATATATATGAAGAACGCGGTATTACCTATCGGCGGATAAAGTAGTCAGATTTTAATTGTAACTAAATATAAATTAAATTTAATTAAGTTTAAGGTTTTAATTTCATGTTCTGAATAATAATGCTTCGGAATCACTCAAATACGAATTTAAGTATTTAAAAAATAAATAATTTTAATTTATATTAAATAATAATAAATATTAACTTATTATTATTTAGCTAGCTCAATAGTCTAACCTCTTTTATCTAATTCATTTTGCAGGTACTCTACCAATATTCTACTTCTATTTTAAATTTATGGATATATATCCTATTAATTAATTTTCTAGTAGCTATCATTAATTTGAAAAAGAGTTATTCTAACTCACATACAATAAAAGGAATGCCCATGAGTACTGAATCTGCTGGCAAGCGCTTTCGTAATGCCATCTCTGAACAAACGACTAATAATCAACCGCTACAAATCGTCGGCACTATCAATGCTTATACAGCAATGATGGCGACTCAAGTTGGTCACAAGGCAATATATTTATCGGGTGCTGGTGTAGCGAATGCCTCTTATGGACTGCCTGATTTAGGTATGACCAGCTTAGACAATGTATTAGAAGATGCCAGCCGTATTACCAATGCGGTACAAACGCCGCTATTAGTCGACATCGACACTGGTTGGGGCGGTGCTTTTAATATCTCCCAAACCATCAAAAAGATGGAAAAAGCAGGCGTGGCAGCTGTTCATATCGAAGACCAAGTGGCACAAAAACGCTGTGGTCATCGTCCTAATAAAGAAATCGTGTCTACCAGTGAAATGGTGGATCGTCTAAAAGCGGCTCTTGATGCCAAAGTAGATCCTGACTTTGTGGTTATGGCGCGAACAGATGCGTTATCTGTTGAAGGATTAGAGGCAGCTGTTGAACGTGCCGTTGCTTTTGAAGAAGCTGGCGCAGATATGATTTTCGCAGAAGCGTTAACTGATATTGAGATGTATCGCAAGTTTACCGACGTGTTAAATATTCCAGTATTGGCTAACATGACAGAGTTTGGACAAACGGATCTGTATACGACTGAACAGTTATTTAATGTCGGTGTTGAAATGGTGCTCTACCCACTATCAGCTTTCCGTGCGATGAATAAAGCGGCGCTCAATGTTTATCAACATCTACTTGATGACGGTACTCAGGAAAATGTCGTCGACACTATGCAAACCCGTATGGAATTATATGATTTCTTAAACTATCATGAATTTGAGCGGAAGCTTGACGAGCTATTTGCTCAGAAGAAGTAATGTTTATCAAAACTAGTCTAAAAAGATATTTGATATCAATCAAAAGTCTTATATAACATATTTTTATATAGCTAATAGTTTTAGTACCATTTATCACTATAATATCTACACTAACGCAACCTAAATTTAAAGGAAAGTATCATGGCAGCAGGCAAGCAACTATCAGGCGCAGGTTTACGTGGACAAATTGCTGGACAAACCTCACTATCTACGGTTGGTAAATCCGGATCAGGATTAACTTATCGTGGATATGATGTCAAAGATTTAGCAGAAAATTGCATCTTTGAAGAAGTGGCTTATCTATTATTATATGGTGAGCTTCCTACTCAGACACAACTTGATGACTATAAAGCAGAGCTCAAAAAGTTACGTGACTTACCGCAAGCTTTAAAGGATGTATTAGAGCGTATACCTCAATCTGCACACCCGATGGATGTGTTAAGAACGGGTTGTTCAATGCTAGGTAATTTAGAGCCTGAAGAAAGCTTTGATCAACAGCTTGATAAAACCAATCGTATGTTGTCCGCTTTCCCAGCAATTATCAATTATTGGTATCGTTTCAGCCATAATGGTGAAAAAATCGATTGTATGACTGATGCTGAAACGCTTGGTGGTCATTTCTTACAATTGCTTAAAGGTGAGAAGCCAAGCGAATTGCATGAGCGCGTAATGAATGTGTCTTTAATTCTATATGCTGAGCATGAATTCAACGCTTCTACGTTTACTGCCCGTGTTTGTGCCTCTACTCTATCGGATCTTTTCTCTTGTATTACTGGGGCAATCGGTACGCTACGTGGACCTTTACACGGTGGTGCTAACGAAGCCGCTATGGAGTTGATTGAAGGCTTTGAGTCTCCTGAAGCTGCTGAATCAGGCTTGATGGGCATGCTAGAGCGTAAAGAAAAGATTATGGGCTTTGGTCATGCTATTTATAGTGATTCTGATCCTCGTAATGTCATTATTAAGCAATGGGCTGAAAAATTAGCCGCAGATGTGGGTGATGACGTGTTATACCCTGTATCAGTAAGATGTGAAGAAGTAATGTGGCGTGAGAAGAAACTATTCTGTAACGCTGATTTCTTCCATGCGTCAACTTATAACTTTATGGGCATACCAACGAAATTGTTCACGCCAATATTCGTTTGTTCACGCTTAACTGGCTGGGCAGCTCATGTGTTTGAGCAACGTTCTAACAACCGCATTATTCGCCCAAGTGCCGAATATATTGGTGAAGAACCAAGAGAAGTGCCCCCTATCGCTGAGCGTGGTTAATACTCTCTAAATTGGTAAAAAGGCTTCATCTTTATTATAAAATATTATGAGGATGCGGCCTTTTTAATTTTTAATACGCACTATTTCATCATCTAATACCTAGTCTATAAATCAACCGATATAAACCCTACAAACAGAACTAAATGACAATGACGTTATAGCTTAACGAGCTTATCGATATATATTAAATAGTTTTTATAAATATCTTATAAATCATATTAAATTTGCAATGAGTTTCATATTATTCTAAGGACAGCCAACTATGCCAAATCCCAATCAGCCCGTTCTCACTCACAAACACCCACAACCAATGAATTCCGACTTCAAAAAACCATTACCTCTGCCTAATGGTGAAGACAGTGGGTTATATTATTTTGACGTTGAACAAGCGGTTAATGATATTGAACCTGGTGCCTATGCCAAGCTACCTTTTAGCTC
This sequence comes from Psychrobacter sp. CX14, assembly GCF_057396205.2. Lineage (NCBI taxonomy): Bacteria > Pseudomonadati > Pseudomonadota > Gammaproteobacteria > Moraxellales > Moraxellaceae > Psychrobacter > Psychrobacter sp. CX14. The sequence continues at coordinate 1,860,368 of NZ_CM183187.1, read as the reverse complement.
AAAGGTATTATGTGAAAATTTAGTACGTCGTTGCCCGCCAGAAGATTTAACCGAAGCCCTTTCGCAACATATTTATCGTAAGCAAGATCTAGATTTTCCTTGGTATCCAGCGCGTGTTGTTTGCCATGATATCTTAGGACAAACGGCATTTGTGGATCTTGCAGGTTTGCGAGATGCTATCGCTGAAGAAGGAGGTGACCCATCAAAAGTAAACCCAATCGTTCCTACTCAGCTTATTGTTGACCATTCATTAGCGGTTGAACATGCAGGCTATGAAGAGAATGCTTTTGAGAAAAACCGTGCGATTGAAGAACGTCGTAACGAAGATCGTTTCCATTTTATCAATTGGTGTGAATATGCCTTTGATAATGTCAACGTTGTGCCTCCCGGCAACGGTATTATGCACCAAATTAATTTAGAAAAAATGTCTCCTGTGATCCAAGTAATTGCGGATAAAGCGGATGGTAAACCCGTTGCTTATCCAGACACTTTAGTCGGTACGGACAGTCATACTCCAATGGTTGATGCTCTTGGCGTTATCTCAATTGGCGTGGGTGGATTAGAAGCTGAAAGCGTTATGTTAGGTAACCCTTCTTACATGCGTTTGCCTAATATCGTTGGTCTAAATTTAACAGGTAAATTACAGCCGGGTATAACGGGTACTGATTTAGTACTAGCCATGACCGAGTTCCTACGTAACGAAGGGGTTGTATCCGCGTATGTTGAATGCTTTGGAGACGGCGCAAGAAGTCTGTCAGTAGGCGATAGAGCGTCAATATCGAATATGACACCTGAATATGGTGCAACTGCCGTCATGTTCTCAATTGATGAGCAAACCATTGATTATTTACGTCTAACGGGTCGTACTGAACAACAAATTAGTGTTGTTGAAGCATATGCTAAGCAAACTGGGTTATGGGCAGACGGCATGAAAGATGCTGAATATGACCGTGTATTAAATTTTGATTTATCAAAAGTGGTGCGTAATATCGCAGGGCCTTCACGTCCGCATGCCCGTGTTTCTACCACTGATTTAGCGGAAGTCGGTATTGCTCACGCTGCTGACCAACCGCTTGTTGAGCCAGAAGATGGATTGATGCCTGATGGTGCCGTAATTATTGCTGCCATTACCAGTTGTACCAATACCTCAAATCCACGCAATATGATTGCAGCGGGTATCGTTGCCCGTAATGCGTTAGAGAAAGGTTTGGTTCGTAAGCCTTGGGTGAAGTCTTCATTAGCACCCGGATCAAAAGCGGTAAAACTGTACTTAGAAGAGGCTAATTTACTGCCCGATCTACAGCAACTTGGCTTTGATGTGGTTGCTTTTGCCTGTACGACTTGTAATGGTATGAGTGGCGCCTTAGAACCAGAAATCCAGCAAGAAATCATTGACCGTGATCTATTCTCTACAGCCGTATTATCGGGTAACCGTAACTTTGACGGTCGCATTCATCCCTATGCAAAACAAGCCTTCCTTGCTTCTCCACCATTGGTAGTGGCTTATGCAATAGCGGGTACCATTCGTTTTGATATCGAAAAAGACTCATTAGGTAAAGATAAAGAGGGCAATGATGTCTATCTAAAAGACATTTGGTTTGATGATGCCGAAGTTGATGCGATTGTTGCCTCTGCGGTGAAGCCTGAGCAATATAACAAAGTTTATATCCCCATGTTTGACGAAGGTATTGTCGATGCAGAACGTCATGATGCTATTACCAATCCACAGTACAACTGGCGTGAGATGAGTACGTATATCCGTCGCCCACCCTACTGGGAAGGCACAATGGCTGAAGCCAATAAGCTTAAAGGCATGCGTCCGCTAGCGGTATTGGGTGATAACATTACTACCGACCATATGTCGCCTTCTAATGCTATTATGCCTGATAGCGCCGCTGGCGAATATTTAGATAAAATGGGACTACCTGCTGAGGATTATAATTCTTACGCTACGCACCGTGGTGATCATTTAACCGCTCAACGTGCTACATTTGCTAATCCTAAACTATTAAACGAGATGGTACGGGATGACAAGGGCGAGGTGATTCAAGGTTCACTTGCTCGAGTAGAGCCTGAAGGTGAGGTGATGCGTATGTGGGAAGCCATTGAAACCTATATGACTCGTAAACAGCCCCTTATCATAATTGCTGGTGATGGCTATGGTCAAGGTTCAAGCCGAGACTGGGCTGCTAAAGGCGTTCGTTTAGCAGGGGTAGAATGCGTGGTCGCTGAAGATTTTGAACGTATCCATCGTCAAAACTTAGTAGGAATGGGCGCCCTTCCCGTTCAATTTAAAGAGGGTACTACCCGTAAGACGTTAAATATTGATGGTTCTGAAGTATTTGATATTGAGGGCGAAGTATCAGCTGGTGGTGAGATGACCCTTGTTATTCATCGTACTGACGGTACAGTTGATAAAACGCCAGTAATTTGCCGCTTAGATACGGCAGATGAACTTAAAATGTACAATTCCGGTGGTATGCTACAGCGCTTTGCTAAAGAGTTTTTGGAAGGTAGTGTGGCTTAATTTGAATTCATAATGAGCTTATAAGTCGCATTTGACTAAGCGCACAAGTCACTACTCATTGTGCTTGTGCGTTTTTTTATTAAAAATTTTTGAAAACAAACAACTACCCTAAAACTAAAATTTATATCTAAAGCTATAAACTCTATTTAGGAAAACTATTATGACACAACATGTATTCACCCCCCAAATACCTGTCCCCGCCACCTATATGCGTGGTGGCACCTCAAAAGGGGTGTTTTTCAATCTAAATGATTTACCTGAACGCTGTCAGCAACATGGCAAAGCTCGAGATAATTTCTTATTAAGAGTTATCGGTAGCCCAGACCCTTATGGTAAGCAAATCGACGGCTTAGGCAATGGTTCATCAAGTACATCTAAGACCGTTATCCTATCAAAGTCTGATAAAGACGGTCACGATGTTAACTACCTATTTGGACAGGTCAATATTAGCAAACCTATGATTGATTGGGCCGGTAACTGCGGTAACTTAACGGCCGCTGTTGGGGCGTGTGCGATTAATATGGGCTTGGTAGATGCAGATAAAGTAGCCGCTAGTATCGATACTGGTATTTGTGAGGTTAATATTTGGCAGCAAAATATCAATAAAACCATTATCGCCCATGTGCCTGTCTATCAAGACAAACAAGGCGATGTACAAGTTCAAGAAACGGGTGATTTTGAATTAGATGGCGTCACCTTCCCTGCCGCTGAAGTTAAAATTGAATTTATTGATCCGGTTGATGCATCAAGCGCAATGTTCCCTACGGGTAACTTGGTGGATGACTTTGATTTATCAGGTTGTGGTCTAGATAAAGCGGGTGTTCAAGCGACGTTTATCAATGCCGGCATTCCTACCATCTTTATGAATGCTGAGGATTTAGGCTTTACAGGCACAGAACTGCAACCTGATGTTAATAGTAATTCAGAGCTACAAACTAGACTTGAGAAAATCCGAGCTAAAGGTGGTGTGGCGATGGGTATATTTAAGGATGTCAGCGAGGCTGAAAAGAGCCAACATATTCCAAAAATCGCTTGGGTTGCTCCAGCACAAAGCTATACGGCCTCAAGTGGTAAAGCCGTTGATAAACAGGACATTGATTTGGTGGTACGCGCCATGAGTATGGGGCAATTACACCACGCCATGATGGGTACAGCAGCGGTAGCCATTGCTGCGGCAGCAACCACGCAAGGCACGTTAGTAAATAAAGCAGCTGGCGGTGGTAATTTGTCAGAAGTTCGTTTTGGTCATCCATCAGGCACACTACTCGTGGGCGGTAAAACAGAACAAGTGAATGGTCGCTGGCAAGCTAAAAAGGTATCTATGAGCCGCTCTGCTCGCCGAATTATGGTGGGTGAAGTGTTTGTACCTGCCGATAGCTTCTAAACCCTAAACTCTCAGAAAAGAAAAGAACATGTTCATTAAAAAAATAGATAACAACCTCACGCTGGCTCTGATTCACCCCAGCTTTGCCGAGCCCTTATATGCAATCGTCGACGAGCAGCGTATTGAATTGTCTACCTTTCTACCTTGGGTAGCACAGGTAAAAGACGCCTCTTTTCTTGCGGAATTTGCGACCAATATGCTGTATGCTTATGCCAAAGGTGAGGCGGTGACCTGCGCTATGCTTTATGACAATGAGGCAGTTGGCATTATCGGTATCAACTCAATCGACACCAGTTTGCAAAAAACTAATTTAGGCTATTGGTTAAGCCAGCATTACCGAGGTCGTGGCATTGTTACCAAAGCTACCCAAGCGATGATGGATATTGCGTTTAATGATTATGGGTTAACCAAAATTGAGATTAAAGCTGCTGTTAATAATCATGCCAGCCGTGCTGTTGCCGAGCGTTTAGGCTTTACTTTAGAGGGCGTTATTACCCAAGATGAAAACGTCAATGGTGCACTGCTTGATAAAGCAGTTTATGGGTTACATAAACAGGTTTTACTGGTTTAAATAGTTAGCGAACACTTTCAGACAAGTCAAAGGATTTGAGTCATGTTTACTAGAAAAATAGATGATGAGTTATCTCTTGCCTTAGTGCAATCCAGCTTTGCTAAAGACTATTTACGTATCATTGCACCCAATCAAGCAGACTTTGCAACATTTTTGCCGTGGGCATCCGCAGAGCTGACCGAAGACTTTTTCTTAGGATACGTAAACAAGTCGTTGCACAGTTATGCAGAGGGTAGTACGCTCCCCTGCTCTATTTTTTATCAAGGCAAGCTAGTAGGTAATATTGATTTTCATCAGATAGACCCGTCTCTTAAAAAGGCCAAAATCGGCTATTGGCTTGACCCTAACTTTAGAGGTCGTGGCATTATCACCAAAAGCGTACAGGCGTTGATTGATATTGGCTTTAATGAGATGGGACTAACTAAGATTGAGATTTGGGCGATTACTGAGAATAAAGACAGCCGAGCAGTGGCAGAGCGTTTGGGCTTTACGCAAGAGGCGATTATCACTCAAGACAGTATCGTGGCTGACAAGCTATATGATAAAGCAGGTTATGGGTTAAAAAAACCATAGAAACAAGGTTAGACAATATGCTAATAAGACAATTAGTATCAAAAGATTCCGAAGCGTATTATGCTTTGAGGCTGGAAGCTCTACAAAACCATCCAGACAGTTTTGGTTCAAGTTTCGAGGAAGAAAGTTCCCAAACAGCCCAAAGATATGAAGAAAGCTTTGCGACGCCAACTTACGTTTTTAATTTTGGGGCTTTAGAAGATGATGAGCTTATGGGTATGGTCACATTAGTAAAAGAGAGTTTGTTGAAATTAAGCCACCGTGCGAACATCGTTGCAATGTACGTTAAACCTAACAAACGAGGGTCTGGCATTGGCAAAGCGTTGCTAAATACTGCTATTGAAAAAGCACGCTCAATTGATGGTATAGAACAGATTTATTTAACGGTTGTCACGACCAATGCCCCTGCTAAAAATCTGTATAGTTCGCTGGGTTTTAAAGTATTTGGGTATGAGAAACATGCGCTAAAATATCAAGACACGTATTACGATGAGGAACATATGGTGTTGTTTGTGTAGTTATAATATGACAATCCAAATATTTTAAATTACAGGATCTGTTGAATACTCGCAAAATAGACATTGGGCTATCTCTTGTCCTATAAGTAAGAAGTTTGCTTTTGTGAGAGGGACGAGCACTGAGCTGAGCTTTTAAAGACAAACAGGGTATTGACCCGCATATTTCGATGGTTATAAATGCTCGGTGTCGAGGCTAGTTTTTTAAAGCCTTTGCTTGTTATATTTACCGCTTCCTACTTACACGCCTCACCCACAACACTTACTTTATACATTTTTATGCTATAGCGGTAATGGCGAACTGGTTAGAATAAGGTCAACCACACCGTGACCTTGTACCTATTATCAATAAAAGAAATGTTATGGCCTCACCTCCCAAACGTGTTCCGCTTGACCTAAAGCCACCCTCCAAACCCAAAGACCGTGGTCGCCTGCTTTGGTATATCCTAAAGCGATTGGCGGTGTTCGCCCGTCCCTATCGCACGCTGTTTATATTAACCTTGATATTAACGGTACTAGGCTCATTTACGGCTCAGGTTAATGCTTTCGTACTGCAATATACGATTGACTCTTTAACCGGTATCACGGACTTGCCTGACCCTTGGGTCGAAGGCCTCAAGCTATTAACACTAATTAGTTCGGTACTATTGGTTAAAGAGATCCTTAATGTATTCATCACCTTTGGTCAGCGCTATTTTGGTGAACGTATTCGAATCAACCTGTCACGTGATTTATCACAAAAAGTGGTTGAACGAATTTTGACCTACAAAATGGCGTTTTATACCAGTGATGAAAATGCCAGTGGTAAGCTGCAGACCCGTATCGACTTGGGTGTGGGCAGCTTGACGCAGTTGGTACAGAACTTCTTTATCGATATGCTGCCGCTGTTTGCCAGTGCCATCGTATCCTTGATTATTATGTTTAATGCCAACTTCTGGGTGGGCATGGTCGGCCTGATTATTGTGCCGATTTACTTCTTTGTCAGTCAAAAACAGGCCAATCGCTTACAAGGTTTTCGTAAGCAGATGCGCCAATACCGTGAGACCAAAAGTGGGCTAGTTATCTCAATTATTGACTCTATCACGGTTATTAAATCTTTTGTGCGTGAGCCAATCGAGTCTAATAAGCACTGGGAAATCCAAAAAGATATGACAACCAATCAGCTTCGTATTCGCAGTATTGCGTTTATGTATAATGCTGGCAAGAGCTTTATTGAACAGATTGGCGTGGTGGTCATTATCGTCTTGACTGCCTACTTTGTGCTAAATGGTCAGATGACCATTGGTGCGATTATGTTCCATGTGCTGTTATTCCAAAACGTCGCTGCCCCTATTCGTGAGCTTCACCGTATTTATGACCAGATTAATAATGCCCTAACCTATGCAGAAGGTTTCTTCGATATTCTAGATGACGATGATGCCATTGAGAGCGAAGGTGAGATTGAGTGTACTGATCTTAAAGGCCATATTGAGCTTAAAGATGTCAACTTCTCTTACCCTAATGGCAAAAAAGCGCTACATGATGTGAGCTTTGAGATTCACCCGAATCGCATTACTGCTTTAGTTGGCCTAAGCGGCGCAGGTAAAAGCACCATTATTAATCTACTGGTTAAATTCTATGACCCAAGTAGTGGTACAATCTGCCTAGATGGTCGTAATTTAAACGATTACAGTACCCATAATCTGCGTGAACAAATTGGTCTGGTACTACAGAAAAACCATATTTTTTCTGGTACCATCGCTGACAATATTCGCTATGGTAATATGGATGCCACTGATGAAGAGATTATTGAGGCGGCCAAGCAGGCCTCTATTCATGATCAAATCGTCGGTATGCCAGAGGGTTATAATAGCGAGGCGAAGATGCTTTCAGGCGGTCAGCAGCAGCGTATTGCACTGGCACGTATGTTCCTAAAAGACCCACCGATTGTATTCTTGGATGAGCCTACTGCAAGCCTTGATGCGATTGCCACGCAGCAGATTAAGAAAAGTTTAGACTTAATCAAAAAAGACCGTACCGTTATTATTGTCTCGCATAATATCTCGCAAATTATTGATGCCGATGACCTAATCGTTATTGATGATGGCCGTGTGGTTGAGACTGGTACCCATGAAGAGCTGTATGCGAAGCACGGCGCTTATTATGATATCTTTAACGCCATGTCAGACAGCTTAAACTTAGATAAAATTAGCCAGACATTAAATGGCTAATCATCGATAAGACCCGTACTATGAGTGTTAGTTTTTCTATAAAAAAGTTCGATGAGCTAAGCACCATTGATGTGTATTATATCTTGCAGGCACGTGCTCAGATCTTTGTGGTCGAACAGCACTGCGCCTATCAAGATATTGATGATTTGGACTTAGATTCGCTGCATTTGGTGGCGCATAAAAACAAAATGTTAATTGGCTACTGCCGGATTATACCGCCTGGTGTTGCTGAATCCGCCACTATTAGCGCACCGCATCCCAATACCCGTATTGGGCGTGTGCTAGTATTGCCTGAGCATCGCGGTAGTGGGCTGGCACGTCAGATAATGACACGTGCAATTAAGCATTGCCGTAGCAAATATGGCAAGGAACCCATTGATATCGCTGCTCAAACCTACTTGATTGATTTTTATCAATCGCTTGGGTTTAAAGCGGTGGGCGAGCCTTATTATGAAGACGGTCTCGAGCATATTGATATGGTATTGCAAGAGCCGAAACGTAAGGTTGCCTTACCTGCGGTGAGTAATATTAGTGCTAAAAGTGTGCTGATTAATCTGCTGCTATTAATCGTTGCGGTTGGGATTATCGGTATGCTTTATTTGCTGATATAGACTCATTGCTAGCGGTTTATAAATAAGCTGCTGATTAATAATTAATAGGTGAAATTAAGGCCTCTAAAACCTATCACTCCCACTGGATTGATAGGTTTTTTAATGTCATATACTAGTAGCAAGTCACATTGCTGTCACAACTTAGCGGTTTTTTGAGTACAATAGATACATTCATTCTTTGATTTATCATTTACTATCTGTACTCTTAATTAGACGCTGCCACCAATCGTACAGTGCCATTAGACAAGTAGGACCATCATGCTATCAAAACAAGACCAATTGACGGAGCTGGTACGTAAGCTTGAGACTGGAAATCATGTGTTTGCGACAGATCCGCTGCTGATTACCGAAAAGATGCAAAGTGAAGAGGGCTCAAACCTACAAAAGCTGCATCGCCGAGCGGAACGTATTGATAGCAATAATGCATTGGCAAATATCCTTAGTAAAATTGATGGCCGTATCAAAGGCATTATTTTAGTAATGAGTATCTTGTGGTGTGTTTCAGGCTTTCTGGGGCTGTTTACCCTGCTGCAAGCCAATGTAGTGAACTTCTTTTATGTGTTGGTCTGTCTACTTGGGTTTCACACCGTAATGCTGCTTGGCTGGCTTGTTTTTACCTTGATTAATCGTGGGAGCCAGTCACCAAGTATTATTACGAGCTTTATCAGTCCTAAGGCATTAATCCGTGGTAAAGATGATGTGACTCAAGCAGCGGTTGAGCTTTATACTCAACAACTGCATCATACTGGTATGCGTTGGTATCTAAGTAAGTTTAGCCATCAGCTGTGGCTTGCGACCTTAACGGGGATGCTGTTTGCGATTATCTTTTTGCTGATTGTGCGTCAATATAGCTTTAGTTGGGAGTCGACTTTACTGTCTAATGAGGCATTAATGGGTTTAACCCATGCGCTTGGTTGGCTACCGAGTATGGTTGGCTTTAATGTGCCCGATGCGGATGCCATTACTCAGAGCCGATTGGCAACAGAAGCTATGCCTCTATCTATTGCCAGACAATGGGCCAGTTTACTTATCGGCAGCCTACTTATGTACGGCATCGTGCCACGGGCGATTGCATGGGCATTTTGTGCGCTGATGTTTAATCGTCAAAAAATGAAGCTCGATATCAATCAGCCTTATTATCAAAAAATACTAAACTTTTGGCAACGCAAAGTGATTGATGAGGATGATTTTGTAGAGAAAGTTCAGCCCGTCGCTCTTGTCGCAAAAGTTGCTCATGGCCGCAAACTGGTCGCATTATTAGAATATCCACATTCGGACAATACTTGGTATCATCATGCCGGTAGCGAGTTTTCTGATAATAATATTGAGAATTTTGGTATTGTCGATGATCGCGATGATATGGATAAACTGCTTAACTATTTGCAGATGCATGACGTACAGGTATTGCTTGGCATTCACGCTAGTGCCTTACCTGACCGCGGAACGATGCGCAAATTAGATAAGATTGCCACGCAGGCCAAACACGGTCTCATTGTACAACTGCTAGATAATACGGATGAATCAACAGACGATAGTGTACGCAGACAACAGTGGCAAACAGCCTTGGCGGAGCGTAATATCGGTCTGGTAACATAATTTAAAATAGAGAATGAACATGGATAGTATCGCTGGGCAATTGGATGCCCTAAAAGAGCAGATTAATCATAGTATTATTAATATTAGCCCTGAGGGCATTCAGCCTTTATTAATACGCATCCTGCCTGAACACTGGCAAGAATGGCTACTACCTTTGTTAGGCGGCCCCTTTCTGCTGGTGTTTATTGCAGAATGGATATATCAAAAACGTCATAACCATACCCAAAGCTTCAGTCTGCGCCGTGCAGTTACTAATTTTAACTTAGGCGGCTCGTATATTGCCTTTGAGATGGTGATTCAGGCGTTAGTGGTGCTGCCAATTTGTCTGTGGTTATATCAATTTCGACTGTTTACAATTGAGGTTAATTGGTTCACTGCCCTACCTGTATTTTTGGCAGTAGAGTTTTGCTATTACTGGTTCCACCGTGCCTCGCACCGCACGAACTGGTTTTGGTCGGCGCATATCGTGCACCATACCGATGATAGGATGAATTTATCGACGGCCATGCGTCAGAGTCTACTGTACTCTGTCACTGGCTGGTGGCTGTTTTTCACGCCTTTAATGCTGCTTGGCGTGCATCCGGTCTGGGTGTTCTTCTTTTATGCACTAGATTTGGTTTATCAGTTCTTTATCCATACCGAAACCGTGGGTAAACTGCCAAAATGGGTAGAATATATTTTTGATACGCCCTCAAATCACCGTGCTCACCATGGCATGAATGCTGATTATATTGATAAAAATTATGGTGGCGTACTCATCATATTTGACCGCTGGTTCGGCACTTACGTCGAAGAAGATACCGTAAATAACCCTGTACGTTATGGCGCTTATGGTGAAGTCAGTAATGATAGTATGTTTAGTCTGATATTTTCGTTTTTTGCTCGTATGTGGGTTAAGTTCTTTACGGTCAAGGGACTGAAAAATAAGATTAAAGCCTTTATCGGCCCACCAAGCACCTTATAATTTAAAATAGACTCACTTTCAACAGTCCCTTTTATTTATTCATATATTTGAGCTTTTTATGACTACCCAAAATAATCAAAATCCACAATCATCATCAGGCGGATTATTCAGCGATAAGGCATTTAACTCTGATGCGAATACGCCGCCTTCTCAGCACAGTCAGTCAAACAATCAGCCCGTACAAACCCGTACAGACTCACAGACCGCTGAGATAAACCATACTGACCTTGAAACGTTGGCAGAAAACACGTCTGGCAAAAGCATGAGTGATTATATCCATAATATTCCGCAAAAGACGCTGGCAGGTGGCGAGCCATTAAAACTAGCCGTCGTCGGTCATACCAATACTGGTAAGACCTCTATTTTGCGTACTTTACTGCGTGATATGTATTTTGGTGAAGTCAAAAATGAGGCGGCCACTACCCGCCATGTCGAGCGCGCGCTGATTAGCGATAGTCAAACGGGTGAATCTTTGGTGGCACTATTTGATACTCCAGGTCTAGAAGACGCTTCGGGGTTAATGGATTGGCTTGAGGATAATACGGCTAGTCGCCGTGATGGTATTGAGCGTTTGCAGCAGTTCTTAGCCAGTGATATTGCAAAAAGTGATGCACAAGACGGTAGTACGACTAGCCATTTAGACGATTATTCCCAAGAAGCCAAGGTGATTCGTCAATTACTGGCCAGTGATATGGCGATTTACGTGATTGATGCGCGTGAGCCTGTGTTGGGTAAATATAAAGACGAGCTGGCAATATTATCTTGGTCGGCCATTCCCGTGATGCCTGTGTTTAATTTTACTGATAGTCAAGATGCCAATATCAGCGACTGGCAGACCATGCTGGCACGTCGTAACCTGCATATTTCAACGCGCTTTGATTCGGTGGCCTTTGAATTCGAAGATGAGATGACGCTTTGGCAGAATCTTGCCACCATGCTGACACATCCTGAGATTTTAAATCAGCTGATTGAGCGTCGCCGTGAAGATTGGGCGCAGCTGTATGAACAGGCAAGCATTATCATTGCTCACTTTTTGTTAGAAGTCGGCGCTTATGTGCGTGAGATTGATGAGGATGATGACCCATTGCCGGTCTTGACTGAGATGCAAGAAGCAGTGCGTCAGTCTGAGCGCGCGATGCAGAGTAAATTGCTAAATCTATATAAGTTTTATGACAATACAGCGGTGGTTACCCCGCTTGAGCTTAATGAATATCAACAAGATCCATTCGACCCTGAATTATTAAAAAGCTACGGCTTGCGTACCACATCAGGAGCTGCTGCTGGCGCGTTATTAGGCTTAGGTATTGATGCCGCTGCGCTAGGTACAACATTAGGACTGGGCGCGGCTATTGGCGGTATCGCAGGCGGCATACTATCAAATACCAGTAGCATCGCTGATAAGTTAAGCGGCGTAAAGCGATTGTATATTGATCCAGCAACCCTAACTTTATTGGCAACGCGCTCGCTAGATTTATTGGCTTCACTGCGTCACCGTGGTCATGCAGCCACAGAAGATACGCCCATTACGGAGCTGCAAGAAACAACAACGCCGCCTTGGGACCCGAATAAATTACCTAGCGAGCTCAAAAAAGCACGTGGTAAACCGCAGTGGAGCGGTCTATCTAGTGGCAAAAGTGATGTCGCGGCAGAACTCAGAGCAGATGCTGCATGGTCACTATCCGATAAATTAAAACGCTCTAGACAGGAAGATAAACAGTAGCGCTCTTATTCTAAATAAGTCTTTCAAGCGCATCGACACCACGAATATCAGACGGCTGCAAATATACCTCATATAATGGATACGCTCCAAAGAACTGCTTGATATCTGCAAGCAGTCTTTGCTGGCGGGCTGCTCTATTTTTCCAGAAATCGTCACTTTGCTGCGGGGAAATTAGCTGATTAACCACCAATGCCGCCGGTGCCAAATGCGCCTCAGTTAATTGCTTAGCGGATCGGCGCGTCTCCTCTATCGGTAAATTATCTGCGGTTAATACCAATATCACAGCCGTTTTTGAACGGTCCTGCAATAACGCACCTGCTTTTTGGAATAATGCCTTGCGCTTATTGAGCACATCGACAGCTTGTTGCCATTTGTCGACCGGCTTTGCATCAGCAAAGGGATTGGTTAATGCGGATTTTGGCTTGTGTGGGCGTAAATTATCGGCTGCGCCTTTTAACTTGGCTTGACGGCGCTGCTGAGTCAGCAAACCATCCGTCCATGCCTCCATCATCTCAGGTAGCATCAGTAGCCGTAAGGTATGCCCTGTCGGTGCCGTATCAAAAATGATATGCTCATACATATCACTTTCTAAGGTATCCACCAAATAACGACAAATAGCCTCAAGCATGGCCGCCTCTTGCGCGCCTGGTGCACTTTTTGACAGCTGTAGATGCTGCTTAATCTTCGGCATCATGTCAGGATTGGCATAGCTGCTGATAGTACGCTCTACCCGAGCAAAGTGCTCATCGATAATAATAGCTGGATCCAACTCTAACGCATCAAGATTCGGTGTCAGTGCGGTAATGGAATGACTCAAAGATTGGTTAAACACGTCACCTAGACTGTGTGCTGGATCGGTTGAGATAACCAAGGTTTTTTCACCGCGCGCGGAAAACTGAGAGGCTAGCGCAGCCGCTGTTGTGGTTTTGCCAACGCCGCCTTTACCGCCAATAAATATAATAGGTGTTTGCTTTAATTGATTAACCAAGTGGGACAATGTTTGCATAGGATATAACTTATGTTTATTGTGTATAAGAAAGGCTTTTGATAGATAAGGGTTAAGTGTTAAATGTCTTCTTCATTAATGGCTAGCAACAGCCGCCATGCTGTAGTGGACAGCGCGGCATTCCCATACGAATATGCCAGTCGTGGAATTTCTCTAAAAATATAGGTTGCAGCTCTAAAGTATAAAAGCTGGCAGGATTATCGATACCAAGACTCTCTGAGAATAGCAGTAACATAAATAAATCTTCTTCATCACGAGCCGCACGTGCTAGAGTCTGACGGTATGGCGCATGATAAAACTCATTTAACCCCTCAACAAATCGCTTCCATAAGCCTGGTTCAATACCCATCGTATCCTCGCAGATTGAATTATTTGCTCTGATTTATTCTAGTGATAATTTATCTTGTTTCGTTTCATTATATTAGAATTTACCGTTAGCTGCTGACTTTCGGTTGGTTCCTTCTTTTATTCTAATTTTCATGATTGTTGGATACTAATTTCGTGCAACAAAAAACGCTAACCTAAGTCAGCGTTTTTTTGATTATTATCAATGACTATTTCCTAATAACTTAGACTCTATGTTGGCGCCATTCACGACGTAATACAGAGAAGCTCTCAAAAGTTACCAATACAGTGGCAATCAAGATAATAATGTCTAGAATGATAAGTAACCAGTTACCATCGGTATAGAAGCTCTTCAGTTGTAGAATCAGTGCAAAGATTGCCATGATTAACAAAAATGACAATGGCGCTAAGGTATACCAAACGGTTCTACCTTTACGTAACAAGATAACCGTGACAATCATTAGTGTCAATGCCGCCATTAATTGGTTGGTTGTACCAAATAGTGGCCAGATTAACATACCGCCTGACCCATCAATACCACCAGCACCAAAGGCAATTAATAGACAGCTACCCACGGCAAGTAATGTCGCTACCACACCTTTTCTAAGCACTGGCAAGTTGTAAACCTCACCAAACTCTTGGAAAATATAGCGCTGTAGACGCACCCCTGTATCCATTGTAGTGCCCGCGAATAAGGCGGCCATTACCGTTAAGATAGTTTGCGATAACACTACCTCAACACCCATACCAGCATTTAAGATCGCCGCGCCACCATCGATAAAGGCACCGACTGAACCATCACCGAACTTTTGATAGACGGCTTCCCAGTCGCCTAAAGTGGCGAAACCTGCGGTTGCTGCTAATATTGCGCCTAAGGCTAATAGACCTTCACCGACTGCACCGAAATAACCAACAAAGCGCACATCTTGCTCTTTATCAATCTGTTTTGAGGTGGTACCGGTTGCGACCAATCCGTGGAAACCAGATATCGCACCACAGGCTACAGTTACGAATAGTAGCGGTATAATCGATGGCGTATTAACTGGCAAGTTATGGTTAATTGCAGGCGCTACAACGTCTGGTGTTGCAATTAAAATCGCACCATATAGCAAAATCAAACCAACAAACAACTGCAAACCATTTATATAATCACGAGGCTGCAATAACATCCAAACGGGTAACAACGAGGCGACCGCTGCGTAGATGAATAAGAATAGAATCCATACCGCATTGTCAGGTAAACCCATGATGGTTTCTGGAATCACAATCGGGAACAGGGTGCCTAAATAGATAAGGCCATACAGCGCAATCACACCAAGTAAAGATACCAAAGGCAGATTCATCTTAAAGCGGTAAATACATTGCCCGATAATAAAGGCCACTACCAAAGCGCCCCATACTGGCAACACAGCGGTTGGTGTTTTGATCATCATGTTAGCGATAACTACGCCGAACACCGCATTTACCATCAATAGCAGTAAGAAGATGACGACCATCATAAGTGCACGAACGCGGCCACCCATCACAGAGCCGGCAATTGAGCCAATAGACTGACCTTTGTTGCGCATACTGGCCCAAACCGCAGACATATCATGAATACCGGCCATAAAAATAGTGCCAAATACCACCCATAATACAGCCGGTACCCAGCCCCAAATAACAGCGATTGCAGGGCCAATAATAGGTGCTGCACCTGCTACTGAGGTAAAGTGATGCCCCCATAATACGTACTTATTGGTTGGTACATAATCAATCCCATCTTTCATCGTATGGGCAGGCGTGAGCGTAGAATCATCTAGCCCCAAAATATGTTTTGCAAAATATCTGGAGTAAAATAAATAGCCACATAGCATAGCTAATACCCCAAACAGTAAAATAATTGCACTGTTCATCTGTCGCTCCTTGGACATTCTAAATTTGTCATAACCTCATTGCAGCAACCCATCTTTCTTGACTTACAAGACAGATGTTGCATCTAAAAGCTAATAAAATTTAATGGGATTGCGGTAAAGTGAAAGATAAGCTCTAAACATCCTAATATTTATAACAGCATCCTTACTAAATGGTTAAAGCTTAATAACGCATTATAAAGAATAATAGTAGGCTTAACCATTACCGTATTAGGGTGATACTTGAAAAAATATAGTATCTTAGACCTGCTCTATTAATCGTATCTATACTATTTGCTGGCTAGTGCAATCATAGCTAAAGCATGGATATTGATTTAACAGTATTTATTTATTGCACAGAATAAAATTTTGTCTTTTAAACATCTTGAACAAACTGATAAGAATATATATGCTATTAAACCTTAAAGTCACTTAAAATTAAGTAGCTGTGCTATTTGAATGCTATTATCAATTCTCGATAAGAGCATTTAGTCACATTCAAACTTACTAATATATTGCCGTTAATTTTTTGCAACGGTGCTCGACACACCCTACCTTATTTTTCAGTACTGTCATAAAAGGATTTAACATGACTAAATATTTCGGATTCAAACCAACAGACAAGCTTTCAAACATGATCGATCAGGCTGAACAAACCATTCAGTCAAACAGTGACGAACCTTACTATCCACTGCGTAACGATATCTCACACCAGATTGGTCATGAAATTATCGATAGTTTGTTGGTTAATCTAATCAGCGTAATTCCTGATGAAGAACGCAAAGCAAAAATGAAAGGCATCGTCAACAAAATTGAGGGCGTAACCGACACTATGCTGAATATCTTACTTGGCAAAGACAGCAATAAAGAGGTCATGCCAAACTTTGATTATCTAAAAAATGAAACGGTTCATGAAGATAAGAATGGTGAGATGCGTATTGGCTTCGTTCTAGATGACGCGACTGCAAAAACAATTAATGATGGCTTTGATTCAGTAACTGAAGACTCAGTTGATAAAGAAAAATTGCAAGCAGCGTTAATGGCCATGAATCATGCAGTAATTGATCACTTTATTACTCGTTTTTCTGAGACCTTGCCACTGGGAATGTTCAAGCGTAAATCAATACCTGTCGCCAAAGCGGGAATTAATAAAGCACTTGAAATGGCTATCAATAAATTGTTCCCACAATTGCCACTTGATTCTTTAAACCGTCTGGTCGCCTTTTATAAGCCATTTATTTTTGAAAAGAAATAATATTTAGCCGTTATTGTTAACGAGATTGGCTCAAATTCGCGAATCCTGCTAAAATAACGCCTTTTACATCAAGATGTGACGCTATTATGAGCCAAATCAGCAACCAAGAAATCGAAAAAACACTGCGTAACTCAGAATGCTTAATCAGTAGTATTGAAGTCGCTGCTGCCTATGAGCGTTTGGCTGCCCAGTTAAACCTGCATTACGCCGGTCTTAATCCTATCGTGATGGTCGTGATGAATGGTGGATTAATTCCAGCCGGTCAACTTTTGACCCATCTAACCTTCTATCACCGTATGCATTATATTCATGCGACGCGCTACCGTGATAACCAAGGTACTAATGATTTGATGTGGGCATTTAAGCCAGATGTAGATATCGAAGGCGAGCATGTGTTGTTGATTGATGATATTTTTGATGAAGGCATCACTCTAAAGGCCATCGTTGAAGAGCTCAAGAAAGAAAACCCAGCGTCAGTTGACTGCTGTGTATTACTGAATAAAAATCATGATCGCAAAGTAAAAGGCTTTGAAGTTGACTTTGTTGGTTTAGATGTTGATGATAGATACGTCTATGGCTGTGGTATGGACTTCCATGGTTATCTGCGTCATCTGCCAGGCATCTATGCTATTAAAGAAGATAAAATCCCGAATTAAATAAACCTCTTAACCAAATAGATTTTATTTAATTAAAAAGCACCTAATCACTAGGTGCTTTTTTATATCTAAACTTTGGGGATTACGAAGAATACGAAGAACTTACTTTGTGCTGATCAAATTGTAGTGCTAGACCAGTATAACGCTGCGTCGGCGTCTGGACAGCCTTTTGTAAGGCATGCTTGGTGCTGTAAATACTCACCTTTTGCTTTGCACGGGTTACCGCGGTATAAATCAGTTCTTTGCTAAGCAGTCGACTGTTGCTGTTATCAAAGGTAATTGCAACATGATCAAACTCGGATCCCTGCGACTTGTGAATGGTCATCGCATAAGCAGTGGCTATCAGCTCATCATTTAACAAATTGACGGCAATGCCTTGGGTTTTATTCTCAAAGAATACTTCGAGACGACTGCCCTCACCTTTCTGCTGTGTCTGCAAGCAAATTCCTATATCTCCGTTGAATAGATCCAGTTCGTAATTGTTCTGTAGAACCATAACCGGTCTACCATGAAACCAAGGGCTTTTACCCAAAGGTAGCTTCAATTCCGTCATATGCCACCGAGTCAGGTAATCATTGATATTGTGATCACCCCACTCTCCGTTGTGCCCTGCTGTTAATATACGAAATTTATTAAACTCGTTCATAAGCTCTGAAATTGTATTGCTTACTTTTGTTGGCACAGATTTCGCTATTGGATTTATCAGTTGTAAATGAATTTTTTTTATATATAAGGTGTAATTTTGGGTTAATTTTGACAATATTTCTTTATTGCTTAGGCTATTTACTAATTGAGTATTAGAAGATACTTCCTTGTTTGCCTCTGTTCCAGAGTCTATAGAATTACCGCTTTGAATATTCACGCTTTGGAACTTTAATGCTTCATCGTTGTTTAATAATTGCCACACTTGATGCATATCTGCAACGCTTTTATTAATTTCAGTAGCCAATTTACCAATACCAGAATCCGCATGGAAACGACGGCTCTCGGTCAGTTGGGCATGAACCGGTTGTAGCGCATCGATACGGCACAAATCAGAGAGCACCGCCCCAGCATCTACTGCAGCTAGTTGATTGGCATCACCTAATAAAATCAGGCGAGCGCCTGGCTTAATAGCACTAACCAGATAGTTAGCAAGCTCCACCCCAAGCATTGACGCTTCATCGACAATAACGATATCTTCACCCAAAGGGTTACCAGCATGGTAACGCGGTCTACCGTCTCTACCAATACCGAGCAAGCGATGAATGGTCTTCGCTTCTTGTAGCTGTACTTCCACTTGCGCACTATCTAAAGCTTCTTGTAGTGACTCTTGCATACGCTGCGCGGCCTTCCCTGTGGGTGCCGATAAGGCAAGTCCAGCGCTGTCTGTGCTAAACCGAATGGCTGCGCCCTCCCCTAACGCTTGCTTTGCATTACTGGCTGCTTGGGCCTGCTGTAAAGCAATAACCAATTGCGCCACAGTATAAGTCTTACCGGTACCTGGCCCCCCAGTGATGATACTAAATGCATTTTCATTGGCGACTTTAACTGCCTGCACCTGCTGAACATTAAGATTATCAGGAATATTAATATCTAATGGCTTAATAGACTGATTTAGGATGTTTTTTATGGTTTTCGTAAGGTTGAACTCCGCCTGCCAAGTGCGGTGTAGCCAAAAAATGATTTCGGTTTTTTGATTTATTTGACTGGTTTGATAGATGATGGGTGTTTGTTTTGAAATTATATTATTTTTGCTTAGGCTATTTTCTTTTTCTGTTTGTTGTATTAATAGTTGGGTAAAAAGCGGATGCTTATCGATATGCTGGATGAATTTGCTTAGGCTATTTTCTGTATTTGCTTCCCCTGAAACCTTCAC
Source organism: Psychrobacter sp. CX14 (assembly GCF_057396205.2). Classification (NCBI taxonomy): domain Bacteria; kingdom Pseudomonadati; phylum Pseudomonadota; class Gammaproteobacteria; order Moraxellales; family Moraxellaceae; genus Psychrobacter; species Psychrobacter sp. CX14. The sequence continues at coordinate 1,840,688 of NZ_CM183187.1, read as the reverse complement.
TTTATTATTATAAAGCTGCATTAACTCAAATAACTGCTGGACCAGTTTAAAACGTTCAACCAACTGTGCTTTATTGCTATTAGACAGATTTAACTGCAACCACAGCTGTGTGCCACGAGTGATTAAAATATTCAGTAAATTGAAGATAGGGTCACCGTTATCGAACTGTAACAGCTCACTCTCATTGTCACCTTGATTTTGTGTCACAGCTGCCAAAGCTGTGGCGCTATCAATCAAATCAAACAAAGGTGCGGCCAAGCTCTGTAATACATCGTGCTGCCAACCGTAAAGCGTCGCAACCTTACCCTCTACCCTACCTTGTAAGGCTAATTCACACTCTTCTTGGCGTAGCGTTAAAACGGTATGCCCTTCTTCCAATTGTTTAGCGAGCACCATAAATATGGCTTTAAACAGATAACTGTCAGTCTCTACCAATTGTGCTGAGGTAGTCGTATCGCTTGGCTGAACATAAGCGGAATAAGTCTGAGCTCGGCGCTGTAAAATGTAGTCACTAATTGTGCCCGCCCAGCTCTCTTCAACACGAGTGTTAGCAGTATTATTATTGGTTTTCATTAAGTTATCAGACCTATAAATGGAGTTAAAATTTAAATCGTAATGGCTAAGAGCAATAGCTGACCTTACTACTGAGGCTTACCGAACAGCTCGTCCAATGCTTTGACGAACTCAATGGGAATATCCCAAGTAACCAGTCCATAGCGAGTATTACTGCCAGCGCCTTGAGTCTCTGCTGAAGGACTATAAGCCCCTCGTAAAAACACATACTCAACAGGACCTAAATACTTGGCCTCATTGCCTTTATAGTCAGCAATGCGCATGGATAAAAAGCGGTGCAGCGCCACTTGGTAAATCGCCGCTTGCAACCAGTAGCCGGCTTTGCTCATGGCCAACTTTAAGGTAGCTTCATCGTAATTGCTTAGGCTATCTCCTAAAAAGTTACTCTTATAATCCACCACATAAAACTTGCCAGCATGCTCATAAACCAAGTCAATTTCACCGCGCAGATAACGGTATAATTGGCTACTACTTTGGGCAGTTAAACGGATGTGTTTGTCAGTCTCATAGGGCAAATGCTTCTCAAACAGGGTGTTAATCTGCTGCGCTTTAAAGGTTTCAGATAATCCCATATTAAAGCCCATCTCTGCAAAACGCTGCTTAGATGAGATATCTACCAGCTTCTGTCCTGATGCAAGTAAGGGGGTATGCAGCACCTCATTAATCCATGTTATTAACGCTTGGTGCTGAAGCCCTTGCTCATCAATGTTGTAATTTTTACTATTAGCGCCTTGTCTACTACCCTCTAAAATACGCTTTTGATACGCCACACTGGCATATACCAAAGGCAGCTGGTAGCCACTGACTGCTCTATCTATGACTGCCGGCCACTGCTCAGGGTCCGTGAAATGAATCTTCTCAAATATCTCATGCAAAAACGTACCGGCATTAGCGCCTTTCACAAAGCTAAAACGAATGTCATCTACCGCTTTAATGGGTATATTATGATCGTCTGCCTGAGCACTTATAGCGGTATCGGACTCACTAATATCAATATAGGTAGCATCATCGATACGCTCATCAACCACAGCCATTGCCTGTGTTGACTCATCTAATTGACGTGCTAAAGCCGTAAAGCTGGTCTTGGCCCAACCATAGAAATAATTGACCCGCATCACATCCGAGAAGTCGTCGTATTTAATAGGCTCTATATCAGCCTCACCTTTAATAGCCTGCACGCTGTCTTGTGGGTTCTGAGTTTTAGTTTTAGCATAGTTGTCTTCATAAAACTCATGCACTTTTTGCCCACGCACCATACCTATTGTGTTTTTAAGCCTATCAGGTAGCTCAAACTTTGGCTCGGTTGAGTCAAACCAATAAAATACTGGCTTTAAATCAAACCCTTTCTTATCCTTGGGGTCTTGTAGCACGACATAAAGCAGCTCACTGGCACGGGTAAAAGCCACATAACCAAGACGACGAAACTCCTCGAAATCCTCCTGAGTCTCGATATCGGTGTAATAGCCTAGCGTGGTGGCGGAGTCTTTCACCGGTGAAAAGCGGCGCTGATTACCGGATGAGCGTGCCAAAGTATTGGCCGCTTGTTGGGCGTTATACAGATACAAGCCGTAGTCTTCTTTATTGCCCGACTTGCGACTGGCACTTCCCATACCTAGCACATAGACGATGGGAAACTCCAAACCTTTTGATTTATGAATGGTCATCAGCTGCACACCAGACTCTGTAGGCAGTGGATACTGTTTGGCCCAGTCACTGTTGGGCGCAGCATCTATGTTTTGTCTAAACCATGCCAGCAGCTCATGTTCACCCATACCAATACCATATTGCGCCAAGATATCCATCACATGGCGCAAATCCATGATATATCGATCGCCTTCAGGGTGGGCAGCTAAAGCCTGCCAAACGCCTTGGGGCTGTACTGGGCTTTTATCTAGTAAATAATGCATGGCCGATAAAATGCCAAAGTTTTGCCAGCGCTGAGCCCCTTCTTTAAGATAGCTGATAAAGTCTTGATAGCTTTTTTTGCTAGTATCAGCAAAGCTATCGTTACTGCTAACAATCCCTTTAACAGGCATCTCATCGCTTTGTGCAATGCCGGACTCATGATCAGTCATCATGGCTTTGACTTCTTGAATGCTCAGACCATACAGATGACTGGTCAGCACCCGATTGATCATGTCATGACGGTATGGATAGAGCATGGCACTAAGCAGAGCTGCCACGTCTTCGGCCATAATGGTCTCAAAAATACTGACATCACTGGTAGTCAAAGTAGGCACATTTAATTTGACCAGTTCATTTTCTACCTGTTTTAAATCTTTTTTGGCACGTGCCAACACCCCGATGTCGCTAGGCTGAATAGGCTTTCCTTTTAGGGTCTGACCACTGTTTAATAAAGCGGCAATATGACGGGCCGTGACTTCATGCTCATCGTATTCAAGATCATTATCATAAGGCAGATGCAGTAAGCTCACAGGTTTTGTAGAGAGCACGTCGGTGACTATATCAGGCTTAACTACTGATGGATCGTCTTGTGCAGAGGCCTGATTGCTTTCTAATTCATTAAACCAAGACAGTTGCTTCTCTAACTTGTCGGCAGTAATGTGTTGATAGTAAATTTGACTACCTAATTCAGCAAATTTATTGTCACCCGTTGCCGGTATCGGCCTGCCAAACCAGCAGTTTAATGCCTCAATAACCCCTTCATTGGAACGGCGATTAGTATCTAACGTCCACAGGCTACTTTTATCAAATTGAGACTTCATGTAGTTGTAGTTGGCCACATCGCCACCGCGGAATCCATAAATAGCCTGCTTTGGATCACCTACCAGTAGCAAAAACTCTTGATTGGACTTGCTGCTAGTAGACTGCTTATCACTCTTTGCCTGCTGACGCTTACTCTTTGGCAAATAGATATTTTCAATCATAATGGCCTGCTCGCCATTGATATCCTGCGACTCATCAATAAGTGCGACTGGGTAGTGATGACGAATGTAACGTGCCAACTTTTCACCCTGACGACCGGTTAATGCCTGATTGAGACGAACCATCTGTAGGCTAAAGGTAGTCTCACCACGCTCTTCTAAAATTACCGGTAATCTCTCGCGAACTGCCAATACGATATGACGGTTTAGATTGGCCAGTAATAATAAAACATGCTGATTTAGACCATACATCTGATCCATAATTACCATTAATTGGCTGATGGTCTCTAGCTCAAAAAAAGTTTGGTGCTGCTTTTCTTTGTTCTTATTAAAGTTCTTTATTTTTCCGTCTTCATTAGGAAACTGAGCGTCTCTTAATGACCCTAGCAGCTTCTTAGCATCTGCACTTAAGTGGCTTTCAAAATTCAAACCTCTTTCGGAGATTACCTCATGAATCTCATTAATATACTCAAATCGAGTGTGTAAACTAGATCGACCATTAAACCCTTGTGACTTTCTATAATCAGGATTTAAATACGGCTTAATATCGCTCAAGTCCAGCTGAGAAAACGCTTCTATTAGCTCCTCAAATCCAGCAAAGTCAAAAGCTTCATTCAGCGATACATCATCAATGGGTGCAGAAATAAAGTTAAGCGAGCGATTCACATACGACTTATGATCGCCAACTGCCGTCAGTTTACCTTGCTGCTCCATTAGGGCATACAGTTTCGGCTGCTCATGATACAAACGGCTTTGAAACTGACGCAACTCATCATGAATAATGCTATCGGTCACCTGCTCAATACTACTGTCTTCGATAATCGCCATGCCTTGCTGATGACCCGTCTCACTGCTGTATTCCGCTAACCATTTTTGCGCCAAACTATCGAGTGTGCCCACAAACAATTTATCGAGCGTGGTTAATACCAATGCGGTGCGGCGAATGGCGTCTGTCATCGGATAACTATACACATGATCTAACAAATAACCCACCAAGTGAAGGTTAATTGGGTCCTGCATGATGTCATCAAGACCAGCAAACTTAGCCTGTTCTATTAACCAATTGTCACGAGCTGTTTTGGCAGTGGCTTTTTGCTCTGCCTCTTGCTGTTTGTCATGCTCTATGTCTTGATTCAGTTCATCGGCCCCGAGACTAACCTTTTTTGCATCTTCCTCTGTCTGATTGTCCTTACTGCCCTCAGGGGTGACTTGCAAGATAGCTGGGTATAAATTTTCTTTATTAGCTAGATCTGCACTTAGGTTATTGACCCATTGCAATAATTGATAGAAATTCACCAAACGATCATGAATACGCTGACGCATTTCTGCCGCTGCCGCGCGAGTAAAAGTGGTAGCAATGATTTGTTCAGGTGCACGCCGCGCTTCTATAAGCAAGCGCAGTACAATACCGGTTAACGTCCACGTTTTACCCGTCCCTGCTGAGGCCTCAATAAGGTGGCGGCCACTTAAAGCGACATCGACTGCAGGTACCACCTCTTTATTGTCCGGCTGATGTGCTCGAGTAGGTGCATCTGTGGTAACGGATGCCTCCTCATCTTGCTGTGAGGTTGGATAAGATGGGTATAATTTATTGGTATCGGTCATGTCTGTCATAAGGGGATATGCTTTTATTATTATCTATAAAGCCAAAGGGGCTGATCAAATCATCAAGAGATTAGCTTTAGCAAAATTAGTTTAAATTTAGCCTTCTAATCCATCAAGCGCAGCAAACATAGGCTCATACAAAGGCTGAGCCAAGGCTGTTAAAGAAGCCGTTAATGCCTTAAACGCATCTTGATCGCGTAGAATATATTGCCAAATGGCATGTTGCGAGCAAGTATCATATATCGTATCTGACGTATAATTTGGGAATAGCCACTCTGAGAAATCACCTCGTTTTGGCCAATAATCAGCACTCTCTTCTTCTTGAGCTTTTAGGCAATTGTCCAAATAACCAAGTGCATACTCTGGCAATAAGGTAAGCGGTACTTGACCCGATAGCTTGGCGAAAACGGCCCATTTAATCAGCTCAATCACAGCATCTTCATAAACAACAGGACTTAGCTTATAGGCAGTCGCTTTTTCAAGCTTTTTAACTTTAGTGCCTGACTTATTAAAACGCCAAATACTCATGCCGTCATTTAGCGCCACCTGCTCAGCTGTGGTGCGTCTAGCCACCTGCCAATACAGATGGGATAACCAAAACTTAAGCAAATGTCTGGGGCTAGCGGAGTTAGGCAAGATATTAAACCAGTGCTTAGGCGACTGCTTGGCATACGACACGCCTGAATTTAGATATGCGCCATCTTCATTAACCTGTATCGGTACCATACCTTTAATCTTAATCGTTTTCGGCAAAAAGGATAACAGTGTAGTCTCCCCTTTTTGATTAAACACACTTGCCAGTTCAATCTGTACGGGATGCTCGATAATGGGCGTAATAATTGGCAGCTCTGTGTTCGATTCTTCAATATCAACACCATTAACAATCAATTGTTCTTTAAAAGCCTTACACTGTTGTTGTAGCTTTTGCTGTTGATTGGGCAAGGTAGTATGGCGGGCTACCCCCGCAGGCATTATTTTTTGATACAGTAAAATTGGCCTGTCTTGAGATTTCGTGTCTACCTGACTCTCCGAATTATCCGAATCATCTAAGCTATCTGACTGATTAGCGACTGAAGCATTGGCTAATTCATGAATTAAATAGTCTTTAATCTGATAGGTGGTCAAGTTATCCAAAAACAGCGGCTCTTGGTTCGCCATTGCCTCCTCACCCTGTACGATATGCACCTGTTGTGTGCGCAAAAAGGCTTTGGCTGGGTGACGCACTTGATAAGCCAACACCCCTTCAACATCAATCTCACCAATATCAAATAAGGCTTGAGCCAAGGCTTTATTTTGTTCATTTGGATCTAGTTTGGCATCAATCGCTAATAAGTCATTCAGAGCGTCCAAGTTTTGAGAGTTGATATCTCCTAATTGACCTAACCCACTGCCTAATAGCTGAGCGATTGCCTGATAATGGGCTTGATTCGGTAATTTGACCAACTGCGGATGTTCGCTAGAGTCTCTAGATTTTAGAGTGTGAAACACTGCCTGCCACAAAGGTGCTGGCGGGAACTGACGCTGCTGAGCCAGTTTGGTTTTTTGCATTGCTTTATCTAATATACCCTCTAAAGCATCAAAATCAGAAGGCTCTTTATTCGAGTCGTTTAAGTCAGTCGATGCTGCCTGCTGATTTGAGTCTTTATTTTTAATGCTTAGGCTATTTTCTCGTAAGGGTTCATGCTCTTTTAAACTCGTCTCAGACTCACTATCTTCTACCGCTTGCTCAAACAAACGCTTATCAAAAGGCAATGCTGGATGCTCGGTAACCAGCCACTGTTTGACCAGCTTAGGCAGATGACGTTTTAGACTTTCGGTGGTTGGGTCTACCAATTCTGGTAGACTATCGAGCGAATTGACCTGCCATTGCACCTCCCCTTGCAAGAATTGCAATAGCTCGCTGACTGGGTTGGCCGGCAAGTGCTCGTGGGTATCGGTCAGGCTTTGACCGTTATAAAATATCCAGCAAGCACTGCGCGCGCACAATAAGGCATCCAAGAACGCCCCATTGTCATCGTCCTCACTCACTCGGTCACCGCGGCGTGAAATAGTCGCTTTCATCAAATCATAACGATTATCACGGTCACGCGCTGGGAACTCAGAGAGGTTCATATTGAGCATGACCACCAAATCAAACGGCACATTTCTCAACGCCCCGAAGCGGCCGAAGGTAATCACGCCAGTTGGCTCAGCACTCACTTGCTGACTTTCAAGCTCCGCCTCAATACTATCGAGCATAAAGCTTAGCTTTAGCGGTAATTGCTCAACTCTCGCCAGCCTTTGCTCAACTTCTCGGTTATCGGAGTTATCACTACTGGCATATTGTCTATAATGACGGTTGGCGCGCAGGCTCGACTTAAAGCCGTTCATGGCGTTATAAATGGCGCGCATACTGCGGGTCTGGTCCACATCACCAAAATAACGATGAATCACTTGGCGCTCAATTTGATCGAGCCAATCCTCAGCTTTTAACTTTTGTTTGTGGTCATCACGGCGGGCAAGCAGGCCACTATAAATGCGGCACAGCGCTTCAATAATAGGCGCATCATTAAGACTTACCTCAGACAATGGCAAGCTCATCTCAGCAATCGCCGTACTTGGCCATTGCTGCGTCTCAAGCGGATACAGGCAGTCGCTCATTTGCGCTTCGGGCATAATTAGCCCCAAGGTTAATCTGTCTAACGCTTGGGCAAAGCTAAAGCGGTAATCAAAGTCATTACCATCTAACGTCTGCTTCAGATGCCACTCGTCAAAACCACGAATAAAGCCCGCCTCAACCAATAAATCACAGCCACGGCTCATCTGATCATGGGTCAAACCAAAGCTTTCGTATAGTGGCGGCAGCATTAACCAGTCTAATACTTCAGCAGCTTCAAAGCGGGCGCTGTCACTACCAAGTAGCTTATAGAACCCAATAATCGCCTCCCATAATTGACGAATGGAGGCATCAACCACACCCGTTACCTTTGCTGGTAGAGTCAGGCCATCTTGACCTTTACCATTAACAAAGATTGAGCTAATTAACGCATAATGACGCTCTACATCGGGTAGTAGCACCACGATATCTGAAATGTGACGCTTTTTTGCACCAGGCGGTAATGGCTCATTCAACCAGCGCCCAATCATAATGCGCAGCACCTCAAGTTGACGCTGCAGACTGTGGCACGAATGAATGCTTAGGCTATTATCTTGAGACGACATTGACCACAGGCGCTCTTTTTCAAAGCGTTTATTCTCAAGTACCTCATCTTCATACCAAGCAGCCGTGTCTAGATTCTTATCATTATCATGAGTGCTCGTTTCTGTATCCGTGTTACCATCAGAACTTAGTTCAATGTGATCACTAATGGCTTGTGACACTTTAACTGCAGTCGCTTGCTGCGTTGAGCGTTCATCAAGCATCAACACATCATTTTGCAAGCGTCTTAATAAACTGGGGCTGTTTTGGGTTTGAGAAGCTGAATCTTGATCAAAGTCATTGATAAAATCCTCAGACAACTCAACGTCAAAATTATCCTGCCAATCCACAACCGCATCTTTATACAGCTCATTACCGGACAAATTAGCGAGCATGGCAAAGGTGTCTCGGGACTGCTTGCCCAGACGCGATAACAGACTATGCCCATAGTCACGTAAAAACACGCTTTCAGGGTTAATAATTTGCTGACGCTGTAACCACGACTTATCGACGATGTCCGCCCAAAACAGCTTAGAAGGGTTGTAGTGCAGTAACGTGATATCCATGTAAAGAGATAGACGCTGCAAAAAATCAAGCTCAGTCTGTGGCAGCTGCTGAATGGTAAAAATACGCAGTACTTTGGGTAACTGTTCGCGCTCGCCAGCCTTATCGCTCTCTAAAGCTTCCCAAAAGCTCTTTTCTAATTCAGCACGATACTGATGCACATCAGCGAACAGGTGCGACCACAGATAACGCTGAGCTGCTTCCAACTCAACATAATGATCAACCAACCATTCTGGGGTGCCGCGTGCATATTTATCAAAGTGCAAAGCTAAGGTATCTTTTTCTGCAATCAATGTGTCCACATCAAGTGGCTTATTATCCGACCACAGACTTAACCAATCCTCACGGTGGGTCAAATAACGGTTAAACACTCGTGCCAAATCACTTGCCAGCTGCCAAATCCTTGCATCTTGCTGCGCCTTATCCGGCTCAACGCCTTCTTGTGGCTCATCAATTAATGACGACAGCAGCGGATACACGGGATGCTTATCATCCTCGATAATAGTTTGCTGATAATAAGTGAGATAACCAAACAGACGCCACTGCATCACAGTCGGTGACAGCACCGCTACTTCAGGCACATTGAGCACAGTCTCATCAGGGTTATTTTGCAGTAGATAAGCATTGTGGCGACTTAACACATCTTGCATCAGCGTCCACTGATATTGACCCCAGAACTTAGTCATCACAAGGGTGCTGATACCAGCACGGCTAGCAATGGTTTTATCGAGCCAATCGCCCAAAACCATTGACGGCACAATAACCACAAAGGGATCAAAAATAGACTGCTGCACAGATTGATATTCGACCAGCAGTTCATCGACTAAGTTTTCGGTGCGATGCGATTGGATAATCTTGAACATAGAGGGTTTTTCTTTTTTTAGATGTTTTATAAGGAGCTGTGGGTATAAGCATAACTGATTATTTGCTTAAGAAAACCCTTGATTAATTTTAAACGTCAGCAACTGTCGTAAGTATTGCCATCAGAACCATTTCAGCGACTGATAAAGTCAATATAAGACCGCTTTACTATGTTTACTCAAGTAACAAAACTTTCACCTAACGCCATTGTGCGATAAGCTGTAGCTTATTCGCCTAAAATGACCATTCTCTCTCATCCATACCGACCTACTGAGCCTTGCTTTATGAAACGCTTACACAAACCTTTGTCTTTTTACCTGCTATTGGTCGTTGGATTAATCGTGCTGATCATTGCAGTGCTATTTAGCATTTTATGGTATCAAAATCAGCATATATCGCATCCACTGCCATTCACAGACAGTGATAATATTTCGGTCAGTGAGAATGCAGGATCTACCCAATCTAATCAAACCATTCACATTGTTGTCCGTGCAAACCTTGAGCCATCTTTGGATTCCATTATCAACAAATTCAATGAGTATTATCCGCATATCACCACCCATGTGAGCTATGTGGGCGCAGATGAGCTACCAGATTATGTGCGTAGTCACTCGCCGGTACACGTTGTGATTAGTGATGCCGATGCGATAGAGGGTTTATATCATCGTCAGTCTAATCGTTCTAATGACACGCTAGAGACTCAGGTAGATGAGATACCTTTTGATTTTGCATCATTAAAGACCCAGACGGCAAACGCTGAGCAAACAAAGTCTATTAAGATTCAGGGGTATATCTTGGATTCAGACAGTCATGTCTCGAGCCCTGTAGCGGACAATGAGCCAGTAGCGGGGAACAATTCAGCGACGGATTTATTTAAGCGCTTCTTGCTAGCCAGCAGTGTGCAAAAACGGCTACAGTCATCCAAGCTTGATGGCGCATCTATGCTTGACAGTATAGAGAACGATGACAATACCGTAGATGAACTGTTTAACAAAAACGCTGACTCTGATGTTAAGGGTGTGTCGATGAAAGGGATTTTTGAGTAACTATTATAGTCAGCGAACTACTAAAATATTACGGCGTTAAGCTTAGCGTTATCTACCCAATCAAACGCATCCAAGATGCGGTTCCATTGATCATCGAATCCCGCTTTTAATAATAACGGCTCACCGGTAACGGGATGATCAAGTGCTAAAGTCTGAGCGTGTAACATCATGCGCGTGCAATCATATTGAGTACGGAAAAATTTATTGTGGCGTCCATCGCCGTAGCTAGTATCTCCTACTATCGGGTGAAACAGATGTCTCATGTGACGACGCAGCTGATGTTTTCGCCCAGTTTCAGGCATTAAGCGTATTAGACTATAACGGCTGGTATTGTGCTTTTTTGATACGGCAAATGGCAGCTCAATTTGGGCTAAGCTCTGCCAATGAGTCACTGCTTGTTGAGCAGGTTTGTCTAAATCAGCAAATTTATCAGCGATGGCATCCGGCTTAAAGCTTAACGCATAATCAACGGTGCCTTTTTCTGGCATAAAGCCGCGCACCACAGCCAAATACTGCTTAGCAACTCTGCGTTCAGTGAAGGCTTCGGTGATGCTGCGAGCCACAGCAGAGCTCTTAGCGAATAATAATACGCCCGAGGTTGGTCTATCTAATCTGTGTACCGGAAATACATGACAACCTACAGCATCACGGGTGAGCTGCATAGCAAAGCGCGTCTCCCCTTTATCAAGCCAACTGCGATGCACCAATAGACCCGCTTCTTTATTGATGGCTACTAGATGCTCATCTTCATAGACAATCTCTATCGGGTTATCTATTTGTGTATCTGTTTGACTATCAGTGCCGCTTTCAATATCCATCTTTATCCATTTTTTCATTGCTTCAATTTTAGATAGATTTGCTTTGAAACCTATCCTTATCTTTACTGTCTTAAATACATAGCCTTTACCATCAAGCCTTTGGCTTTGGCTCTAGCGCTTAGTTTCTGTAAAGTACCTTAACCACATGCCACCCAAACTTGGTTTTTACTAAATGCGGAGTTAAAAGCTCGCCATTAAAGCAGACTTTATCAAATGCTGTCACCATTTGGCCTTTTCTAAATTCACCTAAATCGCCGCCCTTTTTACCGGATGGGCATGTAGAGTGCTTCTTGGCTAGCACATCAAAATGTGCACCTTTTTTCAGCTTGGTAATAATCTCTTCAGCCAGTTCTTTGTCTTTTACTAAAATATGTAATGCGCTAGCGGTGCGTGCCATGATGTAAACCCTTCATAAATATCGATTATGGCGGTATTATAGCACTAGTCACTTATAGTACGGATGCTACGCTTATAAAAGTGGGGCAAACACCTGATTAATTATGATAAAATAATTCTCCTTTCTATCTCCATTTCAATCTATGCGCTTATAGCTCAACAGGACAGAGCAGTCGCCTCCTAAGCGATCGATCGGGGTTCGAGTCCCTGTGGGCGCACCAATCAATGTACTTTGGAATAACCTCGTGTAACTATCCCCTAAAATAACACAGCTCAAACGTAGAATTTCTTATAAAACACCCATAAGGAGTTTTGATATGAGCAAACGAATGACTGAGACTCAAATAGTATCGATATTAAAATAAGCTGATGCAGTGTTACCCGCTAAAGAGCTGTACCGTAAGTACGTGAGGCTCTATCCGTGGCGTGCTCACTAGCTTTATTAAGCTGTTTGACCAGTTGTTTAATAAACTCGCGTTCTGGATCTTGTGGAAATAATCGACAAAACTTGTCCCATTCATCCGCTTGAGTGCGTTGTACGTAATCAAGTGCATCACGCTCATACAAGGCGGTTTCACGATGATAGCCTGAGTTCGTGCCTTGTACCCAGCCATTGGCCACCATCTTATTGATGATGTCATTTTGAAAGGTTGATTCCCGCGTGATATCCGTCATGGTTCGTCCGTTTGGTTGTTTTGTTTATCGCAAATGTGTTAAATCGTATTTTCAAGTGACAGCATATTCATAATTAGCTTAATAAGCGTCTCTTTTTGGTCGGGGTCAGACTCTGCAACAAGTAACGTCAGTGCAGCAAGTCCTGTATCATTAATCACCATATCGCCCTGACTATTCAGCAGGCGATGATTGCGGTGCAAAAAGTCCACAAACATAAACGCACCACTTCGCTTGTTGCCATCGGTAAACGGATGATTCTTAACCATAAAATACAATAGATGTGCTGCCTTGCTCTCAATAGAGGGGTATGCAGGCTCGCCAAATACCGTTTGTTCAAGCGTACCTAGCACACTTGCCAGCCCATCACCCCGAGGGTTTGCAAACAGCTCGGTCGCCTCACCCTTATCCATAAGCTGTGCTTTTAACTCATTTAACATTGCCATTGCCTCATCAGGGCTTGGCAACACACCGCCCACCTCAACATCTGGCTCATCGAGCAAACCCTCATCATAACGCTGCAACCACAAAAAGGTTTGCGTATAACGACTGATAATCTCCACCAGTCCGCGCCCCTCATCCGTCTTTAACGCTGGGCTTTGTGCTGTCTTCTTAATCAATACCAATGCTTGTTGCAACTCATCTGCATTTTTCTCAAAGCGCTGTTTATCTATGATATAACCTTGCTGTAAGTATTCCTTTAAACGATTGGTCGCCCATATCCGAAACTGCGTACCTTTCTTAGAATTTACCCGATAGCCTACCGAGATAATCGCATCTAAATTATAAAAACGAATCTTACGCCGTACCTGTCGATTGCCTTCTTGACGAACTACCGAGGATTCCTCGGTAGTTGCTTTTTCATCCAGCTCACCTTCTTTATAAATATTCCTCAGATGCAAGCCAATCGTATCGGTATCTTTATCAAAAAGAGTCGCCAACTGTGCTTGAGATAGCCACAACGTCTCTTTCTCTAAGCGAATCTCTATATTCGCTTGCCCATCGTCCAATTCATAAATTTCAATGCTTGCGCCATCCGTCTTATGGTTATTTGTCATCCTTTGCGCCTGTTTTAGGGTTTATAAACACTGTTCTGTCGACAGCTGTGATTTTTGTGATATTTTTGACACCATTTTATCCGTAGCCAATCCTGCCCTTAGCCACCATCTCTTTGATGATGTCGTTTTGAAAGGTTGATACACGCGTTATGTCGGTCATGGTTTATCAATTATCTTTTAAAATTTGAGAAGGGTCGCGAAGGTCTGTATTAGAGACAGTACTGCTTCACTGTCTTATCTACTCTTAATACATTTCGCATTCATACAAAGCAGGCCTGTTACTTCTTAAAACATTCTTTATATATTCCATAATTTATATAGAGGAACAAGACATAAAGTCCTGTAAATCCAAGCAAACTAGTGATGTTGATATGTTGACGTTGAAAATCACCCACAATCATAACGAATAGCAGTAAAAAACTCGGTAATAGATAGCGCAGGTACCTGTTTGACCAGAAACGAGCAGATATTACTGAATAACCTAGCACGAAAATAAATAAGATTAACTTAATACGAATAAACTCCATGGCTTTTGTTAAATACGATGACTAAACGCTATCAACATATCATAAGTGTACTATCTTTCTAATATCGTAAAACGCAAACTTATAAAGGGACACTGAAATCTCTTCATTTATTATGACTAGTGAAGGTATTATGCTACCTCCTTTTTATAATCGTCATGTTTCTTCCATAAGCTTACCCACTTAGAGTGGCGTTTGCGGCGGTTGATGCCTCGAATTTTGCGATATCTTGTCTTATGTTGCTTCATAGCTTATGCTTTAATATTCAATATCGTATGCTGCTACACCAAGGCTCATTAAATCAAAATATAGTAGAGTCTCACCTTGACATGTTGGGGGTTTAATATGCAGGTAGATAAATATGAAAACCACAGAGACTCTAAACTACTATAACCAAAACGCTAAAACTTATAGAGAGCAAACGAAAAATCTCCGAACTAATGATTTGTGTGATCAGTTTGTTTACCAGTTGCCATTTCATCTCGGTATTCCTCATCATGTCTTAGATGTGGGCTGTGGCTCTGGTCGAGATGCTTTTTGGATCTCCAATAGATATGCGATGAATGTTACCGCTATCGATGGTAGCTCAGAGATGATTAAGATTAATAAGAAAAACTATAAGCTCAGTGAGGTTAAGTGGCTAAACGTCCTGTTTGATGAGATTAAAGTCCAAGGTTGGGAAGATAAGTACACGGGGATCTGGGCTTGCGCCTCTTTATTGCATGTTCCTTTTAAATCACTGCCTTACCTGATGATGGATTTAATCAAAACCTTAAAATTCGAGGGCATTATGTACGCCTCTTTTAAGCATTGCACGGGTGAGAGAATGGACGGAGAGCGCTTTTTCTGTGATATGAATGAAGAGCGATTGTTAGAGGTGCTGCATCAGCTTTATGTTGTTTGTACGATTGAGTATGATTGCTGGATTACCTCTGATCTAAGAGAGAATCGAGATGATGAATGGTTTAATGTGATGATGACGAAAAAGGCTTAGGTCAATTCAATTGACCACCTTATTTCGCCACAATCACATCACTCACTCTGGTTGTATAACAAGGGCTTAATAACTCACGACTCATCTGCCACCCCTGTGCCTCCTTTATCCCCTCACTGGCTATAAACAGAGCGCTTTGCTGATGCCGGTCTGCTTGGTACTTGCTATTTAGCTCATCCATCACCGCCATAAGTGCCTGTTTTTTATTATAAGCTTCAGCATCAACGCCTGCACTAAATAAATCCAGCTGCACCTCATCATACTGACAAATGCCTGACAGCATAACCCCTGCTTTTGCATAACGAATGTTGTCTTTGTAAATCTTTGCCATTACTGCTCTAGCTGCTGTAACTAGATCTCTAGTATCCGCAGTTGGTGTTTCAAACTGATATTGACCTGATATGGGTGTGTATTTCTCGTTTTTATTAAATGCACTGTTTTTAGCAAATACAGTCATAAAGCGACATACGCTGTTTTGCTGACGCAGTTTATTAGCAGCACGTGCGGCATGTGCGCATACTGCTTCTGCCAAATCATTTTGCGACGTGATACGTGTTGAGAAAGATCGGGATGAGATGATTTGCTTTTTGGGCTCAATGGTTGCAATATCGAGACAAGGTTGTCCGTTTAGCTCTAGGCATGTTCGCTCTAATACCACGCCAAAGTGCTGACGTATTTTTTTAGGCTCACAAATTGCCAGTTGGTATACGGTCTCAACCCCCATTGCTTTGAGTCTGTTTTTATAACGCCTGCCTACGCCCCATACCTCACCGACATCTGTAATCTGCATCAGTCGCCTAATCCATCTTGAATTGGTTAATACACATATTCCTCTAGTAGCGGGGTATTTCTTAGCAGCATAGTTAGCTAACTTCGCTAGTGTCTTTGTTTCTCCAATTCCCACACCAACCGAAATACCTGTATACATCTCAACGATTTGCTTAATCTTTTTGGCATAGGCATCTAAATCTTGCATAGCCACTGGATAATCTGCCAAATATAAAAAGGCTTCATCAATCGAATACACCTCAACCGTAGGACACAGCGACTCCAAGGTGCTCATCACTCGGTGTGACATATCTGCATACAGCGCATAATTTGAGCTAAACACTGCAACGTCATGTTGAGTACAAAAGTCTTTGACTTGATAATAAGGCACGGCCATTTTAATGCCTAAGGCTTTAGCTTCTGGTGAGCGCGCCACCACGCAGCCGTCATTGTTAGATAAAACAACAACAGGTTTGTTTTTAAGGTCAGGTCTAAACAGCTTTTCGCAGGAAGCGTAAAAGCTATTGCAATCAATCAGAGCATACATAGGCTAGTTTCAATCTAATTGATACTAAGGATAATGAATAAAGAGCTTTTGTAGAATAAGCCTCTCACCAAATAGATACATCACTAAGATAGCAGAATTGAGTAAGGAATGAGTAGATCTAACAAATGATTTGCGACGAGGATTGTCGCTTAACACTTAAAAAGATAAGATGAAAGGCTGTGATTGATAGATAATGAGGGTCAGATATTTAGTTTAGAAGTCAAAACGTCGCTGTTGACCACGGCCACGCTTCACTTCGCGGATGATGTTTTTGACCACACCGAATACTTCAAACTCAATGTCATCACTTAAAGGAATATCATCAAAGTCATCGTTATAAGCCACCAACTTAGGCTCTGGCTCAAGACACAGCTCTTTGACCGTAAACTCACCGTTAACAGCACAAACAATGATGTCACAATGCTGCGCCTCAAGGCTTCGGTCGACAACGAGTAAATCTTCTGGATAAATACCAGCATCTATCATAGATAACCCGCCAGCGCGAACCAAGAAGGTGGCATTGGGATGACTGATACATAGCTCGTTAAGGTCAATGCTGGCTTCTATATAGCCCGATGCAGGCGAAGGAAAGCCTGCCGGTACCTTTTCGATAAAGTATGGCAACGGGCTGTATCTTGACGGGTGTAGTTTGCCTAGTATTTTGGTGGTCATGGTGTTTTGGCTTATTAATTGGAGTGTAAAGAATATATAGTATCAGGTCACATCTATTACATTAATAATAATCACTAATAGTTTATACTCAAAATACTATTTGGCAGCTTGGTTCCACTAAAGTGGTGTTTTCAATTTGGGGGCATTTCCCTCCTTATGGGTATTTTAAAAGAAGTTCTACGTTTAAGCTGTGTTATTTTAGGGGATAGTTACACCTAAACTGGCCTAATATCATCAGGCATATACTTGATGGATTACTCGTTTGAAAAATGCGAATGCATCTTCAGACCCTTGTAACGCTTGCTGACGCTGTTCTGATGTCAACTCTAAACCATCTAGCTGCTCTTTAAATTTGCGCCAATGTCTCATTCGACCCTCTTCATGCGCAGCCAAATGCCTTGCTCCATAACACTCACTTAGATTAAGATTTTGTGCTTCTTTATACAAAATTGCTGCACCCAAATTTGAGCCTTCAGCACAATAAAGCCAGCCAATAGCCTCAAAACCATTAGGATCTGGCTGCTCCTCAGCTATTGAAACCGGACTAACGTTAAGGTCTTGCATGTCCTTAGCGACTTGATCTAAGCGTGACAGATGACTCAGACCTTCGATTTTATCGTTCCAATCAAGGTCGTCATAAATAGGCTTTAGAACCTCGTGAAAGACATTTTGTGCCTGCAAAAATCTACTATAATTCTCAACAGATGCAAACGGATGCATAGATAAAACGAGCGCATCTACACTATCATGTGTTTGACGGGAATGCCTTTTTAATGCATCACTAAGCGGTAAGTTCATAATAGGTCCTCTTATATATATCGCTTATATTAAAAGCGTGTTGTTGTTTTTGGATATGAGTGTTCTTGAATGTTATGATGCCGTGTGCAAAGTTATCCTGCCTTGCACAAGACTGTACTGATTAAGGCTTATTCGCTAAAACTCGTACGTTAGACCCACCTTATAATTCCTACCTGGTGCTGTGAATCTCTCAATACCAACGCCTTTATCATCTACCATAGAATTGACGTTTAATTCTGCCAATGAGCGTAGGCTGTCCCACGGAACATATTTGGTATCAAATACGTTAAATATCCCTGCTGACAGTTTTAAGTGTGAGCCTATTTTTTTACTGCCATAGACATCATAGACGTATGCTGATTTGGACTTATCAATATGTTCGTAAGGTGCTATATACCCCTTAGCAGGTGAATTAAAGCCATTGGATTCTAAATTAACAACCTTTGCATCGTTAGCATGCTTTCTGCCTAAATACCTTAGGTTTCCTGATAATTGCCAATCTTTTTCAGAAGATTCATAGCCTATCCCTAACGTCGCATTCAACGGCTGAGTAGCCAGTAGGTTGGTTCCTTTATCACTTTTATCTTTGGCATAATTTAAATGAGCAAATAGCTTGATATCGCCTTGTGCATCCACCATTTGTCCAACATCCCACGTGCCGCCCAAACGTATACCATACGTCTTTGCATCACCGATATTTTTAGCGCCAATCAGATTGATTGTGTGCGGGGAACATATGGGCTCACCAGTCCAAGAATCTTCGTAGCATCTTTCTTGTTCTTCTTGATAATTTAATAAGCTAATAAAGTCGCTATATTTCGTATAAAAACCAGTGGCTTTAAAACTAAAGTCTTTAAAATCACCTGCCAAACTTAATTCGTGGTTAAGTGACTTCTCAGGCTTTAGATGAACATTAGGCGTTAAATTGTTTCCCATCATCTCAAATGCGGAGTACATTTGGCTCGTCGCAGGCGCCATAAAACCTGTCGACACTTGATACTGCGCTTGCAAGTCAGGGGTTAGTTCGTAATTAACGGAGAACATTCCGCCCACGTTATCCATTTTTTTATTGTGATCAAATTCACCGTTTTCGTAGGCAATACGCACAGGATAATATTTGCTTGATTTTTCAAGCCCTTTTTTATTAATCTCGTCCATATAGGGCTGATAGTTATAATTGTCATACCGAATGCCAAGTACTGTATCTAGCTTATCGGTAAGATTAATCTTGTCCTGAATAGCGATATTGAATACATCTTGTTTAACCGATGGACCAAGGAAATCGTACCAAGATTCGGCTACACCCGAAGAAGGAATAAATGATTCCTCTAATATAAGCTTGTGATCTTTTTTTGCATACTTTGTATTTGCTGAAAATGTATGCGTACCGAACTTTTCAGTTTGTACAGGAAAGCTGCTCGCCGCGATACTTAGCTGTAAAGTCCTATCCTTTTGAGGACGATGCTTTAAACCGTCTATTAAGTAATTATCCGTCCCCCACTCTTGGCTATAGGTTTCTGTATTTGCCGCGGCTTCAACCTTCTGATAGGTTAGATTGGTATCTATTTGGTCGATTAATTGACTAGCAGAAGTAAGGTATCTATGACTGATGCCATAACTTTCTAAATCGACGTTGTCTTTACCGATTCTTGGTGAATAGAGCTTTCTTGAAAAGTTATTAGACAGCGTATCTGTTTTTTGCTTTGTGACATGAAAGCCCAACCTATTCTCTTCATTCAAATTGATATACAGTTTCGCTAACGCCGCCTCTGTCTCATAAGTCAAGGGATCAGGTAGTATCGCTGCTCTATTGTCTTTATAGCCGGTGGATGGATAGGCATAGTCTGGATCATTTAGAAAGTCGTATGCAGGATTAAGCTTCTTTTTTTCAAAATCTATCATCCGATGATTTTTTGTTTCATGGCCTCTACGATGAACATAGTTAATCAAGGCCTCAATTTTGTCATTTTTTCCCGCAAGACCTATAGCTTTACTAAACTCTTCATTGCTGCTGCTGTAGCCCGTTTTGACATAGCCGCCTATTTGCTCGTTAGGCTTTATTAAGTCATTAGGATCTTTTGTCTTGAAATTTACCGCCCCACCCATTGCACCGCTGCCTGAGTTGAAAGAGTCAGACCCGACCTCAAATCCTACCTCGGACAAAATCTCTACATCAGGAGACAATCGACCTTCAAACATATAGCCATAGGCTGAAAATATCTCATTGACCTGCTTGTCCGGTAAGCTGACACCATCTAAGTTCAAGGCCACTCTATTGCCATCCACCCCTCTGATAGCAAAGCCATTATTCCCATATCTGCCGGCATCAGCCACACTAATATCTGGGTTATAACGCACCAAGTCCTCATGACTATCGATTAGATTATCTGCTATTGTTTTTGTGGTTTTTATATTGTCTGCGACTGTTATGGATGGCTGTTCATTGGCATAAACGTCAATGGCTTCCAAGCTAGCAACAGGGGTATCTACCTCTTGCTCAGGCTCTTGGTTAAGCGTATCAGCCATTGCTGATTGATACATACAAAGACTAATAGCAATACTTAATAAGGTTCTAGATTTTGTAATAGCAGACATGTGAGGTGACTGCTCCTTAATTAAGGTTACGCGCATTTTAAACGTCCTGTAAGAAAATTGAGCACCATTTTGTGCTGATTAATACTGCCCTTAAATAAAAACTGCCCTTAAATAAAATAAACGTATCAACTGTTAACATTGCTGATAACTTCAGAATATAATATGACATTTATAATACATTGTAAATAATAATCATTCTCATCTAATAAAAATATTTGCTCCTCGAATATTTTAGATAAATACCTCTAAGTCTATAAAAGCAAGTATTCGTTGAAAGTAGCTAAGGATTATGCATCCGGTAATCGGGACATCCAAACAGCAACGGTGAGACAAACAAGAGTCGTTAGCCAAGCCAGCCAATACCAATTATCAGATAATCGGTAAAACAACATTCCGCAAGAAACAGCCATCATCGACCAAGCCAGATATTTTGCACGGCGGGGAATAGCGCGATGCTGCTGCCAGTTAAGTACTATTTTGCCAAATACCTTATGATTAAGAAGCCAGTGATTAAACTTGACGGATCCTTTGGCCCAACAGGCAGCAGTAAGTAAGATAAAGGGAGTGGTAGGTAGCACTGGAAGAACAATTCCGATTAGACCTAATAGAAAAAAAACAGAGCCTAGAAACATGAAGATTAGGCGAACCACACGGTTATGGTGTATTTGATTGTGGGCTACTTCTTTTTGTAACGTCGGTTGCTTGGAAGAGGAATGCATATTGTCCATAAAAAAGCAGCTCGATAATCATGCGGTAGATAGCAGTTATTCACCAAGTTCCTAGTTATCTAACTAAAGCATAGATAAATAGAGACTTAGCATTAAATTATAAATGATAATCATTATTACTAGCAAGCAAAAATTTAGATTCCCCGATTTTAAAGTCTTGGTGTGTCATAGTAGCTCCTTTATCTTCAAATCTGATTACTCGTTAATAATAATAAATGTTGAGCACAATCATCATGGCTTATTTGATTTATTGCAACGAAAAAGCCCTCCAATCTAAGCTTAGAGGGCTTTAATATTTTATGAATGACTCAAGCTAATAAACTAGCGCAGCTCATCTACCATAGCAAGCATCGCCACTAATGATGCCTCACCCAATTTCATTGAACGCTCCGGCGACCAGCCTGTCTCTGCATTAGGCGCATTAGCATTGTCTTTAAATGGCATCTCTAACGTATTGGCCAGACAGTCAAAGCGCTCAGCCACCCAGTTAGTGGCTACCGTCATATTGGCCTCACCGGGTGCATCAATCTCATAACCGTATTCAGTCTGAAAGTCAGCGCTGGCCAGTTTCAATACATCAGAGAACTTCTCACGCAGTTGTGCCAGTCGGCTATCGTAACTTGGCGTGCCTTGCGAGCCAGCTAAGAACACATAAGGCAGCGCCTCATCACCGTGCACATCATAAAACAGATCGACACCTGTCTTCTCCATTTTATTAATGACATGATACACCTCAGGGCTTCTCTCTAGACTCGGATCTTGCCATTCACGGTTTAAGTTAGCACCGACGGCATTGGTACGTAGATGTCCGCGCACGCTGCCATCTGGATTCATATTGGGCACAATATAGAAGTTGGCTTTCTCTAACAATAATTTGGCAGTGGTATTGTCACTGTCTAATAAGCTATATAGCAGACCCTCTATCAGCCACTCTGCCATGGTCTCACCCGGATGCTGGCGAGCAATTATCCAAATATTACGTTTATTTTCTTGATTTTCAGTACTGTCATCGCTGACTTTTACCAAGGTCAAATCACGTTTATCAAGCGTCTCACCCAAGTGCTCTAAGGTCACCAATGGATGAGTTTGAACGGCGGCCAACAAATCTTGATGACGCTCATAGCTATACGGCGCAAAGTAGGCAATCTGAATAGAGTCATAATCAAGCTCAACCTCGATGCTAAGCTTGCCACCTTGATAAGTGGTGGGCAGACGGAACCAATAATCACGGTCGTAGGAAGCAACCGCTTGATAATCCTCCCAACCTTCTACATACGAGGACTCACCAGCATTCAAAATATTAAGCACATATTGCTCGCCAACATCACCAGTCAGTCGAAAGTTAAACCACTGAAAAAACTCATCGCCAAAGTCGGGACTGATTTTTAACTGAATGTCTTTTTTATCTTCTAAACTGATAACTTCGATATTACCAGCATCAAAATTAGCGGTGATATGCATCATATTTCCTTAATAAATTTAAATTATTTTTTATACATATGGGGTAACATCATAAAGTGTAACACCTCGCTTGACTATGGCTCAATATGGCTAAAAATGCTATAGTTACCCTCTTACTTTTTGGCTTGTTTAATACAAATAATCCGCATCTTTCTAGCGCTATACTCTACACAGCGTAGCTCCACAGTCTCATCTCTATCTTAATTAGTTAATCAGGTCGTTTATGGCGTTTGTACATCTTGGTATTCACAGCGAATTTTCTATTACGGATTCTATTATCCGTATCAAACCTATGGTCAAGGCTGCCGCCGCTGACGGACAGATGGCGCTGGCACTGACAGATTTATCCAATTTGTATGCCACCGTTAAGTTTTACCGTGCCTGCCTAGATGCCGGTATCAAGCCTATTATTGGCGCTGAGATTATTCTGGATGATGAGAACACACGCTTAACGCTGCTGGCGATGAATAATGAGGGTTATCAGAGTATTACCCGTATTGTCTCATTAGGCTTTACCGAAGGTCGAATGAACCCTGAAAATAGAGGCACGCCCATTGTTAGCAAAGAGCATCTGTTAGCAAATAGCGAGGGCGTGATTGTTTTATTCACCGAAAAATCCGATGTCGGTCAAGCTTTAACAGGTTCTAACCCAGAACGTGCGGATCAGCTGATTACTGACTATCAAGACACATTTGGCGACCGTTTATACTTTGCCATTAAGCGTACCAATCGCCCTGGCGAAGATGCCTTTATTTATCAAGCCATTACTATTGGTGGCAAGCATGGCATTCCAATTGTTGCCCATAATGATGTGCGTTTTTTAAATGAAGAAGATTTTGATGCTCACGAAGCGCGTGTGTGTATTGCTACCTCTTATGTATTAGCGGACCCTAATCGCCCGCGCAATTATTCAAACCAGCAATACTTGAAAACACAGCAGCAGATGGAAACTTTGTTTGCTGATATTCCGCAAGTTATTGCTAACACCATTAGCCTTGCACAGCGCTGTAATGTGACCCTGACTTTGGGTATTAATGTATTGCCAGAATTCCCCATACCTAAAGGCGAGACAATTGAAACCTTCTTCCGCGGAGAGTCGGAGCGCGGCTTGGATGCGCGTCTAGATAAGCTTTATCCTGTTGAGGAGCGCGATGACACTTGGCCAGAGATTCGTAAGCCTTATGACGAGCGCTTAAACCATGAGCTAAATATCATCTTGGAGATGGGATTCCCCGGCTACTTCTTAATCGTTATGGACTTTATCCGCTGGGCCAAGGCCAATGGCGTGCCAGTAGGCCCAGGTCGTGGTTCGGGTGCCGGCTCGCTTGTGGCTTATGCGTTAAACATTACCGATTTAGACCCGCTGCATTACGACTTACTGTTTGAGCGCTTTTTAAACCCTGAACGTGTGTCCATGCCCGATTTTGATATCGACTTCTGTATTGAAGGCCGTGACCGCGTGATTGAATATGTGGCCAGTCAATATGGCCGTGAAGCGGTATCGCAGATTATTACCTTTGGTACCATGGCTGCAAAAGCGGTGGTGCGTGACGTGGCACGCGTGCAAAGTAAGTCATACGGTCTAGCGGATAAGATATCGAAGCTTATTCCAAAGACACCGGGTATTTCATTACAAGATGCGGTATTAGAAGAGCCACAACTCAAAGACTTACTGTCTAATCCAGATAATATGGATTATGAAGATGCCAATGAGATTTGGGAGATGGCGATTAAGCTTGAGGGTATCACCCGTAATGTCGGTAAACATGCTGGTGGTGTACTCATTGCACCTAACAAAATCACCGATTTTAGTGCCATTTATTGTGATGAAGAAGGTCACCGTGTCAGTCAATACGATAAAGACGATGTTGAGGCCGTTGGTCTGGTTAAGTTTGACTTCTTAGGCCTACGTAACTTGACTGTTATTAATGCGGCAGTGAAGAACATCAATGAACGACGTGCCCGCGAAAACAAGCCAGCTTTAGAGCTTGAAGATTTGCCGCTTGATGATAAAAACGCCTATAAATTGTTGCAGGATGCTAAGACCACAGCGGTATTCCAGTTAGAAAGCTCGGGTATGAAAAAGTACCTTGCTAAGCTTCAGCCCACCAATATTGAAGACGTTATTGCTATGTGTGCGTTATATCGTCCCGGCCCATTAGATGCTGGCATGGTAGAGATGTACATTGACCGCAAACATGGCCGTGAGGAAGTGGTCTACGATCATCCGAACTTAGAGCCTATTTTAGAGAATACCAACGGCGTTATTGTCTACCAAGAACAGGTAATGCAAATCTCGCAGGTCATGGCAGGCTACAGCTTAGGCGGTGCTGATATGCTACGCCGTGCAATGGGTAAGAAAAAGCCGGAAGAGATGGCCAAACAGCGCGATATCTTTGTAACCGGTGCCACAAATCAAGGCATCGACCCCGTGATATCCGGCGGTGTATTTGACTTGATGGAGAAGTTCGCCGGTTACGGGTTTAACAAATCGCACTCGGCAGCTTATGGCGTACTCGCTTATCAAACCGCCTATTTAAAATATTACTACCCTGCTGAGTTTATGGCAGCGGTTCTGACCTCGGATATGAACAACACCGACAACGTGGTGTTCTTCATTAATGATTGCCGTGAGAACTTTGATTTAACAGTTGATAATCCTTCAGTAAACCGCAGTGAATGGCATTTTGTAGCTGATAGTCCGACCAATATTATTTATGGCCTAGGCGCAATTAAAGGCGTTGGTGAAGGTGCGGTTGAATCTATCGTACAAGCCCGCAGTAGCGGCGGTAAGTTTACCGATTTATATGACTTTTGCCGCCGCGTCGATATCAAAAAGGTCAATAAGCGTACGTTAGAGGCATTAATTAAATCTGGCTGTTTTGACGATTTTGCTATTACGCTACGTCCTGATTTAGACGCCGATCAGCGTCATCAGATTCGCGGTGCGCTAATGGTACAGCTACCAAGTGCTGTGCAGGCTGCTGAGCAAGAGCGCCAGAATAATGAAATGGGCATGATGGATTTGTTTAGTGAAGTCGATAATGCCACTACTGCACCGCCTCTACCGACTGGAAGCAATCTGATTTGGGGAGACAAACACCGTCTTAAAGCCGAAAAGGACACCTTAGGGCTTTATCTAACCGGTCACCCTATTGATCAGTATCGTAAAGAGGTCGCGGTTTATACCTCCAATGCGCGTTTGGATAATTTATCAGACACCGGCTATAACGGCAACACTATGTTTGCTGGCTTGATTATGGATATCGCTAACTTCGGTAACCGCTGTGTGATTACCCTAGATGACGGTACTGCCCGTTTAGAGGTCAGCTGCTATGCTGAGCGCTTTAACCGAATCAAAGACAAGCTTAAAGTTGACGAAGTGATTGTTATCAAAGGGGGTATTCGTGACCGTGATGGGCGCTTGTTTGCTCGATTAGATAATGCGTATACACTCCTTGAATGCCGCCAGCGTTGGGTGAAGAAAGTCAGTATTAAGATTCATAGCCAAGATATACAGCTGCTCGACTCCCTACAGCCGCTACTTAAGCCGGCTCAGCTAGATAGCATACCCAATCTATCTGCGCCTGCGTTTGAAGAGGATATGGATGCAAAAGGCTCAACAGATGCCTACTATAATGATAGCGTGGCCTATGATGAGTCAGGTAATATGCTAGCACCGACCGCCGCCTCTACTTATCAGAACGATGGCTGTATACCCATTGCGTTAAATGTCTATACAGAGTTTGCTATTGCAAATGTTGCATTAAATGATGACTGGCGTTTGTATCCTACTGATGACAACTTAATGCAGCTAAGCAATATTGTTCCTGATGAGAACTTATACTTCCATTACTCTTAGCTATACAGCAAAGATAAGACTAAAACAGCTACTATCGGCTCCAATCTCTTACTTAAACCATATCCTGCTTAAGCATTGACTCAGTGCTTAAGCTTTTTTTACGCTTTTTTTAGATAATAACCCTTTATAGGCCACGCTTATCCAATATTTAGAGGAATTCTACTACCTTCTACTCTCTTTACTCGTTTGTATGCCAATTTTTAGCGTTATTTATATCTCTGCAACCCTAAGTTTTGTTGTTCTAATATTAACAAGTTAGCAGGCTCAAGTGGCTAATAATTGAAAAAATCTCAGTATTTATACTTGTTTAGAGGTATATGGAAGCAAAATATAAATTAGTTAAATGATTAAAGGTGAATAGAATTACTAAACAATTCTCGTTATTTATTTGGTCGAAATATTCTATGAGGCGATTTTATAATACTAATTGCCATCATAGTTTCAGCATTATACTGTTTAATAATTCTAAATAACACAATCTAGATAAATTGTAAAATAATAAAACATTAAACGTCACTATTATTTAATTAATCGTATTAATAACAATTTTCGAAGATGAATAATTTAATAATAAAAATCGCTAATATTCTTAAATTAACATGGTTTACTTTGTGTTACAACGCCTGTATAAGTCTTGATTCGCCTAATTTACGATAATATACTATCTCGCAACAGAGCTTAACAGGCTATTGCATGAGTCATTCTCAAAATAGTGTTAAGTTCTTATTTTAGTTAAGCTAACCTATTTAATAGCTGCTTGCTTAACTAATTAATTTAAATGTAGTAACGTTTGCTTATATACATTTTTTATCGCTTTTATAAATGATAACTAATTAATTTTATAAAAGTTTAATAATCCCAATAATAAAATAGGAATAACGACCATGACTAAGTCTAACGCATTATTAGAACTATTAACTCCTGACAACTGTCAAGTTATCTTTATCGATCAGCAACCACAAATGGCTTTTGGCGTACAGTCTATTGACCGTCAAACTCTAAAAAACAACGTTGTTGGTCTAGCTAAAGCAGCTAAAGTTTTCAATATCCCAACAACTATTACAACCGTTGAGACTGCAAGCTTCTCTGGTAACACGCTTCCAGAACTATTAGAAGTCTTCCCAGACAACGATCTTCTTGAGCGTAGCTCAATGAACTCTTGGGACGATCAAAACGTTCGTGATGCTTTAGCAGAAAATGCTAAAAATGGTCGTAAAAAGATTGTTGTTTCAGGCCTATGGACTGAAGTATGTAACCTATCTTTTGCTCTATCTTGCCTACAAGACACTGACTACGAAATCTATATGGTAGCTGACGCATCAGGCGGTACTACTGCTGAAGCGCATCAGTGGGCAATGGAGCGTATGCTTCAAGTGGGCGTTGTTCCTGTAACTTGGCAGCAAGTTCTTCTTGAATGGCAACGTGACTGGGCTAACAAGACCACTTATGATGCAGTAATGGACATCGTACGTGAGCATTCTGGTGCTTATGGTATGGGTGTTGACTATGCTTACACTATGGTTCATAAAGCGCCTGCACGTTTTGCAGCGAAAAACACCATTGGCCCAAACCCAGCACCTAAAAAATAATAAGATTTAACTAATGACTAGTTACTCTTATTTATTAGGTTAAAAAAGGATTAATCGAGTTGAACTGTGACGTTATTTTATAACACTTAGTTTTGCTTGGTTAATCCTTTAACGTTTTAATAGCATAGAGATTATAAATTATGAAAATTTATATCTATTCACTCATTGTCGGTATTGTTGTAGGCGTTATTTACAACCTCGTTAACGTCCGCTCACCTGCTCCTCCAACATGGGCGCTGGTTGGCTTATTAGGTATGCTTATTGGTGAACAGGCCATTCCGTTTGCAAAACAGCATTTTTTTAATAATGCTACGACGACTCAACAAACCACACAAACCTCATCTGATGTTGATAATAACCATTAATAAACCGAGTCAAACAGACGTTAGAAACTATCCTGTTAGTTAAAAATAAATTGTATTGGGTAGCTTTCTAAAGCCATGATTCAAGTTCGACCTATATTTACCTTTTTTAATGATATTGTGTCATTACTGTTAAACGTAACGCTAAGCCGCTCTTTAACATGACATTACAGCTAATTTTAGCTTTGTATGTGTTTGGCAGTGTTATGTAACATCTAAATCTTCCTTCTTGTATGACAACAATATTTTATATACGATTTATTCGGGTAATACCTAAATAATAAGGATAAGTATTTGCCCCGATGACGATAAATCTATAAATAAAAAAGTTAATCCATAGGCAATTTTTTATCCCAATCTAATTGGTATTCATTTTAATAGGACAGTATTATGACTTCTCCTGACATTATTTATTATAACGGTAATATAACAACACTCGATACCGCTAACCCTACAGCTACCGCAGTTGCTATCAAGGATGGCCGCTTTACTAAAGTCGGTACTGATTCAGAAGTACTTGACCTTGCGGGAAGCAATACCAAATCAATCAACCTAAAAGGCCGCAGTGTACTGCCGGGTCTTTTTGATAACCATACTCACGTTATCCGTGGTGGTCTAAACTACAATATGGAACTACGTTGGGACGGCGTTCGTACATTAGCAGATGCTATGGCGATGCTAAAACAGCAAGTAGATAACACGCCGGCTCCTCAGTGGGTTCGCGTTGTTGGTGGTTTCACTGAAAACCAGTTTGCTGAAAAACGTCTACCCACACTTGACGAAATCAATGCAGTTGCCCCAGATACTCCAGTATTCATTCTACATTTATATGACCGTGCGTTACTAAACGCAGCTGCACTACGTTCAGTAGGCTATACAAAAGATACACCAGAACCACCAGGTGGTGAGATTCAGCGTGATGCTAACGGTAATCCAACAGGTTTACTACTAGCAAAACCAAACGCAAGTATCCTTTATGCAACGCTTGCTAAAGGCCCAAAACTTCCATTTGATTATCAGCTCAACTCTACCCGTCACTTTATGCGTGAACTTAACCGCTTAGGTGTGACTGGTATTATTGACGCAGGTGGTGGTTCTCAAAACTTCCCAGACGATTATGAAGTCGTACAAAAGCTTCATGAAGAAGATCAGTTAACGGTTCGTATGGCTTATAACTTATTTACCCAAAAGCCAAACGAAGAGAAAGAAGACTTCTTAAACTGGACCTCTTCTGTTACCTATAAACAAGGTGATGACTACTTCCGTCACAACGGCGCAGGCGAGATGCTTGTTTATTCAGCAGCCGACTTTGAAGACTTCCGTCAGCCACGTCCTGAAATGCCAGCAAATATGGAAGAAGACCTTGAAGAAGTTATCCGTATCTTGGCTCAGAACAAATGGCCATGGCGTCTACACGCAACATATGATGAAACCATTGAGCGTGCGCTAAATGTTTATGAAAAAGTAAACGAAGAGATTCCATTCGAAGGTTTAAACTGGTTCTTTGACCATGCTGAGACTATTTCTCAAAGAAACATCGATCGTATCGCAGCATTAGGCGGTGGTATTGCAGTTCAGCATCGTATGGCTTACCAAGGTGAGTACTTCGCTGAGCGTTATGGTACTGCAGCCGCTTCTAACACCCCACCTATTAAGCAAATGCTTGATAGCGGTGTAAAAGTATCTGCCGGTACGGACGCGACACGTGTTGCCTCTTATAACCCATGGGTATCTCTATCATGGCTAATCAGTGGTCAAACTGTTGGCGGCATGCAGCTTTATGATCAAGACAACCTATTAGACCGCGAGACAGCTCTACGTATGTGGACTGAGAAAGTTGCCTGGTTTACAAACGAGGAAGGCAAACGTGGCCGTATCGAAGAAGGTCATTTAGCTGACTTTATCGTACCGAATAAAGACTTTTTCAAAGTGCCAGAAAATGAGATTCCTTACTTAACCTCTGATCTAACCGTTGTTGGTGGTAAGCCTGTATTCGGCGCTGGTGAGTTTTCTGACTATGACTCTCCAATACCCCCAGCAATGCCAGACTGGTCGCCAGTTAATCAATATGGCGGTTATGCTGCTTGGGGTGACCCAGAAGGTGCTGGTAAAAACTCTCTTGCTCCTCAAGGTGCTGCTATGGCCGCTTCTTGTGGTTGTTCAAGTGCGTGCGCTTTACATGGTCACAATCATGCTAAAGCTTGGAAATCTAATGCCCCTGTATCAAACATGAAAGATTTCTTCGGCGCGTTCGGTTGTTCTTGCTGGGCGGTATAAACTGCTAGTCTTTGGCTTTATGCGTTAAAGTGAAGCTAATTAAACCACAGCTTATAAAGCTTAGTAATAAAAAGAAGCCCGCTAAATCTAGCGGGCTTCTTTTTTTGATGGTGTGTCAAAAAGTATGCTGATTAAAATTTAAACAATTTTGAAGCTTTGAAAACCATATAGAATCAGGGAACTTAGCCTAAACTTCCTATTGACTTTTAGCGCCAGCATACTATTTAGAACACCATCCTTTTTTGTCTGTTATTTATAAACCTCTTATGTGATTAGCCTCTATTGTGTCCCTTAGGTAACATCAGCCGCTCTAGAACGCTTGGGCATAGATTTTACAATCATTTTTCATTAAACTTGCTTACGGCAATTTTTACTAACAACATAATGATATCTTTATTGTACGCCAACTTCGGCAACAGCTCCTCAATTGAGTAGCTTACTTAATATACAGCCGCAATCAAAACTCATCTGGAAACTATCACTTATGACCGGCCGGCCTCCTACTCTTAGCAAGCATATAGATGATAACGTCTTTTATGAGATGAAGACGCTACTTGCTGAGGACTTTGCTCCATTACTTAATGAATATCTGCATAATAGCGCGCATTACTTTCAACAATTGACCCAAGCAATCGCTGATAAGCAAATACATACTGCGTTAGATATTGCACACACTTTAAAGGGTGCCAGTTTAAATTTGGGACTACATAGATTGACTGCGCTGTGCCAACAGATTGAAGACGCTCTTCATCAGCAGCACTCACAAAAATTAGATAAGTTACTGACTCTCATCAAAGATGAAATAGACGGCTCTAATACAGAAATTTATCACCGCTTGAATACCTAATCATCAATCTATAACCAGCTACCTTTTTTGTTTTATAACTGTTGAGACTCTATGACTGCTCCGAATAAATCACTAACGATTAATAATTCCTCTAACCATCAGAATCACTCTAACCAAGCAGATGATGACGCCCCTTTATTGGACGATTGGCTTACAAACATTCGGATTGTCATGGTCAATACCACTTTGCCAGCAAATATTGGGTCAGCAGCCAGAGCCATGC
Organism: Psychrobacter sp. CX14; assembly: GCF_057396205.2. Lineage (NCBI taxonomy): Bacteria > Pseudomonadati > Pseudomonadota > Gammaproteobacteria > Moraxellales > Moraxellaceae > Psychrobacter > Psychrobacter sp. CX14. The sequence continues at coordinate 1,808,785 of NZ_CM183187.1, read as the reverse complement.
TCACCATGGGCTTAACTGACTTGTTCGTGGTTAACCCTAAGCATCCTATTGATGATACTAGTATCTCCCATGCTGCCGGTGCAAAAGGTGTATTAGATGATTGTCAGGTCGTAGAGACACTTGAACAAGCCATTGCAGATTGCCAATTGGTATTTGCCGCCAGTAGTCGCCAGCGCCACATTCCGCGTCCTGTGGTGACACCAGATCAAGCTGCTCAGCTGATTTTGCAACGTCACAGTCTAATTGATGCCACTAAGACTGATAGCACAGGCCATACAAAAGTGGCTGTATTGTTCGGACGTGAAGACCGAGGCCTTACCAATGATGAGCTGGCGTTAGCAGACTATCATATTCAAATTGATGCCAATCCTAACTATCCTGTATTAAATGTGGCCTCAGCGGTACAGGTGATTTCTAGTTTCTTTTATAGCCGGTTTTTGCAGCATGAACAGCAAATTATTGCTGATGGTTCTGAGAGTATTGAAAACGTTGAGGTCGGTCAGTCATATCAAAACCAGCCGGTTATTGATATTATGCTAAGACAGCTTTGGGACACGCCAGCGATCAACCAACAACAAAAGCTAAGCCTACAATCTCGCATTATTGAACTCATGCATACGCTAAATTTGGTTGAAAGCACAGATACTCAAGCGCTTAGAGACTTGCCTAGCAGATTATCAAGACTGCTTTCACGACTGCAATTAGACCAAAAAGAATATGAATTATTAAATGCTATTATTGCCAAAGTGGCACTTAGACTCTAGAATTAAAGGTTATCTAAGCTTTTGCTTGTTATATCCCAATACCTAACCATAAGATATCGCTATGAGAATCATTAAAGCCATTCGTAAAGCCAAATCATCATTACAAGAAGATATCTCTGCCGTATTTAGCCGCGACCCTGCAGCGCGCAATAGCGTAGAGGTACTTTTGACCTATCCAGGTATCCATGCGCTTATTATGCATCGCGGCGCACATTATCTATGGCAAAAAGATTATAAGTTTTGTGCGCGCGCCTTATCTTATGGTTCACGTATGGTGACGGGTATTGAGATACACCCCGCGGCTCAAATTGGCCGTCGCTTTTTTATTGATCACGGTATGGGTGTGGTGATTGGAGAAACGGCTAAAATTGGAGATGATGTCACGCTATATCATGGCGTCACGTTAGGTGGTGTATCGCTAGGTCAAGGCAAACGTCATCCGACGTTAGAGGACGGCGTGATTGTGGGTGCCGGTGCTAAGGTACTCGGTCCATTTACAGTTGGCAAAAACGCGAAAATCGGCTCGAATGCAGTAGTGGTCAAAGAAGTGCCTGAAGAAGCCACTATGGTCGGTAGTGCGGCACGTATGATTGCCCCTGTCTCAAACGAGGCTCAAGAACAAAGCCTAGTAGAGGCTGAGAAGCAAAACGCCAATAATAAACAGTCTGATGAGGAGTGTTTATCTTGCCCAGATGACGCTTTGGTAGAAAAAGAGCGTAAACATAACCGAGACCAATATGAAAAACGCTTGTCTGAGCGCTTAGACTTTAGTGCTTACGGCCTTAATCCTAATTCAGAAGACCCCGTTGCTGAAGCCTTTACCAAGGTACTAAACCATATCCAGCAATCGGAAACCCGTATCAGCGAGTTACAGGACGCTATCTGCAAACTTGATCCTAGCTTTAAGCCAAAAGACTGCCATAAAATCAGCGCCGATGAATTAGAAGACGTTATTAATAACTAATTAAGCATTGTTAAAAGCAGGATCTTATCAAAAACCTTATTAAAGCGAACGGCACAATTATAAAGCCATAGATCATCGGCTCATAAATAGTTTAATTCTATCAACTCATTTATCCCTACCCATTCATGCTTTTTGAATGGGTAGCGCTCCGCAATAGCAATCAGTTCTGATTGTTCATTCTTAATGCCAAGTACATCAATATCGATAATTACCTGACGGTTTTTAGGCTCTTTGATATTGTCAATCACATCAACCACATCTTGCTTAATCAGCTTTTGTGCTGCATAAAAGTCATGCTGAATATTCTTCTCAATAACCTTAGTCGTTTTGATGACCTCACCTAGATTTGCAGTCACATCAGAGGCATCAAACACTAGATAGCCGCATTGATTGGTATAATCCGGCTTAGGATTATCAGGCGTCGCTGTATAATCAGGGTTTATGAACTCGGTTGACCATATCGTCTGTGAGCATAAATCAGCCAATGCTTCTCTAGCCTGTGCTAAATGCGCTGAGGCATTCTGATTACTACCCAATGCTACCAAATAGCCCTGTATATGACGCCCTGTTTTTAGAGTACATAGCTTTTTGATAGATTTAATAGCGGTTAGGATATTTGAATTATCTAGATGGGCGTTATTAGACTGATTACTTATGCTTAGGCTATTTTTTTGGCTGGCTGGCTGCTGATGGTTCATGTTCCCTATTCCTCTTCTGCCCTATCTTTACTCTCAGCTCACGCAATGACGACTAATTGGCCGTGCGCACAATATGAACCGCTACTGCATCTGCCTGCTCAATGGCTGTTGGCTTAGCCACCGTTACTTCAACCTCAGTGGTGTTATATTTCTCTAAAATATTTGTCGCAATCAATTCAGCCAGTCGTTCAATCAATAACGCTTTGGTGTCTTGGCACCAAGCAGTAATGTCATCACACACTTCTTTATAATTAATAGCATGAGTGAGATCATCGGTATTGGCCGCTTCACTGATATCGGTTGTCATTGTCACATCAATGACTAAAGGCTGAGTGATTGCACGTTCCCAATCAAAAACACCAATGATAGCATCAACCTTTAACCCTATGATTTTTACTTTATCTGCTTTACTCATGTCATCTCACTTTATCAAAAGAGTGGATAGCGATTCGCCATACACTAAGCATCTATCTGTTATGCATTATTTTGTTTAGGGGCCATTTTTTTAAGGACTTTACTGGGTCGATTACGCCACAAATCGATACTAAACAAAGCCAGTCCCAGCCAAATGAGTCCAAATATAATCAACCGGTGACTGTCAAAAGGCTCACGATAATAAAACACCGCCAAGAAGAAAATAATGGTTGGTGTTAAATAATTCATAAAACTAATGATACTGTACGCCACCATTTTAGTAGATTTATTAAATAGCAACAGTGGTATTAAAGTGATTGGGCCTGCCAGCATCAAGAACCAAATATTATCACTCCACCAAAAGGACAGATTTGAGCTCACCACATCTGAGGTCATAAACCACCAAATGCATATAGGCACCAATAAAGCAGTCTCTAAAAATAGCGCATCCAGCGCTTGTAGCGGAGTACGCCGCTGCATGACCCCATAAACGCTGAAGGACATTGCCAAAATCAGCGATACCCACGGCAAGCTACCAAGCATAACGACCTGAATAAGTACCGAAGATATGGCAAAGCCGACCGCTATCCACTGTAAAAGACGCAAGCGCTCCTGTAAAAACACCAAGGATAATAAAATACCCACCAAGGGGCTGATGAAATAACCGAGACTGGCTTCTAGAATTTGATTGGCATTAACCGCCCATACGTAAGTCAGCCAATTGGCGGCGATAATCAGGCTGGATATAAAGGTAATAACAATAAGGCGAGGGTTTTGCTTAATGGTAGTAAGCCATTGCCAGCGCTTGGTCAATATCAGTACCAAACTTAAACACACGAAGGTCCAGACAATACGATGACCGATAATTTCGACCGCATTGTATTCGCCTAACTGTTTAAAATAGAAAGGAAAACAGCCCCATATTGAAAAGGCCAATAAGGCAGTAATAATACCTTTGTTAGTGGTTTTGACAACGACGGGTTTTGGCTTTGGAGTGTTGCCATTGGTAGGCGTGGCTAGTGACATAACAATTATCCTAAGGATTTATTTATAACACTAAATCCTTTCTTTAAAGGCTATTACCTGAGTAGATCAGATTGCTAAAAATTACTGAAAAACAAAGCCATCCTTAAAGCGGATGGCCTTAAATAATTATCGACCTAATTTAACTAAGTTTAATCACAAGATGCGATTCATTTATTGGGTCTTTATCGTCATACCTATCTTATTGGCTAGGTCAGCAAACCCTGGGAAGCTGGTATTAACCGTTTCAACACCTTGGATAGTTATGGTGTCGTTGGCTCGCAGACTTGCCACAGAGAAGCTCATCGCAATACGGTGGTCATGATGTGAATATATTTCACCGCCACCAAATACAGGCTCATGCGACTGACCATCGCCTTTACCTTCGATAGTAATACCGTCGTCAGTCACCGTACAGTCTACGCCTAATTGGGTTAACCCATCTGCCATGACCGCAATACGATCTGACTCTTTAACACGCAGCTCTTTAGCACCGGTTAAGACGGTCTGACCTTGCGCACAGCTGGCCGCCACAAACAGGACTGGGAACTCATCAATCGCTAGAGGGACCAATTCTTCTGGAATAGCAATGCCTTTTAATTGAGCTGATTTAATTGTAATATCTGCAACCGGTTCGCCGCCCACAAAGGTCTCATTACTTAGCGTAATATCAGCACCCATTAGTTTTAAGATATCGATGACACCGGTACGGGTTGGGTTCATACCCACTTTGGCAATGGTAATCTCACTGTCTTTGGCAATAGAGCCAGCTACCATAAAGAAGGCGGCTGAAGAGATATCCGCGGGCACTGCAATGTCACAAGCGGTTAGTTTACCACCGCCCTCGACGCTGATTTTATTACCCTCAACCTGCACCTCATAACCAAAGGCTTTTAGCATACGCTCGGTATGATCACGGCTTACTTCTGGCTGAATAACCGTCGTCGTACCTTCCGCCCAAAGCCCAGCTAAAATCAGGCAGGATTTTACTTGTGCAGAGGCCACAGGCAACTCGTAAGTAATACCATGTAACCTGCTACCACGCTTATCGCTACCGGTAATGCTAATTGGTGCAGTACCACGCTCGCCGGTGGTCTGTAATGTCGCACCCATTTCACGCAAAGGCTTGGCCACTCGCTCCATTGGTCGTTTTGAAAGACTGGCATCCCCAGTTAATACACTGTCAAATTTCTGTGCAGCTAAGATGCCAGATAATAGACGCATTGTAGTGCCTGAGTTACCCATATACAAAGGCGTATGACTTGGCTTTAATCCATTGATACCAACACCATGGATGGTCACTTCACCATTTTCAGGACCTTCGATGGTCACGCCCATATCTCTAAAAGCTTGCAACGTGGCAAGTGCGTCTTCCCCTTCTAGAAATCCAGTGACTCGAGTAATGCCTTCAGCTAAGCTCCCAAACATAATACTGCGGTGTGATATCGACTTATCACCTGGTACTTCAATGGTGCCATTAATAGTAGAGCTTGGGGTAATAATGTATGCGCTAGAGGCATTATTTGAAGTCGCCATAGAGTTATCCGAATTAGAAAGTTCTGTTAGTTTTTTAGTATAAGGGGTACTGGTCAGCATATGACCGAAGTGTTTTCTTGCTGATTGTGCTCGGCCTAATAGACCTAGCAGCTGAGTCGAGTCTTCTGTGTCTATAATCTCACGTAAGTTACTTAAATAACTGCCATATTCATCAAGCGCTTTAAGCAATGCCGGCTTATTGGCAATAAAAATATCATGCCACATTAATGGATCGCTTGCGGCAATACGGGTGAAGTCCCTAAACCCGCCTGCCGCATAGCGAAATATATCCATATTGTCATCGTGACTTGCCAGCTGCTCAACCAGATTGAAAGCTAACAAGTGCGGTAAATGACTGGTATAAGCCAACACTGCATCGTGATGCGCCACCTCCATTTTCATCACCGTGGCGCCTACCGCCTGCCACAATGCTGATATCTTTTGAATAGCACTTAGCGTAGTAGAATCAAGCTCACAAATAATAATATTATGGTCAACAAACAAGGTCGCCAGACGCGCGTTAAATCCCGACTGCTCTGCGCCGGCTATAGGATGCGCAGGCACAAATCCGCTCGGTAGGTCAGTGAATACCTCTTTGGCTGCATCGACCACATTTTGCTTGGTGCTACTGACATCGCTAATAATACAAGTCTTGGAGATTAAGCCTTGTTCCATAGCCTGATGAATGTCTTTAAAGACGGCTTTCACTGCTTTGACGGGTACAGCAATGATAATACAATCACTATCCATAATGACATCGCTAAGCGTATCACTACCGGCATCAATCACAGACGCATCTAACGCAGCATGAATGCTAGGCAGATGTCTATCGACAGCGACCAGTCTGGTCGACAAATTTCTGTCTCTAATTGCTTGAGCCAAACTGGCACCAATAAGCCCCAGACCGACCACACATACCTGTTCGAACAAAATTGCCACTTCACCTATCTCGCTTAATGATTGTATGGGCTATCTATGTGCTGTGTTCTATTTATTATAATCTAGAGAAATATCACACAGGCTATGTATTATCTATTATAAAGACTCTAGCGTATCTCTTAGAGTATCGATTAGGCGAGTATTGTCCTCTGGCGTACCGACTGTAATGCGCAGCCATTCATCCAGCCCATAACCACTAAGGGGTCTGACAATAATACCCTGCTCTAATAAAGATTGATAAATACCGTTGGCATCACCGACATTGACCATCACAAAGTTGGCATAGGAGGGCACAAACGCCAGTCCTAACGCATCAAACTGCTTACATAACCAGCGCTTTTGTCCATCGTTGAGCTTATACACTTCTTTAATAAAATCTTGGTCACTTAGCGCGGCTACTGCTGCTGATTGAGCCAGTACGCTGACATTAAATGGCTGACGCACGCGGTTTAGCAAACCTGCAATATCAGGATGACTTAGCGCATAACCCACTCTCAACGCAGCCAGTCCATATGCCTTAGAGAATGTACGGACAATAATCACATTATCAAACTCATCGATTAATGCGCGATTATTACTCTCTGGACTGTATTCAATATAAGCTTCATCCAACACGACCAGTATATGCTCAGGTACTTGAGACACAAATTCTTTTACCGCATCGCTTGTTAACAAAGTACCCGTTGGGTTATTTGGGTTCGCAATAAATACAAGGCGCGCATTGGGTGTGTCTTGAACTGCCGTGAGCATCGCATCTAAGTCATGCCCATAACGGTTGGCGGGTACTTCTACGCCGGTTGCGCCCAATATTTTGGCGACCATTGGATAAACGATAAAGCCATATTGACTGTATATAATCGCGTCATCACTGTTTACAAAGGTGCGCGCGATGATATCTAGCAAATCATTAGAGCCATTACCCAAGGTTACTTGCTTGATATTGGTATCGGTAAACTCGGATATCGCTTGTTTTAACGCATACGCATTGGCATCGGGATATCGCGACAATTTCCCTAACTTCTCGGTAATAGACAAAGTCACGTAAGGCGAGCAGCCCAAAGGGTTCTCATTGCTGGCAAGCTTGAGCACATCACTGACATCATACTCACGGGTAAGCTCTTCAACAGACTTGCCCGACTCGTAAGCCTGAAGCTGCAAAATGCTATCGTAAGCTGGGGTAGTAAAGGATTGTTGACTCATGATGACACCTAATTTATATGCAAATAATGCGTATGTTTAACAACTGAAAAAACAAGCTAAGTTAAAATAAGAGAGCATTAAGCTAAGCGGCTCCTTAAAATAGATGGCTTTAGCTTTAATCAAAGCCATCGCTTAACCTGCCTTAATCTCAACTACAGCCTTAAATAACCGCTTGTGGATATGAGCCTAGAATGCGTACGTCTCTGACCATTGGGCGAATCTCTTCGATCGCCGCACGCACATTTTCATCTTCGATATGACCTTCCATATCAATAAAGAACACGTACGCCCATTTGTTTGGACGCTCTGGGCGGGTTTCGATACTGGTCATTGATACGCCATGCTTAGATAGCGGTTTTAAGATTTCGATAAGCGCACCGGCTTTGTTATGGGCAGACACCAAGATTGAGGTCTTATCATGACCTGATGGTGCAATCTCTTCGCGGCCAATAATCAAGAAGCGGGTGGTGTTGTTTGGATTGTCTTCAATATTCTCATGCAGCTTATGCAGACCATATTCAGCCACTGCCACATCACCGGCAATCGCTGCTGAATGCCACTCGTTTTTTAGACGGCGTGCTGCTTCACCATTACTGGATACTTGCACACGCTCTACATTAGGATAATTCACATCAAGCCAATGACGGCACTGGGCAAGTGACTGCTGATGCGAGTAGATACGGCTTAAACTCTCTACTTTGGTATGCTCAGCCACTAAGAAGTTCTGATGAATTGGCAACTCTACCTCACCGATAATTTTAAGTGTTGAGCTTAAGAAGCCATCAAGGGTGTGGTTCACTACTCCTTCAGATGAGTTCTCAACCGGTACCACGCCATACATGGCAGAGCCGGCTTCTACTTCACGGAATACATCCGTAATAGTGGTTAACGGTACGGTGGTTGAGGCTTTACCAAAATGCTTAAGTGCAGCAGCGTGAGTAAAGGTGCCAACGGGACCTAAGAAGGCAATCTTTTGAGGCGCCTCTAAGTCAAGGCACACTGACATGATTTCACGAAACAGGCGTGCCATTTTCTCATTGCTAATGGGGCTGTCTGACACCTCATTACGCTTCATAATGTTTTTGAGCACTTGTGCTTCGCGCTCTGGACGATAAAAAATAGGATTTGATTCTGCTTCGTCGGCATTTTCTTTTTTAAATACCGCGACTTCTTGGGCAAGTTTGGCACGATTGCTAATAAGCTGTAAAATCTCACCATCTACTTGGTCAATCTTGTGACGTAGTGTTTCAAGCGTATTGGTCGGTACAGTACTTGCGCTTGAGTGATTGCTATTATTTGCCATTTCATTACCAGTATTATTGTCGTTATTCATTGACGAAGTCATAAAAAAGCCTATAGGTCATGTTATGATATTTGGAGATGTTACAGGTCGTAAAAAGTTAACTATAACAAACTTACGCCCTGTTAAGATAGCGTCGTTTAGACACAGCGTACTGTTTTAACTCAAAATACGCCAATATGCGGCTTAAGCCATTGATTTTGCCATATTCTGTGTCTTATTCATCGGTTAATGCTATGGCTAGTTTAATACGCTAACCGTTTTAACGCTAGGGGTTATCGTTTAGTTTAAACGTTAACATAGTCTCGAATGATAATACCCTTAAAAATTTTAATCCCCTGACAATAATTTAGGAATACATGATGAGTGCCTTATCACAATTACAAACCATGACCACCATTGTTGCAGACACCGGTGACTTAAGCGCCATTGCTCGCTTAAAGCCTGTTGATGCCACAACCAACCCCAGTCTCATCACTAAAGCACTCACCCACCCTGATAAGCAGGCCATGTTATCAGATACCCTAAATCGCTTCTCTGATCGCGGCGATAGCATGATTGATAATGTCATTGATAATCTGACGATTCAAGTCGGTACCGATATCCTAAAACTTATCGAAGGACGTGTATCAACCGAAGTCGATGCCCGTTTATCTTATGATACTGAGGCGACAATCGCCAAAGCGCATGAATTTATGGATGCTTATGCCCGTGCTGGTGTCGATAAAGACCGTATTTTGATTAAAATTGCAGCCACATGGCAAGGTATTAAAGCCGCAGAACAGCTTGAAAAAAAAGGCATTCACTGTAATCTAACTCTTATCTTTGGTCAGCATCAAGCGGTTGCTTGTGCCGATGCAGGTGTGACCCTTATCTCGCCATTCGTGGGCCGTATTCTGGATTGGCAAAAGCGTGAACAGAACCGTCAAAGCATTCCGGTTAGCGATGACATGGGCGTACAATCGGTTAAACGTACTTATCAATACTACAAGCAGCACGGTTATAAAACCCAAGTGATGGGCGCAAGCTTTAGAAGTGTCGATCAAATCTTAGCATTGGCAGGCTGTGACTTATTAACCATTGCACCAGATTTACTTGATCAATTAGCGGCATTAGATACCCATGTTGAGCAGCAACTGTCTGCCGATATGGTTAGCGATACTATGCCACGAGTGAGCTTAACTGCGGATGAATTTAACACCGCGTATGAACAAGACAGCATCACTCAGCACTTACTACCAAAAGGTATAGACGGATTTATTAATGCCCGTGACGAGCTTGCAAAAGCGTTACAACAACTTAGCAAATAATTGACTGAGCTGATTTAATAGACAAAAAAACTCTATGCAATGCGTAGAGTTTTTTTGTGCATTATTTCAGTAAACTTTTAATTAAATAGCTATTGAATTAGCTTAGCCTTCTAAAACCGTGTAAACAGGTACCGGAAATTTATCATGTAAATCAACCAAGTCTAACAATACCAACACGCCAACAACATCGTGACCCGCTTCTTTGCATAAATGATAGGCAGTGTTTAATGTGCCCCCTGTCGCCAGAATATCATCTACCAACAACACTTTAGAGGCACTAAGCCCCTCTTGAATCTCTAACGTGTCACTACCGTACTCTAACGCATAAGATTTATTGGCCACGGGTGGCGGTAGCTTACCAGGTTTACGCAGTAGCATCATGCCTTTGCCCAAACGTCCTGCAAGTAGGCTGGCAAACACAAAGCCGCGCGCTTCAATAGCAACCAGACAATCCACTTCATCTAATAGACCTTCTGGCAGTGCATCGAGTAGAGCATCAATCACCGCACCCACATGATTTAGCAATAACGGAGTAATGTCATAAAAATTAATACCCCGCTTTGGAAAATCAGGCACCATACGAATGGCCTGCCAAAGAGGATGTTGCTTTTGATTTTGCTGAGCGTCAGCACTTAATGAAGCGTCTAAAGAAGGCGTTGCAGTCGCTTGATTACTCATAATTAAATCCGGCAGTGATTGGGTAATACCTCGTATTCTAGCATAACTGACAGCAATGCCCATTACCGCTTGTTAACCAATGCTGCCTTCTATTTGAGTACGCACTCTAATACGAGTTTGCTATAAATTCAGCGATACGGTGCGTCCAGTTTTTGCTATAATCACTGCCCTAAATATAGTTTAACCGTCATCAATATGGAGCGATGTCATGAAAAAATGGGAATGTATTGTTTGCGGCTGGGTCTATGATGAGGCGCTTGGGTGCCCTGAAGAAGGTATTGCGCCGGGCACTAAATGGGAAGACATTCCTGATGACTGGACCTGCCCTGAATGCGGTGTCGGTAAGCTTGATTTTGAAATGCTTGAGATTTAAGCCTTAACACCGCATAATAAACCGGCTACTCTATGCTTAGCCTACCATTGTCTAAAAGGACTTATGACCTCATGTCAACTGCTATCACCCACCTAGCTAAATTACCGCCTTATGATTGGTATCCCTCTCCGATATCTGACTTGATGCAACAAGCCATCATTGCGGTATCAGACGACATTGAGCTATGTGTTGAGGTAGGCGGTAATCCAGACAATCCACCACTGCTATTGATTATGGGGCTTGCTTCTCAGCTGATATTTTGGCCAGAGAACTTTATAAAGCGTTTAATTGATGCCGGCTTCTTTGTCATCCGTTTTGATAATCGTGACATAGGTTTATCAACCAAAATATGCCGTAAAGACTTACCGCGTGTTAATACTCTCTCTGCTATGCTCAAGATGCAACTAGGTCTCGATAACTCGAAGACTCCAGTACCATATCGCTTAGAGGATTTAGCAGATGATACGGCAAACCTTATCAAAGCATTAAACCTATGTCAGGTACACGTTTTGGGCGCGTCTATGGGCGGTATTATTGCACAGATATTAGCAGCCAAATATCCGCACCTTATTAATAAACTGGCGCTTATTTTCTCAACCAATAACCGTCCGATGCTTGCACCGCCACGCCCTAAACAGTTATATACATTAATCAAACGTCCGAAAAGCTATGACGAAGAAGATATCGTCGAACATGGAAAATGGTTTATTAATACTGTGGGCTCACAAGGTCATATAGACGAGCAAGCGGTAGCCGATATGGCACGGCTCAGATATCAGCGCTGTTTCTATCCAGCTGGTAGCTTGCAGCAACTGACGGCTATCTTAATGACAGGCTCTATCCAGTCATACAGTAAAGAGATTAAAGCACCGACGCTCATTATGCATGGCAGCAATGATGGCTTACTACCGATATCACATGGCAAGGCGGTTGCTAAAGACATTCCTAACGCAGTCTTCAAACCCATTAATGGCATGTCGCATGATTTGCCTGAATATTTTCAGCCATTTATTGTCAAACAGCTTAAAAAGCATATGCTCGATACTTAACGCATATTCTTTCTTTTTGGTCAGTGATAGTCTTATCTTACTCTATTCCCTGCCTGAATCCTGCTGTCATCAAACTGACATTAACCTAGTCTAGTCTTAATAAATCGGTCATACACCTTTTAATTCTCAACGCCTCTAGGTTCTTGTCCATGCCCAAATCTGATAAGCCTTATCAAATTAAAAGCAAACCCTCTAAATACGCTGAATTCATGCAAGCATATAAAATCAAGACGCCAAAATATAAGTTCTATCTAGAACGTGGCGGTCATAAAGAAGACCCCATTATTTTATTAATTATGGGCTTAGGTGCGCAGTCCTTAGTCTGGTCAAATGTGTTTTGCAAACGCTTAATTGAGTCGGGCTTTCAAGTCATCCGCTTTGATAACCGCGATATTGGTAAATCTAGCAAGCTCAAGCATAAGAACAAGCTGACCAAAGACTATCAAACCATCGGTAAGCAGTTAAAACTACTGTCTAAATTTAAACTCGGACTGCCGTTAAAGCTTGATGAGACAGCTATCCCCTATACTCTGTTTGATATGGGTGAAGATGTAAATCAGCTATTAAATGCGTTAGATATTGAGCAGTGCCATGTACTTGGGATGTCGATGGGCGGTATGATTGCTCAAATTATGGCAGCTAAGTATCCGCATCGTGTCAGCAAACTTGGCTTATTGGCCACCAGTAATAACAAACCCTTCTTGCCGGCACCGAAATTTGATGCATTAAGAGCGTTGACCAAACCCATGCCAGACAATAAAGACCCTGAAGTTATTATTGAAAACAACATACATCTATATCGTACGATTGGCTCACCTGACTTCTTTGATGAAAATAGAGCCAAACGACGTGCCAAGCTGCTATTTGAACGTCGCTTTTATCCAAAAGGAGTATCACGCCAATTACTCGCGGTGCTCGCTACAGGCTCTTTAGTCGAACTAGACCGTTTAATTAAGCAGCCAACGCTTATTGTACATGGCACACATGACCGACTCCTGCCCCCTGCTCACGGTCAAAGTCTGGCCAAGACTATATCGCATGCTAACTTTAAGCTTATTCCAGGTTTGGGGCATGATATCCCCTACCCGCTTGCACGATATCTAGCAGATTTATTTGCTGAACACTTTAAAGCATCTTCTAATTATCAACTCACAGCTTAGACTTTTATCATTGAAGTTTGCATAAATATCAGACGTAAAAAAAGAGTATCTGAATTTCAGATACTCTTTTTTATTTGATTACTTAGACTGTACTCAAAACAAATTTATTTTAAGTCATATAAAGTAATGTTAATAAATTAAAGCTGTTCAGAAGTTTTAGATAAAACTTCGTTTAGGATCCATACCGGTTTAACAACACCTGTTTCTTCGTTTACAACTGCTTCTTGACGAACATCTAATAAATAGCGGTAGCCTGGCTCATAAGTGAAACCTTGGATATCACCAGATAGCGTGTTGTAGTTTTTCTGGAATGGTTGACGGAACTGTAAGCATTCGCCTTCTACCATAGTACCGTTAGCAGCAGGTACTTCACATACTGCTTTGTTTGGATCAACTTCAATTTTGAAACTTGGGATATCGATAACTTTAACAACTGTCGCTTCGCCATCGACAATCATAGCGCGCTCATCGTTAAGTTGAGTCGTATTACAACCAGTTAATGCAACAGCCGCTAGAACAACAGAAGATAATAAATATTTCATAAAAGACCTCTAAAATTAAAAGTTAAGATGAATAATGCCCAAATACAACAATGGCTAGATAGTTCTCGAATCTGACACAATTATAAAAGAGTTCCAGTCTTGCTATCTATAACTAGTTTGTAACCTTACGTTAAGAATATTAGCAAACGCAGTGACTTTGTACAGCGAGCGCACGTTAATTAACTTCTATAATCCGCATTAATACTCACATACTCATGCGATAAATCACAGGTATATACCGTATCAGACGCGCCACCAAGCCCTAAGTCAATATTAATGGTAATCTCAGGACGGCTCATGACTTCTTGCCCTCGCTCTTCGGTGTAGGTGGCATCCAATTGACCGCGAGTACAGATAGCCACATCATCTAAAGTGACGCTGACTTGATCTGCCTCAAGGTTTTTTGCACCCGAATAACCGACAGCGGCGATAATACGCCCCCAGTTAGGGTCACTTGCAAAAAACGCCGTTTTAACCAGTGGTGAGTGCGCCACCGCATAAGCGACATCGCAGCAATCCTCAGTAGTCTTGCCGCCGCTTACCTTAACCGTAATAAACTTCGTTGCCCCTTCACCATCACGAACAATGAGAGTAGCTAGGCGCACAAAGACTTGTCTTAAGGCATCAAATAACGATTCATAATGTGGATGCTGTTTTGAGTCAATCAAATTAGCCGCATCATCACCGGTCGCTATTAAGACACAGCAATCATTAGTCGAGGTATCTCCATCGATAGTAATACGGTTAAATGATTGATTAGTTAATTCAATCAGCATCTCTTGTAATAGCGAACGAGCAACTGGCGCATCGGTTGCAACGTAACCAAGCATAGTCGCCATATTCGGACGAATCATACCTGCACCTTTTGAGATACCAGTCACATGATAAGTCAGCCCATCAGCCACTTGTACATGAGTACTGGCAAGCTTTGGTACGGTATCTGTGGTACGAATAGCATTGGCAGCTGCTAACCAATTATCCGGCCCCAAATTATCTAGGCAACGCTCAAGACTATCGATAATAGCATCGCTATTTAATACTTCACCAATCACGCCAGTTGAGAACGGCAGCACTTGTTTAGGGTCTACTTGCGTTTTATCGGCAAGTGCTTGGCAGGTCGCTGCCGCACGCTGATAACCATCGCTACCAGTTGCCGCATTGGCATTACCGGTATTAATCAGCAGATAACGAGGCGCATTATCAGTGGCATTTAACGCCTCTAAATGCTCTCTAACAATATGCACCGGCGCTGCACAGCATTTATTGGTGGTTGTGACACACACGGTGGCTGCAGACTCCTTTAAACGAAAGACCACGAGGTCGTCGCGATTTTTATAGCGTACGCCAGCGGCAGTAATACCAATATCAACGCCTTTAATAGCATAAATCGTCTCGGGGGGTGCAATATTTCCTACTGGCATAACCGTCCTCATAACTCTGATTATTGATAAAATCAAACACTTAACTAGTCAAATTTGACACCTAAAACTTAAACGAGGCCCAAATCGGTGCGTGGTCAGATGGCTTTTCCATCGCACGTAACTCGTAGCTGATACCGGCATCCGTACATTTATCTTTGATGTCTGCAGTGCAAAGAATATGATCAATACGCAGGCCACGCTTTGGATCATCGTTGAAGCCGCGACTGCGGTAATCAAACCAGCTAAACATCTCGTTAGAGTCCGGATAATGTAGACGATACGTATCAAATAGCTCACGGCTCATCAGCGCACTATACCACTCGCGCTCTTCTGGTAAGAATGACGTTTTGCCTTGGCTTAGCCAGCGCTTGGCATTTTTCTCACCGATACCAATATCAGTATCTTCTGGGGCAATATTCATATCACCCATGATAATGAGCGTTCTGCCCTCGGCTTTAAGCGCATCAATATAATGATTTAAAGACGCATAAAAATCACGTTTCATCGGAAACTTGGTCTCGTGTTTGCGACTCTCCCCTTGTGGAAAGTAGCCATTTAATACATCAACTTCTTGGCCATCGAATACGTAGCGGGCATGAATAAAGCGCTTTTGGGTGTCATCATCGTCATCAGGAAAGCCTTTATGAACATAAATAGGCGCCACTTTCGAGACCAAAGCCACACCGTAATGGGCTTTTTGTCCAAAGTATTCAACGTGATAACCCAAGGACTCAACCAATTCTAACGGAAACTGCTCATCATGTACCTTGGTCTCTTGCAGTCCCATCACATCTGGATCAATAATGTCTCGTACAGCTTCCAATTGATGCTGTCGCGCGCGAATACCATTAATATTAAAACTTACAAAACGGGTCATAAACGTACAATCCTAAAATTTAAATGTCACACAATTAAGTGCCAGCCATTGTGCTAGCATTGATCTTTATCGTTATATTTATAATGCCTACATGAAAGCCGGCTTGAAATCCTGTCTAAGGCAATAAACGTGTTGTCAACCATTTGCTGCCTTGCTCGGGCTGAGTATACAGTATTCTATCATGCAATCGGTTAGCGCCGCCCTGCCAGAACTCAACCTCTTGTACTGTAATTTCATAACCACCCCAAAAATCTGGGGTTGGTACAGTACTGCCCTCAGGGTATTGCTGCTTTAAATCAGCAAATTTTTGATCCATAACCGCACGGCTAGCAACCTCACCACTTTGAGGCTGACTGACCCAAGCGCCTATCTGACTCTCGTAAGGTCGCTTTTGGAAATAAGCATCCGTTTTCTCGCGTGATATCTTCTCAATACTGCCACGCAGTCTAATTTGACGCTGCATATCATGCCAAAAGAACAGCACTTCAGCATGCGGATTTTGCTCAATATCCTGACCTTTATGGCTTAAATAGTTAGTATAAAAAACAATACCCGACTCGGTTATCTCGCGCATTAAAACCGTACGCACCGCAGGCATGTTATCTGAACCACATGTCGCCAAGCTCATTGCATAAGGTTCAGGTACTTTTGCTTCAATGGCTTCATTGACCCAATGCTCAAGCAGTTCAAAAGGTGAGTCAGGTAAGCCACTTTCATTTAACTTGCCTTTCTCATAAGACAGTCTTTGATCGGTAAAGTCCATAATCAGCCTTTAATTCTTATTGAGTTAACTTTTATGTATTGATATGAATGAATACGACTATCAATATTCGAGACGATTAGATTAAACAATGCACCTAGCCCAATTAATCGTAGCGGATAGCAGCTTGTACTCTATGGTGTCTTTGTATTTAAACAGTGCGTATTACGACATGGCGGCTTTAACTTTATCGGCAAGTTCTTGAGTCAGTTTTTGACATTCGTTATCATTATCAAGCTCTACCATCACACGAATTAATGGCTCAGTACCTGACTTACGAATCAATAAACGACCACGCCCCTCAATACTCTTTGTCGCTTCGTTAAAAACCTCGACCAATTCTGGGAATTCATACGGATCTTTCATCTCGTCAAGGCGCACATTGACCAAACACTGAGGCAATAATTTAAAGCCTTCCATTAATTGGCTTAATGATTGCTTGGTTTGTGCCATAACTGCCAATACTTGTAGCCCTGCAATGATGGCATCACCAGTGCGGCTTTTATCTAGACACAAAATATGGCCTGATGGCTCGCCGCCTAATATCCAGCCATTACTATCAAGGCCCTGCATCACGTATCTATCACCTACTTTAGCACGCTCAAGTGGAATACCTTCTGATTCTAAAGCCAATTGCAGACCCATATTACTCATTTGGGTACCCACAACACCGGCAGCTTTCTTTTCCGCTTTGGTTGCTAAGATATATAAGATACCGTCGCCATCGACCAGTTTACCGTGCTCATCGACCATAACAATACGGTCACCATCGCCATCTAAGGCAATACCTACATCAGCTTTATTTTCAACGACTGCACTTTGTAGAGACTCAGGATGCGTTGATCCGCACTCGTCGTTGATGTTCACGCCATCTGGCTTATTATGAATCGCAACAACTTCAGCGCCAAGCTCTCTTAACACACGAGGGCCCACGCTATAGCCTGAACCATTTGCACAATCAATAACGATTTTTAGGTTAGATAAGTCGTATTGATAAGGGAAACTGCCTTTACAAAACTCGATATAACGGCCTTTGGCATCATTAATACGATAATGCTTACCTAGATTTGCAGGGTTTTCTTGAGTGTAATCGGCATGATTTTCAACGATACCACTTTTTAACTTATCGTTGATGGCATCTTGCATCTCATTGCTGAGCTTACGCCCATCTGCTGAGAAAAACTTAATACCATTATCATAAAAAGGATTATGCGAGGCTGAAATTACCACACCCGCATTGGCATGGAAACTGCGTGTTAAATGGGCAATAGCAGGCGTCGGCAACGGGCCAATCATATGTACATCAACGCCTGCTGAGTTGAATCCTGCTTGTAGAGCTGCTTCGATAACATAACCCGATAAACGCGTGTCTTTTCCTATCACCACACTTGGTTTTTTCTTTGGATTTGGATTCTTTTCTACCAAGACTTGACCCGTCACATAACCAAGCTTTAAAACAAAATCAGGTGTGATTGGAAACTTACCAAAAAGACCACGAATACCATCTGTACCAAAATAACTCATAAACACCTCAAATTATGACAAATAAATCATATAGTTTTATATAAAAAACATTCCCCTAATATACTACAAAAAAAAGACCAAAAGATATTCTCTTTTGGTCTTTTACTTCGTTTAAATCAATATTTAACTTATACAAATAGCAGGGTAATTCTTAAAAAGTTAGACAAAAATTAATACCCGCTCAAGAACCAGAAAATATGCTTAAACTATCAATAAAAACAGCACAGCGCCTACACGCTGCTTTTATCAATGACTATTTGCCTAACTAAAGCGACTTATTGTACGCGATAGTTCGGTGCTTCTTTGGTAATCTGCACGTCATGTACGTGAGACTCTTTCATACCCGCAGAAGTCACTTTAATGAACTGCGGCTTAGTACGCATCTCATCGATGGTAGCAGAACCGGTATAACCCATTGATGAGCGTAAGCCACCTATCATTTGGTTTACAATACCGCTAACTGGGCCTTTGTAAGGCACACGGCCTTCGATACCCTCTGGTACTAATTTCTCAACACCGTCTTTGGCGTCTTGGAAGTAACGGTCAGATGAACCATTAGAGCCAGACATTGCCCCCAAGCTACCCATACCGCGGTATGCTTTGTAGTATCGGCCTTGAAATAGCTCAACTTCACCTGGCGCTTCTTCTGTACCGGCTAATAATGAACCAACCATGATGCATGATGCGCCTGCAACGATGGCTTTTGCCATATCACCTGAAAAGCGGATACCGCCGTCAGCGATTAGTGGAATACTGTCTTTAAGGGCGGATGCCACGTTATCAATTGCAGAGATTTGCGGTACACCAACGCCTGCGATAATACGAGTGGTACAAATTGAACCTGGGCCAATACCTACTTTCACAGCGTTAGCGCCAGCGTCACGCAATGCTAATGCAGCATCACCAGTGGCGATGTTACCGCCGATAACTTGAATGTGTGGGTAGTTCTTTTTAACCCAAGCAACCTTATCAATCACGCCTTTTGAATGACCATGCGCTGTATCCACAACAATCACGTCAACTTCGGCTTCTACTAAGGCCTCAACGCGTGCTTCTGTATCAGCACCAGTACCAACCGCAGCACCAACACGCAAACGACCTTGTGAGTCTTTACAAGCATTTGGGTTGTTTTCTGCTTTGTTGAAATCATTAACGGTAATCATGCCTTTTAGGGCAAAGTTATCATCAACAACCAATACCTTTTCGATACGGTGCTCGTGAAGCAATTTTTTGATATTCTCGTTGCTCTCACCTTCTTTAACGGTCACAAGCTTATCTTGCGGCGTCATAACATTGCTAACAGGCTGGTTGTGATTGGTCTCAAAACGCACGTCACGATGAGTCACAATACCTACCACCTGTCCGCTGCCTGACTCCACAACCGGTACACCAGAGATATTGTTTTCATGAGTGATGCGCAATAGCTCGCCAACACTAATATCCGGCGTTACCGTGATAGGATCAACAACAGTACCCGCTTCGAATTTCTTTACGCGGCGTACTTGCATTGTCTGACGGTCGATATCCATATTTTTATGCACAATCCCCATACCGCCAAGCTGTGCCATAGTAATGGCCATTTCAGACTCAGTTACGGTGTCCATAGCTGCTGAAATAATCGGTAGATTAAGACTGATATCTTCGGTCAAACGGGTGGTTAATGACGCAGTTTTAGGAAGCACATTAGAATATGCTGGCAGGAGTAATACATCATCAAAAGTTAGGGCATCATCTACGATTCGCAACATACAAACCTCTTGGCTGGGAGAAATTAGCAGCGTATTATAACAAAATATTCAGTCATGTGAGTTACTGAATTCATCCTGTTAGCACTGCTAAGTAATTGAAATGTAACCATCCATAACTGGTGGTAATACAAATTATTATCTATTTATCATATACCCAACCATCGGTTAGGTATCCTGTTAATTTGTATTGATATAAGGGCATCTATTGGTTATTTCAATGCGTTTATTTTAATGAGCTCTTGGCGATAATGTAATACGATCAGTTGGCAAGTAGTCGCCTTGCTCGTTATTTAAGTAATCCAGCATCTGTCTGCGTACATCACAGCTTAAGTCCCACGCATCAAGCGGGCCTTCAGCACTGACTTTACCGCGCAGCTTAATGGTACTTTCAGTCACGTCAGTTACCTGAAGGTCAGGCTCAGTTTCATTATCCCAAAGCTCATTGGCCTTGGTAAATTCAATAAACTTCTGTTTAATCGCCTCAATATCTGCACCGTAATCCACGTATAGATAAACCGCATACGTTTGACTGGTAGTGGTGTGCGACCAGTTTTCTATAATTTCTGTCACGAAGTGCTTCATAGGCACAATTAAGCGTCTGTTATCCCATGTTTGCAGCACCGCATAGGTGTATCTTAAATCCTCAACTTCAGACCAAATACCGTCAATCATCACAGTATCACCAATACGTACCGGCTGAGTAACCGCGACTTGAAACCCTGCAATAATATTACCCAGTGTCGGCTGCGCTGCAATACCGATTACTGCACCGGCAATACCTGCTGAGGTTAATAAGGTTTTACCAAGTCCTTCTAAATCAGTAAACTCCGCTAGACTGATCCAAAAGCCGCCCATGACAATCACAAAGATAAAAATGCGTCTGAATATGGACACGTAGGTCATGCGCTCGCGGCGAATAATAAACTCTTCCTCATCAAGCGCATCAATTTGATAATCTTGATAACGGTTGGCAAAAAAGTTAATAGTGCGAATACCCAACCATAAGGCACTTATTACCAGTCCAATCCAAATAATAGGCCGCAGCGAGGTTGCCATGGCATCTATTTTAGGGAAGCTGCCTGATACCAAGGCAAACATCATTGAAAAGCTAATAAAGACGGTTAACGGAGCCGTAATTTTGCTAAATAAGTCGGTAACACCTCTACCTTGTAAGGACAGCTCATCATGCCCGCCCTCTTTTAGCTTTTTATCAGAATAGGCTGTGGTTAGCTTGGCTGCGCCCTTACTCATCATCAGACCAAGTCCCATGGTCAGCACCATAAACAGCAGGATGCCGAATATTTCCCACAGTTTTAGACTGAAAATCTCTATAGACAACCAGTCTGGCAAATAACGCTCAAATTGAGCGGGTTTGTGAATATCATACAAAGCTTCAATATTCATCA
Organism: Psychrobacter sp. CX14; assembly: GCF_057396205.2. Taxonomy (NCBI): domain Bacteria; kingdom Pseudomonadati; phylum Pseudomonadota; class Gammaproteobacteria; order Moraxellales; family Moraxellaceae; genus Psychrobacter; species Psychrobacter sp. CX14. The sequence goes on along the minus strand of NZ_CM183187.1, from coordinate 1,787,099 downwards.
CCGTCTGTGATGAAAACACCCAAACTGGTGCTTGACCTTCTACTTTAACTCGCTCTAAATGAATCGGCACACTGCGATTTTTATAATCGATAGAACCAAGCTTAATTGAACGCCTTGGCACCCCATGAATAGGATTATTACTGCCTATCGAAGGTTCAACCAATCCATCTGCCCGATCTGGCATTTCATCGAAAACGTACAAATCTTTTTCAGTTAATAGATAATCAAGCTTTCTGACTAATTCTGAAGCGAGGTTAACTTGTTGGGTGTCGGCAATTGAATTAAGATTAAGAGCGTAGGCTGCCAGAGCGAAATCATTTTGTAGATTGGCGGTATTAAAAAACTCTAACGTGGCCAGTGGTGTCTCTAGATTGGGCGGGATGGCAGGTGTCGGTAGGCCGGTGTTTAGCTCATTAACCACATAATAAGCTTCATTATATTCACCAGTTAACTCTGTATTGGCTTGAAGTTTACGGGTAGGATACCGCGTCTCCTTTTCGCCCTCTTCCTTGATTTGTTGCTTAATATAACCAACCAAGGTCTCGGGTTGCTCGCTAATAGTATCAGCATCTGTGTAGGTATTATCAGCCCGTGAAGTAGATACCAAACTCTCATTATCTGAGCTACCTTGGGCAGCGCTGACCTCAGCGTTAGCAGCAGATAATCCAGTAATCGTCATCATCGTTAGCAACAGGACTACTACCCATGTTGGCATGCGATTAACGCGCGAGGTTTGGCTATTTTCGACTGGCTTTAAATGAGTATCCATACCTACCTTTGCTATCTACTGCTGCTATCTGCTGCTTAATAAGTTCATACGGCGCCATACCCATTTAGATAAAATAATGCGCCTTAATAAAAATTGTTATAAAAAAGCCTGCCCCACAAGTGAGCAGGCTAGTTAACCAACCTTTCAACGGTCTAAATCTTAACCGGACTATTTAAAGAATGAAAGTCTTAAATGGTTCACATTTTAACCGAGCCGATTAAGTACGGCGCCACGTAGTACCATTTTTGCCATCTTCAAGCTCAATACCAGCGCTTTGTAGTTGATCACGGACTGCATCAGCACGGGCAAAGTCTTTATTGGCTTTGGCATCTAGACGCTCTTGAATGAGAGCATCAATTTCCGAATCACTTAGTTGACCTTCTGCTGCTGCACCGATTTGTGCTTGCAAAAACTCAGTCGGATTTAATTGACCTAGATTGAGCACGCCTGCTAAATCGCGAAGGGTCTGGGTTAATACTTTTAATTGTGCTGCTGTTTCATCAGAGCCCGCTTCACGTGCCAGTTTATTCACTTCTTTGGCTAAGCTAAATAGCACGCTTAACGCCAAAGAAGTATTAAAGTCATCGTTCATGGCCTGAATAAAGTCAGCGACATATTGTGCTTGATTAGCATCAATATCGGCGCTGTTTAGATTCGCATCGGTCAATACCGCATCGGCTGCTTTTAATGCTTGGTAGATACGGGTTAGACCAGAATGCGCTTCTTTTAATGCTGCATCAGAGAAGTTCACCTGACTGCGATAATGGCTCGATAAAATAAAGAAGCGAATGGTTTCTGGATGGAAGGTTTCCATCACATCGCGAATGGTGAAGAAGTTGCCCAAAGATTTAGACATCTTCTCACCATCGACGTTAATAAAGCCGACGTGCATCCAGTTTTTGGCATAGGTGCATCCAGTTGCCGCTTCCGATTGTGCAATCTCATTTTCATGGTGCGGGAACTGTAGGTCATGACCACCGCCATGAATATCAAAGCTGTCGCCTAAACACTTTGTTGACATCGCTGAGCATTCAATATGCCAACCTGGACGTCCGCCACCCCAGTTTGATTCCCACTGCGGCTCGCCCACTTTGGCCGCTTTCCAAAGCACAAAGTCAAACGGATTCTTTTTGTCGTTATCAACATCGACACGTGAGCCTGCTTGTAAGTCCTCAAGCTTACGCTTAGATAATTTACCATAGCCATCAAATGACTCAACGGCATAATACACATCGCCATTAGACGCAGCATAAGCATGGTCTTTTTGCTCAAGCGTGCCAATCATAGTCAGCATATCATCGATATGATCGGTAGCGCGTGGCTCAAAATCAGGATCCATACAACCTAAAGCCGCCGCATCTTCGTGCATGGCTTTGGTAAACCGGGTGGTTAATTCACCAATCGCTTCTCCATTCTCATTCGCGCGGGCGATAATCTTGTCATCAATATCAGTAATATTGCGCACATAGGTTACGTCATAACCCAAATGACGCATCCAGCGAGTAATCACGTCAAAGGCAACCATGACACGGGCATGGCCAATATGGCAATAGTCATAAACCGTCATACCACACACGTACATGCCCACTTTTCCGGCCTCTAATGGCTCAAATTTGCGCTTTTTGGTCGTCATCGAATCGTATATTTTGAGCGCGGCCTGATTTTTTGCCATTTGCTGCGCTAATGGCTCAGAGATTTGAATTATTTTGGCATCTGCGGACATATTGAAAACCTTAAATTTAACTGACTGAAGATTAAGACAATTGTTTTTATTAAACGATGCTCTAAATATGAGGCATTCGTTATTGATAACAAGACATATAATGGATAATAAAGCCTGTATTTTGTGAGAGTCATCTTACCTAAGCTTGCCTAAAATTGCTATATTTCATGGCCATAGAGTATGATAGCTTACGTAGTCAGATAAAGAAGACTCAGCTCGTTGATAAAGCTTTGATGATTTAAGTCCCTGTTGTAAACCCTATATTCCTATACTATAGACCCTTTAATGAATCACCGCCACAAACCGTCTATATACCCTAATAATCACTATAAAATAGACCCCTAGCGGTCAGACAATTAACCGGCTAATTACCGAACAATCTTGGAGAAACACCCATGGGTAACCGACTCACTAAAATCTACACCCGTACCGGCGATGATGGCACAACCGGCCTTGCCAATGGCGACCGCGCCAGTAAAGCTGACCAAACTTTTGTGGTCATGGGCGATGTGGATGAGCTAAACGCTCATATCGGTATGATAGCCGCATATGCCAACACGTTAGCTGATAAGGGTGTTGCAGACTGCAATCCATCGTTAGACGATATCTTACAGACTATCAGTATTGTTCAGCACTTACTATTTAATGTGGGTGGCGAGCTTGCGATGCCTGAGTACAAAGGCATTGATGAGGCGCATATCGATTGGATTGAAAGTGAGATTGATGTATTAAACAAACAGCTTCCTGCGCTGAAAGACTTTATCTTGCCAGCAGGCTCAACGTTGGTTAGCCAAGTGCACATTGCCCGCACCGTCTGTCGCCGTGCTGAGCGCCAAGGTGTGCGTCTAAAATCGGATAATCCAGATGCTATTTCGCCAAGCGCGCTTAAGCTATTAAACCGCTTATCAGATTGGTTGTTTGTGCTTTCAAGATATTGCGCAAAAATTGAGCACTCAAGCGAAGTCCTGTGGAATAAGACCATCTTAGACAGATTCGCTAAATAAACTGTCGTTTATGCTCTCTTAAAGCAGCCTGTGGAACTAGCCGCTTAAAAATAGCCCAAAAAGCCCTCTATTCAATAGAGGGCTTTTTTATCGTTACAGTATCAGATCAGTATAGATAAAGGCTTAGTAAGTGCCTTCTTCTTCAATGATAACCATCTCGATTCGCTCATCTTCTGGCACTTTCATCGGCTCTTTTGGCTCTTGCGGTTTTGCAGGCTTGCTTGGTGTATTTAACCCTACAACTTCGTTGTCATTGTTGTCTGTATTACGCTTTGGAGTATTAATCGGAGCCGGCGCTTCTGCCCTTGGATTAGGCTCTGGTTGCGGCTCACTATGCTGCTGAGCCGGCGTGTGTTGTCTTTGCTCAGGCTCAGGACGGACTCTTGGCTCTTGACGTAATCTTGGCTCTGATGGTAATGCAGGCTCAGATCTTGGCTTAACCGTTGCAGGACCAGCACGACTCGCATCTAGCGCAGATTGGAACTGGGATCTGGCGATAATATCAGATGCCGCTGTCAATATCGCAGGCTGTCCAACCACACGTGCAGCAGACTGACCGCCTTGCATACCGACCACGTAGTTGAAGTTATTGCTAACGAGCATATTGTTGTTCAAAGTAATATTTTGAGACTGCAAATAGCTACCTAAATCGCCGTCGCCTTCTAATCTCTGATACGCTTTATTAGCACGAATCACATCTTTATTAGGTACCGTTAAACTAAGGCTTGCATTACAAGTGACCATACCGTTGGCATTGGCACCTTGTAGCATGGTCGGATTGGCCACATCAATTAAGATAGAACCCACAGCATTGTTTGCATTTGAATAGCTTAAACTTGCATTTGCACGCTCAGCATAGCTATTAAACAGTGCTTGAGTTTGCGAGCCAACGCTGGCTTTGACAGATTGGGTTAGCTGAGTTAATGCGATGGGGTCATTACACTGAATAGCAGGAGCAGTATCTGCTGCGTTTTCATTTTCAGCAACGACAACTTGATTCTCATCTGAGCTCGCCTCTTGCTTTTTGCTACAAGACACTGCTGTAATACCGCAAAGTAATGCGACACTTACCAGACCAGTGTGACGAGAAACACTATCAAAACTTAACTTCATCATAACCTCTTAGATTATTCGCATATAAAGATGCCAATAACTCAATTTATCAATAACTCATTTGTGATTGTTCAAACATGAACGGAGCACTCGATTGGCAGTTGCTCAATAACTTAGGATAACGCAGGGTTAGTCCATTATTACGTTAGTCGCTCAACAACAATCTTAAACATTAAAGCGTACACGTTTGGGGATAAAGTAGGTATATTACCCATATCGAGCCGTATTATACGCCAAATTAATAGCTTTTGTTAATTAGTATTACTGTAAGCGTACTTAAATTCGCCATTCTGTATCTTTATATTAACTCGCAGTAAATTCAATCAACTCATCCTCTATTTCAATCCATTTAAGAGTTCAAAATGTCTACCCTATCGTTAAATCAGATGCTTGATATCTATCCCTCTTTCCTATTAGGTCATCGCGGTGCACGTGGAGAGAGGTTCGAAAATAGTTATCTTGGGTTTGAATACACACACCGCTTAAGTCAATTTTCAAAGAATAAACTGATTGGCATTGAGTTTGATGTTCAATTAACCAAGGATAATAAGTTGGCGGTTTTTCATGATGACTCTCTGCTTAGGCTATTTAAACGACAAGCTTGGGTCAATCAGTCTGCTTATAATGAGATAAAGCGTTTAACGGCAGGTCCACATGCCATTATTCTTCTTGAGGATATTCTGCCAGTATTGAGCGGTTATAAACGGGTTGAGCTTGAGATTAAGACCCATCACCGTACGCATCATAGTGAGTTGATAAAGGCACTAAATCAAACTCTAAGCCAACCCCATTTTAATGAAACAGTCCTTACTTTGACCAGTTTTGATATTAAGCTGCACGAATTAATGAGCACTCATAGATTTTTAAAGCATTTTTCTCGTGGGTTATTGGTTGAGCTTGATGAGCGTTATGCAAAAAAGCAGGCTAACGAGCTTTCCTGCCAGCTGCCAAACCCAGATACGCTTGATTTGAATATGCCCACCTCTACATCGCAGCCCTTAAATCAAACCGCAAATATTGCTAGGCGCCTTGGCTGTACAGGTGTGGGCTTATATCATCCTTTATATAATGACAAGATGATGCAGCTTTTTAAACGTGCGAACTTAACCACCAGTGCATGGACGGTAAATAGTATCGATGAAGCTAAACGCCTGGTTACATTGGGCGTTGACTATATTATCACCGATTATCCGACTTTGTTTTTGGCATCTTAAAGCAATTGCTTGTTTGTTACGGCTCTTTGTAACTGGCGTATATAACACGTAAAAAATGAGCTGAGTTAAAAAATACCAGTGAATGAGTGTTCACTTTAATATTATTATCGGGTATTCTATTAGCATACTACTCATCTATAATGGTTACTTCTAGATTTATGACAGCACTATAAGCGATTGATTGCTGATTGCCCTTAGATTTAGAGTTTACCGCTATAAAGCAAGGAATGCCTCGAAAATGTACCACAACACGTCTACCGCCCTAACTCCCTTACACAAGCTACGTAACCTCCGTGATTTATCTCTGAATATAGCCAGTAAGGCAATATATCAAAGTGGCCAAGTATTACAGCAGTTACCGGATATCATCGATACGTTACGCACCCATGTCTCTTTTTCCAATACTCAACCCTTAGTATCGCGCCTAGGCTCTGACCCAAAGAGTACGGCAGATGCGTTAGGTGTTGACCCTGAACAAGAGCGTGCCTTTCAACAAGCACCTATTAATTGGGTACCGGCCATCGTCTTGACGGCCACCCCAATTGCAGCAGCGATTATCACGCCTTGGTATCTAGCAACGCATCGTGTCAGCGCACCCACTTGGGGTGTCTTTGCAGCGGTCGGTGTTTGGACTGGCCTGAGTATCACCGCAGGCTATCACCGATTAATGTCGCATCGCACCTATAAAGCGCACCCTATCGTTCGCAACTTCTTTTTGGTGGGTGCAACCCTGGCTGTTCAAGGCTCTGCTTTTGACTGGTGTTCGGGGCATCGTACCCATCACCGCCATGTCGATGATCCGATGGATGATCCGTATTCGGCCAAACGCGGCTTTTGGTTTAGTCACATTGGCTGGATGTTAAAAAACTACCCAAGCGGACAGTTTGATTATAAAAATATTCCAGATTTAACTAAGGATAAGGTGCTGCAAATTCAGCATAAATATTATGGCCTATGGGTCGTCGCTGCAAATGTGGGACTGATTGGCACTATCGGTTGGTTAATCGGTGATGTCTGGGGTACGCTGCTACTGGCTGGACTGTTGCGCTTGGTGATTAATCATCACCTTACCTTCTTTATCAACTCTTTATGCCATATGTATGGTACCCGCCCGTATACCGACACCAATAGCGCCCGTGATAACTTCTTATTGGCTATCCCAACGTGGGGGGAGGGCTATCATAATTACCATCACTTCTTCCAATACGACTACCGGAATGGTGTGAAATGGTGGCAATATGACCCAACTAAATGGGTCATCGCAGCTTTAGCAAAACTTGGCCTAGCCTCTGACTTACGTGTCGTTGATGACACAACCATTAAGCATGCCGAGATCACGATGAAGTTTAAGCACGCACAGCAAAAGCTTGCGCCGATTACTGATGAAAAAGGCTTGCTGATTGACAACAACTTACCACGCAGCTTACAACGCTTTAGTGACCGCATTAAGTTTGAGCAAGACTTATTTAAACAAACCGTCCAAGAATGGCAAGCTTTAAAAACCAAAGCGGTTCAGATGAAAAAGGGAGAATTTTCTGACAGATTGCATGAAGTCGATGAGATGCTAAAACATCAGTATCAATTGATTGAGCAGCGTATTAAAAAGCATGACCGAAATCTTAAAAAAACTTTTCACAGCATTGGTTATACGCCTGCTTAAAGTGCTTTATGCATCAAATAACTATTATAAGAAATAATAAGATTAGCAGTATTCTGACTTAAGCTATGTGACTTATAGATAGGTAGTAAATACCACCTTACCCTTTGCCTGACTTATGGTCAGGTTGAAGGGTTTTTTTATGCCCTCATTCCACAGCAAACTCTGTTACCACAATACTAAAATAGAACGTAGCGTAGATTTAAATGGGTGAAAACCATCACTTTTCAATTGTTTGCTGACGCTATATAACAATAACATTCTACCCCTACTTGTTACTGCCAAGCTTTGTTATCATCTCTCTCAATGCTACTCTTTACTAAAAATAATTTGTTTATTCAACAACTTACTTTTGCTATCACACGCACATTGCCAATCAATATATCCTACAAAAGCTGATATAAATATTATGAAATTTGAAAACAGTTACGCCAAACTTGACCCTCGCTTGTATAACAAACAACCACCTACCCCACTTAGTAACCCCAAAGCTGGACACTTCAATCCAATAGTTGCAAGCCAAATTGGCTGGGATGACGACCAAGACTTAATAGATAATTGGGTCAATATCTTGTCAGGTCATTATGTGCCGGATGGATTTGAGCCATTATCTATGGCCTATGCTGGGCATCAGTTTGGTCAATGGGCAGGTCAGTTAGGTGATGGTCGCGGCTTATTGATGGCTCAAGTTCGTAATAAACAAGACCAATTGACTGATTTACATCTCAAAGGCGCAGGCCTTACCCCCTACTCTCGTATGGGAGATGGTCGAGCGGTTTTGCGCAGTACCATTCGTGAATATTTATGCGGCCATGCCATGTCATCACTGGGTATTCGCTCATCAAACGCACTGGGCTTTATCACCTCAGATACACCGGTACGCCGAGAGACTATGGAACAAGGCGCTGCATTAATGCGCGTGGCAGATACACACATTCGCTTAGGTCATGTCGAATGGATTGCAAGCTTTGCGCCAGACTTATTAGGCGGCTTTACCAAGTATATGATTGAAACATATTATCCTGAGCTGACCGATTCTGACACACCAGTAACAGATTTTATCTCTGCTGTGGTCGAGCGCACCGCGGCTATGATTGCCGATTGGCAGTTACTTGGTTTTGCGCATGGTGTAATGAATACAGATAACTTATCAATCACTGGCACCACGATTGATTATGGGCCTTTTGGTTTCTTAGAACGCTTTGATCCAGGCTGGATTAATAACCACTCAGACCATACAGGACGTTATACCTATCAAAATCAGCCAGCTATCGGGCATTGGAATTTGAATGTGTGGATGATGCATTTTATGCAGCTATCTGGAAAAACTGTCATTGGCGACAAACAAGAGACCATTAGTAGAGAGACCTTGGCAGACTGTTTATCGCATTATGAAACAAGCTTTATGCAGCATTATCAGCAAGGCGTGTGCCGTAAAATGGGCTTGCCTTGGGAAGGCTTAAATGATGCAAACAGTCCAGATTATCTGTCTTTAGAACAGTCGAATGCAACTCCAGATGCGGATGATATTAATGGTACATTAAGACTGGCCTTTGACTTCTTACAGTTTGTAGAAGATAACAAGCTTGATTATACCAACAGCTTTAGAGCGCTGATTGCTGTTCTTGATGCAGACAATCATGCTTATGAAGCTCAGCTACTAGCAAATATCAACCATGAACTTGATGCTGAATCATTACAAAAATGGCAGCAGTGGCAAGATAAATATACCGCTCATGTGAGTCAGCAGATTAGCAAAACAGGCTTGCTACACGATTCAAACGATGTGGTTATTAATATTTTAAAAAACAATAACCCAGTGTATGTGCTGCGTAATGCGATGGCACAGCGGGCGATTACACAGGCAGAATCAGGTAATTTTGCTGAAGTGGACCGCTTATTTCAGTTACTGACCACACCTTATGAAGTGCAAGACACAGCAACGGATGCGGATATCACACCACCGGCTAAAGATGCAAGACCTATAGTGATTAGCTGCTCTTCTTAATCATAAGCAATCGCTAGAGAAAATAAGTGCGGATTACCCATAAAAAATCTAATCGACATCGCACTTTCCTATTAAAGCCGTCCATCTGTACTATAAACAAGGGTGGTATGGACGCTTATAAAAAAACTTAATTGACGAGGCCTGCTTTAAACGCTAAGGTAACTAACGTTATCAAACCCACTACATGGGTGACGTACACCGATATATCGCCCAGATGTAGCGTATTGGTAATGATGATGATTTAAATGCGCTTTGGTTCTATGGTTTACACCTATAATAATGCTAAAATACAGTGGTTAAGTACACCACTTTTGAGTCTCCATTCGTGGATTTCCTTTTTCAAGATATAATTGGTCTTAAACATGAGCGACAATACTTCTAATACCCCATCAATGCCTGCAGAGAATGACTTCAATGCGATGAATCAAGAGCAGTTTGAACAATCTGCCTTGCATTACCATGAATTCCCTGTCCCTGGTAAAATCTCTGTCACACCTACCAAACAAATTGCTAACCAGCATGATTTAGCACTGGCTTATTCGCCTGGTGTGGCTGTGCCATGTTTAGAGATTCAGCGCGATCCTAAGCTTGCTGCAAAATACACTGCCCGTAACAACCTAGTTGGTGTGATTACAAATGGTACTGCAGTACTTGGTCTGGGTAATATTGGCCCATTGGCATCGAAGCCTGTGATGGAAGGTAAAGGCGTATTATTCAAAAAATTCGCTGGTATCGACGTTTTCGATATCGAAGTTGCCCAAAATGATCCTGATAAATTCATCGAAGCCGTTGCTGCCTTAGAGCCAACTTTCGGTGGTATTAACCTAGAAGACATTAAAGCCCCTGAATGTTTCAAAATTGAGCGTGAACTGCGTGAGCGCATGAATATTCCGGTATTCCATGATGATCAACATGGTACCTCTATCATCGTTGGTGCGGCCCTAATTAATGCACTACAGCTTATTGATAAGAAAATCGAGGACATTAAAGTTGTGTGTTCAGGTGCCGGTGCAGCAGCCATCTCTTGTCTAGACCTAATCTGTGCCTTAGGTGTACAACGATCAAACATCTACGTTGCAGACTCGCGCGGTATTATTTCAACCAAACGTGAAAACCTAGACGAAACCAAACAGCGTTATGCGCGTGACACAGACGCCACATCAATCAATGATGTGATGGACGATGCGGATATGTTCCTAGGCTTATCAATGCCAGGTCTATTAACCGCAGATATGGTGAAGCGTATGGCGCGTGACCCAATTATCTTTGCGTTAGCCAACCCAACGCCTGAGATTATGCCAGAGCTTGCGCATGCCATCCGTGATGACATAATCATGGCCACTGGCCGCTCTGATTATCCTAACCAAGTTAACAACGCCTTATGTTTCCCATATATCTTCCGCGGTGCGTTAGATGTTGGCGCGACTACCGTTAACGAAGAGATGAAGATTGCGTGTGTACATGCTATTGCAGCTATGGCACATGTTGAAGCAACACCGCTACAAGGTCAAAAATACGTCGATACCAGCAAGAGCTTTGGTAGAGAATATCTAATCCCTGGACCACTTGAGCCAAATCTAATCATTGAAATTGCATCTGCTGTTGCTAAAGCGGCGATGGATTCTGGCGTTGCTACTCTGCCAATTGAGAACTTTGCGGCCTATCGTCAGAAGTTGTCTGCCTTTGTATACAACTCTGCATTTGTCATGAAGCCTCTATTTGCTCGTGCCAAAGAAGATCCAAAACGCATCGTATACTGTGAAGGTGAAGATCCAGACGTTCTACGTGCGGTTCAAGTTGTGGTTGATGAAGGCCTAGCCAAACCAATTCTAGTAGGTCGCCCTGCTATTATTGAATCACAAATTAGTGCCTTGAGCCTACGTTTAAAAGCTGGCGATAACATTGAAATCGTTAACCAAGATAACGATCCTCGCTACAGAGATTACTGGCAGTTCTACTACGAGCAAAACAAACGCAAAGGTGTGAGTATTGAACTGGCTCGTCGTGATGTCCGCCGTAAGACAACTCTTATTGGCTCTTTATTGGTCGAAAAAGGCGATGCAGATGGTATGATTTGTGGTACGTTCAGTCACTACAATCTACACTTAGACTATGTACGCCGTGTGATTGGCCGTCTAGATGCTGTGAGCGACTTCTATTCAATGAATGCGGTATTGATGCAAGATCGTAGTCTATTCATTGCTGATACTTACATCCACGAAGACCCAACTGCAGAGCAATTGGCTGAAATGACTGTATTGGCCGTGAATCAAATGCGCCGCTTCGGTATCACGCCACGCGTTGCGCTACTATCACATTCAAACTTCGGTACCTCTAGCCGTGACAGTGCAGTGAAAATGCGTAAAGTGTTTGAGCTGTTGACTGAAATGGACGTTGACTTCGAATTTGATGGTGAGATGCATGGTGATGCAGCACTTGACGATGTGATTCGTCGTCATGACTTCCCGCACAGCGTATTAAGTGGCCCTGCTAACCTATTGATTATGCCAACGCTAGATGCGGCTAACATTGCCTTTAACCTAGTTAAAACTGCAACCAGTAGCGCATCAATTGGACCTATCTTATTGGGTGCAAGCAAACCAGTTCATATCTTAACGCCTTCAGCAACAGCACGCCGTATCGTGAATATGACAGCTCTTGCGGTTACCGAAGCTCAAGATATCGAAGCAGAAACGAAAGAGTAAATGATTGAATCGACCGACAAGTAGTTGAATACAAAGAAGCCAGCCTTGTTGCTGGCTTTTTTTAAACTTTATTTTGCTAGAGCTAGAGGCTAAATATGCAAGTATATGTTGTTGGCGGCGCTGTCCGAGATAAGCTTTTAAAACGTCGATATACCGATAAAGACTTTGTGGTAGTCGGTGCAACACCTGAGCAAATGCTTGATGCTGGATTCATTCAGGTGGGTGCAGACTTCCCTGTGTTTTTGCATCCAAAGACCAAAGAAGAGTACGCCTTAGCGCGCACTGAGCGTAAGTCGGGTAAAGGCTATAAAGGCTTTGAGGTCTATGCTGCACCTGAAGTAACTATAGAGGAAGACCTACTGCGCCGTGATTTAACCATCAATGCTATGGCTATTGAAGTCAATGGACTCAATGACGACACCCCAAAGACGGGTGAAGTTATTGACCCATATGGCGGCGTGGAGGACATAAACAATAAAGTACTGCGTCATGTCTCTGAAGCCTTTAGTGAGGACCCATTGCGTGTATTACGAATTGCTCGGTTTTACGGCCGCTTTTATCAGCCGCAGGCAGAACAAAGCTTTATTATCGCTCCTGAAACATTGGCGTTGATAGACAGCATTAATCAGACAGATGAGCTACATCACTTAACGGCTGAGCGAGTATGGCAAGAGACCAGTCGTGCGCTTATGCAGGGGAGCCCGCAAGCGTATTTTGACTGCCTGTATCAAGTAGGCTCCCTGCCCCATGTCATGCCTAATCTTGCTGCTGCTTGGCAACATGATGAAGCGACTAAACAATTTATCTGCCGTGCTTTAGCGCTTTCAGGACAGTTAAATCTGCCTTTGCATCAGCGCTGGACACTATTAATGTTATCTTTTGCCGCGGATGCCATTACTAGCCCGTTATACGAGCAGCTAGGCGTACAGGGCAATATGTTAGATATTTTAGAGCACACTGCCGCGGATATTAATGCATGGTCTGACAAGCAAAAAGCGGTGGGCAATCAATTAAAAGTACCGAAGAAAGTGACTCAATTCGCGCAAACATATAACCAATGCTATCCCTATTTGCTTAAGTATAATCAGCTTACGGCAGAGAATATTGCAGTACTTATTGGCATGACCAAAGCCGATAAAGATATGAGTACCCTATCTGAGATATTGGCTTTACATCATGTTGCCAAAACTGCCTATCAGCAGTTTGAGTTTGAGACGTTTGTTGAAGCGTATAAGCAAGTGACGATTCAAGATATTGATAGCAGTCTGCAAGGCAGCGATATTGGTGAAGCCCTAAATGTGGCTCGGATTGATTCTATTGCGAAAACTTTATAAAAAGTTGCACTAAATACTCATCTTACCCTTGCAAATTTATAATTTTCGGGTAATATAATGCGTCTAATCAAGCAAGTTCAAATGCTTACTATTAGGGCCCATAGCTCAGTTGGTTAGAGCAGAGGACTCATAATCCTTTGGTCGTAGGTTCAAGTCCTACTGGGCCCACCATATTTTAATTCAAGGCTTACCGTCATATTCGGTAAGCCTTTTTTGTGTCTAAGACTATTAACCTATTATTAAGACATTTTGGTGTAATGGACAAAATTCAGGCTGAGACCCCCTTTAAAGCTATATACTATAAGTATTTGCAAGGATTGAAAGCCATGAATCAAAAAACTGCCCTTTTTGTGGTGAAAAACACACGAAAAAGAATGGTTATAAATCAGGGAAACAGCAGTACAAATGCCTTGTTTGTAATCGGCAGTTTTTAGGTGGCAGGCGGCTCAATAATACAACTTTGTGGCAAGAATATACTCAAGGTAAACAGACTTATAAACAACTTGCTCATAAGTATGGCTGTAGCATAAAGACCATACAAAGGCGACTAGATACTATTGAGATAAAGTCACTTAATAAGCTACCTACTCGTGCCAACATAGTGATGGACACGACCTACTTTGGTAGAACATTTGGCTTAATGGTATTTCTCGACTATACAAGCAAAGCGGTATTACACCACCGTATTATTCACTATGAGACCAACGCTCTGTATAAACTGGGAATAGAGCATATAAAATCACAAGGCATTGATATCACTAGCATTACTTGCGATGGAAGACGAGGTCTTAATGCTTTGTTTAAAGATATACCGATACAAATGTGCCAGTTTCATCAGCTACAGATCATCACTCGATACTTAACTCGTAGGCCTCAAAATATCGCAAGTATTGCACTTAGACAGCTAGCTTTAAATATAAAGGATTATGATAAGACAACGTTCATTCAGGACTTGGATAGATGGTATTTAACTCATGAGGACTACTTAAATGAACGTAGTACCAATATAGATACTGGTAAGACTTGGTACACCCATAAGCGTCTTAGAAGTGCCTATAGAAGCTTGCGAGTAAATAGTGATTGGTTATTCACTTATAGAGAATTAGATGACTTAAACATTCCAAATACAACTAATTCTCTAGAAGGTTTGTTTAGCGAGTTAAAACGCCAATTAAGCAGTCATAATGGGCTCAATAAACAACGTAAGCTTAAGTTTATTAACAACTTTTTAATGACATACTCTGCAGGTTAGCCTGAATTTTGTCCATTAGAGACTAACCGCTCGTTTTTAGCCTGAATTTTGTCCATTACACCGACATTTTAAACCTTACTTTTTAGTGTATAGAAAAAGAAAAAACGCCTCCCTAAGGAGTAATGCCAGTCAGTTAAGGCAAAAACCCGAAGAAAAGTAATAAAATAGCCCATCTAATAAGTAGACGGGCTATTTTACTATGAGACTACAAGAAGCTATTAATGAGACGCATAAAAGGATCCCAGACACCCTAGAACAATTTAGTGAATTAATAGACCCTGACTGGATACAGCAGGCCTTAGAATATACAGGCAAAGCGAGCATTAGAAGGCGGAAGCTACCAGCCGAACACGTTGTTTGGCTAGTCATCGGTACAGCCTTATATCGAAACCGTTCCATCTGGTATATCACAGAGCAAATGCGGCTTAATCTAGACTCACAGGCCTGCGTACCCAGTGCTGTTGTACAAGCAAGACAACGCCTCGGGCATGAACCTCTAAAGCAGCTATTTCATCAACTAAGTGCTCACTACCAAACGGAATCACTAGCCCAGCAACAAGACTTCATGGGACTTAGCGTCCAAGCCGTAGATGGAGTCGTATACTCATTGCCATACACCGATGAGAACCTTCAGCACTTTAGCTCAAGCAAAGGTAGGACCAAAGAGGCGCCTTATCCACAAATGCGTTCGGTATGCCTTATCAATACTGACACACATGAGATCATTGACACAACTCTTGGAGATATGGGTCAAGGAGAGATCACTTTAGCTCGTCAACTAAACGTTCAAGACAACAGTATTACGCTCTTTGATAGAGCCTATTTCTCAGCAGACTTACTTATTAGTTGGCAACAAACTTATCCAAACAGTCACTGGCTCATGCGGGCTAAAGATAATCTGCGTTACAGTGTGATTAAAACCTTTAGTGCAGGGGACTACTGGATACAAATGCCCGTTTCTCCTCAGGCTCAAAAGAAAAATCCAAACCTACCCGATACGTGGCAAGCTCGATTAATTGAGTGTAGTTATGAGGGTAAGACAAGACGATACATAACCTCTTTAATAGATGATAAACGCTTTACTAAGGATAAAGTGGTACAGCTGTACTTGCAGCGCTGGGAGATTGAGATGGCGTATCGAGAAATTAAGCCTGATCTACAGCAGGGGCTATTATTAAGAAGTAAGCTACCACAGCTTGTGTTACAAGAGTTCTGGGGGCTTATGATTGCTTATAATCTAATAAGACGTTTGATGCGCTATATGGCAGTTAGAGCTAAGGTTAGCCCTCTACGAATTAGCTTTCACATGGCGTCTATTACGATTGTTGATCTGTTACGGTTTGCGCCTTTACAGGCTGTAGGTCTCTTCCCTAAGCTGTTAGATGCACTTTTAGAGGAGGGGAGATTGTTTGTCATTCCTGAGCGCAGAAAGCGATCTTGTGCGAGGGTGGTTAAGGGTAAACCACAAAAATATCCAAAAAAAAATACCAGTCAGCGTTAACTGACTGGCATTATCCCTAAGGAGACGCTTTTATTAATTTTAACTTAATTATTATAGTATCGTTGCCGTATTATCAATATCCAAGTAAACTTTAACTGATCCAGCCTCAAACATATTATAGCCTGCTTGATCGCTTCTATCACTTTCAGTAAAGCCTTGTAAGTTGATAGTATCACCCTTGTCAGCATTAATAAAGATTTTATCCCCTAGGGCACCATTACCATCTTTAGTTAAACGCTGAACTAGTTCTTCCGTTACCGTTAGAGTCTGAGAGTTATCGTCAACTAGATCTATAATCTCAAGCTCACGTGTTGTTACTCGATTTAAGAATCCAGTTAAGTCGGCATCCCCAACATAAGATTCAAATCTTACGGTATCAACACCTCCATTACCATCAATTAATCTATCCTCCAAATCTACAATAAAGATATCATTACCGGATCCACCATACATGGAATCAGCACCTTTGTTACCTTGCAAGACATCATCTCCTGCACGTCCAGATAGCAAATCGTCTGAATCATTGCTACCAACTATAACATTATCACTAGTATCACCATATAAACTAGTACTATTACGATACTCGATATCAACTACTGATTTGACAGTAAATCCACCATCAGTTAGTGAATAATTAAATTTAGCTTTGGAATTATCCAGAGTTACAGAAACAGCATTGGCATCAATAATAGTACCAACTGCTCCAAATTCGAGATCAGTGGCACCATCAAACTTAGTTGATTTACGTGTATTATCATTCGCTATCAAGGTTGAAGCATCAATGGTAACTGTTCCAGTTTGATTAGTAATAATAAAGTCATTGCTAGAATTTAGGCGATAAACGTCAAGCAACTGCTCAGATGAGACCAAATCACCATCCTCATCACGAACGTTGAAATAGATAGGCTCTTTATACCCTAATATAGTTCCAGCAGTTTGGTAGCTATATTGACCTTTACTATAAGCAGTACCATCTGTTTTGACACCATCTTCAAAGTGAACATAGAAGATACCACCAGTTAGTTTAGAAGGAGCTGTCAGCAAGTGTTGAGATGCATCATATGTGAAACTTGAGCTTTCATCTGCTTTAACAGTATTAGTATCTCTATCATATTCGAATGTGACGCCACCCACAGTTACTGATACAAAATCACCATCATCTGCACCCAAACCACCTACAAAGCCTGGAGAAGCACCGTCAATCAGACTTCTATCTGGTGAGATTGGGCTAGGCAAAGAACTCAATAATTGTTTTGCTAGATTACTGAAATCCGCTTGCTGGGCATCTAAATCTTGCCCTGACTCGCCATCAAAAGCAATAGGATCTAGAGTTGAAGCATTTACATTTTTAGAGACCCCCATGGCATAGGCAAATGCAGTAATATTATTTAAACTTAACCAGTCAGTCCATTCTTTCTCTTCTCCAGACTGAATACCCATATCATCTGAATCTGCAGACCCACTACCATTACCGGTTCTAATATTCCCACCTAATCCTTCATTGTCATAGTCATAGTCATAGTTTGTAGTTTGACCGAAAGTAGGCTTACCATCAGTTAAGAAATAAGATCGCTGAAAATCAGCACCCACAATAGCCCCAGGTTTTGTTGTAAATAGCTGTTTAGCAACATATAAGGCATCATCATAATTTGTGCCCCCACCAGATTGATAAGTAAACATGTTATCAACTGCCTCTTGTGCTGTAATCCAATTGCTGCCTAGTACTTCTTTAGCAGTTGTATCAAAATCAATAATTTGAAAACGAGCACTACCGATTGAATCGTAGGCATCTATCAATTCAAGCATGGCCTTCTGAGTAACTTCCAATCTATCTAAAACTCTAACAACTTGAGGAGTTTCACCTATTTTACTTGAATCATAAGTAGTTTGATAAACGCCAACTTCTGATTCTGTGATAACACTACCACCTATTTCGTAGTTAACAGTATCATAATTGTATACCATGACATTCCCGTTATCCGTATAATTACCAGACTTTAATTTACCGTTATCTAGATATAATGGATAATCATTATTATTACTTGTCAGAACAAGGTTTCCATCAACATTGAAATCCACAGACTGATCATCTCTTAAGCTATAGTGAGCATAGCCACCTAAACCATCTTCAATTAGAGGGTCGCCACTAGCTGCGTACATCTTAATACCAGTTGTATATACATCCGCAGTACTGTCTTCTGGCAACTCAACTAGCTTAGTACTACCATCTGGTAATTTCTCAAAAAGAGGGAACTCATCAACAACATCTGACTTAGATGACATACTACCTGAAGTATCTAAAATAATTTGTACATTGGCTGTGACAGGCTCAAGTAATATCGTCTCCTTACCTTCAGCAACAGTTGGCCGATCATCCTCTACAAATACACTTATTGGTTTAGCAATAGATCCATCTATACCGTCACTCACTACTGTGCTGAATTGTAGCTCTAGGACGTCTTCACCATGATTTTTAGGGTGGTCAATTGCATGTAACAAGCTAACAGAATAAGGTGCTTCATAGTTACCATCTGCATTTATTGAACTCTTTGCAACTTCGATGGTCATGACATCAACTTCTTGACCATCAACATTAGCTTTGCCTTTCAGCATTCTATCTGCAGCTACCCATTCCCAAGTCACTGGATTACCTTGTACGGTAACACCAGGGCCTGTTGGCTCAATGGTAAAGTCATTTGGATCAAAGTTATCAACGTCTGTAAAGGTAATGATGCCACCTGTATCTGTCGCTGAGTCTGTTTGATCATCTTTAAGCTCCTTGTACTTCTCTTCAGCTGCAGCTCTTCCTATCTTCAAGGCTTCTTCTGCAGTTGCAACTGCGTCTATAAAGTCTTGATTAAACGGATCAGATGCAAGGTTATTTTTCGCTGTCTTAACTGCTTGTAATTCAGCAACCAGATCGCCATTAACAGCTTCTTTAAACACGTCATCAGCTTCATTATAGCTCACGTCATCTTTAATACCATCGGCTGCAGATGTAGAAGCCGTTAAACCTTCTTCTGATACGCGGGTTGAAGTAATCTCAAGTATTTGCGGTGCATCATTATTACCTTGGATTGTAACATCAAGCTTAGCAATATCTTCAAGCAAGTCACCGTTTTTAAGTGTTGATCCATCACCAATAGTGTAATTAAAGCTATCTGTTAGTGTTGTAGCTTCAACTATATTTCCTTCACTATCCGTATATTTCTCATTTAGCTTTTGCACTGCTTCCAGATCGTTATTAATCTTATAGGTATAAGATCCATCAGCAGCAATGGTCAAAGTACCGTACAGACCAGCAATGGTTGTTGTACCAGAAACGGTTTCTTCTGTTCCAGCACCTTCTTCAGCACCCGTTCTGATAGAAGTCACTTTAACTGGAGGACCATTTTTATCATCAGCAACGTCATTGATACCTCCACCAGTAATCACGTTACCTACTGCATCTACAGTTTTCTCAGACTGAGTAAATGTATCATCAGTAATGTCGTCAGGAGTACCATTATCATCTACAAGTGTATAAGTACCTCCTTCCTCAATGGCAATATTAGCATCATCATTAGCAGTGATATCGTCGTTAGTAATGGCAGCAATGCCTGTACCTTTCTCAATAACGGCATTATCACTTGCATTAGATAAAACAACATTGAATGTTTCTGCAACCTCCCAAACCCTATCTCTAGTCACTTCAATAGTCACTTCCTGGGTTTGTGTAACCACACCAGTTTGAGGATCAGTAACGCTATCAGTAGGCTCGAAAGTTAACGTATCTTGATCAGCCGTATAGTCATTAGCAGCTGTTGCTGTTCCATCAACGGTTTTCCAATCGACTGTAACTTTGTCTTGTGCTTCACCAGTCAATGTCACAGTAAAGGTAATCTTAGTTGTTGCACCTGGGTCATTAGGATCTGGATTGCCCTCTTCAACTTTAATATCATCAATTGTGAGTTTAGGTTTCACATCATTATCTACAATAGTTGTTCTAACAGTATCTTTGTTAGTATCAACTGTAGTAGCTTCAAATCCACCAGCTGAAGGATTGCTAATAGAAACTTCATAAGTCTCATTACCTTCATATACTGAATCATCTTCTGCACTAACAATGAAATCAATTGATGATTTACCTTTAGGAATGGTTACCGTTGTAGTTGTTGTTACTACATCATTAGCATCAGCAGTTAAGTCATTACCATTCGCCTTATAGGTATAAGTAATATCAACTGTCATGTCATCAGCTGCCACTATTGGCTGACCATTTTCATCTCTGATAGTGACTGTATAAGTCGCTTCTTTACCTTCATTAACATTGATTGCACCAGTAAGCTCAACAGTTACACCATCCTTAGGATTGGTTGGGTCTGTGCCATCCTCATCTTTAATAGTACCTGTACCAGAGTCTGATACTGAATCTTTAGAGACAGTTACAATAGTTGTTTCACCATCATCAGTCAGGTTATCATCAATAGTTGGATAACTAACTTTAAACTCAGTAACTCCTGCTGGCACAGTTATCTT
Source organism: Psychrobacter sp. CX14 (assembly GCF_057396205.2). Classification (NCBI taxonomy): domain Bacteria; kingdom Pseudomonadati; phylum Pseudomonadota; class Gammaproteobacteria; order Moraxellales; family Moraxellaceae; genus Psychrobacter; species Psychrobacter sp. CX14. The sequence goes on along the minus strand of NZ_CM183187.1, from coordinate 1,766,301 downwards.
ACCAGTTGTAGCATTGTAGGATACACCCTCGGTAAATTCTAAGTTTGCAGCGGCAGCATAATAATCTTTATTGACAGTTGCAGTACCATCCACAATCGTAAAGTCATAAACTTCATCTTTATCACTTTCCGAAACTTTAATGGTATGGGTTAATTTGTTACCTTCTATAGCTTCAGCAACTGAAACATCAATACTAACCTGATCATCGTCAAGAATAGTACCAGTATCATTATCTACATTGATATCATAACCAGTGCTATTGGCAGACTTAGAAATGTTTAATTTAATAGCTTCTGGCTGTTCAGTTAATGAGTCATCTTTAGGTGTAATAATAATTTCAGGAGCCTCTTCAGAGCCAGCTGCTATTGATACCTCAATACCATTATCAAAGAAGTCTTGAATATCATAAGGGTCTGTCAACTCTTTGTTAACGCCATCTTTATCTGTATATGTTATCTTTTCGATATCATCAGCCACTACAATAGAGTCTTGGTCATCAGGCTTCACATTTACAATAAGGGCTTCATTACTTGTTTTGCCATTATCAATAAACACTTTGAACTGCAAAGAGTCATCAGCACCCTCAGTTGCTTCATCTATCGTCGTTGTGATGCTAACCACTGGTTTGTCGCCTTCTTCCTCTTCACCGTCATTATTTGCTTCATCCTTGATAACGCTTGTATCATTTGGCACAGTGATGTCATAACCTGTTTGTTCGGAGGTTGCTACATCAGGTTTGCTGATGTCTAATTGAAGATCTTCGGATTGCTCATAAATGTCATCATCTTTAGGCGTTATAACAATTTCAGGTGCTTTGTCGTTACCTGCGAGGATTAGAACATTGATGCCATCATCATAAAATGCTTGAATATCAGCTAACTCTGTTAACTTAACAATATTACCACTTACATCAGTATAGCTAATCGTTCCAATATCCTCAGCGCTTACACCATCAGCATTATTTGGTTTAACATTAACAATACTGTCTTCTTCACTAGTTTTACCATTAGTGATAGACACTTCGAATACTAACGAATTACCTGCTCCTTCTGTAGCTACTGGCGTTGTTGCTTCAATACTAACCACTGGTTTGTCGCCCTCGGTGGGGTTACCGTCTGCATCGGCTTCGTCTTTGATCACGCCGGTGGCTTCTGTACTCTCGCCTAAGTCAGCACCGACTGGGTTGCTGATCTCTAGAACCACGTCTTCTGCTTGCTCATAGATGTCGTCGTCTTTTGGTGTGAGCTTGATTACAGGGGCGGTTGTTGACCCTGCTGGGATAAGCACGCTTACGCCGTTCTCTAAGAAGTTAGCAATCTCTTCTGCAGTCTCAAGCACGACCGCTTTACCGTCTACATCGGTGTATTCAATCTTGTCGATGTCTTCTGGCTCAATGCTGCTGTTGTTGCCTAGTTTTACATTAACGGTGGTGTCGTCATTGCTTGGGTTGGTTTGACTGACTTCAAATTCAAGCGCTGTGCCTTCGCCCTCGACGGCTTCGGCAACGGTCGCGTTAATGTTCACTTTAGGCTTGTCGCCCTGTTCTGGGTTGCCGTCTGCATCCGCTTCGTCTTTGATCACACCGGTGGCACTTGGGGTGCCAATGGCGGCATTGGTTGGGTTGCTGATCTCTAAGATGGCGTCTTCTGATTGCTCATACACACTGTCGTCTGCTGGGGTCAGCTTGATCGCTGGCGCTTCTTTGCTGCCCGCTGGAATCAAGACGGTTACTCCGTCCGTGAAGAACGCTTCAATGGCGGCAGGATCTGTTAGAGTTACTTCTGTGCCTGTCTCATCGGTGTAAACCACTTGTTTGATGTCAGAGGGGTCAATGTCATTATCCGCACCAAACTTAACGTCGACGCTGCTGTCCAGTTCGCTTAGGTTGTTTTGACTGACCACATATTCAAGGGCGGTCTCTTCGCCCTCGATGGCCTCGGCAACGGTCGCGGCAATGCTAACCACGGGTTTGTCGCCGTCGGTGGCATCGCTTGGGTCGTCAGGGTTGTTCGGGTTGTCGTCATTGTTTGACTGGTCTTCGTCTAGTATCGCTGCGATATCGGTATCTGTGCCTAATTTGGCATTAACCACGTCAGATAGCGTCATGCTAAATTCTTCTGACTTCTCGTAGATGGTGTCATCTAGCGGTACGATGGTAAACGTCGGTACGATGCTAGAGCCTGCGGGTATCGTGACTTCAACACCGGCTAAAGCGTCGTCTACTGTGATTTGCTTAACGGTGCCATCACCGTCTGTGAAGGTAATCGATTGTATGTCTTCTGCTTCAATCGCTCCTAGGTTTAGGGTTACGGTGCCTTTAGTGTCAAGTTCAGTGGCACCCTCTAGGGTCACTTCAAAGACGATGGCGTCATCCACAGCGCCTTCAACGGCTTGTTTGTCGCTGGCCGCTAAATTAAGGGTGGGTTTGTCGCCCTCGGTGGGGTTACCGTCTGCATCGGCTTCGTCTTTGATCACGCCAGTGGCTTCTGTACTCTCGCCTAAGTCAGCACCGACTGGGTTGCTGATCTCTAGAACCACGTCTTCTGCTTGCTCATAGATGTCGTCGTCTTTTGGTGTGAGCTTGATTACAGGGGCGGTTGTTGACCCTGCTGGGATAAGCACGCTTACGCCGTTCTCTAAGAAGTCAGCGATGTCGGCAGGAGTCTCAAGGACGACCGCTTTACCGTCTACATCGGTGTATTCAATTTTGTCGATGTCTTCTGGCTCAATGCTGCTGTTATTGCTTAGTTTTACATTAACGGTGGTGTCGTCATTGCTTGGGTTGGTTTGACTGACCTCAAATTCAAGCGCTGTACCTTCGCCCTCGACGGCCTCAGCAACGGTCGCGTTAATGTTCACTTTAGGCTTGTCGCCCTGTTCTGGGTTGCCGTCTGCATCCGCTTCGTCTTTGATTACACCGGTGGTACTTGGGGTACCAATGGCGGCATTGGTTGGGTTGCTGATCTCTAAGATGGCGTCTTCTGATTGCTCATACACACTGTCGTCTGCTGGGGTCAGCTTGATCGCTGGCGCTTCTTTGCTGCCCGCTGGAATCAAGACGGTTACTCCGTCCGTGAAGAACGCTTCAATGGCGGCAGGATCTGTTAAGACAACAAGGTTACCGTTAACGTCGGTGTATTCAATTTGCTTAACGTCTGTTGGGTCAATGTCATTATCCGCACCAAACGTAACGTCGACGCTGCTATCTAGTTCGCTTAGGTTGTTTTGACTAACCACATATTCAAGGGCGGTCTCTTCGCCCTCGACGGCCTCGGCAACGGTCGCGGCAATGCTAACCACGGGTTTGTCGCCGTCGGTGGCATCGCTTGGGTCGTCAGGGTTGTTCGGGTTGTCGTCATTGTTTGACTGGTCTTCGTCTAGTATCGCCGCAGTGTCGGTATCTGTGCCTAATTTGGCATTAACCACGTCAGATAGCGTCATGCTAAATTCTTCTGACTTCTCGTAGATGGTGTCATCTAGCGGTACGATGGTAAACGTCGGTACGATGCTAGAGCCTGCGGGTATCGTGACTTCAACACCGGCTAAAGCGTCGTCTACTGTGATTTGCTTAACGGTGCCATCACCGTCTGTGAAGGTAATCGATTGTATGTCTTCTGCTTCAATCGCTCCTAGGTTTAGGGTTACGGTGCCTTTAGTGTCAAGTTCAGTGGCACCCTCTAGGGTCACTTCAAAGACGATGGCGTCATCCACAGCGCCTTCAACGGCTTGTTTGTCGCTGGCCGCTAAATTAAGGGTGGGTTTGTCGCCCTCGGTGGGGTTACCGTCTGCATCGGCTTCGTCTTTGATCACGCCAGTGGCTTCTGTACTCTCGCCTAAGTCAGCACCGTCTGGGTTGCTGATCTCTAGAACCACGTCTTCTGCTTGCTCATAGATGTCGTCGTCTTTTGGTGTGAGCTTGATCACAGGGGCGGTTGTTGACCCTGCTGGGATAAGCACGCTTACGCCGTTCTCTAAGAAGTCAGCGATGTCGTCAGGAGTCTCAAGGACGACCGCATTACCGTCTACATCGGTGTATTCAATCTTGTCGATGTCTTCTGGCTCAATGCTGCTGTTGTTGCCTAGTTTTACATTAACGGTGGTGTCGTCATTGCTTGGGTTGGTTTGACTGACTTCAAATTCAAGCGCTGTACCTTCGCCCTCGACGGCTTCGGCAACGGTCGCGTTAATGTTCACTTTAGGCTTGTCGCCCTGTTCTGGGTTGCCGTCTGCATCTGCTTCGTCTTTGATCACACCGGTGGCACTTGGGGTACCAATGGCGGCATTGGTTGGGTTGCTGATCTCTAAGATGGCGTCTTCTGATTGCTCATAGACACTGTCGTCTGCTGGGGTCAGCTTGATCGCTGGCGCTTCTTTGCTGCCCGCTGGAATCAAGACGGTTACTCCGTCCGTGAAGAACGCTTCAATGTCGGCAGGATCCGTTAGAGTTACTTCTGTGCCTGTCTCATCGGTGTAAACCACTTGTTTGATGTCTGTTGGGTCAATGTCATTATCCGCACCAAACTTAACGTCGACGCTGCTGTCTAGTTCGCTTAGGTTGTTTTGACTGACCACATATTCAAGGGCAGTCTCTTCGCCCTCGATGGCCTCGGCAACGGTCGCGGCAATGCTAACCACGGGTTTGTCGCCGTCGGTGGCATCGCTTGGGTCGTCAGGGTTGTTCGGGTTGTCGTCATTGTTTGACTGGTCTTCGTCTAGTATCACACCTTTTGCGGTCGGAGTACCTAACTTAGCATTGGTTGGATTGCTGATCTCAAGTACCATGTCTTCTGATACTTCGTAAACACTGTCGTCATCTACCGTTACTGTAATGGCTGGGGCTGATGTTTCTCCCGCTGCGATTAATACACTATCGCCATTGGTCAAGAAGTTTGCAATAGCTGCTTGGTCGCCCAATGTCACTTGAGTACCATCTGCTTTGGTATAGCTGATTGAGGCAATATCTTCAGGTTCAATGGTACTTCCAGTGCCAAGTTTAACATTGACAGTAGTGTCAAGTTCACTAAGCTTATCTTGCGATACTGTAAATACTAATATGTTATCAATACCTTCAACAGCTTGTGCATCAGTGGCTTCAATACTAACCACTGGTTTGTCGCCCTCGGTGGGGTTACCGTCTGCATCGGCTTCGTCTTTGATCACGCCGGTGGCTTCTGTACTCTCGCCTAAGTCAGCACCGACTGGGTTGCTGATCTCTAGAACCACGTCTTCTGCTTGCTCATAGATGTCGTCGTCTTTTGGTGTGAGCTTGATTACAGGGGCGGTTGTTGACCCTGCTGGGATAAGCACGCTTACGCCGTTCTCTAAGAAGTTAGCAATCTCTTCTGCTGTCTCAAGCACGACCGCTTTACCGTCTACATCGGTGTATTCAATCTTGTCGATGTCTTCTGGCTCAATGCTGCTGTTGTTGCCTAGTTTTACATTAACGGTGGTGTCGTCATTGCTTGGGTTGGTTTGACTCACTTCAAATTCAAGCGCTGTACCTTCGCCCTCGACGGCTTCGGCAACGGTCGCGTTAATGTTCACTTTAGGCTTGTCGCCCTGTTCTAGGTTGCCGTCTGCATCGGCTTCGTCTTTGATCACACCGGTGGCACTTGGGGTACCAATGGCGGCATTGGTTGGGTTGCTGATCTCTAAGATGGCGTCTTCTGATTGCTCATACACACTGTCGTCTGCTGGGGTCAGCTTGATCGCTGGCGCTTCTTTGCTGCCCGCTGGAATCAAGACGGTTACTCCGTCCGTGAAGAACGCTTCAATGTCGGCCGCTTCTGTTAAGACAACAAGGTTACCGTTAACGTCGGTGTATTCAATTTGCTTAACGTCTGTTGGGTCAATGTCATTATCCGCACCAAACTTAACGTCGACGCTGCTGTCCAGTTCGCTTAGGTTGTTTTGACTGACCACATATTCAAGGGCGGTCTCTTCGCCCTCGACGGCCTCAGCAACGGTCGCGGCAATGCTAACCACGGGTTTGTCGCCGTCGGTGGCATCGCTTGGGTCGTCAGGGTTGTTCGGGTTGTCGTCATTGTTTGACTGGTCTTCGTCTAGTATCGCCGCAGTGTCGGTATCTGTGCCTAATTTGGCATTAACCACGTCAGATAGCGTCATGCTAAATTCTTCTGACTTCTCGTAGATGGTGTCATCTAGCGGTACGATGGTAAACGTCGGTACGATGCTAGAGCCTGCGGGTATCGTGACTTCAACACCGGCTAAGGCGTCGTCTACTGTGATTTGCTTAACGGTGCCGTCACCGTCTGTGAAGGTAATCGATTGTATGTCTTCTGCTTCAATCGCTCCTAGGTTTAGGGTTACGGTACCTTTAGTGTCAAGTTCAGTGGCACCCTCTAGGGTCACTTCAAAGACGATGGCGTCATCAACAGCGCCTTCAACGGCTTGTTTGTCGCTGGCCGCTAAATTAAGGGTGGATTTGTCGCCCTCGGTGGGGTTACCGTCTGCATCGGCTTCGTCTTTGATCACGCCGGTGGCTTCTGTGCTCTCGCCTAAGTCAGCACCGACTGGGTTGCTGATCTCTAGAACCACGTCTTCTGCTTGCTCATAGATGTCGTCGTCTTTTGGTGTGAGCTTGATCACAGGGGCGGTTGTTGACCCTGCTGGGATAAGCACGCTTACGCCGTTCTCTAAGAAGTCAGCGATGTCGGCAGGAGTCTCAAGGACGACCGCTTTACCGTCTACATCGGTGTATTCAATTTTGTCGATGTCTTCTGGCTCAATGCTGCTGTTATTGCTTAGTTTTACATTAACGGTGGTGTCGTCATTGCTTGGGTTGGTTTGACTGACCTCAAATTCAAGCGCTGTACCTTCGCCCTCGACGGCCTCAGCAACGGTCGCGTTAATGTTCACTTTAGGCTTGTCGCCCTGTTCTGGGTTGCCGTCTGCATCCGCTTCGTCTTTGATTACACCGGTGGTACTTGGGGTACCAATGGCGGCATTGGTTGGGTTGCTGATCTCTAAGATGGCGTCTTCTGATTGCTCATACACACTGTCGTCTGCTGGGGTCAGCTTGATCGCTGGCGCTTCTTTGCTGCCCGCTGGAATCAAGACGGTTACTCCGTCCGTGAAGAACGCTTCAATGGCGGCAGGATCTGTTAAGACAACAAGGTTACCGTTAACGTCGGTGTATTCAATTTGCTTAACGTCTGTTGGGTCAATGTCATTATCCGCACCAAACGTAACGTCGACGCTGCTATCTAGTTCGCTTAGGTTGTTTTGACTAACCACATATTCAAGGGCGGTCTCTTCGCCCTCGACGGCCTCGGCAACGGTCGCGGCAATGCTAACCACGGGTTTGTCGCCGTCGGTGGCATCGCTTGGGTCGTCAGGGTTGTTCGGGTTGTCGTCATTGTTTGACTGGTCTTCGTCTAGTATCGCCGCAGTGTCGGTATCTGTGCCTAATTTGGCATTAACCACGTCAGATAGCGTCATGCTAAATTCTTCTGACTTCTCGTAGATGGTGTCATCTAGCGGTACGATGGTAAACGTCGGTACGATGCTAGAGCCTGCGGGTATCGTGACTTCAACACCGGCTAAAGCGTCGTCTACTGTGATTTGCTTAACGGTGCCATCACCGTCTGTGAAGGTAATCGATTGTATGTCTTCTGCTTCAATCGCTCCTAGGTTTAGGGTTACGGTGCCTTTAGTGTCAAGTTCAGTGGCACCCTCTAGGGTCACTTCAAAGACGATGGCGTCATCCACAGCGCCTTCAACGGCTTGTTTGTCGCTGGCCGCTAAATTAAGGGTGGGTTTGTCGCCCTCGGTGGGGTTACCGTCTGCATCGGCTTCGTCTTTGATCACGCCAGTGGCTTCTGTACTCTCGCCTAAGTCAGCACCGACTGGGTTGCTGATCTCTAGAACCACGTCTTCTGCTTGCTCATAGATGTCGTCGTCTTTTGGTGTGAGCTTGATTACAGGGGCGGTTGTTGACCCTGCTGGGATAAGCACGCTTACGCCGTTCTCTAAGAAGTTAGCAATCTCTTCTGCTGTCTCAAGCACGACCGCTTTACCGTCTACATCGGTGTATTCAATCTTGTCGATGTCTTCTGGCTCAATGCTGCTGTTGTTGCCTAGTTTTACATTAACGGTGGTGTCGTCATTGCTTGGGTTGGTTTGACTCACTTCAAATTCAAGCGCTGTACCTTCGCCCTCGACGGCTTCGGCAACGGTCGCGTTAATGTTCACTTTAGGCTTGTCGCCCTGTTCTGGGTTGCCGTCTGCATCCGCTTCGTCTTTGATCACACCGGTGGCACTTGGGGTGCCAATGGCGGCATTGGTTGGGTTGCTGATCTCTAAGATGGCGTCTTCTGATTGCTCATACACACTGTCGTCTGCTGGGGTCAGCTTGATCGCTGGCGCTTCTTTGCTGCCCGCTGGAATCAAGACGGTTACTCCGTCCGTGAAGAACGCTTCAATGGCGGCAGGATCTGTTAGAGTTACTTCTGTGCCTGTCTCATCGGTGTAAACCACTTGTTTGATGTCTGTTGGGTCAATGTCATTATCCGCACCAAACTTAACGTCGACGCTGCTGTCCAGTTCGCTTAGGTTGTTTTGACTGACCACATATTCAAGGGCGGTCTCTTCGCCCTCGATGGCCTCGGCAACGGTCGCGGCAATGCTAACCACGGGTTTGTCGCCGTCGGTGGCATCGCTTGGGTCGTCAGGGTTGTTCGGGTTGTCGTCATTGTTTGACTGGTCTTCGTCTAGTATCGCTGCGATATCGGTATCTGTGCCTAATTTGGCATTAACCACGTCAGATAGCGTCATGCTAAATTCTTCTGACTTCTCGTAGATGGTGTCATCTAGCGGTACGATGGTAAACGTCGGTACGATGCTAGAGCCTGCGGGTATCGTGACTTCAACACCGGCTAAAGCGTCGTCTACTGTGATTTGCTTAACGGTGCCATCACCGTCTGTGAAGGTAATCGATTGTATGTCTTCTGCTTCAATCGCTCCTAGGTTTAGGGTTACGGTGCCTTTAGTGTCAAGTTCAGTGGCACCCTCTAGGGTCACTTCAAAGACGATGGCGTCATCCACAGCGCCTTCAACGGCTTGTTTGTCGCTGGCCGCTAAATTAAGGGTGGGTTTGTCGCCCTCGGTGGGGTTACCGTCTGCATCGGCTTCGTCTTTGATCACGCCGGTGGCTTCTGTACTCTCGCCTAAGTCAGCACCGACTGGGTTGCTGATCTCTAGAACCACGTCTTCTGCTTGCTCATAGATGTCGTCGTCTTTTGGTGTGAGCTTGATTACAGGGGCGGTTGTTGACCCTGCTGGGATAAGCACGCTTACGCCGTTCTCTAAGAAGTTAGCAATCTCTTCTGCTGTCTCAAGCACGACCGCTTTACCGTCTACATCGGTGTATTCAATCTTGTCGATGTCTTCTGGCTCAATGCTGCTGTTGTTGCCTAGTTTTACATTAACGGTGGTGTCGTCATTGCTTGGGTTGGTTTGACTCACTTCAAATTCAAGCGCTGTACCTTCGCCCTCGACGGCTTCGGCAACGGTCGCGTTAATGTTCACTTTAGGCTTGTCGCCCTGTTCTAGGTTGCCGTCTGCATCGGCTTCGTCTTTGATCACACCGGTGGCACTTGGGGTACCAATGGCGGCATTGGTTGGGTTGCTGATCTCTAAGATGGCGTCTTCTGATTGCTCATACACACTGTCGTCTGCTGGGGTCAGCTTGATCGCTGGCGCTTCTTTGCTGCCCGCTGGAATCAAGACGGTTACTCCGTCCGTGAAGAACGCTTCAATGTCGGCCGCTTCTGTTAAGACAACAAGGTTACCGTTAACGTCGGTGTATTCAATTTGCTTAACGTCTGTTGGGTCAATGTCATTATCCGCACCAAACTTAACGTCGACGCTGCTGTCCAGTTCGCTTAGGTTGTTTTGACTGACCACATATTCAAGGGCGGTCTCTTCGCCCTCGACGGCCTCAGCAACGGTCGCGGCAATGCTAACCACGGGTTTGTCGCCGTCGGTGGCATCGCTTGGGTCGTCAGGGTTGTTCGGGTTGTCGTCATTGTTTGACTGGTCTTCGTCTAGTATCGCCGCAGTGTCGGTATCTGTGCCTAATTTGGCATTAACCACGTCAGATAGCGTCATGCTAAATTCTTCTGACTTCTCGTAGATGGTGTCATCTAGCGGTACGATGGTAAACGTCGGTACGATGCTAGAGCCTGCGGGTATCGTGACTTCAACACCGGCTAAGGCGTCGTCTACTGTGATTTGCTTAACGGTGCCGTCACCGTCTGTGAAGGTAATCGATTGTATGTCTTCTGCTTCAATCGCTCCTAGGTTTAGGGTTACGGTACCTTTAGTGTCAAGTTCAGTGGCACCCTCTAGGGTCACTTCAAAGACGATGGCGTCATCAACAGCGCCTTCAACGGCTTGTTTGTCGCTGGCCGCTAAATTAAGGGTGGATTTGTCGCCCTCGGTGGGGTTACCGTCTGCATCGGCTTCGTCTTTGATCACGCCGGTGGCTTCTGTGCTCTCGCCTAAGTCAGCACCGACTGGGTTGCTGATCTCTAGAACCACGTCTTCTGCTTGCTCATAGATGTCGTCGTCTTTTGGTGTGAGCTTGATCACAGGGGCGGTTGTTGACCCTGCTGGGATAAGCACGCTTACGCCGTTCTCTAAGAAGTCAGCGATGTCGGCAGGAGTCTCAAGGACGACCGCTTTACCGTCTACATCGGTGTATTCAATTTTGTCGATGTCTTCTGGCTCAATGCTGCTGTTATTGCTTAGTTTTACATTAACGGTGGTGTCGTCATTGCTTGGGTTGGTTTGACTGACCTCAAATTCAAGCGCTGTACCTTCGCCCTCGACGGCCTCAGCAACGGTCGCGTTAATGTTCACTTTAGGCTTGTCGCCCTGTTCTGGGTTGCCGTCTGCATCCGCTTCGTCTTTGATTACACCGGTGGTACTTGGGGTACCAATGGCGGCATTGGTTGGGTTGCTGATCTCTAAGATGGCGTCTTCTGATTGCTCATACACACTGTCGTCTGCTGGGGTCAGCTTGATCGCTGGCGCTTCTTTGCTGCCCGCTGGAATCAAGACGGTTACTCCGTCCGTGAAGAACGCTTCAATGGCGGCAGGATCTGTTAAGACAACAAGGTTACCGTTAACGTCGGTGTATTCAATTTGCTTAACGTCTGTTGGGTCAATGTCATTATCCGCACCAAACGTAACGTCGACGCTGCTATCTAGTTCGCTTAGGTTGTTTTGACTAACCACATATTCAAGGGCGGTCTCTTCGCCCTCGACGGCCTCGGCAACGGTCGCGGCAATGCTAACCACGGGTTTGTCGCCGTCGGTGGCATCGCTTGGGTCGTCAGGGTTGTTCGGGTTGTCGTCATTGTTTGACTGGTCTTCGTCTAGTATCGCCGCAGTGTCGGTATCTGTGCCTAATTTGGCATTAACCACGTCAGATAGCGTCATGCTAAATTCTTCTGACTTCTCGTAGATGGTGTCATCTAGCGGTACGATGGTAAACGTCGGTACGATGCTAGAGCCTGCGGGTATCGTGACTTCAACACCGGCTAAGGCGTCGTCTACTGTGATTTGCTTAACGGTGCCGTCACCGTCTGTGAAGGTAATCGATTGTATGTCTTCTGCTTCAATCGCTCCTAGGTTTAGGGTTACGGTACCTTTAGTGTCAAGTTCAGTGGCACCCTCTAGGGTCACTTCAAAGACGATGGCGTCATCAACAGCGCCTTCAACGGCTTGTTTGTCGCTGGCCGCTAAATTAAGGGTGGGTTTGTCGCCCTCGGTGGGGTTACCGTCTGCATCGGCTTCGTCTTTGATCACGCCGGTGGCTTCTGTGCTCTCGCCTAAGTCAGCACCGACTGGGTTGCTGATCTCTAGAACCACGTCTTCTGCTTGCTCATAGATGTCGTCGTCTTTTGGTGTGAGCTTGATCACAGGGGCGGTTGTTGACCCTGCTGGGATAAGCACGCTTACGCCGTTCTCTAAGAAGTCAGCGATGTCGGCAGGAGTCTCAAGGACGACCGCTTTACCGTCTACATCGGTGTATTCAATTTTGTCGATGTCTTCTGGCTCAATGCTGCTGTTGTTGCCTAGTTTTACATTAACGGTGGTGTCGTCATTGCTTGGGTTGGTTTGACTGACCTCAAATTCAAGCGCTGTACCTTCGCCCTCGACGGCCTCGGCAACGGTCGCTTTAATGTTCACTTTAGGCTTGTCGCCCTGTTCTGGGTTGCCGTCTGCATCCGCTTCGTCTTTGATTACACCGGTGGCACTTGGGGTACCAATGGCGGCATTGGTTGGGTTGCTGATCTCTAAGATGGCGTCTTCTGATTGCTCATAGACACTGTCGTCTGCTGGGGTCAGCTTGATCGCTGGCGCTTCTTTGCTGCCCGCTGGAATCAAGACGGTTACTCCGTCCGTGAAGAACGCTTCAATGGCGGCAGGATCTGTTAGAGTTACTTCTGTGCCTGTCTCATCGGTGTAAACCACTTGTTTGATGTCTGTTGGGTCAATGTCATTATCCGCACCAAACTTAACGTCGACGCTGCTGTCTAGTTCGCTTAGGTTGTTTTGACTGACCACATATTCAAGGGCGGTCTCTTCGCCCTCGACGGCCTCAGCAACGGTCGCGGCAATGCTAACCACGGGTTTGTCGCCGTCGGTGGCATCGCTTGGGTCGTCAGGGTTGTTCGGGTTGTCGTCATTGTTTGACTGGTCTTCGTCTAGTATCGCCGCAGTGTCGGTATCTGTGCCTAATTTGGCATTAACCACGTCAGATAGCGTCATGCTAAATTCTTCTGACTTCTCGTAGATGGTGTCATCTAGCGGTACGATGGTAAACGTCGGTACGATGCTAGAGCCTGCGGGTATCGTGACTTCAACACCGGCTAAGGCGTCGTCTACTGTGATTTGCTTAACGGTGCCGTCACCGTCTGTGAAGGTAATCGATTGTATGTCTTCTGCTTCAATCGCTCCTAGGTTTAGGGTTACGGTACCTTTAGTGTCAAGTTCAGTGGCACCCTCTAGGGTCACTTCAAAGACGATTGAATCATTCGCTTTACCTTCAACTGCTTCTTTATCAGTGGCTACTAGGTTAAGTACTGGCTTATCACCTTCTGTATTACTGCCATCATTTGGATCAGTCGGGTTATCAGACTCATCCGTGATCACCCCTGCACCTGTGTCCGCTAAGTTAAGACCATTGTCACCTGTGAGTGTTCCCTCTAAAGTGAATGTCTCGCTGACTTCATAGATGTCATCTGGTATTGTCGCAACCGTCGCTTTAAGCGCTGTTACGCCCGCGAGTACGGTATAACTACCATCTGGATTTGCTGCGATGGTTTGTTCAGCGCCTGCATCATCTATGTATGTCACAACCAGTGGTGGGGTGATATCTCCAGCTTCTGCTGTGTTGGTATCACCATCAAAGTTTGGCGTTAAGCTGAGTGTGGTGTCGCTGCCAACTGCTTTATCTAAGCTGATGTCAAAGACTAAGTCTTCACCTTCAATTGCTGTCGCATCACTAACGTTAAATGCTGGCTTATCACCGTCATGTGGATTACTTGGATCCGTTGGGTTTTTGTTCTCATCAAAGATAGTGCCTATGGCAGTATCTTTGGCTGCATTAACAGTTGCTTTATCAGCACTGACAATAACCATGTCTAGCCTTTCTGCGACTTCATAGATGCCATCGTCTTTAGCAGTCAAAGTAATGGTAGGCATCACAGTCGCACCCGCTGGAATAACTACGTCAAAACCTGCTGTGGCCTGATCATAGGTTATTTCAGTTAGTATGATGCTGCCATCTGCATTAGTGACGGTAATGACAATCGTGTCTTCGATATCAGCTACGTCAATATCTTTTGGATCAAGCTTGACCTTCACTGTGGTAGCAAAGTTGCTATGTTTGTCCTGCTCGATGGTGAACAACAGCTTGTTGTCACCCTTTACTTTGCTATCAGCAACCTCTAATGCTTCAGGATTTGTAGCAACAATGCTAACGGCTGGTAACTCATCCATACGACCGTTAATAGTAATCTTAAGCGTCGCTGTGGTCGTATCGCCATCTGCATCAGTAATGGTGTATTCAATACTGTCTGTTAGCGTGTCATCATCATTAAGCTTATTAACCGCATCATTAGTGTTATCTAGCGTATAGGTGTAACTGCCATCTTTATTGATGGTGATTGTGCCGTATTCAAGCGCTTTATCAGCAATTGGCGTAACCGCAGGGGTGCCTTGGCCATCTTCACCGAAGCTGTCATTGGTTAATATTGTGCCTATCGCAGTATTGTTAGCATCGTCTTCTTTAACTGAGTTGCTATCATCATTAGCTTTTGGCGTGTTATCAGTAATTGCTACATCTAGTGTGTCTGTACCTGTCTTACCTTTACTATCAGTAACGACAATCTTTATACTGTCTATAACAGGCGCATCTGTGGTGTGATTCTGTACTTCTGGATCGTAAGTGTACGTAACCTCACCAGTTTTTGCGTTGTAGCCTGTAATAACAAGCTCACCCTTACCTGTGGTGATTGTGGTCTCCGGAATATTACCATTAGCATCAACTGAAATGTCTGTACCAGCAACGCTAATATTAGTAACCGTCACTGCTGGATCTTTAGTAACCTTAAAGCTACCCTCTACTGGGCCATCACCCTCATAAACTGTTTTATCGCCTGTACCTTTTGGGTTTTCTGATGTAGCAGGATTGCCCTCGTCGACAGGACTGTTTGGATTATTAGGATCTACAGGAGCTGGGTTGGTTGGTTGATTTGGCGGAATGACGACAGAAGGAATCTGCTGATAATCCACTGTAATAGTCGCAGGGTCCGATGTATTACCTGCTTTATCTGATATAACGTAATCAATCGGCGTTGGATCTTTACTAAACCCTTCTTCTGGAGTAAAGGTTACTTTACCTTCACCATTAACGGTCCATGTACCCTCACCTAGTACGTTAATTGGTTGGTCTGTTGCTTTGCCTGTGGCAGGGTCGATTAGTTGTACACTACTTGGATCAAGATCGCCGTCTGGATCTGTATCGTTACCCAATACGTCAACAACTATCTTACCTACAGGGGCGGTTATTACGTCATCATTGGCAATAGGTGCACTGTCTTGAACAACTGGCGGCGTATAATCATCATCATCGTCATTAATTAAAAATGGTACCAGTCCAAGACCTAGCCACCATGGAAATCCAGCAGGCGCTGTGATCCACAAAGGTACCAACAATTCTTCACCGCCCAAGGCCTGACCTTCAGCAGCACCGACTTCTAACTGGGTTACATAGTCATATACTTCACCCGTATCGGGGATATAGTGATAATAATTACCATCCTCAGCAATACCGATCAATGCCTGACTATTATCAGCATCTTCATCTATCTGATTGGCTTCATCTTGCTTTTTGGTCGTCTTATAAAAGCCTTCAATAATTAAGTCTGTCTCTTTACCTTCACGTTCAAATGAGACATGTAGGTCATTATTGACACGTCTGGTAATAACATGGTTGGGAGCACGTCCTATAGATTCATCAAAGAATTCATAATTGACATTTTGAATGGCCTTAATAACATCCGGCTGTCCATCTTTAGTAACTGCCGCTATTTCTTGTATGGTTTCTTTATTGTTATGTACTTTTACGATCACTGTTTTCATGCTGTATACCTAATTTCTTTATGTATGTATTTATATTATCGACACAGAGAATTATCTATTTGTCTAGTATTTGATTGCCGTTTTGATCAATATGGACGCGCTCTTTAATAACCGCTATCGTGCGTCGATTTAACTGACGTCCTTCTGCTGTTTTATTAGTTGCTCTTGGTCGTTGTTCGCCATAACCAATAGTAGTTAATCTATCCGGTGAGATGTCATAGTTGCTGATTAATAAGTATTTAATTGCGTTGGCACGGCGCTCAGACAGTTTTTGGTTATAAGCATCACTGGCATTACTGTCGGTATGGCCTTCAATGGTTGCTGTAGTATTGGTGTACTTATTCATAAAGTCTGCAAGCTGCTCAACCTCATTATAAAATTGTGGCTTAACAATGGCCTTATCGTTATCAAATAAGACTTCCAGCTCAATACTGACTTCTTTTTCTAAAACTGGAGCAGGCTTAGGTTTTGCAGGTGGGGTGGGTTCAACCGAAGGGCAATTAGGGACAACTCGAGTGATTTGATGCGCTTGATACTTTTTATCATTCAAATAATCTAATGCTTTGTTATTTTCAATCTCTTGAATGGTCGAGTTACCTTCATTATCAACATCAACGTAGAAAAAATAATTGTTATTAGCAGCAAGATTGAACTCAATACTATTTGCTAACAGATCATTATTTTTTAGCCCAGTAACTTGCGCACTTAGACGATTGATACCAGCGCAAGAGTAAACTTGGGTATAGCTTCCTGGTTGCAAACTGACTTGAAAGCGATCATTGATAGCGATATTGGCACTGGTCTGTTCTGAATCGTCATCAAAGGGTCTAACAAAAAAAACACTCACACTGTCATCAGGTATCGGGGTTTTTATTAAGGTTTCTGCGTTTGCTCCCGATTGCAGTTGCCATCTTACATGACCAACTGCTTTATTGTTTGTGTTATTTATAATACTTACAGCATGTGCTTCCATTGCCATAGCACTAAGGGCTAGTATTGCTATTGATGAAAGTATTTTATTGAAGGTCATGACTAACAGTTCCTGTCTTAAGTTAAAGACTTTGATTCATTGAAAAAAAAGAATGAGAGGATGGTCTTAAGGTAATTTAATGGCTTAAACCATTTTTTGATAAGCTTATTTTGAATGCGTTTATTTAGAGAATAATAATTGAATGATTGAGAATTAGAGGATCAGAGGATCAGAGGATCAGAGGATCAGAGGATCAGAGGATCAGAGGATCAGAGGATCAGAGGATCAGAGAATACGATGACTTATCATAACCACAATCGTATAAAGCGAAAGTTTATACTCCATCTTGCTTAATGACCTTACTATGACAGCAATCTGTATCATCTCCGTCAAAACATACCTCTAAGTATGGATCAAAATAGAAGATAATAGTACTAATTTTTGGCTTACCACCAGAAATATATTACAAACTATATTTCTCGTTCAGTTATACGATTTAAAAATAGATGGAGCATTTTAATCAATTATATACACTTATCTTTCAACCACTTTAATTCTTATTAACTGGTAATAAAACGCTGAATAAAAAGTTCAAAAAACCCTCACTTACTAGTGCTTAAATTTTTAACTCTATAATACTAGCCTAATGTTGAGTAATCAACGCATGATTTCATATTTCTTGGATAATGTATGTTGTCAAATCCGTACACCTAACCTTGGGAGATTATAATCACGCTGCCTGACAGTAATAATCGAACCATACCTGTCTTGGCGGAAGCTTTCTATTGGCGCTTTATCATATGAGAGAGGATAAGTAAGTGTCTGAGGACACATAACCGAGTGCATGGTGGAAGGCTATGCCTGTAGAGGGTTGCCACGACGTGACATTGAGCCTATGAAGCCATGTTTTTGGATTATTTTACGATAATTATCGTTACAGTATTGACTGCTCTATCTGAATGTACGATAAGCACGTTTGTTACTAATCACCATCATTAAGGCCTTACACACCAAATTAGCTATCATGCGCTTATTCATGGCGTAACCGACCACTTCTTTGGTGTACAAATTTTTTACTCCAGCCAAATACAACCAGCCCTGCTGTGTTCAAACGTAGGTGAGCGATGTTGAAGTAGCAACTCACTCGAACACAGCTCTCGCCTTGCATTGCTACCTAACTGAAGTAAAACACTTTCCGTTATAGTCGGGGCGGTTTAAATATCTCATGCTTATATCTTTCAAACTATTCATTGGCTTGTAATATACGGAAATCCATAATTTTTAGTGCCGACTTTTGTTAGGTAGCGGCGAGAAAGCTAGAGCTTGTGCAATTAGAGCAACTGTTTCATGAGCATATCCATTACTAGAATAATGAGCGTACTCGACTCAAATTAAAAGAACTGAGCCTGTATAATACAGAACTCAGTCCTTGTTTTAAATTAAAACGACCAACATTTGTAGGTCAGTTCATCACCGCCCTCTTTTTTATGAATAATCTCAATTAAGATTAGTAGTCGATGGTATAACTGATACCATAAGTCGTACCTTGTGAGGGTAGACGATTCATAGCTCCATAGGTCGTCTGATGATAAACGTTCAAGTAGTCTTTATTTAGTAAGTTGTACACCCCGTAATCGACTGTGCCTTGTCCTTTAGGCAGTTTCACCTGACCTACCAAATCAAAGGTAGCATAGCCTGATACTTCATTTGCCTTGGCATCAGGGTCTTTGCGCTGATCTTTATAAGCTTTGTCTGTGCCATCAATAGCCAGTGCTTGCAAGCGGATATTACTACCATTGTTGAAGTTATATTGCGCATAGGCCGTGCCTTTAAACGGTGATATACGATCCGCACCAAGCTCTAACCAGTCGCCATCTTTTTTGTATTGACCACGCGTATAAGCTAATGTTCCACCCAGTTGCCAGTTGTCACTTAACTTTTGGCTAATAGAAGCTTCTGCTCCGTAGACACGTTCATCGGTATCCACAACCTCAACCGTATAATTATCTGTAAATCGAACGGTTTTGTCCGATTCATTATAAAATCCGCTCAACTTAGCATTGGTATTACCGTGCGTGCCTTGCCACCCAAGCTCATAGTTATCCACTTCAATCGGCTGCACATTATCTGAGTTAACAACGAAGCCTGAACGAACATCACGTAGGGCACGCTGGATATCAGCAGTAGTAAAGCCTTGTGAAAAGTTGGCAAAGATTTGATCTTCTGGCGTAATCTGATAGCTGGTGCCGACATTAAATAAGGTTTTATGATGGTCAGTATCACCAGCTTCTACTCTGCTTGCTTGGTAATCAATACCATATGCATTTGCTACAGGGGCAATACGGGGGTCGTGAAAATACTCTTCTAGTATCTGCTCATAAATGGGGGTAAAGCTATCGGTATCTGATTTGAGCTTTTGATAACGTACCCCTGCGCTAGCATGCCACTTATCTGTAAAATCTATATCAGCGTTGACAAATGCACCAATTTTATCAATAGTCGTATCTGGCCCACCATAGTAAGTACGGCCATTGGGTTCAGCTACTAAACCATTGCTGGCCATAAATTTATTTAAATCTTGACCATAATAAGTCTGCTCACTTTCTTCACGCTCATAATCTGCGCCATAGCTTATAAGTGTTGGCATATCTTTGATATCAAGCTCAGTTTGCATGGCGGCGCGTACACCCTTCACTTCGATATCTGCTTCTGACTGTGTCGCAATCACAGCGGCACCTGCTAACTTTTTCAGCGTATCTCTATCAGTTAACCCATTGGCTACCCATTCACCGATTGCCTGAGTGCTTGCGTCTTTACCAGATGGATAAAACCGTCCTTTTTCATCTCTATAATACCCCGTAATACTTAGATTAGAGTTTAGAAAGTCATTATTATTATAGTTCAGGTTAACTGAGGTTTTACGGGTTCTTGGCTCATGTTTAATATGCGCCCCATCGATAGCACGCAGTGAAGGTGTAGCACCAAATAACACTTCTAAATTATCGCCATAATCTGGGCCATAATCTGTGTCTTGTTCATCATTGTAATAAGTAACAGCTAAGTTTAGGGTTTGCGATTCATCAATATTTGCCCCCACATTCGCATTCACACTAAGCGACTGTGTATCTTGCTGATCGGTCTGGTTAACATCTGGGCTAATACGATTGCCATGACTATCAAATTGCCCGCCCTTGTCCTCATAATCAACATCTAAGCGCCCCCAGATATTATCACCACCATAGGCTAGAGTTTGACCGACATTATAGCCTAGTGAATCAGAGTCAAAATCGCGAGCAGCGCTCATACCGATACGAGTTTGACCTTGAAACCCCTCTCCTTCCACCGACTTGGTTACCAAGTTAATGAGGCCGCCTGCAGCGCCTGACCCATAAATACTGGTTGCCCCTGATAGTACTTCTACTCGCTCAAGTTGCGCCGGATCAATACTATTTAGCTCTCGTGATAAATTACGTGACCCTGTTAATGGCACACCGTTTAATAAAAATTGAACTGGTCTACCATGCATGGTGGTGCCATAGTTACTTGTTCCACCACTACTGGTACCCAAGCTTGGGATTAATTGTGCCAATATATCACCGGTGGTACGGCTGCCCACAGCTTGAGCATGTATATCCTTTTCTCTAATAACCTGAGTCACCGCCGGCATTTCACTGATTTTTTGTGCAAGTACCGTCCCTGTTTTTGCGAATCCTGTTACCACCACCGTATCAAGTGTCGCACTTGGAATATCTGCCGCTTCCTCAGCTGATAAGTTAGTGACTTTAGCTGCATTAGTGGTCATCGAATTTGATTGAGAAGTCGTATCATTTTGAGCTGAGGTAACATTCGCATCAGTTTGTGCATAAAGCTGCTGACTAATACATAAACTTAGAACAGATAATGCAAGGTGATGATTCTTCATGGAATAATTTCCTCTTGTTGAGCTTATTAAGTTTTGCTGGCAGATAATCGACTGACCAACCAAAGTTATCTTTTAATCGCAACCTGTCCTTCCGAGATTAAAACCAATAAAGCAGGTTGCTAAATACTGTTACAATTAATACTATTTGAATGAAAAAGGTATTAAATACGTAATCTTAAATACAAAAGCTATTCTAAATGATAATCATTATTAATTCTATAGTTTTATGAAACATTTTGGCAATTTCTTTAATTCTTGTTATCAGCTTCTAGTTTTTTAACCAGCTGATCCATTTCATTATTTTGATAAGCACTCATAAATAATTGCAGTTTTGCGTCGTCTTTTTGCTGCTTTTGTTGACACCTTCTAAGTAAAGAGTGTGCAAGTGGTAATGGCAGGATAAACACCCCATCATTATCCATCACTGCCACATCTCCTGAACTTATAGCAATCGTCTTGCTATCACCTATTTGGTAGTTCAAATCACAATGTATCTCACCCTGTTCACCCTGAGATTTATAGGTAGTCAAAGCACTAACCCCCGTTGCAAACACAGGAAAATCCAGTTGCTTCAGTGCCATAGAATCTGTCACTTTTCCTAATACGATGACCGCACTTAACTGCTCATATATGGCAGCACAAGTGCGTAAAGCCCCCCAACATGCTTTATCCCCTAATATCTGTGCATCAATACACAACACGTCATTGGGGTGTGCCAATCGTAATGCTTTATTAATTACGTCGGTATTGTCTGAATTCAGACGTACCGTTACCACTCGACCCGCTAGACCTTGAGTGCAGGCTTGCAGTGGCGTTATTCCAGCTAAATATCCCTCTTCAGTGAGATGACCTATGGTTGAACTATCAATCTTTCGATACGCAGCAACAAGCGAGTCTATGGCAGAATTTGTCATTTCTTTGTCCTTAATTTTTGCTATGCGTCTGAGGTTGACGATCACTAAGCGCCTGTACGGATATGGGATTTGTCACCACACTCTCACCTGCTGGCATACTGCCATGTGCTTGTTGCCCTCTTTCAATGACAGGCAACATTAAAGTTTTATGTGGATAAAACGGGCTGTCTAACAAGTTCTGCTTAAGTACCTGGTATTGATCGTCATCAAAATCTAACTGTTCCAGTGTTTGCTCTATTATTTCTCTCACTGTTGCCCACAACCTAACCTCAGCCAAATCATAATGAGCTGCTAAAGATTCAATAATGGCACGAATATTCACCAATATACCCAAGGACTGTAAATAAAATATCAATGCCTCAGGGGTATCTCTGTATAATCTATTTCTAAAATTAGGCGGGCTTAGATACTGGGGATCATGTATTTGATGCCGAGCAAGCCAAGGTAGATGAATACGTACCGAATCATGATCACGTAATAACAGCCCATTAAATTGATTGTCTTTTATGACCATAATCACATTTTGGCCGTGTAACTCAGGCACAAATCCAAGACGGATGCAGCGCAGCATAGTGCCCAAAAATACCTGACAAAGATTGACAAAGCAGTTCATAACACGTGCCTGCGTGCTACTCATTTGGTCATTTTGGTACTGAGAATCTATACCTTCTTGCTCTATATCTGTATCTATTTGATAATTGTCAAAACCCTCTAACAGCTCATCAAAAATATGGTGAGAGGTATGTTGCTGATGCACCAACATACCTAAGCTTGCCATGGGCAATAGACGCACAGAATCATCGCATAACTCATTGGGCAGACAACGTATCAACACCCCTAAATGAGTGGGCTTTTCTTGATAAAAGCTTGGGTTAGTTGAGCTTTTATTATGACGGTGTTCAGGCGGCATATAACCCCACCACATACGCTCATCCCATAGCCACATTTGTTGACCTAAAACATCATCACGAAGCTGGGCTTGTGCTATCAATGCTTGGTTTTTTTCTGCATTGATAAGCTTTAAAGCTGGCAAGTATCGCTTGGAATTTAACGCATATATTCCTAGTGGTAATTTGATGCTATAGGGCGTATTGGTGCATAACAACATACTTCGCATGGATGAGCTTGCATGACTTACCAGCTGATTAAAGCGTAGCTTAACTACTGTTGTTTTTGATAAATCCTCACTAAAAAACGCCTCAATTTCATTTGCCATTTGCCAAGGGTGTACAGGAATCGCAATATGGCTATCAAGCACCCCTCGCGCTTGTAACTCCTGCTCTAAGCTTTGGTATTGCTGCGGATTAAGTAGGTATTGTGCAGGTGTCTTACTATTTTCACTTTGCTCTAATACAGCAGAAAACATAAGGTGGTTTTTATCCACTGCCACCCAATTCAGATAAATAGGCTGACCAAACTCAGCCATGTATTGCTGATAATCCTGCTGATTAAATCCAAGCTTACCCTTGGCTAAAGGATGAAAAGGCCGGTCTGTCAAAGACGCCCACTGTTCAGAGGCAATAAGGCTTTGATACCAATGCTCTTGGTTATAGACCAACGAGGTTATATCCGCTTGCGCTGACCACTGTAGTGCCAAAAATGAAGCTTTTAAGCTCTCTTTTAATTTGAGGACTCCCCCCTCTGGTAGCGTATCTTCTGCATTATCCATGGCTAATAATAACAGCGACAGCAATAGCTCAGCTGAGTCAATCACCTGAAACTGCCTATCAAACATAGTATCAGTTTGAGCCATATTATTGTCTGAGTTGTTCATCTCAGCACCCGCCCCCTCCTTTATGTAAGGGTTGGAGTCCGAGTACAAAACAGGCAAACAAGCCTCCTTTAATTGCCACGTTGAATTGTACCGCGAATGAATCAACAGCAGTAACTGTTCATCATTAGGCAACTTAATAACCACCAATGGTGTATCATTTTTACATAGTGCATCGGTAAACTCTTTATTATAAGTTGCCGTCAGTTGATGCAGCTGGACATATACATCCTCTTGATTATCAGAATAACAGAGATTATTGTTTTTAATTTTCTGAGTCGGTTGCTTAGTAAGTTTCTGAGTAAGTTGCTGGGATAGTTCTGCGATATATTCATGGCTATTGGTTAATATGACATCGTCAGAATTTAACCATTGTTCAAGTTGGCAACACTCTAGTAATTGATTTATCAATCGCCACTGTGCAGTTTCTATAGCCATTAAATGATTTTTTGTTTGTACTGGAAATAAGCTCAACATCACATTCATCTCTTTCGCAATCAATAATAAGGGGTCTTTTGGTTATGGATTTATATTGCTGGCAGCATTCCTACTCACTACTTACCACTTTATATAGTGGATTATTGATATATTTAATGGGGAATACCGCATCACCAAACAGACGCCTTTTGGCCAAAGACTCTATACGTGTTTGCTCAGCAAAGACATCAAATAACTTATAGCGGGCGTGATGCTCTGGATGGGCGTGTTGATAATTTTGGATACACTGTGCCACCTGTTGCCAAAACTGCTGCTCTGGATAGTCATAATGTGTTTGCATAAAAATAGCCATATCTGCAAAGGCAACAAAAAATAAACACGCTACTGTCATATCACGAATACCGTCAGTATCCTCAGTTTCGATAAACGAACCTCTGTTCAAGGCCGCATGCGCAGCAGGTAAGCTGTAGAATTGGGGACGCAAATCTTGTCTTGTCAGATGCTCAGGGGAATAACGAATACCATCATGCAAATCTTTTAATAACACTTTAATCGGATAGCCATTTTCGTGTACCAATACAATATTTTGTGCATGACATTCAAGTGCGACACCATGAGCAAATAACATATGAATAATAGGCAATGTCGTTACCTTAATCAGTTGCTTAATCCAACTCTCCATACCATATTGTTGTATCCAAGGGTCTATAAGCAAACTGCCGTCAGCGTTAATATAACTGACTCCGTTTAAAGGATAAGCTTGCTGATTGGCTTCTAAATACTGGCTGACATTTTCTCGCCAAATTGCACCAAGTCCACCATAAATATCTGGATGTTGATAGCCTTGTCCACGTAACGTCTCATGATCCAAACTGATACCCATCGTCTCTCCCAAAAATGCAATATTTAGTGACTGTGCTGTCTCATCTTCTGCAATTAATTGGTTAAGCCATTGGGTCACTATGGCAGCGTTCATCACCGTATGCTTGGCAAGTATCCGAGTACTAGAAGTATTAATTAGATGCATACTTAGTTTCAGATAAGGCTTATCCTCCGACAGCATCGTCAGTGACCGTATCGACTGCTGAGCGTGATAGGTTGCTGACGTTGGACCCAAATAAATAACCTTCTGAGTATTCAATAAAGGCTGAAGGGCATAAATAAGTGTATTTTGCCATTGCCAAGGATGTGCGGGGATCAAGCCATAATCATTCTCATCATCAACCACGTCTTTTAGCTTATCCGTCAACTTATAATAATCATTATCGCCCAAATACTGCTTTATCCACTGGTTAATAGCCAACGATTCAACACTATTACTTACCAGTAAACTACGCTCTACCGCTAACCATACAACAGGCACATCATGGGCAAACTCAGGGCCATACTGATAATTATCACTTATATTAAACCCAATACGTGATTTAAAGCAGGGATGATAGGGATGCCCTGCCATCAAGTAGCCCTCCAATTGAGGATAAGTCAATATATTAATATCAGTAGGCATAAAAGGGGTCATTGCTTGCGCCTGTATTTCATTGATTAAGGTATGACGCAGCTCTTTAATAAAAGAATTTACTAGCTTGGGTGACTGATCATCTGCTGTATTGGTTTGGTTTGGATAAACAGAAGAGGCTCTAATATTTAATATAATGTCATTAATAATGCCCTCTAATGTTGCCGGTTGCTTCTCCTCTTGCTGTACACGCATCACGTCTACGTCGTTAAAGCGAATCAAATCAAAGCTATAATGGATATAACCTTCAGCCACATAGCTAATATCATTAGATGCCTTAATAATAAAAGTGTGTAGCGTATTGGAATGTAAAGCATTGGTTTCACTTGATGCTACCGGGCTGTGCTGATAATCCAAAATATCTTCAAACAATAACGCTTGTAATAATTGTTTGATGACACGCTGTTCTATCTGCTGCATCTGTATCTTAGACAATACTCTCGGCACTTCTGGCTGTACACCCGCCCTACTATTATCAAACGTACTACTGTCCTCTTTGGTTTGCTTTAAATCATGCTTTATTAGCTGGGTTTGCCAAGGCCAAGTTGCCTTTAAGAAATATGTAGATTGCTGCTCATGTTTATCAACACTTTTTGAAATGCTAGTAAGCGATGATTGTTGCATGGATAACTCCCTAATTAACTTTATGAAGACAGGTTCGTGCCTCATTTATTTTGTTTTGATTTAATGTTTTTTTGATTTAATGTTTTCCTAATAAACAATAATAAAAATACTAATGATAACTATTTATATCTATAAGCGATAAAATGCTAATCATGACTTTAACTATAAAAACTAACTAGGGTAATTTACGTGCGGAAATGAAGGTTACTAACAGCATAACCGCCAGCCCTAAAAAGACCTCTTGCATAGATGCTATTAGCGGATTAGATAATAGATCAGGTAACCCATTAGGAAATATACTGGTAATCAAGTCAGCCATACTTAAACTTGGTAAGAGGTGAGCCAACAGACCCAGTCCGCCACCATTGATATATAAGGTTGCTAGGGTGATAAAGATTGTTGATATAATGCGTCTACTGATGTTATTTAGCGCTGCACCATCCGTCACCAGATGCTTATCCAAACTGCCTAGCCCTACGGTTGTGGTTGGCAAATAAGCCAGTCCCACACCCACACCATGTATACTCATAATCAGCATAATCAGCCATATATTAGGCGCAAATAAGCAAACAGCGAGCAGTAACATTGCTACACCACTAATGATGACACCCGCACTACCAATGCTTCTAGCGCCATATCTATCAACAACTTTACCAGCAATATGAGTCGTAATACTGGCAATTAAGGTTGCCACCATTAACACCAGACCTGTCCACATCGCACTTTTATGCATCACCTCTTGGATAATAATAGGAAGGAATAAGAGCCCCATCATCAATCCAAGTGTTTGGGTGATACTTAAAATAATGCTATGCAAATACGTTTTATTAGCAAACAAACTCACATTAAGTAACGGACTTGAATGCTTACGCTCATAACGCCACCAAATCCCAGCAGTCACAAAAAATGCAACCACATACATCCCTTGAATAAAGCCATTCGATGCGCCAATCTCTAGATGCGACTTTAACGCATTGAGCCATAATGTTAGTGCCATCAGCCATACAACTAAAGCAATAAAACCTGCCATATCAAATGACCTATCTCTATATTGCTCTTTTTGAGTCTGTGACTCAGGCAATGATGGCATCCACCATACCGCCATAGCGACCACCAGTACGCTAAGCGGTAGCGTTATAGCAAATAAAGTCCACCACTCAAAATGTGCCACTAAATAAGCACCCACTAAGGGACCTATGGCTAAGGACAACATAATCACAATGCCCCACAATGCCATAACGCGGCCCTGCTTGTTACTTGGATATATTTGGTACAATAGACCTATTGATAACGGAATAATCAAACCACCTGCCAGCCCTTGAATGGCTCTTGCCACAATAATAAAAGCCATACTGGTTGCCAACATACCTGCAAGCGACCCTGCCATAAATCCGATAATAGCAACGACATATATCCGCTTAAAATCAAAGACTCTACTCAAGTAACCGCTGAGCATTAACCCCACACTCATCGCTAGCACATAACCATTTAATACCCAGCCACCCATCACAATATCCACTGAAAACACAGACATAAATACAGGAATAGCAGGATTTAAAGCACTATTACTAAAGCTAACCACCGTACCCCCTAGCAATAAGATCCAAAGTACACGCCGTACTTGGCTGTCACCTAGCGACTCAGGGTGGCTATTTTGGGATGAGGGGCGCTTCTTAGAGGATAAGGGGCGCTGCTTTAAAAGATTTGTCATGATAAGATTTCAGTACCAATAGAATGCAAGAGTATTGGAGCAAATTAAAAAATAAGCACTGCTCACTTTAGCTTGACATCAAGAACCTGAGGTTTCGCCATAAAAACCTAAATAGCCTCTAGAATCATAAAACTCATCACGATGACAAAAATAAAGAGCTGCCTTTTTTTCAGGCATATCAGCCAAGCGCTGAATTTTATAAGCAAAGCTATCTGCCACCCATTTATACACCTCAATTTTACTATCAGGTTCGGTGACAATCTTTTTAGCATCAGTATGCTCAAAAATAAATCGCGATATCATCATTCCTATCGGTCTTAAATAACCCCGTCCCACAGTATCTGATTCACCGAGTAAAATGTGCCATCCCATATCGGTGGGTTTTGCTTTGTAGTATAAAGACAATCGATCACGATAAGTTTCGTAAATCTCGGTATAACCAATGGGTTTGTTATCACATAATATAATGTAGAGACGCTGATGGTCATCGACAATCATTTTCTCAAAATGCACCTTTAATAGTGGCATTGGCAAATGTAGTTGCCACTGATCCACTACATGTTCTGCATGCATCCAGCGGTACAATAAAGACATATCCTCAGGATAATTTACGGGACGTAAGCCAAACTGTTTTTGATTGACATGAACGGAGAACGTATCGGGTAGACTTTGAGCAATGCTTGGCATATATACGGTCCTATAACTGATATATCATTAATAAAAATCTGAATAAATGGTTAGGTTCAAAAGTATTTTGTTAATACGCTTATGATTTAAGATAGCCTATTTAGGGTTCGCTATTTAAAGACTAACTACTCAACGATGATTGGTTCTGTGAAACACCAAATCCTTGAAATACGGTAAGTGCTTCGGTGTCATATACCTGCTCCCCTTGTAATTGATTAATAATATATCCTGCCCGATACGCGCCTAGACCCAAATCTGGTGCACCTATACCATGTGAATGAATTTCCTGATTTTGTACAAAAACTTGCCCCACTACCCCACTCTCTAGAGCGTCTTGCTGTTTGTGTTGTTGTGTTTGCAGTTGCATAGCGTCTTTAAATACCAAGGTATAATCTAAATTAATCTTAGGTTGCTCAAACTCATCATATTCAATATCTGACTGTAAAGGACCTAAACAGCTGGGGAGTCCATGACGATAGCCTGTACCAGCAATCACGCAGTCATATTGAGCTATGAACTGACGCTTCTGCTCACGCTGGTTTATAGTTAATTCTAGTTTTATATCACGAGTATTTTCATCGTCAGAACCAGAGTTCACAGTTTTTGCATCCATCACTTCACAGTGTGCAAGCAAGTTTGAATAGGTTGGCTGATTAGCAATACTACGCTCATAAAGCCGGATATAAATATCTCTAATCGTGCTAAACCCCATACCCTTATAAAGAAGATCTTGTTTTTTTAATACAGAATACTTGGTGCTATCTGGCAAATGATAAAAATAATCGGTATAAGCAGGGCTAAAATGCTCAAGCCCTAATGGAGAGTACTCCATTGGGAAAAAACCCGCTGAACGGGTCAACCAATCTAACTGGAACCTTGTCTGACCATGCACATCAAACTGCTGATCTAACAAAGCTCGATACACTTCAGCAGAAGACTGCCCCGAGCCCAATACCAATACCTTAGGCTGAGTATCTGACTGGTTTATTTGCTCATAATTGAAGTGATTTGTAAAGTTTGCTGTATGCATACAGCGGTGTGGAGCTTTGTCTGCTAGTGGCTGTAATACCGCTGGTAAAGTAGCTTGCGTGCCTGTGCCAATGACTATATTTTTGGCATGATAGGTTTTAATGTCTCCTTGTTCATAGACACGCACGATATATCCTGTCCGATCCTCCATGCGTGTAACATCTTGTACCTGAGCATCGAATACCAAACTGTCTAACTGCCCCGCTACCCATTGGCAATAGTGATTATATTCTTGACGGAAAATCTTAAAATCCTCAAGAAAATAAAATTTTAATAAGCGGTGATGGTGATGCAAATAGTTTAAAAAACTATACCGACTAGTGGGGTCAATGAGTGTCACCAAATCTGCCATAAACGGAACCTGCAAGGTGGTGTGTGGCAAGATCATTCCCTTATGCCAATCAAAGTTTGGCTTTTGCTCAAAAAACTTGCCCGTTAATGTTGGCTGTTTATCTAATAACGCCGCCAAACTTAAATTAAATGGCCCAACACCTATTCCAATAAGATCTAACATCATTCACCCCACATTTATTATTTTATGAACGTTATTTATAATCTAGTTACTTTAGCTGGCCACTAATGGGTTCGGGATATCAACATAAACTGACTGTGTTTCTACAGGTGCCGTTAATTCATCTAACGCATATAACCGTGTCAATAAATTTCCCTTGAAAGGTAAAGTAGGACTACGTAATAGCAAGTCAAACAATGAGCGATGTGGATACTGCTGTTCAAGTGTCATCAGACATTGCTTGAATTGCTCCAAAAGCATATCTTCACTTACCAAGCCTGTACGGGCAATAGCAGTAATTAAACCAAAGATACTATTACCGACTAAATAATAGACCACTCGTGAATCTGCAAAATCTTCAGGAATCACACACTCCGCTTCACTGATAAGTTGCGGATTGGCATCAACCAAGGCCCCCGCATACTCAGCAATATAACCAAAGCCCTGATTGTCACGTGCCCAAAACTTAGTGGGATAACCGTCTTTTAATTCAATTAGACTATTTTGCTGATGCACCTCAAAACCTATGCCTTGCTCATAATACATCTGAATAAGTGGCACAAAACCAACCTGTAAATAAGTATCAAACCACTGGCGTGCAATTTGTGGTAGAGGCTCATTGGTGCGCTTATGAATACCTTTAAATAAAGTGGCAAAGCGGTTGGTCAGACGCATTGGATGGTCTTGGCTCAAGCTTGCTAAATTAGTAACAGAGGACTTAGCGTCAAAAGGATTGTCACGTAAAATACAGATGGTTTCATTGACAATAGAGCCATCTATAGTTAGAGCAATCCAAGCAGGATCATTGAGCACCTCTATACTGGGGTATTGAGTTTTTAATTGTTTACCATAATCGCTACGCCATATACGGCAAGCGTGCATTCCTCGGTAGCATTCTTTAGGTAAGTTAATACGCACTGAATTGGTAATAGCAACCGACAACGACACTTTAAACATCCAAGGTGCCTTAAAGGCAGCCAACGTACGTACTGATGTGGTTGGGTGTAAATACCATCCCATCTCACCCATATCAAACAATTCGCCATGCTCAAGCAAACGCTGATACCACTCTTCTTGTTGCAAAAATCTTGCCTGCCATGGATGTAAAGGTAATAGCTTATAATGGGGATATTGCTCAAGTAACGCATGCTGATAAGGACTCATACTATTAGCGTCACTAGTCATATTATCAATAAGCTTCGCTTTTAATGCCTCACTTATACTATCCCCATCGACAAAATCTTCAGCAATATACTTTGGATCTACCAACCAGTAATGTAGCTGAGTTCGGCTTTGTGTCTCTGGTGCATATTTTGCCCACTCTTTATCATAGAACCCCGCCCTGCCCTTGGGCGTTGGGTGCATAGCATGACCATAGATTAGGTTTTGCTCTGTTTCTATAAAATCCAAATCCTCTTCCACAATGTCATCAATCTCATCGCTACGATGTGCCAGAATAGTTTGTAGTCCCTCATAACTCTCAAGCCAGCGTTTCATCACTCCATTGCCGTCAAGTGTACTGCCATCCCTAGCCGTTTCTTTGTTTTGACGATAAGTTAAGTCTTCAATAATTAAAGCGGCAAGGCTGGCAGGTGCCAATTTCTCCCACGAGCTTTGTTTTAAAATAGAAGGGGTGTCTGCTAGGCGGTGTTGACCCAACTGACTTACATTATCTAAGGCAACTGCCATAGTGATGTTGAGAGGTTCAAGTATGAACACTAAAATAGGCTTGCCCTGACCCAGTTGTTTTTGCTGTGTCGTTTGTTGCGGGCTATCAATCACTTTGCCTAGTTGTGTTTCAAACGCATACGCATTAATTAGGTTTTGAAGTACTAATCTATCGAGTGTTTTTTGTTGAATCATCTCTTTATCCTTCAGATTTTTTTAAATTGTTTTTATCAGTATTGTTTTCATTAATAATCACTTGCCCGATTGTGCTGATATCATCCAAAATATTTTTGATATCCGATACCTTTGTTTCAGGATTTAAAATCGTAAACTTAAGGCAAAATTGCTGTTTATATTCAGTCGTCGCGATATTAGCCTGATTATTAATCAGTAACTGCTGAGCGATTTTTCTATTTAACACCGTTAATACATCCCTTGATGGCTGTTTATCTGTAGCTGCTATGGGCTGTAGTTTTAATGAGTTAACATGACTTAATTCTATTTGATGCGGAAAATAATAGAACAGGACGCTACTGATTAAAGGTTTTTGAACCAGAACAAAATCTGGATGCATTTCAATCACATCAGCTGCTTGCTGAGCAGTATCAATACACTGATCAATAAGCCTGCCATAACCATCCGTCCCTAACAAATCTAGGGCCAGCCAAAGTTTTAAAGCATCAAACCGACGTGTGGTTTGCAATGAATAGGTCACCAAATTAGGGATATTGTCTTGATCATCATCGCTTGGA
The DNA here is from genome assembly GCF_057396205.2 of Psychrobacter sp. CX14. Classification (NCBI taxonomy): domain Bacteria; kingdom Pseudomonadati; phylum Pseudomonadota; class Gammaproteobacteria; order Moraxellales; family Moraxellaceae; genus Psychrobacter; species Psychrobacter sp. CX14. Next base: position 1,734,110 of record NZ_CM183187.1, on the reverse strand, counting down.
TTTAAATAATCACTGTGTTGACGGATACTTTTAAAATGATGTTTGTCTTTTAACAGAAATGCGCCACAGCTTATTGGTAAGAAAAAGTGTTTGTGAAAATCAAGAGTGATTGAATCTGCTTGATCAATGCCTTCAATCCAATCTTGATATCGTTGTGACAAAAGCAATGCCCCACCCCATGCCGCATCAACATGTAACCAAATATCATGTTGCTGGCAAAGACCTGCTATAGTTGGCAAAGGGTCTATTGCCCCTGCATCTGTTGTCCCTGCCGTTGCTACAATAGCTATGATGTTGCCAGCACCATACCTCTGAATTTTTGAATTTAGATCTTCAATATCCATTACCCCCTTTTCATCAGTGGCAATGGTTTTTACCGAATTTCTTCCCAGCCCTAATAAGTTGGCATTTTTGGCAATTGAAAAGTGAGCTTGGTCTGAACATAAAATAAATGCTGGTGTTTGCCCAGTAAGACCGTCTCGCTGAATATCAATACCTTGCTTTTGATAAAAGCAATTGCGTGCCAATAGTAACCCCATCAAATTACTCTGAGTGCCCCCACTGGTAAATACTCCACCAAACTCATTATCCTTCTCAGTTCCTGCTTGAGCCTGAAAACCACATAACTGACATAACCAGTCAATAAGTTTTTGCTCAATATAAGTAGCCGCCGGACTTTGATTCCATGAATCCATACTTTGGTTGGTGGCTGAAATAATAAGCTCAGCAATTTGACCAACAACCAAAGTCGGTGGATGCAAATGCGCCAGACAATGGGTATGAGATGTTGCGACACAATTAGGAAGCAGTTGCTGTTCTATATCTTCAAATATTGCCTGCATATCACGTCCTTGGGATGTGATATTTAAATTAAGTGCGTCTTTTAATTGTCCACAATCCCCTCCTAAATATAGGTTGTTTTTATCCAGCCATTGCTTAATCAAACGACCAGCTTGCTGGATATCGGCAAGGTATTGTGCACTGCTTTTATGGGTTAAAATTTGCAAAACATTCCTCATTATCGGCTATAGGGCTGTCACGACTATATAAGTGTTGAAATAAGATATTATTCTCGATGCCCATTTTTAGCGGGTATCTTTTAGGGCCTTCTGTAATTTTTGTAAAACCTGGTTTAACTCAGATTCCGTAATATTCAATGGGGGTAGAAAACGAAGCACTGACCCCATACGTCCACCTTTTTCAATGACTAAACCTTGCTTGAAGCAAGCTTGCTGAATTTTTGCAGCCATCTCTCCATCTGCAGGATGACTACCATCAGCTTGTTCTTGTGATTGTGGATTAACAATCTCCATTCCAATCATCAACCCTTTACCCCGCACATCACCAATACGTGGCTCACTTTGTTGTAGCTGTTGTAATTGGGTCATAAACCAATCACCCATTGACGCCGCTTGCCCTGCCATATCGTTATCTTTTAAATAGTTCAAGGTAGCAAGCCCTGTAGCCATCGCTAATTGATTGCCTCTAAAGGTTCCAGAGTGATTACCTGCCTGCCATTTGTCATATTGTTTCTTGATGCCCAATACGGCTAATGGCAATCCACCACCAATTGCTTTTGACATCACAATCATATCGGGATCAATATCTGCATGCTGATAGGCAAACCAACGTCCTGTGCGGCAGAATCCTGTTTGCACTTCATCTATAATTAACAAGATATCAAGCTCTTTAGTAACTTTACGGACGTGTTTTAACCATTCAATAGGCGCTGGATTTACGCCGCCTTCCCCTTGTATTACCTCTAAAATCACTGCTGCTGGCTTCGTAACCCCACTTTCAACGTCGGTCAAAAAGTTTTCAAAATACGCCATATGGGCATCCAAGCTTTGCTGTTGAGGCAATCCAAATGCACTGCGGTAAGTATTGGGATAAGGTAAAAACTGTACCTGCCCCATCAATCCTTCCACCCCTTGCTTGGGATTAAGATTGCCTGTGACCGCCAGTGCCCCATGTGTCATACCGTGATACCCCCCGCTAAAGCTAATAATGCCTGAGCGTCCTGTTACTTTTTTAGCAAGCTTAAGTGCCGCTTCTACTGCATCAGCTCCTGTAGGACCACAAAACTGCAAGCGATACTCTGCGTCATCAGTCGCCAAAAGCTTATACACAAACTCGCTAAACTCATCTTTTAGGGGTGTGGTGATATCTAAAGTATGCATAGGCATATCACTGTCTAATAACTGCTTGATACTTTCAGTTACTACAGGATGGTTGTGCCCCAATGCCAATGTTCCCGCACCCGACAAACAATCAATATATTTATTACCTTCAACATCTGTAATCCATGCACCTTTCGCAGACGCAATAGCAAAGGGCAATTTACGAGGGTAGCTTAGTACCTCAGATTCAAATTGATGCTGACGATGTAGATAACTTTGGTTGTTTCTTTTTTTTGCTGATAAAGACAGATACATAATGAATCCCATATGGTTTTAGCAAATTATGGTTTTGATAACTTTGGCTCGAATGAACTTATGGATAAGTCAGTCATACGCTTTTTTTATGAAAATAAAATCTTCTTAACATTAGGGCGTGTCCTCAATTCGTACGATTACATTTAAATGAGCTAAAAATAGCTAAATCTTGTCATACTGCGATTTATCTTATTTTTATCACCATTTTCAAAATGAGGACGCGCCCTAATCAAAAAAGGATATTTATGATGTTACTCATAAACATCCTTTTTATTGTAATGATAATCATTATCAATTGTTGAATGTATTTTCACTTACATTGCATCTGCTGTCAACCAAAGATTGGATTATTTTTTTAGAAAAGTAAAGAGAGTTAATCTCTACTAACTTATTGATATTAAATAACTAATTATTATAGTAAGCGTCAGGAAAGAAAACCAAATTAAACTCATTTTAGGCCAAATGGGAGCGCCCATTTACTTGGATAAAATCTGAGACTGTCAGCGACCGCAGGCTTCTTATTGGCAAAACTGCGGCCGCTGCGTGCTGTCTTATTAACACGGTCAGTTAGGCTTTGGGTGAGCTATTGTCATTATGAGTGTACCGTACTGCGGCGAATGAGCCATATAAAGTAAAGCCCGCCTATAATGGCGGCAATAGTGCCCGCCGGTAACTCATAAGGGAAGATAATATAACGGCCTATCCAGTCGGCCAGCACCATCACCCCTGCACCCAATAAGGCTGCTAATGGCAACTGTTTTTCAAGTTGAACAGCGCCCAAAGAGGTCGCTAAATGCGGCACCATTAGTCCAATAAAGCTCAGTGGACCTACCGCCAAAGTACTGACTGTACTAAGCGCAGCAACCACAATTAATAGTGCCAACCTATAAGCGCTCACCTTAACGCCTAAGCTACGGGCAACCGGATCGCCTAGCCCCAATATGCGTAAAGGCTTAATCAGGAACATACTGAGCGTTACAAGAATCGCAGCAGATACAATCAAATACCAGACAGTCTCTGGACTGGCGCTATAGGTCGTGCCAGATAACCAACTGAGCATGGCTTCAAGCCTTGGGTCACCAGAGAGTTTTACCATGCTCATGACGCCATCCATCATAGCGGCAATTCCGATACCGACCAGTAATAAATAAGCAGGCGTGACTTTACGTGCCAGCCAAATAATGAGCAGCAACACTAACATCGCCCCTGCTAATCCCGAACCGACCAAACTCAGGGCACCTGCTTTGACACCCAACATAGGCAATAATAAAAACCCAGTAATCACGCCCAAAGCCGCACCTGAGCTAATACCTAGCACCTCAGGGCTGGCCATTGGGTTTCGAGTCAACGTTTGTAATAAGACCCCTGCTGTCGCTAACATCACGCCAGTAGCAGCAGCACTGAAGGTACGCGGCAATCGGTATTGACTGGTTAACGCCCAATCGGTACTTAATGTAATACCTGAGATGTCTTTTACCCATATGCTGACAACCGCAATCAGCAGCAGCAATCCCACTATCCAAAGATGCCAGCTAATTGCTTTACGCTGCGGGCTTAGCATAGGGGTAATCGGCGCCACACCCTGACGTCTTTGACGTAAAATAAGCCAAATAATCAGTGGTGCGCCTAAAATACCGGTGATAGAACCTGCCGGTATCGGCATACCAAGCACAGGCTCTAAAAGCAGCCCTACATTACTGGTGAGCCAAAGTAATAAAGCACCGAATCCAAAGGCTGCGATCAATCTACGCCCAATATGAGCAATACCTAATGCATTAACCAAACTGGCAGCAGCCAGACCAATAAATCCAATCAAGCCCACTTCACTAATGACCAGCGCCGTCACGATAGCAGCGATGCCAATCACCACCAAGCGCAAAGCATTAATAGGCACTCCCAGCCGCTTCGCTTGCATATCATCAAGACTCATCAGCGTTAATGGCTTTAATAAAGGCACGCTAAGAGCCAGTAATACGGCGGTTGTAATTGCCAGTTTCACACTGGTATGCCAGTTATTCTGAGTCAAAAACCCTGCTGCCCAAGACAACACACCCACACTGCGCTCGGTAAAAAACAGCACCAAGGTACTGGCCATAGAGGCCAATAAAATATTGACCACTAGACCGGCTAATACTAATATCAGCGGATTAAACCGACTCGGTGCCGACAAGCTAAAGACCAAGGCTAAGCTAAATAAAGCACCAACAAAGGCAATCCAAACACCACCATAAATGGCCAAGCTTGGCACAAACAAGGTAGCGACCAATAAGGCTAATTGAGCGCCTGTACCAATGGCCAAGGTGGTATCAGAGGCAAGTGGGTTTTTTACCAGTTGCTGTAATAGCACACTGACCACACCCAGCAGACCCCCTGCCAATAAAGCCACGACACTGGTTGCAACCAGTTTTAACTGTATTGCCATGTCCGCAACATCAAGCGAAAAGCTTGGTTTGAACAGATCCATTAAGGGCTGTGACCACAGTGTGTTGATTAAGACAGCACTACTAGCACCAATGCCAAGCAGCAATAACAATAACAATGCCCAAGCCCGCCAATGCTTAACCTCCACTGCTGATGACAAAGATGAGGCGGTAAGCGTGGTATCTGCCACTGCTTGTGTTTGAGACGATTGAGACTTTTTATGAGTAGTTTCTGGGGTAGGTTGACGGTTATTTGATGTCATGCGCGCGGCCTCCAACTAAAGTTGCTGAGGCAAGATTCTCTGCCAAGCTTGTGAGTGATGCCATACCACCATAAATCCATATCGGCGGCAAAATAGTCATACAGCGACTATTGGCAGAGGTACTAGGATTGACACCATACCCCAAACGCTGCCAAACCAAACTGTCTTGGATTTGTTGCTGCGTTATTGGATTAAGCGGCCTAATTATCAACAAACACACATCAGAATCAAGCTGGGTGAGATCCCCCATTTGGATGGGCACAAACCCCCAACTATTGCCTTTATCCAGCGCCACCAACTGAAGATCCATTTGATTGAGCACCGCATTAAATAAGCTATTGTTTGAATACATCCTCATATTATTGGCATCAACAAACTGAACGACAGCAAACTTTTTGACCGCAGGATATCGCTGCTGTAGTTGCTTTGCTGCCTGCTCAATACGCCGCTGACTCTCATCGATATAATGCTCTGCTTGTGCTGGATTATTAATCAGCGTGCCAAGCTCACGAGTCGGCGCTGCATAATTAGACCACTGAGCAGTGTCATCTTGACTGGCAAACATTACCGACTGAGCTGGGACGTCCCCATATACCCCACGTGAGTGCTCATAAAAAAAGTTATCTATGATTAAATCGACAGGCAACTGCGCTGCAAGCTCAGCATTTGGTAGGTAGCGTATACCTAAATCATGCACAGAATCTGGTAGTTTAGGTTCAGCGACCCATTGATCCCAGACCCGGATATCTCCAGTCGCAATGGGTGGGTAACCCATGGCTGTCAGCGTTGCTGCTACGCCCCAATCGGGTGACACCACATTAAGCTTAGCAGCATCTGTCCTAACTGAAGCGGCATGCGATTCCGCTTGTTCTGGGGCCGGATCCGCCCTACTATCGGTTTGAGCGCAGCCTGCTAATGCTAAAGCAGCACAGCCAAATGTGAGCAGCTGTTTAATAGCGGTGTATTTGGTAGTGATAAGGGAGGGTAATCTAGCTTTAGTGAGACCGTAAGTAAAGGTAGTTGGCGTATCTGGAGCAGCTTTATTAGGGGTAGAGGGCCTGTTATGAGAAAAATACATAGGGACTTTCATACTACACCACTGCCACAGGTTGACCATTAACTGGATGGGTTAATAGCTGCATATCCACATTAAAGATATCTTTTAGCACGTGGGGCTGCATGATATTGACCACTGTATCATCGTGGCATATATGACCTGCTTTGAGTGCGATGATACGATCCGCATATTGAGCAGCAAGATTAATATCATGCACAATCATAACCACACCTAAGCCTTGTGCATTCACCAGATCTCTGATCAGCGCCATCACCTCTACCTGATAGCGAATATCCAATGCCGCCAGTGGCTCATCCAATAATAAATACTGTGTATCTTGAGCCAAACACATCGCTAACCATACCCGTGCCCGCTCACCGCCTGATAAGGTAGAGACAATACGATCAGCAAAGGGACTAACTTGAGTTAAGCGCATCGCTTCATTGACTTTGTCACGGTCTGTTTTGCTAGGTTTTTGCAGCCACTTTTGATGCGGATAGCGCCCTAACATCACAAGCTCACTGACAGTAAAAGAGGCGGCATCAGGCAATTGCTGCGGCAAATAAGCCAGCTTTTTTGCTAAATCCTTATTCCCATAAGCACTAAGCGGCATATCATCCAAACTTAATGACCCTGCACTAGGTGACATCTCACCGGCCAACGCTTTAATTAAAGTGGTTTTTCCCGACCCATTATGTCCAACTAATGTCACCAATTGATTGGGAACAATCTGACAATGAATATCGTCTAATAAGGTATTGCCTTGCCGAGTAATAGAAAGCTGTTGGGCTTGTAACATAGAATTGCCGTATATAAAATAAAGTGAGCAGAAATAAAGCGATACGAGATATATTCATCTAATCGATGTATTATACATTATGAATGATAATAAAAACAATTCTCATTATTATGGAGTCCCTAGTACTGAGCTCTATAGTAATGCTCTATAGTAATGATAATCATTATCTATTATAATTAACCAAATAACAGACGACTCCACACACACGCTTATCGAGAGATTGTATGTCCAAAACCATCAATTCCCCAAGCACACTTTCAGATGTTCATCATCACTCACTGACGCCTATTAATCATCCCGAAGCACAGCATATCCTCAATCATATTAATGAAGAGCATACTGAAGATTTGTCTGACTTAATACGTGTGTTCCATCAGCTACAACCATCACAGCTGCAAGACGCTCAGATAGAGTTGATTCAAATCTATCAGCAAGGATTTGATATTCAGGCACAGCTAGCCACCGATACCTCAGCAAAGCTTTGTTATTTTATTGCCTTTGACTCCCCTATCGAGCGCATAGAGGAGTTACAGCTACAATTTTTGCTGCTTAAACAAAAAGCAGATAAACGAATTGGCAAACAGACCATCAAACTAACCGATAAGTACTTTGAGGTAAAAGAGCGCTATTATGTGACTAAGAATATGCTGCGCTTGGTCATACGCCCATTATCACAACCTCTTGAAAACAAGCAGCAGGACGAGCAGCATGATGACCCTCACCATCAGCCACAGCTAGTAGATACGGTGCCAATTCAAGAGGCTGGGTATGCCTACTTATTTGATTTAGCGACTTTTGACCCTGTTTCATTTGAACCGGTAACTAACCGCACTATTACTGCGAATACCGATACTGTAGATATTGAGCATTCGGCAGTCACATCCGACCAGTCTGCAACCACAAAAGACACTGCGAATAAAAAAGCTAAAGTTCGCCAACACTGTTATTACACCTTGCGTAAGGCATACCAAAACGAGAGCGACTCTAGTAAATCATTGGCATGGATTGATATTTTTATTCATGGTGATACGCCAGGCGGAAACTGGGCGATGGGACTACAAGCAGGAGACATCATCAAAACCAAACGTGAGATCCCAGAGAAACTGACTCATCTGGGTGTGCTTGATAGTGGCACAAACACCCTTTCAACAACTGATGCAAAAGTCAGTGACGATAACGTGCCAACGCGCTGTCTATTGATTGCTGATGAAACCTCAATACCCACAGTAGCGAGATTATTAGAGCTTTGGGCACATCCCACACCGCCGCTGATTATTTGTACTACGCAAGACCCGGCAGATCAAGATTACCTTGAGCAAGCTGACCTCAGCGACACTCTAACCGCTAGACCTATTATCTTGCCACTTAAGACGAATGAGGAGGATTTTGAGACATTGGCTAGACGTATTGACGCCTATTTGGCAGATTATTTAAATGAAAACCCCACACATATACACCGAGTATGGGGTGCTCTTGAAGCCAGCACCACCAAGCAGTTACGCCGACTATTACAGTCAAGATTGGGGCTGACACGCTCAGAGGTAGTTATTAAGGTTTATTGGCGCCGCTAGAGCGAATGTATGCTCACCTAAGTGACCAAATGAAATCATCAAGCACATGGTACGCAGTATTAAAGAACAACATGACATCAGCCTCTACCCTACTACTCCCTTACTTGAGGCGATGGCGCTTGACCATATACTTGCCCAATAACGGCAAACAAAACGCAGGTAACTGATACGCACCCAATAGTGGTAAAAACAATGCACCCATGAACGGAACAGTGATGGTATAAGCAAGCAATACATTACGACCACCGCACACTACTGCCGCCACAATGGCGTTTTCATAGCCAAAACGTCGATAGACAAAATAGGCACTAAAATAGAAGAACAGTGCCAAAACCGAGCTTAACATCAATAATGACAGCGCCTCCCAAGGATTGTTATCAAATGTCTGACGAAACCCTGCCATGAGACCTAGTGGAAATAAAAGCAGCAGCAAAATATTAAACTGAGCTATTTTTGGATAATAGCGCGCCAAAGTAGCTGGTGCAATAAGACGGCGTGCCACTACTGCAAGCAGTATAGGCATTACGATATATATCACCAAGCGCTTGAAGTAAGTTACCAGATCCAAATGGGCGTCTGTATCACCCAATAGCCATAGCACTGCCAGTAAGGTAACCGGCATCACCAAAGTAGCAGCAATGGTTTTAGCCATAGCTAATAGCGCATCAAAGCCCACCGCATTAACCAGCGCACCACTCCCAAACAAAGGCGCAGTGGCCGCTAACCCTGCTATGACCAGTAGCAAATCACCATGTACACCGATCAGATAAGCAATAGAGACTAATAATAGAGTCAAGCCAGCACTTTGCAGTACAGCAAAAACCCAAACATAACGGCTAATGATACGCTTCAATAATGCGCCTTGATCGATACCTAGTAAGGTAAAAAACATTAAAAAGAACAGTACTTCTGGCAAATAAGCCAAGACCCTATTGGATAGTTCAGGTGAGATAAAGCCCACGACAGCACACAGTGGCATAATTAGGGTGCTATGACATGCAATAAAACGAAGCATGGGCCTTTACTTCCTCTAAAAAAACAGCTTAATATTATATCAAACATCGTGAGTTATATTAGACATCGTTAGTATTAGACGTTGATAATTAAATTGTTACGTATTTTTGAGTATAAACACGGTTTAGCTTAGGGCGTGTGGAACATTCGCAAATTAGCACTGCTGATATCTAAAATTGTTTCAGACTAGGCGTAAACCGTAGTTAATGTCTAGACCTTGACTAGGTTTGCAACAACGTCTGGGGCGATTTTAGCATCAGCCTCACTCGAGCACAGCTCTCGCCTTGCGAACGGGCAAAGCAGTGCTTTGCTTAATCCGTTCTCAGGGGCGGGACTCTTTTTTACCAAAATATTGCGAAATTGTCTAACTTAGAATGACTAAGCGTCAAAAATTTCACTGCATATTGACTAAAAAATAGTCGCCGCCAGTGCCATGGTCGAATGTTCCACACGCCCTAAACTTTTTTGCAATAATTGTCCTAAAACCATCCATCATAAAAAAACTGCACCGCTCTCATATGAAAGCGATGCAGTTTGCAGAATTATTAAAACAATCAGTATTAAAACTTAATGGCTAAGCCATTTAAGCACTTATTAGCCTCATTACTTCTGACTTTTTAGATACTCTAATATAGTATCAGCATCAGACACTTCGAACGGATCGGTTGGGCAGTTGTCGCCGTAACCTGGCTCAACAAACATTTTCTTGATTTCTTTGTTATCGACAACCATCGAATAACGCCATGAGCGCATGCCAAAGCCTAGGTTGCTCTTATCAACTAACATACCCATTTTACGAGTGAACTCGCCATTGCCGTCAGGTAGTAAGAATACTTTTTCACGGCCTTGTTTTAGTCCCCACTGATACATAACGAACGCATCGTTTACTGATACACAAACCACTTCGTCCACGCCTAGCGCTTTGAACTCATCATAAAGCTCTTCGTAGCGGGGTAAATGGCTGGTTGAACAGGTTGGGGTGAATGCGCCAGGTAATGAGAATACCACTACTTTTTTATTAGCAAATAGCTCATCTGTGGTTAAGTCATACCATTTGAATGGGTTTTCTCCACCGATAGACTCATCACGAACACGGGTTTTAAAGGTGACGTCAGGGACATGAGTAATCATTATTATCTCCAAATTAAATTATTGTGTTTTTGTTCTCGAACCTCTTAGATTATATATTAACAGTTATACCAATCGTTGTTCAAACCTTTAACGACGACACCTTTAAGATATCAGATTTCTAATCACTTCGACGGAATGCTTAGTAGCTTTTTGGTTAGTATAAAATACAAAACCATATCTTTTGACCAAACTTTATTTGCAACGTCGTTTCTGCTAGATATTCAGTAAATATTGTTTAAATTTAACCATTCGATTCACAACAAAAAAGAGAATAGTAAATTTACTATTCCCTTTTTCAACCAACAAGTATTAGACCTACTCTAAATCTTCGAAGTGTCCTCGAATATACGCCTGCCCTTCACTATCTAAACATTCATCGAGCGTTCGGCTCCACTGTGGGTTTCGATCTTTATCAATTAATAACGCACGCACCCCTTCACTGAAATCAGGATAGATCACACAATGCAGTGCCACATTGGCCTCTAATGCCATGACCTCTGATAGTGATAAATTATGCGCACGCTGATACATCTCATAAGTAATTGCTTTGGTTACGGGACAGCCGTAACGGTAATTACCGACTGCTGCTTTAAACCAATCGCTATCGGCGCATTTAGGGAAAAATTTCTCAAGCTCACTGTCTGATTGCAAAATAGCATCAATTTTATCTAGGCCACCATAATTCATTAGCCGCTGAATTGAGGGCATAAACTTTGCGACATTGCTTGGTGCAAACTCGATGCTTTTGCTAGATTCGATGCTAAATTTATTTAGAGTATTTGTGGCAACATTATGCAGCTTAGCTCTTAGATTTTTTATATTCTTCTCAGCAAGCGCACTACTCCAGTCAGCTTCGCACAAACAGCGTAGCATGACATCAAAATCTTGGCTGCTGGCTTTAAAGTCAGCCAAGTTACACAGTAAAGCATCATTAGCATTGGCATCCGCACCGGTTAATCCCATAAACAAACCGGTCTTGGCTGGGAATCTTTGTAAAAACCAGCTGCCTGTCGCATCAGGGAACAGCCCAATATTCACCTCTGGCATGGCAGCGCGGGTAGTCTCAGTCACAATACGGTGGCTACTGCTGCTCAGTATGCCCATACCGCCGCCCATCACAATACCACTACCCCAAATGATAATTGGCTTATAATACTCATGCATTTGGGTATCAAGATGGTACTCATTGGCAAAGAAGGCCACTGCTTCAGGCGGTGCAATGCCCTCACCGTCCCATTGCTGGCGTGCTTGATACAATTGGCGAATATCGCCGCCCGCACATAAGGCACGCTCGCCTGCCCCGCGCACTACAACTGCAACCAAATCTTGCTTATTCTCCCATAACGCCAGTTGCTCACTCATCAGCTGACACATCTGGGTGGTCAGCGCATTCAATGATTTTTCACGGTTTAGAGTAATCAGACCTATCTGTAAGTCATCTTTAATAGGAATCAGCTCAAACAATACTTCCTGCTCTGTGATAGATGCAGATGACTGCGATGACACCGCGATATCAGTAGCCTCTTTGCCCTTGGCTACTGAACTTTTGTTATTAGTTTGCATGTGAATATTTGCCCCAGTTTAAATAGCTTTATTTGTATTAAAGGATAAAACTGATGATTGTTTGAATAAATTTACGACTTAATAATGAGGTTATTTAACTTCTCATAACCTCTCTGAATGTGATAACTGCCCATTATCAGACACATTTTTAATAGGGGGCTATACTAGCATATTGGCTTTTATACAAAAAGCCGCAGCATCACTACCACGGCTTATAAATATTACTCAAGGGTTCAAACATCAGCTTAATAAAGCCAGTTGAATTTAAAAAAACCTTAAATAGTCGTTTGACCCGCGAACATCTCACGCATCAGCTTTTTATCATGCTTACCGACCGATGTTTTAGGTAAATCATCAACAATCTTATACTGCTCTGGCACACCATACTTAGGAATCATGCCTTTTTCAGCAGCTTTTTCGGCAATGGCTTTGATATCCTCAACCGTCACATCCTGACAGTTAGGCTTCAACACAATTGCCGCCAGTGGACGCTCGCCCCACTTCTCATTACGTACACCAATCACTGCCACATCAGCGACTGCAGGATGCAAGGATAAAATGGTCTCAATCTCTAAGGAAGATATCCATTCACCACCCGACTTAATCACATCTTTTAGACGGTCGGTGATTTTTAACGTGCCATCTTCGGTCATAAACGCAATATCTTCAGTATGCATATAGCTGCCGACCCATAGCTCATCACCGGCATCGGCATTTTTGAAGTAGCTTTGAGTGAGCCAAGGCGCACGTAACACAAGCTCGCCGGTTTGCTTACCGTCTTGTGGCAGAGCATTACCGTCGCCATCCCAAATTTTGGCTTCTACCATAATCACAGGCTTACCAGTCAAGCTGCGGCGTTTGGCATCTTCCTCAAGGCTCAGCTCTGGATCATCTGATCTAAATTCAGTCAAACTTATCAGCGGTGCAGTCTCTGACATGCCATAACCAGTATAAACCTCGATACCTGCCGATAACGCCGTTTGTGCCAAGCCCTCAGATAAGCGTGACCCACCAATAATCATCTTTAGACCATTAAAGCGCTTGCCTTCTGCATCAGCTTGCTTAAGTAGCATCTGCAAAATCGTCGGTACACAGTGAGTAATACTCACCTTTTCGGTTTCAATTAGCTTAAGCATCACATCAGGCGCATAACGACCCGGATAAACCTGCTTCATACCGAGCATGGTTGCGGTATAAGGAAAACCCCACGCCAGCACATGGAACATCGGCGTCATCGGCATATACACATCACCAAGTACTAAGCCTTGCTTCTGTGGCAATACACCCAAAGTTGCCGCTTCTGCTAATGCATGCAACACCAACTGACGGTGACTAAAGAAAACACCTTTTGGATTACCTGTGGTACCAGATGTATAAAAAGTAGTCGCGATGGTATTTTCATCAAAGTCTTGAAACTCAAACTCATCACTGGCATCGGCAAGCAGCGCTTCATATTCACCAAGCAAACGCTCCTGATTGATACCAAACACCCCCTCACTGCTGGTGCCATTGTCATCAAGCCAAATGATATGCTCAATAGATGAGTTCTCAAACTGATAATCCTTCACCATCGGCGCAAACTCAGAGTTTAGCAGTAACACTTTCGGCTTGGCATGGTTGATGGTGTACAGCACTTTCTCTGGGGACAATCGAATATTAACGGTCTGTAGCACATACTGCGACATCGGAATCGCAAAGTAAGATTCCAAAAAGCGGTGACTGTCCCAGTCCATAACCGCAATCACGTCGCCTTTCTCAAGATTTAGACCATCCAATACATTTGCAAGCTTCGCAATACGCGTAAACAGCTCGCTATAGGTCATGCGTTTTTTATCCGCATAAACAATTTCTTCATTCTGAGAGGTGACTTTTGAGCGGTTTAATAACTGCTTAATGGTAAGAGGGAAGTTATAGGCTTGCGGGGCGGCGTTATAGTTATTTATCATTTTAAAGTCCTTTTTTGAGGAGTATATAATCGGTTGTTGTCATACATCCACTGTAATACATTCAGGCTTTTATTTCTATAACAGACTGAAAAAGCAGATGAAATTTATTGCAAAGTTTACCATTAGGCTACCTATTTTTGACGCGCTTCATCACTTCTAACATAGAATAACTATCCCTTTCTCACTTCAAATATAATCAATTGATAATGGCAACTTACCACAACCAAAAGTTGAGATTGATGTCATACTGGCTATAATACCCTTCTGCTTACTAAACAAGCATAATAATTATAAAATCCACCTCTCTGATACAGACTGATACTATGCCTAAGCCAGACTTATCTCGCCTCGACTCTCTCCCATCAGCTGACACAGGCTTTGATGCCGAAAAATTTGACAGCGATGAGCTAATTGATCCTGTAGCCGATGAGTTAGAAAACACCGTACTCAGACTCAGCGATTATCTGGCAGCGGTTGAGCTGGTGGTCAAAGAAACTTTTAGCCACAGCGTTTGGGTTAAAGCGGAGATTCGTAACTTGTCCAGCAAGGGCGGGCATTATTACTTTGAACTGGCCGAAAAAGACGACGATGGCAAAGTTATCGCCAGTTGCCGAGGTAACTTATGGCGATTTAAAGCGGCACGTGTATTGGCTAAGTTTGAACGTGCTACTGGTATGGCGTTAGAGCGTGACGTTACTGTTCTACTTAATGTAACAGCAAACTTCCATCCGCTCTACGGGTTTTCATTAACCATTAATGACATTGATCCCAGTTATACCTTAGGTGACTTGGCTCGCCAATATGCAGCCATGTTGGAACGACTTAGCGCTGAAGGCCTACTCAGCTTAAACAAGCAAGTGCCTACCCCATTTGATATTGAGCATGTGTTGGTTATTGCGCCCGAAAAGGCTGCTGGACTTGGCGACTTCCGAGCCGATGCCGATACGCTGCAGCGCACCGGTGCTTGTCACTTCCACTATCATTATGCCACATTCCAAGGCAATCATGCGCCCAAAGAGATACGTCACGCCATTACCAAAGGCATGCTCACCTTTAAAAAAGAATACGATTGCCTGCCCGATGTCATGGTGATTATTCGTGGCGGCGGTGCAGTTGGCGACCTAGCCTATCTGAACGATTATGAATTAGCTGCTTTGGTTGCCGAACAGCCTATTCCTGTATGGGTTGGTATCGGTCATGAACGTGACAGTGTCATTTTAGATGAGATTGCGCATACCAGTTTTGACACGCCATCAAAGGTGATTGCCGGTATCGTTAATCACCTTGCCAGCCTGATGCAGCGTACTCAAGGCTATGCTGATGCCATTCAGCGTATTAGCCAACAACAGTTAACTCATGCGGCTATAAGTACCGAGCGTCAATTCTCATCCATCCAAAGTCTAAGCACCCATAACCTGCAGCGTTGGCAACATCTAAGTGACCGCCATTTTCATAGCATTGAGCAACATGCCAAGTTTCAATTGCGTGAAGCAAGCATGACAACCGAATCCAACTTGCAGCGTATTCAGCAAATGAGCTATAGCCACTTATCACGTGCCAGTACTTCGATTGATGCACTGCATCAAACCACCAAAGAAAGCAGTCGTAAGCTGCTTTCTGATGCCGCCCAACAAGTGCGTTATTATCAGCAAGTGGTCTTAATTCAAAACCCTGCCCGCCTGCTTGACCAAGGTTATGCCTTTGTTCAAAACTCAGAAGATAAATACCTAAACTCAGTCGCTAGCGTTGAAAAAGGTGACTTTATTAAAGTGGCCATGAGCGACGGTGAGTTAAATGCAGTGGTTTATGCTGTCAATAAATATCCAGATGCGGATACGGATACGGATTCTACCGAAACTGACCAGAGTTAAACCCAAGCTACAATCTGCTTCACTTTTATATTGATTTTTAATCTACCCTCTCAAAACATATTAACTTTTATCATTATAAGGATTCTATTATGGCCACACGTACTCGTAAAAAAGCGACCCCAAAAACATTCAAAGACGCCTATCAAATTCTAAAAACCAATGCCGAAGAATTACAAAACTCAAATGAGCCCGACATCGACAACCTGATGAATACAGTTGAGCAGTCCATCGCCGCTTATAAAGTATGTCAAGCACGTATTGAAGCGGTACAACAAGCGCTTGATGCCGCTTTTGACGAAGAGGTTGTAGAAGATGAGCCTAGTCAGGATGATGCGACTGAAACTGAGAGTTCAGCTGAGTAATCTGACTTGCTGTTATAGATAAACCTGTAAAGCTAAGGCGCTTAATGAATATTCTAATCGCACCAGACTCATTTAAAGAAAGCCTAGACGCTATTGATGTCTGTAACGCTATTAAAGAAGGCTTTAGCCAGGTTTATCCTAATGCAGAATATCACTTATTGCCACTGGCTGACGGCGGAGAAGGTACTTCAAGTGTCTTATCCTATGTATTAGACGGCGAGTGGCAACAACTTAAAGTGCATGACCCTTTGATGCGGCCCATCACTGCCAAATACTTTTTAACTGATGATGGTATGGCGATTATTGAAGTCGCTGAAGCATGCGGATTGCACTTATTAACACCAAGTGAGCGCAATCCATTGATTACGACCACTTACGGTGTCGGTGAAATGATAGCGAATGCCATTGGCAAAGGCGCCACGCAACTGCTTATTGGGCTTGGTGGTAGTGCGACCAACGATGCAGGTATTGGCATGTTACAAGCGTTAGGGGTCAAAATATCTGGCGCTAATGGCAATCTGTTAAGTGCAGGCGGTGCAAATCTTATTGATATTCACACTATCGACCTCTCAAGTTTAAAAGACTTACTGTCTACTGCTAAAATTACGGTGGCTTGTGATGTGACCAGTCCACTGTGTGGCCCTACTGGCGCAAGTCATGTGTTTGGTCCGCAAAAAGGCGCCTCTTCTGATGACGTGCTCCATTTGGATAAAGCGCTGGCTCATTTTGCGTCTGTGACAGAATCTGTTGCTGTTAGTTCAACTGGCGCTCACAACATCAACGCAAACTGTGACAAGGTTGAGGGCGCAGGTGCAGCAGGTGGCTTAGGTTTTGCATTTATGGCTTACTGCCAAGCCGAATTAAAATCAGGATTTGATACGATTGCTGAAGCTATTCAACTAGACCAGCACTTAGCGAATGCTGACTTAGTCATTACCGGTGAAGGTAAACTTGATGCTCAAACTGCTATGGGTAAAGTCGCCAGTGGTGTAGCATTTCGAGCCAAAGCTATTGACCCGAGCCTGCCTGTTATGGCTATTTGTGGAAGCGTTGATCGTAACTTGAGTGCTCAAAACCACACCGAAAGCCCAGTTTTTGATAACGCACCATTTGACGTTGTTCTACCTAGTATTCAAAAGCTTGATAAATTAGAAAATATACTGGCAGGCGCTTACTCTAATGTGGCGCAAACGGCTTATCAGCTGGCCACTTGCTTGAAGCTAGGACAACACTTTAATCGCTGAAATAATTTAAAATTCACATAAATACATAGGATAACTCTGAAACTTAAGAAGCCTAAACTTTTATTATCCACCTTATTAGTAACAACTGTTACCGTCACTGGCTATAACTTTACACATATAGGCTGCTGCTAACTTAGGTAATGTAGATGTAAAAAAATTACCATCAGCTGCTTATCTTCACCATCGTTAACAATACAACCTCATCACAAGCCCATTCTAATGCTACAGTTATTACTGACATCAATATCTTTGAAAAAGGGTCTAAACGGATTGATGCAGGATGCCAAAGCATTTAATGGTAACACTCAGTCTATTTACCAGTCCTTTAATTATTCAATCGATAAAGCCAGAAGCGATATGACAGAGCCTCTTGAACGTGTACTAAATGCTAAAGATGCGACCCAATATCCAGAGCTTGCACATGATATCTAGATATTATGTATTGTTGAAATTGATTGAGAACAAGGAATCAACAAGCAAAATCAAGACTATGATTAATAAACCAGCCACTCAACAAGCAGGCCACTCAACAAGGAAGTGAGAAAACAAAATGACTATTAATAAAGCAAATTCAAAAATCCATCCTCACAAGAGACTTATCATCACAACTTTAATCAGTTTAAGCTTGGGGATGACCACGCTGGCCAGTGCTGAAGTAAAGCCATTAGAGATATCTGAAACCAAAACTTATAAAGCGCTCAGCACATCGGAGCAACAGGCGATGACGCAAGGTCAATCTTCAGCAGACGTTGCCATATTTTCACCAGATGCTATTCATCATCCATTATGGGCCAAAAATGGCATGGTAGCCGCGCAAGAAGCTTTGGCCTCAGAAGTTGGCCTGCAAATCTTAAAAGACGGTGGTAATGCAGTCGATGCTGCAGTTGCTGTCGGCTTCGCTTTAGCAGTCACGCTACCACGTGCTGGTAACATTGGTGGGGGCGGCTTTATGATGATTTATGATGCCAAAACAGGTAAAACGGTTGCTCTAGATTATCGTGAAAAAGCCCCTGTTAAAGCCTATAAAGATATGTATTTAGGGGCAGATGGTGAAGCAGATTCAGAGCTTTCACGCTTCCATGGCTTGGCCGTTGGTGTACCAGGCACAGTCGCAGGTTTGGTCACCGCTCTTGAGCAGTTTGGTACGATGCCGCTTGACAAAGTGATGGCGCCATCGATAGATTTGGCCGAAAACGGTATCGAAGTGACGCCGGGGCTTGCTGATTCATTAAATGCATTAGAAGATAGACTCAAAAAATGGCCAAGCAGTGCTAAGATTTTCTTTAAGCCTGATGGCAGCGCTTACGAGGTTGGTGAGCGTTTTCATCAGCCTGAGCTTGCCGAATCTTTAAAGCGCATTGCGACACAAGGCGCAACTGGATTCTATCAAGGTAAAACCGCTCAGCAAATCGTGAAAGCTGTTAATGACGCAGGCGGTATCATGAGTATGCAAGATTTTGCAGATTACAAAGCTGTAATGCGTGACCCTGTTCGCGGTACCTATCGTGGCTATGAGATTGCTTCAATGCCGCCGCCGTCCTCTGGTGGCGCTCATATCGTACAGATTCTCAATATATTAGAAGGCTACCCGCTTAAAGATTACGGCCACAATAGCGCCCAAACCATTCACCTTATGTCAGAGGCGATGCAGTTAGCTTATGCCGACCGTGCAGAGTATTTAGGTGATGCAGACTTTGTGGATGTGCCTTTGACTGGCATTACATCTAAGGCGTATGCACAGCAATTAAGGTCTAAAATCAATCCTGATAAAGCCACACCAGCAAGCCAACTCAAACCTAACAATCCAATGCCGTATGAAAGTGAAGAAACCACTCACTTCTCCATCGTCGATAAAGACGGTAATGCGGTTGCCAACACCTATACTTTAAACTTCTCTTACGGCACGGGCTTGGTCGCTGAAGGCACAGGTATTCTGCTAAATAACGAGATGGATGACTTCTCGGCTAAGCCGGGTACTGCTAATGCTTATGGGTTATTAGGTAATGAAGCCAATGCCGTTGCCGCTAGTAAGCGCCCTTTATCGTCAATGAGTCCAACGATTGTATTCAAAAACAGTCAGCCATACATTGTTACGGGCAGTCCAGGTGGTAGCCGTATTATTACCACAGTGACTCAGGTGATCTCAAACGTCATCGACCACGATATGAATATCGCTGAAGCCACTCATGCACCGCGTATCCATGATCAGTGGATGCCTGATGAAATTCGTATTGAAAAAGCCTTAAATGTAGATACAATCAATAAACTCAAATCGATGGGACATACCATCACACCAAAATCTACAATGGGTTCTACTCAATCGATTATGGTGACGCCTGAGGGCAAATATGGCTCGACAGATCCTAGACGTGTTGATTCAGCAGTCGTTGGTTATTGATAATATGGTTCATTAAAGCGCCTATGCGTTTAACATAACTGTCATTGAGAAGGGTCTGTTATTATCACTAAAATACGTTAATATAACCCTATTGTTAATAGGGAGTAAATATGAGTGATATTATCTCTTTTTTAATCGTTGGGTTAATGGGGCTTGCACAGATACTATTGCTAGTGGCTATTGTGTTTGCTCTCATAGGTTATGTTAGTAAGCAAAAAACTGAACAGACCAAATATTATGAGAAAGCAGCCAAATTCTTGCTCGCCTATACATTATTTGGTGTGGTCGGGCTGGGCAGTTGCTTCGGTCTAATCTTGTTAAGTGGTTAAAACCTGACATGCCCATAAATTAAGTCATTATCAGTAATCACTCTATTTGAACCAAACTAATGATTCATTAATTTTGACTGGCCAATTGACACTATTAAACTGGATAGCTGCATGGTATTTGCCTATACGCCTTTATCGCCACAGACTGCTCACATACTGCATTTTATATTTGAGTGGCTTGCTTTATTGGTCGGTGTGCAGAGCTATCGTCTCATAAAAAAGCATCAAGTAAATAAAAGTCAGGCCAAACAGCAAGTCCTACCCGCATCGCACAGCACCCCTACTACTCAGTCCGCCATTATTCAAAAAATCGATACTCAACAAGCTAACGTCCAACATGCTAGCCTACTGTCTAAAGGCAATTTTGCGGTCGCCTTAGGCTGTATTTTAGGTGCTGCAGTCGGCAATAAGCTATTATTCTTAATCGAAGTACCACAAGCTTGGGCGCAATTTGGCTGGTTATCATTAGCGCTCGGTCAGACTATTGTCGGCGGCATGATGGGTGGTCTAATTGGTATTGAGATTGCCAAAAAACTGGCAGGCATCAAACATTCGACAGGGGATTTATTTATCATCCCCTTTTGTTTAGGTTTAATCGTCGGCCGAATAGGTTGTTTTTTGGCAGGACTTAATGACGGTACTTTTGGCGTAGCCACTGGCCTACCGTGGGGAATAGATTTCGGTGATGGCATATTGCGCCATCCCACACAGGTTTATGACATGCTATGGGCTGTGACCATGCTGCTCTTTTTTTACATGACCTACCCCAAATTAAAACCTGTCAGCGGGCTTAGCTTTAAGTTATTGTTTGTCAGTTATATGCTATGGCGCTTATTCATAGATGGCTTCAAACCTGTGCCCTACGCTTATTGGCTCGGCCTATCTGGCATTCAGTGGGCGTGTATACTAGCGCTAATTGTCTATAGCCCTTGGGTTATTAGAGATATCAGAAAGCTATATGCTTATTATCATCATCCATTAATCGCTTAACCCAGTTATTTTTATCTTTTTATTTAAGGCAGTCTCCGCTTATGTCTCGCAAAAATCGCCCTTATGAGTTTTACGATACCACAAGCTCCGTTTGCGCTACCTGCTTGTACCCTGTAGAAGCCAAGGTTATCTTTAAAAATGATCAGGTTTATATGGATAAATGGTGCCCCACTCATGGCAAAGAGCGGGTGCTTATTATGGATGATGTGGACTATTATCGCAGCTGCCGCGAAGTCTATGTTAAACGTCCTGAGATGCCTGAATACTTTGCTACGCCCATGCAATATGGCTGTCCTTACGACTGCGGACTGTGTCCTGACCATATGCAGCACTCTTGTCTAAGTATTGTTGAAATCACCGATGTGTGTAATCTAGATTGCCCAGTATGCTTTGCCGATTCGGGCATGAGCCGTGAAGCCAATTTGCCTCACCTCTCTTATCAACATAAGTCTCTTGATACCGTCAAAGCCATGCTAGATACTGTCGTGGCTTGTGAGGGTGAGCCTGACGTGGTGCAATTATCCGGCGGCGAGCCAACCATGCACCCGCAGCTGTTTGAGATATTGGATTATATGCAGACGCTGCCTATTCGCCATATTATGATTAATACCAATGGTATTCGATTGGCCAAAGAGCCTGAGTTTGTGGCAAAGCTTGCTGACTATGCGTATCGCCTCAAGCAGGCCCCTAGCAATAAAACGCCCAAAGCGCAGCAACCGAATAAAGTCCAAGGATTAGAGATTTATCTTCAATTTGACTCGCTTGATGATGCCCATATGCAGGCACTGCGCGGCGCAAAACTGGCCAAAATTCATCAACAAGCATTGGCCAACTTAGAGCAGCATAATCTGTCGACCACCTTAGTTGCCACCATTAAGAAGGGACTTAATGACACGCAGCTGGGCAATATTATTAAGCATGGTCTTCAATATCGCTGCGTACGTGGGGTGAGTTTTCAGCCACTCTCAGAATCGGGGCGCGTAGCATTAGACGAGGCGATGCTTGATAGCAGTAAACAGCGTCTAACCGTCTCAGAGCTGCGCCGTAAAATTGCCGAACAGTCGACTGTCTTCACTTTGCAAGATATCGTGCCTGTGCCTTGTAATCCCGATACGCTAGCCATGGGTTATGCATTGAAGACTTATGATGATGCATCTACGCCGAATAAGACTTCCACAAATACTGCACAAGCTCACGTTGCACCACTCACCCGCTATCTGACCCCAGATATTATTATGAATGGTGGTGGTAATACCATCTTATTTGAGCAAAACCCAGAGGTACAAGCTCAAGCAAAACAGCAACTATTTAAAGTATTAAGCACCAACCATTCCCCAGAATCGCAAGCGGACTGCTTATCTGAATTACTGTGCTGCTTACCTAAAATTGATGCGCCGCATTTAAGTTACGATAACGTATTTCGAGTTATGATTGTACAGTTTATGGATGCTCAAAACTTAGATATCCGAGCATTAAAAAAGTCCTGCATTCACTTTGCGCAGCCTGATGGTAAGATGATTCCTTTTGAAAGCTTTAACCTATTTTACCGCGATGACAGACAGCATAAACTGGCTGAAATTCGGCAAACACTGTCTAAAGGTTTTGCTGCAAGACAAGCTACTTCGGAGTTGACCATGGGCAATCAGTCTACTGACAATAATGATAATCGAATTCAAATAAAATCGTTATAAGCGCTGTATACCCATGATTAATTAATGATTAAAGTCGATTAATAAAAAAGGGTGAATCATTTAATGACTCACCCTTTTTATTTTGGAGATTGAATTATCCCTTACTTATGGGACCCGCCTGAGCTATAGCCCGTGCGGCCGCTGCTGCCACCGCTATTGCTACTACCGCCACCAAAGCCGCCTGGAATGATGATTAGACCACCACCGCCACGTGTCGTTGCTGCTTCTTCATCTGGATTTGGCCCAGTTGCTGCAGGCCTTGAAGCGGCACCAATCATAAAGCTTACAATCAGTGCCAGTACAATAATGACCACAGAAAGGCCTTTTACGCCCGCTGAATGGTAGCTAAACGGACTGGTAACAACCTCTTCACTGACGTCATTTTTCTCGGATTCACTTGCCCTAAAATAAACGATGTAAATCAAAATAGCACCAATAATACCGACAATCAGTGAACCACCAGCCAAAATCCAAACAGCCACTTGCAAAATAGCATGCCAAGTGAGCATACCTTTTAGGCTGCCTTCATTAGTAAAGCCATGGCGCGCTAAATCTGCATCATTTTGACTCAGATAGCTACCAAACCACTGCTCAAGCTTGCTATAAGGCACTGGCTTAGCATGCGTGTAAGTAATTTCACGCTCAGTTTGCTCCGATGTAATGAGCTCATCGCCATTGGTATAATCAATCAGTAAATCGCTGTCATCAGTCTTAACTTGCCAGTTAAAGGCACCCATCGCAAAAGTAACACGATTGCGATAACCTAAGTCCACTTGGCGCCACTGCTTATCGTTATAGATGAGCTGGCCACGTTCAGCTACTGGCATTTCACTTAATACTCGTGCAACATACCAGCCGCTAGACTCCTCAGATAGCCATAAGAAACCATCTGTTAAGCTATATAGCAGATATTCTGTCCAAGAGGCGAATTCTCCCACCTCTTGTAAGCGCATAATACCGATAACCACATAATCATGATAGCCATCAGCCTCTGCTCGCTTGGTATCAGTTATGGCAAATTCACCAACATCAATAATATCTGCTGCAGAAATACGCGCTTTAGCACCCAGCGGCAAGCTACTCTCGAAGTGCTGCATTGCCGAATGCATGGCAATAAGCTCAGCTTTACTGCCACTCAATTTGCTTTCGCTATGACAAGCTGGGCACACTAAATATTCGGTGGCGCCTGCCACATAAGGTATCGGGCTACCACAATTGGGACAATCAATTTTGCTAAGCGCAATCGAATCACCTGATCCTGCAGAAGATGATTGACTGACTTGCTCATTAATCTGCCTGTCATCTTTAAGCATCTGCATATTCAGTGCGCCAAGCTCTATTGCCTGCCCTTGATGCACCACAGGAGAAGAGTCTGGACCCTCCTCTGCATAATCTAAGGTAATAAAATCACGTTTATACTGAGCATCAATAACCCAAGTTTGCCAGCCTTCACCGACCACAAAAGGCAGCTCGCCTTCGCCAGCAATAGCATAAGCCTCACGTCTATCATTGACCTGATAAACGGTGTCTTTAAAATTGACGTTATCATTAATCGCCAAATCATCATAAGCGGGTAATTGACTCGTCTCACCCTGTCCAATCGTTAAACTATACTGACCTAATGCTTCAGACAACCAGCCACTACGTCCATCGGCAAACTGTACATACCACTCGTTCCACACGCCTTGTCCATACTGCAACTGGACACGACCAATCACAGCAAAATCGCTTGATTCAAAACGACCCACACTACCGACTTGTAGTGGCGAGTAATCCTCAATCGTTAGCGACTGCTTGCCTTGAGCTTTGAGCGCATCGCCTTCACGCAGCACTGTGGTCTGGCAATATTCACATACCGCCATTACTGAGCCTGGTGAGGCAAATTCTACCGGCGCACCACAAGATGGACAAGCTGCCGTAAACGTCAATACATTGAAGTTACTGGGCAGCTTGGGCGCTGGTTTTTTGTCGCTATTAGCTGGGGTGTTTTTATCTATCATTGAGTCAACTGAGTTAGAATCTTCGTTTTCGCCTCATCATAATCTGCTTGGCTGATAAGACCTTGGTCAAGTAATCCTTTTAGCTGGCTAAGTTTCGCTGTAAAGTCAGCTGCATCTTGTTGCGGCGCTGCTTGCTGTTGTGCGGCTTGTTGTGGCTGCTGTTGCTCAGCTTTAGGTGCCATTGCCTCACTCATCACCTGACCCATGTTCATACCAACGCCTAGACCGGCACCGATACCTGCCATACCGCCTTCGTTTTTGGCGGCATGTTGAATCGCTTCGGCCGTTTGATAACGAGTATAGGCATCCATATCACCAATCATACCCATTGAAATACGCTTATCCAATGTTTTCTGTAGCTCTTCTGGCAATGATACGTTTTCGACCACAAACGATTCGATTGATAAACCATATTTAGCAAAATCAGGCTGTAGCTCTTTTTTTACTTCATCGCCCATCAGTCCTTGGTTTGCCGCTAAGTCAATAAACGCTACCTGGCTTTTACCCAAGCCTGACGCCAAATCCGAAACGATTAAGTTACGCAGCTGTGGTTCGATTTGCTCTGCACGGTAGCCGTCATTCATACCAGTAATGGTCTGATAGAACTGAGTCACGTCGTTAATTTTGTACGAATACATACCAAAGGCACGCAAGCGAACCATACCAAAATCTGAATCACGTACAGTCACTGGCTGCGCTGTGCCCCATTTACGGCCTTGCTGCAGGCGAGTGCTGAAGAACAACACATCAGATTTAAATGGAGAATCAAAACCCATGCGCCAGTTTCTTAAGTTGGTCATAACCGGTAAGGTTTCGGTTGTCAGCTCATAACGCCCAGCAGTAAAGATATCAGCGATTTGACCTTCGTTAATGAACACCGCCACTTGCCCATCACGTACGGTTAATGAAGCACCACTTTGGATTTCATTATCCGCCATAGGGAACTTCCACATTAATACATCGTCATCTTGCCAATCCCACTCGATGGCATCAATAAATTGCTTTTTAATAAAACTTCTAAGACCCATGATCTCTATCCTTTGTATTGATTTATAAAATTTCTATCGTTGACTGTTCCGACTGATATTTAAGCATGTAGTGCATGTCTGCCATCAGTCATTCATTATGAATTTCTTTTAATATGTTTAGGGCGTGTCCTGCTTTTAAGATAAAATACCGGCATTAATAATACCCAGTACCAGTCCGCTAATACCTAATAAACCGCCAACGGCCACATTGTTTAGTCGAATATGCTCTGGCACATTACCAATGACTTTAACCATAATAAAATAGCCGGCAATCTGTACTACCATAGCGATAGCGCTCCAAATGATAAACGCCATAAATCCGGTGTTATAAATGGCGCTGGCCGCTAAAGGCAGTGAGAAGCCAATCATTGTTCCGCCAAAGCTAATGGCAGCAGCGCCTGAGCCTTTGCGGATGAGGGCGATTTCATCATAAGGAGTGATGGCCATATAAATGACGGCAAACAAAATCAGCATCACCACACTACCACCAAAGTAGAAGGCGTAGTAAAGGAGTTCGGTTTGTAAACTGTCAATAGTCTGCATGTATTATGTCCTAAGCTTTTTACTTATTTTAAAGGTAGGTTTTAGAACCTGTATTCATAAGCTACAGTTATGGTATTTTTAGAATAAAATGAGACAATACGAGGCAAAATTGGGTTGAATAGTCATTCTATTCGAGCCGAATTTTAACAAAGTAGTGGCTTGTTTTAGGCAAAAAGAGCCAATTATAGCTTGTGAATACAGGTTCTTAGATATAAGCATGTTTATATATCACTATGAGCGCCTAAATATTTAGCTTACTACCTATCAAAATAAGTCTAAAAAATAAGTAAAAGAGGCTAAATAAAAAAGGGTCGAATAATTGACAGCTTAACACTGCCTATTGAGATTAAGCAACATGCTAGCTAGGATATTCACTTGCTAACTATCAGATAAGCACGAGATATAGATAAGCACCAGATAGCCATTAGATAAAATCATCCCTGCTTTGGCTAGCTACTTTATATCAGTGACCCTTACTATATACTAAAGTAATTACAATGATTTACTGTTGAAAGTTGTTCGGAATCTGATGCTGTCGTGAAACACTGTTAACATGGTGCTGCTTTGGCTCAAATAGCTGCAAACAGGCATTAAATAAAGCATCTGCTTTTGAGCTATTCTCATTAGCCACATTACATACATAGACATCCATGGTCACCGTCTGATATTCGCCCCAAGTGTGCAAGCATAAGTGTGATTCAGCAAGCAATAAGGTTAACGTCACGCCACTGGTTTGCGTCTGAGTAGTTGATTCCTCACTGACATTCTTTAAATCAGTCTTATCCTGCTCATCACCTTCGGCTACGTACTGTTCAAACTCATGTACTGCTTGACCAACCAAGGTTAACCCTGCCTGCTCTACCGCCTCAGTTAATAAGCGCAATAATGGCTGGGTGCTGGTTAATAACTCGGGGGCGCACTGACATTGCCAAAATTCTGCCAAAATATGCTTACCTGTCATCGGATTGGATTCTGGATGAGACGGATGGCTTACTTGGCTTAGGTTGGCATTGGCATTGGTATTGGTATCGGCGTTGGTATTAGCATCGTTTTTAATGCTTAGGCTATTTTTCATTTAATCACTTAGTTTTATTTTTACTATTGCTATCTACTAGCATTCATCAACCTTACTATAGGCTATCGAGTTCTAGCAAATTTTGTTTGATGAATGCTAAAACCCCCCTCACTTTCATCGCTCTCTTTTGCCTATTAATACTACCTGCTGGACTGCCCTATTCATCTGACCAGTCTTGCACATAATAATGCACCAGTATTTGCTTATCTAAGGTGTTGGGCTCAACCTCAATCGGCTGCATATCTGGCGGGAAGGTAAACATCTCACGGCTGACAGAGGGAGTTAAAAAGGCCATTGGTAAATCATAGTGGGTAGGTGGCACAAAGGTCGTATTCGGACTGCCTACAATAAATCCCCACTCGCCAAAAGAGGGCACATAAGCATGGTACGGTGTGGTCTTAAACCCTGAGACTTGTAACGTCTTATCAATTGACCAGAATGATTTTGGTGCATAATAAGGTGAGGTCGACTGCACCACCACCAGTCCTTCCCCCGTTAAATGGTCATTGACCAAATGATACATTGGCTCAGAATACAGCTTGGCTAAGCTATAGTGTGACGGGTCCGGTAAATCGATAATAATGGCATCAAATGTGTCTTCATTGTCCTCAAGCCACTTATAAGCATCAGCGTTAATCACACTCACTTTTGGATCATTAAGCGAATTATTATTAAGCTTTTGAAATCTTGGCGTATTGGCAAAAAACTGCGTCATCTTTGGGTCTAAATCAACCAAAGTAATATGATTGACCGTATCATACTTTAGAACCTCACGCGCCGCCATCCCATCACCGCCGCCCAAAATAAGCACATCCAGTTTCGGCTTGGTCGCTTTGGTGCTATCGCTTAACTTTTGCATAATCGGATGCACTAAGGCTTCGTGATAGCGGTATTCATCTCGAGTAGAAAACTGCAAGTTGCCATTTAAAAACAGCTGTAAATGGCCGCTCTTTTCGGTAACAATCAAACGCTGATACGGAGAATTGGTCGCAAAGATAACCGGCGCTTTAAATAGCTTTTGTTCCGATAGTCCCACCAAACGATCAGCGAAGATTAAGCCTATCAGCAGCAATATCATTGCTACCAGAATACGCATAATCAGCCGGCTTCTTATTTTGGCATGTGTCGCACGCTGCTGTTTTTGCTCACTAATACTTAACCCTTGAGTCGCAAGCACTGCCACTTTAGGGTAAAAATGCCAAGCTGTCCAACCGGCAACCATTACGTTCAAAATACCAAACAACACCGCTGATCGAGCCAGACCTAACATAGGCGCTAGCACTAATGGAAACAGCAAAGACACGGCTAAAGCGCCTAGATAATCAAAGGTAAGTACTCGGCTGACCAGCTCATGAAAGGCTTGTTTTTGCGAATTAAAAATGCGCATTACCAGTGGGATTTCCATACCCACCAAGGTACCAATACAGACCACCAGCGCATATAGGATCGTCTTAAACGTTGGTAGCCATGCAAATGCCAAAAACAGTCCGATAGCTGATAGACCACCGACTAACCCAACCAATATTTCAATCTCGATAAAGCGCTGTAACACCTTATCTTCAGGCACATATTTGGATAAATGTGAGCCGATACCCATCGCAAATAGATAAGTACCAATGATGGTCGAAAACTGTAGAACAGAATCGCCGAGCACATAGCTTGCTAAAGCCCCAGCAATTAACTCATAGGCTAGACCACAGGAGGCAACGATAAATACCGACAACACCAGCAATGAGTCGGTTTGCAACCGCTTAAACGACAACTTCATAACGTAATCACAACGTATTCATAACTCACTATTTCTTATTATTTGACTGATTGCTACATGGTTTATTGTTATATAGACCGGTTGTCATTAGACTTATTATTTGACCTTAACTTGGTCGACAAACACGCCATAGCCAGATTGTGGCATCTTATCCACAGGAATAAACTGCAACGCCCCACCATTAATACAATAGCGTAGCCCTGTTTTGTCTTTTGGACCATCATTAAACACATGACCTAAGTGCGAGTCTGCTACTCGTGAGCGCACTTCGGTACGCACCATATTATACGCATTATCTTCATGCTCAGTAATCACTTCAGGCGCAATCGGCTGCCAAAAGCTTGGCCAGCCACAGCCTGAATCATACTTATGGGTCGATAAAAATAACGGCTCACCGCTAACCACATCTACATAAATGCCAGGCGCAAATAAATGATCGTACTCATGGCTAAAGGCACGCTCGGTACCTGCCTTTTGGGTAATCTCATATTGTGATTTGGTCAGGGTGTTTTTTAATGCGTTTTTATCAAAATTGGCATAGCGTTTGGGATCTAACGCTTCAGCTATTGTATTGGCTGGCGCAAGTTTGGCTGTTTTGCTACTTGGTTGAATCTTATCATCGGCTAAACTGATATCAATATGACAATAGCCATTAGGGTTTTTGGCCAAATAATCTTGATGATACTCTTCGGCTAATGAGAAGTTTTGTAATGGCTTATTCTCTACTACAATCGGCTTGCTGTACTTTGACTCAATGGAGTGTAGCGCTTGTTCAACCACCGCTTTATCACTCGCATCAGTGTAATAAATACCAGTACGATATTGTACACCTCTATCATTGCCTTGTTTATTTAAACTGGTCGGATCGATAACACGCAAATAATACTTTAAAACCGTTTCCAAATCGATTTTATCGGCGTCATAGACCACTTTAACGGTCTCAGCGTGACCTGAGCCGGCTATCACTTGTTCATAGCTGGGATCTTGGTATTTAGGATTGCCATTGGCATAACCAGAAATCGCATCCACTACCCCATCGACCCGCTCCATATAGGCTTCTAATCCCCAAAAGCAGCCACCGGCCAAATAAATGGTCTTGGTATTAATCGGTGCACCATCAGAATTGTAATAGACACCATTTTTATTATTAGGCGCATCTGATTTGGCGCTTTGGCTAGACTCAACCCCTGCTTGAGCCGGTTTGGCTTTGCTGTTTTTAAGATCTGCAAAGTCATTGTCGGCGTTTTCCGCCAAAGCATAAGCCTGCTCTTCAGTCAGATTACCTTTAATCAGACGCACTAAATTGCCCTGCTTATCCAAAATTGCCCAACTTGGATACACTTGCACACCCATCTGTTTAATTAAGTTGCCTGAGTTATCAATCAATACTGGCAGCTGCGGATAATCTGTCTGCACGCCAGCATACCACTGGGTAAAATCTGCTGACTCTTTTTCATTTAGATGACCAGGACTGGCGACCGTCACCACGTTCAGCCCCGCAAAGGCGGCATCTTTACGCCAAGTTTCAGTCTCCTCAAGTGTCCCTAAGCACAGCGGACACCAACTTGCCCAAAACTTCACTAAGGTCGGTTTGGTCGGGTCTAGTACATCTGCCCCAGTATTGCCCAGTCCTTCAGTCAACTGCGGTAAGGCATTTAATTGATTGAGCACATCTGTGGGCAGCATATCACGGCTGGTTTTGCCACTGTTAGCAGTTTGGGTACTGTGCGCTGAACGGTTGTCTGGATTGACATTGCCACAGGCTGGTAATAGGCTGGTGCTAAGCATCACTGTCGCTATTAACACTATTGATTTGCTTGCTTTGGTTTTAGATTTAGCTTGATTGTTTATTATCATGGTAGGCTTTACTGTCTATTTAGTTTTCATTGTTATGAATGCTTTATATTACATTTAAATGGGTGTTTGGTTTTATGTTTAAGAGGATATTTGATGCCGTGTTTAATGAGTTATGTCGCTGGTATCTTCATTACACTTAACACTATTGCGTAGACAGTATAGTATAAAGAAAATAGCGCCTAATAGGGTATAAAAAAATGATACAGTGATGACTGTTATTGTTGCTAAAGATTGTAATCTGAACACAAAATTGTAGGCTGGATACAACAAAACAGCAGGGCTTGTAAACATTACTTAAAGACACCTGACTTAAAGACATCTTTACTAATTTTGGATTTATACTATCCTTTCGCCACCATAAAGCGCTCAACATAGGCATCAGCGGGATTGTCCTGCAATTGCTGCGGTGTACCGGTTTGTACCAGACGACCGCCATTTAAGATACTAATGCGACTGCCGAGCTTAACTGCTTCATCAATATCATGGGTAATAAACACGATGGTTTTGTTCAGCTTGTGCTGCAGCTCAAGCAATTGATCTTGCAGCTGACCTCGTATTAATGGATCAAGCGCTGAGAAAGCCTCATCCATTAAGATAATCGGTGTATTTACTGCTAATGCACGTGCCAAACCAACTCGCTGCTGCATACCGCCTGAGAGTTCATCAGGATAACTGTTCTCTACACCCTCTAACCCGACTTCATTGAGCCAATACCGCGCTATCTCGTGACGCTCAGATTTTGGCATCTTACGAACTCGCAACCCATAAGCCACATTCTGAATCACCGTCATGTGTGGTACTAGACCAAAGTGCTGAAATACCATACTAACATTATTTTGGCGAAACTGTTGCAGCGGCTTATCGCTGAGACTAAGCACATTTATCACATTAGGCTGATCGGCTAACTGCTCAGCACTGTCTAAATAATCAGGCGTACCTACGCTATGCTGAGTATCTATCCAAATTTTGCCCTCTGTGGGGTCAATCAGACGATTGATATGGCGAATCAAGGTTGATTTACCTGAGCCTGATAACCCCATAATACAGTGCAGCTCACCCGCCTCAATGCTGAGATTAATATCGTATAACCCCACCGAATAGCCGGTTTGCTCACGCAGCTCCCTACTACTCATGCCTTGTTCTAAGAGCTTTAGCGCTTGTTCAGCTTTATTGGGACTGACATCAAAGACTTTGCTGACGTTTTCTAATCGAATGTGGCTCATAGCGGTGTTCTTTTTATCAATTAAGTTGTTTTTATATTCTAATTTTCAGCTTATTTTATGCTTAGATGGTTTAGTTTTTATTATGATGACGCAGTTCATCACGTGCGCGTCGTCCTTGACCAAAGGCTTGAGTAATGCGGTCAATAATAATCGCCATAATCACAATCGCTGTCCCTGCCTGAAGGCCTTGACCAATATTTAACGTCTGAATCGATTGCAGTACATCCTCGCCAAGCCCTGGCGCACCAATCATAGAAGCCAATACGACCATCGACAACGACATCATTACGGCTTGGTTAATACCGGCCATAATACTGGGCAGCGCTTGCGGCAATTTAATCCAAATTAGCAGTTGTTTATGATTACTACCAAAAGAGCGCCCAGCCTCTACCATCTCATGCGGCACTTGCTTGATGCCCAGCATGGTCAGGCGAATTAACGGCGGCAGCGCATAGATAACGGTCGCAAATAATGCCGGTACTTTACCGATACCAAATAGCATTAACACCGGAATCAAATACACAAAGCTTGGCATGGTCTGCATCACATCGAGCACCGGCGTGACTATACGGCGCAAACGATTGCTACCGGCCATCAATATACCTATCGGAATGCCGATTACCATGGTAACAATCACTGAGACAATCAGTAGCGCTAAGGTCTGTACTAATGCTGACCACAGTCCAAATGCACCGATTAAAAACAGCCCTATCGCACAGGTCGCTGCAAACCACAGCTTGCGAGTTGCTAGCCAGCCCAGCAGCGCCACTAGTCCAATAATCAGCCAAGGCGGCACTATCGTCATTAACCTTTCTATCGGCAGCAATAAATAGGTTAACGTTACTTGGCTAATCGAGCGAAAGATATCGCCGAAGTTTTGAACCACATAACTGAGCGAGTCATTTAATTGATTTTCAAATGACCACTTCGGGAACCAGCTAAAGGCGGCGGCATCACTATTAATAGCGTCATTACCCTCACTATCGACTGCAGGACCGTCTAAAGACACACTAAGCGCTGCGGCTAATTTTTGTGCTGCCTCAGGGGTTAGCCACTGTTGCCACAGTTGTGGGTTTTGTTGCAAAAATAGCTTAGCTTGTTCCTCCCCACTGCGTTTGTTTTCACTCATCTCCAAAATAGCACTATTTAACGTATCTGGAGTAAATTGCACCTTCTTAAAGGCGGTGGCCAGTTCTGGATAATTATTTATAAAAGGCGTAGAGACAGCAACCCCTAAGTTTGATACGGGGAAACCTGATACACAATCTGTCTGACTGTTCGCATCCAGTAGCTTATCCCAACACTGCTCATCGTGTTTGGCAAAAGGGATTTCGGCAAAGTCATATTTGGCCATCAGGCCCGTTGGCTGCCAATAATAAAACAGCAATGGTTTACGCTGCTCAAAGGCGGACGATATGGCTGCATCTAATGCTGCACCGGTACCAGGGTGTACATTATTAAACTTAACCCCATCACTATTGGCTGTGGTCAAACCAGTATTTTTAAGCAAATGAGTATTAAATACTTCACAAGTCCAACCAGTTGGGCAGTTTAAGAAACGGGCATTAGATGGGTTTTCAGGATCAGTAAACAGATGGGCGTATTTGGGCAGGTCTTGATAACTTTTAAGCCCAGGATTATCCTCAATCACATAATTTGGCACATACCAGCCTTGAGTTGCTCCGCCCTCTAGAGTATCACCTATCACCGCCGCCTTACCTGAAGCAATCGCCTGTTCCATAATTGGCGATCGCCCTACCCATTGCTCACCAATCACTTGTATGTCATTTTGCGATAGCGCACTCTCTAGCGCCGGCCCAGTACCTGGCACTAACTCAGTATCACAGCCATAACCATCTTCTGCAATCATTTGCAGCACCGAGGATATGAATTGACCACTCTCCCACGTTAATGAGCCAAACTTAACCGGTGCACTGTCTGCCTCACCGCAAGCTGCCATGGCCGGTGTTGACCAAAATGACAAGCACAAGAGCATTAAGCCTAATAAGGAGAAAGGTTTAGAAAAACGTTTGGATGATGAGTAATGTGCGCGCAAGAGAATACCTATTTTTATTATTATAGTTTGTGGTCGTCAATGATATTAAACGATAAAAGCTAATACTGATTATGCCCTTAATCGCCTGTCTTGGTTATACCTCACTCCAACAAAAATTACCAATGCAGAATGTATTTCGAGACAGCTTTAACCCTTATTACTAGGATAATGTCTGTTTATTTAATTGTCTATTTAATCCAAGCTCACCTTACCACGTAACACCTTAGTTCTACCACGTTGAACTTTATTATCAGTGCGTCTGCGCTTAGCATTACGGCTTGGTTTGGTTGGGCGTCGGGTTTTATTGACTTCGGTGCCCTTTAAGATAAAAGCTTTTAAACGTTCGATAGCATCAAGCTTATTACGTTCCTGCGTACGATATTGCTGCGCTTTGATAATTAACACGCCGTCTTTGGTAATCCGGCTGTCTTTGCTATCAAGTAGTCGCTGCTTGAGGGCATCACTCAGGCTTGACGCATTGATATCAAACCGTAGGTGAATCGCGGACGATACTTTATTCACATTTTGCCCGCCGGCGCCTTGGGCACGCATCGGATTAAGCTCTACCTCTTTGTCACTTAGCTCAATACTGTTACTGATAAAAATCATGGTTCTCCTTAAAGCATAAGCTTATTATTTTGCGTTGAATTATAAATGATACGGCTTTTAATATTCGATTACTAACCTCTGGCTTAACTGTCTATATGTCATATGAATAAACAGATAGCCAATAGCCAGTAATCAAAAAGCCCTTCTATAATAGAAGGGCTCATGTTGGTATCACTGTTTATTTAATGCAGCGGTTTGGTTAAAGCGTTTATTTATTTAAAAATTTCAAACCTTTTCTAAACAACTTGCTATACGGCGGTAGCATAATGCCCATTGCATTGAGTTTAGATTGGACAAACACAGGCTTCATATGACTGAGACGCTCAAAACCCCATTTGCCATGATAAGCGCCTGTGCCTGAATGGCCAACACCCCCAAATGGCAGCTCATGCTGTGCCACATGCATAATCACCTCATTAATGGCGACACCTCCCGATACCGTGTGTTGACGAACAAAATCAATCTCATTGCTGTCTTCGCCGAACACATATAAGGCCAATGGTCGAGCACGGCTATTCACAAACTCAACGGCATCACGCACACCATTTACATGTACTAATGGCACAATCGGACCAAACAACTCGTCTTGCATCACATCAGCGTCTGTATCCGGATTCACCACAACGACTGGCGGCATCAAGCGGCTTTCTGGATTGGCAGGCACGTCCGTTAAAGGCACCACTTGCTCTTTTGGCAAGGCGTCAAGATAGCCTTGCAAACGATCAAAGTGACCGCTATCAATAATACGGGTATAATCATTATTGTTGTTGATTTTTGGATAATGCTTTTTGACCCACTCTTTAGCTAATTTCACAAACTTGCTATGTAGTGACGAGTTAATGAGCACATAATCCGGTGCGATACAGGTTTGACCAGCATTTAAGGTTTTACCCATCATAACGCGGTTCACCACATTTTCTAAATTGGCATCATCCAATACGATAACTGGCGATTTACCACCAAGCTCTAGTGTTACAGGCGTTAAGTTCTTGGCAGCAGCAGCCATGATTTTTTTGCCGACACTTGTAGAGCCAGTGTAAAGCATATGATCAAATGGTAATTCACTAAATGCCACCGCGATATCCACATCCCCGACCACAATCGATATCAAATCTGATGAGAAGTACTCGCTAACCGCCTCGGCAAAGGCTTCAGCAAATAAAGGCGCTGACTCGCTCATTTTAACCATGATACGGTTGCCGGCAGTCAAAGCATCAATCATAGGGCCGACAGATAAAAACAGTGGATAGTTCCAAGGCACCATAATGCCCACTAGGCCTAACGGCT
The DNA here is from genome assembly GCF_057396205.2 of Psychrobacter sp. CX14. Taxonomy (NCBI): domain Bacteria; kingdom Pseudomonadati; phylum Pseudomonadota; class Gammaproteobacteria; order Moraxellales; family Moraxellaceae; genus Psychrobacter; species Psychrobacter sp. CX14. Next base: position 1,697,580 of record NZ_CM183187.1, on the reverse strand, counting down.
GTGGCTGAATCTCGTTATGAGCTGGACGATATAAGGTAGAAATACCAGAACGACGCGTTTTCATCCAAGATTTGCCGTGTTTTTTGGCATGCGCAATGCCTTGAAAACTTGGGAATAGTTCGGCAAAGCTAGTTTCGTCTTTACTGCGGTTACCAAAGTCTTGATTTATGGCATCTGTAAAGCGCTGCTTATTTTCACTAAGCATGAGCTCTAAACTGTCTAACGACGCTTCTCTATCGGCCCAAGTGGTGATGGGCTTTTTGCGTGTTAAGGCAAGCATATGCTCGAATTGTGCTTGCAATTGAGCTTTTGTGGTAATAATACTTTGACTCATTCAAATATCCTTTTTGATGTTGACTACTTTATAAGCTAATAGATTCTCTGCTTAATAATATAATTATACACACAGACTCCAAACCTTAATAAATGCAAATCTATACATTTATTTAAAAGTTTAAAATAGCATAAAAAAGACCGGACTTGTGCTTTAAATAGTTCAAAATAGCCTGCAAGGGTTAATGCGGCTCACCAGGTAGTATACGTGCAAAGCTTCTTTGTAATATATTAGGCTTAAAAACTGCCAGATAACAATCATATTGTAACAATGGTATTTCTTTTCACTATAGCGGGCTCTGTAGACGCATGATATGCTATAACTCTTCTATAAAACAATCGCTGATTATGACTTCAAATATTACCAAAATAAAAACCGTCGCAGACACCACGGCTAATACACGCCAGCCTACCTTACAAGTGCGTACGCTAATCAATGCAGACTATGAAAGTACGCATGCTGATATGCTGCGTATTACCCTAGATCGCATTGAGAAAAAGAAGCAAGGCATTGTGACTCCCGATGAGCTTTGGATTGTCGAGCACAATGATGTGTACACCTTGGGTCAAGCTGGCAAGGAAGAGCATATCTTATCTCGTGGCAACACCCCTATCATTCAAACTGACCGAGGTGGTCAAGTTACTTGGCATGGCACTGGGCAGCTAGTGATGTACTGGCTGATTGACTTAAACAACACTGGCTGGACCGTGCGCGACCTAGTCTCTCATGCCGAGCAAAGCATTGAAGATGTGCTAAATACGGCGCTACAATCACAGCCTACCAGTCAGGAGTTCTACGCCAAAGCGCGTAAAGAGGCTCCTGGTGTCTATATCTATAATCGTGAAGAGCTTATGCTAGGTAAGATTGCCTCGCTTGGCTTTAAGATCAAACATGGCTTTAGCTATCATGGTATTGCGCTGAACTTAAGCTGCGATTTATCGGCTTTTAATGCCATTAATCCTTGCGGCTACGCGGGTATGCAGATGCTTAGATTGGCGGACTTTGTTGATTTGGCTCAAGCAGATGCCAATGACCCAACAGTACCGGCAGGTCTAGATATTCTACCTAACACCATCACTGAGTTTCAGATTACCCAAAACCTTCTTGATAATATTATGCAGCGAGAAGCTGGCACAATTAAGCTGCGCAAAGCAGCAGATAATGTAACAAGCCATGCAACAGAACATAAGAGTTGATATATGCTCCCTACTGATACGACGGATAATAATACGACAGTCAATAATGACACAGCGGACACGGAAACAAATACTGCTAAGCCCAATGACATTATGGCAGACCCAAACACACTGGTTTTAAATCAAATCATCGCAGATACCGAAACGCCGTGGCAGATACATAACTGTAAGATTATTGATAAAAGCATCACTCAGGATGAAAAACTGCCCTTTATTTATCACTATGATGCACTACCCGATGATATTAAAGCACTGCATCAATTAACCCCTGACCTTTTAAAGCAGTTTCAAACCCCCATGTATGCTAGTGAGGCAGCCGAATTATTAAAGCTTCCTGCCGATATCATTAAAACGCCATGGCAGGTCAAAGTGACTGGTACGCTAGTGATGTTCTGCGAGCGTCTACAAATTGCTCTGCGCTTAAAGTTTACCAATACTGCCAAAGCCCGTGATCCTGTTTATACTCAAACCGCAGAAGATGCCTTAAAAGCAGCGATGCAGAAATGGCACTTTTATGGTGACGTGTTTGTGATTAATAAAAGCAGCCGTCCGTTGGTAATGACACTTGATGAGCAGTGGATACATATTCCGCGCCTTGATGAATACCAAGTATTGCCGGCAGAATACGCGTTGTCTGCTTTAGCTTTATTAGAGGAACAAAAGTCCTCACTACCCCAACTCTCTGAAGCCATTGAACTACGCCTTGTTTAACGCTCGTCTTTGGTTAAGCTTTATATTATGTCAATAGAATCATAATATTAGTTTATACTTGATGAATATTTTTTGCTTTTACCAAAATCGCATTTATACGTTACAATGACTATTACCTATTCAATGTCTACAATAAACGCCTATCCCTAAGACAAAAAAGGATGTTATATGCAATACCGCTCTAAGACCTCTACCTCAGGCCGTAATATGGCAGGCGCCCGTGCTCTATGGCGCGCTACTGGCATGACTGATGGTGATTTTGACAAACCGATTATTGCCATTGCTAACTCATTTACTCAATTCGTTCCAGGTCACGTTCACCTAAAGGATATGGGTCAATTGGTCGCACGCGAAATCGAAAGAGTCGGCGGCGTTGCTAAAGAATTCAACACTATCGCTGTCGATGACGGTATTGCCATGGGTCACAGCGGTATGCTGTACTCGCTACCAAGCCGTGATTTAATCGCTGACTCTGTCGAATATATGGTGAACGCTCACTGCGCAGATGCGTTAGTGTGTATCTCAAACTGCGACAAAATCACCCCAGGTATGTTAATGGCTGCCATGCGCCTAAACATCCCAGTTATCTTTGTATCTGGCGGTCCGATGGAAGCAGGTAAAGTATTGGCGGAAGATTTAGCGCCAAGCCACAACCTTGATGCACCAGTGAATGAGGATGGTAAAAAAATCCGTAAGCTTGATCTTGTCGATGCCATGATTGATGCTGCTGACGACAATGTAAGCGATGCGGATGTGTTAGAGATTGAACGCTCAGCTTGCCCAACTTGTGGTTCATGTTCAGGTATGTTTACCGCTAACTCGATGAACTGCTTGACTGAAGCTTTAGGTTTATCACTGCCAGGTAACGGCTCATTGCTAGCGACTCACGCCAAGCGTGAAGCTCTATTTTTAGAGGCCGGTCGTCGTATTGTGGATTTAGCTAAGCGCCGCTATGAACAAGACGATGAGTCAGTTCTACCCCGCTCTATTGCCACCAAACAAGCATTTGAAAATGCAATGAGTCTTGATATCGCGATGGGCGGTTCGACCAATACAATTCTGCATTTATTAGCGGCAGCGCACGAAGCAGAAGTTGACTTTAAGATGGCTGATATTGATCAGTTAAGTCGCCGCGTGCCATGTTTATCAAAAGTTGCACCAGCAACTCAAAAATATCATATGGAAGATGTGCATCGCGCCGGTGGTGTATTGGCGATTTTGGCCGAGCTTAACCGTGCCGGCCTACTTCATACAGACCTGCCAACCGTTCACGCCAAAACCTTGCAAGAAGCACTTGAGATGTGGGATGTGATGAATACAGAACATCCAAACCATGAAGCTGCTCGTGATTTATATATTGCAGCGCCGGGTGGCGTACGTACTACTCAAGCATTCTCGCAAAATAAAGCATGGTCTAATCTTGACTTAAACCGTGAGTCTGGCTGTATCCGCTCTGTTGAAAATGCTTACTCAACTGATGGTGGTCTAGCCGTACTGTTCGGTAATATTGCCGAGCGCGGCTGTGTAGTCAAAACGGCAGGGGTTGACGATAGCATCCTAACCTTTACCGGCCGTGCACGTGTGTTTGAATCACAAGATTCTGCAGTAGAAGCTATTTTGGCGGATAAAGTAGTCGCCGGTGACATCGTCATCATTCGCTACGAAGGCCCTAAAGGTGGCCCTGGTATGCAAGAGATGCTCTATCCGACTTCTTATTTGAAATCAAAAGGCTTGGGCAAAGAGTGTGCTTTATTAACCGACGGTCGTTTCTCTGGTGGTACTTCTGGATTATCCATCGGTCATGCCAGCCCAGAAGCCGCTGAAGGTGGTGCTATTGGTCTTGTGAACGAAGGCGATACCATTCATATCGACATTCCAAACCGTACCATTAACTTGGAGGTCTCTGATAGTGAACTTGCTCGCCGCCGTGAAGAAATGGAGGCACGTGGTAGCAAAGCATGGAAACCTGTCAGCCGTGAACGTCATGTGACTCCAGCGCTGCGTGCTTATGCAGCAATGACCACCAGTGCTGATACTGGCGCAGTACGTGATGTGAGTCAAGTTGAGCGTTAATCAGGACGGATTAACCTGACCACTTTTATTGCTCAGTACACTTATGATAAAAAGTCAGCTTCGGCTGGCTTTTTTATTGCTGTCTGTTTTACCAAAATATAACGCTTAGTGCTGCTCGTTTACCTAAATAGGATGTTAAGTGTCTGTGTATTCAGTCATCATTTTGCTCTCATTATTTTCGTCTAAATCTAGCTAAACACTCCTACTTTCTTTCACGACTGAGACATTGAACACCCATGATTGAAAACTATAACCAATTCTTACTCGTTTGCGGTATCGCTTTTTTATTCGGTGCTCTAGCGCCTGTGCTACTAAAACGTATTCCAGTATCGCTGCCCATGCTGCAGGTGAGCTTCGGCTTACTGATGGGGTATTTTTGGACCTCGCTGCCTTTTTTAAATCCGGTAGAAAATGGCTTTTTGGTTGAGAAGATATGTGAGCTCGTGGTATTGGTGTCTTTAGTTGGTGCGGGTATTAAGATTGATACACCGCTAAAGTATAAGAATTGGCGCCCGACCTTAAGGCTTTTATTGGTCACTATGCCCATTTGTATCGTGATCATGGCAGCACTGGGTTATTACGTCTTTAGCTTAAGCTTAGCGGCATCCCTTTTATTAGGCGCAGTATTAGCGCCCACCGATCCGGTATTGGCATCGAGTATCCAAGTTGGGCCGCCAAACTCAGGCTCAGAGGATACCTCAAGATTTACCTTAACCTCCGAAGCGGGATTAAACGACGGCTTGGCCTTCCCATTTGTGTATCTTGCCATCAAGATTGCAGAACACTATGGCAAGGCTGACGGCTGGTCATCAGAGCTGTTATTCGATTGGTTATTACATGATGTGCTATGGAAAATTGCCGCCGGTACTCTAGTTGGTGTGTTAGTCGGTAAAATAATGGCAAAACTTGTGTTTGGCAAAAATGCTGAGAATACCATCATGTCTCAAGGCTACGTGGTCATTGCCTTGACACTATTGGCTTACGGCATTGCTGAATTCATTCATGGTTACGGCTTTATCTCCGTATTTGTCGCCGCTTTTGCGTTCCGCCGCAGTGAGCATGGTCACAAATATCACAGCGCCTTACATGACTTCTCTGAGCAATCTGAAGGGCTACTCATGTCATTGGTATTGGTCGTCTTTGGTATGGCACTGGGTCAAGGATTAGACTCTGGGGTTGAGCTCACTTGGCAAGTATATGCGGTCAGCCTATTGTGCTTATTTGCTATCCGCCCTATTGCCGGCTGGATTGGACTAAGCGGACTACAAATCCCTCATCAAGAGCGTTTTATCATTTCAAGCTTAGGCATTCGAGGTATTGGCTCATTTTATTATTTGGCCTATGCGCTGAACAAAGATGTGTTTGCACTTGATGATGCCACAGACTTATGGCTTATCTGCGGTATGGTCATATTAATATCCATCTTCTTACATGGTATCAGTGCGCCAATGCTGCTTAAACGCGCCAATATTATAAAGACATAGAGAGTATTCCGCTCTATGTCTCTTTACCTGAATGGCTATAGGACTTATTTCTCGAAAAGGATGGGCTATAGCCAGTCCATCATCGCTTCGATAATAGCAAACTGGCGCACATCGGTGCTCATTGTCACATCATAGTTATGTACGTAAGCGACAGCTAGGTTTCGCTCGGTATCACACCAAGCCACCGACCCGTTATACCCCATATGACCAAAGGCATGCTTTAGGTTCTCTTGCGACTGGCAGCGGCTAAATAATCGATGATAACCAAGACGCCAGTGCATACTCTTCGGTGCATCAGCCGCCATTATCGCATCTTGTCCTTCGACGTATATTGTCGATAGCTTATTAAATATCTCAGGACGAATTAAAGTCTTACCTTGCCATACGCCTTTATTGGCCAGCATTGCATACATGGTTGCCAATGCCTTTGCCGATGCCACATTATTAGCGGCAGGTATCTTCGCCATTAACGCATCTGCTCTGTAATAATCGAGCCCCTGACGACCTGTCGGCTCAAGCGCGTGTCTGAAATCCTGCACGTTAATACTGCGCATATCAAAATATAGCTTGGCTATCTCTAGCGTTTTAAGCGCAGGTTTCGCACCTACTGCTTTTGCATTGCCATCATCTGTATTTGATAATTGTTGCCAGCACTGAAAACTAGGCAAGCTTTGATACGCCGCTATAACGTCTTGTGTATCATTACGCAGCATCGGCTTAGCACTGCGAGATTTTGTTTGATGCTTGGCCTCCTTCTTTTCAGTATTTACTTGAATACGAGTGTCAAAATCATTAAAGTTTTTGGCCAATGTCGCAACCTGACCAACTTTTGACTCAGGTACACCAAAGTACAGACCATCTTTAATCCCTAGTGGCTTAGCTAAATAAGTCTCTAGCGCTTCGTTAAGAGGCAGGTTTGTCACCTTCTCTACCAAACCGCCTAGCACCCATCCAGAGACTAGAGCGCTATAAGCACTCTGTGCTTTTTCATTCTCTGGCTTTTTGGCTGGCATCTGCTCGACCCTGCTGAGCATTAACGTCCAATCGAGCATATCTTCAGCAGACTCGGTCACTGACTGCACATCAAACAGACCAGCTCTGTGGGTTAATGCATCTTTGACGGTAATCGACTGCTTATTATTTTGCGCAAACTCAGGCCAATACGCGGCAATAGGCGATTCATAGTCAATCATCTCTTGTGATGCCAAGATATGAATCAGCGTCATCAACACGCCTTTACCGGTCGAAAAATTTAAGGACAGCGTATCTGAGCTCCATTCTTGATAAGGAGTCGCTTTACCCACGCTTACCTCAGCGATAATGTTGCTCTTATGATAGACCACTACCGATCCACCTGCCGGCGCGTCGTCTAATTGTAGCGAGCTTATGAGATCAGATAGTCTGTCTTCAATATTTTGAGTTTGCATAAATACCTCTTTTATTTTTATAATTTAAGATTAGCATTCAGCCATTATAGATAATTATTATCAATGATAGATACTAAACCAGCGACCTTTATAATTGTAACCGTTATAACCAAAAAGACATCCATATTGGATGTCTTTCTAGATAACTTTTTTTAGTACATCGACGACAAGCATAGGTGTTTAGTACGGATGCAAGCCATTAATATAGAAGCATTGGCTTAACGAGGTACCAAAAGGCGCATACGCACCTCTTCTTCTAAACTTGTTAAACCGTGATCCTTACCTCTTTGTAAAGCGGTATCTAACTTACGACCACGTAGCCAACCTGCTCTTAATGCCACGCAAGCGCCAACACGGTTACCAGAACCGCAGTGCAACAAGGTCTTCTTGCCATGATGCGCACGTAACGCTTTATCAAACTCAAGCAAGTTTACCTGCTTTAAATCATCAGCGCCTGAGATTGGCAAATGAGTGTACTGTATACCATGAGCTTCTACTTCTGACTTCTCATCGAACGTCAGCTCACTTTCAGGCTGGAGATTGATGATATGCTCGATACCCGCTTCTGCTGCTTTCGCAACTTTTTCAGGTGTCAGCTTACCTGTGACAACCGTATTGGCATCCGGAAACTTAGCATTATCAAAGCTTTCTGCTAAGGCATCTTGTAAAGACTGAGGTTGTTGCTCTTCTTGGCTTTCGGATTGTTGGCGCTCATCTGCCATGTTTGCTCCTTAGTAGTCGTGAGTAAGTGACAGCATCTAATACCTATATAGTGAATAAACTATGCTAAATAATCATCATTAGTCTATTTTTCAAGCTTTTTGATAACGCCTGCTAAATGCGGCTTGTCATTTTTGGCACTATATAAATCAAAGCTGACTTCACCAGACTCATCTAGCTGACGTAAGTTATCACCGATAAGCTCAACTTCTGATGGCAATAAAATTGGTAGTTTAAAGGCCACATCAACAGTATAGGCTTCTGGTAAATCCATTAAGCTTAAGCATTTTGCTTTAGACCACATACCATGAGCAATTGCTTTCGGGAAACCAAAGGCTTTAGCAGTCACTGCATGTAAATGAATCAAGTTAAAGTCGCCAGAGATCTTGGCATAACGACGGCCGATGTCTTCTGGCACAGCAAAGATACTGTGCATATCGTCCTGCTCTGCTTTTGGCTTTTCATTAACTGTTTTTGGCTTCTTATCTTTACCAACGCTGTCTGTTTTTTGACGTGACAGATAAGTCGATGTACCTTCCCAAATCAGCTCATCACCGTTATGCACTTCGGTGACAAAATCAAACTGTTTGCCTTTATCATGGTCACGCAAATTAGCAAAGCTGACCGACATAGATACGACTTCAGAGTCTGCAATACGGCGATGCTGAGTCACAGAGTTCTCAACGTGTACTAGACCTAACATGGCAAACGGGAACGCTTCATCAACCATCATATTCATCTGTAGCGCTTGTGATAACACGGCAAAATAAGTTGGTGGCACTTGCCCAGTATTGGCAAAGCCGCAAATACGGCGATAGTCTTGAAGATTTGACTGATCGATTTTTAATTCATCAACGGTGTAAGTTGCTTCCGGTAAGGTGTCTTTTTTACCTTTTGGCTTTGTGCTCACAACAGGTAATAAAGATTTGATGATTTTGCCATAGGTTTTATGGGCTTCCGGTAGACTATTAAAATTACGGGTGGTCATATGAAATCCTTTTTTCTCAATGAAATATTCTGTCAATATTAATATGACAAAAAGAGCCATCAACTTTGATGGCTCTTTTATTGCTTAAGATAAGTGGCAGGCCTAAAAGAAATCAAATAATTGATATTCAAGCATTACGCCACTTACCCATCTCTTAGGCTTAATTTATCTGAAAAGCAGATATTAAGCGCCAAGCAAGCTTTGGCCACAAACACGTACGATGTTGCCATTTACGCCGCCAGAGGCAGGTGATACTAACCATGCTGCTGTTTCAGCAACGTCTACTGGTAAACCACCTTGGCTCATAGAGTTCATACGACGACCCGCTTCACGGATAGCCAGTGGAATAGCTGCTGTCATTTGTGTTTCGATAAAGCCTGGAGCAACGGCGTTGATTGTGATTGCTTTGCCGTCTGCTTTTAGCTTTCTTGCTGTCGCTTGTACCAGACCAATAACGCCCGCTTTAGAGGTTGCATAGTTGGTTTGACCTAAGTTACCAGCGATACCTGAGATTGATGACACACAAACGATACTTGCATTGTCGTTTAATACGTCATGGTCAAATAGGTAATCGTTAATCATTGCGATACTTTGCAAGTTGATATCGATAACCATATTCCACTGCTTATCATCCATATTTGCAAGTGTCTTATCACGAGTCACACCGGCGTTATGGATAATACCGTCTAAGCCATTACGCTTAGCTGCTGCTTCTGCGATTTTCTCACCAGCGTCATCTGCAGTGATGTCTACGGCTAAAGTAGAACCACCAATTTCGCCTGCTACTTTTTGTAAGTCAGCTTGCTGAGGTGGAATATCTAGGCAGATAACATGAGCGCCATCACGGGCCAATACGCGAGCCATTGACTCACCGATACCACGGCTAGCACCAGTTACTAGAACCGTTTTACCAGCAAGAGGTTTTGACCAATCTACTTGCTCAGCATCACCAGCACCAACACGTACCACTTGGCCTGATACATAGGCAGAACGTGCAGATACGAAGAAACGTAGTGTCGAATCTAAGTTGGCTTCTTCGCCTTCACTCACATAAATGACTTGAGCCGTGATACCTTTTTTGAATTCTTTACCAACCGACTTCACAAAGCCTTCTAAAGCACGCTGTGATAAAGTTGAACCGATACGTTTGCACTCTTCTGGTGGACGACCGATAACAATAACGCGGCCTGATTGCTCAACTTGACGAGCCACAGGATGGAAGAAATCATACATCTCTTTAAGATCAGGAGCATGTGCGATATTAGTCGCATCAAAGATTAATACTTTGTATTTATCGCTATGACCTTCGCTGTCTTTTGACTCAATACCAGCGCTGTCTAACGCATCTTTGTTTGGGTCTTGACCAGCAACATACACTTCAGCGTGTAGATCATTTAAGGTCTTGGCAACCGCTTCACTTACACGACTGTCTTCACCTGATGCCGAACCGAATAATACGCTACCACGCACTACTTTTTGACCTGGCTCAAAACGGTCTAACTGTACAGGTAAAGGTAGGCCTAGGTTTTTAGCTACTTTCTTACCTAAAGGCGACTGTACAAACTCTCCATAGCGATCTGACATAAAAACTCCTGATTTATTTGATTGTTTATGTTAATTACTTACTGGTAATGCTAATTTTTTTCGTTAGCGCGTGCTGACCATACTCTAATAATTATATCACTAACGACAATAATGATGATAAATCATCAACTTTTCAAATTTAATAGCATGGATTAAATGGAAAACCGCGACTGAGCAGTTCATATTTTTATTAAGGAGCAGTTAGACTGATTCCTCATTTATAAAATGATAACAGCATTGAGTCTCTATATTATATAGAATGCCCTTATCTACAAATGATTGGTCCCTTAGGTAATGACATTAAGCTACTGTCTTCGCTTAACTTAGCAAATAATTATCATACCGAGATAATATACTTAGACCCATAAGCCAAGATTGCCTATTATGGCTGATATGCTAAAATCAAACCTAAGGTTATGAATAAACCCAGCAACGATAACATTATATTATTATAGAACAATATTCACCATAATGTTTATATAACAATGTTAAAATTACCACATGAAGATTACTACTCTTTAAGTAAGCATTGTTTTAATGTTCGTTGTTACGGACGTAGCATTGTTTAATGATAAATTAAATGGGATTATAGTCTTAATGCATAGAGGTCATTGTTAGTGCTTGTTAGTAATTACTATTATCCATACTCACTGATACTTTACTCACTGGTACTTTTTAATGCATTAAACCCTCTAAACCCTATTTTTTTAGACACATATTAAAATCTCTGTGCCAATAAAATCTGTGCCAATAAAAATTGATGTTAAACATAAGGATATTAAATGAGCAATTCTAACCAACCAAAAAATGATTCTGCCGTAACCTCAACTGTTGTGAGCAAGGGTGGTAAGTCATTATTAGATGAAAATACCAATAACTCAGCCAATGAGCAAACTGAACAAGCAGACTTCTCAGAGCTTCAAAGCGAGGTCGTTTCCTCACCAAAAACTCATGCTGATGAAGTGATTATTGAAGACAGGGCTGCTAAGCAAAAAATCATCGAAAATGCGAAAGCCGAAGCTGAGCAAGAAGACAATATGTCAGCAGACGAGTCTAATGATGATGCGGCAAAAGACAGCTCAAAAACGAACAGCAAAGAAAAAGAGTCTCCTAAACAAAGCAGCGACAAAAAAGACGCTAAAGCGGATAAAAAAGAAGACGACAAAAAATCTGCTGACGATTCAGCGGCTAGCAAGAAACAAGATAATCAGCCAAACACTGCATCTAAATCAGAGACTGAAAGTAAGGACACTGATAATAAAGATAAAGCAGCTGGCACTAAACCCACGCCTAAAAAGGAAGCTTCAATGTCTAACTCTTCTAACAACTCAACTCGCCGCGTTGCCATCTTAGGTGGTAACCGCATCCCATTCGCACGCTCAAATGGTCCCTATGCTGATGCCAGCAATATTGACATGCTAAGCGCCGCATTAAATGGGCTTGTTGAACGTTATGAATTACAAGGCGAGCGTGTTGGTGAAGTTGTGGCCGGTGCTGTATTAAAGCTTAGCCGCGATTTAAACCTAACGCGTGAGTCTGCATTGAATACAGCGCTTGATCCACAAACGCCTGCTTATGATATCTCACAAGCTTGTGGTACTGGTCTACAAGCGACTTTCGCTTCTGCAAACAAAATTGCACTAGGTATTATCGATTCAGCCATTACCGGTGGTGTTGATACCACATCTGACGCGCCTATCGCTGTTGGTGACGGCCTACGTAAAGCCCTAATCAAACTTGGTGCAGCAAAAACAAACAAGCAACGTTTAAGCGCTCTAACTAGCATCAATCCTAAAGAGCTTATCGATGCACCACAAAATGGCGAGCCACGTACTGGCATGTCAATGGGCGAACACCAAGCGGTAACAGCACTTGAGTGGAACATCAGCCGTGAAGCACAAGATGAGCTAGCAGTTAAGAGCCATCATAACCTAGCACGCGCTTATGACGAAGGTTTCTTCGATGACCTTATCACCCCATACAAAGGTCTAACCCGCGATAACAACCTACGTCCAGATTCTTCACTTGAGAAGTTAGCAACTCTAAAACCTGTATTTGGTAAGCGTAATGCGAACCCAACGATGACAGCTGCTAACTCTACGCCACTAACTGATGGTGCATCTTGTGTATTATTAGGTACAGACGAGTGGGCTGAAGCTCATGGTCTCAAGCCACTGGCTTATATCGTACATCAAGAAACTGCTGCTGTAGACTTCATCGGTAAAGATGGCGTTAAAGAAGGTTTATTGATGGCACCTGCGTATGCAGTACCACGTATGCTTGAGCGAGCTGGCCTGACACTACAAGACTTCGATTTCTATGAAATCCATGAAGCCTTCGCGTCACAAGTATTGTCTACTTTGGCTGCTTGGGAAGATGAGACTTTCTGTAAAGAGCGTCTAGGTCTTGATGCACCGCTAGGTTCAATTGATCGTAGCAAGCTTAACGTTAATGGTTCATCATTAGCGGCAGGTCACCCATTTGCAGCAACCGGTGGTCGTATTTTAGCCACTGCTGCTAAATTACTTGACCAAAAAGGTTCAGGCCGTGCACTCATCTCTATCTGTGCTGCTGGTGGCCAAGGCGTAACCTGTATTCTTGAAAAATAAGTCGCCTATATTACTGGTTATCTGACCAATAATGGTTAACTTATAAGCATAAAAAAGAGCTCTTAATGAGCTCTTTTTTTCGTCTGTAAGTTTTAATATCTGCAATCTTGATATTAGACACTTTGCTTTATTAGATATGATTACCCTAGATAATAATCTATTAGATAATAGACACTACATGGTATAAGTGGCTTGCAAAGAGTCTGTCATGCCCGCGTTAGCTAAACGCTGTTCGATATCCTCGTTTAAGCTCTGCCCCAACTTGTTATCTGCTATCTGAATGGCAATACCCTTAGGCCTGCCTGCTTGCGATTTTGTATTAATCCAAACCACATGCCCACTAATAGCAATATCTGCTTTTGCATCTGGCAAGCGGATAAGAACGCTAGCACTATCACCCAACTGATACTGGCTACTAGCGACCGGAATAAACACCGCCCCGCCCATAACAAAAGGAAGATAGCTTGCATATAGCTGCTGCACATCTTCAATATCGTAGTGTAATAATGGCTCTGTTTGTATCACAGCTATGTTACTTTCTCCTAATAGCAGAATAATCCCTATCCGCTATGTCACTCATTATAGGACTGCCAATGCAGACATAATGCGATTATAAGCGAATTTGTCTTGTACATTTTGATGAATCGCTTGCTTAATATCATTCATCACTAACATCACCTGTTGTATGGCATCTAACTTAAGCGCTATTACACTGTCATAGCCCTCTAGATTTAAGTCTTGCTGTAAGGCAGGTATGCCCATACTTTGACGACTAAAATCCATCAACATAAATTCTGATAATCGAATAAAACTCTCTAGACTTAATGTCTTTTGCCAGTAGTCGCTAGCAGCAATGCTACTTCGCTTACCAACCCGCATTGCCAGCCATGCTTTAATCCACGTCTCCCGATAGGCATACCAATCGCAGCTTAGCATATCCAACGCTGCTAAAGGCGCGCCATTGGCAAGCTTTAGTGCCTGCTCAATTTGCTGCTGCATATCGTTATCATTTTGCACATTTACCAAACCCTGAGCACGTATGGCTTGAGTAAGATAAGCTTTTACGCTGTCTGCTTGTATATGATCGATGGCCACTTGCTGCACTCGGCTTTTAATAGTGGGCAGTAGTTTGGTCGCCATATCGGTAATTAATAATAGATGGATGCCCTCTCTGGGCTCTTCTAATGTCTTTAACAAGGCATTAGCCGCAGCAACCGTCATTGTGTCTGCATTATCAATCACACACACGCGTCGTCCCATACTACCTTGACTAATAAAGGGCTGCAACTCCCTAATATCATCGACTTTTATTGAGGACTTAGCAGGCTTTTTAGTATCACTATCCTTCGCGCTTTTTTTACTCTTTGTACGAGTTTTACTATTAGCCGTATCGTTTGACTCATCATCACTGCTGACTAGCAGACTCGATATCGGCAATACTTGCAAATCAGGATGCGTCCCTGACATCAGCCACTGACAGCTTTGACACTGCCCACAAGCACCTTCGGGATGATCTAGGCGATTGTCACACAAAAGCCATGCCACAAATCGCCAGACAAAAGCCCGCTTACCAATACCTTGCATACCAGCAAATAGCAGTCCATGAGGCAGGCGTTCATAACGGGCAATCAAATGCTGCCACGTCTGCTGCTGCCATGGCAATATGGGCGCAAAATATACGTCGGTTAAGCCATCCTCTGGATGCATCATAGTAGTGCCTGTTATGTTATCGAAAGGAGTCTCTGTCTTACTCTAAACTATTGGGCTTTATTGTAGCTCGCTAATAGGCATTTGATTTAATCGCTCTAAATCTTGCTGCGTATCCACTCCTACCGGTAATTGTAGCGCTGCTTTAGTAATGGCAATTTTACCTCCGTTTTCAAGCACACGTAGCTGCTCTAAACTCTCTAATCCTTCTAATGTACCTTTAGGCCATTGAACAAAATCTTGCAATAAGCGTACCCGATAAGCGTAAATACCTAAGTGGCGGTTGGCACTGTTTGGCACATTGAAATGAGGAGCATGTGATGAGTCAGATTCAGAGTTGTTATCGTCTTGATTATGCAACTGCTGTTTATTAGCCAGTGCCATCGCATGGGCGCGATCACAAGGAATAGGCGCTCGACTAAAGTATAACGCATGACCTAAGCTGTCTGTGACGACCTTAACCGCTGATGGGCGTAAAAACTCTTCATGCGTTAAAATAGGCTCATATAAAGTAGACATCACACAATCTGGCTTATCGATTAACAGATCCTTGACCTGCTCTAATAACTGCGCCGGTATCAGCGGCTCATCGCCCTGCATGTTTACCACAATATCATCCGCATCCCAGCCTTTAATACGGGCTACTTCACTGAGTCTGTCTGTTCCTGATTCATGAGCAGCATCTGTCATCACCACATCATAACCGGCTTCTCGGCACACATTGGCAATACCTTCATCATCGGTCGCAATACACAAATCATCTGCAAAGGTTGCCTGACTTGCCTTTTCCGCTACCCACAATATCATTGGCTTACCATGAATCTTTAACAGCGGCTTACCGGGTAGTCGGGTACTTCTAAGGCGTGCAGGAATAACAATATGTACTTTTGATAGTGATGAAGTCAATGTAGACTTAGTAACACTCATGATAAGTCTCTCTTATTATATGATTAAAAATATATCGATAAGCCTATGATATTTATTTACTCTATCCCTAAGGCGTTAATCTGCTTCATTAAAGTGTGATAGCAATTTTCTGATAGCGTGGCACGTACCGGTAATACCCAAATAGATAACTGATGTAAAGAGGTGTTATTAGCGACCAAAGGCTCAATTTTTACTGCATCTTTTGAAGTAATCACAATTGGATAATCGGTTAACGTATCTAAATCACTGACTGCAAAATTATGATGATCTGGCATCGGCTTTTCGATGACCTTAAATCCTAGATGGCGTAATGTATCAAAAAAACGTTTTGGGTAGCCAATGCCACTGACTGCATATACCGTTTTTTGATTATTGGCAGAGCTGATATTTAAGCTCTGAGATGGACTGTAAGTATAATTATGATTTCTAGCACTGTTATTCAACGGCTGCAACGGTGCAGGTGCCAAGCGCATCATCAAGGGCTTATCAGGTTGGTTGGCTACGGTTGATGCCTCGGTTGCTGTCGCCTGATGATAGATAACTGTCGCTTCTTTTAGACGACTAATTGGCTCACGTAAAAACCCAGTCGGCAGCAGCTGCTTATTACCAAACCCCCTATCACTATCGACCACTATCCATTCAATATCGCGTTGTAGCTTATAGTGTTGCAGGCCATCATCGGCGATAATTAATTGTGTCTCTGGTGCATGCTGTAATACGCACTCAATGGCAAGTTGACGATTTGGGCAGACTACCATTGCAACGCCTGTCTCTCGCACAATTAAGCAAGGTTCATCACCCACTTGGCTTGGCTGACTATCTTCGGTAACCAATGCTGGCATGAGGGACTCGTCGCCGCCATAACCTCGACTGATAACCCCGACTTTAATATTCTGCTGCTGTAAATACTGTACCAGCTCAATAATCAGCGGCGTCTTACCACTACCACCCACCGTGATATTGCCAATAATCATAACCGGTACAGGCGCACGATAGCTTGACAGCAGCTTTGATTGATACAGCTGACGTTTTACAAAAGTGACACCGCCATATAAGGCGCTTAATGGCCATAGCAACCAAAGCCACCTCGCTTGCTGTTGCCAAGCCTGAACTAAACCAAGCTCTATACTAGACTCAGATTTGGTAGGCTTATTTGTCTGCTGCGAACTTGTTGTCATAATAATTGCTATTAAAGGCGGGTTATAAGAGTTTCAGATAGTTTATAATAATAAGGCAGCTTAGATAACCCAAACTGCCTTCCTACTTATTATGTTATTATGAATACTACAAATCACAAATCATAACGCTTATAAACCGTTATTTTCTTGTGTATTGTATTGGCTTTCCGCAAAGTCTCTATCATACATTTGCTTGTATTGACCACCGAGTGCCATCAACTCATCATGACTACCTGATTCGACAATACGCCCTTTATCTAATACGACAATCTTATCAGCAGAATCAATCGTGGTTAGACGATGCGCGATGACCAAAGTGGTTCTGTCTTTCATCACATTCTCTAACGCTTGCTGAATATAATACTCAGACTCATTATCTAGCGCACTTGTCGCCTCATCTAAAATGAGTATCGGGGCATCTTTTAGTAACGCACGTACGATAGAGAGACGCTGACGCTGACCCCCTGAAAGCTGCAGACCTTCTGCACCAATTGAGCTATCGTAGCCATTCGGCAAATTCATAATAAAGTCGTGTGCAAAGGCCGCTTTTGCTGCAGCTATAACCTCTTCTTCTGATTTAGAAGCCAAATCGCCATAAGCAATGTTGCTTCGTACTGTCTCATTAAACAGCACAACTTGCTGATTGACCATAGCAATCTGTGAACGTAATGAGGTTAACGAGATATCATTAATCGGTAAGCCATCGATATAGATGGTACCACTGGTCGGGCTAAAGGTACGGGTTAATAAATTAACCAAGGTCGTTTTACCAGCGCCGCTTTTACCCACAAAAGCAACCGTCTCTCCTTCTTTAACCGTTAAATTAAAATCAGCCAAAGCTACCGTACCATCGGGATACCGCAAAGACACATTTTCAAAACGAATGTTACCCTTAACAGTACCTGCGGCGACCCCAACATCTTCTTCTTCTGGCTCATCTAATAAGTCAAATATGGACTTACCCGCAGCGATGCCTCTTTGCAGCTTTTGGTTCACATCTGTTAACGAGCGAACTGGTTTACTTAGTAAGCCTGCGGCCGTTAGATAGGAAATAAATTCACCGGCTGTGGTATCAGCAATGACTTCTGGACGCAGCGCTAGCCAAATTACAATCGACAAGGCTAGCGCCATTAATAACTGAACTGCTGGAGTGTTAATACTACTGGTGATGACTATCTTCATACCCTGTTTCAGGTTTTTAAACGACGCTTTGTTAAAACGCTGTTTTTCATAGTCCTGACCGCCGTAATTCTTCACAACCTGATAGCCAGTAATCACCTCATTGGTGATATGGCTCACATCGCCCATAGTTTTTTGAATACCTTTAGACAATGAAAGGTATCGTTTTGACGCAATTCGAATCAGCCACAGAATAGGCGGTAATACTAAAAACAGAATAAGCGTCAAGCGCCAGTTTGAATACAGCAAAAACCCAAGTAATCCAACAACCGTCAGTCCATCACGCAGCATAATTTTTAAAGAATCGGTGCTGGCTGCAGTAACCTGTTCGACATCAAAGATAAGCTTGGAGGAAATTGTTCCAGAAGGATTGGCCAGATAAAAAGAGTTGGGCAGTGTCAGTAGTTTATTAAACACTTCCACACGCATCTCATAGACTAAGTTACGTGAAACAAAAGCCGCAAAATAATTACCCAAAAATGAGCCGATGCCCCTAACAAAGAATAGCAGGACGATTAAGAAAGGAAATATATTTCGCTGAGTTTGGGTGCCATCATTGATAGCATCTGTAATAAACTGAATGAGTTTGGCAATGCCGACTTCTGTCGCTGAGTTAATCGCAAACCCAAGTATGGTGAGCAAGATTGCCCACCAGTAGGGTTTGACATACTTTAATAATCTAAAGTAAGTTTGGGTATGAGTGATTTCTGGTCGATCGGCTTTTGACGGTTTATTTAATGATGAGGGCTGACCTACATCAAGCTTTTTACCAGAGGTAGGCGCGGACGATGCGTCTTTATCTGCAGAAACTGTCATCATATGCCCTTTTTAAATTTATATACTTTCCACTATCTTACAGTCGAATCATTACTAGATTATTTAAGCAATTACTTAAGTAGTTACTTAAAATGCTGCAATAAAGCATCAAGCTCTTCTGGACTATGAAAGAAAATCTCCATACTGCCCTTGCCGCCTTTTTTCTGCTTTAATTTTACCGTCGCGCCCAAATATTCTGATAACTGCTGATTTAGCTTATCAATCTCTATGTTGTCCTGACCCTTTATGGTTTTTTGGGTTTTCTCAGGATTTAAAATAGATTTCACCAGCTTTTCAGCCTCACGAACCGTCATAGAGTTTTCTATGATTTTATCAGCGATAACTGGCTGCTGCTCGGAAGATAAAGACAATAGCGCACGTGCATGACCCATATCCAAATGGCCTTCACTTAAATGCTGTTTTACATCTTCATGTAAGTGATTCAATCTCAATAAGTTAGATACCGTGGTACGCGCCTTGCCCACCACTTCAGCAATCATCGCATGACTCATACCAAATTCAGTATGAAAACGCTGTAATGCAGCGGCTTGCTCAATTACTGATAAGTCTTCACGCTGAATGTTCTCAATAAGCGCTAAGGCAATGGCAAGCTCATCAGATAAAGCACGTTCAATGGCAGGGATTGTCGTTTGACCGGCCATTTTAGCAGCACGCCAGCGGCGCTCACCGGCAATAATCTCATGGGTAATGCTGTCAGATGCTTTTTCTTCAGAGGCAAGTAACGGGCGAATCACGATCGGCTGCATAACACCGTGCTGCTTAATCGATGAAGCCAGCTCCGCCAATGCCGTCTCACTCATATCACGTCTGGGCTGATATTTACCTGCCTGCAACCGCTCTACACTCATTTGGACTAACGTCATCTCTTCATCAGAGATGTCACTTGCCACAGTCTCTTTAGCGACAGCAGCTTTGCTTGTAACAGGCTTCTTTCTAGCAACTGGTTTTTTAGCTACAGCGGCAGTAGGCTTTGCTGGTTCAGAGGACGGCTCGCTTGTTTCTTCACGCGCAGTTTGCACGTCATCACGCAAGGCAGCAGCTGTGATTGCTTTTTCTTTTTTAATAGACCCGAGTAGAGCATCTAACCCTCGGTTTGCAGCTAATCCACGCTTCTTTGCCATGTTGGTTTTCCTCTACTACCCGCTACCTGATCTATAAAGTTAATAGTTTACAATATTTTATTACTATAAAACCAAAGATGATGATGTATTTGTTACCCGACTTCAGGGGAGGTTCATTTTAATGAATTGTGCGAAGCTTGCAAGGGCAATCATCACTTATTCTGATGTTAATTTAACACCTCGCCAATAAGCCTAACAAATTCGGACATACTTTTACACTTACCAAGCCGTTAAAATGGCCTAATCTAATTTAGTTAGCCTGTGGTTCATTGCTTACTACGAGTCAGTGGCGCGCTGCTTGCTTTGACGAATAATTTCAGTCGCAAGTTTACGATACGCCTGCGCCCCTTTTGAGCTTTTCTCATAATCAAGAACGGGCATACCGTGCGCCGGCGCTTCTGCCAATCGAATATTGCGCGGGATAATGGTCTTAAACATCAAATCACCAAAATGCGCCTCTAATTCTGCAGAGACATCATTTGCAAGTGTATTGCGTGAATCAAATAATGTTCTTAATACGCCTCGGATATGTAGCTGTGGATTAAGCTCTTTTAATCGATCAATTGTCTGTGATAAGTCTGCGAGACCTTCAAGCGCATAATACTCACACTGCATCGGAATAATGACGCCTTGAGTCGCCACCATAGCATTAATGGTCAGCAGGTTAAGGCTTGGCGCACAATCAATAATAATATAATCATAACCCTGCATTGACTGCATCGCCGTCTCTAGCAATAGATGACTGTCACTTTTACCCATTAAGGTGATATCAATACCAGATAAATCGCGGTTCGCACCCACGACATCAAAACCTGCCGGACTAGGATAAGTGGCGTCTTTTAAGCTCACCCCATCAAGCAGTACATCGGCAATACTTAATTCAAGCTCACGCTTATCAAGGCCAGTACCTGTGGTGGCATTGCCTTGAGGGTCTAGATCTATCAGCAACACTTTTTTGCGTCTGCCAGCCAAGCTTGAAGCCAAGTTTACCGCCGTAGTTGTCTTACCTACACCACCTTTTTGGTTTGCAATTGCCAGAATTTCCATAGTGTTACTCTTGTTACCTCAATAAAAGCAGGTTGGTTTAAAAGTTAATGAATTAAGTTAGATTTTTCTATTGAGCTCAGTTAAATGTCTGGTCTCATTTAGATAAGGGACACTCAGCGGTATATTGGTGATATCCCAATCTTGTTTTAGGCCTTCAGTATCTGCATCATCAGGAACCAGACCCTTCATCGCTTGTAACCAGCCATTGACTGCCATTCTAGGTGCAGAAGCTGCCACAAAATCACTCAAGCTGGCAAAAGCGCGTGAGGTAACTACATCGAATTTCTCAGACTCTTCTGGATTAAAGTTTTCAATACGACTGGCAACCGGTGTGACATTGGTTAATCCAAGCTCACTAACAGACTGTTTGATAAAGCGGATTTTCTTTTGATTGCTGTCTAATACCGTAATGTCACGCTCTGGCTGACATATTGCGACGACCACACCAGGCAGACCTGCCCCAGTCCCAATATCAAGCAATCGACCTGACTTAAGATACGGTAAAATTGCTAAGCAATCGATAATATGCTTTGTTAACGCCTCTTCAGGCTGTTTAATCGCGGTTAGGTTATAAGCCTTATTCCAAAACAGTAGCTTATCTAAATACAGCAGCAGACTACGGCGCTGCTCTTCACTCACCTCAATCTTTAATTGAGTAATGGCATAAAGCAAGCGCTTATCAAGGGTATCTAGTTGATTGTTT
This sequence comes from Psychrobacter sp. CX14, assembly GCF_057396205.2. Taxonomy (NCBI): domain Bacteria; kingdom Pseudomonadati; phylum Pseudomonadota; class Gammaproteobacteria; order Moraxellales; family Moraxellaceae; genus Psychrobacter; species Psychrobacter sp. CX14. The sequence goes on along the minus strand of NZ_CM183187.1, from coordinate 1,675,755 downwards.
ATGACATTAAATTTAGCGTTATTCATCATCTTATCAGCACTCTACTGTATTACAATATACTCGAACCGTATCTTTTAACAAGCCAAGCAGCATAGCGAGTCATTATAACACGTTCACGATTTTTTTAGATGGTATCGCGACTTTATCATGCGATATACTCAATAATAATTTTCACACTTTGCTTTGCTTTTCAACATTGAGTTAACTATGTCTAACCCTTCCAAAAACCATTATAAACCGTCTATTAAACATAAAAATACCGTAACCCAAATCAAGCAGCGCTGTAAAGTTGGCGTCTCTAAATTAAAAAAATACACAGACAGCACTACCCTGCCCGCCTCAACCAAACTGGCCCCAAAAGCCAAATTAGATTTCGGCCAAAACCGTGCGGTACATGCTATAAAAACAGCCTTCGATATTCCTGCTACCGGCTATCATGTGTTTGCGGTTGGAGAAAATGGACTGGGTAAGAGCACTTTTATTACCCGTTATTTACAGCAGCAAGGACATAAACAATCAGCGCTTTGTGATTGGGTGTACGCACATAATTTTTACAATCCCTTACACCCCTTAGCGATATCCCTACCTCCTAAGGCTGCACCAGAGTTACAGCACCAATTATTGATGATATGGCAAACGCTCACGCGGGTTTTAAATACGAGCGTCTTAAATAATAGCGAAGCATCTTATGAGCAAACCGCCAAGCAAACGCTGGCCCCTTTATATCAAAAACTAACTAAAACCTACGCAGATAATCCCAAACTCCTTAATTACCTAAAAGCAATGCAAGAGGATATGATTGCCAATGCTGCGCTCATTGCAGAGGGAGATGATAAGCGATTTTCGGTGGACAATCAGCGCCTATTACCTGACCGCTATTGCTTAAATATCATGGTCAGTCAAGCCAACACAACAACGCAGGTGCGACTACGCCATACTCGTGATGCTGCGCCTATTATTTTTGAGCCGTATCCTAAGCTCACTAATCTGATAGGCTGTATTGGGCAGACTCTACAATCTGGTAGTACCCTGTCTAACCATATGATGATTGAAGCAGGTGCGTTACATCAGGCCAATGGTGGCTATCTATTAATAGAGGCCAGTCATTTAGCTGAGCATCTTGACGCATGGCAAGCGCTGAAACGCACTCTGCAATCTCGCAGGCTTACCCTATCTAATTATCGCCAAACTGACGCTTTAGGCGGTATTGGTTTGCAACCTGAACCCATTCCTTTAAATCTAAAGGTAATTTTATTGGGCGATCCGGATTTATATGATCAATTTGCCGAACGTGATTTGGAGTTTAACGCGACCTTTAAGATACGGGCTGATTTTCATGATGAGGTCAGCCGCACTCATGCTCATGAAGTCGCGATGAGCTCAAGAATGGTAGATATCATTGCTAAATATGACTTAAATCATTTCGACAATACTGCTCAAGCGGTTGTTATGGAGTATTTAAGCTTACAATGTGAAGATCAGAACAAGCTTAGCCTGCATACCGATCGCCTTATACAATTAATGCTAGAGGCAAATCGCCATGCCAATACGGAAAAATTAAATTTGGTTAGTGCAGAGCATATCAAGCAAGCACTTACCGATATTACTTACCGCGCGGGCTACTTAAAAGAGCTGTATTTGCAAGAGATTACCGATGGGCAGCAGCTTATCAGTACCAGCGGCAAAGCAGTCGGTCAGATTAACGCCTTAACCATAGTTGATTATGCGGATAGTGAGTTTGGCATACCTGCCCTATTAACCGCTGTGGTTCAGCACAGTGTTGGCTCAGGTGATATATTAGATATTGAGCGTGATGTTGAGCTTGGCGGTAGTTTACACGCCAAAGGTATGCTCATTATGAACAGTTATCTGCGCGCTTTATTTAGCCCCTATCATCCACTCAATTTCACCGCATCACTGGCATTTGAGCAAAGTTACGCGCATATTGATGGCGATAGTGCGACTCTTGCCGAAGCCTGTGCGCTGTTGTCTGCTCTTGCCGGCGCGCCTATCGCTCAGTCTTTAGCGATTACCGGCTCCATGAATCAGTTGGGCCGCGTGCAAGCAGTTGGTGGCATTAATGCTAAGATTGCTGGCTTCTTTGACGCTTGCTCACACCAAGGTCTGTCCGGTCATCAAGGGGTGATTTTACCGCATGCCAATATTTCTCAGTTAATGCTTCGAGATGATATTATTGAAGCCGTTAAATCCAAGAAGTTTCATATCTATGGCGTTAAGACCTTAAGTGAAGCGTTAACTATTTTGGCAGATATTGCGGTTGATACCACCACCAAAAAAGGGCACTACCGCAAATCAAGTTTGTTTGGCAAAATTATTAAAAATCTTAAGAAGTGGGAAGAGCAATTAAATCCGCCAGAAGGTGATACGAATGACACATCCGATACGTCTACCAATGAGACACAGCGCTTAAAATCGAATACAGATAAAAAATAATCACTCATGCCTTTGATATTTGTTTGATGACTTTGTGTCTATAGTTGAGTGATAAGCGATAAAATATGCTATTTTTAGCTTTATTATAATATATTTAGTATTATTTCTAATCAGTCGCGTGGTCACTATTCTAGGTCGCCACGTATCATCGCCCTCACTTTAAGCTGGTATTGATAAGCAATATAGACGTAGAGTTGGGCTGTTATAAATTACATAATAAATGATGACTAATATGACGATGAGCAAGGACAATACCTCACAGACTGCTGCCATGCCGAAGCCGCCTACCAATAGTACGGCCACCACCGCCAGACAGTGGGAACTGCTAAACCTGTTAGAACGTGGTAGTTGGCGCGGTACCCATCATTTACATGAGCAGCTGCGTCTGGCCAATTTCGATGTCAGCTTACGTACTGTACAGCGAGATTTGAATGCACTGTCCAAACGCTTTCCTATCGAAAAAAACAATGCCAATCCCCAAGGTTGGCGCTGGAAAGAAGATGCCCCAGTACAAAGCTTGCCGCATATGAATCTATCTCAAGCGGTAGCCTTTAACATGGTCGAGGCTAATTTAGCCCAGCTATTGCCGCCAGCTATTTTAGATGAATTATTCCCGTGGTTTGATTTGGCACGTCGTCAGTTAAAAGACAGCAAAATCACTCACAACTGGCTTGATCGCGTACGTATTGAACCGGCAACGCAGCCGCTTATTGCGCCTAAAATTTGTCGCGACTGTAAGGACGCCATTTATCAAGCGATTTTCCACGAATGTCAGATTAGCGCGCGCTATACCCGCCGCAATAAAGACGAGCCTGGCGAATATCAGCTTAACCCTATAGCCATTGTGCAGCGCGGTGTGGTGATTTATCTGCTGGCAACTAAAGTTGGCGATGCTGAGCAAATTATTCGCACCTTTGCCCTACACCGTTTTACGGAAGTAACCGTAGAGGAAACCAAAGCGGTAATTCCGGCAGGCTTTAATTTAGAAGCCTATCTAGATTCTGGCGGTATGGGGTTCGCGCATTATCTATTCAAAGACTTACCTAATCATGGCAAAAACACCAAGATAAAACTGGTATTCAATGGTAAAGCCGGTACCAGCTTGACGGAAAGCCAGTTAAGCGATGATCAAGTGGTCACTGAAGACACTGAGAATAATACCCAGACCATTATCGCCACTGTTAATCTAACCTCGCAATTGGTATGGTGGCTGCGCGGCTTTGGCAAAAAGCTGACCATTATTGAGCCAGAAATACTGTCTCATGCAGTGAAACAAGACGAGCATTTTGATCAATAAGCTGATATTCAAATGCACATCCGATTATTTAAAGTTGAACTGATTAGGGTAATTACCTAAATATAGCACTGCCCTAGTCGGCCGACCGATATTAAAATGTTATAATCTTTGTCACTATCTTAGAACCTGTATTCACAAGCTATAATTGGCTCTTTTTGCCTAAAACAAGCCACTACTTTGTTAAAATTCGGCTCGAATAGAATGACTATTCAACCCAATTTTGCCTCGTATTGTCTCATTTTATTCTAAAAATACCATAACTGTAGCTTATGAATACAGGTTCTTATAAAAACAATCATCATCTTTATCCTTATGATTAATTAGGAGTTCTACTTGGCCGCTTCAAACCATACTGCCGCAGACACAACAGCTAACCAACCTATTGACAGTAGCCCTTTATCAACTGACGCTGCGCCTTTATCAAATTTACTCAGTGAACTCTCTATTCGAGGGAATAGCTTACTATTTGGTCTGAACTTCAAATATACCGAAGTTACCAAAAAAGGGTTTATTAATCGCCTAAAGAAAAATAAAGAAACCATGGATATTGATTTATCTTGTGTGATATTCGATGATAAATTACAAGTGGTCGATACGGTATGGTTTAAACAATTACGCGACGAATCTTCCGCAGTACGCCATCAAGGCGATAGCTTAGACGGTAAGGATCGCGGCGCAACTGCTGAGCTTGACCGCAATGTCGATGTTGAAACCATCGAGATTAGATTACCTCGCTTAGCTCAAAATGCCGAGCACATTGCTCTATTAGTATCTAGCTATAAAGGGCATCCGCTTAATAAGCTTGAGCGTGGCAATATCTATATTAGCGATGATGAAGGCAATGAAATTTACGCCTCAGATTTGACCTTATTAGGTACTGATAGCAGCGCATTATGTGTGGCGGTACTAAGCCGAGAGTTGGGCGAATGGCGCTTTACGGTCAAAGATTTACCGTTAACCGGCACTGATATGGACGACATGGCAAAGCAAGTTAGCAAAGACTTGGCTCGCATATACGCTTAGGGTCTACTTTTAGTCGTTTGACTTAGATATCGAAGCACTGAGATATTGAAGTATTAAAATCAAACAAACCGGCCGAGAAACACTAGGGCGTATCTTCATTTTGAAAATGGTGATAAAAATAAGATAAATCGCAGTCAGACAAAGAAAGTAATGCCGTAAATATCGAGATATTTACCCGTTAGTTGAGGCAGTATGACAAGATTTAGCTATTTTTAGCCCATTTAAATGTAATCGTACGAATTGAGGACACGCCCTATAACAATAGTATTTCTCGGCCGGTTAATGTTTAAACTGATTAACTTATCACTTGATAGATTTCTAGCTTATAAATGCTCACCACAGTGTGGGCAATAGTTTTTCTTATCAAGCTCCGCTAAGCGGTCTTCATACTCTTTCTCACGTAACAGCTGCGTAATCACTTCATCTGCTTGGTCTTTGTTGAGTCCAAGCTCACGTCTGATTTGATCAATTTTGTATTTGTCTTTGGTCAAATCCATATGCTCATCTTCAAGCAATAACTCGCGAAAGCGCTGCTCTAACTGCTCTCTACGCTGATCAAGCTCAGACGCCAAACCAGAGGCTAGGATACCGGCCGGTAATGCGGCTAGACCAACACCCAAGATAGTAATCACCGCCCCCAAGAATTTGCCCATAGTGGTCACAGGAATAACATCACCATAACCAACCGTGGTCAATGTTACCACCGCCCACCACATCGACTTCGGAATCGACTCAAACACCTCAGGCTGGGCTTGGTTTTCAACCACATAAATACCACTTGAGGCCGTAACAATCATGATAATTAGAATAAAGACAACCGCTTTAAACGATTCTTTTTCTTTGTGCAGCACGATTAACAAAATTCGCATTGCCGCAAAATAACGGGTTAGTTTGAGCAGTCTAAACAGTCTTAATACCCTTAAGAAGCGTAAATCAAAGGTAACAAAATAGTTCACAAAGGCGGGCAAGATTGAGATGATATCAATGATTGCCCCTGGACTTTTCATCCAATTCCAGCGTCGCCTCCAATGCGGAATACTCGGATCTTTGTCCGCATCACGCTCTACAATTGCCCATAAACGCAGCAAATACTCTATTGTAAAAATCGCAATTGAGAAATTCTCGAACGCAGTAAAAAGTGCTTGGTTAGGAAAGTATATACGGTCTACCGACTCAGCAATCACAGCAGATACATTCAGTAGAATTAGAATAATTAAAAACTTATCAAAAAATCGGCTCAATGGCGTTTGATAAGCTTCATTTTCAATAATGTCATAAATTCTGTTTCGGAACTGTTGGTACATCTGATTTTTAATCATATTACGCTAACTAGGTTGTCCACGAAGCACTATATTATAGAGGACAGATGGCGGTTATACTAATACCTTTACCAAAAAAGCTTGGCTAACCTCATAGATATAAAAAACCTCTGACTGGATTATCCAATCAGAGGTTTTAGATATTTATGATTTTCTAAAAGTTAAAGCATTTACTGTTATAGTAAAATGCGACGTGGATCTGCCAATAACTTCGCAATATAGCGGGTAAATACTGCTGCATCTGCACCGTTAATCACACGGTGGTCATAAGACAAGGATAAAGGCAACATTAGACGTGGTTCAAACGTGCCCTTCTGCTCATCCCAGCGCGGCTGCATGGTAGCCTCTGACACACCTAGAATACCAACTTGTGGCCAGTTAACTAGCGGCGTAAAGTAGGTACCGCCTAAGTTTCCTTGGCTAGAGATGGTAAAGCTTGCGCCTTGTAAATCTTTAGTGCCCAGTTTCTTATCACGCGCTTTAGCAGCAAGTTCGCCGATTTCAATGGCAATCTGCTTGATGCCTTTATCTTGAGCATTTTTGATAACTGGCACAATCAAGCCATCATCGGTCGCCACAGCAATACCCATATTCACTGACTTTCTAATGTGAATTTGAGTATTATCATCGCTTAAATGACTGTTAAATTTAGGATATTGCAGTAGCGCATAAGCAGTCGCTTTAACAATAAAGGCCAAGATAGTTAAACCAACACCTTCAGCTTTAAATTCAGGCTTAAGCTCTTTACGCAGCGCCTCAGTATCCGTAATATCTGACAAGTCAAACTGAGTAACCTGTGGTAAATACGTATTATAGTTAAGCTGCGGTATTGACACTTTTTGTAGACGACTTAAGTCTTGCGTCTCAATCTCGCCCCAAATCTCTGTGTTACTCATATCCGGTAGTGACGGTAGACCAGAACCCGTACTTACGGCAGCAGAGGTAGCTGTTGTCTCTTTTTTCATGTGCGATTTAACGTAATCAAACACATCTTCTTTTAAGATACGCTCATTAATCGCACTACCCTCAACTTGAGTAATATCAACGCCTAGCTGACGTGCCAACTTACGTACTGCAGGACCGGCATAAACATCGGCTAACTTACCATTAACTTCTGCTTCGCTTAACTTGGCTTGAGATTTTGAGCTACCTTTTGAACCAGCACTGGCTTTCGGAGCAAGCTTAGCCGCTTGAACGTCTGATTTAGCACTGCTTTCTGGTTTTTTAGTACCGTTACTTGATTTTGACTCTTTTTGCGCAGGTTTCTGCTCTAATTTCTTATTATCACCTTTTGAGTCGTTGCCTTTTATAACAATATAATCTTGACCATTGGCCACAGTATCGCCCGCTGAGATTAAAATTTCTTCAACAGTACCGGCGACTGGTGATGGTACTTCTACCGATGCTTTATCAGACTCAACCAATAACAGCGACTGCTCAGCCTCTATGCTATCACCTACGCTGACCATGATTTCGGCAATTTCTGCTTCATCCACACCTAAATCTGGTAAGGCATAAGTGACTGTCTCGCCAGAACCGGATGGCGCATCGTCCGTATCATCCTCTTGCTCGTCATCACTTGAGGTCGCCTCTGACTTGCTATCTGATTCAGCTTGCGCCTCATCATTGTCATAAGCTGCATCAGATTCACCAGCATCAGCGTTTATATCATCGCTACTCTGCTCTGAACCGCTATCGGCACCAAGCTCAATTAGAACTACACCTTCACTAACTGAATCACCAACTGAAACGTTGATAGCAGTCACTGTACCACTGGCTGAACTTGGTACTTCAACCGCTGCTTTGTCAGATTCTAATAGTACAATATTATCGTTTTCATCAATGGTATCACCCACTGAGACGAGAATTTCACTCACCTCAGCACTTTCTACTCCCAAATCGGGCACTTTAATTTCCATTTTTTTCTCCAGCTTTTATGAGTATCTGTTTTATTTATAGATATTTTTATTTATAGACAATAGATAGCCTCTGTTGTTAACGGATACTTATGCAAGCTTAATAGATTTGATTTAACTATAAGCTTACATAAGCCCGAATAACTTAATGTCGATTATTCTTCAATATCGTCATCGTTCAACAGCGATGCATCTGCTTTGTCTTCTGCACGACCTTCAGTATCAATCTCATCATCCTCTTCTTCCACATACTCTGGAACTGGATTTGGGTTGATCTCTGTTGGTGCTGGAGCATCTGGGAAATGGTCAAAGTGTGGCTGCTGCTGCCATGCCGGTGGCTGATCAACATCAATACCTAAGCTGGTAATCGCATCTTTCACTAACCGCATATCCACTTCGCCTTCATCGGCTAAGCGTTTAAGCGTAGCAACAACGATATGTTCAGCATTTACATGAAAGAAGTTACGTAGCTGCTCACGGCTATCAGAACGACCAAAACCATCAGTACCTAACGTGGTGTAAGGACGGCTATCTGGTAACCAGCCTCTGATTTGTTCTGCATAATTGCGCATATAATCTGTTGCAGCAACCACGACACCTTCATGTTTGGCTAATTGTTCAGTTACCCAAGGCACTTTTTCTTCTTCCATTGGGTGCAAGCGGTTGTAGTCATCACACGCCATACCGTCACGGGTTAATTCGTTAAAGCTGGTCACACTCCAAACGTTCGCACTGACATTAAACTCTTCTTGTAAGATACGTGCTGCTCTTTGAACTTCACGTAAAATCACCCCTGAGGCTAATAACTGTACATGGGCGCTGCCTTGAGCATTGCTGTTGTCTTCTAACAGATACATACCACGCTTAATACCCTCTTCTACGCCCTCTGGCATCGCAGGTTGCTCGTAGTTTTCGTTCATCAAGGTAATGTAGTAATAAATACGCTCACCCTCTGCGTACATGCGGCGTAATCCATCATGAATAATCACTGCTAACTCATAGCCAAAGCATGGGTCATAAGACACACAGTTAGGCACCGTACTAAATAGGATATGTGAATGACCATCTTGGTGCTGTAGACCCTCACCATTTAAAGTCGTGCGACCGGCTGTACCGCCTAGTAAGAAGCCTTGAGCCTGACAATCACCTGCCGCCCATGCTAGATCGCCTACGCGTTGGAAACCGAACATTGAGTAGTAAATATAAAGCGGAATCATTGGTAAAGCGTTAACTGAATAACTGGTCGCAAGCGCAATCCACGCACTCATCGCACCGGCCTCGTTAATGCCCTCTTCTAACATATGGCCGTCTTTGGCTTCTTTATAACCCATCAAGGCATCGCTGTCCTCTGGGGTATAGGTTTGACCGGCAGAAGAATAAATACCGAACTGACGGAACATACCTTCTAGACCAAAGGTACGCGCCTCATCAGGTACAATAGGTACCACACGGTCTTGGATATCTTTATTTTTTAACATCGCAGCAAGCAGACGACCAAATACCATTGTCGTTGATTGCTCTTTACCGTTACTACCTTTTAAGATTCTATCGAAGATAGATAAATCAGGAATATTTAGTGGAATATGACCACTACGGCGGTTAGGCAAATGACCACCTAATGACTCACGGCGACCACGCAGATATTTCATTTCTGCAGAATCTTCATGAGGACGATAAAAAGGTAGCGTCTCTAACTCTTCATCAGTGAAAGGTAGATCAAAACGGTCACGAAAATAAACCAGACCTTCTTTATCAATCTTCTTGATTTGGTGCGCTTTGTTTAACGCTTGCGCTTGAGCAGATAATCCATAGCCTTTAACGGTTTTCACAAGTACAACCGTTGGTTGACCTTTGGTTTTCATGGCTTCACTAAAGGCGGTGTAAACCTTAATTGGGTCATGACCACCACGGTTTAGACGCACAATATCGTCATCTGTTAACTGTTCAGCCATCTCTTCAAGCTCTGGGTATTTACCAAAGAACTCTTTACGTACGAAAGCACCATCACGGGCTTCATACAGCTGATATTCACCATCAACCGTCTCTTCCATACGTTTTTTAAGTACACCGGTGTAGTCTTTATCAAGCAAGCTATCCCATCGGCCGCCCCAAATGACTTTAATCACACGCCAGCCAGCACCGCGGAATACAGATTCAAGCTCTTGAATAATTTTACCGTTACCACGAACCGGGCCATCTAAGCGCTGTAAATTACAGTTCACCACCCAGATTAGGTTGTCTAATTTTTCACGGCCAGCTAATGATATAGCACCCAAGCTTTCTGGCTCATCGGTTTCACCATCGCCTAAGAATGACCAAATTTTACGGCCTTCATCTTTAAGCAGACCACGGTTAATCAGATATTTATCAACGTGGGCATGGTAGATAGACATGATGGGCCCAAGACCCATAGACACGGTTGGGAATTGCCAATAATCTGGCATTAAGTAAGGATGCGGGTAACTGGATAAACCTTTGCCGCCTACTTCACGGCGGAAGTTAACCAACTGCTCTTCGGTCAAACGGCCCTCTAAGAAAGAACGGGCATAGATACCCGGTGCTGAGTGACCTTGATAATAGATCATATCGCCACCGAAATGATCGCTAGCAGCACGGAAGAAGTGGTTAAAACCTGTTTCATATAGGGTGGCACTTGAGGCAAATGTTGCTAGGTGACCCCCTAAGTCATCATCATTTTGATTAGCACGCATCACCATTGCTAGCGCGTTATAGCGAATCAAAGCACGAATCTTACGTTCGATACCTAGATCGCCTGGATAAGTCGGCTCATCTTCTACCGGAATCGTATTGACGTAAGCAGTATCTAGACGGTTGAATGGCAGACCTTCTTGAACTGCCATGTTATAAAGTGCTTTTAGTAAGAACTGAGCACGGTCTTTATCGGCATGTTTGATGACTGATTCAAAGGCATCAAGCCATTCCTGAGTTTCAGTGCCATCCACGTCATTGTAGTAATTCATACTTATTATCCCTGAGTTTTAATTGTAGAGTGTGCCCATCTCATTATTTATGACACCTCTTTAGCATTCTAAATCATACAAAGTGCTAATTTGAGTTAACGCATGTAACGACCTCAGTATAACGTCAAAGTATAGCCTTTATCTATTGCCTCAATTAAATGGCAATTGCATAAGTATTTAGTTAATAAATATTGAATATACTAATATCATCATTATTATCACCTTTAGGCTAAAAAATAATGTAGATAAAGCAATCAAGTGCTGTCACTCACAACCTCTATTGACATAAATGACTTGAGCATCTGCAAATATCGTCGGCTTTACACTCAAGACATCTCGCTTTGCTTTAGGGTTTGTAATAAAATTGAATTAAGAAACAGGTATTATGACCATACCTAGCCTAGCAGCCGGCAGCCTAAATAATAAGTATTATTGATGGTTAAGGCACTTATCATGAGCGAGTTGGATTAGTTGATCTATCACCTAATACTCCGTTTTTAGACACCAAAGTTGCCCATATACATTGAAGATATATGCAGCTTTTGAGCGTGTTAACGAGTATTAAAAAGGAGTTTATCTTGACCGCAGTTAATTCAAGGCTAATGAGATTTATTACCGCCCCGAAGAGTAAGTTATTAACCTATACCTTGCTAAGCAGCAGCACTTTTTTCTGCCTTTTTTCTGCCCAACCTGCTAAAGCAGACGACGCTCTAAAAATGAGCTTAACCGCAGGGAAAATCGTGGTTAACAGTGCAGGACAACGGGTTTATATACCGGTTAATACCGCAAAGGTCGGCACCGTTATTCAGTATAGAGCGACCTATAACAACATGCTTGACCGCCCTATTCAAAACACCACCGTTACTCTGCCCATTCCTGCCAATACTGAATTTACCGGTGAAGCTTATCCGCCTAGTGTGCAAGGCTCTGTTGATTATCATAACTATACCGATATCCCATTAATGAGAATTGTGAAGGGTAGAATGGAAAAAGTTCCGTTTTCAGAATATAAATCATTGCGTTGGGATATCAAACTTATTCCCGCTCACAAAGCTATTAATGTGTCATTTAATACCATCGTCAATTAATTTTATTTCTAACAAAATTTATTAATAGACAGCCTAAAGCAATACCAGTAAAAAACAGACAAATAAAAAGGTTGATTTAGCACATGCTAAATCAACCTTTTTATTTGATTAGACTAATATATCTTTATTGAGGCGCTTGCTGAACATCCAAACGATGCTCAAGCTTTAAGTAATCCTCAGACTGCATCTCAAGTAGACGTGACCGAGTACGCTCAATTTCGAACGCCAGCTTTTCACCTTGATACAAGTCTAATATCGTCTGTTCTGCTCGAATCAGCAGCTTCACACGGCGATCATAAAACTCATCAACCATATAAATAAAGCGGCGAGTCGGATCACGCAACACATCACTTAATGCCGGTACATTATCTACCAAGACAGTCGTGAAGTTATTAGCAATCTCAATAAAGTCATTAGCCGAGCGTGGCTCCATACACAATTGACGAAAGTCACAATACAGCACTGTTTTTGTGCGCGCATTGATTTTAATCATACGACCATTAACCTCAATAGGCTCTTCTGAGACTTTCTGATTATTAGACAGTGCGGTAAAGCGGTTAACCAGCCAATGGCTATTTTCTTTAGTCAGCGGCGATTTATACAGCTCAGCTTGTTGTAACAGACGCAGACGGTAATCAATACCCGAATCAATATTCATCACCGTGGTGTGTTTTTCAAGCTCAGCGACTGCCGGCATGAAGCGATCACGGTGTAACCCGTCCTTATAGAGACCTGATGGCTCAATATTGGAAGTCGCCACCAAGGTAATGCCGCGTCTAAATAGCATGGTGAATAAATCACCCAATATCATCGCATCTGAGACGTTAGAGACGAAGAACTCATCAAAGCAGATTAATACCGCTTCTTTATGAATAATATCTGCCACTTTCTCAAGTGGATCGCTACTGCCTTGCAACTGATTGAGCTCTTTGTGTACTCGCTGCATAAAGTGGTGAAAGTGCATACGCATTTTACGCTGTAGTGGTACAGACTCAAAAAACATGTCCATCATCCATGTTTTACCACGTCCTACTCCGCCCCACATATATAACCCTTTTGGCGGTGTCGGCTCAGACTTAAAAAAGCCAAACAGACCTTTTTTCTCTTCAGTATTTTCAAGTAACTGATGATAGACACCATTGAGATACGTCATTGCTTCATGTTGAATAGGATCGTGATTAAACTCTTCAGTTGCAACCGCTGCTTCATATTTTTGTATTGGCGTTTTATTCATGTGGCTTAACCATTCCCTTAAACTGATGACTCATAAATGTCGTATGTATTCATTAATAATCTTAGTGTATTAACCTATGTGCAACTCAAACCGCTAACTCTAAACCGCATATTGCTCAAGTAACGACTTGATCTCAGTTAGACGGCCATGGAAAAAGTGTCCTGCGCCTTCAACAATATGCACTTCAATCTGCTTGTCATCCGCGAACTGCTGCATACAGCTTGGGCTAATGACTCTATCTGCATCGCCGTATATTTGAATGGTCTTTTTGGTCGGCAACGCAACGTCGGTGGCATCATTATTCTCAACCGATGGCGCCATCAATACCACTTTGATAATTTCCATATCATCTAAGCCCCAAATGTGCGGCGTTACCATCACTTGCTCGGCCACACGAGCGGTAATATATCCACCAAATGAAAAACCGCCAAGCCATAGTTTTCTGGCCGGTGTCTTTTGGCTAATCCATTGCAGCACAGCCATTGCATCGTCAATCTCGCCTTTGGCATAGTCATGCTCACCGGTTGACTTCCCTGCCCCGCGGAAGTTAAAACGAACCACATGCATGCCTTCATCGCGGGCAAAATTAAATAAGGTAGTGACCACTTTGTTCTTCATAGTGCCATCATATAATGGATTCGGATGACACAGTAAGGCCACAGCTTTGGTATCTGGATCTTCTGGATTCTCATTTTGCCATAACGCTTCAACTTCAAGTTTGCCAGCAGGACCGTCAATAAGTAATGTTTCTGTTTTCTTTGTCATAATAATGGCTTATTTTTATCGAGTGAAATGGTTTTATGTATCAAAAATAATGGCTATATTTTCTACTTTAAAGGCATAGCACTTTGAATGAGACTGCTATATTAGCAAAACTAAAATAAAAGGGGGTAACCCTCTGTTAACCGGTGGCGTGATTGAATTTAGCTCTTGTCTGTTATGTTACATTGCCGAAACAAGCTCAACACTTTTATCCTACATCTTAGCGTTTATGACACTATAATCCTTTATAATGGCGTAAGCTAATAACGGATCATTAACATACTTTTTTGAAGGTTAACCATGACTATCTCTGTATCAAACACAACAACCAAACTAACGACTTTAGGGTTTTTGGCCGCTGCTACGCTAGCTCTTGCGGCCTGTCAGTCAACACCGACTGCGCCCGTAATGCAGCGTGCAAACTCTACCTTTGAAACCACAGGTATTGGCAAAACCAAAGTACAGGCTCAAGAAAATGCTTTAGCCAGTGCGAGTAAGACCTGTGGTCGCCGTCAACCAATTATCCTAACCGATAAGGTAACCTATAATGGCGTATTTGATGAGCGTACCGGCCGTATGATTGACCAAGTAGGTTCTATCGCAGGCGTTGTCCTTGGTTCTGGTAAGCCAGATTTATCACGTGATGATGACTTTGAATACACCATCAACTTCCGTTGCCAGTAATGTGAAACAGCGGCAATAATTAATATAGAACTATCTGAATCTAACCCCTTGGATCGAACGCATCACGCAAGGCTTCACCAATAAATATCAACAGTGATAACACAATGGTTAAGCTAAAAAATGCCGATAAGGCCAACCAAGGGGCATCTAGGTTATTCTTGCCTTGTGTCATCAGCTCGCCCAATGAGGGTGAGCCTGGTGGTAGCCCGTAGCCTAAAAAATCCAGCGAGGTGAGTGCAATAATATTAGCAGTCAAAATAAACGGCAGCTGCGATAAGCTTGATGCTAGCGCATTGGGCAGAATATGACGCAGCATAATACGTGTATCTGACACACCTAAATTACGTGCTGCTCTGACATAATCAAAATTACGTGCTCGCAAAAACTCCGCTCTAACCAGTCCCACCAAACTCATCCAACCAAATAACAGCATTAGGCCGAATAATACCCAAACGCTTGGGCTAAATAAGCTCACTAGAATAATAATCATAAACAGCTGCGGCAGCCCTGCCCACACTTCCATAAAGCGTTGACCAATTAAATCAAGCCAACCTCCAAAATAGCCTTGTACTGCTCCGAGCACGATCCCAATCAGTGACCCTGCTATCGTCAGTGCTAAACCAAACAACAAGGAGATACGCATACCATATAAAATACGGGCAAGCACATCACGGCCTGTATCATCGGTACCGAGCCAGTTAGCCGCATTAGGCGGTGCAGGATAAGGCTGTGCAATCTCCACGCTAGGTGTCTGATCAGCAAACTCGATGGGCGGCATGACCATAAAGCCTGACTTTTCAATCATCTGTCTAACCGCAGGGTCTTTATAATTGGCTTCGGTTTCAAACACACCGCCAAAAGCTGTTTCTGAATAGGCCTTAAAAACAGGGAAATACCAGTCATTTTGATATTTAACAACTAAGGGTTTGTCATTGGCGACAAAATTAGCACCCATACAGATAACGAATATGATAAGAAACAATCCTAGCGCAATAACGCCCAGTTTGTTTCTTTTAAAGCGGTTAAGACGTGCGCGCCACACAGGGTTAATCCAAGAGGGTTTGGTCACCTCAGATGCAGGATTGTTCACATTATTGTTATTTGGTGGGTTTGCATTTGGCGTATTTGAGGTTGCTGTCATCGATTAGCGCCCCTCAAAGTCAATTCTAGGGTCAATCAGATGGTAGCTGATATCGCTGATAAGCTGTAGTAACAACCCTACTAAGGTAAAGATAAATAAGGTACCAAAGATAACCGGATAATCACGCTGTTGAATTGCCTCAAAGCCAAGCAGTCCAAGACCATCTAATTTAAATATGATTTCAATCAAGAAATTACCGGTAAAAAAGATACCCACAATAGCGGCAGGCACGCCAGCAGTCATAATGAGCATGGCATTGCGAAACACATGACCATATAATACGCGGTTACCGCTAACCCCTTTGGCTCTAGCAGTTAGCACATATTGTTTGGATAGCTCTTCCATAAAGCTAAATTTGGTCAGGTAAGTCAGCCCTGCAAAACCGCCAACTGTACTGGCAATCAATGGCAGCGCCAAATGCCAAAAGTAATCTTTAATCTTACCAAGAGCGCTAAGCTGATCGAAGTTCTCGGAGACGAGACCTTGCAAAGGGAATAGCTGCCAATAGCTACCACCAGCAAATAACACTAACAAAATAACCCCGAATACAAAAACTGGTACAGCATGACCCACAGCCAACATGACCGCGGTTAATTTGTCCATGCCCGAACCATTATGCATGGCTTTATAAATACCCAGTGGTATGGCAATCAGGTAAATCAGCAGCGTACTCCAAAGCCCTAACGATATCGACACAGGCAGTTTATCGATAATGAGTTCAGTAACCGGCTTGCCTTTGAAGAATGACTCACCAAAATCTAAACGGGCATAACTTTTTATCATCAGCCAGAACCGTTCATGTGCCGGCTTGTCAAATCCATATTGAGTTTTGATGGCTTCTACCATCTCATCAGACAGACCTCGCGAGCCGCGATAACCACTTTCTTCTAGGCCGTTTTTGCTACTCATTTGGGTGCCTACAGCATCCCCGAATACTTGTGCCTGCTCAATCTGAGCGATTTGCTGCTCAACAGGACCACCCGGTGCGGCTTGCACTAAGACAAAGTTAGCCAATAAAATCAAAAATAGCGTCGGTATAATCAGCAATAGACGTTTTAAAATATAACGACCCATAATGTTAAATCCTAACTGTATTGCCTATCTGATTATCGCTGCCATCGATGGCAGCGACCCGCTTTTGATATTAAACACTGGTTATTTTTAAGTCTAAAGAACCTGATTTATTTAGACGTTAAAAGTTATCTTTAAGCGAACGCAGCGCACTAAACACGGTCAATGGCTTGGTATCTGGTAAGGCTTGCTGCTTGCTGGCACCTTCAATCACGCTCTCTTCATCGGTACGCAAAAATACGTTAACCTGTCTTTCATGCTCTAGGGTGACGGGCAGTGATGCCTTACCTGCTGCAGTCATCTCTTCAACTTCTACCAACGTTTGCTGCATGACTCTATTGTCAGGCTCAATCGTCAAGCCAAATTTAAGATTGGCTGCGGTATATTCGTGAGCTGGATAAAATAAGCTCTCTTTGGGTAGTTTATTAAAGCGCTTTAAACTGTCGAATAACTGCTCGATGGTCCCAGTAAAGACACGTCCGCAGCCAGCACTAAATAAGGTATCCCCACAGAATACTTGCTTTTGACCGTCTTTTTCTAAGATATAGGCCAGATGATGCTCAGTATGCCCAGGCACTGCCCAAACTTGAGTGGAGTAACCCCACACATTAATAGAGCTGCCCTCTTTGACCACTTGATCTGGGTTGACGCTGTGCTCTGCGCCTGCAACCACATGGGTCATGGGGAACAATTCACGTAGCTCAGCCACACCGCCAATGTGATCATGGTGGTGGTGAGTAATCCAAATTGCTGTCAAATCCAGATCATACTCTTTAATGTATTGAGCTACCGGACCTGCTTGACCCGGATCTACCACAATCGCTTGTTTATTCGTATCGTTGACTAATGCCCAAACATAGTTATCTGTAAACGTTCGAATAGGCGTGATAATTAAGCTCATACCGCTTCCTGTTAATTAAATGTATTTTAGACGGCTTATAATACCACCTCTGACGCATGATGTGACCTGCCGGCTTAGATTGTTATAGCCCCTATTTATAGCAGTTATCTATTTAAAGCGCTTATCTATTTAGCTTATAGGTGCTTGCTTATATAGTGTTTTTTAGATATTGTCTTTTAATTATTGAACCCTTTAACTGTGGTTTAATAAGTTATTTAACAACCCTCTAGTGCAAATAATTAGTCACTTTATTCTCAGCTGCTTTATCCACCCACCAATAATCTATACCGATGGCATTGTCGGGCAAATCTTCAACATGACGGTATTTATCCCAATAAGCCACTCGGGTACGCGATGTGCCGTACATGGGGACAATATAATAGCCTGCCCGTAGTAGTCGATCTAAGACCTTGGTGTAAAGGACAATCTCCTCACGGCTTTTCGCATAAGTCAGCTTGGCAATGACCTCATCAATGGCTTCATTTTTGATGCCGCTATAATTATTGTTGCCGATCTCATCTGCCGACGCACTGCCCCACAGATAACTTTGTTCACTGCCCGGTGATAAGCTTTGCGGAAAGCTGGCCATAATCATATCGTAATCAAAACGGCGAAGACGCTCCAAATATTGCGGCTGATCCACCAAACGAATAGAGGCATCAAACCCTAATCTTTTTAGATTGCGTACATAAGGTAAAAACACTCGGCTGAGCTTGTCACTGCCCAATAATATCTCAAGCTTGGCCAGCTCACCATTTGGCTGATACAGCTTCATATCTTGATAATAGAATCCGGCATCTAATAGCTTTTGACGTGCTCGCAGTAACGCTTCACGGTGATAACCTTGTCCATCTGACTTAGCCAACTGCCACTCTTGTACTGCCGCTTGCCTTTGAATCGGTTCAAGCTTGGGCAGTAATGGCCTTAGTACTGCCATCTCTTGGCTATCCGGCTTACCCGTTGCTGCCAATTCTGAGCCATAAAAATAGCTATCCAAACGCTCATACTGATTATAAAACAACGTCTTATTCATCAGCTCAAAATCAAACGCCTCGGTCAGCGCTTGTCGTACACGAATATCCGAGAAGATATCGTGACGCAGATTCATCACGATACCTTGCATCACCACAGGCGTGGTGGTCACAATCTCTTCTTTATTAATCAGTCCCGCTTTGACTGCCGGAAAATTATAAGCCGTAGCCCACTTTCTGGCTACACTCTCTTGACGGAACTGATACTGACCGACTTTAAAGCCCTCTAAAGCGGTCTCTTCATTACCGTAATAAATGTATTTAATAAAATCAAAATTAAAGCGCCCTTTATTGGCCATGATATTTTGGCCCCAATAATTAGGGTCACGCTGATAAGTGACACTTCGCCCCTCTTGCAGCTTTGCAATCTTATAAGGTCCACTACCGAGCAGCGGTTTTAGGGTCAACGTATCGAAGTATTTATCAACTGAGTCTTTACCAAAAATAGGAAACTGGCCAACTATTAGCAGAATTTCTTTATTATCATCAGATTTGAAATAAAACTTAGCCCGATGCTTATCCAGTGCCTCGACTCTATCAATGGAGCCCAGATAACTACGAATGTGCATCGGTCCTTTAGTCAATAACGCATCGAAAGTAGCTTTCACATCATCGCTAGTCACTGGCGTGCCATCCCAGAACTTCGCTTTTGGATGAATATGATAAATCACCCAACTGGTGTCATCCGTGTCGTAGGTGACTTTTTCTGCCAACTGTGGATATATCACATATGACTCATCTAACGAGCTGGTCATCAAAGTATCATACAGATACTGTGTACCCGACATGGCAACACCAGTGGTCATCCATGGATTGGCACTATTAAACGTCCCTATCGCTGCCAATGACAATGTACCGCCTTTGGGCGCCTTTGGATTGGCATACGGTAAATGAGTCACGCCGGTATAAGAAGCACTACTGTTCTGCGCCAGTGCTGTCACGGTAATCGGGTCAGCAGCCGCATTTTGCGCAGCCATGCTTAACACACCTGACAGCAAAGTCGCTGCCATAATGGTGTATTTAAACTTGCTAACCCAGTGACTCATTTATTTCTCCGAAAATCCGTATCGAGATTATCCTAAGCGTGCTTTTTAGCAAATGCTGTCATAAAGTCGCATAAGACTTGAACAGACTCAAGGCTCACCGCATTATAAATACTGGCCCGCATGCCGCCCACATCGCGGTGACCTTTTAGATTAAGCAGTCCGGCTTGCTCTGCTTCAGATAGGAAGGCTGCATCTAAACTGCTGTCTTTTAAAGTAAAGGGCACATTCATAATAGAGCGATATCGGGTGTCCACATTATTTTGATAAAAATCAGTGTCATCAATGGTTTTATAAAGCAGCTCTGCCTTTTGATGATTGTGCTTCGACATGGCCTCTAAACCGCCCTGCTCCTCTAACCATTCAAATACCAGTCCTGCTAAGTACCAAGAGTACGTCGCTGGCGTGTTAAGCATCGAATCCTTATTGGCCTGATTGGCATAATCCATTAATGCAGGGCACCATTTGCTCGCTTTACCAATCAGATCTTCACGCACAATCACAATAACCAAACCTGCTGGACCGATATTCTTTTGCGCGCCGGCATAAAGCAGACCAAACTTGGACACATCAACTGGCTCAGATAAGATACAAGAGGACATATCAGCGATAATCGGTGCATCAACCTCTGGCGTCTCGAATATTTGCACCCCGTGGATGGTTTCATTGGCACAATAGTGGAAATACCGCGCGCCCTCAGTCAACTGCCAATCCCTTCTGTCTGGAACGGTTGTGAAATTTGAGTCTTTGCTTGAAGCCACCTCATTAACCTCACCTAAGCCAAGAGCAGCATAGCGCTTCGCCTCTTTGATGGCTTTGCCTGACCACGCTCCTGTGGTTAGATAATCAGCGGTGCCCTTATCGGTCAATAAATTAAGCGGAATGGCTGAGAATTGCAACGTCGCACCGCCTTGTAAGAACAATACCTTGTAGTTGTCTGGTATTTGCATTAAGCGGCGTAAGCTTTGCTCTGCACGTCCTGCAACACCCACATAGTCACTGCTACGGTGACTCATTTCCATCACTGACACACCCTTGCCATGCCAATCTAGCATTTCGGCCTGCGCCTTTAATAGAACCTCGGTCGGTAACGAGGCAGGACCGGCACAAAAGTTATGTAAACGGTGCAAACTTTCAGTTGATGTTGAAGGATGGTTACTCATAATGTTCCTACTAAAAATAAGAATAAGGGGAAATGCAGCGTCTACTGTCCATTACAAAAGATGATTTACCGTCTTTTATAATAGACAATAGCGCTATAAGTATAATACAAACCGATATTAGATAAATAGCGCTAATAGCTTGATATCCGCTACTGTACAGTATGGATAATTATTCGCGTTTGATGACCGATTGATTAAAGAAAGGTTTTAGAGAAGATAATTTTATAGGAAATAATGGAAAATTAGCTAAATAGCGGATAGTAGCACGATGAATTAGTTATCGTTTAACAACTGCCACAACACCTTTTTCTGGCGGCTATCGGCTAGCATGTCTGCCAATGATGGCGTCGATACCATTTGATTGACCTCTATACCTTTAGGCAAATCGGTTAGTGCTGCCACCTTAACTTTGTCTGTTTTGGCTAGGCAGAAGATAAATCCGGCTACACTGGCATTGGCAGATTCTTTGTCCATAATGCCTTCACAGATTGGGAATTTCTGATGCTGCGGCTTAAGCGATAGTGCATTTAATAGGCTATCCCATAACTGGGAGACAGCCGCATCACTTTCACTTAAAGCTTTGGCATTGACCAGTAGCACCCAATTTTGATAATGAACACCCAGAATATCAAAGGCATCCACCAACTCTATCTTGGTTTTTTTGTTTTCAGCCGCCGCTTCTTGCGCTTCCGCATCAGGGATAATTTTTTCTTTTAACGCAGCAATCGGGTTGTGGTGTAACTTCTCACGGCTTTGATGCGGATTAGATTCAGGCTGACCCTCTCTTTGCTCAACAGTTGGTTGCTGATATTGCAGGCTGGATAAACCATTTGCCGATTGATTAGACTCAACTGTTGGATTTAAAGAAGGCTGCGTAGAAGACGGACCCTGATTCCACCCAGATAATGCTGAGGGGTCTGACGTTGTTTGCTCGCCTGCCACTGGCTGCTGCGAGTCATTCAGTCTATAAGTCTGCGCCATCTGCAGGCGGCTTTGCTGCTTAGAAATCGCTTCATAATCAACACTGCGTGTTGGTGTGTCACGCTGTACCCAAATATCAAGACCCATTAACGCCATGATGTGACGCTGCTGAGCCAGTACAGGCGATACTTCAGCCGTCAACGCATTATCAAACGTTGGTTGTTGCTGAGAGTTGGGCATTGATGCGGGCATACTATCAGATATCATAAAGTGTCAAAATCAGCAGTTAATAAAACGTCCTTAAGCGTAGCAGCAGTTTAACAAAATTCGGCCCAAAACTCGATTTTATTTATCGCTATATTAGCGGCGACCTCTTTTAGCGTTAATTACTTAACGTTTTTAAATAGTTAAACATTACACAAAACTCACACAAATGCCATAACTGTCTGACCACTCACTGACCTTACTTCTTATTAAATAGCGATAATAATAGTACGGATACCCTTGTATACTGCCATTGTCTTCTAACCTAACAATTGTAGATATTTCAGTAAGTACTGCTACTTACGCTAATTTCTCATCATTTATAAACAGCACGATTTTATTAATTTACTTATTTCAGGATGAAATACCATGAACCACACTACTCTTTCGACCATTACGCTTGCTCTTATCGCCTCATTGGGACTTAGTGCTTGTAACAACACCCAACCTTTACAACACTCCCCCGCAAACAGCTCGTCAGTGACGACTGACCATAAGCAGTCTAACGCTCATGATGACTCACATGAAGCCACTTGGGGCTACACCGGTAATATGGGTCCAGAATATTGGGGTGATGTCCATGGTAATGAGACTTGCTCAATCGGCAAACAGCAGTCGCCTATTAATATTACTCGTGTTTTAAGCAGTACTGATGCAGCGCCTAGTATCAGCTTTGGCGTTTCTGATATAGAGATTAGTCATAACGGACACACTATTGTTTATACGCCAAAAAGCGGCAATAACACCACGCTTATCAATGGTGAAACTTTCACCTTACTCCAATTCCACTATCATGCGCCAAGTGAGCACCAATTTGCTGGTGTTAATTATCCTGCCGAAGTTCATTTTGTCCATGCCAATGCGGCAGGCGAGTTAGCCGTTATCGGTGTCATGTTAAATCCAACGTCAGCCACCAATGCATTAGGCAATCTGACACAGATTAGTAAAATCGTCACTCAAACTGACGAACCTGCTTTAGTGACTGGCGTTGACTTAACCACATTACTGCCAATGCACAGCAGCTTTTATAACTATGCCGGCTCATTGACTACCCCGCCGTGTTCAGAACAAGTGCAATGGTTTGTTGCGGATAAGCCATTAGCAGTTTCAAGTACTGAGCTTGCCATGCTTAGCCAACTGTATACGGGTAATAATCGCCCTATCCAGCAACAAGGCGATAGACAAGTTATCCGTTTAGACAGCAAATAAATCTTTATCTACAAATAAGGTGATGGATTATTTTTTATAAAATAATCCATCACCTATAAAAAAACCTAGCAATTGCTAGGTTTTTTTATGCTTAAAGACATAAAGTCCTATTAAACATTACTGAGGCGCATTCTCACCTGTTGTTTCGGCTTCGCCTTCTTGCTCTTCACCCCAAATCTTAGGATATTTGTAGCCTGGGAAGGTTTCGTGAGCATACGTCTTGAAGCTTGGTGAATTATAAGCTGCTTCTACATCTTTCACCCATTTCGCATCTTTGTCTTCTGCACGAACCGCTGACCAGTTCACATAAGCAAAGCTTTTTTCTTGGTATAACGCATCTGTTAAGTTAATACCTGCGTCTGTCGCATAGTTACCATTGATAACGGCAAAGTCTACTTCGTCACGAGCACGTGGCAATTGAGCGGCTTCTAATTCAACGATATCGATGTTCATTGGGTTAGTAGCAATATCAGACTTAGATGCAGTTAATGGATCAACGTTATCTTTTAATGTAATCCAGCCTAAGTCATTCATCATAACCAATGCACGCGCAAAGTTACTTGGATCGTTTGGCGCAGATACCTTCATACCATCATAAGCATCTTCTAATGAAGTCTTTTTACCTGAGTAGATGCCTAGTGGTGCGGTCGGTACTTGGAATACTTCAACCAAATCAAGGTTATTTTCTGCTTTGAACGTATCTAAGTAAGGCTTATGCTGGAAGATATTGATGTCTAAATCACCTTCCGCTAGCGCCAAGTTTGGACGTACGTAATCAGTAAAAGTGGTTAGCTTCACTTCGTAACCTTGGGCTTCTAGCTCACCTTTTACTTGGTCACGAACCATATCAGCGAAATCGCCTTCAGTGGTACCGATCACAATACTGGTTTTCTCGTCTGATGCGGCAATGCTTTCATCTGCTGCATTGTCATTGCTACTACAACCAACCAATACCAAACCTGAAACACCAGCTACAGCTGCAGCGGCTAAAACGTTACGACGGATTTGTGCTAAATTCATGACATCTTCCTTTTATTAAAAGTCATATCTTACGGATTGAAAATCTAATTGCTTAATTAACGCTTATCTAATTTTGTCGCAAGCCAGTTACCCAAACCTTGAATACCAATCACCATCACTGACAACATAACGACAATAAATATCATTACTTCGGTTTGATAACGGTAGTAACCATAACGAATCGCGAGGTCACCCAGACCGCCACCGCCAATCATACCGGCTGCCGCTGAATATGACAGCAAACTAATACATAAAATAGTCACTGACAGGACGAGACCTGAACGTGCTTCGGTTAACAGCACTTTAATAATAGTCATCGGACTGGCGCCCATCGACTCACTAGCCTCAACAATACCACGTGGTACTTCGCGTAAGTTTTGCTCGACAAGACGTGCAAAATAAAACGAGCCTGCAATAGCCAATACCAAGGATGCTGCAACCGGTCCGATACTGGTGCCAATTAACGACTTAGTAAACGGACTCATTGCAATCATCAAGATGACAAAGGGGAATGCGCGCATAAAGTTGGTAACGCCGCCCAATATGGCATACAGCGATCTATTTTGTAGAAGCTGCTTATCACTGGTCAAAAACAAAAACACACCAAACAAACCACCGATAATAATGGCTGCTGTGGTCGAAATACCAAGCATGACAAAAGTGTCGATAGTCGCTTGCCAAATCTCTTTTCGAAGTTCCCATAGACGGGCGTAGGCATCATTAAAAGTCACTGCTAACATTGTTTAATCCTCCTGAACTAGGCCGCTGCCAATTTCAGTGTTCGCGATAATTTGACCATCAACAATCTCAGCCACCTCTAATAAATGCCCATTGTGTAACAGCGCTGCGCGGTTACAAATGCGGCGAATCACACTCATTTCGTGAGTTACGATAACGATTGTCACCCCTAATCTTTTATTCACTTCTTTTAATGTGCTTAGTAGCGCCCGCGTTGTCGCAGGGTCAAGCGCACTGGTTGGCTCATCCGCCAATAGCACTTTTGGATTCGGTGCAATCGCGCGTGCAATACCCACACGCTGCTTTTGGCCGCCAGATAGCTGCGCTGGATAATGATTGGCTCTGTCCGTTAAATTGACAATCTCCAAGCACTCCATAACCCGCTCATATATGTTATTTTTGGCGTAGCCGGATACTTTAAGATTAAAGGCCACATTCTCAAAAACAGTGCGGTTTGACATCAAATTAAATTGCTGAAAAATCATGCCCACATTATGGCGCGCCACACGTAGCTGCTTAGCATTCAGACTGGTTAATACCTCGCCATCAATGGTTACTGTACCCCCATCTGGACGCTCTAACAGATTCATCAGGCGCAGCAATGTTGACTTGCCCGCACCTGAATAGCCCATCAAACCAAAAATCTCACCTTGTTTAATGTTTAGTGAGATAGGCTCGACAGCTGTAAACCAATGCAGTTTGCCATCTTTTTGAGTCTGAAATTTTTTATATACTTGATCTAAAACAATCATATCTTTCATGGCAGTTATCTTAAATATTAAATTTACAGCTTGAAGGGTCGCGCAAAAGCAAGAGGACATACACAATTTGATACGTGAAGTTACGCAAATTGTGAAACGCAGTAATATAGCATACTGCACTTAGAATGGCATACACTTATACAAAATATTCTCATGCCGGTGTGGAATATTAGCCGCTAAAAGACTGCTTAGTTTAGAACTTAAAAGGTTAAATTAGCCTAAAAATTCAAGATGACTACCGATGCTCAATTACAGCGTAATGGGTATTAATTAATATAATGAAGGGCAATCTATTAGCGATTAAATAAATTAAGCAAAATACTAAGTACCAAGCTCACCACAATCATGGTCACAATGGGAAAGTAGACGCGGGTATTGCCCGATTCATAACGGATATCACCAGGCAATTTGCCAAACCAAGACAAAGCACTTGGAAATAAAGTCCAAATCAATCCGATAACAACAAGCATAACTCCGATGATTATGAGTATTTTTGGCATATTTACACCTTTTAAAAGCTCGCATTTGAGCGGTTCATTTTTAATTCATCCCTTATTATACCGATTGCATCCCTATACATTGGTATTAAAATAAATTCCTTGTTATTAAAATGAATTCTAAGGCTCGTTCATTCACTTTTAACTAAAGAGCAAGCAACAAAGCTGCCCCCTATACGGCAGAGTTTGATAAAATAGCAGGATTCTTTATTAACGATTCGATTTTCATCAAGTAAATTAAACTATAAAGCGAACAAGGGTTTTCTATGAATATTTTAGTGATTGGTTCTGGCGGTCGTGAACATGCACTTGCTTGGCAATGTGCAAAAGACAACAATGTTGACACCGTCTATGTGGCCAATGGCAACGCAGGTACAACTCAAGAACCAAAATGTAAAAATATTGACCTTGATACCACCAATCACGATGCGGTAATCCAGTTTTGTCAAAACAATACTGTGGAGTTAGTGGTTGTTGGCCCAGAAGCGCCGCTAGTAGCAGGTCTGGTAGATGATTGTAATAAGGCAAACATCGCAGCTTGGGGACCCACTGCATATTGTGCTCAGTTAGAAGGCTCAAAAACCTTTGCTAAAGAATTCATGTTAGCAAACAACATTCCAACCGCTAAATACCAAGGCTTTACCGATATCGAAGCAGCCAAAGCATACGTTAATGAAAATGGCGCACCTATCGTGGTTAAAGCAGACGGTCTTGCTGCTGGTAAAGGCGTTATTGTAGCCGAGACCGTTGAGCAGGCGCATGAAGCCATTGAAGATATGCTAGGTGACAACAAGTTTGGTGATGCCGGTAGCCGTGTGGTAATAGAGCAGTTTTTACAAGGCGAAGAAGCCAGCTTTATTTGCATGATTGATGGCGACAATATCCTACCAATGGCGACAAGCCAAGACCACAAACGTATCGGCGAAGGCGATACCGGTCCTAATACTGGCGGTATGGGTGCCTACTCCCCTGCCCCAGTCGTTACCGATGAGGTTCATCAAAAGGTCATGAGCCAAGTTATTGAGCCCGTGGTTAAGGCTATGAAAGACGCCGGTCACCCTTACACAGGATTTTTGTATGCTGGTCTTATGATTGATGAAAATAATGACCCATACGTGATTGAGTTTAATTGTCGCTTTGGCGATCCAGAAACTCAGCCAATTATGATGCGCCTGCAAAGCTCATTAGTAGAGCTGATTCAACAAGGCGTTGCTGGCAAACTACCAAAAGAGGCGAAGTGGGATGACCGCGCAGCATTAGGCATTGTACTGGCATCTAAGGGCTATCCTGAAAGTTCATCAAAAGGTGATGTGATTACTGGTCTACCGCCATTAGGTGACGACGATACGGTTAAAGTCTTCCATGCCGGCACTAAGCACGATGGCAAGCATGTGGTAACCAATGGTGGCCGTGTATTATGTGTAACCGCATTAGGTGATACCATTGCAAACGCACAGCGTGCCGCTTTAGAGGGTGCTGCTTCTATTCAGTTTGATGGTGCACATTATCGCCGTGACATCGGTTACCGTGCACTAAATCGTGGCTAACTAGTCATTGATTTACTAATCAGATGTTTCTTTAGCTTAAAGGAATATATGTTATAAAAAGAGCGGTCTATCTTTATATTGCAGCTTTTTGTCTTATAAATAATAGATTGCTTTTTTTAAATTGGTTTATCTAAATTAGACAGTTACAGACGCATCTATTGTCAACTAATAGAGCTACAGGCAATACGCTGTTTTAGCGCTTAGGCTATACAAGGGTTTCGTGATACTCTATCTTCAAATGACAATTACAATGTTTAACTGTGCGTCAGTTGCTTCTCGGTTAACAGACTACTTAGCAGCTTAATTTAATGCTATTATCGACCATAGCGATGCGGTATCGTCACTAATAACCTATTAAAATTAATACTCTATTATTAGTGCCAATCCTAATTACTTATATTGCTGTGCAGGTAGGTTTTATGCTGCAGAGCACTATTTCCAATATGGCTTAATCATGTCAAATTCATCAACACCCGTACCAACACAAGAACAAGAACCAGACAGTACTCAAGGTCAAACTGGCTCAGTGCCTACCGAAATGAGTGAGCTCAAAACTTCTCGATTAGACAGACGTCTATCCATTGCCAAAACGTCGCTTAATTTAGGCCGACGCTGGGCGGGTAATAGCTTTGGTGGCTTGTTCTTGAGCAAAGAAGCCAAGGCTTCACGTAATCAAGCCTTTATGAAAGAGCAAGCCGCTTATCTAGCAGATGAATTGGGTAAATTAAAGGGCTCTGTGGTCAAGATTGGTCAAATGTTGGCATTGTATGGCGAGCACTTTTTACATCCTGAAATCACAGCTGCCCTGCACCGTTTAAATGACAGCACTGCTAGCCTATCATGGGCTGTGGTTGAAAGAGCACTGCTTGACCAATTGGGTCAACAGCGGTTAGATGAGCTAGAGGTTTCGCATACCCCTATCGGTACCGCTTCTCTTGCACAAGTCCATCGTGCGACTATTAAAGCTACCGGTCAGCAAGTGGTATTAAAAGTTCAATATCCTGGCGTTGCAGATGCAATAGACTCAGATTTAAGCTTATTTAAGCACCTGCTTAAAGTTACCAATGCCGTTCCTCAAACTAAGGCGCTTGATGAGTGGTTTAATGAAATTAGCGATTTGCTCAAAGTTGAGGTCGATTACAAAGCAGAGGCGGCAACGACTCAGCGCTTCCACCAGCGTCTAAAAGAAGATGAGCGCTATGTGGTACCTCAAGTTTTTGAAGCCTACTCTACTGATAGAGTCTTATGCTTAAGCTATGAAGAAGGTGTACCGGTTACGGATGCCAATTTACAAGCGTTATCACAGCAGCGCCGTGATAATCTGGGTAAAGCGGCAATTGACATTATGCTCAATGAGATATTCGTTTGGGGTGAGATGCAAACTGACCCTAACTTCGGTAACTATCTAATTCGCTCAGAGCCTGTCGATAAGCCTGATGGCAAGGACAAATTAATCTTATTAGATTTTGGTGCGATGCGTCAGTTTGATGATCATCTGCTCAAGATTGCTCGCAATCTTATGCTGGCAGGCTTCTATTATGACAAGCAGTCAATGATGGACTCGATGACTGGCTATGAGTTCTTTGATACTATGACCCAAGAGTCTAAAGCCAATATGGCCGATGTTTTCTTATTAGCGACCGAGCCATTTAGAGCGCCGACGTCACTGAATGAGACAGCCAATGAGCTTGTCGATGATGAAGGTTATTATCACTGGGCAGACAGCAACTTACACAGAAGACTAATGGAAACGTCTGGTAGCGCCATGCAATCACGTGAATTCAGCCTACCGCCTAAAGAGTTTATGTTTATTAGCCGTAAATTCATTGGTGCCTATACTTTCTTAACTGTGCTAGATGCGCGTACCAATACTTATGATACTATTAGTAAATTTGTGCCAATTAACATGACCTCAGACCCTCATGTTAATTAGTCTTATTTATGCATTAAATTATAAAAAAGAGACCTTAACAAGGTCTCTTTTTTTATGCAATTAGCGCTTACTTAATAGACGCTTTTAACTCATCCGATATCCAATTATCAAAGTGTGTCACATAGCCTTCAGGTTTTACGATATCTAACTGCCAACATATCTCGCCTCGTGCCAAATACTTAATTTCAAAATGGGTGCGGCGACTCTCTTTAGGAATCTCACTTTTTTGAGTGGGCAGATGCCAAGTATTTAACGCTTGCTCATACGCGTTATCAATATAGTCTGTAATATTACTGGCCAATACCACCTTGCCTTTTGCTTTTAATCGAGACACTAAAAACTCAAAAAACGGCATATTAAGCCACTGCTGATTGGGGTTTTTAGGTTCAGGATTGGGATACAACAAATAGATCATATCCACACTTTTTGGTGGCAGTGCATACACACAATAAGGGATAGCGTCTGCATGAACCGCAAGCAAGTTATCAAGCTCGACCACCTCTTTAACTACCGAGTCCACCAGTCCAGCAAATGCAGTAAATTTATTCTGAGTTCGCTCAATGGCAATCAGGTCATGCTGCGGATTTTGTTTTGCATATAGACAAGCATGCATGCCTTTACCTGCCCCAATCTCCACAACCAGTGGACGCTCATCGGCCGATTTATCAATCACAAAACTTGGTAATACAAAATCTCGCGGCGGATTAAGCTTCTCTGGTTTAAATTGACGCGCCTTGTCATGACTCACCTGAATATCATGGCTAACCTGCCCATTAATAGTTGATGAGGACTCAGCCAGTACAGAGGGCTTGACTTGCTTAGGGAATTGAGAGTTAGACATAGTATTGCACACACTTGGTTAAATGGGGAATGGAGGAAATAAAATACCTTTAGCATGACATACTAAGCATGATAACTTTATGGACGGTGCCATATTAGGACTAACGCTCTCATGCTATAATTTAATGACTTATTATAACATTCTATAAAGCCACCTATTATTTTAAGACACTTATTTATGACTAATCAGACTGTTTCCACACACAAAACCTACCCTTGCCCGCAGTGCCAAAAGCCAACTGTCTGGCAAGATAATCCTTATAAACCCTTTTGCAGTGATCGCTGCAAGCTTATAGATTTGGGTGCATGGGCCAATGAAGATTACCGCATGCCCGCACATGATTCGCCATTTTCACAAGAATTAGAATAAAAGTTTTTTTGCTAGCAATAGACGACTTATACTCTAATAATCTATGCTTTAATGACTTGTGCTCTATCAACAGACACCAAACACTTAGCACCACCCTTTATCTCTCTTAATTCTATTCTCCATTTATCATAAAGGTCTTACTATGTCAGCGTCTCACTCTTATATCATGCCTACCTATGCACCGCAGCCTATCAGTTTTGAGCGTGGCGAAGGCAGTTGGCTTTATACCTCTGATAATACAGCCTATCTGGATGCATTAACCGGTATCGCTGTTTGCGGTCTGGGTCATTGCCACCCTGATGTGACCAAAGCCATTCAAGAACAAGCAGCGACTTTGGTGCATACCAGTAATTTATTCAAAATAGACTGGCAAGAAAAAGCAGCCGAATCGCTATGTACTGCAGCTGGAATGGATAGCGTATTTTTTGCAAATAGTGGCGCTGAAGCCAATGAAGCAGCATTAAAGATGGCACGTTTATATGGTCATAATAAAGGATTCAAACAGCCTAAAGTGATTGTCATGGAGCATGCGTTTCATGGCCGTACCTTATTGACGGTTTCTGCGACAGCAAATCCCAAAGCGCGCGCCGGTTTCTTTACCTTGGATAATGACTTTATTCGTGTACCTTTCGGTGATGTTGAGGCTATTAATCAGGCCGCTGCAGAACATGATGATATTACCGCCGTTTTTCTAGAACCTATTCAAGGTGAAGGCGGCTTAAATACCGCAAAAGATGGTTTTAATTATTTAGATCAAGTGCGCTCTATTTGTGATAAAAATGACTGGTTATTTATGCTAGATGAGGTTCAAACAGGTAATGGTCGTACCGGTAAGTACTTTGCCTATCAGCACAGCAATGCTAAGCCTGATGTGTTATCAACCGCTAAAGGCTTAGGCAATGGGTTCCCTATTGGTGCCTGTATGGTCAGTGGCCGTGCTCGTGACCTATTCCAAGCTGGCAGTCATGGCTCTACCTATGGCGGTACACCTTTAGGTAGCCGCGTGGTGCACAGCGTATATAACGTTTTACGTAATACAGACATCATGCAAAATGCCACTACTGAAGGAGATTACATTCAAAGCAGCCTACAAAACGAGCTTGGCTCTTTGGGCGTAACCACTCGTGGTCATGGTATGATGATCGGTGTTGTACTACCTGAAGACACAGATTGCAGCAACTTAGTGAATGATGCGCGTATCGATGAACAGCTTATCTTAAACGTCACTGGTGGTCATGTGGTTCGCCTACTGCCGCCGCTTAACTTATCCCGTACTGAAAGTGATCAGG
The DNA here is from genome assembly GCF_057396205.2 of Psychrobacter sp. CX14. Lineage (NCBI taxonomy): Bacteria > Pseudomonadati > Pseudomonadota > Gammaproteobacteria > Moraxellales > Moraxellaceae > Psychrobacter > Psychrobacter sp. CX14. The sequence goes on along the minus strand of NZ_CM183187.1, from coordinate 1,643,258 downwards.
TGGTTGAGCGATTAATCAGAGTCATCAAAGCCACGCTATAACAAGTTCACATAGCTAAAAAAAAGCGTCATAGCAGCTAATTTAATAAGCTGTTATGACGCCTTTTTAATGTATTAATATTAACCGCTCATCTACTCTAAACTTAATTAAAAGCTAGACAACTGACGCAGGGTTAGTTTCAGTAAGCCTTGAGTATTAACAATATCCTGCCCTGCTTCTGTCTCACGCGCAGCTTTAATCGCAGCTTGCGCTTCTTTATCGCGGTAGCCTAGACTAATAAGTGCTGATTCTACTTCTGCTAATATAATGCCTTCGTTAGCAGCGACGCCTCTTGCTTTTGCAACCTCAGGTGTTACATCGAATAAGGTACCGATGGTATCAATGTTATCAAATTTACCTTTTAGCTCAATGAGCAAACGCTGTGCGGTCTTTTTACCAATACCTGGTACTTTCACCAAAGCTGCTTCATTATCACTCTCAACGCAGTGCTTTAACTCCGGTGCTGACATGGTCGACATCATCGCCAACGCCATTTTTGCGCCGACGCCATTAATACGAATTAATTGACGAAACACATCACGCTCACTTTGATTCAAAAAACCATATAACAATTGTGCATCTTCACGTACATGCAAATGTGTCCATAATACGGCTGGCACATCTAAATGCAGCTGACAAAAATCTGGCAATGGTAATTCTACTTCATAGCCCACCCCAGATGCAGTCATAATACATGCCACGGGTGCAGATAAATGGCACACTCTACCTTCAATAAGTCCAATCATAATCGCTATTCTAATTCCTAATAGTAAGTCTTGGTATTATAACAAAGATAGCCGTTTGCTTTTCATAAACCCCAGTTTTAAAACCGATAGTACACCCATAAAAAAAGCCCTGAATAATCAAGGCTCTTTTTATGATAATAATGATAGTGATATTATTTATTGTTTAACGTTCAACAAGCAATAAATCAACTATCAATAGTTATTAGTACTGCTGATCTTCGTCTACGGCTTCTGAAACTGCTGGGTCAGCTTGTAAATCAGTGTCTGCTTTAGAGGCAGCACTGTTAGCTAAATCATTTGCACCCTCTGATACGGCGTCAGCACCATTAGAAACTGCATTAGATGCACCTTCAACAGCAGAGTTTGCGCCATCGCCAATTGCTTCACCAGCATTAACAGCTGCGCCTGATACTACTGCACCAGCAGTTTGAGCACCGTCAACAGCTGATTCACCTAGGCTACTAGCTGTTTCGCCAGCACTATTTGCTGCATCAGTGATATCATTACCAGCGCTTTCAGCAGTTGATTCAACAGCGCCTTGATCAGCAGCTTCCTCAGTTTGTTGGCTACATGCAGTCATAGCGAATGTACCAGCGATAAGACTCGCTACTAACAGTTTACGGTTTAGCATAAAAACTCCTTGAATGTGATAATCATATTTTTCAACATTTTAATGAGGATATCGTTAAAACACAAGTAATAATTCGTAACTTAGGTTAAGTTTTTCTAATAATTTTGGTAATTTATATAGAATATTTGTATCATTTACATGATATTATAAAGAGCTATTGGCTTCTAATGCAGCAACGGCAGGCAATGTTTTACCTTCAACGAATTCTAAGAAAGCTCCACCGCCTGTTGACATATAGCTAACCCCATCTTCGATACCAAACTTATGGATTGCTGATAAGGTATCACCACCACCGGCAATTGAGAAGCCTTCGCTGTCTCTCACTGCTTCTGCTAATAAACGGGTACCTTCTGCAAACGCATCTACTTCGAATACGCCTACTGGACCATTCCATAAGATAGTAGCTGCATTTTTGACGCACTCAAAAATATGTGTTGCACCTTCAGCAGCGATATCCAGAATCATCTCATCATCGCCGACTTCATCTAGACTACGTTTAATCGGAGTCGCTGAGGCAAGCGAATTGATGAAATCATCAAAGTTTATTTCATTTTTATTAGCCACTACCACGTGCTCTGGTAATAAAATATCTGTTTGGGTCATGATGCTTTTTGCTGTATCAATCATATCAGCTTCATAAAGCGACGCACCCACAGAGTGGCCTTCTGCGGCGATAAAGGTATTGGCAATACCACCGCCCACGATAATTTGATCACAAATTTTCGCTAAGCTGATTAATACATCCAGTTTTGTAGATACCTTAGAACCACCGACAATGGCTACTAATGGCTTCTTAGGTTTATTTAGTGCTTTTTCTAGTGCATCCAACTCAGCGGCTAATAAAGGACCGGCACAAACCACTTTACCTGATTTGGCTGCAGCAGTAATCACACCTTCTGTCGACGCTTGCGCTCTGTGCGCTGTGCCAAATGCATCCATAACGAATACATCACATAGATCTGCATAATGCTGTGATAAGGTTTCGCTGTTCTTTTTCTCGCCCACATTAAAACGAACGTTTTCTAATAAAACTACCTCACCTGGCTCAACATTGACCGCTTGTTCTGCATATTCTTTATTAAGCGATACCATTTTGCCCAGCTTCTCTGATAAATAATCGGCTACCGGCTGTAATGAATATTTCTCTTCATATTCGCCTTCTTTTGGGCGACCTAAATGTGAACAAACCAACACTGCTGCACCTTTTTCAAGCGCCAGCTTAATTGTTGGAAGACTAGACTGTAATCGAGCATCGTTAGCAATTTTGCTATTTTGAATAGGCACATTTAAATCTTCACGAATTAATACTGTTTTGCCCGATAAGTCTTGGTTTTCCATTCTAGCGAAGTTCATGCCGTTACCTTTAATCAATAAGAGTTAAGTGGTTGAGATTAACGTTGTACAAGATTTGGGGGATTTTAGCATATTTTTTAGGCTAACTTTGAGTCTCAACGGCAAATTTTACGTTATTGTGGCTGCCCTCACGCTTACCGTCTGTAAACCATTTTCTTAATAATAAATGCTATTATAATAAACATAAGCCATCAGCATATTTTTAATACTGACCTGTTATTTTATTCTCATCAAACGATTAAATAATAAAACCCATACCCTTCCAATCTGCATCGGACTTTAATCGAACATTGCGACTATTTGTAAAACAGTCGTGCGATGTTGACTGCTTATATTGATATTAAACCAGTATAAGCGGATGATATGCCTAATAACAAATAAAGGTTGGAAGAGAATTAACTTTATAGGAGAAGTATCATGAGTAGAGATTTTACCAAAGCCCAAGCGCGTTTATTAGAGCTTGAGCAAGAGTATCAAAACCGTATCGACAAAATCGAAGACCACATTCATAATCCGCAAGACGATTTAAATGAGCATTGGGACGACCAAGCCATTTCTATGCGGGAAAACGACATGCGTAAACGTCTGTTACTAGAAGCGCAGCAAGGTCTAACCTATGTCAAAAATGCATTAAGCCGTATCGAAAATGGTACTTATGGCGAGTGCACTGTTTGCGGCGAAGAGATTGAAGAGAAGCGATTAGAAGCCGTTCCTTACGCCACCTTATGTATGGAACACGCCTCATAAGTGGTTGATTTAGACTAAATAAATCGTTTGAACAATAAAAAAGAGCCCTAATTTAAATTAGGGCTCTTTTTTATTGTTCTAGTATTGAGTGTTTAGTACTAAATCCTCAAGAATGCTTAGATAGAACGACGTAACGCTAGATTATTTAGGATAGTCTCTGCATCTTTCCAGCGCGTGGATGAGCTGTTCGCACCCAATAATACAATGATAGCTGGACGATTATTCACACGGGTCTCCATAACCACACAACGGCCCGCTTCATTGATAAAGCCTGTTTTTGAGATACCGATTGGGTAGTTACCATCACGAACTAAGTAGCTGGTATTACGCGCAGGATACGTACGGTTACCCGCTGAATAGTTAGCCACAAAGAAGTCATAGTCGCGAGTGGTTGAGAAACGACGGATTACTTCATATTGACCAGCTGCCTGTACCATTTTTGCTAAATCAGCTGGTGAGGCAACATTACGCTTATCAAGACCCGTTGGATCACCAAAGAAAGCGGTCGACATACCTAAGGCACTTGCCTTTCGGTTCATATCACGCATAAAGGCATCATAGCCACCTGGATAATGTCTGGCCAGTGTTTTAGCCGCTGGGTTCTCAGACTTCATTAGTGTCATTAATAGCAGTTCGGCACGGTTCATGCGATCGCCTGCTTTTAGACGAGAACTGGCACGTTTAGGACCAACGAAATCAACTGGATCAAGAACGATCTCTTCACGCATGTCCAAACCCGCATCGAGTACGACCATAGCAGTCATCAGCTTAGTAATTGAGGCAATTGGACGTGCTACTTGTGCGTTTTTCTCATACAGTGGCTTACCTGTTTCAACATCCATAACCAACACACCACGTGAGCCGGTTGAGATTGGCAGGGTATCATAGAAGCTTGAGTTGCTGCTAAAGTTACTTGGGGTATTGAAGGTCTGTGCTGACGAGTTGCCGACATTACCATTATCTATACGGCGTATTTTATTGCCATTTGAATACATGATAGTGCGGGCCTCTGATAAGCCACCTGCATTGCCCCAGCTCACTTTGGCTTTACCAGGTTCTGCAATGGTCAACGCAGCATTAGATGCTGAGCTTACGGTACCCAGACCCAATGCGATGCAGACAAAGATAAAGGTTTTATTGAAAGATTTATTTATGCTCATGTGTCATCCCATTTGAGTCGTTAAAATAATAAAAGAATGTAGTAATTGGAGTACCTATCATTTGAGTAGCGCACCGTTATCTCATAGATAATCAATATAGCTACTTGAGCGGTCGGTGCTCACATGGAAAATTGATACAAGTAAACGCAAATTTTATAAATCTCGTCAATAACTCAGTGTTCCGATATTTATTTTGACGAATATATTAGATATTTCACTTAATAGATATATAATCACGCTATACATTTTATGTAAGGGTTGTGTTACTTAGTATTAAGGGCTTATAAATAACAAAATAGATACTCTTGATAACCTCATTTGCTTACCAACCCCCTCTATAGTACGGGTATCAATCCATATTATTCCAAGTTCATAAATAGATAGCAAGTCTGATAGCAGGGGCTAATGAAGCCTGCTACACAATGTCTACCCTCTACTTATCAATGAGGAAATTCATTAATAAAAAAGATATGAACTAATACCTTGATAAACTATATTAATACTTAATCTAACCCGTATGTCAATTATCTTAACACCATTTACAATACGCGTTAAGTACTAATTCTCAAGTATACGCTGCTGTTAAGGTGTGTTGTCAATTCAAAACAAACCATTTACGATGCAGCAACATAAAGATACTGGTATGATTACTTCAAAAGACTTTTGGATACATAATTATGATTAAAGTATTGGTAGTAGACGACCACGATTTAGTGAGAATGGGCATTAGCCGAATGCTAGCAGATGATCCTGAAATACAGGTCATTGGAGAAGCAGATAGCGGCGAAGAAGCGATAAGAATGGTTCGCTCTCTTGCGCCTGATGTGGTGTTACTCGACGTTAATATGCCTAATATTGGCGGTGTGGAAACAACAAAGCGTTTGCGTCAATTCAATGATAAAGTCAAGATATTGGCCGTCAGCAGTGTATCTACTCAGCCCTACCCCTCTATGCTCCTTAAAGCAGGCGTGAACGGCTATATCACCAAAGGTACACCCTTAGTAGAGATGATTAAAGCTATTAAGAAAGTACATCAAGGTAGTAAGTACTTTAGTAGTGATGTCGCAGAGCAATTGGCAGATATGCTATTGACCGATAATGAAGAGTCTCCCTTTGACCGTTTGAGCGAGCGAGAAAAGCAGGTCGCTATGATGGTGGTTAACTGCCAAAGTCCGCAACAAATCGCCGATCAGTTATTCGTAAGTGTTAAAACAGTTAATACCTATCGTTATCGTATTTTTGAGAAGGTTGGAGTGGACAGTGATGTTAAACTGACTCATCTAGCCATGCGTCATGGTTTAATCACTCCTTAGGCCATGACAAGTAAAATTTTAGCTTAATTGTATTTAGCTTAGCAGCATAACCTCAATGCTTAAGCCGGTTTACTTTGACCTCTCTGACTCAGTTATTAACTTTTAAAATCATTAATAGTCATCAATAACTGAGATGCCATTGAGTTCGTCATCAAATTTAATACCGATTGGGCGATCTTGTTTTAACAAAATACTCACTGCCTTTTGCTGCCAATCTTCACCGTTATGGGCGAAGACCACATTAGGTATCACCCCAACGCCATCAATAGGCTCACCTTGAGCACTGCGATATTCGGCCACTGTCAGCTTTATTGCACCGCCTGATTTAAGCGGAATCACCTCTTGAACAGTGCCCTTACCAAAGCTTTTCTCACCGAGTACCTTCGCACGATTATTACTCTTGAGGCTTGTCGCAAGCACTTCTGCTGCTGATGCAGAATAGCGATTTTGCAATATCACTACCGGTAGATCTGATAAATAAGGGGTGCCATTAGGGTTAATCACTTGACTGCTATTGGTTCGGTTTCTAACCTGAATAAGTCCTTTATCGGCAATAAACAAACTGGCGATATCAATGGCTGAAGACAGCACACCACCAGGATTGTTTCTAACATCAAGAACAACACCGGTAATCGGTTCACCAGTTTCTTTCAGCGCCTTAATTAGCTGATCTTTTGAGCCATTTTGGAACACTGGTAGCCGTACAATAGCGATGCTGTTTTGTACCTGAACATCCAGCTTATTATTAGTCGATAGATTTCGCTGCAACATCACATTACGCTTAAGACCACGTCGAGTTGCGACGGTTACTTGCACTTGTGAACCTGCAATGCCCGATAACAGTTGCTCGATATCTTGAGGCTGCATATCAGGAGTCAGCTCAGCACGCTTAATACGTAGCAGACGTTCACCGACTTTAATACCCGCCTTATTAGCAGAAGATTGGGGTGCCACGCTATCCACTACCCACTCATCTATCGAATTATCAAAGTCAACCGTGATGCCAACTTGACCAATCTCCCCATCCGTAAAACTACGTAAGTTTTCATAGTTCTCTGGCGTGAGGTATTCTGCATGACTGTCTAGCTTTTCGAGCATGCCGGTGATAGCGTTCTGAAATAAAGCCTCATCATTGACAGGTCGCACAAAGTCGTGACGAACCACATCAATGACTTCGACAAAAGTCTCAATCGTTTCAGGAGAAATAGCGTTTAAAGGAACATGTCTGATATCCAGATTGCCTGAGCTATTATCAAGGTCGCTGTCATCTATTTCATTATCAATGTTATCAATATTGGTATCGCTACTCTCGAGGATGGCACCCTCGTCAATCTCTTCAATAGCATCTTCATTAGCGACGGCATCGATATCATCACAATCATCAACACATTCTGGCACATGACTATCAAAACTACCTGCTATCAGTCCCGAACGAGGATTGGAGGATGAAAGATTACTATTCGCCATTGTTTGTTTGATATTCATTGACACCGGCAAGGCGGCTTGCGAAATGCTAGACAATCCCACCAGGCATACTAAGCCTAATGCTTTATTAAAACGAGCCAGACCGGTAATAGACGTTGGCTGACTTGTAGCCATGTAAGAGATCAACGCCTTATTTTCAGACGCAGTAGAGCCCTTGTTTCCAGACACCAGACTATGAAGAGAATGATAACAACTCATGATGGACTCTACCTAGATTGAAATAATTTAAGATTAAACCCATAGTTACTGAGCTTGCAGCAAGTCAACACCCGTCATCTCTTTAGGTACAGGAAGACCCATTAAGCTAAGAATGGTCGGTGCAACATCACTTAACTTACCGCCCTCACGTACCGATACTTTCTTATCGCCAACATAGATAAGCGGCACCTGCTCAGTGGTATGCTGAGTATGTACTTGGCCGCTATCATAGTCTTGCATCTGCTCACAGTTACCATGATCCGCTGTAATCAGCATATGACCACCTGCTTTAATAACCGCGTCAGCGACTTCACCAACCGCGGTATCTAACACCTCAACCGCTTTAACTGCCGCATCAAAATTACCGGTGTGACCGACCATATCACCGTTAGCATAGTTTACGATTAGCACATCATACTTGCCAGAACCAATCGCCTCGACCAAGTTTTTGGTCACTTCAGGTGCGCTCATCTCCGGCTTTAAATCATAGGTGTCAACATCAGGAGATGGAATCAAGATACGAGATTCACCTTTGTATTCATCTTCCCGACCACCGCTAAAGAAGAAGGTCACATGTGCAAACTTCTCTGTCTCTGCAATTCTAAGCTGAGTTTTATCATTGTTTTGCAGATACTCGCCCAACGTATTTTGCAAAGCAGTCGGCGCATAGGCCACTAATGTTTTAGGGTTAGCCGCTAACTCATCAGAATAATGAGTCATCATTACAAAGGCCGATAATAATGGCTGCTTTTTGCGAGCAAAGCCTGAGAACTCATGATCTGGCAGAATAAACGCTTGGCTAAGCTCACGCGCTCTGTCTGCACGGAAATTCATAAAGATAACGGCATCATTGTCATCAATGGTAATAGGCGTCTCACCATGTTCAATGACCGTGGTTGGGTTCACAAACTCATCGGTCTCACGAGATTTATAAGCAGCTTGTACTGCACCATCTGCACGGGTTGCCATACGCTCTGCTTTACCTAAGGTCATTAGGTCATAAGCTTTTTGAACACGATCCCAACGATTGTCTCTATCCATCGCATAGTAGCGACCAATGATGCTAACAATCTGTACTTTGGTTTCGTAGTGAGCGTTTAAGTTATTTAGATAATCACGCAGACGTTTGATATATTTATCTGCAGATTTGGGCGGTGTATCACGGCCATCTAAGAAGCAATGCACATAGACGTTTTTCGCACCGTGAACCACTGCGGCATGACACATGGCTTCGATATGGTCTTGATGCGCATGTACGCCGCCGTCAGACAATAAGCCCATAATATGCACATTACCGCCCGCCTCTTTCGCTGCATTTAAGGCATCAACGATGGCAAGGTTCTTATAAAAATCACGGTTTTTGATATCACGTGAAATACGTGTTGAATCTTGAAAAAGCACACGGCCAGCGCCAAGGTTCATGTGACCCACTTCTGAGTTACCGAACTGACCATCTGGTAAACCCACGTCTTCACCTGAACCAGACACTAGACCATGTGGATACATTTTATTAATACGGTCTAAATTTGGCGTATTGGCAGCAGCGACTGCGTTATCGCGTTCATCCTCACGATACCCAAAACCATCTAGAATCATTAGCACGTGTGGAATCTTTTTGTTCGTATCTACTGCTACCATTTATTCTCTCTCCAGTTATTTTGCTAAATTGCTTAATACTCTTCGTAAATAACGATGCTTAAACTGGGCATCGCTCACTTAAAATTTATTTGCCTAATTGTACCACACAAGCCCATTTATCTTTAATTTAAGATTTGTTTGAGTATAAAACCTATCTATTGAGCACACTTCGACAGATGATTTAATAAAGGTCTGTTGAACATTCAAATGTGGAGCTGGCGGAGGCTGTTTTTTAGGCAACATGCAGTAAAGTTTTTGACGAAGAGTCTTCTAAGTTAGACCAGCTTTTAAAATATTGGGCAATATATTGACAATTTTATTGCTTCAAATTTGTATTAACAGCTCACCGATATTTACTTAGCATTACAAAGTCGCCACTATTAGGTTTGCATCTGTCTTTTATTTTATATAGAATATTTAGACTCTGAAGTGTTCGCCAGTAGATGTTATTCCCTGAGCCGATAATGCACTAAATGGATGTGCTATCTACTGTTTTATTGTGTATGCCTGCACTGCTTGCAGTGACTCAGGAAACCTTAAGAGACAGTGACGCATCCGCCCTGAACTTCACGGTTCATGGGTCCCCATCTTACAGCGGCACTTCGGTTCTTATTTTAGTAATCCATAATCGTAAATCATACTGGCCTGATGGCATAAAACGATATCGTTGTAAAATTAGGCAGTTTTTATGTGATTACTTACCCCCCAATAAAAAGCTCTTTTACTAATGTAGTAAAAGAGCTTTTTTGTGCCAACTGTTTGACTTGTATCTTATTCGTCATTGGCCGGCTTTTTAAGCTTCTTAACGTCTTTTATTACAGGCTTAGCTGACCCATCAACCGTGGTGTTTTGTTTAAACACATTACCAAATGGATTACCGCTGTCTGAACCTGGTTTGCCGCCAAATGGACTTTGAGAGCCGAACGGATTGTTACCACCAAACGGGTTTTGCCCGCCAGCGCCGCCCATACCCCCAAATGGACTTTGACCGCCCATTTGTTTAGCCATCATCTCCATCATTTTCTGCTGATTATTCATCACATAGTCATTGGCTAGAGATTTTAGCTTCTTTTGTACCGGAGGTAATATGACCAACAAAGCTAATAAATCAGACAGCAGACCAGGAATTAATAGCAATAAGCCACCCACTGCCATACCAATCGTTTTAATGATTTGATTCTCAGGTGGACGCATCGCTGGATTCATCATCCCACCGGCTTTCATCTGTTGAGCCATAGGATTAAGCGTTGTCATACCACGGCGTATCAAGGTGAGACCGATGACAGCAGCGGCGATAAACCAGAAAAACACCCACCAACCGCTGATAAACTGGGCAACTAAATACCACAGCAACATCTCAATAATAAACCATACGATGGCAATGCCAACTATTTGACCCATAATGTGTCATCCTATTTTGATTTGATAATAAATTTAATAATAAAGTGTTAAATTCGATTTGTATTATGTATATGGGGATGGCTTGCTATACTATCAAATCTTAAACCAACTTTGTAATTGATTCAGACCCGCAGCCAAATTTAGCGCTATTATAAGCGAAACCACAGATTCTACCTACCGTAAATATATAGACTTTTTAAAGCGGCTCAAAGCGGTATAGACAGACAGATTGATTGACTACTAGAAATTTATAAATAAGGCAACACAGAGCACTATGGCAATAATTATTGGTATCGATCCCGGCTCAAGAATGACAGGTTATGGCATTATTCATCAAAAAGGTGACACCTTACGCTATCTCGATGCAGGCACCATACGTACAGAAACCAAAGAGATGCCGGAACGTTTAAAGCGCATCTTTAATGGCATCACTCGTATTACGCAGTATCATCTAAAATATGCAGAAGAACCCATTTACGCCGGTGTTGAACAGGTATTTATGGCAGAAAATCCCGATTCTGCATTAAAGCTCGGTCAAGCGCGAGGCGCCGCCATTGCCGCTTTAGTTGCTCTAGATTTGGAAGTATCAGAATATACAGCTAGGCAAATCAAACAGGCCGTTTGTGGCTATGGTGCCGCGGATAAAAACCAGGTTCAAGAAATGGTTTGCCGAATTCTAAAACTCGATGTGATGCCACAACAAGATGCTGCGGATGGTCTAGCCTGTGCTATCTGTCATGCGCATTCTAGTCATTCTATGAACAAACTGGTGATGAATAGTGCCTTACGTGGCCGCGGCACATCAAAGAAAAAAGGACGTTGGCGTCTTAGCGAAGAGGACTTAAACAATTTAAAATAGTTTTGATTCACAATTAGCGTAGCGTTAAACAGAAATTTTAAAAAAAGGCAGGTGCCTATCTACGCGCTCTGCCTTTTTAAGCTCTACCTTTTTAAATAGTTAAGAGAGTCTCATTGGGCTTCAATCGACTTAACCTTCGAGATTACTTATCTTCAACCACACCGCTTTCTACTGCCATATCAAATACATAAACGAACTGCTTACCTTTGACGTCAGCAGGGTCAACAACAAAGCGTTTAAGGCGTACTATCTGCTCTAAGCGACTGTCATGAGTATATCCTTCAATCTCACCAACGAATAACTCCCAATCACCGAAACCCTTTTTAATGCCTTTGCCATCATAATAAACAGGGCGTACTCTTAGGCAAGTTTGAGCGCTGCCGTCTGGGCACATCTGCTGTTCATTATCAATCTCCCAATAAACGGTATCGCCTCTTTGCCCATATCGTGCTTCAGGCGTTTGTACACCCTGCCATACCAAGGTATTGCCGTTTTCATTAACTTGTTTAAGAATCGGCTTATCACCAACTGTGTGGCTAAGGGTACTAATACCGCTCATAGAATTCACTAACTGATTTTCTGCATTACTTAACTCTTCATCTAGGCATAGCATTGCGGTACTCATGATTTGCCCCACTTTCATCACATTTGAATCCAGTGTGTATCCTGCACCCATTGAGTTACAACCCGTACTAAAGCTAATTGCATTCCCCTCTGTTTGCGTGCTAAATTTGATGTAAACATCATCTTTAAAGCTATTTAATGATTTAATAGGTTTATTCTGTTTATCTGTCGCTTGCATCAATTGCCAATTATAATCAGATAGCTGAGATTGTTTAATATTTATCACCGTTTTTGCACCACGCTGCACAGAAGGTTGTGTTGACTTGGCTTCGGTATGAGTTTGCGTACTTTGACAGCCTGTCATCACAAGAGTCGTTGCAAGGGCTGCTAAAGCCAAAGGTTTAAACATATTTCCTCCTAAAATGACCGTTAGTGGGTCTAAAGACTAACTTACCCGCTAACAGTGATTATTATAAATAACATCAAATTATTGATAATAATTTTATTTTCTAGCGTCTTTGCTGTTTATTTCTTTTTGAAACCAAATTGCTCGTCCATCTGTTTATAGAAGCGTGCAATACCCTTACCATGCGAGGTCGGATCAAATTTTAATAAACGACCAAAATCTAGTCCAATATATAGCACAATATCAGCATAGGTCAGCTGATCGCCTAACAAGTATTCTTTTTGCTGCAAAATATTGTCGAAATACGGCAACGCTTTAATCGCACGCTGTACAGACTTTGCTCCCATTTCCGGCACTTGGTCAATGCGGTGCGCTTTGGACGGATGAGTGTGCTGAAAGGCCAACATAAAGTTATATAACACTTCAAATTCAGCTGTACGGCGCAAAGATGCAACTTGCGCACGCTGCACCACATCATTGCCCATAATTGAGCGCTCTCCATAGACGCGGTCCAGATACTCACAAATAGCCTGTGAATCATTTAATACAGTGCCATCATCTAATACCAAAACAGGCAGCAACTGTAATGGGTTTATCTTGGTAAACGCTTCGGTTAGATGCTCACCTTTTGCCATATCAATATCAATGACATCAATATCATCGATGTCGTCAATATTAATGCCTTTCGCCTGCATCAATAGCACTACTTTACGAGGATTTGGCGCCTTTCGTGTTAGGTATAATTTTTTCATTACAAGCTCCTTTTGATTTATTTACCGCTTTCCACTTTGTTATTACCTATAATTATCGCTTATTTTAGTTAACCACTACTGCTAATTTTTATAACACTATATTGCTATATTACCACTTGTTAGAACGCGCACAAAAAAGCCTCACAGTAATCATACAGTGAGACTTTTTGCATCAAACCAATCAATTAGCATGCGGCGTCAATTCTAAATTAGACACAGCGCTAAGGCATTATTTGTTGGGTGCAGGCGTGGTGCGTAAGTAAGGTTTAATTTCAGTAAAGCCTTTTGGATAATCTTTTTCTGAGATATCTTCTGTCTTGATGCTTGGTGGAATGATAACGTCATCGCCCTCTTTCCAGTCAACAGGCGTTGCAACGTTATACTCATCTGTTAACTGTAGAGCATCAATTGCACGAAGGATTTCATCAAAGTTACGACCCACGCTTGCAGGATACGTTAGAATCAAACGAACTTTCTTTTTTGGATCGATAATAAATACGCTACGTACTGTGTGCGTTGTTGCCGCATTTGGGTGAATCATATCGTAGAGTTCAGCGACTTTTTTGTTTTCATCACCAATAATTGGAAAGTTCATTGGCGTGCCTTGCGTCTCACCAATGTCGTTTGACCATGCTTTGTGATCTTCGACATTATCAACAGAGATACAAATTGGCTTCACACCCCTCTTTTGAAACTCACCGTTTAATGCGGCTGCACGGCCAAGCTCAGTGGTACATACTGGCGTAAAGTCAGCTGGATGTGAAAAGAAAACAACCCAGTTATCGCCTGCCCAATCGTAAAAATTAATATCACCTTCTGTGGTTGGTGCATCAAAGTTTGGTGCATCATCACCTAGACGTAAATGAGCCATCTGTTCATCCTTATTTTTGTTTATTTATTAATATCAATCATACCACACGCAATCTTAAATGATACGCTTGTCATAATAGTAACAAAACAAATGGGGTAAAACTAGAGCTCCACCAAACTCACACAAAAAACGTCCTTATACCCAATTATCGAGTATAAGAACGCTTTTCTTTTACGACTTATGATTGACTGTCTCTTTAGCTTACATATCTAAATTCAATGCTTTTGAATAACCAATCCTAAGAAATAAACTTTTAGAAAACATCTCCTTAGAAAACACCTTCGATTGGGTTACCAAAGTCATTCAAGGTTGTGGCTCTAGAGTCAACATATAAGTCATTATAGTAGCTCTCATCCCCAGCCACACGGCCAACCTGAGAGACTTTGATGTAGTTCTCAATTCTACCAAGTTTGGTTAAGCCATCATTAAAGCTAAAAGCAGCGACAGTAACATCATCACCAACGTTAATTGGGTTTGATAAAGTTACCAAGAACGAGCGGGTTGAGCTTTCTTTGTCAAAACCTAAATCTTGTACATAAGCACCCTTAAACCATGAAGGGGTGATAACGCGGTCTACCCCTTCAGGACCACTGGCGGTTTTAACCTCAACTAAGAAGCTAACCACAGGGAATTCACCATAATAATCTTTTAAACCCACGTTTTTGACATGTAGCGCAGTAGAACCTGCAAAACCTTTTGCTTTCATGCCAGATACAGTCATATAAGGCTGTAAGTCTAGCTCTTGTGTCAATAATGGTGCGTTCATATCCACATTTTCGGCAGGCTTAGGCGTGGGTGCCACAAAGCTCCAATCTGGCGCGGAGGTGTCCACTGAGTCAGCTGGGTTGCTATACATGCTGACACGCACTTCATTTTTGATAGGTACAAAGGCGCGCCATGCAGTTGGCGTCGACCAAGTGCCGTTTAACAGACAATGCTGCTGTGTACCTGTCATATTCACTGCACGGAAACCGTAACTCGCTTCACCGGTATAACCGGCTGTCACGTTATAAGGACCGATATTTTGACCCACATTCCAAGACAGGGAATAAGAAGCTTGCCCGCCTATTTGACGCGCCAACGAATACGCAATCCCCGTGCTACCAGTACCGGTCGTACCATTCGAACCACCAGAAATATTACCACCTAAATTAATACTGGTTGTTTCTGTTTGGCTGCCATTAACAGAGATATTAATCGTCTGTGTTTTTGCTGTGGTCTGTGTGAGCGGAATGTCGCCGTTGGTTTGATTGTAAGTAGACACGGTGCCCACAGGTAGCCAGTTATCAGTCACTCGGTAAACCACCGTACGGCGATCTTCTAACGCATTACACACAGGGTTTGGATTAAGCACATTGGCTTTAAGATGGTCTGAGCCGTGCGTCACTTTAATAATAGGCAGCTTAGGATTTAGCTTTGGTGTTTGTGGATAAGTCTCGATTTTGGTGCCCGAGTTTGGCATTACAGCATAAGCCGCTACCGGGCCGACGGTGTTGTTATTTTTTGTCAGTAAAATGGAATTATTTGCAGGGTTGTTAAAGTCTGTTTCTAAAATCTTAGAAGGCGTTACCATACCTTCTAAATAATTGCCATGGGTGAGACGCTCAAGTTTATTAGCCTCTGAAGATGTCGCAGCAAGCGCTGATACCGAAAGGCTCAGGCTTAAAATACCTAAGCTAACCGTAACTTGCCGAGCGCTCTTAATACTCTGCTTAACCAACGTCCCTTGCCCTTGCGTCTCTTTTGTTGCTACTTTTTGAATCGTATTCATAATAAGCTCACCCCTTAAGTTATAAACGTGGTCTATAAATATGAAGGCTATAGCGTAATGATGATTCAATAATAGAGATGTTATGCTATATGGCTCACGGCTTGCTATTTACTTTCATGGCTTGCTATTTACTTAAAGTCCACCGTTATGAATATCATTACCCTAGAACTTTGCCCTTATTTACCTTGATTACATAGTGAAAGATTCTAAAAACCCATGTAACCATTTGATTAGGTTAGATAATTTTTATTACAAACTGGTTAAAATTAACAATATAGTTACAAAAAATAGCGTAAGACAAACAAATTCTGAAAATAAAAAAAGCCCCTATTAACCTCTTCTAACTTAAGGCTAATAGGGGCTTTTGTTGTCTAAACTTAGTACTTAAAACTAGTTTAGCTAAGCACTATTCGACAATAGTAATTTATTGGTCAACCCACTGACGAATCTTTTCACGCTCTTGAGGTGATGCTTGTAACCAAAGCTGCATAAAATTGTCTAACGTATTGGCGTTGGCTGGCGCATTATTGCTATTGCTACGAGCGGGGGTAGATACGGCAGCAACAGGTGCTGAAACAGTGCGGTTATTACTGACAGTCGTAGTTGATGGCTGTGAGTTAATCGCTGCAATCGCTCTTTGATTATCAGCCTGGGCATCACCTCCACCGAAGATTGAGGTAATACCTGAGAATAAACCACCGCTGCTATCTGAACCCTGAGCTTCAGCGATAACATTCGAGCCTTTTACAACCGCTAATGTTGGTGCTTTAGCATACTCCTTAGCCTCTTCATACTTCTCAGGTTGCCCTGGCATGGTCAAACGATAGGTTTGATTGTCCTGCATGTCTGCTGTTACAGTGACATTCGCTGAGTGAAGATAGTCATGCTCATCATGGCGCAGATCATATAACCGATCATATTTAGCCGTTATGACATGTTTACCAGGCTGCAATGTAAAGTCCTTTTTAAAGGCTTGAAACGGGCTTGAATTAAAAGTTTGGCCATTTATAGCGGTAACTTTAATATTTTCGTCCACTTTCAAACTAACTTCAGCATGCGCTACAGCGGCCGTTAGCAAGCTAATACTACAAAATACTGTTAATTGTCTAAATATACTTTTGTTTGAGTTGTTTATCATAATCAAAGACCTTAGGTTCCAATAATATTTGAGTAATTCGTTTATATGGCGTGGTTAAATAACTTACTTATTAATAAATTTTGGATTAAATTTAAATTATATAGATAAATCAAAAGTTAGTCTAAAATGAATAAGGTATGCATTGAAGAACAATATTAAAAGTTAAAACTCATATTATCGCGATACGTCCCATTCTCCTCGGACTTCGATAAATAATCTTTCTGCGCTTCTTGATGAATGTCTTCAAGCTCCGCCATTAATGTGTGTTCATCAATCATAGCAATGGCTTCACTAATAATCGCTTTTGACACATGAGCGCGATTAAGATTAGAGAATAGCGGCTGAATTGCCTGTAGCACATCTAACATACCGCCAATACGGTGCGGCCCTTCATTAAGTAAATGCTCAGTAATTCGAGAGTCAAACTGCCACCCTCTACGGCGCATCACCGATTCAAGCATGGCCTTTCTATCGGCAATATCATGACCTTCTGGTACTCGAAATGCAGGCGACTGAATCAAGCGAGTTAATAAATCTGGCAGCTCAAAAGGCAGATTTGCCGCCGGTGTTTTGGCGGCAAAAATAAGCTGCCCCTGTCCTTCACGGCTACGATTAATTAGATGGAAAATAGCTTCTTGCCAGTCGCGTCTATTACGAATAGCTTCCAAATCATCAATGGCTACCAAATCAAAGCTTTCTAATGAGGCAAGCACCCCGACATCAGTGCTAATCAGTTCTTTTAAAGACAAACAAATGGCCGTTTTACCCATCTCCATATACGATTCGCATATGGCAGATAAAAGATGGGTTTTTCCAGTTGCTGCACTACCGTAGATATACATTTGACCAATTAAGCCAATATGTAGTTGACGTACAGCATCGATTAAAGTCGACCAGCCTGGCCCCGAAAAATCGCTCAGGCTAGCATCTCTCTTAACTTCCAGATTTAAACTTAATTGATTTGTCATCAGGCTAGTATCTCGGCTCGATATATCTCTTCATAACGCATATTTATACCACAATTTTGATAACAATAATATGTCATTAGTGGGCAATGCTTTATTAAGTCAAGCATGTTATCAATAAAATAACGCATTAAACGCTGTCGTTAGTTTGGCTATTGCCCAGTCTTAAATGTCATTTTAATGAATGGCTACCCTCGTGGTAGCCATACTGGTTATTGCGATACGCTGTCATAAACCTTTTATTAAAAAGATGCTTATCTAAATAAACGGTACTGTTTTCTGCCTTTATAAAACTCTGTCTTTTTATAGGCTTCATAAGCGTGGTGGAACAGCACATTCAAAATAGCGGATACCGGCAGAGCAATTAACATACCCACAAAGCCCATTAAGGCGGCACCTGCCAACACAGAGAAGATAACCCACAATGGGGATAAACCAATCTTATCGCCAAGCAATAATGGCTGAAGAACATATCCTTCAACAGCCTGACCAACCAAAAAGGCACCGACGATTAAGCCTAACTGTAGCCAATCAAGGCCAAATTGGAATAGACCCGCAATAATGGCAGCAATAAAGCCAATACCAAAGCCTAGATAAGGTACAAAGCTTGCAACACCTGCGACCATACCGATAATCAAGCCAAGCTCTAAGCCAATAAGCTGTAGCTGTACCGCATACACCACACCAAGCAAGATCATCACAAGTAGCTGACCTTTGATAAACGCCATAAGCGCTTCATCACAGTCATGAGCAATCTCAACAATCTTATCTGCACTGGCTGCAGGTAGTGCTTGACGCCACGTTCTTAAGCGCTCATCCCAATTGAATAAGAAGTAGAAGGTCAAAATAGGCACCAATACCACAAGCCCTGCATTATTAATAACTGTCATGCCTGAGCTTAGCACCTGAACGGCTAGAGATTGTGCATCCTCGACATTGTAGTTCTCATTTAAGTACTCAATGAATGTATTAGAGACGATTTGGCTATCAAGTGGTGGTAAATTAAAGCGGCTAAACTGATTGATCCAAGTACGTACTTCCTCATTGTACCACTGCACCATTCTAGGCGCATACTCCCAGCCTGCTTGCAGCTGAAGCCAAAGCATTGGAATAAGCCACCATAATAAGACACCCAATCCCACACAAATCACAGCGTAAACAACAATAATCGACAGCCAGCGCGGAACATATCGCGACATTCTAGTGACAAGTGGATTGAATAAATATGCCAAAATAAAAGCACAAACAAACGGGATAATGACGGGAATTAATAAATAAATTAAATATAAAAACACCACCATGGCTACCACGATAGCCAGTCGTTTGAAGAAAGGATCTATATTTGCAACCTGCATATTTATTCTCTTTATTGAAGTCACAACGAAACACTTTTCGTTATGCAATGAATCATTAACAAACGCCCTCTACACTCTAGATACATTATCGCTAAATATATAGCTTGATATTGATATAGATAAGATGGGCCACCGAGCTAATAGTAAACTGTTTAATAGATCTAGTGACTTGTTCGTTATCCAGTTTAATAACGGTTCAAGTCAACGGTCGTTTAAATCAGACTCAAATTAACGATTAATTAAACTCTAATCATTAATGACTGTTGAATTTAATAGTTACTTAAATTTATCTCATAGTTGTAACTATGATACGGTTTATTAGAGTAAAGCTTAACTAAATTTTAGTCATTTTTTGTTTTTAAGCATAATAAATCCACGTTTCATTTTGCGCACTATGTGTTTTTGCGTATAATGCCAACACACAATTTTTGTTCGCTAAGATGCTATAATTACCCGCCATACTTAGTAACATTTTTTGGCAGCTTTATTTTAGTAATCATGTAGAGGCTAAAATCCTTTAACTCGCTGGTTATTAATCTTAAGTTTGCCGCTATCGTTATTTAAATACTCCAATGTGTCATACCCCACACATTTGCTTATAAGGTCTGCTGCTACCATGAGCCATCCAAATTCTAATGCTTCTACTAATTCAACCACCAAAGCCAATACCACGTCTTTGAGCTACAAAGATGCGGGCGTCGATATCGATGCAGGTGATGCCCTAGTACAGCGCATTAAATCTGTTGCCAAAGCCACTACCCGCTCTGAAGTTGTTGGCGGTCTTGGCGGCTTCGGTGCCCTATGCCGTATCCCGAAAGGCTATGAGTCACCACTATTGGTATCAGGTACTGACGGCGTGGGTACTAAGCTGAAGCTTGCCCTACAATTAAATCGTCATGACACCATTGGTATCGACTTAGTCGCTATGTGTGTGAACGATCTGCTTGTGTGCGGTGCAGAGCCTTTATTCTTCCTAGATTACTATGCTACAGGTAAGCTTGATGTCGATACCGCAGCAGATGTGGTCACTGGTATTGGTGAAGGTTGCAAACAATCAAACTGTGCGCTAATCGGCGGTGAAACTGCTGAGATGCCGGGTATGTATCAAGATGACGACTATGATTTAGCGGGCTTCTGCGTGGGCGTGGTTGAAGAAGCAGAAGTTATCACGGGCGAAAACGTTGCTGAGGGTGATGTACTGATAGGTATTACTTCAAGTGGCGCGCACTCAAATGGCTACTCACTTATTCGTAAAGTTATCGAAGTCAGCGGCGTTGATATTGCTAACTCTGATGAAACCTTAGATGGCAAGCCTATTGCTGATGCGCTAATGGCACCGACTAAGATTTATGTAAAAGCCATTCAAGCGCTACAAAAACAGATTGGTAATGGCAAACTACACGCCATGTCACATATCACCGGCGGCGGCTTCACTGAAAACTTACCACGCGTATTACCAGAAACACTTGCAGCAAAAATTGACACTAATAGCTGGGAGATGCCTGAGCTATTTAACTGGTTACAAAAGCACGGTAATATCGAGCAATCAGAGATGTACCGTACCTTTAACTGCGGTGTTGGCTTTGTGGTCGTTGTACCAGCAGACGTAGCGGAACAAGCTGTGGATATCTTAAATGATGCGGGTGAAACAGCCTTTAAACTAGGCAAAATCATCACTCGTGCTGATACTGCTGTGGTGTACGCTTAATATGTTATTAGACTCATCTACCAAAGCTTTGAAAGTCGCGGTCTTGGTCTCTGGCAGTGGCAGCAATCTGCAAGTCTTGATTGATGCCATGCAGGCTGGTAGCTTGCCAATTGAGATTGTGGGCATTATTAGCAATGTCAAAGAAGCCTATGCGGTAACGCGTGCACAGCAAGCGGATATTAATACAGCAGTGTTCTCTCACATTACTGAGGGCGAGAATGCTGGCAAGCGTATGGGGATAAAGACGTTTGAACGTCATGCCAGCGCTCAGCTAAACGAATGGCAGCCTGATTTAATCGTACTTGCCGGCTTTATGCGTGTGCTTAGTGCTGATTTTATCAATGCTGCTCCTGCACCTATGATTAATTTGCATCCATCTTTGTTGCCTAAGTACAAAGGCCTCGATACACATCAGCGTGTATTAGAGTCAGATGACTGTCATCATGGCTGTAGTGTGCATGTGGT
Organism: Psychrobacter sp. CX14; assembly: GCF_057396205.2. Taxonomy (NCBI): domain Bacteria; kingdom Pseudomonadati; phylum Pseudomonadota; class Gammaproteobacteria; order Moraxellales; family Moraxellaceae; genus Psychrobacter; species Psychrobacter sp. CX14. The sequence continues at coordinate 1,621,693 of NZ_CM183187.1, read as the reverse complement.
AACTGCAGAGCTTGATGCCGGTCAAGTATTGACACAGGCTATGCTAAGTGTTGATAAAAACGAATCTGCGACCGACCTGCAAAAGCGCGTACAAAAGCTTGAGCATCAAATCTTGCCTTGGACTATCTTGTTAATTGCCAAAGGGGTGTTAGATATCGAAGCCATTAATACGCAAGTAGAACCTGTCCCCTACTTGCCGACGTTGCCTTTGAAGCTTTGGCTAGACAGCTAATTTGTTCTCTCTGTCTGTCGTATTACAAATAAGAAAGCCCAAGTCTAAGACTTGGGCTTTCTTATTTGTATTAGCCAATTTAAGGCTTGGCTGTCATTAATTTAACGCCCAAGCCAATAAACACTATACCGCTGATTTTGTTAAGCAACGTTTCGATGGCTGGATTGGCTCTAAGCTTACTGCTAAAGACAGAGGCCAATAGTACGACACTGAGACACCAAATCAAACTGGTGGCCGCAAATGTCAGTCCCAACATCAAAAACGATACCATACCATTCGCGTAAGTTGAATCAATAAACTGCGGAAAAAAGGCAAGAAAAAACAGTGCGACTTTTGGGTTAAACACATTGGTCAACACCCCTTGCTTATAAATTTGCACAAAGCTTAACGCTTTATTACGCGCTGTAGGGCTAATATTAGCATCTAGACTCTCTGCCACAAGTGCGGTTTGCTTGGTTATTAGCATTTTAATACCCAGATAACATAAATACAGTGCACCGATGTATTTTACAGTCATAAACGCCAGAGGATAATTGGATAACAGCACTGATAATCCTAAAGCAGCCAGCACCGTATGTACCAAAATCCCTGAAATAATCCCTAAAGCAGAAAGCAGTCCTGCTTCCCTACCTTGCGCAATACTGCGCATAATAATGTATAACGTGTCTGTACCAGGTGTTAGATTTAACAGCACGCAGGCAGCAATAAATCCCCAGTAGTTTTCAATCCCGAACATGACTGCTTCCTAAGAATGAGTTATACATAAGTCGCTTAGGCCTGAATCGCTACCAATATCTGCTTCTTTAACGCCAAATACTCTTGGCTGTCCAAAAAGCCCTCTGTTTTGGGAATGGCAAACTTCTCAGTAAATTGCGCGGGTGCACCTTTTAAGACATATAGATAATCAGATAAATAGATTGCCTCGTCAATATCATGAGTAATAATCAGACAAGTCAGCTCTAAGCGTTTTTGCAGTTTACCAAACCAATGATACATCTCATCTTTGGTCACAAAATCTAACGCAGAAAAGGGCTCATCCAACAGCATAATAGGATTGTCACTTAGATAAGTACGCAACAAGGCTGCTCTTTGACGCTGCCCGCCTGATAAGGTTTGCGGGTATTGATGTTCTAGTCCTTCTAAACCAAAATGCACCAGTTGCGGATTGACAATATTTGCAATCTTCGCTTTACTGTATCCCTTTAGAGTCAAGGGCAACGCAATGTTATCAAAAACGGTTTTAAACGGCAGCAGTAAGTCTTTTTGTAGCATATAGCCAACGGTGCCTGCCTGCCCCGTGGTCTCTTTGCCGTTGATAAATACTTTGCCGCTACTGGGCACTAGCAGACCGGCAGCGATATTAAACAAGGTAGTCTTACCCACTCCGCTAGCACCCACGATACTAACGATGTCATTTTTGGCGACGGTAATTGTTAAGTCTTCAAATATCGGCTTTTGTTCAAAGGCATAGGTAATGCCTTCTAATACCAATACATTTTCCATAATCAACGCAGCTCTTTAATAGGGCGAATAAGCTTTATATGAGTGTACTTATAAATAGTCATTACTCACACCTGCTTGCGGTTCTAGTGGCTTATCAATCAGCCCATTTTGATATACCCAATCAAAGAATCTGTCCCAGCGGTCATAATCAAATTTACCCCACTCTCCATCGTCATCTAAGTAATATGAGGAAACATATTTTTGGCTGGCTATTGCAAGCTCTTTATTGGTCTCAGGGGCATATTTGACTAAGATTTCTGCACTTTCTTCTGGGTGCTCAGCGGCATAGGTATAGCCTTGTTTGATAGCAGCCAATGCCTTTTTGGCCAACTCTGGTTTATTGGCTAAAAGATCATTGTTGGCAATAATCACTGGCGAATAGTAATCAAAAGCGGGCTCGTAATCTTTCAGATAGAAAAAATCGGTGTCCACCCCTTGAAGGTCAGCATGTATGCCATCCCAACCATAAAAAGCTAAAATATAATCAAACTGATTCATACGTAGTGCTACGCTCGCATCGGTGGCTTCGCCTGGGATTTTCACCAAGTCATTACCCACAATATGCGCTACTGTCGCATCATCGATTAGGTCTTCCCATGTTGAATAACGCTTACCATTTAAGTCCTTAGGTGACTGCGCCCCTAACGATTTTAATGCTAACAATCCTGATGTATTGTGTTGAAGTATTGCGGCCACTGCGGTTATAGGAACATCCTTTTCGAGACGCTTCACCATATTTGGCTGAAAATATATCCCGAAATCAGCACGCTTATTAGCCACTAACGTTGATGCACTGTCTTCGCTTGGCTGGACAATTTTCACATCCAGACCCTGTTCTGTAAAATAACCTTTATCTTGTGCCACATACAGACCGGTGTGATTGGTATTGGGCACCCAATCTAGTGAAATAACAAACTCCGTAAGCGGCTCGCCATTTTTTGCGGTTTTAGTGTCTGATTTGGGCTGACAGGCACTAAGGGCAAGCAGTGCAATAACAGCCAGTAACACAGCCATACCTATATAAGTACGACTTTGCTTTTGCTGATTAAAACAATTAAAAGAGATAAAAGAGATAAATGACACAGTAAACCACCTTAATAAATGAAGAAAAAACAGAAAAATCTATAAAAAGTTATGCTTAAGTACCCGTTTCTCAAGCCATTTTACTAGGCCAATGAGAAGCACAGTCAAAAAGCTAATCAGAAAAATGACCGCAAACATACTGTCCAAATCATACGACTTGCGTACTCGAGTCATATAGACCCCTAGCCCATGATAGCCGCCTAACCATTCTGCAATCACGGCGGAGATAAGCGCATAAGACAATGCCACTTTCAGTCCGGTAAAAAAAGAGCCCATCGCAGAGGGAATCTTAAGATGGCGATACAACTGATACTTAGAAGCTTGCATCGATTTGAACAGATTAAGATGTTCACGACTGACCGATTGATAACCATCAATCAAGGCAATGGTAATCGGAAAGAAGACCGCTAATATCACCAGCACAACTTTGGGCGTTATACCGTAGCCAAGCCAAATAATAAGCAGCGGTGCAATCGCAATGGTTGGAATGGTTTGATTAAGCAGAATAACCGGATAAACCAGCTCTTTTACCGTTTTAGATAAATCCATACAAATCGACAAAACAAAGCTAATAATTAGACCGATTGCGGTGCCGATAAAGGCCGTTGCCAATGTATATTTGGCATGCTCCATCAGCAATGGAAAGTCTTCTACAAAAGCCCATGCAATCTGCAAGGGCGAAGGTAATAGATAGTCTGGAATGAGCTCAAACTGCACACAAAGCTGCCATCCTAACAATATTAGAATCACTAAAATATAATTTCGCAGGGTACTGAGTAAATTACGACTCACATAAGCTGTTTTTTTGATTAGATTACTCATTACCGCTATTCTCAGTTTGGCTAATAATCATTCTTTATAATGCGTTAAATGATGGTTGTTAAGATTCTAGCAAAATTAGGGCTAGGAGTTGAACTTAATTCGCTGATGCCAACTCTAAGGGGAAGTCATACCTACTTACACTGAGCGATAGACAAGAGATAAGGGCCTGTATAGAATTCATTTATTAGAACTGCTGATAGCTACAATCGTTCTAGATTAGGCGTCAATCGACGATAATGTCTAGACCTTAGCTAGATTTACAACGACATCTAGGGCGATTTTAGCATCAGCCTTGCAGGACAGGACTATTTTCTGCCCTCTCTTAGTCTAAAATAGACGCTTAGAACAACTGAGCTTACTATTTTATGCGTCGAGATGACTAAAAAGTAGTCTATGTCAGTTCCGTAAATGAATTCTAAACAGGCCCTAATATATCGCATAAAAAAGCCCCCGATAACGTGTATCGAGGGCTTTACCGTCAAGAATATAAATCTATAAAGCTAGACCGAATGATTAAACAGGTGCTTTGTTAATCACAAACAATGTTTTCTCATTCACAAACTCTTTCATACCAGAGCCGCCATGCTCACGACCATAACCAGAGTTTTTAACGCCTCCAAATGGCAACAGTGGATTTACTAGACCGTAACCATTAATGTTAACCATACCGGTGTCAAAGTACTTCGTAGCCAATTCGATAGCTTTGTCTTCATCTTTAGTGAAGATACCGCCACCAAGACCATAACGGCTATCGTTTGCAATACGCATAGCATCGTCTGTATCTTTTGCACGAATTAGCGCAACTGCTGGGCCAAATAGCTCGTCATCATAGGCAGGCTGACCTGGCTCTACATTCTCTAGAATAGTTGGTGGGAAAAAGTTACCTGTTGAACCTTCAGGAACTTGACCACAAACAGTTTTCTTAGCACCTTTGTCGACACTTTCTTGCACTTGTTTCTCGATTGTCTCGACTTGCTGCTTCATTGATAAGGGACCAATATCAGTTGAGTCATCCATTGGATCGCCGATTTTGTATGATTCAAACTCTTTAATCAGCTTCTCACGGAACTCATCATAAACGCTGTCGACAACCACAAAGCGTTTAGCGGCCACACAGGTCTCACCATTGTTATATAAACGTGCATAAGCACACGTCTTAACAGTAAGATCTAAATCAGCATCATCTAATACGATGAACGCGTCATTTGAACCAAGCTCCATCACTGTCTTCTTCAACACTTTAGCTGCTTGCTGAGCAACAATTTTACCTGCACCATCACTACCCGTTAAAGTAACGCCGCGTACTTTGTCATTATTGATGATTTTCTCTGACTGATCATGGTTAATGATTAGTGCGCGGAATAGTGCGTTAGGTAAGTCAGAGTCATGTAAGATCTTTTCAATAACTTGACCAGATTCTGTCACGTTTGACGCATGCTTTAACAAAATAGCATTACCAGCCATTAAGTTGGCAATGGTGTAGCGGAATACTTGGTACGCAGGATAGTTCCAAGGCTGAATACCATAAATGATACCGATAGGCTGATAAGTAACGATACCCTTATCCATACCTTCTACTTCTCGGATATCATCCGCTAAGTGATCAGGACCTGTTTGAGCCGTAAAGTCACAAATACCTTTACAAATATCTACTTCTTGCAAGCTTTGTTGATAAGTTTTACCACGTTCTCTGGTCATCACTTCAGCAAGCTCTTCTTTGTGCTTCATTAGTGACTCACCAATAGAATTAATCACTTTGGCACGCTCATCTAATGATTTCAAACGCCAATCTAGAAACGCTTCATGACATTCATTAATAATCTGATCAACTTCGTCCTGAGTCATATAATCATAAGATTTGATGTCTTCATTGGTATATGGGTTTACTGTTGTAATATCTACCATGATTATTATCCTTATTTTTAACGTATTTAATTGAGAAGGTAGCTACAGACAAGGTAGCCATAACCTGATGACGCTATTTTTATTGGCATCAATAGAAGGTAAATATAACGTCCCTCTAAATTACCATCGTGACTCTTGTTATTCTTGTTATGATAATTCGACTATATATTTTTATGTGCAAAACCTTGTTATTGATAACTATTTACCGGTTACATTTATAAGAATAACAGCTAGGCTGATAATGTCATTTAATGAGCTGTAATCAACTGTAAGTAATGTATTAATTTCCCTAATTTATTTCGGGCTCTGTAAAGAGCCTAATCACAGCTAATATAATATAAGTATACAGAGCACGTTTTCGGTGCCTATTGGTGTCTATTAAGGCATATAATCTATTAGTGCCTATTAGGGCATATAATAAGTCACTAAAATAAATGGCTTATCATCGGAATCTCGTCTTCATTGATTTCTTCATCAGCGACCACCTGGCGCGCTACATGCATGATTAATTGACGTAGCCATCTGTGTGCTGGATGATGCTGTAACAATGGCGACCATGCCATCGTTAGCTCAAACTCTGGTATAAAGAACGGTGGCTCTTTTAAGACAATGCTGTCATTGGTCGCTTGCATACGTGCTACTCGAGTCGGCAAAGTGGCAATTAAATCCTTGTTCGCAGCGAGCATTGCTGGCATCTGATAATGACGGGTAAAGACACTAATTTGACGCTTTTGACCCAAACGTTGTAATGCTTGGTCAATAGACCCTAGACCGCCTGATTTATCCGGATTAACCCCAAAGCCTACACCCATACCGGTTTTGGATACCCAAACATGTTGTGCTTTTAGATAGTTCTTGAGGTTAAAACGGTGCGCATACGGGCTGTCTGCTGACAACAGGCAGCTAAACGTATCACGCCATACCAATACTTGGTGAAAGCTTTGCGGAATCTCATTAAAGCGGTTGATTGCTAAGTCAACTCGCCCCTGCTCCATGTCACGGTAGGACACATCTGACGGGGTTAAGAAATCCAAAATAACGTTCGGGGCTTCAGAGCGCAGCGCTTTTACTAAGCGCGGAACCAAGGTTGCCTCAGCGTAATCTGAGGTCATAATACGGAACACTCGTGACGTGCTATAAGGACGAAACTCCGTACGTGGCTCAAGCAGCTGAGTAAGCTCCGCTAAGATTTCCCGTACTCTTGGTTGTAATTCTAATGCCCGCTCTGTTGGCGTCATACCCTCTGATGAGCGAACCAATAAAGGGTCATTAAATAGCTTACGCAATCGGCGTAAAATATTACTCATGGCTGGCTGGGTAATACCCAATTGCTCAGCGGCACGCGTGACATTCTTTTCACGCAATAAAACATCTAGATTAACCAGTAAGTTTAAATCGACCCGTTGTAAATTCATAAAGCTCTCTAATAATCTATATTTGTTTAATCCAATGAATAAGAATTAAGTGATTCGATAAAAGGTTTGACCAAGGGATTACTAGCAACCAGATAAATTTGATTGACATCCATTAAAGGTGTAAAGTCAAATCATAATTTATAATTTACGTCTTATTTAAGTGTCTATTTCTATGCCCTAAATGACCTTCTATCCGTTATTACCATTGTACTATAATTTAAATAAATACCCAAGATAACCGTCATAAACTAGATAAATTCTAGTAATGTAGTTATAGTGTTTACCAAGTTCTAAGGGCATAGTGATTTAATACTATTATTTAAATAATCTATATTTTCGTTAAACTTCGATATAAAGATTTACTTTAGAAACAAACATTTACAAGTTTTACAATTATATTCCGAGATTTGCTGATAATTTATTAGTATCAATCTCGTATTTGAAAGTGAGTTAAATAAAACGGTCTTATTTACTAGTTAAAATATAGCTTGTAGTAAGCAGTATTTATTTCACCTAATCCATCCCCAATCAGGAGACAATTGATGTCAACTTATAAATCAGCTATTGACCATATCCGTGAAATCAAAGCAAAGCATGGCAACTGGCAGAACATCAGCGAATCTGATGCTGCACGTATGATGGTTCAAAACCGTTTCAAAACTGGTCTTGATATCGCTAAATACACTGCTGCTATCATGCGTAAAGATATGGAAGAGTATGATGCAGACACCTCTAAGTACACTCAGTCTCTAGGTGCATGGCATGGTTTTGTTGCTCAACAAACAATGTATGCTAAGAAAAAATACTTTGGTACTACTTCAAAAACTTACATCTACCTTTCAGGTTGGATGGTAGCGGCACTACGCTCTGAGCTAGGTCCTTTACCTGACCAATCAATGCACGAAAAAACAACTGTACCTGCTCTTATCGAAGAAATCTACACTTTCTTACGTCAAGCAGATGCTAAAGTATTAAATGACTACTTCCGCGAGCTTAACGCTGCTAAAGAAGCGGGTCAAGATACTTCAGAAATCGAAGCTAAAATCGAAAACTTTGATTCACATGTTGTGCCAATCATCGCTGACATTGACGCAGGTTTCGGTAACGAAGAAGCAACTTACTTGCTAACTAAAGCAATGATCGAGGCTGGTGCTTGTGCTATCCAAATCGAAAACCAAGTATCTGATGCAAAACAGTGTGGTCACCAAGCGGGTAAAGTAACGGTTCCTCATGAAGACTTCATCTCTAAGCTTAACGCTATCCGTTATGCATTCTTAGAGCTAGGCGTTGACGATGGTGTTATCGTTGCACGTACTGACTCTGAAGGCGCATCATTAACTCAGAAGATCCCAGTATCTGAAGAGCCAGGCGATCTTGCTTCTCAGTACATCGACTTCATTGACGTTGAAGAAATCGACATCGCTGATGCAAAAGAGAACGATGTATTATTGAAACGTGACGGTAAATTAGTTCGCCCAGTTCGTCTAGCAAACGGTCTATATCAGTTCCGTGAAGGTACTAACATTGACCGTGTTGTACTTGACTGTGTTACAGCTCTTCAAAACGGTGCAGACTTACTATGGATTGAAACACCAACGCCAGACGTTGAACATATCAAAATGATGGTTGACCGTATTAAAGAGCAAGAGCCTAAAGCAAAGCTTGTATACAACAACAGCCCATCGTTCAACTGGACGCTTAACTTCCGTAAGCAAGTTATCGCTAAATGGGAAGAAGAAGGCAAAGACATCTCAGCATACGATAAGAACAACTTGATGAGTGCTGATTATGACGGTACTGAACTTGATGCTGCTGCTGACCAAGCTGCGAAGGACTTCCAGAAAGATGCGTCTCGTGAAGCCGGTGTATTCCATCACTTAATCACGCTACCTACTTACCACACAACTGCTCTTAGCGTTCATGAACTTGCTAAAGGCTACTTCGGTGAAGACGGTATGCTTGCTTATGCAGCTGGCGTACAACGTAAAGAGATCCGTGAAGGTATCGCTTGCGTTAAGCACCAAGCAATGGCTGGTTCAGACTTAGGTGATGATCACAAAGAGATTTTCTCTGGTGATAATGCACTTAAAGCTGGCGGCGAGAAAAACACAATGAACCAGTTCTAAGAACTCTTTATAAAAGACTCTTAGTTCTTCATTGAACAAAAAGTCGCTCTAACTTCGGTTAGAGCGACTTTTTTATGTTTAATATTATTAACTTTTAATGACTCTATATTCTAAAGTTAGAGAAGTCTAAAATGTTTATAAGACATCGAGTGTAAGTACGACAAGTGAAGGTTTAGCAAGGTTAACGTCGCAATCGTTTAGTAGTTGGCTGACTATAAATAAGCTTAGCCCTCTATTGAAGATTTATAAGACTATAAGAGAAAACTTAGGACAAATGGTCAGTTCTAAAGATTAAAGCTATTGTGAGGTATGATTATCAGAACCCTTATCATCCTTGTAAAACTTAATCATAGCCCTTCTAAACACGTGGTAGAGACCATAAGCAACTAATAATATCAGCCATAGCCACCACAGCATTATAATACCCAGCACCACCGATTTGATAATCTCCCACCCTGCCACAAACGACTGTTTAGCTTGTTGTGCAAAGGTCGGCTGATCAGCCTGAATGAGACTTTCAAGATTAGGGGTAATCTGTTTATAGACGCTGTTAGGCTGCGAGAAATTTAACTCCAAAACACTATATTTGACTTTATCAGCAATTGCCATGCGCTCAAGCTGTGCATATTGTTCACGCTGACGTGCAGAATAAGTGGCCGAAATAGCATCTACATTACCCGCCTGCTCTTTCTCATTATCGCTATTGAGTCGCTCTTTATTGAGCTCACTTGCCATCTCACCATTTAGCTCTGCCGATAGCTTCTCGCGATACAAGTCTAGCGTGACATCTTGAGCACTAAATTGCTGCTGATTTAAAAACTTCACCTGTTTTTGTACTTGACGTAAAAAGTCGCTGACCTTCGAGCTTGGCACACGCACAATCATATTAGCATGGCGCGCATAGGTAATCAGTGTAATATCTTTATCACCTTGCACAAAAGTCTGTCTGTCTATTTGATTATTGGCAATGCTACTTTGAGCAACGTATCCGCCTTGTTGCATAGTCAAGGTTTCAATGGTATTCCTAGTTTTGACCACATCATCGACTTCAAAATCTGCAGAGGCTGAAATCATCAGCTGCTTGCCAGCAATTCGGATATCTGCCGCTTCACTGCCTAATTGTGCCTCAGTATCACTCCCTAAATTTTCTACCGATAGATTCTCTTCGTTTAATTGAGCAGCATCTAAAGAATCCCCACTAGAGCCTGCTTCCTGAGTGACTTCATAACTATCCTCTGATGCGTAATCCTCTTTTTCTGCTTGACTACACCCACTCAACAGGACAATGCTGGCAAGAACAACCGAGGTTAGTGCTGCTTTAGTTGCCTGCTTATAAAGAGACGGTGCAAAATACAGATTATTATGTTGATTACTATCAATAAGAGCATCTGAAGCTAAAGATTTATTATGAGTCATGGCAAAAATTTACAACCTATAAAGAGCAAAGAAGAGAGATTAATTATGATTTTCACACAATCAGCCTTTAATGATGTTTAAGCCTATCTTAATATAGTATCAGCTTAGCGTATTGTCATTCCATTGGTAAGGCATTTTTTCATATTTATTTTAATTATTCATTGAAATTAACTTAATAACAGTGCACTGTCATCAATATGTCATGTTAATTCGCTTGTTATTGTTAATCACTTATCCTAGGATATTGACTAATTGTATAGACCATTCATTTTACGGTCTATTTTAGTGTTTATAACGACAATAATCCCTTACGCCCCACTCTTTATTGAAGACTCAAGGATACGCCATGCAAGAGATAGAACTGAAATTTTTAGTGCCTGACTACAAAGTTGATGCCCTAATGCGTCAGGCAAAAATTAAATCATCGATTACCTCACAGCTAGCCGCTCATTACTTCGATACGCCAACCAATGCTCTTGCCAATTCAGGTATGGCATTACGTATCCGTAAAGAAGGCGATATTTGGGTGCAAACTTTAAAGTCGAATGGCGATGGTATGGCCTCTCGTGGCGAGCAAAATAACAAATTAGACGATGATCAAATTGCGACCGCCTTAGAGCAAGACAACCTATATCCTGATTTATCACTCTATGAGGATACGAAGACAGCCAAAGCCATTAATAAGCTGACGGCTAATAAAGAAGATGAAGAAGGTAATGCCTTAACCCGCCAATATGTGACCGATATTGAGCGCACCACCCGTCTTATCAAAAAAGACAGTAACGTCATTGAGGTAGCGTACGATGAAGGTAAAGTGGTTCATGGTGAAGATAGCCAAATCACTCAACCGATTCATGAAATTGAGTTTGAATTAGTAGAGGGCGAGGTCAGCTATCTATTTGAAATCGCTAAGACTTGGTGTAAACGCTATCAGCTTTGCATATCGACCGTGACTAAAGCAGAGCGCGGCGGCTTATTACTAGAAGACAAAGAGTTTGCCGATGCCACCAAAGCAGACCTAAAACAATTATCTGTCAATGACAAGATGAGCCAGCCTCAATTTATCCGTGCTGTGGTACATAACTGCATGATTCAAATTCTACCTAATGCCAGCGCCATCGCTGCCGGTAGTCAAGATGGAACTCATGTGCATCAGTTACGTGTTGGCATTCGCCGCTTACGTACCGCATTGAAGTTCTTCGGCGATTTCTCATCAGAGATTAACCCAGAATGGATGCCTATCTTAAAGCAAACTTTTAGCTTATTAGGTGAGTTCCGAGATAGAGAACTGCTACAAACGAAGACTCAACCTATGCTCGAAGCGGTTGGAGCTCCCTTTGTGGATTGGTCAAGCGAACGTGAAAATTTAGCGGTGATGCCAATTGATGCCGTACGCGCCAATGATTTCCAGCTAACTTTGTTAGAGCTTATTGAATATACGATGAGCCGTGCAAAAGACGACAAAGTTAGCAATAAAACCTCTGCTAAAGAAGCCACTACGGTTATCTTGAAAAAACTATATAAGAAGATTAGTAAAGCTAGCAATCACTTTGCTGAATTAACCATTGATGAGCAGCATGATGTACGTAAACGTTTAAAGAGCTTACGTTATGTGTCTGAGTTTGTGCGCCCTATGTATAAAAAGAAGCAGACCAAAGCTTTCTTAAAATACTTAGAGCCTGCCCAAGAAGTGTTGGGTGAATACAATGATAATATCGTTGGGCATATCTTCTATGCAGAAAAAGCGCTAAAAGACCCTAATGCTTGGTTTGCGGTTGGCTACTTTACCGCACAAGAGGCACATGCCAGTCAGGAATGTGCAGAATGCCTGAAAGAAGTCAGCGCTGCGCCTGTATTTTGGTAGTCAGTAAGCTCTAATCTAAAAAGCCACTTATTGTCCTTGTAACAGAAGTTATTTAAACAAAAAATGATAAGTGGCCTGTAGACTATTCGGCAATAATATGAACAGACGTGCCCTCTGCTACCTGTTCATATAACCAGATGATATCGCTGTTACGCATACGCACGCAGCCATGAGAGTACGGCGTACCCATTGGTTCTGTATCTGGCGTACCATGGATGTAAATATAGCGCCGATAAGTATCACAGCACCCCTGCTCGTTTGAACCCAGATTAATGCCCGGCTCGCACCCTTTTAGCCAAAGTATACGACTTAATATCCAATCTCTGTCTGGGTTATCCTCTGCAAGCTTTTGACTATAGACCTCCCCTGTTGGCATTCGCCCAACAAATACACTGCCCTCAACCTCATTACCACCTATTTTATCTGCGATAATATGATGACCTAATGGTGTGCACCCTGTACCCTCCAAGCTACCAATGCCATTTTTGGCAGTAGACACACTAAAAGTGCAAATAAGATTGTCCTGATTAAGACTAGATAACTCTAACCTAGAGCCGGTTAGCTCACGACTGGCTACTTGCTTATCCACTGCTTGTGATTGACAATTTAGTAACATAGATTGGGCTGAATCAATGACATAAAGAGATAACGTCTGATCAGCAATATTGACCACAATAAACTTATTCACTCGACTATCTAAAGATTGAGAGGATTGTTGCAACATGGACATAAATGAATCACCTTAGTTAACTATGGAATATATAAATCCTACTTATTACCAATAATATAGATGCATTAGGGTTGTATATAGAGTTAATCGCCCTTATGATATCTTCAAATCCTGCAAACTAGTAGACTTTATGACAGCTCTTTTACCAACTCGCGTGTCAATTTATGACTTTCTTTTTGAGGATACTCAGCCTATCGATGCTGTGGTAGCGGACTTTGGTAATATCTCCCTGCCACAAGCTAGAATCCTAATTGAAAATGGCATTCAAGCCATAACCAGTGCGCTCCTTGCTTATAATCAAGTAGAGGGACCTAATGCCGTAATCAAAAAATTACTGTGCCGCAGCCAGATAAAAGAGTTGCGCAAACATAATGCGTTCAACTCAAAAACCATGAAGACGGCCATGCAGCACGGCCAAAGCATGTCTGAAACCTTATTTGTCACCACTGACATTCAAAAAGCTGTGTGTCAGCGTCTCGCTCAGTTGGCAAGCTTGCCGACCAATAAGGTTCGTCCTTTGCTTGGTGCACTGACCTTATTGTGCTTACGTGAATTGGCTATTTTAGTTGATTTTGCTCATTTAGATGCCAATGAGATAGACCAGTGGCTGCATCAGCAATCTCAGTTTTTAAGACTATCACGTGACCCTCAAAGCCGTGTTAATGACAATGAGTCCTGTAATAGTAGTATATACAAGGCACCTGACTTTGATATGCGGTGGCACGACTTAACACGCTGCAAGTTACCTGCAGTGAAAGTCCCTAGCGAGTCTGTACAAATGCCGCACTATGCCAAAGTTATCGGACGTGTGCCTAATAGTGATATGATTGAGCCTAGCATGGTGGACAGCGATCAGCTAATTGTCGATAAGGCCAATAATAGTGACGTTCTTACTTTTTGTTCTATTGACGATGTGACCTTGCCTTATCAGCGCTGGTTACTACAGTTAGCCAAGATTTCAGATATTTATCTAAGCCGCAACCGTCTAAAAATTGCGCCTGAACCTGTTCAGCCGCCATCAAGACCATTGGTAAGCTTTGGGTTTATGGACAATAATCCTGAGACAAAAATAGCGCCTAAGTCTAAGACAAGTTCGACAACTATGAAACCAACAACCCAGCCTTTCTGGAAAAACCCAGTGCTTATCTTATTGGTTGTGGTCATCGGTACGCTGTCGTTAATGGCTGTGGGTAAATACCATTATAAGAAAGCCCATAGTATTGAATCTCCTACACAATCGACCCAGATGGTAGCGACTTCTAATGCGACAGAGGCTAATGTGCATTAGGATAATTCTAACTACCCTTACTGTCAGGTAGTCTAGATGAATTAGACTATGATTTAGTATGGATTAGCCAATTAACATAGATTAAACAACTCAATATAAAAAAGCGGGTGTAATGGACAAAATTCAGGCTAAAAACGAGCGGTTAGTCTCTAATGGACAAAATTCAGGCTAACCTGCAGAGTATGTCATTAAAAAGTTGTTAATAAACTTAAGCTTACGTTGTTTATTGAGCCCATTATGACTGCTTAATTGGCGTTTTAACTCGCTAAACAAACCTTCTAGAGAATTAGTTGTATTTGGAATGTTTAAGTCATCTAATTTTCTAGAAGTGAATAACCAATCACTATTTACTCGCAAGCTTCTATAAGCACTTCTAAGACGCTTATGGGTGTACCAAGTCTTACCAGTATCTATATTGGTACTACGCTCATTTAAGTAGTCCTCATGAGTCAAATACCAACTATCTAGAGCTTGAATGAACGTTGTCTTATCATAATCCTTTATATTTAAAGCTAGCTGTCTAAGTGCAATACTTGCGATATTTTGAGGCCTACGAGTTAAGTATCGAGTGATGATCTGTAGTTGATGAAACTGGCACATTTGTATCGGTATATCTTTAAACAAAGCATTAAGACCTCGTCTTCCATCGCAAGTAATGCTAGTGATATCAATGCCTTGTGATTTTATATGCTCTATTCCCAGTTTATACAGAGCGTTGGTCTCATAGTGAATAATACGGTGGTGTAATACCGCTTTGCTTGTATAGTCGAGAAATACCATTAAGCCAAATGTTCTACCAAAGTAGGTCGTGTCCATCACTATGTTGGCACGAGTAGGTAGCTTATTAAGTGACTTTATCTCAATTGTATCTAGTCGCCTTTGTATGGTCTTTATGCTACAGCCATACTTATGAGCAAGTTGTTTATAAGTCTGTTTACCTTGAGTATATTCTTGCCACAAAGTTGTATTATTGAGCCGCCTGCCACCTAAAAACTGCCGATTACAAACAAGGCATTTGTACTGCTGTTTCCCTGATTTATAACCATTCTTTTTCGTGTGTTTTTCACCACAAAAAGGGCAGTTTTTTGATTCATGGCTTTCAATCCTTGCAAATACTTATAGTATATAGCTTTAAAGGGGGTCTCAGCCTGAATTTTGTCCATTACACCAAAAAGCGCAAATCCTAGGATTTGCGCTTTTTTATACTTAAAGAGTTATATAGGCCGCACTTATAACTGATCGATGGCTATTTGAGTTAAGACTCGACCACGTGCTGTACGTAGCACGTAACCTTGTTGAATAAGATAGGGTTCAATCACATCCTCTAATGTCCCTCTATCCTCTGCCATAGCAGCAGCAATAGCCTCAACGCCTGCAGGTCCACCATCAAAACGGGCATGTAGCATCTCAAGATAACGACGGTCTAAATGATCAAGTCCTCGTCTATCGACTGCCAGCATATCTAGCGCACTGTCGGCAATATCACCAGTGACCTCACCATTTGACTTCACCTCAGCATAATCGCGCACTCGGCGAAGTAAACGGTTGGCAATACGCGGCGTACCACGTGAGCGTCTGGCAACCTCTACCGCGCCCTCGGGCGTCATAACCACATTCATCAATCGCGCTGAACGGGTAACAATGGTTGTCAAATCCTCAATATTATAAAACTCTAAGCGCTGAACGATACCAAAGCGGTCCCTCAAAGGAGAGGTTAATAGACCTGCTCGAGTAGTTGCAGCTACCAAAGTGAAGTTGGGCAAGTCAAGCTTAATAGAACGTGCTGCCGGACCTTCACCAATCATAATATCAAGCTGGAAATCTTCCATTGCTGGATAAAGTATCTCTTCAATCACTGGGCTTAGGCGATGTATCTCGTCAATAAAGAGCACATCCCCTTCTTCAAGATTAGTCAGCATGGCTGCCAAATCCCCAGCTCGCTCAAGTACAGGCCCCGAGGTTGAGCGAAGGTTACCACCCATCTCGCGTGCAATAATATTTGCGAGTGTGGTTTTACCCAAACCTGGTGGCCCAAAGATTAACGTATGGTCTAACGACTCATTACGTCGGCGTGCCGCTTCGATAAAAACTTCCATCTGTTCACGCACCACAGGCTGACCAATATACTCAGCCAAGGTGGATGGACGGATATTAGAATCTACCGTATCATCGACACGCTCTAACGGGTTGATCAGTCTATTTTCCATAATCTATATCAGTTAATCTCTGCTGAGCGTCATCAAAATAAAAGCCATATACAAATAAAATTTACGCTTAAGACCATTCTAATATCTCACAAAATGTGCGTCATCAGATTGATCTATAGCGTAAATCTTATCATTTAAGAGTATTGAAAGAGTCTTTAATTACTAAATTAACCTATCGAAAAATAAGTTCAGTTAACAGTTAAGCCAATAACCTCTCTAAACTAAGCAGCTGCATGGAAGTATTTTTTAAGAACTTCTAGACAACGTGTAATCTTCGCAGGTTGCTGCTCACGGTCTAATGTCACTGCATAAAGAATAAAGTGTGGTAATGAATATTCTGGAATAACTTCCACTAATTCACCTGCTTCTAATTCTTTTTGTACATCGAGCGACATCACACGAACCAAGCCATGACCTTCTTTAGCTAATCTAGTTGCTAAGAATACGTTGTTGGTCTGGATACGCGATGAAATCTTAACACGGTTTTTCTTACCGGTTTCAACATGAGAGAACTCTAGAGAATTAGGGTCCTTCATCAAATCGATACCGATTAACTGATGCTTCGCTAAGTCTCTAGGTTTGGTGATTTTTTCATACTGTCTTAGATAATGTGGAGACGCCACTAGCATCTGCTTCACTTCAGCAAGCGGATAAGTCGCTACTGAACTGTCTTTGATATTTGGGCTCATACGGATAGCAATATCCGCGCGCTCATCAATCATATCGATGTAATGGTTGTCTGCTAAGAAATAGATGCTTAAATCATCATGAGCTGCCATCCACGTCGATAGAGCTGGAAGAATATGATTAACACCTAGCTCAGGCGTAGTTGCAATACGCAAACTACCCGCAAGCTCGTCACGTAATTGGTTTACTTTAATACGGCCTTGGTCTGCTGCAGTTACAACATCTTTTGCCGCTTCGTAAAAGCTTGCCCCAGCTTCTGTTAAGCTTAACTTACGAGTCGATCTGTGCAATAGCACAACACCTAAATCTTTTTCAAGCGATCGAATCTGTTGACTCACCGCACTTGTAGTAATACCTAGTTGTCTGGCTGCGCCACTGAAAGAACCATGGCCCACAACACTGGCAAAGACTGCCATTCCTCTTAAATTGTCTAACATTATTCAACTACCTGACTGTTTATATAAGGTGCGTAGTATACCTTATTTAAACTGACAATTGTTGAGAAAGTGCAAACTTTTGTGCACTTTTGTTGTACTCTGAGTGTAAATATTAATCACACATATCTAAACAATACCACATTCTTATGTCAAGATTTCCTAAACTAAAAAAATATTGTTGTGTGGATACATCTATTTTGTATCTAATAGCTTAAGATTGGTAATCTGACCCTTAAATTGTTGCACTAATTTTTGCATTACTGGACTTTGTAAAATCAGCTTTTCTGCCGTAGTTTTGGCTTTTATTTCACGAGATTTTTGCCGATTCTGTGGTAATAAGTCAGAACTTTCGGTATTGAGTGACTTATCAATGGCAATAGATACCTCAGCATCGAACTGCTCAGCCAGATAACTGGCCAAATGTCTAAAGATACCTTGCATGTTTTTGGTGTCGAAAGCGACTTTAAATTCGCTGCGTCCATTAATCTCACCGGTCATCAACCCTTGTCGGGCCATAGCAAGCTGGTCCTGCCCAAGCCACCCTGACGCACGTGCCGTCTGCAACCAGTAATCCCATTTATCTGGTGTCCACTCCCCTGTCATCTCAACAGGCTGACATTTTAATAAGACTCTAGGATCATTGACTTCCAGATGAAGCGCTTGTTGACTGTCTTCTTCAGCCGCTACTTCTGCAATCGATGCAGTCTTCGTCTCTGGCTGTAAATCAAATGTGTCAGATGCACCTTGCTCATGCTCGGCAATAACAGAGGCTTCTTCAATTGAGGATTGCAGCCTAGAATCATTATCCGTCTGCTGCGGTGACTGTGGCGAATCTTCTGTCGTTTGCGCAGTAGCAGATTCTGGTGGCATTACCTGTGCTGGTGGCTGCAATAATTCAGACTCAGGCATCGGTACTGATTCAGCTAAAGCCTGTGTTTGCTGATTATTATGATTAACAACAGCTTCAGAACCTTGATTTTGATGTGATGCCTCTAAATTACTCGATAGCTCAAGATTTTGCTCAGGGGTTGGTTCATTTTCAAATGCTTTATTATCATTAATATCCATCGTGTCTATATTTTGTGGATTTATGCTATCAGCATCTAGATTCTCATTATTAATAGAAGGCTCAACTGCTGTATTTGAATCGGAATTATCGAGTGCTTCTGCATCTTGAGGTGCACTATCATATGTAGCCGATGCATAATGAACCTGAGTAGGCTGTTGAGCTACCTGGCTTTGTGCTACAGGTACTTCATTCGTCGCTAATGGTCTGAACGCTAGTAATCTTAACAGGCACATTTCTAAAGCTTGCAGCGGTGTGTTTGCCAGTTTAATCTGCTCACGGCCTTGTATCACAATCTGATAATACAGCTGCAATACATCTGGCGTAATAATACGCGCAAGCTCCCCTATTTGCTGCGCCTGTTTGTCATTTACATTTAGTGATACATTTGGTAGCAGCTGCTGCATGGCAATTTGATGCAGTAGTTCAGCCAGACCATCAAACATACTGCCAGCATCTACCAATTGCGAACGCATTTGTTCAATATGTGCAGAGACCGACTCGGTATTGCCTTGATAAATATCCAACAATAAACTAATTAAATCAGCACTATCGATAAGACCCAGCATATCATTAACGGTCTCATCGGTTAATCCACCTTGGCCAAAAGCAATCGCTTGATCGGTCAACGACAAAGCATCACGCACTGATCCTTTAGCTGCATTGGCTAGTTGCCATAATGCCGGCTGCGTATAGTCCACACCTTCTTGGGTTAACAAATTCGCCAAATGCTCTGTGATGGCTTGCTGCGGCAAGGGGCGTAATACAAACTGTAAGCAGCGACTAATAATAGTAATCGGCAGCTTTTGAGGATCGGTCGTGGCTAATAAGAATTTAACGTGTTCTGGTGGCTCTTCTAACGTCTTTAGTAAGGCGTTAAAGCTGTGCGTCGATAACATGTGCACTTCATCAATTAGATAGACTTTGTATCGACCCTGCGTCGGCGCATAAGGCACATTATCAATCAGCTCTCGCGTGTCCTCTACTTTGGTTCGAGAAGCCGCATCAATTTCAATTAAATCAATAAAGCGGCCTTGATCAATGGCCACACAGCTATTACATACCCCGCACGGTGTGCTGGTAATCCCAGTTTCGCAGTTTAAGCACTTAGATAAAATACGCGCAATTGTGGTTTTACCGACACCACGGGTTCCGGTAAATAAATAAGCATGGTGCAATCGGTTATGGTCGATAGCATTAATGAGCGCCTTAGACACATGCGTTTGTCCAACTAGCTCATGAAAGTTTTTGGGGCGGTACTTTCGTGCTAAAACTTGATACTGCTGAGACATAATGGACAACCAAACCTATATAATTAACATGCAAATTTTAAATACGCGCAATTGCTTTGCGCTAATAATGACCGGCTATTAAGCGTTACCGGCCAGTGTTTGCGCCTGTTGATAATAGTGTCTTTCTACATCTGACATCTCTGAACCTGACTGATGGAAAATATCCATCTGTACCGTCACATTACCCTTGCCATCATGTTGCGACATATCAAAGCCTAAAATAAAGTACTCTGACATAGCAGGTTCTTGTAACTGTGCATTGATGTCCATTAACATACTGCTGTAGTTTTGCTCAATGGCACTACGTGAATACTCTGCATCAGCATCAAGCCCGTACACAACGATCACATAGTGAATACCAAAGTCGTTATAAGAATGCTGATGACTTAAATAACCCTGACGACACTCTTCATTTGAGCGTTTCTCATAAGCCACCATCTCCTCCATAATACTCATGCGCGTATACATGGATTCATTGACCAATAGCTTAACTTGATTAACAGGAATGGTATCTTCCGCTTGATGACGACGCTTGGTTGCGCCATTTAAAAGCTTCTGGAACATAGACGCATAACGCTGTAAATCTTGTACTATCTTGGCTTTGCTTGCTAACGCTGCCTCACCTTGTGACTCAGGGTGAGTCAGATTTATCAAACGACTTTCTACTTTGGCTAATAAGCCAATCTCCACGAGCTGCTCTTGAACCGCTACTGCCCGTGCAAAGAACTCAGGACTACCCAAGAACTCATTTGCCAGTTCAAGCTCGCTATTGAAATCTTGGTAATCTACCAACTTAGGCAAGTGATAATCGAAGAAACTGAGGGTATCGCTTGGGGTTTGCATCAGATTAACAATCTGATAGAAGCTATTTAAGCTAAATAGCTGTAACACCTTGCTTTGATCATCCAAATCAAGCACACAATCTTCTTGGAAGAATACGCTACCATATTCGTGCTCAATCTGAAAACTTTGATCACCGGTGTGTACATGTAGTGAGGTCAGACCTAAATAATGCACTTTATCTAATTCATCATCGGCTTCTACATCTAACAGCGCTAAGCGGTCGCGAATTTGTTGGAAACGCTTGGTAATATGAGTCGCTGCTTTTTGCTTAAGCTTAGCAAGCTCTTTTTTAGGTAGCTCTTTGCTATCCACAAATAAGTCTTCTTGTTGCACCAAGACATACAAACGTTGAGCTCCAATATTAAAGGCATAATCAAACAGACCGGCACCAACAAAGTCATCTTGCATCTGCATATAGACTGAGAAAAAGGTGCGGTGAAACATACCCGTCCAATCAAATTCCACTGACTTTTTTGGTGCCACTTTAGGCTGAGGTTTCGCCTCAGGCTTTGGCTTACTACCGCCTTCAGACAGTGGGCTAATCAATGGTCGTGTACTTGAGGGTTTGGCACTAGAGGCTGCTGTGCTATCAGAGTTGTTTGTGCTTTTTTGGGTCTTCACTGTGACCGTCTCTTGAGTATCTGCTGCTTGTACCTGGACTTGGTCATTTGCTTCAGCAGGCGCATCTGTTTCTGAGGCAGCATAATGCTTAGTGCCTTTATTTAGAGAAACACTTTTTATCTTTTGGGCAGAGTAATTTGCCATAACATCCCTTTACTTAATTATGAACATGAGATAGATAGTTAACGATTATTACTATACCGTTTTTTTGGTAGCGTTGCACTGATGTCAATGCGTTTATTGCATTCTTTAATTAAGCCTGTTATCAAAATAATGCGAATTGACTTAACCAATCAACGATTGGTAACTTTTATCTGAACTAAAAAATATAGGACTGCATACGAGAAGCAGTCCTATACTGTTAATTAACCAAAACCACCATTAGAATTTTAATAATAAATCATTAAAACTCAAAGCAGATTATGCAAGTATTACTGGTTTTTCATACGCATATGCGGGAATAAAATCACATCGCGAATGCTGGCAGCATCAGTAAACAGCATTACTAAACGGTCGATACCAATACCCTCACCCGCTGTTGGCGGTAGGCCATACGATAAGGCTTCGATATAGTCTGCATCAAAATGCATTGCTTCATCATCACCAGCGTCTTTTTCAGCCACTTGGTTCTGGAAACGCTCTGCTTGGTCCGCTGGGTCATTAAGCTCACTAAAACCGTTAGCAATTTCACGGCCACCGATGAATAGTTCAAAGCGATCAGTAATTTCTGGATTCTCATCGTTACGGCGAGCCAGTGGTGAGGTTTCCGCTGGGTACTCGGTAATAAAGGTTGGCTGACGCAGTTTATGCTCAGCGGTTTCTTCGAAGATAATGGTTTGCAGTTTACCGATACCAAAGCCTTCTTTAACCTGCTGCTTTAAGACATTTTGCGCATAATTAGCTAAGTAGTCTCTGTCGTCTACTTTGCTCATATCAAAGTCATCAGCATATTTTGCAATCGCATCTTTCATGCTTAAACGCTCAAACGGTGCTTTCAAGCTGATACTCTCACCTTGATAGGTCAGCTCAGTGCTGCCTAGAATCTCATTTGCTAACTCATTGAATAGACGCTCGGTCAAATCCATCAAGTCCTTATAATCAGCATAGGCTTGATAGAACTCAATCATGGTAAATTCAGGGTTGTGACGGGTTGAAACGCCTTCGTTACGGAAGCTGCGGTTAATTTCAAACACACGCTCAAAGCCGCCTACTACCAAGCGTTTTAGATAAAGCTCTGGGGCAATACGTAAATAAAGCGGCATATCTAATGCGTTATGGTGCGTGATAAACGGACGTGCCACTGCACCACCTGGAATTGGATGCATCATTGGCGTCTCTACTTCCATAAAGCGCTCGTTTAGCATGAATTTACGGATACCACTAACCACTTGACTGCGAATCATAAAGGTATCGCGGCTTGATTCATTGGTCATTAAATCTAGATGGCGATTACGATAACGCGCTTCGGTATCTGCTAGGCCATGGAATTTGTTTGGCATTGGGCGCAGTGATTTGGTCAGTAAAGTAATTTCTTCGATATGAACGTACAAATCACCTTTACCTGAGCGGCCAATGAAACCTGAAACACCGACGATGTCACCTAAATCCAGTGACTTAATCAGTGCTTTTGTATCGTCCGTTAACTCTTTACGGGCAACATATAACTGAATACGGCCCGTCATATCTTGGATAACCATAAATGAGCCACGGTTCAACATTACACGGCCCGCAACATTGACTTGAGTTTTATCACCGTTGGCTGCTTTTTCTTCAATCTCTTGCTTACTAATGCCTTCAAATTGCTTCTGTAAATCATCTGCATAATCGGTACGTTTAAACTTATTAGGATAAGCTACCTTGCCAGAAGCTGTGATTTCATCAAGCTTAGACTGACGCTGAGCGATAAGTTCATTGGCATCTTGGTTGTGATCTTGCTCATTATTTGCAGATTGCTTAGACATTATGTATTCCAAATTTATCTAAAGAGTGAGTTTCAGTCATTCAAAAATGACAGGTTATTATTTATAAAGTCATTTAAAAAGGGTATCAAGCTATGGGGGTTAAATAGTAGAAACTATTAACTGTCACCGCCGCCCACACTCGCCATTAAGTCAGCTTGGTGCTCACGGGTTAGCGCATCTAATAGCTCATCTAAATCACCTTCCATAATTGCATCTAACTTATATAAGGTTAAGTTAATACGATGATCAGTCATGCGCCCTTGCGGGAAGTTATAAGTACGAATACGCTCACTGCGGTCACCACTACCTACCAAGTCACGACGTAATGCATCCGCAGTGTCTACTTGCTCTTGCACCTTGGCTTGCTGGATACGTGCAATTAGCATTTGCATCGCTTTGGCACGGTTTTTGTGTTGGCTTCGCTCTTGCTGACATTCAGCGACTACGCCCGTTGGGATGTGGGTCAAACGTACTGCAGAGTCGGTGGTGTTAACATGCTGACCACCGGCGCCACTTGAGCGGAAAGTATCCATACGGATATCAGCTGGGTTTAAATCAACGGTATCATCAATTTTAACTTCTGGCATGACAGCAACCGTACAGGCTGAGGTATGCACGCGGCCTTGGCTTTCGGTATCTGGTACACGCTGTACACGGTGTGCGCCTGACTCAAACTTTAAGCGGCCGTAAACATCATTACCAGAGACACGGCTAATGATTTCTTTATAACCGCCATGCTCGCCCTCGTTAGCTGACAAGACTTCAATCGTCCAACCTTGCGCTGATGCATAACGCTCATACATACGGAATAAATCGCCTGAGAAAATCGCCGCTTCATCACCGCCAGTACCGGCACGAATCTCTAAGAAGGCAGGTACTTTGTCATTCGGATCTTTTGGCAACATCATGACGTTCAGATCTTCTTCCATCGCTTCGATGTCTGTTGTCGCTGTGTCAATCTCGTCCTGCATCATGGCCTTCATATCAGGATCCGATGCCTCTTTTAGCATCTCTTCAGCATCTTTTTTATCTTTTTCTGCCTGACTGTAGCGCTGCCACAAGGCTGTGATTTCAGATAAATCGCTGTGCTCCATTGAGAGCTCACGGAATTTGTTATTGTCACTGATAACATCAGGGTCAGATAATAAGGCAGTCACTTCTTCGAAGCGATCTACCATTTGATCAAGGCGTTCTCTTAACGAGTCTTTCATAAGTCATCTTTTATTTAGTGATGTGTTGTTTGGGGATACGTCATTCACGTATTGGGGTTAACTTTATCAACCCAATTGTATTCATATTGCCCTTTAATGAGGGCGATAGCACTATTCTACAAGCGTCAATCACACCGTCTAATTGAGCACTGGCCAATAATAAGCAGCCATAGACACTTAAACTATCAAAGCTTAACGATGTGCTAGCCAGCATTAGCGTCTGTTATTTAATACAATAATAATGTGTGTGAAAACAAAGTCGGTAATTATACCAAATTTTGCATAAAATACCGACATTCCTGTTAACTGGCACTAAATTATATGCAAACGGTTATCTAAATCTCTATTTTCTATCATAGCGACAAAACCCTCAGATAACCGCCTTTATCAATATCGGCTACTATACTTTTCGAAGCAGCACAGAACCAATCGAATAACCGGCACCAAACGAGCACATCACACCTAAATCGCCTGATTGTAATTGGTCTTTATAACGGTGGAAAACAATCACCGGGCTTGCTGAACTGGTATTGCCAAATTCATCGATAACCGTTGGTGTGATTGAAGAGTCGGCCTGCTTGCCAACCACACTACGCAAAATAAGGTTGATCATATTAATGTTAGCTTGATGCAGCCACATCATTTTGACCTCATCTGAGCCAAGATTGTTTTCTTCTAGATGCTCACTGATAATCTCAGAGACTTTTGGGCATACTTCACGGAATACCTTGCGTCCATTTTGCAAAAACAGCTTATCGGTAACCGGTTCTTCTAGGTCATAATACAGCTCTGCTTCTGCTGCTAAATATTCGCTCTTATCTAAAAATCCATATTCGTTTTTGATATTGATTGAAAATTGAGTAAATAGTTTACTGTCAATAATCTCATAGCCTTTAGGTGTCTCAGAGGCTTCAATAATAGATGCTGTCGCTACATCACCAAAGATAAAGTGGCTATCACGATTGCGCCAGTTAAGATGCGCGGTGGTAATCTCTACATTGACTACCGCAATTTTGCTACCAAGGCCTGCTTTGATAGAGCCGATCGCTTGGGAGATACCAAAGGTTGCCGCACTACAGGCCACATTCATGTCATAGGCAAAGCCGCCGACCATACCAATAGCGTCTTGAATCTCAATTGATAACGCAGGATACGCACGTGGCAAGTTAGAACACGCCACAATCACCCCATCCAAATCTGCACCGCTTAATCCGGCTTCATCAAGTGCTTGTTGCAGGGCATCAACACCCATCTCAGCCATCACAGATAGCTCTTCGCCCAAAACGCGGGCAGGTATCACGGGTGCCATGATTTCTGGGTCTAAAATACCTTTTTTGTCCATTACATAGCGTGATTTAATGCCAGAAACCTTTTCGATAAACTCGCTCGATGATTTCTCTAAGGCACTACGCTCACCACTGGCAATCTCATCAGCATACTTACTATTATAATTATCTACGTACTGGTTAAACGACTCAACAAGCTCATCATTACTGATGCTGTATGGCGGAATATATAATCCTGTCCCTGTAATATAAGTTTTCATACTGCTTCCTATTTTCTTAGCGCGTTAATGTTTAGCGTATTGAATAGACATGGCGGATATCTCAGCATAATCGATTAGGAACACCCTAAACTCAGTACATAAATATGCTACATTGCCTATTTGTTTGTCTATGAACTCAAGCATAATATTATGCCTGTTTTGCAGCTGTATTCCTAATCCTGTGTGTTTTAAATTCTTAATGACGCCTTACGCATTTTACCAAAGGACATCCTCTTACTACCTATGACCGATTCTAACACGCCTCAAAACAGCCTAATTGACCCCAAGATATTGGCGAATCAAAGTCTTAAGCAGTTAACCTTACCTTCGGTATTTAAGGTGCTTATTTTGGGTGCTGAGAGTACAGGTAAGACTACTTTATGCAAAGATTTGGCCGCGCATTTTGATACCACTTGGGCAGGTGAATATATGCGCCCCTATTTGCAGCAAAAATGGGATGACACTCAGACTTCTTGTGAATGGCAGGACTTAATGCCGATAGCATATGGCCAAGTGGCTCATGAAAACACTCAAACCGAGCGCGCCAATCGCTACCTGTTTTGCGACACGTCATTGTTTGAAATCATGGTGTATTCGTATTGGTATTACAATACCTGTCCTGAGCCGCTTGAGACAGCGGCGCTTACCCATCATTATGATTTAATTTTGCTCACTGAGGTTGATGTGCCCTGGGAGCCTGATGATTTGCGCGATGCACCGCACCAGCGTCATGAAATTAGCCAAACGTTTGCTGATACACTCATCAAATACAATAAACCGTTTAGGCGTATCGGTGGTAATCGTCAGCAGCGGGTACAACAAGTGGCTCAGTGGCTTCACGAGCTCAACCCTTAAAACCACTACGAGCCTTTGAAGACATTGTTAATCGTTCTATAAAACATAAACCAGTTCTCATATCGATTACTGGCTTATCTCTTTACGGACTATAAAACTAAACTATGATATTTAACGAGTCATAGCTATCCACATCAATTTGCTCTAAAACATAATCGATGTCTTTATCGCCGCGACCTGACAGATTCACTAAAATGCTCTGGTCCGGAGTCATAGTCTTAGCCGCTTTCATTGCATAAGCCACTGCATGTGACGACTCTAGTGCAGGAATAATCCCTTCTAGGCGAGACAGCGCCATAAATGCATCCAAACATTCCTTGTCGGTAACCGCTTCATAAGTCGCTAGATTTGCATCTTTTAAGAATGAATGCTGCGGACCAACGCCAGGATAATCTAGTCCTGATGCAATCGAATGCACGGGAGCCGGCTCGCCATTTTCATCAAGTAGTACGTAGCATTTGAAGCCTTGTATTTCGCCTTTAACCCCTTTACTCATCGTAGCCGCATGATTTGGGGTATCTAGTCCCTCACCGGCTGGCTCGACACCTACTTTCTCGACCCCGTCATCACCCATAAAGCCGCTAAACATGCCCATCGCATTTGAGCCACCACCCACACAAGCCACCACTTTGTTAGGTAAATAACCAGTAGCACTTAAAAACTGCTCGCGCGCTTCGTGACCAATCACCGATTGAAAGTAGCTGACCATTTCAGGATAGGGCGCCGGACCCACAACAGAACCAATCGCAAACATACTGTTTTCGATATCCGCTAAATAGGCTTCAAAGGCACTATCGACTGCTTCTTTTAGCGTGCCGGCTCCACGTGATACCGGTACCAATTTTGCGCCTAAGATTTTCATACGGCTGACATTGGGATGCTCTTTTTTGATATCGACCACCCCCATATGAATTTCACACTCTACGCCCATTAGCGCTGCGGCGGTTGCCAATGCAACGCCATGTTGACCCGCTCCCGTTTCAGCGATGACTTTGGTTTTGCCCAGTTTTTTGGCCAGTAATACTTCACCTAAGCAGTGATTAATTTTATGGGCGCCGGTATGATTTAAATCTTCACGCTTTAGATAAATCTGCGCGCCGCCGCAATGCTGTGACAAACGCTTGGCGTGATAGACAGGGCTTGGACGTCCAACATACGTCTCGCGTAAACGCTTCATTTCGGTAATAAAGTCATCGTTTTTAATGATTTCGCGAAAGCCCACCTCTAACTCATCGAGGGCTTTGGCTAATTCTGGATGACCTATTTTGCCGCCGAACTCACCATATAAGCCCTGCTCGTTTGGCATGGTTGATTGATGCAGACCGTAGCCTGACCCTGCTATTTCACCTTGATGTCTTGCTGTCGTCATAATTCCACCCTTTTATTCACTTGGCCTTAGGTCAATTTTTGTGAGCGCGCTGCTCATCTGGATGCTACTTTAACTATACGTTGTTTTAAAAATAAGTTGTTTTTATGTTCTAGTACAGTGATACATATCTTAGAATAAGTCATTTGGTAGGTCAAGCGTTTTAATTTTCCAACGCATCGATTAACCTTAATTACTTTAGCTACCTTTATTAATTTAGCTAATGGGTACATTTACTGAACTAATATAAATTTGATACTCTAAAAGGGTATCGCTACGCATAAAACGTCTGCCCTATTAATACAACAAAACAACATTTAGCCACATTAGCTTCGCCATACTATTGACTTAAGTTTTTTAAACTGAAGGCTAATTCGGTAAATTATTTACCTAAAATATGACTTAAAATCCATATCGAATCGTTCAATAAAATAAGAACACCTTAAATAAAAAAGGATATTAACTATTATGCCAAACTCTATAAAAAGCTATGTTGATGACTATCAAATCAATGAGCTATCTGATGTGACTAACCTATTTGATTTTGAAGTGTTGGCAAAAAAGCACATGTCAGATAATGCCTTTGCTTATGTCTCAACAGGCGCAGGCGAAGAGTTAACTTTCCATGGCAATCATAATGCGTTTGAGCGTATCAAGCTTAACCCAAAGGTCTTAAATGATGCGCATGAACTGGATACCAGTGTGACCTTATTTGGGGACAAAATGGATTACCCTATTATGGTCGACCCTTTTGCCTTTCAAAAACTAATGCATTCAGAAGGTGAGATTGCAACGGTAAGAGGCGCTGGCAAAGCCAATACAGCCTGTGCGATTAGCTCCTTTACCACCACATCGCTTGAAGAGATTCAAAAAGCAGCTACCACGCCTATTTGGTTTCAGTTGTATATTCAAGACGACTTAGACTTTGCCAAAAAGGTGCTTAAACAGGCCGAAGACAATGGCTGCCGTGCAGTTTGTATTACCCTAGACTCGGTCGCTGATGCCGTACGTAATAATGAGAAAAAGGCAGGTGGGTTCTCGTTACCAAAAGATTTAACTACTCCATATAAGATTGGCAGACCTGTGCCAGTGACTTGGAAAGTAGTAGCCGATATGATTGAATTTACTAAACTACCAGTTTTAATCAAAGGCGTGGTCAGTGCTGAGGATGCGCAGCGTGCAATAGATATCGGTGCAAAAGGCATTATCGTCTCTAACCATGGCGGCCGTAAGTTAGATGGTGCACCGCCTACGATTGAAGCTCTACCACGTGTGGTCAAACAAGTTGATGGTCGTATACCTGTGCTTATAGACGGCGGAATCAGACGCGGTACCGATGTGTTAAAAGCCATTGCTCTAGGCGCTGATGCGGTACTACTTGGTAAACCAATCGCTCAGGCATTGGGCGCCGCCGGTGCTGAAGGTGTCACCAAAGCCTTAAACATACTTCAAACAGAGTTTGAATCTGCTATGAAACTGACCGGTCGCGATACCCTTGCCAGCATCGATCCTTCTGTTCTTTGGAAAGAGCCAACAGACAGTGACTTTCATACACTGTAGGTTTTTATACAAAATAGCCTTGTTTATATAAAACCCCTAATATGAACGGAACCCCCTACGTTATGTCAAACTTGCGGAGCTCAGTTCATAATAGGGGCTTTTTTATGTGTTATCGAAAATCAACTACTTAATCGGTATTTCAGCATTCATGTGAAATATAGCGATTGGGCGACTTTTGCCAATGACAAATCGCCGCTTCCACCTGCTGATACCCCACATCCAGATAATCTGCTAATCCAATAGCATGATTGTCTAACTGGGTATTATTTAACATGCCGAACAATAATTTAGCACCCCGTTTTGGACCACTGGCTTCAGCGATATAACAGCTATCAGGTTCAACATCTGCCAATCCCAATTTGCCAAGTAAACATAGATACTCAAAGGTTGATAATCGTCCGAAGCGATAGATATTTTGGCGGATGATTGAATACATGGTTTGAAAGTAAGCTTGCCTATCCATATCATTTTTACTTGGCTTAAATAAAGCCCTATGCCCGCCTTGCTCATTTATAAAATCAATATAGCTACTAAATACCGCTGGTAACTGAGCTAACGACTCGTAAGCCCTATGATGACCAAATTTTGGTTTTGGGTGGTGAGTGGCTAGTGCCTCCGAAACGGCTTGCAAGCACTCACCTACTAATGAAACCTGCTCAGTTATAAATTGCCATATCAGCTTTGATGCAGTTAGCCCGATACCCCCATAAAGTAAGCGCATAAACGCCCAATCGGTTTCTGCACTGTCATTGGTATAAATTAGTAAGAAACTTAGCCAACATGCCTCGTCATAGTCGCTATCTTTTAACAAGATAATCGCTTTAATAGGGTCAAAGTCGATTGATTGTGGGTCGCAACAGGTTTGCGGCAGTTGCTGATTAAATAAAGCCTCAATCTGCTGCTCTTGTTTAATGCTGTCTAATAACTGTAAGGCCAGTATTTCATAACTAATAGCTGGTAGCGTGTCCGCTAAATGGTGCGTACGCAAATACTGGCGGATATCATCAGCAAGCGTGATCGATTGTTCCGTTATTTGTGAGTGCATAGGCTAACCTTTTATCGGAATAACAATAAATAAAAATATTTTTTACAATATTATCCACCAATTTTATTATAGGCGTGAATGATATATTTTGTACCTCCATGCATACAATATTTTGTGAAACCTTATAGGCAACATAGTACTTCTTTCAGTACTTTATATACCCTTAATAATGATTAAATAGCTGAACATCTTACTTACGCGCATTCACCTTCGCCCACATCCGCTCAAGACGCTTCTGTGATACAGCTTGACGGGTCTTCATCGGCTGCGCAAACAGCTGAATACGAAACTCTTCAACCAGCCAACGATACTCACTGATGCTTTCATCATCTGCTCGACCACCGAGACGCTCCATGTGCACATCTAACTCATACACTGCATCCAAATCACCTTCTAGGTTATGTTCAAGGCGCTCAATGCGAATCTCTAATGCCTCTAAATAACGCGGATATTGCTGCCAATGCTCATAATCCATGCGGTACACAAAGTCAGACAAATGTAAGTCATCAAGCTGATCTTCTATATCATCAATCGACTCGCCAAAGATTTCACGGTCCAGCATTAATAAACTACGGCGAATACGCTGCCAACGTGCATACACATCTCGTAGCAGTTTAAGCACCGTTTGCCCTTCTAATAAAAACTGTGCCAATACCGCTTTAGATGTCTTCTCAAAGTCTGTTTCATCCAGTGGTAATTGCGCGGCAAGCTTTTGTGCAACCTCATCAGCATTATCTGGTAGCAGCTCGTCATGATCTTTAAATCGTGGCGCGTGTGCTTCCATTGCGGCATCTAACGTGGCATCGATAACAATGGTTTTTAACTTCTCCATATCGCCTAAAGGTGCGAAGGCAAGCTTGAAGGTTTTATCAATCTGACTGGTCAGCTGTTTTTGTTTTGCGCCTAATTGCAATCTGATGAGCGTTAATACCCCTTTGCGATGCGCTTTTAGTGCAGCAGTCACATCGGTAAACTGATGCGTGGTCACCGCTTCACCGGCTTCGTCCGCGACCAGGGCAGAAAACTCTTTCATCACCACGCCAGCGCTGTGACGATTTTTGCTGAATTTAAAATGCTCAGGAAAATCAGTATGCACGCCTTGACTGTCCGCACTAGAGCTGACTGATTGGCTAGTCTCACTAGCATGACGCTGTTGTAAGGCCTTTAAATCACGTCCCTTTTCAATGACTCGTTTTTTGTCATCAACCACGCAAATTTGTGGCTGCAAATAGCGGTCAATAGAAGACGGATTAAAATCATTTGGCGTCACCCCAAGCACACCGCGACGTTGCAGCGCTTGGCATAACTGATTGAGCAGACCCACTTGATGGTTTTTTTCTAACTCATCATAAAGACTCTCAGCCGTATCTGGAATCGGTACAATTTTGCGGCGAATGTCTTTTGGCAAAGACTTTAACAATTGCAGTACCAACTCATAGCGCCAACCAGGCACCCCCCACAGTAGCTCAACAGCATCAAGCTGAGGGAGTGCGGCTAGTGGCACACGAATGGTGACCCCGTCATCTTCAGACGCCGGATCAAAGACATATTTTAAAGGCAGTTTTAAGTCGCCTAGTTGCCAAATTTCAGGAAATTCACCCGTAGTTGGCGCTGTTTCTTTGAGCACATCTTCATCGGTAAAGAACAAGAATCTAGGATCTTCTTTTTCGATCTCAGCACGCCAATCTTCAAACGCTTTGCGACTGGCAATATGCTCAGGCACTTTACGCTCATAAAACTGATATAAATCTTCTTCATCAACCAGCAAATCACGGCGGCGCAGCTTGTCTTCGATACGCTCAACATCCGCGATTTTATCCAAGTTATGCTGCAAAAATGGCGCTTGACGACCTAGATTACCGGTTACTAAACCATCACGGATGAAGATTTCACGGGATTCTTCTAGGTTAATCTGCTCATAGTTAGTCAGCTGCTTGGCGACCACAATCAGACCAAACAAACTGATTTGCGCGTAGGCCCTTACTCGGCCAGTCTTTTTCGACCAATGCGGCTCGAAGTAATGATATTTAAGCAAATTGCCTGCCGCAGAGATAATCCACTCGGGCTCAATTTTAGCCACAGTACGCATAAACACTTGCGAGGTTTCGACAATCTCAAATGCCATCACCCAAGGTGGCACTTGCTTAAATACAGTACTTGCTGGGAAAATTTTGGCTTTTTGTTGTTGCGCCGCTAGATACTCACCTCGCTGATCGGTTTTGTGTGCAATGACAGACAGCAAGCCAGTTAATAACGCTCGATGTAAATTAGCGTATTTTACCGCACGCACTTCTTCATCAATCTCATCATTTTCGCCAGAGACTAGATTGTCGGCAATATTTTTGGCAACTTTAATATTTTGCTTAAGCGCAGGCGTATTTTTCGAGCCTTTTTTACCAGCTTTAGTATTAGAGTGTTTGGCATTCGCCTGTTCGATTGCTTGTGGTTTGTTTTGCTTTTGAGTGCCAGAATCACTGAGCAGTTTTAAATCCACGACCATCTGTTCAAGCTGACGATAGGTCTTCTCCCACTCACGCAGACGCGGAAAGCTCAAATAATGCTTTTTGGCGAATGCTTTACGTTGACTGTTGGTTAGCTTGTTTCTACCGCCCTCGTACAGTGCTTTCCATAGGCTTAAATAGAACAGAAAGTCAGAGTCTTCTTGACGGAATATGGCATGTTTTTGATCGGCTTGAGCACGTTTTTCAGCAGGACGCTCACGCGGATCTTGCACCGCAAGCGCTGCCACAATAATCAGCATCTCAAGCATACAATCAAAGTCACTACCGGCCACCAACATACGCGCCAGTCTTGGGTCAATTGGCATACGTGCCATATTTTGACCAACACGAGTCAGCTTCACATCATTAAGCGTTTGCTTGGCAATTGGCTTTTTGCTGTCTGGCTGTTTTGACGCAAGCGCACCCAATTCATCAAGCAGCTTACGGCCATCTTTGACTAGACGGCTATCAGGTGGCTCAATAAAATCAAAATTCTCAACCGTACCCAAACGCAGGCTTGCCATTTGCAAAATAACTGAGGCTAAATTGGTACGTAGGATTTCAGGTTCGGTATATTCTGGGCGACTGGCAAAGTCTTCTTCCGAATACAGACGAATACAAACACCGGGGGCTACACGGCCACAGCGACCTTTACGCTGATTGGCAGCCGCTTGTGAGATGGCTTCAATCGGTAAACGCTGCACGCGTGAGCGATATGAATATCGTGAAATACGGGCAAAGCCCAAATCAATCACATAGCGGATACCCGGTACCGTTAATGCGGTTTCTGCCACGTTGGTGGCAATCACGATACGACGGCCTCGACCAGATGGCTTAAAGATGCGCTGCTGCTCAGCATAAGACTGCCTTGCAAATAGTGGCAGCACCTCAGTATGACGCGGCCCGTGTGCAATCAGCACTTCTTGCATTTCCCGGATTTCAGCTTCAGTTGCGGCAAATATCAGAATATCGGCATGTTCAGGATGCCCTTTTGCTACAGCATCATCGAAGCACTCTTCTACTGCAGCGACCACAGCGCGTGGCAAGTTATCCTCAAAATCATCATAACTGTCGTCGTCTGAGCTACTCACCGGTGTATCGGTTAACGGACGATAACGCACTTCTACTGGATAACCACGGCCTTCCACATCAATAACCGGTGCTGGCACCATTTTCTTTTTGGCTTTGTCGTATTGGGCAAAGTATTCACTAAAACGACCCGTATCTAGCGTCGCTGAAGTAATAATCACTTTTAAATCTGGACGCTTAGGCAATAGCTGCTTTAAATAGCCCATAATAAAGTCGATATTCAGGCTACGCTCATGCGCCTCATCAATAATAATCGTATCGTAACGGGTTAAGAATCGGTCATGACCAAGCTCGGCAAGCAAGATACCATCGGTCATTAGTTTCACCACGGACTTTGCGGTACCTTGCTCGTTAAAACGAATCTTAAAGCTGACGGTATCACCAAGCTGCTCTTCAAGCTCTTCAGCAATACGGTTTGCCACACTACGCGCTGCGAGTCGTCTTGGCTGCGTATGTCCAATTTGACCAGTAATACCCCGTCCTGCCATCATCGCAAGCTTAGGTAGCTGCGTGGTTTTACCCGAACCGGTCTCACCTGCGACGATAACCACTTGATGGTCAATAATGGCCTGAACGATATCTTCAGCTCGTTTACTAACCGGCAAATCATGATTAAGTCGTGCCGGCATATTAGATGGAATACTATCCATACGCTCTTTGACCACTTGCTGCGAGCGCTGCTTTACTTTATCGAATTTGGCTTTCTTTTCTGCCAATACTTTTTCAGGGGTGTTTTTATTAGGTCGCTTCAGCTCTCTTTCTAAACGACTTAGAAAGTGGCGGTCTTTGGCAAGTACAGGTAGCTCATGCTGTCGGTCGTCTTGTTGCTTATTGGGTTGCATACTAGACGCAGAAGTTTCAGATGTCATAACAGCGTTATCATTGGTATGGTTTGAGGGTTTTGTATTTGAATGAGGATTACTTGAAGATAGGCTTGATGAATTATTTTCTGGCATTGGCTTAGGCTATTTATTATAAAGGAGGTTTTGTTTATTGATGAGGGTGATAAGGCGATAAATCAAGGATTATGAAGGATATAGTCATCGAGCCGACGTAGAAGTTATACCTTTCTCTATAAAATAACCTATCCATTTAAGACTCGGTCAAGCTCACTAACCCTACTACTTGTAGAGTTTGCACTCGCTTTCCTTGATAGGTTAATTTCTAGATTTGGTATAACCTATCATCGATAAACTCGATCAAGCTCACTAAACCTACTGCTAGCAACATTTAATTTATTGCGTTAGGACTTGCCTTCCAAGTTTGGATAATTTCTATATTTGGAATCAAATGTATGGCGACTGGATATCATGCAAGAGTGCGTCATCAAGGCATATCGTTCACTTTACGTCTGTTATGTATACAGGATTTTGTCGCTGTAGGTCATATAATATAAGTCTTGTAGCAAATGCTTAGCCCCGATTGTAGCGGATATACTGCTTAGCGAGACGAGTTGCAGTGGCTTGATTTGACGCGGCGCACGAAGTAAGCGACTCGTCAACTCTTAGCCAATGCCTCACATCGATAAGTAGATAGTAGCGAAAGCGGGAATGGCTCCATAAACCCTAACTACTTTTAATAATCTACTTTTATGTATTAAATATTAAATCCCTAAACTCTTTAGCTTCTTAATATTTAAATAACCGACATAGTCTTTATCTTCACTGACTTGCCGGCCATGACTCTCATCGCTATCAATCGGTGAAATAACAATTTTGCCTGAAGTCTTACTATAAGAAAGCAGACCGTTGGCATCCTATATCTCATTAACATCTACCTGCATTTTGTCATCGATATGCGAGGCGCCATTGATGATAGTGTCTGGGTCATTTACATTAAACATTTTATAAAAAAAGCGACTCATCAGGTCGCTTTCATTTGAAATAAACTTATTGCTTTAAGTTAGCTTCGATTTGAAATCAAAACAGCTTTGACACGGCTCCTATTGTTCCTTGAGACTAGTGTTATACATTAAAACTAGAGTTTAAGACGCTTGTCTTGCTCTATTCGAGTCATTACTTCTGGTAATGTATCACCTGCAGCCTGTAGTAATGATTTTGTTGCCGTGCTAACCAATCCTGATACCGCAGAATGAGCTGCATTAGCGAAACCTAGCTTTTCAGCTAAGGTTGGTTTTTGACGTGACATCAGCGCATAGACTTGATGCTTATCCATTTGCTTTAACAAATACGCGTCAGAGGTGGTTAACTCATCAACCAAGCTTAAATGCAACGCATCTTCACCATACCAATGATCACCATTGGCAACTTTCTCTAAATCAAGCTGCGGGCGATAGGTGGTCACAAAATGCTTAAATAACTTATGCGTTTGCTCAAGCTCTTCGCGATATTTGGCACGGTCTTCATCATCATTTTCACCAAACATGGTTACCGTACGCTTATACTCGCCAGCCGTGAACATCTCGTAATCGATGTCATGCTTTTTAAGCCATTTATTAAAGTTCGGCATTTGTGAAACAACACCGATAGAGCCGATAACCGCAAACGGTGCAGCCAAGATTTTATCTGCGACACATGCCATCATGTAACCACCGCTGGCCGCAATTTTATCGACCACAATGGTCAAGGTTAATCCTGCGTCTTTTAGGCGCACCAACTGGGCAGCTGCTAGACCATAGCTGTGTACCATACCGCCGCCAGACTCCAAACGTACAACGACCTCATCACCCTCTCGAGCTGTACTAATGATGGTGCTAATCTCTTCACGTAAATGCTTAACAGCAGACGCTTTAATATCGCCATCGAAATCTAATACGAAAATGCGTTTTTGTTTAGATTTATTTTTGACTTTATCTTTTAAAGCTTGCTTAGCCTTTTTCGCTAAGGTCTTTCTAAATTGTTTGACCGCATTTTTGTCTTCTAACACTTCCATTAATTTGCTGCGGCGCTCATTTTGAGTCTTATTTAGATGTACAACTTT
Organism: Psychrobacter sp. CX14; assembly: GCF_057396205.2. Taxonomy (NCBI): domain Bacteria; kingdom Pseudomonadati; phylum Pseudomonadota; class Gammaproteobacteria; order Moraxellales; family Moraxellaceae; genus Psychrobacter; species Psychrobacter sp. CX14. The sequence goes on along the minus strand of NZ_CM183187.1, from coordinate 1,584,082 downwards.
TAGTTCTACAGGGTTTTTGGCAGGGTGAAACAACATAAATAGTCCTTAGGGTCAATAAAACAATCAAAAAATCGTGTTGTGTTAATACGGCAATCATTGAAATAGGGTATTATTAATATGCGTTTGCATTTGTATAATTTCAAGGGTGCTTGGTTGTATCAATGCCTAAGATTAGGCATAATGTGCGTTTGATAAAAATTCTTTGAGAGAACTTTTTTAATTTTATAATTATTTTTTTAATAACCGATAGGTAGTGGACAGTTTATGATGCGTACCGAGTATTGTGGGGCAGTAACCGAAGCGTTGCTAGAACAAACCATCACTGTAACAGGATGGGTTCACCGTCGCCGTGACCATGGTGGTGTAATCTTTTTAGACATGCGTGACCGTGAAGGTATCTTACAGGTTGTCATCGATCCAGATACCCCAGAGGCATTTGCCACCGCTGATGCAGCACGTCCTGAATATGTATTAAAAATCACTGGCCGTGTGCGTAAACGTTATGAAGGCACTGAAAACCTAAATATGACCAGTGGTCAGGTTGAGCTTTTAGGTAAAGAAATCGAAGTCTTGGCTAAATCTGAAACGCCTCCGTTCCCATTGAACGATGAAAATACGACGGTAAACGAAGATTTACGCTTAAAGTATCGCTATTTAGATATGCGTCGTCCGCAAATGCAAGAGCGCATGATGTTCCGTGCTAAAGCGACCTCTACTATCCGTCGTTATTTAGACGATCACGGCTTCTTAGACGTAGAAACGCCTATCCTTACTCGTGCAACACCTGAAGGCGCACGTGATTATCTTGTACCATCACGTACGCGTCCTGGTAACTTCTTTGCATTACCTCAGTCGCCACAGCTATTTAAACAGCTATTAATGGTGTCTGGTTTTGATCGTTATTATCAAATCGCTAAATGTTTCCGTGATGAAGATTTACGTGCCGATCGTCAGCCAGAATTTACTCAGGTGGATATCGAAACGTCTTTCTTAGACGAAGAAGACATCATGGACATTAACGAAGGTCTAATCCAAGACTTATTCAAGAAAATGCTTGATGTTGATTTAGGTAAATTCCCACGCATGACTTACGCAGAAGCGATGCGTGACTATGCGTCAGATAAGCCTGACTTACGTATTCCATTAAAATTAGTCGACGTGGCTGATTTAATGCAGTCCGTTGAATTCAAAGTATTCGCTGGTCCTGCAAATGACCCTAAAGGCCGTGTTGCTGCGTTACGTGTACCAAACGGTGGTTCATTAACTCGTAAGCAGATCGATGAATACACCAAGTTTGTGGGCATTTATGGCGCGCGTGGTCTGGCTTATATCAAAGTAAATGATACCAGTAACATCAATAATGGCGTAGACAAAGACTCTGGTCTACAGTCACCAATCATCAAAAACATGAGCGATGACGTACTGGTTAGCCTAATTGAGCGTACTGGTGCAGAAAATGGCGACATCATCTTCTTCGGCGCAGATAAAGCCAAGGTTGTAAATGATGCGATGGGTGCACTACGTGTGAAAGTAGGTCTAGACATGAACATGGAGACCTGTGAATGGGCACCTCTATGGGTTGTTGACTTTCCAATGTTCGAAGAAACAGACGATGGTAAGTGGACCTCAATGCACCACCCATTCACTAAGCCAAAAGGCTCAGTTGACGAGCTGAAAAATAGCCCTGAAACTGCCCTGTCAGTTGCTTATGACATGGTATTAAACGGTACTGAAATTGGCGGCGGTAGCTTACGTATTAACACCGTTGAGATGCAGCGTGCCGTATTTGACGCACTAGGTATCTCTGAAGAAGAAGCCAATGAGAAATTCAGCTTCTTACTAGATGCGCTTAAATTTGGTGCGCCTCCTCACGGCGGCTTAGCATTCGGTTTAGACCGTCTAATCATGTTAATGGTAGGCGCAAGCTCTATCCGTGACGTGATTGCGTTCCCGAAAACCAAGACTGCTGAGGACCCATTAACTCAGGCGCCTGCTGAGGTGGACAATCGCCAACTACGCGAGCTTGGCATTCGTATTCGTGAAAAGGCGCAACCTGAAAATAAAGAATAAAGACCGTTAACCCCTTTTCTCTTTATTCTCACTCTTAGCCTACTTAACATACAAGACAGCGGCCACCTAATTATTAAAGCTTGATAATCGGGTGGCCTCTTTCTTGTTACGAGTTGATTATTATGAATCCATTAAATGTTGTGAAGTTTGTGCCATTGTCTGCTATGCGGGCCGTGGCACTATTTGTCGCTCCTCTGACAAATCATCTACCTAATGTCTCTATCAAACGTAATATTGATACCAACTTGCGTCTGGCTTATCCTGAATTAGACAATCAAGAACGCCAGCAATTTTCTGCGAAAGTCATTCGCAACCAATTTTTAAGTGCCGTTGAATCTATTAAGTGCTGGGCGATGGCGCCAGAATGGAGTGTTGAACAAGTCAACACTGTTTACAATCAAGAAGTGCTCGAAAAAGCGTTAGAAAATCCCAACGGCCTGCTTGTGATTGTGCCTCATTTAGGCACGTGGGAGATTATGAATGCATGGTTCAATCAGTTCGACTCCCCCACCATTATGTACAAACCGGTCGAGAATAAATGGCAAAATAATTTTATTCTAAAAGGCCGTCAAAAACTTAAAGCCACCTTAGTGCCAACCGATGCCGTTGGTGTCAAAGCCATTTTTAAAACCTTAAAATCTGGTGGCTCTAGTATTGTTCTCCCTGATCATGTGCCCAATCGCTCAAGTGGCGTGAATGCGCCATTTTTCGGTGTTGATACCTTAACCAGTACCTTGGCGCCCAAACTTGCTAGCAAAACCAAATGTTCGATGGTTGGTCTGATTTGCCTACGCAGTGACAATGCACATCCATTAAATAGCGGCTTTGATATTCACTGCATCGCCCTTGATGACCCTGATCTCTTTGATAAAGACATCACTGTCGCCACCACCGCATTAAATAAAGCCATTGAAAACATGGTTAAAGAACATCCCACTCATTATATGTGGGGCTATAGACGCTTTAAAAACCACCCTCTACTAAGAAATCCTTACAAAGCAAATGCAGAGCAATTAAAGGCATTTATCGCCTCTGTGGTAGCAAATAAACAAGCGACTCCTGCTTAACGGCTATATATTGTTAACCTATTAGGCCTTGCGATGGTGTTGTCTTTAAAATCAGCGCTCGTCTTACCTGATAATCTGTTAGAATTTTAAGCATCCTTAATTTGGTTTGAGTAACTCATGACAAAGCTATCAACAGACCCAAGCACCCCCTTAGACGCAGAGACCCGCTATGTTATCTGTATGAAATGGGGTAACAAATACGGTCCAGAGTACGTCAATCGTTTGTATAACATGGTCAAGCGTCATCTCACCTTAGACTTCCAGATGATATGCTTAACCGATGATGAAACGGGCATTGATAGTAATGTGACTTGCTACCCGATTCCTGAATTGAATCTACCTGAAGGGTTACCTGAGCGTGGCTGGAAGAAACTAACTACCTTTAAGCCTGAGCTGTATGATTTAAAAGGTACTGCCCTATTCTTAGATATCGACATTGTTATTGTTGATAACATCGATGCCTTTTTTGAATATAAAGCCAAGCATGACGACAGCGTGGTGATTATTCGTGATTGGAAAAAACCGTGGCGTATGGTAGGTAATAGCTCAGTGTACCGCTTTAAAGTGGGTCAAAATACTTACCCTAATCTGCTGAGTAACTTTGAACAAAATTTTGCCAAGATTAGCTCTGAGGTGCGCCATGAGCAGGCCTACTTGTCCAATTATTTGCGTAAATACCATCATCTGGAATATTGGGATAAGTCTTGGTGCGTGAGCTTTAAGTATCAATGTATGGCGCCTAGTCCATTGAACTTTGTCAAAGCACCGCGCTTGCCTGAGGGCGCAAAAATTGTCATTTTCCATGGTGAAATTAATCCACCAGATGCCATTAAAGGTGGCGGCGGTAAATGGTATCGCCATGTCAAGCCCAGTCCTTGGCTTAAAGACTACTGGCAGTAAGAAACCAAATCTATAAAAAACAAGCCAAAAAATTAAAGCCCTATTATAAAAGTAGTTACAGCCTATAAAAGTATTCACAAACGGAGCAATCATGACACAAAATGACCAACAATTTGACCTAGTGCTCACTTGGGTAGATGGTGATGATCCCGTATTAAACAAAAAACGAGCGCCTTACTTAAAGCAAGACGACATTCCCTCAAATGCAATTAGCCCAACTCGCTTTAATAGCTTTAATGAAATCTATTACAACGTGGCTTCTATTTTAAAATATGTGCCTTTTTGTGGTCATATTTATATTGTGACTGATGGACAAAAACCAGCTTTTATAGACGATTTTGTCACCGAAGGGATTTGTGACAAAGACAAAATTCAAATTATTGACCACAAACAAATCTTTGCTGGCTATGAGCAGTATTTGCCCACCTTTAACAGCCTATCGATCGAGACCATGCTGTGGAACATCCCTGGGTTATTAGATCACTATATCAGCTTAGATGATGACTTCTTCTTTAATCAACCAGCAACTGTTGATGATTTTTTAGACAGTGATGGCAAGCTGATTATTCGTGGGCATTGGCGCAAAAAGATGGTATTAAAGACCAAGTTAAGATACCGCACCTTTTTGCATAAAACCCTAAATACCACCTTACAGCCAAAATACACCACTGCTCAAATGCTGGGGGCGGAGCAGGTTTATAAAGGCGATAAGTTCTTTGAAATTCATCACTATCCGCATATTGTCGATAAAAAAGCCTTGCAAGAGTATCTGCTGGCACACCCCAAACTATTGGCCGATCAAATCAAGCATAAATTTAGAGACATTTCCCAATTTGATCCGGTATCGCTGATGAATCACTTAAAAATCAACAGCAATCAAGCCACCTTGATGCCAAATCTTCAGTTAAACTATCTAAAAAATGACAGCAGTGTGCCCCAATTTTTAGACGACTTAACCGACACCTCGATTAAATACGGCTGTATCCAAAGCATGGATTTATTAGATCCTAAGCTGTTTACTCAGGTTAGTGATGCCATGAACAACAAGCTGGCCTCGCATCTGCCGTCAGCCCTGCTTGCAAAGGCTTAAGCCTATCCCTATATAGCTTATACAGCATTATTATTTCTATATAAACCGACTCGGTTAAGTACTTACTATGAAAACAGTCACCTATTTAATTAATCTTGACAGCAGTAATGAGCGCTTAAACACAGCCACCGAACAGCTTAATGCCGTTAACTGGCCATTTGAGCGTATCTCAGCCTATGACGGCCGTGGCAAACAGTTGTCAGAATTTGCAGATTATGATGACACCAAAGCCAGAAAAAATCTGGGTCGCAGTCTGTTAAACTCTGAGATTGGGTGTTATTTAAGTCACTACCAGTGTGCTGAAAGGTTTTTGACTACTGATGCAGATTACTTGATTGTGCTTGAGGATGATTTAAAAATCACGCCTGAGTTCAAACAGATCATGGATGCAACCCTCGCCTATTTGGATAGCCATCCTGAGCTTGACTGGTACTTGGTTAACTTGGCATCAAAAAAGAAAAAGTTGGCGCATGACATCACAACCTTAGAAGGTCATAGCCTCTGGCACGCCTTTTACTTCCCTATTCGTGGACTTGGATTAATCTGGTCACGCCAAGGGGCTGCTGAGTTTGTCGCAACTGGCAAGCCCATTAGTATGCCGGTCGATATCTTTTTTCAAAACTGGTTGAGCGCAAATAGCAAAGGTCTAGGAATCTGGCCAGCACCTGTCCGTCCATTAGGCATTGACAGTGATATTCTAGGCTCAGTGACAGAACAAAATATTGAGCGCAAGGACAGAGAAAAACGAGACGCCAGCTATAATGTCAAAAAACAACTGCGTATGTTAAAAAATAAAACTTCTGCACTAAAGCATCTGGCCAGCGCCAAAGCTAAACAACTAAGTAAGTAACTAAGTACGAACTAAGTCCATAAATACAAGCAAACAAACACGCAGACATGACAATAAATACAACAATAGATGACAACCCTAGCCGATTGGCTAATAGGATTTTTTATGAAAAATTATGTGATTAGCTTAAAATCAGCAAGCGAGCGCCGTGAGCATATCAACCGTGAGTTTGGTAAACATCAGGTTGACTTTGAGTTTTTTGATGCACTCACTCCAGACACCGCAAAGCAATATATCTTAAATAATAAATTGCCTTTTGAACTTGAGCCTGAGCACTTAACACCCGTTGAGTTAGCTTGTATGATGAGCCATATTGCAGTGTGGAAAAAAGCACTGGAAGATGGCGTCTCATACTTTACAGTATTTGAAGATGATGTGTATTTAGGTCAAGATGCCAGCTTTTATTTAAACAGCTCTGATTGGATTGACCCTAACTGGCATATTTTAAAAATTGAGACTGTAAACAATAAAGTAATATTAGACAACACAAAACAAATACCACTTGCCAAACAGCGAAAACTTGTTCCTTTAAAAAGCAAACATTTGGGCGCCGGTGCTTATACCCTATCACAACAAGGGGCACAGCAGCTACTAGCTTATGCCATGCAGCATACCATGTTACCTATTGATGAGACGGTCTTTAGAGACTTTATTGAGGCCGATCAAGAGCCTGTCTATCAAATGGTTCCGGCACTATGTATCCAAGATATTATTTTAAATGCAACTGCCGATAGCTTGCAGTTACCCAGTACGCTAGAGGCAGATCGTCGCAAAAGAATGCGCTCAGAAAAAAAAGGAGGCTTGGCTAAAATACGCCGTGAGGCAAATAGACTAGTAGAACAAACCAAGGATGCAATATTTGCGAAGCAGATACCTTTTCGGTAGGCTTCTCTTTGTTTTGATTTCCTTATTTATTTCACTTAACTTATTTATTTAACTTAAATAGATAAAGAACAATAAAACGAGATTCAAATGATTGCAGTAGAAAATCTTGACTTACTTGGTAAAGGAACACAAAAGCTGGTCTATGCCTATCCAGAAGATGATGGTAAGGTAATCAAAATTATGCGACCAGAAAATGCGACTGTTGATGGTGGACGTGCCACTCAACATCACTTACGTTCACACCGCCATCAAGGCATTTATCGTCAATTTCGTCGAGAGCTACTGCAATATCTACAATTATGCAAAAACCATTATAGTCAAAACCAATATATCTTTCCTATTGAAACCGTACATGGCTTTATTGGTACAAACCAGGGCTTAGGCTTGGTCACCGAAAAAATTATCAGCCCCACAGGTCAATCTTTAACTTTAGAGCATTTATTGATTGAAGGGTTGTACGGTGATGAACAGCAACAGGCATTGGCACGCTTTTTTAATGATTGTTGCGACTTTCATGTGGTGTTTGGTGAAATTAATATTGGTGGTATTATGTACACTGAACAGCGCCAAGGCAGACCAGAGTTTGTATTAGTCGATGGCATTGGTGAAAAATTACTTATTCCCTTTAGATCGATGAGCAAGTCCATTAACATCAAAAATATTAGAAAAGTTGAGCAAAGGATTTATCAAGATATCATTGAATATCAAACCAAACTAAAAAATCAAAATAAATAGTTTGTTTTAATAAATAAGATGATAGTCAGAATCCAAATCCATTCTAACTAATAATCTTTATCTAGCTAATAATCTTTAAGAGTTAACAATAGCTGATCAATAGATACGGAAATAAACAACCTATTTATTTTTAATTTTTTTAATCGTTTGCGTCAATAATAAATTACTAGCTTTTAACGGCTTTTGTTTAAATAGCGCTTTATATCTTTCTATTTTTTCTCTACCACTACTATTTTCTATGCGTCTGCGTGCATTAGACCACAGTACTCGCTCCATCGCCTTAGTGTAATGCTTAGAATCTTGAAAGCAATTTAGCACATCAATACGCCCTTGCATCATTTTCTCAAGATTTGCTGAGAAGTTACCCTCATGGCGTCGATAGCAACCTAAGACCTCATCCATATAATAAATTTGGCTAATTTGGCTAATTTTCAACCACATATACCAATCTTCAAGCGCTATCGACGGATCATAACCCCCGACCTCTTTTACAATATCTAACCTTAGCATTTGGGTAGCTGCAGGAAAATCATATTTATTCATAATAATCTGTTTGAAGCTATAAATTCCAGGCTCTCTTAAAGTAACTTCAAACGTTTCATCACTATCATCAATTAGCTTTGCACCAGCAAACACCGCACTAACTTCTGGATGTGCTTCTAAAAACTCAACTTGGGTAGCCGTCTTATGTGGCAAAACCATATCATCAGAGGCTAACGTTGCAAAATACTCACCCTGACACCACTCTATTGCCTCATTTAAAGTTGCGCTCAACCCTTTGTTCGGACGGCATCTGAACTCAAAGCGAGTAAATCTCTGTGCGCACGCCTGTTGCATCTGCTTAATCTTGGCAACAGAGTCATCTTGAGAACCATCATCAATAATAATTAATTCTATATTTTGATAGCTTTGATCTATGACACTTTGAATGCTATCTTGCACAAAGTCTTGATGGTTATAACAAGGAATGACGACTGAAACTAATGGATTGGTCATATTACTACCTAAGTTTAATACCGTTAAAGTTTATAGATTTATTATTATGCAAATACCACAGCTGTCTTACGCTTAGTTAAGCTTAAAAAAAGTCAAAAATTACATATCGTATCCAACTTAATTACTTCATTTGTTCATATAGTTCTATGACTTCATTTAAATCTAACTGATAAGCAGAATGTATATCGTCACTTTCTGTTTTGTACTGCAAAAAGCGCATATCAACGCCTAACAAATTGGCTAAAGAACAATAGGTATCAAAGTATTGTAATTGACTGGGCAACCAACTTATCGCTTTCATACCTTTACTGGCAAATATTAAATTTGACCATGACGCACCTGTTGGCCCAACGATAAAGTCTGCATTTTGAAACAGCTGAATCTGCTCACTTAGGCTAAGCTGATCTGGATAAACTCCGACAAAACCTTCTTTTTTAAAAAAACTAAATACTTCTTGTTGATTATAACGTCTATTATTGTAGCGACTAACTGAGTCTTCATTACGTAAAACAAAGATCTTATTATACTTTATATCTAGCTGATTGAGACTATTACCTATATTGCCTGTAACTGGTGTAGTGGTTAGCTTATCTGCTGCACACCTGAGTAACTGTCGATAAGCATCTATATTGCTACAATTAAAAATTGTTGTTGTTTGATAGCCATCCACTCCTTTTCGCTGATGATAAAGAGTTTGATTAAAGGTATTTATGAACAACAAGTTTTCAGCAAAAAGTATATCATTTGCATCAACATAAACTATCTCTGCTGATGGAAGGTGTTTACTACACTGGGTTAATAACCATTGATAATTATCAATTTTTTGCACACACTTATGAACTACAATCGTATCTATACCCTTTTCCTGTAACATTTCGTTAGTTATCAATAATAACTTAGGTACTAACTCTATCATCCAATGATAAAAATTAAATGACCCATTACCACCTAAGAAAAAAGCTGAATCAAATTTCCTAACTTGCGATTTTTTAATATTTTTAATATATGCAAACCGTGTATCATGACGCACTACTAACCCTGCTTTATAATTTGCATCTTCACAAGATATATAAGGGAACTCTTCTATAAAAACATACTTTAAATCTTCAGTAACAAAGTTAGCTCCTTCTATATTGCAATAAACATCTTTCAGTTGATACAGCTTTATAGCAACTTCTGGATATGTCAGCTGCTGATTACAAGCATTACTATATTTTGGACTGGTTGATACATTCTCAAGTCCACACTCTTCCAAAATAGTAAAGGTCTGCAAATCCGCCAATGACTTTTTTTGCAACCTTTTATATTTTAGCTTAAATTTAACTGCTTTTAGTTGATTGGATATAAGCTGCCTACCAAGTTCTAACCTATCTTTCACTATGTGTCCCTTTTATTGAAACCCATTCACAGGCTTACTCATAAATACACTATTACGGTTGATACGCATTGCATAGCTCAATGACTTTTTCAACATCACTCATCGCAAGCACAGGACTCATCGGCAAACTTAATACCTGCTGATGAATGGACTCAGTAAGTGGATAGCTTAAGTGATTCCACTCAGCATAGGCCTGCTGTTTGTGCGGCGCAATCGGATAATGAATCAAAGTTTGTACCCCATTATCAGCCAAATACTGTTGTAACTTATCGCGTGTCTCACAGCGAACCACGAACAAATGCCACACATGAGACTCACCATAAACAGCTGGCAAGGTAATGGCAGGATTGTCGATGCCATCTAAATACGCCTTCGCTACCTGACGTCTGTGCGTTATTTCATCGTCTAAATGATTCAATTTGACACTGAGCATGGCAGCTTGTATTTCATCTAGGCGGCTATTGCTACCCTGAAAAATATTTTTATATTTCTCATGTGATCCATAGTTGCGTAACGCACACAAAGTCTCAGCCAACTCATCGTCATTGGTAGTCACTGCACCCGCATCACCCAATGCGCCTAGGTTTTTGCCCGGATAAAAGCTAAAGCCTGCAGCATCGCCAAGATTCCCTGCCCTGATGCCATCAATACTGGCACCATGTGCTTGGGCGGCATCTTCTAATACCAACAAATCATGCTGCTTAGCAATCTTTATAATCTGAGTCATATCCGCCAGCTGTCCATACAGATGTACTGGCAAAATGGCTTTTGTTTTATCAGTAATGGCTGCTTGCGTATTTTTTGGGCACAAATTATAAGTAACAGGATCTGGCTCAACTAAAACTGGCGTCAACTGATTGCTGCTAATGGCCAAAATACTGGCAATATAAGTGTTGGCAGGGACAATCACTTCATCACCTTGTTGCAGTTTGCCTAATAGCATCCAAGCTTTTAAAGTTAGAGACAACGCCTCTAAACCATTGGCAACACCTATACAGTGCTTAGCGCCACAATATTGAGCAAAGTTTTGTTCAAAAGTTTCAAGCTCGTTACCAGTGATATACCAACCTGAATCAATAACACGGGTGGCTGCCTCAATAAGTGCGTCTCTATACTGCTTGTTTACTGCTTTTAAATCTAAAAAGGGAATCATTTTATATACCTAATAATTTTTGCTGGATTACCGACAACTACTGCGTAAGCGGGTACATCTTTGGTAACTACTGCCCCTGCACCGACCATAGCGTATTCTCCTACCGTTATACCTGGTAGAAGGGTGGCATTTGCACCAATGCTTGCCCCTTTTTTTAACGTAATTCCTGCCAGCTGTTCGGGATATTGTTTAGAACGAGGCATCATATCATTGGTCAAAGTGGCATTAGGACCCAAAAACACATTATCCTCGATACGTGTACCTGACCACACATACACACCTGATTTTAATGTGACATTATTACCAATAACAACGTCATCTTCTACAAAGGTATGAGCACAAATATTGCAGTTTCTACCAATTACTGCACCTTGCAAAATAACTGCAAACTGCCAAACTCGTGTCTGCTCACCAATCTGTGTCGAAGCCACATCTGCCAAATGATGGATAAAACTCATTGACTCACACTCTTCAAAAACTCATCATAATCACGAATATAATCCGCTTCATCATAGTGTTCACTGGCCAAGACTAATAACACACAATCGTCACTAAAATCATGCATTTCACGCCAAACCATATCACCAATTAACAAGCCCTTACTCGGTGAGTCTAGCCAGACCTCTTCTTTGGTATGACCGTCATCTAAGAGCATTCGACACTTTCCAGATACGCAAACTGCAAGCTGCTGCAACTGATGATGCGCATGAAAACCACGCGCCACGCCAGCTTTAGTGTCAAATATATAATAGACACGCTTGATCGCAAAGGGGATGGTATCTGAGGCTTCCACTGCCACTAAAGACCCTCTATCATCTCCGAGAGTCGGTAAATCTACCAGTCTGATTAAACTCATAACTTACCTTCCACAAGTGCTAATAGATATTGACCATAGCTATTTTTATTTAGCTTTTTCCCTTGCTCAAGTACCTGCTCTTTGGTTAACCAACCATTGTTATAGGCAATCTCCTCTAAGCAAGCAACCTTGTAGCCTTGACGCTTCTCAATGGTCTCGACAAACATACCTGCTTCCAGTAGGCTTTCATGAGTCCCTGTATCTAGCCAAGCAAAGCCTCGACCAAGCAGCTCAACATTTAAGTCACCACGCTGCAAATACATCTGGTTAATGCTGGTAATTTCCAGCTCACCACGCTCTGAAGGCTGTACCTGCTTCGCCATCTCAACCACATCGTTGTCATAGAAATAAAGACCGGTCACCGCAAAGTTGGATTTAGGATGAGTCGGCTTTTCTTCTAATGAGATAGCACGTTGATTGTCATCAAATTCAACCACGCCAAAACGCTCAGGATCTTTGACCTGATAACCAAACACGGTTGCGCCACTACGACGTGCTGCCGCAGCTTTTAACATCGGCGTAAAGCCTTGACCGTAAAAAATATTGTCACCCAGCACCAAGCACACGTTGCTATCACCAATAAAATCTTCACCGATAACAAAGGCTTGTGCCAAACCGTCCGGACTAGGCTGAACTGCATAAGAGATATGCACGCCAAGCTGATTACCATCACCTAATAGACGCTTAAAGCCATCGATATCTTCTGGGGTACTAATGACGAGAATATCTTGGATACTCGACAACATTAATACGGACAGAGGATAATAAATCATCGGCTTATCATAAATGGGCAGCAACTGCTTAGACACGCCTTTGGTAATGGGATATAAGCGTGTTCCTGAGCCACCTGCAAGAATGATTCCTTTGGTATTCATTTGTTTGCTCATTATGGCTGTACTCCCAATCTTTCACGTTGATAACTGCCGTCTTGGACACGGCGGCACCAAGTTAAATTATCTAGATACCATTGTACTGTTTTACGGATACCCGTTGCAAAAGTCTCCTCTGGTGTCCAACCAAGCTCTTGTTGTATCTTCGAGGCATCAATGGCATAGCGTAAATCGTGACCAGGACGGTCTTTGACGAAGGTAATTAACAACTCATACGGCTGACCATTGGCTTGAGGTTGCAGCTCATCGAGGATTTGACAGATGGTTTTTACCACCTCTATATTCTGCTTCTCGTTGTGACCACCTATATTGTAAGTCTCGCCGATTGCGCCTTCGCTAATCACTGTATACAACGCACGAGCATGATCTTCAACATACAGCCAATCACGAATTTGAGTACCTTCACCATATACTGGCAGCGGCTTACCTTCCAAGGCATTTAAAATAACCAAGGGAATCAGTTTTTCTGGAAAATGATAGGGTCCGTAATTATTCGAGCAATTGGTAATCAGCACTGGCAAGCCATATGTGCGATGCCAAGCTCTCACCAAATGGTCTGAGCTGGCTTTGGACGCCGAATAAGGTGAACTTGGTGCGTAAGGTGTGGTTTCAGTGAATAAATCTGTTGTGTGCTCTAAGTCACCATAGACTTCATCGGTAGACACATGGTGAAATTTAAAGCCTGCTTTTTTATCAGCCTCTAGTCCTTGCCAGTATTGACGTGCTACCTCTAATAAGGTGTAGGTACCGACTATATTGGTATGAATAAACTCGGCAGGTCCATCAATTGAACGGTCTACATGTGACTCAGCAGCCAAGTGCATGATAACGTCTGGTTTAAAGGTTTTAAACGCATGTTCCACCGATTGCTTATCACAGATATCTATTTTCTGAAAGCTGTACCTAGGGCTATTTTCAATTGATTGTAGCGACTCTAAATTTCCCGCATAGGTAAGCTTGTCAACGTTAAGTACCTCATCTTGGGTGTTATCAATAATATGGCGCACCACAGCAGAACCGATAAAGCCTGCACCGCCGGTCACTAATATTTTCATAATCTATAATCTTTTTTGTGTTTGCTGTTTAGTGTTTAGTGTTTAGTGTTTAGTGTTTAGTGTTTAAAATTTAACGCTAAGTAGTTAAAGTTAGGTATTTAAAGTGTATATGAAATCAATCTATTATTTTATACATAAAAAATATTTTTTATAGATAAAAACTGTTATTAATATTGTGGACTCGACAGAAATCTATACAAATAAAAAAGCAAAGGCCATACCTTTGCTTTTCTTATTAACACACTTTATTGACACATTTTATTGACTGAGCTTGTTAACTTGCTTTCTTGACTCAACTACTTAAGCTTTTTGAGTTGTCATATAAATAACAGCTCATTCGTCATGGCTGTTATTCGTCAATAAAAGTTAACCAATCTTTATACTGCTCATTACGCCCATGCACCACATCAAAATAGAGCGTTTGCAGCTTCTCAGTAATCTCTCCACGGCCACCATTACCAATCTCACGGTCATCATATTCACGAATCGGTGTGACTTCGGCTGCTGTACCGGTCATAAATACTTCATCTGCCAAATAAAACTCATCACGAGTAATACGGCGCTCGGTGACTTTAATTCCTAAGTCTTCTGCAAATTGAATAATCGTACGACGGGTAATACCATCTAATGCACCGCCGCCCAAGTCTGGTGTATGTAGCTCACCATTTTTAACTAAAAATAAGTTTTCACCAGAGCCTTGGCATACATAACCTTGTGGATCCATCAAGATGGCTTCATCATAGCCATTACGAGTCACCTCCTGATTGGCCATAATCGATACGGGATAATTGCTGGCTGCTTTGGCTTTACACATGGTCACGTTGGTCATGTGATGGGTATACGAAGAGGTTTTAACACGGATACCTTTTTCAATACCCTCTTCCCCAAGATATGCACCCCATTTCCAAGCCGCTACCATCGCATTGATACTGTTATCGCGTGACGATAAACCTAACTTCTCTGCACCTACCCAAATTAGTGGACGAATGTAGGCAGAGTCAAAGCCATTTTGCTTAACCACATCTTTTTGGGCTTGGTCTAAAGCCGCTTTATCATAAGGCACTTTCATTTGAAAAATCTTGGCTGAGCCTAATAGACGCTCGGTATGGTCGTCTAATCTAAATATAGCCGTACGACCGTCATCTGTTTGATACGCACGCACGCCCTCAAAGACAGCCATACCATAATGCAAGCTATGGGTTAATACGTGTACCTTTGCATCGGGTTGATTAATCATGTCACCGTTTAACCAGAGTTTTCCGTCAGTCGTTGCCATATTCATAAAGTTTATTCCATATTTTCAAATTCAATAAAACTAAAAACAATTTTTTTAGCAAAAAATAAAGTATAGCATTGCTGACTAATTTGACTGTCAAATTTTAGTTTAATCAAACATATTTTTTGGTTATAACCCATTTCTAGTTATAGCCAAGCTTCAGTTATGGCTTAGTCAGCACCTTAGCAAACCACTTACTAAAGACGCAATAAAGAACAGTCAAATAAGGATGGTCGCTATGCAATAATCTCATTCCATTTAGAGATAACGTATTCGCGGCAATCTATCCAAATTGACTCATCAACAACCACATTTTCATTTGCCAAAGCCAATTGATGCATTGCAGCTCTCAATAATAAATAAGACTGAGTCAAACCTTCACAAGTCTCTCTATCCCAAACGCCATGCTCCGCTAAACTTTCAAAAATTCTAACATTATCGCTCCACTGCACCAAATCCGGATAGTCATGAGCGTGAGCAAGTACACCGTACTGCGCCATAAATTCGATATCAACAATACCGCCTGCGTCTTGTTTCAGATGGAACTTGCCTTGCTCTTGCATCTGTTTGTCACTGCCTAAATGATCTTTCATCTTGGCGCGCATCTCAATCACATTCTTCTTAAGCTCATTCAAATCACGGCTTTGGGTCAATACTTGCTTACGAATATGGTTAAAGGCATTCATGACACGATTATCGCCGCATATCGCACGCGCTCTAACCAGTGCTTGATGCTCCCACACCCATGCTTTCTCTAGTTGATAACGCTCAAATGAGCGGCTAGAGACCACCATCATGCCTGCATTACCAGACGGTCTAAGGCGCATATCAATCTCATAAGCACGGCCATCGCGCGTTTGGGTATTAAGGTAAGTCATCAGCTTCTGAGCTAAACGAGCCGTAAATTTCATTCCACTTACTGGCTTATTACCCGTGGTCATCGCCTGCTCATTAATTTGATGAATAAATACCAAATCAAGGTCGGAGGTATACGACATTTCAATACCCCCAAGCTTGCCATAGCCAATAATTGCAAAGCCGCTATGCGCTTCAGTTACTGACTCGCCTTGCTGATTAATAGGATAGCCATGACGTTTCACTAATTCTGCAAAGGCGCGCTCTAAAGCAAATTCGAGCACCACCTCTGCCACATAGGTCAGCGAGTCCGAGACTTTCATAATCGGGCGTTCTGCTAGGACATCACTGGCTGCCACCGCCAATACTTGATTGTTTTTAAACAGCCTGAGCACGTTTAAGAGCATTTCTTCATCGTCAGGCTCAACACGTAATAAGCGCTGACGCAGAATGTCGCGCAGCTCGTCTTTATCCGGCAAATAACGATAGCGCTGCTGCAAGAACGAGTCTAACAACACAGGATAACGGATTAACTCGCCAGCAATCCAAGGACTTGCAGAGAGCATCGGGATTAGATTAACCGTGGCATCTGGGTTTTCTGCAAGCATCACCAAATAAATAGACCGGCGTGAGATGGCTTCTAGCAAATCAATCAAACGAGGCAAAGCAATATTTGCCAGTCCCTGCTTAGCTTCATGGGTTAAAAGCGCATGTACCAACACAGGATAGGCAGCATCCAAACGCTCTCTGGCCTCCTCAGATAAATTTGCCACCATCTTACTGTCCCAAAACTGTTGCAGCTTTTGGGCATTCTCTTCGTTTAAAATATCTTCAAGACAGCTGATTTCGTTACCATCATAGTCGACAGTACTGGTCGGTGTCTGACGCTCAGTCACCATACGATCAAACGGTACATGTACATTACGGCGATGCTCGTTTAAGCGTTGTAGGAAAGACTGCCAATTCTCAAAGCCCAAGGTAATGGCTAGATTATGCTGACATTCAGGATTGCTCGGTAATCGCTGCGTCTGTTGATCATTCACCGCTTGAATCGCATGCTCCACTCGGCGGAAGAATCGATAAGCCGCTTCTAAATTACGGTAAGTTTCATCATCCAAGAAGTCAAAGTCATTGAGCACTTGCATTGCTTGCAAACAGGATTTCACTTCAAGTTGACTATGCCGCCCGCCATAAATAAGCTGAAACGCTTGTACCACAAATTCAATATCACGAATACCACCGGCACCTAATTTGACATTGTCTAAATCCTCACGCTGTGCGACCTGATTTTGAATCAAGGATTTCATTTCACGCAAAGCGGCAAAGGCACTGTAATCGACATAGTATCTAAAGACAAAAGGCTTAATAATATCTTCTAAATTATCAGCAAATACTTCATCGACCTCATTGACCACACGCGCTTTTAACCATGCAAAACGCTCCCAAGCTCGTCCATGCGCAGAAAAATACTTATCGAGCGCAGACAGATGAATGGCAAGATCACTACCCTCACCCCATGGTCTAAGACGCATATCAACACGGAACACAAAGCCTTCTGCGGTATTACTATCCAATATTTTGATAATGCCTTGACCTAGGCGAATCATAAACCGCTTGTTATCAATGCACTTGGTACCTGTTGATTTATCGCCATCTGTCTCACCGCGGTGACGATGCACAAAAATCAAATCAATATCACTAGACAAGTTCAGCTCTTGTGCGCCAAGTTTACCCATAGCAAATATCGCCATATCATCAAACTGACGCTCGCCTTTGGTATCGATATAGGTGGGACGACCGTAGCGTGCAACCAGCTGTTGCCAAACATAGTCTTTAGTAAAGATAATGCAAGTATCCGCAAAATCAGACAATTCAAGCGTCAACTGCTCAAGAGAGATAATACCCAGCGCATCTTCCCAAATCCAGCGCATCATAAGCAGCTCACGCAAGCGACGTAAACCTCGCATCACGCCGGCTTCATCAGCACGCTCAAGCCCGCCATCTAAACCATCATCTAACGTATAGTCATCTATCAAATCACTAATCTGCTGACGCGTTAAGCTCTCCCCTAAGGGATAACTGGTCAGAAAGTTCTGGCAAACAGCGGGTTTGTTTTCCCATATTTGATAGGCAAAAGGGCTAGCGATTTTAAGGGTTTGAATATGCTCTGTCGTTAATTGACTGGGGGTTAAGGGTAGCGTGGACTGAGCTAAATGATTGGCGAGACTGTTATCAGAAGGCATGGTAGGGAACGGCTCCTTGAAAGTGCTAGTGTGCTATAAGCCTACCACATAAAAAGAGGTTATAAGATGACTCTTCGTGTTAAATTTTTATATTGTTATGCTAAGAATAATGCTGGCTTAAGTTACAGCGTGAGCCATAACGGCAAGCTGCTTTCTATACCTGATTGTAGACTTGGCGCCCAAAAAGATAGGCCATAACCGATACCTGCACCAATCAAGACATCCGTTGGATAATGTAGACCTAACACCATACGTGATAACGCAACTAAGATGGCAAACGGCAACATTAAGGGTAATAACTCTGGGAAGTATCCGCCTAATGTGGCCGTGAATAACACCGCTTGCAGTGTATGCCCAGATGGGAAGCTAAACACATCTAGCGGACGCTCGCCTAATACAATTACTTGATGCACTTGATAAGGTCTTGGGCGTACAGTTTTGACTTTTAATAGCTTATAAATAACCAGTCCGACCATACTCACAATCAAGGTAGTTATGAGGGGCAAGATGGCTGAAGTACCATAGAATATTAAGGCGGTGGCAAGCATGATATACCAGAACCAGCCATCACCCAATCGACTGATGGTTTTGAAGAATAAAGCGACCACATAGTTGGTTGAATAGCGATTAATATGGATACATAAGTTGGTATCCCAAGAGATGAACTGGTTGACATAAACTGCCACAACTGGGTTGCGTGAAAACAGGGTGAATATAGGGCTAGGTGCAACTGCTGGCTCTATTATTTTACGACTCGTAGCTGGCTTAGTTTTAACAGATTTCAAAACGTATCCCCTTATTTATGATGGTTAAAATCAACCGGTTTGTGCGTTTGATTAAATCATCTTGTGTGCAGTACTCATTTAAATTAATCGTCAAATTTACATCTCATTAATTGCTTATCACCTCTATTTATCGCTCAGTTCAATGACTATTTTAACTATACTCTTATTTAATCAAACTCTAGCTAAACGGTTGATTATATTTAATTTTATAAAATACTTACGTAAAAATTTATGTCATATCATTCTTAGTATTTATATCATGGTTAGTAACTGGTGCTCATTTTTTTGGTGTCAGCAACCGCATGATTGAACATGGTAAGCATCTGCTTTGCCGGACGTTGCCATGAAAATCCAGATACGCACTGTGCGGCATTAGCACCTTGCTCTTTTAACTGCTGCATCTTTGGCAGTGCCGCCACTTGGTTAATAAAGGCCTTCTTATCTCCCATAGCGACCAGACCGCCGCGACTTGACGTAACCAACATACCGGCTGCGGCATCATCAAAGGCATAAACGGGTAAACCGCTTGCCATTGCTTCAACTACCACGTTACCGAAGGTCTCAACTTGACTGGCGAAAACAAACACATCACCGCTGGCGTAGTGTCTGGATAAATCCTCGCCTGTCTGGAGGCCTGCAAACACAATATCGTCACCACTATCAGCCGCTAAGGCTTCAAGGCGTGCTCTATCGGGTCCGTCACCGACAATGACTAACTTAACTGCGCGGTGAAGTTGATCGCGCTGTAAGGCTTTGAAGCTTTGGATAACTAAATCGACGCCTTTTTCAGGAGACAATCGGCTCACCATAATTAGCACTGTATGCTGCTTTTGCGCGCCCCACTGTGCTCTTAACTCTTCACTACGGTATTGCGGATTAAAGCGCTCCAAATCGATACCACGACCCACTTCGACCAAGCGTTTAAAACCAAGTTGATCTAAGTCTTTAAAGGTCTTATGGCTTGGCACGCAGGTCGCTTTAGAGACGTTATGGAACCATTTAAAATAAGCCATAATCGGCCCTGCTAATACGCCTAGACCAAAGTGTTTACTAAAGTCATGAAACTGGGTGTGATACCCTGTCGTTGCTGGTATCTTAAGACGTTTTGCCGCCAATAATGCTGTCAGACCCAAAGGCCCCTCTGTTGCGATATGCACCACATCCGGCTGCAAACGCTCAAGCTCTTTTTTGATGGTAAAATAGGCCGGCAAGCCAAATTGCAAATCAGGGTATTTGGGAATAGCAAGCCCTTTGACCTGAATATCATGGCTAATAAACTTTCTATTTACATGGTTTGTCAAAGCTGTATCACTGTGTTCAGCTACCTTATCCGGTGATACGCTATAGATATTCTCAGTTGAGGCGGATTTAGATCTAGGCTTGGGTCTCAGCAAGCTGATATCATGACCGGCTAAATGAAGCTGCTTCATTAATTGCTGTAAGCTCATTGCTACACCATTGACATCCGGTGCCCATGTTTCTGTGACCAATAGCACATGTAGCCCTTGCGAGGTATTTTGATGGGCTGTAGAGTTTGAGCTTACCGATGCGGTTTCTGGCATACTGGTTGCTGCGCTGACACTGTCCATAACTCGACGCTGTAATCCTGTATGACTGTCTGTGATAGCGTTATAAGTCATCGCCATATTACGTTTTACACTGTCTTTAACTTGGGTCACATTAACGTTTGCTGCTGATACGGTGTCCCTTAACATGTTGAACTCCATTTAATTATTTCTTCTATAATGTCACTGTACGTTAGTCATCTGACAGTTTTATGGCGTTTTAATCACAGTTTGATGACAGTCCTACCCTAATATCAGTACACCACCTATCCATCGATTTGAAATACGTGACAGACTTAAGAGAACTTAGTCCTTACGTGATAAAACGTTACTTTGCTTGAGAAATAAGCAACTGACCCTAATAATAGCGATAGATGATCATCAATCCCATTTGCCGCCATGTGATACCGCCTATGTCTACTTTATTACTGATTACTGCCGATCCTAGCCAGCCCATTGCGTGGCATGCGTATCGTTATGCCAAAGCATTTTTGCAGGCCAATACTGAGGAGCAAGCAAACGTGCAAAAGCTGAGCATCTTTTTTTATGCAGATGCCGCTCATACAGCCAACAAATTGCGCTGGCAAACCGCTGACAGATCTGATTTAACCAAAGCTTGGATAAACTTAAGTGAGCAATATAAACAAAGCTTACCGGTCTGCGTCAGCACAGCATTAACTCGCGGCGTGACCGATAGCGACAATGCTGCCCGCCATCAATTAGACAGCGATAACATTGCCTCAGGCTTTGAGTTAGTGGGCTTAGGAGAATTGGCAGAACAACTGGCCAATGCCAATAAAGTTATTCAGTTTTAGCGTTGCTATCTATTAAAAGCTGTCGTCTATTTAACATTAGAGTAGATAGGCTATTAGATACAAAAGGCCCAATATTTAATAAGGAATGTGTGTGTCTATACTGATTCGTTTAACCACCCCGTCCGAAACTGCGACTTATGAAGGCTGTGCACTGGCGTTGACCATGGCGACCTTTGGTAATAATGTACAGCTAATGCTTGGTAGTTCAGTGTTTGGCATATTAATGCAGCCAGATAGCCGCTTGCATGGCATGATTAAGTCACTAGACTTATATGATTTACCGCCGGCTTGGCTCCCTGATGATGTCTTTAGCAGTTGGATTTCAGGTATGGTACCTAAAGAGATTGCTCAGCAGATTGAGTTTATCCCTGAAGACTTTGACTCTCAGCAATTTGAGCACGTTTTTACCTTTTAACACGCCCTAGTCATTACCTTTCTCTATCTGCGATTAATAAGTTGACCAATTATGACCACCTTGTTTCAAATACATGCCAATATGACCAATCTAAAGTCTCTTTTGCAAGAGATGGCAACCTTATGGCACGCCGGTGATAGCGTTTTATTATTGGGAGAAACTGCGGCTTATTTAGACTGGTTTCATGCGTATGTCGATGACATTAACGCTAATGATGAAATAGAGGCAGAGATTCGCGAAATTGACGGCTTATTTGTCTTATCTGATGATATTCAGGTGTTAAATGATAGCGCGATAATTAACCTAAACTTAGGTCAGGTTAAACAGCTAACCGACAACGACTGGATAGCACTAACTGATAAAGTGGACCGAGTTATTACTCTAACCAGAACGGTTTAAATTTTTTGGCTTAGGCTATTTATGTCAGCGCATTTTTATTATCTTAACTTTCATTATCTTAAAAATTGATGAACCCTTTACCCTACCTTTAATAGAGCCTTTTTATGACCCACTCTAAAATTCATACTGAGGATAATCAGTCACCAAACGTTAATAATAGCGCTTCTTTGAATAACCTAGCACTTGATGAAGAAGGTCATCTGGTTGACCATACCGCATGGACACCTGAAATCGCTCAACAGCTTGCTAATACGCTTAATATCACCTTAACGGATACTCATTATGAAATCCTGACTCAAGTTCGCATGTTTCACCAAGAGTTTAATCACCCGCCTGCAACGCGGCCACTGATTAAATATTTGATGAGAACTCTGCCGAAGCATGACATTAGCAATCAGCAGTTACAGCAGCTGTTCAAGACTGGATTGGTTGCACGTCATGTAAATCGTATTGCCGGACTGCCTAAACCGCCTAATTGTTTATAATTAAATGCAAAAAATCCCGTCTATTTGGTAGACGGGCTTTTTATTATTATTTGAACTTAGGGCGTGTGGAACATTCGCAAATTAGCACTGCTGATAGCTAAAATTGTTTCAGACTAGGCGTAAACCGTAGTTAATGTCTAGACCTTGACTAGGTTTGCAACAACGTCTGAGGCGATTTTAGCATCAGCCCTGCGGGGCGGGACTCTTTTTTGCCAATATATTGCGAAATTGTCTAACTTAGAATGACTAAGCGTCAAAAATTTCACTGCATATTGACTAAAAAATAGTCGCCGCCAGTGCCATGGTCGAATGTTCCACACGCCCTAATAAAAACAGCTTAGCTACTTAAGCTATTCAGAATTATTTGGGATCATATGGCGTCAGCTCAGTGTACCCAGTACTGCGCCCCTCATCACCGAAGAACCCTTGTTGACGCCATACCTCATACAGGCAGATACCCACGCTATTGGCTAAATTAAGACTACGCGAATCGGGTAACATCGGTAATCTTAGCCAGTTATGTTCGCCAATGTCCGCTCTGATATTATCGGCCAACCCTGCTGTTTCTGAACCAAATACTAAAGCGATATTTTCAGGTATCCCTTCAGCATCCGTGTCACTAAAGTCATACTCATAAAAAGGATGGCTTAGCTTTGTGGTTAATGCCACCATCCGCTTGCATCCTGATTGTTGCAGTGCGTCTTTTGCTTGCTGCCAATCTTTATGTACCTTTATGTTGGCATATTCGTGATAATCCAATCCCGCACGCTTTAACTTTTTATCTTCCAAATCAAATCCAAGTGGCTCTACTAAATGCAGCTGAGCGCCGGTGTTGGCACATAGGCGAATAGCACTACCCGTATTATTTGGGATTCTTGGATTTACAAGTACGATGTGGATGGTCATTAACACTGCCCTTTAATGGTCTAATAAAGATTTAGAAAATAGCTATTAAGTTTACAATTCTATGACATTTTACAGTAAATTCATCACATTTCTATGTTGTTGTGTCTGTCACTATTGATATATTATGTTACTAAGGATGACGCCTATGTGTCTTACCTAATAATTGAATTTTCTGTTTCTATTTTGAGTTTTTATTTGCCGTTACGTATTGAAGTGACACTTAAATAATGAGCTTTAATAAATAGATAGCTCGTTGCATTCATAACGGGTTAAATTGATTATTGGTAAGCATTTTTATATTATTGCGACATTCTTAAATTTACCGTCATTATCTATTTTATTATTCTTTTTTCCTCACTATTAAGGACTAAATATGAAAAAGTTAGCTATCGCTTCTTTAACTGCTCTAGTTGTACTATCTGGTTGCAACACTTTCAAAGGTTTTGGTCAAGACGTTTCTAAAGCTGGTGACGGCGTTAGCAACGCAGCTGACAAAGTTGAAAAGAAAATCTAAGATACTTATTCTTAAGTTTTCTACCTTATTGCGTCTTAATTTGCAGGTATTGTTCCCTGTACTTATTTCATATTAAGTCTGCGATAAGCATAATAGAAGCTCACCTTACGGTGGGCTTTTATTTTAGCTAGGTTTTGGTGTCTTAAAGGCTTTGAGACACGTCATATACCCTGTTGATAGTTGCTAATGTTAATTTGGAATAGTGTCATAACTTGGCATCTAACCAAAACTTGGTATAATCAGCATGACATTGATAACCATTACAATATAACGCTCATACTAGAGCCCCTACTGGAGAAAAAGATGGCAGATTTTAACGTAATTTTAGATGCAGGCGATGTTGACGGTGGCGAGATTAACGTTGTTGTTGAAATCCCAACAGGAAGCAACCACAAGATTGAGTGGAACCGTGAATTAGCGGTGTTTGAACTAGACCGTGTTGAGCCCGCTATCTTTGCTAAACCATGTAACTATGGCTTCATTCCACAAACTCTTGATGAAGATGGTGATGAGCTTGATGCCCTAATCATCACTGAGCAGCCACTAACGACTGGTATTTTCTTAAAAGCCAAAGTTATCGGCGTAATGAAGTTTGTTGATGATAGCGAAGTAGATGATAAAATCGTTGTTGTTCCTGCAGACGACCGTAACAACGGCAATGCCTACAACAGCTTAGAAGACCTACCAAAACGTCTAATCGAACAGCTAGAGTTCCATTTCAGCCACTACAAAGACCTTAAGAAAGCAGGCACTACTGTTGTTCAGTCTTGGGGCGATGTTGCTGAAGCAAAAGAGGTTATCAAAGAAGCGATTCAGCGCTGGAAAGATAAATAAGCCCTTCTTTACTAGCTACCAATACTTACTATCATAAGATGATATGAGTATTGATATTAATAGCAGATAGTTTCACTAAAAGCACTTTGACACCAGTTGAAGTGCTTTTTTATTTGTCTATATTGTATCTATGCAGTGATAAAATAAAATGCAGTGATAAGATATAAGCCATTAAATGAATTATTTAAATCGGCAATTTAAAGTACTGTCCACTTCTATATAAGAGCTCATTTCTCATGTCTACAAAACTACCCAAACACATCGCTCAAATGGTTGAAAAAAATAACTTGGTATTAGCGATTAAAACACTAGCGCAAGAACAAGATATCAGTATGGGTGAGGCCAAAGTCATCATAGATGAACATGAGGAAAAGTTAAAAAACAAACAGCAACAAAAGGTAGAGGCTATCGCGGCAAAGCAGGACAAAAGAAAACCGGTTAAAGAAGCCAACGCAGCGCCTTCCTCGAATACCAATATGGAGAACCTTAATGCTGGATTGGATCAGCATTTACAACAAATTGGCTATAAAAAACCCTTAATGCCGTATTGGGCAAAAAGGGTATTAATTATATTAATCGTGACGATTGCGCTAAGCTTACTGTTTTGGCGCATGATGCCTTAACTCTTTATCTCTCATTTAAGATTAAGCCACTTCATTTAAATTTTAGCGCCTTATCTATTGCTGCGACTTAAGCTGGGCATAGCCTGCTAAACGCTTTTGCTCAGCTTCATTAAACAGCTGCTGCTCTAGCTCTTTAATTTGAGCTTGCTGAGTGGCTTTATTGTTGGTTGTCGTCATAATACGCTGCTTGGCACTTCGATACTGCTCAAAACGGCTATCAAAGTCTTTATTCTTCTGATCCACTTCAGCTAAACGCTCGGCAGCTGGAATTCCGACCAATTCTGCACGCATTGCAAACAACTCTGAATCACTGGCACCACTTTGCTTTAAGCGCTCTGTACGCGTCATTAGCGTTTCCATATTTTCTTTTTGTAACACACGCTCTTTGATTGTCGGGTCTGATAAACGGCTGACATAATCTAACCGAGCTTGTCTTTTTTGCTCCTCGGTCATGTTATCATTCTTAGCAATCTCTATCATCGCCACGTTATAATCGTGCAATTGATCGTCTGTCTCAAAAAAAGCCTGTACCGTCTCAGGATTAAATAACTGGTTACGGATACTTTTGACCTCAAATTGACGCTGACGTATAGTATTTAGATCAAGCTCGCCCGCTTGAGTTGCCTGCAATTGCAAATTACCGTAGCGCTCTTGAACGGCACTCAATTGCTGCAAGTATGTTTTGTATTGATGATATAAAGCAACCGCTGTACTCGCAGCAGGCTCTGGCGTGTGGCTTTTGATATAAGTCTCTACCCGAGCGTCAATGGTTTGCGCTGACTCCTCACCCATAGCCGATAAAAAATAATCAAACAGGCGGCGTAATCCACGCGTCGGCACTAAGTTTTTATTGCCATCGATAATAATCTCACCATCGACATCAGTACCTTGTAACGAGCGTGGTAAATTCTCTACACCAGTAACAAACGTTCCAGATTGACCAGATCCATTATTATTTGCGGTCTGCGTATCATCGTTAGCCATAAGCTCTGGCATATCATATTGCTGATTCTGAGAAGCAGTGGCTTCCTCTTTGACCTCTATCTCTTTATCACTGCTTAACCAGCGATAGAGCATAACTACCATAATAATTAGCAGTATTGCCAATAGTATTCGCTTTATCGTTTGACCCGTTTTCATATACTGTTCTCAATTATTCTAATATTTGTAACTCTTTTATTTATAAATTCTCTATCTATAGGTTATCTATTAATTACTGCTAAAACCCTTGCTTTTTAAGTCTATTAACTTGACTTCGATACACAGAGATTGGGTCTACCTCATCTTCTGCGACCAAGCCTAATACCTGATTGATAGAATCTAAATGATTCATCTTATAGTTATCTCGAATTACGTAGCCGATTCGACTAGAGCAAGCGGATACTAATCCATCATTGGCATCGTTCTCATCAAAGGCCCGCGCCGTTAATGACAATAAGTAATCACTGGCATCTAGCTTATTCGTTAAAGTACTCACCCCTGAAAATGAATAGTAAGGGATACCATTGACGACATAATCTTTGGGCGGCTGACCACAGTATTGTGTTGGCATGGCAGCAGGGTATTTTTTATTAAAGTGGGTAGTCATATACTCTGTGGTAAGACCAATCGCTGCTTCAGCGCCATCTTGCATCTGGAACTCTTCACGAGAGATACCTGATCCGTAATCTAGAAACTCACCGATGAACTTAAAAAAAGCAATCAAAGAACGGCTCATAGCATTATATTCACCTTCCGGATATCCAGAAGCGGCACTACTGTCGGTTACCAATTTAAATACCCAGTCTGCCATTTCTGAGCCTTGCTCTGGACTAGCCACT
The DNA here is from genome assembly GCF_057396205.2 of Psychrobacter sp. CX14. Taxonomy (NCBI): domain Bacteria; kingdom Pseudomonadati; phylum Pseudomonadota; class Gammaproteobacteria; order Moraxellales; family Moraxellaceae; genus Psychrobacter; species Psychrobacter sp. CX14. The sequence continues at coordinate 1,556,622 of NZ_CM183187.1, read as the reverse complement.
GCGGTTACTGAGGCAACTTTATCAGGTGCAACAGCTGCCACGTAGCGAATATCAATACCGCCCAAGCTATGGCCTATTAAATTTACCTTATCTTTACCTGTTAAAGTAGTGATGACTCGAACTTGTTGTAATAACTGCTCTCCCCGAAACTCCGCATTATGCACAGAGGAGGTTTTAGTGATATAGACATCACTGCCCCCTTCTATCAGTGCTTCAGGAATGCCATTAAAATAATCAATCAGATGAAACAAGGAGTTAAAACCACCAAGACCATGCGCCAATATAATCGGATATTCTGTCGCGGTTCTATCATTGGTTGGGTTTTTGCTATCGACGGGCAAGCAGCCTGTGGGATTCGAACAGTTGTAGTAAGCAGTAGTCTTTTCAGCGGTGCGAAGGGTACTGCATCCGGCAAGTGAAAAGCTAATCGCCACTGACATAACAGCAACTGGCAATACTCTTCTTGAGACTATAGTTTTAGAAGTCGATGTACGGTGAGCAGTAATAGAGTTATTCGCCGAAGAGATACGGGGTTTATTGAATAAGCGCATTATTGTATGGAAATTGCCTTGTGGTTGATAGTCTTGGGGCTTTGGCTGCTGACTTAAAAGCTAAGTTTAGCCATTTGCGCTTAGTATAAGACAATCCACATACTAATAGTCAACTGAACCGATTAAGTCAAGCTTCGCGCCTATAACAAACACCTAAGCTGCAATAATTAAAATATTGCCCGACTCCTCTATTAAAACCAGATGAGCGGGCAATTTGCATTTAACTGTTAAACAGGTAAACCATGAAATCAAACTAGGCCGTTACAAGCCTTGCTTTTTAAGACGGTTTACTTGAGTGCGATACAGTGAAATAGGATCTGCGCGTCCCCAAGCAACTAAGCCCAGTACCTGATTCACAGAATCCAAATGATTCAGCTTATAGTCATCTTTAATCACATAACCCAAACGGCTTGAGCATGAAGATACTAGACCATCATTGGCATCATTTTTATCAAACGGCAAAGACGTTAAACCAAGCAAATAATCACTAGGATCAAGCGGGTTTAATACCGTACCGGTACCTGAAAATGAGTAATATTGAATATCGTTGACGACATTGTTAGCCGGTGGCTGACCGCAATAGGTGGTTGGCATGGCTTGCGGATACTTAACATTAAAGTAATTGGTCATATAATCGGTAGTTAAGCCAGTGACTGCTTGAATACCGTCTTGCTCTTGCAGGTCCTGCACGCTAATGCCTGAACCAACATCCATAAATTCGCCAACGAATTTAAAGAAAGCAATGGTGGCACGGCTGGCAAGGTTATATTCGCCCTCAGCATAGCCACTCTTCGCACTACCCTCGGTAATCATTTTGACGACCCAATCCGCCATTTTAGAGCCTTGCTCTGGGCTAGATACAGCAGTAACCGACGCCACATATTCTGGTGCCACTGCGGCCACATATCGAATATCAATACCACCCAAGCTGTGTCCGATTAAGTTGACCTTCTCTTTACCAGTAATGGCAGAGATAGTCTGAACTTGCTGCAACAACTGCTCACCACGGTACTCAGCATTATGAATAGATGAGGTCTTTGTAATATAGACGTCTGTACCGCCTTTCATAAGCGCTTCTGGAATACCATTGAAGTAATCGATTAACCCAAACAAGCGCGTCCAACCGCCTAGCCCATGTGCTAATACGACAGGGTATTGGGTCGCAGTGGCATCACTTCTTGGATTTTTACTAGAGACAAGCTGACAGCCATTAGGATTAGAGCAGTCATAATATTCGGCGGCTTGAGCAGCGACAGGAACGGCGGCGAAGCTTGAAGCAAGCGTTGCTGCTGCAGCTAATTTGGGTAGTATTTTCATAAACATCCTTGTAAGGCCAGTTAACGTATTTTATTACACAATTGTAAGTATTTCAGTATTTTAGTCACTTATTAGATTGCTAATAAGTGACTAGTACTACTGATAATATGCAATAACTCGACAACTTTCAAGTATTTAATTTTAATTAGCATTTTCAATAGCTTACAAAATAAGCGTTTTAGATACCCATAATCAAAAAAGCGGCTTAGAGAATAGATAATCTATCCTATAAGGCGCTTTTATCTAAAATACAGAGCGCTTATCTATTATATGCCTGATTATATGCCCGATAGCGAAAGCTTAGCTCAATACATTATTTAACCACTGACCGATAGCTTTAATTTGGGGTAAGCAGACCTGATGCGCCATTGGATAAGTCGTGAATTCAACTGGATAGCCCAGCTGTTTAAGAGAGTCGCCGGCTCGTTGGCCTAGAATTACAGGCACTACCGGATCTTGTGTGCCGTGATCAATTTTAACTGGTAATTTAGCATTCGCATCCGAGAAATTCTCGGCATCATCAATTGCCAGATAGGTCGATAAAGCAAGTAAACCTGCCAGCTTTTGTGGATGGGTTAACGCGACTTGATAGGCAATGGCGCCACCTTGAGAGAAACCGGCAATAACAATATTCTCAGGTAATACGCCGCGCTCTATTTCACGCGTAATCAAATCATTAATGTGCTGTGCTGACTTTTGAATCTGTTCAACATCGACCTTACGCTCGAGGCTCATCTCCAAAATATCATACCAAGCCGGCATCACCATACCGCCATTAATAGTAACTGGGATTTGCGGTGCGTGTGGAAAAACAAAACGAACCGCCAAGTCTGAACTTAATCCTAGCTCCGGCACGACAGGTTCAAAATCATGACCACTAGCGCCTAAGCCATGCATCCAAATGACAGCTTTATCGATGGTTTTATTGGCAGGATTGTGCTCAACGGTGACATAGTCTAAATAAGTTGTCATAGTTATCCTTCTATTTTCATTGTTAGTTATAGGTTATTCGTTGCTGGTTCTTAATAAATAGTTATTGATGTTGTTTATTGACAATATCAAGGGGTTTGAGCCTGGGTTTAAAAATATCACAGCGTTGTCATACAATCGTCAATATCTTACGGTAGCTTAACGCTAACACACCTTATGATTCAATGTTGATTTTAACACATCCTCTTATTAGGAACCGTCCATGTTAGCTCTTCAAACGCTTCATTCTCACATTAATAAACTTAAGCCGTCGACTCCTTTTTTTCGTCAGCCTTATGCGCTACCTGTGTTCGCCATTGGTCTTGCCTCGCTTGCGATGACCGGCTGTAATAATGAGCGTAGTGTCATATCCTCTCATTCAGACTCTACGCCACTGGTTGTAAATAAAGTGTCAAATAACACCTCCAATGGCCAAGGTAATTTTCAGGTCAAACAGGTCGGCTATAGCTATGGTACACGCCCCTTTTATCTGATTGATGATATGGATGAGGGTCCGTTAAAAGAAGAGCTCAAGTCATGTGAGGGACAGACACCTAAAAAGACTGATTTTTCTATCTCTCATCGCGGTGCGCCGCTGCAATATCCAGAACATACCTTCGATGGCTACATGGCAGCCGCTCGCATGGGTGCCGGTATTCTAGAGTGTGATGTGGCCTTTACCAAGGACAAGCAGCTGGTATGTCGTCACGCACAAAATGATTTGCATACCACCACCAATATTTTAGTCACTCCTTTAGCCAATCAGTGTACGCAGCCGCCTAAATTTGATGCGATGGGCAATTTAACCAACGCTGAGGACATTGAATGTCGTACCTCAGATATTAGCCTAGCGCAGTTTAAATCATTGCATGGCAAAATGGATGCAGAAAATAAAAAAGCCAAGACGCTTAAAGAATATATGAATGCCACTGCCCCATGGCGTACTGAGCTGTATAATCAAAACGGGCAGCTATTGAGCTTAGATGAGCATATTGCTTTAACCAAATCCTTGGGTCTTAAACACACGCCTGAGTTAAAAAGCCCGAGCGAGACCATGCCATTTGGCGATTATACTCAAGCTGATTATCGACAGCAGCTCATTAATGCGTATCGCCGTGCCGGTGTCTCCGCTGACGATGTGTATGCGCAATCCTTTGATATCGAGGATGTGACCGCTTGGCTTAAGACCGCACCTGATTTTGGTAAAAATGCAGTCTATCTAATTGACGACAGTAATGAGACCGCTGCTAATAAAACCTTTGACAAAGATGACTCTACCACATGGAAACATTCACCGCAGCAGCTTAAAGCCATGGGTATTAATATCATTGCCCCAGCAACATGGCTACTGGTCAGCAGTGATGGACGCGGTCATTTGCAGCCATCAGAGTATGCCAAACAAGCCAATAAAGCAGGGCTTGAGATCATCACTTGGTCTATTGAACGCTCAGGTCCACTGGCCAGCGGCGGCGGTTGGTATTACACCGGTCTTGAAGATGCGATTAATAACGATGGTGACATGTTCAATTATATTGATGTGTTGGCCCAAGATGTTGGTGTTAAAGGTATCTTCTCAGACTGGCCAGCGACTGTGACCTATTATGCTAACTGTAAAGGGCTGTAAGCTTGAGACGTTAGTAAAAGAGTGCTTACACCTCTATTAAAGGGATCAGATGTGAGTTAAATTAGTCCTTATTCAATAAGCACAAACATTGAGAGGTTTATTAAGGATTAAATTTATCATGCTCACCCCTTTATTAGACACCCTACTGCAATTGTCACTCTGGCACCTATTGATATTATTCGTTTTAGGCGTAGTCTCTTTTTTAATTTCGACCCTATCTGGCGGCGGCGGCGCGTTATTATTAATACCGGCTGTGTCTTGGTTAATAGGTGCCCCCGCCGCACCGCCGATTATTAACCTAGGTACGTTTTTATCACGCCCCTCACGCATGGTACTGTTTTGGCATGACATCGATTGGCGCCTTATTAAATATTATGTGCCCAGTGCCATTGCTGGTGCTTGGCTCTCGGGTCTCATCTTTAGTCGCTTAAATGCTGGCTGGATACAATTAGCAGTCGGTATCTTTTTGGTCTCCACTTTAGTTCAATACAAATTTGGCAAAGTAGATAAAACCTTTGATATGCCCAAATTAGGCTTTGCGCCTTTGGGCTTTATGGTGGCTTTTATTAGCACCTTGGTTGGTGGCCTTGGACCTGTATTAAATCCTTTTTATATGAATGCAGGACTCAAAAAGGAGGACTTAATTGCTACCAAAACCGCCAACTCCTTTTTTGTGGGTATCGCTCAGATTAGTAGCTATGCTTTTTTTGGTATATTAACCGTTCAATTATGGATTTACGGTCTTGCGTTAGGCATCGGCGCAATTGTCGGTAATATTATTGGCAAGCACTTTTTAGCTGGCATGAGTGTCACCCAGTTTCGCACCGCTTTGCTGATTCTGATGAGCGTCAGCGGGGTGATTATGATAGTAGATAATATAGATGTGCTGCTAGACGCATTCTCATAATTATTTGTCAGCTTCTTATGCTTCATCAAATTTTCACAATCTGCTCATCGTAATCACACACCTGCCAATATGGGGTATGCTAGGATATAGAAATATTATTAACACTCTATTCTTCTTATATTTCCCCTATTTGGCCAATATTATGACTCCCTCTGCAACACATTCAGCCCCTTCTCATAGCGCTCAGCCGCATATTCTTTTGGTCGAAGACGATCCTGCCATTGCTACCTCATTAAAAGTCACTTTTAAGCGCGAGGGCTGGCAGGTTACTTGGCTCGATAACGCCACCAGTGTATTGCCAACCTTGACCGATTTTCATAATCATCAACAGCCATTATCGGGCATTATTTTGGATGTGGGCCTGCCAGATGGTGATGGCTTAAGTCTGTGTCAGAATATCCGTCATGCCGATCATATTGGCAACCTTATGCAGCTTCCCATTGTATTTCTGACTGCTCGCAGCGATGAAGTTGACCGTATTTTAGGTCTTGAGATGGGCGGTGATGATTATTGTCCAAAACCTTTTAGCCCAAGAGAATTAGTCGCCCGTCTAAAAGCCATTTGGCGCCGAGAACAAATTACTGCGAGCAGTGTTGAAGCGCAGCCAACCGAGACAGAAGAAGACATTACCCCGCAACAGTTTGAACTTGATTCTGGTGTTTGGCGCTATGAGCCAATGACCTACACCCTGTATTGGAATGATCACAAACTTGAACTGAGCAACACTGAACGCAAACTGTTATTGGCTTTATTAGCCAATCCCGACCGTGTGTTTAGTCGTGAACAACTGCTCAGCGCCATTAGTGAATATCCAGATCACCGTCTAGCGCGCACTATTGATAGCCATGTGAAATCTATCCGCAAGCAGTTGGCACAAATCAATCCCTCTAATGATATTGAAATCATCCACACCCACCGCGGGCTCGGTTATGGACTGTGCGGCTCATGAGTAATGCCCTACCCGATGACGATGACGCTAATAAAATAGCCCAATCTAGTGAAAATACTGCGCATAATTGGTACGCCAAACTCCATCCCATTGGTAAAGACAATGGTACGGAGCCGCAGCAGCAACCGCCTAAAAAAATACTGAATCTAAGTTTGTTTTTTAGAATTTGGATAGCCGTTGGGGTGATCGTGATCATCTCTGGCATTGTGGTTTTTAATCAGCTGTTTCACTATGTGCGCCCGATTACCCAGCAGGTGATTGAAGATACCTTGGTCGATACCTCAAAGCTACTGGCGGCAAGTTTGCAGTCTGCGGTTGAGTCTGGAGAGATATACGACGAGCGTTATCAGCAAATGCTAGACAATGCCTTTACCGACCCTAGCGATAGTAATCAAACAGCAAAGACCGTTAGTGAAGATGCGGCTGCTCAACTCAATTCAAATATGACCGACGCCACTTGGTATCATCAAAAGACACACAGTAGCTTTCGTGTTTATGTTACCGATGCCAAAGGCAAAGTCATTTACGACTCTCTACCCAAGATTGATACTCAGCAAACAGCCATTTCACAAAATTCAGACACAGATACGCCTGATAGTAATGCCGAGGGAGAAGATTATTCGCGTTGGAATGATATTAATCTGACTCTAAAAGGTGAGTATGGGGCGCGTACTACCCGCAAATACCCTAATGACTCCACCACCTCGATTATGTATGTGGCGCAGCCCATATATGACAGCAATAACAATCAAATCATTGGTGTGGTCAGCGTTGGTAAACCTACCTCAACCATTCTGCCCTATCTTGATGCCACCCGCCAGCGTATGTTAACTGCGTCGTTTATTATTAGCGTAATGGCGTTATTTATGGCAGGACTGATTGCTTGGTGGCTGCAACAAAGTACCTTATTGGTGACACGTTATACCCAAGCTTTGGCGCAAGATACCAAAAAGCCATACTTTTATTTGGGGCGTGAACTAAATGAGTTGACCGATACAATTGAGAGCATGAAGCATCGACTGGAAAACCGTGCTTATGTAACTGATTATGTGCACACGTTAACGCACGAACTTAAAAGCCCATTGACTGCAATTCGCGCCAGCGGTGAGCTGTTAGAAGAGACCGACTTAGACAGTGAAGACCGGCTAATGCTAAGCCAAACAATTACTGAGCAAAGCATCAAACTGCAATCTCTAATTGACAGGCTATTATTATTGGCAAAAATTGAGCAGCCGACCTTTAAATTAAGCAGGCAGGCAATTAATCCAGATGCTCTTTTAAAGACCTTGATTGATGGCAGTGAGATGCAGCGTCAGCATCAACACGTTGTGATTGACTATCAAAATAAGCTACAGCATCCTAAGGATACTCGCATACTTGCCGATGAGTTTTGGATAACCCAAGCGTTGCAAAATATTTTGGATAATGCGTTATATTTCGCTCATACGCAGGTCAATATGATACTCACCACTGATTATCATGGAAAAACGCCTTATATTAAGCTTTCTATTGCCAACGATGGCGAAGCAATCCCTGAGTACGCATTAGATAAAGTATTCGACCGTTATTTTAGTTTGTCACATCAATATACCAAACCTACGACGCCATACATGCAGCAATCGACCGCCAATCGCCAAGGCAAAAAAGGCACAGGACTGGGTTTAACCTTAGTTAAACAAGTTATTGAACGTCATGGCGGGCATGTTGATATTCATAATATAGTCTCGATTACTAACATCTCTACAGAGAATGCAGATAGCAATACTGCCGGTGTCGAGGTGACGATTCATCTGCCTATAGCGAACTTAACGCAAGTCGCAAATTAGATAGCTAAAGCGTTATCGCCAAGACAGCCAAACTAAATTGCATCCACAAAAAAGGCTCTACAGTTAATACTATAGAGCCTTTTAGTTAGGTGCTTGTTTTACAAGCTAATCCTTGCAGTTATTCCGCCTCGCTTAGTGGAATAATATGGTTTTTTTGACCACTACCGAGCATTACTTCACTGCCGATACCGTCAGGATTACCCTCTAAATATTCTTTTAGTTTGGCAATCGCCTGCTCATCACCACTGTCGATAATACGTTGCTGAATCAGTTCAACAGGCGGAATTGGCAAGTTTTTGAGTAATGACAACAGTTGGTCGTTATCGCCTTTGAGCGTTACCATCTCGATAAGCTTACGCGCATCAATAGGAAGGTCGGGCGTCGACTGTGCCATTAGCGCCAAGTGATAAGCACCAAACGTATCTTCGTCTTCTAAAACGCGTTCTTGAATCGCTTTATAAGTCTGATTAGTTGCTCCGCCTGCCACGCTGACTAAGTGAATACATCTCAGTGCTGATTGTGGCTCATTATTGATGATATCCAAAATCTCAGCAGACTGTTTTTGCATCTCTTGTTTTTTGGCAATTAATTTGGCTTCAGAGTTCATAATATCTTCCTATTTGTTGTTTTACTCTATTGTGAAAGGTTATCTAATATCTTATTAACCTAATCCGTTAACTGATGCTTTGTCTTTTAAAAGAGTTTGCTAAGTTAGGTGTAATGGACAAAATTCAGGCTAAAAACGAGCGGTTAGTCTCTAATGGACAAAATTCAGGCTACCCTTCAGAGTATGTCATTAAAAAGTTGTTAATAAACTTAAGCTTACGTTGTTTATTGAGCCCATTATGACTGCTTAATTGGCGTTTTAACTCGCTAAACAAACCTTCTAGAGAATTAGTTGTATTTGGAATGTTTAAGTCATCTAATTTTCTAGAAGTGAATAACCAATCACTATTTACTCGCAAGCTTCTATAAGCACTTCTAAGACGCTTATGGGTGTACCAAGTCTTACCAGTATCTATATTGGTACTACGCTCATTTAAGTAGTCCTCATGAGTCAAATACCAACTATCTAGAGCTTGAATGAACGTTGTCTTATCATAATCCTTTATATTTAAAGCTAGCTGTCTAAGTGCAATACTTGCGATATTTTGAGGCCTACGAGTTAAGTATCGAGTGATGATCTGTAGTTGATGAAACTGGCACATTTGTATCGGTATATCTTTAAACAAAGCATTAAGACCTCGTCTTCCATCGCAAGTAATGCTAGTGATATCAATGCCTTGTGATTTTATATGCTCTATTCCCAGTTTATACAGAGCGTTGGTCTCATAGTGAATAATACGGTGGTGTAATACCGCTTTGCTTGTATAGTCGAGAAATACCATTAAGCCAAATGTTCTACCAAAGTAGGTCGTGTCCATCACTATGTTGGCACGAGTAGGTAGCTTATTAAGTGACTTTATCTCAATTGTATCTAGTCGCCTTTGTATGGTCTTTATGCTACAGCCATACTTATGAGCAAGTTGTTTATAAGTCTGTTTACCTTGAGTATATTCTTGCCACAAAGTTGTATTATTGAGCCGCCTGCCACCTAAAAACTGCCGATTACAAACAAGGCATTTGTACTGCTGTTTCCCTGATTTATAACCATTCTTTTTAGTGTGTTTTTCACCACAAAAAGGGCAGTTTTTTGATTCATGGCTTTCAATCCTTGCAAATACTTATAGTATATAGCTTTAAAGGGGGTGTCAGCCTGAATTTTGTCCATTACACCCTAAGTTATTAAACCAATAGAGCTTTTGTACTTATTCTCTATATGGGGTCTATTAGAAAGTTATAAAGTTTAAATTGTATAAATTACGTTATTGATTAGTTTTATTAATCAAAATATGGCACTCAAAAAAAAGCCTCAGGGTTAGTCTGAGGCTCTTTTGTATGTTGAGCTGAATACTAACCATTAGCCGGCTGGGCTATGTTCTTCTACTAAGGTCTTTAATTCGCCTGACTGATACATCTCTAAAATAATATCAGAACCACCCATTAACTCACCGTTAATCCATAACTGTGGGAACGTTGGCCAGTTTGCAATTTTTGGTAACGTTGCACGGATATCTGGATTCTCAAGAATGTTAACAAACGCAAATGGACGACCGATTTGAGTCAATACTTCAATCGCACGTGCTGAGAAACCACACTGTGGAAATTGCGGTGTGCCTTTCATATATAAAAGCACTGGATTTTCTTTGATTTGGTTGCGAATCAACGTTTCGATGTCATTGGCTGCGTTTGGGGCTTGGTCAGTCATAATAAATCCTTAATTGGGATATCAGTTTGATAATGGCTAACTGCTTAGTTTGATTTACTATTTACGCTTATTGCTAATAATAAGGCCATAAAATCAAAATAAGTGGTTAAAATGTGTCAGATAACTCATTAATGGGGATGCAAATAAAAAAGTCAACAGCGGTGCTTTAGCAATAGAGGCTATCAGCTATTTATCGTTGCTAAGTAAAACAACAGCGCTTACCATAATACCTTCTTGACGTCCGGTAAAGCCCAGTTTTTCAGTCGTCGTCGCTTTGACGCTGATTATATCAATATCTGTCTGCAAATCCTCAGCTATATTACTGCGCATGGCCAAATTATGCTTAGCTAATTTAGGGCGCTCACACATTACTGTGATATCCGCATTCACCAGATGATAGCCTTTTTGCTTTACTAAATCATACACATGACGCAGCAGTACTCGAGAGTCAAGACCAGCGTTCTCTTCTGCAGTATCAGGAAAATGCTGTCCGATATCGCCTAAGGCCAATGCGCCCAGTAGCGCATCAGCAAGCGCATGCAGTACCACATCGCCATCAGAATGCGCCAGTAAGCTGTGCGTATGCTCGATATTCACGCCAGCTAATGTGACATATTGCTGCGACTCGCCCGCTTCAAGCGGCCTGTCATAAAAGGCGTGTACGTCAATACCTTGTCCAATCCTTATCATTATTGCCTCATCAGTGTTATAATTCTCCCAAATTTTATCATAGTTTCTGACGCTTATGACGACCTCTCTCTCATCCCAAAATACCGACTATCATTTACCCGCTCTACGCCTAAGCGATGTACACAATCCGAGTCAAACTCGCGTCATTGTGGGTATGTCTGGTGGCGTGGATTCTTCTGTATCAGCAGTACTGCTGCAACAGGCCGGCTTTCAGGTAGAAGGCCTATTTATGAAAAACTGGGAAGAAGATGATGGCACCGAGTACTGCACTGCTATGGAAGACTTAGCCGATGCGCAGGCAGTGTGTGACAAGATCGGTATTACCTTACATACTGCAAACTTCGCGATGGAGTATTGGGACCGAGTGTTCGAGCATTTCCTAGCCGAATACCAATCCGGCCGTACGCCAAATCCAGATATTCTGTGTAATAAAGAAATTAAGTTCAAAGCCTTTTTGGACTACGCCGTGACCTTAGGTGCAGATTATATCGCCACCGGCCATTACACCCGCCGCAGCATTAATTATCAGCGCGAAGATGGCCTAGAAGTCGCTCATCTCATGCGTGGTCTCGATAATAATAAAGACCAAAGCTATTTCTTACATGCTGTTGGCGGGGACAAGATTGCTAAGACCTTGTTCCCTGTTGGCGAATTAGAGAAGCCTGAAGTACGCCGCATTGCTGAAGAGCATGACCTCGCAACGGCTAAAAAGAAAGATTCTACAGGTATTTGCTTTATTGGTGAGCGCCGCTTTAAGGACTTCTTGCAGCAGTACTTGCCGGCTAAGCCCGGTAATATCGTCACTGATGATGGCGTTACTATTGGCAAGCATGATGGCCTGATGTATTACACCTTAGGTCAGCGCGGCGGTATTGGCATTGGCGGCGTTAAAGACCGACCTGAAGAGCCATGGTTTGTGCTGCAAAAAGACTTGAGTAATAACGAGCTAATCGTGGGTCAGGGTCATGACCATCCTATGCTACTCAGCCAAAGCTTAACCGCTTATAAACTTGACTGGGTTGAGCGTGTCGCACCGGCCGCTATATTTAGCGAACAAGGTCTAAAGTGTATGGCCAAAACCCGTTATCGTCAGCCTGATCAAAGCTGTACTGTCTTTGTCGATAAAGAGGATGACAGCAAAGTTAAGGTTATTTTTGATGAGCCACAGCGTGCGGTTACTCCAGGTCAATCCGCTGTATTTTATATTGGTGAGGTTTGCTTAGGCGGCGGTGTGATTGAGTCGTTTGAATAGCTTAGCTATTTATTAGATAACGTTTCATAGATAGCTTTTTATAGGCTAGATTTTTATAGATGGTGCGCTGCTAGATTGAATATAATAGTATCACTTTGAGCGGTTGAACTATATGTATTGAGGATAAGATATTGACGTTTATTCTGATGTTGGCTGTGATCTGGTTAGCCATTTTAATAGGCTTGATTGTCATCAGTAGTAATGCCTCTAATAACTCAAAACCCGACTATTCGAAGAATAAACTCATTTTCTTATGCGTTGTGACTGTGACTTACCTAATAGTCTCTTTATTTTTATGGTATATATTCATTAGTGCCATATCCGATGCCATTGCTTCAGTATAGCGCCAGTTTTTTAGACTCTGCTTTTTTAGAATTTATTAGACTTTACAAGTCACTGTGTGTAATTAGTTGCTATAATTACGAACCACGGTAATTACAAACTGTATTTCATTTAAGTTTTGCTATTTTGTCTGACTTTTGCTGCCAATCACGACATCCTTTTTTATTTATCGCTTTAAAGAATTAGCGTTTACTAAATTTATTTTTTTCACCCACTGAGCTAAAGGATATTTATGTCTGCCTCTTTATCTGCCTTAACCGCCCTATCTCCAATTGACGGTCGCTATGCCAGCCGTGCTGACTCATTACGCGCTCACTTATCAGAGTTTGGTCTTATTAAAGCCCGCGTTACTGTTGAGATTCGCTGGTTACAGGCCTTAGCTGATAACGACGCCATTACTGAATTGGCCAAATTTGATCACGATACCAATGCCTTTTTAGACGCCATCGTTGATAACTTTAGCGAAGACGACGCACAAGCGATTAAAGATATCGAAAAAACCACCAACCACGATGTTAAAGCGGTTGAGTACTTCATCAAAGACAAATTCCGCGGCAATGCTCAGTTAGAAGACAGCTTAGAATTTATTCACTTTGCTTGTACCTCGGAGGACATAAACAACCTATCTTATGCGTTAATGCTAAAAGACAGCCGTGACATCGTCGTTGCTAAATTGCAAGAAGTGACAGACTCTATTGTGGCACTGGCGAAAGAACACGCCAAACAGCCTATGTTGTCTCGTACCCACGGTCAGACTGCTAGCCCAACAACTTTGGGTAAAGAGATGGCCAATGTGGCTTATCGCCTAGCCCGTCAAATTAAGCAAATCAATCAAGTAGAACTATTAGGTAAAATTAACGGTGCCGTTGGTAACTACAATGCTCACCTATCTGCTTATCCAAATGTTGATTGGACAGCACATGCACAGCAATTTATCACTGAGCGCTTAGGCCTAACCTTTAACCCATACACCACTCAAATCGAGCCACACGACTATATCGCTGAGCTATTTGATGCGCTGCGCCGTTTTAACACTGTGCTAATCGATTTTAACCGTGATATCTGGCAGTACATCAGCTTAGGCTATTTCAAGCAAAAACTTAAAGACGGTGAAGTGGGTTCATCAACTATGCCGCATAAGGTTAACCCGATTGATTTTGAAAACTCTGAAGGTAACTTAGGCGTTGCAAATGCTATGCTTGCACATTTAGGCGAAAAACTGCCTATCTCTCGTATGCAGCGCGACCTATCTGACTCAACCGTTCTACGTAATATTGGTGTTGGCCTTGCTCAAGGTATGATTGCTTATGATGCATGCTTAAAAGGCGTTGGCAAACTAGAAGTCAATCCTGAGAAGCTTGATAGCGATTTAGATAATGCACAAGAAGTATTGGCAGAGCCTATCCAAACTGTGATGCGCCGCTACCGTGTAGAAAACCCATACGAGAAGCTAAAAGCCTTAACCCGTGGTCAAGCCATGACCCGTGAGAAAATGCTTGAATTTGTCGATAGTAATGAGCTAGATGCTGTGCCAGATGCCGACAAAGCCCGCCTACGTGAGCTAACCCCTGCGACCTATATTGGTAACGCAGATGAGCAAGCACTGGCTATCGAAGAGTGGATTGCCAAGCTTTAAGTAATCACTTATTGCCGATAGTATGACAAAGACAGCAAGTCCTCGCTTGAATCACCCTATCGTCAATGCTTGCCTGATAGTGGTCACTTTAGTGATGCTACTGGCAAGCATTCATCCTTTAAATTGGAGCGATTATCTGCTGCATCAAGCAGGTACGGTTATTTTTATGGCGGTGCTATGGCTTTGTTATCGAAGGTGTGATAGCAGGCCTTTGTCGTTTTTATTGGCCAGTGTGTTTATTATGATTCACATCATTGGGGCAAGATATTTATACTCTTACGTCCCTTATAATGATTGGACTCAGCAGCTATTTTCAATTGATTTAAATGAGGTGTTTGGTTGGCAGCGTAACATGTATGACAGGCTGGTACATTTCAGTTATGGCTTGCTATTACTTCCGCTAATGTACGATGTGTTTCGTCATTTTATGCCAAGCTTATCGCTCAAAACCTTACTACTGCTTGTGCTTCAGTTTAATCTGGCAAGCAGTGCTTTGTATGAGCTATTTGAATGGTCAATCGCCATCACCTTATCAGCAGAAGCTGCTGAGGCGTATAATGGTCAGCAGGGTGATCTATGGGATGCACAAAAAGATATTGCCATCGCCTTTTTAGGAGGCATTATCAGTGCTTTGATTTATTGGTTTAAGCGTAAAACGATATCACCCGTGCTAAAAGACGGCTAGAGTCTTCAAACGAGTGGTCTACTCTTGATTGTGGCTTATCTTATTATTGTTAATTATCTCATACTGGCTAATCACCGCCTGGGATAACCGCACGAGTCACTGCTGCCGTGCCTTTTACCACGCCTTTGGTAGTTTTATAAGCCACTTTCACAGGCACAGTCACCACTTTGTGAATACATGCTTGCAAAATCATGCTACTAATAATGATGGTAATAAAGGTTAGCTTCTTCATAAATATCCTAAAATATTAAGGGATTTATCTGCACCTACAATCATAAACTATTCACGTCATTTGCTAAAGCTTTTCCTCGACACTTTTATTCATCGTATGACATGGACTTATCAATGAGCGCACTTAATTTTTGCTTACCGGATCATATTACCCCTGAACAGTTTTTGGCAGAATATTGGCAAAAAAAGCCGTTGTTAATCAAACAAGGCTTACCGCAACTTGCTGATATGTTTGAGCCTGAGGATATTTTAGGCCTCAGCTTAGATGAAGCAGCAACTGCCCGCTTGATTACTCAGCACAAAATAGACAATGATAGCGAACAAAACGAGCAATGGAAACTGCAACAAAGCCCACTATCTGAAGAGATGTTTGCTGATTTACCTGAACAATGGACGGTACTGGTACAGAACTTAGAACAATGGTCACCAGAGCTTGGTCTATTATGGAATGCATTTGACTTTATTCCGCAGTGGCAGCGTGACGATATTATGGTGTCGTATGCACCTTCTGGCGGATCTGTGGGCAAGCATTATGATGACTATGATGTGTTCCTTGCTCAAGGCTATGGTCATAGACGCTGGCAACTGGGCAAATACTGCGACTTAACCACTGAGTTTATTCCAAATCAGCCGATTCGTATTTTTGATGACATGGGCGATATTATCTTTGATGAGATATTAGAGCCTGGCGACGTACTGTATGTACCGCCTAAGCTGTCGCATTATGGGGTTGCTCAAGATGACTGTCTAACCTTTTCATTTGGCTTTAGACGTCCGAACGTGATGCAAGTATTGGATAGTTTGGTCGATACGGCCACTACCGATGCGTCGCTTTTTGTGCCTATGTTACTTGAGCAAGCGATGCAGCCGGCAGGTCAGTTAGATAAAGCCAGTATTGACCAGATTAAAGCACAGCTACTTGAAATGCTACAGTCGCCCAAGGGAGATAAGATTATTGAGCAAGCCGTGAGTGAAGTGGTCAGTAAGCGTGAATATGAGCTGCTTATTCCAGAAGAGTCGCTAGATGCTCAACAGTTACAGCAAGCGTTATATGAAGGCGCTGTACTTCGCCCAGACTATAGTAGCCGTCTTATCTATACGCATATTGATAATGAGCTGCGCCTTTACGCGAACGGTCAATATTTGAATGATATTAGTGATTTTGAAGCCAGCTTATTAAGGCGCTTGGCAGATGGTGAGTCATTAAGTGAAGAAGACTTATCATTAACGGACAAATTATCTGTACAAACTGTTATGGCTTGGCTTGAAAACAGTTGGGTATGGTTAGACTTCTAATCAGGTTATTAGCACATCTTTATTTAGGCCATTTACAAATTTACGCTTATAAAATATTAGTTTACATATGTAAACACACTGAGCGAGATTTCCTTCTATAATAAACTTATGATTTAGTAGAGGTAATAAGCCCCCTCTATTATGACTAAAAGGGACAACAACAAAATTAGACATCAAATAGAGCAATAATTTGTAGGAGACAGCAATCATGACAAACAAAACTGATAAAACGACCAAAATGGCACGTAACGATATTAACCAAGATCATTTAGATAAACAAGATCAGCAGCGTACTGATGACTGTGCGTTAGATATGATGAAAGGCATGCACGAGCATGAAGATCATGAAGAAGAAAAAGACAGCTAATTTGTCTTACGCACCTTTTAAACAAAAAGAAGACGCCTAATTTAGGCGTCTTCTTTTTTATTGATACCAATATATGGTGTAATGGACAAAATTCAGGCTGACACCCCCTTTAAAGCTATATACTATAAGTATTTGCAAGGATTGAAAGCCATGAATCAAAAAACTGCCCTTTTTGTGGTGAAAAACACACTAAAAAGAATGGTTATAAATCAGGGAAACAGCAGTACAAATGCCTTGTTTGTAATCGGCAGTTTTTAGGTGGCAGGCGGCTCAATAATACAACTTTGTGGCAAGAATATACTCAAGGTAAACAGACTTATAAACAACTTGCTCATAAGTATGGCTGTAGCATAAAGACCATACAAAGGCGACTAGATACAATTGAGATAAAGTCACTTAATAAGCTACCTACTCGTGCCAACATAGTGATGGACACGACCTACTTTGGTAGAACATTTGGCTTAATGGTATTTCTCGACTATACAAGCAAAGCGGTATTACACCACCGTATTATTCACTATGAGACCAACGCTCTGTATAAACTGGGAATAGAGCATATAAAATCACAAGGCATTGATATCACTAGCATTACTTGCGATGGAAGACGAGGTCTTAATGCTTTGTTTAAAGATATACCGATACAAATGTGCCAGTTTCATCAACTACAGATCATCACTCGATACTTAACTCGTAGGCCTCAAAATATCGCAAGTATTGCACTTAGACAGCTAGCTTTAAATATAAAGGATTATGATAAGACAACGTTCATTCAAGCTCTAGATAGTTGGTATTTGACTCATGAGGACTACTTAAATGAGCGTAGTACCAATATAGATACTGGTAAGACTTGGTACACCCATAAGCGTCTTAGAAGTGCTTATAGAAGCTTGCGAGTAAATAGTGATTGGTTATTCACTTCTAGAAAATTAGATGACTTAAACATTCCAAATACAACTAATTCTCTAGAAGGTTTGTTTAGCGAGTTAAAACGCCAATTAAGCAGTCATAATGGGCTCAATAAACAACGTAAGCTTAAGTTTATTAACAACTTTTTAATGACATACTCTGAAGGGTAGCCTGAATTTTGTCCATTAGAGACTAACCGCTCGTTTTTAGCCTGAATTTTGTCCATTACACCCAATATATTGATATCAATTAGGGTCAGAGAAATCTAAAATAGCAACAACTCGACCGAGCGCCAGTACTACAAAAGTAGGCTTAGAGAGGTTAACACTGTAACAATTTAGTAGTTCGCTGACTATCAATTAGCTGTCTGAATCATCATCCATATTTAGTAATGCATCGCTCATGGCCACGGTATTAAAGCCGCCATCGACAAACAATATCTCACCCGTAATACCAGACGCCCAAGGTGACAATAAGAATAAGGCGGCATTGCCGACCTCTATCTGACTGACATTACGCTGTAGCGGTGCTATTTTGGCGTTAACATCGAGCATTTTACGAAATGACTTAATACCACTGGCTGCCAAGGTACGAATTGGCCCAGCAGAGATTGCATTGACTCGGATACCTTCAGGACCCAAGGACGCAGCCAGATAACGCACGCTGGCCTCCAGACTGGCTTTTGCCATACCCATAACATTATAATTAGGCAATACTGAGGTGCTGCCTTGATAGGTCAATGTCAGTAATGCGCCTTTACGTTTTGCTAATAGCTCTCGTGATGCTTTTGCCAACGCGACAAAACTATAAGCAGAGATATCATGCGCAATCGCACTACCCTCACGAGTAGTGACGTCTGTAAAATCACCATTGAGCTCTTCAGCAGGTGCAAATCCAATGGCATGCACCACACCATCGATGCCATCGCTCCAATGCTCGCTGACCGTATCAAAGCAGTCTTTTATCTGCTCATCCGATGAGACGTCACAAGCGACAACCAATTCTGCACCAAATTTTTCTGCGGCCATATCCACTCGTTTTTTCATTTTTTGGTTAGGATAAGTCAGAATTAGTGACGCCCCTTCGCGGTGTAATGCTTCTGCAATTGCCCAAGCGATTGATAATTTACTAGCAATGCCGGTCACCACAAATCGCTTTCCATGTAACAACATAGTTAAACTCCAAGATTTATTATTCTAATACGAGCATTTTCGATGAAAATTTAAAAATAATCCGCTATTTTTTGACAAAGACCTTTACAATTTATCTATAGCCGTTAAGCTATAGCATTCTTTTATTTTGCTACTGATGACTATGTGTGATTCTAATTCAAATTCGTCAAATACGCCACTAGATCCAAGGCTACCTAGCCCAGATCTTTATGCCAAACTCATCGCCTCAACCGGTGAGGATTTAAGCCGTCCAGGATTACTAGATACTCCGACCCGTGCGGCAAAGGCTTTTGGTTATCTTACCCAAGGGTATCATCAATCCTTAGAGGAAGTCACCAATCAAGCGGTATTTCCAACCGATAACTCAGAACTGGTACTAATACACAACATTGAGTTCTACTCTTTATGTGAACACCACCTATTGCCTTTCTATGGTGTGGCTCATGTTGGTTATCTGCCCGATGGCAAAGTATTGGGCCTATCTAAAGTTGCGCGTATTATAGATATGTTTGCACGCCGCTTACAGATTCAGGAGAACTTAACCGAGCAGGTTGCTGAAGCCATTATGGAGGTCACGGGTTGTCGCGGCGTCGCTGTAGTCATGGATGCCTCGCACATGTGTATGATGATGCGTGGTGTCAATAAACAGCGCTCAAGCACACGCACCACCTCTATGCTAGGCGTGTATAAAACTGACGTGCAAGCCCGTAATGAATTCTTATCGGCAGTGCCTCAGTCCAAACTGTAGATACCGTAACTGATGGTTTATGCTAAATAAACTGTGGTTCTTAGCAACTACGCATAAAAAATAGCACCTTGCTTAGGTGCTATTTTTTTGCTTTATTTATTAGGGCGTGTGGAACATTCAACCATGGCACTGGCGGCGACTATTTTTTAGTCAATATGCAGTGAAATTTTTGACGCTTAGTCATTCTAAGTTAGACAATTTCGCAGTATATTGGCAAAAAAGAGTCCCGCCCCTGAGAACGGATTAAGCAAAGCACTGCTTTGCCCGTTCGCAAGGCGAGAGCTGTGCTCGAGTGAGGCTGATGCTAAAATCGCCCCAGACGTTGTTGCAAACCTAGTCAAGGTCTAGACATTAACGACGGTTTACGCCTAGTCTGAAACAATTTTAGCTATCAGCAGTGCTAATTTGCGAATGTTCCACACGCCCTAGTATATTGCTCACTGACTTTTAATCTACAAATATCACTTAACTATAAATGACTATAAATCATCCTGATTGGTAGCGACCAATAGCTGTGAATACGGATGCTGCGGATTATCAAATAACTGCTCACTACTTGCGTATTCAATGCACTCCCCTGCTCGCATCACCATAATATGCTGACATAAAGCCCGTACTACCTTCAGGTCATGGCTAATAAACAAGTAACTGATATTAAATTGTGCCTGAATGTCGCGTAGTAACTGCACAATAGCCACTTGAGTGCTGCTATCAAGTGCAGAGGTAGGTTCATCCAGAATAATAACTTGCGGGCGCATAATTAGTGCTCTTGCCAGAGCCACACGCTGACGTTGACCGCCAGATAACTCATGTGGATAGCGGTGTACAAAGTTGTCAGGCAAATGTACCGTTCTTAAAGCGTCTAATACCGCTTGGCTGCGCTGCTGTTTGTTGACACCTTGTACCAGCAGTCCCTCCTCAATAATTTGCATGACATTAAATCGAGGATTGATGCTAGCAAAGGGGTCTTGAAACACCATCTGGATATGTGAGCGAAAATCACGTAGCTTCGATTTGCTTAGGCTATTTATATCAGTGCCATTAATATCAATTTTACCGGTCACTTTGGCCTGATGACTCAATAATCGAGATAATGCCAATGCTAAGGTCGTCTTACCTGAGCCGGACTCACCGACAATACCTAGTGACATGCCTTGCACTAAAATGAAGCTGATATTATTGACAGCGTGCATCCACTGACTTACCCCGCCAAAGAGTGACTTTTTAGCAGGAAAGGCCACTGATAGATTTTGTACTCTGATGGCGACTTTAGATGCTGTGTCCGTGCGGATAGGTAGCGGCTGACCAAAAACTTGGTTAATCAGCGACTTAGTATATTCACTTTGCGGATTGGCAAACAGCGCATCACTGTCGCCTTGCTCAATAACCTGACCTTGACGCATAACAATAATCTGATTGCTATAACGGCGCACTAGATTTAAGTCATGGCTAATCAGCAGCATTGCCATACCGTGCTGCTTTTTGAGTCTATCAAGCAGCTGTAATATCTCGTGTTGCAGACTCACATCTAGTGCAGTGGTCGGCTCATCGGCTATTAGAATATCGGGGTTTTGTGCCAATGCCATCGCAATCATCACCCGCTGACGTTGCCCACCTGACAGCTCATGTGGATAACGATTAAGCTTCGCTGCAGCATCTTTAATATTAACATCGGCTAACAGCTCAAGGATGCGTGGCTTAATTTCTGACTTTGCCACACCGGCTACACGCAGACTCTCAGCAATCTGCTTGTCTATGGTATGTAGCGGATTAAGCGCCGTCATCGGCTCTTGAAACACCATAGCTATCTTATTACCGCGAATAGCCTTAAATACTTTTTCTCGATTAATGATGTTTTTTGTATTGTCGTTTGGGTGCTGACTGATCGGCAATTCGCCAGCACCTTGCAGATGCACCTCTGCTTGTACCATGAGACCTTCTGGCAACAGCCCTAAAATAGCTAAACTCGATAGGGATTTACCTGAGCCTGACTCACCCACTATCGCTAATGTCTCACCTCGGCGAATTTGGTATGAGAGGCTATCCACTAAGCTTAGCGTATCAGCTTTAATAGATAAATGATTAACACAAATGACAGGCTCAGCATCATGATTAGCACTAGACTGAGGCATGTTTTGATTAAACTGAGGCTGAACATTGGTATCAGACATAGGGGCATTCTCATATAAAAAGCGTGCGGTAGAATCGTTTAATAAGCGTCATACCGGTCGCTTAAATTTACCTCAAATCACTTGATAAGCCTAGTGGTGCTTTCATTTAATATAAATGAAATTAGCTTTCTCTTAAATGCTGAGCAGATAAAAATTTATCGACGACTTTATATTGGCCTGACGTCGTCTCCTCACCATACATGGCCTGTCTAAAGGCATTCGAATCCTCAATGCCAGAGGTGTACCATGCGATGTGCTTACGCGCAATTCGGCAGCCTGAGTATTCCCCATAAAAGGCATACAGCTCTTCAAGATGGGTTAATACGATTTCTCTTAATTGATCGATATCAGGCGCATCTAACGTCTCGCCTATCTGCAGATAATGGGCAATATCTCGAAATAGCCACGGCTGACCTTGTGCGGCACGCCCTATCATAATCGCATCACAGCCAGTTTTGTTATAGACCTCAATCGCCTTCTGCGGGCTATCGATATCGCCATTAGCAATAACAGGAATATTAACCAGTTCTTTTACTTCACGAATAAGCTCATAACGCGCCTGTCCGCCATATTTATCTTCACGCGTACGACCATGAATGGCAATAGCAGCAATGCCGGCTTCTTCGGCACGCTTGGCAACTCTTAAAATATTTTCTTGACCGTTTTCATAACCCAAACGTGTTTTTAAGGTAACTGGCGCATCGACAGCCGCAACAGTGGCATCAAGCAAACGGGCGACCAAGTCTTCATCTTTGAGCAGCGCAGAACCTGCCAGCTTGCGGCATACCTTTTTGGCAGGGCAGCCCATATTGATATCAATAATTTGTGCCCCGTTATTGACCTGATAACGAGCCGCTTCTGCTAATTTATCGACATCGGCACCAGCAATTTGTGCTGATATTGGTGCTATCTCGCCATCAAAATTGGCTCTAAACAGCGACTTTTTGTGCGCATAAAGCGTGGCATCTGCTGTCATCATTTCACTGACTGCGTGACCGGCACCAAATGATTTGCACAGTCGGCGAAAAGGATTGTCTGTCACCCCCGCCATCGGTGCCACCATCAGCCGGTTTTTAATCTCAAGCCCGCCTATATATAGCGGCTGTAATAATGGATGCTGAGTTTCGCTTTGGGTATCTGTTGGATTCGAGGTCATGTGCCACTCAATAGCTAAATTAGTAAATATAGTCGGCGAACGACTAAACGGTTACGGCGTTAACCTTGATAAGCCTACACTTATCGTATTTGCGCTCGCTTACCTTGTAACCATTTTAGACTTATCTGACTATAGCAATAAAATATTTACCCTTGAGGATAAATACCTAAAACATAAAAGGCCTGCCCTCTAAAGGACAAGCCCGTATTGTAAAGACTCGCTATCAAAACTCAAGTTTTAATCGTTACCGCATTTTTTAATCGTTACCGCATTTTATGGAATAAAGACTTCATCTACTTATCTGACTCTATATCAAACACGCTCACCTCATCAACAACAAGCCCGTCATCATGCGCCTGCATTCGCCATGGCAAGCTATCAGGCGCAACCTCCAAGAAGTGCAAATACTTCTCAAACTGATCAATAATGTCATTAATCACCGCATCTGATTGATAACCGTACAAATCATACGGCTGACCACCACGGCGTAAGAATACACCGGCACGGTAATGATGCGACTGCGCAAGCTTTGGATTCGACTCTTCATAGTACTCGGGCAACGCTTCTTCCTCTAAGCGTACTTCATACCAGAACTCAACATCCTCACCACGCTGCAACTCTAAAATAACCCGATCATTAACGTCGTCTGATTCTACTGAGGTTTCCCACCCTGATTCAGCAAATTTTGTCGAGACTTCTTTCATGGCAAGCCATACGACCGAGTTGATATAGCTCAGTACCTCCTCTTTACTCGGCTGCTTGGTCAAATAATCAATACGCTCTCGCCAAGAGCTAGGCGTCAGCAAATGCGGCGGTAGACGATTGTCTTGTGCCAAGCTTTTGGTACGGTGTTCCTCAATAATCAGCGCGCGCCACATGCCGCCCATGGCAATCAGTAGAATAATCGTAAATGGTAGCGCACTGACAATGGCAACCGCTTGTAACGCTGTCAAACCGCCGGCTAATAATAATACCGCCGCTACTACACCTTGAATTACTACCCAAAACGTACGCTGCCATGGCGGTGTTGGTCTACCTCCTGAAGCAATTGAGTCAATTACCAACGACCCTGAATCTGATGAAGTGACAAAGAAGGTGATGATCAGTATTACCGTAATATAAGACACCACTCGAGTAAACGGCAATGCTTCAAATAATTTAAATAAGGCAATTGACTTGTCGGCTTGTACTTGGCTAATTAATGTATCGTAGCCCTCTACCATAATCAGGTTTAAAGCAGTATCACCAAAGACTGCGAACCAGAAAAAGGTGAAAATAACCGGCGTAAACAATACGCCTAAAACAAACTGACGGATGGTACGGCCGCGGCTAATCTTAGCAATAAAGGTACCGACAAACGGCGACCACGCAATAGTCCATGCGAAAATAAACAGTGTCCAACTGGCAATCCAATCGGTATGCACATAAGCTTGCAAACTAAACGCACGTTCAACGATATTATTTAGATAGCTTCCCGTATTCTCCATAAAGGCATTTAAGATAAATACACTGGGTCCAGCTATAAAGACGAATAGCATCAATAGCGTTGCTAAGATAACGTTCAGTATAGACAGCCGCTTAATCCCTTTATCCATACCAGACAGAACGGATACCAGAGCGGCCGTAGTAATCAACGCAATACTAATAATCTGCACCGTAGTACCGACCGGTACCAAGTCAGGCAATAAATAATTTAAACCGGCATTAATCTGAGACACAGATAAGCCCAGCGTTGTCGCTACACCGAAAATCGTCGCTAACAAAGCAATAACATCGACACCATGGCCGATAGGACCGTAAATCTTCTCACCAATTAGTGGATATAAGGTCGAGCGCATCGACAATGGCAGCCCGTGACGAAAGCTAAAGTAAGCCAAAACCAGACCCGCAAATGTATAAATCGCCCACGTATGGAAGCCCCAATGGAAGTAGGCAATCTGCATTGCTTCTTTGGCTGCAGCAACCGTTTCAGGGGCTGAGTTTGGTGGTGCGGAAAAATGCATCACCGGTTCAGCAACACCATAGAACAATAAGGCAATGCCATAACCTGCGGAGAAAAGCATCGCAAACCATTCACTAAACTTGTATTCCGGTTCAGCGTGATCAGGCCCAAGTTTAATATTACCGTAGGAGGAAAACGCCAAGACGATAATAAAAATTAGAAACAGTGCCACCGCTAGCATATAAAACCAGCCAAAGGTACTGGTGGTATAATTTAAGACCTGACCGAAGAAATCACCTGCCATTTCTGGGTTAGCGATGGTGCCTATGACTAATAGCACTAACACAATAACCGCCGGAAGAAAGACGGGAATGAGAATGGTTGACTTAGTAGGTTTAATCATAAAATATTCTTCCCTGTTCAATCACATTACCCGACAAAACCTGAGTAGCAGTCAGAGGTCAACGTGCTTTATGATAACTATCTAGAGACCATTGCCACTATAGTACAGAACCCTATCTTAAGTAATGAATAAACATTCAAAATAAGGGGCGTAAATCCCCTTTATTCTATTGTTGTTTTAGCTAAGGTTTTTTCTATTTGGTAAACTGGCATTAAAAACTAGTCGTTAGCGATTGCTGCTGATAGCTGCTCAGCTTGTTTAGCAAGTTCAGCCATATCTGCTTGACCGTTTGCGTGTTTACCAAGCTCATGAATACTCGATGGAATCAGGTGCACGTGGTAATGAAAGACGGTTTGACCAGCTTCTGCGCCATTTAATTGCATCTGTACAATGCCTTCTCGATTAAACACTTGACGCTGAGCTTGCATGACTTTTTTTGCAGTCATTAATACAGCACTGGCATATTCAGGCTCTAATTGACTTAAATCCACCGCTTGTTGTTTTGGAATCACCAATACATGACCTTTAGCCTGAGGCATAATATCCATAAAGGCGAGGGTTTTATCATCTTCATATACCTTATGGCAAGGAATATCGCCTTTTAGCATTTTAGCAAATACATTATTTTCATCATAAGTTTGTGTTGTCATTGTTAAATCCTTATTTGTATATCATTCACGCTTTTAGAGACGTTAAACTTGTGTCATGAAATAGGAGTAGTTGAGCTTCTTCTTCCGTTATTCAACACTAGCCTATTCAAACTTGCAAGTTTTTAAGTGCCAAGTTATTAGGTTGCCAAATTGTATAGTTGCTAGCTTGTTAGGTTGTTTAGTCAAATCATCGTAAATGAGTTTTTTTATAATAGTCTAAAAAAAAGACTGCTCACTAGCAGTCTTCTAAGATACATTATAGAGTAAATTAAAACGTCATCTCATTTAAGTATCGTTTGAACTTGTTAAATATTTATAATCCAACTGACGTACTATAGGTAAATCATTATCAGTAAAACAACCCATTACGCCCCAATTTAATTAAAATAATATATTGAGTAGTAAGAAGGCGACACTGGCTATGACCGCGGCTACGGGTAAGGTCAACACCCATGCCATAGCGATAGGACGCATTAGACCCCAGTTTGCATTGTGATTGACAAGACCAATACCCAGTACAGCCCCAACTAAAATATGGGTGCTTGAAACCGGTAAGCCCAATAGTGACGCACCCATTACTACCGCTGCGGCTGATAACTCAGCTGAAAAGCCCGAAGCTGGATGCATTTTTGTTAAATTGGTACCGACCGTTTGAATCACCTCTTTACCGATGAACCAAAGCCCTACTATTAAAGCCACACCAAATGTTATCATCGCCAAAGTTGGCACTGCCGCCTGTTGATTCATTGCTCCCGTTTTTAGGACATCTATAATAGCAGCAAAAGGACCGATAGCATTAGCAATATCGTTTGACCCATGACTAAAGGCAAATCCAGCCGCTGTAAACACCTGCATCCAGCTAAACAAAATGAACGTCGCTTTAGGCAAATTTTTATTATTATTCTCAAGAGACTTGGCATAGATGAATACTGCCATCCAAATAATGGCAGCAACCATACCCATAATCAAAAAGTTATTTAAAGTAGTGAGGCCTAAATGTAGGTTTTTAAGTCCTTTAAATAAGAGCATTGAGCTAATAATTGCTCCCCCAAATGCCGCAACTAATGGCACCCATGTTTGTAATGCCTTGAACGCGTCTACTTCATAGCGCTCACGCTCAATTTGATAAATCTTTTTATAGTAGTCAGACTCTAAATCTTCTTCACTAATATTTTCCTCTTGATAGGCTTGCGCATCGCGCGCAAGAGAGCTGGTGTACGCCAGTTTTTGCATTTCAGTTAAGTTTTCAAAGGCGGTTTTATCCTGTTGTTTCACTAACTGCTTTTTTTCATGCAACCGCTTTAAAACTTCTGCCGCAGAATCGTTATAGCTTAGAATATATTTTTTGATCTGATAAAATAAAGCATAGGACACTGCCCCACCTAGCAAAGGTGACAACACCCATGACACGGCAATAAGCCCAATTTTATCCCATTTTACGGTTTGAACAGACCCATTGAACCCAGCTAAGGTAAATCCGAGTACCATGGAAGCACCCACTAAGCCACCAATAATGGCATGTGTGGTAGACACTGGCCAACCTTTCCTAGTCGCAATTAATAACCAAATTGCGGCCGCCAATAACGCTGACATCATCAAAAAAACAAACTGCATAGGCTCAATGGTCAACCCATTGAGATCAACAATCCCTTTACGAATGGTATCCGTAACCTCACCACCTGCAATGACTGCACCACTGACCTCAAAAACGGCTGCCACCCCTAGTGCTTGTGGTATGGTTAATGTACCCGCACCTACCGATGTACCAAAAGAGTTTGCAACATCGTTACCACCGATATTGAATGCCATAAATACGCCAAACAAAGTGGCGGTTATAAATATGACAGGATAATTATTGGTATACTCTAATCCCCACCAGATAAAGTAGGCTGTGGTTACCGTCAATAATAAAGCGAATATGATATTAACCTTAGGTGAGCCTACCTCTACAATCTCATTGTCCTTAGCATCGGCTTTCATATATTTCCCCAATTCTAGTTTTTATTATTTGTGTTGAATTACTGACTCGATTTAATACGCCTCACTATGTCAAAGTCTTATTAAGTTTTAATGACATTTGATAGTTTAACTTCTTAATAAATGTTGATAGTTTCGAGATAGGGTTTTTAAGGCTATGAGGCAGTAATACAGATGAGAGAGCGTATGATTTATTAAATCTTTTGAATGATAGTTTACGACAATAAAAAAGGACCGCATAGTTGCGGTCCTTATTAAAGAAATCTTATTAAATTACTTATTGAATAATACTTTTTTGGTTCAATAGCCTTAGAACACTCGGTTTAATCCATTAAGAGCTGCTACACGGTAAGCTTCTGCCATCGTTGGGTAGTTAAAGGTAGTATTTACAAAGTATTCCAACGTGTTATTAGACTTCATAACCGCTTGTCCAATATGAATAATCTCTGACGCATGGTTACCATAACAATGGATACCTAGAATTTCTAACGTCTCACGGTGGAATAATATTTTTAATACCCCAGTACGCTCACCGATAATTTGAGCACGCGCTAGATGCTTAAAGAATGCCTGACCAACTTCATAAGGTACTTTCTCATCGGTTAACTCTTGCTCAGTCTTGCCAATACTAGAGATTTCAGGAATGGTATAAATACCAGTTGGTACGCTAGATACCGGTTCAGCATCTTCATCGCCTACCATAAAGGCAGCGGCACAGCGGCCTTGGTCATAAGCAGCAGATGCAAGCGATGGCCAGCCAATCACATCACCAGCAGCATAAATATTATCAACTTCTGTACGATAAGTATCATCAACTTTTAACTGACCACGGTTATTGGCTTTTAGACCAATGGCATCTAAGTTCAAGCTTTCTGTATTACCTGAACGGCCGTTTGACCAAAGAATAGCGTCTGATTTGATGCGTTTACCGCTCTTTAAATGTAGAACCACATAATCATCAAAAGTCTCTAGCTTCTCGATTTCTTCATTATGACGAACCAACACACCAAACTGTCTAAAGTCGTGCGCTAGAGCATCACTAATCTCTTTGTCCAGATAGCTTAAGAGCTCATCATGGTTGTTAATCAGATCAACTTTGTAGCCAAGACCGGTGAAGATTGATGCATATTCACAGCCAATCACGCCAGCACCATAGATGATGATTTTTTTGACCACATAATCCATCTGAAGGATTTTGTCAGAATCAAACACCCGTGGGTGATCAAAGTCTAATAAGTCTGGGTGATATGGGCGGCTACCAACGGTGATAATCGCCTTATTAAAAGTGATTGTCTCGTAGCCCATCCCATCGCCCAATTCAATATTAAGCGTGTGTTTGTCGACGAAGCTTGCCCAACCGTGACGCACTTCGATTTGGTTACGCTCATAAAAACGGGTATGGGTTTCAACTTGACTACGCACCACTTTACGGGCTTTGGTCAATACTTTATTCAGCGGTACTTGGTAATAATCAAGACCTTGTGAAAATAAAGGGTCACGGCGATAGTTAATTAAGTTGAATACCGACTGACGCAGTGCTTTACTTGGAATGGTACCCACATGCGCCGAGTTACCACCGACTTGGGTACGCGGATCAACCACAACCACTTTTTTACCAGATTTAGCAAGCTTCATCGCTGCGGCTTCACCGGCAGGACCGGCACCAATCACGACCGCATCATATTCAAAGTCATGCTTGTCGTTTTTGATGCGTTCAGAATCGCGTGTAAAACCTGAATTGATACGAATACGATCGTTATCAAGCGGACTAATAAGATTAGGATGAAATAGATTATCGCCTAAAGAACCTTTACTACCGACTTTTGCTTTGGTCGCCTCTGGCGTTGTACTTGGCGCGCTACCACTGTCTTGATTAGACACTTCGCTATCCTCTTTTTTGTCACCACTTTTGATATCGTTGGTTTCGTCGCCTTTCTGTTTTTTAGACATACCATCCTCTTATTGTTATAAATAGGGTTTGTGACATTATATCAATTTTGTGCTTCTAGGTCAGCGTAAGCGGCCACTTATAACGTATATTACACGTTACAATGCCTCACTATGACCACAAATAATCTTTTATTAAGGGTTTAACCAATACGGCGTTTTAGGCCAGTAATTTGTAAAATACGAGTTGCAATCTCTTCAACTGACATCTCTGAGACATTGAGGCTTGGAATACTTTGGGTCATATAAATTGCCTGAATCGCACGCTGCTCTTCTTCGCACTGCTTATAACTGGCATAGCGACTACCGGCTCGGCGTTCTTGACGAATCTTTTGCAAACGCTCAGTATCAATTATTAAGCCAAATAGCTTACCGCGGTGAGGCTGTAGTGCTTTTGGTAACTGATTATCAAACAAATCATCTTCGGTTAGTGGGTAGTTGGCCGCTCGAATACCAAATTGCAGCGCTAAATATAAAGACGTTGGCGTTTTACCTGAACGTGATACACCAATTAGGATAATATCTGCCATATCATAATGACGGGTACGCGCCCCATCGTCGTTGTCTAACGCAAAATGCACAGCATCAATACGTGATTTATAGGTTTCAGAATCCACATCATCATGGGCATGCCCTGAATGACCATCCGGCTCTACCCCAATCTCATCTGTAATACGCCCAATTAACCCCTCATACATATCCAAATTACAGGCCTGAGCAGAATTAATCACTTCGCGAATTTCTGAATCAACAATAGTATCGAAGACCAGCGGTAGTATACCGGTTTCTTGATAGGCCTTGTTAATATGCGCAACGGCTGCCTGTGCCATCTCAATGCTATCTACATAAGGAATAACACGGGTTTCAAACGGCACGCTTGCAAATTGACTTAGAATTGATCGGCCCAAAGTTTCTGCGGTAATCGCTGTACCATCTGAGATAAAAAAGGCCACTCGAATCACTTGAGGCTTATCAACAGCAAGGGCACTGCGGTTTTGAATCGTGGGTTTGGCAGACAAGGTATTGATGAGATTATCCATAAAAATCCTTAGCAGGCGTATATCTTATATAGAGGCTTAATGGCTCAATAGGCATAAGTCATTAAACTAGAAGAGGAGAGTAGCCTGACTCAATCAGTATTAACAAAGACATGACAACATATCAGGAACACCGAATAAGCCGATAAAAATAATGGTTCTATGGTAACAAATTATGCCCCTTTAAGGTGTTTAAGAAGCATAACTATTTATACGCCTTTAACAGCAATGAGCCTAATTTTGTTTATCAATCCTATTTTTATGACCTGCGACTTTACAGCACAAAATAACTATTGCTACAATCACAGTTGCCTTTAACTGATTCTACTATGGTTATTTAACAGGTCCATATTGTTAAAATTGAAACCATAAATAAAACAGCTTATGATTAAATTTATTTCACAAATTTAATTTTTTATTTAACTAAATCAATTGAAAACTAGCTATAAATAAAATAAATACGATGTATTTAGCAAATAATTAGTGCTTTTTGGTTAAGGCGTTGCCTATCCTAAATTGCCCCCTCTTCATTTTGCGGCGTGGACTCACAAATCAGTTCAATGTTATAGTCGCATCACATCCAATTACCGTAGATGGCAACCGTAAGGTCTTCTCGTTTTTACGATGTCTATATTTTAAGCGGCCTTACTTAAAACATGAGGTCATCTAAAATTTATGGCTCGTTCGTATATTCGTATAATCGTGCACACCTATACACAAACGACTTAAATAGCGGTATAATTTAGAAAAATAACCTTATTTCCTGGAGTTATCATGACAGCACCGCAAGTTATTACCCTTGACAAGTTAGGCAAAAACGACGTCGATAAAGTCGGCGGTAAAAATGCCTCGTTAGGCGAAATGATTAGCCACTTATCAGACCTTGGGGTTAGTGTTCCTGGCGGTTTTGCAACCACAGCCGACGCATTTAATAACTTTCTGACTGAAACAGGCTTATTAGACAAAATCAATGATGAGCTTAAAAACTTAGATGTTGAAGATGTTAACAAACTGACAGAAACTGGTGAAAAAATCCGTAACTGGATTATCGAGCAAGAATTGCCTGAATCACTAGAAAAAGAAATCCGTGAAGCGTTTGAAATCATGAGCGGCGGCGAAGACATCGCTGTTGCGGTGCGCTCATCTGCTACTGCAGAAGACTTACCAGATGCCTCATTTGCTGGTCAGCAAGAGACTTACTTAAACATCCGCGGTATTGATAACGTCTTAATCGCTATTAAAGAAGTATTCTCATCCCTATATAACGACCGCGCTATTGCATATCGTGTTCACCAAGGTTTTGAGCATGCAGGCGTTGCCCTATCTGCTGGTATTCAGCGTATGGTTCGTTCAGAAACGGGCGCAGCCGGTGTTATGTTCACACTAGATACAGAAAGTGGCTTTGATGAAGTCGTATTCATCACCTCAAGCTATGGTCTTGGTGAAATGGTTGTACAGGGTGCGGTTAACCCAGACGAATTCTATCTATCTAAAGAGCTGCTTAAAGAAGGCAGACCTGCTGTTATTCGCCGTAACTTAGGCAGCAAGCATCAAAAAATGGTATATGGCGATGAAGGTAGCACCACTCGCTCAGTGAAGACTGTTGATGTTGAAAAAGAAGAGCGCAACCAGTTCTCATTAACCACTGAAGAGTTAACCGAACTTGCTAAGCAAGCGTTAACCATCGAGAAGCATTACGGTCAAGCAATGGACATCGAATGGGCGAAAGATGGCGATACCAATGAGTTATTTATCGTTCAAGCCCGTCCTGAGACTGTTAAGAGCCGTCAAGACCGCAACGTTATGGAACGTTACTTAATCCAAAGTGAAGGCGCTAAAATCCTTTGTGAAGGTCGTTCAATCGGTCAACGTGTTGGCTCAGGTAAAGTACGTGTTGTTAATAGCATCCACGAAATGGACAAAGTTCAAGTCGGTGACGTACTTGTGTCTGACATGACTGACCCAGATTGGGAACCAGTTATGAAGCGCGCTTCTGCGATTATCACCAACCGTGGTGGTCGTACTTGTCACGCAGCGATTATCGCTCGTGAGCTTGGCGTACCCGCTATCGTTGGTTGTGGTAATGCGACTGAAGTCTTGTCTGATGGTCAAGAAGTCACCGCATCTTGTGCGGAAGGTGACGGCGGCTTTATCTATGAAGGTCTATTAGACTTTGAAGTGAAGAGCAGCTCTATCGACGCTATGCCAGAGCTTCCATTTAAGATTATGATGAACGTTGGTAACCCAGATCGTGCGTTCTCATTTACACAAATTCCAAACGCTGGTGTTGGTCTTGCGCGTCTAGAGTTCATCATCAACCGTATGATTGGTGTGCATCCTAAAGCACTATTGAATATGAACACGCTACCACGTGAAGTGTCTCAAGCGATTAAAGAGCGTATCGCAGGCTATGCGTCTCCAGTAGATTTCTATGTAGACAAATTGGTTGAAGGTATCTCAACGCTAGCAGTTGCATTCAAGAGCCAGCCAGTTATCGTTCGTATGTCTGACTTTAAGTCTAACGAATATGCAAACTTAATCGGTGGTAAGCTGTATGAGCCATCAGAAGAAAACCCAATGCTTGGTTTCCGTGGTGCAAGCCGCTATGTATCTGAAAATTTCCGTGACTGTTTTGACCTTGAGTGTCGTGCATTAAAACGCGTTCGTGATGACATGGGCTTAACCAACGTTAAGATTATGATTCCATTCGTACGTACCACTGATGAAGCGCGTCAAGTGATTGAAATCTTAGAAAGCAACGGTCTAAAACGTGGTGAAAATGGTCTAGAGCTTATCATGATGTGTGAGCTTCCAACCAACGCCCTATTAGCTGACGAATTCTTAGAGTACTTCGATGGCTTCTCAATTGGCTCTAACGATTTAACTCAGTTAACACTAGGTCTAGATCGTGACTCAGGTATCGTCTCTCATCTATTTGATGAGCGTGATCCTGCAGTTAAGAAACTGCTTTCACTAGCTATCGCAGCTTGCCGTAAGCAAGGTAAATATGTCGGTATCTGTGGTCAAGGCCCATCAGATCATCCAGATTTAGCTTACTGGTTAATGGAGCAAGGTATTGACTCAGTGTCTCTAAACCCGGATTCTGTTCTTGATACTTGGATGTTCTTAGCAGACGATACCAATGCAAATGGCTAGTAACTAATAGTAATAGTAGCTATTCGCCTTCTCATTAAGCAGTGAAATAACAGTAGCTGCTTGAGATAGCATTTAAATGATTATGAGCAGAGCAATACTTTGTTTTAATCATTGCAGCGGCCACAATGATAAGATGATTATCGTTGTGGTCGCTGTTTTTTATGCCTACTTAATTAAGATCTATCTTCAAGCTATCTAATAACTTATAGACTCTTTAAGCGCTACCCGCTTGTTTTATCGGTTTATGCCCTCACTTGTTATAATAGAGTTAAGGCATTTTTACGTATCGATAAAGATAACGTTTAGAGCGGCACTTATTATTAAGATAATGCTGAATGACTCAGCTTAACGTACAATAAAAGCACTATATTAGACACATTAAAAAAGGTTATCGCGTCAATGAAGATCTTTCTTGCAAGAAATCAGGTCCAAGCTGGACCTTACACCCTAGAAGAGCTCAATAGCATGCTTGCTACCGGTCAGGTTGAATTGAGCGACTTAATGTGGCATGAAGGCATGGCACAGTGGCAAACCGTTGGTGAGATGACCAATGGACTAATGCACTATACTCCCCACGGCAGCAGTGCTACGCCTACTACAGATAGCGACTCTAAACGAGTCAGCGTTGCGGATCTGTATGGCAAAAAAGAGCCCACAGCACCCACGCAGTCACCTGCATCAAGTCGTTCACCTTTTAAAATTGGTAATAAGCCAGTGAAAACCACTAAGGCAGGCAAACTTGCGGTCAAAGACGGTCCGTTTGAGCTTGCCTCTATTAGCAGCCGTATTGTGGCGGTAATTATTGATCAGGCTTTAGCCCTATTATGTTTGGTACCGCTATTATCAGGGCTAAACTTCGATATGGACAAACTGAGTGCCGCTGCACAAGACCCTGCACTGTTGGGTAAACTTGCTGAATCTGTGCCTTCCCATTTAGCGCTGCTGTCTGCACTTTTATTGCTAGCATTATTCTTTGTACAAGTATTTATGCTGATAAAACGTGGTCAAAGCATCGGTAAGCTAATCACTGGCGTGCGTATTTTGGATGTAAAAAACCGAAAATTGCCCTCTATCACCAATCTAATTTTGATGCGTACTTTATTGACCAATTTGGCATATAACATCCCAACCATTGGTCAAGTTATTTTGGTTGTAGATTTTGTGATGATGATTGCCAATAAGAAGCGC
The DNA here is from genome assembly GCF_057396205.2 of Psychrobacter sp. CX14. Classification (NCBI taxonomy): domain Bacteria; kingdom Pseudomonadati; phylum Pseudomonadota; class Gammaproteobacteria; order Moraxellales; family Moraxellaceae; genus Psychrobacter; species Psychrobacter sp. CX14. Next base: position 1,521,219 of record NZ_CM183187.1, on the reverse strand, counting down.
CGCAGTTTGCATGATAAAATAGCCAAAACTATCGTGGTAAAAGCGGAACCTTCACAATTAGATAAGAAGTAAACAGGGTATAATGCGGTTAATTCTATTTAAGCCTTAGTTTTCATTGTATTAACCGCCGTAATTTGTTAAAATTATCCGCTTTAATTTGCACACAAATATAATATTCCGAATTTGTGTTACTGGCGTCACACCCCCTAGTCATCACTGCGATAGGTTAAACCCTTCAAATATGAATAGTGAGTTATTTGCTAGATCGGCTGCTCTAGTAGTGACCTTGCCAAATAGTGAATATCCTTTAATTTGATTATCTGATATTCACTATTGCTAACTTAAGTTAGCCAATGGATAGTCTCAGATCCATAATGGCTAAAGTAGGCAAGCTTAGTATCAATGACTCTTGATTTGATTTATAAGTTTTGTGTAATTTTATAAATACAATTTTGCGTCAATTAGTTTTTGCTATAAACTATTGATTTTTATATTCATCAGTATTTAATACTGAGTCCTAATTTAGTAATTAAACTCTACCAAGGAGACATCTGTGGCTAACACTGCACAAGCTCGTAAACGCGCTCGTCAAAATAACACTCGTCGTCAGCACGCTGCTTCACAGCGTTCAATGATCCGTACTTACATGAAAAAAGTAGATGCAGCTATCGCATCTGGTGATTATGATGCGGCTACTGAAGCTTATAACAAAGCAGTACCTGTTATCGATCGTATGGCTGACAAAGGCGTTATCCATAAGAACAAAGCAGCTCGTCGTAAGAGCCGTTATAACAAAGCAATCAAAGCACTTAAAGCTTAATTGACTTAAGATTGCTATTTAATCAGTCACTGTTATTAACACACTGATTGATTAAAGACCAAAGAAAGCCCCTGATACTCAGTATCAGGGGCTTTCTTTATAGATGGCGTTTAATTTAATAGACTTGATTCTATAATTAAGAACTAAGGCACTATCAGCTGTGATGTTGGTACGCTAAAGGTCTGACCGCGCCAAATAAAGTTTGCAGTGGCTTGCTCAAATGGCTTATCATCAAACCATAAGAACACCCCTTCCATCATCTTAGGCCAGTCATCCCAAGTTATACCTTGATTCTGCATCATCACACCCAAAAAGGCTGCTAATAATGTATCGTGGCTAACAGCCAATGACAGATGCCCAGGCTTAGGCTGTGAGTCATATAAAAGCGATAAGATATCTAACCCACCTTGCTTAGCAACTTTGGTACTGGTCAACTCATCTCTTAAAAACGAATTGATAAAGTTCAACGCACCAATTTCTTTAAAAACCTCATTAGCTTGAACTGCATCAGTCACCAGACTTCCCGGCTCAACCAATAACGATTGAGGCATAATCGGGTTATCAACCCCTGCGCCCTCTTGCATTAGCTTTGCAGTATCTATGCAGCGCCCAATGGGGCTGGCGATACTGTGCGTATCTAACGAGTATGGTAGATTATTAGAGAGCCATCGCCCCCATGAACGTGCCAGTACCCTGCCCTTTGGTGTTAATGGCAAATCGTAACTGGCAAAGCCTTGCCCATTTGAGCGCTCACGCAAAGAGTGCCGAGTAAATAAAAGCAGACGCTCATTGTTATTAGGCAAGTGCTTGACCGAACGAATCATACTCTCAGGCAAATGCGAAGGCGCAGGTGCTAAACGGTAGGAGCCAAGCTTAGACTGCGCTCTATTGCTATTGGCCTCCGTGTTATCACTTATACCATTGCTTTGCTGATCACTTGGCTCTAATGCGCGCTGTGTGTCGTTAATTGTCACTATATTTGACACCTCTGCTTTATTTTTCATAGGCCAGCTCTATCAAACCTCAACCACTTTTGACCAGTCAAACGCCAGTTCAGTGCTACTCACCTCACCTGGATAAGCACGCGGATTGACCACTACTCGAGTATTACCCTCAATATAATCAAATGCTTCATGCGTATGACCATGTACCCACAGTTTCGGTGCCCATGATTTGTGCATCCAGTGGCTAAAATCAGTGACAAATGCAGCATTACTTGGCATACCAGCATATTTGGGAGAAACCGATTTTGGGCTAACGCTATGGTGACTCATGACCACCACTGTTTTACCCTCCTCATACGCATCTATCAGCGCTTGCTTAAGCCATGCTCTATGCTTTGCGTGTATTTGCATTGATATCTCTGGCGTAAACAGCTGATCACCGGCTCTAATTTGACGGTAATCTCGCATAAATGACATGACTGAGTCTCGGGTTTCCTCAGTGGCATTATACTGATAATCAGTCCATAAGGTGCAGCCTAAGATACGCACCTCATCGATATCGAATTGATGACACTGTAGTACTCTCAAACCTTTAAAAGTATCCTCATCAAAGTTATCCCACCTCAATAGTCGCTGATCAAAGTTCAAGATATCTTCTGAGAAATACTCATGATTACCAGCAATAGTTAGCAGCGGCTTGTTATTGATGCGAGCCTGTTCTTGTAACCAAACCATACCCGAATCACTATTTGCGGTATCGCCGGCTACCAAGATAATATCTGCATCCGTCTGAGGAATATTACCCAGAGGCTGCTGTCTTTTTGAATAGCTATCAATATGAAGGTCACTTAATATTTGTAGTTTCATAATCTCTTATCAATAAACATGAATAGTGAGGTATTGTGCTATCTTTTATTGTTATTACGCCTGCAAGCTCTTCAAGATGCTCAGCATCTTATCGGTTGGTGATGCTGCTTGGGTAATAGAGCGGCCAATAACCAAATAATCAGCGCCGTTTTGCATCGCTTGCTGCGGCGTACAGATACGTTTTTGGTCATCTGTTGAATCTTCTAAGGTGCGTATACCCGGTGTGATTAACTGAAACTCTTGACCACAAAGTACTTTTAGTCGAGTTGCTTCTTGCGCTGAACACACTACACCATCTAGTCCAGCTTCTTTAGTCAATAGTGCTAGTCGTTCGACTTGCTCATTAACTGGGGTATTAATACCCAGTTGATGCAGCCCTTCCTCGCCCATTGAGGTCAATACTGTGACCGCTATCAATAAGGTATCGTAACCGGCATCCACCAACCGTTGCTTAGCCGCTGACATCGCCTCTAGACCAGCACTTGCATGCACATTGACCATCCAGACGCCCATATCTGCCGCTGCTAATACCGCCTGCGCCGTGGTGTTTGGGATATCGTGGAATTTTAAGTCCAAAAAGACCTCAAAACCTCGGTTATGCAGCTCGTTAATAATCTGAGGACCACAACGGGTAAACAACTCTTTACCGACTTTAACGCGGCAATACTTTGGATCAAGCTGATCAGCCAAGCTTAGGGCATCATTCAAAGATGCTTTATCCAAAGCCACCACGATTGGAGAATCTGGCGTAATTAATTGCGCGGTATTGTGCTGAACTGACTGCGGCTGATTCTGAGTCACATTGCCTCCCAAGCATATAAAATAGATATACCGCCCTAATAATTGACGGTCTTATTAAACTGATACGATACAATAGGTCAATAGACTCATTGATGTCGCACCCAACTGATATAGTATATAGGACGGCCCTTAAAAGCGCTAAATTTATGCTCAAACGATTACAAATTAAAGATATAAAAAAACGACCAAGTTGGTCGTTTTAATTCTAATAGCGTATTGCCGGTGATCCTACCTAGATAATTGTCCTACCTAGATAACCAAATATCTATAGTCGTGTGTTACGGTCTGCAACTGGAGACGCCGCATCTTTGTTTTGTGAGTCAACAAAAACCGTATGATCAACAGTAGCGCCATTGGCTTGACGGTCGATAGCAATCGTCGCTTGTCTTAACTCTTCTTGTAGACGCTTATTTTCTTTATTTAAGCGGTTAATTTCCCATTTGTTCTGTAATACTTTAAACAGAAGCAGCGCCAATAACATACCAATAATCACACCCAGTGCGATACATAAGATAAGTAATAGCCCTAAGTTCATCGCAGGTGATTGAGTAAATAGAAGGTTTACCGCAACTTCACTACCGTTGACCAGTACTAGACCTAGAGCGTAACCAAAAATCAGAAATAATAAGATAATTAAAATAAAGCGCATAGTAGCCTCAAAGTGATAACAAATTTTAAAGAAGTTTTTAATATAAAAACAGCTGATAATAAAGAGATTATAGCGGTTTATTAAGCGCAGCTGCTAGTATTCATTTAAACGAGCCTGATAAACGCAGTCCTAGCTTCTATTAAGCGACAGACAATTTGCCTTTTTAAAGCCTCAAAACACATTTATTATTAACAACAACGCTTAATTTATCGCTTAAAAATCACCTCAACCCTAACAGGATTAAAAGTAAGTGTTATCAAGGACACATTTTTTTGATACTATGCCAGTTATTTTATAATAACTATACCCACATATATTTAGGATTTACGCAAAAATTTACACCAAGAGTCAAAAGGTTTTATAACTGACTCAACAGGGTAAACGCTGTCTTTAGTACCAACTACTATAGCGACTGTCGTCAGATAAATAAATAATGATTCGTCATCATTTATGTTGATTTTGTGCAAGTCCAATATGAATACCCAGACAACACACGTTGTCTGTTAACAGACATCATATCTCGAACCTTAAGGACTAATTATGAGTTTATTTATTCAAGCAGCCCATGCTGCTCCTGAAGCGGCTGGCGGCCCTGCCATGATTATGCAGTGGATATTCCCACTGGCTATTTTTGCGATTTTCTACTTCTTAGTGATTCGTCCACAGTCTAAACGTGCAAAAGAGCACCGCAACATGGTGAACTCTTTAACGGTTGGCAACGAAGTTATCTTCGCAGGCGGCCTAATGGGCAAAATTAAGTCAATCGATGGTGATTATGCGGTTGTGAGTCTAAATGACAGAAACGAAGTAATGGTGCAGCGCGCCTCTGTAATCTCAGTATTACCGAATGGCACTATGGACGGCTTGAAATAACGGCTTGGCATAACTTTGAATAATCCAAGAGTTGGGCTGATAGGGTTCTCCTTTGGCTTGGTTTTTGGATTATATTATTTTAATCAACTTAATTTAGAGTGCGCACCCACATAAAACCAGATGTTGCCTTTATTTATGTGACGCCAAGATAGCTTATAGACAGCTTATGTGCAGTGGCTGCTAATTATAGAGATGATGTTATTTGCTTCATTTAATAACATACATCGCCGCAGACTCCCTGGCATAATGCTACCCTAGCCTATCAATAACACTCTACTGTTTACCTTCCCTCAAGTGAAGAAGCGACTATGCATTACCCTGCCTGGAAATATTTCTTAATCGTCATCGTACTCATCATTGCTGGGCTTTATGCTCTGCCAAATTTATATCCTGATGAGCCTGCGGTGCAAGTTACCAGTGCCTCAGCAGGTACTGAATTGACTGAAGATGTACTAGAACAATCAAAACAACTTCTTGATGAATCGGGTATCGAATACCACGATTCTACCTTTGCTGACAACAGCGCGCTGTTGCGTCTAAAAAATGGCGAAGCTCAGTTAAAAGCGCAAGAGGTTTTACGCCAACAACTTGGTGACGACTATGTGGTTGCGTTAAACCTAGCGCAAACGACACCAGACTGGCTACGTAGCATCGGTGCTAAGCCTCTAAAGCTTGGCTTAGATTTACGTGGTGGGGTGCGCTTTGTGCTTGAAGTGGACATGAACAAAGCCCTTGAGCAGCGTCTAAAAAGTGCCAGTAGCGAGATTCGTAGCACCCTTCGTGGTGAGCGTATTCCTGTAAAAGGTATTAACGTTGTGCAGCAAGGCCTCCTACTACACTTTAAAGACACTGAGACACGTGATGCCGCTCAGCGTGTATTACAGGGTCCTCAGCCTCAAGGTGCACAGTTTGATATCCAAGCAATGATGGATGATCAAGGCCCTGCGTTAAGCCTCAATTATAACGAGACTACCTTAAACGAGATTAACGAATATGCCGTAGGTCAAAACTTAACGACCCTACGTAACCGTATCGCTGAACTTGGTGTTTCTGAAGCCTTAGTTCAGTCTCAAGGTAGCAACCGTATCGTTGTTGAATTACCTGGTGTTCAAGATACTGCAGAAGCGAAGCGTGTGTTAGGTCGTACGGCGAACCTAGAGTTCCGTTTGGTAGCAGATGAAAATGCCACCTATGCTGGTGGTATCCCACCTGCAGGTACTGAAGCGTTCCCATATATGACCTTAGATGGCCCGCCATCTTTATTAAACCGTCAGCCTATTTTGACAGGTGATAAAGTTCAAGGTGCGACCTCTGGTCTTGATGAAAATGGGTCTCCAGAGGTAAACATCACCCTAGATACTGCGGGTGGTAAATTGATGCAAAACGCCACTAAGGCTGCTGTTGGCAAGCAGATGGCGGTATTGTTTATTGAAAACAAACAGCGTGTGACCTATGACGAAGACCCAGAAACAGGCGAAGTTATTGAAACACGTACCCCCTATGCTGAAACCAAAATTATCAGTCAAGCGAATATCCAAGCAGTATTAGGCTCATCATTCCGTATTACTGGTCTTAATAGTAATGCTGAAGCAGCTGAGCTTGCTTTGTTACTTCGCTCTGGTGCGCTTGCTGCGCCGATGTACTTTGTGGAGGAGCGAACCATTGGTCCGTCACTGGGTCAGCAAAATATTGATGACGGTCTATTCTCTACGCAAGTTGGCTATCTATTAGTCTTTGTGTTTATGATTATTTTCTATCGTCTATTTGGCGTTGTTGCGAACATTGCCTTGGCATTTAACTTAATCATTATGATTGCAGTATTATCGATTCTTGGTGCAGCATTAACGCTACCAGGTATTGCTGGTATTGTATTGACCATTGGTATGGCGGTTGATGCCAACGTACTGATTTTTGAGCGTATTCGAGAGGAGTTATCCGAGGGAGCAAGGCCGAAGTCTGCTATTGTTGCCGGTTTTGATCGCGCCTTTAGTAGTATTTTTGATGGTAACATCACCACGCTACTGGTCGCCATTATTCTATTTTCAATTGGTTCTGGCCCAATCAAAGGGTTCGCTATTACCCTAGCCATTGGTATTCTAAGCTCGCTGTTCACGGCTATTATCGTAACGCGTGCGTTAGTTCATCTGATTTATGGTACTCGTAAATCTGTCAAATCATTGAGCATAGGTTAGGAGAGAATCATGGCTAATAATACCCCGAACGATAATCCAAACAACGACAACAAGACGCCTGACAGCTCAACACCTGCCTATATCGAAGGTGGTCGTCCTCGTAAGAAGCGTGGGCCTCGCCGAAATGCTAGTGGTAATGCGCCTCGCCGCCTACCATCTGATAATGCACCAGAGGCCTCAACAGAGCTTACGGCTACTGATTTAGATATCTCGGATGCTTATGAAGATGCGGCCGCCCTATCTGAAGGCGGTATTAAAGCGGTTGGTGATAAACGTATTATCCCGTTTATGAAGCTTGAAAAACCTATGGCAATCTTCTCGATTATCATGATTTTAGTCAGCTTAGGCGCTCTATTCGTTAATGGTTTAAATTTAGGTCTAGACTTCACTGGCGGTGTGTCTGCCGATGTGACCTACCAGCAGCCTGTTGAACAAACAGAAGTAATTGAAACTTTAGAAGATGCTGGTTTTGATGATGCTGTGGTTCAGTATGTGGGTGGTACCACTGAATTATTGGTTCGTCTGCCGCCACAGTCTGATAATGTAGAGGGTTTGAACGAGAGTTTAAAACAGGCGCTTGCTCTGCCAGACAATACCGCTGAAATCAGTAGCGTAAATATCATTGGTAGCCAAGTTGGTGGCGAAGTTTATATCAGTTCTATGATTGCTATCTTGACCTCTCTTGCTATGATGATGTTATACGTGGGCGTACGCTTCCAGTTCAAATTAGCACTGGGCGCTCTGTTGGCCCTATTTCATGATGCCATCGTGACACTGGGTATTTTTGCATTATTCCAGTTCCCATTTGACTTAACCGTATTGGCCGCTATCCTAGCGCTGATTGGTTATTCATTGAACGATACCATCGTGGTCTATGACCGTATTCGTGAGAACTTCAGACGGGTCCGCGGGGCAACCTCAAGACAAATCATTGACCTGTCTTTGACCGAGACGCTACGCCGTACCATTATGACCGTATCAACAGTATTGGTTGTGGTATTGGCCATGTTGTTCCTAGGTGGTGCAGGTCTGTTCTGGTTCTCAGTGGCTTTCTTTATTGGTCTAATTGCCGGTACCTATTCATCAACGTACATCTCAAGCAGTATCCCATTATCAATGGGTCTATCGCGTGATGACTTCGTGGTGAAAGTGAAACCTGAATTTCAAGAAGAAGTAGTCAGCTTTAACGACCCAAAGTCATTTGAAGACTAATCTGAGCAACCAAAGACAACTACACTCTTATACAGTCGTATGAAACAATAAAAAGCACCTTAGGGTGCTTTTTATTGTTTGTCGGTTTTGTATCACTACGAGCCTTTTGCTTTTTCACGTCAATAATAACAAAGTCGTATAATCATGAGTCAATCTACTACTACACCTACTGCTCCGCTCGATTTAAGCTACCGTCATATTATTGCAATTGCAGCGCCGGTCCTTGTCGCTAATTTAGCAATGCCGTTTCAGGGCGCTATTGATGTGGGCGTGGTGGGTCATTTTGACAGCTCTTATTATCTTGCCGGACTTGGTATCGCCTCGCAGCTGTGGCTATTGATATTGGTCAGTTTTAACTTCTTGCAATATGCCTCATCTGGATTATCCGCTCAAGCACTGGGTCGTCAGTCGACATCTGGTGGCAATATCACAGAGCTTGCTGATATTCTTTATCGCTCGCTTGGTTTAGCAGTCATATTGAGCCTTATACTGTGGTTATTTAAGCCGCTGATTATCAGTTATGGGCTTGATTTACTTGGTGCACAGCCTGCAAGCAGTGAGGCCGCTCAGACGTATCTGACGACCCGCTACTACGGCATTGTCTTTGAGCTTATGAACTATGCCTTTATTGGCTGGTTTGCGGGTCAAGGCAAGACTAAGCAGATGATGATGGTGCAGCTGCTTATTTCAGTGATTAATATTATTCTAACCTTAAGCTTTGTTTATGGCCTCGATATGGGACTGCAAGGCGTTGCTTTGGGCACAGTAATCGGTTATGCCTTTGGCTGTCTAACAGCGGCTCTACTTGCTCGCCAGCACATGCGTCAAATGTCACAGCAGCAAGATATTAATACCAAACCCTCATACGATAAGCCGCTCGGCTTTAAACAGCGATTGCTCGATGTGTATGCGGTAGATAAGATGCTCAGCTTATTTTCATTAAACAAAGATATCTTTATCCGAACGATACTACTCACATTAAGCTTTGCTTGGATTACCAGACTGTCCGCGCAGCAAGGCGACTTAGTCATGGCAACCAATGCGGTTTTATTACAAGTATTAAGTATTTCTGCCTTTGCTTTAGACGGGGTAGCCGTAGCTGCCGAGAGCTTATCAGGGCAAGCGGCAGCACGTAAACAAGGTCATACTTATTTTAAAGTTGCGGTAAAGCGTACGGGTATCATGGTATTTTGGTTAGCCATGGGCTTATGCATAGTTTGGCTGTTTGCCCTACCCACTTTTTTAAAAATTATGACCGATTTACCGCAAGTTAATGCGTTAGCATTAGATTATCGCTATATTGCGACCTTATTACCTCTTATTGGTGCAGGGGCTTATTGGCTAGATGGGGTGATGTTTGGATTAACCGCAGGAGCCAAGATTCGCCAAGTAGCGGTAATCGTCGCATCAATATTCTTCCCACTTACCTACGTCATCTATGAAGTGTATGGCAGTCAGTATGCTATGCCAGTTATTTGGTTTAGTGTGTACTGGTTACTGCTGTCCCGCTTTGCCGTTGCGGCTTTTGTCTTGTGGCGTAATCAAGATAAATTACTAGAAAACACTTGAAAACACTTGAAAGCTTGGTAAATCTATTTGCCATTAATAGAGCATATTGGCTCAATTTAGATTGTCCCTTATTTTGAAATATAAACAGGTTAAAATATCTAGAGAATAGTTCATTGAAAAATTATACGTCCATTTTAAAGACATCAAAACGATAATAAACTCTCATCAGTCATAGCTTTTAGGCTGTATAGGACATAAAAATGTCAGATTCTCCTGAAAAACTTCCCTTTAAACTGATACCTATTCTGCTTTCTCTTGCGGTTGGTTTTATCATTTGGTACGTGATACCCACCCCTGAAGGTGTCAGCGACAATGCTTGGCATCTATTGGCATTATTTGTCGCTACCATTGTGGCCATTATTGGTAAAGCCTTGCCTATTGGAGCATTGGCTATTATTGCTATTACATTGGTCGCTATTACCGGTGTCACCGCGGAAACGCCAAAAGAGGCAATGCAACACGCTTTATCGAGCTTCTCAAGCCCTCTTATTTGGTTAATCGGTATCGCGGTGATGATATCGCGTGGTCTGATCAAAACAGGATTGGGCTCACGTATTGCTTATTACTTTATTTCAGTCTTTGGTAAGAAGACCTTAGGTATTGGCTATTCATTGGCTGCAGCGGAGCTGATGATTGCGCCTATTACGCCCTCGAACACAGCACGGGGCGGCGGTATTATCCACCCTATCATGCGCTCTATTGCAATGAGCTTTCACTCTACACCGGAAGAGGGCACGCAAAACAAGATTGGCCGCTATCTGGCAATGGTCAATTTCCATGCCAACCCGATTACCTCTGGTATGTTTATTACCGCCACCGCGCCCAACCCTTTGGTCGTTGACTTAGTGAGCCAAGCCACCGGTAGTAATATTCATCTGTCTTGGACAACCTGGGCGTTGGCGATGTTTGTGCCAGGTATGCTTTGTATTTTAGTGATGCCTTTGGTCATCTATATGATTTATCCGCCTGAAGTAAAACAGACACCAGATGCCAGAGACTATGCTAAAGAGAACTTAGCCAAGCTTGGTCATGTCACCACGCAAGAGAAAATCATGCTTGCGGTCTTCTTGTTAATGCTGATGCTTTGGGCAAATATTCCCGCCATGATTTTCGGTGATCAGTTTGCGTTTGATGCGACAGCGACTGCCTTTTTAGGCTTGTCTATATTGTTACTAACTGGCGTATTAACTTGGCAGGATGTGTTAAAAGAGAAGTCTGCTTGGGATACCATCGTTTGGTTCGGTGCCCTAGTTATGATGGCAAATTACCTTAATAAACTGGGTCTGATTGAATGGTTCTCGCACAGCATTGAGTCTGCGATTGGTGTGACCGGCGTTGGCTGGATGGGTGCGGTTGCTATATTGACGCTGGTATATCTATACATGCATTACTTATTTGCCAGTACCACTGCCCACGTTACCGCTATGTTTGCCGCCTTTTATGCAGTTGGATTAACGCTCGGTGCACCGCCACTGCTATATGCTCTCATTCTAGCTGCTGCGGGTAACATCATGATGACCTTGACCCATTATGCGACAGGTACGGCGCCCGTTATTTTCAACTCAGGCTATACCACACTGCGTGAATGGTGGACCATTGGCTTTATCATGAGTGTGGTCAACTTAGTTATCTGGATTGGCTCGGGTCTTATTTGGTGGAAAGTGCTTGGTTATTATTAATAGTAGATATCCCTGCCCTTTATAATTTTAGTTTTTCAAAAAAGCCACCGTTCTAACAGAACGGTGGCTTTTTAACTTGTTCAAATGATTAAATCAGTTTATCAATAATAGTCTATTTAACAGCCATACACTCTATTTCTACATTTGCACCCAATGCTAATTCTTTAACAGCGAATGCAGAACGTACAGGATAAGGCTGACTTAGCTTGGCTTTATATACCTTGTTAAAATCGCCAAAATCCTTCATATCTGCCATCATTACCATGCATTTGACCAAGTCAGAGCTTTGATAGCCATAGCTTAATAAGGTCTGGTTAATATTATCTAACGCCTGTGCTGTTTCCACTTTCACGCCGCCCTCGACCACTTTACCATCCTTCATACCAAGCTCACCTGACATATACAAGGTATTACCGGCACGCACTGCTTTAGAGAATGGATATTCGCCATCCGTGCCATAAAATATAGGCGTTGTTTTTGAATTAACTCTTGGTGTTGGCACAGGCGTTCTTGTACTTTGATTGACACCTTGATTGTCGTCTTCATTGATTTGGCTAATACCTCTATCACCCTGATTAACAGAAGGTGCAGCATTGGCACTCATTCCAGCCGCATATAAAGTAGCGGCCAATAATGAGCCGGTTAAACATTTATTTACCAGAGATTTTGACATAATTATCCTTAGGGTCTGTTGAACATTCGGTCAATGTACTGTTTATAAACCTGAAAGTAGTAGGCACAAAAAAAGCGCCATATAACTCATGTAGCGCTTTTAATAGTAACAAACTGTTTGGTAACTTTGACAAAAAAATGTAAATGTATAGGAAAGTTAACCTGTCTTGTTTAGCTAACCAACCTACATAATACGTCCGTCAATTACAAGCCGTCATTCTCTTGAACGCCAGTCATATCTACTGGCGTATCAGAGATAACTTGAACACCGCCCGTTTTGGTTTTGGCCATGTCGTTACGCTGCTGTTGCAAGTAGTCTAGATACTCTTCAGTAATGGTGCCTGTGATGTATTTGCCATCAAATACCGCACAATCAAACCCTTCGACTTTACTGTGCTTGGTATCTTGAACCGCTTCAATCAAGTCATCTAAGTCTTGGAAAATAAGACGATCGGCACCAATAATTTCACGAACTTCTTCAACCGTGTGGCCTGAAGCAATCAATTCATGACGTACTGGCATATCAATACCATATACGTTTGGATATTTAACCGGTGGCGCAGCGCTCGCGAAGAAGACTTTGTTTGCACCGGCATCGCGTGCCATTTGGATAATCTCATGGCAAGTGGTACCACGCACGATAGAGTCATCCACTAGTAATACATTTTTGTTTTTGAATTCAAGCGGTACCGCATTTAGCTTCTGACGGACTGACTTTTTGCGCTGCTGTTGACCTGGCATAATGAAAGTACGACCGATATAACGGTTCTTCATAAAGCCTTCGCGGTACTTAACATTTAGATTAAGCGCAAGCTCCATCGCTGAGGTACGTGAGGTATCCGGAATCGGGATAACCACATCGATATCATGCTCCTCACCCCACTCATCAAGAATCTTCTGTGCCAGTTTTTCACCCATACGTAAACGGGCTTTATAGACAGAAATATTATCCATAATAGAGTCAGGACGGGCAAAATATACGTACTCAAAGATACAAGGTGTATATTCTTTTGGCTCAATACACTGACGAGTATGTAGCTCGTTGTTTAGATCAATAAAGATGGCCTCGCCTGGTTTCACATCACGCACCATCTTAAAGCCTGAACCAGTTAATGCCACAGACTCAGAAGCCACCATATACTCCGTGCCGCCGTCTGCCGCTAAACGCTCACCGTAGACCAATGGGCGGATACCGTTCGGGTCTCTAAAGGCAATTAGGCCTTGGCCTGTAATTAGCGCAACAACGGCATAAGCACCTTCAATACGCTTATACATAGAGCTAATCGCATCAAAAATATCATCAGGGGTTGGCTGAGTTTTACCAAGGGCTTGGATTTCATGAGCCAATACGTTTAATAAAACTTCCGAGTCTGAATTGGTATTTAAGTGACGCAAATCATCACGATACAACTCTTTGGCCAACGATTCGGCATTGGTTAAGTTACCATTATGCGCCAACGTAATACCGTATGGAGAATTCACATAAAATGGCTGTGCCTCGGCACTACTTGAGGTACCAGCAGTTGGGTATCTAACATGGCCCACGCCAAAATCGCCTACCAACCGCATCATATGGCGCGTCATAAATACATCACGCACCATGCCGTTGTCTTTACGTAGGAAAAAGCGGCCATCTTTCATAGTCACGATACCAGCGGCATCCTGACCACGGTGTTGTAGCACAGTTAATGCGTCATACAACATCTGGTTGACTGGTTCATGCGCTGCAACACCTACAACTCCACACATACTCTATCCTTTTAAAATAGTTTCTATCGGTTAAAAGATTCATTTGGTTGTGTTTGAATAACTCACTGACAAACCTCATCAGTGGTCGGTTATTGACCATCAACTTCTTGGCCATTGGCTGCGTCACTGTCTTGATCTGGCATGTCAATTTGTTGCCATGCCTCACCCAAAACATTCGCAGCAAACTTTTTAGCAAAAGGCGCATAAGGTAATAGTTCTGGTGCCAGTGCAGAATTTTGCCACATTTGCGTTTGCACCAATACTGGCGCTGACATACTCATCAAGACCAGTACAATTAATAAGCTTTTGGCCGCACCAAGTACGCCACCGGCAAATTGGTCAATAAAGCCCAAACGCAAGCTTTTGACAATACCTGATACTAATAGTGTAAACACCTGCATCACCAATAAAACAAGCAACACTACAATCAAAAATCCTGCGCCCACTTGCAGTACTGGCGAGCCAATATAGTTTTCTAAATAGGGCGCGACATCATCAGCCAATCGCGTGGCCGCCAACAAGGCAATAAACCACCCGACTAGCGCAATAGAGCTACGGATAAATCCGGCCTTAAATCCGCGCCACAATCCTGCCAAAATAATAATGGCAATAATAATATCTAATATACCCAATTGAGCTCACTTATATTCTTTTAAAAGAAACGAGATACTTGGTGGATGTTTAAAGCTATTCACCCGACTCTAGCATCAACGAATCACGGTCACTAGTAATAGACTCAATACACTGCTGTACCAGCTTAGGTCCTTTGTAAATCATGCCTGAATATAATTGCACCATACTGGCACCGGCATGTAATTTACGTACTGCTTTCTCACCACTATCAATACCGCCCACACCGATAATTGGCAATTTGCCCTCTAAACGTTCTTGAAATTGCTCAATAATCTGAGTGCTCAAGTGACCCACAGGTCGACCCGATAAACCACCAGCCTCATCACCAAAAGGTAAATCCTCCACCCCTGTTCGGCTAAGCGTGGTATTGGTCGCAATCAAGCCATCAATATCAAATTCAATTAACTGCTTGGCAATATAATCTACTTGGTCTGTCGTCAAATCTGGCGCCACTTTTAATACCATGGGCACATAAAAACCATACTCTGTTGCCAACTGGCTGTGGCAATTTTTAATTGTATCTAGTAGCTCAGTTAGCGCATCACCACTTTGCAAATCTCGCAAGTTTTTGGTGTTTGGTGACGAGATATTTACTGTAATATAAGAGGCATGTGGATAAACACGCTCTAGACAATATATGTAGTCATCTGCTGCGTTTTCAACCGGTGTCACCGCATTTTTACCAATGTTAATACCAATATTACCTTTATACTTACAACGCTGTACATTGTTAATCAAGTGATCGACACCCAAATTATTAAAGCCCATACGGTTAATAATAGCGCCTGCTTCCTTAATTCTAAATAAGCGCGGCTTATCATTACCTTGCTGAGGTCTAGGCGTCACTGTGCCTACTTCAATAAAGCCAAATCCAAGCTCGGCTAGCGCATCTATATACTGGCCATTTTTATCTAAACCTGCTGCCAATCCCACTGGGTTTTCAAACTGTATCCCCATACATTCAGTAGACAAAGACTGCTGTGAGTAAATAAAACCCAAAGCATGTGCTTTGTGCGCTTTTTCAAGCATCTGCAAGGTTAATTCATGAGCATGTTCAGGATCTAGATTGAAGAGAAAAGGACGTAATAAGGCATAGGACATAACGTTGGGTAACCTGTTATGAGATGGGTAAATTAATAGCCCTGAGCGCCGTGGTTAACATAGCGAATGAACACATATGATGAAAAATACACTCAGGTTTATTGCATTTAAGAGGTGACGATTATAACAGTATAATGCTTGTAAATCATCGATTTGTCATAACTAAAATATCATCACTCTTTGATGTTTCTCTTGTTATTTAGCCAAATTACGCCTAACATTAAATATTAATCCACTCTTCAATATAAAACCTTTAGGTTAATATAATATACATAATAAGAAGCTAAATAAGCTGGGTTTTTGCTAAAGTTTTCTCACCTTTTATATAGTTACCGTTGTATAGTTGCCGTCAGATAAATGAGGTGCAAGACAACTAAGTGCAAGCACTACTGTCGTAGGCTTAGCGAGGTTAACGCAATAACGATTTTATATGAGTGTGACTAGGAGGTGTGAATAATAAGGTAGACGCTAATATCATAATCGTTTGTCAGTGCAATCTACTGACTACTTATTAGGACGAATTGCCTATCAAGGAACAGGACGTTTGTCTGATAATGCAATCCAGCCTCTAATGATGCGGTAAATATGCCAAATAATAGATAAGGCAAATATAAGACCACCGATAATTGTCATACCGCTGCCGCCGATAGCGACATGTGAGCTCTCAGCAAATACGCCAATGCCCAAGCTGCCAAGACCAATAAACATCATTATCAGTCCCATCACACCAAAGACGATACTGTACCAGAAGGTCTTTATCTGCCAATCAAAGTGGGTTGCAAGCCAGCTATCTTTAGCATCCCCGCGTCGTGCATAATTCATAATAATCGGCACAATCCACAATATACCTGCGGTAAAAAAGCTGAGCGTATACAGCAGATAAGTCAAATGATTATATCGAATTAAACTCTCTTCTTGTTGCGGGTCCAGACCCTGACGACTGTTAGGATTAGCCGTTCGGGTCAAATCATGAGTGGTATCGGCCATTGGAATATTAAGGCCAGACGATTGTTCTATACTGTCTTTATAAGGCTTTGGCTCATTATTATGATGAGTGGCCATGATGATACTCCCTCAAATTATTGGCTAACAGTGGCTTGAACTCTGATTACTTTATCCTCTGGATTTTGCTGCATGGTCAGTTGCTCAATACTCAAGCCTGCATTGACCATAGCGCCAAGTGCATTGCTTGCAGCGCTCTGATTGTCATGACTAAAACTAATCTGTAGCGCCTCACCACTATTAAGCACTTGCGGATTACTCACACCAAGCTGAGTCAATATCTGCATAACTTTTTGATCAGGTGCAATGTCTTCGTTACCATTTTGTGCAGGCGCGATATTAGCGGCTTGGTCACGCAGCCAGAAGTACTCACTGACAGCGGTTGTATAGGTTTGTTTTTGCTCGTTTGCTGCCTTATGCATCATATAGCCGCCATAACCACCGAGAACCAGCACCAAAAACAGAGCCAAAATAATCAGCGCCATCTGATCACGACCAGACAGCTCATTCCATTTATTATTTAGCCCTTGCATTGACTGAGCGAAGCCTCCTGCTGATTTTTCAGCAGATATAGGACTAGACTGAGTCACATGATTGTCAGGCGTTTTAGAACGCTTCATTTTTAAGTTAATGGTACTGTCCTCTTTACTGGCTATAAAACAATCGATTAACTGACTTATTGCTGCACAGCATCGGTATTATTGGCATCATTGGTCGTGTTTAACGCTATTGTTATCTCTCCAATTACCTCGCCTTGCGCGGCAGGATTGACCGCGCCTAAATTGGCATTTAAGCCTTGTTCAGTCATTCCTTGATACAACCGGTCAATCCCCTCACGATTGGCACCTTTGACAGTCATAATAATATTAGAGGGATTCCAGCGCAGTGATTCGGCAGTCAATTGCGACTGGCGAATCAGTGGCGCAACACGGTTCATGATATCTAGTTGTGACTGTTGCTGCGCATCTGCTGCCAATCTTGGCTTAACCTGAGCTATCACATCTACTTTAGGGTTCAGCGTCTCACCAGAGAACCAAGCATTAAACTGATTATTCGTCGCCGCCTTCACTTCGGTAGCTGCCTGCTCGTATTGATACCACTGTAGCGCGTCTGCCGCTATCTGGATAACACCTGCCAGCAGCAATAAACTAGCGACCAAGCTCAAATAAGGCGATGCCAATTGGGTGCGTTTGGCTTCAACAAAATTTAGCGCATGTTTATTGGCAGCAGTGACTGGCGTTAAAACCTGAGTAGAAGGCGTTATCACGATACCGGAATCATCAGCTATCTTTTGTAGCGCATCAGGAATATCTGCATGGCCATTTGGATTCGAGGCTTCCAATACCCCATCACGATTGATATTACAGCCACTGACAAAGATAATCTCTTCAATGTTTGAAAGCAATCTTGGCAATAACGAAACATGACCAACTGCCGTCCCCTGTGCCTGAGAAAATCTTGTCAATAAGGTAACAATAGTCTCGGATGCCTGTGATTCTAAATCAGATTGCACATTATTTGATACGTTTTGTGATTTTGTTTCTGCATACAGCACCACTTCGCTATCAAGCACCTTATCGGGGCTTGGTAACAGCACAAAATCTGGTAATAAGGCAGTTAATTTATAACCGGCCAAATCCAAGCTTTGTTGCCATTGCTCCACCTCAGCTTGACCCAGAGCATAAAAGTAACGCTTTGCACCTTCTGCCAGATGACGGACTTGTAGCTGCTCAACCGGACTTAATGCCAAGTCTTCAAATAAATACTGCTGTCCGCTTTTGCCCAGCTGCTTTAATTGAGCGGCAGTGACCTCATTAGATAGAGTAAGAACACTTTGGGTAGGCAAATATAGGCACACCTCTTTATCGTTACTTTTGATAAAAGGCGCAGCGTTAAGCTCTGACAAGCCAGCAAGAACTTCCCACTGTGAGTTCGTTTCATCCCAGACTTTAAAGGTGCTTTGCGGCTTATCTAACCAGACATGTATCACTATATTTTCTCAATTAAGCAGGGTTACTGTATTTATGTGCGATTTATATGGGGCGTAGTTTATATGACGCTTGTTAATGTACTTTGTCAGCTCAAATATAAGAATATTGGCCAGTGATATCCGTTTTGATGACTAATAATCAGCAATCAATAATTGGCCAACCAAAACGAATTAAACTAACAACTAGCCATTATCTATGGCTGCTTAGGTACGTAACGCTCAACCTCATCGCCCATATCCGGTGCAATCAGTTCAGCCTCAAACACACGCGCCTCTGCCAGTGCATAAGACTCAGAATCCTGCGCACAAAGCAATCCAGCCATCTTGGCCACAATCGGCATGTGACAAACAACCAATACACATTCGCCCTCAATATCAATTAAAGATTTCAGGCCTGTCATAGCATTGTCTTCTGGCGTGATAGTATCGCGCACAATAACCGGAACATCTGGCTTCTGCTTGGTAAAGGCCGCTAAGGTCTGCTGCGCCCTATCGTACGGGCTGACCACGAACACATCTGGAGAGTACTTTTTTAATAAATACTCAGCCGTTTCAGCGGCCTGCTGCTCACCAAACTCTGTCAATTGACGCTCAGAGTCATGCTCACTTTCATAAGAGGCTTGACCATGCCTCATTAGTATCACTTTCATCGCACCTTCTCCTTATTGTTTTATTTATTGTTGAATGGTACTGATTATGCCTATTTATTGTTAAACACTGTCTCTATTGGTTAATTTTTAGCAGCGGCGGCGATTTGTGCACTCATGTCTTCATTGCTATATTCATGCGGCATCACAAACTCAACATCACTTCTAAAGCCAGACTCCATTAAGTTTAGAGCAACTCCTAACGCCGCTTGGTCTTCAAAGATAACCGCATATAAAGCATGCGTGATTGGCATATAGATACCCATCTTCGTGGCTTTTTCATGCACTTGCTGAATGGTATTTACCCCTTCTGCGGTTTGACCCAACTTTTTAATCGCTGCCTCAAGGCTCACACCCTTACCAAGCATGTTACCGATACGATAGTTACGGCTTAGCTCTGAGCTACACGTTGCATATAAATCGCCCACACCGGACAATCCTAAGAAGGTTAGCGGATTGGCGCCAGATGCAGCGCCAAAGCGGCTCATCTCAGCCAATGCACGGGTTAATAGCATGGCCTTGGTGTTCTCGCCGACACTGTAAGAGGCGGCCATACCCATGGCAATCGCATAAATATTCTTAAGCGCACCGCCAAGCTCAACACCGCGCACATCATCAGAGGCAAATACTCTAAAGAAGGCACTGTGCAGCGCTGACTGAACTGCATGACGTAGTGGCTCTGACTCACTAGCGATAACCGATGCAGACGGCATATTCTGCATAATCTCTACTGCAAGGTTAGGCCCTGACATTACCCCATAATTCACCTCAGGCAGCTCTTCTCGGATAATATCACTCATCAAACTAAAGGTATCTTTTTCCATACCTTTGGTCAGTGACACTATTGATTGACCGGTTAAATAAGGACGAATTTTCTTTAACGTCTCTCTAAAAGCAGAACTCGGTACGGCCACGAATATAATGTCCTTGTCCGTCACGGCAGCTTTTAAATCATGCTCGTATTTTAAGCGTTCATCTAAGGTAAAATCTGGCAGATATTTTTTGTTCACACGTGTCTTGTGCAGTGCTTTAACCGTACGTTTATTCCGCACCCATAGGGTCGAATCACAGCCGTTACGCGCGGCCAAATTCGACATCGCTGTACCAAAGCTACCACCACCCAAAAACGCCAGACGCAGTTGATGCGGTGCTTTTTTGACAGACGATGCATTCTGGCTACTAGCAGCTGCTTGCTGCGCATTAATAGGTGTGGCAGATTGACCACCTAACCTCTCTTTACTGGCTTTAGTCGCTTTTTCAAATAAGCTTGCCAGCATACTGGCTTTAGAAGCAGATTTGTTATCTGCCACTGTATTGCTAGTATCTGCATTAACAGCTTCTGCTTGTTTATTGTCTGCTGTTGCCTCTTCTGTTAAGGCTAGTTCATCGGTATCGGTATCGGTATTGTTATTTTCTTGTTCTGAGCTGTTTACCTCGTCTGCTTTATTAGCCTCAGCTGCTTCTAACACAGTATCTTGAATACTGCTTGTTGACTTTTGATCTTGATTGCCAAGTCTTTCAGATATTTTTTTGGCAAAATTGTTTTTTGGTAGTTTCATAATATATCCCTTAAATTCCCTATAATATGTGGCTATTTTATACCACTATCGCATCGTATTCGCTACGGTTTGTCCCTATCTTATTCCTATTTATTACACTATAAATCATTGTTAATAAGTGAGCGACTGTCCTGTTAACAAACGCTTTATGATTCAAATCGGACAAAATCGCTGATATCGATATCATCCCGCATTGGCATATCGCAATGACTGGTACCTACATAAATAAAGCCGGCAATATAATCATCTGCGCCCACATTAAAATACGATTTGACCGCAGGCTCGTTCGCCATTAATCCAGTACGCCAGACCGTGCTAAATCCTTGCGCTTTTAATGCCAGAATTAAATTTTGTGTGGCAGCGCCAGCGCTGAGTAATTGCTCAAATGCAGGTACTTTCTCATGATACTGCATCTTTGTTACCACTGTAATAATCATAGGAGCGCGTAATGGCATTTTCAGTGTTTTGTCTATTGTCTTCTCAGGCAGCTCCGTACCCTCTCGCTCTGCTTTTGCTTGGGTCGCTGCTAATAACGCTCGTCCCAATTCATGCCTAGCCTGCTTCTCGGTCACAATAAAGCGCCAAGGCTGTAGCTTCTTATGATCGGGTGCTGTCATCGCACATTCAATTGCCGCTTTAATTTGCTTATTGGTCGGCGCAGGAATGGTCAGATTGCCAATACTGCGACGCGATTTAATCCAGTTAATCACTTGCTCATCGGTGACTTGTGCCGATTGTTGACCAACATTCATATCTTTGGTTGTTTTATTATTGTCTGAGTCTAATGGCTGTAAGTCATCTGTTGTCTGCGTCATATCACCCTCTTTATTGTATTTGGTTATATTTATAGGTAGTGTTTTAAATATTAATCGTATTTATTAAACTATCATTTATATATAGTAAGCGTAGCAAATCCATCAATCACAAACCGCACGCCCCTGTTATAGACGTGTTAAATCACTGACAAGAGACTTGTCAATGATTGGTATAATCTTAATTTAAGCAGCTTAACCAACCTAATTTGAGGTAAGCAATCCTTAAGCAATAGGCTCAACCGGTGGTTTAACATCTGCATTTTGACCACGATGACGCAAATAGTGATCAAGCAGCACGATGGCAAGCATGGCCTCTGCAATCGGTGTCGCGCGCACACCAACGCAAGGATCATGACGGCCTTTAGTCAACATGTCGATCTGATTACCATTGGTATCAATACTCTTACCCGGCGTGGTGATACTAGAAGTTGGCTTTAGAGCAATACTGACTTTGATATCTTGACCCGATGAGATACCGCCCAAAATGCCACCCGAATGATTGGCAGTAAAGCCTTCTGGAGTCAGCTCATCACGGGCACTATGACCAAATTGACCGGCCACTGCCATGCCATCGCCAATCTCCACCCCTTTAACCGCATTGATACTCATCATCGCATGGGCAATATCGGCATCTAGACGATCAAACACCGGCTCGCCCAAGCCTACCGGTACTTTGAAGGCAATAATATCTAGCTTTGCACCGCAGCTGGTACCTTCTTTGCGTAACCGATTAATCAAGGTTTCAAAGCGTGGAATGGCGTCAGGGTCTGCACAGAAAAAAGGATTACTGTTCACAAAATCCCAATCAATGCTGTTTGGATATTGCGGCGTGATGGTTTCATCACCGATTTGCACCACATGCCCGTGAATCTCAACCCCCAAACGCTCTTTTAGATATTTCTTTGCAATAGCGCCTGCAGCAACCCGCATCGCCGTCTCACGTGCTGAAGAACGTCCGCCACCGCGATAATCACGGAAGCCGTATTTCATGCTATAGGTATAATCGGCATGACCAGGGCGGAAGGTATCTTTAATCTCGCTATAGTCTTTAGACTTTTGATTAGTATTACGAATCAATAGCCCGATAGAGGTACCCGTGGTTTTACCCTCAAACACCCCAGAGATAATCTCCACCTCGTCTGGCTCGCGGCGCTGCGTAGCAAATTTAGAGGTGCCCGGTTTACGGCGGTCTAAATCTAGCTGTAAATCTTCGCTGCTTAAGTCCATGCCCGGCGGTACGCCGTCCACAATTGCAAGCAGTCCTGCGCCATGCGACTCGCCTGCAGTCATTACTTTAAATACTTGCCCGATGCTATTTCCTGCCATAATATTTGCTCAATCTTATTTTCTTTATGTTGATGTTAATCGATGACTTATATGAATAGAGGCTCAGTTCATTAAGGTCAGTCCTGTAACAGACTAGGCTTCTAGCTGCGCTACTTGTTGGGCAAATAGATGACGATATTCCATTAATTTCTCACGATCGATAGCAAAGATGCCATGACCACCGCGAGCAAATGTTAGCCAGTCAAACTGAATCTCAGGATACGCCTGACGCAACGCCCAATCGCTATCACCCACTTCACATACCAACAAGCCCTCTGGCGTTAAATAGTCAGGCGCTTCATGTAATATCTTATGCACTAGGTCTAAACCATCTTGACCGGCCGCTAGCGCATGCTCAGGCTCATGGATAAACTCTGGCGGCAATTCTGCCATCGCTGCGGCATCGACATAAGGCGGGTTAGTCACGATTAAATCGTATTGGTTCTCTGGTGGAATTTTATCGAATAAATCAGACTCAATCAGATTTAACTGATGCTCCATACCATGATGCTCAACATTTACCGCAGCCACTTCTAACGCAGAAGTATCAATATCTGCGGCATCCACAAGTGCATCTTTAAACCAATTGGCGGTCGCAATAGCAATACAACCAGAACCGGTACACAAATCCAAAATACGCTCTGGTTGCTGTAGCTGCTTAGACTCTAGACCATGTAAATAAAAGGTGGGTAGCTCTGCACCGGCATCTGATAACAGGGGCTGTGCGTATTCGTTGGTTTCGAAATATGGATAGAACTGCTGACGAATCAGCTCTGCAATTGGCGAGCGAGGAATAAGTACGCGCTCGTCCACATAAAATGGCATACCACAGAAATAAGCCAAATTAATCAAATAGCTAAGCGGCTGACGGTAGATAATTCGAGCCTGCAATAATGACAATACCTCACCCTTCTCTGAAGGCGTTAAACGGCAATCTAAAATCTGCTCATCGGCTGACCATTCAAGAGATAAAGTGTGTAATACAATTGCAGCAGCTTCGGCGAATACATCAGTGGTACCTTGAGCCACGACCACCTCATATGTACGCAGCTGTGTCACACAAAAGCGAATAAAGTCGCGAATGGTATAGAGCGTAGTCGCCGCTTCATCACAATCTGTGATTAATGAATCAAATTGACCATCGAACTGCAAATCGCCATGTCCTGCGCTTTGAATTTGCTCAAGTAAAGCCGCAGCATCTAATGGTTGAGCCTGAGTGTTTGTATTGACGTTATCAATTGCCATAGGTATTTTCTTATCCAAATAAGTGAGTGAACAATAAAAAAGGGATTGGCTTATAGTAAGGCCATTTTATCTAAAATGCTTCAAAAATTTAGAGCAGCTTGTAATGAGAGCATCTGATAGATAACTATGATGGCACAATCATCAAATATCAAACCGCTACCCTAGCCTGCCTCAACAAAGAAGATTCTAAGGCGAGGTTATGAAGCATTGGAATTATTAAGCATTATAAAGCCTAAAGAAAATGATAGCTATGCCAACACTCGTACTGACAACAGCCATTAGAGCATGATAAAACCAGTGTGTTAGAAGGCGTCTATCAATAGATATCTAGACACAACCTCTCTGTTAACTCGCTCAATTGTTACTAATACATTAGGTTTTGTGGTAAACATTTGCCAGTAGATGATTTTCGTCGCATAATAGCAGCACTATTTTGCTTATGAATATTTGTATGACTATGACCACAAAAAACTCTCCGTTTTTACCAAAACTTCTTGCGAGCACTATTGCCGCTACTCTATTTGCGTTTAGTAGCTCTGCACTAGCCGCCAAGCCTGTTGATAGATTACAACAGCTTATCGATGAATCAACCGTGACTGAACAAACACGCACGATTGCCACTATAGATGCAGACAATAATCAAAATGATATTGACGAAGATGTGAGCCTAGACGACGCATCTATAGAAGATAACGCACAGCGTTCTGAGACAGCTACCGTTAACGCTAAGGTCAGTGAAGAGATTAAAGAGCAGGACGACAGCGATTTGGCCGCTGGTCAGGCGGTTGCCTCTATAACACCAAACAGTAATGATGAAGACTCTATTAAGAGTATTGAGAGTAAAGACGGAAAAATCTATAAGACCACTAACCTGTCTAACTATGCACGTGCGGTAAACAGTGCTACTTGGTCGCCTAATATGCGCAAAAACACAGCAATGACCGTAAAAATGCAAGCGCTGTTAGACTGGAACCATGCGTCACCTGGCCCAATTGATGGTGGTTGGGGCATGAACAGTCAAAAAGCATTAGCCAACTTCCAAACCATGAAAGGGTTGCCAAGCACCGGTAAAATGGACTCGGCAACGTGGCGTGCATTAACTAAGAATATTGATTTAAGCCAGCCAGTATTGGTTGAGTACACGCTGACTCAAGCAGATTTAGATACAAATTTTGCACCGACCCCATCAGGTTCAGAAGCCAAATCTAAGATGAAAGGTCTTTATTATCAAGATATCAAAGAAATGTTAGGTGAGCGTTTTCATATGGATGTACGCTATCTTGAGAAGCTTAATAAAGGTAAAAAGTATACTGTTGGCGAAACCATTACCGTTGTTAATACGGGCGACCCATTAAAGGCGACTATTAATCGTGTTGTTGCTAACAAAGCTGATAAGACACTGTATGCTTATAACAATGATAAATTAGTCGCCACTTATCCAACGACTGTGGGTAGCAGCAGCACCCCATCGCCTAGTGGTACTTTTAAAATTGTAAATAAGGTTAAAATGCCTTGGTATCGTGCCACAGTAAACAAAAATACTGATAATAAACAAGTATTTATGTTACCACCAGGTCCAAATAACCCAGTTGGTGTGGTGTGGATGGGTCTATCAAAACCTTCTTATGGTATTCATGGCTCACCAGTTCCTGAAGGTATTAGCCGTCAAGCATCGGCCGGTTGTGTTCGCCTGACTAACTGGGACGTGCTAGAAGTTTATGCAAATATTGAGAAAGGCGCGACGGTAGAGCTTAAATAGTCAGATCATCTATTATAGATTTATCTACTAACGACTAAAACCCCTTACCAAAAGCTTGCCCACTTGATTAGCAAAAACGCTAGGAGACTCCTGGCGTTTTTGTTAGTGCTAACACAGTAGCAACACGCTACACATAAATAAAAATAGACATCCTATAGGCGTACTGCTTATACTTTAGTTAGTTTTGTTTGACATCACTTTTTGGGGATTGTATGGCTAAGAATCTAAGTATAATCGACCGTGCCATTATCGGCTTTGATAGTAGCCTGCGCGCTATTATTCCACATTCTAATCAAACCGCACGCCCATTACCCGTGAGCTCTGACACCATCCCTGAACTGTCTATCAATGAGTCACGTCATGTGGCTGGCTTGATGCGTATCAATCACACTGGAGAGGTTTGCGCACAGGGCTTATACCATGGTCAAGCTTTTGCTGCAAAAGACAGCGCGGTGAAACAAGCCATGCAGCACTCCGCTGATGAAGAGATTGATCACTTAGTTTGGTGCGAGAGCCGTCTTGACGAATTAGGCAGTCACCCTAGCGTCTTTACACCGGTTTGGTATGGCTTGTCATTTGGTCTAGGCGCCATTGCCGGCATTATCTCTGATGAATTTAGTTTAGGCTTTGTTGCCGAAACAGAAGCGCAAGTCAGTGAGCATTTAGAAGACCATATCAAACAGTTGCCTGAACAAGATACCCGCAGTAAAGAGATTTTGGCTCAAATGAATATTGAAGAGTTAGAGCATCGACAAGCGGCGCTTAACCACGGCGGTAAAGCATTATCAGCCCCTGTTCGCGTCTCTATGCGCTGGATGGCAAATCGCATGAAAAACTTGGCTTATCATATCTAAATGAATCATAACAGCCACTGATAAGCCACTGGTTTTGACCCGTTAACAACAGCTGATACTCGCAGCTGACCCTTTTAATTTAACCCATAATAAGGATTTTATAATGACCAAACAGATAACCAAAAATGCGTTAACAAGCGCCCTACTACTTGCCGGCATTGCTTCTGGTGGCCATGCTATCGCAGCAAACACCATGAATAATACTGGTACGGCTAATACTGGTTATAGCAATACCAATTATGCTAACGCCAATATTGAGTCTGCACCGCGTATTAATCCAAAATCAACCAATCAACAGCCAGAAACCACGGGTAATGTCTACAAGGTCAAATATGACTCACAAGAGTTATTAAATGACCCATTACGTACTGCAACAGACTTGACCTCTACTCGCTTAGCAGGTATTCCAACGCCTAACGTTAGCGTATCAGACGTCAGCTACGTGACAACGGTTATTATCCCCAAAACAACCAATAATGGTACTGATTTATTAGATGTAAGCTTATTGGATGATTTTATTGATGAAATCAGCCCAAATGCACGTCACTACCCCCCTAACTTTAGCTCAAAGAGTGAGCGTTATTACGCTAAAGAGAAGCTTAAAGAGTTAGAGCAATGGTTACGTCCTTTCGCTGAAGCACCAAATGCATCATATGAAGTACTACTACGTGCGGCAAAATTAAACGGCATGGCACGTAACCTAGATTTAGGCTCAGACTATGCTGTACGTGGCAGTACCTTTATCGCTAAAGCTATCGATAGACAGCCAGACAGTGCAGAAGCCAACTTTATCTATGGCATGATGTTATCAGAGGGCGGCGGCTTTAAAGAAGGTAAAAAATACCTAATGAAGGCGGCGTCTCAAAGCTATAAAGAAGCAGAGCAAAGCTTGGCTCAAACAGATTTATTAAATGACAACCGTTCAGGTGCGTTAAGCCGTTTAAAAAGCTTACAACAGAAGCATCCAAATGATACTCAGTTAACCAAACAAATCGAAATGGTTGAGTCTGGTCAATACTATATCTGGGATCTGCCTTCTCGATAAGCGTCTAGATAGAGCGTTTAGTCCTTGTCATGCCTACTTAAGAAAGTATGATACTTACGCTTATTTTACGCTAAAATAATATTACAATTTATTTATGATATCCTAAATAAAGCCACTGATTAGTGGCTTTGTTTTTATAAGCTAGCTGACTTTCGTTAACTAATAAGTTTATTAACTATCTCTATAAAAATTATAAAAATATTCTACTAACATTTTAATAAGTTATTGCTTAGGTTGACTCTCATGCACAAACATATATCTCCTACTCGACTAATGGCTAGCATAAGCTTAGCTTTTGGCATCTTGTTGTCTACTTCTTGTAGTGTGGTCTCTGTCGAAAAAAAGAGTGCCAGTCAAACTATTGAGAGGCAACGTGGCAATATTGTCACTACCAATCGATTAAGTAATAAAACCTCCTCGGTTTTGGTATCCATGGGCGTGCCTACCGGTGAATGTCTTGATAACTTTGATGTCTGTATCAATAAAATTGAGAAAGGAATATTAAATAAAAACAGCCGCCAATCTTTAGCACTGTATGCAGAAGTGTATTTGGCAAAAGCTAAGTCCATCGCCGAATCTAACAGCTGCGTTGAAAAAATATTACGCCCGCCTATTGATCCTTATTATGCCAATGCGCCTAGAACGCCAGAGCAAAAAGATGAATTAATAGACTATTTAACTCGCTGTAATACCGAATACCGCGACAGTCTATTAAATGCGATTAAGTATAGTTATGGCTATCTGTTTTATGCGCAGTTGCATCCTAATTCTGATGATGCTAGAGAAATGCGACGCCTGCCCAATAACTTACCGACTGACTTAGATATTCAAACCAAGGATGTTTATGAGGCAGCGACTGATGCCTTGATTAAACAACTTTACTCTAATAAAGACCATACTCAGCAATCAGCAAAAGTTAATTCATATATTAGCTCAGAGCTAGTCAAAGATGCCAAACGCTCGATGCAAGATGGCCTTAATGAAGCCAATGGTATGCCTTATGGCGAGCAAATTAAGGTTTTAAACTTCATCTTTCCGCCGTTATCAGAAGACAACTATTTTAATAACATTCAAGGCACCGAAAAGACAGAAAGCCAAGAGGATACCGCAGGCGGTTCTAGCATACGCACCGAAACGATTTCCATTGATTTATATTTACCCAATGAGCCTGAATACTTGCAGAACACTCAGCGCCATAACAAAAGCATCGATAAACTGTACGCCAGTCACGACCTAAGCTTCTCTGGCCTTAACACCATCAGTGAAAGAGAAGGCTTCGGGGTTAGCTATGTCTCTTTGCTTGATGAGCGACTCGAGACCTCCGTCACCGGTATGCTTAAGGCGGATAATGCAACCTTAAACTCTGAAAATCCGATGGATCGTATTTACCTCACTGGCAACTTACTGATGACTGGTGTCGTGCTGCCTAAGGGAGACACGCTTGAGGATATTTTAGACAGCCACGATTTTGATATCCATCTATATAACCCCTATCACACCGAAAGTATTGATATTTTGGGTCAATCGTATTATCTAGGCGCTAACTTCTCTGCAAGTTATGGTATGTGGCTTGCTGAAAATAGACTGGATAATGTCGGTTACTTTAACTTATTGGCCAAGCAGCAGACACTGACATTGCCGCAACTGTTCATGTTAGAGCCTTATGATCCGAACAAGCGCATTATTATTATGCTGCACGGTTTGGCCTCTAGCCCAGCTACTTGGGTCAGTGTGACTAACGATATCTCAAATGACCCGAAACTGCGTGATAACTATCAAGTGTGGCAGATATTTTATCCCACCAATATTCCGATTTTAGAAAACCGTTATCGCATCCAAGAGCTGATTGAAACTGCTTATCAGATGAATGATCCAGCTGGGAAACATCCGGCCAGTCAGCACAGTGTGCTTATCGGCCATAGCATGGGTGCGGTCATTGGGCGTATGATGGTGTCTAATCAAAACCTAGAATCTCGCTTTAACACATTGACTGCAGAGGAATCTGATCGCCGTTTAAGCAAATTGCTATCTTCAGAGATTGATAAGCTTAATGTCAGTAACAGATTGCACTTACATAAGCTTGATAGCGTCGATACTGCGGTGTTTATTTCTGCACCGTTTAGAGGAACAGACTTTGCAGATCGTTGGTTTACTCAGTTATTACGCCGCATTGTGCAGCTACCCATTGGCTTTGCACAAACCATCAAGGGCAACCTAACCAGTATCGCCTCTGAGGGTGAGCTCGTTGCTAACCCATTAGGCGCGTTGTATTTTGAGAATGGTGCCAGTCAGCTTAGTGATAAATCATCGTTTATGAAGCTAACTGCCGATCTTAAGATTGCAGATGATGTGACCTATCACTCTATTATCGCCAATAGAGATTCCGATATTTTCCAAGGTTTATTAAGGCTGAATATAGCGACTACACCAAAGACCTCTCTATCAGATGCGTCTCCTGAAACGGCAAATGTTGGTAAGCAAAGTATGCCAGATATTGGCGTTGAAGGTAAAGAGATTGAACAGCCAACGACCATTGGCGATTTAAAAGATGATTTAACTCAGACTGTTGCTCCAAGTATGTCAGATGGTATCGTTCCTTATAGCAGCGCGCATTTGGAGGGTGCAAAAAGTGAAACCATTATCTCTGGAGGTCACGGTATTCATGAGACACCTGAAGCGGTATTAACCTTACGTAAAATACTGCATCAGCATCTTAATGAGTACCCTATTCAAAACAAAAAATAACGTTAACGCTCTAAACAAAAAGAGACCTCATAAGGTCTCTTGTTTACGCTACCTATTAAGAGTCTATACTAAAGCCGGTTATCAAGTTTTCTAAACGACTCATTTATGACTGGAGTGATAAGGCATCCTGCACTGGTCTAAAACTACGGCGATGCTGCGGCAGTACGCCTAGTTTTTGAATCGCTTCTATATGCGCTTTGGTGGGATAACCTTTGTGTTTCTCAAGCCCATAACCTGGATTGGCAAGCCCATCTTCTATCACTTGCTTATCTCGCGTTACCTTAGCCAGCACACTCGCAGCTGCAATAGCCGTATGACGCCCATCACCCTTTATCCAAGCTTCGGATTCTACGTTAAAGCTATCTTTACCACCTATTTGCTGACTCTCTAACTGCTGCCAGTCTAAATCAGGTATCTTATTACCATCAATAAGTAATTTAAATTCAATCGATGAGAGCGGCTCGGAAACAGCCATCTGCTGCTGATTAGACAAAATACTTTGACTAACCTGAATCATCAATTGCTCACAGGCAAGGCGCATACCTAGCATGGTTGCCTGCAGAATATTAATATCATCAATGGCAGCAGCCGGTACCTCAACAATAAGGTAGGCCAACGCCTGCTCTTTAATTGGTAAGTATAGACGCTCCCGCTTTAGTTCAGTGAGTTTCTTAGAGTCGGTCAATATTGCCAGCGCCGTGTCTGTTAATAATGCACTTTCTATTTCGCCAGACCATGTGCTCGGCAAGATAGCAGCCGCAATCATCACACTACCATATAGTGGACCACGACCAACCTCATCAACCCCTATCTCAATGCAATACGACTGATCGTTGTTATCATTTTCTAAAAAGTACTTCGTAATGTCTTGAATGAACGCTGTCTCATGTACTTCGCCTTGCAACTTGATTGGTTGGCTTAATTCAAAAGACAGGCTCGGCTGTGCAGACGGTAAACGGGGTAGTTCATAGATATCTTGATCAATCACGGTCATAAAAGAGTATTGCCTGTCTCATAGAAGCGATGAGTTATTTAAAATCAATCAATGACAGTAAATAGAGAACTACTGATTAAAATAGGCTACTGCCGGGCCTGATAATCATGCCAAGTATTGATAACAGCGGCCACTGCGCTTTGATTGCTCTGCTCTCTTAACCACTCGGACGTTTGTTGCAGGTTATGCAGCTGCTCATCATAGTCTCGGGTCTGTCTTAATCGTGTCACCGCTCGGCAGATATTATCACCTGTGGCCTCCTCTTGAATCAGC
Organism: Psychrobacter sp. CX14; assembly: GCF_057396205.2. Classification (NCBI taxonomy): domain Bacteria; kingdom Pseudomonadati; phylum Pseudomonadota; class Gammaproteobacteria; order Moraxellales; family Moraxellaceae; genus Psychrobacter; species Psychrobacter sp. CX14. Next base: position 1,489,204 of record NZ_CM183187.1, on the reverse strand, counting down.
TCAGGTACAATTTGCTCGCCTGCCAGAATATTTGGTAAGGCAACATAAGGTACTTTTACCAAGCGACTGGCAATAGCATATGTCAGCTTATTCATCTGATACACCACCACCATGGGGCGATGTAATAACATGGCCTCTAAGGTCGCTGTTCCGGATGCCAAAACAATCAAATCACACATTGCCATAATCGATTGACTAAAGTCTGTCTTGCTTTGACTTTCGTCATACGCAACCGCGACCGCTGAACGCAGCGATTCATTTTGTCTATCAATTAAGTCTTGCACAATATATTGATGGTTTTTATCGATGGTTGGAATCACAAAGCACAGATGCTCATCGACCAATAATAAGCGAGCGACCGCATCGAGCATCAAAGGCAAAATGGCATTAATCTCAGAGCGTCTTGAACCTGGCATTAAACAAATTATCTGACTGATATCTTCTTTACGATTAGCAAAGAATTCATGTAATTCAGGATTATTCCACACCAGTTCACGGCGCTGCTCAAGCGTGGATATCTCCACAAACTCACGTGGCAAATTATGCAGCAGCGGATGCCCAACACAGATAGCAGGATGATTATGACGCTCATACACCTCTAACTCAAATGGAAACAGACACAGCACCAAATGCGTCGCCTTTTTAATCGACTCAATACGCGACTCTCGCCATGCCCAAATGGAGGGGCTAACGTACTGCACACAAAAGATACCTTTTGGCTTCAGTTTTTTGGCAACGCGTAAATTAAAATCAGGGGCATCAATACCAATAAACCAGTCTATATTGGCAGCAGTAAAGGCCTCAACCAACTCTCTACGTGCTTTGAGCAAATCGGGCAATTGCGATAATACTTCGACCAGTCCCATAACCGCTAGACGCTCTAATGGGAATAAGGACTGTAAACCCTGCGCTTTCATTTTGGGGCCGCCAACACCGACCCAAACCACCTGCTCATACAAATTATTCATTTGCGCCATAAAATCAGCACCAAGGCTATCACCTGATGCCTCCCCTGCCACAATACCAATAATGAGCGGCTTAGTTTGAGACTGTAATGATTGTGCAGCGCTTGCCAGCATAGCGAACTCTACTTTAATATTAGAAGATTATAAACATCTCCAGTATAACAAAAATTTGGCCCACCTATTTCTTATATAAAGAAATAACCCCGCCTTTACTCTTGTCAATCCACACATTACACCCCATAATAAAGTTAATAGTACGAATAAGATGCGTTCTATCAATTGTCCTAAAAAGACATGATATAGGTTGATACTAAGGACATTGCTGAACCATCAGTGATGAATAGATAGCATAATTAGCGCCTTTTATTCGGCACATAAAATTCACAGACTAAAATTAGGGCGTGTGGAACATTCGCAAATTAGCATTGCTGATAGCTAAAATTGTTTCAGACTAGGCGTAAACCGTAGTTAATGTCTAGACCTTGACTAGGTTTGCAACAACGTCTGGGGCGATTTTAGCATCAGCCCTGCGGGGCGGGACTCTTTTTTACCAATATATTGCGAAATTGTCTAACTTAGAATGACTAAGCGTCAAAAATTTCACTGCATATTGACTAAAAAATAGTCGCCGCCAGTGCCATGGTCGAATGTTCCACACGCCCTAACTTCCAAACTTTTTTTATAATTATTTAAACCAGGCAGATCGCTTATGACAACAACATCGACTACCCATACCACGGACATTGACGACGTGAATATCGAAGAATTCATCCCGCTTATCACACCGGCTAGCCTTAAATCCGAATACCCTTTATCAGAAAAGGCGTATCAAACGGTACTTAAAGGTCGTACGACCATTCAAGACATTCTTGATGGTAAAGACAAGCGCTTATTGGTTGTGGTTGGCCCTTGCTCTATCCATGACGTTAAAGCGGCACATGAATATGCAGATAAGCTGGTTAAATTGGCCGAAGAATTAAAAGACAGCATCTATATTGTAATGCGTGTCTACTTCGAAAAACCACGTACTACCGTTGGCTGGAAAGGTCTGATTAATGACCCAGATATGAACGATAGCTTCGATATTGAAAAAGGTCTACGTATGGCACGTAAACTATTACTAGACCTAAATGAGAAAGGTCTACCTTGCGCCACAGAAGCACTTGATCCAAATACACCGCAATATATACAAGACTTAATCAGTTGGTCAGCCATTGGTGCACGTACTACAGAGAGTCAGACGCACCGTGAAATGAGCTCTGGCCTATCATGCCCTGTTGGTTTCAAAAATGGTACAGATGGCGGTATGACCGTTGCTGTTAATGCGATGAATGCTGTGAAATCTGGTCATAACTTCCTAGGACTATCAAGCGATGGTCAGGTTTGTATTATCAAGTCAAAAGGCAACCCTTACGCACACGTGGTATTACGTGGTGGTAATGGCAAGCCAAACTATGACCAGTCATCGGTTGAACAGGCTGAGAATGAGCTTGAAAAAGGCAATGCTATGGTCAAAATAATGATTGACTCAAGCCATGCGAACTCTGGTAAAGACCCTTACTTACAGCCTATGGTCATCCAAAACGTTGCTGAACAAATCAGCAATGGTAACCAGTCTATTATGGGCTTGATGATTGAAAGTCATCTAAAAGGTGGCAATCAGAAGTTAACTGACGACCCAAGTCAGCTTGAATACGGCAAATCAATCACCGATGGCTGCCTAGATTGGGACAGCACGGTTGCCTCACTACGCAACTTACGTAATACGATTAAAGACGTGTTGCCTAACCGCGCATAGCACCAGTTATAATGTAGGTTTTAGAACTTAAAATAAAAAAACGCCTAACTTATGTTAGGCGTTTTTTAGATAGAGCATGATTTATAGACCATGATTTATAGACTATAGTCATAGGCAACTAAATGAGATACAAGGCAACCGAGTGCAAGTACTACTCTAGTAGGCTTAGTGAGGTTAACGCTGTAGCTCTTTAGTTTGGCTAAGACTATAAGTTAACTAGCCGGCCTGCAACATAGTCTGCAAGCTTTCGGTGACGTTTTTCGACTTCACTTTATTGCTTAGCTGCTGCAATTGCTGCTTCGCTTCAGCACGCATTGGCTCTGCAAGGGTGTACCAACGTGACAACGCTTGTAGTAGACGTGACGCTAACACAGGGTTGGTCTCATCGAGTTTTTGTACCACACTAATATAAACCTCTAATCCTTCTTTGGTCCATAGCTTGGTAGGCTGCGAGGCAAAGCTGCTCACCACAGCACGGATACGGTTCGGCGTACCCCAATCGAAGTCATCACGCTCAATTAGCGCTTTGATGTCAGCAGCAGTCGCGTTATCATCCCCTGCTTGCACACTGAACCACAAGTCAATAACCAGCGCCTCTTTTTGGAAACGCTGATAGAAGTCGGCTAATACTTTAGACTTATCAGGGTGCTGATGATTTACCATGGCACTTAATGCACCCAAGCGTTCGGTCATGCAGCTGGCATTTTCATATTGCGACTTGGCCCAATCATGTGCCTCGTTGATACCGGCCGTTAATGCCATATCAAGCACCACATTACGTAGCGCTCGCTGACCACGAGCTTCTGGCGTATCTTGATAATCCATAATCGGCAACTGTTTATAAATCTCAACCCAATCATCCGCCATTATCTCAGCAAGCTTCTGCTTTAATGCTTGCCACTTTTGTTTCATCTCATCAGGTTTATAATCCGAATTGACGGCAGTGGCCAGTTCTCGTTCAGCAGGAATATCAAGCAGACGAGCAGCTAACATCGTATCGCTCTTGGTCAAATTCAAAAATGCTTTTTTGACCGCTTCTAAATAAGTATTTGCATCCTTGTTCTGCACCAATACTTGATTTACAAGGGCTTGAGCACTTTGCCACTGGTTAAAGCCGCTGGTCTCATGGGCTAATAAGAAGGCCAAATCAGCATCACTGTGATTATATTTTAATTGTACTGGCGCACTAAAGTTACGTAGTAAAGACACCACAGGTTCAACGCCATCGGCCGTCTTAATCTCATCAAATACAAAGTCTCGACTTGATTCATCTAACATTAATAAACGCTCGGTTAACAACTCACCCGTCGTTCTATCAAACACAGCTGTGGCAATGGGAATTGGCAGCGGTTTCGGCGCATCAAACCCGTCAACATGGCGCGTTTTTTGTGATAAATGAACCGTCAGCTTGCCTGTTTCGCTATCAAAATCTTGCGAGCCTGAGACCTCTGGCGTGCCTGGCTGCGTATACCAGTCAATAAAGTGCTCCACAGATTTACCTTGTGCACTTAACGCTGATAGCCAGTCCTCTACCGTAACCGCTTGTCCATCATAACGCTCAAAATAAGTATCTGTACCCTGACGATATTCATCGCCCAAGGTGTTGGCAAGCATACGCACTACTTCTGCCCCTTTTTCATAAACGGTCGCGGTATAGAAGTTGTTAATCTCAACAAAGCTGTTAGGGCGCGGCGGATGCGCTAATGGACCGGCATCTTCACTAAATTGATAAGCTCGTAGCATAGACACATCATCAATACGCTGCACAGCTGGCGACTGATGATCGGCTGAGAATGACTGATCACGAAATACAGTCAGACCTTCTTTCAGACATAGCTGAAACCAGTCACGGCAGGTGACGCGGTTACCTGTCCAGTTATGGAAATATTCATGCGCAATGATTGATTTAACACTAAAGCTGCGTGCATCGGTTGTGGTCTCTGGGCTTGATAACACGCATGAGGTATTAAAAATATTAAGCCCTTTATTCTCCATCGCACCCATATTGAACTGACTCACCGCCACAATCATATAACGGTCTAAATCATAAGCACGGCCATAGTTCACTTCATCCCAGTGCATCGCATCTTTAAGCGCCTGCATCGCCACATGACATTTATCGATATCATAGGCCTTGGCATAAATCTCAAGCTTAACGTCTCGACCTTCAATCGTGGTATAGCTGTCTTCTAATACTGATAAATTAGCGAACACACAAGCGAACAGGTAGCTTGGCTTTTTACTTGAATCATGCCAAATGGCGTAGTGACGGCTCTTATCCTCAGCCACATCACCCGATTCAATTAAGTCACCATTGGCCAGTAATGTTGGGAGGTTTTTATTCGCCTCCAAACGCGTAGTAAATACTGACAATACATCTGGGCGATCAGGATAATACGTAATTTTGCGGAAACCTTCAGGCTCACACTGAGTGACGAACATCACCTCATCACCCTCACCTGCAATATATAAGCCTTCAAGCTCAGTGTTCTTTTGCGGCTGATGACTAACACTGATATCTAATACCACCTCATCAGGGGCATCCTTGATAATGAGCTGCTCTTTATTAAGCTGATATTCCGACTCATCAAGCACCTTGTCATTCATACGAATACTAGTCAATGTCATATTTTGACCGAGTAATACCAAATCACCCGGATGCTGACGCGTCATATTTAATACGCTATCGACAGTAGCATGGTCATCAAACAGTTTAATATCTAGATCCACACTCTCGACACTAAAGTTTGGCGGCGTATAGTCTTTTAAATAAATCTTCTCAACTGTAGTGCCTTTCTCCTCTGATAATGAACCAAGCTCATTAGGATTGTGCAGAGGGGCATCAGGGGTGACACCATCAATAATCATGGCATTATCATTGGCATCGGTTTGATTTAAATCTGTCATAATAGCTCTCTTTTTATTTAGAATTTTATTTACGATAGAATCACTTATAATTTGATCATTTACGATATGATAAAGGCTTAATACCTATATTGTGGCATTGCCGCTGTTTTAAACCCATGTTTTCAAAGTTGGCTAGCAAGCGCCTCTATTTTCCATTTGCCTTAATCGGCCTGACGACACAAGCACTGATTATGCCTATAAAAAGAACCACAAACTCCCCCGCGCTCTCTGCTATTTTGCAACACTTAGCTGAGGTGATTGACTTTCTGCAGCAAACTGATTCAAAGACAAATGAAACTGAATTCCAGCCCTTTAGCTTACTACTGATTGGCGAGTCGACAACGACAGATACCTTATCAGAGCACCTTCAACACGCTTATACTGATATGCAGATTACAACTCTGAAATCTGATGAGTTTATCAACGCTGCTTTTGATACACGCTATACGCTAGGCTGCTACATTGAGCCACAGCTACTTGATAATCAGACCTTTGGTAATCAGAAAGGCACGCTAGAACAGGAAGACACGTTAGACGCAAATGTCTCTCAATCGCTAAAAAGCATTGCCATACGTTTAAGAGATTTGTTCGCTGAGCAAAGCGTGATGTTCTTATCTCCACTGAATTCCAGACAGACGTTAAGTGGTTTAGGTTATATATTGGCTTCTGCGCCTGTTAAAGAGTCTGCCGATGCCAGCTCTGATAATGAGACACAAATCTTATGCTGGCAGTTTAACCTTTATGATTATAAGCAGCGTCCTGATTGGCTAAATGCAAAATACTGGGCAAATCCTGAAAATTTTGATAAATACCGCTGGTAGGTGTCATGCCCTGCTTTGGGCTTGAATATCAAGTCAAAAAAATAGCTAGACTGACGATATAAAGTACTTGTCTTATTGTGGAAACCTTGCCATTATTCTAAAATAAATTTACAGTAAGACTACTTACATAAAGTAACATCTGCATATAAATATGCTATATTTACCACACACCGTATTTATCAAACACACTGTTGATTAAGAGGGTTAAATAATAAAAACCTCTCAATATCTCTATAAACTCTGAGGAAATAACATGCACTCTATTCTTAAGGCTTCGGCTCTTACTCTTGTTTCAGCTGCGCTAATAGCTACTACAGGCTGTGCTAGCAAACGTGCCAACACATCTGAAGTCGTGGTCGCACCAATGGGTGTACCAGGTAATGCCGCTTACGGTAATGGTGGCTCTTTAGTTAATAACAGCGCACAAGTACAAGCTGCTGCTCAAAACATTCAGGGTATCGTGTACTTTGATTTCGACAGCAGTGAAATCACTGACCAAGCCGCAGCCGTATTGGAAGATCAGATTGAATTCTTAGCGCAGAACCCAGATGCACGCGTATTGATTGCCGGTCATACTGATGAACGTGGTAGCCGTGAATATAACCATGCTCTAGGCGAGCGCCGTGCTCAAGCTGTTCGTAGCTATCTTGCTGCAAAGGGTGTTAATGACGCACAAATCGAAACCATCAGCTATGGCGAAGAGCGTCCTGCTGTTGCCGGTAGCGATGAAGCTGCTTATTCACAAAACCGCCGTGCAGAATTATCTTACTAAGCCATTCAGTATTGAATACATTTAGTAAATAATTACCTAGTTCTATCGCATCAAATAAACAAGCCCAGCTAATTTAGCTGGGCTTGTTTTTGGAACAAACATACACAATCCTTGTTATCAATATTGTAATACTTTTGGGATACTCATGTGCACGGAACCTAACTCAGCCTCACTTAATCAACCTGATTTTATGTTTATTCATTGTCACCTTGCCAGATTTGACAGTGAACTAAATAGCGAGTTACATGTACAAAGTCATAAAAATAAAGATGGTTTTGAACCTTCAGTCTGGGTCGCTTACACTCAATTTAGTCAGAACGGGGTATTAGCTAATCAGACAGCACTGCTTGTGCAACAGCAAAAACAAGCCGTGCGTAACCTGCTAGATCTTTTAATTGAGCGCTATGCTAATGACTTTAATAATAATCTTCAGTTAAACCACAGCATTCAGGAAAATAACAACAGTCATGTAAACCCATTAATTGATATCAGCAACTCAGAACCAATCGCACTAAATACAACAAAACTTTGGCTTGATGAATCGAGCTTCCCTTACCGCTTAAAGCCGTCAAATTACTACGTTAGCTTTTCTCATTCTAATAATGCAGTTACTTGCGCTATTAGCAAATCCCCTGTGGGTATTGATATAGAACTGTCGCATGTATCCATGAAAGTTGCCAAACGCTTTTACCATGCTGATGAAATAGACTGGTTGCAAACACTACCTGAGTCAGATCAACAACAAGCTTTAGACTTGCTATGGATGCTAAAGGAATCGACTATAAAACGATTAAACGTATCGAATGAGAAGGCAAATTTAATGAGTGGCTTGAAGCAGAATCTTATTGCACCCGTTAAATTACTATTACAGCAAGCTAGTCATCACAAATCACTGTCTATTTTTGATAATAATGTCGCTCATCGAGCATCAATTAAAGCGTCAACTGCTTCAAATATAAACGGCGATGTGCAGACTGATTATCCAATAAATTACCTATTTCTGCCCTCTTTGAAATTAATAGTCGCGGTTTAGTTATTTTATATTTAAAGTGATTAGTTAGTATTTTTAGGCATAAAAAAATGACCCCCGAAGGAGTCATTTTTTAGTTTACTAGATGATATCAATCATTAGAAGCGATAAGTTGCACCAGCTTTAACAATTGGATACCAGAAATCGTCTTCTTCAATCTCATTTTCAGCTGCTTTATTAAAACCCTGTGCCGTGGCAGTAGCATCAGAAGTTACTTTAGCTTCTAATTTACCCATGTAAGCAGCGCCAACTTCGAAGAAACCACCCCAGTTTTGAGTAATATTAGGGCGATAACCGATAGTTACATATGGAGCAAGTTTGTTTTTGGTTTCCGCTTTAACAGTAGCATTAGTGACATCATATTCTACATCATCGATAGTTACTACTGAAGAACCGTTACGACCAGCAATCTTAGCTTTAAGCTTGTTGTCAGGAACCAATACACCACCAGCAACCGTGAAGTTGTTAGCCCATGGACGCATCTGAACACCAATGTACGGGTTGCTAAAATCAAAATCGTAGTCTAGCTCGCCTTGGTAGCTACCGTAGCCATCACCTAGAACTTTGTCATAGTTGATCCAAGAATCATTAGCATCAAGATCTTCATCACCATCAAAGTTCATACCCGACCAACCCGCTTGAAGCTCAGTTGTTTCGTTTAGGCCCCAAGCGATGTTAGCACCGTAACCTAAAGTACCGATCTCAGCACTGATAGCACCAGGATGAGTAGCAGTGTTGAATAAAGTTTTAGCAGTACCAGTAACCGCACCTGCAGTGTTAGCGATAACACCTGCATTTTGGTTGTATTGATAAGCTTGCTGCTGAGCAGGGGTAGCAGCCATTGCTACAGATGAGCAAAGTACTGCAGCAGTGATTGCTGATAATTTAAAAAGTTTCATAACATCTCCAAGAGTATATAGCTTCATTTAGCTGAGACCGGATTGTCGTCTGTCGTCAAAAAAGCAATCCAAGTAGTTGACTACCTGAACTGTCAATTGATCAGACATCCAATACCAATTACAGTTACCCGTATTAATATGTGCCTATTAAACACTTTTTTACAAAATATGTCACGCTTTAAAAGTTGCCTTTTGATGGCAATTCTGTAACTTTTACTTACAAATTTGTAAGTTGCGTTGCTTATATACCCAAACCTAAGTTTTTTTTAATGCAAATAAATAGACAAACAATCCCCTTACTCTATTTTAAACTTAAAGCAAGCGGATGACATTACCCCTGACATCTATTACAATAGTGCGCAGCCGAGAGGTGTTGCGTCAGCATATAAAATAGGGAGCGGATTATAGCACGGCTATTGTTCATTCAACTTATTATTATGTTGTCAGGCTCGGCTCGCCAGTCCTACTTTAACGCTTAGTACCTTATTGCTTAGTACCTTATTATAGATGGTTAATCTTACTGGGTTTTATTATTTTGTAAGTGGCTATACTAGACTAGAGAGCATGAAATTGAGAGTTAGATTTGATATCTAATGTCTGGCAAACAACGACACCTGCGTTTCTTTCCCCCTTATCTTTTATCAATACCAAGGAGCTCGAGATGGACGCAGTGTCTAATATCGATTCAAAAACCAATTTAGAGAACTTTAGCGATTATAAAGTAGCTGACATCAGCCTAGCAGATTATGGCCGTCGTGAGATATCATTAGCTGAAGCGGAAATGCCAGCATTAATGGGTCTACGTAAGCGTTATAGCGAAGCACAGCCTTTAGCCGGTGCAAAAATCCTTGGTTGTATTCATATGACCATTCAAACCGCCGTACTTATTGAGACCCTAGTCGCACTAGGCGCTGAAGTACGCTGGACCTCATGTAACATCTTCTCTACTCAAGATCATGCTGCTGCGGCAATGGCTGCGAGCGGTATTCCCGTTTTTGCTTGGAAAGGTGAAACTGAAGAAGAGTATGAGTGGTGCTTACGTCAGCAGCTATTTGTTGGCGGTGAAGAAAATGGCGAGCTTTGGGACGCTAACCTAATTTTGGATGATGGCGGCGACTTAACTGCTCTTATCCATAATGACTATCCTCAAATGCTTGAGACTATCAACGGTATCTCAGAGGAAACCACTACTGGTGTGCACCGTCTAATTGAGATGCTTAATAAAGGCACATTAAAAGTACCTGCTATTAATGTAAACGACGCAGTAACTAAATCTAAAAACGACAACAAATATGGCTGCCGTCATAGCTTAAACGATGCTATCAAACGTGGTACTGATATGCTACTTGCTGGCCGCCGAGCATTGGTTATCGGTTATGGTGACGTGGGCAAAGGCTCAGCGCAAAGCTTACGTCAAGAAGGCATGATTGTCCGTGTATCAGAAGTTGACCCAATTTGTGCCATGCAGGCATGTATGGACGGCTATGAGCTGGTTTCTCCATACATTGATGGTAACAATACCAATTCAGCAGATAGTGTTAACACCCGCCTATTACAAGATACCGATTTGATTGTAACCACGACAGGTAACTATCACGTGTGTGATAAGCATATGCTTGCCGCTTTAAAATCTGGTGCTGTGGTTTGTAATATTGGTCACTTTGATACCGAGATTGACACTCAGTTTATGCGTGACAACTGGAACTGGGTTGAGATTAAACCACAAGTTCACCAAGTGTATCGCTCAGAAGAAGATGGTGATTATCTAATCTTGTTAGCTGAAGGCCGCTTAGTAAACCTAGGTAACGCAACAGGTCACCCATCACGTGTTATGGATGGTTCATTTGCTAACCAAGTATTGGCACAAATGTACTTACATGAGCAAAAATTCTCTGAATTACCTGCTGATGCACGTGCAAACGGCCTATACGTTAAAGTATTACCGAAGAAACTTGATGAAGAAGTAGCGGCTGCTATGGTTGCCGGTTTTAATGGTGTAATGACCAAGCTAACACCAGAGCAAGCGGACTATATTGGCGTACCTGTGGAAGGTCCATTCAAGCCTAATGATTATAAGTACTAAAATAACGATAAGTACTAACCTTAAACCGTTTTAGTATTTAGCGTTAGACCATAAACTCATTATAGTAAGTATCAAGCATTCAGGGCTGAGAAATTGATTCAATTTCTCAGCCTCTTATTAGGTACCTATTTTCATGAAGGGTTTTATCAAGGAATTCATCAAGGACAGACTATGAGTAAGCCACAATTTTCTTTCGAGTTTTTCCCAACCAAAACAGACGATGGCATCACGAAGCTGTATCAGACCTTCGATACGTTAAATGAGCTTGCTCCCAGTTACTTCTCCGTGACTTATGGTGCTGGTGGTACAACTCGTGAACGCACTTTAGGTATTGTCGCTGCTCTTAAAGAGCGTGCTGATACCCCTATCGCCCCTCACATCTCCTGTATCGGTGATGATAAAAGCGAAATTGCAGAGCTTTTAGATTTCTATAAATCAATCGGTATCGACCGTATGGTTGCACTGCGTGGCGACCTGCCCTCTGGTCAAGTTGGTATGGGCGAATTGCCATTTGCCTTAGATTTAGTACGCTTTATTCGTGAACATTCAGGCGATCATTTTCAAATAGAAGTGGCTGCCTATCCTGAAATGCACCCTCAAGCCAAAAGCTTTGATTCAGATATTCAGAACCTGATTAATAAATTTGACGCTGGTGCAAACTCGGCCATTACCCAGTTCTTTTATAACCCAGAAAGCTATTTGTATCTACGTGACTCATTAGAGAAACGCGGTGTTGATACAGACAAGCACAGACTGGTCGCCGGTATTATGCCGATAACCAATTCTAGCAGCTTAATTCGCTTTGCTGACAGCTGTGGTGCTGATATACCTCGCTTTATTCGTCGCCAATTAGCCGATTACGGCGATGACCGTAAAGCCATCCGCGACTTTGGATTTGAAGTGGTACACCGCTTATGCGAAGTGCTTATTGCTGAAGGTGTGCCTGCACTGCACTTCTATTCTATGAACCGTGTTGAACCTAACAAACGCTTGGTTGAATCCCTAGGCCTAACGACTGCAAGCACTGGAGCCTAAGTCTATGCGCCGTTTTTTTTATAATCCAAGCTTAAATGGTTTAAGCGCAGAGACAGCATCAAATACTGAAACTATCTTAGCGTTAAGCCAATTGCCGACAGATAGCACTTTAACACTACCCGATGATGTCTATCATCATTGGTGCCGAGTGCTTCGGGCCAAAGTTGGGGATCAGAGCCTGGTTTTTGATGGCTTAGGCGGACAGACCCTTATAGAGCTTGAGAGTATTGATAAAAAAACGGCCACTGCCCGACTTTTATCACATGACACGGCCGATAACACGCCGGCCTATCACAGTACCATAGCTATCGTGATGAGCCGCGGCGATAGAATGGATTACGCCATTCAAAAATCAACCGAACTTGGTGCAACGGCCATTCAGCTATTAACCAGTCAACATGGTGAGGTTCGGTTAAAAGCCAATCAAGTCGACAAAAAGCTCAATCATTGGCAGCAAGTTACTTTGTCTGCCTGTGAGCAGTGCGGCCTTAATCGTCCACCGCTTGTTTTGTCGCCCGTGTCGATTGAAGAGTGGCTCAAAGGTAATATGGGCAACGTTCATGACAGCGTACGCTATTTATTAGAAGATACGTTTTACCAGTCTTATTTTAAACAAAGCCCGTTATCGTTCGTGTTAGCCGTACCGAGCCAACAAGAAAAAGAGACGATTGATGTCAATCAGTCTATCAATGAGCAATTTGCTACCGTAGCAGAAAACAATGCCTCTGCCCTTCCCCGCTTTGATATTTTGATCGGTGCTGAAGGGGGTTTGTCTGATACAGAATATCAGCTGGCACGTGGGACTAATTATCTGCCGTGGCAATTAGGCAATCGTGTATTACGTACTGAAACGGCACCAGTAGTTGCTCTATCGACGTTAATATATATCAGTACTTTAGACTAATCTGATTTGCTAAAAGTACTTATTGTCTATCATTTACTGAGCGAATAACCCTGCTAATCTTCTTAGAACCTGTATTCATAAGCTACAGTTAGGGTATTTTTAGAATAAAATGAGACAATACGAGGCAAAATTGGGTTGAATAGTCATTCTATTCGAGCCGAATTTTAACAAAGTAGTGGCTTGTTTTAGGCAAAAAGAGCCAATTATAGCTTGTGAACACAGGTTCCTACTCTATGAGTAAATAAAAGCTCAGTTCCTATCAAGGGGCTGAGCTTTTTATTTTTAGTGAATCCATACTTTTATAGATAATATATTTTCTTTAATCCTTCTATACTTTTCATACATCACCGCCTCTTATCCTCCTACCATTTCAGTCTTTAAAAATAGACTTTTTCTTCTTCCATGACTAAATCAATCATTTTTTTGTGACCCATAAGTCTATGCAACTGCTTGTAAAACAACGGCCTAACATCTATCTTTTCACCTGAAAAACATTTTATCAGTGACAGCCAAATTTGTGATAACCAGCTACTCTTTTAGTATTCTGCCGCTTCTATGGCGACTCACTGTTTACCAAAACAAATCACTGCTTTGCACCTCACCACTCTTTTACTTAAGTCGTCTGCCAGTATGCAGCTGTTTCTATTAAAGTATAGAGATGTGACGTACTTTTTTGAGATTAAGCGGATTTGTTTTACCTAAATAGACCCAGTCCATCAAAAAACATTCATTTAAGGATAGTCTCATGCAATATAAAGCCCCCCTTCGTGACATGCAGTTTGTTTTACATGAGCTTTTAGACAGCACTGGTCACTACAAAAGTTTAGACGCCTACCAAGAAGTTGAACGTGATATTGTTGATAGCTATATTGAAGCAGCTGCCAGCTTTGCTGAAAATGAAATTGCTCCTTTAAACCGCAGCGGCGACGAAGAAGGCTGTACTTTTAATAACGGTGAAGTGACTACACCAAAAGGTTTTAAAGACGCATATAAACAATATTGTGAGCTTGGTTTTGCCGCCCTTGCTGCTGAAGAAGAGTTCGGTGGTCAAGGCATGCCTTTCTCCTTAGGTACTGTGGTTAACGAAATCATGGGCTCTGCTAACTGGTCATTTTCAATGTACCCAGGCTTATCCCACGGTGCTATCGCAACACTTGAGCACCATGGTACTGATGAGCAAAAAGCAACCTACTTAGAAAAAATGGTAACGGGCGAATGGTCAGGTACCATGTGTCTAACCGAAGCGCATGCAGGCTCCGACTTAGGCCTAATCCGTACCAAAGCAGAACCAAAAGAAGACGGTACTTACGCCATTACTGGTCAAAAAATCTTTATCTCAGCCGGTGAGCACGATATGACGGATAACATTATCCATATCGTTCTAGCTCGTCTACCAGGCGCACCAGCAGGTACCAAAGGCATCTCGCTATTTATCGTACCAAAAGTAAATGTAAACGCTGACGGTAGCTTAGGTGAGCGAAACAGTGTGACTTGTGGCTCAATCGAACACAAAATGGGTATCAAAGCCTCAGCTACTTGTGTCATGAACTTTGACGGCGCAACGGGTTACCTAATTGGCCCAGAAAACCGTGGTCTAAACTGCATGTTCACCTTTATGAACGTGGCACGTATAGGTACTGCAGTTCAGGGCTTAACAGCTTCTGAAGTGGCTTTCCAAGGCTCGCTAGAATACGCTAAAGAACGTCTTGCTATGCGTTCACTATCTGGTGCTAAAGCGCCGGACCAAGCAGCTGACCCAATCATTGTTCACCCTGCCGTTCGCAACATGCTATTAACTGAAAAAGCATTTGCTGAAGGTGGCCGCGCACTGGTTTATTATCTAGCCATGTTTGCTGATACTGTGGCTAAAGGCGCAGGTGATGAACAAAAATACGCAGATCAAATGTTGTCATTATTAACCCCAATCGCTAAGGCCTTCTTAACAGAAACTGGCTATGAAGCGGCGAACCACGGCGTACAGGTATATGGTGGTCACGGCTTTATCTCTGAGTGGGGTATGGAGCAAAACGTACGTGACACCCGTATCTCTTGCCTATATGAAGGTACAACTGAAATTCAATCATTAGACCTATTAGGCCGTAAAGTACTGGGCTCACAAGGCAAGATGCTTGCTAACTTTACTAAAGTCATCCACAAATTCTGCAAAGAGCATGAAGATGATGACTCTATGGGCGAATTTGTGCGTCCATTAGCGAAGCTAAATACTGAGTGGGCTGATTTGACGGCTCGCATCGGCATGCAAGCGACTCAAAACCCAGACTCAGTTGGCGCAGCAGCCGTAGACTATATGTACTTCAGCGGTTATGTGACTCTAGCTTATCTATGGGCACGTATGGTTGCGGTATCTAAGCAAGCACTTGCTAGTGGTACGACTGAAACGGCATTCTATGATGCGAAAATTAAAACTGCTCAGTTCTACTTCAGCAAATTATTGCCACGTACACGCACTTACATCGCTCGTATCGACTCAGGTGCTGAGCCATACATGAGCATGGATGTGGATCAGTTCGCATTCTAAGACTGACCTACTCTACTGTCTTAGGCTATTGAAATGACACGATAGGTGCTACTATTAGTAGTACTTATCTGCATACTGATTATTTACATGTTTATACGCAGCTTATAACTCATTACTGACTTATTCTAAAAATCTAAAAGGACGAAACACACATGGCTATTTATAATCCACCGCTAGATGAAATGCGCTTTATGCTAACCGACGTTTTTGACGTTGAAAAATTCTGGCAAGCCAACGAAAACCTAGCACATGTTGACATGGACACCGTTAACATGATTTTAGAAGAGATGGCGAAGCTGTCTAAAAACGTATTACTGCCTCTAAACCGTACTGGTGATGAAGAAGGCGCGACTTACCACGGTGACGGCGTTGTAACCACACCTGCCGGCTTTAAAGATGCGTTCAAACAGTACGCAGAAGCGGGTTGGATTGGCCTTGGCGGTGACCCTGAATACGGCGGTCAAGGTTTCCCTAAAATGGTTACCATGCTGACTGAAGAAATGGTGTTCACGACTAACCAAGCTTTCGCGCTCTATCCTAACCTAACGGTTGGTGCGACGCTTTGTTTATTAGCCTCAGCCTCTGAAGAACAAAAGCAAACCTACCTTGAGAAAATGTACTCAGGCGAATGGGCAGGTACCATGTGTTTAACTGAGCCACATGCGGGTACTGACTTGGGTATCATCAAAACCAAAGCCGTTCCAAATGATGACGGTAGCTACAACATCTCTGGTACTAAAATCTTTATTACTGGCGGTGAGCATGACCTAGCGGACAACATCGTTCACTTAGTATTGGCTAAAACACCAAATGCACCAGAAGGCTCAAAAGGTATTTCATTATTCTTAGTGCCTAAATTCATGGTTAATGAAGACGGTAGCCTAGGCGAGCGTAACACGCTAGCGGCTGGTTCTATCGAACACAAAATGGGTATCAAAGGTTCAGCGACTTGTGTTATGAACTTTGATGGCGCTAAAGGCTGGATGGTTGGTGAAGAGAATACCGGTCTTGCCTCTATGTTCGTTATGATGAACTATGAGCGTGTAACCATGGGTCTTCAAGGCCTAGGTGGTACTGAGCTTGCCTATCAAAACGCAGCTGCATATGCCCTTGACCGTGGTCAAGGCCGTAGCGATACTCAAATCCAAAGCCCTGAAAAACCTGCCGATGCGATTATCCACCATGCAGACGTACGCCGTATGCTATTAAATGCACGTGCTAACGCTGAAGCGTCTCGCTGTTTTGCAATGTATGTTGCTAAGCAATTAGATGAGTCTAAATTCAGTGTAGATGCAGAAAACGCTAAAGCGGCGGCTGCCCGCGTTGCTTTATTAACGCCTATTGCTAAAGCATTCTTAACTGATAAAGCGTTTGAAGCAGCCGTAGACAGCCAGCAAGTATTCGGCGGTCATGGCTATATCCGTGAATGGGGTATGGAGCAAATCGTTCGTGATACCCGTATCTCGCAAATCTATGAAGGCGCAAACGGTATTCAGGCACTAGACTTATTAGGCCGTAAAATTGCCCGTAACAACGGCAAATACCTTGAAAACTTCCTAGCTGAAATCCGTGACTTCGTGGCAAACATGAAAGCGGATCACGAAATTAAGCAAGCAACTTTAGATGCCGCAAATACCATTGAAGAGCTAACCAAGACCGTTCTGACCAACATCAGCACGCGTAAGAGCGAAATCAACGGCTGTGCGGTAGACTATCTACACGCAATGGGCTACTTATGTTACGCGTTCATGTTCTCAATGATGGTAGAGGCCGCTCACGACAAAGAAGGCGAGTTCTACGCTAATAAGCTAAAACTAGCAACCTACTTCGTTGGCCGTATCCTACCTCGCATCCATGCACATGCTGAGATGGTTAAAACCGGTAGTGACCCAATCATGGACTTTGATTTGGCTTACTTTCAACAAAACGTTAGCTAATTTTTGCTCATTGATTAGGCCTAAAAACCGGCTTAGTAAAGAGACAGTCCTTAGGGGCTGTCTTTTTTTTCTGTTTTTATAAGGCAGCTAAAACAAACTAATTAAGGTAACAAAAAGAATGCATTGTCATGACTTCTTGCAATTTCGCCGCTGCTAACACACTAAAAGGATTGTATTTATCTATGGATTAAGATAACTTTCCCATATCTGAATGAATAAGGGCTATTAAGTGACAGACCTAAACAACATATTAAGTAAGATCAATGCTTTGCGTGATACGCCAGAGCCATACGTACTTAAAAAGCTGATTGATCACTTACGTGTCTCTGAAGCTGAGAACAAAAAAGATCCTGATCTCGCCAATCAGCAGATTTGCGAATTAAATAAGATACTCAAGAAGAATCCTGAGTACGCTAGCGGTTTGGCGGTATTTATCTTAACCCTGCTCAATCAGTATCACCGTATGTCCTTATTCACTGATACGGGTATTTTGTCTGATCACAGCTTCTCAAGTAGCTTAATGCGTCTGATTGGGCATAGGTTTATTCCCCTTTTGCCAGAAGATGACTCTATTGTTGAGTTGGTTAATTACCTATTTGACGGCAAACATGACGAGCGCTGGCTCGGTAGCGTGGATGAATCATTGTGGGATGAGCTTGTTGACCTGATTATGGTTGATGATGCGCATATTAGGCTTGTCGCCACTGCCAAAAATAATATTCTCAATGCGATGGTGATTCTCTCTTATCGTATTAACGGCATCGGCCTACATCCTGATTTGATGAAAGCTTATCCGCAAATGCTCGACTATTCCGCTTCATTTGTGGCGCAAAACCAAGAAGCGGTTTTATTTGTGAATGAATACCGTGCCGCACATCAGCTTGATGATCACAAAGATGTGATGCCACCAAAAGACGTTAATCCTGCACCGCTACTGGTAATGATTGAGCAGTGTGATGACATTGTCACTACCATCCGTAAGCGTATTTATAAAACCGGCATCTCCATCCGTCTGACCAATATGTTGCTGCGTTTGGAGCAAAGTCTAAAGCGAATGCGTATCTTAAGTGAGCTGCTTGCGGATAATCATAAAAATCGTGATAAGGCCCTTATCGAGCTGACTCAAGCCATTATTATTAGCGTAAAGCGCCGTTATAGTATTGGCTATTTAATTGATAACAATACCAAGCTGTTATCACGTAAGGTCACTGAAAACTCAGGGCGCGTGGGTGAGCATTATATTAGTACTGACAAATCAGGCTATTATAAAATGTTCAAAAAGGCCGCCATTGGTGGTCTCATTATTGCCTTTATGGCAACTATCAAGATTTTGTCATACGATTTAGACCTTGCGCCTATGAGCCGTGCCTTCGTCAATAGTATGATTTATGGCTTAGGCTTTGTGTTTATTCATATTATTCACGGTACGGTTGCTACCAAGCAGCCTGCCATGACGGCTGCAGCCATTGCCTCAACTATATCCGATGGCTCTGGTAAAAAATCTCGTCAATTGGCCAAACTCTCTGAATTGATGGTGGATATTATGCGCACCCAGTTTGTGGCAATTATGGGTAACGTGCTCATTGCCATGCCATTAGCACTAATTATCTCTTTAGTTTGGATGCTAGTCACTGGTAATCCTATGATTAATATGGATAAGGCCGAGCATTTATTACACGACCTCGATCCGTTCCATTCGCTTGCCCTATTCCATGCTGCCATCGCCGGTGTGTATTTATTTATGGCTGGTTTGATTGCCGGCTATTATGATAACTTGGCTATTTTTAACAATATTGGTGAGCGTATTGCTCGTCATAAGTTGTTATTAAAAACCATGCCCAAACGTTGGCCTGAACGCCTTGGCAAATTTGTCGAGGGTAATTTAGGCGCGATTATGGGCAACTTCCTCTTCGGTGTCTTCCTAGGCAGTACCGCCACCGTGGGTTATATTTTTGGTCTACCGCTCGATATTCGCCATATCGCCTTTGCCTCTGCAAACTTCGCTCATGGCTTGTTTAACATCCCCGAGGAGAGCTTTAGCTTTGCACTGGTGGCGATATCGTTACTGGGCGTGCTACTCATTGGCTTGATTAACTTATTGGTCAGCTTTGCACTTGCCATGCTTGTGGCGCTACGTGCTAAAGGTGTACAAGCCTTTGAATGGCGACATATTCTCAAGCTGTTGTATACCCACTTAATCACTCAGCCGCGCGACTTTTTCTTACCACGCCCTGAGCCGATGAAGTATTCGCGAATTGACAGTCACGGTTATATGATTCATGAAGATATCAGCAAGCCTAAGAAGAGTGGCCCTTCTCCAACGAGCTTTGCCGTACGTCGTCTGTCTGATATCAATGTGATGCCAGAGGGTACCGCCATTGATAGCAAGCGTATTGATGAGCTCGCCCAAAAGAATGACTTTAATAATAAGCTGACCGACCCAAATGGTTCTGAACAGGTCACTGAGAAGAAGGTCGTGGTCTTAAGTGATGATTTAAGCGATGTGTCCTTTGAGCCCAATATTCAAGAATCTGAGATTCATAGTGAAACAATCTCTGATTCAGAAGTCTCTAAAAAAGACGATAAAACCAAGAATGCTAAGACGCCTTTACCTAAGCCGAAAAAACCACCTAAGCTACCTGAATAAATAGCGAATAGCATTAGTGGTTAAATGGACTGGTAAGTAAATAGAATGAGCAGGCTTATAAGTAAGTCTGCTGTTATTTTTTAAAATAGTCCGCTTAACTAAAGTTCAAATCAGGTAGCAGCTCACCTTTGTTTATCCAAACCCAACAAACAATAACACAAGAATTAGGGATTTGAGCTAACATCAATACACTATGTTTTTATATATTATCTGGGTCTTTTATGGCGCTTTAGCGCACCGACGTTCTAATAAAAACTATGCTAAAACATATGTGATTAATAATATAAAAATGAATAATAAAAGGAGAGCAATATGGCTCGTTTACAAGACAAAGTAGTCATCATTACTGGTGCGGCTCAAGGTATGGGCGAGACCCATGCCCGCCTTTGCGTAACTGAGGGTGCAAAAGTTGTATTAACTGATATTAATGCTGATAAAGGTGACAAACTGGCCAAAGAGTTAGGTGATAATGCGTTATTTATCAAACATGATGTGACCAATGAAGATGACTGGGATTCGGTCGTTAAGCAAACAAAAGAGACCTTTGGTGGTATTGATGTACTGGTCAATAATGCGGGTATCACTATGGCAAAATCTTTACTTGATACCTCATTAGAGGACTATCGACGTATTCTTGAGATTAACCAAGTATCGGTATTTTTAGGAATAAAAGCGGTTGCCCCTACTATGAAAGAGGCAAAAAAAGGTTCAATTATTAATATCTCTTCTATTAATGGCTTAGTCGGCGGTGCTATTGGGTATACTGATTCAAAATTTGCTGTACGTGGTATGAGTAAAGCCGCTGCTTTAGAGCTAGCGCCACATGGCATTCGTGTAAACTCAGTGCATCCAGGTGTGATTGCGACGCCAATGATCATGCAGGGCGATACCAAAGACTCCGTTGAAAAGTTCGCTAAAAGTATTCCTCTACAACGCGTGGCAGATCCAAAAGAAGTCAGCGGTATGGTACTGTTTTTAGCCTCTGATGACTCAAGTTACTCAACGGGTTCTGAGTTTGTTATTGACGGTGGTTTGACGGCCCAATAAACACGTTCAATGACTGTCTAGTCTATAAGTGACTAGCGACTGATAGATAATTTATATCAAAAAGGCACAGAGTTTTACTTTGTGCCTTTATATATTAGCCCTATCGATAAGCTAAGATAATTCTAGGTTTAATCCCCAGTGCATCCCTCAGAGGTGCTGATAATCTTGCCATCGCTTAAGCGATACGCCACCATACAATTTCCCCAAACACAGCCACCATCTAATGCTCTGGCATGTGGCAAGTCGATTTCAGCTTTTAAAGCCGCCCAATGCCCGAACAATATTTTACGCTCGCGCGGCACTTGCCATTCAAACCAAGGTCTAAAGCTATCTGGCATCTCATCGGTTAGGCTTGATTTAAAACTAAATTCTAACGACCCATCTTGCTTACACAAGCGCATACGGGTGAAATAGTTGGTAATCGCTCGAATACGCGTAAAGCCATGTAGACTATCTGACCAAGCATCGGCCTCACCGCTATAAAGGTTCGGCAAGAGTCTATCTAGCTGATGCAAACTACTTGATAACTGCACCTCAACTTCACGCGCATAATGATGCGCCTGTTTGATGGTCCAATGCGGCGGTATGCCGGCGTGAACCAGCACCGTATCCTTATCAGGAAACGCCATAATAGGCTGATGACGTAACCAGTTTAACAGCTCCACACAATCTGGTGCCTCTAAGATAGCTTCCGTTTTGTCTTTCTTTTTTAGCGGAGCAAAGCCGCGCCAAACTGCGATAAGGTTAATATCATGATTGCCAAGTACTGTGCTTGCCGCACCTTGTTCGCACAACATTTTCACATGCCTTAGTGTGGACAAAGAGTCTTCTCCGCGTGCGACAATATCACCAACAAACCACAACTTATCTTGCTTCGGATCAAACGCGAGCTTATCTAACAAATCGAGATAAGAGGCATAACATCCTTGTAAATCTCCGATCACATACTCGGCTCTATAAGTCATATAACCCCTCAAATTAAGTTTAAAATTAGTTTTTATCTTAACTGCCCATTCCCTTAACTATTTACCCTGTTTTGTCACTGCGCCATCTTTGACACTGCCCTTGCCCTGACCTAGTTTTCAGATGACTTGGCCAACTCAAACGACTTACTGCGTTTTTTCGATAACCAAATTGGTCAACTCAACAAACTGCTTCACGTCTAAGGTCTCTGGACGTGCATTGCCATCAATGCCTATGGTCGCTAAATCTTCATCAGTGAGCGTCGGCATGAGTGATGACTGTTTAAAAATAGCCCGTAAGGTTTTACGGCGGTGATTAAAGGTCTCTCGAACCACTAAGGCAAATAGCTTTTCATCAGCTGCTTGTACTGGTTTTTGTTGATGCGGACGCAATCTAAATACCGCACTGGTGACTTTTGGTGGCGGATTAAATGCCCCTCTTGGCACCGTTAGCAAATACTGAGTTTCACAAAAGTATTGCATAATTACCGATAGACGGCCATAAATTTTACTGCCAACATCAGCGGTAATACGTTCTACCACTTCTTTTTGCAGCATAAAATGCATGTCTTCAATAATATCTGCATAATCAAGCAGTTTAAACAGTAGCGGCGTCGAAATATTATAAGGAAGATTGCCCACCACACGCAGTTTTTTAGGATTCTCGCTGTCCGCATCATATAAGCTGGCGTAATCGAAATTCATGGCATTGGCAGTAATAATATCGAAATGCTCATGGCTGTTAGCACCAATACGGATACGCAAACTACTGGCTAAGTCGCGGTCTAGCTCAATGACGGTCATAGCATCGACTTGCTCAAGCAGTGGCTCAGTGAGAGCGCCCATACCAGGACCAATCTCAACCAAATTATCATCTCTATTTAAATTAATCGAGTCAACAATTTGACTAATGATGCTTGAGTCATGCAAGAAGTTTTGACCAAAACGCTTTCTGGGTTGATGCTTTGCACTGCGTTTTAGGGTGGCATCTAGTGGATGCTTTGAAGAATCAGATTGGGTCATAAATTAATAACTATCAGTAGGGAAAAACCTTAGTTTAGCACAATTTAGCGGGCTACTTCTCAACAAGGCTACTACAAAATCCTTGCTTGGGCACTGGCCATCTCATCCGCCATTTTAAGCGCTTGCCACAAGCTACTACTACTTGCCTGCCCCTCACCTGCCGTCTTGCCTGCCAAGTCTAATGCTGTACCATGATCGACTGAGGTGCGAATATACGGCAGCCCCAATGTCAGATTGACGGTATCGCCAAATCCGTGTGACTTAAGCACTGGCAGCCCTTGGTCATGATACATGGCAATCACTGCATCGCAGTCTTTTAAATGACGGCTGGTGAACAAGGTATCGGCCGGCATGGTGGAGGAGATATCATGGCCCTCCTCTTGGAACTCACGTAGCACAGGATTGATGATTTCAATCTCCTCCCTACCTAAGTATCCGTCTTCACCAGCATGAGGATTGAGTCCGCAGACCAAGACACGCGGATGTATCAGCCCAAACTTGCTGTTTAAATCATCGAGTACAATCTGTACTGTTTGCCTGACGTTTTCTGGCGTTACTGCATCCGCAACTTCTCTTAGCGGCAAATGAATGGTCACTAGCGCTACCTTCATTACGGTATTTGCTAGCATCATCACCACTTTATCACAGCCACTTTTTTGCATAAAAAACTCAGTATGACCGGTAAACATACTGCCGTCATCTAGTGTTAGCCCCGCCTCTATCAAGATAGATTTTTGAAGCGGCCCGGTTACGATAGCTGCTGCGCCGCCACGATAAGCCAAAGCATGCGCTAAACTAAGCTGCTCAATCACCATATCGGCATTATTAACATCAAGCTTGCCTGCCACAACCGGACTACTGCAAGGTACATCAATCAAATAAAAGCTTGGCTTTTGTAGGTCTGCAGTTTTTGAATCATCATCTAATTTGTCTGATTCATTTAAATGGGCATGAGCTGCTAACGCTTGATGTAAATAATCGGCAGGATTGTCCGCAGCTGATATCTCATTAATAGTTGCAATACGTTGCCAACCATTCGTAAGCTTTGAGATATTTTCTGCGCCATATATTTGAATAGCACGTTCTTTTAACGCTGTTTCATCCGCCAGTACAATGATGTCACGCTGCAATCTATCGAGAGCTTTTTGCTCTGTAAGCTGTAATAAGATATCCATACCAATGCCCGCAGGCTCACCGGTCGTTAGGACAATCGGTAAAGCAGATTTTGATGTGGCTGTATGTGGCTGCGGTGCACTATGTGGCATAGAATTTGTGTCATTAATGCTATGACTGGCCTGCGTTTTAATTGCTGTCATTGTGACCCCAGTGTCTTCAATTATTATGTGTTATTTGTCATTCGTCTCGATGCAATGTGATAAACTTTATATAAAGAAGCACTCAAGAATTTGATAGCGCCTAGTAATAATAGCATTAGAGATTTGCATCCTATAAATCTCACTTCTCATCTAAATACTTGGCATTCATGGGTACGCTATAAATAGACGTTTATCCCAATAAACCTTAACCTGTAATGCGTTTTCATTCAAACCTTAATTGTAGGTTGTTGCCTTGAATAAGTTACTTTCTATTTTGATGACCTATTTAACTCCTTATATTTTATATTTATGACTCACTTTCTCACATTAATATTTCAAACCGCCTTTTTAAAGAAATTTAGATAACGCTTTAGCTTAAGACAGATAGTTTTAATACACACGCTTTAAAATGAATGTACGGCAGATTAGCTGCCAAAGCCCCTAACACAAACCTTTATTATTAAACCAACTCGAACAGATTACTAAGGACGCAGTTATCCTTGCACACATATCTAACCATTGATTAAGACTTGATAACTATGGCAGAGAGTAAGAAAAAAACAGATAGCAAGCAAGAGAACAATGATGTGGGGTTAACCGACCTGCTTAGCCAGCAGCCGCCACACAATATCGATATTGAAAAAGCATTGATTGCCTCTTTGATGAGTATTGAAGAGTCTTTTGATAGAGTCTCTGATATCGTTTCAAAAGATGACTTCTATGCCGGTCGCCATCAGCATATTTATACTGCGATTTCGCATTTAGCATTAGCCGGTGAGCCCTATGATACAGTGATGGTCCATGACTGGTTAAGCTCACAAAAGCTGCTAAAAGCGGCTGGCGGTGAAAGCTACCTTGCTGATATCTTGACCCAAAGCCCAGGCACGCTGTTTAACCTAACCGCTTATGCACAGCGTGTGCGTGAGTTATCTACCCTGCGCCAACTCATTACTGCAGGTAACGAGATGCTGGCCCTTGCCTACGATCCAAGAGAGCGCGGCGTGAGTGACATATTAGACACAGTTGAGTCTAAGATTTTCGCCATTAATGAGCAACATAATAAGCGTGCCGAGCAGCGCGGCCCAATGGAGGTTAGCTCCGTACTGGTCAACGTTGTCGAGCAAATGGATGAATTAAAGCGCAATCCTGATGGCATGATTGGTCTAAAAACGCCCTTTACTGAGCTTAATAACAAAACTCAGGGTTTGCAGGCAGGCGATTTAATTATTGTTGCTGCCCGTCCATCTATGGGTAAAACCACCTTTGCGATGAACTTAGCAGAGGGCGTATTATTCCATGAGAATTTACCAGTTGTGGTGTTCTCAATGGAGATGCCCGCAGAGTCTATCGTGATGCGTCTGCTATCTTCGTGGGGTCAGATTAACCAGACCAACCTGCGCTCTGCACAAATGAATGAAGATGAGTGGGCACGTATGATGAATGCCATCACTCATTTACAAGATAAGCATTTGTATATTGATGACAGTACCGCTCTACCGCCCTCAGAGCTGCGTTCACGCTGTCGCCGCATCGCCAAAAATCACGATGGCAAAATGGGCATGGTCGTGGTCGATTACTTGCAGCTAATGAAAGTACCGAGCTTAAGTGGTAACCGAGTGGAAGAGATTTCGGAGATTTCACGAAGCTTAAAGGCATTGGCGCGTGAATTAAACTGTCCGGTAATCGCACTGTCTCAGCTTAACCGAAGTCTAGAGAACCGTCCTAACAAGCGCCCTATCATGTCGGATTTGCGTGAATCAGGGGCTATTGAGCAGGATGCCGATTTGATTACCTTTATTTACCGTGATGAGGTATATAACGAGAACTCCGACCTTAAGGGCGTGGCTGAAATTATTATTGGTAAACAGCGTAACGGTCCTATCGGTACAGTACGTCTTGCTTTTGAGGGTCAGTACACCCGATTCATTAACCTAACGCCAGAACATTATATGGCCGATGCTGCTTTTGAGAATGATGAGTAATGTCATCACTGTTTAGGAGTAAACTCACCGTTAAACGTCAGGTTTTCTATGATTCATACGTCAAAACGTATTTATTATGTAAGTCCTAAAGCCAATGGCCAGTTAGAATCGTCATCTGTTAAAAAGTTGCTTTATAATAATTACTTATTTATGGATAACCATTTTGACTATTTTGCGTAAAGGAGCTGCTTAACCCTGTGTTAGCAGCTCCTTTTAACTTTATCATTACTAGGGCTTGTTCACACACCCTATCAATAAGAGAGTTTAAAACTAAGTTATGTTTCACTTTTTAAACGACTATAGCGAAAGCGCCCATCCTAATATTATAAATGCACTACAAGATACTCATTTGCAGCAGCATAAAGGGTACGGATTTGATGACTATTCTGCGGATGTACGAAACACCATTCGTCAGCAGCTAAATAATGATGATATTGCCATTCATTTTGGTATCACAGGGACACAAGCTAACTTAGTCTGTATCGCTGCCATGCTAACGCCTATTGACGGTATTATTTCATGTAACACAGGTCATATTGCGGTTAATGAAGCTGGTGCAATTGAAGCGACCGGCCACAAGGTTATTTTGGCAGAGTCAAAAGACGGTAAGCTAACCGTAGAAGCGGTCGACACTATCCGTAAGCGTCATAGCTTCGCGCCTCATGTGGTGCGTGCCAAAGCGGTTTATATCTCTAACACCACTGAGCTTGGTACTGTTTATAGTTATGAAGAATTAAAAGCCTTATCAGACTATTGCCGTGCTAATAATATGTATCTATTCATGGATGGCGCACGGTTAGGTGCAGCGATTGCACACAGCCATACCAATCCAGATGCCCGCACTCTAGGTTTCGCAGAGTTTGCAGAATTGATTGATGTGTTCTGGTTTGGTGGTACGAAAATGGGCGCTATGTTTGGTGAGATTTTAATTATTCCTAACAAAAAAATCGCCACTGATTTTAATATTTATCTAAAACAACATGGCGGTTTACTGGCAAAAGGTTACTTATTAGCGCTGCAGTTCCAAGTGCTATTAAAAGACAACTTGTATTTGAAACTATGCAAACATGCCAATGCGATGGCCGCCAAACTTGCTGAAGGTCTACAGCGAAAAGGACACAAGCTTTACGTGCCCGCTCAAAGCAATCAAGTCTTTGCCATTTTGCCGCATGCGCTTATTAGTACCTTAAAGCAAGAGTTTGATTTTTACGAGTGGGAAGAGCTTGATGATGGTCATAGTATCGTACGCTTAGTGACGTCGTGGGCAACTCCTGAAGAGCAGGTCGATCGCTTTATTCAGATGCTAAGTTAGTTAACATTTAGTTAATCCTTTGCTTTGATAACCAAAAATTTCTTTAGTAAACTGTTTTATCGTGAACTCATAACTTAGGGGCTATGTTAATCAGGGGCTATGTTAAATGGCCCCTAAGTTATGCTTCTTTATACTGGCATAATCATCACGTAGTAGCGATTTATCTTAGTACTATGCCAGTGCTCCCTGCCCTCTTCTCTCTCATTAGTTAGGATGCCACTTATGACCGAATCTCAAGATTTAGTGCTCTATAGCGTAGACAATCATATTGCCACGATTACTTTAAATGACCCTAAAAGTTTGAACGCCTTTAGCACGCCTTTGAAGAATAATATCCTAAAAGCCTTAGATGATGCCGGCGCTGATGATGATGTTCGAGTCATCATACTACAAGGTGCCGGCGGTAACTTCTCAAGCGGCAGCGATATCAAAGAGATGTTAGCAGGCGGCTTAGATAAAGAGGTTCTGTCAGAGAAAATCAAAGAGATGGTCGCTGGTGCCGGCGACGTTAGCCTAAAACTACGTAAAATTCATAAGCCTATTATTGCCAAGCTTGAAGGGGCCGTTATAGGCGAAGGCATGAACTTAGCCTTAACCTGTGATTTTCGTATTACCACGGATACCGCTAAATTTGTACAGGCGTTTGTTCATATTGGCCTAGTACCAGATGCAGGCGGAGTATATTTATTAAATCAATTGGTCGGTGTCGCTAAAACCACCGAGCTGATTATGCTGGGTGATAAAATTACAGCACAAGACATGGCAGATTTAAATCTAGTCAATGAAATGGTGAGCGCTGAAGAGATTGATGACGCTGTATTGAAACTGGCCAATCGTTTAAGTGCCATGCCAGCCAAATCGTTATCGACCATGAAGCATATGCTTAATACACACGCTTATTCAGGGCTGAATGAGGCGCTTGATATGGAAGTATTACAGCAAGTACGTATGGCACAAACTGATGACTTTTTGGAAGGTGTGACAGCTTTTATTGAGAAGAGGAAGCCGGTTTATAATAAATAAACCGCTTGTTGTCACTGATGCTTTAATTCATTTAGTGGGCGTATTTTAAAAGTACACCACTGAACAAATAAAGCTGAAACGTAAAAGGAGCAGACTGATAATTTCAGCCTGCTCCTTTTTTTGTATATAATCTCTGTAACTTAACTCAAATGTCTCATTTTAAAAGTCAGCCTTTTGACGATAAGCATCAAGCGCACCTTTCAATCGCTTAACGCCTTCAATAATTTGATTATTATTAAGACTGGTAAAGTTTAAACGTACAAATTCTTGATAGCCGTCAGATAAGGCAAAAGCCTCCCCTGGTACAAAGGCCACATTCTCTTTAATTGCATCATTTAAAAATTCGATAGATGAGATACCCGGTATACGTACCCAAATAAACATACCGCCATAGCTAGGATAAATCTCAATCTCTTCACCAAAATACGTCTGAATTGCTTCAACCATGCACTTTTTTTTCTGAGCGTACGTAGTTTTAATCAAATCTATATGCGCATGCAAATCATAGTTTTCGATATACTCAAACAGAATGGCTTGTACAAATGAGTTAGTGTGTAAATCAGCTGCCTGTTTAGCAATCACCATCTTTTTGATAATCTCAGCCGGTGCAATCACCCACCCAAGCCTAAAGCCTGGTACGAATATTTTTGAGAATGAGCCCATATAGATGACATTCTCTGGCGCTAGCGCATAAATAGGTCTGGTTAATGTGCTGTCGCCCTCGAAGCGTAAAAATCCGTAAGGGTCATCCTCTAGCATTAACTTACCTGAACTCTTGAGCTGCTCAGCCACAGCTGCTTTTTTGGCTGCCGAGTAAGTCACGCCGGTGGGGTTTTGAAAGTTTGGAATACCGTAAAAGAACTTGGTCTCTGGCTTGTTTAATACCTCACCAAGTTTCTCAACATCCACGCCATCTTGAGCCAATGGCACTTCAGCAAAAGCAGGACTGTACATTCTAAAAGCTTGAATCGCGCCAAGATAGCTTGGGCTTTCCATAGCGACCGTGTCTTGTGGATTAATAAATACCTTGCCCACCAAGTCTAAAGCCTGCTGCGATCCTGAAACAATCATCACTTGCTCTAAATCGACCTCTACGCCGTGATTTCTTGCAAATTCATCAGCAATCCATTGACGCAGACCGCTGTGCCCTTCTGTTGTCGAGTATTGAAATAACGACTCTTTATGTTTACCAAACATCAGATTTGTAGCATCTTGGATATCTTGCTGCGGAAATAGCTCAGGGTCAGGCAAGCCACCCGCGAAAGAGATAATGTTTTTGTTGACGGTGAGCTTTAGTATTTCACGCACAAAAGATGGCTTAAGTTCGGTGATGACATCTGAAAATTGGTATGACATGGAGGTGACTCTCATCTATATAGTATGAAGGACAGGTATAATAATATGTTGAGTCACAGTATATAGACCACACACTTATCAAGTCCATAAAAACTGCTGTTTTGAGTGTTTATGTCTTGTGATTATTGCATTTATTAGCCCTTTGTCATTCATCGCTCATAGAAAAACAATAAAAAAGACCCCGAATCCTAAGATACGAGGTCTTTTTTAGCTAAAAATTAACGCTTAGTTGGTCAACTTATGACAGTTGTGCCACGTTAATTTTGTCTGCTTCTTCAGTATACTCTTCCATACGGTCGAAGTTCATGTAACGATATACTTCGTCACCCATGCTGTTTAGCATGCCAGCGTATTGCTGATATTCTTCGTTAGTAGGTAGTTTACCAAGTACCGCAGCAACCGCAGCAAGCTCAGCTGATGCCAGATATACGTTAGCACCTTGACCTAGACGGTTCGGGAAGTTACGAGTAGAAGTAGATACCGCCGTAGAGCCTGGAGCAATACGTGCTTGGTTACCCATACATAGTGAACAACCTGGCATCTCAGTACGTGCGCCCGCTTGAGCGTAAGTATTGTAATACCCTTCTTCCATCAATAGGCGTGCATCCATCTTAGTTGGTGGTGCAATCCATAGACGAGTTTTCAAGCTGCCAGCAGGTACTTCTTGAAGTAGTTTACCAGCGGCACGGAAGTGACCGATGTTAGTCATACAAGAACCGATGAATACTTCGTCAATCTTGTCACCAGCAACGTCAGACAGTGTCTTAGCATCATCTGGATCGTTCGGGCAGCATAGAACTGGCTCATTGATTTGTGACATATCGATGGTCATATCGATTGCGTATTCTGCATCTTCGTCAGCACGCATTAAGCTTGGGTTAGCTAACCACTCTTCCATCGCTTCGATACGGCGGCTTAGCGTACGTGCATCGCCATAACCTTCAGAGATCATCCACTTAAGTAGCGTGATGTTAGACTTCAAGTACTCAGTCACTGACTCTTCAGATAGCGTAATAGTACAACCTGCAGCACTACGCTCAGCTGATGCGTCTGACAATTCGAACGCCTGTTCAACGGTTAAGTCTTCTAGACCTTCAATTTCTAAGATACGGCCGTTAAACTCGTTGATTTTGCCTTTCTTATCAACGGTTAAGTAACCTTCTTTGATCGCTTGTAATGGAATTGCGTGTACTAGGTCACGTAGAGTAATTCCAGGCTGACGTTCACCAACGAAGCGAACACGGACAGATTCAGGCATATCTAGTGGCATAACACCAGTCGCTGCTGCGAATGCAACCAGACCAGAACCTGCTGGGAATGAAATACCCATTGGGAAACGAGTATGTGAGTCACCACCAGTACCAACAGTATCTGGAAGAAGCATACGGTTTAGCCACGAGTGAATGATACCATCACCTGGACGTAAGCTTACGCCGCCACGGTTCATGATGAAATCAGGTAGTGTGTGCTGAGTTTCGACGTCAACTGGTTTTGGATAGGCGGCAGTATGACAAAAAGACTGCATTACTAAATCTGATTGGAAACCTAAACAGGCTAAATCTTTAAGCTCATCACGTGTCATAGGGCCAGTAGTATCTTGAGAACCAACTGTCGTCATCTTAGGCTCACAGTACATGCCTGGACGTACGCCTTCCATACCACATGCTTTACCAACCATCTTCTGAGCTAGGGTGAAACCTTTGTCAGAATCAGCAGGTTGTTCAGGCTTAGCGAATACGTCTGAATGCTCAAGACCCATGTACTCACGAGCACGATTAGTTAATGCACGACCAACGATTAATGGAATACGGCCACCGGCACGTACTTCATCAAGAAGGGTGTTTGAGTTAAGCTTGAACGTTGATAATACTTCATCAGAGTTATGCTTAGTGATTTTACCGTCGTGTGGATAGATATCAAATACATCACCCATATCGATGTTATCAACAGCAACGTTTTCGATAGGTAGTGCGCCTGAATCTTCCATAGTGTTATAGAAGATAGGAGCGATTTTACCACCTAATACTAGGCCACCAGCACGTTTGTTTGGTACGTTAGGGATATCATCACCCATTAACCAAAGTACTGAGTTAGTTGCTGATTTACGGCTTGAACCAGTTCCAACAACGTCACCAACGTATGCTAATGGATGGCCTTTGCCTTTAAGCTCTTCAATAAGCTTCATTGGACCACGTACACCCTCTTCATCAGCTTGGATGCCGTCGCGAGAGTTTTTATGCATTGCCAATGAATGAAGTGGAATATCTGGGCGGCTCCATGCGTCCTGTGCTGGTGACAGGTCATCAGTGTTGGTTTCGCCAGTAACTTTGAACGCTGTGTAAGTCAATTTTTGTGGTACTTCTGCACGGTTCAAGAACCACTCAGCATCTGCCCACGATTGAATGACTTCTTTCGCTTTCTCGTTACCCGCTTCTGCTTTTTCAGTCACGTCATTAAATGCATCAAAGACTAGCAGTGTTCTTTTAAGTGCTGTTGCTGCATTATCGGCAAGCTCAGCGTCGTCTAATGCCTCAACCAAAGGCATCACGTTGTAACCACCTTGCATGGTACCTAGGATATCAACAGCTTTTTTCTTATCGATAAGTGGAGACGTCGCCTCACCTTTTACGATAGCCGCTAAGAAGGCCGCTTTTACATAGGCTGCTTGGTCAACACCCGCTGGTACACGGTTAACCAACAAATCCATTAAGAACTCTTCTTCGCCCGCTGGTGGGTTCTTTAATAATTCAACTAAATCAGCAGTTTGATGCTCAGATAATGGAAGGGGTACTGTCCCTAGTTGGGCACGTTCTTCAACATGTTTACGATATGCGTCTAACACAATAAGCGTCCTCTTTGATAATTTTATGCAGGTTGGGTAGCATCCACAGGGACATCCACTGTGTCAATCAATCGATTGCAGTGAAATAGTGGGGCTGCCGGTACCTTGCAGGTGGGTTGAACTCTTTGTGCTAATATAGCGCAAAACGCTCAAAAAGTTAATCACGAAACTGTAAAGCGGTTGATAAGAAAGGCGATATCCGTTATTTATTTTAAAAATGGTAGTAATAGATTCAGGGCTGACAGCGTTTATATTCCACTGATCTTGTTTTTATATTGATTCACCTTATTTTAGAGAGTTTGGGAAATTAATATTAAACGATAACGATTAACCTATTCATTAGGGCAATTCGTTATTCGACATCTTTAATCAGAAATTTACTGATTTTAATTCATCTAAAAAGTAACGCCACTGCTACACACAGAAGAGTTGAATTGTCGGTGCCGAACTCAATATCTGCTATAATAGCCGCTATAAAACAGACACTTTTACAAACCAATAAACCCTAATACTAGTATGGGTTAGGACAGAATCGATTATGACAAACGCTGTAGAAACATTCGTTCCGGAAGCCAAACCGAAACCCAAAAAGGCAGTCAAGGGAGAGAAACTACGCGGATATGATAAAGTTGCGCGTATCCCAATTAAAGTTATCCCGACAGTAGAAGCGCCTAAGAAGCCAGATTGGATTCGCGTGAAGATGTCATCGCCGGCTGAAGTCGATCGCATTAAAAAGACGCTACGCAAACAAAAGTTATATACCGTTTGTGAAGAAGCAGCCTGCCCTAACCTGCCGCAGTGCTTCGGTGACGGTACCGCGACCTTTATGATTATGGGTGATATCTGTACTCGCCGCTGCCCATTCTGTGATGTGGCACATGGTCGTCCTAATGACTTAGATAAAGATGAGCCACGCCATACTGCCGAAACCATTCAAGGTTTGGGTCTGAAATATGCGGTAATTACTTCTGTTGACCGTGATGACCTAAAAGATGGCGGCGCGCAGCATTTTGTGGATGTGATTAATGAATCAAAAGCATTAAGCCCAAACTGCTTAATCGAAATCTTAGTGCCTGATTTCCGTGGCCGTATGGAGGTGGCTTTAGATTTATTAACTGAGACACCGCCAGATGTGTTTAACCACAACATCGAAACCGTGCCTCGCTTATATAAAGCGTTCCGTCCAGGCTCAGACTATCAGCATTCGTTAGATTTGCTTCAACAGTACAAAGCACGTCGTCCAGATATCGCAACCAAATGCGGCTTTATGGTTGGCCTTGGTGAAACCGAGGAAGAGGTTTACGCTCTGCTTGATGACTTAAAAGCGCACGATGTAGACATGATTACTATTGGTCAGTATTTGCAGCCAAGTAAGAACCATGCCCCAGTTGCGCGTTATGTGCATCCAGATGAGTTCCAACGTTATATGGACTATGGTAAGAAAATTGGCTTCTTTAGCATTTGGGCAGGCCCGATGGTTCGCTCAAGCTACTTCGCTGATCGTCAGTACTATGGTGAGGATTGCCCTGCACCAGTTCGTAGCAAAAAAGCACTGGCTGCAGAAGCGGAAGGTGTTAAATTTGGTTGTTAATAAAAACAGATTTGATTTATTTACTATGCGTTAATTTAGTTATTTATAACACTATAATATAATAATTAAAACTGATACAGCATAGCGTATGATTATAGATGCAGCCTGAGTGAAAATCGCTACCGCGTTGCTTCCACTTAGGTTGCATATTTTTTATTTCAGCCTCTTCACTCACGAGCTATTCTGATAAAAATCATTTTGATAAAAACTATTCTAATAACTATCCACTGAATTACTTAAACCGCTTTACTTAAAAAAGCTACCTAAAAGGACTTCCCATGGCTAAGACCCTACTATCATCTGATCAAATTCATACGCTCAACCATACCTTTTATGAGCCAAAAAATAAGGTCAAAGCGACGCTGCTGATTGCCCACGGTATGGCAGAGCATAGTGGCCGGTACGAGCTATTCGCTCAGTATTTAGCAGACAATGGCATCGCTGTTTTGACCTATGATCATCTTGGTCATGGCCGCAGTATCGCCAATAGTGATGACCTGGGGTTCTTTGAGAAAAAGCATCCGGTACAGACCTTATTAAAAGATGTCATTATCATGGCCAATGCCTTAAAGAAACAATATCCTGACGTACCGCACTTTATTATGGGTCATTCGATGGGCTCATTTATTATACGTAACACGCTACAAGTACACAGCCATGACTTTGCCGGCGCGATATTGATGGGCACCAGTGATAACAATCCACTGGTTAAAGGATTACTGCCTATTACTAAGGCCTTAAATAAACTGCAGCCAAGAATGACCAACTCTGTCTTCGCAAGAACCATGAATAAGGTGTTAAATAGTAAAATCAAAGATAAGTCATCAAATTCAGAGTATGCATGGATTTCTCGTAATCCTGAAGCCACTGCCGAGTATGAAAGCGACCCACTGTGTGGTTTCGATTTTACCAACAATGGATTTTATACCTTATTTAGTCTTATGGATCAGGGGTTGAACAAACAATGGTCAGCCACTATCGACCATGATTTTCCAATGCTGTTTGTGAGCGGTGAAGAAGATCCGATTGGTAATATGGGCAAAGGTATTCGCAAACTTACCAAACGTATGAAAAAGCAAGGATTTACCCATATATCACAGCAACTTTATCCGTTAATGCGTCATGAGCCTTTACATGAGACGGATAACCAGATGGTTTATCAAGACATTTTAGAATGGATAAATAACACTGCTAAAGCATAGGTTATTGACCCAAATTAAGTGATATCAAATATCAGTTTGCATCGCTAGTATACGGGCATAGATAAGACCGGTTAGTACGGCTCTAAATTTGCTAAACCGTTAGAAATTAGCGACAATACGACAGGCACGATTATCGCCCTTAGTTGGATTAATTTTCACACTCATTTATTTGGATAAAAACATGTCACTAGAACAAATTATCGAACAAGCTTTTGAAAAACGCGCTGACTACAGCCCAAGCACCATGCCACAAGACGTAAAAGATGCGGTAAATAACGTTCTTGAACAATTAGACAATGGCAGCTTACGTGTTGCTGAGAAAAAAGATGGCGAATGGGTTGTCAATCAGTGGGCAAAAAAGGCAGTGCTATTATCGTTTAGATTAAATGACAACTACCCAATGCAAACAGGTGAGCATCTACAGTTTTATGACAAAGTGCCGACTAAATTCGCTGATTGGACTGAGCAGCAATTTATCGATGCTGGCGTTCGTGTTGTCCCGCCTGCTGTTGCCCGCCGTGGTTCATTCATCGGTAAAGGCGTGGTATTAATGCCAAGCTACACCAATATTGGTGCATACGTTGATGAAGGTGCGATGGTTGATACTTGGGCGACCGTTGGTTCATGTGCACAAATCGGTAAAAACGTTCACTTATCAGGCGGCGTTGGTATTGGCGGTGTATTAGAGCCATTACAGGCCAACCCAACCATTATTGAAGACAATTGCTTTATCGGTGCGCGCTCTGAGATTGTTGAAGGCGTTATCGTTGAAGAAGGTTCAGTGATTTCAATGGGTGTATACATCGGTCAATCAACTAAGATTTATGACCGCGAAACCGGTGAAATCCATTACGGCCGTGTCCCTGCAGGCTCTGTTGTTGTTTCTGGCAGCCTACCTTCAAAAGATGGCTCTCACAGCTTATACTGTGCCGTTATCGTAAAAAAAGTTGATGCACAAACCCGCTCAAAAACCAGTATCAACGAATTACTACGTTTAGCATAATTGTTAAATGATTCATTGTAGATAAAATAGACACTTAGGTAGTTCTACCATATTCTGCCGTCTATGGTTGTCTTATAAACTAATACAACCTGATAATAAACAAGGTGCTTAGATAATTCTAAGCACCTTTATTCTTTACCAAAGCTTTAATTTTCAGCGACCTATTTATAAGATATTCTCTGCTTGCTTAGCCAATCGCCAAATTTATCA
Source organism: Psychrobacter sp. CX14 (assembly GCF_057396205.2). NCBI lineage: Bacteria > Pseudomonadati > Pseudomonadota > Gammaproteobacteria > Moraxellales > Moraxellaceae > Psychrobacter > Psychrobacter sp. CX14. The sequence goes on along the minus strand of NZ_CM183187.1, from coordinate 1,451,998 downwards.
AGGCATCTTCTTATGACCCAAATCACGCCCCTTCGTAGCCAGTCTATTCCCGTTACCGACCCAGAAGCCGGTCTACGCATGACGGAGATTTTTTATTCTCTGCAAGGCGAAGCACTGTCCGCAGGCTTGCCGACTGTCTTCGTACGTCTGACTGGCTGCCCTCTGCGCTGTGTATATTGTGACACCACTTACTCCTTTACTGGAGGTGAGCGCTTATCATTAGATGCAATTATGGCGGAGATTGCACAATATCCTTGTAAGCGTATCTGCCTCACGGGCGGTGAACCACTGGCTCAGCCTAATGCCATTCCACTAATGCAAAGATTGCTTGCTGACGGTTATAATATCTCATTAGAAACAGCAGGTGCTTTATCAGTCGCTGAGGTACCTGAAGCGGTCAGTAAAGTAATGGATATTAAGACGCCTAGTAGCGGCGAACAAGATAAAAACCTATGGTCAAACCTCGATTACCTAACTCAGCATGATCAGCTAAAGTTTGTGATTATGAATCACAGTGATTATGAGTGGGCAAAACAAAAGCTAGCTGAATATCAACTGGACAAAAAAGTAGGCACCGTTTGGTTTTCACCTATGTTTAATGTTCATGAGGATGCCACAGGCGATGTGGCCAATGTCGATGTGCCGAATTTAGCCCGTGAATTGGCTGAATGGATACTAAAGGACGCCTTACCTGTCCGCTTTCAATTGCAGCTACACAAAATTATTTGGGCAGATGCCAAAGGAAAATAATAAGCGCTGCAATGAATTAAATCTATAATAAGTAGAGCATCGAACCAAAGGAGTAATTCGTGATTAGGCTCATTTTAATAACCTTACTTGCCAGTACCTTCTTTAGTTCGACCTATGTATTAAATGAGCTGATGAGTGCTGCAGGCGGTCATTGGTTTTGGTCAGCTAGTTGGGTAGTCTACCATTTTGGGTGTTGCTCGGTTTGGTTGTACGTCCAGAATTGCCAGACACCAGTCAAATTATTAGTATTGCATTGGTTGCGCTACTCTCTGGCGTCATCGCCACCAGTATATTTTTGTATGCGCGTGAGCAGGCTCAGACCTCAAGTGAGATGGCGGGCGTGGATGCGACGCAGGCCAGTGAAGTGGTTTTTGCTTTAATTGGCGGGATTGTATTACTAAACAACCCCTTTCCCTCAATGATGGGTATTATCGGTATTGTAATTATTATGATAGGACTGATGCTATTCGCCAAGGACGGCTAGTAGCGTCTATTAGGCTGCTTGAAGATAGAGAAAATATACTCAATATGCTGATGAACAACCTCTTCTGAAAAAGGATTTTTGCCAGAGATACGTGCAAACTGCGGCGCAAAGGTAAAAATAGAGTTGACCGCACCAATAAAAATATAACGAATATGCAAGCTGTCGCCTTTAGGCATTAATCCATAGCGCTGTGCTTGCTTTAATAAATTAAGCTCAGAGTCTGCATTAGGGCGTATGTATTGATCCGTAAACCAGTTGAGGCGATCAGAATCTCCTTGATTAGCCTGCATCATAAAGCGGTGAAAGTCAGGAAACTGAGCACTAAATTCAACATAATGCTTAAGCAGCTCATAGACAACAACATCTTCGTCTACATCGCCAAGGGTCGAGATTCGCTTTTCGGACTCTTCGGTATAGGTCTCAAAAATCGCTTTTGCAGCCGCTTTCCATAAGTCCTCTTTACTGCCAAAGTGATGCGTAATAAGAGTATGGTTGACGCCCGCTCTACTGGCTATCGCACGGGTAGACACGCCCTCAAAGCCTGATGACGCAAACTCTTTTAAGGCTGCATCTAGGATTTTGCATTTGGTTTCTATCGAGCGCTTTTGCTCTGAGCGTTTATTTGAGCTGTTGTCTACTTTTTCAGTCATACTGTCCCCTATCTCATTGCTTGCTGATAAGTCTAATTCTATACCCTTATTATAAATCAAAAAACCCAAGCACTGGGCTTGGGTTTTTTACTATCCGGCTTATCATACGCTAACAATTGCTGACTTGTTTAAATTAATTGTTTTAAAAGACAGCCAGGTTTGCACCTATAACTAAGCTAGGCTAGGATTACTGATCAATAACGTCAACACCTTTAGGGGGTGTGAATTTAAACTGGCTGCTAGCGATGCTATTGTTTACTTTCACATTGCTGAATTTAATAGAAGTTACTTGGCCTAGCGAATCATTGAGTACCATCATCACAGGCTTACCACCACTAAAACTAACTGCTAAGCTTTTGAAGTTACTGTCGCTAGATTTAGGGTATAGCACGTAATAGTTCTTACTGCCATTTGGCTGAGTAATCTTGAAGTTTTTCGCAATCTTGCTTGGGTCACCTGATAGTAATAAAGCAGGCGTGTTACCTAACTGCTGATCCGCATTCTGACGGGTCACTTGCTCTAAGTCTTTGTCATATACCCATAGGGCTTTACCGTCAGTCACAATAAGCTGCTCTGAAGGTGAGGTAATATTCCAACGGAAATTATTTGGACGCTGTAGACTCATATTACCTGAGAAGGTACCATTTTTTGCGCTAAGACCACTGTTGTTGCTGCCTGAACCTTTCGTCGTTTGAGTAAAATTAGCAGTCATGCTTTTGGTGTTCTTAAGTAGCGCGTTTAGACGCTTAGCTGCGGTTAGATTGTCCGCTGCTGTTGCCGCTTGCGCTGCTTGTGATACAGCCACCATAGGTGCGCCTAATACCAATGCGCCAGCTAGAGTCGTGCTCATCATTTTCTTTAAGATAGTATTCATAATCATTTTTCCTTTAAGTTTAACAAGTATCCAAATAACAAGACTTCAAATAAATAGTCGCTGATTGAGTCGCTAAATCTTATCTATCGCTTATTGATTGGATTAATTATCATTCGAATTAATGGTGTTTAATGGGCTCTCTACAAGTCACCGTAACTTGTTGCACAGTGTGCCAGTTCTTTTATTACGTGACTAGACGATATTTGCAAAGAAAACTTCTCGCTTGTTACCCAGCTATCACACAACCCCCAATTCAATAGTTACTCACCTTTAATTTGTGAATTATCGTTTTTGTTTTTTATGGTTATGTGATTATTAGGCTTAAATAAAGTAGCTTATATTATTTGGGTCATCTATTTATGCAGTTTATACCTATACAAATACAATAAAAAAGCCCTGATATAAATATCAGAGCTTTTTTACTTACTGGTGTTAAAACGACCTAGTAAAATAGTAACCATTCAGCGAGTTTGACTATCAAGTAGCCAAATGCTGATATCGTTGATTATGCTTCTTGAACAGAAACGTAACGACGGTTAAATTTACCTTTAGTATCGAATTTAACAACACCATCAGTTAAAGCGAATAGAGTATGGTCACGACCCATGCCTACGCCTGTGCCTGCGTGGAATTCAGTACCACGTTGACGAACGATGATGTTACCAGCCACAACGTCTTGACCGCCAAATACTTTTACGCCAAGCATTTTAGGGTTAGAGTCACGACCGTTACGAGTTGAACCTGCGGCTTTTTTATGTGCCATGAGAAATCTCCTTACTGAGACTAATTTATAAAACTTGATGATTACATAATCAATCGATAATTCATCTTAAAGCACTACATTTGTACTGTAAAACGTTTAATGTAACTGTTTATATAATCACTATAAAGGTAAAGACCAGCTATTAAGCATTAATTGCTTTAATCTTAAGAAGCGTGTACCACTGACGGTGACCTTGCTCTTTATGATAATGTTTACGACGCTTATGCTTAACGATACGGATTTTTTTACCGCGACCGTGTTCTACTACTTCAGCTTCAACGCTTGCGCCTTCAACAACTGGCTGACCAATTTTATAATCATCGCCATCAACAACCATTAATACATCTTCAATCTTAATGGTTTCGCCTTTTTCAGCTTTAAGAAGCTCTACTTTTAGTAGTTCATCAACGTTTACACGATGCTGCTTACCACCACTTTTAATAACTGCGTACATCTTATGACTCCGTTTAACCCGTGTGCCGTGGTTATCTAAAGCATCTATCTATATGCTAATCAAATAACACTTCAGCTTTTGCCTGATTTACGGTCACGACAGGGAAAGTTACAGAAAAAAAAGCAAACATAGCGTCAGGGTTTAATAATAAGTGGCGAGCCACTTTTGGATACCTGTTTACTGCTATAAGCTTTAAATATGAAGGCAGAATTTTACGCATTTTGAGCGCTAATTGCAAGAGATGATTGCAAATAAAGCCTATGCTATGATGCTTTTCATTATTAATTAACCAAAGAATTAGCCAAAGTTTCTTATTAATTCAATAATAGCCTATAGAATTTGACGATAAAACGATAATCAAACGATATGTTAGGTAAAATTATATTAAAATACTTAGCCTTAACCCTATCATTATAAAATCGCTGTTGGTGGGGCTTTTGTTTTACTTGTGCCACATGGTTAACTAATAACCCTTATTAAGCTTTAATTAGGCTCATCTAGCCTAAATGTGTCACCTATTTATATTATGTCTCGTTTATTCGTGCTTCATTCAGTATGATGAATACCATAGGATGATGACCAATAATAACTCTCAATTATTCAATTTCAGTTGACTATATAATATGACTTTATCAAATAACATTTCAGCCGACCTCGATTCAAAGCCAACCGCTGCCGCTAATGATACCCGTGCTAAAACCTCTATTGATTATGCCGACATCCAGCAAATCATCGCCGATGACTTTGCCATCATGGATAAGCAGGTCTTTGGTAGCCTAAATTCTAAAGTTCAGTTGGTAATGAATGTCTCTCAGCATGTGATTAATGCTGGCGGCAAGCGTATGCGCCCGCTGATTACCTTACTATGCTCTCGCCTATGCCAAGATGAACAATCTGAAGACGCAATGCATCTAGCAGCTATTACTGAAATGCTGCATACAGCGACGTTGGTACACGATGATGTGATTGATGAGTCAGGCCTGCGCCGTGGTCGTCCTACCGCTAATGCAACATGGGATAACCCAACCGCAGTTTTGGTAGGCGACTATCTTATCGCACGTGCCTTTAACTTATTAGTCGGCTTTCAGAGCTTACCTTTACTGCAGCTATTTTCGGATGGCACCTGTGATATCGCTGAGGGCGAAGTGCTGCAATTACAGCATCAGCACAACCCTGAAGCCACTGAAAATGATTATATGCGCATCATTGATGGCAAGACCTCTCGCCTATTTATGATGGCAACTTGCGGTGTGGCTATCTTAAGAGATCGTCCTGACTTTATGCAGCCCTTTAGCGACTTTGGTCAACACTTTGGTAATGCGTTCCAAATTATTGATGATGTGCTCGATTATAGTGGCGACGCTGAGGTCATGGGTAAAAACTTAGGCGACGATTTAGCAGAAGGCAAGCCCACCTTGCCAACGATTGTGGCATTGCGCCTATTAAAAGAAAAAGATAGGGATAAGTTCAATACCCTTCGTATCGCAGTACAGACGGGTAAAGTCGATGACGCCGCTAAACTGATTGATTTGGTTAAAGAATCTGGCGCATTAGAATATTGCCGTGAGCGTGCATTGGAAGAAACTCGCTTAGCTCAAAAAGCGCTTAACAAGTTACCAGATAACCAATATCGTTTGGGTCTATGGCAGTTAACTCAACTTGCCAGCTCTCGTTTAGCCTAACTGTTTGAGCAACATACTGAACGTCCAATTCTTGACCGTGATAAATTAATGTTTGTTATATTTTACATCTGTAAGATATAATAGCATCTAATTGACACGGTCATATTGCATAATTTACATGCTCACTAACGATAACCCACACCTGTGATTTTTTCTTTATCTTATTGTTTATTTTACAAAATAGGGCTGAGTACTCTTTTGAATAAACAAACTATGAATGAAAACCTCTACTCATTTTGAATAAAACTTTCATTGAATTGAAAACTAAAATATTTACAAATTTAAAACAAGGGTGACAGTTATCGTTGCTAAAGTTAATGCTATCGATACACTCTATTTGTCCTGTTATCTAGCAAGCTAGCTCATCTGCTTGTGATGATCCACAATCTTAAGGTCTTTTACATGAAGCAATCACATCTTTTCATCGCTATTAGTTTGGCATTATCTAGCCTTGTATTGGTAGGCTGTGATAAAAAAGAAAGCGAAGCAGATGCTGCTGCCCAGCAACAATCACCGCTTCCTGTTGTTAACGTCACTACAGTACAATTCCAAACCGTGCCCATGATTGAAGAATTCTCTGGACGCACAACCGCTTATGAAGTGGCAGATATTAGACCACAGGTAACCGGTGTTGTTGATGAGATTTTGTATGCACAGGGCGGCATGGTGCAAAAGGATCAACCCTTATATCGTCTAAACTTTGATAACTATGCGGCAGACCAAGCAGCCAACCAAGCGGCGGTTCAACAGGCCAAAGCCAATGTCAATACTGCAATTGCTAGCTATAACAATGCAGTCGCCAATATTGAGTCGCGCAAAGCTGATTATGAGCAAGCCGTTGCTGATATGGAAAGATTGCGTCCGCTAGTCTCTCAGCAGGCCATCTCTGAGCAGCAATATCAACAAGCAGAAACGCAAGCCAAGACGGCAAGAGCAGCTTATGCTAGTGCACAAGCATCGGCTGAACAGGCCAAAGCAAATATTGAAAGCGCTGAAGCGGCAGTAGAAACGGCTCAAGCACAGCTATCAAGCAGTCAGTTAGATATGAGCCGTACCATTGTACGCTCGCCGATTACTGGCATGTCAGAGCGCTCAAATGTCACCGCAGGTGCGCTAGTAAACGCTAACCAAGTGGATCCGATGGTTACCATTTCTAAAATCAACCCTATTTATGTCGATATCAGCCAATCTTCTGCTGATCTACTGAGACTGAAACAGCAGCAAGCCAATGGCAAAATACAGCCCGGTAGCAGTGGTGTTGAGCTGATATTAGAAGATGGTTCTACCTATCCCGTTAGAGGTCAATTATCACTGGCAGAAGCACGGGTTGATCAAGACACAGGAAGCGTTACGCTACGGGCTACTTTCAAAAACGACAACCTCATCTTACTCCCAGGTATGTATGTAAAAGCACGCTTATTACAAGGGCGCATTAATAACGCTGTTTTACTACCGCAAAGCGCATTAATACGTACGCCAAAAGGTGAGACGCAAGTAAACATTGTCGATCAAAACAATAAAATTCAAGTACGCGATGTTGAAGTAAATGGCACTTATAAAGGCAATTGGATTATTACGGATGGTCTGAATCAAGGCGAGAAAGTCGTGGCTATCGGTGGAACAAACTTAAAACCTGATCAAGAGGTTGTGGTTAAACCAATGCCAGGTAATCAAAAGCCAAATAACAATAATGGCAATGCACCGCAAGCTGCACCGCAAGGACCCTACGCGCCTGACACTCAAAGAAAAACTGAAAACACACCTAAAAACGAAGCTACACAATAATTCAAAAATAGGCAGACTAGGAATTTATCATGTCACGATTTTTTATTGATCGCCCTATTTTTGCATGGGTGATTGCAATCTTAATTATGCTCCTGGGTGTGATTTCGGTTATTAATTTACCGATTGAACAGTACCCTCGTATTGCGCCACCAACCGTTAGTGTCAGTGCTGCATATCCTGGTGCTGATGCCCAAACCGTTGAGGACTCTGTTGTTCAGGTTATTGAGCAACAGATGAAGGGGCTTGATGGCCTAATGTATATGTCATCTAGCAGTTCATCAAGCGGTAGCGGGTCTGTAACGCTAACCTTTGAGAACGGTACCGATCCAGATACTGCTCAGGTACAGGTCCAAAACAAGCTGCAGTCAGCAATGAGCTCATTGCCAGAACCTGTTCAACGCCAAGGGGTAAATGTCAACAAATCCTCAAGCGGTTTCTTGATGGTTCAAGGCTTCATCTCTGAAGATGGCTCAATGGATAACGTTGATATTTCAGACTATATTGCCTCTAATGTTGTTGATCAAATCAGCCGTGTTGAAGGGGTCGGTGAGGTTCAATTATTTGGTTCATCATACGCCATGCGCGTGTGGTTAGACCCTGCCAAACTGCGTAGCTTTAATCTGATGCCAAGTGATGTTGTGAGCGCTATTAGAGCTCAGAACGCGCAAATCTCAGCGGGTCAACTTGGTCAAGCACCTGCCAATACTGAAGAGCAGGTTATTAACGCGACAGTGACTATTCAAAGCTACTTACAGACTCCTCAAGAGTTTGAAGACATCTTATTGAAGACGGATAATACAGGTGCTCAGGTTCGCTTAGGTGATGTTGCCAAAGTAGAAATGGGTAATGAGAACTACAGTGTTCAAGCCTTATACAATGGCAACCAATCAGCCGGTATGGGTATCTCGCTAGCACCAGGCTCAAACGCGCTTGAAACCAGACAGTTGGTTGAAGAGCGTATGGCTGAGCTTGAAGCGAACTTCCCAGCAGGTCTAACCTCCGTCGTACCTTATGACACCACCCCATTTGTTAAGTTATCTATCGAACAGGTTGTCCACACCCTAATTGAAGCCATTGTGTTGGTATTTTTGGTGATGTTCCTGTTCTTACAGAACTGGCGTGCGACAATTATTCCGACGCTTGCCGTACCTGTCGTATTGCTAGGTACCTTCGGTGTGTTGTATGCCGCAGGCTTTAGTATCAACATACTTACCATGTTCGCTATGGTTCTATCCATTGGTCTTCTGGTGGACGATGCGATCGTTGTTGTCGAAAACGTTGAACGTATCTTAGAAGAAAACCCTGACATCTCCGTACATGATGCGACCGTACAATCAATGGGTGAAATCAGTAAGGTTGTTATCGGTATTGCTCTGATTCTAGCGGCTGTTTTCGTTCCGATGGCATTCTTTGGTGGTTCAACGGGGGTAATCTATCGTCAATTCTCCATTACCCTAATCACCAGTATGGCCTTATCAGCTCTTGTGGCGTTAATTTTTACACCGGCATTGTGTGTGACTTTACTCAAACGTGAGCGTAAAGAAACCAACGGTAAAAAAGGCTTCTTTGGCTGGTTTAACCGTACCTTCGACAAAATAAGTGAATCATACGAGCGCTTTATTGGTAAAAGCATTAATCTGAAATGGTTATATGCTTTAGGCTATGCTGCCATTATCGGTATTATGGCTGTTATTTTTATGCGTATCCCAGGGTCATTCTTACCAGATGAAGACCAAGGTATTATGATTACGTTGGTTCAGCTTCCTGCGGGCTCCACCATTGAAGAAACCCAAGATGTGCTGGCTAAAGTAAACGATTACTACCATTCGCAAGAAACAGATAACGTTGAAGCCGTCTTTACCATTGCAGGCTTTAGTTTTGCTGGTCAAGGTCAAAACATGGGTCTTGCCTTCATCCGTTTGTCAGACTGGGAAAACCGTAATGGCGATGAGAACTCAGCTCAAGCAGTTGCTGATAGAGCTATGGGTTATTTCTTTACTCAATTAAACGAAGCTCAAGTCTATGCGATTGTGCCACCTGCTATTACTGAGCTTGGTAATGCCAGTGGTTTTGACTTAATGCTACAAGATGTCGGTAACGTAGGCCATGAGGGCTTACTTGCTGCTCGTAACCAGCTACTCGGTATGGCATCACAAAGCGACCAGGTGTCAGGCGTACGCCCTAACGGTCAAGAAGATGCACCGCAATTAAAAGTCAATGTTAACCAAGAGCAAGCTGCCGCTTACGGCTTACCGATACAAGCTATTAACAGTGTTATTTCAACAGCATGGGGCTCATCTTACGTTAACGACTTTATCGATAGAGGCCGTATTAAACGCGTTTATATTCAAGGTGAAGCAGACAGTCGTACCAACCCTGATGACATTCAGAAGTGGTATGTACGTAATGACGCAGGACAGATGATTTCATTTGATGCCTTTTCTAGTAGTGAGTGGAGATATGCTTCTCCGCGACTGACCCGTTATAACAGCTTCCCTTCTATGAACATTCAGGGTGATGCTGCGCCAGGTCTAAGTACTGGTGAAGCGATGACAGCTATGGAGGAAATGATCGGTCAGCTGCCTGAGGGTATCGGCTACGAATGGACAGGCTTATCTCTTGAAGAGAAAAAGTCTGGTGCACAGGCGCCTATGCTGTATGCGCTTTCTATCTTAGTTGTTTTCTTATGTTTAGCGGCTTTATACGAAAGTTGGTCTATCCCCTTTGCGGTCATTTTAGTGATACCATTAGGGGTAATTGGTGCCGTCATGTTTACTTGGTTTAGAGACTTTGCCAATGATATTTACCTGCAAGTTGGTCTTCTCACCGTCGTTGGTTTGTCTGCTAAAAACGCGATTTTGATTATCGAGTTCGCTAAAGAACACCAAGAGGAAGGAAACTCGCTACGAGATGCGGTTATGCTTGCGGCGCGTCAACGTCTGCGTCCAATTATCATGACCTCATTGGCATTTGGTCTGGGTGTGGTTCCTTTATATCTTGCTAACGGTCCTGGCGCAGGAAGTCAGAACGCCATTGGTACCAGTGTATTAGGCGGTGTTGTTACAGCGACCTTCTTAGGTATCTTCTTTATCCCTATGTTCTATGTATGGGTTCGTAGTATCTTTAAAGGCAAAAATAACAACGGTTCAGGCACCGGTTCAACAGGTTCATCATCACATTCAGATGCGGCCACCTCACCGAATGCTGGCGCGGCACCGGTTACCCCAGCTAATTTTGGAGACAACACTCAATGACGACATCTGTAACATTAACGAGTACTAAAACAAGTCGAAGCGTGAGTGCAATTGCTATGAATACCAATAAAAAATGGTCACGTTTGTTTGGGTTATCTGCTTTGGCAGTGGCATTAAGTGCCTGTCAAAGCATCCCCTCTGCTGAGACCAATCCACCCGTTGCGCGCCCAAATATCCCACTGGGTGCTAATTCGGGCTATGATTATGTTGATCCAAACCAAGCGCCTTCAAGCTTAGCGGCGCTTCGTTGGCAGAGCTTTTATACCGACCCCAAGCTAAAATCGTTGATTCAAATGGGTCTTGAAAACAACAAAGACGTGAAACAAGCGGTTCTTGCCATTCAGCGTGCAGAAGCGCAGTATCGCATTAGTGATAAACAAGACTTGCCTCGTGTTAATGCTAATAGTGAGTACTCTCGGAGCAGTCGTGGTGGCTATGACAATGGCGACGATAATTTTGAAGTCGGTCTAGGCATGGCAAGCTATGAGCTTGACTTTTGGGGTAGAATCTCAAGCTTAAAAGAACAAGCGTTGCAAGACTATCTAGCCACTACTGCGGCTAAAGACACAGCACAAGTCAGCCTGATTGCAAACATTGCTCGCAGCTATGTGGATTTAAGCTATCAGTTAAAGCAGTTAGAATTGGCATTGAGCACTTTACAGACGCGTGAAGAATCGCTAAGAATTACCCGTGCTCGTCTTGAAGCAGGTATTGACTCTAAAGCACCATCGCTTCAAGCGGCGGCGGCAGTAGAGCAAGCCCGTATTGCAGCGTTAGAAGCTCAAAGCAATGTGTTGACTGCTAGAAACGCATTGAAATTCTTAATTGGTACGCCGATTACCGATGATATGCTACCTGAACCTGCAGTTAGCTCAATTGTGACAGAAGATGTGTTGAATGCAGGTCTGCCAAGTGACCTACTTCGCTATCGTCCCGATGTGCTGCAAGCAGAGTATAGACTTAAAGCAGCTGGTGCGAATATCGAAGTCGCACGTACTGCTTATTATCCGACCATTAGCTTAACGGGTAACTTGGGCTATTCTAGTACCGATTTATCAGACCTGTTCAAGAGTAGTTCGGCAGGATGGTCATTTGGCCCATCGGTTAGCTTGCCTATCTTTGATGCTGGTCGACGTGATGCCGACTATGAAGTGGCACAAATAGAGCGCGAGCAAGCTTTGGCCAGCTACGAGAATGCGATCGAATCTGCATTTAGAGAAGTTAACGACGTATTAGCGACTCGTGCGACTCTAGATGAAAGACGTGCCGCTGAATACCGCCTGCAAGAGAACTATCAGGGTATTTATGAAGTGTCTGATGCCCGTTATAAAGCGCAGGTTGATGATTATCTAGCAGTATTGGATGCGCAGCGTTCATTATTCTCAACACAGCAATCTATTCTACGACTTGAGCAAGAACGTCTGAACAATCAGATTGAGCTGTATCAAGCCTTAGGCGGCGGTGCAAACCTAGTTGAGCCAAAATCAATTCCAACGCCTCAGTATCGTAACTTGAGTAACATTCTTCAAGTATCGACCAATGAGCAAAAAGCGGAAGATGCGATTAAAGCGGCCAGTGCGCCTACAATTGCGACAGCCAGACAAGCGGCTGCTATCGAGGCCGGTGAGCCATTACGAGTCACGGAGCAAACCGTTACGGATACGGTTGATTTTAATAATGACAGCAATCCTGATGCGTATATCTCACAAATTGAGACCACAACACATCCGGCTGGTTCAACCATTAATAAAACCGAAAAGGGTTATGAAGTGGTTGCTCCTGACAACGGTCAATAGCTTGGCTTAGAATTTGGGTCATTACTCTAGGTAATAGACAAATCACACAGCTTAAAAAAGAGGCGTTATCAATAGATAGCGCCTCTTTTATGTTTAATACTCTTTATTATAAACTCTGTACTCTTTATTATAAACTCTGTTCACTAACCCTATATTAAAACCTAATCAGGTAAATCGTGTCTCACATGATCTGGGCTTAGACCAAACGAGAATACAAAGGTCGCAACCACACTATTGACGATAATAAAAGGGATGTCCAGACCTTGATGACCCAAAGCAAACCGTCCCAATAAAGCAGATATTACCAGCATAATCACAAAGAACAATCCCAGAAAGTTAATCACTTTAGGATGTTTTAAACCATAAGGCTGCTCAGGCTTTGGCCCCTGCTCCAACACATAAAGACGTACCGCCCAGCCTGCCCCGTAAGCCAGCGTACCCATCAATAAATAACTTAGAAATCCCATCGCTACCCCTTCCTATACATAATGGACCATTACTATTGTTTATTATGACCGGTTACTGAATCTGCACTTGACCCGCTGGTTTAACAGAGATATTACTCATATCTTCTGGCAGCTCTTCACTGTGCACCTCATCACATTCAACTTTAAAAATAGTATTCGCCCCTTGCACGATATAACCCAAATACTGACTGTCTAATAGCGGATCAATATTGGCATAAGCTTGTTTGACATGCGCCACAACAAACATCTTATCAGGACGGCCAATCAACGCATCGGTGTTCTTTTTATCAATTGAGAAATAATTAGGTATCTCATCAAGTGATAGCACATTTAATGGCTCCGGATCATCCCAGACTCTATTGGCCGATGCCGGCTCTTTCATTTGCATCACTAGCCCTTGCTGCTGCAGACTGACTTTAATCTGTGCCGGCTCGTCATGACTGACTGTATAACAGCCTGCAAATATATCAGCGTGCTGCTGCAATTTACTCTTGGTATCGATTGGTTCTACCGCTTGAGTGTTTGCTTGTTTGTCTTTGCTATTATCACAAGCGGTCAGGCCTAGTGCGGTGCTAGCAACAAAAAAGGCCAATGTCAGTTTTGGTAAATGTAAGAGCGTCAAAATAGTATTCCAGTCTGGTCAATGTAAAGAGTCCTATTTTACCAAACTTGCCCTAATAAGGGGGAAGCTTATGACATATTAGCGACTTGAACCTCAATAGGTAGGCTATTTTTTGTTATACTACCCCTATTGTTTATCTGCTCGTTTTATCTTATTTGTTTACATGTGAGTCTTTATGTCTGTACTAAATCCAAAACCCAATACCACCATTGCCTTTACTGATGGTGCTTGTAAAGGCAACCCTGGTCCTGGCGGTTGGGGTGCTTTTTTGGTCTTAAGTGATGGTCAGCAGCTTGAATATTATGGCGGAGACACGCACACCACTAATAATAAGATGGAGCTGATGGGCGCAATTATGGCACTTGAGAAAAGCCCGCACGACCAGACTTTAGAGATTTGGACGGACTCAAGCTATGTCAAAAATGGCATTACCTCTTGGATTCAAGGCTGGAAGAAAAAGGGCTGGAAAACATCGGGCAATAAACCAGTTAAAAACCAAGAGTTATGGCAACGCTTAGATGAATTACAAAGTCAACGTGATGTTAGTTGGCACTGGGTAAAAGGCCATGCAGGGCATGAAGGTAATGAGAAGGCGGATGAGCTTGCCAACAAAGGTATTTTATCTTCATCAGAACAAGATGCCGCCTTAGCTAACACTGGCATCGATACAGCAACTGACGTAAAAAAAAACTGAGTAATTCGCCCATGTCTACCCCAGCTCCCGACAAGGACCAACAACCTGAAAACGATTGGTTGCTAGACGACCCTCTTGGCTTTGATGAGCCGATGCTTGAAGACGATGCTCCCACCAATTTCTATACTGAAAACGATAACGATATGACTCAGCAGCAAGACAGCACATTTGAAGACCCTACGCTCGCTTATAGTAATGATGGCTTAGACAATACTCAGCCAACTTCTGAACCTGAGATTGAGTTCGACGGTGATACCAGCCGTGCTAATCCTCATTTCAAGCCATTACTACCTGAGCCAATTAACCGCGGGCTGCCCGGTCGTCAGCTTATTATGGATACCGAGACCACCGGTCTTGATGCGCTAAAAGGTGACCGTATTGTTGAGGTCGGTATTATTGAGCTGGTTGATCGTAAATTTACTGGCGAGAAACTGCATGTTTATATCAATCCTGAGCGCAGTATGGATGACGAGGTTATCCGCGTTCACGGTATCACCGAAGCCTTTTTAGCAGATAAACCGACCTTTGATAAAGTAGCCAAGCCATTATATGAATTTATGCTTGGCGCTGAAGTCATCGCTCATAATGCCTCGTTTGATATCAGTTTCTTATCGATGGAGTTCGATAAAGTTGGTTTAACCGATTTTGCCGACCAAATCAAAGTAACTGACTCTTTAGCGATGGCCAAGCAGCAGTATCCAGGTCAAAAGAATACTTTGGATGCGCTCGTTCGCCGTTTAAACGTCGGTAAAATGGACCGTACCTTCCACGGCGCCTTACTTGACTCGGAGATTTTAGCCGAAGTCTATCTGGCGATGACCGGTGGTCAGGTTGCCTTAGCCATTGATGAAGATACTCAAACTGAAGGGGAAAACACCCACGCTGACTTTAGCGAATTGGCAGCGCAAATCCTTAGCGCTAACAGCTACTTTAGCGATCATGTTAGTTGGGTTGCTAAGCAAGCCAAAAAGCATCCGAACCTATTACAAACTCAAGGGGTGACTGCTTTTCATCAGATTAATAGCGACGATGAGAAAAAGCCTGCGTTGGCATATGGTTCACTAACTCAATCTTCGGCCTATTCTTCAAATCAGCAGTCTTTAAAATTGTCAGACACCTTATTTGTCGCCTCGTAATATAGAGTATCCAAAGACATTCTCTGATTGATTGCCACTGCTAGTTGTATTAAAGTGAAACACAACGAGCAAGGATTGCTGCAAGCGGTCTTTGTTTCACCTTATTTTAGTGTGATTAATTAACATCAATTAATCGCCGCTTAATTCTGCTTTTAACTGGGTAATAACATGATGACGTCAGCTGTTGCATCTTCCGCCTCAAATCCGGCCATTAGTGTCACCAACTTTGATTTATCGTCGTTATATCTACTAAGACCTGAGATATCGGTGACCCTAAAAAATGCGGAACGTCATCTAAGTGAATTTAATGACGACGAAGAACAGGCGCCGCTATTACTTGATTCGGTAGTGATGCTAAAGCAGTTGGCGGCGGTATTAAAGCTAATCTCTTTAACTGGCAGTAGCGATTTAGCCAAAGCATTGTCAGATGGTATGCAGCGTCTATATGACAGCGGTGATAATAATGATGAATCACTGATTTTAGGTCTCTCACAAGGTATCATGACCTTAAGTCGTTATATTGAGTTTGTGCTATTGCAAGAGACGCTTGAGCCCTCTTTATTATTGCCGGTTATCAATCAATTGCATCAACTGCTTGGACATCAGACACTTGATGACAAGGCACTGCAGAATGAGGATTACACGCATATTACTCTTGCTAATCCTACGAAGAATTTTAAATCTTTAACCAGTCTCGGGCTTAATGCCGCTTTGTTATCTACCGCTTATCGAGCTGGTCTACAGGTGCTACTAGCAAACACCGATGGTACGCTTAACGAGTCAGAACAGCAAAAGCTAGAAGCCATGCACCAAGCCTGCGCCGTGCCTGCTGATAAATCAAATGTCCTATTTTGGCAAGCGGCAGCAGCAGCGACCAAAGATATCGCTAAGCGATTGCCTCTAGATGCACAGCCGAAAAGACTGTTTATATTCCTAGACCAGCAATTTCATAGCTACTTATCTGCCGATGACAGTCGATTTGCAGAATTGGTGAGCTTTGCCTGCCTGCGTGAGCATAGGCTTGCTTTGGTGTTAAGGCAGCAGCTTAAAGATAACCAGTTAGAAGTAGAGCAATTATCTCAGCTACGCCAGTTTATGTTCGGCCCGGACCAAGAAATTACCAGTATTGTTAATACTCTTATGCAGCAAGACATCGATGACATAAAAACTCAAGTCAGTCATGCGGTTTATGATGCCAGTCATGACAGCAGCGTAATACTTAGCCAAGAGGATATCTCGCTTATCACTGATAAGCTAAATGCCCTAGCCTCAACCATGCATATGCTTAAATTAGAGCAAGCCTCAGCAACATTACGTCAATGTGTGGTAATGATTCAAAAATGGCGCACCCCAACTGCTGAGAACTTAGATGCGCTGCTTAATAACTTAATGATTGCTGAAAATGCTGCTATTACTTTGGCGAAGTCTCACACACCGGGCGCTCAGACACAAACGGTCAGTAATACGATGATTTCTATTCATCAGCTTGATACCGCTTATGGCGTGTTAGTGAGTGAAAGCCGTCAGCTGATTTCTCAGGTTGAGCAAGCACTAAGTTATTATCTTGATGATATAAATAAGGTTGATAAGGATATCGAGACCATTAAGGATGTGCCTAACCAATTAAAACAAGTGGCCGGTGCTTTACGCTTTTTAGAGCTGACCGATGCAGCCAATATGATCAATCAGCTGTCGCATTACCTAGCAGACACCTTGTACATTGATGAAAATATTATCGAAGGTAATAATCATGCGACCTATAACAAATATGCCAAGGTAGCCGATGTGTTATTGGCTGTTGATCATCAATTAAGCGCATTACAAAAGACGCATCCTATTGGCAAACATGCCATGAGTATTGCCAATAGCAGCCTATCTAAATTATTGGCCGCTTAGATTACAACACCCTAGATATGGTAAAATACAGCGCCATAAATACAAAAGCTCCCTATTGGGTGCTTTTGCGTATTTATAAGCTAAACTTATTACCCTACAGACCTTTTCAATAGTTTAATAGGCAGTCCGTAGTATATTTATCACCAAACAGATTGGTTATAAAGTACATTGACGACAACCCAAAAGCATAAGGTGATTATGAGTACTAATCGATTAGACAGCTTACCTATTTTATTTAATCGCTTAGGTCTTGAAAGCCTTACTGATTCTCAGCGTCAACAGGTAGCAGATATTGATACCACACTACCGCAAACTCAGTGCGGCCTGTGTGACCATGCCGATGGCTGTCTGCCTTATGCCACTGCTATTGTGGTCGACAATGAGCCGCACAATAAATGCGTGCCCGGTGGTCAGCCAGTTAGTGACCGTATCTCTGAGATTTTGGGTCGTCCACATCTTGAGGCTCGCGAATCACAGTGGGCGGTTGATACCAATACAGGTCGACCTACCGAAGTTCGCGCTATTATCCGTGAAGACGATTGCATCGGCTGCACTAAATGTATTCCTGCTTGCCCTGTCGACGCCATTGTCGGTACCGGCAAGCATATGCATACTATCTTCACCGATCTATGCACCGGCTGTGAGCTGTGTTTGGCGCCCTGCCCCGTCGACTGTATTGACTTAGTAGAAGTACCACGTGCGCCACAATGTGAAACACCCGAGCATCGCGAGCAAGAGCAAGCCCATTTACGTCAGCGTTATCACACTCATTTAAACCGTGTTGCTGCTCAGATGGCGGACCGCTCACATGCTAAGCCGGTGACCAGTATGGTTGAAACAAAGCTTGGCAATGCGGCGCATCAAAGTCTAGATATTGACGAAGCCAAGGCCAAAAACACCATTGCTGCTGCCAAATTACGTACCAAAATTAAGAAGCTCGAAAAACAGCTTAGTGTTCGTGCTAATGATAAAAAACAGGCAGAGCTTGATGCGCTAAAACTGCAATTGGCTCAATTAGCGGTTTAATCCCACTTATTTTATATTTATAACTGCACTGCAAGGCATTATCTGATATGAGTAAAACAGTTAAACATAAAACGGCACAAACACCGCCCTCTCGCCGCTTGCCCAATCGCAATGTGCGTCCGTTTTTTGAGAAGCTTGCTGCCGCTATTGATGAGCCAGTGACTGAGCTTGAATATGACAGTAATTTTGAGCTGCTTATCGCAGTAATATTGTCCGCCCAAGCCACCGATGTCAGCGTCAATATTGCCACTCGTAAGCTGTTTGCTGTTGCCAATACGCCTGAGGCTATTTATGCATTGGGTGAAGATGGCTTAAAAGAATATATCAAAACCATTGGCCTGTTTAACTCAAAAGCCAAAAACGTTATTAAAGCGTGTAAAGACTTAATCGAAAAGCACAATAGTATTGTGCCTGATAATCGCAAAGATTTAGAGGCGCTTGCCGGTGTGGGCCGTAAAACAGCGAACGTGGTGTTAAATACCGCATTTGGTCAGCCGACAATGGCAGTAGACACCCATATTTTTCGAGTCAGTAATCGCACTGGACTTGCCACAGGCAAAACCGTGCTTGCCGTTGAACAAAAGCTAATCGAGCGTGTTCCTGATGACTTTATTCTTGATGCGCATCATTATTTGATTTTACATGGACGTTATACTTGCCAAGCGCGTACGCCAAAATGTGGGGCCTGCCCTGTCTATGAAGAGTGTATGTTCAAAGACAAACAGGCCTTTGCAGAGCTCTAAACACACAGCGCCTTATTCCAAAAGCAACTATCTTATTTTTGTCTGGCTAATCTTACCCCTATCACTAGAGTTTTCACCGACTTAAGGGTAAAATAGCCTATTTTACATTCTATGTTTGTCTTGTCAGATTTTATCTATAATGGCATAGGCCCTTTTTAAAGTGCTGTGGTATTAAAATCGCAAGTTTTTGAATACAAGCTCCTGACTATAAGTGACTCTCTCATTATGCATGACTATCAACTTTTTACCTCAGAATCTGTAAGTGAAGGCCATCCTGATAAAATGGCAGATCAAATATCAGATGCGTTGCTTGATGCTATTATGCGTGAAGATTTGCACGCCCGTGTGGCCTGTGAAACCTTAGTTAAAACAGGGGCAGTCGTTTTAGCAGGCGAAATCTCGACCACAGCCAATATTGACATCGAACGCATTGTACGTGATACCGTAAACAGCATCGGTTATAACCATTCTGATTTAGGCTTTGACGGCGAAACTTGTGCCGTTATCAACATGATTGGCAAACAGTCTCCTGAAATCGCTCAGGGCGTTGACCGCATGAACCCAGAAGACCAAGGCGCAGGCGACCAAGGCTTAATGTTTGGTTATGCCAGTAACGAAACCGATGTATTAATGCCTGCTCCTATTGAGTTTGCACATCGTTTGATGGAGCGTCAATCAGAGCTACGCCGTTCAGGTGAGCTTAAATGGTTACGCCCTGATGCCAAAGCTCAAGTGACTTTACAATATGCGAACGGCATCCCTTCTGCGATTGACGCGGTTGTTTTATCTACTCAGCATGACCCTGACATCTCGCAAGCTGACTTACAAGAAGCGGTGATGGAAAGCATCATTAAACAAGTTATTCCAGCCAACCTACTTCACAAAGATACCCGTTATCATATCAATCCAACCGGTAAATTTGTGATTGGTGGTCCTGTTGGTGATGCAGGCCTAACCGGTCGTAAAATCATTGTAGATACTTACGGCGGTATGGCACGTCACGGCGGCGGTGCATTCAGTGGTAAAGACCCCTCGAAAGTAGACCGTAGTGCCGCTTATGCCGGTCGTTATGTGGCCAAAAACATTGTAGCTGCTGGCCTTGCTGAGCGTTGTGAAGTTCAAATCAGTTATGCCATTGGTGTGGCGGAGCCGACCTCTATTGCGGTGAATACATTTGGTACAGCCAAAGTGAGCCGTGAAGTGATTATTGAGCTGATTCGTAGTCACTTTGACTTACGTCCTTATGGTATTACCCATATGCTAAACCTATTACAGCCTATGTATCAGCAGACAGCCACCTACGGTCATTTCGGTCGTCCTGGTTCTGAAACCGCCTTTACATGGGAAAAAACAGACAAAGCAGAACTACTGCGTGCTGATGCCAATATCTAACTTCTCTTATAATTTACGAAAGATAACCATCATTAGCAGTAGATAAATTCCAGTATTCTAAAAATTAATAAGCTAACCGATTTAAAGAGTGAAACACTATGGCAGATAATAATGCAACCAACGAAAGCCCTGAGCTATCTAAAGACATCGAAGCATTTTACAAACGCGCTGATGCCATTATTGAACTTGCAAATAGCCAACTAGGTCCAGAGGCTCATTCTGGTCAAGTTGGTGCATCCCTACTGTATGCTGCAGCACGTTATAGCTCGTCTGTAGCGTCAATTGGCTTTGTTAAAGGTAGCGACTTGGCTAAAGAGAAAGAAGAGATTATCGAGTTCTATGCTAAGCAATATCGTCAAATGTTGAGTGACAACCTAGACGATTATGCTGAAAACTTTGATAAATACGTACAAATTAACAAAGACGGTAAATAATATAAAAACCTAATGTTTTTAAGCCGGCTTTGGTCTGTTATCAAAAGGGCTTATACTGACATGCAGTATAAGCCCTTTTATCGTTTAGGATAACGACATGACTGCATTTGATTCAACAAAGCTACTATCACAAAAATCACTGAAGGCTTTGGTTGTCACAAGTCTGCTGCTGTCTAGCTGTTACTCGCTATCAGGCACCTCGGCCACTGAGCCTAATCGTACAGACAACACTCAAGTAGACAAAACTACTAATAACGGCCAGCAAAAACAAACGGACACTTCCTCAACACAATGTGGCTATTTTAATCCTGATGAAATGAAGATTTGCACCATGCAATTCGACCCTGTTTGCGTCAAAGAACGTGCTAAAGATGGCAGCATCAGTTATCGAACTGCCGGTAATGCGTGCTCCGCGTGTAGTACTACTGAGTCTGTTAGCTATACGCTTGGTGAATGTCACTAAGCTTTTGATTTAAAGGCTCTCTTCAATTATATAATATAAGCACTCACCCTAAATACAAAAAAGCCAACTCTCTCAGAGTTGGCTTTTTTAATAACAGTGATTTTATATGCTTAATTAGTCACCAGACACAACTCTCGGTGGGCCTTTTAGCAAGTCTTCATCAACAAATTCGTCTGCGGTATTATGATCCGCTGATTCTTCTGTAATAAACCACTGCTGCGCACGGTAGAGAATAAGTCTATCGCGGCTGAGACCTCTAAATAATGAATAAATCATCACTAAAATCACAATAGCAAATGGGAAGCCAGCAACAATCGCTGCTGCTTGCAATGCCCCTAAACCACCAGCCGCTAGTAAGATAGCAGCAACCAGACCTTGTACAATTGCCCAAAATAGACGCTGAATCTTAGGTGGGTTAGCATCACCGCCTGATGTCAACATATCAATCACGAAACTTGCAGAATCTGATGAAGTCACAAACCACAGTATAATCATAATGACAATAAGTAAGGTAGTCGCACTAGCAAATGGATAGAACTCCATTAATTTGAAGATGGCATTACCATAATCATTTTGCACCACTTCGATAAAGCCTGGATTACCCATTAATTCCATATTAACGGCAACGCCACCAAAGGTTGTGAACCAGAAGAACAAAATAGCCATTGGTACGAATAATACGCCTAATAGGAACTCGCGAATGGTACGGCCACGGCTAATACGGGCAATAAATACACCCACAAATGGTGACCAGCTTACCCACCATGCCCAGTAGAAAATCGTCCACGCAGACTGCCAATCGGTCTTACTATAAGCTTCGTTCCAGAAAGCAAGTTCAACGATATTTTGAACATAGTTACCGATGTTTTCCACAAAGCTGTCCATAATATACTGAGTTGGGCCCAATATAAAAGCGAAGGCCAGTAATAGAAAGGTTAGGAAAATATTCAAATCACTAAGTCGCTTAATACCTTTATCTAGACCCATCATCAATGAACCACAGGCTAATAAAGTAATAAAGCCGATTAGAATAATCTGAACCGTAATGTTATTTGGTAGGCCAAATAAACCTTCTAAACCTGAGTTAATCTGGAGTACACCCAGACCTAACGTGGTGACCACACCGAACATGGTACCAAACACAGCCAATGTATCGACCGTATGACCCCAACCGCCGTAAATGCGCTTACCTAAAATAGGATATAACGCTGAACGAATGGCTAAAGGTAGGCCGCGGCGGAAGTGGAAGTATGCCAGTGATAGCGCTACAAATGCATAGATGGCCCAAGCATGAATCCCGTAATGTAGGAACGAGATGTTCATCGCTTGCTTAGCTGCTTCAACAGTCTCAGCATCGCCTAATGGTGGCGCCATAAAGTGGTATACTGGCTCTGCAGTACCCCAATACATGATACCAATACCAATACCTGCTGAAAACAGCATACCAATCCAAGACGGTAAGCTATACTGCGGTGCTTCTGTTTGGTGACCTAAACGTATATCTCCGTATCTGCTCAATATCAAATACAGACAAACAAAAACGGCGGCATTCATTAGAATAATGAATAACCAGCCAAATCTTAAAGTAATGAAATTTTGTGCTTCAGTGAATACTGTATTTGCTAACTCTTGAAATAATGCACCGAATATAATAAATCCGACAATCAAAACAACTGAGGCTATAAATACGGGCTTATTAACCCTTGGAAAGGGTCCTAAACGCCCAATTTTCAAATCACTCATTTGTCTACCCTATTAAAAAAAGAATCACCTTAACAAGCCGTTAAAGTTTTAGCAATTCTATATAACAGGTTTATTATAATAATTTAACAAATTCACATTGTAATATTAATAATATTATGGCATTAAAATCTTAATAATAAAAAAGCCTAGCTAATAATAGCTAGGCTTTTTAAGTTTTCAAACTTTAACGACTATCTAAAGTTATGCTTTAATAAAGTAGATTTCTATGTCATTTACTTAGTGCAAATTACTTAGTAAATACTAGATTATCCTCTTCATCAACATCGACTTTAATAGTATCACCGGCAACAAACTCACCAGATAATAATTTCAGTGATAATGGGTTCTCAATTTGCTGCTGGATAGCACGTTTTAGAGGACGCGCACCGTAAACAGGATCATAACCCACAGCAACGAGCATGTTCATCGCATCTGGCGATAATTTGATATCCATTTCACGCTCTTTTAAGCGATCACGTAAGCGGTCAAGTTGGATATCTGCAATACCGGCCATTTGCGCCATACCAAGTGGATGGAATACCACAATTTCATCAATACGGTTCACAAACTCTGGACGGAAATGTTGACCAACCGACTCCATAACTGAGGCTTTTATTTCTTCGTAATCATCACCGGCCATCTCTTGGATTTTGTGTGAACCCAAGTTACTGGTCATGATGATAACCGTATTTTTGAAATCCACTACTCGGCCCTGAGAGTCCGTCAAGCGTCCATCATCCAATACCTGAAGTAGAATATTAAACACATCTGGATGCGCTTTTTCTACCTCATCAAATAAGATGACGCTATATGGCTTACGGCGTACGGCTTCGGTTAACACACCGCCTTCTTCATAACCGACATAACCTGGAGGTGCGCCTACTAAGCGGCTGACGCTGTGTTTCTCCATGAATTCACTCATGTCGATACGTACCATGGCATCCTCAGAGTCAAACAGGAAGTTAGCCAATGATTTGGTCAACTCTGTTTTACCGACACCCGTTGGACCTAAGAATAGGAACGAACCAGATGGACGGTTTGGATCTGACAGACCAGCACGGCTACGACGTACAGCGTTAGCAACCGAAAGCACCGCTTCATCTTGACCAATGACACGCTCATGTAGCTTCTCTTCCATGGCGATCATTTTTTCACGTTCACCTTGTAGCATTTTGCTCACAGGGATGCCTGTTGCAGCCGCCACTACTTCTGCGATTTCATTATCTGTTACTTTGTTACGTAGCAGCTTAATACCATCACCCTCACCTGTTTGCTCTTTTTGTTCAGCAAGGTCAGACTCAGTAATGCGTTTTTCTAACTGCGGAATGGTCTCATACTGCAGTTTACTCATGGTCTCATAATCGCCTTCACGGCTGGCTTTGTCATAAGCGATGCGTGCTTTATCAAGCTCGTCTTTAAGCTGCTGACTGCCTTTTACTAAGGCTTTCTCAGCTTGCCAGATTTCGTTTAAATCAGCATATTCTTTTTCAAGCTCTTCAATTTGCTCATCAAGCACTTTACGCTCAGCCTGCGCACCTGCGTCTTCTTCATTCTTCAACACTTCACGCTGCATTTTTAGCTGAATCAAACGGCTATCTAATTTGCCCAATGCTTCAGGCTTGCTGTCCATTTCCATACGTAAACGGCTGGCCGCTTCATCAACCAAGTCAATGGCTTTATCTGGCAGCTTACGGTCAGTAATATAACGATGACTCATACGGGCTGCGGCGATAATCGCACTGTCTTGAATATCGACACCGTGGTGGAGCTCATAACGCTCTTTTAAGCCGCGCAAGATAGCAATGGTATCTTCAACGCTTGGCTCATCAACCAATACTTTTTGGAAACGACGCTCAAGTGCCGCATCTTTTTCGATATATTGGCGATATTCATCAAGCGTGGTCGCACCCACACAGTGTAACTCACCGCGTGCTAGAGCAGGCTTTAGCATGTTACCGGCATCCATCGCACCGTCGCTTTTACCAGCACCAACCATAGTGTGCAGCTCATCAATAAATAAGATGACATTACCTTCTTGCTTGGCAAGATCATTGAGCACGCCTTTTAGACGCTCCTCAAACTCACCGCGGTACTTAGCACCAGCGATTAATGAACCTAAGTCTAATGATAGCACTTCTTTACGGCGTAGGCCCTCTGGTACATCGCCGTTAACGATTTTTTGTGCCAGACCTTCAACAATGGCTGTTTTACCCACACCTGGTTCACCGATTAATACTGGGTTATTCTTAGTGCGGCGTGACAATACCTGAATGGTGCGGCGAATCTCTTCGTCACGGCCAATGACTGGATCAAGCTTACCTGACTCCGCTCGCTCCGTTAAGTTGATGGTATATTTGTTTAACGCATCACGTTGGTCTTCTGCATTTTGACTGTCCACAGTTTGCTCCCCGCGAAGGTGCTCGATCACTGCTTTTAATTTAGCAGCGGTTACACCCGCTTGTTCAAATATCTTTTTGGTATCACCCTGCTCGGCTAAAATCTGCAATACCCACTCAGTGGCAATATAATCATCACCAGCTTTCTGTGCTTGGCGATCAGCAAGGTTTAGCACTTTAACCGCATCTGGATTTAAATTAACCTCGCCAGTGGGTGTCGAAATCGTCGCTTGATTATCCAGTGCTTTTGCAACACCATTTTTTAGCGAAGGAATACTGGCACCTGCTTGCTGACAGACCGAGATATTAGACTCGTCTTCTAGCAAAGCGGCCATAATATGCACTGGGCTAATGCTAGTATGGTCTCGACCGAGTGCTAAGCTTTGCGCTTGTTGCAAAGCGGCCTGTAGTTTTTGGGTAAATTTATCAAATCTCATGGAGTATCCTTTTAATTGTTAATATTGTTTTTATATGCGTACTAAAGCAATGTTCAAGCAGTTATTTTAAATAGCCATCTAGCAAATCAATGAGTAAATAGGCCAGTAACTGACTAAATACTATACACCGCTTATTACTTGGCTTTGCTTTATTCTGTTATATATATGCAGCCTATCGACTCTTTTTTCAAGTTAGTTTCAAGAATTTATTGTAATGTCAAGTTTTTATGTGACTATCGCGTAATTATATAGGCACCGCTGATTACTATTTCAAGAAAATTTAGAGCACCCTTCTGATTTGCCATAAAAAAGCCCGCATTTCTATTAAAAGAAACACGGGCTTAATTTAAATTTTATAAGGGTCTGTTGAATATTCAAATGTGGAACTGGCGGAGGCTGTTTTTTAGGCAATATGCAGGGAAATTTTTGACGCTTAGTCATTCTAAGTTAAAAAATTTCGCAATATATTGACAAAAAACAGCCCTGCCCCGCAGGGCTGTTGCTAAAATTGCCCCAAACGTTGTTATAAACCTAGCTAAGGTCTAGACATTATCGTCGGTTTACACCTAGTTTGGAACAATTTTAGCTATCAGCAGTCCTAATATTTGAATGTTCAACAGACCCTAATTGCAAAGCTAAGGCAATTGACAAAACATCGTATCATTTTGCCTCACGACTTGAGCGCCTGCCAGACGGCATTCTTTTACCAAATGCGATCGACTCGCTTGGCATCCAGCGAAAAAGCTTACTATGCAAAGGAGCAAAACAAACATCTTAATCTTCCAAGACTTTAAAATCTCAGGCTTTTGAATATCCTTTTGATCTATATTGTTCTTAGAACTCAAGCTTGCCTCCTTTGGCAACGGCAGTTTGATAAGCTTCACGCGCCTTACAACGTTTTAACCAATTTAAAGTATTGGTATAACGTACGCTATCTAAGCTATGACCGGCATTAGCCGCTTCAATGAAGAACGCCATTTGAATATCAGCTGCGCTAAACTCTTCACCAGCAAACCACTGACCAGAAGACAACTCGCTTTCAACCAAATCCAAGGTTTTGCTGATATTTCTGCTAATCATAGACGCTTCGACTTGCTTACGAATACCTTTAGCGATTGGACGAATTAGCTTAGGTGAACGCTCTACCACCTTTGTGAATACCAGACGCATCACTAGCGGCGGCATTGCAGACGCTTCAGCATAGTGCATCCAAAAATCATAATCGCGCCATGCAGAATCATCAGCATCAACTTTAGGATGCAGTTTATATTCGGTATCGTATTTGGCCATCAAATAATCAATGATATAACCGGACTCAATTAGAGGCTTCGTTTCTTCTGGATTCTGAGGGTCTATACCCTTCACTTCTAAAATAGGCGCTTTACCAGAAGGATGAACTGCCTCTAGACTTTTAGGGGCTAAAAACGACTTTGTACGTTCATACTTAGTGAGCTGATACTCAATACCAAGCTCTTCTAAAAGCCATAAAATTCGAAATGAACGTGAATTCTCTAGATGGTGCAAATGAAGATTTGACATACCACTCCTTATTCGTTTAATAAAAAATGCCGACAACCCATTGTCGGCATTTACCTTCCATTTCCACTAACTTGGGCTAAACAATAACCGATAGTGTAATAAGATTATTCATCATTCTCTGTATTATTCACGTCACCAGATGGCGTATTTATGTTTAGTACTTCATCAACGCTGCCCTCGCCAATACTATCAGCAAGTCCTGCTTCAACATTGCTGTCGACAACATCACCGTCGAAAGTGTCGCTTTGTAGAACGCCATCTTCGATTAATGCTTTTGCAAGCTCGTCTTCCTCGCCAGTGTCTTCAACACGCGCCATGGCGACAAGCGCTTCGTCACTGGCCAATCGAATTAAAGTCACACCTTGAGTATTACGACCTGACGTCGCTACCTGAGCAACCGGTGTACGAACCAAGGTACCTTTGTTTGAGATTAAGATAATGTCATCTTCAGGCTGAACCTTAGTAGCACGTACTAATGCACCGTTACGCTCACTGGTCTTAATGGCTATTACACCACCGCCGCCACGGTTTTGAGCGTTAAACTCTTCAACTGGCGTACGCTTACCATATCCATTTTCACAAGCAATTAAGATCTCTTTAACGTCATCCTCAATCACAACAAGCGATTTAATCAGCTCATCTTTTGCAATACGCATACCGCGAACACCTTTAGCAGTACGACCCATCACACGGGCATCATTTTCATCAAAACGAATCGCTTTACCGCTTGAAGCAAACAGCATCACTTCTTGGCTACCATTAGTAATACGCGTTGACACCAGTTTATCACCCTCTTCTAGACCGATAGCAATCAGACCATTCGAGCGAATATTGGCAAATTGAGATAATTGAACACGTTTAACCGTACCATTTGCCGTAGCAAAGAACACAAAACGGCTATCAATCTCTTCCGAAAGATTTGGAATTGGCAAGATGGTAGTCACAATCTCATCTGGCTCTAGACCAATGATATTCACTAGCGGACGACCACGAGCACCACGGCTGGCAATCGGCACTTCAAAACCACGTAGGCTAAACACACGGCCATTATCAGTAAAACACAGCACAGTGGCGTGCGTTGAGGTCACAACCAGATGATCAATCACGTCGTCCTCTTTCATTGCGGTAGCAGATTTGCCTTTACCACCACGTTTTTGAGCAACATAATCGCCAATCGGCTGAGTCTTTGCATAACCAGTACGCGATACGGTTAATACAACGGTCTGCTCTGGAATCAAATCTTCACGGCTAAAGTCAATACGTGAATCAACGATGTCGGTACGACGCTCATCGCCGAAGTTATCACGGATTTCAATCAGCTCATTTTTGATAACCATCATCAGTTTATCAAAGTCAGCTAAGATAGATTCAAGTTCTGCAATTTGACGCAGTAAATCTTGGTATTCTTCGGTCAGTTTGTCTTGCTCAAGACCAGTTAGACGATGCAGCTGCATCTCTAAGATTGCATTCACTTGCTCAAGAGATAAGCGGTAGTTATTGCCATTATCAATTAGTCCAAACGGATTTTTAAGGTCTTCGCCTTCAATGTATTCAGGACGAACAGAACGCAGGTCACCGGCAGCAAGGGTGCCACGGCCAGCGGCTTGTAGCATAGCCACAACCGTGCCCGAGTCCCAAGTCGTCTCAAGCAGCTTCTCACGCGCTTCACCGCGGTTCGCTGACTCTTTAATAGTTGCAATAATATCGTCAATATTTGCTAGAGCAACGGTTAAGCCCTCTAATAAATGACCACGCGCTTTGGCTTTATTTAATTCAAAAATCGTACGGCGAGTCACCACTTCTTGACGGTGACGCACGAACGCGGCGATTAATTGACGTAGGGTCATCAATTTTGGCTGACCATTATCTAGGGCAACCATGTTAATGCTAAAGCTTGATTCTAGTGGCGTTTGCAAGAACAGGTTATTAACAATAACCTCTGCCACTTCACCGCGGCGCAGGTCAATCGCGATACGCATACCGTCTTTATCAGACTCATCACGAATCTCAGAAATACCTTCAATTTTCTTATCACGTACTAATTCTGCAATACGCTCAATCAGCTTGGCTTTGTTAGACTGATAAGGAATCTCAGTGAAAACAATACGTTCACGGTCACGGTTAACACCCGTATCACTCATTGGCTCAATATGATAACGACCACGGATATGCAAGCGACCTTTACCAGTGCGATAAGCATCAACAATACCTGAGCGGCCATAGATAATACCGCCGGTTGGGAAATCAGGACCTGAGATATAATTGGTTAGCTCTTCGCTTGAGATATTCGAGTTATCGGCATAAGCCAGACACGCATCCAACACTTCGGTCAGGTTATGCGGCGCCATATTGGTCGCCATACCTACCGCAATGCCGGTGGCACCGTTAACCAGTAGATTAGGAATACGCGCAGGCAGTACGCTTGGCATACGCTCTGAGCCATCGTAGTTGTCTTCCCAATCGACCGTGTCCTTATCAAGGTCAGCCAGCATTTGATGCGTAAGTTTAGTCATACGTACTTCGGTATAACGCATTGCAGCTGCTGGGTCATCATCGATAGAACCAAAATTACCCTGACCATCGACCATTGGATAACGAAGACTAAAGTCCTGCGCCATACGAACGATGGCATCATAAACCGCGGTATCACCATGTGGGTGATATTTACCGATCACATCACCGACCACACGAGCAGACTTTTTATATGGCTTATTGTAATCATTTGACAACTGATGCATGGCATACATGATACGACGATGCACAGGTTTCAGCCCGTCACGCACATCCGGTAGCGCTCGAGATACAATAACGCTCATCGCATAATCAAGGTAGGACTGCTTCATCTCATCGACGATAGCAATAGGACTGACCGAATCACTCATACATACATCTCCATGTTGGCAGTTGCCCCTTGATTGACTTTATTATAAATAAGCGATCAAACTAGGAATTCTGCAAACTATTTTTAAAATTTTATGCTAAAAAACAACTGCCATATTTTAGCATAAATTACGCTCAAACGGGTGCTTTTACTGCTATTGACCGCAAAATGTACCGGAATATTAGCCGGCGACAACCAAATTAAAATCAAATCAAAAATTACCGCTTCAAATCAGATGAACTGGGTTGCAATCTACCGCTTTGCGCTTACAATAAGTCGCATTCTCTACCATGATGCAGTCTATTATTTATCCTCTCGTTTGCCTTAACTTTATTCGGACACCTAACGCTTATGACAACTTCAGAAGACCGTAACTTTGACCCCATTGCCGAGCATTTTGTCAAAAAGGTATATGGCGGATTAAAAGGAGAGATTCGCTTGGCGGTACTAAAGCGAGATTTGTCTGAGGTGGTCGCTAAGCTATCGGCGCAATTACAGCGTCCGTTACGTATCTTGGATGTGGGCGCAGGCTTAGCACAGCTTTCCATTGAGCTGGCTTGCGAAGGTCATCAGGTGACGATTAACGACATCTCACACAATATGCTGGTTGAAGCCAAAAAAAGCTCTGAGCAGCAAGGTGTGGCCGATGATATCTATTGGTTGGTATGTCCTTATCAGCAATTTGAAGAAGTGCTTGGTGATACCTTAAATATTGGTGAAAAAGCAGCAGATGGTTATGATTTGATTTTGTGTCATGCTCTACTTGAGTGGTTGGGTCAGCCCAGTGAAATCATGCCATTTTTTGATAAATGGCTTGCCCCTCATGGTGTGTTATCGCTGTGCTTTTATAATCCAGCAAGCTTTGTTTATCGTAACCTGATTATGGGAAATTTTAATCTGCTTAATAACCCAGACTTTAAATCAGACAATAAGAAAAGCCTAACCCCTAATAATCCGGTCAGTTTTGAAGAGGTAGAAGGTTGGCTTAGCAAGCAAGGGTTTGAAATAGCGTCGGTTAGTGGCTTACGCGTGTTTCATGATTACAGTCCGCTCAAGCGTGGCGGCCATACCAATCCAGAAGCGGTGGTTGAAATGGAAGTGCGCTATTCAAATCAAGCGCCTTATAAGTGGCTGGGCCGCTACTTGCACGTGCTGGCAGGTCGCGACCCATCAATTGATTAAACTTAGGAATGGGAAGCTAGATACGGTGCCATGTGGTGACATCAACGCCTTCTCCTTGGAACAGCACCACATGCCCCATCACAGCACGAAAGCCGATAGAAGAACCGATTGGGTGGTCGTGATGGCTTGATATTAACGATAATACTTCCTCGCCGTTTGACAGACGCAGACGATATAAAAAGTTAGCACCTCGAAATACCCGCCCAACCACAATGGCCTGCTGCGCACTGCCATCATCATGAACGATGTCATCTGGACGAATCAAGACTTTAATCTTGGTGCCATTGGGAAAGTCGTAATCACAGGCCTCACCTTGAGTAAACGCTTGTTGCGGTGCTGCAACCTGTGCACCCACATCTTCTGCATGAATCGGCTGTGCCTCTCGCTTAATATCACCCAATGCTGTTTTGATAATACCGTGTTCAATTATTCCATCTATCATCGCACCTTCACCGACAAACTCCGCAATAAACGGGCTATTCGGCTCATGATACAGCTCATCCGGTGTCGCCCACTGCGCAAGCTTGCCTTTGTGCATCACTCCAATTTTGTCAGCTATGGCAAAGGCTTCGTGCTGATCATGAGTCACCAAAATCGCAGTGGTATTGGTTTGCTTTAGAATGTCACGCACTTTGCTGGCTAATGACTCACGCAGCATCATATCTAAGTTAGAGAACGGCTCATCAAGCAATAGTAACTCAGGCTTTGGTGCTAATGCTCTTGCCAAAGCTATACGCTGCTGCTGTCCGCCTGACAACTCATTAATCCGCTTATCGGCATGTTCGGTTAACTCAACTAACGCCAATACTTCTTTGATACGCGCTGCCCTATCCGCTTTATTCCAGCGATGCAGACCAAAGCCGATATTTTCACTGACAGTTAAATGAGTAAAAAGCGCATAGTCCTGAAATACCATACCCATGTCCCGTTTGGCCGGCACAACTTGCACATTAACCTTACGTTTTTCGATATTGGTTAAGGTCTTTCCATTTAGCTTAACGATGCCTTGATGCGGCTGCTCTAAACCAGCAATAGCTCGCAGCGCTGTAGTTTTGCCACAACCACTAAAGCCTAATAAACAGCCAATCTCGCCTTGAGCCAAGCGCATTGATAACGACCGAACCACATCCGTATTGCCAAAGCTGACGCTGATATTATCCAGTACTAAGTAATCATCGGCAGCAACCGGGTTAGCGCTTGGGTTGTCTATAGAAGAATTTAGGTTATCTGAGGGGCGGGTTTGCATGAAATATCACCGTTTTGCTTAGGCTATTTAACTGTTAATAGAAATTCAATAAAGAAGTTATGGTTCAGCGTATTTTGATAAGACCAAAATCTGAGCCTTATTTAGGCTTTATCAGACTGGCGTATCAATAAAATAACCGGAATTAAGCCGACCAATACAATGGTCAAACTGGGCAATGCCGCACGCTCATACATACCTTCAGAAGTCATTTCAAACACGCGAACTGCCAACGTATCCCAGCCCTGACGGCGTGTCATTAGCGTAATCGGCATCTCTTTGGTCACTTCCACAAATACCATAATTAGCGCAGTAAATACCCCAGGGCTAATCACTGGTAAGTACACTTTACGCCAACGCTGCCAACGACTGGTGGTCAATAGGTTTGCTGCCTGATCTTGGCTCGGAGTTAAACGATTTAACTGCCGATCAATTGGTTGAAACCCCACCGTGGTAAAGCGGGTGGTTAACGCCAGTAGCATGACTACCACGCTACCACTTAATACCTGCGCAGTAATCATATTACTTGCAATTAACGCATTATCAATCCACGCAATTGGGATAAACACCCCAACAGCAAGCACTGTACCTGGCACCGCGTAACCCAAGTTTGCTAGCGACACGAGCAGCTGATTGCTGCGACTGGGAAATTGACGTAATAGCCAAGCCATCATCAGTGCAATAAAGGCGATAAACACTGCCGTCGAGCTGGCGATCAAGACAGTGTTAGTGACAAAGTCCCAATAGCGTCGGTCCAAATCGATATGATAGTTCTTAGCTACCCAAACGATTAGCTGAGCCACTGGCAAACCAAAAGCTAAAATAAAGATAACTGAGCAGAATAAAAATGCCCAAATATTAGCCAGTCCGGTTAGTGCCTTACGTTGTCTTTGACCATTGCTGGGTAGATAGCTGCGCTTTTTTTGCCAATAACGCTCTAGCATTAGAATAATAAAGACAGTGATAATCAGCAGCGCGGCTAATTGTGCGGCTGTGGTCAAGCTAAAGAAACCAAACCAAGCTTTGTAAATGGCAGTGGTAAAAGTATCTAAGTTGAATACAGAAACCGCACCAAAATCGGCTAAGGTTTCCATCCAAGTTAATAATAAACCACCAATAATCCAAGGCATGGCTTGCGGTAAAGCCACTTTAAAGAACGCACGACGTTTGGATAAGCCGAGCATTTGACCGGCCTCTAAGGCACGTTGACCTTGTGATAAAAAGGCTTGACGCGCCAACAAATAAACGTAAGGATAGAAGACCAAAGATAAAATAACTCCTGCCCCCCACACGCTACGAATCTGAGTAAAAGACCAGCTTATTCCAAGCTCGCGTAATTGAGTTTGCACGATACCGCTATAATCAAATAGTCCCATGCTGACAAAGGCAAGGACATAAGCGGGTATGGCAAAAGGTAGCATTAATGCCCAGACAAAAAACTTCTGTCCGGTAAAGCGGTACATGCTAGTCAGCCACGCCAAATAAGTGCCCAGTGAGCCTGCAATAACCGTCACCAAGAGCAGGATTAACGCCGTATTTTTTAACACACCTGGTAATACATAATCTAAAAAATGTGACCAAATATCTGCCATAGGCTCAAACCAAGAGCGCATCACAATAATAATTGGCACTAACATAAATAGCGAAATCAGTCCAAGGACTGATTTCGCTATAAGGGAACTTTTAGATTGATTTGCTCTCATAAAACCCTTTTCTGAGCTAAGAGCGGCGATAAATACATTAACCTAGCACCGCTCTTATTACTCATAATATGGTCTTGTATATGGTACAGGACATATGGAAGGTACGCGCTTATTCGTAACCAACACGGTCCATTAACTGTACCGCTTCACCTTGACGCTGACCGAAGATACTAACATTGATATTGTCTTGAGTGAATGGACCCCATGAACGTAGCATCTCTGACTCGTCAATACCCTCTTTTACAGGGAACTCTTTATCACCACTGGCATATTCGCCTTGCGCTTTGTCTGATGACAACCATTCGATAAGCTTACGAGCGCCGTCAACGTTGTCTGCATTTTTAACGATACCTGCGCCAGATACGTTAACATGTGTGCCAGTCGCATCCGCGCCGTCACCTTGGTTAGCCCAGAATAATTTTACTGGGAATTCAGGGTTTTTATCCAAAATACGGCCATAGTAATAGCTGTTAGCGATACCCACTTCACACTGACCAGAAGCGATGGCTTCAAGTAATTTAGTATCATTACTAAATACTGGCGCCGCAAGGTTATCAACCCAACCTTTTACAATCTCTTCTGTTTTGGCTTCACCATAATGCTCAATCATACTGGCAACCAGCGACTGATTGTATACCTTCTTCGAGGTACGTAAACAAAGCTTACCTTTCCATTTCGGATCAGCAAGGTCAGCATAGGTTGATAAGTCGCTTGGCTGTACTTTTGACGGATCATAGAAAATAGTGCGTGCACGAAGTGATAAACCTGTCCATAAATCGTCCGCAGAGCGATATTTTTCAGGAACGTTGGTGTTAACCACCTCAGAATTTAGCGGCTGTAATAAACCCTGCTCGCCTGCCTGCCATAGGTTACCGGCATCTACAGTTAACAGGATATCAGCAGGTGTATTAGTGCTTTCTGCCTCTAAACGCGCCATTAATGGGCCAGTTTTATCAGTAACCAATTCAACAGGAATACCTGTCTCAGCGGTAAAATCCTCTAATAATGGCTGGATAAGCTGCTCGTTACGTGATGAATAAACCGTTACGGCATCGCCTGAAGCCGCTTGTGCTTCTGTAGTATCTGTCTTTTCAACATTCGTTGTTTCTGTTTCTGCTGCATTATTACAGCCCGCCAATGCCAAAGCACTGATAACAGCTGCACCAATAAGCGAACTTTTGCTGGTTACTGACTTGGTTGTTTCTTGTTTTGCGATACCCATAAGGCCCTCATTACGCTATAAATGATCTAATTTATACAATTAGCTTATTATTAGCGTCGTTATTAAATAGATTGTCATAAATATGACCGTTAAAGTGGCTGTTGAATCAATGCCATCATCGCAGATAACGATGTTTTTATCTTTATTGTTAATCGAACAATAACCGGCATCTTAATACAAATAATAACAATTATCAATAGCAAATAGTATTGCCTCAATCAATCAGTATATAAACACTCTTTATTACTTAATAAGGCTAGCAAATAACTACTCTTCTACACGCTCAACCGTACCTTCTTCTTTGGTAGTCTCGACAATAGGCTTAGGCTCTAATGGCTCAACTCTACGTCTATTTGCAATAATATCAGATAGCAGCGTTGCATCTGGCTCAAACTCAGTCCACTCAGGGCGCAGCACCTGCACATTAATATTAGGGTCTTTAATATCAATCACAGGGAAAGTATGCGTATTAAACGCCAGTGTCGCCTGCCCTTTATCACTGACTAGCCATTCCATAAATCGTAGCGCCTGCCCAACCTGTTCGCCTTCATCGGTCAGACCGGCACTAATGACATTGGTCATCGCACCGCGGTTGATTTGATTGGCCCACATCAGTCGAATCGAGGTTTGTGGATTATTGATAGCATAATCCCAAAACATATCGCTATCGACAATACCTACGTCGCAATGACCTTGCTCAATACGTGACAGTACTTCTAAATTACTACCTGAAGGACTACCCATATTGCGCTGCCAGTTGCCCAATATCTCGGGCGTAAGCTTGGTACCGCGATAACGCCACATCATCTTGGCAATGGCTTGGTTCTCAGGGGTAAAGATATCCGTCATGCACAGTCGACCTAGCCACTTTTGACCACCGACACTAGCATAATTAATCAGCTCAGGCTCATTCACCTTATTCTTGTTAAATACCAAAGTTCGTGCATATTTACCAAGGCCATACCAATAGCCTTGCGGATCTTGATATTGATCGGGGACCGCATTAATCAACACCTCAGACCCAACTGGCTGCAGCTTATGCGCATGACTGGCATTGGCCAAGGTATACGCGCTGTGCATCAATAACATGTCAATCTCAGGCGATAAATCAATATCCTGACTCAATTGCAGCGCATCGGCATCTTCAATCTTGAACACATCAGCACTCATCGGCACCCATTCAATCTCCGCCCCTTCCTCTTCATAGTAGGCGGCACTAATACGTTTTAACTGCTCTATATCCAAATCCGTACCCACTTGTACCTTCTCTTGTATAGATACAGATTCGGCAGTTTGATTGTCTCTATTCTCACCCTCTGATTTAGCTGTATTATCACTACAGCCTACCAGTAGCACACTGGCAATCAGTACCGGTGATAAGGCTTTTTTGAGTTGGGTAAAGCGATACGACATGATTTGAACCTGTTGGCTAATGCGGCAAGGTGATTAACCGATAACGGATTAAGCACTAAAACAAAGGAAATGAAAAAAATGAGTGATAAATTAAAACAACGGCTGATAATTAAAAATAGCGACCACATAAAGCATTGACGGCCGCTTCGGTACGCAAAATACGGCTACCCAAGCTGACACTGTGACAGCCATTGACTTTCAATAGCTCGACCTCGTAATCAATCCAGCCACCCTCAGCACCAATACATAATATTTGTGGCCGGCCTACCTTTTGCTCAAAGTCTTTTAGCGGCATGTCAGCATAGGGGTGCGCGGCAGCGGCAAGTTGTTGCTGCGTTAATACTGCAAGCTCATCTTCAACAAAAGGCTTAAAACGTTTTTTAAGCTCAATAATTGGCGGCACTGTATCCACCCCTTGCTGTAGCCCCTCTTGTACAAATTCATCCAGACGCTTTAGCATGGGGCTTTGCCAGTAGCTTTTGTCAGTACGATAGCTATTTAGCAGAATAATATGGCGCACACCGATGGCAGTCATATCCATGATTAAGCGGCGCAATACTTTGGGTCTCGGCAAGGCCAAAACAACCGTTAAGTCAAGCTTAGCAGGCGGCGGTGTTTCACAGCGTATTTCTTCAAGGATAATAGACGCATCGCTTGTATCAGGCGTACTGATATCCTTGATAACTGCCGTGCCTATATTACCTGATAGCAGCCCCACCTTTAGGCTATCGCCCACTGTCAATCCCAAAACTTGCTGAATATGCGCCACTTGTGCCGGACTATCAATCTTAAAGGTCGGGCTTTGTGCGGCCGATTTAGGCAATAGTAAAATATTCATACTCGCCTAGTCTCTCTTTATGGCTTTAATCGTTTTATGGCTTTAGATATCCGTACGAGCACGCACCTTAAAGTGCTCCAAATCAATCTGCTCAATCTCTAATGAGGCATCCACTTTTGGCTCTTTATGCTCAGTCAATAGTGCCTCAATCATATCTAGCTGATGAGTCATGGCATCGCTTTTTTGAGTGACTAGCTCCTTTGCCTTTTGACCAGCCTGCTTTGCTTGATCGCTATGTGTTAGCCAATACTGCAGAGTATGCAGCAAGCTAGCGGTAGACTTATCATCCGCTGTCTTACGTTTTTTATTGGTCTCACTCGCCTCTACCACTTCAAGTGCGCCTTGTTGATGTAGCACTTCAACCAACTCATGGCAAGACTGTGTATAAGGTCCCATGATAATCGGCTTGGCCAGACTGGCCGCTTCAATTGGGTTATGACCCCCAATATTCACCAGTGATCCGCCGACAAAAGCCACATCTGCAATGGCATAACAGGCATTTAGCTCACCCATGGTGTCTGCAAGATATACCTGCGTATCAGCGTCAATTTTCTCATTATTGCTACGTCTATAAAAATTAAGCCCTATTGCTTCAATCGCTTCTGCAACTTCATCAAAGCGTTCCGGATGGCGCGGCACTAAGATAAGTAGCGCATTGGCCATACCTGCCTGCTTTAATAACTGCTGATGCGCCTGCAATACTTGCGCCTCCTCCCCTTCATGGGTACTGCCTGCAACCCAAATCGGGCGTTCAAGCGCTTGTGCTGAATGAGCGAAACGGTCGACTAAGACAGATCGTTCAGACGCTGTTTGCGTCTGGGTGTTGGCGTTACCTGTTGACCACTTTAACGAGTCAGCACGGCGTATCTTAGGCACTGGTGTGCTAAGGCGGCGAAAGCGCTTCGCAGAATCAGCATCTTGCGCAATAATCATGGTGATATTTTGCATCATGCTGGTGCTAACACGCTCGTATTTTGCATAACTTTCAAATGATTTCTGCGACAGACGTGCGTTTACCAATACCGATGGAATGCCCGAGCGACACAGCTCAGCCAAAATATTTGCCCAAAGCTCCGTCTCAACAAACATCGCCAAATCAGGATTAACATGGTCAATAAACTTCTTTACCACCGCTTTGTCATCAACGGGCACAAAGGTATGTACCATTTGGCGTGATTCTAATGCCTCTTTGAACAGCACTTCGGTACGCGCAAAACCCGTCTGCGTGGTATTGGTAATCCAAATCTTTGTCCCCTGTTCAAGCATCACCTTCAACATCGGCGCAATGGTATTGGTCTCACCCAATGAAACTGCATGGCACCAGATAGTGGCATTGTTCATGATATCGCAGCGATTACCCGAAATTTTATCACTCGCTAATATTGGCACATCAGGATACTGATGGCCAAAGCGTGCCGCTATCTCTTCTTTATAATCCGCGGTCTCTATGCCTGATTTTTTGGCCTTTTTATGACGACGCCACAAGGTGATTCGATATAGCGGCTTTAGTAATTTGATTAAAAACTGATAATACCAAGGCGGCGTCAGGGCATTAGAGGTCTTGGTGACATTAGACAGTAAGGCGTAGGTGGATTCGGATTCGTTGATGGCTTGATCTGGCATGGGTAGGGATAACCTAATGTCACGTTAATAAGATGAAACTCAAAAGAGCTCATATTTTACCCCATTCTAGAGGCTTAAAATAGTTTCTCTACCGGTTTATAGCATAATTAGCAACGTATTCGAGCAGATATGAGATTTGAATGATGATAATTGTCAGTTAAAGCAACGGACTAAATAGGCGAATACCCGAATCAAATAAGGATTTATAGCTGGGGCGCTGACGCCATTTTTCTAAATCCAATCGCTCACACTGAGTGAGATAAGCCTGCTGACATGCCAGCACTTGCGCCACGATTTCTGGGGTATACAGCGCTAGACTAATCTCCATATTGAGATAAAAACTGCGCATATCCATATTAACCGTGCCAAACAGACAATAGTCGTCATCAATAACCACCGTTTTGGCATGCAGCAGACCGCTTTTGAACAAAGCGATATTCACCCCTGCTTCCATCAAAATAGCATAAGACGCCTGTGAGGCATGCTGTACAAAAAAGGAGTCCACTTTTTTGGGTAGAATAATGGTCACCTCAACCCCGCGTTTGGCCGCGGTGGTTAATGCCGCTAATAATGCCTCATCTGGCACAAAATACGGTGTGGTAATCTGAATACGGTGATTGGCACGATGAAACACGGTCAGCAACGTATTATAAATCACGTGTTCGGTAATACGCGGTGCTGAAGGAATAAGCTGCGCCATCACGTTATCGACGACCGGCAAATCCATAATCGGATGCATATAGTCCGCTTCATCGTGATCATAACTGGCAAAAGGCGTATCAATCGGCTCAACCCTATGCCCGTACTCATCATTCATATTAAACGAGGATATTTGCCGCGCTAGATAACTACTGGCTTTGTCATTGACATCATTAATCGCAGGCTTAGGGCGGTACAGCTTACGAGTATACATATTGATGTTGTCTTCAATACGCTGGCCAAGCTCTTTAAGATTGCGCGGGTTTTCTGCACCTATATCCGTCACATTCACCGCAGCAAGTGCCGTTACCACACTGACCATTTTCTCGCTTTGGATACGCATGATAAGGTCAATCCATTCACCTACCGCCTTGTCTTGCTTAAAGAACTGTGGATCAACCAAATTAAAACTGCCGGTATAACCAATATCATCATCAATCACCACAATTTTACGGTGATTACGCAAATCAGTGCGTTTAAACAAGGTTTTGAACAAACCCACTGGCAGCGACTGATGAATCGTCACGCCTGCCTGCGTTAAGCGCTCATGCCAATCGTCCGTAAAGAAGCTAAAGCTGCCCACACTATCGGCTAATATCTGACACTCTACCCCTCTGTCCGCAGCATCGATAAGCGCTTGAAACACTTCTTGTACACGACCCTTAGGATAGATGATATAAAACTCCATCAAAATGATAGTCGACGCATTATTAATATCGTCGATAAGCGTATCAAAGGTGCTATCAGCGGAGGTTAACAGCCGCATCGTATGCTTATCATATACCCCAAAGCCGGTATCAAAGGTACCAATACGGCTGACACCGCGATACGGTTCAGGCAGCATATCATCCACTTTTGCCAACTGGATATCTTCTCGCTTGGCTAAATCGTTTAGCATAGACTGGGCTTGTAAGTTGCGTGATTTGTAGCTTTTTCCCAAATACGGCTCACCCACCAACAGATAGGCAATAATACTGATAAAAGGGATGGCAAATAATAGAACTAGCCAAGCAATAGCAATACCTGTATTCCGCTGCGTGGATAAGATACGTACAATCATAAACAGGGTTAACAGCAGGTGAATGACCACCCCAACCCATGCCCAATCTATAGCCGACACAGATTGCAGCCACGCACTCAGCTGCGCCATGCGCATATTAAAAGCATCGCTAGTATTGGATGCAGCGGCTACAAAGACTAAGGGGGCCATGGTCATTAACATCCAGCTCAGTGACTGATGAAATTGTACATAAAGACTAACAAATTAAGCATCAAAAATAAGACAAATTATCTCTGATGAGTAGCTTACTTGCTTGCGCTTAAAAATGCCAACACTGCTTTTTCATCTAGCGACTGGTGCTGTTTGCTACGGCCACGTCGCCCCTGTTTATATTGCTCTATAAAATTGCCCTTTAAAAATTGCTCAATAATTCTGGGATGAATATAAGACGCACGTGACACACTGGGCGTATTGCCTAAATGTTCTGCCACATCCTTCACCATCTCCACCACCAATTGCTGTCGCAGCTTACTGTCCGGTTCACTTGCCAACACTGCCTCATCAGCATGCTCATATAAGTAAGCGGCAGCGAGTACGGAGGCCATCCAAGTTCTAAAGTCTTTGGCACTGTACTCGTGGCCCGTGTGGGTGCGCAAATATTCATTGATATCTTGGCTTTCCACCACTTGTTTATCGCCGGCTTGATCCATGTATTTAAAAATACGATAACCGGGTAGGTCAGAACAGGCTTGAACAATCTCAATCAGGCGCTCATCTTGCAGTTCAATATGATGCTCTTTAGCGCTTTTACCAACAAAATCAAAGGCCAAGCCTTCTTCTGTTTCACTAATATGACGGCTGCGCAGCGTGCTTAAGCCATAGCTTTTGTTTTGCTTAGCATAACGGTCATTACCAATACGAATCAGCGTTGTCTCTAATAATTTGACCACCGCCGCAAGCACATTGGCACGGCTTAACTCTGGTTCATCAAGGTCATGCTCAATTTGAGCACGCAATTTAGGTAATACCTCACCAAATCCAATCACCGCATCAAACTTTGCCTCATCACGCACTTTATTCCACTGCTCATGATACAAATACTGCTTACGCCCTTTTTCATCACGGCCGGTACACTGTAAATGTCCATCGTCGTACTCACATATCCAAACCTCAGACCACATTGGCGGAATCGCCAACGCATCAAAGCGGCTACGTAACGCCTTATCTTTGACCGTATTACCCAACGAGTCTTTGTAGGTAAAGCCCTTACCCCAACGCCTGCGGGTATAGCCAGGCTGTTCGTCGCTCACATAACGTAAAGATGCCTGCTTTGCTAAGGCCTCATAATCATGACGCAAATCATGTTGCTTAGACTGGGTTAAGCGGCTTGAGGTTTGGGTGGTTGGCATGCGTCGCTCCTAGCGTTGTTATTATTGCTGTTGTTATTTTAATAAGAATCGGTGGTTTAGATTTAATATGTAGATGGCTTCATTCTAAATAGCTTCGGCTTGTTTAAACAGTAGCCGGCATCAGTGAATCTGTTACTCAGTGTAAATAGATGAGTGCCTTTAAAATTTTAAAGCACTTAAACCAAAAAAAGCGACATCCGATTAAGGACACCGCTTTGTCTTTATTGCTTTATCTATAGGCTAATGTTTTACGCGCCTATTAGGTCATACGAATTGCACCATCCAAACGAATGACGTCAGCATTTAAATAGGCATTCTCAATGATATGCGCGGCCAGATTTGCAAATTCTGCAGGCTGCCCCAAACGTTTTGGATAAGGGACGCTAGCTTTGAGCTGCTCCTGCGCTTTTTCAGGTAAACCGGCCATCATAGGTGTCTCAAAGATACCCGGAGCAATGGTCATGACACGAATACCATGACGTGTCAGCTCGCGTGCAAGCGGCAGCATTAGACCAACCACACCCGCTTTTGATGAACCATAACTGCCCTGCCCAACTTGACCATCAAAAGCAGCAATAGAGGCAGTATTGATAATAATGCCTTGATCTTTATTATCCGGACCACCATCAGCAGAGACACGTTTAGCGATACTTGCAGCAACCAAGCGAGCTACATTAAAGCTGCCGACTAAATTTACCTCAATGCCTTTGCTAAATTTATCCAAGTCCGCCGGATTGTTATCACGGTCCAGTAATTTTTGCACAATAGCAATACCGGCACAGTTGATGCTACCTGATAATCCGCCAAACTCCTTTTCTGCTGTATCAACAGCAGCTTGAACTTGCTCACCACTGGTCACGTCACAGCGTACAAAGCGAACGTTATCACCCAATTCACTTGCCAGTGCTTGGCCGGCCTCTTCATTCAAATCAGCGATAACGATATTGGCGCCGCGCTTAAATAACTCGCGCGTGGTTGCCTCGCCCAAACCTGAAGCGCCACCGGTTACGATAAATGTTTGTGATTCTATTTGCATACTATTTCCTTATAAATGAGTGTTAGATAAGCCTTGCTATTAATAGCGTATTTTAAATACAGTTGCAACACAGCCGATAAGCTGATCTGTTTTTATGTCATTGAATAACTTAATAAAAAAGAGATTAGGATTAATTATCTCAATCGCGTCCCAGTAGCCATTAGCCATCGTTATGAC
Source organism: Psychrobacter sp. CX14 (assembly GCF_057396205.2). Taxonomy (NCBI): domain Bacteria; kingdom Pseudomonadati; phylum Pseudomonadota; class Gammaproteobacteria; order Moraxellales; family Moraxellaceae; genus Psychrobacter; species Psychrobacter sp. CX14. The sequence continues at coordinate 1,408,092 of NZ_CM183187.1, read as the reverse complement.
GGTTAATTGCTATTTGCCATAAGTACACAGATAAGCGGTTTCAACATCCACTTTTACCTGAAACTTCTGATCCGCTTCAATGGTAAAGCTTTGGCCGGCATCATAGGTAACAAACTCATCTGAGTCTGGCAGCTTAACAGTTAATGCACCGCTAACCACAGTCATGGTTTCAAATTCGCTGGTGGCAAATTCATATTCACCAATTTCCATCACACCGACTGTGGCAGGCTTGGTCGCCGTTTGAAAAGCAATTGAGGTGACTTTATTATCGAAATACTGATTAATGCTTGGCATGCGCCCTCCTTAAATAATGAATGGGTATAAGAGGTTATAGCAGGATTGTAATATGATTGGCAATAGGAATCTATTATACTAGCGCTTATATTTGAATGTTAGATCAATAATGGAGTTGCTTGTGCCTAACACCACCCCTTATACCGTCCTCTTCTTATGCAAAGAAAATGTAGGCCGCAGTCTTATGGCAGAAGCCATGTTAAAGAAATTAGGTCATGGCCGCTTTGAAGTTTATAGTGCCGGTATTAAGCCTTTAGATGAAGCCAACCCTGTTGCCATGCAAATACTTAAAGACAATGGATTTAATACCGAGGGTTTATACCCCAAGCACTATAGCGTCTTTTTAGAAGAAGATGCCCCGCATTTAGACTTTGTCTTTACCTTATGCGCAGACAGTGCTGAAGAAGCCAAACTCAACATCTGGGATGATTTAGCACGTGACACCATCACTGCGCACTGGCACTTCCCTGATCCATCTTTAGAAGCTGCAAACAGCGAATCTGAGCATGAGGAATATACGCGCGTTGAGATGCAACTGGCTCAGCGAATTAAGACCTTTATGATGCTGCCGGATGACAAGTTAAATCAGATTGCCAATCCCGATAACACGCTTTAAAGTGAATAGCGATTTAATTAACCTATTCATCCGTTAAAAAACCACCAGTCTGACGCTCCCACAGGCCAGCATAGACACCCTTTTTCGCAAGCAACTCTTGGTGTGTACCTTGCTCAATAATACGACCTTGATCCATGACTACCAGTCTATCCATCGACGCAATGGTTGAAAGTCTATGCGCAATGGCAATCACTGTTTTATCTTGCATTAAGCTACCCAAACTTTCTTGAATGGCTGCTTCGACTTCACTATCAAGTGCTGAAGTTGCCTCATCTAAGATTAAAATCGGTGCATCTTTTAATAGCACACGCGCAATGGCAATACGCTGACGTTGACCGCCTGATAATTTGACCCCACGCTCACCGACTTGTGCATCAAGCCCTTTGTTACCTTTTAAATCAACCAATGAATCAATAAACTCATCGGCATTGGCTTGTTTAATCGCACGCTGTAGCTCTTCTTCTGTGGCATCAGGCTTACCATATATGATGTTTTCGCGCACGGTGCGGTGCAATAATGACGTATCTTGGGTGACCATAGCAATGTGCTCACGCAAGCTTTCTTGCTCTACTTTGCTGATATCCTGCCCATCGATACATATGCTACCGCCTTGCACATCATAAAATCTGAGTAGCAAATTAACCAAGGTTGATTTGCCTGCACCCGAACGGCCGACTAAGCCAATACGCTCACCCGGTTTGATATGTAAGTTTAAATCATTAAAGATACTTAACGCTTTGTCATCCTCACTATTGCCATCATTAATACCGGCTCTGTGATAGCTAAATCTCACGTTATTGAAGTCAACCTGTGCACCTTGAACCGCTATCGGCTGAGCGCCTTCTTTATCAGTTAGCGTCAATGGTTTAGTCAACAAGCTCATACCATCACGAACCGTACCTAAGCTTTCAAATAAATCGGTTAGCTCAAACATCACCCAACGTGACATGCCGAGTAGTCTTAATGCCATCGATACCGCAACCGCAATCGCGCCAAGACCAACCAAGTCATTAAGCCACAAATAGATACTCAGTGCACTGGTCGCAAAGATAAGAACATAGTTCAAAATGGTCATGGTTATCATCAAGGTTGATAACGTGCCCATTTGCTTATAAACCGTCTGTAAATATGTATCCATACTGTCGCGCGCATATTCCGCCTCGCTTTCGGTATGCGCAAATAGCTTGACTGTATTGATGTTGGTATAGGCATCGACAATACGGCCAGTCATAGTCGAGCGCGCATCAGATTGGGCCTGCGAATACTGACGCACTTTCGGATTAAAGTAGAATTGCAGCGCAGTATAAAGACAAAGCCAAACCAACATCGGCACTAAAAACCAAGTGTTTAAATTGGTCAATACATAGAGCATACTGCCGAAATAAACCAGTACGTATACCATCACCGAGACCGTGATTAAGGTCACTTCACGTACAGCCATACTGCTTTGCATCACCTTGGTCGCTGCTCGCCCTGCAAACTCATCTTGGAAAAATGACATGCCTTGATTGAGTAAATAACGGTGTGAACGCCAACGCACACTCATCGGTAGGTTACCATTCAAGGTACGACTTCTAAGTGATGTACGTAGATAGTTAATTAACGGCATCGCAATCAGAAGCAACGCTGAATAACCCAATAAGGTTGGCATCTCACTTTGCAAAAAGGTCGCTTTGTCATGTTCGCTGAGTAAATCAACCAACTGCCCCATAAAAGCATAAATAGCGATTTCACTCACTGCCGATAGCGCCTCTAAGATGCCCAATGCGAGAAATACCCAACCATAACCTTGGTTATGATAACGAATAAAGCCCCACAAGGTATTTGGCGGGGTTTGGTTATCAATTTTGGGAAATGGATTGACGAGTTTTTCGAAAAATAGACTCATGAGGCTCCTTAGTGACAATACCAAAGTGGGGATACTACCTGAGGAAAGAACTGATTACATAACTTTTTAAATAATAGCCGAATAATACTAATTGCTAATGGGACTAAATCACACTTTTTAAACCGTTAGCTACATTCAAATAACATTTGCAGGGATACGTATCATAAGGGATAGAGCTTATAAAAGCGAACCAACTTCAGTTAAGGGCTCATTAGCATTAAACTCATCCGCACACAAATGCTCAGCAGGAATATCATCTAAATTGCGAATACTTTGTTTATCAGTGTTGGTTAATATTGATAAATATTGGTTTAAGAAGTTATTTTGAGATTGAATCAGTATGTTCATTATTTTCCAATACGATTTTATTTTTATAACTATCTAACTCTTGTATATATTCTCGCTCAAACTTATCTAATTTAGTAAAATCTGCTTTGTAATTTAGGTCTTCAATATACCAAGGTTGACGGTCATAGTATGCTTGCAACTTTGGATTACTAAATACATACCCACGACGGGCAAAAGGATAGTTACGCAATACTTTTAAAGAAAAATCGTCTAGCTTATCTTCTTCTCTAACATGATTTATTGCTAAGTAATTCAATGATAAATCATGAGTATTCGCATTAAAGGGTGGTTGATAGCTTCCTATTTGTGGTGAATACAGATACAACTCACCTTGTGGTTTAAAGTTTTCTTTCTTAAAGACAACGTTACCCTCTCGCATCGCAAACGTGGTGCTAGGTTTGCTTTCGTCAGCATAATAAGAGTTATGAGTAAGACTGGTAGTCGGATACTTGCTCCCTATGCCGTTAATCTGCCAATCATTGCTACTATCAAAGAAACTATTTGGTATGTTAAATTCAATTAAATCACCCATATCAATGGTTAATTCAAACTCGTCAATAACACTATCACCCCAACGATTAATAGCGGTTAATACATAGTCAAAGGCATACCTATTATCCACACTACCCGATGCTTCAAAACGATAACTGTGGTCAATGGTATTTTTTCCCGATTTAAAATTAGCCGAAAAGTGATAAACGTATAACTCATTAATCCATGTTTGCTCAGCATAACGCGCTTCTTGCGTAGATTCTTTTTCTTGTTTAATACGCCCATTTTGGAAATAAAAAGGTGATTTGGCTTTGTTTAAATTTAATGTACGATAGCCCTCTGCATCCATTTCCCAATGTTCATCAGTGTCTACAAGAGCAATATCATACTGTACCGACTGCCCATTTACTTTGGCAGTAAAGCCTTTCATATAGGGGTGCCCACCATTGACTGGCATTGTGTTTGCATCACCAACAGGAGGTAAGGCCTCAAAGCCAACCAGCAACGAGACAGGTTTGCCTTTATTCACCATCTCATAATGTACATCAACCACAATATCCTCACCCTCACGGCGGATATTTAAGATTTCTTTTTTGACATCAATTTGGGTAGTATGCATCGGTACAAGCTGATTACCAGACATATAGTAAGCACCGTCATTAGCTAAGCTGGTAGGTGAACTAATTATTGTAATAACCATACTAATGGCTAATATAGTCTTAAGGACTAGTTTTTGCATTTAATAACCTAACGTCTAAAAAATTAGTTGAATGATGCTAACTTATATTTATCCTTGAGAAGAATGTTATAGAAAATAAATATACACTAGTTTTCGTAACCACATTTTAAAATCATATTTAGCATCATAAAAAGCCCATCCTATTGTCATAGAATGGGCTTTTTATTTGCTTGAATAAATAAACTACATCAAACCATTTAAATTTCAGACAACCAATCCTTTTGACGCAAACTTTGCTTGGTCTCACGCCGTTTTTTCTTATGCACCACTTTAATATTGTCTTTTTCATGAACGCCGCCTTTCTTTAACAGTGGATTAAAAGCAACATGATTACGTGGTTTGGTTGCGTCTTTTAGGACGCCGAGATTCGCTGTATTATTAAGGCTAGCATCACCCTTTTTGGTTTGATTCTCTAACTGCTTAGCCAGTTTTAGAGTTTGTTTTAAGCTCATAGTTTTGTCCTAAATTTCTTAGTTTTATATTTGATTTAATGTTTGGTTTTTTAATTAATAATATTTTTATTCTCCTTAAATTAGTAATTCATTCTTAAATACTTAAGCGTATTTCGATTTAATTCTGCTATGAGTAAATCAAGTGTCGATCTACGTCTAGTACTTCAAGTGAGATTGATAGTACAGCAGAATTAAATGGCGTATAAAACTAACCCTTCACGCAAAGCACCTGTTTTAAGGTATGCACCACTTTAACCAAATCTTTTTGATTGTCCATTACCTCATCGATGTCTTTGTACGCACCAGGGATTTCATCAAGTACGCTTTTGTCTTTTTTACACTCAACGCCTGCGGTTTGTGCTTTGAGCTCATCAACGGTAAAGGTTTTAGATGCTTTGGTTCGACTCATCTTGCGCCCTGCCCCATGTGAGCATGAGCAAAAGGACTCTTCATTACCAAGACCACGCACGATAAAGGATTTAGCACCCATCGAACCTGGAATAATACCCAGTTCGCCCTCATAAGCACTGATAGCACCTTTTCGGGTTACGTAAACGTTTTCGCCAAAGTGTGTTTCTTCTTCCACATAGTTGTGGTGACAGTTAATGGCCTCTTTGGTCAGAGTAAAATGTGGTAATCCTGCCTGCTTAGATTGCATTGCATTTAATACCAAACGCATCATCTCTTTCCGGTTTTGCACTGCATAATCCTGCGCCCACTGCACCGCTTCCACATAGTCATCAAAGCTACTTGAACCTTCAGCAAAATACGACAAGTCTTTATCGGGCACATGACCAAAGCGCGATTGATGTTCTTTTTTGGCCAAATTAATAAAATAGCGGCCGATACAATTACCAATACCTCGGCTACCCGAGTGCAGCATCACCCACACATCGTTATTTTCATCAATACAAATCTCGATGAAGTGGTTACCACCGCCAAGCGTTCCAAGCTGTTTGGCCCAGGTACGCTCAAAACCTTTGAGCATCTTTAAAAGGCCTGGATGCTTATCGGTAATTGGCTTTAAGCGTTTACCCAGTGGATCAAGGGTTGAGGCTTTGGCCGTGATTTGGTTGTGCATATTAAAGCCAACCGGCACTTGCTTTTCGATTGCTGAGCGCACCGCGCTTAGACTGTCTGGCAAGTCGCTGGCCGTTAGCGATGTACGCACTGCGTTCATACCACAGCCGATATCGACACCGACTGCCGCAGGAATAATGGCGGACTTGGTCGGAATCACACTGCCCACTGTCGCGCCTTTACCCACATGCACATCTGGCATCACCGCAATATGCGAGTGCACAAACTCTAACTGCGCCATATTACGTAATTGCTGTATCGCCTCTTGCTCGATATCTTGGGTATACACCTTAACCGGTACGCCCTTTTTACTGTTTTCATTCAAAATTAGCTGTATGCCCATTTTGTTATTACCTTCATCTGTTTAGTCGAATGTGCTCGTTAATAAAAATTGATTTAAAAGAGCACGACTCGCTTTGTATTTATTTTTGTTGATTTATAGGTTGTCGTGAGTTGAAACTGTATAGTCAAAGAAGTCTAAAATGGTTACAAGGCAACCGAGCGTAAGGACTACAAATGTTGGCTTAGCGAGGTTAACACCGTAACCGTTTAGTAGTTCGCTGACTATGTTAAATGACAGACGCAAAAAGCCCATTAACCAAAGGTCAATGAGTTAAGACAATGCAAATTAAATTATGGCCAGTAGCTAGCCTAAAGAAATGATCGAGGTAGAATAAGCTTAGTTAAAGCCTAAATGAACCGTACCGAGGTCATCGCTCATTGTGTTTTGCGTCATCTGTAACACAGTCTTTTGAAACAAATACATGCTGATTCCTCCGTAGGTTGTGGCCAAATACACAGATGTGTCGTGGCGTGGGTTGATAAAGTGAGTCGTATTATACGAGATAATCAGGTTAACAGCAAATTGATGATTAGCTGAGATTAAAGGTTATATTAAAGTTCTGTTTTATGTACACTTCAAACCAAACCTGCCTACCCCGTATGATTTGAGATTAACGTCTAGTTTTTGATTAATTTGGCATGTAACCAAAATCCTGCCAGCATCGCCACCACAAATATCATCGACTCGGTGTAGCCTGCAAATGTAGTAACTAACACAGGCGCTAGACAAAACCCAAGAATGCCCCAGCCAATACCAAACATAAGGCTCTCAATCGTCGCCACTTATTTGAGGTTGACGCAGGTATTTATTCTCATTTATTGAACCGGTTCAAAAACTTAAGTCACCTCTTTAAGATAACTCTATTTTGTACAAAAGCGCTGATACAAAACTTGCATCACGGCCAGCGCATCATCACTGGCAATACTATAAAAAATCTGGCGACCTTCACGGCGAGTATTCACCAAACCATTCTCACGTAGCACGCCCAACTGCTGCGACAGGCTTGGCTGCCTAATACCCGTTGCCTGCTGTAAATCACGCACACAAGATTCAGACTCTACCAACTGGCACAATAGCAGTAGACGATCTGAGTGCGACAATGACTTCAGTAGCGCAGACGCTTTAGAAGCTGATTCTTTTAATGCTCCCACATCAATATTGGTTGTGTCTTTTATTTTATTTGGCATATTTATATCTCTTATATCCGTTGTATAACACCCTATTATATACAACCGCCAAGTCTATACATATAAATATTATATAATTTTGTATAATATTATGGCATAAGTTTATTCTGATATGACATAGTCTATTTATGTCATAAATTCTTAAGCGTCAGATGCATTAAAAGGGCTTAATCATGAATAATTACTATTCATAATTAAGTCTGATATTAATAGCTTTCATCTAATCCGATCACGCTTTGATGATGCAGGTTAAGACTACAAAATACCAGAGAATTGGTAACGACTGCCAGCATGCCACATATTCACGAAGGTAACCACACGGCCGGCTGAATAGGTCTGACGACTTAATAACAATGCCGGTTCCCCTGCTTCCATCTGTAGTGCAGTAGCGACTTTTTTGGGTGCAGCGACTGCCCGAATGGTATAATTGCCCCCTTGTAGCGGCGCTTGTTCAATAAGATACTCGCTGGTATTTATCACACTAAAATTCTGCTCAATAAAGTTAGGCACCAATGATGCATCTACCCAGCGCTCTTCAAATTGCACCGGTTTGCCATCTGCAATATGTACAATCTCTACTTCATCGATAGGATCGTCATTATTACGCTGTAATAGCTTGTTGTTCGGTAGATTGCTTGGCTCGGCATCTTCATCCCACGTGGTGTTATCGCCTTTCTCATCAAGCATTGGCGCGGTAAACATTGATATAATACGCGGGCTGATATCGCTGACTCTCAGACGCTGCTGATTGACGACTTTGGCTTCATATTGCTTACCGGCGGCTCGAATATCTGCGGCAATATTACGCACCTCCACAACAGTATGATTGTATTGCTGCTGCGCCACAAAAGTGCCGGACCCTTGTCTGCGCTCCAAAACCCGCTCTTCACTCAGCTCCTTTAGGGCGCGATTAACCGTCATGCGTGATACAGAAAATCTATCCGCCAGTGCATACTCAGTAGGAATCGCCTCACCTGCCTGCCACTTACCAGAATGAATATTTTTTAAGATACTTTCTTTGATACGTTGATACGCAGGTTTTGGGCGCTTGGCTTGTTGTGGCTTTTTTGACATGAGATAAGGCTCATTATTTAAGTTAACAAATATAAAAATATGTACATATTACAATGGCACTTAATACTTTGTAAGCATTAACTAAAACCCATGCAGACAGCTTGCAGTGCCGGCTAAGACAATATTATCTTGCTACTTACCTGATTATCTTGCTACTTACCTGATTATCTTGCTACTTACCTGATTATCTAGCTACTTATCTGATTATATTGATACTTACCTGCTGCTTAAAGCATGATGGGCCTGTTAGTATAGCAGTAATTTATAATCTGTCATCTGGCTGTCATATTAATTTAGAAAGTCTAAACCAATAATACCAAACAAATATACATTGAAGCCTAGCTTTGCTAAAAAAGTCTTGCATCCTTATTTTTTTCTTGATAATTTGTCTATACAAATATCCATAATAACCCCTGTTTTCTTTTCTTAAATTTATATAAAGGACTATTTTATGACTGATTCCAAATTTATTCGCCGAGACGAGAGCCGCGAAATAGCGTCACCTACTGGCACAACATTAACTTGTAAAAGCTGGTTAACCGAAGCACCTTTTCGCATGTTGCAAAACAACCTACATCCTGATGTGGCTGAAAACCCAAAAAGCTTAGTTGTGTATGGTGGTATTGGCCGTGCAGCGCGTAACTGGGAAAGCTACGATCAAATCTTAGAGTCTTTAAAAGAATTAGAAGACACAGAAACCTTATTGGTTCAATCAGGTAAGCCTGTCGGCGTATTCAAAACGCACGAAGATGCGCCTCGCGTATTAATCGCTAACTCAAACCTTGTGCCAAAATGGGCAACGTGGGAGCACTTCAACGAGCTTGATCGTAAAGATTTAATGATGTACGGACAAATGACCGCAGGCAGCTGGATTTATATCGGTACCCAAGGCATTGTCCAAGGTACGTATGAAACCTTTGCCGAAGCCGGTCGTCAACATTATGGTAAAGGGGATGCTACTGCTAGCACGGACAACTGGAAAGGTCGCTGGATTTTAACTGCAGGTCTAGGTGGTATGGGCGGCGCGCAGCCATTAGCAGCAACATTTGCAGGTGCTGTATCATTAAACATCGAATGTCAGCAAAGCAGCATCGATTTCCGTCTACGTACCGGTTACGTTGACAAACAAGCCAAGGACTTAGACGAAGCTTATGATCTGATTAAAAAGCACACTGAAGCTGGTGAAGCAGTATCCATTGCTCTATTAGGCAATGCTGCCGAAATCCTACCAGAGATGGTAAAACGTGCCAAAGCGGGCGAGATTAAGCCAGACTTAGTAACGGACCAAACGTCTGCTCATGACTTGGTCAATGGCTATCTGCCTATTGGCTGGACTGTAGAAGAATGGAGAGCGGCGCAAGAAGATCCTAGCAAATTTGAAAAAGTAGCTAAAGACGCGGCTCGTTCATGTGCCATTCATGTTGAAGCCATGCTTGAATTCCAAAAAATGGGCGTACCAGCGACAGACTACGGTAACAACATCCGTCAGGTCGCTTATGACGAAGGTATCAAAAATGCCTTTGATTTCCCAGGCTTCGTTCCTGCGTATATCCGTCCACTATTCTGCGAAGGTAAAGGGCCATTCCGCTGGGTAGCGCTATCAGGTGATCCAGAGGACATCTACAAAACAGATCAGAAGATTAAAGAACTATTCCCAGAAAACAAACACGTGCATCGCTGGTTAGATATGGCCAATGAGCGTATTAAATTCCAAGGCTTGCCTGCACGTATTTGCTGGCTTGGCTTAGGTGAACGTGATAAAGCAGGTCTTGCCTTTAACGAAATGGTCAAAAATGGCGAGCTTAAAGGACCAATCGTTATTGGTCGTGACCATTTAGACACCGGCTCTGTTGCCAGTCCGAACCGTGAAACCGAGAGCATGAAAGACGGCTCAGATGCGGTATCAGATTGGGCATTATTAAATGGCATGCTAAACGTAGCAGGCGGTGCAACTTGGGTATCACTACATCATGGTGGCGGTGTTGGCATGGGCTATTCACAACATTCAGGCATGGTTATCGTTGCTGATGGTAGCGATGCGGCAGCCAAACGTCTGTCTCGCGTATTAGTCAATGACTGTGGTACTGGCGTCATGCGTCATGCCGATGCAGGCTATGAGTTGGCTATAAAAACAGCCAAGGAATATGGGCTAAAACTACCTATGATTAAGTAAGGTCTGTTAAATAGCGCACCATTATATTCGTCAACTGTTGTATCACTATTAGGCTCGCCTTGTAGCGGTTTTACCGTTTACCAGCTAATCTTACATTTTATAGGAATAATAATAATGACCCAGCCTTTATCACTAACCCTCACCCCACGTAAGCTTACTTTCGAACAACTGCGCCAAGTCTATGATGCGCCAGTACACGTTAATCTTGTCGATAGCGCTTATCAAGACATCGATGCATCACATGACTGTGTCAAAGAAATTATTGCACGTGACAAAAGCGCTTATGGCATCAATACCGGCTTTGGTCTTTTAGCCAAAACCCGTATCAGTGATGATCAGCTAGGCTTATTGCAATATAATCTCATCGTATCCCATTCCGTTGGTACCGGTGAGCGCTTAGAGGACGGCGTGGTACGCCTAATCATGGTTATGAAAGTTGCTAGCCTAGCTCAAGGATTTTCTGGCGTACGCCGTGACGTGATAGACGGTTTAATCGGTTTGATTAATAACAACATTATTCCGCATATTCCGGCCAAAGGCTCAGTCGGTGCATCAGGTGATTTAGCGCCATTATCACACATGACGTTAACCCTTCTCGGCCAAGGCAGCTGCTATGTCAATGGCCAAGAAGTTGAGGCCAAAGAGGCGTTAGCACAAGCCGGACTTGAGCCGGTAACGCTCGCGGCTAAAGAAGGTTTGGCGCTGATTAACGGCACTCAAGTGTCAACTGCGCTTACGCTGCGTGGTTATTTTTTAGCCCGAGATTTAGTTGCAACAGCGACAGTAGTTGGTGCGCTTTCAGTAGACGCTGCTCGTGGTTCAGACTCGCCTTTTGATGCGCGTATTCATGAGGTGCGTGGCCATCATGGTCAGATTCAAATTGCCAAAGCGCACCGTAGCTTAATTGCTGGCAGTGAAATTCGTGCCTCGCACACCGAGAACGATGACCGCGTACAAGACCCTTATTGCCTCCGTTGTCAGCCTCAAGTGATCGGTGCTTGTCTCGATATCATTAATCAAGCAGGCAATACGCTACTCATCGAAGCCAATGCCGTCACTGATAATCCACTAATCTTTAGAAATGAAGACGAACCGGTTGCTATCTCTGGTGGTAATTTCCATGCAGAGCCCGTTGCCTTTGCTGCCGATACGTTGGCATTAGCTATCGCCGAAATTGGCTCTATGTCTGAGCGCCGTGTGGCACTGCTTATCGATGCTACTTTAAATGGTGGTCTACCGCCTTTCTTAGTCGAAAATCCAGGGGTGAACTCTGGCTTTATGATTGCGCATGTCACCGCCGCTGCCCTAGCCTCAGAGAACAAATCACTGGCACATCCTGCCAGCGTTGACAGCATCCCGACGTCTGCCAACCAAGAAGACCATGTGTCTATGGCCACCTTTGCCGGTCGCCGTTTATATGATATGGCGCAAAACACTGCCACCATTGTTGGTATCGAGTTATTGGCAGCAGGACAAGGGATTGATTTCCATAAAGGGCTAAAAACCTCGAAGCTGTTAAGCCAAGCGCACAGCCTGTTACGTGAAAAGGTGACCTTTTATGACAAAGACCGCTATCTTGCGCCAGATATTGAAGCGGCCAAGCAGTTGGTATTGTCTACTGCACTCAATCAGCATTGGTCTGAGCTGCGAGCTGATTGGTTTTTGCAACGTTAACGCTCAGTAATCTCATAACCTTTTATATAACTTTATAATCTTTGAGAGTGTTCATTATGTCAACCCCATCATCTTCAAGCGATAACACAAGCATTGGGGCTCAGCATATTCCTTTTGACTCCAGTCTTTGGACGGGCCGTGCTGAGCCTGATGAATCAGAACGCGCATTGTATTGGTATCAGCTGATTCAGCCGTGTGATGCTTTTAACTCAGAAGAGACTGACCCATCAGATGCTCAGCATAATAAACCCTCTTCAAAGGTAACCTTAGTTGGTTTTGCCTGTGATCAAGGCGTGCGTCGTAATTTAGGACGTGTTGGTGCTAGATATGCGCCGCCTGCTATTCGTCAAACCTTTGCTAAGCTGCCTATCACGCCGGCGCTGCAAGATAAATTTGATAAAGCAGAATATGACACGTTTTTAAGTGACATCGGTGATATTGCCTGTTATGACAACGACAGCTTAATGCCTGACGTGTTAGAGCAGACGCAAGCAAAATACAGCGAGCAAGTCACTGGTATTATCAATCGAGGCAGCCTAGCCATCGGTATCGGCGGCGGTCATGCCATTGCCTATGCCAGTTATATGGGACTTTGGAATGCGTTAAATAGTCCCGAGAATACTGCCCAAAATGACTCGAATACTCAAGCGCCTAAGATTGGCATTATTAATTTTGACGCGCATTTAGACATCCGTAACGCTCAAAAAGGCACTTCTGGCACCCCGTTTCGTCAAATCGCTGAGCACAATCAAGCACATGATCAACCGTTTCACTACTGTGCTATTGGCATCAGTCAGTTTTCTAACACCACCGCTCTGTTTGACAGAGCCGATAAGCTTGGCGTGACGATTATTAGTGATGACTCATGCGCTCGCAGTAGTTGGGATTCTGTCGCAAAACAGTTAGAGCAATTTATTGCGCAAGTAGACGTGCTATATATTACGATGGATATGGACGCCTTCCCTGCCAGTATTGTCCCTGGCGTGAGTGCGCCTGCAGCTAAAGGCATCTCCATTGACTTTGCTGAACGTTGTCTTGAGGTAATTTTTGCCAGTGGTAAGGTAAAAATGGCTGATGTTGCTGAAATTAACCCCACCTATGATATAGATGAGCGCAGTTGCAAAGTTACTGCCCGCTTTTTAGCGTTAATGATTCAGCATCATTTACTACAACAGCATTAAATAAACAATCAGCTGATAAGTTAACCACGACTCATTTAATAATTCATGACTTAAGAAACTCATTTATAGAATCGGAGTCTACTATGACATCCAAAACCAATAATAACTTTCCTGAACATTTTGATACTCTTATTTTGCATGCCAATATCGCTACTTTCTCCGAAGTATACGGCTTTGATAGAGCGTTAGCCGTTGCAAACTCTGACCCTTCAAAGTCATCAAAGCCGCACAGCCCTTATGGTCAAATCATAGACGGCGCTCTTACCATCAATGATGGCAAAATTAGCTGGATTGGTGATAGCCAAAGTGCTTTAAATAGCCAAGCTTATCATCATGCTATCACTCAAGAGGATGCTGATGACAAAATCATTTATGCCAATCGTCAGTGGTTATTACCTGGTTTAATTGATTGCCACACTCACCTCGTATACGGCGGCAACCGCAGTAATGAATTTGAAGCGCGTTTGCAGGGTGTCAGCTACAAAGAGATTGCTGAAAATGGCGGCGGTATCATCTCCACAGTAACAGCAACACGTGAGGCCAGCTTTGAAGAGTTATACGCACAAACTGAACGCCGCCTGCAAGCGCTACTTGCTGAAGGTCTGACCACCATCGAGATTAAATCAGGCTACGGTCTTGATTTAGAGACTGAGCGCAAAATGCTACAGGTGGCTCGCCAACTGGGCGAAGATTATAACCTTACAGTTAAGACCACCTATCTTGCTGCCCATGCCCTACCGACTGAGTATAAAGACAAAGAAAACGGCTCAGATGCGTACATCGATGCAGTATGCGAGTGGATGCCAATTTTGCATAATAAAGGTTTAATTGACGCGGTTGACGGCTTTTGTGAAAACATTGGCTTTAGCAAAGCACAAATGGCCAAAGTATTTAATACCGCAAAACAGCTTGGTCTACCTGTTAAGCTTCATGCTGAGCAGTTAAGTGATATGGATGGCAGTGGCTTGGTCGCTGATTATAACGGCCTATCCTCTGACCATCTAGAATATTTATCAGAGAAAAATGTAGAGAAAATGGCGGAGCATGATGTAGTCGCTGTGTTATTGCCAGGGGCGTTCTATACGTTAAAAGAGACCCAATTGCCGCCAATGGATGCGATGTATAAACACAACGTAGCGATTGCGCTATCGACCGACTGTAATCCTGGTACATCTCCATTAACCTCACTATTAATGACACTAAATATGGGCTGTACTTTATTTAGTATGACTCCTGAGCAGGCGCTCGCAGGTATTACTACTCATGCAGCAAAAGCGCTAGGCTTAGATAATAAAGGACGTATCGAAGTTGGTAATGATGCAGATTTGAGCTTATGGAATATCGAACGTCCTGCTGATCTTGCCTACCAGATGGGCCTTAATCCATTAGCGGATGTGATGAGTAGTGGTGAATGGCGTAGCTAATTAGGGCGTGTGGAACATTCGCAAATTAGCACTGCTGATAGCTAAAATTGTTTCAGACTAGGCGTAAACCGTAGTTAATGTCTAGACCTTGATTAGGTTTGCAACAACGTCTGGGGCGATTTTAGCATCAGCCTCACTCGAGCACAGCTCTCGCCTTGCGAACGGGCAAAGCAGTGCTTTGCTTAATCCGTTCTCAGGGGCGGGACTCTTTTTTGCCAATATATTGCGAAATTGTCAAACTTAGAATGACTAAGCGTCAAAAATTTCCCTGCATATTGACTAAAAAATAGTCGCCGCCAGTGCCATGGTCGAATGTTCCACACGCCCTAAGCATCACTCTTCATACTAGCCGTATTCAAAAAGAGCGCTTCTTAAATTAGGAGCGCTCTTTTTATTGTCTCAAATTATACCAGCTAGACTGTTTTATTACTTATCATCATATTTAATTGATATCACTTATAGATTAGTATTTCTAAACAAAAAATTTCATGTTACTATTTTATAACTTAACTGTATATTTATATAAGTTTTAATATTTTGTATATCTATACCAATTTATCGTACCACTATACAAGGTTGTTTTATGAAACAAATACACGTCAAACCAGTAGCAAAAAATCTCACCTTAGCCATTGCTACTGCTTTGCTATTATCTGCTTGTGGTGGTGATGATTCTAGCAATTCATCCATTATCAACACTGATTCAACTAATCCTTCTGAACAAGCCAATGTAAGCATTCAAGGTACTTTAATAGATAAAGAGACTCTAGAGCCTATTACCAATGCTCTTATTAAGTTCTCTGATCAACAAGTTATGACTTCAGAAGATGGTGTATTTGAGATACCTTTATTAGAAACACAGGACTCTGTTACCTTCACAGTCATTGCAGACAATTATCCAGAGCGTGTGTTTACAACATCACTTGCAGGTAGCTTACCTATGCAGGTTGAATATCAAATTAGTAACGATGCCAGTATCGCAAGTGTGGTTCAGTCCTCAAAT
Source organism: Psychrobacter sp. CX14 (assembly GCF_057396205.2). Lineage (NCBI taxonomy): Bacteria > Pseudomonadati > Pseudomonadota > Gammaproteobacteria > Moraxellales > Moraxellaceae > Psychrobacter > Psychrobacter sp. CX14. The sequence continues at coordinate 1,392,124 of NZ_CM183187.1, read as the reverse complement.
GAAGATATTATTGTTGTAGTCGATAGTTACGGCGCTCAAGTAACTATTCCTGCTAACACTTTACAACGCGCAGACGGCCAGCCTATTGTTGGTGATGTACGTGTTACTCTTGATGCAGTAACTCCAAGTATTGACCCCGAAGAGATGCCCGGTGGTTATGTCATTGTTGGTGGCGGCTTTATGGAGAGCTTCGGCGCTTTAATTATTACTGCAACAGATAGTAATGGTAATGCATTAGTCCTTTCTGATGATAATACAGCCTCTGTCATTATTCCTGTTTCTACCCGTAGCCCAGCAAGTAACTTACTGACTCAGATGCCACTTTTTTATTATGCACCTGAAGACTCTGGTTGGGTTCAGAGAGGTACTGCCACTTTAATTACCCTAGAAAATGGTCAACCTGCATATATTGCCGAGGTTGATAACATAGGTGCTTGGAACGTTGACGTTGCTATGCAAACGGTCGGTGTGAATGGCTGCGTTGCTGATACTGATGGTAACCGTATTCCTAATGCTTTAGTCAAAGGTGACGGTATTAGCTATTCTTCTCTAACCACTGCAACAACCAATAACTTGGGTGAATTCTATTTACCTGTTCGCGAAACAGGTGATTTGTATGTCTATGCTCAAAATGGCAATCGCAGCTCTAATGCCATATCTATATCTACCATGGGTAACGACTACACGATAGAGAATGGCTGTTTAATCGTGAGTAATAACAATGATACCTTATCTATTAGACTGACTTGGGGTGAACAACCTTATGATGCTGATGCTCATTTGATTACTCCATCAGGTGATCACATTTATTTTGAAGAGCAAGGTAGTTTAAGCCAAGCGCCTTTTGCGAATCTGGATGTGGATGATATTGACAGCTATGGTCCTGAATTTATTACTGTACGTAATCTAATGGTTGGACGTTATAAATACGGTGTTCATAACTATGAGAATACAAAAAATCCTGGCTTAAAAGACTCACCTATTAGCATTCAGTTTGAAGGTCCAACCGTACGTAAACGCACTCTAGCACCAACATTAAATGATCAAAATAATGACAGCTACTTTTGGCATGCTTTTGACTTCGTTGTTGATGATCAATGTAATATTACATTCGAATCTATCGATCAATGGCTAAATGAGAATGATACAGAGCAGCAGTTTGATATATTGAATCGCTCTGAACCGAAATACTGCATAAGCCCTTCTCAGTAAGTTTCATTTCAGTCTAGTAAAATATTATTGATAGTCAAAAAGAGCGCTTCTAAAATTAGGAGCGCTCTTTTTTTATTGCAGCTTCACCTTATAAATAATTTAATATTCCAATCCCGCTTTTCATCATTTCACTATGTCAGAACACGTATTGAAGAACATATAAAACATCGCATTGAGGCTCATCATAGTGAAGAGCACGAGCAGGCTCAAAACCAGAATTAAACCACAAGCGATAGGTAATACAGGATAAGTTGAACGTTCATACGAGAACATATTTGTCAGCTTATGATAAATAAGACGTAAAACCATTTAATAGCATTTGTACCGAAATTGAGATTAGAATCATACCCATCAAACGCTCAATGGCTTTTAGACCGCGATGACCTAAAATATTGTAAAGCTTGGTGGAGAACAGCAAGATAATAGACGACACCAACCAGGCCAATAGTAAGGCAAGAAGCGCTTTTAAAATACTCTCTGGGTTTTTTTCAGTAATTAGAATTAAGGTCGCCAAAATAGATGGTCCTGCGATTAAAGGAATCGCTAGCGGTACAATAAATGGCTCGCCATCTTCATCATCCTCATCGCTCATCACCCCGCCTCGATTCGGAAAAATCATTCGAATGGCAATAATCATCATTACCAGACCGCCGCCGATAGCAACCGCTTCGGTGGTCAGCCCTAAGGTATGCAAAATACTACCGCCTGCAAATAAAAACAGTACCATCAAGACCAGTGCAATCAACAATTCTCTAACAATAATAAAACGTCTTCTTTCTTCTGGCACTTTATCAAGTACTGATAAAAATATTGGGATATTACCCAGTGGATCCATAATTAAAAACAAAGTGAGTGCGGTTGCAAATATCTCCATAAATACCCTTGGTTTTTGTTGTTATTTTAGTGAAACATTGAGGCTAAAAGCCGTCTTTAATAAAGACCTGAATAACTATCAGCCTTAATCCTAAAACTTTAATATACTCAATTCATCATAGCCTACAGGTTGTGGCCAGTCTTTGGCTTTTTGAGGTACTTCTTGGCCACCACTAATCATTTTAGCAGTGGTAATCCATCCGGCGTGTCCGACTACTAATATATGTTGAGTTGACTGGTATTGAGACATCCAAACACTTACCCGCTCGAAAAGTTGGGTCAAACTCTCTCCACCCTCTGGCGCAAAGCTAGCGAAATTATCGCACCAGACATCAATATCTGACTTGCCAATCTGTGACCAAGGTTTGCCTTCCCATGCGCCAAAATAGCTTTCCGCTAATTGTGGGTCAATATGACACTCAAACCCACGCTGCTGCAATAATTGACCGACCTGTTTTGAACGCTTCAGATGACTGACCCAAATCACCTTGGGCAATCGGTGCTTTTTGACATAGCTATTAATACGATTGGCCAAGCGCTTTAGTTTACGCCTATTAACGTCCACATCGGTTTGCCCAAAACATAGCCCACGTACCCCCGTTGGCTTAGGATGCCGCCAAATATACAGCGTTGTCATAATTCATATCCAAATCTATGTGCTATAAATTAATATTTGCTGCCAGTCCTGCATATACGGCAATCTCCGTTATTTGCTGCGTTGCCCCTAAGCCATCGCCGGTGTAGCCCTGGATACGCCGTTTTAATAACTGGTACATATGAATGACCGCTATCATCACAAATGTCACCACCAAGAGCCACTGCCCCAGTTCAATTTCCCACAACGCCTCTGGGATAAACAGTATCAGGATAGCGGCAACTACAATGAGCCATAAGCTACTTGCTAGCCACTGCCGCTTACTCATTTGCTGTGCCATGGGCTTGGCCTTGGCATGTTCAATCTCACCACCATAGGGCAATACCACAATTAGACTAGTCGACATGAGCCGAGACACACTGTGCGCTATAATAAGTGCCGCGAGTGCCGTTGCTGTTGGCATTATAGCAAGCAGACTCACCTTTAATAATACAGCACACACCAGTCCCAATGTTCCGTAGGTGCCGATACGCGAGTCCTTCATAATGGTTAAGGTACGCTCACGGGTTAAACCGCCACCGATGCCATCACAGGTATCGGCCAGCCCGTCTTCATGAAAAGCACCCGTGAGTTTAATTCCAAAAGCAGTAGTTGCTGCCGCCGCAATCAGCGGATTAAAAAAGTAATTAACGATTGCAAATACCACTGCGCAAATAGCACCCACTAACAAGCCGACACCTGGAAAATGCCGACTACTTTGGTGTAGCCAGTTTGGCTCATACACCTTAAGCTCAACCGGAATACGGGTCAAAAACTGAATGGCGACCAATAACAGTCGCCATTCATGGATAATCGCTTGTTTAATCGAGCGTTTAGAATCTAAAGACATTACTGTGCTTTCTCGCCATTGTCTTGTTCACTCACACCAGCATCGGCAAAGCTTGCCATCTCATTAAGCGTTAAGCAGGCTGATTGCAATAACGGATAAGCAAGTGCTGCACCACTGCCCTCACCCAAACGCATTCTAAAATCAAGTAAAGGCTCTGCATTTAAAACGCTTAATAAATGCGCGTGGCCGGGCTCAACCGAATGATGCGCAAAGATAGCATATTGAGATACCCCAGGCGCTAAACGCTCAGCGACCAATAACGCACTGCTAGTAATAAATCCATCGACCAACAATACCCGTCTGTCATGCGCCGCTTGAATAAATGCTCCTGCCATCATTGCAATTTCAAGCCCGCCCAATGCGGCCAGTGCTAGCATAGGCGTTACTGCTTGCTCATGATACTTTAACACTCGAGTCAACACATCAAGTTTACGCTCCAGTCCCGAGTCATCAAGGCCTGTACCACGGCCAATACAGTCTGCGATCGGAATATCTTCTAATCGTGACAGCAATAAACTGGCAGCAGAAGTATTACCAATCCCCATCTCACCGGCAATAAATACCTCACCGTCTAATTGCTTGGCAATTTGCATACCGGCTTTAATGGCTTGCAGACATTCCTCGTTACTCATTGCAGGCTCAGTTAAGGCATCACGGCTACCCAGACGCACTTTATGTTCGGTAATGAGCTGCGGATCATCTTGCACACCGAAATCAGCAAAGTCAGCGGCAACGCCTGCATCGACTACCTTTAACTCGATGTTATGCTGACGCGCCAATACATTAATTGCAGCCCCGCCCCTTAAGAAGTTAAGCACCATTTGTGCTGTTACTTCACTTGGAAACGCTGACGTACCATGTTTAGCCAAGCCATGATCTGCCGCAAACACACGAATCTGCGACTTCTGAATGTTTGGGCTAGCCATCTGTTGAATAAGACCAATCTTAATCGCTAATGATTCAAGTCTGCCAAGTGAACCCAAAGGCTTTGCCTGACTGTTTAATTTTTGCTGTAATTGAGCGCGCAGTTCAGCATTATCGATATTAGCAATAGGCGGTAGATTTAGGGTATCCAAGAATCCAATCCTTTTATATGTAATGAAAACGTCAGGGCAGCACATAGCCACTTAAAATATGTAAGGCTTTTTAATATAGACCCTACAACATGAGCAGAGCTAAACTTACCATAGCAGAAAGCCCGTATGAAGCCCTATACTCTAACTTAAATCTGCCATTATTTTAGGTGTAGTTTAACGCATAATGTCAATTTTTGTATATCATCAGCCCATGACTTATATCAAAAGCTATATCCAGAAAACCACTCACTAAACAGCTCTAACGTTAATAACGCTAAGACTATCTAAGTAGTACTTTCAATTAGCTGCCTTATGACTTTTTTAAACGTATATAACAAAGCCCACCAATTACTAAGTAAAAGGTGGGCTTTGTTAGCTTTGTTAGCTTTATTCTAAAGACATCTAACGCATTAGACTTTAGTAGCCATTCATTACTGCCTGATTTATAGCATCTTGCTGACCTGAGGCTATTAATGCAAAACCTATAATAATAAATGGTAAAGATATTAATGACTTAAGAAATGGTGATTTACATTTCTGCCAGCGAGTTATGATATAGTAAAGGCTAGCGAAAGGTATAAATAAATACATTAAGCCCCAAGCTGTTGACTCCTGAAATGCAATAACAATCAATTTAATAGTGAATATCAGTGAAATAATACAACCTATAATTAATAAAATAGACCCTAATGCAGTCATTTCCTCTCCCTTTGAATAATAAAGAATCACTTCATAGCATCAGTGAGACTTGTTAAATAAAACTAATTTAACTTTAAACCAGTCATCAAGAAATTATAATACCATCATAGTTTGGGAAAGTGTATCCTGACATTATAAAAATTTTATTAAAATCAATCCTTCTTCCTATAAGGCTTCTAGCTTTATTTAAACTTATAGGTATTAACCGACTATTTTGGTGCGACGTGTTATTAAGAAGAGCCACCTGTTAACGCCTCTAGCATCTCATTAATCTCAACTTTAAACTCTTTGTCTTCGATTTTGTTGGCATGCGTTTTGGCAAACTGTAAGCTTTCAATCGCTGCGTCGGTTTGACCCAGTTGATGCTGCAATTCCGCTTTTGAAAAGGCAATGGATGCCAAATGGTCTTTGGAGTTAATCGCTTGCGCTTTCGCGAGGGCCTTATCATACAGCGCTAACGCTTCATCGAAATCTGCTGTAAAGTCGGCCAACGTCTCCCACTGTGCAGGATGGTCCTTATCTGTACCTTCATGCGCTTGACATAGTTCTTCAAGCTCAGTATATAGCTTATCGAATTCAGCCTGATCGCCTTTGTTATCCGCTTCCAATAGCTGCTCTGCTAATTGATATATCGACTTATATAGTTTGGTGTTAATCATTTTTTGCCTTGTTTATTTAGGAATCTATCTAAAAATCCATTACATCTATCACTTATTATAGAACCTTGTTCCTATTGATGCAGGGCTATTTACACTCTTCTAGCAGATTCGCCTAGGTGACTGGACTTTTTGACAATACAAGACCAATGAGACTTGGATTATGCCGCCTTATTGTCTATATAATGATATGATTAATGCCGGCAGGGACTTTTGAGTCTGCCACTTTAGAACCCAAACTCACCTTGTTTATTATGTATGCAGGATTTTCATGACAGACACAGTAGCGCCTACCTTTATTCCAAAGATTATCTTCTTTGATATTGACGATACCTTAAGTCGAGACGGTATTATCGCCCCGCATAACCAAGCGACCCTAGAACAGCTTGCAGCCACTGATATTAAGCTGGTGATTGCCACTGGCCGCTCAAAGTCCATTATTCCTAAAGATATTTATGATCTGTTGGATGCCGATGTTCTCGATGCCATCGTCTGTACCAATGGTCAATATAGCTTTGATAAAAAAGGCATTATCAGTCACTATCCACTTAGCCGCGATCAAGCCAGCAGAATACATGAGCTGTGCATCCAAAAAAACGTGGTTCATAAGTTTGACTCTGACCGTCATCTGGCGTGGGCAAATGATAATGCAGCGATACGTGCATTTATTGCGAATAATCCCAACGCCATCATAGATCCAGACTATTACCAGTCCAATAATGTCTATCAATGTTCTGTGTTTTTTAATAGTGAAACTCAAAGGCTAGAAGAGGTTAACTTTGCTAAGCGGGGATTAAAGCTTGTCTATTGGCATCATGTTGGCGGCGATATATTGCCTATAGAAGCATCTAAAGCGCGCGGTATTATTGATGTTTGTGAGTATTTAAATATTGATATCAAAGATGCCATGGCGATTGGCGATGGCTATAATGATTTAGAGATGTTTGATGCCGTTGGCTATGCTGTCGCCATGGGTGACGCCCAGCCCACTCTCAAACTTAAGGCAGATTTGATCACCGGTACTATTGAAGAGTATGGACTGCAAACTGCGGTACAGCATTTGCTTGGTTGATTCTATCCCATTGGCTTTGATAATTTGACAGCTAACTAAATAATGAAGATATCTTATTTAGTTAAATTGGGCTTAGTTTAAGTCAATTAGGGATGCCATTTTTTTAGCATCCGCTGTACCTACCGCATTTAATCCTGCAACTACACCCGCTCTGTCTGAGTCAGACTTATTTTGACTAAGTTTAAACTGCGCCTTTACTTTATCCATTTGTATATCAATACGAATACCCACAATGGCTCGGCACAACCCTTGAACATAGTTGTTAGGAGCATCTTTCAATGACCAAGGCTTGGGCTGATTCGACTCAAAGGTATGGGTAATACGAGTTAGAATATCAATCAGACTGTTTGCGTCATCTAATAGCTGAGCCTTACCACTAATATGTACGCTGCGGTAATTCCAAGTTGGTACCTGCTTATGTGTTTCTGCTTTACTCGGATACCAATTAGGGCTGATATAATGCCCTGCATCCTGAAAAATAACCAACCATTCCGTTAACAACAAATCAGAATTATTCAGTGGATTGACCTTAGCGATATGTCCTAGCAAATAGTCACATTGAGAATCATCCTCACCTTTAATCCACTGCATCGGCACATGACTGGCCTCAAGACCACTTGATGTTATCGCAATAATCGTTGCTAGCGGATGCTGTTCAATAAACGCCTTTAAAACTTCACTGTCATTTTGCTCAAAAGATTTCGGGATAAACAAGCCACACTCCAAAAAAGAAAACCGTTTAACATCATAAGTGTTAAACGGTTTTAATCATAGGTATTTCGCTATCGTTATCGCTATTAAACTTGCTTAACGATGATATAAATGGTTCGGATCGGTTGGCAAATACGTTTCTTTGTCTACAGCCCATGCCCCACTTCCGCGAACCCATAAATATAAGAAGATAAAACAGTACAACACTGCCCCTTCTCCTTCATTATTTAAAGGCAACCAAAAGTTATTAAGCTCAGCGTGGAATCCAAAATAAGCCACCGCCATCATTCCTGAACATAAAAAGGCCGCCAGTCTGGTCTGAAAGCCGATAAGTATCATTACTCCAAGTACTACCTCAAGCAGTCCCCCAAACCATCTAAACGAAAATAACTCTGGAAACATATGCTCGCTAACAGGAATACCAAACAGCTTCGTTGTTCCATTCAATAAAAAAGCATAGGCGGTGACAATTCGTAAGAGAGCTAAGACGTATGGTTCAAAACGCGACATGGAACTAAACAGCACTTTCATTGACTACTCCTTACATTCGCATGGTTTTAATACCTAATCTAGTCATTAACCTAACGAGAAAGCCAAGTCCAAACGTATCAAGTCAAATGCGACAAATAATAGATTTAATGAGCTTGAACGAGTCTAACAAGGATAGGTTATTTTATTGAATAAGGTTGATATAAAGACAATGACATTAAAAAAGCAGGGTGAGGTTGGGGGATAGCCAGCAATACTATACTCAAAGATTCAAGCTACATACGAAAGACCAACCTACCCCCAATCATCCCTTTTAGTTTATAACTATTAGATTACATTGATTATTCTAATTTGACTAAGTCAAAATTGTTTAACTTTTGTTTAATAATAGATCTGCCTCACAACCTTATCCCTATTCCTATAACGCTGGTCTTATAATCCTGCCTTTAAGCTGGCTTCAATAAACTGATCCAGATCGCCATCCAATACTGCGCCGGTATTAAAGGTCTCAACACCTGTGCGTAAGTCTTTAATCCGAGAGTCATCGAGTACATACGAGCGAATCTGACTGCCCCAACCGACATCCGACTTATTATCCTCAACTGCTTGTTGTTTCTCCATTCGCTTTTGCATCTCAAGCTCATACAGCTTAGCACGCAGCATCTTCATTGCAGTGGCTTTGTTGCCATGTTGGCTACGCTCATTCTGACACTGTACGACGATATTGGTTGGCTCATGGGTAATACGTACCGCAGAGTCGGTGGTATTGACATGCTGACCACCGGCACCGCTTGAGCGGTAAGTATCAATACGCAGATCTGCAGGGTTGATATCAATGTCGATATCGTCATCAATTTCAGGCGACACAAATACCGCGGCAAACGAGGTATGACGACCATTATTGCTATCAAAAGGCGACTTGCGCACTAAACGATGCACCCCTGTCTCGGTACGCAGCCAACCAAACGCATAATCGCCCGATACCTTAAAGGATGCTGACTTAATGCCCGCCACACTGCCAGCAGAGACTTCGGTGATATCGACCTTAAAGCCATGCGCTTCACACCAGCGTGTATACATTCTAAGCAGCATTTCTGCCCAATCTTGCGCCTCAGTGCCGCCGCTGCCCGACTGGATATCAACGAAGCAGTTATTGGCATCCATCTCACCATTAAACATACGTTTGAATTCTAGATCTTCAACTTGAGCCTTTGCAGCATTTAACTCACTTTGCACATCAATAAGTAGACTCTCGTCATCCGCCTCTACTGCCAGATCTAGCATCGCGGCCGCGTCTTCTAAGGTAGTTTCTAACCCTGTTATGGTATTAATCACGCTATCTAACTGGCTTTTTTCTTTACTGATTTTGGTCGCCCGCTCTGGATCATTCCAAAGCTCTGGGTTCTCCATTTCAAGGTTCACTTCTTCTAGACGCTCTGACTTCCCATCAAAGTCAAAGATACCTCCGCAGATCCTGCGCACGGTCGGTTAAGTCTTTGATTTGTTCTTGATATTGATTGATTTCCATTGATATTCCTAAGGTTTTAAAAAGTTGTAAGGGTTATAAAAGAATAGAAAGGGTACTAAATTAAAGTAGGACTGACGCTAACACATTCGATTTTCTTAATTTCGATTTTAAAGCGACCAGTCTTCAACCGCCCAGCGGTGCGCTAAGGCATGGGCATGAAGTACATCGTCTGGCGTGACTGCGATAGCGACATCCGCCCACTCAAGCAAGGGCAGATCATTTTTTGAATCAGAATAAGCATACGTTTTATCATAAGTGATACCTTGGTCTTGCTGTCCATCAAGCCACTTTTTCAGATGATAGAGCTTACCGTCTTTGAAATTTGGCTTGTCCGTAAGCTTACCGGTATAGCGGTTATTTTTGACCTCAAGTGGCGTTGCCAATACATTTGCCTGCTCGATACCGAAGCGTTCAGCAATGGCACACACCACAAAGTCATTCGTCGCCGAAATGATAACCACATCATGCCCAGCCTCCAAATGATGACGCAAGGTACTGATAGCTTGGGGGCGCATATGCGGCTCGATCTCAGTTTTGATATAGTCTTCGCGTAGCTCACACAGTCTGTCCATCGGTAAGCTACTTAAAAACTGCGCCACGAATTCATTGTATTCTGTCGCATCTAAGGTGCCTTCAATATACTCTTCATAAAAGCGCTGGTTCGCGGTGCGATACTCTGCCTCATCAACCAAACCATTTTTAACAATATATTCTCCCCAAAGATAATCACTATCGACATCCAATAACGTATGATCTAAGTCAAATAAAGCCAATTCTTTTGATTGCATAAAATACCTTTTTAAAAACAGTTCTATAAGTGATTAAATATATTAGGGTCTGTTTACCCTTAACCTGAGTGTGAAAGTAGTGCGGTTTAGCCGTGATTGCAGCGGATATACTTGGTGACGCATGAGGCAGAGGCGTGAGCTTTAGACCGTTCTCGCGGTAGCAGGAACGGGATAAAGCCACACGCCTCGCCTTATGCTAGCCAAGATAGTAGCGAAAAGCGCGATAAGCTCCAAACTCTAAGCTTTATATTTATAAGCTAATTGCTGGCTTAATAATTTTACGCTTTATACATTTTAGCTCTATAACTATTAATACTATAACCCTAATCAGGCAGTGGCATCTCTTCAAGACCTGTCTTAAACTCTTGACACTTATGAGCGTAATGTAAGGCGGACATCTTAAGCATCGCCACTTGCGCATCGCTTAATGTTTTGACCACTTTCGCCGGTGACCCCATCACTAGTGAGTTATCTGGAATCTCTTTGCCTTCAGTGACCAATGCTTTTGCGCCGATGATACAGTTTTTACCGATTTTCGCATTATTGAGTACCACGGAACCAATACCGATTAGGCTGTTTTCACCGACGCTACAGCCATGCAACATCGCTAAATGACCAATGGTCACATAATCGCCGATATTCACTTCGATACCCGCATCGGTATGAATCACTACATTTTCTTGCACATTGCTAAAGTCGCCAATATTAATACGCGCATTATCACCTCGAATCACCGCACCAAACCAAACGCTGGCTTTATGACCGAGTGACACATCGCCAATGACTCGGGCACTATCGGCAACCCAACCTTCAAAGGGTGTCGCAAACTGGGGAGCTTTATCCAAATACTTATATATCATGTTGAAAATCCTTTTAATTGCTTTACGTCTTAATAGCTAAGTCTTAACGGTTAAAAGTCTAATCCGGTCATTTTATTATATTGTATACTATCTTTTTATGAGCATTATCCAATCATTTGTCATAAAGTCAATTTATTGTCCGTTGTACTCGTGCTATTATCTGCTCCATCTATCAAAACACTTTTTCATTGCCTTTTTATAGTCATATTTTTATAGTCATATTATTCATGTTTAAAACATTAATAACTAAACTGCTCTAATTAAAATGACTAAATCTTCTGGATACCCTATGCGTCATTTTTTATTCGATTTTATTTTTACTATTTTTTGTTTAATCGTCGCAGCGTGGTGGGGCTTCTCACATGGTGGCGTCCCCGGCTTGGGTAAGGCGCTTGCCATTACGGTCATCTTAGCGATTATGGAAATATCGTTGTCTTTTGATAATGCGGTGGTCAATGCCTCAATTTTAAAAGGCTGGAATGACTTCTGGAAAAAGATATTTTTAACAATTGGCATTCTGGTAGCCGTCTTCGGTATGCGTTTGGTATTCCCTATTGTTATCGTGGCAGTAACCGCCAATTTAGGCTTCTTTGAGGTCATTCAACTTGCCTTAAATGAGCCTGCCCAATATGCCCAGCATCTCAACGCGCATCATGCTGAGATTTCTGCGTTTGGTGGTATGTTCTTATTACTGGTCTTCTTAACCTTCTTATTTGGCGATAAAGACGTCCTTTGGTTTAAATGGTTTGAGGGTAAACTGCGACGGTTTAGCAAAGTGGATGCCATGAGTACCTTTGTGGCCATTGTGGTATTGATGATCTCTTTAAGCTGGGTCGATGACGCTCATCAGTCGGTTATATTAATGGCCGGTATCTGGGGTATTTTAGTGTATTTGGGAGTCAATGTACTCTCAACCATGCTTGAGGGTAGCAGCGATACGGATGACGGCGAGGTGCTAACGGATGCGAAAGGCAACATTATTACCAATACATCGGGCGTCTCCTCAACTATATTGAAGGGCGGTATCGCAGGCTTTATTTATCTTGAAGTATTAGATGCCTCATTTAGTTTTGACGGGGTGATTGGTGCGTTTGCGATTACCAACGATGTGATTATCATTATGTTGGGCTTGGCAATTGGTGCGATGTTTGTGCGCTCGATGACGATTTTCTTAGTAGATAAAGGCACGCTAAATGAATTTGTTTACTTAGAACATGGCGCCCATTATGCGATTGGGGCATTGGCAATTATTATGCTATTGTCCATGAAGTTTCATGTACCTGAGCTGGTTACTGGGCTTATTGGGGTGGCGTTTATTGGATTGTCTTTATTTAATTCGATCCAATATCGCAAACATGAACAGGCCAATGATTAAAAGTCTATCTAAATTTAAGCCAACCCTTTTAAGTTCAAGTCTTGTTGAGCTGACGAGCCTTCATTTTTGGAACGAGCCTTCTTTTAGAAAATAGTTTTTAGGAAATAGTTGATGCGATACACATATTCTTCCGCCCTGTTATTATCAGGTGCCATGATGGCGACTTGCCCTGCTCATGCCGGCAGCTCAGACATCGAAACGGCTGGCGATATCGTGATGGTTGCCATCCCTGCTGTTGCCTATGGCTCGACCTTTTATATGAACGACGAGGAAGGACGCAACCAGTTTTATAAATCTTTCGCGACCAATGCGGTGGCGACCTATGGTCTAAAAGAGCTTGTTGATAAAGAACGTCCTGATCACAGTGATGATGACTCTTTTCCATCAGGTCACACCTCTATCGCCTTTCAGGGTGCTAGCTTCATTCATAAACGCTATGGCTGGGAAGTGAGTATCCCAGCCTATATTGGTGCGACTTTTGTTGGCTATAGCCGGGTAGAGGCAGATAAGCATCATACTTCTGATGTGCTGGCCGGCGCTGCTCTTGGCGTAGCAAGTAGTCTGTTTTTTACCAAAAGCTATGACAATGATAACCTACACATCAGCGCCAATCTCGCACCTGAGTCATACCAGTTAGCCGTACACTATCAGTTCTAAGCACTTTATTAATAATATTAGCTCATTATTAATGACAGATAAACAGTGCGATTGGAATTTGTTAGAGTCACCCCCATCTAGCCTATTACCAATACAAAGAAAATATTCGACCTGCGTGGATATATTTTTAATGATTGCCTAGCCATTTAGAGTCAGGTTTTGTATAATATGCAAAATCTGTACCTAAGCGAGTAGACATGACACAGTTTGCAACACTCACTAATGACCTATCCTTTAGTGATTTTGTTGTTTCCTGTCATTGGTCTACTCGCTTTTTTGTGGCTGAAATTTGTTAAATCAAATTTTATTGAGCAGAAAAACAATCGTAATTTTCACAAATGTCAGGTCATGATAAACACGAATAACAAGGGTGGTAATATGGGCGTACAACAAGACACAACTCACACTAATTTAAATCAAGCGGAAGCTGTATTGGCCTTGGCTGACGGCAGCATTTTTCGCGGCATCTCAATTGGTGCAAGCGGTCACCGCATCGGTGAGGTGGTATTTAACACCTCAATGACGGGCTATCAAGAAATTCTGACTGACCCAAGCTATGCCAAACAAATTGTCACCCTAACCTATCCACATATTGGTAACACAGGTACCAATAGTGAAGATGCCGAATCTGGCGATATTTATCAAAAGCATCAAATTTGGGCAGAAGGTTTGATTATTCGTGATGCCACCATGACCACCTCAAACTTCCGTAATTCAGAAAGCTTATCCGATTATCTTATTCGTCAAGAAACTGTTGCGATTGCTGAAATTGATACCCGTAAGTTGACCCGTATCCTGCGTGATAAAGGCGCTCAAAACGGCTGTATCCTGACCGCAAGCAATGGCGATACCCTAAGTGATGACGACGTCGCAAAAGCGCTAGAGTTGGCCAAAGGTTTTGAAGGACTTGAGGGCATGGATCTTGCAAAAGAGTGCACTCATCCAGAAGGCTTTGAGTGGACAGCAGGTACATGGGAATTAGCGGACCGCGGCGTACACGGCGTAACCGAAAGTGACACTGGCGGTTACTACAAACAACTAGGCGAACACATCGAACATAAATATGATGTGGTGGCGTATGACTTCGGCACCAAGACCAATATCTTACGTATGCTGGTCGACATCGGCTGCAAGGTGACAGTTGTGCCTGCCACCACCCCAATTGCTGACGTATTAGCGATGAATCCAGATGGTATCTTCTTATCAAATGGCCCTGGTGACCCTGCTGCTTGTGATTATGCCATCGATGCAGTGCGTCATATTATTGAAGAGACGGATATTCCAACGTTTGGTATTTGCTTAGGTCACCAGTTGGTTGGTCTTGCCAGCGGTGCAAAGACCATGAAAATGAAAACAGGTCATCATGGTGCCAACCATCCTGTTCAAGACTTAGAAACCAAGTCAGTGATGATTACCAGTCAGAACCACGGCTTTGCGGTTGATGAATCAACGCTTCCTGACAACATCAAGCCCACGCATCGCTCATTATTTGATGGTACCAACCAAGGTATTGAGCTGACCAATAAGCCGGTATTTAGCTTCCAAGGTCACCCTGAAGCCAGTCCTGGACCTCATGATGCTGCGCCTTTATTTAAGAAGTTTGCAGACATGATGGCCGCTGCTAAGCAAGGTTAATCAAGCATATTTATTTGCTTAAGCTCAAGTTGCACTCATAAATACCAGCAGAATTAAATAAGCAGAATTAAATAAATAGAAGAGAGACTTATGCCAAAACGTACCGACATAAAAAGCATCCTAATCATCGGCGCCGGCCCTATCGTTATCGGCCAAGCATGTGAGTTTGATTACTCAGGTGCTCAGGCGTGTAAAGCGCTTCGTGAAGAAGGCTACCGCGTTATCCTTGTTAACTCAAACCCAGCAACTATCATGACTGACCCTGTCATGGCAGATGCCACGTATATTGAACCCATTACTTGGCAAACCGTCGAGCAAATTATTGACAAAGAACGTCCAGACGCCATTTTGCCTACCATGGGCGGTCAGACAGCGCTTAATTGTGCGCTAGATTTAGACAAAAATGGCGTACTAGAAAAATACAATGTAGAGCTTATCGGTGCGACCAAAGACGCCATCGAAATGGCAGAAGACCGCGACCTATTTGACCAAGCGATGAAACGTATTGGTCTTGAATGTCCGCGAGCTGAAATTGCCGAAACCATGGAGCAGGCTTTTGAGATCCAAGCAAGCTTAGGCTTCCCCTGTATTATCCGTCCTTCCTATACCATGGGTGGCTCTGGCGGCGGTATCGCCTACAACCGTGACGAATTTATCGAAATTTGTGAGCGTGGCTTTGATCTATCCCCTACTCACCAGTTATTGATTGATGAATCGCTGATTGGCTGGAAAGAATATGAAATGGAGGTAGTACGTGACAAAAATGATAACTGTATCATTGTCTGTGCTATCGAAAACGTTGACCCGATGGGCGTGCACACTGGTGACTCAATCACTGTTGCCCCAGCACAAACGCTAACGGATAAAGAATATCAGATCATGCGTAACGCCTCATTAGCGGTACTGCGTGAGATTGGTGTTGAAACCGGCGGTTCAAACGTACAATTCGGTGTGAACCCGAAAACAGGCCGCATGGTTGTGATTGAGATGAACCCACGTGTGTCACGTTCATCTGCTCTGGCTTCAAAAGCGACGGGGTTCCCGATTGCTAAAATCGCCGCTAAATTAGCGGTTGGTTATACGCTTGATGAGCTTCAAAACGACATCACTGGCGGTAAAACACCAGCAAGCTTTGAGCCATCAATTGATTATGTAGTGACTAAGATTCCTCGTTTTAACTTCGAGAAA
This sequence comes from Psychrobacter sp. CX14, assembly GCF_057396205.2. NCBI lineage: Bacteria > Pseudomonadati > Pseudomonadota > Gammaproteobacteria > Moraxellales > Moraxellaceae > Psychrobacter > Psychrobacter sp. CX14. The sequence goes on along the minus strand of NZ_CM183187.1, from coordinate 1,375,821 downwards.
TTCCCCCAAGCAGAAAACATCTTATCGACACAGATGAAATCTGTTGGTGAAGTCATGGCTATCGGCCGTAATTTCCAAGAGTCTATGCACAAAGCACTGCGCGGCTTAGAGACTGGTGCTGATGGCTTTGATGAACAAATCGATTTCGCCGCATTAAAAGCAGGTAAAATCAGCGAAGATAAAATCAAAGCGGAAATCACAAACCGCCTGACTGTGCCAACACCTGAGCGTATCTTCTATTTAGCAGACGCTTTCCGTTTGGGTATGAGTGTTGATGAGGTCTTTAAATTTACCAATATCGACCCATGGTTCTTAGTACAAATTGAAGACATCGTTAAAACCGAAGAGCAAGTAAAACTACTAGGTTTCGGCGGCATCACTGCTAAGAACTTACGTCAATTCAAACGCAAAGGCCTATCAGATTTACGTCTAGCCAAATTACTTGGCGTATCGCAAAAGCAGCTGCGTAAAAAGCGTTGGGACTTAGATGTTCACCCTGTTTATAAACGTGTGGATACCTGTGCTGCTGAGTTTGCAACCTCTACAGCATACATGTACTCAACCTATGATGAAGAGTGTGAAGCCAACCCAACTGATAACAAAAAAATCATGGTTATCGGCGGTGGTCCAAACCGTATTGGTCAAGGTATTGAGTTCGATTACTGCTGTGTACATGCCGCCCTTGCTATGCGTGAAGACGGTTATGAAACCATCATGGTGAACTGTAACCCTGAAACAGTATCAACCGATTATGATACCTCAGACCGTCTGTACTTTGAGTCAATCACGCTAGAGGATGTGCTAGAGATCGTACGTATCGAGAAGCCAGAAGGCGTTATCGTACAGTTTGGTGGTCAGACACCGCTTAAATTAGCCCGTAGCTTAGAAGCAGCTGGCGTTAACATCATTGGTACCTCTCCTGACGCTATCGACCGTGCAGAAGACCGTGAGCGTTTCCAGCATATGATTCAACAGCTAAACCTGATTCAGCCACCGAACGCGCTAGCGACTAGCATGGAAGATGGCCTGATGAAGGCAAGCAGCGTTGGCTATCCATTAGTGGTTCGTCCGTCATACGTTCTTGGCGGCCGTGCGATGGAAATTGTTTATAACGAAGATGAGCTTAAGCACTACTTGCGTACTGCGGTACGTGCATCAAACGAAGCACCCGTCCTACTAGACCGCTTCTTAGACGATGCGATCGAAGTAGACGTAGACTGTGTGAGCGATGGTAATGAAGTGGTTATCGGCGGTATCATGCAGCACATTGAGCAAGCCGGCGTTCACTCAGGTGACTCAGCTTGTTCATTACCTCCTTACTCATTGTCTGATGAGATTTGTGATGAGATGCGCGCTCAAACTGTTTCTATGGCCAAAGAGCTTGGCGTGATCGGTCTGATGAACGTCCAATTTGCAGTAAAAGATGGCACGGTTTATATTCTAGAAGTGAACCCTCGTGCAGCGCGTACAGTACCTTTTGTCTCTAAATGTATCGGTACATCCTTAGCACAAGTTGCCGCACGTTGTATGGCAGGCACATCGTTACAAGACCAGAAATTTACCAAAGAAATTAAGCCGGCCTTCTTTGCGGTTAAAGAATCGGTATTCCCATTTGCTAAGTTCCCAGGTGTTGACCCTATCTTAAGCCCTGAGATGAAGTCTACTGGTGAGGTTATGGGCGTAGGTAAGACCTTTGGTGAGGCCTTCTATAAAGGTATTATCGGTACAAACGAGCGTCTACCAGGTCTACCAGAAGAAGGCGAAATCAAAACCGTATTCTTATCAGTGCGTGACAGCGACAAGCCAAACTTACCACCGATTGCTAAGCAATTGGTTGATTACGGCTTTAAACTGGTTGCCACTTCAGGTACTGAGAAATATCTAAACGAGCAAGGTATTGAGTGCGCACGTATTAACAAAGTAACCGAAGGCCGCCCACACATTGTCGATGCCTTGAAAAATGGTGAAATAGACCTTATTATCAATACAACTGAGGGCAAACAAGCACAAGAAGATTCGTTCTCTATTCGCCGTAATGCCTTACAGAGCAAGGTTTTCTACGTAACTACACTAGGCGCTGCTGATGCTGTATGTAAGTCATACGCCATTGATCTACCATTTGATGTGTATAAGTTACAAACCTTACATGCTCAAGCAGATACTGCTGAATAATTGACATTGTGCTATTAAACAAGCAAAATTAGCGTTTAACAAACCCTATTTTGCAGCGTTATTATTATTTGAATTCATTGCTAATCGATCACGTCGGTTAGCAATTTTTTATAAGGGTCTGTTCTGTTTTTTGATTGAGACAGCTTTGAGTTAAGACTCCTTTTAGCTAAGACAGTACCCATTAACATCTTATGAATTTTGCACACAACACCATCCAATAGGCTGGTGTTGTGGTGTTTTTTATCTATCAATTTGTTTATCTGAGGAAAATGATATGCAACGCTACCCTATGACTCCGCAAGGACACGCTACATTAGAGGCCGAACTTAAACAGCTTAAGTCTGTTGATCGTCCACGCATTACTGCCGCTATCGCAGAAGCGCGCGAACATGGCGACTTAAAAGAAAATGCTGAATATCATGCTGCACGCGAACAACAAGGCTTTTGTGAAGCCCGTATCCGCGACATAGAAGCCAAGTTATCTGGTGCTCAAGTCATTGATCCTACTGAGCTACCAAGAGAAGGCCGCGTCGTCTTTGGTGTGACCGTAGTCATAGAGAATCTAGATACCGAAGAGCAAAAGCGCTATAAAATCGTCGGTGATGACGAAGCTGATTTTAAAAACAACAAGATCTCAATCAACTCCCCTATCGCTCGCGGCCTAATTGGTAAAGAAGAAGGCGATGAAGCGCGTATCCAAACCCCAAGTGGTGTGGTCGAGTTCGAAGTGGTTGAAGTTATTTACGAATAATCCGTAGCTGCTGTTAATCAGGTTGCCTAACTAACGAATGGTTTTTGAGTGATAAGATAAAAGTAACCATTGACGCTAGGTTCAAAAAATTGTTCACATTAATTAACAAATGGTTTATTATCTATAAACCTGAACTCCAGCGTCACTTGCAAAACATAAGCGATTAATGTTAAGTTACAAAACACAAACAAACGCAAATTTACTTGTGACACTTTGTGTGTATCTTACACTCTTGATGTTTTATAGCTATTCGAACCAGTTTAAGTATTATGTTTAATATGAAAAATGCATAGTCTTATGAGTTTGAATTATTAAATTAATAAATGCTTACGAGGCAATTATGAAGATATTCTCATCCACATTATGTGCGCTAGCATGTATGGTTGGAGCTACCTCATTAGGTCATGCTACTGATTCTAAGCAGACTATTAGCGTTAACAGTTCAAGCGACATCGATGTGGTACTTAACGAATTATCGCGTCAGCAAAAACAAGCCCCTTCGCTTATTCAGACTTCATTTGAGCCATCCTCTCTTGCAGAGAATAGCAGCTTAATTAGCGGCAAGTCATCAAACGCTGTTAAGCAAGATGACGATTTGTTATCTCATCTAACTCTAGTAGCATCAAATGCAGTAAGCCGTTTTAAACAAAGTGGCCGTGCATCTTGGTACGGTGGCAAATTCCATGGCCGTAAAACTGCCAGTGGCGAGCCGTTCAACATGCATTCAATGACAGCAGCACACCCCTCTTTACCGTTTAACACATATTTAAAAGTAACCAATAAAAACAACGGTAAAAGCGTTGTGGTTAAAGTAAATGACCGTGGTCCTTTCCATGGTAACCGTGTATTAGATTTATCTTATGGCGCTGCCAAAAAGATTGGTCTGGTGAAACGTGGTATTGCAAACGTTGCTATTGAAAAGGTAAGCTCGCCTTAGTCAATAGCTAAGTTAGTGTAAGCTGTAAATATATGAGTAAGATACAAAAGAAGGCCTGCCCATTGCAGGTCTTTTTTGTGCCTATTTAATTATCATTTATCTAAACTATTTATTTATAGACTTTGCAATATTCAAAATGTATTAGCTAATAGCCCTCGTCTCTAACGTATAAATTCAAGGCGTTAACATAGCAGCGATGCTTGTTAAAAAAAACCAAGTTCGTTATGATGGATGGGTTAAAGCTATAGCATGCTTATATTATGTTAGTCACAGGGGCGCCATTTGGCTGAGATGTACCCTTTGAACCTGATCCAGATTATACTGGCGTAGGGAGTGTATAGTAGTCGCGGTTCTCTTATTTTATTGGTGCTAGCCTTATTTTGCGTTAGCCGCCGTTACGCTTTGTCTTCTCACGCCCTCTTTATCCACATGGAGGGAATATGCAATCTCAACTGATTCATTCTTGTATTACCAATCTCAAACAACTATCCCCCTTAGTCCATAACATCACTAACTTTGTTGCCAATAACACTGCTGCCAATATATTACTGGCTGCCGGTGCATCCCCTGCTATGGTCTGCGATATCAAAGAAGCGCCTGAGTTTGTGCTATTAGCACGTGCTTTGACTATTAATATCGGTACGCTTACCCAAGACTCTTTAAGCAGTATGCTTGCAACAACCAAGGTCGCTCATGAGAACCATATTCCTTGGGTATTAGACCCTGTTGCCGTGGGTGCTACTACATTTCGTCAACAGGCGTGTCAGGAACTCATTAAATTCAAGCCAGACGTGATTCGCGGTAATGCTTCAGAGATTTTGGCTCTAGCCGGTATGAATAGTCAAAGCAAAGGCGCAGACAGTGGCGATAGCGTAGATGCCGCCAAAGCAGCCGCTAAAGTATTAACACAATATGCCAAAGTTGTGGTGGTCACCGGTGCGGTAGATTGGGTAGCGACTGACTCGCAAGGATGGTCAATTCATCACGGCCATCCTTTAATGGCACGTGTTACCGCTACCGGCTGCGGCCTGACATCCTTAATAGGCGCCTTTATCGGTGCCAATCATACTAAGCGTCCTGTTTCTACTGACGCCATCGCTGCAGCGACCGTCTCTGCGCTATGTTATTACGGACAAGCTGGCGAAATTGCGGCTCAAAAAGCCGAGGGCGCTGGCAGCTTTTATGTTCATTTCTTAGACGCTTTATATAATATAGATGCAGACAGGGTAAGTAAAAATGCAAAAATTAATATTTAAATAATGAGACTAACTCAATAGTGATGCTTTATCAGATTCATTACTCTTATCATCCATAATAAAATAATTAATAAACCATTATGACTAATAATATGATTACTCAAAAAAATAAGTCCGCAGATGCCTTAGCCTTATATCTTGTGACAGACAGTAGACTAACGGCACAGCGTGGATTAATTGAAACCGTAATGGCTGCTATTGACGGTGGCGTTACCCTTGTACAACTGCGTGACAAACATGCTAGCGACGATAGCTTGTATCGACAAGCCTGTTCGCTAAAAGAAGCCATCAATGGACGCGTGCCGTTAGTGATTAATGACCGAGTATTGATTGCCAAAAAAGCAAAGCTTGATGGCGCTCATATTGGCCAAGGCGACTTAAGTGTAATCGAGGCACGCCAAATCCTAGGGCCGGAGGCGTGGCTAGGACTGTCTATTAATAATATGGCTGAATTAAATAATGCGCACAATCAGGATTTAGCCCAACTCGATTACTTTGGTATGGGGCCTGTGTTTGCTACCCGTACTAAACCGGACCATTCAGCACCGATTGGCGTTGAGGGCTTAAAACAGTTATCGCAAGCCAGCCAACTACCAACGGTTGGCATTGGCGGCATTCAGTTAAATAATGCAAAAGACGTTTATCAAACAGGCTGTGATGGTATTGCGGTGGTCTCTGCCATTTGCGCCGCTGCTGACCCAAAGCAAGCAAGTGCTGATTTATTAGCCTGTCGTTCACTCTAAAGAGGTTTTTATGATTACTAATATCTTAAGTATCGCAGGAACAGATTGTACCGGTGGCGCTGGTATTCAAGCGGATATTAAGGCTATTAGCGCCAATGGGAGCTATGCCATGAGCGTCATAACTGCCGTCGTCGCTCAAAACACCCAAGGCGTGCAACAGATTGAGATGATGCCAATCGACTTAATTCGTGCTCAGATTGATTCTGTGTTTACCGACGTACAAGTCGATGCTGTCAAAATAGGTATGCTCGGTAATGCAGAGGTTATCAACTGCGTGGCAGAAGCCTTAGCTAAGTACAAGCCAAGTAAAGTGGTACTTGATCCAGTAATGGTCGCCAAAAGCGGTGACAGATTATTAGACAATGATGCCGTCACTGCCTTACGCAATAGGTTAATTCCGCAAGTGAACCTAATCACTCCAAACCTGCCAGAAGCAGCTGATTTATTGGGAACGGCTGAAGCCAGCAATCGTGATGACATGATTCATCAAGCCCAACAATTGGGCGTGCCAACTTTCTTAAAGGGTGGTCATTTAGAGAGCAACGACTCACCGGATTTATTATGTATTGATGATTCGTTTTATTGGCTTGAAGGCAAACGTATCCCAACCAAAAACAGTCATGGTACGGGCTGTACTTTATCTTCGGCCATTGCCACCTTTTGGGGACAAGGCGACACCCTTGATGAGGCGTGTAGAAAAGCCAAAGACTATTTAACCGGTGCGCTGAGTGAAGCTGACACACTCAATGTTGGTCACGGTCATGGACCGGTACATCATTTTTATAAATACTACTAGGCCCTCACTATGTCTACACTCAAAAAAGGACTACCCTCCCCTTATGTGATGCTTATTATCGCACCTCTATTGTGGGCGACCAGTAATATCACAGGAAAATTAGGCAAAGGATGGCTAACTCCCTATGAGATGACTTTTTTTCGTTGGTTTTTGGCAGCACTGATTCTAAGCTTTGCTGCCAAACGCTTTATTCGTCAAGACTGGACGATGCTCAAGAAGCACTGGTTATGGTTGTTTGTGGTCGGGGGTAGCGGTTTCGCTCTATTTAACTTAGTGCTGTATAGCGCATTCTCACTCGGTGCAACAGTAGTCAATGTCTCGATTATTACCGCACTTATTCCTACTGGCGTGATTTGTATTACCGCCTTGCTGTATAAAGATAAGACACATCCGCTGCAGTGGTTCGGAGTTGCTATCGCATTTGCAGGAGTACTGTGGATATTAACCGGTGGTCAACCCTTTACGCTAGTGAACTATAAATTTGCGCTAGGTGACTCTCTAGCACTGATTACCACCGCTATCTATATCGGGTATTCAGTCGCTCTACGCCATGCACCAAAGATACACTGGGCAAGTATGATGTGGGCGATGAGCTTAGCAGGACTTATCGTGTCTGTCCCATTTTATGGTTATGATTTAATACTTAATGGCTTACATTTCCCTGACTGGAAAGGCTGGTTACTGCTACTCTATATCGCTATATTTATCTCGATTATCTCCAAGCTTTTTTATATGGAGAGTGTGATTCAAATCGGTGCTGATAGAGCCTCTTTAACCATGAATCTATTGCCCGTATTTGGTGCCGTCATGGGCGTATTATTTTTTCAAGACGAGTCTATGACTACCAATCATGTGATTGCTTTGGCACTGGTGATGACCGGCATCTTCTGTTCAGAATATGGTGCTCATCTAAAGCGCCAAGCCAGCAATACATTACTTAGTAGACCCTAGAAGCTAAGAATAAAACCCAAATAAAGGTTTGTTTAAATCTCGAAAGCTCTATCAATCGCATCATCTAATCGGTCAGCTGTAATCACATTAATACCCTTAAATTGCCCCATTAAATCTTTTGGGGCATTGGCTTTGGGCACAATAGCATGCTTAAAACCATGTTTCATCGCCTCTTTTAAACGCTCTTGACCGTTTGGCACAGGGCGTATTTCTCCTGAAAGCCCCACCTCACCAAAGACTGCTAAGGAGGATGGTAGCGGTTTCTCTTTAATGCTCGAAGCACAGGCCAATAACACAGCCAAATCAGAGCCTGTCTCCATCACCTTAACACCGCCAACCACGTTGACATACACATCCTGCCCACTGGTATGAATACCGCCATGACGGTGCATGACTGCAAGCAGCATCGCCAAACGCTGGGGGTCTAAGCCTAATGCCATACGTCTGGGCTGACCAGCTGAATCATCCACCAAGGCCTGCACCTCGACCAATAACGGACGTGTGCCTTCACGGCTGACCATGACCACAGAACCTGATATGGGCTTATCGTAACGACTTAAAAATATCGCTGACGGGTTCGCCACCTCTTTCAGGCCCGTATCGGTCATGCCAAAGATACCAAGCTCATTGACCGCACCAAAACGGTTTTTGACAGCACGAATCATTCTAAATCGTGAGTCAGACTGACCCTCAAAGTACAATACCGTATCGACCATATGCTCAAGCACACGAGGGCCTGCCAATGTACCCTCTTTGGTTACGTGACCGACCAAGAATAGCGCCGTACCTGTTTGTTTTGCATAACGCGTTAGCATGGCCGCTGACTCACGGATTTGACTGACGCCGCCGGGTGCTGAATTAATCGCGTCAGTATAAATCGTCTGAATAGAGTCAATGATGGCTACTGCTGGCTGCTCTTGGGTTAAAGCAGCACAAATAGTCTCAACATTGGTCTCTGTCATGACTTTTAGGTGCTCGCTTGGCAAGCCTAGACGCTGAGCACGCATAGCGACTTGTGATAAAGACTCCTCACCTGTGACGTAGAGCGCGCTACCGGACAATGACTCCGGATCTGCCATGTTTGCTGCCGTTTGCAGCAAAATGGTTGATTTACCGATACCTGGATCACCACCAATAAGTACTACCGAACCGGCTACTAAGCCGCCACCTAATACTCGATTAAACTCGCCGATACCGGTAGGCAACCGTGTATCAAAAGTGACATTTACTGAATTTAAGGTAACCACACCGCTTTGTGAGCCGGAATAGTTGGCACGATCTCCAGCCTTAACGCCGCCAGATTTTGCCCCAGCATGACTGGCTGGCATCGGTGCTTTATTCGCAGCTTTATGATGCGGCAAGCTGACATTCGGTGCTTCAACCAGCGTGTTCCATTCACCACAATCTGAGCACTGCCCTGCCCATTTACCAAAATAGGCACCACAATTTTGACAGACATAACTGGTTTTTGATTTCGCCATAATTTAGACCTTTATAGTTTGATAAATGAGCACCATTAGCCGCTTATTAAAGGGGATAACAGAAATTTTAGAGTTAAAAATAGCCGGCTTATCAGGCCAGCTATTATTAAATTGCGTATAGAGCAAGGCGGACAATTAGCACAGTGCTTGGAAATCTCGTCCCAAGTACACCTCTTTCACCAACTCGTTATTCAAGATTTCATCAGGCGTGCCGTTGGCAATAATGGCACCTTCACTCACGATATATGCGCATTCACAAATGGCAAGCGTTTCACGTACGTTGTGATCAGTAATCAATACGCCAATACCACGATGTTTTAGCGCAATAATTACATCTTTAATATCACTGACCGAAATCGGATCAACACCAGCGAACGGCTCATCTAATAAAATAAACTTAGGATCAGCCGCCAGCGCACGGGCAATCTCACAGCGGCGACGCTCACCACCTGATACACTCATACCTAACGAATGACGGACATGACCCAAGTTAAATTCAGAAATCAGTTTCTCAAGCTCACTTTTCTGCGCCGCTTTATCCAAATCTTTTCGAGTTTGCAAAATGGCCATGATATTATCTTGTACAGATAGTTTTCGGAAGATAGACGCTTCCTGCGGCAGATAGCCGATACCAGCACGTGCACGCTCATGCATGGCATATTTAGACAAGTCTTGGTCACCTAATTTAACCACGCCCTTATCCATATTCACCAGACCAACCACCATATAGAAACTGGTGGTTTTACCGGCACCGTTTGGCCCTAGCAGACCCACAACCTGACCTTGCTCAACACTAAATGACACATCCTTAACCACCCAGCGCTTACCATAGCGTTTGGCTAAGCTGCGCATGGTTAATGTGGTCGTTTGGTTGTTTGACGTAGAGACAGGTCGCGTATCTGTTACCTGGTCGGCGTTAATCTGCTGAGTGGCCATAACTTATCTTACTCCTCTACGGCTATTCGATTCACTTGGTGGGAAAATAAGCTCTACACGTTGGCTACCACCGGCTGTGGCTTCCACATCACCCACTTTTAAGCTGTAGCGAATCTCATTACCTGAGAAGCTGGCTCCGTTTTGGGTTAACTTAGCATTACCCGTTAGCGTCACGATACCGTTTTGGGCATTGTAATCAATTTTATTTGCTTGACCTTTGGCAAGGCCTTTCTCTTTGGTCACCACTTGCTGCATTGTCGCTGGACGACCCGTAGCAATGGCCGAGCGAATGCTACGATTATCGGATAGATTAACGGTAATATTATCCGCTGCAAGCTTCAACGTCCCTTGGGTAATGGTGACATTACCTGAATAAGAAGTCACCCCAGTGCGCTCACTATAAGTTGCTTTGTTTGCCAACAAACGGATGGGCTGCTGCGCATCAGACGGCAAAGCATAAGCATTAAATGAAGCCACTGCTACCATTGTGGTAACAGCCACCATTGTTACTTTTCTGGCTTGATTTAATAGAGTGTTTGCAAGGTGCTGCGCTATGGTATTAGAGCGTTGATTCACAGTGTCGTTCCTAAGATTATGGCCTAAAAATAATGTCTAATATTTTATATGATATGGTCTTTATATGGGGGTATTGCCCCGCCTATTCAATTAGGCAAAGAGCGATATAGTTTAGCATCTATCTTATTATATCGTTAGCTGCTCGCCTAACCTATCTGCGTTATGGCTTATCTATAAATTGAGTTTATAAGCTAACTGTTATTGGTTTAAAGAATGAATGATATTGCAAGATATGATCGATTTAGAATACAGGTTGGTCATTACGCGCAGGCGGCATAAAAGTGACAGCAACCTGCTCAAACTCATAATCACCTGTACTCATATCTGCCTTAAAACTTGCTGAATCAAAGCTATTTTCAGCTTGAGTCACCTCAATCGGCTTATCGCTATAGACTTTTTTGGCCTTTAAATCACCAATCAGCTCCTCAGCAACCAGCTTCATTGGCGGCTTAACATCTCCTTGTGCATCTGTCGACTGACGACTTGAGAAGAGCACATTGTTGGTCATAACCACTTTGGACTGCTCATGATATATGGTCGCTTCATCAGCATTGACCACAACATTTCTGTCAGCATTGGGGCGCCAGTTTAATGTCATACCATTCATTTTATCAGAATTCTCAGCTGCATAATGCGTTAGGTCGTCGGCAGTTAGTGAGTATTCTGCATAGCCATTTTCATTAGTTTGCACCGCTAAGATATCGGTTGCTTCATATTCGATATTGGTCTCAGAGAGGTTAATCACAGAGTCAAGCTCGCCCTGATTGCGATAGAACCAAACCGCAAACACCGTCACTAACAGCGATAAGATAAATAAGAAACGCGTATTCATTAAACCTCTTTGTCACTACAAAAAATTATTAGGTTAACTATACCACGCTGCACCATTGAGGCGCTCAGAGTTATGGTTTAGTTCACTAAATTTAGGCTATCTCGTTTACTCAGTATTTAGTCGAGGATATATTGGCTTAAATACTCATCGTATTTGCCGTGGCCTTTTAAGATTAAATCGCAGACTTCACGAACTGCCCCTTCACCGCCATCACGTGTGGTTACCATCATCACACGGCTTAAGACGTCTTGATGCGCATTAGGTACAGTAGCAGAAAACCCCACCGACTGTAGCGCTTTAATATCAGGTAAATCATCACCCATATAGGCGCAATCGGCCAACTCTATAGATAAATCGCTCAATAGCTCTTTTAATGCAGCAAGTTTATCATCTCGACCTTGCACCACATAATCAATACCCATCTCTTTGGCACGTTTATCAACCATAGCGCTTGAACGACCCGTGATGATGGCCGTCTTAACGCCCGCTGTTTTAAGCGACTTCACGCCGATGCCATCTTTGACATTAAAAGACTTGGTCTCAATACCGTTGGCATCATAAGTGATATAACCATTCGACAAGATACCATCGACATCAAGTACCAGTAATTTTACGTTGCCCGCAGCTTTAATTAAATCTTGCATTGCTTATTCCTTTTGTCTCATCTCGTCTAATAGTGTTTTAATTTTAAATACTTTATTTTGGATGTTCTTGATATTTTATAGGATGAATGAACGCTGTGACATCTTAAATATTCTGGCGAATTTCGTGATTAAAGCGAATTTCGGGATTAAACAATAAGCCCTATAAGCCTTCAGTTACAAGGTTAACTCACCCCTGCTTTTAATAAGTCGTGGATGGTGATAATTCCTTCTAGATGCTGCTTTTCGTCGACAATAAGCAGCTGATTGATCGCTTTTTCATTCATCATGGTCAAGGCATCAGAGGCACGCATGTCTTTTGACACCTGCTGAGGATTGGCCGTCATGATATCGGCCATTGGCGTTTTTAAATCTATGTGCTTCTCTAACGCGCGTCTTAAATCACCATCGGTGAATATACCGACCACCCGCGTCTTATCATCAACAATCACAGCCATACCCAAACGACCACTGGTCATCACAAACAGTGCTTTATGCAAACTGGTTTCTTTATTAACGATTGGTAACTGCAAGTCTTTTTCTGTTTGATGCATCAGGTCACTGACACGCATCAATAATTTGCGACCCAGTGCCCCTGCCGGATGCGATAACGCAAAATCTTCAGAGGTAAAATGACGGGCATGTACCAGTGCGACCGCAATCGCATCACCTAAGGCTAAGGTTGCCGTAGTACTGGAGGTTGGTGCCAACCCTAGCGGACACGCTTCTTCTGACGCGCCTAAAGTTAAGGCCACGTCCGCAGCTTTTGGTAACATGCCGCGCTTATCACGGCTGATACTAATCAAGGGGATAGACAACTGTTTGACTACTGGCAATAGGGTCTTAATCTCATCAGATTCACCCGAATTAGAAATTGCTAGCAATATGTCACCTTTTACTAGCATACCCAAATCGCCGTGGCCGGCCTCACCAGGATGCATAAAAAAGGCAGGTGAGCCCGTAGAGGCAAAGGTAGCAGCAATTTTGCGGCCAATATGACCAGATTTACCCATGCCTGTGACTACCACACGACCACGGCAATTTAAAATCAGCTCACATGCTTGAACAAAGCGCTCATCAAGTTGTTCGATTAACAACTCTAACGCGGCATGCTCCGTGCGAATGGCATCAGTGGCAAATTTTATATACTGCTCTGCTGTCGGATGTGAAAAGGGTGCTTTCATAATAAGTAGCTGATTTGATAAAGAATGGAAATGCCAGAAGTCGCTTATTTAATAGACAGATGTTAACGCCTAATCTAAAGTAAGAAAAGTCTCTCTAAGCATTTTAAAGGTTAAGTTTAGCACAGTCTACTGGACCAACGCAGTGCTTCGAATGTGAATACATGTGAGCCACTACGGAATAAACGGTTTATTGTATTTATCTTGATTCATTAAATAGACTGCATTAAAAAAACCTGCAATAAAAGCAGGTTTAAATATGAATGACACAATAAGAGTAAATAAAACCATAAACGCTAGTAAAGACTTTTATTGGTATTTGATTAGTAAATAAGCTTCATAATATTACATTACATTCAGCTTATTAGATACGACTGATCGTTGACTATTATTCGTCTTCACCAAATCCTTTAGGCGGCGTATCGTGGTTACTGTGCGTGCTTGGGCCACTTGGGTCATCAAAGCCACGTTTCTCAAAGTTGCGATCATCAAAACCGCGCTGTGGACGATTGCTACCGACACCAAAAGTACGATCAGAATCAAAACCGCGATCACCCTCAAAGCCGCGCTCTACACCAAATCCGCGCTCTTGTACAAAGCCGCCACGTTCTTGATTAAAGCCGCGATCTGCAAATCCGCCGCCACGATTGAAGCTGCTACGTTTACTTGCAAATCCGCCTGGCTCAAAGCCTACCGAACCACGATCAAAACCGCCACTTGGTGCGCTACCGAAGCCGCCTTGATAGCCGACAGGCTGTTGACCTGTGCTGCCCACAGGTGCTGTACCGCTGCTGCGTGGGTTACGTGCTGGAACAACTGTTGAGATCGCATGTTTATAAACCATTTGGCTAACAGTATTTTTAAGCAATACCACATATTGGTCAAATGATTCAATTTGCCCTTGGAGCTTAATACCGTTTACTAAAAAGATGGAAACAGGAATACGGTCTTTACGAAGCGAATTCAAAAATGGGTCTTGTAATGTTTGTCCTTTAGACATGATAGATGTCTCCTTAATTTTTTAATTTATTATAAGTGGATGACAAATAATTATAATGAGAATCTGTACACCTTAATTTATACTTGGTTGTTATTAGTAAATGGGGGCACAGTCATTAAGAGTCAAATACAGCAATGAAAATCGACTGCTCAAATCACAACATCTTACTTAAAGTTATCTTAACACCGTAACAGTTTATAGCAGTGATGACTATAGTACAGTTATATCTATTGTCTTACATTTGATAGCTATCGTATGACTATTTATACTTGTTTTTTATACTTGTTTTGCTATATGTGACTGCCTATCTACACTAGCCTGTAACAATCGGATGCAGTGCGGATGGTTAAGGCATATAAAAGACACGCCACTATAATAAATAGCATTAACCCATCATACACATTAAAGTCGACTAAAGAGATAATGCTTTGCATCATTTATAGTAGAGAATTTGTATACCGCCTTACTCGCTTCTAATGGGGACGCATCGTCTGGCTTTTCATAAGTAGAAACTAAGTTCCTAAGCCACGTATATTGGCGCTTTGCAAGCTGCCTTGTCGCATATAATGCCTTATTTTTCATATCTTGACAAGCAATAGCCTCGTCTACAGCCTCACAGTCATGTTGTTTATTGTCAGTAAAATTATCATTAAGTATAAGATTTTTTATTGCTGGATGCTGGGTTGCGATTAGATAGTCTATCACTTGACGATAACCCACGCAGCGCATGGACGGCATATCAGGCGCTAACGGGTAATCTTTAATCAGTGATAACACCTCGTCTATAAAGCCTGCTTTCCACATCATCTCTAAACGCAGCTCAATTCGCTCATGCAGCCATTTTCTGTCCGGCATAACCGCAAGACCGAGCCAATATTGATCTGGATTATCTGACAACGCCAGCTTAGGTAAATCCTGCCACTCACTTAATGGTTTATTGGTCTGTTTATATACTTCAATGGCACGTGTGATACGCTGAGTATCGCCGATGTTTAACCGAGCCGCTATATCCGGATCGACTTGCTTTAAATAATCATGTAGCGCTTCAATACCCGCTTTTTGACGCCATGCTTCTACCTGTTCACGGATAGAAAAATCAGTTTCTGGAATCGGTGATAATCCTGAAAACAGTGCCATATAATACATCATAGTGCCGCCAACCAATAACGGGATTTTGCCACGCGCATGAATCTGTTTGATAAGCGCATCCACATCGGCAACAAAGCTTGCCACACTATAACTCTGATTGGGTTCAATAATATCGACTAAATAGTGCGGAAACTGTGCTAACTCCTTTGCTGTCGGCTTAGCTGTACCAATATTCATATCTTTATAAATAAGCGCAGAATCAACAGAGATAATCTCAAAACGACCCGTTTCATACAGCTCATATGCAAGCGAGGTCTTACCACTGGCCGTAGGTGCCATCAAACAAACCACTGCATTATCGGGTAATTGTTCACTTATCTTTTTAGGATTACGCTGCTCTGCCGTCTCAATCATGCTCTATACTCTTCGTCATCTTAATCGCTATTATTTTATCTAAAACCCTAAACCTACTTACTTACCTTGCCCGAGCATCATTTTCATCATCTCTTGCAACGTCAGCTTGGCTGCTACTTTCTGCTGTATCGAAGCCTGTAAGCGAGATACGTCATCACTATCATTACACGCCATTAGCCGATGATGCATACTTTGATTTAGCCATGCCAGCCTATTTGTCTCATCACACTGCTCATAACTGCCCATTACCTGCTCCACTGATGCATTATCGTGGCCCAAGGCTTCTATCAGATGAAAATCAGTACATAACCACAGCATATCGTTTTGTTGTAATAATACCAATCGTGATGACTTATTCTGACCCCTATCGTCTTGAGTTAGATTTTCTAATAAGTCAGAATCAATATCAGTGAGCTCTAATAAATATAAGCATCGATATAAAGGCAGTGATAGCAATGCCTCACTTTGCACTGACGAGCCCCAACTCTCAGGCTCAGAAGTCTCTTTAGGTAAGGCAGAAGCTATTGCTAAGCTGTTTTGATAATTAACCAACGGCTCATTTACCAGACTTTTATTATGCTGAATAGAATCATTAGGGCTTCGGTCATAAGAACGATTATCTGGAAAGCGCTCATTAATTACAGGAACCTTGGACGCCTCAAACCTGCCAGTAAACGCTAATGTTTGAGACTGGGATTGTCGTTGCTGTAAATCTGCACCCCTGCTATTCTGACCTGTATTTTGGTTCTGACTAGGCTTAGGCTGTCGCTTTTTCCAGCTTTGCAAGGCATCACGCACGCCTACTTCTAGATGGGCCATGATATTGGCAAGGTTTTGAATCTTAATACACTGCTTTGAGGGATGTACATTTAAATTAAGCCACGCCGTCGGCAAATTAAAGAACAGTACATAGCCCAATTGCTGCCCTTCGCCTACGCTGTCTCGCATACTCTGTGCGATACGTCTGTCTTTTACCAGTCGCCCATTAATATAAATCAATTTGTAGCTACTAGGGGGATTAATAGTAGAATTCGTACTTGGTATTATGAAGCCAGAAATCGCCAAGGGCTGAGTATTTTGTGCAGACAAAGCACTTTTAGGACGTAACCCTTCTAAATCGATAAATAAGGGTTGCAGCTTATTGTCATCAAGCAAACCAGATTGAGCGTGCAAGCTTGGCAAAATAGATTGCAGCCGTGCCAATACAGATTGCATCATATGTGATTTTATTAACCCACTATCACTGCTAGTAGTACCATTAGAGTTATTACTTGAGGTCTGAGTATATAAAGCCTGCGTGTCCACAGCTTGAGACAAACCATTTGCTTTAACCGCTTCAAAATGAAAGCGTCGCTTGTCGTTATGCCATAATGTAAAGGTGATGTCACTGGCAACTAAGGCCAACTGCTTTACCACCGATTCAATATGCGCATATTCTGTCGAAATAGATTTTAAATTTCCGCGTCGTGCCGGCACATTGAAGTATAAATCCTTTACGGTCACCGTCGTGCCTTGCGGATGTACTACAGGCATTAACGCAGGCGTGTCCTCTAAAATACCTGCTACATTTAACTCACGACCCACCCCATCGCTATCAGCACTACTCTTTAAGGTTAATCGAGATACCGCCGCAGTCGCTGCTAAAGCTTCTCCCCGAAACCCAAGCGTCGCAATACCTTGTAAGTGCGCCACATCAGCAATTTTACTGGTGGCAAATCGAGTAACCGCCATCACCATATCATCCGGATGGATACCACAGCCGTCATCGGCCACTTCAATAATGCCCATACCGCCTTGGGTAATACGAATTTCTATGGTTTTGGCACCGGCATCAATGGCATTTTCAACCAACTCTTTAACCACAGAAGCCGGACGCGTGACTACCTCACCAGCTGCAAGTTGGTTAACTAGCAGCGGCGGCAGCTTTTTGATACGGTTACTGTGGCTCGGTTGTACGATAGCGCTGTCTTGGCTAACAGAGTGAACGGAATTACTGGGTAATGTCATTAAAGAGGTCAACGATTGATGTGAATAAATTTATTTTGGCTAACAGTCTGATGCTTCTAGAAACTAATTTGAATAAATAAGCCTAAACGATCGCTTAATCGAATCTAGGCGCATCAAAGCGTATACTATCTGCATAAGTTACAGTGACTTCTCTCACTTCTTGCTCGTTCTGCTTGGTTACCGCAATATTAAGAGTCATAACTGGCTGCGGCAAATACTCTTCAGCACGGCTTGCCCATTCAATAATAACCAGTGCCCGCTCATCCTCCAGATACTCTTCGAAGCCAATAAAGGAGAGCTCCTCAGGATCTTGCAGACGATATAAGTCAGCATGATAAACGCGCTTAATATTAGACTGAGTAGACGTCGCTAACTCATAAGGCTCAACCAAGGTATAGGTCGGGCTTTTTACCGCGCCCTCATGCCCAAGCGCTCTAAGCCAATAACGGGTTAACGTCGTTTTACCGGCACCCAAATCACCAGATAGCCAGACACTACCTGTGATATTAGCCTTAGCCAATTGCTGTGCCAAACGCTGCGTGTCCTGTTCAGACTTTAAAGTATGGGTGACTGTTTGTTCTGTCATAGTTATTATCTGCCATGATTGCTATTTAACTTGTAAGGTCACTTCAGGGTTTATAAATGGCTCGCCTGCTATCAGCTTGTCATACATTTTAGGGTCGCTCCATTCTTGCTTGACCTGATCACTAAACTCAAAGTCTTCAAGCGTTAACACACCCATGTGCGCATTGCTAACATCTTCAGCGAAACATTGCGCATAACCTGTCGCGGTTTCATGCGCAATCACAGAATAAACGCTTACTCCTGCTTCACCATTGGCCATTTTGGTTTGGTTTAAAATACTTTGTGCCCAAAAGAAAATCACACGCGAGAATTGTTCAGCAGAGGGTGATACTGGCAGACTAATCCAGCGCGCACTAAACTGCTTACACATGGAAATATACTCAGGGTCATCTTTGTTCCAAAAGCATATCGCATGGTCAAAGCTGTCGATAATATCTTTAATAGACGACTTTAATAGCCCAAAATCATAGACCATCTGACCATTGTCTAATCTGTCCGCTTGCAAAATAAGCTCAATCTGATAGCTGTGTCCATGTATTGAGCGCTTGCATCTGTCAGAACTACAATTACGCACAATATGAGCGTTCTCAAATTTAAATAATTTACGTATTCGCATATCAACTCTCGTTAAAACCGATGACTGTTTTAGATGTTATAGGATTTACACAAGTAATAGCACTCAACATTAAATAGATGACTGAATATTATTTGTTAAGCGTCTGGCTCTACCTTTTATACTGCTCGAATAAATGATATTCAGTCACTACTCACTTGCGTAAGCCTTATTCTAGTTATATCTGTATTGGTATTTTATTAAAAGTAATATATCAGCCTTTACTAATATACCTAGTTTAACATCATAGTTAAAAAACAAAATGGATAACACTTGTAAGTGTTACCCATTATTTCTAAAGGCTGCCTAATCCCAGAAAGCAGTTATCTCATATTTAGCTTTTTGGTTCCAAATCAATCGCTACCGAGTTAATGCAGTAACGTAAACCACTGGTTTCTCTCGGCCCATCTGGGAATACATGACCCAAATGCCCACCACAGTTGCTACAGGTTACTTCTACGCGGCGCATGCCATGCGAGGTATCTAGGTGCTCATCCACTGCACTCTCATCAAGTGTGGCATCGAAGCTGGGCCAACCACAACCTGCATCAAATTTATTACTTGAATCAAATAATTTAGCACCGCAGCCTTTGCAGCGGTAGACCCCTTGCTCGCTCATATTATTATGAATACCAGTAAAAGGGCGCTCTGTCCCCTTTTCACGCAGCACTCGATACTCTTCATCGCTCAAGCGTGCCCGCCAATCCGCATCTGTTAATTGTGCGATCTCTTCTTTGGTCAACTGTGAATCTTTCATAACTTGTCCTTAATTACTTTAGTACATCTGACTCTTATTATGTGGGCGCGTACTGCTTTGTTCAAATTGATTTATCTGAACAGCACCTTATTTCTATCTTATAGGCACTTATATAGACTGTCATAAATAAACCGTTACACAATCATAATAAAAAATAAGGATGCTCAACAGCGTTAGATAATTAACATTGAATAGAAATGCAAGTATATCTTGCAAAAGTGGCTATTGATAATAATATTAGAATGCAATAATATCTTGCATTAAGAGATTTATTTACATTGGTTCATCACAATATAGCGAAGAAATGAAATAAAAATAAAAGGACGCAGGCATGAATGAGCAGTCGGATTACAAAGCCCAAGGCAAACGCCTAAATAAACTGCGTAAAGCCAAAGGGCTAACAGCGGAGCAATTAGCGCAATTAATGACAGAATCGGGCTCTAAAGTCAGCCGCGGCGCTATCTCTAATTGGGAGCGTGGTATTAACGGCATCGTCTCCTCTAAATTGCCTGCGCTCGCCACCATATTGGGCTGCTCAGAAGGTTATTTATTACGTGGGGAATCTGATACCGATAACAATCAACAAGCAAACTCCACTGATAATAATCCAAATGAGACCGCTAATAGCAACCATAGTAGTAATGCCTCAAAATCATCTACACCAATCCCCTCTTCAACCTCTAGCACGAGCGAGTCAACCATGACAAATTCAAAGCGTAGCAATATTCAGCAGCCTTTAAGAAAATCTGAAAAACTTCAAAACGTCTGTTATGACATTCGTGGCCCTTTGTTAAAAACAGCCATGCAAATGGAATCACAAGGTCAGCGTATCTTAAAGCTAAACGTCGGCAACCCTGCCCCGTTCAACCTAGATGCGCCGCATGAGATTCTGCAGGATGTTGCGCTAAATTTGCATAACTCGACCGGTTATTCTGACTCACAAGGTATCTTCTCAGCGCGAAAAGCAGTATTGCAATATTATCAATCAAAAGGATTGCTATCTGCTGTCGATGTGCGTGATGTTTACCTTGGCAATGGAGTCTCTGAGCTGATTGTCATGACCATGCAAGCGCTGATGAATGATGGTGATGAGGTCTTAATCCCGATGCCAGATTATCCATTATGGACAGCAGCGGCTAACTTAGCAGGCGGTACAGCCGTTCATTATCGTTGTAATGAGGATAATAACTGGCAGCCAGATATTGAAGACATCCGCTCAAAAATCACTGACAAAACCCGCGGTATTGTGGTAATTAACCCTAATAACCCAACCGGTGCGCTTTATTCTAATAACATCCTATTAGAGATTATCGAATTGGCGCGCGAACATAATCTAGTGCTCATGGCGGATGAGATTTACGATCGAATTTTATATGATGATGCGGTACACACGCCGCTATGTACGCTTGCACAAGATGTATTTATTTTGACCTATAACGGTTTGTCTAAATCACATCGTATTGCCGGATTCCGTGCCGGTTGGTTGATGTTATCAGGCAACAAAGACTACGCCAGCGACTTTATCGAGGGCTTGGACATGCTAGCCTCAATGCGTCTGTGCGCCAACGTGCCAGCTCAACACGCTATCCAGACTTCGATGGGCGGCTACCAAAGTATGCTCGACTTGACCGCAGAATCAGGGCGCTTATATAAACAACGTCAACTGGCTGTTGAGCGATTAAATGCTATCCCAGGCATTTCTTGCACCATGCCGCAAGGGGCGTTCTACTGCTTCCCGAAAATAGACCGCACTATCTACCCAATTGAAGATGATATGCAGTTTATGATGGATTTACTCATCGAAGAAAAAGTATTGATGGTACAAGGTACTGGCTTTAACTGGGATGCGCCCGATCACTTCCGTGTGGTCTTCCTACCTAACTTATTAGACTTAGAAGATGCAATGGATAGATTAGACAGATTCTTTGCCAATAAACGTCGTGAGTATGCCCCCTGTTAAGGCATCATTACCTTTGGCAGCACTGACTGCTGCTCCTAAAAGTGCATGGGCGAGTAGATGCTTTATTAGCTTTTATGGCTAACCTTATTTAGATGTAAAAAAGTTGGGGTATTCTCGACATTATATAAATTCAAGGGAATACCCTTCTTCTTTTAGTTTTTCTAACTCTTTTTTAACATTCAAACGTAATTTTTTTTCATCAAACTCATAATCATCTCTATCAGACTCAGGATTATAAAGATCTGCCATTAGAAATATTGTTGAGTTAACCTGACTTAACATCCCTGTATCCTGTGAGGCTAACTCTAAATCCCTTTCAATTTTCCAAAGTTCCATATACGCATCTGCAAATATATCAGCAGTTAGTCTTTCATTTACAAAAGATTCAGCAAACTTAGATAAAACTATACTCATCTTAACACTCCATTTTTCATATAATTTTGATATTGTGACGAATTCGTTTGTAACTTAAAGCCAGTTAAGAACTTTCCTGATTTATCTACCACAACTGCATTATTTGTCACTTTATTATAATAAACTTTGGTGTAATGGACAAAATTCAGGCTAAAAACGAGCGGTTAGTCTCTAATGGACAAAATTCAGGCTAACCTGCAGAGTATGTCATTAAAAAGTTGTTAATAAACTTAAGCTTACGTTGTTTATTGAGCCCATTATGACTGCTTAATTGGCGTTTTAACTCGCTAAACAAACCTTCTAGAGAATTAGTTGTATTTGGAATGTTTAAGTCATCTAATTCTCTATAAGTGAATAACCAATCACTATTTACTCGCAAGCTTCTATAGGCACTTCTAAGACGCTTATGGGTGTACCAAGTCTTACCAGTATCTATATTGGTACTACGTTCATTTAAGTAGTCCTCATGAGTTAAATACCATCTATCCAAGTCCTGAATGAACGTTGTCTTATCATAATCCTTTATATTTAAAGCTAGCTGTCTAAGTGCAATACTTGCGATATTTTGAGGCCTACGAGTTAAGTATCGAGTGATGATCTGTAGCTGATGAAACTGGCACATTTGTATCGGTATATCTTTAAACAAAGCATTAAGACCTCGTCTTCCATCGCAAGTAATGCTAGTGATATCAATGCCTTGTGATTTTATATGCTCTATTCCCAGTTTATACAGAGCGTTGGTCTCATAGTGAATAATACGGTGGTGTAATACCGCTTTGCTTGTATAGTCGAGAAATACCATTAAGCCAAATGTTCTACCAAAGTAGGTCGTGTCCATCACTATGTTGGCACGAGTAGGTAGCTTATTAAGTGACTTTATCTCAATAGTATCTAGTCGCCTTTGTATGGTCTTTATGCTACAGCCATACTTATGAGCAAGTTGTTTATAAGTCTGTTTACCTTGAGTATATTCTTGCCACAAAGTTGTATTATTGAGCCGCCTGCCACCTAAAAACTGCCGATTACAAACAAGGCATTTGTACTGCTGTTTCCCTGATTTATAACCATTCTTTTTCGTGTGTTTTTCACCACAAAAAGGGCAGTTTTTTGATTCATGGCTTTCAATCCTTGCAAATACTTATAGTATATAGCTTTAAAGGGGGTCTCAGCCTGAATTTTGTCCATTACACCTAAACTTTTGAACCTTCTTTATAACGGAAATACCCCCAAATTTAAAACACTAAATAAGTAGAACTAAGCTGCCATATAAAGTTTCTGAATCGGCGTAAATCCACCATTACCCATATTGGGTCTCTCGTTATTATAGTGATTGAGCCAAGTTTGGGCTTGCTGTCTCACTTGAACTAAACTTTCAAATAACTCCTGATTAAGCCAATCATAACGTACTGTTTTATTAAACCGCTCGACATAGGCGTTTTGCTGAGGATTACCAGGCTCAATATATTCAATAACGATACCTTGCTTAGTTGCCCAGTCCTTTAAGTCATTACTGATATACTCAGGACCATTATCACACCTAATTTGATTAGGCTTACCACGGCACTCTATGAGCTGATTTAAACTGCGTATCACTCTTTGAGCAGGTAGTGAGAAGTCGACCTCTATGGTTAATGCTTCACGATTAAAGTCATCAATGACGTTAAAGAGTCTAATAGCTCTACCATCGGTTAAGGCATCGTGTATAAAGTCCATACTCCAGCTTTGATTGATGCAAGTGGGCACAACAAGCTTTTTTGGTTTGTCTCGTTTAATACGACGTTTAGGCTTTATTCTCAGGTTTAATTCAAGCTCACGGTAGATACGATAAACTCGCTTATAGTTGTAAGGTAACCCCAATACATTTCTTAAGTATAAAAAGCATAGTTTAAAGCCCCAGTTTTTATGACGGTTTGTTAAATCAATCAACAACTTGGCTATCTGCTCATTCTCATCCGCTGTCTTTGGCTGATAGTAATAGCAGGTTATGCTGATGTTAAAGATCAGACAGGCCAAGCGTACGCTAATGGCTCTGGCTTTGATGTAATGCTGAGCAAGCTCTTTGAGCCTAGAAGGCGCTACCACTTTTTTGACATGGCATCCTTCAAGATGTCTGATTTTAGACGCTCTTCGGCGTACATCTTTTTCAGGCGAGCGTTTTCAGCCTCTAATTCTTTAAGACGGGTAATCAGTGAGGCATCCATACCACCGTATTTGCTCGAACTTCGCTATCGCTCCGCCTTGCGTCACTAAAACAGTCTCCCAGACTGTTTCTTAACGTTCCTCATTATAAAAGTACTTTGGCTTATATTGTGTTCACGCAGTATGTCACTGACAGGTACGCCTTGTTCTGCCTGTTTGAGTATATTAACGATCTGAGTGTCGGTAAATCTTGATTTTTTCATGTCGAAATCTCCTGCTGGTATTTTAGCAGTTAGTTTCTACTTTTACGTGTTATTATTTTTTGGGGTGATTACCGTTGTACCACTGGCTATAGCGCCATCAATACTTCCTGTTGCAATAGCAACTACTAAACTATGCAGAGCAACTCTGTAAATACCGTCATCTGCCCATTTATCAGCTTCTTCGAATTTACCTTGCGTTAAAAGCTCAATTTGCTTTTCTTGAGCAAAATCCCCAACCGCCCTTGGTGCTTCTGTGCCAAAAGCCCTCGTTATATCAACCTGAGCACCAAGCTCTTCATTGACGGTACTGGCATCAAAACTATTAACCAATACCTCATTTAAGCTGTCTTTGGTAGCAGTGGTCACATCAGCCTGCCCTGCCATACCTGTGACCGCGGCTTTAGTGATACTGCTTTGACTATCTCTATCTGTGCCATAGCCAATGCCGTTTAGGTTGGCTTCAGGGTTGGTATCTTTAGCTTTACCGATGCTAATACCAGCAGCTATGGCTTTACCGTCATAATTGCTGTGGTTTTGGATATCTGAGGTTTCTATGCCTTGAGCAAAGACAGTTTGGTTATCTTCAATGGTGGCTGTGGTTAAGGCAGCGCCATTGAATCTGCCTTTGCCGCCAACCTTTAAGTCTGCTTTCTGGGTATAAATAACCGTTTGTTCAGTGACGGCGGCATAGTTGGCATCAAGGTTAGTCTTGCCACCGTTAATGGATAGGCTGTTAGCTTGAGCATTACCTGAGAGGTCTATATCAGCACTAAAGCCTGCATTGTTTTGTTTGCTATCATACTGGTAAGTGTCTTGTAGACTCTCTGCGTTTAGATCACCAGCCACTTGCCCTGTGAGTGTGTCTGTAGTGAGTACACCGCCTTTGATATTGACATCATTGCCGATATCTAATGTTGTGGTGCCGCCCACATTAATATGGCTGTTTGCATAAGTGGTTGCGTCACTGTTGGCATGGCCTTTAGTACCACTGGCGTTAAGGGTGATACCTGCGCTTGCACCTTTGCCTGGGTTGGTAGCGGCATAAGCCCCTATTCCAAAGCTTGAGCTTTTGTTGGTGCTGCGGGTTTGCTCGTTTTGCGCCACGCCGTTTATATTAAAGTCGTTGTCTGTTTTAAATAGGGCATTATTAGCGACGCTGATGTCACTGGCATTGATGTTGATATTGCTATCTTTACCACCGCCTGTGGCAATAATGGCAAGGTTGTTCGCCGCTTGAATAGTTGAAGCTTGGCTTTGCTCACTATAGCTTTGTGAGTTGGATTGCGACTTGGTTGAGCCTATGGTGGCTTGTATGCGGGTTGAGCCTACATCTTTTAGGTTGCCAGCTTTTACAGCTTCTAAAGCTGCGCCGCCTTGTTCAGCTAATCCTTTGACTTTTAGTCCTGCACTGATAGCTGCTAAGCCTTTCATACGAGGGCTGCTGGTATTGCCTGCGGCATTGATGAGGTTGTCTATATTTTGGGCGCTATCGATAAGCGAGTTTGATACAGAGACGGTTAAGCCGCTTTGTTTAAATCTTTGCTGATTTTGGTTGGTGTAGACATCCATTTCGTTGTCAATATCAACCGCTTTGGCTTGATAGACAATGTTGCCACGCTCTGTATCGCTACTGTCAACAGACTGACGATCGCCTATTCCTGCAATGACGTTACTGCCTGTTTGCTGGATATGGTTGCTAGCTTCTATGCTGACGTTACCGTCTATCGCGCCGATATTGCTGCCAGTATGGGTCAGTGCGCTTTGGGTGTTGTCATTTTCTGTTTTTTGCTTACCTATGGTTAGGCTAAGTCCCCCTGAGCTAAACACACCTGATTTTTTGGTGCTGCTCTCACTACTTTTACTTGAGGTGTTTTGTGCCGCTAAAATGTTGGCATTATTACCCGCTTTTATAGAGGTACCGGTATCACTGACAGCATTGGTGGCCGTCAGGTTTACGTTGTTACCTGCATCAAAGATGACTTTGTTACCTTCAATGCTATTGCTGATGGCGGTGTCACTTTGGCTGTCAAATCGGTTTTGGGTGGTGGTTTTGCTAAGCAGGCCTTTGTCAGTGATTTTAATGCCAGTAGATAGGTTTTTGGTGTGACGTCCTTCGGTTAGAGTGATGTCATTACCGGCTTTTAGACCGACTGTGCCATTATCTGAGCTGATAGTGACAGCTTTTCCTGTGATGTCGCCACCTGAGAGGATGGTAACATCGCCTGTGCCTGTGATACGGCTACCGATATCACGGGTTTCACCTTGTTTATAGTAGTTGTTGGCATCCCCAATGGCATTGGTTTGATAGCCTGTGTTCACGGCATTAAGCTTGGTATCGCCTTTGGTGTTGATTCGGGTACTGCCGCCTTGGTTGTCAAGCACTCCTGCATCAAAGGTGGTGTTACCGCCGACATTGGCATTAAAGGTGATAAGCGGTTTGCCCTGTTTATCCAGTAGCTCAATTCCTTTTATAAGCTACTTTACTGCTTGTTCTAAGTATCTTTCCAATTGATATCTATATTTGATATTTGATTTGTATTTAAAAGACTCCATCCATTTCTTTCGATGATGTTCTATCGACTCTAAAGATATATCTTCATATCCAGACTCTATACCACAACAAGGACATATTTCAAACATTGGGTGCATACCATCAGATCCCCAAGGAGTAAATTTTTTATTAGTATAACCACAAATTTTACAAGTATGAATCATGCTATTGGGCATTAAAATATTCCATGTTATTATTAAATTTATGTTCAGAAGGATTTGGTTTAAATATTGTTCTAGGAGTACCGTCTTTATTTTTTACAGCAAAAGTATTTGATTGAGGGTTATATAAAATAGTATCACCATTCTTTCTAACTTTCTTTAAAGTTCCAGCAGGAGGGTTGCTAACAAAATCTGTTGCGAATCTATAATAATCATTTGGCGATTTAAGATCTGGAAACTCATTCTTATGCTTCTGCCAATGAGAGGCTAAATTAGTGTTACTTGAGAGTTTTTTTGTTGAAGTCCAATTAGCACCGTATTCTGAGTCACGATAAACATTATTCTCAATCCGAGCTTTCTCCATTGCGTCATTAGCTGCTTTCTTAGCAGTTCTGACATCTTTATATTTTCCAACGACTTGACCAGTCTTTTTGACAACAACTGCAGCACCTGTACCACCTGGAATTGGAACAACATCTAAAGCGAAATCTTGAAAACCCTGTTTGACTTCTTGAGAACTAGCATATCTTTCGTTAGACCTAGGGGCACAACTATTATTACTATAAGGCACGCATACGATAAACTGACCTTTATCGTTCTTCTTAAACACAATGTTTAACTTACCTATCGTTTCAGGAATCCTTTGAATGGCTTCCAGTTGTTCTCGAGAATAGTTAGGATTATTTTTTATTTCATCAATTTCATGGGGAAGCAATACGTTTTCTATTCCATTATCCTCAACCGCCACTTTCGCCGTTTCACCCGCATTTACGGCATTAGTGACTTCACCCGTGGTAGAACCAATAGCTACACCAGCTAAGGTAGTGATATTACTTATGGTGTCTTTCTGTTCAGCGGTTAATTCACTTGGATCTTCTACCTTGTAGATATACTTAGATAATAGAATAACTGTGCCTTCTCCAGCACTAGCGCCTAAACCTCCTGTTAAGACATCGTTACCTGTGGCAGCACTAACTGCTGCACCTAATAGGGCCTGGACTAATAGATGTTCAGGGCTACCTTCGCCTGCCAGATTTGTATTATTAGCAGCATTGTCCAGATCATTCTTTTTAAATACTTGTCCAATTTGATAAGCCACTTGTGGACTTACCGCTTTGGCAACATAACCTGTTGCACCATTGACGTTTGGTCCATATAAAGCACTGCTGATACCGTCAAAGAGTAAAGCTTTTTGTTGTATGTCGTTTGCTTGTTCTAGTAAAGCATCTCTCGCTGTGTAATTACCTAATGCTTCTTGCTCTTTAGCAGCATCACGAAGCTCTTGCTCCTTTTTATTAAGCTCGGTCTTAATCTTACGACGCTTAACGATCATTCTTCTAACTTTAGGAACTCGTACCTTTTATATGCTACCATCTGCAAGATTGTCTACTTCTTTATCCAGACCATATCTGCAATATGAGGCTAATCAGACTTATATTTATATAGCCCTTAAACAGATTTAATCAGGCAATATTAAAAAGTTATCATAATCTAGTATCTTGAGGTTAGATTTCGATTCTACAAGCTTTTCACAATATTTAAGCCATTCTAATGACCATCTAGGATGACGGTATTTATAAAAATTGCCATTCTGTATGTTACCTTTTAATTTATTCCTACTTAAAAGCTTAAACAATAATTCTGAATCAAGAGTTGGATCATTAGCTAGGCTTTTTAATAACTCCTGATTTTTAAGTTCTGGCAATAAAGGCAAGAGGTGTATATAACCTTCTTCGTCATCATAAGTATTTAATGTAAAACAGCCCTCTCTATTATCGTGAGCTTGTTCACTTTCTTCAAAAGTAAATATTTGATTAATAAATATCTCATATAAATCACCAGGAAATAATATACCAGTATATTGCCCAATATTGTCAAAAGCTGTATATAGCTTTTTTAATAAAAAATAAGGTAAATAACACCGCTTTTCTTCAGGATATCCTAAATAGTCTAACCTTATAGACACTCCTTCATGATCCATTAGTCCCCAATGTCTACTTGAAAACTTAGCTTCACCTACATACAACATTTTAAATGTCTCAATATTTACATAATTATAAGGAATACTCATTCAACACTCCTACTTTCTAGAAAAATTAGTCATTGGTTGTAAGGGTATAATCACCTTTCCACCACTATCTACTACGACAATCTGTCGTCCTTGAACTGAACTTGTTGTGAAGTTTCCTAATTTACCTTTTAAATTATTAACATCAGCAGACGGTGTATTCTTCGGAACTTGTACAGCAATAATTTTACTTCCTTGACCTGATGCTAAAGACTTAGCTAAATCCTCTTTAACACGCTTTTCAAACGCTCTAGGGTTACCATTGACTGATTTAACCTGAACTGTAGTAACTATTTTATTCGTAGTATTTGATATAATTTTTATATCTGGTCCAGATACGTTATCTCCCATAACTTTAACTTTACTACCAGGTGGAGTAGTAAGATCAATAATTCTATCTGCTCCTGCGTTTGTTAAAGGCGATGAATTGTTTTTCGAATGCTCATCAACTAACTTTTGTTTTTCATAGGGTGTAGGAAGTATTCGCTTACTACTAATCGCCTCATGTCGTGACTTATTATAATTAGGATTGTTCTTACCGATATTATTAGCATTTGCAACTTTTGTTGACTTATTCTTATCTGCACCTTTAATCGATTTTACGCTGCGCGAAGCACAAACACCTACAGCAGCTTGAGCTATAGGTGAAAACGGGCTTTCTCTAGCTGCAACTTCATTTTCATGTTTTGAATTACTGCTAAAAACATAATCATTATGAGCTGTAACAGTATTTCTTAAGTAGCCTGTCTCAAGTTTCCCTAACTTTTCAATCTTAGAATATAAGTTAGGATCAAAAAGTGTATTACCTTTATAAGTATTACCTTCATGGAATTTTTTGACGTGTTCTGCGCATCTCTGATAATTATAATTAGTTTGGCAATCATTAATAAAGCTTGCTTGTTGATCTCTATCAAGCTTCAGATAGTAGCTATTAATTTGATCCCTACGTCTTGGATCACTCCCTGTTTTCTTTAAAGCATCAATCCATTCTTGCATTTGCTTATGACTTAAATAATTATAATTCGTCTGATTAAAGCTACTCACGGTGCTGGCTGTATCATCACCAACAGCAGCACCCACGCTAGCAGAAAAGCCTAATAATACCGCTTCTCTAGCAGTGTTATCTAATCCCTGTTCTTTTAAATAATTATCTAAGGCAGGCACAGATACAGCCGTTGTACCACTGGCTATAGCGCCTTCAATACTTCCTGTTGCAATAGCAACTACTAAACTATGCAAAGCAACACGATAACTACCTCCTTCTGCCCATTTGTCAGCAGCGTCAATATCACCTTTATCAATCATCTTAAGCTGCATATAGCTTGAAACATCCCCAACTGCCTTCGATGCTTCCTGTCCAAACGCCCTCGTAATCTCAACCTGAGCCCCAAGCTCCTCATTAACGGTACTCGCATCAAAGGTGTTTTCAAGTGGCTCATTTAAGCTGTCTTTGGTAGCCGTAGTCACCTGTGACTCACCTGCCATACCTGTGACCACGGCTTTAGTGATACTGCTTTGACTATCGCTATCTGTGCCGTAGCCAATACCATTTAGATTGGCTTGTGGATTGGTGTCTTTGGATTTACCAATATTCAGTCCAGCGGATATCGACTCACCGCCATAGTTGCAGCCGTTCTGTGATCTACTAATACAGTCCCCCCCCCGAGTCTGCTTTAGGATATAAGTTTTGACCGATAATGGCTTGATTGGTATTATTGAGTGTGCTGGTGGCAATAGACAGTTTGCCAGAACCAGTTTGTAATAATTTACCTGAGTTGTCTAAGCTTGCTGCGGTAATATCAAGACTGCTGGCGCTAATTTCGAGACTTCCTATATTTTGCTGAACTTCCAGAAGTCTCTACCGTTTACTTTCCAATAACATTCACTATCAGGAATTAGATAACCAAAATCTAATGCTTTGGCAAACCATCCTTCATAAACGTAATCTTCATGACTTCTATCCCAATCCATATGTAAGTAAACCTTAGTATCGAAATTTATATAAAAAAGTGGGAGCCTAGACGCTATTTGATTAATCTTTTTAAAATCACTTGGATTGCCATTACAAGGAATATTTGTGTTATGTGCTAGTTTATCTTCTACAAGTTTGTATAGTTGTGCTTGCTCTAATTCATCAAACTCTTGAAAGAACAAGTATTTTAAACAAGATGGTTCTAATATCATAACTTCATCTAATGCTAAAAACTCTTCGAAGTTATCAGAGTTGAGTTGCCAAATTCCTCCTCTATAACACCCTTTGCTTAGCTCATCATCATAATCTTTTTTGCTTAACTTCCCATTTTTTAAATCCAAATCTAAATCTAACTTCATGTTTAAAATAAAATTTTCTTTATAGCTATAAATAAAACTGAAAACTCTATTTTTAATAAGAACTGCTATACATGTAGAATATTCAAAAATACTGTCTTTATCCCATTCAATACTCATATTATTTTTCATATTTTCCAAACTCCTTTATAAATTGCTCTTCAGTTAAAATTTTAGCATTTGAGGAATTTTTTTCTAAGACTTCGTTCCATACTTTTGGTAGCTCCAGAGAAAATCCAGGCGTTGTTTTATCTGTTACTTTAGGCGCATTAGGAAACTTTGAGGCATATCGTTGTTCTATAACACTATTTATTATTTGCTGGTGTGTCTTAGCATCAACCTCAAATACAACTACCTTACCGCCTGGTCTTTTCTCACTTAAATAATATTTTGCATGTTCAGGTCCTTTAGTACTTACACACAATTGTCCTTTACATCCTGGGTTGATAGTAATTGTGCCATCATTATTTACCCATATTCTATTTTGACTCGTTTTATTTCCTATTCCCCCACCTTCTACACGGAAATAGGTCTGTGTATTTTTTGCAGCATTAGTACTGGTAGTAGAATACTTACCAGCTTGCCCAGTACCCGAAGCTACTCCAAAAATCGCTCCTGACACACCCATAGCTATTAACTGCGTACTATCTATGTTCCCAGTTAATAGTTGTTGCATGGCTGCGTCCATTGCCATACTGCCACCAGAAACAATACCTGCATTCTTGAATGCTTGCTGAACTTGCTGTTTAGTAAGTCCAGTTTTAGAGGGTCTTCTAGTTAAAAGAAGTGTGATTGCAGCCAAAGGATCTGTAGTATAACTATAAGCTCTATCTTCCCAACCAATGCCTTCGCCTAACACTAATAAATCCTGAGAAAGCATTATAAGTGCGATTTTTCTGGCATCAGGGTCTTCCAATTTCTCCGCTGTCCGAAAACTTGCACCTATAAGCTCTTCCCATTGTGGACAAGTAAAGCCACCATCGCCACATTGTTGTTTTAACTTTTTATGATTGATACGATGTTCTTCTAAATATTTCTTAATGACTGCCGAACAGCCATGTGCTGTATTCTTACACTTCACAATTGCATCGTTAAATGAAGAATAAGTGATATTCCTTTTTAACCAGCTATCATCATAAATAGTATTTAAGCTATTATCCTCAACCGCCACTTTTGCCGTCTCACCCGCATTCACTGCATCAGTGACTTCACCTGTCGAAGCGCCTATTGCTACACCAGCTAAGGTAGTAATATTGCTAATGGTGTCCTTTTGTTCAGCGGTTAGCTCACTTGAGTCATCAACCTGATAGATATATTTTGACAGTAAGGTAGCAGTGACCTCCCCTGAGCTTGCAGATATGCCACCTGTTAAGGCATCGTTACCTGTAGCAGCACTTACCGCTGCTCCTAATAGTGCATGGGCGAGTAGATGCTGTGGGCTGTTAACTCCTGCAAGGTCTTTGTTTTTATTTATACTGTTTTGAACGTCATTGTCTTTAAAGTATTGTCCAATTTTATAAGCCACTTGGGGACTTACCGCTTTGGCAACATAACCTGTTGCACCATTAGCGTTTGGCCCATATAAAGCACTGCTGATACCGTCAAACAATAAAGCTTTTTGTTGTATGTCGTTTGCTTGTTCTAGTAAAGCATCTCTGGCTGTGTAATTACCTAATGCTTCTTGCTCTTTAGCGGCATCTCGAAGCTTTTTCTCATCTTTATTAAGCTCTGTCTTTATCTTACGACGCTCTTGATCAAACGCCCTCGTTATCTCAACCTGAGCTACAAGCTCTTCATTGACGGTACTGGCATCAAAACTATTAACCAATACCTCATTTAAGCTGTCTTTGGTAGCAGTGGTCACATCAGCCTGCCCTGCCATACCTGTTACACCAGCTTTGGTTGTCCTGATTTGACTGTCACCATCACTGCCATAGCCTGCACCCTACATATTAGCTTGTGGTTTACCTTCAGTGTTGCCAATACTTAAGCCTATTTGTATTGACTTCTAATCTATATTGACAATCTCTTCATACTCTTCTTTTGGTTCTCTTTTCAAGAATAAAATCCATGCATTCAAAACTTCTGCTAATTTAAAGCGATCTACTATAACCTCCTCATCCTCACTATATAAAAAAAATATTTTTACATTATTGTTATATAGCTCAACACCATAAGAATTACTGCTAATATCTGCATTATATATCGAGGTGTTTTTTAAATATTTTAAACACTCTGTCAAATATTCAATATGTGACTCTAATGATGCTCCACCATCATCTAAAAAATATGATGAGATTAAATTTTCATCATCATTTTCTGATTCGCTAGTGCAGATAGTGGGAGTTAAATCTTCAGAGTCAAGAAATTTAAAATAACAAAACTTAAAATTCATAATTGATCGATTCCTATTTATTATAAACTGGGTACACGGTAGTATTTGGGCTGCTATACCCCTCTACAGCAACTCCAGATGGAGTACGTCCGTACCACATACCTTTTCTCGCTTTATTAGGATCTGGGTGAGTAATTCTATTCTTATATGCCCCATCAATTTCAACTTTTACTCTATCTTTTGTCCAGTTGTCAGGAAACATAGTTGCTTTACCACCATTATTTGTTTTTGGTATATAGCGACCTGAATTATGTGGATCGGAAACAGCTATTCTGGCTTCATATACACCATTTTTATCAGGAACTTTTACCACATTTAATACCTTAACATCGCTAGTTGCTGTTGAGTGCCCTCCTACCACACTACCATTTCTTTTAATTTCTCCATTAAAAATATGCCCATCAAAATCAATAGGTGCCGTTACTTGAGATACTTTTTTACTCGCCTGTTGATTAAGGTAATTATCTGACTTTCGACCACTAATCGCCTCATGCCGTGACTTATCATAATTGGGATTATTTCTGCCAATATTATTGTCACTTGCATTAGTTGATTTACTTTTATCTCCACCCTTAATTGCTTTCACTCCACGCGAAGCACCAACACCTATCGCACCTTGAGCTATAACCCCAGCAACTCCATCTTGTCTATACGCTACATCACCTTCCCGTCTTGAATTATTACTAAAAACATAATCATTATGAGCTGTAACAGTATTTTTTAAGTAGCCTGTCTTAAGTTTTCCTAACTTTTCAACCTTAGTATATAAGTTAGGATCAAAAAGTGTATTACCTTTATAAGTATTACCTTCATGAAACCTTTTAACATGCACTGCGCATCTCTGATAATTATAATTAGTTTGGCAATCATTAATAAAGCTTGCTTGTTGCTCTCTATCAAGCTTCAGATAGTAGCTATTAATTTGATCCCTACGTCTTGGACTAATCCCTTCAACACTTAAAGCATCAATCCATGCTTGCATTTGCTTATGACTTAAATAATTATTATCCGTCTGATTAAAACTACTCACCGTACTGGCTGTATCACCACCAATGCTAGCACCAACACTAGCTGAAAAGCCTAACAATACTGCTTCTCTAGCAGTGTCATCTAATCCTTGTTCTTTAAGATAATTATCCAAAGCAGGTACGGATACAGCTGTTGTGCCACTGGCTACAGCACCATCAATGCTTCCTGTTGCAATAGCAACTACTAAACTATGCAGAGCAACTCTGTAAATACCGTCATCTGCCCATTTATCAGCTTCTTCGAATTTACCTTGTCTTAAAAGCTCAACTTGCTTATTACCTGCAAAATCCCCAATCGCTTTCGGTGCTTCCTGTCCAAACGCTCTCGTAATATCAACCTGAGCTCCAAGCTCTTCATTGACAGTACTGGCATCAAAACTATTAACCAATACCTCATTTAAGCTGTCTTTAGTAGCGGTAGTGACATCAGGCTGTCCTGCCATACCTGTCACACCAGCTTTAGTAATACTGCTTTGACTATCGCTATCTGTGCCATAGCCAATACCGTTTAGGTTGGCTTGTGGTTTACCTTCGGTGTTGCTTAAACCCAAGCCTATTTACTTTATTAGACTTTTAAGTTCTTCACATTCACCAGATACCTCAATAACATACCAATTCACAGCTATTAAAAAATTTAATCTTTCGTCAAATAAAAAATATTCAATTCCGAAAGATTCGCCCATTAACTCGCCTACTTTTTGAATATTATCGACTACAAAAACTAAATTTCTATCACTTCCTTCTTGATCAAAAATTAAATAACCTTTTTGTTTCTTCATTGGAAGTGTATAAGTAAATTCGTTATCATCTAAAGATATAACACCATTATTATTAGATATGGACAAATGACCACTTGTTTTTAGCGGTTTAAATTTCATTACAACTTTAGATATTATTTCTTTAGCCTCTTGCCCTTCTATAACACAATATTTAAGACCTATAATCTCTGAATTTTTCGCCAGCTCATTGATTATGTACATTAAATCTATCTCCTTGTTGTTGGAATATAATCGACAAATATGTGCCCTCTGACTCGGTCCACCCCCTTCCCAGGAGTCTGATAACCAATATGTGGCTCATGCGGACCTTCCCCTAATTGACCATTACTTTTAACATTATTTAACTTTGGTATATCTAAATTTACGTTAGCTCCATTAGGTCCCACATATTCAGTAGGAATAGATTTACCATTCTTATCCTTACCCCATTTTGTTACACGGAAACTTGATTTCGGCACACCAGTTTTTTGAAAAGCTAAATCCAAAGCGTCTCTATAATTTGCAGATGTTCCTCGTAAATCAACATCTTTTGTAGGATTAAAACTCCAATTTTTCCCGCTTAACCCTCTTCCTACCCCAATATTTCTACCACTAACCGTCTCATGTTGTGACTGTTTCTGAATATTAACAACAGCCCCAACTCTATTTTTTATCCCCGTACCACCGACTGCACCATCAGTAGAGACATTATCTTTATATGCTCCATGAACTGTCCATCCAATATTATCGAGAGTAGAGTTATTAGGGTTATTTCTGCTTATCTCGCTCCATATACGCTCTGCCGACTCATTTTGAGTTTGTACGTGTGAAGCTGCCTTAAAACCTCCTGGCCGTGAAATTACAACAGACATCCTAGGATCTATTTTGGTCTGCGTTATACTAAAATACTCTTTTCTTAACTGTGCACATTGACTAGCGTTATAATTTGTAATACATACATTATTGAGTTTAGCTTGTCGAGTATCAGATTGATCAATCCAATATTTATTTTTATTACTAATACATTGCTTATTTGTACCACAGTCTCTAATAGCTTTAGACCAAGCTCTCATTTCTGAATGTAGCAAATAATTATTATCCGTCTGATTAAAACTAGTGACAGTACTGGCTGTATCACCACCAATGCTAGCACCGACACTCGCTGAGAACCCTAACAATACTGCTTCTCTAGCAGTATCATCTAATCCTTGTTCTTTAAGATAATTATCCAAAGCAGGTACGGATACAGCTGTTGTGCCACTGGCTACAGCACCATCAATGCTTCCTGTTGCAATAGCAACTACTAAACTATGCAGAGCAACTCTGTAAATACCGTCATCTGCCCATTTATCCGCTTCTTCGAATTTACCTTGTCTTAAAAGCTCAACTTGCTTATTACCTGCAAAATCCCCAATCGCCTTCGGTACTTCCTGCCCAAAAGCCCTCGTTATCTCAACCTGAGCACCAAGCTCCTCATTAACGCTGCTCGCATCAAAGCTATTGACCAGTAGCTCATTTAAGCTATCTTTAGTAGCCGTAGTGACCTCAGACTGTCCTGCCATACCTGTCACACCAGCTTTAGTAATACTGCTTTGACTATCGCTATCTGTGCCATAGCCTATACCGTTTATACTGGGTTCAGGATTGGTGTCTTTAGCTTTACCGATTGTAAGACTAGCGGATATCGACTCACCGTCATAATTGCTATGGTTTTGAATATCTGAAACTTCAAGTCCTTGTTCAAAGATGGTTTGGTTGTCATCAATTGTGGCTGTGGTGAACGCGGCTCCTTTAAAGCTGCCTTTGCCGCCAACCTTTAAGTCTGATTTCTGGGTATAGATACCCGTTTGCTCAGTGACGGCGGCATAGTCGGCATCAAGGTTAGTCTTACCACCATTGACTGATAGGTTAGAGCCTGCTCCTGTTGCTAAATCAATATCGGCACTAAACCCTGCGTTTTTCTGCTTGCTGTCATACTGGTAAGTGTCTTGCAGGCTCTCTGCGTTTAGAT
Organism: Psychrobacter sp. CX14; assembly: GCF_057396205.2. NCBI lineage: Bacteria > Pseudomonadati > Pseudomonadota > Gammaproteobacteria > Moraxellales > Moraxellaceae > Psychrobacter > Psychrobacter sp. CX14. The sequence goes on along the minus strand of NZ_CM183187.1, from coordinate 1,338,027 downwards.
CCCCTGCCACTTGCCCTGTGAGTGTGTCTGTGGTGAGTACACCGCCTTTGATATTGACATCATTGCCGATATCTAATGTTGTGGTGCCGCCCACATTTATATGGCTGTTGGCATAAGTGGTTGCGTCACTGTTGGCATGGCCTTTAGCGCCACTGGCGTTAAGGGTGATACCTGCGCTTGTCTCTCCACCTGGGTTGGTAGCGGCATAAGCCCCTATTCCAAAGCTTGAGCTTTTGTTGGTGCTACGTGTTTGCTCGTTTTGTGCCACGCCGTTTATATTTAAATCATTTTCTGTTTTAAATAGGGCATTATTAGCGACGCTGATGTCACTGCCATTGATGTTGATATTACTGTCTTTGCCACCGCCTGTAGCAATGATGGCAAGGTTGTTCCCAGCTTGAATAGTTGAGGCTTGGCTTTGCTCACTATAGCTTTGTGAGTTGGATTGCGACTTGGTTGAGCCTATGGTGGCTTGTATGCGGGTTGAGCCTACATCTTTTAGGTTGCCAGCTTTTACAGCTTCTAAAGCTGCGCCGCCTTGTTCAGCTAATCCTTTGACTTTTAGTCCTGCACTGATGGCTGCTAAGCCTTTCATACGAGGGCTACGGGTATTGCCTGCGGCATTGATGAGGTTGTCTATATTTTGGGCGCTATCGATAAGCGAGTTTGATACAGAGACGGTTAAGCCGCTTTGTTTAAATCTTTGCTGATTTTGGTTGGTGTAGACATCCATCTCGTTGTCAATATCAACCGCTTTGGCTTGATAGACAATGTTGCCACGCTCTTTATCGCTACTGTCAACAGATTGACGATCACCTATTCCTGCAATCACGTTACTGCCTGTTTGCTGGATATGGTTGCCGGCACTAATGCTAACGTTACCGTCTATCGCGCCGATGTTGCTGGCGGTATGGGTCAGTGCGCTTTGGGTGTTGTCATTTTCTGTTTTTTGCTTACCTATGGTTAGGCTAAGTCCCCCTGAGCTAAACACACCTGATTTTTTGGTGCTGCTCTCACTACTTTTACTTGAGGTGTTTTGTGCCGCTAAAATGTTGGCATTATTACCCGCTTTTATAGAGGTACCCTTATCGCTAACAGCATTAGTGGCCGTCAGGTTCACGTTGTTACCTGCATCAAAGATGACTTTGTTGCCCTCGATGCTATTGCTGATGGCGGTGTCACTTTGGCTGTCAAATCGGTTTTGGGTGGTGGTTTTGCTAAGCAGGCCTTTGTCAGTGATTTTAATGCCAGTAGATAGGTTTTTGGTGTGACGTCCTTCGGTTAGAGTGATGTCATTACCGGCTTTTAGACCGACTGTGCCATTATCTGAGCTTAGGGTGACAGCTTTTCCTGTGATGTCGCCACCTGAGAGGATGGTAACATCGCCTGTGCCTGTGATACGGCTACCGATATCACGGGTTTCACCTTGTTTATAGTAGTTGTTGGCATCCCCAATGGCATTGGTTTGATAGCCTGTGTTCACGGCATTAAGCTTGGTATCGCCTTTGGTGTTGATTCGGGTACTGCCGCCTTGGTTGTCAAGGACACCAGCTTCAAAGGTGGTGTTACCGCCGACATTGGCATTAAAGGTGATAAGCGGTTTGCCGTTTGCATCAGTTTGTCCTTTTAGACCATCACCAACATAGATGGTGGCAAGCTGACTGATGCCAGTTCGACTGCCAAAGCTTAAGCCTTGTGTTGAGCTGGTGCTATAAGTATCACTTAGGTTGTTAAAGTTACCACCAACGTTAAAGCTTGCTGCGCTGCCAGCTTTGATGAGTGATTTGTTAGTCAAGTCTTCGGTGGTGTTTAGCTGTAGATAGTCGCCGGCTATAACGCCGCCGTTTTCATTGGTGAGGTTAAGTGCTTGAACATTGACACGGTTGTGACCAACCAGTTGGCCTTGGTTGTGTACGTTACCGGTCACATTGACAACGAGATTTTCTGCCGCTATGAGGCTACCTGTGCCATCTATTTGTGAGGCGGCTTGACGGGTGTAGACTTTAGGAACCAGTACCTTTTGGGTGCTACCATCTGCAAGCGTAATGCTTTGCTCCTCTATCCAGACGATGTCTGTGGTAAGATTTGCAACTTGCTCAGGAGTTAGAGCGATACCAGGGCGTAGGTTAAGCGCTTTTGCCATGGTGATACCGGCATCCATTAGCCCTTTATACTGGGCATCATTACTGCGGTAGTCGCCTAGGTAGTAGCGCCCTGTTAGTGCCATGATTTGGTCACGGATATACTGCTGCTCATAGTAGCCATCGCCCAGACGCTTGTGAGTGACACTTGGGTCTAGACTGAGTCGCTGCAGCATGTAGTCTGAGGATAGCCATTTTTTATAATCTGCAAAAGCAGGGTCAGTTTCTATTAGGTAGTTAGTTTTACTGTCAGGGTTAATGGCATATAGGCTAGAGTTTGGCACGGTTGGGCTATTACCACTACTGCGTATCTCCTCTGATGCGCTTTGCGCTATAGTGTCGTTAAGGCTATTGATTAAGTCTTGTGCAGCAATATTGTCAATGGTGTTACCCTTTTTTTGTGCATCAAGCAGGGCTTGCAGTTGCTGCTTTTGATCATCAGTTAAACGGCTGTTATCTGCTTTGGCAAACTCAGCTAATAGCTTGGCTGCATCTTCAAGACTGGTGCTATTGACTGTAGGATTATCCGTCTGTCCAGTAGCTGTCTTAGCTCCTTGGTTAAGGGTTTCGATGGCGGTTTTAATATTGTCAAGATTTTTAATATCTGATGTATTGCCATCTTTATAAGCAATGACAGTTTTATCTATGTCTTGGTTTAGGATGGGCAGTTGATAGGTACTAACGATTTCAGGCTCTGATATATAGGGTGCGACATACCTATCACGTTTACAGTGTTTGCCACCTAAAAATCCACATGATTCAATCCAGCGCCAGTAAATACTTCCATCCTCAACATGATTTTTGGTGTAACCCACATTTCTTTCAAGATCATTATCTAATTGGTCACCCAATATCTCGAAGTTCTCACCGCTATTGATTTGACTTTTTTTACTTAATAACGTATCTCCATTAAGGGTTAGATTCTTACCTGAGACAATACGTGAGGGATCCGATGTTTTTACCTCATCTTTATAAGTAACTTCATTAAATCTAAATTCATAATAATCCTCTCCTATTTTCTCATTACTTCCTATAACATATAAGTCTTCACCATTTCCATCCCAATATACTTCATCTTGTTTATATTTTTTAGTATCTTCATTATTAGCATATTCTTCTTTAGCATATTGTTCAACATTATCCTTTCTAGCTACCTCAATACTTTGAACTACCCAGTCAGCATTCACGTTGTTAAGCGTATCAGTACTAATACTCATCTCACCAACAGACTCAATACTGGCGCCTTTGTTAGTGACTGTCTTAGCTTTGCCAGTAGCATGATGATTAGCATCTAAACTGCCGCTTATGTGCATCTCACCATTGCTGATGATTTTGGCTTGTCCATTAAAGTCTTTGTTAAAGATACCCGATCGAGCTTGGTTAGGATTGTTGTTAAGCGTTTCAACACCGATATCTAACCGCTCTCGTGCTGCAATGACAGGAGCAGGCTCTGAGCTGACTTTATAATAGATTTTCTCCTCAGTGACTAATGGGTTATAAACTGATGGATAATTATCTTTATAATAAGCTATTTCCTCATCACTCCAGCCATATACATTATTAAATCCTTTTGTTATTTCTATGACACAACCAGGCCCTGGCTCACATGAGTCAACTTGAGTTTTGCTAAACACATCAGGCGTATTATTCAAGGTATTCGCCTCGATAGCTAGATGATCGCCATAAATACGACCATGGCTATAGTTACTGACACTGCCATCTGCTTTCAGATAGGTGTTACTACCATTAATCAGCCCTCGGTTATCGATGTTAGTGGTGGCTGTCAGCTGCGTTATGCCTTGACTACTAAGCTCGCCATCTTTTTGATTGTCAATGGCGGCCGCGTTTATAATCAGTGCGTTTTGTCCTGATAGCACCCCTGTATTAATAAACCCGCCTTGTGTGGTTAATGCCACGTCATTGGCATTAATGCTGTTTGTACCCGTGTTGTGAATGTCATCAATCATATTAATAGCAGCGCGGCTGTTTGCTAGGATGTTACCGCCTTCATTACTAAAGCCTTTTGCAATTAGTGCCACATCTTTACTGGCTGCAATACGACCTGCATTATTATCAATCATGAGATGTCGATTGGCTGTGCTGCCATCAGGGCTATTACTGTCTGTTATGGTTATCTCATTACTTTGAATAGTACCTGACTGGTTGTTTACTTGAGTTGATGCACTGATATTTATCGCATTGTTTGAGAGCAGCTGACCTTTTTGGTTATTAATACCACTACTACTAATGGTTAATACTTCTCCTGCAATAACGCCTTGCGTTTTATTATCACCTGCTTGCTGAGTGTTTTGGTTATCCAGCACGCCGGTTGTGATGTTGACGTTTGCTGTGCCCTGAATCAGGCTATCTGCAGTATTGTTATCAATACGTCCGCTGTCTGTTGAGCCGACAGTTAGGTTAACGTGATCCGCTTGGACTTTACCGCCTTGGTTGTTAAGCTGCGTACTGTTATTCGCTGTTAAATTAAGATCTTTGCTAGCTTGAATTTGACCTAGTGCGTTATTGATAGTATCAGCGGAGGTTAGACTAACTTCTAATGAATCAGCTGCTATATGACCTGACTGGTTGTCTAAACTACCTGCGCTAATGTCCGCGGCACCATTGGCTAAAATACCTTTTTGAGTGGCCTTATTCTGCTCATCTGTAACATCTACTTTGGTGTTTTGGTTGTTAATCTCACCTTTAGCACTAATAGTTAGTACCTTGTCTACATTCGTCTGAGCGATAAGCCCATTGTCATTATTAATGTCAGAGTTACTGCTTAGAGTTATGGCTTCACCCGATAACACGCCTTTTGAGTTGTCGATAGTACCACTATTAATATTCAGTTTATCCGCTGATCCAATCACACCTTGGTTGTTTAGTGCCTGCTCGGTGGTTATGATAGTGTCAGTTGCAGCGCTGATTTGAGCTTGGCTTGTGTTGTCTAGGCTACCTGCGCTGATATCGATGTTTTTTGATATTGAGGCTATTTGAGATTCATTGGTTAGTGCACCTGCTTTGACACCAAGCTGTTTGTCACTGGCAATAACCGCACCACTGGTGTTGTTTAAACTGTGAGCGGCGCTAATGTCGGCATTGTCTTTGGCCCAAATAGTCGCATTATCTGTATTATTAAGGGTTTGACTCTGTATGCTAAGGTTACGACCACTTTGGATATAGGCGTTTTGTCCTTGGTTATTCACTAAAGCGCTATTGAGATGTAAGTCACCAGTTTTACTGATCAGTTGACCGTCATTGTTGGTTAAGGTTTGGCTTGCAACGCTTAGGGTATCCCCTTGTAGTTTGCCTTTTGTGTTGTCGATATTCTCTGCGGTGCTGGTGAGCGCTGCGGTGCTGACGATAGCGCCTTGAGCGTTATTTATATTAGCAGCCGTTATCGTGGCACTATCTTGCCCACTATGTACTATCTTACCTAAGTGATTGTTTATATCAGATTGAGTGGTTATGGTTAAGCTGTCTGCATTGCCTCCAATGACCCCTTTTTCGTTATTGATAACGCCATCTGTTTTAAGATCAAAGGCCTGTGTGCCGGTTTGGTTAATCGTTCCTGACTCGTTAGACAGCGCTTTGACTTGCCAATCAAACGCACCTGCTTGTAGGATGCCGCCATCATGACTTAGTGTCGCGTTTGTCTTTAAGCTCGCTTTATTAGCCACATTGGTATTGGCAGCATCAAGGCGGATGCCGCCATCTGTTGCGCTAAGGGTTAAATTAGCACCGCTTTGATTATGACTACCGGTTAAATCAAGATCACTACCACTAAGGCTCATATCACCTGTGGCGATATTAGTGCCTGCATTGATTTGTTTGCTATCACTGTTAACGGTCAGATTGGCTTTGGTGTCGCTTAGTTGATTGTCTGCTGTCAATCCTGCAATCAGCTGAGCTTCTTTGGTTTGGTTAAAACCTTTGGTACTGATGGTGATGTGACGCTGTGCAGCTAGGCTACCGGTATTACTGACGTGTTCGGTATTACTAACCTCTAAGTTATCTTGGCTATAGACATTACCACGGTTATCTAGATTATCCGTGTGTATCGCAAGCGTGCCGACACTTGAGATTTGTGCATGATTATCAAGCGTCTTGGCATTAAGCGTTAAACGACCGGTATCACTGGCAATAACGCCGCCTTTATCTGTTGTTGGGTCTTCATCCGAGCTTGTATTAGCATCTAAACGGTTTTTGATCGTGCCTTTAATATTTAGGCGGCTTTCAGTATTACTGTGGTTGTTACTAACTTGACCACTGTCTTGAGATTTAACGGCAACGATACGCCCGTTGGTGTTATCAAGATCACGACCACTAATATCAAAACGATTGGCTTGCACCACGCCTTGCGTATTATCAATATCACCAGCGACTTGCCAAACTTGATCTGCTAGGCTGAGTATTTTGCCGTCAGTGTTACGAACGCTATCAGCATGAATACTCAGCTCCTTATCATCAGTGCGGCTTTGAGTGGCATGCACAATGCTACCGCTTGTGTTATCAAGCACACTAGTATTAATCGTTAAGTTATCTGAGTGACTGGCAATCTCACCTCGGGTATTGTTAATGCCCTCATCCAGATCAAGCGTTAAATCCTTATTACCAGTTTGGGTGAGTATGCCGTCTGTGTTGTTTAAAGCACTGGCTTTAATATCAAGTATTTGACCACTTAGATTACCTTGGGTATTATCTAATGTGCCTTCGGTATGCAGGCTTAGGGTGTCAGTTGCTGTTAAGGTGGCATGTTTGGTATTAACACTGCCTGTGCGGGCAACTGTGTTAATATGACGGCCTTGGGTGGTGCTGCCCTCTAAATTAACACCTGCTCCCGTTAAGCTGACATCGCCTGTGGCAATATGCTGACCTTGGCTTACAAGGTTACCTGTCGTATTGACGGTTAAGTCTGAGTGACTGCCTTCAATAAGTTTGCCTTGGGTATCTAGTCCGGCAATAAGATTGCCACTGCTTGTTTGGGTAAGACTACCTGCCTGTATGTCTGTATGACCCCCACTGGCAATAGTGCCACTATTGGTAATAGCATCAGTTGCGCTAATCGTGGTTTGAGTCTTACCGTATAATTGACCGCTGTTAGTGAGATGGGCTGCGTTGGTAGTCAGTCTGCCTTGTGAGGTGATATGACCGTCATTATTGCGTAGCGCATCGCTTGTAATAGTGGTGTCTTTTGCACTACTAATACTTCCTTTAGTATTAATAAGATTGCCACTGCTATCTATATTAATAGCGCCCTGAGCATTGATATGACCCTCACTATTATTCAAGTTTTTACTGGCTAAGCTTACATTATTATTGGTTAGAATAGTGCCGTTATGGTTATGAATATCTTTTGTGGTCGTAAGATTGATGTCAGCAGCACTGGCAAGGGTGCCCTCAGCATTATTAATATCACTACTTGAGTCAATATTAATACCACCATTGGTAATAATTTGACCTTTGCGGTTATCAAAGCTTGCAAGTTTCCAATTAACGTCATCTAATTGAATACGGCTATCATTGTTGTTAACCGATCCATTGTCACTAATGGCTAATGAGCTTACGCCAATACTTGACTGCTGAGTATTGTTGAGGGTATTTGATTGTATGTCCATCTTGCCATTGGCATAAATAGACCCAGAGTCAGTATTAGATAGAGTGTCTACCTTAATACTACCGTCTTTAGTGATGCTAGGTAAGGGCTCAATAGGTGTATTAGGCTCACTGCCAGCATCTGTATCGTCACTGCTGTTAATGTTACTGCCGTTATTAGCACTAGTAGGTGGTGTTGTCGTCGGTGCGATAACCTCAGGTTCACTCGGTTCTGTCGCAGCTTTTGGATATAAGTTTTGACCGATGATGGCGTTGTTGTTGTTATCTAAGGTAGCTGTCTCAATTGACAGGTTGCCTTGCCCTGTTTGTAGCAGTTTACCTGTATTCGTTAGGCTTGCCGCTGTTATATCAAAGCTGCCTGCGCTAATCTCAGCCTCTTTACCTGAGTTTTTAATACTACCTACTTGTTGTAGTTTGGCAGTATCGTAACTACTTATCACCCCTGTATTATCAAGACTATCACTGCTTAAATGAAGACCGCTACGGCTACTGGCGATCGTGCCTGAATTATTAACCTGATTGCTCTTAACATCAATATCAACTTGACCTTGATTGGCCATAAGGCTACCGCTATTTACCAAGTTGCCATTGGCATCAAGTTGTAAGGTGCCACTGGTTGCCATAATACTACCGGCATTCGTCACCCCCATACCCTTATCCGTACCAATTAAACGAATCTTCCCAGCATACATACCACCAAGACTTGAGACATCAAGGGCAACCCCAGTTTGGGTATTGTTGCTACTGCCTTTAGGGGTTACACGGGTTTGCTCTGGGTCGTTCTCATAGCTTACTTGGTTTGTGCCTGTTATCACATCTAAGTTTTTGGCAACAATGTTGGCATTGAGCTGCGCAGTTTTGGCGATAAGCTGGGTGTAGTCAGAGTCGCTGCTATTCATCCCTGTGCCATCTACTCGAATAAGACCGCTTTGCACATCAAAGCCTGTCAGCATGCCATCTGTCATCATTGCCTCACCTGTGGTTAAGGTGGTTCTTGAGGCGTTGATAAAGCCGCAGCCTGCGCAGCTAATACCGGCTGGGTTGGCTATCACCAGTTCAGCTCGCTTACCGGCAATCTCGGTAAAGCCATTTAATTGACTTGGGTCACTTGAGTTTACCTCGTTTAAGATTACTTTGGCCTCTCCGCGCGCAAGCCATGGGTTGCCTTCAACCCATCCTGCCATTTGAGTTTGGGCATTAGTACGGCTGTTGTTTAATATGGCGCCATCAGCACCGACATCAAATTGACTAAAGACGTTACGAGAGACACCTGCTTTACTTGGGGTTTGGATGTTGACTTGCGTCATCCCATTAGAGGTGTTGATAATGGTGGCTTGCTGACTTTTAGCCGCTGTCTGATCGGCAATAATCTTGGAGTTGTCGGCATAAGAGAGGTTACTGATGCCAACGATACTAGCAAGTCCTAAGGCAAGCAGTAAGTGCGATCTTAGGGTATCAAGCTTGCTACTTTGGGCAGTACTGGTGATTTGTGAGCTGGCGGCTACTTGGCTGATATCACTGCCGGTACTTGCAGGATTACCCGTTTTGCCTTGTGCGCGGGCGGCTTCGGATACCACCATGAGCATGCCACGGGCTTTGTTGAAGATAACTCGGTAACATTGTGCGTTCATAGTGGTGTCCTTTGTTCTATATGGTTAAGCTATTATTTGATTGGTATGAGGGATAGATAGTTATAGCAGTGGTGATTAATGGGGAGATCTGGCGTTTAGTACTGCCAACCTAGGCTAAAGCCTGTAGTCCAGTCTTTATCACTAAAGCCATCTGGTTGATCAAGTGGATAGCCTGCAAATAAATCATAGTTGATATGTGCAGGTTTGATATAGCCTTTAATACCGACCACACCGCCAATTAAATGATGCCCAAGCAGCAAGTCATCTTGTGCGTTGTTATCCATTTTGACATAGCCTGCATCTACCCCAGCGTATAAGGCATGCGGTTTGTCACCTAGGTAGGCGCTGATTTCTTGACGAATGAGCGCACCATGGTCGCCGCTTAGGCTACGCTCTCCATCAAAGCCGCGTACGGTGTAGCGTCCACCTATACTAAATCTGTCATTGGGAACTAGTGCCTCCACGGCATATTGGCCTTTGATAGTGGCGTGATAGTTTAGGGCTTGCGCTTTGATTTTAAACGGATGATTAATGTCGATGTTGGTTTTTATGATGCCGGTACGGGCACTGCCTTCATTAAATAAAGATTCAGGCGGGGTCATGGCATTAAAGGCCCCTGTGCCATGCTGATAGGTCAAATCACTGATTATTTGAGTTTGTCCGATACTGGTCTCATAGCTAATGCCTGTTTTGTAGCCTGCTGTTTTACGGCGCTGTACTTCAACCTCGGTATCGTCGATGTAGTTGCGCTGCTGTTTGGCAAACAGCCCCCCTGTTAGGTAGGTTTTACTGTGGTTGTCACGATGTACTAGGTGACTGATGCTGGCATCGGTGGTGTAGGATTCTCCACTGTAGGTATAGTCTTGATTGGCGCCGGCAACGGTTTGGTCATAGTCATAACCATTGTGGGTCAAGGTAAGCTGGCTGTAGTGTATGGGTAGGGTGTAGCCAATGTTATAACTCCAGCTGTCGCCGTCTTTATCTGAGCTGTCTTTTTTGCCGATATCATCCAGGCTACGACTGTATGATAGATAGAGTAAGTCGTTATGCCAGGTGGGGTTATCAAGCGATAAGGTGATGCTGCCTTGGTATTCTCCTGTGCTCTCTTGTCCTGAGTCATCAAGGGTAGCTGATACTCTAAAGCGTTTGTCTTGCTTGTATTTAATGAGGATGTCGCTGTAGCCAGGTTTGCCGATACGGCTACTTGGGGCAATGGAGAAGTCAGCGTCTGCTGTGGGTACTTTTTTAAAGTTCTCTAGTGCCTGTTCGATGTCTCGTACATTGAGCAGGTCACCTGTTTTAAGGGGGATGGCTTTTGCAAAGTTGGCAGGGTTGCCTGTGTTGTCGGTGTAGATGGGGCGAGAAGCCTTAATGTCGTCAGCAATAATTTGATCCACTCGCCCTGGTATTAGGGTGAGATATAGGTTGCCTGTCTTAAGGTTTTGGTTTTGTACTAAGACTCGGGTGGTGATGTAGCCTTTGTCAACGATGCGGTTTTGTACTGCAGTAACTAGGTTATTGATGTCAACTGCACTCATGCAGCTGCCGATAATAGATCTAGAGCCTTGGGTAAAGGGTGACACGGCAAAGTTAAATTGCTCAGCAAGCTCTCCTGTTAGGTAGAGGTGGTGTATGTCAAAACAGGGAGAGTTAGTGTCTTGTTGGGTAGTCAGTGCGGTGTTTTGTTGCGGGGTGTCAGTTTGATAGGCGGTAGTGTCTATTGAGACATTAGGATGTGGCAGTTGTTGTTGTTTTAACGCTTCGCTGCGTTGTTGTTGGTATTGGTATTGTTGTTCGGGGGTAAGAGCGTGGGCGGAAGTACTTACAATGGGAGTACTTAGAATAATAAGACTTAGCGGCAATCTATACCCAAAACGATAGCTATTTATCATAAATACTACTCTTTTAACAATTTTATAATAAAAGATTATTATATTAGTTAAAATAAATTGCAAGTAAATTTTAATACTAAATAGCTTTTATGTATTCAAATTTTTATGAGTAATATTTTTAGTGGTTTATGGAAGGTGGCAGCAAGCAAGGCTGGGCTTGTAGCCCAGCAACTATGTAATCAGTCTCAAAGCGTATTCCATCATCTGAATACTTTTTGAATAGCATTTGGTTTTGCGTTTAAATCTTGCTAAATAATGAAAGTATTCTACTGTTATACCTTTCGATAGTGAGTGTCTGAGTCTTGCTCTGTATATATTGCTTACTGGGAATGAGCCAAGCATAGTTCTTCCCGTAATCACTACAAAATACACCTATATGACTTGGGTTTACTATAGAGTTGTTTAAACGTCCTTATGTCTCGTTTTCCGCAAATAAAATCAATGAACCGTCGTTTAAATCTATCAACAGCAACCCGTGTTCAAACGTAGTTTTTTTGACTAAACATAACTGTGTATTTTATCAAGTTCCATAACAACAGCTGGTTTATCATTAGACGGTAAAACAGTTTGTTCACCAAGTTGTTTGACCCAGTGGTAAACAGTCCCATAGCTGATACCAAGTATGGGACCAATAGCCCGAGACCATAAGCCTTCTAAGTACATATGAATGGCAAGGCGTTTGATATTATCGAGTATCTTGGTAGACTTTCTTTCTACGCTATTGGCATAGTATCACTGACATGATAGCCCATAATTCGTCTCGAATAAGCATCTATCACTAAAGACAGATAATGCGTGCCTTGCTTAGAAGTCACATAGGTTATATCTGCAACTAAGGTTTGTTCTGGTCTGACCGGTGCTGGTGCATCTTTAGTCAAGTTTGGGTGCTTTTTCATCCAGTACTTACTAAAGATCGTTTTAGTATAGCTTCGTCTAGGCTTTACTAATAGCTTGTGCACTCGTAAATAGTCAAAGAATGCGTCACGACCCATTTTTATCTTGTGTACAATAAGTTTAGGTTTGATCAGCCAGTATAGCTTTCTGCCACCTATTCGAGGCATAAACATTCGATAGTCTTGCACCCACTGCTTGATACAAGATAGCTCGTGTACTCTTTTATAGCAACGCCTTAAGTACTGGTAAATAGCTTGAGGGCTGATGTTTAATATACGACACCCTTCGGCTAAACTCATTTGCTTGTCTTGTTTGAGTTGCCAGAGGATGTCGTAGGTGACTTTTTTGTCTTCTTGACTCCGTTTGTCCCTTCTAGTGCTTCAACTATCTTAGAATCTGTATTCACAAGGATAAATAAATTAAAATACTCACATGAATAGAAAGATATATCCAACCGACTTAACCGATGAGCAATGGAGACGCATTGAACCTCACTTTAGCCGTCATCGGCGTTATAAATGGGACAAGCGAGAGCTAGTCAATGCGGTACTTTACATCACAAAGACAGGCTGTCAGTGGCGTTTGCTTCCTAATGACTTTCCGCCTTACACCACAGTATGGAGTTTCTTTAGGCGAGCTAATCACTCAGGTCTATGGGACAAAATACTACAAGACTTGGTTAAAAAAAGCGATTAAAAGCCAAAAGGGATGCTGAACCAAGTTACGCTATCATTGACTCTCAAAGCGTTAAAACAGCCAGTAAAGCACATGACACAGGCTTTGATGGCGGTAAAAAAATAAAGGGTCGTAAACGCCATATTGTGGTCGATACAATGGGTAACTTACTATCCATTGTCGTTCATGCTGCTAATATTCACGATACCAAATCAGGAAAGTTAGCCATAGAAAAACTACTTAGTGTCTATACTACTATTAAAGCCGTATCTGCTGATGCAGGTTATCGTAGAACCTTTGAGGAACAAATGATGCAAGATTTTAAGCTACCTGTCGATATCTCAACTAAGATTGCAGGTTCTTGGCAGATTATTCCTAAACGCTGGGTTGTTGAACGTACCTTTGCTTGGCTAAATAATTCACGTCGTCTTGCTAAGACTTTCGAAGTTACTGTGACCTCTGCTGAGAATTTCGTTAAGTTGGCTTACATCCATCTAATATTAAGGACTCTTTAGCTTGTGAATACGGCTTCTTACTAAGTAGTAACGTACGTTTTTTTCATCAGCCAGTTGTCGCTCTAGTCTTTTGATGGTTTGGACTGGGGTTTCTTTGTGTGGCATTCTTAGACTCCTTGGTGGTGTGCTCCAGTCTAATGTACCCTGTTTTCTAAGCCAAGTTAAAACGGTACTGCGTCCTTGTATGCCATAATGCTTTTGAGCTTGTTTGTAGGTCATGTCGCCTTTTTCAACTTGCTCTACCACAGCTAATTTAAAGCCTAGTGTGTAATCTTTCTGTGTACGCTTAATTATTGTAATCTGTGACTTGTCCATTTATAAGCTTCCTTTTCGTAAACTTATTTTAGGATGGGACAGTTGATGAACATGGTTTCTTTAAAAAACTTTTAGGAAGATAAAGAATATGGTATTACAACTATCATGACACAGGGGGAGTCTATCCAATTAAAGATTAATAAAACCGAGGATTAAATATGCATATAACTTTTTACTATTAAAAAAATGGAGAATGGTTGATGAGTCGGTTTATATTTACAATCATATGAGACCGCCTTTCGAGATTCATCAAGGTTATGGTTGTTCTGCATAGAAAAACCAGATACACGGGGTATCTGGCTTATTTTAAATCATCAACCTATTTTAATACAGGACAGTTTATTTAAATAGCTATTAAAAGAGATCACGGCTTATAGTTATCACGTAAACTAACAATTTGGTTAAACACAGGCTTATCGCTGGTGTGTTCTTCCGCATCGGCAACGAAGTAACCTTCACGTTCAAACTGGAAACGGCTGCCCGGCTCGCTGTTTGCTAATGATGGCTCAACCACTGCATTCAATACCGTTAATGAGTTCGGGTTTAACACTGCATGGATGTCTTCGGCAGCGCCTGGATTCTCAACGCTAAATAAGTGCTCATACAAACGCACAGTCGCAGGCACGCCTTGGTCTGCCGATACCCAGTGGATAACGCCTTTCACTTTGCGGTCTTCAGGGTTGTTACCCAGTGTATTTTTATCAATGGTCGCTTTTAGCTCAACCACATTGCCTGCATCATCAAGCACATGCTCAGTCACTGCAAGCACATACGTGTTACGTAAACGGATTTCTGTCTTCTCTGGTGACAGACGCTTATAGCCTTTAGGTGGCTCAAGCTCGTAGTCACCTTGATCGATATAAATGGTCTCGGTGAATGGAATTTCACGATCGCCCATATCAATATTTGGATGATTTGGCTGAGTTAACCATAAGGTACTGCTCGCTTCATCCCAACGTGCGTTTACACTATCGGCTTTCAAGCTTTCCCACTCGCTAACTGCTTCATTAAAGTTAGTAATGGTCACTTTAAGCGGTTTTAATACAGCCATACCGCGTGCAGTGGTATTTTCAAGCGATTGGCGAATGCTGAATTCTAGTAAACGGAAATCCACCATGCTGTCTGCTTTGGTCACACCAACACGGTCACAGAAGTCACGTAACCCCTCTGGCGTATAACCACGGCGACGCATGCCTGCAATCGTTGGCATACGTGGATCATCCCAACCGCTAACGATGCCTTCATCAACCAATTGCTTCAGCTTACGCTTACTGGTCATCGTATGGTCAACGTTTAGACGGCTAAATTCATACTGATGCGGCGGTACATCAAAGCCGATTTTTTCAACGGCCCAATCATAGAATGGTCGATGGTCTTCAAACTCTAACGTACATAATGAGTGAGTAATCCCCTCAATCGCATCAGATAAAGGATGCGCATAGTCGTACATCGGGTAGATACACCACTTATCACCCGTTTGGTGATGCGTTTGATGCATAACACGATAAATAACTGGGTCGCGCATGTTCATATTTGGGCTTGCCATATCAATTTTGGCACGCAGCACCGCTTCACCTTCAGCATATTTGCCGTTTTTCATATCATCAAAGCGCTGTAAGTTCTCTTCAACGCTGGCATCCCGCTGTGGCGACGGCTTACCCGGCTCATTAAACGAACCACGGTTTTCTTTGATTTGCTCTGGCGTTTGCAAGTCAACGTAGGCATCACCTTGCTCAATGAGCTGTAAGGCCCACGCATACAATTGCTCAAAATAGCTTGAGGCATGATGCGGCTCTCCCGCCCATTCAAAGCCTAACCACTGCACATCGTTTTTAATATTGTCGATGTAATCTTGTTTTTCCGCAGTTGGGTTGGTGTCATCAAAACGCAGGTTACACGCGCCTTTAAACTCTTCAGAAACACCAAAGTTTAAGCAGATAGATTTCACATGCCCTAGATGCAGATAGCCGTTTGGCTCTGGCGGGAAACGGGTCACAATTTTATCGTATTTGTCTTGTGCTAAGTCTTCGCGGATTATATGACGAATAAAGTCATTTTTCTCATCGGCAACATTGGCATTGGTATTCTCATTACTCATTCAGTTACTGCTCCTAACATCAAAAATTCTTATAAAAAGGGCAATTAAATACCCATTAAAAATAACAAATGCCCTATTCTAACAAACCTAAGCACAATCGCTCATCTATTTACACAATATATTTTGTAGCCCCTCTTTTAAAAGCCGTTAATCTTTATATTTCAATCTACTTTTGAATTCAAATATTTACTATTTCATAAATTCATGAAATAATGAACATTATAAATTAATCACATTCACTATAAAATACTGTGCTTGTATGACGATTGACCAAATACCGACTTGCCATAGCGATGACCATCAACATTCTAAGCTTTCGATGGTTGAGCTCAGTGAAGCTCAACACAAACAAGTCACAACTATGTTAAAAGCACTAGCAGACTCTCAGCGGTTACAGATGGTTCTTCTATTAAAGGATACTGGTGAAGTCTGTGTCAGTGAGATTGCAGAGATTACAGGTGATAAGATGTCCACCTTGTCTAATCGTTTAAAGCAATTGCATGAAGCAGGACTGGTCAATAAACGCCGAGAGGCACAGCATATTTATTATAGCTTGCAAGATGATCATGTGCGTCATCTACTTGATAACTTGGTTGCTCACGCCAACCATTTATAACGACTTGTTTGTTAGCCACGTGATTTACCTTTTACCTTCAAATTTTCGAGCATTAAGGAGTTATTATGAATACATGTAACCACCCTCAACATCAAAACCATGACCATCAACACGGTAAAAACTGTGGACATATTGCCATTCAACATGATGACCACGTTTGTTATGTACATGATGGCCATCTACATCATCCACATGGTGAACACGTTGATGAACATCGTTTAGAGGTTAGCGATACAAACCCTAACGCCTGTACGCCGGACCACCATTGCAGTGGACACGACGCTGATCACGTTCACGGTCCAAACTGTGGACATGAGGCAGTTCCTCATGGTGATCATATTTGCTATATTGTTGATGGTCATTTGCATCATCCACATGGCGACCATTGTGACAACCATGGCCCTGTAACGGTTCTATCTTAGTTGCCACTTATCTAAAGATGTCACAGATGTCACAATAGATATTTGCGTACATCTAGCGTGAGTAATAACCCATGTTGCTATGCCGTATAGCAACATGGGTTTTTTTATTAGCAATTATAAGAAGCGCTATATGCATCAGAGATAATTATAATTAGTGGTTGTCTCACAGCGCAACAGATGACAATATCAAAAAAAGACGTTAGACTAGCCTTTAATTTTTCACGCTTTACTTTATATGGTAATTCTTAGCTTCTGAAACACGTGGCTATTTATTTAAGATGCGTTTAAACACGTTTATCAAATGAAGTGTTTTAAAATACGCCACTGTCCCCATATAAAGACTGTTTTCATATAAAACACAAAGGGGCTGTTTGTACGTTTACTAAACTATAAATGAGCAGTAACCCAGTAAGGATTTTCCATGCAAGCAATAAAAGCATTTGGCTTTAGCACTTTAATGATGCCAGTATTTTTAATGGGCTGTGCGAACACGACCCCAACCACAAACTCCGAAACAACAGTAAAAACTAAGGAAACACAAATGAGTGATATGCCAGTAGTACAATTAGACACCTCAATGGGCGACATCGTTATTGAGTTAAACTCAGAAGCAGCACCTAAGACCGTAGACAACTTCGTTTCATACGTAAAAGCCGGTCATTATAACGGCACTATCTTTCACCGTGTTATTCCAAACTTTATGATTCAGGGCGGCGGTATGGACGCTGAAATGAATGAAAAAGCGACCAATGCTCCTATCGAAAACGAAGCAGACAACGGCCTTAAAAACGACGAAGGTACGATTGCTATGGCACGTACACAAGATCCACATTCAGCGACTAGCCAGTTCTTTATTAACGTAAAAGACAACGACTTCCTAAACCACTCTGGCAAAAACATGCAAGGCTGGGGCTATACTGTATTTGGTAAAGTAACGAGTGGTATGGACGTGGTTAAGAAAATTGAAGGCGTTCCAACAGGCCGTTTCGGTATGCATGCTGATGTACCTAAAGAGCCTGTGGTTATCAACTCTGTTACCGTAATTAGCGAGTAATTTAGCGGGTCTATTTTGACCTACTAAACCATCTAATATGTCAGATAATACCAAACAGCTAGCAAAGTACAGTCACTTAATCACCACTCGGCCGCATGATATTCGCCGAGTGGTCATCAGTGACTTACATTTATCTGCTGATGAGCCTGCCTTAGTGCAGGCTTTTTTGGCGTTACTAAATGACCTGATTGCGCTGCCTAATCTGACTGAACTATATATATTAGGTGACTGGTTTGATGCTTGGATTGGCGATGATGCCTATTTAGCACTATCAGATGAAGCCAAAACTCAGCACTGGTTGACGCCGCTTATTAACGGCTTAAGCCACTTGCATAGAAATGGCTGCAAAACCTTTGTGATGCATGGCAATCGTGACTTTTTAATTGGTCAGGCCTTTTGTGATACCTTTTATGGCAAGCTTATCGCAGAGCCGTATTATATTACCATTGGCGACAAGGTTTATCGCTTAGAGCATGGCGATGCCTTATGTACCGATGATAAAGCTTATCAACGCTTTCGCAAGTTAATACGAAACCCTCTGGTACAATGGATATTATTAAGAAAGCCTCTCGCTAAACGTGTTGAGCTTGCACATAAAATTCGTCAGAAAATCAGACAAGGCAAACAAACTAAGTCACTTGATATTATGGATGTGAATGACAAGGCCGTTACAAAAGCAGTGAAGGATTCTGACCACCTATTACATGGTCATACCCACCGCCCTGCCCAGCATCTGATTGCTAATCTCACTGTTCCAAAGATACGTTACGTATTAGGCGATTGGCGTGTGCTTCATGCAGGCAGCTCTAAGCAGCAAGTAGAAGCAGTCATTGCAATAACGTCCGTGTCAGAACAAAGCGAAGAGCAGTTTCAATTAACTAAGTTTGTGGTTTAGCCTTCGCTAACACCCATTAGTCACATCATTCACGCAAGAATCAATCAAAAAAAGCCAAACGGCTATACTTTCAAAGTATAACCACTTAGCTGTTATTATCTGCTTACCCATTTATCTATCCATATCGATTTTTAGATATGAGTAAAAAAAGTATCTTGGCAGATTAATCCAATAATTTGAAGAAATGCTGACGGTAGTGCTTAAGCTCTCGGATTGAGTCGCGAATGTCATCCATAGCAAGATGACTGCCTGTTTTCTCGACGCCTTTTAATATATCAGGGCGCCAGCGATAGCAAAGCTCTTTGATAGATGACACATCAAGATTACGGTAATGGAAGAAACGCTCTAAATTTGGCATTTGGCGTGCTAAGAATCGGCGGTCTTGGCAAATAGAATTGCCACACATCGGTGATTTGCCTTCATCTACCCATTTGCTTAAAAACTCAATAGTCTGACGCTCTGCTTCTTCTAATGTCACTGAGCTTCTACGTACTCTATCAATTAAGCCCGATTGGCCATGCTGCTTGGTATTCCAATCATCCATACCGTTCAGCTTTTGATCCGATACTTTAATCGCCAGTACAGGGCCTTCAGCCAAGACATTCAAATCATCATCTGTCACAATAGTGGCAATTTCGATAATCTCATCTGTCATGGTATCGAGACCCGTCATTTCTAGATCTATCCAGACCAAGCCTTTTTTGCCTTGATTTCTAATTCTAATTTTATTGGGATGATCGGTCTTACTCATAATTTTTCCTAAACTAAAACATGAAATAATAATATGATAGGAATCCGTCTAATCAGACACCTATACGAAAGCCTTTTATAGAAATACGGCAAGAATACAGTGATGACTAAAATTAACTTTATAATGAATCACTATTTGAATAATGGCTCTATATTAACAAATTTAACCCAGTTACCCTGAATAAATAACTCGATTGGTACATTAATTTGTGCATACTAAGGCATATATTAATAAATCCGACCACTTTTTAATCATTCAAATCTTTTAAACAAAACAGATAAATCAAAAATAGGTAAATCGCTTTTATGGCTTTAATACGACAACGTAAGCTCACCAAACAACAGTTAAGACGCATTGATAAACAGCAAGCGCAGCAACAAGAATCCATTGATGGCAGCCTAATGGATGGTGTCGTCATGGCGCATTATGGCAAACAGCTTGAGGTTCAAGTGACCTCATTGCCTGCAATCATTCCCGAGCAGCCCGAAGTTGCTGACGGTGATCCAGAGCCTTTTTGGCAAGAAATTGAGTTAGGCGATATTTGGCGTTGCCATGTGCGCACCAACCTGCCGATGTTAGCAACCGGTGATAACGTACGCTGGATGGCAGATCCCAATACAGGCTTTGGTCGTATTGAGTCGGTACAGCCTAGAACCTCACTTATTTCACGCCCAGACCGCTATCATAAACTCAAGCCGGTTGCTGCCAATGTCGATATTTTGGCCATTGTATTTGCCCCCTTGCCTGCTGCTGCACCAAACCTCATTGACCGCTATCTTGTGGTGTGCCATCACGCCGATGTCACTCCGCTACTGGTGCTTAACAAGGCCGATTTACTGTCTCTAGAGAACTACGCTTTTACTCAAGATTTGCTTAAAGAGTATCAAGTGCTTGGTTATGAGACCGTACTAACCGCAGCACCTTGTCCTGAAAATATCTTACAAAAAGCAGACGCTGAGACGGAGCAACAAGCATCAGAGTCTGATACTGTTGCGGCAGAGGATACTCAAAAGTCAGTCGGTCTTGGCGAGTTACAACAGAAAATTAAAGACAAGCTGGTTATTTTTGCCGGTCAATCAGGTGTGGGCAAAAGTACCTTGGTCAACGCCTTACTGCCAAACTCTGAGCAAAGCGTCAATATTATCTCTACAAACTCCAAACTGGGGCAACACACCACTACTACCAGTCGCCTATTGCCATTTGACCCAAGTGATTTGACCCAAGGTGGCATCGTCGATACGCCAGGTATTCGTGAATATGGTATTTGGCATCTAACGCCTGATGATATTATTGCAGGCTTTGTAGAGCTTGACCCCCTTGCCGGAGATTGCCAGTTCAGAGACTGTAAACATACCCAAAACAGCAAAGGTTGCGCGCTTTGGGCAGCGGTCGCGGAAGGTAAAGTATTGCAGCGCCGCGTTGAAAGTTTGGTGACCTTGCAAGCAGAAGCAGACACCCCCACTTATTAAGTATCCCTATATAGCAGAACAATGGCAGTACATCGCCTAAAAAGGAAGGCTAGGTAATGCATTCCTAGCCTTATCACGTTATAATAATTGCCATAAAAATTTTTACTGGAGAAGTGTTTTGTCACTAGATCGTTGGCTTGAGTTCATGGGTCACCACCCATTTTTATTTGGTACCCTAGCCGTCCTTATCGTTTTGTTCTTTACTGTAGAAAATAAACGCAGCGGCAAGAAAGTATCGCCAAATACCTTGGGTACCCTTGTAAACTCGCAAAACGCACAAATAATTGATATACGCGCTAAGAAAAAGTTTGAAACTGGTTATATTCAAGGCAGCCGTAACATTCCATTTACTCAGCTAAAAGATCGTTTGTCTGAAATCCAAGCCATTGAAGCGCCTGTTGTGATTGTTTGCGACATGGGTATTCAAGCTGGTGCTGCGGTGCAAATGATTGGTAAACCTAATGTATATCGCCTAGACGGTGGTATCGGTGGTTGGCAAGCAGCAGGTATGCCACTGGTTGGTGCGGCCTCTAAAAAAGGTAAAACTGTTAACGGCCAAGCTAAAACCCGTTAATAGCCGGCCAAGCTAAAACCCGTTAATAGCTTTTAGTATGATTATATTTACCATTATTATTAGCGCTATTGATCAAAATTAATTTACGTTAAATATACCGTATTTGGTTGAATCAATATAAACCAATACACTCTCTAAATTTATATATAAATAAAAGGGTTCATCATGACAACACCTGTAACCGTCTACACCACGCCTATTTGCCCATATTGCTCAAACGCAAAACAGCTTTTGAAATCTAAAAGCATTGAGTTTAAAGAAATCGGCATGCACGATATCAGCTCTGATGAGCGTATGGACTTAATGAAAAAGACCAATAACTACAGAACCGTTCCACAAATCTTTATCGGTGAGACCTTTATCGGTGGTTTTGATGAGTTAAACAAGCTTAATCAGGATGGTAAGCTTGATGAAATGGTTAATACTTAATTCGTTAAACATTAGCCTATAAGTATTTTATGGGCAGCTATCTACTGCTCTATATAGTAATAAATAATAAAATATCGCTACGTATCTCATGACTCTATTTACCAAACTATTTAATAGTACCGTCAATTTTACTAGGCGGATTTAACGAGATATTCTAACTTTACTTTTTTAATTAAGGATAATTATCATGGCCGAACAACAAGCCCAGCCACAACTTGCTCTAGAGCGCATCTATGTTAAAGATATGTCACTTGAAGTACCAGGCGCTGACGTATTCACTAAAGAGTGGCAACCAGAGCTTGATATTAATCTTGCAACCAATGCAGAAAAACTTGATGAAGATCATTATCAGGTAGTATTAACTGTGACGGTTACTGCTGAAAACGCAGGCGCACCAGCCTTTATCGCTGAGGTACATCAAGGCGGCATTTTCTTATTAAAAGACATTCCAGAAGACCAAATCGGTCAAATCTTAGGTGCTTATTGCCCGAACGTTTTATTCCCATATGCACGTGAAGTAATTAGCGACATTGTGACTCGTGGTAGCTTCCCACAGTTATTGCTAGCCCCAGTAAACTTTGACCAAGCTTATGCTCAAAGCCAGCAGCAAGCTCAGCAACAACAAGCAGCTGCTCAAGGTAACGCTTAATCTATTAGAGGTTTAATAGATGACAGATGACTTCATCTAATATAAAAAAGCCCCCTAATTAGTAATTAGGGGGCTTTTTCTTTATAGCGCTAATAATTATATTAGCCAGTTAATAATTAACATTAACCCTTTAGCGCGCTTAAGATGTTTTCTTTAACTACTTCAATATCTTTAGTACCGTCAAACTGATGATACTTAGGTGCATCAGCGTCTTCTTTGGCTTTTTGCTGATAGAAACCAACTAAAGTAGATGTCTGCTTATGATAAGTCGCTAGGCGGTCACGGATGGTCTCTTCTTTATCATCATCACGCTGCACAAGTGGTTCACCTGTCACGTCATCTAAGCCTTCTTGCTTAGGTGGATTGTATTTAACATGATATACACGGCCAGAACCTGGATGCTGACGACGGCCTGATAAACGTGCCACAATCTCGTCATCTGGTACGCTAATTTCTACCACATGATCAATAGCAACGCCTGCATCAACTAACGCTTCCGCTTGAGGAATAGTACGCGGGAAGCCATCAAAAATGCAACCATTAGCACAATCAGGTTTAGCGATACGCTCTTTCACTAGATTGATGATTAAATCATCAGATACAAGTCCACCTGACTTCATGATGCTTTCAGCTTTTTGGCCCAGCTCAGTACCCTCTTTGATAGCCGCTCGCAACATATCGCCTGTTGAGATTTGCGGAATATCATATTCTTTAGAGATAAACTGCGCTTGTGTGCCCTTACCTGCCCCTGGTGGTCCTAGTAATATAATACGCATCATAGTCGTAATCCTCTTATTTGGTGGAGATGAGCAAATATCATCTTATAAATTTAAGCGTCAATAACCACAAAGCCCTAAATATTTGGTGTTGCTACTAGGTATCTAACTATGGACGCTTTTATTGTCATTTATGTCGCATTTAAAACACAATTACCTTACATTGTGATGAAAAAAAGCTCAAGCTATTTTAATTATAAATACCGCTATAACGAAAACTTATGAGTCAAAATAATATCAACCAATAACGGCAATATATTGACAGCCTAAATAAAGCCTCATCTAAAAAGTGTGTCTTAATTCAGGCTGTAATTATTTTAAATAAATCATTTTATAGTACCCGACTTAAGGCACTTGCTGATTAATTTCGATAGACACCGCAAGGTTACCAGTATTACTATCTGTATAATTTAATACGATGGGCTCTGCGCTTAAATCACCTGATTCAGTGATTGCCTGACCTGACTTACTCACTCGTGCCGTCACTACAAGCTCAGCGCCTTCATTCATCGCTTTAGTTAAGGTGTGCGTTGGCATCATCGCATCATCATCGCTTAATTCCATCTTAAAGCCATCCACGGCTTTAGCCAAGTCACTTGCCGGCATACGTTTGACTGCTAATGGTGCACCGCCGCTCGACTCTCTAACAGTAACGTATAAGATATCAGTAGGCTCAACCAAAGCATGCAAACTGCTGTTTAATGTCACGCTTACCATGACCTTATTTGCAGCTACTGACTGATTATTAGCATTTGCACTTTGAGCCTGTGTATGCTCATTCAATGCTTCTGCTTTTTGTGCAGCTATATTGGCACTCAATGTATCTAGACTTTGTAAGGCTTCGCTATGGTCGCCGTCTCTTGCAGAGATACCCGCACGCAGCTTATCAATCCAAGCTTGTGCTTGATCAAAGTTACCGGCACGCGCTTCACCCATTGCCATAAGCATCTGAGCGCCTTGGTGATTGGGATTTTTTTGCAATACTTTTTGTAGCGCACGTCGGCCATCCGAACCTAGTATACCGCCATTAGTAAAGAATTCAGTCTGCGCATAGCGAACCGCAATTGCCTCATCTTCTGGCTGCAAACGATAAGCACGCGCCTGTGCTTCCATCGCCTGCTCATTAGCTTCGAACGCTAAGAAAATGTCTGACAAACGCATCCAGCGCATGGCATCGTGCGCATGGTGATGCACATTGGTTTGAATAGTACCCAATAGGCCAATACTATCCTCTGCCGCCCATTCAGGTGGCGCATCGATCTTACCCGTAAGCAAGTCATCTGCGACCTGACCGACTTTGTCCTGTGCTTCCCACAGATTAACCACCGGCGAGCGATCTGCTGATAAGAAGTACGCTAATACGATAAGAATAGGAACACAAATTAGAATCGTTAAGCGCGCTTTTGCGCTATGCGTAAATCGATACTCTTGTTTGGCTTTTGCTAGGGCACTATTTGTTGCATCGCTGTTGCCGGCACCCTCGTCTTGTATCTCAACATTCTTATCGTCACTGGCCAAAATTAACTGGCGCTCTAACTCTGTTTTTTGAGTTCTAAAAGACTCTTCGCTCATCTGACCTTTTGAATAGTCATTTCTAAGCTCTTCTAGGCGCTCTTTAAATACCTCAACATTGAGGGCGATTAGCTGATCGTTTTGAGCCGATTTGTCAGCTCTCAACCAAGGCATCAAAACAATAACAGCCAATAAAATTGCCAATATGACTGCCAGCGCGACAAAAATCACTAACGTTGGCATGATTTAACTCCTTACAAGTTGAGCTATAAACAGCAGAGTAGCGACAGCAGGATAATTGCTGTGTTGGTTAGCCTTTTTATCATTCATAGTATTAACGATAAAAACTAAGCTTCTTTTTAAACAAGATAATTAGTTAAACAAGATAATTAGAGGTTCTCATCTTTATGATAAGGTGACTTCTTACTACTAGTATGCTTATTTAACAATGCTTCTAATTTTTCAGCTTCTTCGCTAGATAAGTCGGACTCTAACGTATCCACTTCAGCTTGTGAGGCAGCCGTAGAAGCAGCAGCGGGCTGATTAGATTTGGCTCTTTTTGAGCGTAATATCCACCAACCAATGACCAAAATTAGGAATACAGGTGGAAAATACCAAAGAATCCAAGTTGATGGTCGTACAGGCGGTTTGTAGCTAATAAAGTCACCATAACGCTCGTACATATACTCACGTATCTGAGCATCTGTCTGGCCGGCCATGACCATCTCGTACGTCTTACGCTTTAAGTCTTGAGCAATTTGAGAGTCTGAACCTGCCAAGTTTTGGTTTTGACATTTTGGGCAGCGAAACTCTTCGATTAGCCCTTTGTACTGAGCTTCTTGACGCGGATTGTCAAATTCATAAACCTCAATAGCGGCATTCGCCAAGCCACTGACACTGCAGATAGACAAAATTAATGCCAACATTCTAAATAGTGGTAACAGTTTGTCTTTTGCAGTAATTAATATTGAATGCTTAGAGCTTAACGCACTTTTATCGAAAACGCTTAGGCTATTATTATTGTGTGTCATTTACATACCTCAGCAATATTTGCAGTCATCTCAGGAGTATCTAGATTGGCCTTTTGCTGTCCAAGCTCGTTTAATAAATCCATACAAGGTTGAATTCGAGCCTGCCAATTCTGCTCGTTTACTTCTCCGACGATATGCTGACGAATATTGCCTCGACTGTCCACAATAAACGTTTCAGGTGCACCGGTTAATCCCAAATCAATAGCAAAGCTGCCCGAATAATCACGGAAACTAAATAAGAAAGGGTCGCCACCATTTTGTAAATACTCAGTTGCATTCTCTAACTCATCTTTGTAGTTCACACCGACCATAGGCACGCCGCGGTCATGCAGCTCCATCAAAAACGGATGCTCTACAATACACGTTGGGCACCATGAACCCCACACATTAAGCAAGTAAGGACTGTCTGGCATATCACTATTAGACATATTTTGTGAAGTGTCCGCTAATAAAGGCAAATCGAAAGTCGGCACCGGTCTATTCAAAGCGTTATCAATCACTACATCTGTAGGCTTGCCAAGCTTGAAGAACAGCATAACAATCAAACCCACGAACACAATAAGAGGAACCAAAAACCAAAGCTTCATTTGCGACTTATTCATAACCGGATCAGACATCTTACTTCCTCATGCTCATAGAAAATCTAGTACATTTGGTCAAATACCCAAACCTCAGTAAACAAAGCGTCTCTTGAATTTCAAAGATACCCGCTTACTCTCTGATTGATGCTTACTACTTTTTTAAACGATAACGGCGATCTAATATACTAATAATGCCGCCCAGTGCCATGATGATTGCACCTAGCCATAACCACGCAATCATAGGCTTCACGTAAATTCGAACTGCCCAATTACCATTAGGATCATTATCATTAATCGGCTCACCAAGCGCTACATAGACGTCACGCATCAAAGTGGTGTTAATACCTGCTTCTGTCATTGGCATCATGCTAACCACATAGTTGCGTTTTTGTGGATATAGCGTGGTAATATATTTATCGTTTTTCTCAACTTTAATCTCAGCTTGCGTGGCGTCATAGTTTTGAGCACGCACTTCATCAAAGGCAGTTAAGGTAAAATGATAACCTCTAACTTCTACAGTATCGCCAACCGTCATCGCCACATCTTTTTCTACGCTCAGCGCGCTGGTTACACCAATACCTAATGCAAGAATTAGCATACCAGTATGCGCAATATGCATACCCCAGTAATGTAGCTTCAAGCGCTTTAGACCTTGCATAAGACTTGGGGCGTTACGAGTCTTGTCTTTAATATCAAAGATAATCCAGCTCAATACCCAAAAACATAATACGCCAGTGATAATAATCTGCAGGTTCATGCTTTGGGTCAGTAGATAAGTGGCAATACCGGCGAGCAATAAGCTGCTCGCAATGATGCCAGTCGCAACGCCTAATAAAGGACGCTTTTCACGTTTCCAGCGGATATTTGAACCCATACCCAAGGTTAATAATAATAGCCACGTTAATGGTACAAATAACGCGTTGAAGTACGGAGGGCCAACCGATACCTGACCAAGGTTGAACGAGTCGGCAATGATTGGATATAGCGTACCAAGTAACACCACTAAGGTTGCTACTAGAATAATAATGTTGTTAATAACCAGTAACGTCTCACGAGATTTGAGATCGTAATGACTCTCAACCGTCAGTCTCCAGCCGCGTATAGCAAAGGCTAATAAGCCTGCACCAATCACAATACCGAGAATCGCTAGAATAGCCAAACCACGGGTCGGGTCAGCGGCGAATGAGTGAACAGAGGTGATAACCCCGGAGCGTACTAAGAAAGTACCTAATAAACTCAGGGCAAACGCAAAGATGGCAAGCATAATTGTCCATGCTTTAAATACACCTCGTTTTTCGGTTACTGCAAGCGAGTGAATCAAGGCCGTACACGCAAGCCATGGCATCAATGAGGCATTCTCGACAGGGTCCCAGAACCACCAACCGCCCCAGCCAAGCTCGTAATACGCCCACCATGATCCCAGCGCAATACCTAATGTCAAAAAGCACCACGCAGCCAACGCCCAAGGACGCGACCAACGTGTCCAGACGGCATCCAAGCGACCTGCCCATAACGCTGCCATACAAAATGCGAAAGGTACAGACATGCCCACGTAGCCCATATAAAGCATGGGTGGGTGAAAAATCAAACCAGGGTCTTGTAGTAGTGGATTTAAATCAGCACCATCAACAGGAATGTTGGGTAACGTGCGGTCAAAAGGAGATGAGGTAAAGATGAGCATGGCCAGCATCATAAACTGAACAGCGGCTAGAATAACCAAAACGCGAGCACGCATATTCAGCGGTAAGCCGCGGCTAAACCAAGCCACCATGGCGGACCAAGCGGCTAAGATGGTTACCCATAATAATAGCGAGCCTTCATGACCACCCCAAGTAGCAGAGACCTTGTAATACCAAGGTAATAACGAGTTAGAGTGCTGAGCCACGTAGATCAAGCTAAAGTCGTTATAATAAAAGCCTGCCATCAAGGTCAAAAATGACACAAGGGCAGCGGCAAATTGCGCCCAGGCCAGGCTTGGAGCCAAACGCTGCAAATGGGTCTGATTTCTGACAATACCAAAAGTTGGCAGTACCACTTGCAATAAGGACAATACCATTGCTGCAACTAACGCAAAATATCCTAGCTCAGTTATTACCATATCCGCTCGCCCTAAACTACTACACTGTGACCTATTTTAATCGATAAAATAGGTGCATGAATACTCACTAAATATAAAATTCGGCTACTAATGATGACGCTAATTGTACTGAATGTCTATCCAAAAACACATCAAAAATCACCAAACAGTCATCTTGATACGAATGTTCTCAAGCAATCTTTAAACTCTATTTAGCTGACCTATAGTCCTTTCATAAACAAAGCCACTTATAATAAAAGTGGCTTTGTTTGCATCTTACTCTATTACCGTTGTTACGTTATCCACCACTTACTGGGAAGAATACCAAGATTAGATGTAGCCAACCCGCTAAGAAGCCAGTTACCCCGCCTAAAATAATCAAAGTGGTTTCATCTTCTCTAAACGCAGGTCGTAATAAATTTTGGAATTCGCGTGACGATAACGCTTTAATGCGCTCACTAAATAAGCCGAAAATCTTATTGGCGCGGCTCTCGTTAAGCTCAGGATCACGAATCGGAATCATGGTCGCATCAATAGATTTATCAAGAATGGTATTTTTGAGCTGACCAAATTCACGGCGCCCTAGCCCAACTCTTAATGTTGTATTCACCACCGGCGCTTCTAAAAGGCCATATAAATGACTCTTCATTAGATTACGGGTTTTTGCCGCGCGCTGACCATACATCATCTCATTCATGATGTTTTCAATCGTGACCAAATCTTTTACCACGATACCAGCGAACACTTCTGACACCTCTGGCTGACGTTTCATAAAGCCGCCTTGCCACTGATACGTATCAATTTGCGGCAGTACCGGCACAATAAATGGAAAGCCTTTCACACGTTTAAACAGCTTGAGGTACTTGATTGGCTTTGGATCAACAGGGTTAAACACCATCCAAATGGCAATCCAATTGGTCAAGAAACCCCAAACTGCGGCAAAAAAAGGCACTGTCCAATGCTGCGGTACTAGCAAATAGATAAACATCTGCACAATACCAAAGATAAAGCCAATCAAAGCACTGATGTGCCAAATAAAGTTAATCTCTTTTTGACCAACTTTGAGAAACATATTCACCATTAGACGGCGATCATTTTCCATCGTACGCACAATCATCTGGCGCATATCGACCAAATCTTCAACATTATGCGTTAAATCAACAACCAACTCGCGCATGATACCCGGCAATTGCTCATGAGCATAGGCATAGATACGGCGCTTCATGGCGTAAGGCATATTACTCCACAAGGACGCTGAACGCTCATTCATTATCTCATCAATCAGCTGATCCAAATTTGCATCAACGGTCTTGGTAATGAAATCTGCCATCTCCTCGGGTTCCATGGCTTTAAAAAACTCATCCAACGACCCAAGCTTAGAGAGAGTTTGGTCAACAATGACGCCTGAAATCTTGCCTGCCTTTGCTGGTACGATACCTTGCCAGCCAATCCCTTGCCAGCCATAAGGTAAATTTGGAATTTTAATACCCCAGAATTTAATGGGGTAAAAAAGCATTTTTAATGCCATCCACACATGGACCCAAGTTACGAAAGCGGTCACAAACGGAATAGTTAACATCGCTAAAAATTCAGGATGCGTGCTGATAACTTGCCAAATAGAGGAAAACATGTTGGGTATATCACTTATACTTTAGGTAAACTAACCTAGTCACTATAATTTTCGAGTGCTAAATTCTAACACACTCGCTCCTGATTTAGTTAATACAGTAACGTTTGCTACTTCAGACTTGATAATAGCCTTTTAATGACAGCTTCTGCAATAGCTTAATTTTTTACGTAATCTTTCTAATCAATTTACCTCATTTAAGTCGCTCACTCATTCGTCTTTACTTTCTCTTTAAATATCATATATTTAGTGAATAACTTAGTGGTATGCATAGATGTCACCATGATTTTTTGATTCATATCGGCTATTTTTAGAATTAGCATTTAGAATAAATAGCGACTTAAATAGAGGCGCTTACCTTGGTCAAACAATCTAACAGATAGCCCACATCCTACTGAGATTCACTAATTTCAATATGGTATAATAGACGGCTATTGGCTCACTTGGCTTTACGCCCTACTCCTACCCTTTATTAGCCTGCTAAGTATATAAATTTAATGAAACTACCCATATCACCAGATATCCGCCAAGAAAATCGGATATTCGTCCACCGTATCCTATTTGCTGCCTTATTTATATTCTTAGGCTTAGGCGTGCTATTGGCCCGCTATTGGTATCTGCAAGTATTTTCGTACGAAAAATACGCCACCCAAGCTGATAATAATAGAATCAAGCTAATATCAGATGCGCCGTCTCGCGGTTATATCTATGATAGAAATGGCTACATTCTGGCAGACAATAAGCCAGTATTTACCGCCATGCTTAGCCCAGATGAAGTCAAAAATCCTGAACGTACTTTGCAGTTGTTGGCACCTATTTTTGACTTAACCGAAGAAGATATTACCGATATCTTAGCGCGCGTTGATAAAAGTAAAAACGACCCTGTAACCGTTAAAATCGATCTGACCGAAGAACAGATGGCACAGTTTAGTGAGCGTAAGCCTTTCTTAAAAGGGGTTAGTATTCAAAGTAAGCTGACTCGTCACTACCCTTACGACGAGCTATTTGCGCACGTTATTGGTTATGTGGGGCGTATTAATGACAAAGAATCAAAAGAGATTGATAAAGACCGTTACGCCGGTACTGACTTGATTGGTAAGATTGGTATCGAAAAATACTACGAAGACTTACTGTTAGGTAAACCTGGCTATCAAGCGGTCGAGACCAATGTGCACGGCGATGTGCTACGTAAGTTAGAGAGCACCCCGCCAACGCCAGGTAATGATATTTATCTAAGTTTAGATTATGGCTTGCAAAAAGTCGCTCAAGAGCAGCTGAACGGTCGCCGTGGCGCTATTGTGGCTATTGATCCGCAAAATGGCGATGTGCTTGCCTTTGTGAGTAATCCAAGCTTTGACCCTAACCCTTTTATTTCGGGTATCTCGTTTAAAGATTACGCCACATTACGTGATGATCCCGATCAGCCGTTATATAACCGAGCGCTACAAGGCATGTACCCTCCCGCCTCTACCGTCAAGCCATTTGAAGGCTTAGCAGGGATTCATTACGGCATCATGAGCTGGAATGATACGATTTATGACCCCGGCTACTTTACCTTGCCTGGTGACAGCCACCGTTTCCGAGATTGGAAAAAAGGCGGTCATGGTACGGTCGATTTGACTAAGTCTATCGTGATGTCGGTGGATACCTATTATTATAAGCTATCTTATAAATTAGGTATTCAGCGTTTGCATGATTGGATGGTGAAGTTCGGCTTTGGTAGCGACACCGGTATTGATTTACCTAATGAGAAATCGGGGATCATGCCCTCACCAAAATGGAAAAAAGATACCTACGACAAAGAGTGGCTACCCGGTGAGACCATTTCAGTGAGTATCGGTCAGGGATATTTTCTAGCCACACCGCTGCAGGTAGCAAATGCGACGGCGATGACTGCTAACTTAGGTCAGAAGCTGACCCCGCATATGCTCAAGCGCTCAGATGGTGCAGCAGAGGTGCATCCTATTGATAGGCCAACTGGTAAAATTGAGTTTAACGGAACTCAAGCAGATTGGCTGAAAATGCAAAACGCAATGGAGCAAACCGTTAAACGTGGTACAGCGCGCCGTATTTATACGCCGCGCTACCGCATTGCCGGTAAAACCGGTACGGCACAGGTGAAATCCATTGCGCAGGGTCAAAGCTATAACAAATCTGCTCTTGATAAACGCCACTGGGACCATGCCTGGTTTACTGGATTTGCGCCGGTTGATGAGCCAAGTATTGCCCTTGCTATTCTCGTTGAAAACGGCGGCGGCGGTAGTACTACAGCAGCGCCAATTGGACGTGCTCTTTTTGATTACTGGGTATTACAGCGCCCGAATAATCCGATTCTACCACCTACCCCAGAAGAGTTAGAAGAGATCAGAGCGCAAAAGGCCATAGCGAAGGCACAATCAGAAGCAGAGCGCGAAGCCAAAGAAAAGCACGAGGCGTTAGAGAAAGAACAACAAGCAGCAGGAGCATCGGAGACAGCAGAACCGGCTGCTGCTACAGAATAAAGTGATCATAAGGTAAGAGTGCCATGAGTTCTAAGCGTCGTGCCCCAAACGAGCAAAATCCAAAATCTGGTAGATTAAACAAACGTCAGTTAGCAAAATCATCGCGCGCGCAGATAACCGGTGAAGTGCGTATCATTGGTGGCCAGTTTAAACGTCAATTAGTCCCTTTTATTGATGCCGATGGCTTACGTCCTAGCCCGGACCGCCTGCGTGAGACCTTATTTAATTGGCTACAGTTTGAGTTACATGATGCCAATGTACTAGACCTTTGCGCCGGTAGCGGTGTCTTGGGTTTCGAAGCCCTGTCTCGTGGTGCCAATCATGTGACCCTTATAGAGCTGCAACCCAAACAAGCTTACCTGATTGCGCAAACGGCAGAAAAACTCAAATTGTCTGATTCACAAGTAGACTTGCATATCGGTGATGCACTAGCGGTTATTCCCACCCTGCACACCTCTACAGTACAAAACTCTATAGAAGGGGTTGACTCTACCCAAAAAACTAACGATTTAGCCCCTTATCATTTTGTCTTTGTTGATCCGCCTTATAATTTGAA
Source organism: Psychrobacter sp. CX14 (assembly GCF_057396205.2). NCBI lineage: Bacteria > Pseudomonadati > Pseudomonadota > Gammaproteobacteria > Moraxellales > Moraxellaceae > Psychrobacter > Psychrobacter sp. CX14. The sequence continues at coordinate 1,304,730 of NZ_CM183187.1, read as the reverse complement.
TCTATGGGTACCTTTATTAAATAGCTTAATTGAGAATAAAAAGGTCACGGCAGAAACCCTCTTTTATATAGAAGACCGACGTGAATTGGCAGAGACTTTATCTGAGTTAAAACAAGACTATCAGGTACTTAAAAGCACCAAAATCGGTCAAATTTATGCCAACTTAATTCAAATATCGCTCTAAAAACACAGCCAATACAAATAAAGAGCGAAATAAACGCCCGTATTTACATTCATTGGTTGCTTTTTTATTGTGTAATGCATACAATGTGCGTCTGTTTTTTGAGAGCCCCGTTTCCCCTAACACTCTCAACAAAGGTGAGGTAGGATGTCATTATCTATCTTGACAACTGCCCCACTCGACAACTTAAGGTTTAATCATGAAAACACAAAGTGCAAAACCCGCTGAGGTTACTCACGACTGGTATATCGTAGATGCTGAAGGTAAAACTTTAGGTCGTCTTGCCACTCAAATTGCTGCCCGTCTTCGCGGTAAGCATAAGCCATCTTTCACTCCGCATGTTGATACTGGCGATTATATCGTTGTTATTAATGCAGACAAGATTGCTGTAACTGGTAAGAAAGCCCAAGACAAAAAATACTATCGTCACAGTGGTTATCCTGGCGGCATTAAAGAGACTAACTTCACTAAGTTAATCGCTCATAAGCCAGAAGAAGTCCTTTTGAAAGCCGTAAAAGGTATGTTACCTAAAGGTCCTCTTGGTTATGCTACCATCAAGAAGTTGAAGCTATATGCTGGTACTGAGCATCCGCATGCCGCCCAGCAGCCTCAAGAACTAGACCTTTAATCGCATAATCAGGAGTAAGTTATGGAACGCAATTACGGAACTGGTCGTCGTAAAACGTCAACTGCCCGTGTCTTTTTATCTAAAGGTACTGGTAATATCGTTGTAAACGGCAAGCCACTTGATGAATACTTTGGTCGTGAAACTTCACGCATGGTTGTTCGTCAACCACTAGAATTACTTGACTCAGCTGAAACCTATGATATCTACGCTACCGTTAAAGGTGGTGGTATCAATGGTCAAGCCGGTGCTATCCGTCATGGTATCACTCGCGCGTTGATCGAGTCAGACGAAACATTGAAACCTGCTCTTAAAGAAGCTGGCTTCGTTACTCGTGACTCTCGTCAAGTTGAACGTAAGAAATTGGGTCTACGCAAAGCGCGTAAACGTCCACAATTCTCTAAGCGTTAATTTATTTTATAGGCAGAGTTTACTTTGCTTATTTGATTCAAAAAAACCCTTGTTGACTCAAGGGTTTTTTTATTTTTACAGATGAGAATTTATTTTAGTACTAAAATAGCTTAGAATAGACACAATTAGTAATATTAGGCAAAGCCAATGTAACCCAATAGCTATTATTATAGATATATGACTCGACGGAATCACAACGGATTGAAAGTCATAGTCAGGTTACATAATATTTGATTGGGTACTACATACCAGTATGAAACATCGCGAATGACTTATATACTAGGTCACGTCGTTTCATGACTTTTATCTGGAGGAAGTTTTTAATGAGCCATGCCGAAGGCGTCAACATAAAACGCCGTAGAGTTCTGATCGCTTCGACTGCCGCTATAGGCGCAGTAGGGGTTGCTTCGGTGGCCACACCATTCGTACGTTCTTGGTATCCAAGTGCGAAGGCCGAAGCTGCAGGTGCTGCCGTAACACAAGACATTAGTGCTATCGAAGATGGCCAAATGATTGTTGTTAAATATCGCGGTAAGCCAATATTTGTCGTTAAGCGTACTGAAGAGATGATCGCAAACTTAGAAAAGGTAGTCCCTCAACTAAGTGATCCAAACTCTGAAGCTTCAGTGCAACCTGAATATGCCAAAAACCCAACCCGCTCACGTGAGCCTACTGTTCTAGTGGTAGAAGGTGTGTGTACCCATTTAGGGTGTGCGCCTAACTATCGTCCAGAAGTAGGTGCTGCTGATTTAGGTGGTAATAGTTGGTTTGGTGGATTCTTCTGTCCCTGCCATGGTTCAAAATATGACTTAGCTGGCCGTGTATACAGTGGTGTACCTGCTCCGCTTAACCTAGCAGTACCAGAATACAGTGTTGATGGTTCTATCTTAACTGTCGGGGAGGCATAATCATGAGCTTTGGTAAAAAAATGATGAATTGGGTTGATGCCCGCTTCCCTGCAACTGAGACATATGAATATCATATGTCAAAGTACTACGCGCCAAAGAACTTTAACTTTTGGTACTTTTTTGGTGTTTTGTCGATGATCGTATTAGTCAACCAGCTAGTAACTGGTATTTGGCTAACGATGATGTTTAACCCAAGTGCTGAAGGCGCATTCGCCTCTGTTGAATACATCATGCGTGATGTCAAAGGCGGCTGGTTGATTCGTTATATGCATTCTACCGGTGCCTCTGCTTTCTTCGTAGTGGTCTACCTCCATATGTTCCGCGGTATGCTCTATGGTTCGTATAAGAAGCCTCGTGAGCTTATCTGGTTAATTGGTATGGGTATCTACCTATGTCTAATGGCAGAAGGCTTCTTCGGCTACCTACTTCCTTGGGGTAACATGTCATTCTGGGGTGCTCAGGTTATTCTTAACTTACCTGCGGCTATTCCTGTTATTGGTGACGGCCTTGCTGAATGGGTTCGTGGTGACTATCTAATCTCTGGTATTACCCTAAACCGTTTCTTCGCTCTTCACGTTGTGGCAATTCCACTGGTATTGGTTGGCTTAGTATTTATTCACTTAGTGGCCCTACACCATGTTGGTTCAAATAACCCTGATGGCGTTGATATTAAGAAGCTTAAAGATAAAAATGGCGTACCTTTAGACGGTGTTCCATTCCATCCTTACTACACTGTGCATGACATGGTTGGTATCGTGGTATTCTTTATCATCTTCTTTGCTGTGGTATTCTTCTTCCCAGAAGGCGGTGGTTTCTTCTTAGAAAAACCAAACTTTGAAGTGGCTAACTCACTAAAAACACCAGAACACATTGCACCAGTTTGGTACTACACACCATTTTACGCAATCTTACGTGCGGTACCTGATAAGTTAGGTGGTGTTATTGCTATGGGCGGTGCGATTGCCATGTTGTTCTTATTGCCTTGGTTAGACCGTTCACCTGTGAAGTCTATTCGTTACAAAGGTATCTTATCTAAAATTGCTTTAGGTATCTTCGTGGTTAGCTTCTTGGTATTGGGTTATTTAGGTGTGGCACCTGCTACTCCAGTTAATACAATCATGGGCCGTGTCTTTACTATCTTGTACTTCTTATATTTCCTATTGATGCCAATTTATACATCAATTGAGACTTGTAAGCAGCCACCTGAACGCGTTACTGGAGGTCACTAATGAGTGCTTTAACTAAATCATTGACCGGATTTGGCTTTGGTGTTGCTATGGCACTTGCAGCCACCACCTCAGCTCAAGCAGCAGGTGGACATGGTTGTGGTACATTTACAAATGCAGAAGGTGTGGAAGAGCATCTAGCTTGTAGTACTGCCCCTATTGATTTTGGTAATAAGGGGTCATTACAACGTGGCGCGACCATGTTTATGAACTACTGTGCTGGGTGTCATACTGCTAAATACGTACGTCATTCACGTATTGCTCAGGACTTAGAGATTCCACCTGAATTGGTTGAGAAGTACTTACTGGTCACCTCCGACCAAATTGGTGATCACATTGATAACGGTATTGACCCTGAGATTCAAGCGGGTTGGTTCGGTGCTCCGCCACCTGACTTATCTTTAGAAACTCGTTTACGTGGTGATGACTGGGTGTACACTTACCTATTAAGCTTCTATGAAGACCCTAGCCGCCCTTGGGGTGCTAACAACTTAGTACTTAAAAACGCTGCAATGCCTCACGTTTTACTTAACTTGCAAAATGAGTTGGGTGAAGAAGAGTATCGTAGCCGTGTGGGCGATTTAGTGAACTTTATGGCTTGGATGGCCGAGCCAGTTCGTGAAGACCGCCAACGTTATGGCTTCTTTGTTATCTTGTTCTTATTGGTACTATTAATTCCAGTATACTTATTAAACAAAGAATTCTGGAAAGACGTTAAATAAGCGCTTCTACCTATCAATAACTAGTAAGTCAAATACAAAAAAAGAGATGATATTAACTATCATCTCTTTTTTTTGGCTGATTATTGCCTATCTGGCACATTTTTAGTCTATGACGGCTTTATCATCTATTAATCCTCTCACACTGTTTTTAAAGCGGTTTAAAATAGTACTGTTAAGTATTATGCTATTGATTAACGCCCCCAGTTTCGTTACGATGCTAGTCTACTTATTGCCCTATGTCGTGTATGATTGATCCTAAAGACATTCCTGATAGCCAGCTTGTGTTGTATGCCGATGATGGCTACGATAGCCATGTTATCCGGTTTTTGTTGGCTGAAAAACAGCTGAAATACTATTTATCGCTCCTTGATAGTGAGCGCCCTGAAGATTTACGTCAATTAAATCCGTATAACACCCTACCGGTATTGACGCATCGCGACCTAAGCCTTTATGAATTAAATGTTATCTTTGAATATTTGGAAGAAAGATATCATGGTCATAAACTGCTGCCTGACACACCAAAACTAAAAGCGGTTCAACGGCAATTGGCATGGCGCATTCAGAATGATTGGCTTAAACTTGGCAGAATATTACTGACTCATAAAGACAGTATTAATCCTGAGCAAGCAACAATAGCACACCGTAAATTAAGTGATGCGCTTGTTACGCTCTCCCCTGTTTTTGGACAATCAACTTACTTTATGTCTGACGAATTCGGTTGGTGTGATGTATTATTAGGCACCATGTTATACCGCTTGGATGAGATGGGTATCGAGTTGCCTACTCACTTAACACGTCCATTAATGGATTATCAAAAGCGTATATTTGAGCGTGAAAGCTTTATTAAAACTTTGGACTAATCCTTATTCAGTCCCTAGCATTCAGCACGATATTTAATCTATAGTTTTCAAGCATTCTCTAATAAGTAAAATAGAATTTAATATAAAAATACAGATGAGGTCATTATGTTAGAGCAAGAATTAAAGTTAACCCCTACTCGTCCCTATATGATTCGTGCTTTTTATGAATGGCTACAAGACAATGCCCTAACCCCTTATTTATTGGTCGATGCCACTCAAGATAATTTGGTTATTCCTACCGAGCATGTTCAAAACGGACAGATTGTATTGAATATCGCCAGTCAAGCCACTGGTAATATGAACATAGATAATGATTATATTAATTTTAATGCACGTTTTGGTGGTGTCTCTCGTGAGCTGTGGATTCCAATGAAAGCGGTATTGGCTATCTTTGCCAAAGAAAACCAATCCATCGTGATGCCGTTTGATCCGACTGAATACGATAACTATACGCCTGAAGAATCAGACAACACGCAAACGACCAAAACTAAGCCTGCTGCGAGTAAAGCCAAACCAAAACGTGAGAACAAACCGGGATTACGTGTTTTAAAATAAGTTACCGATAAGTCAGCCGATAACCCTTTGCAGAATAAGAGGTCTCTTGATAAAGAGGCCTTTTAATTTGTTTAAAACCTAACCATTGCTTTTATGACTAACTAACCAATTAATGTGACCAAACATGCCCAATTATTTCATTAACCCTGACATGTTAATCTATCTTTTCGATATGATTGGCGTCATTGCTTGTGCAATTGCAGGAACGCTATTGGCTCAGCATAAAGGCTTTGATATTGCAGGCTGTATTTTGGTATCAATGGCAAACGCCATTGGTGGAGGCACCATCCGTGATGTGGTGTTAGACCGTCACCCTCTATTTTGGATGACAGACTTAAACTATCTCATTGTTATTACCCTAACCTCGCTGATACTACAGATATTCTTTCACCTGTATCATAAGATTGATAATGCGGTGAAATTATTTGATGCAGTTGGACTGGCGGCCTTTAGTGTGATTGGATTAAAAGTCGCTTTATCACAAGGCGTGGACCCAGTAGTTGCTGTATTAATGGGTGTCTGTACCGCTATTGTGGGCGGGTTAATACGCGATATTATTTGTAATGAAATCCCTTTGGTATTACAAAAAGAGATTTATATCACTGCCAGCGTTTTGGGTTCCTGTTTTTACTTCTTAATGGCACGTTTTGGTATAGACCCTGGGATGAATGATTTATTAACCTTGGGTTTTATCTTTTTAGTCAGGGTACTGGCCATTGTTTTTGATTGGCATCTACCCTCTATTCGCTTAGTAAAATAGCTTGTCACTATTTCACATATGTGACCATCCATATTGATGGCTCTTGATTAGGCTATCATGGCACAATCGATGCCACTGCAAGCTCTTTGACCATCAGCTGGATGCTTTGATTGCCATTCCATTCATTGATATCCATCTCATATAAGATATGCACCTCTTTGGCACGATAATCCCATTTTTCGTCATCATAGTTAAACCAAATGGCATCGATAGGATATTGCACACCGGGATACTTAAGTGAGAACTTCAAATGCTTATCTTTTAGTATTCGAAAGCTTAATACCTCAAACACCCCATCAAATTGTGGTGGCACAAAACCATGACCCCAAATATGGCTATGAGTCAAGGCATCGGCAAACTGTAAGCTAAAGTCCTGCGCTAGCAGCTCCCCATCAGTAAATTTCTCTTCTTGAAATACTGAGGCATCAATGGTGTCCATAAGCTTGTTAAAAGCTACGCTGAATGCCTCAAAATTCTTTTTCTTAAGGGTTAAGCCTGCTGCCATCGCATGTCCACCAAAATGAGTAATCAGCTCTGGATGACTCTCCGCAATGCTTTCAATGGCATCACGTATATGAATACCTGGGATTGAGCGTGCAGACCCTTTAATCGCATCTTCAGGACCAAGCCTTCCAGCATCTGCCGGTGCAAAGATAATCGCTGGACGATAGTAGGACTCTTTTAGACGCCCCGCAACAATGCCTATCACGCCTTGATGCCAATCATCTTGATACAGCAGTACACTACGCGGCTTAGACTCCTTCTTATCATCTTGAGGCTCAGACTGATTATTTGTATTAGCAGCTTCATCTAAATCAGCTTGATTTTCCAATTGACATAATATGTCATCCGCCTGCTCACGCATACCCCCTTCGACTTGGCGGCGCTCTTTATTTAACTTATCAAGCTCGAATGCCAAACGCTTGGCCTCGGTCATGTCATCGGCTATTAAACACTCAATACCAATACGCATATTATCCATGCGCCCTGCGGCATTAATACGTGGTCCAATGACAAAACCAAAATCCTGCACACTCATTTTTTGTGGGTCACGGCCTGCCATCTCTAATATCGCTAGGATACCTAAAGAGCAGCGGCCTGCTTTAATCGCTGCTAAGCCGTGACTGACCAGAGTTCTATTATTATGGTCTAGCACCCCAACATCAGCTACTGTACCCAATGCGACTAAGTCCAAATAACGACTAACTTGCACACTTGAGCGGCCAGCATCACGGCGATATTTTGACAATCGTCCCAATAGATAAAACGCCACCCCAACGCCAACTAAAGCTTTACTACTAAAATCACATTCTAACTGATTTGGATTGACGACTGCGGTTGCATTAGGCGTGGCTTTAGTTGTCAAATGATGGTCGGTAATAATAACGGTAATCTCATTCTCTATGGCCTTATTTACGCCTTCATGGCTAGAGATACCATTATCAACGGTGACAATAACGTCTGGCTGATACTCGTCAATACCTAGCTGTACAATCTCAGGCGTTAAGCCATAGCCATATTTAAAGCGGTCTGGCACCACATAGTCGACATTGGCGCCCATCTCTTTAAGCACACGCATCATAATGGCAGTACTGGTTGCCCCATCGCAATCAAAATCACCGACAATCAAGATACGCTGTCCGGTCTCTATCGCCTCATCTAATAATTGCACCGCTTTATCGATATCACGCAGCCCTTCTGCAGGTAGCAGGGAGGATAAAGAGTAGTCCAACTCTTTGGTCGATTGAATACCGCGTCCTAAAAATAGACGAGCAAGCGTTGGCATTTGTTCATGAACAGGTACTAAGGATTCAGGTAAATCATCGGGTAATTTACCAGTATAACGAGGGGTCAAATTTAACATAGGGTTTTATTTACTCTAAAAAGAAGTGCAAAAGGATTTTAAATGTCTAAATGGTTCACTATTTAAGTTTAATAGTCAGAGCTTACTTGTGACGTTACGGTATTTATATCAGTGCAGTTATAGCAAACCCACCACTTTTAAAATAAAATGGTCATATATTTACAAAACTTAAGCGTATCACGGGACTAAGATACAAACTGCCACTTGAGTGCTTAAGCCAGTTCTTTAAAATAAATAGCAAATTTAATTCAAACTTTGTTTTTCATATCAAAGATTAAGATAAGAAGGTTTGGCTTTATTATTTTGTGCCATTATCTATTATTAGTGAGCCATATTAATATTTTAAGTCAAACCTATTTGTCTACTCATCTCTTATTCACCCTAATTATAAGGATACTTTATGCAAACGCTTCCTGCAGCAGAAAAACTACCAGAAACGATTGATCCAGATTTGGATCTAGAAAAAGTAAAAGAAGAGTGCCAAAAGCTAGTTAAAAGCCGTGCTAAATATTCTGCAGGCGCTGCAATCATTCCTGTACCATTTATTGATGTAGCTATCGATGCCGGTATCTTAACTCAGCTTCTACCAGAAATCAGTGAGCGTTTTGGTCTTATCTCTGGGCGTGAATCTGCTATTGATTTAGAAGCCAAAGAAGTTCACTGGAAAGAGATGAAAGATCGTGCTGTTGATTTCGCAGGCTTAATGGCTACTCGCGGTGTGGTTAAAAAGACCGTTCAAGGTTACGGCGGTCGTATCGTTGCCAAACAGGTCACTAAGTTTATACCATTAGGTGGCCAATTGGTTGCTGCATCTATGGGTTATATGATCTTTAAGAAAATCGCTAATGATCACATTAATGAGTGTTATAGACTGGCTAAAAATATTCAGCAAAAACAACACGGCAATAACGTGTAATTGCTAATATAGCCATCATCAACAAGATGCTATTCGCAATGTGTTAGTAAATAAGAAAGCCCTCAATTTGAGGGCTTTCTATTGTTTATACTTATGTCGTTTATACTTATGTCATTTATCTTCTGGCCTATATTTAAGGCTACCTATTTAGCGAATTAAAAGATATTGCTTAAAATCAGATAGCTGACAACCGACATAGCCCCAGCTGCCGGCAAGGTAATAACCCATGCCATACCAATTGGCTTCATCAGTGCCCAGTTGGTGTTCTTATTAACCATACCAATACCCAATACCGCACCAACTAAAACGTGGGTACTAGAAACCGGTAACCCAAGTATAGACGCGCCCATCACTACCGCCGCTGCTGATAATTCCGCTGAGAAACCTGATGCAGGGTGCATTTGCGCAAGGTTGGTACCAACCGTTTGGATAACTTCTTTACCGATAAACCATAGGCCCACAATAAGCGCCACACCAAAGGTAATCATAACAGGGCTTGGCACCGCGGCTTCACTAGAAATAGTATTGGTACGAATCACATCCATAATAGCCGCAAACGGACCGACTGCGTTCGCAATATCGTTAGCACCATGACTAAAAGCAAAACCGGCGGCAGTGAATACTTGCATCCAACTAAATAAGATAAAAGTAGCTCGAGTTAGGTCTTCCTTTTGTTTACCTTTAATACTCTTCGTATAAATAAAGGTGGTTAGCCAAATTAAAGCACCTACCATACCCATGACCAACACGCTATGTAGCGTTGATAGGCTCATATCGACGTTTTTAAGGCCTTTGAATACGACCATAGCGGTCATTACCATACCGCCCATCGCGGCAATCATAGGTACCCATTGACGAATGGCTTTAAGCGTATCAAGATTGCTGCGCTCACGCTCAATATCATATAGCTCTTGATAGTAATCTGTCTCTAAGTCATCACGCTCGGTGTCCTCATCTTTATAAATCTCTTGGTCTCGTACCATCTTAGAGGTGTAAGAGACTTGCAACGACTCTGCTAACTCATTAATCCACTCTTTGTGGCGTTTCTTTAGCGCCTTTTTGGCCGCTTTTAACTCTCTAACACGCTCTTCTGCTCGGTCGTTATACGCCAAAATGTTAATTTTAATTTGGCTATACAGCGCATAAGCCAGCGCCCCACCTAACAAAGGAGACAACACCCAAGACAGAGCAATTTGACCCACTTGATCCCAGTGTACGGTAGACAGTGCTAAGTCTGTACCGCCTATCTGGATACCCATGATGATTGAACTACCGACCACACCACCGATAATAGAGTGCGTCGTCGATACCGGCAGACCTTTTTTGGTTGCAAACAAAAGCCAGAACGCCGCTGCAATAAGTGCCGATAACATCACGTAAATAAACTGATTGGGCGTCACCGGCAAACCATTTAAATCAACGATGCCTTTACGGATGGTATCAGTCACCTCACCACCGGCAATAACCGCACCTGAAACCTCGAAGATAGCTGCAACGGCCAATGCTTGAGGTATAGACAGGGTACCCGCACCCACCGAAGTGCCAAAAGAGTTGGCCACATCGTTACCGCCGATGTTAAAGGCCATAAAAATACCGAACAAGGTGGCGACAATGAACAATATGACTTGGTGGTGATTGGTATAATCAAGACCCCACCACATAAAATACGCGGTAATAGCAAATAAGATAATACCAAAAGACACATTCGCTTTTGTTGAACCTTTGAACTGAGTATTTTGCGTAGTAGTGGACTTTGGAAGCATGAGATTTCTGAGCCAATCGAATGATAAAGAAATGTAAAACCCCGAAATATCGGGGTTTCAATGAAGTTATAGTAAGTCGGTTTGTTCAAGACAGTCGCTAGGCAATCTAGCCATCACTATCGGTATGACTGTCATATGCAACAGCGCTAACCTGTCGTAGTGTTCATGCTAACCTTGACATCTTGAATAAAGGCGCCTTACATCATTATTATGACGTAAAGATTAAATGCCTTAAAATAAATTGTGCATATTATACCCTCGTCGCTGCCAACTTAAAACCGCTGTTTTTAGACCTGACTTTCATCAAACGTCGATGACTTTCTCAAGCTGAGCGATAGCATGATCTAGAACCGCCAATCGGGCAGTACGCTTATCATTGGTAGCAACCACATGCCACGGAGCATACTTGGTATTGGTACGTGCCAGCATATCTGCCGCAGCTTGCACATAGTCATGCCATTTATCACGGTTACGCCAGTCATCATCGGTCAGCTTAAACTGCTTGTGCGGTGTCTCTTTTCTATCTTCAAAGCGCTCAAGCTGCTCTTTTTTATCAATTGCTAGCCAGTATTTGATAACAATCGTGCCTTTATCGGTCAAATCACGCTCCATACGATTAATCTCATCGTACGCACGTTGCCAAGCCGCTTCACTGGCAAAGCCCTCAATACGTTCTACCAACACGCGTCCATACCAAGTTCTATCGAAAATCGCAACACGGCTTAAACGCTCTTCTTTTGGCGATGGTGAAAACTCTGGCAAGCGTTGCCAAAAACGCCACAAATAAGGATGCTGGAGCTCCGTTTGACTTGGTGCAGAAATATTGTAAATCTGATACTCACGCGGATCTAACGGAGATACCAAGCGTTTGATAGAACCACCCTTGCCTGCTGCATCCATACCTTCAAAGGCAAAGATAATATGATGATTCTTGCCCTCTTTATCGCTATCAGCACGCGCACGAACCAATTCGGCAAATCGGGCTTGTTGTTTGGCCAGCTTCTTCTGGTAATCAGACTTTGCCATATCCGGATCATCGATATCGGTCAGCTTGTCTGGCACATCTGCCCAAGAAAAGGCAGCATTGATATTACGTGAAATGGTGGCCACAACTGGATGTGTGCTGTCATTTTGCTGACTGCTTAACAATGCCGACTGGGTGGCATGCAACACTTCATGGCAAAAACGCACATTCGCCTCTTCGTTAAAGCCTTGGTCCTTATAAGATTTATCGCTGGCTTTCTTACCCTCATCACTACCATCAATAATAACCCAGTCGTTTTGCTGGCTTAGGATGATTCTGGCAATTTCATTAAACTGTTTGACTTTCTTTTTATCCTGCCAGTCCATGTGGTATAGCCACTCTGGATCTTCTCTGTCATCTTTTAAGCGATTTTTTAGGGTCTCTTCGTCAATATGGAACCAGCACTTTAAGAGTTTTGTATGGTTATTCACCAAGTCAGCTTCAAATTCAGACAATATTTTTAGCTGAGTACACATATACGCTTCCCACTTTGCTACCTCATCATCGGATTTAGACTTTTTTTCATCTTGCATTAACTGCAAAGCGCCTTCGATAAGATCGGCATACCAATTACCGAAATAAGCGGTAATATTGCCATGGCGTGGCAACTTGGCCGCATGTACTTGCCAGATAGGCTCAAACTGGCTAGGCACTGAGCCTATGCTTGCCTCTACATTTAATAATCTTGGATCGACCCACTGCCTTAACTGAGTCACCGCAGCACCTTTACCGGATAACTCCATCCCATTAACCAGCACCAAAAGCCCAGTGGCTTGACCTTGCTGTCGAGTTTCGCGCAGTGCATATTGCGCTTTTACTAACTCTAAGCGCAGCTCATCTTCATCCATGTGAAAATGGCTTAGCGGATCAGCGTTGATGATAATCTCTTTGTTATCACTGTTCTTGTTTTTAGACATTGCATTATCCTTTGTGTCGGTCATTTTATTTTCATTTTGATGGGTTATTATGGGCGTACTTTATCATAGCTATTAGGCTGCGCTATTCAGTGACGCACCAATAACCTGTGCCTTGTTATTCTAAACGTTCATTTAAAAATCATCTTAATTCTAAAAACATAGTGCTAATTTATAACGAACTATTAATGCTAATGGGGCTTGATTTTAACCCCGACTCGTCGACTGCCATGGTAACGGGTATAATATTTATTATAATAGTTAATTATTGCAGTTATGAAATATGCTTTAAGTAACGGATTAAGCTTAATATCGAAATATGGTTATTTAATGCTTTGGCATGCTCTATTATGAGCCTCATGCTATCTGCCACTTATAACGATTCGTAAAATCCATATATTTGTCTGCTTATTTACGATATTATGTTTTAAAGTCTTATCGCCAACCCATTTTAGGAGTTTATGTATGTCAGCATTATCTGACTTAAGTGTTCATTTAAAAGAATTTTGGGAACTGCCGCATCATAACAATCCAGAGCTTGCAGAAAAATTATCGCAAGTACAAAACTGGCAAAAAGATCGTATGCGAAAAACCCATGCCGGGTTATTTGCAGAGCCTAAAAACAAACCAATGGCAGAGTACTTTTTAAACCATCTATATGGCGGCGAAACCTTAGGTGAAATCGTTAGTCAATTAGAAAAAATCGTACCTAAAGCCCGTAAACTTGAGAAATACGCTCCAACTGCTGCGCTAGAGACAGGGACGCTTGGCGTAGAAACTGCCATTAACTCTACCAAACTTGATTTAGATTTAGCAAAGTGGCTGCTTGAAAACGATTTAGCGGTTAATGAAGAAAATATGCATACTGCTTACCGTGCTGTGGATGCTGCTGATGCCCGCCGTCAACAAATTGCTGACTTAAAGCAAGTGTGCTACCGCAGTGACAAATACTTAAACTCTTTTATTCTACAAAAAGGTTTTAAACTGGCGAAGAAAAAAGCCTATCAACATGGCCTTCAGCCTTTATATGATTTTATTGGCGCAGGTTTTGCAGCAATGAAACCACTTAAGAGTGTGAGCAGCTTTATTGACCCATTCGCTGAGCGTGAACTACAAATCATTGATGACGTCCATAAGCCAAGTTAAGCCCAACGCCTCTATTCATTAAGTACATCTCTAGTGTACGGTGCGTATGCGTTAATAAACCATACCACCGTAACGCGCCACCTATTATGACAATCAGGATCTATAATGAGTCAATCTAATAATAACGATAATACAAACCCAGATAACCAAAACAGCAGCACCCAAGATTTGCAAAATGACTTGGTTAAGCAAACCATTAAGCACGATCAACAAACCAATGCCCAAGTGCGGCAATCTCTACAATCAGGGGCTCAAATAAGCAGCGTGCTAAATGATGAGTTTAGCGATGTAACCGAACTGCCTGCCGGCACACCACAAGGTCAACAAACCACCCGACCTTTTAATAGCCAAACCAATAATCAAACTACAGGCGCTACAGAGTCAGCGACTCAGCCAGTTAACTCTATTGAAGCCAGCACTGGTCAATCCGGTTATGTTAAGTTCAATCCCAAAGATGATATTAATAACCCGCATACGCCTGACACAGACGGCCTAGAAGAGACTCACTTTGGTTATAAAAAAGTGAAAAAAGCCGAAAAACAGGCGAAAGTTGCGGATGTATTTACCTCGGTTGCCAAGAAATACGACATTATGAATGATTTGATGTCATTTGGTATTCATCGCCTTTGGAAGCGTTATACCATTAGCTTATCTGGTGTGCGTGCCGGCCAACATGTATTAGATATCGCAGGCGGTACTGGCGATTTAGCCAAGGCCTTTAGCCGTGAAGTGGGTCGTACTGGTAAAGTGGTATTGTCTGATATTAACGCAGCCATGCTTGATGTCGGCCGTGAGCGTTTGATTAACTCGGGCTGCAATAACGTTGATTTTGTTTTAGCCAATGCAGAAACACTTGCGCCATTTGAAGATGAAAGCTTTGATTTATTAACCATCAGCTTTGGTCTGCGTAACGTAACGGACAAAGATGCGGCATTACGCTCTATGTACCGTGTGTTAAAACCAGGTGGCCGTCTGCTGATTTTAGAGTTCTCTAAGCCTATCTTTGAGCCGCTATCAAAAGCCTATGACTTGTACTCATTTACCGCATTGCCATTAATGGGTAAATTGGTTGCTAATGATGCAGAGAGCTATCAGTATCTAGCAGAATCTATTCGTATGCATCCAGATCAGCAGACCCTTAAAGGCATGATGGAAAATGCAGGCTTTGTAAATTGTGATTATCATAATCTAACCGCAGGTATCGTCGCAGTACACCGTGGGTTTAAGAAATAGCGTGCTATTTAGTTAACCGATTAAACAAATTTTTTAAAGTGAAACACATTATTTCAGGCAGTGTACTATGATTACGGTTCTAATTTTGACAGGCGTAGAGAAACTTATTAACTTCGCTATTTTAAGTGACAGCATAACTAAGTCTGGCTTAACACCTCTATCAGGTAAAGTGCTGCGCTTAGATATGGCCAAACCTGAGTTTCGTATTGACGTACTCTTTAATGACGATCATATCCGTTTTGAACCGGTTAGTACGCCAAGCAGTGTGTTTGAAACTCCAGGTAATACCTCTGATACCGAGCGTGACCAAGCACAGCAGCATTATGCAGCGACCGGTCATACGCTTCCTGACTGCACTATTAAGGTTGACAACCCGGCTGAGCTGCTAAATTTAATGCGTGATTCGTCCGGCAACTTACCTATTGAAGGCGACTACAAGGTCTTAATGCAGGTGAAGCAGCTTATTTCAGGCTTTAATCCGGATATTGCTGCCCAGCTTGAGCCCTTAATCGGCACATCGCTTGCCAGCCAATTGGGTTTATTAATCAGAGCCCTAAAAGGCAATGTTAGCCATACTGCAAGGCATGCTTTTAATGATGTTGCAGATTGGGCCAATGACGTGGCAGGTAATGCCCCCGAAGACCCTGTTATGCAAGCGGAGGCCAATGACTTAAAGCAGCAGTTATTAAAACTGCGTGCCGATGTCGAGCGTGAAGAGGCGCGTCTGGCAATGATTAAGGCCGAGCAAGCACGTCTTAAAAATCAGCCTTAGTTTGAAGGCTTAACGCCCTACTCTTGATTAGAGCGCTTAATGAGACTGGATTTAATTAAAACAACGTTATCAAAAGACCTTGTCATTATTGTGATAGGGTCTTTTTTATAAGCAGAATAAATGTTTGAGCATAAACGCCGATGAGTCGAAATTTGTTGCTATTGCGATGCCTGCTTTATTCTTAAATGAGCCTTGCCGTGGTATGATATTGACCATCCTTATGACTTTAGTGAATCACTCTGACTATGTTGCTAACTCACCGAAAACGCTTGCTTGAACTGTGGCGCATTGCCGCCAAACACCGCCTAGACACTCATTTACCGCTGGAAGATGCCCCGCAGCTACAATCCGTGGCTCGTATGATTAAGTCGCATCCAGCCGCGTGGGGTGAGAAGCATCAACCAAATGGCGTCAAGTTGGCACTTGAGGAAATGGGTACCCTATTCTTAAAGTTAGGACAATTGTTATCGACCCGTCGTGATTTAGTGACCCCTGAAATTATTGACCAATTGGTGCAGCTGCAAGACCGCGTCAAACCGTTTGATGTCAGTATCGCTATCGCCCAGATTGAAGACAAAAATCATGGACTGGGTCAGTCGATTGACCAGTTATTTGCCCGTTTTGATGTTAAGCCATTAGCTGCGGCTTCTATCGCACAGGTACACACCGCTGCCCTACATGATGGGCGCGAAGTAGTCGTCAAAGTTGTCAGACCTGATATTCGTGAGCGCATTGTCGCTGATTTTGAATTGCTACGAGATATCGCTCAGTGGACCTCAGCACGTATTGAAGCGGCTCGAGCAGTGCGAATTATCGAGGTAGTCGAAGATTATCGCCAGATTATGCTCAATGAGCTTGATTTAACCTTTGAGGCGGACAACACTACTAAGATGCGTAATAACTTCTTAGGCTCGAGCATGATGTATGTGCCTGAAGTGTATGATGCGTCCAAAAACGTTATGGTGATGGAGCGCATCCATGGTGTGCCTATCTCGCAAACGCAAGTCTTTGATGAATTAGACTATGACCGCGCGGCACTGGCCGAAAAAGGGCTGACCATCTTCTTTACCCAAGTATTCCGCGATAACTTCTTCCATGCTGATATGCATCCCGGCAACGTGTTTGTTGAAACCTTGCCGCCAGATACGCCTGAGCCTTATCGCCATTATCCACGCTATATTGGTCTTGATTGTGCCATCATGGGTGAGCTGTCCCGTGACGACCAAATGATTGTGGCGCGTATGCTGCTTGCGGTGATGAATAATAACTTTGCCAATCTGGTCGATATCGTTAGCCGTGCAGGCTGGATACCGCCCAATACTGATAAACATGCCCTTACCCGTGATATGCGCCGTACGGTTGCACCGATGGTGTTAAAGCCTATTAATGAGATTGATTTTGCTGGCGTGTTGATGCAAATTTTGGATATTGCGCGCCGTCATCATATGAGTATTCCGCCTCAGTTAATGCTACTGCTTAAGACCTTAGTTCATGTCGAGGGTTTAGGTCGTGACTTATACCCCGAGCTTGATATTTGGTCACTGGCCAAACCGATTTTGACCAGCTGGGTTAAAGAGCAGCTAGACCCTGCACGTAATATGCGTGAATTACGTGAGCAGCTGCCCGAGCTGATGCTATCGACCACTCAGATTCCTAAATTGATTGATCAAAGCTTGCAAAGTATGGCCTCTCAAGGCTCGCGTCAAGATCAACAGCTGCGTGAAATTCAGCAAATCCGCGCTGATATGTTAAACGACAGACGCCGCGACTGGATTGCCTTAGCTGGCTTTGTGGTCAGTGTGGCTATTGCAACCCAAGTCATCGGTTGGCTATCGCCTATTTTCTATATCATTGCCGTGCTGTTTGTATTGTGGCGTATTGTTGGCTAGATTAGCCTAACAGTTAAGCGCTGCTATTATTCATTATTAACAATCAACCACAGTCAAAATGAATTAACCTTTACCTTCACATTAAGCCCATTGTTTATCGTGCCATGGGCTTGGCCTAATTCTTGAGTGAGTATAACGATGCGTACTGCCACCATAACTATAGATTCTGCTGCTTTAACCCATAACCTACAACAAGTCATTGATACAGTGCCAACAGACACTAAGATACTGGCGATGGTCAAAGCTAATGCTTATGGTCATGGCATCGAAAACTGCTTGAATGCATTAAAAGACGCCGATGCATTGGGTGTGGCATGTTTTGAGGAAGCGTTACAGATACGCCAGTTAGGTTGGCAGAAAGGTTTGGTTCTCATCGAAGGCGTGTTTAGTGAATCCGAATGGCAACAAGCGGTTGAGGCGCAGTGTCAAAGCATTGTTCATAATCAAGATCAAGCCAATTGGGTCATCCATCATGTGCCTAAATCAGGGTCGCCAGGTCGCACCATTTGGCTAAAGCTCAATACCGGTATGAACCGTATTGGTTTTGAAGCGCATGAGATTACCCAAGTGGCTAAACAGTTAACACAGGCTGGTTATCAGCTTATTCTGACCAGTCATTTTGCCAATGCGGATATGCCCGAGCATCCCTCAAACCAAGATCAGATTCAAATCTTTAAGCGCATATTAAGCGAATTACGTACTGAGGTAAATGCCAATGTTAAAGCCTCTTTATGCAACTCTGCCGGTATTATCAACTTTCCAGAATGTCATTTTGATTGGGTACGCCCAGGAATCATGCTTTATGGCAGCTCACCTGTCAGCGAACAATCCGCGAATGAGCTTAATTTAAAGCCAGTAATGACTTTTGAGGCACGCCTCATGGCAGTACATCAGATAGCTGCAGGGGCGTCAGTCGGTTATGGCAGCCGCTTTAAGGCAAGCTGCGATATGCTCAAAGGCATTGTCAGTATCGGCTATGGTGACGGCTACCCACGTGTCATCGATGAGTCAGCTTGGGTCAGCTTACATCAAAACGGCAAGACGTATCGATGCCCTGTCATTGGCCGCGTCGCCATGGATATGATTGCCATTGACTTAACGGGCGTCCCTAAGCCAACTTTCTCCAGTCCCGTGACCTTATGGGGCGATAGCTCAAAGGGTGAGCCGAGCGTTGATGAGATTGCAAAATCCGCCAATACTATTGGTTATGAGCTACTGTGCCGAATTACTCAGCGACCTGCTAGAAAGGTTATTTAATAATTGTGCTTTAAATATTTTCACATCGCTATAAATTTCGCTATACTGGATGTTTTCCTAATTTATTACCCTGATTATTATCGACCAACCTGTTGATTATTAACTTAAAGAGAGTCCCATGAGCGTGCGTCATTTTTTAACTCTTCTTGATTTGTCTCCAACCGAGCTAGAAGCACTTATTAAACGAGCCAGTGAGCTTCGAGAAATGCAGCACGCCGGCGAAGTGTATCAGCCTTTTGTGGGCCGTACGTTGGGTATGATTTTTGAGAAATCGTCAACACGAACGCGTATTTCATTTGAGACTGGTATGGGTCAATTTGGTGGGCACGCTATTTTCCTATCACCAAAAGACACGCAATTGGGACGCGGTGAGCCTATTGAAGATTCTGCCCGCGTTATCTCTAGCATGGTCGATCTCGTTATGATTCGTACCTTTGAGCACGAAAAGGTCGAGAAGTTTGCTGAATACTCTTCTGTGCCTATTATCAATGCCTTAACCGATGATTTTCATCCCTGCCAGCTATTGGCTGATATGCAGACCTATTACGAGCATCGCGGCAGTATCCAAGATAAAATCGTCACTTGGGTTGGCGATGGTAATAATATGTGTTCATCGTTTATGACAGCGGCCAATCAGTTTGGTTTTGAATTAAGAGTGGCTGCGCCTTATGGCTTTGAGCCAGATCCTGATTTGCTTGATAAGTTCAAACACTGCGTTACCCTAGTCGATGATGTACAAGATGCGGCAAAAGATGCGCATTTGATTGTCACTGACGTATGGGCAAGTATGGGACAAGAAAGCGAGCAAAACACCCGTGCCCGCCGCTTCGCCCCTTATCAAGTAACGCCATCTATGCTCGATAAAGCCGATCCAGAAGTGTTATTTATGCACTGCTTGCCAGCACACCGCGGTGAAGAGATTTCCCACGATATGCTAGACGACCCACGCTCTGTGGTTTGGGATGAAGCAGAAAACCGATTGCATGCGCAAAAAGCGCTGATGGAATTCTTACTCAAAGATAAGATTAAAATCAGCTAAGCGCTAAAAACGTCTCTAGCACCTTATTTAATTGTTCTGGTGCTTCAACAGGTGAACTGTGTCCCGCCCCTTGAAGCACGGCAAGTTTAGAGCCTTTAATCGCAAAATGCATCAGCTGCGCTTCTTCATAAGGTGTTGCGACATCCTCATCACCCACCACGACCAACGCCGGTAACTTAATCTCATTTAAGCGGCTTAAAACCTCTGCTCGCTCTAATACGCCGCGCGTCGCTTTAATCGCACTTTTCTTGTCATTCTGCTTTAAATAGGTCACCCACGTCTTAAATTCTTGTTTGCGTGACTTGTCATTTATGAAAGTGCGGCCAAACATAATCGACATGATTTTCTTGCTAATCAGCTTGATACCTATGATGCGTATGACTTTAATCAGCTTTTTATACTCTGCTCTTTTCTCATCACTCTCCGCTCTTGCGCCTGTTTCAAGCAATATTAATGAGCTTAGTAAATCAGGGCGCTCTAAAGCCACACGCTGTGCGACATACCCGCCCATAGATAAGCCAACGAAATGACATTGATCGATATCAAGCGCTTCGAGCAAAGCAATCGCATCAGAGGCTAACGTATCCATATCATAGCCTGACTTAGTGGCTTCAGACTTACCTTGACCACGAAAATCAAAGGCAATACAGCGATACTGATCACTAAAATGAGCGACTTGTTTGTCATATAAATGCGTGCTCCATAATAAACCATGAGCAAACATCATCACCGGTTTGCGCTGAGCGACTGGTAGGCTGTTGTTATTAGGAGCGCTGTCTTCGTAATAAATCTTAGCGTTATTGAGGGTGATAAATGGCATAATCTCGACATCCTTGTCATAAAATAAAATTCAATAAATAAAGGCAAGGTTAATCATTTAACCTTGCCTTTATATTTAACCACATTTTACTGGTGTATCTTCAACCAATTTATATTATCGCTTTAATGTTTCTACGCCGCTTTGTTTGGCGATCAATAAAGTATCAGCTTGATTGGCAGCGAACAGTCCATTACATACCACACCAACGATGTTATTAAGAGTTTGTTCCATCTCAAGTGCGCTTGGGATATCCAAATGATAGGTATCCAAAATTAGGTTGCCATAATCAGTCACAAAGCCTTCACGGTAAACCGGCTCACCGCCAAGTTTCACCAGTTCACGCGCCACATAAGAACGGGCTTGCGGCAATACTTCAATCGGTAATGGAAACTCTCGACCCAGTTGAGTCACCCATTTACTCTCATCTACCAGACACACAAACTCTTTAGAGGCCGCAGCAACGATCTTCTCACGGGTTAATGCACCGCCGCCACCTTTGATAAGCTGTAGATTAGGATTGACCTCATCGGCGCCATCAATATACAAATCAAGCTCACCCACGAAGTTTAAATCCATCACCTCGATACCTAACGCTTCAAGCTTATCTTGAGTGACTTTTGAGCTGGCCACGGCTCCTTTTAGATTCACATTGGGTAGTAAATCAATCAAACAATTCACTGTACTGCCGGTACCAACACCCAGAATCATCCCATCATTAATATAGCGTAATGCTTCTTTGGCGACTTCTTGTTTAAGCTTTAGTTGCTGACTCATTCGTTCCTCTATGTGCTTTGCTTGAAGGTTATTGGAAGTATCTTTAACGTGACTTACGACTTATATAATGACTAAATAAATAGCAATACCCATAAATAATTGTAAAGGTATATTGTTCAGATATTAGGCATAGAGCCAACTTTGGATGGCTTTTTTATTCTTAATGCCCCGACTAATGTATTGGGCAGTGATTGTTTTATTGAACTTTATATCTAGCAGCTCCTCTAAATCACTAATTGCTTCTTTAAAATTCAATAATGTGGGGGTCTGTATATTGCCGAATATATGATTATGAATAAGTATTTCACTTTCAGAGTCAATATGCCAATTACCGATAACTGTACGAGTCATATTATCCAGCCTTATCATAAAGCAGTCACCACTTTTTAATGTACCCGCTATAGCGCGAAGTGGATAGACCGTTACCTCAACGTTAAAAAAGTTGTCTTTATCAATATTTGTCTTATCATCAAATATTCCAAGCTTTTTACCCAAATTATTAAACTCAAAACGTATATGCCAATCATCATCTGTTGGTAGTTCTAAGCCGATTTCTTTTGCCCATCTATATGACTGTAAAGTATCTTGCCTATTTAAAAAATAAGATTCGACTTGCTGTTGTGTATTTTTATATCGAGTATTGTCGATGAATTTTAAAAGACGCTTAAACTGCCATAAATCATCGTGCTCTATCTTTAGGGACTTATGAATCAACTCATTGACGAATTCAAAAGCGTCTTTGTCTTCACTTTGCATCAGTAATGCCAGACAATACCAATAACTTATGACGTCAAAGTTGCTATCAGGTCTGCCTTGCTGCTGATGAGCGCTGAGCTCTCGCTCATGAACATAATGGCTAAGATTAGATAGAACAAAGCGGACAACGTCATCTTTGTCCGCAAATACCTTCATCCTATCCACTTCTTTTTGATTAGTGGGCACATGCCAATAGTTATCGAGCCTTTTAGCAAGCTTTAAGCACTCCTTTGCTTCTTGTTTAGGTAAGTCAATTGCCGCTAATTGCATCTTCTCGGATAAATTCCCCATACGAGACTTACTTCCCTATCTGGATTAAACGACCTATCTATCATGTTTGCTATATCGGCATACACACTATCAATGCACATTATTTTATCAAATTTATGCCGCTATTTTAGCAACAGTTTTGCAATCGGTGTATTTCGTTTATGCTCTACCCTGTCACGCTAAATTATCATCTTGATATTGCTTTAAAAAAAGTTATTAATCCCCTAAGAGATTGTCATTAATAATTTATGGCTAAACCTTGCAGGATGATAAAAAACAGCATAGGCTTAACCATCAATACTTTATTATTGAAAACTTGATTAAAACTGCACTTTAGGATGATATATGCTTTCAAAATGGGTTCGTAATATTCTCCAAGCCACTGTCTATGACGCTGCTATTCAAACGCCGCTGGATTTTGCCCCTAAGCTTTCTGCTCGCTTCAATAATGATATTCGTTTAAAGCGAGAGGACTTACAACCTGTTTTTTCTTTTAAGTTACGCGGTGCATACAACCGAATTAGCCAATTATCGGAAGAACAAAAAGCCCGCGGTGTCATCTGCGCCTCTGCCGGCAACCATGCTCAAGGCGTGGCCTTTTCGGCGGCTAAATTAGGCCTAAACAACACCATCGTCATGCCAACCACGACCCCAGATATTAAGGTCAAAGCGGTCAAAGCATTGGGCGGTAACGTGGATTTATATGGCGACAGCTTTGATGTGTCTAACCAATATGCCATTGGGCGTTCTATCAAAGAAGGACTCACCTATATTCCGCCTTATGACGACGAATTGGTCATTGCAGGGCAAGGTACAGTTGCACTTGAGGTCAATCAACAGTGGCGTGATGTGGAATATGTGTTTGTACCTGTGGGCGGCGGTGGCCTGATTGCTGGTATTGCTGCATTTTTGGGTGACGTGGCTCCGCAAGTCAAAGTTATCGCTGTTGAGCCAGAAGGTGCAGCCAGCTTAAAAGCAGCGATAGAAGCCAATGAGCGCGTTAAGTTATCGCAAGTAAGCTTATTTGTTGATGGTACCGCTGTTGCTCAGATTGGTGAGCTACCGTTTGAGATAGTAAATTTACAAAAAAGCGATGACTCAGGCAAATTAATCGAGCAAGAAGTCGTTACCTGTACTAATGACGAGGTGTGTGCCGCGGTCAAAGATGTATTTGAAGAAAATCGCAGCATCGTTGAACCCTCTGGTGCGCTTGCTTTAGCCGGTATGAAAAAGTATATAGAGAAGCATAACATCACCGATAAAAACTGTGTGGCTATTATCTCTGGCGCAAATATGAACTTTGACCGTTTGCGTTATATCGCAGAGCGTACTGAAATTGGTGAGAAAAAAGAGGCCATCTTTGCGGTCACTATTCCTGAGCGTACAGGGGCATTCTTAGAATTTTGCCGAGACTTAAAAGGTCGCAATATCACCGAGTTTAATTACCGTGTTCGTAATCGCACCTCACCTGACTCATTAGAGCCCGCCTCTATTTTTGTCGGTATTGCCTTAAAAGAGGGCGATAAAGAGCGTAAGATTATCGCCGACTCCTTGGACTCTGAAGGGTATGATACTCATGACTTAACCGATGACGATATTGCTAAATCACATATTCGTCATTTGATTGGCGGGCATCCAAGCTTAGAGGAGGAACATATCTTTAAAGTCAGCTTCCCTGAGCGCCCTGGTGCTTTGCTTAACTTTCTAGAAAAGCTTGGCTCAGACTTTAACATCACCTTATTCCATTACCGTAACCACGGCGCAGCAGATGGTCGGGTATTGGTTGGTATTCAAGCATCTGAAACCAACTCAAAAGCGTTACAAGACACTCTGTTAGATATTGGTTATGACTGCACGCCAGTATCTGATAACATTGCTTATAAGCTATTTTTAAAATAAAACATTACTTTTCGGCTTTAAAATGTCTTGATACTTTACTTTTAAATAACGGTAATATTCTTATGATGCCTTTTGTAATCAAGTCCCTAATATGCGTCAGTGCTTTGGCATTTTATGCTCATGCACAAGCCGATCTGGTTGATAAGTCAACAACCTTGGTTAAAACTGAAGCTGACATGCTTGCGTATTATGCACAGACTTTTGCTACGCGCGATGCGTCATGGAAAAAAACACCTAATCTTAAGGTACCTTACAGTGTTGCTAAGCGTCATAACTCTGGTGATACCTTTAAATTAAGCGCTCGCCTTGATGTGGCTAAAGATGGCAGTATAACAAACGTATCGATTGTTCAAAGTAGCGGAGATCAGCGTTTGGATAGTAACGCCTTAACAGCATTTAAAAATGCAAAATTAAACCCATTTATAATAGATGGAAAGCCTGTTCTAGGTCGAATTACTATCCCAGTGGTTTATCAGATTGAATAACACCAGTAATATTAGCGCTTAGCTATTTTGGTTTATTATAAACAGCTTATAAACGTTACTATTTTCCTAAATCTTATTTATAGAGGGTCTATTTGATTATGTCTAACAATGCTCATTCAGACTCTGCGCAGCTACAAAAGGTGCGCCTCGATAAATGGCTATGGGCAGCTAGATTTTTTCGTACACGCAGTTTGGCAAAGCAAGCCATTGAAGGCGGCAAAGTCCACTTTGCTGGTAGCCGAGTCAAAACCAGTAAAGAAATCAGCGTCGGTGATGAGCTGACCATCCGCCAAGGCGCTGCCACAGCGATGACTGAAAGAACGGTCGTGGTTAAAGATTTATCGACTCAGCGCGGCAATGCCACCATTGCGCAAACTTTATACGAGGAGACAGAAGAAAGTATCAGTCGCCGCGCTTATTATGCTGAACAGCGAAAACTTGCCAATCTTGCCCGCCCTGATACAAAACCCAATAAAAAACAGCGCCGTGATTTACAGCGCTTTAAATATCAAAGTGACTAGGCTGACTCATCTAAAATAGCTCATCTGTTGCTCATATGTCTAAGTATTGATGTCTCTATGTTCATTGACACGCAATACTCGATATAAGTCTTTTGAACCGGCTATCGTTTCAAGGTTAACATTGGTAGAATAAGCACCTTCGCAAATTAATCATTGATAAGTCAGTACTCATCTTGAACGGCTTATCTATCTGCTTTATTCAATTTCAAAGGTTTTGTTATGCCATTGTCAAACTCTATCCCTAAATCTGTTCTATTGGTGTGCCTAGGTAATATCTGTCGTTCGCCAACAGCAGAAGGCATCATGCGTCAGCGCACTGCTATTGCTGGGATTCCGCTTAAAATCGACTCAGCAGGTACTGGCGACTGGCATATTGGCAAACACCCTGACCCACGCGCGCAAAAACATGCCAAAGAACATGGCTATAACATTAGCAAGCTCGTCGCCCGTCAGGTTAGCCCACAAGACTTCGTCGATTTCGATTTAGTATTGGCGATGGATACTCAGAATCTAAAAGACTTAGAGGTCATCAAGGCGCAAGCTGCACAAAATACAGATAAAGAGCGCTTAGCACAGTTGTCCTTGATGAGTGAAGTTGATGCCAGCTACTGCCGACAAGACGTACCTGACCCGTATTACGGCGGTGAAGAAGGGTTTGAGCAGGTCATCAGACAGCTTGAATCTTCTGTCGACGCTTGGATTGACGTTTGGCAAAGCTAAAGTGTGCTTACTAGCGCTTAACTAATGACCGCAACCCTCTGCTCCTTTACCGCTTTTGTTTATTATTGATGATACGACTATGACCTCAACCTATCCTGCTTCTGCTATCAATTCTGCTGATTTAACGCATTTAAATACTATGCGACTTGGTTGTACGGCAAATAAGCTAATTCCGCTACATAATGAAGCAGACGTTGAACCAATAGTGACTCAGTTGCAGGCCAATAATACACCGCTATTCATATTGTCTGGGGGCAGCAATATTATCTTGCCAACACAGCTGCATGCTCATGTGCTTCAACCTTTATTTAAAGACATTCATGTTATCTCTGAAACCAAGAACGAGGTTGAGATTGAGGTCATGGGCGGCGAGAATTGGCACGAGCTGGTGGTTTATACGGTTAATAAAGGCTGGTACGGGCTTGAAAACCTAGCTTTAATCCCAGGCTTAACCGGTGCTGCCCCGGTGCAGAATATCGGGGCTTACGGTGTGCAGCTTGATGACCGCCTTACGTATGTCAAAGCGCTACATTTACCGACGCTTGAGTGGCATACTCTAGACAAACAAGCGTGCCAATTTGATTATCGTGACAGTAAATTTAAGCGTGAAGCGGGTCAATGGCTAATTACGCGCGTTGGCTTTAAGCTGCATAAAGACAAAGAGCATATCAATGCCAATTATGGCGATGTCTCTACTCTTGCTCTAAGCTTAGCAAAGCAGAATGCACGCCGAACTGTCACACCGGCCGATGTTATGAACGCCATTATTGAGATTAGACAATCTAAATTGCCTGACCCGCAGCGACTGGCTAACTGCGGCAGCTTCTTTAAGAATCCTATTATCCCAACCTCTCAGTTCACAAGCCTGCAACAGCAATATGCTAGTATTGTGGGTTATACGGTTGATAATGAGCGCACCAAAGTAGCAGCTGGTTGGTTAATTGATCATGCCGGCCTCAAAGGCAAAGGGATTGAGCCTATCCTGACTCATGCAAAGCAAGCGCTCGTATTGGTCAACCACACCCCTAAAAATAGCGCTTCGCCGGCTACTCAAGCTGATATATTGGCAACTGAGCAGTTTATTCAACAACATATCAAACAAATATTCGGTATCGATTTAGAGCGTGAACCGGTTTGGATTGACAGCACAGCGAGTTATAATATCTGTTAATCTTAATGCTCTTACTCCTCACTGAGAGACCCGACAACATAAATGAGCCAGTTGCTTAAAAGCGGTTATAAATTTGTGATACGCAGCTTACTTGGCGCGCTATTGCTAGGTACATTGCTGCTTATTAGCTTCTATACGCCTGTCTTCTCCTCAGTCGGCCTTTGGGTATTAAATCATCTACCCGTGCCTTATATAGAGCACACAGAACCTGCTTCAAACTCTTTGAGCGCCTCTGACCCTGATAATCATGCCTCTCAAAGCTATCCTGCACCAAATAATCTAAATTTAGATTTAGATTTACCGCTACAACATCAGCCCACCGCTTATGTGGTACTCGGCGGCGGCTTAACTGAATCTGATACTTATCATGATACCCCGCCCGTAGATACTGCGCTTTCTAGTGAGGATAAAGTGGCAAATGAGGCATCCAATCAGGCCGATAATCAGGATTCTAAAAAAGAATCGACGGTGAGTAATCCATCAGAATCAGATGCTGAGAATCAGACAAATCTTGCTCAAAATCACAAAGCACCGATGAGTAATATCGTACTCAATGACTATACTCGCATGCGTATGCAAACAGTGATATGGTATTACAAACAATATCCTTTACCTATTGTACTAACAGGAGTTGATGCGCCGTGGATGCAAGACTGGCTGTTTAATTATGGTATTGACAATATTATTACTGAAAATGCCAGTATGAATACCTGTGAGAATGCACGCTTTACGGCCAAGCGCCTGAAGCTATCAGACGTTTATTTAATTACCGATGCCTACCATATGACCCGCGCGCGTCGTCAATTTGCATTAAATGGCATTCATACCACCCCTATTGCTGCCGCGCTGCCGATGAAAAAAGGTTGGCTTGTCCCCAAGAAAAATGCGCAACATTCTCGGCGCACCCTATATGAATTGGCTGCCTATGCGCGTGATGTTTTCGCTCCACAAAAGAATTGCCGTAGCGCCAATGAGGTCAGCTTCGATACGTTAAAGCGCAGTCGTAAACCAGAAGATGTGAAAACCTTTTAGGCAGTCAGAATGCGATGACATTGATATTAAACAGCGAATGTATCCATATAAGACAATACAAATCGTGCAGCTTTTGCTAAAAATGTTATAATATATCAACTATTTCTGAGCATTAAACACCCTGCATTAGACACCCTGCCTGATGCGATGATTAACCAATATAGGTCGTTCATTATGGCAAGTATGTATTTGCTTATCCCTCTTAGCCTAATGCTATTTGTTGTTGGCATATGGGCGGTTCGTTATGCCGTTAAGTCCAATCAGTTTGAAGACTTAGACAATGCGGCACAGCGTGTGATTCTTGATGACAGGCAAGAGCGACGTCAAGCATTAAAGGACAACAAGCCGGCTAGATATATTGCCAGTACTGATAGAACTGATAGAGAAGCAGAGGATTATAATGATGGAGATGGTGGCTCTGATGGTTCGAGTGATGGCGCCGGTGATTAACCCTGTTTAACAGCTACCTGTTAAGTGACTGATTCTACCTTTCTATCGCTGTATAAATAATCACACCTTATCTATTTATATCGTATCTTCTTATATTATATTTGGCCCCTATTGGATAACCCTTTATGACGTCGTCTCTTTTGATTGCCGCCTTTGCAATGGGCTTTTTTGGCTCTCCTCATTGTTTGGGTATGTGTGGCGGTCTGGTCACTGCTTTTGGTCTTTCAATGAAAGATGTCAGCCCGCTTAAAAAGCGAGGACTGATAGCCACTTATCATTTAGGTCGATTGCTGAGCTATTCGTTTTTGGGCATTATTGCCAGCTTAATAGGCATTGCTGTATTGCAGCCGATTATGGTGGGTAATAGCTTACCAAGAATCTTCTTAGGCTTAGTGTTGGTATTTATTGGCTTGACCATGTTGGGTGCACCATTTTTAAATAGGCTTGAAAAAGTCGGTATGCACTTGTGGCAAAAACTATCACCGCTACGTCAAAAAGTATTCCCAATAACTACCTTGACTCGCGCATTAGCAGCTGGCTTACTATGGGGATTTCTGCCCTGTGGTCTGGTTTACGGCGCTTTGATGATGGCGGTCGTTGGCAGTGGTAATAGTCTATTATCGGGTGCTTTATTGATGTTTGCTTTTGGTTTGGGTACTGTACCGATGTTGGTGGCTACTCAAGAAACCGTGGGCTGGTTACAAAGACAAATTGGACGCTTTCAACTGCGCCGATTAAACGGCATTATTATGATACTCTCAGGTATTGCCGTTATTTTTGTGCCCATTGCTATGCAGCAAGGTCTATTTGGCGGGCATGGAGCTCATGGTAGTCATGCGGCTCATGGTGCTGGTGCGCCTATGATGCATGAATCGTCACATACAGATATGGCGATGCACGACACGGGTACGCACTCTATGCCGGACACAGCTGAGCATTCTGAACACCAACATAGGCAGCATGATATGCCTATGTCTGACATGCCGTTAGAAGATGGAGACCATCCTCATGCGCCGGCTCATGATATGACACACAGTACTGAATAACGGTCAAAACAAGCAACCAATTGAGGGCGGTATAAATAGTTTATACCGCCCTCAATCATAAAGATTAGCTATCGAACTGTTCAAGCTTGAGTTTGGTCTCTAAATGCGCCTCTAAACTAGGCAGATTAAACGCATCATCTTCACTAACAAAGCTAATACTAATACCGGTCTGACCCGCTCGGCCGGTACGTCCGATACGGTGTACATAGTCATCGGGCTGATCAGGCAAGGTGTAATTAATTACATGGCTGACATCATCCACATGGATGCCACGCCCTGCCACGTCGGTTGCTACCAAAATATGAGCGTTACCGTTCTTAAATTTATCCAGATAGCGCTCGCGCTTACTTTGGTCCACATCCCCGGATAGCATCACTACATTATGATTGTCGCTTAATCGATTATATAAGCGTTTGACTTGATCCTTACGATTAGCGAATATAATCACCTTTTGCACATCAGAGCCTGTTAGAATCTGGTTTAGCACACTGTATTTATCGGCTTCGGTTAATAAGTAAAAGCGCTGATCGACCAAATCACTGGTTTTATGCTCGGGTTCAATTTCAATAAATGCCGGTGACATCAACCACTGATAGGCCAGATTCATCACATCTTGGTTGAAGGTTGCTGAAAACAATAGGCTTTGTCTGTCAGTATTGGCCGGCATATAGCGCATCAAGCGTTTGATATCTGGAATAAAGCCCATATCTAGCATGCGATCGGCTTCATCTAAGACAAACGCCTCAATGCGGTCTAAAAACACATGGCCCTTATGAATCAAATCAATCAAACGCCCTGGAGTCGCAATTAAGATATCAGTATAAGCTTTATCTAATGCGGTAAGCTGCTGATCATAATCGATACCGCCCATCACACAAACGCTATGCAGATTTGTGTGTTTGGTGAGTGCAATCGCATCTTCAAAGATTTGGTTAGCAAGCTCACGGGTGGGCGCCAATATCAAGGCCCTTGGCTCCCCCACATAACGAGTTTCGTCATCTGCAAAGGGGCGCTTTAATAGAGCTTCAATAATGGTAATTAAGAAGGTTGCTGTTTTACCCGTACCAGTCTGAGCTTGACCGATAGCGTCTTGCCCCGCCAAAGTATGCGGCAAGATTTGAGCTTGAATAGGTGTCAGTTCAGTAAAGCCCAAATCATTAACTGACGCTAAAATACTGTCACTAAGACCTAAGTCTTTAAATTTAACAAACGTGTCCATTTTACTTCCTTTATTATCGTTAATCGTTTATTTTCGAGTAGGATAGCATATTATTGAAGGGTACAAATCTATTCGACAAATGGCGGATTTTATATCAATAATAGCGCCAAAAATAACGACAAGGTAAGCCAAAGAAAGTAAGGTTAATTAGCGATATAGCATGTAGAAACTCAGTAAGCCAAACAGCGTATTTATTTACAGCGTTATCAGTCATTAGAGTGCTACACTCTAGAAAGAAGGTTGAGGTATATAAACTATAAAAACAACAAAGCCAATATACCCCTTTAAACAGCAAAAATACTGACTAGACTTGGATATATTGGCTTTTA
Source organism: Psychrobacter sp. CX14 (assembly GCF_057396205.2). Classification (NCBI taxonomy): domain Bacteria; kingdom Pseudomonadati; phylum Pseudomonadota; class Gammaproteobacteria; order Moraxellales; family Moraxellaceae; genus Psychrobacter; species Psychrobacter sp. CX14. The sequence goes on along the minus strand of NZ_CM183187.1, from coordinate 1,273,173 downwards.
GGTAAACCCCAGTCACACACCTTGGTATATGACTGTCAAACAAGATTGCGGATACGACGTGAGTAACAACAATCGCTGTTTGTTAAACTATGATTTACTCGTCTACTTTAGTAACTTCTTCAGCTTGTAAGCCTTTTTCACCTTCAGTAACGATAAATTCAACTTTTTGACCGTCTTGTAGCGAACGATAGCCGTCACCTTGGATGGCACGGAAATGAACGAAGATGTCTTCACCGCTTTCACGTTGGATGAAGCCAAATCCTTTTGAATCATTAAACCACTTAACAGTACCTTGCTCACGAGCTGACATAATTTACTTCCTAAAACTTAATTAACAAAACTTCAATTTAATCCCAATCTATCGCCTTTAAATTGAAAAACAGCAGACGCATATTGGGTATAAGATTCATGGTCGTTTGACCACAGGATAACAATGGTGCATATAATGCCATCAGTATCAGATTAAAAACAGATAATCCACCTCTGTAACACTGCAGACACGTTTATTATCTAAAACTAATCATAGCACGCCATTTTATCAACACAAAGTGTTTTAACATAATTTTCACATTACCCATTTAACTTAATGTGGTCTAATCAATAAAGTGCCGTGAAATTAGCGCTTTAGAAAGTCATAAAAGATAAAATATTATGATTTAAAATATGATAAGTTAAGTCGCATTGTCATATGATATTTCCAATACTGAATCTATAATACCTATAAGCACTTTGAGAACCTATAAGCACTTTAAGATTTATCACAAGACACATAAACATCGAGCCTATCATGACACAGTCCATCACTGCCTCAGCCCATCGCCGACTTCTCCTTATTAATGGCCCCAATTTAAATCTATTGGGTCTACGTGAGCCTGAAATATACGGTTCAACGACCTTGCAAGATATCGAGCAGCGTCTTGTTGCTACAGCTAATGCGCATAATATTGAGCTGATTTGTATTCAGTCAAATCATGAAGGCGAGCTAGTTGATGCCATTCAGCACCACGGCCTACTGGCAGATGATGAAGATTTAATCGATGGGGTGATTATCAATCCTGCTGCTTTTACTCATACGTCTGTCGCACTACGTGATGCCCTACTGGCAATAAATGTGCCTTTTGTTGAGGTTCATTTATCCAATATTCACAGCCGCGAACCGTTTAGAACCCACTCTTATTTTAGTGATAGGGCAGTCGGCGTAATCTGTGGATTAGGTCATTTAGGTTATGACATGGCATTAGACTACTTCTTAGAGCAATATCGTTAATTATTAGTATATTGTTAATCATTAAATTTTGAACAGCACAAATTGGCAGCTAAACGAAACAACCCCCTTGTTATAGCACACACGCGCATCTTGGCTAAGGCATTGATATTATGGCAACCTCAAGCAAACGCTTCATGAAATTGGCAGGAATGACCGCTAGCATCGCGGGCAAAGCCGCCAAAAACTCATTTAAAAGCCTATCAGGTGATGAAAATCAGCGTGCTGAAGCCCGCTCAAAGATGCTACAAGAAGTGGGCATTCAAATTGCCGACACCCTTGGTGAGATGAAAGGCGCAGTAATGAAGGTTGGACAAATTGCCTCACAATACAAAGATGTCTTTCCACCAGAAGTGGCTGCGGCATTAGAAAAGCTGCAGAAAGACGCTCCTGCCATGCCCTATACCATGATTAAATCACAAGTTGAGCGTGAGCTTAGGATGCCTATTGAGGAAGCTTATACGCATTTTGAGGAGCAGCCTTTTGCGGCAGCCTCTATTGGGCAGGTGCATAAAGCCGTTTTACCCAGTGGTCAGCACGTGGTCGTAAAGGTTCAGTATCCTGATGTTGATAAAAACTGCGATAGCGATTTAAAACAAGTACGCATGGCGTTAAAAATGACTGGCGTGCTTAGCATGGGACGTGAGCTACAAGATCAGATATTTAACGAGATTCGTGATAGCCTAAAAGACGAGCTCGATTACGTAAAGGAGGCTCATAACCTAGCTATCTTCGGTGCATTTCATGCGGATGATGAGGGTCTTATTATCCCTAAAGTCATTAAAAGTCATTCGACTCGCCGCATACTAACTCTGACCGAAGAGTTGGGTGAGCCTTTGAGTGTTGCGGCTACTTGGGATAATGAGATTAAGAAAAAGATTGCCACACGCCTGTTCCACTTTAGCGCCGGACAAATATTTGAACTATACCGTATGCACTGCGATCCGCATCCGGGTAACTTTGCGTTTCGTCCCGATGGCAGCGTAATCGCTTATGACTTTGGCGGTATTCGTACGTATAGCGATGCTGAGGTACAATTATTTAGACGCTTTGCAGTTCATGCACTGCGTAGTGATGTGACTGCCTTAGAGCAGGATTTGATGGCGCTTGACATCCGCCGAGAAGATAAAGTCGATATCCCAGGAGAGTTTTATCAAAACTGGCTAGCGGTTGGTCTAAAACCGCTCTCAGTTGAGCCTTATTTTAGTGGTCCTTTCGACTTTGCCAATAGCCAAGTACATCATGAGGTCATCAGTCAGGCCAAAGATGGCTTAAAATACTTTAAACAGTTTCAGCCTTCTGCTACTACCATGATGATAGATCGAACCATTTCCGGACAATATTGGAACTTAGTTAACCTAGGTGTTGAGATTGATTTAAACCCTCTGGTTCGTCATTATATTGATTATTAAATTTATAAGGTAAGCTTCTAATCAGGCTTTTCTGCTTATTTTAAAGCGCACAGACGGGACACTGTTTATCCTGACGATAGCGCATTTTATGCTGAGTCATACTGCTACCATCCCAAATAAGCAGTTGCCCTGCCAACGGATTGTTATCTAGACCTAGATATTGTAACGCCGCATTGGCCTGCAGATTACCCATAACCGTTGTGGTACTGGCAAGTACGCCTGAATTGGCACAGGTACGCGCATCGATATCGGCTTCATCCGTACTCTCTGCAAAGGTTGCCCCAAACACACAGTGGTAGCAACCTGTCTGTTTTCTAGGCTCATATAATGCCAACTGCCCGCTCATACCAATGGCCGATGCCGATAATAAGGGCAAACCTTGTTGTACGCTTACCTTATTCAGCAGCTCTCGAACCGTAAAATTATCCGTGCAGTCGAGCAATAATGTGTGCTCTTTATTGGTTATTTTCTCGGTTAATACAGTAGATACATTATCAACATCTACCCGCTTCGTGCTATAACTCACCTCAATAAATTCATTAATCTGCTGCAAAGTACGACAAGCGACTTCGGCTTTGTATTGACCAATATCACTGGCCAAAAATAAGGTCTGACGCTGCAAATTGCTGGCTTCAATGACATCATTGTCAATGAGGTGGATTCGGCCCACACCTGCCCGCGCTAATGTCTCTGATACCGGACAGCCTAGACCGCCTGTACCTAGAATAATAACCGTACTGGCTTTAAGTCTCTGCTGCGCCTCTATATCCCAGCTATCAAGTAGAATCTGCCGCGAATAGCGCATCATCTCAGCATCGCTTAGGCTAAAGTTGTCATCCAAATATTCTATACCGCTATTTATCGCCAAAACCTACTCCACGTATATTATCTTGATAACCTTAATTGAGTTTATCGTACCGAAGATTACTCTCACTTTTTCCTATCGATATAGGTACTTTTATTATTCAAATATTTTAACATTACTACTGAATCATTAACGAATTATAGTTTTATATTAACGATAACTATTATCATTTACAAATACATAGCTGTGTCTTATACTGAATATGCTCCTAAGAAATAAAGCAAAAATATAGGACGTTACTTAATAAAGTATAAGCCGATATAAATCAATTTATCTCTTAACGTCCTAGTATTTAGAATAATAAAAACAACGTACTCGCCCGTTTTCTCCACACCCTACTAAGGTGACTTAGTAGGGGTTTATTTTATAAATAACCACCTATCTAAATCGCCGATAAAATATTATAATAAAACATTCATTTTAAATATATCTTATAGGCGAGGCGTTGCCATGCTTCAAATACATCCCTCCAGTCATCAGCCAACATCTCCACATCCCATTTTAAACTTAGGGTTCCGCATATTCTTTGTGGGCGCCAGTATATTTGCCATTATTATCATGCTGCTTTGGGCATTTGTGTTTATGGGCAAAACGGATATCAATGTAACTCAGATAAATCCATTTTATTGGCATGCCCATGAAATGCTTTATGGTTATGCGATGGCAGTTATTGCTGGATTTTTATTAGCTGCCGTCAAAACTTGGACTGGTATTATGATGCCTTATGGCTACCGTCTAGGCGTTATTTTTGGCTGCTGGGCACTGGCACGTCTCTGTTGGATAGCCCTAGGACTTGGCTTAGGTAGTGACACCCTTTGGTTAAGCATAGCGCTCATTAGCGATTTATTATTTATGATACTCAGTGCTTGGGCGATAATTAAAGCGGTCATGGCAGTCAAACAGTACAAACAAATGGGAATTATCTCCAAACTGATATTACTGACTGTCGGTAATGGGCTTTGTTATTGGGGCGCTTTTAGTGGTGAGCAAAACTACCTGCGCATCGGAACGTATCTCGGTCTATATCTAGTCATTGGTGTGGTATTAACGATTGGTCGACGTGTTGTGCCTTTCTTTATTGAGCGCGGGCTTAGTGCCGATAGCAATGAAAAGGTGGTGGTCAAAAACAGCAAACTGCTTGATGGGTTAAGCCTAGTCTCATTTCTTGTCTTTATGATTGCCGATGTGTTCTTGACTAACCCTTACATCATAAGTATTAGTGCGCTGGTGGTCACGGTGGTCAACGCAATACGTCTTATGGGTTGGTATCATCCGCGCATTTGGCAAAAGCCACTACTTTGGTCGTTATTTATTGCCTTTTTGGGTATGTGTATTGGCTTTTTATTATTTGCAATACAGCCTTGGTTAGAATACAACCATAGTCTTGCTGTGCATGCGCTTGCCTTATCTGGCATCGGTATGATGACCATTGCAATGATGGCACGCGTGTCACTCGGGCATACCGGTCGTAGTATTCATGCCCCGCCCAAAACCGTTCCTATTATGTTTATATTAATGGTCATCGCCTTTGTATTTAGAGTTGTTGCGCCTTTGATTGATGTTGAGCATTACATTATGTGGATTATGATTGCTCAAACCGCGTGGATTGCGTCTTTCGCTCTGTTTTGCATCAGTTACATGCCCATACTTGCAAAATCCAGAACCGATGGACTGTTTGGATAATCAAGAACACCTCATCTAGGCTTGATGCATTGCGGCTTTAGCAGACACATGTTAGGCTTGCATCTCGCTGGCTTGAGTACAAAGGCTTGAGTAAAAAGCCTAATGGCTAGCCGCCTAGACCGGTGCGAAATAAAGAGCCCACAATCACAAAACTGACAGAGAGCAAGGTAATAGCAGCGATATGTAAGCCGAAAAAGTTTAATGTCGCCGCTGACAGTTTAGGGATGACGCGAAATCTTGCATGCAGCGCAATAAGCAGTGTCAGTGTTAACAAAGCAATTTTGGTAGTGATAAGAATACTTAGGTCATTATCTAAGCTAAACCATCCTGACGGATTTGGTAATATCTTATGCGCCATCCATAACCCTGTCGCTATTTGTAGCAATAATGCTGGCATCCCTATTTTCTCAAACTGCGCTTCAAATGCCATGAGTCCTGCGACATCTTTGGCTGCTAAAACTTTTGGCAATATAATCAGTGCTAAAATCAAATGCCCGCCGGTCCAAATCGCAGCACCTAAAAGATGGGCTACCAATACATAATTTATCATTTTAGCGACCGCTTAAAAGTTATAAAATCAACCTTATAATTATAACAGTTATTTATAATATACCTTCTATCTAATACCACTCACGGTGGAATTTACTTATGCGCCTGACAAACTATAGCGATTACGCCTTACGTACCTTAATGTACTTAGCGGTTATACCCGAATCCGATACGCTCGCTACCATCTCTGATGTGGCTGACAGCTATCAGATATCCAAAAGCCACTTAACCAAAATCATTCATCAGCTCGCACAGCTCGGTTATATCAAAAGTATCCGAGGTAAAAATGGTGGCATCCGCCTTGCTATGCCGGCCAGTGATATTAATCTGGGTATAGTGATGCGTCAGACTGAGCCTGACTTCGATATCGTGCCTTGTTTTAATGCTTTGGTAAAGAAGCCTGAGACTAAATACTCTAGTAAGCAAAATGCTATCGTCGTCGCAAAATCAGCACAACCTTGCGTCATTACATCTGCCTGTCAATTGAAGTCAGTATTTGCAGAAGCGACTCATGCCTTTTTGGAGGTTATGGATAAATATACCCTTGCTGATATTATTCAAAATGATGAGGTGCTTAGAGAAATCTTAAAGCGTCCTTTTTAATATCAGGCTTGGTGATAAATAGTTTCTAGTTACTATTAAAAAAGCCACTGCTCTATCACAGTCAGTGGCTTTTACTTTCAGATAACAGGGAGTGAATCAGAATTTGCTGCTGATTTAATCCTAACGTTTAATAACCATAAGGCGTGTTTCACTCATATCCTCAATCGCGTACTTAACCCCTTCACGGCCTAGACCTGAATCTTTCACACCGCCATACGGCATGTTATCAACACGGAAGGTAGGAATGTCATTAATTACCACACCGCCTGCTTCAATCTCATCCCAAGCCTGCATTGCCTTGTTTAAATCAGGCGTATAAACACCGATTTGCAGTCCGAAACGACTATTATTGACCAGTTCAATACCATGCTCAAAGTTGTCATAAGGCTCTAAAATCATAACCGGACCAAAGGCTTCATCTTTGTAAAGCTTGGCATCATGATCTACATTCTCAAGAATGGTGGCCTCAAGCATAACACCGTTTGCTTTACCACCGCATAGCAGTTTGGCCCCGCCGTCGACCGCTTCATCAATCCATTGTTTCAGACGCTTGACCTCCCCTTCATTAATCATAGGGCCGATAAGCACATCACCAGTGCTTGGATCGCCAGTTTTGACATCTTTCGCTAAAGATACTAGCTTGTCTTTCACTTCTTCATAAACGTCTTTGTGAATCAGCACTCGCTGCACACTAATACAAACCTGACCAGCTTGTGTATAACCGCCAGTAATAATGCGCGGTAGCGCAGTCTCTAAATCCACGTCTGGCTCAACCATCACAGCGGCATTACCACCAAGCTCTAAGACGACCTTCTTCTTACCGGCACGGGCTTTCATATCCCAGCCGACTTTGTCTGAACCTGTAAATGACAATAGTTTAATACGCTCGTCCGTCACAATGGCATCAGCAATCTTAGATGACATGGGTAGGATTGAGAAAGCACCTTCTGGTAAATTGGTTTGCGCTAATACTTCTGCAATCAGCAATGCCCCGATAGGCGTATAACTGGCAGGCTTAAGCACAAATGGGCAACCGGCTGCAATAGCAGGTGCAATCTTATGCGCAACTAAGTTTAATGGAAAGTTAAATGGTGAGATAAAGCCGCACAGTCCGATAGGTACCCGTTTGCTAAAACCTTTATAGCCTTGGCTTGCCTCTGTGCCATCTAATGCCAGCACCTCCCCTTCTGCCATGGTCGTTACCGCATCAGCAGCAAACTGAAAGGTATTAATCAAACGTTTTACTTCCGCTTCAGCCGCACTCTTGGGCTTACCACCCTCAGCAACCAAAGCTTCGGTAAACTCATCAAAGCGCTGTTTAAACTTATCAACACACTCTAATAAAATCTTCTGTCTTTCATATGGCGTCAGCGCCTTCATAGCCGGTATTGCCTTAACACCTGCATCAATGGCTTGCTCAAGCATTTCGCTGTCGGCACGCGCAACTTCTGCAACCACTTCTTGGCTGTATTTATTGACAACTTCTAGACTATCTGCACCTTCATGTGCTTTGTTAGCGAGGTAAAGAGGATAAAAATTTTGCATAGATCACCTTTTTTTAATTTTATTGAATTTAAGCCTTTGATTTAGCAGTTAGAGTTTAAATGTCTATACGAGTTTATGAGGTTTTATATAACTTGATAATCCTTCTAATATTTTAGGCTGTTTATATAATAGGATAATCAAAGTATCAGGCATCTAGTATTACTTTTTGTTGTTCATTGTTAAACCGCTTTTAAGAATATTGCTTTTTAAACGAAAAAACGCCCTCGTGAAGAGGACGTTTTTTTAAAGTGTAAAATTATTATAGGCTAAATAATGGTGATTGAGTCTTGCACCCAAATGAGATGTTCTGAGTTAGCGTCACCTTGGTACTGATAGATATTAAACACATTACCATCGGTGTCTGTATCAGATCCTACGTTATTCCAATATGTTTTATTAGAATTGATTGCAGAAGTATTGTCTTGGTATTTAATATCAGCCTGGTTCCCTGTTCTTGTACTATTATTACCAAAGTCAACAGTATCATTGGCATCACCATAAATGCGCACACCGTTAACACCCTCTCTAGCTAGTACATCAGCATAACTAATATCTAATTCCACTTCTCCATTTAGCGTTACGCCATCTCTTTCAAAGCCAGTAAGGTGAATTTCTTCAACACCTTCAAAGAAGGCTATATTGACATTATTATCATCACCTTCAATGTAAACTTTATCATTGCCTTCACCTCCGTTGATGTTAATTCTATCTATATTTGTACCATAAATATCATTTACACTGATAATGTCATCTCCACTACCGCCTTCAATGGTAATCGTAGAACCAGTTGCAGTACCTTGACTTAAACTACCTGAAACAATCAAAGTATCATTATCAGCACCCAAATCTATAGTGGAAGATACATTTGTAAGACCTCCAGCGCTTAAGTCATTAGCGACCTCAATGGTGTCATTACCAGCGCCAAGAGAAATATTGGATCTAGACAAGTCACCACTTCCGCTACCACTAAGTCCTACCTGAATCTTATCTTCTCCATTACCAGTAGTGATAGAAGTCCCATCAGCTATATTTTTAGCTGTGGTAATAACATTATTGCCATTGCCTAAATCTATTATAGAAGTTTGAATACCACCATTCTTAACCTCAATGGTATCATCACCTGTTTCGGTATTAATGGTAACGTTATTTATAGCTTCGGCACTATCATTTAGAGCAATTATTTTATTATTGCCACTACCAAGATTAATAATACTATTATTACTAATACCACCATTAGTCTGAATAGTATCATTCCCTGTAGTGGTTGTGATAACAGTGTCTCGTATTGAATCCGCTGCATTAGAATTAATAATAATGTCGTTATCACCACCCTCTGCAACAACCGTTATCGTAGCTAAAGCATTACCGTTATTATCAAGAGTTCTAAGTTGGTTATTACCGGTACCTAGATCTATAACGATACTAGAAGGTTCGCCTAAACCAGCTAAATTATCAGCTGCAAATGTATCATCACCCTCGCCCATTTTGATATTAACTCCGACATTAATTGCCCCTGAGACGTTCATGACATCATTGCCCGCACCAGTATCAACGAGGAAATAAGCGTTAGAGTAACTAGATATATTACCCTCTACATAAATAAATTGAGCATTTTCATCGAAGGTAGTTATATATTCGTCTACAGTATCACCATTTGTATTGGTCGTAGAACCTATCACTCCACCTGTTTCAAAGGCATTAATTGCCGATTCTGGACGATCATCAGGATTAAATACGCCATAGACACCGTCTGATTCATCAAAGTGATAAAACTCAATAGTCTCTGATAAAACATTACCTGCTTTATCGACAAATCCTAATGGCAGATACTCATCTAATGGATTGCCATCTATAGGTGTTGGTGCGCTACTTGGTGCTATAACAGTACTATTACCTCTGGTGTAGTTATCTTGATCGTTTTTGGCTTCGAAAGCAATTTTTTGCTCATCCGTTAGGGTTAACTCCCAAGTACCATCATCTTTAACAATACCGGGGTTCCCAACAGCATTGCCATTTTCATCCTTGACAAACACAGCACCCAACTCAGTATTAATACCCGTTAGTATTCCTAAATCTGGATCATAGTTTAATACAACTGGCATTTCCGCTACTGTATCGAGTGTCATATCACTAGATTTAATGACCTCTAATTTCTCTACGGTACCCCCTGCTGGGTTAACTACTTTAGCAGAGTATTGGTATTGCGTACCATTAGTATCTGCTAAATCAGTTTCAGTGTAGCTATAACTTAACTCTGATAACGAGTCAACAGATTTAACTACTGTTTCGTTAGTTGGTTCACCATTAACAACTTCAGAACGTATTATCTGTAAGATTTGACCAGGAGCCAAAGGATTGTCTAAAGTGACATCAATCGTTGGGGTCTTGTCATTCGTTAATCCTTGAAGTATATCTAAAGTTGAACTGTCGCTATCCGATACCAAACCTTCATATAAATAGTCAGAGCCAAATACACTACTATTCACATTTACGATCGTGTTTTCGTTACCGTCAGCTGACTCTGCCCCATCAATCAGATCATCCACATTATCAGTGATCGAAATATTGGTAACTTCTGCTAATGGTGTTACGTCAAGAATGAAGGTACTAGTGGTTGGCGTACTATCATCTTCATTACCATCTTCAACTGATACATCAAAACCAGCTTTACTATCAGTAGTAGAATCAGAACCATCATGGACAAAAGTTACAAGCCCTGCGTCTAGATCAGCTCCAGTAAAGGTTGACGCTGCGCTTCCATCTACAAATACATTACCATTCGAAAGATTAGTAACTTTAAAGGTTACATTCGCAGCGGAATCACTGCTATCTGGATCGGTAAAGTATAAGTCTTCTTTAGCAATCACCGTAGAATAGTTCTCAACGACAGTCGATTTAAGATCACCTGTTATAACGGGTGCTTCATTAACGTCTTGTACTTCAAGAGTTACCTTTTCACTCGCTTTATTGCCGGCAGCGTCAATAACTTGTATATCTAAGACGAATGAATTAGTGCCAGTTTCGAAATCATTTACGGCTGCCGCTTCACCAGCTGCGGTTAATGTAATATTGCCATCGTTATCGATTGCAAAATAACCATCATCGTTACCTTCAGTAATACTAAAGCCAGTCACCCCAATATCATCAGATGCAGTTACCTGACCTAGCTTAGCGTCTGCTGCTTGATTTTCATTGTATTGAAGCGTAGACGTAGTGATAGTAGGCGCAGTGGTGTCAAGGGTAAAGCCGCCTGTGGTGTCAGCATCACTGCTGTTACCTGCCACATCGGTGGTCACAGTACTCACGGTAATGTCACCATCACCTAAGGTTGTTAGCTCTTCAGCCGTTAATTGTACTGGCTGATCGGTACCATCATTAGTAATCGTCTTGGTTACTGTGCCATTAGGTCCCGTTAGCGTGACGACAGAGGTGCTACCGTCTTCTGCACTGACTGTAATCACACCATCAGCATCTGACGCTTCTGCTGCCGTTACGTCACCATCATTGGTATCGGTAATGGTTTGTGTTGGCGCAGTGGTGTCAAGGGCAAAGCCGCCTGTGGTGTCAGCATCACTGCTGTTACCTGCCACATCGGTGGTCACAGTACTCACGGTAATGTCACCATCACCTAAGGTTGTTAGCTCTTCAGCCGTTAATTGTACTGGCTGATCGGTACCATCATTAGTAATCGTCTTGGTTACTGTGCCATTAGGTCCCGTTAGCGTGACGACAGAGGTGCTACCGTCTTCTGCATTGACTGTAATCACACCATCAGCATCTGACGCTTCTGCTGCCGTTACGTCACCATCATTGGTATCGGTAATGGTTTGTGTTGGCGCAGTGGTGTCAAGGGTAAAGCCGCCTGTGGTGTCAGCATCACTGCTGTTACCTGCCACATCGGTGGTCACAGTACTCACGGTAATGTCACCATCACCTAAGGTTGTTAGCTCTTCAGCCGTTAATTGTACTGGCTGATCGGTACCATCATTAGTAATCGTCTTGGTTACTGTGCCATTAGGTCCCGTTAGCGTGACGACAGAGGTGCTACCGTCTTCTGCATTGACTGTAATCACACCATCAGCATCTGACGCTTCTGCTGCCGTTACGTCACCATCATTGGTATCGGTAATGGTTTGTGTTGGCGCAGTGGTGTCAAGGGTAAAGCCGCCTGTGGTGTCAGCATCACTGCTGTTACCTGCCACATCGGTGGTCACAGTACTCACGGTAATGTCACCATCACCTAAGGTTGTTAGCTCTTCAGCCGTTAATTGTACTGGCTGATCGGTACCATCATTAGTAATCGTCTTGGTTACTGTGCCATTAGGTCCCGTTAGCGTGACGACAGAGGTGCTACCGTCTTCTGCATTGACTGTAATCACACCATCAGCATCTGACGCTTCTGCTGCCGTTACGTCACCATCATTGGTATCGGTAATGGTTTGTGTTGGCGCAGTGGTGTCAAGGGTAAAGCCGCCTGTGGTGTCAGCATCACTGCTGTTACCTGCCACATCGGTGGTCACAGTACTCACGGTAATGTCACCATCACCTAAGGTTGTTAGCTCTTCAGCCGTTAATTGTACTGGCTGATAGGTACCATCATTAGTAATCGTCTTGGTTACTGTGCCATTAGGTCCCGTTAGCGTGACGACAGAGGTGCTACCGTCTTCTGCATTGACTGTAATCACACCATCAGCATCTGACGCTTCTGCTGCCGTTACGTCACCATCATTGGTATCGGTAATGGTTTGTGTTGGCGCAGTGGTGTCAAGGGTAAAGCCGCCTGTGGTGTCAGCATCACTGCTGTTACCTGCCACATCGGTGGTCACAGTACTCACGGTAATGTCACCATCACCTAAGGTTGTTAGCTCTTCAGCCGTTAATTGTACTGGCTGATCGGTACCATCATTAGTAATCGTCTTGGTTACTGTGCCATTAGGTCCCGTTAGCGTGACGACAGAGGTGCTACCGTCTTCTGCATTGACTGTAATCACACCATCAGCATCTGACGCTTCTGCTGCCGTTACGTCACCATCATTGGTATCGGTAATGGTTTGTGTTGGCGCAGTGGTGTCTACAGTAATAGCTCCTGCACTTGCCGTAGCAGTATTACCCGCAGCATCACTGGTATTGACTGTGACATCAGTGTAGACGCCTTCTGGTAGAACATAGTTGCCGTCTGCGTTTTTAACCGCGTTAACCGTACTGCCATCTGCTAAGGTACCGACCACTGAGTCAATGGTGTCGCCATTGTCATTGATGGTTAGGATACCGCTATTGGTAATGCCATCAGTTGCATCAGACCCTGAGTCCGTAGCAAGTTTAATCGTCGGATCAGTAATAGAGCTGTCTACGGTAATAGCACCAGTGCTTGCTGTCGCTGTGTTACCTGCAGTGTCCACGGTGGTGACAGTGACATCAGTGTACGCGCCTTCTGGCAAGACATAGTTGCCATCAACTGGGGCAATGGTCTCTTCACTACCATCTGCTTTAGTCGCTACTACTGATTGGATAGTCTCGCCATTGTCGGTGATGCTTAAGGTGCCATCATTGGTAATATCATCATCTGTAACGCTGCCTGTGTCAGTGGTTAGGCTAATAGCAGGCTTGTCGATTGATTTATCAACCGTAATTGGTCCTGCACTTGCCGTAGCAGTATTACCCGCAGCATCACTGGTAGTTACTACAACATCTGTGTACTCGCCTTCGGGTAGCACATAGTTGCCTTCTGTATTTTTAACCGCGTTAACCTCAGTGCCATCTGCTAAGGTGCCGACCACTGAGTCAATGGTGTCGCCATTGTCATTAATGGTTAGGATGCCGCTGTTGGTAATGCCATCAGTTGCATCGGCACCTGAGTCCGTAGCAAGTTCAATGGTAGGCTTAGTGATAGAGCCGTCTACGGTAATAGCACCAGTGCTCGCTGTCGCTGTGTTACCTGCAGTGTCCACGGTGGTGACGGTGACATCAGTGTACTCGCCTTCTGGCAAGACATAGTTGCCATCAACTAAGTTAATGGTCTCTTCACTACCATCTGCTTTAGTCGCTACTACTGATTGGATAGTCTCGCCATTGTCGGTGATGCTTAAGGTGCCATCACTGGTAATGCCGTCATCTGTAACGCTACCTGTGTCAGTGGTTAGGCTAATAGCAGGCTTATCGATTGATTTATCAACCGTAATTGGTCCTGTACTTGCTGTGGCGGTATTGCCCGCAGCATCACTGGTATTGACTGTGACATCAGTGTAGACGCCTTCTGGTAGAACATAGTTGCCGTCTGCGTTTTTAACCGCGTTAACCGTACTGCCATCTGCTAAGGTACCGACCACTGAGTCAATGGTGTCGCCATTGTCATTGATGGTTAGGATACCGCTATTGGTAATGCCATCAGTTGCATCAGACCCTGAGTCCGTAGCAAGTTTAATCGTCGGATCAGTAATAGAGCTGTCTACGGTAATAGCACCAGTGCTTGCTGTCGCTGTGTTACCTGCAGTGTCCACGGTGGTGACAGTGACATCAGTGTACGCGCCTTCTGGCAAGACATAGTTGCCATCAACTGGGGCAATGGTCTCTTCACTACCATCTGCTTTAGTCGCTACTACTGATTGGATAGTCTCGCCATTGTCGGTGATGCTTAAGGTGCCATCACTGGTAATGCCGTCATCTGTAACGCTGCCTGTGTCAGTGGTTAGGCTAATAGCAGGCTTGTCGATTGATTTATCAACCGTAATTGGTCCTGCACTTGCCGTAGCAGTATTACCCGCAGCATCACTGGTAGTTACTGTGACATCAGTGTATTCGCCTTCTGGTAAGACATAGTTGCCTTCTGTATTTTTAACAGCGTTAACCGTACTGCCATCTGCTAAGGTACCAATCACTGAGTCAATGGTGTCGCCATTGTCATTGATGGTTAGGATGCCGCTGTTGGTAATGCCATCAGTTGCATCGGCACCTGAGTCCGTAGCAAGTTCAATGGTAGGCTTAGTGATAGAGCCGTCTACGGTAATGGCACCAGTGCTCGCTGTCGCTGTGTTGCCTGCAGTGTCCACGGTGGTGACGGTGACATCAGTGTACTCGCCTTCTGGCAAGACATAGTTGCCATCAACTAGGGCAATGGTCTCTTCACTACCATCTGCTTTAGTCGCTACTACTGATTGGATAGTCTCGCTATTGTCGGTGATGCTTAAGGTGCCATCACTGGTAATGCCGTCATCTGTAACGCTACCTGTGTCAGTGGTTAGGCTAATAGCAGGCTTATCGATTGATTTATCAACCGTAATTGGTCCTGTACTTGCTGTGGCGGTATTGCCCGCAGCATCACTGGTATTGACTGTGACATCAGTGTAGACGCCTTCTGGTAGAACATAGTTGCCGTCTGCGTTTTTAACCGCGTTAACCGTACTGCCATCTGCTAAGGTACCGACCACTGAGTCAATGGTGTCGCCATTGTCATTGATGGTTAGGATACCGCTATTGGTAATGCCATCAGTTGCATCAGACCCTGAGTCCGTAGCAAGTTTAATCGTCGGATCAGTAATAGAGCTGTCTACGGTAATAGCACCAGTGCTTGCTGTCGCTGTGTTACCTGCAGTGTCCACGGTGGTGACAGTGACATCAGTGTACGCGCCTTCTGGCAAGACATAGTTGCCATCAACTGGGGCAATGGTCTCTTCACTACCATCTGCTTTAGTCGCTACTACTGATTGGATAGTCTCGCCATTGTCGGTGATGCTTAAGGTGCCATCACTGGTAATGCCGTCATCTGTAACGCTGCCTGTGTCAGTGGTTAGGCTAATAGCAGGCTTGTCGATTGATTTATCAACCGTAATTGGTCCTGCACTTGCCGTAGCAGTATTACCCGCAGCATCACTGGTAGTTACTGTGACATCAGTGTATTCGCCTTCTGGTAAGACATAGTTGCCTTCTGTATTTTTAACAGCGTTAACCGTACTGCCATCTGCTAAGGTACCAATCACTGAGTCAATGGTGTCGCCATTGTCATTGATGGTTAGGATGCCGCTGTTGGTAATGCCATCAGTTGCATCGGCACCTGAGTCCGTAGCAAGTTCAATGGTAGGCTTAGTGATAGTAGTATCAATGACTATTTCATTACTGCTTAAATCTTCAGTACTATTATTTGCAGAATCAATGATGGTTGCTACAACTTCATGATCACCTTCCGTCAGAGGTGTGAATTCCCCTGATACTGGCTCAGCACTCTCAGTGTCTAAAGTCCATTCATTATTGGCATCCGGTGTCACTTCATAAGTTGCACCACCAACAACTACTTGAAGAATATCGCCCTCTTCAAGGATTGCCGTTCCAGTTAGTATTGGAGTAGTGTCGTTTGTTTCAATTTCATTAACAGTTGGTGCGTTACTGGGCTTGGTAGTATCGACTTGAGCACTCTCATCAACCGGCGCACTCTCGTTACCGGCTTGATCCGTAATCGTTGCGGTCACATCAAGGGTCTCACCATCTACAGGAGCGGTTACTTTGGTCGTTACCTCACCGGCTGTGATAGCCTCCTCAGTCACTTCAACTTTAGTACCGTTAATCGAGACGATGTCACCTGCTTCAACACCTGCAGGTAGCCCAACGGTCACCTCAACGTTACCGTTTGCGTCAATCTCATCGGCAGTGATAAAGTCATCCCCATTACCAATGTCAACTTTGGTCGGTACTTTAGGGGCTGTGGTATCGGTATCCGCACTGTCTGTCACTTCGGCGCTTGGGTTTCCTGCCTCATCAGTGATGGTCGCTGTTACATCAAGCGTGTCACCTTCTGCTGGAGCCGTTACTTTGGTGGTGATTTCACCAGCAGTAATGTCGTCTTCTGTCAGTACAGTTTCAACGCCATTAACGGTGACGATGTTACCTGCTACCGCATCTGCTGGTAGACCAACGGTGACGTCAACCTTACCGTCTGCGTCAATCTCATCAGCAGTGATAAACTCATCACCGTTACCAATCGTTACATCAGTGGGTGCGTCTGGCGCACTGGTGTTTGTAGTGGCGCTGTCTGTTAAAGGCGCACTCTCGTTACCCGCTTGATCCGTAATCGTTGCGGTCACATCAAGGGTCTCACCATCTACAGGAGCGGTTACTTTGGTCGTTACCTCACCGGCTGTGATAGCCTCCTCAGTCACTTCAACTTTAGTACCGTTAATCGAGACGATGTCACCTGCTTCAACACCTGCAGGTAGCCCAACGGTCACCTCAACGTTACCGTTTGCGTCAATCTCATCGGCAGTGATAAAGTCATCACCGTTACCAATGTCAACTTTGGTCGGTACTTTAGGGGCTGTGGTATCGGTATCCGCACTGTCTGTTACTTCGGCACTTGGGTTTCCTGCCTCATCAGTGATGGTCGCGGTGACGTCAAGGGTGTCACCTTCCGCTGGAGCTGTCACTTTAGTAGTGATTTCACCAGCAGTAATGTCGTCTGCTGTTAGGACGGTTTCAACGCCATTAACGGTGACGATGTTACCTGCTACCGCATCTGCTGGTAGACCAACGGTCACCTCAACCTTACCGTCTGCGTCAATCTCATCAGCAGTGATAAACTCATCACCGTTACCAATCGTTACATCAGTGGGTGCGTCTGGCGCACTGGTGTTTGTAGTGGCGCTGTCTGTTAAAGGCGCACTCTCGTTACCCGCTTGATCCGTAATCGTTGCGGTCACATCAAGGGTCTCACCATCTACAGGAGCGGTTACTTTGGTCGTTACCTCACCGGCTGTGATAGCCTCCTCAGTCACTTCAACTTTAGTACCGTTAATCGAGACGATGTCACCTGCTTCAACACCTGCAGGTAGCCCAACGGTCACCTCAACGTTACCGTTTGCGTCAATCTCATCGGCAGTGATAAAGTCATCCCCATTACCAATGTCAACTTTGGTCGGTACTTTAGGGGCTGTGGTATCGGTATCCGCACTGTCTGTCACTTCGGCGCTTGGGTTTCCTGCCTCATCAGTGATGGTCGCTGTTACATCAAGCGTGTCACCTTCTGCTGGAGCCGTTACTTTGGTGGTGATTTCACCAGCAGTAATGTCGTCTGCTGTTAGGACGGTTTCAACGCCATTAACGGTGACGATGTTACCTGCTACCGCATCTGCTGGTAGACCAACGGTCACCTCAACCTTACCGTCTGCGTCAATCTCATCAGCAGTGATAAACTCATCACCGTTACCAATCGTTACATCAGTGGGTGCGTCTGGCGCACTGGTGTTTGTAGTGGCGCTGTCTGTTAAAGGCGCACTCTCGTTACCCGCTTGATCCGTAATCGTTGCGGTCACATCAAGGGTCTCACCATCTACAGGAGGGGTTACTTTGGTCGTTACCTCACCGGCTGTGATAGCCTCCTCAGTCACTTCAACTTTAGTACCGTTAATCGAGACGATGTCACCTGCTTCAACACCTGCAGGTAGCCCAACGGTCACCTCAACGTTACCGTTTGCGTCAATCTCATCGGCAGTGATAAAGTCATCCCCATTACCAATGTCAACTTTGGTCGGTACTTTAGGGGCTGTGGTATCGGTATCCGCACTGTCTGTCACTTCGGCGCTTGGGTTTCCTGCCTCATCAGTGATGGTCGCTGTTACATCAAGCGTGTCACCTTCTGCTGGAGCCGTTACTTTGGTGGTGATTTCACCAGCAGTAATGTCGTCTTCTGTCAGTACAGTTTCAACGCCATTAACGGTGACGATGTTACCTGCTACCGCATCTGCTGGTAGACCAACGGTGACGTCAACCTTACCGTCTGCGTCAATCTCATCAGCAGTGATAAACTCATCACCGTTACCAATCGTTACATCAGTGGGTGCGTCTGGCGCACTGGTGTTTGTAGTGGCGCTGTCTGTTAAAGGCGCACTCTCGTTACCCGCTTGATCCGTAATCGTTGCGGTCACATCAAGGGTCTCACCATCTACAGGAGCGGTTACTTTGGTCGTTACCTCACCGGCTGTGATAGCCTCCTCAGTCACTTCAACTTTAGTACCGTTAATCGAGACGATGTCACCTGCTTCAACACCTGCAGGTAGCCCAACGGTCACCTCAACGTTACCGTTTGCGTCAATCTCATCGGCAGTGATAAAGTCATCACCGTTACCAATGTCAACTTTGGTCGGTACTTTAGGGGCTGTGGTATCGGTATCCGCACTGTCTGTTACTTCGGCACTTGGGTTTCCTGCCTCATCAGTGATGGTCGCGGTGACGTCAAGGGTGTCACCTTCCGCTGGAGCTGTCACTTTAGTAGTGATTTCACCAGCAGTAATGTCGTCTGCTGTTAGGACGGTTTCAACGCCATTAACGGTGACGATGTTACCTGCTACCGCATCTGCTGGTAGACCAACGGTCACCTCAACCTTACCGTCTGCGTCAATCTCATCGGCAGTGATAAACTCATCACCGTTACCAATCGTTACATCAGTGGGTGCGTCTGGCGCACTGGTGTTTGTAGTGGCGCTGTCTGTTAAAGGCGCACTCTCGTTACCCGCTTGATCCGTAATCGTTGCGGTCACATCAAGGGTCTCACCATCTACAGGAGCGGTTACTTTGGTCGTTACCTCACCGGCTGTGATAGCCTCCTCAGTCACTTCAACTTTAGTACCGTTAATCGAGACGATGTCACCTGCTTCAACACCTGCAGGTAGCCCAACGGTCACCTCAACGTTACCGTTTGCGTCAATCTCATCGGCAGTGATAAAGTCATCCCCATTACCAATGTCAACTTTGGTCGGTACTTTAGGGGCTGTGGTATCGGTATCCGCACTGTCTGTCACTTCGGCGCTTGGGTTTCCTGCCTCATCAGTGATGGTCGCTGTTACATCAAGCGTGTCACCTTCTGCTGGAGCCGTTACTTTGGTGGTGATTTCACCAGCAGTAATGTCGTCTTCTGTCAGTACAGTTTCAACGCCATTAACGGTGACGATGTTACCTGCTACCGCATCTGCTGGTAGACCAACGGTGACGTCAACCTTACCGTCTGCGTCAATCTCATCAGCAGTGATAAACTCATCACCGTTACCAATCGTTACATCAGTGGGTGGTGTGGTGTCCACTGGCGTCTCGCTACCTGAGGTGGCTTCGCCAGTCGATTCGTTACCGGCGTCATCACTGTTAGTCGCTTTAACTGGCGTACCATCTTTGACAGCGTCTGCGGGTAAGGTGGTTTCACCTGTGGCTGGGTCAACACTCACGCCTTCTGGCAGTGTAGTGCCATCAGCTGGCGCCCACTCTCCGGTTGCGGGATCTTTGGTCAATTCAACCGTTTGTGGGTTACCCGCTTCGTCGGTGTAAGAGATGGTGGCTTTAGTGGCGTCATCCGCTGGGGTGATTGACACTGAACCGTCGTCATTAGCGTCAACGATTGGGGTCGCCGGTGGTGTGGTGTCCACTGGCGTCTCGCTACCTGAGGTGGCTTCGCCAGTCGATTCGTTACCGGCGTCATCACTGTTGGTCGCTTTAACTGGCGTACCATCTTTGACAGCGTCTGCGGGTAAGGTGGTTTCACCTGTGGCTGGGTCAACACTCACGCCTTCTGGCAGTGTAGTGCCATCAGCTGGCGCCCACTCTCCGGTTGCGGGATCTTTGGTCAATTCAACCGTTTGTGGGTTACCCGCTTCGTCGGTGTAAGAGATGGTGGCTTTAGTGGCGTCATCCGCTGGGGTGACTGACACTGAACCGTCGTCATTAGCGTCAACGATTGGGGTCGCCGGTGGTGTGGTGTCCACTGGCGTCTCGCTACCTGAGGTGGCTTCACCAGTCGATTCGTTACCGGCGTCATCACTGTTGGTCGCTTTAACTGGCGTACCATCTTTGACAGCGTCTGCGGGTAAGGTGGTTTCACCTGTGGCTGGGTCAACACTCACGCCTTCTGGCAGTGTAGTGCCATCAGCTGGCGCCCACTCTCCGGTTGCGGGATCTTTGGTCAATTCAACCGTTTGTGGGTTACCCGCTTCGTCGGTGTAAGAGATGGTGGCTTTAGTGGCGTCATCCGCTGGGGTGACTGACACTGAACCGTCGTCATTAGCGTCAACGATTGGGGTCGCCGGTGGTGTGGTGTCCACTGGCGTCTCGCTACCTGAGGTGGCTTCGCCAGTCGATTCGTTACCGGCGTCATCACTGTTGGTCGCTTTAACTGGCGTACCATCTTTGACAGCGTCTGCGGGTAGGCTGGTTTCACCTGTGGCTGGGTCAACACTCACGCCTTCTGGCAGTGTAGTGCCATCAGCTGGCGCCCACTCTCCGGTTGCGGGATCTTTGGTCAATTCAACCGTTTGTGGGTTACCCGCTTCGTCGGTGTAAGAGATGGTGGCTTTAGTGGCGTCATCCGCTGGGGTGACTGACACTGAACCGTCGTCATTAGCGTCAACGATTGGGGTCGCCGGTGGTGTGGTGTCCACTGGCGTCTCGCTACCTGAGGTGGCTTCGCCAGTCGATTCGTTACCGGCGTCATCACTGTTGGTCGCTTTAACTGGCGTACCATCTTTGACAGCGTCTGCGGGTAAGGTGGTTTCACCTGTGGCTGGGTCAACACTCACGCCTTCTGGCAGTGTAGTGCCATCAGCTGGCGCCCACTCTCCGGTTTCGGGATCTTTGGTCAATTCAACCGTTTGTGGGTTACCCGCTTCGTCGGTGTAAGAGATGGTGGCGCTAGTGGCATCATCCGCTGGGGTGACCGTCACTGAACCGTCGTCATTGGCGTCAACGATTGGGGTTGCCGGTGGTGTGGTGTCAGATGTCTCAGGTACGGCAACAGGCTCAACAGCGTCCGCTCGATTAGCAAGATCCGTTTTGTCGTCACTTGCTGGTAGTGCATCAACGGCTGCTTGCGCCGCAGTTTTGTCATGGGCAACTTGATCGTTGGCCTCTTCAATGGTAGCCACTTCTTCTGGGGTGATTAGACCGTCTTCATTGGCTTTGTCTAGTACCGCTTGGGCAGCGTCTTCACTCGCTTCGGCTTTAGCCACTAAGTCCTCAGCGGCTTTAACTAAGGCGGCAGCATCTTCTTCAGTATCTTTTTGACCATTGCTGTTAGCGTCATTGACAGCAGGTACGGCAACAGGCTCAACAGCGTCCGCTCGATTAGCAAGATCCGTTTTGTCGTCACTTGCTGGTAGTGCATCAACGGCTGCTTGCGCCGCAGTTTTGTCATGGGCAACTTGATCGTTGGCCTCTTCAATGGTAGCCACTTCTTCTGGGGTGATTAGACCGTCTTCTTTGGCTTTGTCTAGTGCCGCTTGGGCAGCGTCTTCACTCGCTTCGGCTTTAGCCACTAAGTCCTCAGCGGCTTTAACTAAGGCGGCAGCATCTTCTTCAGTATCTTTTTGACCATTGCTGTTAGCGTCATTGACAGCAGGTACGGCAACAGGCTCAACAGCGTCCGCTCGATTAGCAAGATCCGTTTTGTCGTCACTTGCTGGTAGTGCATCAACGGCTGCTTGCGCCGCAGTTTTGTCATGGGCAACTTGATCGTTGGCCTCTTCAATGGTAGCCACTTCTTCTGGGGTGATTAGACCGTCTTCATTGGCTTTGTCTAGTACCGCTTGGGCAGCGTCTTCACTCGCTTCGGCTTTAGCCACTAAGTCCTCAGCGGCTTTAACTAAGGCGGCAGCATCTTCTTCAGTATCTTTTTGACCATTGCTGTTAGCGTCATTGACAGCAGGTACGGCAACAGGCTCAACAGCGTCCGCTCGATTAGCAAGATCCGTTTTGTCGTCACTTGCTGGTAGTGCATCAACGGCTGCTTGCGCCGCAGTTTTGTCATGGGCAACTTGATCGTTGGCCTCTTCAATGGTAGCCACTTCTTCTGGGGTGATTAGACCGTCTTCTTTGGCTTTGTCTAGTGCCGCTTGGGCAGCGTCTTCACTCGCTTCGGCTTTAGCCACTAAGTCCTCAGCGGCTTTAACTAAGGCGGCAGCATCTTCTTCAGTATCTTTTTGACCATTGCTGTTAGCGTCATTGACAGCAGGTACGGCAACAGGCTCAACAGCGTCCGCTCGATTAGCAAGATCCGTTTTGTCGTCACTTGCTGGTAGTGCATCAACGGCTGCTTGCGCCGCAGTTTTGTCATGGGCAACTTGATCGTTGGCCTCTTCAATGGTAGCCACTTCTTCTGGGGTGATTAGACCGTCTTCATTGGCTTTGTCTAGTACCGCTTGGGCAGCGTCTTCACTCGCTTCGGCTTTAGCCACTAAGTCCTCAGCGGCTTTAACTAAGGCGGCAGCATCTTCTTCAGTATCTTTTTGACCATTGCTGTTAGCGTCATTGACAGCAGGTACGGCAACAGGCTCAACAGCGTCCGCTCGATTAGCAAGATCCGTTTTGTCGTCACTTGCTGGTAGTGCATCAACGGCTGCTTGCGCCGCAGTTTTGTCATGGGCAACTTGATCGTTGGCCTCTTCAATGGTAGCCACTTCTTCTGGGGTGATTAGACCGTCTTCTTTGGCTTTGTCTAGTGCCGCTTGGGCGGCGTCTTCACTCGCTTCGGCTTTAGCCACTAAGTCCTCAGCGGCTTTAACTAAGGCGGCAGCATCTTCTTCAGTATCTTTTTGACCATTGCTGTTAGCGTCATTGACAGCAGGTACGGCAACAGGCTCAACAGCGTCCGCTCGATTAGCAAGATCCGTTTTGTCGTCACTTGCTGGTAGTGCATCAACGGCTGCTTGCGCCGCAGTTTTGTCATGGGCAACTTGATCGTTGGCCTCTTCAATGGTAGCCACTTCTTCTGGGGTGATTAGACCGTCTTCATTGGCTTTGTCTAGTACCGCTTGGGCAGCGTCTTCACTCGCTTCGGCTTTAGCCACTAAGTCCTCAGCGGCTTTAACTAAGGCGGCAGCATCTTCTTCAGTATCTTTTTGACCATTGCTGTTAGCGTCATTGACAGCAGGTACGGCAACAGGCTCAACAGCGTCCGCTCGATTAGCAAGATCCGTTTTGTCGTCACTTGCTGGTAGTGCATCAACGGCTGCTTGCGCCGCAGTTTTGTCATGGGCAACTTGATCGTTGGCCTCTTCAATGGTAGCCACTTCTTCTGGGGTGATTAGACCGTCTTCATTGGCTTTGTCTAGTACCGCTTGGGCAGCGTCTTCACTCGCTTCGGCTTTAGCCACTAAGTCTTTTGCAACGCTCAGATCGTTATTAGAGTTAGTAGGCGGCGTATTGTCATTATCATCATCGTTGTTTGCTATAGCAGCGCCTACAATACCGATACCTGCTAGACCAACAAGCCATGGCAAGGCATTAAAACCTTCTACATTACCTGCATTAACCCACCAAGGCGTAACTTGGTGCTCACCACCTAATGCCTGGCCCTCAAGATTTCCAACTTCTAATTCAGTAACATAATCGGCTACTTCTCCAGAATCTGGAATATAGTAATAGTAACCACCATCCTCTGCGATACCAATTAAAGCGCTTTGAGGATATTCATAAAAACCTTCAATAATTAAATCACTACTATCGCCCTGATCTTCCATAGAAACATGTAAATCATCACCTACACGCTTGGTAACGATATGATTCGGTGCACGGCCTATTGCTTTGTCAAACAACTCATAGTTTGCATTTTGGACTGCACGAATAACGGTTGGCTTGCCGTCTTGGGTGACAACAACATGTTCGGCGATAGTTTGTGTGGCATTGTTTACTTTTACGATGATATTTTTCATAA
Organism: Psychrobacter sp. CX14; assembly: GCF_057396205.2. NCBI lineage: Bacteria > Pseudomonadati > Pseudomonadota > Gammaproteobacteria > Moraxellales > Moraxellaceae > Psychrobacter > Psychrobacter sp. CX14. Next base: position 1,248,580 of record NZ_CM183187.1, on the reverse strand, counting down.
GAACCTTTGTATTTATATAATTAAATTTTAGATAAGAGAAAGTCGATAAAATTATTGACTAATGATAGCAACGACGCGTCGATTGCTTTGACGGCCTTCATCAGTGTCATTGCTTGCTACCGGCTGCGATTCACCATAGCCTTGAGTCGTTAAACGTTGGCTTCTAATTCCATATTGATTAACAAGCATATTTTTCACCGCATCAGCGCGCTGTTGGGATAGCTTTTGATTATAAGAAGCTGCACCCTTACTATCGGTATGACCTTCTAAGACAGCAGTTACCTCTGAATTTTGTTTCATATAATCAGCAACTGCTTGGAGTTTTTGAGAATAGGTAGAGCGAATATTTGCGCTATCAAAGTCGAATAAGACATCTAACTTGATAGGCTGATTAATAACGATAGGTTCAGGTTCTACTTGTACAGGCTTCTGCTGAGGTTGAACGATTGGCTGACAGTCATTCGCCACTACTCGGCTGATTTGATGAGTCTGTTCAGGAGAGTTTTGCAATAAATTAATCGCTGTCGATTCATCAAGAGCACGTGCAACAGGCAGATTATGCTGTTCGTCAATGGTTACTTCATAATAATAGGTTTGCTTTGGCTCTAGAAGCTTTATTGAAGCAACATTATTTAGGAAGTTTGTCTTAGTACTGGTTATTTCTGTACTTAGGTTATGCTGACCAGTACATACAATTGATTGAGAATACTGACCAGGCTGCAAACTCGTTTGGAAGCGATCATCAATACCAACATTGATACTGCCTTGATAGTCTTCACTTACATTTGCTGATGGATTTGCTTGACGAAAAACGACAATGCGGCTTTGATTTTCTTCTAAATCCGTATTATTAGGAACCGTAAAATTCGCACCTTTTTTCTCCCAACGCACATTATTAACTTGTCGGCTACTGCTTCCATCAGAAGAAGAGTTTGTAGCTGACGCTGAGTTATGTGAATTATTAAAGTCAGGTAATGATTGGCAGCCACTTAAAGTAATAGCTGCAAATAAAGACGATAATGCGAGTGTTTTGAGTTTCATTTGGTTGTTCTCTATTAATTGTGAGATGAAGATAAAATTATGTTGATAGTGTAATAATTACAAAAGTTAATAGATGGTTAAACGGTTGAGTAAAACTAGGTCATCAAAGAAAGTAAATCATTATTGTTTTAAAATGATGAAATCATAAGATAATGAGAATTATTTATACAATATCAGAAATATACTGAGGCTCTATTACAAACCTTTTTTATATAGTACTCAAATGTATAGTAATTACAATGACTTATTAAAACTGATAAGTACATTTAAATAAACATTACTTAAAGAAATTAAAAGTAACTAAATGGAAAGGAGTACTTACTTATCTAAACATTCCTGCATTACATTCCTGCATTTTTAGCGCACGGATTTTTTTAATTAAAATTTGATTAAGGGATATACGGAATGAGTTTAGTCTGCTTAAACTAGAGGAAAGATATGATATTTCTCTTAGAGATTTATAAAGGAAGGTTGGATTAATATGACTTAGTATAGAATATAAGCGGAGGATCGACAGACATAAAAAAACCCCAAACTAGGATAAGTTCGAGGTTGAAACCGTTAAGCTAATATTGGCTTATAAGGTTTAAAATATGGCGCAGCGGACGGGACTCGAACCCGCGACCCCCGGCGTGACAGGCCGGTATTCTAACCAACTGAACTACCGCTGCTTAGGTCGCTTTAGAATATTTAGCCACTCTCTAAAATGAGTGGTGGGTGATGACGGATTCGAACCGCCGACATTCTGCGTGTAAGGCAGACGCTCTACCAACTGAGCTAATCACCCTAAATCTTAACCAATTGCATCAGCAATTATAGGTCTAGATACCAATAAAAGAAACAAGCTAATTACTGCTAAGCTCCCTTACTGTGGATGTGTATTATATACATTTCACATAGAGTGTCAAACACTTTTTTCAAAAAAACCAAATTCAGTTCAAACGCTTATTTGGTTATTCGAAACTGTCCCAATACCCACCCACCTCATAATGTCATTATTATTGATTAACGCTCACCGAGACCTTCAGATAAGGTCTTAGTAATCGGTTTGGTTAAATATGACAATACAGTACGCTCCATTGCTTTAATGTCAACGCTAGCTGTCATACCAGGTTTAATAATAATTTCATCACCACGACCTGCAAATTCAGCTTCACCAATTTTGATAAGCACACGGTAATAAGGCTCTTCACCTTTTGGTGTTTTCTCCATAAGCGTGTCAGGACTGATATAAGTCACTGTACCATGCATTGCACCAAAAATAGAATAGTCATAAGCATCTAGCTTAACCGATGCGGCCTGACCTTCTTTCACATACGCAATATCAGCAGGTGTGACTTTTGCTTCTACAATTAGATCACTACTGGTCGGTAGTAGCTCCATAATGACCTCGCCTGGCTTAACCACGCCGCCGATGGTAGTAATATTAATATTATTCACTTTACCATCTTGAGGCGATAACAGACGCTTTTCTTCTAAAACCTGACTGCGATCACGTAACTGCTCAAGCTCACTGTCTAACTCTTCTTGAGCTTTTGTCATCTCAGCCTGTGCTTCTTCGAAATACTTATTACGCTTGTTATTAATTTGCGCCTCGATATCTGCAACCTGTCTACGTAGCTTGATAACATCGGCTTGACTCACGTCACCATACTCTAGCAAAGGCTCGTTCATGCTAAGCTCTTTTTTGGCCAGCACAAGCATTTGCTCAAGAGAAGATACTTCTTCATTAATCGCTTGTTTACGGCGATTATAAAGCTGAGTTTGGTTCTCGACATATTCAGGATACTTAGCGACACTATCAGGGAATATCAGCGGTCGATCAAAGATTTCTGCTTGTAGACGCGCTAGTTTGGCCTCTAGGGCTGCTGATTTGGTTGCTGAGTTGTCATAAGCGGCTTGCGCTCGTTCTTCCTCAAGAATAACTAACAACTGCCCTTTTTTAACATCGTCACCTTCAGAGACCAGTATGTCAGTTAAGACGCCACCTTCGGATGCTTGTACTTCCTGCGTACGTGCGCTCGCAATAACCGTCGCCTTCGCTCGAGTTACCTGATCAATCGTTGCAAAGTAAGACCACACCAGAAGTATTGTAATACCGATAAGTGCAATCCAGATGCTGAGACGAGCACGGCCAATCTTAGGCTTGGTGGGTGTATATTGATATTCAGACATGCCTATTTCTCTTCTGGTTTGGGTTTAATAACAATGCTATTGGGAATACTTGGCTTGCTCTTAGGTGTACTATTTACCGAGTCCGTTTTATTTGGCTCTGACTGAGTGCTGGTATTGGTCGCTGATTGACTGTTTTCAGACTCAGGTTGAATAATAATCTTTGGCTTTTTAGCTGATGGTGCAGCCGGCTTATTATTCTGATTGGTTGACTGACTAATGTTTGGTTTAGATGCTTGCGGGGCAACCGGATTATTGGGTTGTGCCGGACTGCCAGAACCATTTGGTCCACCTGAGCCGTTCGGATGGTTATTCGGCGCATCAGGATTGGTCTGAATTGCTGGACGATTGGCGTTTTGCTGCGCTATTTTATCAGGACCACCTTGACGCTTGGCTTGCTCATTTTGCATCAGTTGCTTAAGTACTGCCTCTTTTGGACCATCCATAACAATTTGATGATTGTCCATAATAATAATACGGTCAACCAAATCAAGCAGTGCGGTTTTATGAGTTGAGACAACCAAGGTTTGGCCATCTTGTAACTCCTGATGCAATACTTGCAGACAGCGCTGCTCTTGACGGTTATCCATAGAGGCCGTTGGCTCATCAATGAGCATCACTGACGGTTTGGTTAATAACAATCGAGTGAAGGCAACTAACTGCTTTTGACCACCAGATAGCCCTCGACCACCCTCACTAATTGGCAGGTCTAGACCGCTTGAATGGTTTGCAACTAGGTTGAGTAGCCCTGTTTTTTGCATCGCTTCATGTAGCACATCATCGTTCGGTGCTGCTAAACCAATCAGTAAGTTTTCACGTAACGTCCCTTGGAATAAACGATGATCTTGTTGAAGATAGCCGACCTGCTCACTCAAAGACTCACGGCTGATTTGCTGAATATCAAGACCATCTAATAACAAACGCCCAGAGGTTGGTGCATACAAACCTGATAACAGTTTTAGTAAGGTTGATTTACCTGAACCAATCGGGCCCAAGATAGCAATACGCTCACCTGGCTGGATAACTAACTTTTTAACGGTTACCGCAGGGCGGTCATTGCCTAAATAATTAAATACCAAGTTATCACATTGATAATGACCTCTAATTTTGGTCGGTGATAATGGGTAGTTTACGCCGTGATTGTCTTGCTCAAGCGCGAAGATACCTTCAATCATACTCTTAGCCGCTTTGGCATGAGAATATTGAACCAATAAGTTAGGAATGCCCATTACTGGGGCAAGAACACGGCCACCTAAAATCGAACAGGCAATCAAACCACCCATAGTCATATCGCCACTCATCACCACAAATGCACCCATGATAACAATACCGACATAACTGGTCTGCTGTAGCATCTGGGTAAAGTAGCTTAAGTTATCGTTGGCATGCTTCATGTCCAAGTCATTTTTGATGGTGACATTCATCACATCAAGCCAACGTGATAGGAACTTCCAGCTACCTGCGCCTGCTTTGATGGTTTCCACGCCTTCAACGGTTTCAACTAACAGACCAGTTTTATAATAAGATGCTGATGCACCCGTTGCCGCAATCTCATCGATGCGTTTTCGTGCTGATAAGCCCATGATAATAGCAATCGTCGCTGCTACAATTGGCACTAACGCGACTAGTGGTGAGCCGATATAGGCAATAATAGACAAGAAAATAATCGTCATTGGGATATCGACCAGAGCGAACAAGGTACTGGCAGTAAAGAAGCTTCGTACTTGCTCATAACCACGTAACTGCGCAGCCATCGAGCCCACTGAGCCAGGCATTTGGTCAATTCGGACTCTGAGCAAACGCTGGAACACTTCACGAGATAAGTACTGATCCAACCCGACGACAACTTTATCCATGATTCTTGAGCGAGCGAATTTCATAAACGCTTCGAACAGAATAAATAACGCCACACCACTGGCTAGGATGATTAAGGTGCTTACCCCTCGCGTAGGAATAACTCGGTCATAAACCTGTAGTGAGAATAAAGATACCGCCAGTGCTAAGAAATTAATCAGAAAAGAGGCAACCACTGCCTCAACAATAACGCCTTTATAACTTTTTAAATCCGTCTTTAGCAGCGTGGTAAATGAGGCATTGCGTGTTTTGATATGGTCTTCTTTTAGACGCAAACGCAGCACTAAAGTTAAATCACTTGCCAGTACCACATGGTTGGTTGTTTCTTGGCGTAAGTTCCAGTTGCCTTGCGGTGTCTGTCCATCAACAATACCCCATCCGAATCTTGGATGATAAGCCAATAATGGTAGGAAGGCGGCATCAGGCTGTTTGAGGATTTCAGGGGCCTCATTAATACCCAATCCGTTTAATACCTCAATAATACCGCCAAGCGTATTAATACCACGCCCTTGGTTTACTGCTGCTTGGGTATCATGTTTACGGATAATATCTTGCAGACGAATATTATCAATGGGATAGCCTTGCTGACTAAGCAAGTGTCTGAGCGCATCGGCTAACGATTGTGCGGTAGTTAGGTTGTCAGAATTTGGGACTAAATCTCCATTAAACCCTGCATTTCCCGACTCTAAATTATCTGATGACGCTTGATGATTACTCATGAATGACTACTTATTAAAAATTATTATTACAGTATTAATTAAGATGACGATAAAGCAGCGCTTAGTCAGTACAGTAAAATGATTCATTTTACGGTTTATTATTTAAATTATTTACTAACCGCGATACTGCTTAAACGATAAAGCTACTTATTGGCTAGGCTCATTATCAGTGTGAGACTGATCATCTTCCTGAGATTCATTATTAAGTTGAGGCTCACTGTCAATCTGAGTAGCTCTATTCATAGACCCAATCTGATCTTCAGTAATAACGATAACGTCCCCATTATCTAATTGCTGCTGAGTAGAAGCTGGTAGATTCACAGAAATGTAGCTGTCCTCAAAACTGTCTGGAATATTTGACGGTCTTTGACCATAACCAAGCTTCTGACTGTCAGAATTTACCTTTTGCGTCTGGATCCACTCTCTCACCGGATCCATTGGGCTAAACTCTTTAACCGGTTCACGGTTATGTGCAAAGGTCTGCCATGGCATTAAACCGAAATCAACTTGTAGGTTATAAAAGGCAGCTAAAATATCTGAACGTGTTTGCACCAGGCGGATTTGATAATCACTAAGTTCACGAACCGCGTTTAGCACTTCAAGCCAAGTCTTACGGCCAGCGATAAACTGACGACGATAAGAGTTAACCACAATTTGAGCTCCGGCAACTGCTGCCACTAATGACAACTCTCGATTCTTAGCACTAGAGAAGCGTTGATATTCAACTTGAATATTTTCCATTACCTCACGGCGTGACGCTTCTTGGTTTTGCAGCAAACTATTGACACGTGCTTCTGAGGCACGGGTTAATGCAAGATTTGAAAAACCAGCACCCGGCTGATAGTTTAGACCCACATAAAATCTACCGTCATCTTCATTGGTATCATGATCATAGGTGTGTTTGTATTCAGCAAAAACGGTGGGATATTTGGAGGCATTCTGTGCTTTTACTTCTTGCTTTGCAGACTCTGCCTGAAAGTAGCCTTTTACCACAGAAGGGTTATAGAAACTGGCTTGGTTAAAGGCCATCTCTTCAAATCCAATGGCTGAGGTTTTGGCTTGATCGACTAATACTTTAAGCTGAGGCACATTATAAGCACTGCCCTCAGAAATAGGACGACCAACGATTTGCTCTAAACGTGCCGCTGCAATTCTTTGCTGTTCAACGGCCGCTTCATAAGCATTTTGCTCTTGTAGAATACGGTTAGTTACTAAATCTAACTCAATACGTGCAGATACCCCTTGTTTAACGCGGCGCTGCATCATCGCCTCAAAGTCATTAAGCTGTTCAAGGTTTTCAAGATAAACACGTTGTTGAGCAACGGCTGTGATATAGGTTCGCCATGCTTCAATAGTGGTCTTAGCAACTTGGTTTTGCTGCTCGTAAATATTTTCAACCGCTGCTTTGTCATCAAAGATAGCTTGGTTAACGTTGGCCGTTAGTCGACCACCAGTCCATAACGCTTGGCGTAGTCCGACCTCAGAGACGATATTATTGTCTGAGTTATAAGAGGTTGCTGCGCTCGGCTCTGGTAACAAATTAAGCTTGGCCGCGTTAATACCTTCAGTCGTTGCTTGTTGCTCTGCTTTAGCAGAACGAACCAAGGGATGCGTTTGAATCGCTTGAGATATAAGCGAGTTGATCTGGATATCGGTGATTGGCGTATTGGCGTGAGCAGATAATCCAACACCAGTAAGCAGCAATAAAGCAGTTAACAGTTTATTTTTATAACGCTGTTTGTGGTTATTTATTTTTTGATTACTTTTGCTAAACATCATAATGTATGAACTTATTGATTAATGGTTGATGCACTGTTTGGGTTACTATTGAGAAGGTAATAACTGTTATTTTTATATTGATAACCACTTTTTTTAGCGTTGATAATCCATGAAAACTTAAAACAAATTCTTGCAATTTTCATACATTATAACAACAGATATGACCTAATATAAGTTAATTTGTCGCAACATACAATTTATTTAAATTAATAGTCTACATCATACTTATAGCGATTTTATGACATATTAAGAGACAATATCAATATTGACCGATGCTTCTTTGGTCACTCTTAATACTTCTTCTAAGGTGGTTTTGCCTGCCAAAACCTTTCTAAGACCATCCGCGCGAATGGATGGCGTTAACTGGCGCGCATAGTCTTCTAGCTTATATTCTGCTGTACCGCCATGAATCATACGGCGTAAAGTATCATCAACGGGTATCACTTCATAAATTGCCGTCCGACCTTTAAACCCAGATTGATTACAGACATCACAACCAACGGGCACTGGTAACCTTAATGCCTCTGTTTGCACACAAAGACTGGCATTATCTTTTCGAATTTCATCAAACAGCTGCGATTGTACAGCATCTGCATCTTTCCACTCATGACAGTTTGAGCAGAGCGTGCGCACCAAGCGCTGAGCGACAACACCGATTAAGGATGAAGCCAATAAAAACGGCTCCACGCCCATATCTTGCAGGCGAGTTACCGCACCAATGGCCGTATTAGTATGGAGTGTGGATAATACTAGGTGACCGGTCAGAGACGCTTGGACCGCAATCTCTGCGGTTTCTAAATCACGTATCTCCCCCACCATGACCACATCGGGATCTTGACGCAGCATAGCCCGCAAACTGCGCGCGAAGGTCATATCCACCTTGGTATTAACCTGAGTTTGACCAATACCGTCAAGCTGAAATTCAATCGGATCTTCTGCAGTCAGAATATTACGTGTTTGATCGTTTAAATCGGTCAAAGCAGCATAAAGGGTTGTGGTTTTACCAGAACCGGTTGGACCTGTGACCAGAATAATGCCATGCGGACGATGAATCAGTTTTTTTAGCTGCTCATAATCTTTATCATCCAAACCAAGATAAGTCATATTCAAGCGACCTGCCTGCTTATCAAGCAAACGCATCACCACACGCTCACCAAAGCTTGACGGTAGCGTCGAGACACGCACATCAACTTCACGGCCGGCAAGCCTTAAGCTAATGCGTCCATCTTGAGGCACTCGCTTTTCAGCAATGTCTAACTTTGCCATAACTTTGATACGCGACACCAATAAAGGCGCAAGTTGACGTTTAGGACTGACAATCTCTTTGAGCTCCCCATCAACCCTAAAGCGAACCGATAACCTTTTTTCAAAAGTTTCGATATGGATATCAGAGGCATTTAGCCGAATGGCTTCGGATAGCAGCGCATTAATTAGGCGGATGATGGGCGCATCGTCTTGACTGTCCATCAAATCCTCAGTCTCAGGCACACTGTCTGCTAAGCTCACTAAATCTGGATGATCCTCTAAGCCCGCAGCAATATGTTGAGACTCCCCAGTATTCCCTGCATACGCTGCAGTCATACGTTTCTCAAATTCCTCTTGACTCACGTTTTGCAGTTCTGGAGGCTGGTTACTGCCCTGACTTACTGCAAAATGAATGGCTTCATTAATCGCATTAATAGGCGTCTCTTCAGTGAGTAAGAGTGTTGAAGCAGCCGTCGAGTCGGCGGAAGGCAATAATAAGAGCTGATGTCTTTTGGCAAAGCTGTACGGCAAAAACAACATAAATAGGCTACTTTTTCGACGGTCTATTATAAAAGGGAAATGAGCATAACTTTTGGTTAAAGCTATTGTAATGCAGGCAAAACCTCACCAATAGTATGGAATGAGCCACAGACTAAAATTAAATCCTCAGTCTCCGTACTCTCTACGACACCTAAACCAGCTACCGGTAAGGATTCATAGGCGGTGACATTAGTTTGCTGATGTTGCTCTAATATTTGTTTTAACTGTTGAGTACTGGCGGCTCTTGGATGGTCAATCTCTGCGATATGCCACGCTGCAATCGGCAGCTTTGAGTCGGTTAATAGCGTCACTACTTGTGCGATGTCTTTATCGGCCAGCATAGAGAACAGCAAGTGCAGTTTTGCATCCGGATACGCCTGTTTATGTTGCTGCCATAAAGGGATGAATTGGCTAAGTAAAAAGGTCATTCCGCACTCGTTATGCGCCACATCAAACAACCAATGACGATTTGATAACTGCCTATTATCAAAGCGACCTGCTAATTTAACTTGCGATAATGCTACTTTAATATGCGATTGGGTAATATTTAACTTGCTTGCTAATACCGCAGCAACTGCATTGGTAGTATTGGTCAAAGACAATGCTGGCTTAGGCAGCTGCATCGTGACCTGCGCACTGCTAAACTGCCACTGCGACTCTTGCTCAGTATAATCGTAATCTATGCCCACTTGAAAATACGGACAATCAAGCGCCTTGATTTTCTGTTTTACCGAATCCGGCATATCCGTTTCACCATAGATAAGTGGCATACCCTGTCGCAAAATACCGGCTTTTTCATAACCAATTTTATCACGCGTATCACCCAGCCAATCGACATGATCAATACTGATGTTGGTAATCACTGCCAAATCTGGATCAATGATATTCACCACATCAAGGCGCCCACCAAGACCTACTTCCAGTACCCAAACATCGCAATCTGCTTGAGCAAATATTAGCATTGCAGCCAAGGTAGTCATCTCAAAAAATGACAAGGTCAATTCGCACGCTAAGCGGGCCTGCTCGACTTGATAAAAAGCATCGATTAAGGTTTGATCACCTACCGGCTGACCATCAATACGAACACGCTCATTAAAATCAATCAAATGCGGTGATTGATACAGTGCCGTTTTATAACCTGCCTGCTGACAAATAGCGCTAATAACCGCTGTGGTAGAGCCCTTACCATTGGTACCCGCGACGGTAAATACAAACGCATCATCTTTGGCAGATTGAACCAAGCCCAAATGATTTGCCACTGGCATAACACGAGATAATCCCATATCGATGGCAGAGACATGAATTTGCTGCATATAATCAATCCACTCTGACAAAGAGCTAGATTGAGTTGGCGCAGTTTCAGGAGATAAAGAGGTATTGTTGGTCACAAAAAATCTCGACTAAGATAAAAGGAATAAGTCACCGCATAAGATTACTTATAAATATATTATTTCGCTATAAAGCTGCTCGTTGGTACGGATTAATAATGCATCAGCTTTGCAAGCAAACGATACACGGTATCATTTAATTGATGACGGTGAACCACTTGATCGATAACCCCATGCTCAAGTAGATATTCCGCACGTTGGAATGGCTCTTCTAGCGTCTCACGTACCGTTTGCTCAATGACGCGCTTGCCTGCAAAGCCAATCATCGCCTTTGGCTCAGCAATATGAATATCACCAAGCATCGCCAGTGAAGCTGTCACTCCGCCATAAACCGGATTGGTCAGTACCACAATATAAGGCACGCCGGCCAAACGCAGACGTTCAATTGCAGCGCCAGTACGCGCCATTTGCATCAACGATAATAAGCCTTCCTGCATACGGGCACCGCCTGAGGCCGCAAAGCAAATAAGCGGTATCTTCTTCTCAAGCGCAGCTTCAGCAGCGGCAACAAAACGATCGCCAACCACGGAACCCATCGATCCGCCCATAAACCTAAAGTCAAACGCACAGGTGACCACATCCATATCGCGCAGCTTGCCTTGCAGCACAATAAGAGCTTCTGTCTCACCTGTCTTATCCTGCATTTGCTGTAAACGCTGTGGATAGGGTTTGCTATCCACAAACTGTAGTGGATCGCCACTACTAAATTCTTGACCGAGCTCAGCATCTATCTGGTCTAAAAAGCCAGACAAACGTTCGCGCGCTGTCATTGCCAAATGATAATCACAATGCGGGCAGACATAACTATTAAAAATCAGTGCGGTGTTGGTAGTCATCGAGTGGCACTGCGGACACTGTGTCGACGGCTCAGTCTCTACCGCAGATAGCTGCGGTAAGCTATGTCTCTGCACCTTAGGGACCGGACGACTTAGCCAGGTATCACACTTTGGGTCCGTTTGAATGGAGGCCGGCTTGTCTACTTTTCCGCCCGTCTCATTGTTATTTTTAGCCATAGCTTAATCTACTTATGTTACTGTTAGTAGGACTTAGAAGATGTGCATTAAAATTACGCTAGCAATCGTTTTGAAAACAATAACTAAGCGTTAGGTAAATTATCCAAGGCTTGACGTAGCTCATCCATCTTATTCATGATGTTATCTTGAGCCGCTGTGATATCCGCGTCACTTGAACTGCTATCTAAGCCTTTGAAATGCTTCACAAGCTCACTGCCAACAATCACACCATCGGCAAACTGCCCGATTGCAGCGGCTGACTTGCCATCGCGAATACCGAAGCCAACACAGATTGGCAAGTCAGTTTCACTTTTAATGGCTTGCACCTGCTTGCCAACCTCAGCGGTATCTAGGCTAGCAGAGCCTGTTACCCCTTTTAAAGACACATAGTAGATATAACCACCACAGTGCGTCATCACTTGCTTACGGCGCTCAGGCAGCGTTGTTGGTGACAATAAGAAAATCTTATTCATATCATGCTCAGCCAGATGCTGTACAAATGTGCCCGACTCTGCTGGCGGTAAGTCAACAACCAATACCCCATCCACACCGGCATCTTGGCAAATATCGATAAAGGCATCATAACCAATAATTTCAATCGGATTTAAATAACCCATTAGAATAATTGGCGTGGTGGTATTGGTTTTACGAAACTCTTTCACCATAGCAATGGCTTTACGAGTACTGGTACCGCCCGCTAAAGCACGCTCGCCAGCTAAGGCAACGGTCGGACCATCTGCCATCGGATCTGAAAATGGCAGACCCACTTCAATCATATCAGCGCCATGCTCAACCAGTTTGTGCAATAAGCCCACAAAGCTATCTGGCGTTGGGTCACCGGCCATCACATACGGAATTAAGGCTTTTTTCTTCTGTTGTTGTAGCGTATTAAATGTGGTTTCAATTCGGGTCATGATATTCCCTTAAATAACGATTTTAATAGGGGCAATTATTAATGGATAACATCTATACTGCCCCAGTTTAATTAATTCTGGTTTATGCGTTTATACCTACTTCATTTAGCTTAAAGCTCGATACCTTCAGCTTTCATCACCGAATGCAGATCTTTATCACCACGACCTGACATATTGACGATAATGGTCTGCTCAGGGCTCATGTTCTTTGCAAGCTCTAACGCATAAGCAACGGCGTGAGACGACTCAAGCGCTGGGATAATACCTTCTTTACGGGTCACTTCATGGAAACCATGTAGCGCTTCTTTATCGGTACAGCCCACATATTGCACACGCTCAATGTCTTTTAAGAAGCTATGCTCAGGACCAACGCCTGGATAATCCAGACCTGCCGAGATTGAATGCGTCTCTAAGATTTGACCATTATCATCAGCCATTAAGTAAGTGCGATTACCATGCAATACACCTACACGGCCTGCCGCAAGTGGTGCAGAGTGACGACCCGTTTCAATACCGTCACCGGTCGCCTCTACGCCATACATTTTGACATCGGTATCATTTAAGAACTCATAAAATAGACCAATTGCGTTTGAACCGCCACCAACACAGGCCACTAAAGCATCTGGCAGCTTACCAGTTTTTTCTAAATGCTGAATACGTGCCTCTTTACCAATAATGGCTTGAAAATCCCGTACCAATAGTGGATATGGATGCGGACCTGCGACCGTACCAATAATATAATAAGTGGTATCAACATTGGTCACCCAGTCTCGCATTGCTTCGTTCATCGCGTCTTTTAGCGTACGTGAACCAGAATCAACAGGCACCACTTTGGCACCTAATAAACGCATACGGTAGACGTTCATTTTCTGACGCTCAACATCATCAGCGCCCATATAAATGATACATTCAAGCCCTAAACGCGCTGCAATCGTTGCTGTCGCCACACCATGTTGACCGGCACCAGTTTCGGCAATAATACGTTTTTTACCGCTCATTTTTGCCAATAATGCCTGACCAATGGTGTTATTTACTTTATGGGCGCCCGTATGGTTTAAATCTTCACGCTTAAAATAAATCTGTGCGCCACCAATCTCATCGCTCAGACGCTTGGCATGATAAAGCGGCGTTGGACGACCCACATAATTCACCAAATCATTATGATACTCTTCCCAAAATTTAGGATCTTGTTTGACCTGATAATACAGCGTCTCAAGCTCTTCTAGAGCTGCCATTAGTGTCTCAGACACAAAGCGACCGCCATGAATACCAAAGTGACCACTGGCATCTGGATACTGATTAAAATCTACAGCATCATCGTCTATTTCATCGTTGTGCGGAATATTATTAAAGGTTGTTGTCATAGTAGGTTTCGCTCTATAAATAGTGAAATATTAAAGTGTTATATGTTAGTTTTTGGATAGTGGAATTTAATTTGTGTTTTTATCATACCTCAGGATGGTTTAATCTTGCCATCGACTGCTTTTTACCGAACGAATAAACGCTGCCATCTTACCGGCATCCTTAACGCCCTTTGCCGACTCAATACCACCGCTCACATCAACGGCATGTATCGGTAAATTCTGACTCATAACCTCACCTATATTTTGCGGGGTTAATCCCCCCGCCAAAATAATCGGTAAGCTGGTATCATTCGGGATCAGCGACCAATCAAAGCGCTCGCCTGTGCCGCCATACGCGTCTTTATGATAGGCATCAAGTAGAATACTGCTGGCACCCACTTGTGCAAACGCATCAATCTTGGTACGAATCGAATCAGGCGTATCCTGCTCTTTATTAATGCGTAACGCTTTAATCCAGCGTTTGTTCACCGCTTTGGCTAACGATTGACACTGCTCTGGGCTCTCGTCACCATGAAACTGAATCACATCAAAAGTCGCGGTGTTCGCCAGTTCAACAAGCTCGTCTTTATTCATATTAACCACTAAGACAACCACGCTCACAAAGGCCGGGATATGCTGAATCAAATCTTTCGCCTGCGCGGCTGTCACTGTGCGAGGACTGGGCGGGTAACACACAAAACCTAAGGCATCTGCGCCAATATGCACCGCCTGCTTTACGTCCTCTACTCGCGTCAATCCGCAAAACTTAACCTGCATTATGCCCTCGTCTTCGCTAAATATGTTTGACCGTGTAACGTGATTAAATGGTTTTTATCAATCACTTATCCTATCATACTTTTTAGCATGATTAACGCACCGTCTATTACCCTTTAGGTAGTCGACGACTGTGCGTAAAGTATATGACATAAATTAATAAATAGCGCCATAATCAAACAATTAAATCACACTTTTTGAGGAGCACCACATGGCTGATGAAAATAAAATATCTGCACTGATGTGGTTTCGGCGCGACCTACGTCTGCATGATAATACGGCGTTAACTTTGTTAATCGAGCAAGCCTTAGAGTATGCAGACAACCATCATTTTGCAAGCTTGCAAGCCGTGTTTATCTGTACACCTAAGCAGTGGCTTGAGCATCATATGTCGCTTGTACAAGTGGACTTGATGATGCGCACCGTCAACAAGCTCAAAGATAACTTAGCAAACAAGCTTGGCATCACATTGCATCTATTGCAGGCCGATAGCTATGCAGATAGCGCTGAAGTGCTCACTGAGTTTTGTGTGGATAATAAGATTACTCATGTTGCGTGTAATTATGAATACGAGCTCAACGAACAACAGCGTGATACTAAGGTAAACAAAAAGCTATCAGCGCTAAACATCGATTTCAAGCAGTATCACGACCAATGTATCTTACCGCCCGACACCATTAAAACCGGTGATGATACGATGTACAAAGTATTCACCCCTTTTTATAAAAAATGGCTACAAACCTTAGAGATTAGCCCGCCAGTCCTTTATGAAATCGACTCTTTAGATATTAATCAACAACACTCAAATAATGACATAAATATTAAAGCGAATAACCTATCGCTCTCTCTAGATGACATACATCATGCGGTTTTAGATGCCTTTAAAGCGTATTACCAACTATCAGACAGTGAGGCAGATGCTTTATTAAAAATAGCACGGGCCGATTATCCTGCCGGCGAGCAAGCAGCTATCGAAAGACTGCATTATTTTATTAAAGAGGATATTGAAGAATATACCTTAACGCGTGACCAGCCAGCGTTAATAGGTACCAGTCATCTCTCTGCCTATTTGACCATTGGTGCCATTAGTCCACGTCTATGCTACCAACAAGCAGAGGCAAAGCTGCAAGAAAATAGCTTGAAATCTAATGGCTCAACCGATATTGAGCGCTGGATAAGCGAGCTTGCTTGGCGTGACTTTTATCGTCATGTGATTGTTGATAGACCTGATATTGTTCAGGGTGTGGCCTATAAAAAGGATACCGATGGCAAAGTAAATTGGTCATATGATAGTAACGATTTTGAGAAATGGTGTACCGGCATGACCGGTGTTCCATTAATTGATGCGGCAATGCGCTGCTTAAACCAAACCGGCTTTATGCACAATCGTCTACGCATGGTCACCGCGATGTTTTTGACCAAAGACTTGTTTATAGATTGGCGCTTGGGTGAGCGCTATTTTATGCAAAATTTAATTGACGGTGATTTTGCGTCCAATAATGGCGGTTGGCAATGGAGTGCATCGACAGGAACAGATTCAGCGCCCTACTTTCGCATCATGAACCCATTTAGCCAAGCCAAGACCCATGACAAAGAGGCTATTTTTATTAAGACATGGCTGCCAGAATTAAAAGACATCCCTGTCAGAATTTTGCACGATGAAAGTAAACTACGCAAAGCACTAAATGAAAAAGGCGAGTTTGCTCATGTTAACTACCCTGTACCGATGGTAGAACACATACAAGCCCGCCTGTATGCCATTGCTCAATTTAAAGGCGAATGACTTAAAACAGCAGTGCCTTATAAGAAAACGTACTCGTTTACCTAGTTGATAGTTTAGCTAATTGGCTGGCACGCACCTGTACCTTGCGTATGCACAGTGACTTCTGCGCCAGTCATCGCAAACAATTGTGTCATCTCTTTTTTGGCATTGGCTTCTGCTTGCTGCATTACCCCATCCGCACAAGCACGCTTAAGCACTTCAGCTTTAGCACTGGCCTGCGCCTGCTTTAATACTTCAGGCTCTGCTTGTACCATGCCGAACATACCGCCTGCCTGCCAATCATAGACCTCCAGATCATCCAGATATACTGAGAAAATCTGAGCAGGCGGCAAAGTAATCATAATGTTAGGCATGATGCTAATAGAATCCTCATTACCGTCGGCTTCTGCCTGAAGCTTGGCTTCCTCTATCTGCTCAGATGTTGGCTCAGTGATTTGCACCATCTCTGGGCTTATCTGACTTAAATCCACGCCAGCGACAATACGACCACGCGCAATAAACAGCCCCTTTTGTTGGTCTTGCCAAAGGCGCTGCCACGTGCCTTGCTGCTCACTGGTAATCACGGTATCGACATTATAGGCCATGGTCTCTAGACGGTTTAGCTCTTGAATTTTGGTTACCACGCCTTCTCGAGTAATGGTCTGTATTTGTAGCTCGTCCTTATCTTTTGACTGCTGCCACAATAATATGGCCAGAAAAATCAAAATAAGCAGTACGCCTAATTTTAATACCACCCCACTACTTTTTGTTGTGTTTTGTGTTTTAGTTGTCATAACCGTCACCGTATTCAATAAGAGAAATCAGAACAGAGTATTTTATCAATGTTATTAGCCTCTAATATAGCCAATAACCCCCATTTTGTCTGCTATTTTACGTTACACAAATGCCCGCCTAATCCGGCCAAAAAACCACATAATTTAAAAAAGGATTGCGTCATTGGATGACTTTACCTAACATAGGCGGATTGAACTTATTAATTTGAATAGTTTGTCTATATTTAACACCCAAAATGATGGTAGATTGATTACTCATTAAGGTGTTTTTCATCGTTTAATTTAGCTATTGATAGCTAATCTATACAAAGTAAAGTTGAGTCCGTTATGAGAGCCAGCCAGTTTTTATTTGCTACTTTAAAAGAAACACCAAGCGATGCTGATATCGCCTCCAGCCAGCTGATGGTCAGAGCAGGTCTTATTCGTAAGCTTGCCTCGGGTCTGTACGTCTGGTTACCTATGGGTCTGCGTATTTTGCAAAAAGTTGAGCGTATCGTGCGTGAAGAGATGCAAAATATCGGTGCCCAAGAAGTCCTAATGCCGATGACCCAACCGGCTGAGCTTTGGGAACAGACAGGCCGCATCACTGAATATGGCCCTGAGCTTTTACGTTTTAAAGACCGTCATAACCGCGACTTCGTGCTTGGGCCTACACATGAGGAGGTTATCACGACGATTGCTGATGGTGAGCTTAAAAGCTACAAGCAATTACCGCTGACCCTATTTCAAATCCAAAGCAAGTTCCGTGATGAGATTCGTCCGCGTTTTGGGGTAATGCGTGCCCGCGAATTCACCATGAAAGACGCCTACTCGTTCCATGTTAATCAAGAGTCATTGGCCGATACCTATCAAGATATGTACAACGCCTATTCACGTATCTTTACCCGTTTAGGTCTAAACTTCCGTGCGGTATTAGCGGATACCGGTTCTATCGGTGGTTTTGCCTCTCACGAATTCCATGTATTAGCTGGTAGTGGTGAGGATGCGATTGCCTTCTCTGACGGCTCTGACTTTGCCGCCAACGTTGAGCTTGTAGAAGCGATTTGTACCGATGAGCGCCCAGCACCGACCCAAGAGCGCCAAAATGTTGACACGCCTAAGATTCAGACCAATGAAGCATTGGCTCAATTCCTAGATATCCCTCTATCAAAAACCGTGAAGACCTTAATTGTTAAAGGTCATGATATTAATGACGACGGCACTGAGGGTGATGAAAAATTAATCGCGCTTGTGGTACGTGGCGATCATACGCTTAACGAAATCAAAGCGGAAAAAATTGCCGAAGTGGCAGTACCATTGACCTTTGCAACCGATGAAGAAATGAAAAACGCCGGTCTGAAAAAAGGCTACATTGGTGTTGATTTAGACATACCTGTTTATGTAGATCGCGCAGCAGCAGCTATGAGTGATTTCGTTTCAGGCGCTAACGAATATAACATGCACACTACCGGTATGAACTGGGAGCGTGATGCGCAAATTACCGAAGTCGTTGATATCCGTAACGTGGTTGAAGGCGACATCTCTCCGGATGGTAAAGGTACTTTAAGCATCAAACGCGGTATCGAAGTCGGTCATATCTTCCAGTTGGGTGATAAGTATTCTAAAGCGCTGAACTGTACAGTAATGGGTGAAGATGGTAAGCCAGTGACCTTAATGATGGGTTGTTATGGTATCGGTGTGAGCCGTATTATCGCCGCCTCTATTGAGCAAAATCATGATGATAACGGTATCATTTGGGCGAAGACGCCTGATATCAAAGACTCTATCGCACCATTTGATATCGCTATCGTGCCAATGAAATCTAAAGAAGAGACGGTCATGAACACTGCTGAAGCCTTATATGACGAGTTAAAAGCGCAAGGGCTAAACGTGATTTTAGATGACCGTAACGAGCGCCCAGGTGTTAAGTTTGCTGATTTAGAATTGATTGGTATTCCGCATCGTATTGTTGTTTCAGACCGAAACTTAGCTGAAGACAAATACGAGTATGTGGATCGCCGTACTGGTGAAAAAGAACTACTAAGCCGTGAAGAAGTCATTGCACGAGTCAGTCAGTAATTCAATGCTGCAATAGATACATTCTATTTTTACTGAGTTTTAACAGTCTTAAGCATAAAATCTTACAAAAAAGAATGCCAATTGGCGTTCTTTTTTTGTCTATATTTGGTATCAAGCTATATTAAACAATGAGGTAAACTGTCTACATCGCTGAATTTAGGCGTATAATTCTTATAAAGTTAACCCAATTGTTTTTAGGTTCATAAACAAATAACGAGGTATCAACATGCAATTTGCCGTAATCGGACTGGGTGTATTTGGTAAAGCCTGTGCGTTTGAGCTACAGAGCCAAGGCAACGAGGTACTAGGCATTGACCTAGATGAAGAAGAAGTTAATAAAGTCAGCGATACGTTGGCACACTCGGTCATTGCAGATGCGACCAATATTGAGACACTACAAGAGCTAAATCTTAGTCAATTTGATGGCGTAATCGTGAGTATTGGTGACGATTTGGAAGCCAGCTTATTGTGTACGCTAAATCTAATTAAACTGCCCGTGAAAAACTTGTGGGTGAAAGCCAAAACAGACGCTCATCACGATATTTTGCATAGCTTAGGTGTTGAAAATATCATCCATCCTGAGCAAGACATGGGTATTCGTATTGCTCAGTCTATGGCCTACCCGATGATGAAGCAGTATTTGGCACTGGGTAATAAAGAGTATTTAGTCCGTATCGATATGCCAGAGACTATGCCCCCTATTAGTATTGATAAAATCAAAAGCAAAAACCTTGATACGGATTTGTTACTTCTTATCCGCGGTGATGAGGTTATCCAAGACTTCAGCTCAGATATGATGATTCAATACCCTGATCGCCTAGTCTATAGCGGACGCGTCACTGCATTAAAGCATTTAGCCAAGCACTTCTTAGGTGACTAGACCGTCTCGACTTATTCTAATGATTGGTAAATCTGGTTTGTTCTGCGTTCGCTTTAAACGGACGCCCTAAAACAAGGTAACGTTCATGCCTAAACCCAAACAAACGCCGCGTTTGCTTTACTCTCCGCCGATGATTTTGGCCATTGGCTTTTTGTTTTTAATATTGTTGGGCAGCTGTTTGTTGATGTTGCCATTTGCTACTATTGAATCTATCTCTTGGCTTGAAGCAGCCTTTACGGCGACATCAGCTGTCACGGTAACTGGTCTTGCTGTGGTTGATACTGCTAACTACACTCACTTTGGACAAGTGGTGATTGCTATCTTGATTCAGTTCGGTGGCCTTGGCTTTATGACCTTTGCCGTATTGGCATTTTTTAGCTTACAGCGGCGACTGAACATTACGGGCCAGAAGATTGCCCGTGAAGCTTTTGCTGAGACCAGCTTTGGCAAGATTACCACCACTGCAAAATCGGTTGTCAGTATTGCACTTTGTGTTGAGCTGGCTGGATTTTTTGCGTTAACAGCCCTGTTTTCAAGAGACATGCCCATTGCAACTGCCATGTATCATGGGTTTTTCTATACCATCTCTGCATTTAATAATGCTGGATTCGCCTTATCCGGTGATAGCTTATCGCCTTATGTCAGTGATATTGGCATAAACATGGTTATCACCTCGCTTATTATGATAGGCGGCTTAGGCTTTATGGTGATTAAAGATTTAATCGATCACCGCAGTTGGCGCAAGATAAGCGTCAATACCAAACTGGTGGTAGGCACCACAGTGCTCCTTAATTTTGTAGCTTTTGTGTTATTTTGGCTACTCGAACATAACAACCCCAACACTTTAGGCTCATTAAGTCTTGGGGGTCAGTTAACAGCCGCTTGGTTCCAGGCCATTACTCCGAGAACTGCTGGCTTTAATACCATCCCCATTGATCAGCTGACCGATGCCAGTACTATCTTTACCATGTTCTTGATGTTCATTGGTGGTGGCTCATTGTCTACTGCCAGTGGTATTAAAATCGGTACCTTCGTTATTCTAATTTTGACCACTTGGGCATTTTTGCATCAGCGCGATCATGTGACGATTTTTGAGCGCCGTATCCCTGATAGACTGGTACGTAAATCTTTATCGATTATTAGTATCACCATGATGTTAATATTCTTAAGTGTGTTTATTTTATCGGTCGTTGAAGCGGAGCACGCCTTAGAAGATGTGTTATTTGAGGTGGTTTCTGCACTGAGTACCGTTGGCCTGACACGAGGGCTGACCACTCAGCTAAGTGACCCCGGCGAGGTGGTGATTATGTTTATGATGTTCGCCGGCAGAATTGGACCATTGACATTGGCATATTTGATTGCGATGCCCAAAAAATCACGCATTCATTACCCTGAAACTAATGTACTTGTTGGCTAGAGAAATTACTCATTTGTGGCGGCTTTTTTGTTTAGAGCCTATCTTTGACAGCCGCTGCAAATTTTAAGCGGTAAGGAAACGATATGAAAACCAAATCATTATGCGCAGCCCTATTGATACTTAGCGCTGGTTTAACAGGATGTAACCCGCCTGAGCATGATCCTAATATCTTATATAGTGAAGAGCATAAAGACCCCATTAAACAACTCGAGATTGATGCGGTGCCCGAGGGTAATATGCCCTATCAGCAGCTGTTTTATGTGCCCGTTTATTCCAATATCTATGTCGATGAGGACAATCCGAAAGTGATGCTCTCAGCCACATTAAGTATTCGAAATACCAGTTTAACCAGTAGTTTATATGTCACTAAGATTGATTATTACAATACCCGAGGCGACTACGTACGTCCTTATTTGACCAAGTCAATTGAATTGCCGCCTATGGGTACACTGAACTATATTGTTGAGAAATTTGATGATACTGGCGGTGATGGTGCCAACTTTGTGGTAGCGATTGAAAGTGATTCAAACAAAGTCAAACCCTTGATTGAGACTATTATGCTGGGTACCTTTAGCAACAAAGGCTTCTCATTTACAAGTGACAGCATCACCATAGATGAACTAGAAGCAGGCGATGCCTTTAACAAACCGGCGCATTAACATGTAGACTCAGAGCGTTTGAAATCCTAAGTAGTTAATATCGCTAATATCAATAGATAGATCGGCTAAAAGAGGCCTTAAAGGTTAATGAAAAGTTGTTATGAAAGTCTAAAAAATTATAAAACCTTACTAAGTGCACACCTAGTAAGGTTAAAAAATAGAACAGTATTATTATTTTTAGTTTTATCGTTTCACTTATGCTTTCATCTAACCAACAAATGGATGGAGGTAAGATTGGCTTGTACTAAGTGAAAATAAATCATTCACTAATAAAAGCAATTTTAGTCAAATTAGCACTACTGGCCGTTGCCAAGATTTGTGCCACCGTTTCATATCGCGCATCTTTATCCGCTCGCAAATGAATGGTTGGCTCTTGCTCAAGCTGTGATTGCGCTGCCATGCGTGTCTCTAATTCTTCCATCGACACTGGCTGATCATCCCAAAATATACCCGCATCTTTATCAACACTCACCTGAATCACTTTAGGTGGTTGCTCTTGCACGCTAGCACTGGTCTGCGGTAAATCCAAAGGCACCGACGGGTTCAAAACCGTTGCCGTCACCATAAAAATAATCATCAATACCAGCATGATATCGATCAAAGGAATGAGGTTCATCTCACTCATCCCTTGCATGTCATCTTCACCCAATTGAAAGGCCATATTACGCTCCTACCTCATCGTGATTATCTAGTCCGATATCTTCAATCACTATGCGCCTACTGGGCAGCAGATGATGAATACTGTCTTTTCTCGGAAGACTGTGACTGAGCAGTGATTGGTTGCATGTTACTAGAGGCAACGCCAGATTTAACGCCTACACTTTGAATTTTCGCTGTATCACCCAAGATACCATAAGCGGTGTCATTGGCATTAAACTGAGTTTGACGGTTCAAACGTACCGCGATGTTATAAAAAATAACCGCCGGTATCGCAACTGCTAAGCCAAGACCCGTCATAATCAACGCCTCACCCACAGGACCTGCCACTTGACCTAAGCCTGCTTGGCCAGACTCACCAATATTATGCAAGGCATGGAAAATCCCCCATACCGTACCAAATAGACCAATAAAGGGGGCGATGGCAGCAGTAGTCCCCAAAATCGGCAACCCTTTTTCCCCGTTATAACGATAACGACCAATTTGCTGCAAAAGTAGCTGCTCTGTAACGGTTTTGCGTTCAGCACTTGATAAGCTCGCCATATTCTGTGACTGCGCTTGATAAGCTTTCGAGATATCTGTAGCAACTTGGCCTTTCATTTTATAGCTGTTATAAAGCCGTAAAATACCGGTAACCCATGACAAGATAGAGAGCGCAATGAGAGTAAAAAACAGAAATCTAGTAACAATATCGGTATATTGCCAATAACTTGCAAAGTCCATAGTAAGTCCTTACTAAAATAAATTTAAACCGATTCATATAATAAAAATATCGTGTGCTTATTTTGTTTGACGTTTTAATTCGTGTGTTTGGTCTGCGATAGCTTTAAGGTACTCGGTAGTTAAAGGGTAGGATTAAATAGCCCATAATTGGCACCCCATTTTTGGTAAAAGGGTTAAATTTAGCCCGCTTAACGGAGTTTAATGCTTCATTGTCGATGGCATCATTTCCTGATGACTTTGTTACAGTAGCACCCGTTACATTACCTTGCTTATCAACCTCTAGTTTTAACGAGACACTAAACACATCTCCAGAGTTTGCTCTTCTTTCAACAGATGCAGGGAAGGTGAATTTAGGTTTACGTCGCCAACTTGCCTGACTCGCTGACAGTACTTGAGGTTTATTGCTTGCCGCTTCTGCCTCAGCGGCTTCTTTTGCTGCTCGTTCTTTTGCTGCTCGCTCTGCTTGTGCACGTGCTTCTTGCTCAGCACGTTGCTGTGCTTCACGCGCAGCCTGTTCTCTTGCTTCCCTCTCGGCGCGCTCTTTGGCTTCCTGTTCTGCTTTTTGTTGAGCTTCACGCTGCGCACGTCGCTTGGCCTCTTGTTCCGCTCTCACTTGGGCTTCTCGCTCAGCCTGCGCTTGTGCCTCACGTTCTGCTCGCTCCTTTGCTTCGAGCTGACGTTGTTGTTCAATTTCCCATTGGCGCTGTCGCTCAGCACGCTTCTGTGCGGCAATCACTTCGCTTTGATCAGGCAGGGGCTTGGGCTCTGTATTCGGTGATTTCTTAGGCTTAGGCTTAGGTTTAGGCTCCGGATCGGGTTGCGGCTTAGGGTCAGGCTGCGACTTAGGCTTTGCAGCAGGCTGCGGCTTTGGTTCTGGCTTAGGCTTGGGTTCGGGAGCAGGCTGCGGCGCAGGTTTAGGCTCTTGTGCCCCTCTTGGCTGAGGGGCTGCTTTTGGCTGCTCTGGCTGTGACTTAATCTCCACTACTTCAGGTGGCTTTTCTTGTATTGGTTCAATAAGCTCAATTTCTAAAAGCAGTGGCTCCTCGACCTTGGGCGGCTTTTGATGAGGCATTTTCATATTTACCAAAGCAGTAGCGACGGTACCATGGAACACAACAACAGCAACAAGTGTGGCTAGATTAAACGGCGTTAAACTTCTGGTTTTACGGTTATTTCTCATGGTGGCAGTCTTTT
Source organism: Psychrobacter sp. CX14 (assembly GCF_057396205.2). NCBI lineage: Bacteria > Pseudomonadati > Pseudomonadota > Gammaproteobacteria > Moraxellales > Moraxellaceae > Psychrobacter > Psychrobacter sp. CX14. The sequence goes on along the minus strand of NZ_CM183187.1, from coordinate 1,223,654 downwards.
TGTCGTAAAAGTTTGCTTAAATTCGCACACGTCCCTACTTGGCACCTAACGCTCCCTATATATATAATTGTTCAAGGTTGTGCCCGCGTATTTTGTTATTGATATCAATCAAAATACGATAGCTTAGAGCGGAATATTAATACAAAATACCCTTTATGTAAATAATAATCGTTATCAATGGAGTATAAATATAGCCATATACAAGCAGCACAGTTCGCCGACACGGTGGTCATGCTAAAAAAAGGCCACATTATTGAGACCGGCCATCCCACAGATGTATTAATCAAAGACACTATTCGCAAGCTTTATAAAGTAGACGCCACCGTACTAGAACACGAAGGACGCCCGGTGATTGTTGATACGCTTTAGTGCTCAACTCTATAAGACTGGCATTATGATAATCTATTCTATTGCTATCGTTCATATTGCTCATAAAAAACGCCCATTAACTATTTAATGGGCGTTTTTTATTTAGGCTGGTTTTAGTTTTCGTTATTTGAACTAGCGATTATAATTTGAATTAGAGATTATAAATAGTATCACCATTTTCTTTGGTAAATTCAGAAACTGGATTCTCCAATACCTCAAATATGCGCTCTAACGGACGGCATAATACAGCGCCTTTATCAGTAACCACTACCGGACGATTAATCAAAATCGGATGCACTGCCATGGCATCTAATATTTGCTCGTCTGTAGCATTAGAACTGTTTAAACCCAGCTCATCACTTAAGTTCTCTTTACTGCGTAGCAATTCTTTTGCAGGTACTTTCATCAAACCAAGCAGCTCCACCAAATACTCTTGGGATGGCGGATTTTTTAAATACTCGATAACCTCAGGTGTCTCACCAGAGGCTTTCATGATGGCTAAGGCATTGCGTGAAGTGCTGCAATTTGGATTGTGCAGAATTAAAGGCGTCATGATTATTTTTTCCATATCAATTAAGAAAAAATCGCTTGAACTATCAATAGTGCGAGTGTATTGCGCCAGAGCTAAGCTGTCAAACTCCGCTATCAAGTCTGTCTATTGCTATTATTATCAATCACTCGCTTATATTATATGCTTAGGCTAGTATTATATGCTCAGGCTAGTTTACTTGGCCGCACTGGTTCACAGTCCACAATTAAGTTACCATAACCGCAATTATATTAACCGATAAACACCTGATAACTTTAAGGATTGTTATGGCCACTTATATACTCGATACCGAAACAACGGGGCTTGATGAGCCGCATATGACCGAGGCCGCCTACTCTATTGTAGAGATAAACCAAGGCCAAGTGGTCGTCATCCAGCCACCTAGATCCAAACGCTTCAACCCGCTTAAAAAGATTAGCTTGGGCGCGATGGCAACCTCGCATATTTGTGATGAAGACGTGACTCATGAAACGCCGCATACGGACTTTAGATTGCCTGCCAGCGTTGAGTACCTTATTGGCCATAATATCGATTTTGATATGCAAGTACTTAAAAATGCCGGCGTCACGCATACACCCAAGCTTATCTGTACTAAGGCCATGTCGAGCTACCTGTTACCGACGCTTGAGAATCATCAATTGGTCGCACTGCTTTATCACTTCCATCGTGATGTCGCCCGCGAGCAAGCCAAGCATGCGCACGCTGCGGTATATGATATTTACTTTACCCAATTGGTACTGAATAGCCTTATTGACTTAGCAAATACCCAAGGTCACACCATTACCGATGTAGCGAGTCTATATGCGTTTAGCGAATTGGCCCGTATTCCGACCCATTTAAGCTTTGGTAAACATAAAGGCAAAGCGATTGCAGAACTTGCCGCAGATAGCGAGGGTGCCAGCTATTTACAGTGGTTATTAAAGCAAGATACGGTTGATCCTTATTTGGCCGAAGCTTGTAAGAAAGCGCTATAGGCCATTTAAATGCCAGTATTGCTATAAATATATTTAAAGATAATTACTATATAACCCACTGCTTTAAAATTAATAAAATTAAATATATAGTTACATCTTACTTAACTTATAACCTATAATAGTCTTGTTGTTTTCTACCCTACTTTATAGTAGTAAAGATAGGGGTAAAAAATATCATTTGATAATAATATTAACATTAATTTTATAAGGTTTTAGGCAGGGATGAAGCAAATACGATTTAATGGCAGCGGCGAAGAATATTTTAAAATCTGGATTGTGAATGTCTTACTATGCATTCTCACATTAGGTATTTATTACCCTTGGGCAAAAGTACGAACACGCCGCTATTTTTATGCAAACACCGAATACACAGACCGCTACTTTGATTATCACGCCACTGGCAAACAGCTTTTCTTAGGCTATTTAATCGGGGTTGCGATACTCTTTGTATTACAAATCATCGGCTCTATATTCCCACTTGCCGGTGTCATTTTACCCATCGTGTTATTTACTATCATCCCTTGGATTGTGTGGCGCAGCTTAAAGTTTAATATGCGTATGACCAGCTTTAGTAATGTCCGCTTTAGCTTTGTTGGCAACTTAAAGTCCTCCTATCTTATCTATATGTTGATACCTGTTTTGGGCTATATCGCGTTTGGGCTTATTATTGCCGCTGCTATCGCTATTGCACAGACGCTGATAGGTAATACAGCAGGTGCGGAGTCAACCACCCCAATCATTATTATCTCTGTGCTCGGCTTGCTTGCTGCTATTGCTGTTGGTGTTTATTTTGTTGGTCTATTTACCAAAAGGGCTTCTGAATACCAGATTAGTCAGACAAAGTTTGGTCAAGGTCGCTTCCTTACTGATATTCGCACCCGAAAGTTTGTTGAAATTACCTTTAAAGCAGCGCTGATTGGCATCGCCTCTACCCTTTCCGTTGTTGTGTTTTTGGGATTGATACTCTTTGCAATAACACCAGGTGAATTTAGCTTTGAAAATATAATGGCATCACTGTCTTATACTGTTGAAAGCTCATTGTTCTCCGTCGCTGTCGTGATTGCCTACATTAGCTTTATCGCCGCATCCTTGTTTTCTGCCGCTTATAGCTACAGCCGCCAACGTCAGTACTTGTATGCCAACACTACCTTAGATAAGGCTATTACCTTTAAATCAACAGTCACCACTAAAGGCTACTTCTTTGTACTATTAACTAATATGCTGCTAACTATCTTCTCCTTGGGTCTGGCGCTACCTTGGGCAAAAGTACGTGTGGCACGGTATATTGCCGAAAATACTTGGATTGAAGCATCAGATATCGATATGAATCATTATCTGACCCAAAAAGAGCAAGAACAGTCTGCTATTGGTGAAGAGGTTGGTGATGTATTGGATATTGATATAGACATTGCTATATAGGCTGACATTTAAGTGATTTTATTATGAACATAATATCTGGTAAGTGGTATCCAAAGGACAGTGCAACGCAATATGCAGCCGAGCTTATAGTCGATAAAGATAGCTATAAGGTGAATATTACGTCCTCTGATTTAAACCCTGAGCTTTCAAGTGATAGTGATTCACAAGGTCACATATTAACTGGTGAATGGTCACAGATTAAGATTAATGATCGGTTAGGTAATACTGAGCGTAAGCTAATACTCGCTGACGGCTCCTTGTTTACCACCCATGAAAATGGCGACATTGACACCCTAATTCAGAGCAATAAAAGCAGTGGCTCAGAATCAAAACTAAGCTTACTGCTGCACCGACATGAGACAAAAATGAGTAGTGTCTTGGTGATGCTGGTGCTAACGATTGCTTTCGTTTTTGGCTTTATTAAATGGGGTATTCCATGGACAAGCCAAGCGGTTGCTCATGCCCTACCGCAGCAAACCGGTGACTTTATTGGCAAGCAGTCACTAGATTTTATAGATAGCTACTTCTTAGAGCCCACGACCATCAGTGAGGCTAAGCAGCAGCAAATCATCGATCGATTTAATACCCGACTTAAGCCTGTTGGTGGTGATGATCGCATTCATTATCAGCTGCATTTTAGAGAGATGAATGTCAATGGTGTTAGCTTACCGAAAGCTTTTGCCCTACCCTCTGGCGATATTGTTCTGACAGATGAATTCGTTAAGCTAAGCGAAAATGATGATGAGATAGATGCTGTCTTATTGCATGAGATGGGTCATGTTGTAGAGCGTCACAGCTTAGAGATGCTGACGCAGAACTCATTAACCACTATGATTGTGATACTCGTATTGGGTAACCCTGATGGTATCAGTGAGTTAGCCACAGGGCTTGGCACAGCGTTAGTTTCGAACCACTATTCTCGGCAATATGAAACCGAAGCTGATAAATTTGCCTTTAATAAAATGCTCAAGATTGGTATTAACCCTCAGTCCTTTGTCGATATCTTAAGTCGTATGGAGGATTATGCGACGGCAGAGATTACTGCTGATAATGAGCATGAATCGACACAGGAGCAGCAGACCCAAGACGTTGAGGAGGATAAAATATCTGACTTTTTATCAACCCATCCCAATACTCAATTACGCATTAAGATGGCTGAAAAATACAGTCAATGCTTTGAGCAGGGATTGCAAATCTGCGAGTGAGAGTAGAGATTTTATTATTGTCAGTTTGAGGGTTAAGAATGAATAACGGTCACTCCCGTTTACATCCTTCAAAGTTAAACTGTATTGTCTACTGAACCTTCCCGACTATATCGGGGAGTATTTTACTTGAGTTAAGCAGCAATACTTAACAGATTAAGGTTATCATAATACTGCTTTTCAAAATCAAAAGATGACACATAGCCAATCGCACTATGAATGCAAGTTTTGTTAAACCTGAGAAGCGTTAAAAATCGGTTAAGTATCGATTTAGCTTTGCAAGGCGATAGCTATGCTCGAGTGGCGACATCCAAGGGTTGCCAGTTCAACATCGTTTACTCCACTCCACTCCTCATTTAAATAATTGATCACTTCATACTTGTACAGCCCATTAACATTTCAGCCAACCCACTTTAATTCAATCATCAATTATTACTGATTAAGCATATTGGTTTTATCACCATAAGTTTAAATACTGTTCTTAAAAAATTACTTGCGACACTTATTGTCGTAATATAGTCAGACACTTATTGATAACCTAATTATATCAGCGTATCTTAAAAAGATAGATAATTGTTAGGAAGATAGGATTGATGGACTCTATAAGTAAGGTACAAAATGCATTACAGTTTATTGCGCATGTTCGTGCCAGCGATGGTGCAGAACAACCACTGTATGACCATTTAACGGGCACGGCTGAAATATCCAAACGCTTAGCTACTAAAATTGGGTTGCCTCTATCAGGTGAGCTGATTGGTTTGGTGCATGATTTGGGGAAATATAGTCAGGCGTTTCAGGATTATCTAAGGGAGTGTGTAAAGTATGATAATTATAAAGATTTAGGTCTTGATGAAGACGAAGAAGCTGATATTTTAATGAAAGGAAAACCTAAACGAGGCTCAGTTGACCATTCTACGGCTGGAGCTATATATCTATATCAGCAGTTTAAAGACAGACCCAAAAAGAACAATTTCGCTCAAGGTGCTTTGTTAGCCGATATCTTATTTATCTGTGTGGCATCGCATCATAGCGGTTTGGTCAATGTGGTGGATAAAGAAGGTCAGCCTTATTTATATAATCGTAAAATTAAACCTGAAGCTAAAGTCCATTTTCAAGAAGCATTACACCATTCAACTACTAACGAACTATTTGCTCATTTAGACAGTAAGATATTTAACGCTACAGTTAGAGAGTTTCATAACGCCTTTATTCCTATCCTCGCTGATAATAATATTAAACCCAAACAACAAGACTTTTATATTGGTTTTTATACCCGCTTATTGTTCAGTTGCCTTATTGATGCAGACCGTAGCAACAGTATCGCCTTTGAGCATCCTAGCCAAGCCCATCTCTTAGATTATGAGCGTCCAAACTGGCAAACCGCTATAGATAAAGTGGAAGCCCTCTACCAAGGTTTTGCAGAAAAAGCGAAGCACAGCCCGCCAAATCCTATCAATGAGCAACGGGATCGCATCGCCCAAACTTGTTATGAGGCAGGACAGCAAGCTCAAGGTATCTATACCTTAACTGTACCAACAGGTGGCGGTAAAACCCTTGCCAGCCTGCGCTTCGCTGTGCAACATGCCAAGAAACACAACCTTGATCGCATTGTTTATGTCATTCCCTTCACCAGTATCATCGAGCAAAATGCCCATGAAGTTCGCAAGATTTTAGAGCATCAGCACTCTGATGGTAGTTATGTTGGCGATTGGGTACTTGAACAACACTCAAACTTAGAACCAGACGTTCAAACGTGGCAAAGCAAACTCATTATGGACAATTGGAATGCGCCTATTGTGTTTACTACTATGGTGCAGTTTTTAGAGAGTTGTTTTGGGGGCGGTACTAAAGGGGTAAGACGTTTACATCAGTTAAGCCGAGCCGTGCTTATCTTCGATGAGATACAAACTCTACCCATTAATTGCTACTACCTCTATTGCAATGCGATTAACTTTTTGACCAGTTATGTCAAATCTACCGCAGTGCTATGCACCGCAACCCAGCCTGTGCTAGATAAACTGCCTATTGCGCAAAATGGCAGTCTTAACCCCGCCACTGAAATTATTGGTGACCGTGAAGATTTAGCCGTATTATTTGACACCTTAGAACGTGTAGACATTCATGACCATACTAAAAACCCACAAGATTTAGAAAGCTTGACAGAATACGTTAATAAAAATTTTACCAACTTCGCCAGTACGCTCGTTATTGTCAATACTAAAGCATGGGCAAGTGATTTGTACAAAGAATTGTCTAAAACGATTGGTTCGAATGAGTTATTTCATCTAAGCACAGGACAGTGCGCTCGCCACCGTAAAGACTTATTAAACACCATTCGCAAACGCTTAAAAGAGGGATTGCCTACTTTGGTTATCTCAACCCAACTCATTGAAGCTGGCGTGGACGTGTCATTTAAATCAGTGATACGCTTTTTAGCGGGGTTAGATAGCATTGCGCAAGCCTCAGGACGCTGTAATCGACACGGTGAAATGCTAGATGCGACAGGCACATTGACTAAAGGTCAGGTATTTATCGTCAAACCTGATAAAGAGAGTTTAAGCAAACTACCAACGATTGCGTTAGGTAAAGCGCAAATGGAGAACACTATTTTACCTATGTTAAGTGATTCTGAGAATTCAGGTAAGCACTTACTTGATCCAGATATTATGAACATATTTTTCAAAGGCTTTTATCAGACAGACCATGCTGAAAAACAAATGGCTTATCCTGTAGGTGATATTCATACCATATTTAATTGGCTAAGTAGTAACAAAGGTAATATTGCAGTAAATAACGACAATGAACGGCGTCTTAAAGAGGGGCAATTCCCCAAGCTGTGGCAATCGTTTATGGAAGCAGGTACAGCCTTCAAAGCAATTGATGCACCAACCAAAGCAGTTATTGTGCCTTATGGTAAAGGAGGTCGAAATATGATTACTGCGTTATACGGGACACAGGTTAGTGATAAAGAATTTTATAAATTGGTACGAGAAGCACAGCAATACAGTGTCAACGTGTTTCCATTTATGCTCGATAAGCTAATAGATGAAGGTGCTATTAATCAAGTACGTGATACGGGTATCCTTACGTTATCTGAAACATTTTACGATGAAGAGATGGGGTTGAATTTAGAGGGAAATAGTAAGTTAGATTTCATAGGTGGTTTTTAACCGATACAAAAATGGCAATGACCGTGGTGAGACGGGCATTGCCAATATAAGTTCAAATTAACCTATCTACCTTATAGCTTCAATCCGCATCATTAAAGAACGATGAAACAGTATTATAGCAAAATGATAAATTTCTGACTCAATACAATAACAATTATTTTTTAATGCTATCTACTTTATAGAAGATTTATTCATCAAATTAATATATACTCATGAAATAAACTAGATAAATACGGTTTATCGGGTAAATAAATTTAATGATAAGGAATCGCTAAAATGTTAAAAAAAATTATAAACATGTTTGTTACTAATCTTTCAAAAAATAATAAAGACAAAACCATGATCTATCTTACTCAAGCGACAACTTACTTTCTGATTTTTCTAGCTATTGCATTAATCGCATGCTACTTATCCATTATTCCTGCTAAGACCTCAATGACGCCAACCAAAGTAGCTATAACCTTTGCTTGTATCCTTAGTGCCATACAGGTATTCATGCGATTCTTAGATGTAGCGTTTGAAGGTGCAAAGCACGATCATGATAATAGGAATGATAAATGAAAAACTCAATAGAATTTCTTCTCACAGGACGTAACGCCCTATTCACCGACCCCATTACCCGTATCGGCGGTGAGAAAACCAGTTATCATTTACCAACCTATGAAGCATTGAAAGGCGTCTGTAAAAGCATTTATTGGAAGCCTAGCATTATTTGGGTCGTCGATAAGGTGCGTGTTATTAACCCTATTCGTACCCAAACCAAAGGGATGAAGCCAATACGCTATCATAAAGATGGCAATGATTTGGCTTATTATACTTATTTGCAAGATGTGGCTTATCAAGTGCAAGCACATTTTGAGTGGAACATGCATCGTCCAGAGCTAGAAGCTGACCGTATTGATGGCAAACATTACAGTATTGCCAAACGTATGGTCGATAAAGGCGGTCGCCAAGACATCTTTTTAGGTACAAGAGAGTGCCAAGGCTATGTTGAGCCTTGTGAGTTTGGTAGTGGGCTTGGTGCTTACGATGACATTGATGAGCTTGGTTATGGCTTGATGTTTCATAGCTTTGCCTACCCTGATGAGACAGGATTAGACGAATTACACAGTCGCTTTTGGCAGGCGGTAATGCGTTTTGGTGTTGTTGAATTTCCAAAACCGACCGATGACCTAGAGTCTGATAGTCGTAACGGAATGCCCAACCGTTTTGTCCGTGATATGACTGCTAAGACATTTGAGTTAGAGAACAACGTTGAGTCTGTTAGTCAAACGGAGGCATCACTATGAGTTGGTTGCAACGTCTTTACGAAACTTATGAGCAAGCCAGTCGACGCGATGAGAGTGAGCAAGCTCAAGATACCCACGCATTAATGCCTTTCTATCATGTTAATCAAAATGTGCAAATTATTGTGACTATTAATGACAAAGGCGATTTTGTCAGCGCAGAGCTATGTCGAGACGATAATGGTAAAGTTAAATCACATCAGTTAGTCATACCTGCAACTAATGAATCAGCTAATCGTACCTCAGGTGCAGTCGCCCATCCTTTAGCTGATAAATTGCAGTATGTGGGTAAAGACTTTTTCGAATATAGTGATAATAAAAAGGATTTATACCCACTTTATGAAGACGTTTTATTTACTTGGTGCGAATCACAATATACCCATCCAAAAGCTAAGGCAGTTTTAACCTATACACAAAAAGGCACACTGGTCAAAGACTTGCTCAATTCAGGTATATTAATTGCTGACCCTGATGACGCTAGTAAACTGGCATACCCCGAACAAGCAGGTGACTATCCAGACAGTATCTTATCATCACTTAATAAAAACAAAGGCGTGTTTGATCAAGGCTCAGCATTTATCGCTTGGCGAGTAACACTCACCGATATGGATGGCCAGCAAGATAATTGGGGCAAAGTTGAGACATGGCGAGATGAGAGCCTTTTTGAAGCATGGCAACAGTTTTATGCCACGCTAGATAGTGTCGATGGTTTTTGTTATATCACGGGTAAAGACAGTCCGCTTGCCAGCAAGCATCCTAATCGTATTCTGCGTAGTGCCACCAATGCCAAGCTTATTTCAGCCAACGACTTGTCAAGCTTTACCTTTTTAGGACGTTTTACTGATAATGACAAATCTATTAAAGCCTCTGGTTTGCAAGGCGCAAATATTAGCGCAGTAGTAACCGAAAAAGCCCATTCTGCTCTGTCATGGTTACTGGCTCGGCAAGGCAGAGAAGAGGCAGGGCAAGCCGTGGTTGCTTGGGCAATATCGGGCAAAACAACTGTACAACCTATAGAGGATGCCACCGATGATAATCCTTTTGATGTTGCGGAAGTCACGCAAAGTCTGCAACCACCTAAAGATAATAATAAAGGTTTTGAAGAGTTAGATGACGATGATTTTGAAGATGATGAGGAAGATATTTTTGGCAATATAAGTGGTGTTAGTGAGAGCCAACCTATCGTTAATGATACTCCGCCCCCTATTGAGCATAGTAATAATTTAGGGCATACCTTTGCCAAGCATCTTAATAACACTCTTAATGGTTATCGGCAACGCCTTGATAAACACGACCAAATATCGGTTATTACCTTAGATTCTGCAACCCCTGGGCGTATGGCTGTCACTTATTATCATGAAAGCCTGCCAAATGATTATATAGATTCGCTGGAAGCATGGTATACCCAGTTTGCATGGTACGCCACCTATAAAGACCCTGAAACCGAAGTGCGTAAGCTAACCATCAAAGCACCTATCCCTCGACAAATTGCTCAAGTCGCTTATGGGGCACGTCTTTCGGATGCTTTAAAAAAACAAGTCGTCTCGCAAGTATTGCCCTGTATTGTGGAGGGAGAAACTCGACAAATACCGTGGCAATTAGTGGACTTGTGTATTAAGCGTGCATGCAACCCATTGGCTTTAGAGAACTGGGAATGGGAGCAAGCATTGAGCGTGGCATGTGCTTTATTCCGTGGTTATCATTTGCGAGGGTTATCTACGAATACATCTTTATCAAACCAAAATAACGTTTTAAACGATCATACAGACAATAATAAAAGGAATTACACCGTGGCATTACAAACTGATTATACCAGCCGAGATTATTTATACGGTCGACTGTTAGCCGTAGCAGAAGATATCGAAAGCTTAGCTCTATATATTGCTGGAGAGAAGCGCAACACCACTGCACAGCGTTATATGCAACAGTTTGCCAATCGTCCGTTTACTACATGGCGTAATATCGAGCTGGCCTTAAAACCCTATGAAAACCGACTTAAATCCAACCGAGGAGGTTATCTTGCCAATATGCAAGATTTGCTAGACCAAATCATGAATGGTTTTGATATTGCAGACTTTAACGATGATTCAGCATTAACAGGTGAATTCCTGCTCGGTTATCACAGTCAAAAAATGCAGTTAAAATTAGATAAACAGCAAGCAAAGAAAACCCGTGCCGACAAAGAAGAATTAGACAATGATACTTAAACGGCTTAACTTTAATTTATAGTAAACCCCTATACAAATTAACTAAAAACACTATTATTTAAAAGGAATTCATATGACAACTTCAACTCCCATCGACCATAAAATTGATTTCGCTATTATCATGGGCGTACAGAATGCTAATCCAAATGGTGACCCGTTAAACGGTAACCGCCCACGTACTGACTTTGCAGGCAATGGTGAAATCACTGATGTATGCTTAAAGCGTAAAATCCGTGATCGTTTGCAAGAAGATGGCGAAGCAATCTTTGTACAATCTGATGAGAAAAAAACAGACGGTATGACCAGCCTTAAAAATCGAGCCTATGACGAGGAAGTCGGTTTAGGTAAAAATGCTTTTGAAGCCAATAAAAAAGAAAACATCGAAGCCAAGCGTGATGAAACTGCTCAAAAAGCATGTGATAAATGGTTTGATGTACGTGCTTTTGGTCAAGTATTTGCCTTTAAAGCGGATAGCAAAGGGGCTGATGGTGTATCTATTCCTATCCGAGGGCCTGTCACTATTCAATCTGCCTTTAGCTTGGAGCCTGTAGACATCACAAGTACCCAAATTACAAAAAGTGTTAGCGGTGAAGGTGATGGTACTAAAAAAGGTAGTGATACTATGGGGATGAAACATCGTGTCGATGAGGGGGTTTATGTGACTTATGGTGCAATCACCCCCCAATTAGCAGAGCGTACAGGCTTTAGTAATGCCGATGCCGAAAAGCTTAAACAGATACTACCTAAGCTATTCGAAGGCGATGCGTCGTCTGCTCGTCCTGAAGGTAGTATGCAAGTTAAAAAAGTGGTTTGGTGGGAACATAGCAGTAAATCTGGTCAATACTCCTCTGCCAAAGTACATCGCAGTTTAAAAGAATTGCTTGATGATAAAGGTAATTTTGATGAAGAGGCTTTGAAAACTGCTTTGGATGGTTTAGAGCCTGAAATTATTGAAGGATTTTAAGTAAAAACATGCAAACCCTTTACCTCTCACGCCTACAACACTACCTATTCTGTCCTCGCCAATTTGCGCTGATAGAGTTGGAGTGTGCGTGGGAGGAAAACGTCTATACCGCTGAAGGGCAAGTCATGCACGAGCGAGTCAATAGTGGCGAAAATGAAACCCGAGGCACTATCAAAACCGTGCGTACCTTACGATTAGGTCATAAAACTTTGGGGTTAGAAGGGGTTGCCGATGTGGTGGAATATCATACAAACGAGGACGGCACTCAAACTCCCTACCCCATCGAATATAAACGAGGCAAACCAAAGGCCCATCGAGCCGATGAAGTGCAACTGTGCGCTCAAGCCTTATGCTTAGAGGATATGCACCAGTGCATGGTTCATGAAGGAGCATTATTTTATGGTAAGACGCGTCGTCGCCATAAAGTTGAGTTTGATGATGAACTTCGCCAAATCACCCTAGACGCCATTATGGATTGTCGTCATATCATCGACAGCGGACACACACCCAAACCCATCTATAGCACTAGCAAATGCCGTAACTGCTCTTTAAAAGAGATTTGCCACCCGAAAATATTTAACAAAAACGCTAAGACTTGGTTAAACAAAAAAATAACGTCAAGTTTGGCAGATAGTGACTAAGACTTGAAAAGCTTATTGTTTAACAGGGTTTTTGTATTGATACGTGAGCGATAATGGTGAGAGCGGTTTAGCCCCGATTGACGCGGATATACTGGTGGCTAAAGTCGGTTGCGAGGGCTAGGTTTTGGCGTGGCGCGCGAAGCAGGCGACATGCCAAACCTTAGCCATCGCCCGACTTAAGACGGCAGATAGTAGCAAAAAGCGGGAGTGGCTACAAATTTCTTGTATTATGTAAATGACATATATGAATCCTACAACGAGACACACTTATGCACCCTCTAAAAAACACCCTGTTTGTGCAAACCCAAGGCGCTTGGCTCAACAAGCAAGGCGAAAATGTGGTCATGAACATCGATCACGAGGTCAAAGGACGTGTACCGATTCACAAGCTTGATGCCATCGTTTGCTTTGGACAAGTGTCGCTCTCCCCTGCCCTTATGGCGCACTGCACCGACAATGGCATCACTATTACTCATCTTAATCAATATGGCAAATTTCAGGCCCGAATCGAGGGTGCCGTCAGTGGTAACGTGCTATTACGCCGTGAACAATACCGCATCTGTGACGATGTGGAACGAGTACAACCCATCTGCCACAGCATCATATTGGGCAAAGTCCATAACCAGCGCCAAGTCGTACGTCGCTATCTACGTGATTATAAATCTGAACTGGATGATGCCACCATCACCAAGCTTGAGCGTACTCAAAAACGCCTACAAAACGGACTAGGTAGTATCCTAGCCACTCAAAACTTGCCCGACTTATTGGGCCGTGAGGGCGAGATGGCAAGCTATTATTTTAGTGTATTCCCGCATCTTATTCGTAACCCAGAGTTTGAGTTTAACAAACGCACCCGTAACCCGCCAACCGATGCCGTCAATGCTCTACTGTCATTTACCTATACTCTAATGACTCATGAATGCCGTAGCGCTTTAGAGACCGTTGGACTCGATCCTGCTTGTGGTTTCTTTCATCAACTGCGCCCTGGGCGTCCGTCACTGGCCCTTGATTTGGTAGAAGAGTTCCGCCCTATGGTCGATAGATTTGTGCTATCGCTTATCAACAAAAAACAACTGTCCAAAAAAGACTTTAAGCAAGAACCGAACGGTGCGGTATGGCTTAAAGACGACGCCCGCCAAACCTTTTTTAAAGCATGGCACGACCGCAAGCAACAAACGCTAAAACATGATTGGTTTGAAGAAACTGTGCCCTTTGGACTACTACCGCACTTGCAAGCCACCATAATGGCCCGCCATATTCGTGGTGATATTGACGCTTATGTGCCCTTTTTGTGGCAATAATTTTGATAATAATAGATTTGATAATGGATTGATAATTAACTCGATATTTTGGAGCTTACCATGATGGTACTGGTCACTTATGATATTGGCATGACGGAGGGCACTGGAGCTAAAAGACTGCGCCAAGTTGCCAAACACTGCTTAAACTTTGGTCAACGGGTTCAATATTCTGTGTTTGAAATTGAAGTGAACCCTGCCCAGTGGACGACGCTTAGAGCCACCTTGGAGGGTATTATTAACCCAGAAACTGACAGCCTGCGCTACTACTATATGGGCAAAAACTGGCAACATAAGGTTGAACATATCGGTGCAAAACCTGTGCTGGACCTTAATGATGTGTTACTATTTTAAAGTGGTATTATGAGAAATGATTTGGGGCTATTACTTAAAGTGAACCTGTTATTTGCTTTTAGTGGGTTCTCTTAGTTCTTTTGCGAACCCTAAGCACTCATAAAAACCCTAGAACACTCGCAACTCATGCACAATACTATTTAACAACATGATTTTAAACACTTTATTGTCTTACGTTACTCATTTGGCAGATGTCACATTTGCCAAATTCGCCTATGTTTTACACGCTCGCAGATTTCAGGGTTTTAGTCTAACCCAATCAGCGACTTAAACCATAGGCTGTCGCACCCATCACGGGTGCGTGGATTGAAACGATTTGAGTAAGAGTGATGAATAAAGGTTTTGAGTCGCACCCATCACGGGTGCGTGGATTGAAACAATGCACAGAAATGACTTAAATAAACCTGAATAGTCGCACCCATCACGGGTGCGTGGATTGAAACTTGCAAGTTTTACTCTTTTACCCAAAGCCATGGTCGCACCCATCACGGGTGCGTGGATTGAAACTAGCTGGATAAGCTGCGTCCAGCAGGTCGGATTGTCGCACCCATCACGGGTGCGTGGATTGAAACGATATTTGAGTTTGTAGATATTAATAGAGTTAATTATTGTCGCACCCATCACGGGTGCGTGGATTGAAACTACATGTCGCACCAAGCATCAGAGCTCAATACGTCGCACCCATCACGGGTGCGTGGATTGAAACTTGCAAGTTTTACTCTTTTACCCAAAGCCATGGTCGCACCCATCACGGGTGCGTGGATTGAAACGGTCTTGATGAATTAATTGATGTCAGCGAAGTGGTCGCACCCATCACGGGTGCGTGGATTGAAACGTCGCTTGGCATCCCAATTGGATCTTTACTAAGGTCGCACCCATCACGGGTGCGTGGATTGAAACGCCGTCACTGATCACTTTGCTAACTTTGATTAGGTCGCACCCATCACGGGTGCGTGGATTGAAACTGCTGTTAACTTGATTGGTTTAACAATGTCGTATGTCGCACCCATCACGGGTGCGTGGATTGAAACTTTGTACTACATAAACAAGAATTATCAAAAAATGTCGCACCCATCACGGGTGCGTGGATTGAAACACTAACGTTTTGCTAACTTTTTGCTAACTATTTGCGTCGCACCCATCACGGGTGCGTGGATTGAAACTTGCTCGTCATACTTCATGTATTGTTCAACAAGGTCGCACCCATCACGGGTGCGTGGATTGAAACCCACACTCCGTACCTTTTGGCTGTGTCCGCTGATGTCGCACCCATCACGGGTGCGTGGATTGAAACCGTTTGATTTTAAAAATCCTGATTATGCCCAAGTGGTCGCACCCATCACGGGTGCGTGGATTGAAACTTTTAACTCAACAATCATACTGCTATGGCAATGTCGCACCCATCACGGGTGCGTGGATTGAAACAAAAAGCACTTAATAATCTAAAGCCTAATAGTGGTCGCACCCATCACGGGTGCGTGGATTGAAACTGATTGGAGATTGTTAGCTTTATTTTTAGGGACGTCGCACCCATCACGGGTGCGTGGATTGAAACTTTAAAGATGGTGAGACTTTAGAAACTGAGGATGTCGCACCCATCACGGGTGCGTGGATTGAAACGTATGCAGCGTGGTGGTGGTGTTATAAACGTATGTCGCACCCATCACGGGTGCGTGGATTGAAACAGTTATACAAGCAAAGAGCCACTGCAATTTTTGTCGCACCCATCACGGGTGCGTGGATTGAAACCAAACTTTAATTCGCAGTCTGCATGGGCGCTTAGTCGCACCCATCACGGGTGCGTGGATTGAAACAAACCTTTTAGGGTAATCATGATAAACAACACTAGTCGCACCCATCACGGGTGCGTGGATTGAAACGATATCTAAAATAACTTGGTCTGCGTCATAGCAAGTCGCACCCATCACGGGTGCGTGGATTGAAACCTCCTGAATTTAGAGGAGGTTGGCAAAGGGAAAGTCGCACCCATCACGGGTGCGTGGATTGAAACAAAAAGAATGGCTGGACGTTTTGGAGTAAGTTGTCGCACCCATCACGGGTGCGTGGATTGAAACACACCAGTTTGAGAGTAAAGAAAAAGCTATGCGTGTCGCACCCATCACGGGTGCGTGGATTGAAACTGACGGCAAAAAGACAGCAAAGAAAGACCACAATGTCGCACCCATCACGGGTGCGTGGATTGAAACAAAACAGACAGGAAGCTAAAAAGCTTAGGTATGACGTCGCACCCATCACGGGTGCGTGGATTGAAACAACCGTCCATTTAGCGACACGCCCATACCCCTGGTCGCACCCATCACGGGTGCGTGGATTGAAACATTTCTTTGGCTTCTTTCACACCGCTGAATATCGTCGCACCCATCACGGGTGCGTGGATTGAAACAGCTAAGTAAGTCATCCTGCTGTAGGCCTCGCGTCGCACCCATCACGGGTGCGTGGATTGAAACTACATAGTAGCTTACTGATGCCATAGCAGGGGAGGTCGCACCCATCACGGGTGCGTGGATTGAAACGATGTCACAGCCAGTGATATTGCCTTCGGCCTTAAGTCGCACCCATCACGGGTGCGTGGATTGAAACGCTTACGCGATTGGACTTGGTTATATCGACAAGTCGCACCCATCACGGGTGCGTGGATTGAAACGTAATCGGTATTTGTTTCAAGCGAACTGCAATTTAGTCGCACCCATCACGGGTGCGTGGATTGAAACTTGAAACCATCTTGTGACAAATGCTCCGCAGAAGTCGCACCCATCACGGGTGCGTGGATTGAAACGACCGTTAAATCTATCCTAAATCTAACGCCCCTAGTCGCACCCATCACGGGTGCGTGGATTGAAACGGGTTAACTTGCAGGGCAAGAGTGTTGTAATTAACGTCGCACCCATCACGGGTGCGTGGATTGAAACCCAGTTTGGTTGGCTTAATCTGATCAGCTTACGGTCGCACCCATCACGGGTGCGTGGATTGAAACTTTAGAGGCTATAGAAGAAGATACAGCAAAAATGTCGCACCCATCACGGGTGCGTGGATTGAAACGCGGAAAATTTAAGGGTAAATAATGCGACAGTTGTCGCACCCATCACGGGTGCGTGGATTGAAACGCTTGCATGGTTTGTATAGGTTGCTGTTGATAGGTCGCACCCATCACGGGTGCGTGGATTGAAACTTTAACGTAACTTGCAGGACTCCAAGTTGATTTGGTCGCACCCATCACGGGTGCGTGGATTGAAACGTCTAAACTCGTCTAGTATGGCGCCGACATTGTGTCGCACCCATCACGGGTGCGTGGATTGAAACAACCAATATGGCAACTGCATCATCAACATATCGTCGCACCCATCACGGGTGCGTGGATTGAAACTGTACTCGGCCCATCCTGAGTTACCCTGATAAGTCGCACCCATCACGGGTGCGTGGATTGAAACACATAGCATTTGCTATCATGTGCTAAACAATTTGTCGCACCCATCACGGGTGCGTGGATTGAAACTAGCCACCAGTTATCATCACGCTCATAGTCTGACGTCGCACCCATCACGGGTGCGTGGATTGAAACAGGTTATCCATATAATGCTACGGAATGGGTAAGAGTCGCACCCATCACGGGTGCGTGGATTGAAACAAAGCCCTATTCCAAGCTGTCACAGTCAATGGGTCGCACCCATCACGGGTGCGTGGTGAGCAGCGTTAAAAAATTGCATTGCAATTTTAGTTGCGCAAGAGAAAATCCCTTTAAGGGGATTTTCTGAGAAACAACATACTCGTCGTGGAAAATTGTAAATTTTCCCTTGCGGTGGGCTGAACGTTCCCCAAACGTTCAGAAAACCCCCACCTCACATCACAGGTGCGTGGTGAGCAACGTTAAAAAATTGCATTGCAATTTTAGTTGCGCAAGAGAAAATCCCATTAAGGGGATTTTCTGAGAAACAACATACTCGTCGTGGAAAATTGTAAATTTTCCCTTGCGGTGGGCTGAACGTTCCCCAAACGTTCAGAAAACCCCCACCTCACATCACAGGTGCGTGGTGAGCAACGTTAAAAAATTGCATTGCAATTTTAGTTGCGCAAGAGAAAATCCCTTTAAGGGGATTTTCTGAGAAACAACATACTCGTCGTGGAAAATTGTAAATTTTCCCTTGCGGCGGGCTGAACGTTTCCCAAACGTTCAGAAAGCCCCCACCTCACATCACGGGTGCGTGGATTGAAACCATTACCGCCGGGCAAGCAATCACACGCACGACGTCGCACCCATCACGGGTGCGTGGATTGAAACATGTATTTGCACCTTACGGCAAACAAGTTAAGGTCGCACCCATCACGGGTGCGTGGTGAGCAACGTTAAAAAATTGCATTGCAATTTTAGTTGCGCAAGAGAAAATCCCTTTAAGGGGATTTTTTGAGAAACATCGTACTCGTCGTGGAAAATTATAAATTTTCCCTTGCGGCGGGCTGAACGTTTCCCAAACGTTCAGAAAGCCCCCACCTCACATCACGGGTGCGTGGTGAGCAGCGTTAAAAAATTGCATTGCAATTTTAGTTGCGCAAGATTCAATCCCTTTAAGGGAGTTTTATGAGAAACATCTTAATAACTAAGCATCGTGGAAAATTATAAATTTTCCCTTGCGGTGGGCTGAACGTTTCCCAAACGTTCAGAAAGCCCCCACCTCACCATCACGGGTGCGTGGTGAGTAGCGTTAAAAAATTGCACTGCAATTTTAGCTGCGCAAGAGAAAATCTCTTTAAGGGGATTTTCTGAGAAACATCGTACTCGTCGTGGAAAATTATAAATTTTCCCTTGCGGTGGGCTGAACGTTTCCCAAACGTTCAGAAAGCCCCCACCTCACCATCACGGGTGCGTGGATTGAAACCGTCACCAGTCACATCCCAAATGCGTTTTTCTAGTTGTCGTATCCATCACGACCTTGTATTTATTCTACATTTTCATAAAATTGTAACTATCCCCTAAAATAACAAAGCTCAAACGTAGAATTTCTTATAAGATACCCATAAGGAGTTTTGATATGAGAAAACGAACGACTGAGACTTTTTTTATAATCTGAATTTAGGATAAGATAAAATGTATAAAAAAATAAATCCAAAATTGCTAAAGTAAGTTTACCAAGACAAGCTTTGCAACAAGGACTTATTACATAGACAATCTAATTAAACTTACTGCTATATTGACGATTTTACCAAGCATTCAAACCAAAGTTTGAACGGTATCTTATCGAAAACAGCATGAAGCAATTAAGACCATGCAAGATAAGTGCACAAGAGATGATGACCCTGTTAATACTGCTTCATCAACGGCGTTATCGGCAGTTTAAAGGCTTTTACTATCATCATATGCTAGCCATGAAAAGACGCGAGTTTCCTAAATTTCTAATCTACTCGCGCTTTATTGAACTAGTACCAAAAACCATTATGGCACTGTTGTCTACCTTAATGGATTGATGGGAGCATGCACAGGATTTAGCTTTGTTGATGCTTGATTAATCAACTTAGCATTAAAAAGCCCCAACATAAATATAGCTTATGATGGGGCTTTTACTGTCGTCAAAATCTATTATCTATCTAAAATATCCGTAAACCACACAAGTCACTTTCAAAAGTATACATCACTCTGCTTTAGCAGGTTGGATATCAAACTTAAACGTCCATTTGCTAGGTGTTGTTGCCATGTCATCAACGTAGGCAATATCTTCTAGATAGAAACGAGCATAACTGTTGCCCTCGCTTGAACGAATCAACCCACCAATACGCTCTCCCTCAGGCTTAGCGAATAAGCGATGACCTTCATTTCCCTTATACACATACCAGCCATAGTCAATAACAGGATAGGTTCCGGTTGCCTCTGGATTTAACTGTGAGCTTGCAGCATCGGTTATCCATGGCACACCATCGGCACTAATGTCATAAGCGGACACCGTCGTTAAATCGGTTAGGCTTGCTGCCGTATTGTCCTCGGCAAACTTAGCTTTAATAGGTTCGCCATTAGCATCGTAATAACCTGCTGGTGTCTTTGCCACATAGCCGCCTACGTTACCAGAACCAGAAGCACCGCTGTTAAGTATAACGTCATAGCGTTTTATCCCTACTTGCCAGTCGCCCGATTTGGTAGTGGTTTCACCTGTGGCTAAGTTTAGGTATATCCAATCGTCACTTGAGCTGGCATCCAAGGTTTTGGTTTGTACTTGATTTGGGAGGGCGGTATCAATCCAGCGTATTGTAGGATGACCTGATTGACCAGCATCATCATAATAGTTGATGAATTGTAAGGCATAGACTGGCTTATTGACCAAGCTTGTTGTGGTGGCATCATTGGCATCTGTCGTGACCAGATAAACACGGTTATTGGGGGCAAGCTTGTGCTGCTCATTTAAGTTATAGGCATACCAAGGGTTTACTTTAAATACCCCAGAACCACTATCTGGTTTAAAGCCGACTGCAGGTACTTCTTGGGCATTTTTTAGATCAGTAAGCTCACTCCAAGGCATGGTATAAAAGGCTGCGCCTTTACCGTCGCCACTAATGCCACTATTGGTCCATAGGCTAACTGAACGATTTTTGTTTTCAAACTTGATATCCCAAGTGTCACTGGTACACGCTAACTGCTTTTGGGTATCAATGTCATAGCAGGCCTCGGCTGCTGCGCCATCCACTTCCCAAGTTGCTGACTCGCTAAAATCAGCCGTCGTCGGTTCAGGCTCTGGCGTAACTACGGGGTCATTGCTACTGTTATGGTGGTCATCACTGCCGCCGCAAGCCGTCAAACCTAACCACCCTAATACAAACAGCCCTGTCCCCATAACCCGTAAAACTGACTTAGTGATATTGGACAACTGGGGTTGCTTGGATTGCTGGGCGGTGCCTTGTAACATTGAAATCTTCATCGTGTTATGCATAGTTGTATCCTTAGTGGGTCGTTGGAAAATGGAGGATTAAAGTATTACCTAAACTTACCTATGACAGAGTATTTTGGCGACTGGTAATCATTTATGACTCATCTTAAGGTAGTGCCAGTCGATTCATAAATAACAACCAGTTCCCTCCAAAGTTGTGACATCTTATTTTTGTGTGAGTTAAGTCATTAAACTTTTCTTCTAAAAAACCTTTTTACCAATGATAGCTTGCCCCAAATAGCCACTGGCGATTGTCAACGGGACGTTGATCATTGGTATCAGTGGCATCTCGCTGCTCATCGAGTAGGTTGTTAATCGCTGCATAAATATCTAAATTAGGCGTAGCACTATAATTGACTCGACTGTCCAGCCCCCACCAGCTAGGCGAATAGCTTTGGCGGGTGGTATCGGTTAGTTGTTTTGACTCATAGCGAACTTGCTGAATCAGTTGTAAGGCGTCGGTTAACTGATAGTTTAGATTTGCAGTAACTTTGTGCTCGGGGCTGTAGGTTAAGTCTGACCCTGTGGCTTTATTTTCGGTATGCAGATACGCATACGCTACGTTTAGTTTTGCCTTATCATTTAGTTGCCAGTCCATGCTAGCATCAGCACCATAGGTGACGGCTTTATCAATATTGTTATAGCGATAAACGGCAATGTTGCCATCATAGTCAGGATTGCTATTATCGGTTTGAATCAGGTCTTTAACATCATTGTAAAAGCCATTAAGGGCTAATGAGAGGTCTGCCTTGATATTGGTTTGATAGCCTAACTGATAGCTGGTTGAGGTTTCGGGTACTAAATCGGGATTGCCCATGACCTTGTAACCAAAATTACTGTGGTCAAAAACATAATGACGTTCTTTTAAATTCGGTACTCGGTAGCCACTACCGATGCTGGCTCTAAAGCTGTGTTTGCGGTCGCTACTATCGAAATAATCTTGCTTAACGGCAAGCTTTGGCGCAAAGTGACCGCCAAAATCGCTGTCATTTTGATAACGTGCTCCAATGACAACCTCTAAACTATCACCAATCATCCAATCGTCTTGAATATAGGCCTCTAACACATGACGACTGACATCATCGCTGCTTAATTCAGAAATCTCATTTTTAGTTTGCTTTAGGCTATCTTGCTGCCATTTTGTCCCTACTTGTAAGCTATGCGACTGATTATATGAGTTGCTATTGCCACTATAGATAATGGGGAAATCAAGCTGGACTTGTGCCAAACTTGTCTCAATTTGGGCATCACGATTGCTGGTTAACGTGCTTTCTGATTGGTTGTAAGACTGCTTATAAGACCGGGTATCAGACTCGCTGTCATAGTTTTCATACAAAGCGGAACCTGATAGCTTATAGACTTGATTCGATAGGATAGGTTTATCAGAGTTACTGGCTTTATTATCACCACTAAAGAGGTGGGTAATCTGTGTAATACCGCCCACACTAAACCGCTGACGCTTAATATCTTCATTGCGCTGCTGTTTTAGATATTTTGGTGGCACATAATAACTAAAACGGCTGACATCCTCTTCTGCGTATACGTTTGCTTCAAGCCAATATTGATGACTGGGATTGATCTGGTTGACGTCATTTATATTAGGGGTATAGGTAACTTTTGCTGTCAGCTGTTGCTGCTTGCTAGGGTCTTTGAGTAGTGGCCAAGCCTCGGTATCCACACTCAAGCCTTTATCATCAAGGTGAGATCCTGATACTCTGGCTTTAAGGCGTCCATCTGCCGATATAGCCCCTTGTATGCTGCCCTCAATATAGCTGTGATTGTTATCTAGTCTCTTACCAGAGGGGTTTTGAGAGCCATTACTGCCCACCTCCATAGTTATCTCTGATTGGCTATCTATAATGGGTTGGGTAATGACATTAATGACACCACCCATAGCTGAGCTTCCATATTGTGCCGATGCAGCCCCTTGAATCACTTCTATTTGTGCCACATTGGTGTTTAAATATTGGTTCAGGTTTACGGTTGAGCCAGTGCTGGCACTAATGGGCAAGCCGTCTATCAGTATTAATACTTGGTCGCCTGAAAAGCCTTGCATCCGTACTTCATAGCCTGTTTTTCCATGTAAGGGCACCAAATTAACATTGGGCAGCAGTTGCAAAGCCTCTTTTAGCGTATGGGCATGGTGGTCTTTTAAGGTTTGTGAGTCTATAACCTGCATAGCAATTGGCGCATCACTAAGACTTTTTTGAGAACGAGTCCCAGTGACGACGATAGGATCAAGATAGGCAACTGGCATACGGGTGTCAGATCTGTTATCAAGGCTAGCATCAGAGCTAGATGGTGTACCCACACTTTCTTGCCCGTTATTGAGTGCTGTATTGGTATTTAATACTACATCGGCTTGGGCACTATTATTTACACTACTATAAAACAGCACAAAGGCACTGCTAATGGCCACTTTGCTAACCAGCTTAGCTTGGAACATAATATTTTCGGCAATATAGCCTCGTTTAATGATATCCAACCTTGTTTTCCTTTTTGTAAAAAAACCTCTAGGAACGTCTGTACTCTTTCATCTTTATGTATGATTTGTATCATACTGTAACTTAATTGCAAATGATAATCAATATCAATTGTTAATAATTATTATTTACACTTACTCTGTTAGTGTTTATACTTACTGTCGTTATTGGTATACATCAAACCCTGACTGGCTATAGGATGGTCTAAGCGCGAGTTGCGGATATTTCCCCTATTTAGTAGGCCTAAGTTAGTAGGATTAAATATGCTTTTAGCGATAAATGCTGCTATAGAAACTTAACTATACTGCAAAGCATTATTCAATTACTCAGCACAAGGATTGCTATGTCTGTTGCTAAACTAAACCCATCCCAGAATCTACTGTCTAAAAAGAATGCTTCACTGTGGGACGATTATCAAAAGCAAAAATCGCAAAATCGCATGTTATTTCCGCTAGAGGGGGCTAAACAATTAGCAGTGAGTGAGCTTGAGCTGATGCTAGCATCACCGCATAGCCAATATTTAGGCACAGATTGCCACTCACTACTACAGACATTGACCCAATTTAGTAAAGTCGAGAGCATCGTACGCAATGAGTTGGCGGTACATGAAAAGCTTGGCCAATTACAGAACCTAAAACTGGGCGAGCGTATGGGTATTGCGCTGAATGTGGGTGGGCTAGATTTACGCTTTTTTATGAGTCAGTGGCAACATATATTGGCAGTAACTGTACCTAGCGAAGCCAATAGCAAGACTCATAATAAAGCGGATAGCCAAGCAGATGACAAAACGAATGACCAATCTAATGTATCGTTGCCTGAATCGCTTAGTATTCAGTTTTATGACGGTTATGGCAGTGCCATTTGTAAGGTGTTTTTACGTGATTATAGCGATACGGCCCTACAGCAGTGGCAGGATTTAATCGCTGAGCATGCCAAGACAGTAGCCGACATTGATACAGACAAGGTGGTTGCTGATTTGGAAACGCTTCCTTCTTTTGCAAAATGGCAGCCTAAAGTTTTGGCAGCAGAGAAGAGGCAAAAGCTACAACGAAAATGGCTGGCATTAACCGATATTCATCAATTCCATATGCTACTAAAAAGCCTAGATGTTGATAGAGCAAGTAGCTATCGTCAAGCGCCAGAGGGTATGGCATGTCAACTAAAGCCAGAGGCTATCGAAGCCCTGTTGTTATTTACTGAGCAAAAAGCCAAGCCAATCATGGTTTTTGTGGGTAATAATGGTGTGGTGCAAATTCAAACGGGCGTAGTGCATCAGATTAAACGCATGGGCGATTGGATTAATATTTTAGATAAGAAGCAGACCGACTTTACTTTGCATCTTAAAGACAACGCTTTAGCTCAAGTATGGTGTGTTAAACGCCCTACTAAAGACGGCATTGTAACTTGTATTGAAAGTTTTGATGAATTTGGCACTAGCATTATTACTTTTTTTGGTCAACGCCAAGAAGGTGAGCCAGAACAAGATTACTGGCAGGAAATAACGGCTCATCTGGTTGAGAGCTATGCTCAAGTATAAAACTAGTCTTATCGCTACTGCAAAACTTTTTATACGTAAAGCTTTAATAGGATAGTTATGAATTTATTCACCTCGACTTACCCCCCTAATTGCTACGCTTTAGCAAGTGTACAGTCTGCTAAATCATTCTCAAAACAGGTAGCTGCTTTTAATGCTGTTAAAAGGTCAATTTTAGGCGGTTTAATTTGTAGCACTATATTGCTTAGTCAAGCCGCAAATGCTTATGAGCGCATCGTGGTACTAAGCCCTGATGTGGCAGATATCGTGGTTGCCGTTGGCGGCGCTAACAAAGTTGTGGGTAAGAATGCACTGAATAAAAACCCTGCATTACGCAACGCCAAGCCCGTAGGCATGCACCGCAACGTGACTGCCGAATCGGTATTGGCAGTGAAACCAGACCTAGTTTTGGGCAGCTATATGGTGCAGCCCAGCAGTATTTACCAGCGCTTAAATAGCCTTAATATAAAAGCGGTGAATGTGGCATCTAATGAAGACGTCAAAACGTTTGCCAATAGTATTAAGTTGGTCGGTAGCTATGTCGGACAACCGAGCAAGGCCAATCGTTTAGCGTCAAATTGGATGCAAAATATGGCCGCCAAGCCAGACACACAAACACGTTATATCCTAAGCTATGACGGGCGTATCGTTGCTGGTAAAGGCACGGTAGGTGATGAGTTAATTAGACGAGCGGGCGGTATCAATGCTGCCAATGTGACAGGTTTAAAACCCTTATCTCGGGAAGGCTGGCTGGCTGCCAAGCCCGATGTCATTATTATTGCAGACCATAATAAACCCGTCATTGGGTCGGTGGCTAAGTTTCGTCAGCGTCCCGAAGTCGCCATTAGCCCAGCAGGCAAAAATAATAAAGTCTATTTTTGGCCCGCCAATGACTTTTTGCGCTATGGGCTGGACTCGCCAAGAGTCATAAATAACTTGCATCGGCTATCATCCACCAGATAATGGGTTAGGTCATGTCCTCCTTTAAACTTACTCTCCTGTTAACGGGCAAGGCCTATGTCGCATTCAGAGTTATCTAAACAACAGTTATCTAAGCAGCAGCCCTGCAAACGCTTAAGTCCTGCCACTGTCAACAAAGCAGATGCTAGGCAAGCAGCTGTTCAGCAAGCAGCTGACAATCAGCAGAATACTAAGCAAAAAAATGACCAGCAAACAGCGGTCAATGAGTCATCTATCATCTCTACCTACCCTATTTTAGAGACAACACCGCCCTCACATTTGCGCCGATATTTATTGGCCTATACCTTTGCCCTTCTGGCATCAGCACTTATCATTTGGCTGAGCCTAGGGGTGGGCTTTGGCGAATGGCAGAACCCCGCAACGCTAGACGATATCCTTTGGCAGCTACGCTATCCACGTATTGTGTCTGCTCTTTTAGTCGGCATGGCATTGTCCGTCAGTGGGGCGGCGCTGCAAGCTTTGTTCGAGAATCCCTTGGCAGATCCTAGCCTTATTGGCACCTCAGGCGGCGCCGCTTTAGGTGTGGTATTAGTGCTTGCCTTTGGTATCTCAGGTATTGGTGTGCCTCTAGCTGCCTTTGTGGGTAGTCTAATTGTGTGTCTGTTTATTTTAGGCTGTCATCGCTTTTTGGGCGGTGGACAAATGGGACTGCTCATTTTAGGCTTTGTCATTAGTGCGTTTTGCGGTGCTTTGGTCAGCCTAATATTATTTATGTCTGATGATATGGTGCTGCGTAGTGCTACCAATTGGCTGGCAGGCAGTATGGCGGAAGCAGGCTTTGTACCGATGCGTTACGCCATTGGCTGTATCGTATTAGGTTTGGTACTTATCTTACCGCTTGGTCGCCAGCTAGATAGCTTAATGCTGGGTGAGAACACAGCATTATCTTTAGGTATTAAAGTGGGACGCACCCGCACCTTAGTGGTGATAGCCTCGGCGTTACTGACTGGGGCATCAGTGTCTTTATCTGGTGTGATTGGTTTTATTGGCATGATGATACCCAACCTGCTCGCTATTTTGTTTGGTGGTGGTAGAATGCGGCTAATGATATGGTCAGGCTGGCTTGGCGGCATCTTTTTATTAGTCATCGATAGCTTTGCCCGTCATATTGCCTACCCTGTCGATTTGCCCATTAGTATTGTGTTGGCATTATTAGGCGGCCCCTTCTTTATTTGGTTATTTATGCGCCGTTCTCGTCTTTAAGACGAGTCGACCCTCTCTTTTTAAAATGAAAGATGCTCATTGCATCTGTAGCATTTTTTTATATTAGGATAACAGCGATATGCCCTCCCCTCGTCATACTGTTAACCCATCAAAACCTACTAGCTCACACAATTCTTTGCTTAGTGCTAACTTGCAATCAGCAGAACCCAAAATTAGTGCACCTAATAACACTAATAAAGTGCCAAAAAAAGCATTGTTTGAAATACAAAACCTCAAAGTATATTCAGGCACTAAGCCGCTGTTAAGTGTTGATAATTTAACCATTTATAAATCGTTATTCACCACGTTTATTGGCCCCAATGGTGCAGGTAAAAGTACGTTATTACACAGCTTACTCAATCAGCACAGTGGTACAGGTTTAACAACAACAGGCTCTATTGACAGCACAATCGGGCAGCAAAACCAGCTAGTCAGTCAAGGGAAAATAGCGTGGGTTGGGCAACATGAGCGCTATGAGCTGCCATTAAGTACTTTACAATACGCCCTACTGGGTGCCTCGCCGCAACTAACTTGGTATCAGTCGCCTCGTCCTAGCCATACGTTAAAAGCCCATCAGCTGTTAATGGATTTTGAGCTGTATGATTTAAAAGACACACGGGTACAGCATTTATCGGGTGGCGAAAAGCAGCGGTTATCTATAGTTAGGGCGTTGATGCAAGATACCGATATCTTAATGCTCGATGAACCGACCAATCATCTTGACATTCGTCATCAACGTTTTTTGCTGGCCTATTTGCAAGACTTGGTTCGCCAGCAGCTTAAGACGGTGATTGTAGTATTGCATGATTTGACCCATGCCTACCGCTACAGTGATGAAGTTATTTTAATGAAACAAGGCGGCATCGTTGCCCAAGGCATACCTGATGCGGTGATGATTCAACAATTCTTAAACCCTGTTTATCAAGTGTCCATTGAGTCCTATGATACCGCAGGTGGCCGAGTGTTTATTTAGGCTAAACCATTCAGATTTGGTAACCAATAAAAGCTCATTAAGCAAAGGCTTAATGAGCTTTGAAAAACCCGCTTTATAGTTATTGTTTTTAGTTCTTTTGATATTCTCGGTTTTTTCTTTTACCGTTGCTGCCATCCATGCAGTAAAGACAGTCTAATACATTTATACCTAAATGTAAATAGTAATTATTATCATTTACTTCTTTTATTTTTAATTTTGATTACCGCCTTAGCTACTATAAATAAACCCCGCAAACTGTTGATTGATCTGACAAACGACCATAAAAACTGGAGCTTTAAACTATGCTTTCTATACTTAAGAAATGTACTCAGATTACCTTACAATCATAAGCGTGTTTATCGTATCTACCGTGAGCTTGAATTAAACCTAATCAAATCAGGGGTAATAATGGTCCTGAGTATATTAGCAATGATTTAAAGGACTGGGCTGATGAACAAGAGATTATCGTCGAGTATATCGAGCCTGGTAATCCTCAGCAAAACGCTTATGTTGAGCGCTTTAACAAGACAGTACGTAATGATTGGCTTAATCAAGAGTTGTTTGATAGTTTAGAGCAAGTGAGACAGCAAGCCCAAACTTGGCTCAATCACTATAATAACGAGAGACCCAATATGGGTAATGGTGGCTTTACGCCAATTCAGAAACTTAATATGACAGCTTAGTTCTACTTATTTAGTGTTTTAAATATGGGGGTGTTTCCCATCGGGCGTTGAAGCAGTTGTGCTCTGTAGAGAAGTTTCAAGTAAGACACAAACGGTTGATTAAAAACCATGTGTTTGCATCATTATTTGGCTTTGGCTATTTATCGACGATGTTTAAGTCCATGTACCAATGGCATATTAAGTTATTTAGACCTATTGTGGCTCCTGTTTGTCAGTTAGTCGATAATCAGTGGTGTCATTTGAGACCTAAGTTAAGTTCGATCTAGCATAGTCTTTGCGCCTATGATAGTGCGTAAGTTCTATTATTTAAACTAATCGGCCTAATTTACTCGCTATTGATAACCACTGGCATACGTAGCTCTAACAATAACAATTGTCGACATAAATAGACCAACTGTAGTAGGCTGATCGTTTGTAAGGTGTTTGATATAGTTAAAGAATTTATAGGCTCTGTACTTTCTACTGTATTAGTTCTGGTTGTATTTTTGGTCGTATAAAGAGACTTAATACTATTGGCGATAATACTAAGGCCTGCATCACTGGCCAACTTTTGTTGATAGCGTAACTGTTTAATTTGGCCTTCAGTAGGCTGAATTCTGCCATTAGCGGTTAAGCTTTCTAAAACAGTTAAAATAGGCTCACAAATTAAATGCGACAAAGTCATAGGTTTAATAACATCGATCTCATCCAGCCTTCTTTTTTTACTCATCAATTTACTTATTTTGCCAGATAACAGCTCTTTTAAAGTCAACTTCTTAGTAGGTACCCTATCGTAATTTAAATGAAATAATCCGTCATGCAATATTAAAGTTAAAGGGAGTAACTCTATCTTATCCTGATCAAAACTGACTTTTGCGACTACCATTTTGATATCATGCATATTGAGTCGTTCTAACTTTTTGATGCTATTTATACTTTGAGCATCGTCACTATCCCAATCCAAACGTAAACGCAGTTGGTTATTAGCCTTGTCAGCCAGCTGCCACCACACACATTGCTCAATTTCATCAACTAATAACTCCCCTATTTTAGTAGGATTTAACACCACAACTTTATCTAACTCACTATCTAAAGACAGTTTATCCTGCCAAGTTTGCACCAGCTCTGACCAATCTGCCACTGACACCGTTTCAACGCACGCCAAATAATCACTATAGTTATCCTTTAAAGAACTTTTCTCAGTGACTTTACTGCCCGACACTGCCAACCCCCCATTAGCATTAAACCTTGGGTTTGATAAGGTATTGACATGATTCATTAAACTTTGACTTGAAGATAGCCAGACCGCATTAAACCAAGCAGACTGTTTGTCAAAATTTAAATCTTGACCTTGCGCTCTAGCTTGAGTCAAATCTATGATTTGCTGCTCATTAGGTTCATAAAAGTACAAGGTAAGCCCTCTCGCTTTACCTTGACTCTGCCACCACTCAGCTGCAAGAGGATATAATGTTAACTTTGGAAGGTTTTGATCAGTATCATAAGCATTCCGCAATTTACCACGAAGAGTGACCAACTCATCGCCATCACAATGTTTTAACTGATAAAGATAGGCTGTTAAATCTGCCAGCCCAAATAAAATCTGCCGTTCATTAATATGATTATTACCCTTAACAAAATCATGCATCTGACCACTTATTTGACGTAATTGTGTCGCTAATCTAGGTAAGTGGTGACTGCGAGCTAAGGTATTATTGAGATGCATACGATTGGCTGCGAACGCATCAATGTGAGTCAAACCTCGTGTCACTAATTTTTGAATTTCACTCTCTATATCTTCAAGTAACACAAGCGTTGACTGTGGCAACTGCTGCATTAAATAAGGGTTTGAAGCTGGATTATTGGACGTTGAATCGGTTTGTAAGCTTTGTATCAACCATTGTTTAATAGGTTGAAAGTTCTGCTCAGAATCATAGGCACGTTTTACTTCCAGTATCGCTAACCAATGATAACTATCAGGGTCTTTTTCTATCTTAGATAGCATCCCTGAAAAACCTGCTCCTTGTATGTAACGTATCCGCTGACTTTGGTTGGCCAATTGAATATTGATACTGTTTTGCTCAATATCTATCTGGGTTTTATCGTTATCAGTGGTAGTAGTGGTTGCAATAGGGTAAGTTTCAAAATAAGTAAGCGCCATTGCCACCGCTTTTAACCGCTTCGCTTTAGTGATTTTTTTAGCTATCTTCTGTAAGTCTTCTAATTGCAAAGCCAATAATTCATTAAGAACAGTTGGACTTTTATACTCTGTAGCTGTCTTTAAGTCCTCAATATTAGTTTGGGCTTTTGCATGCTCAGTCGAACCATCATCAATTATGCTAGGCTTGCTATCTGACTTTACACTATCTTGCGCATCATTTTCCTCCGCTAGCTCATTTGATTTTACTAGCTTATTGGATTTTTGTTGCGTGCCGGCTAAGGTCTGAAGATACAACACTGAAGCAACGATATGCTTGCAGGCACTCACTGCGGGGCAATCACATTTGGCGTGGGTCAAACCATTATCTGGTAAAGTTACTATCTGGCTATCGCTGTTTAGTCGAACTTCTGTGGCAGATGGCTTTTTAGTTGATTGGTCATCAATGGACTCATCGTCGATAATTTGTATTTTGCCTGCCGCCACATCTTTTTTGGCTCGACGTAATAATCCGGCATTGGCATAAGTTTTCAATGCTTCTTCATCATAAGCTTGATAATGTGATATCAGGCTACTGATAGCCCTGTTGAAGGACTTGGTATTGGTATTTGAATTTGTGTTGGTGCTGATATTGGAATTGGGGTTGGCATGATTCATTAATTCATTACCTCTGCCAACCAATCGGCAAAATGCTCTGGGGTTAGTGCCGAAACCTGCATGCCGTGTTGCACCAATTTTTGGGCCATCTGAATATCGTAGACACTATTGGCATTATCATCAAGAGCCCCTAATCCTAATAATTTAACCTGTTGACCATGCATTCTAGCAACTGAACTTAACAAATGCGGTACCGAGCCCCCTTCTTCAAAGTCACTTATTAACGCAAATACCGTTCGTTTCGGCTCTGTAATAATAGACTCAGCATATTGTACAGCCTTTGCAATATTGGTCCCACCCCCAAGCTGCACTGTCAGTAAGACTTCAACAGGATCATCAGCCATATGACTTAAATCAACCACATTGGTGTCAAATACCAATAACTTAACGGTAACTGCAGGCAAACTGGCCAAAATACTGGCACAGACAGCACTGTACATTACTGAACTTAGCATAGAAGCACTTTGATCCACACATAATACGACCGTCCATGGCAAATGTCGCTGCACACGGGCATTAAATATAGGTTCACGTATGATTATCTTACCCAAATCATGATTATAGTTTTTCAGGTTGGCCATGATTGTCCGTTTCCAGTCAAAGTTTTGACTGTTAGCAATAAAGGATCGCCGAAAACGATTTCGTCGACCTTGTAGAGCATTGACAAAATTTGGCCGAAGTTTGGCAACAATATCAGCCACTACTTTTTCAATAATACGACGGATATTATCGCGAACTTCTTCGCTCAAGGTTCCTCTTAAACTAAGTAGGGCTTTGGCCAATTGTGGCGTGGGTTCTAACTGTTGTAAAACCTCCTCATTTTTGAGAAGTTTGGTTAATTGATAGCGTTCGAGGGCGTGATTTTGTACTCGTTCAAAAGTGCTTTGGGGAAACAGTTCACGAGCTTGATTCAGCCAATTTACGGCAGTTAATTGGGAGTCATCGAGTGAGCCACCACTGCCTTGTTTGCCTCGTTTATTACTTAATAAGTCGCCCCGATTATCATATTCCCGGTTATACAAATAATCCAAACTACGCTCCAACCGCATTTGATCTCCAGATAAAGCCACATCAGACAAAGCTTTATCACTATAGCGACCAAGTATTAATCGCCAACGGCTAAGGGCTGGATTATTAGAATTTGCACGGGTTTCGCTAAGATTCTCCGTATCTTTGAAGGGGTCTTTTTGAAAATTTTGATCACTGCTCATAGCTTATTCCCACCCCTATCACTCTACGCCAAACCATTGTTGTAATCCTCGGTCGTGCAATAGTTTTTGTAATCGCTGATTTAATCCTAAGCCATGCATCAAGTCCGACTCGCTTAACTGTCCTTGGTATTGAGTAACCTGAACAGCAGAGACACTATGTAATTTGGCAACCTGATTAGCAAGATCATTGGTCTGTATGGGTTTTAGTCCTGTAAAAGCCAATCGTAAATCTGGCAATAAACTGATAAAGGTTTCTTCATCCCAACTGGTTATTAATCTATCTAACATTGCGGTAGCTTCTGAGTAATGCAAAAATAAGGTCGGCACCGCTTGCAACATACCAGATATATAAGCCACAGCAGTTTCAGCATTAGCGCCTACGCCAAAATGTTGTTTTAAACGTAGTGCTAAATTGGTTTCATAAGTGATGCCATCAATAAACTCAAGAGCGTGTACTGCCCCTACCAAAAGTTCTATATCCTGCCAACTGGGTAATAACCTACTCAATGTTTCGTGAAAATCTGCAATTAGATCTACCTCAGTAGTTACCACCCTTTGTTCGTTCTCAGCAGCAATGCTCATCGAGTTATCAGGACTTATAGCTTGAGTGACTACTTGAGAAGTATCATTAATAATAGGACCGATTTGTTTTAGCAGATTATGCAAACTTAAAATATTGGCCAGCGTATCCGAGACTTGATCTTCATTAGGGTTTTGCAATTGTGATAATAAAAACAGAGCTGTAGACGGAACTTCAGCAATCAGAGTAGCAAGCTGTTCGTCTTTTTGTAATTGTAAAAAGGCTTTTCCCGTCCATAAATATAATAAATGCTGACCGCAAGCTATAACTGAACCTAAATCAGGGTCTTTAGGCAGAATACTTGTCATTTCGTCAAATAAGACGTTAATTTGAGAGTTCAACCCCATGAGTGAGGCTTGAATAAGTAAAGAAATAAGTTGTGCTGAAGATTGGTTTTGCCCCTGCTCAGCATAATCTTGGCGTTTACGTAACAGCTGCGTCGTGGCCAGTTGATAAATGTCCGAGCCTTGTTCAGACAATTCAATTAGTCGAGATTCAACTTGAGGAGTCCAAGCATATTGCCATTCTTCAAATAATAA
The DNA here is from genome assembly GCF_057396205.2 of Psychrobacter sp. CX14. Taxonomy (NCBI): domain Bacteria; kingdom Pseudomonadati; phylum Pseudomonadota; class Gammaproteobacteria; order Moraxellales; family Moraxellaceae; genus Psychrobacter; species Psychrobacter sp. CX14. Next base: position 1,189,316 of record NZ_CM183187.1, on the reverse strand, counting down.
GTGCAGTTGTCCTCCATGTAAGAAGTCCGGTCCACTTTGACGCCTTGCAAACCCTACATCCAAAAATGCGAGTAAATGAAGTAAGCAACTTCGTTTGCGATGGTTCGAATTTCGTAACACATCAAGCTTTGCAGTTTTGCTCAAAGTATCATTCAACTTGAAACGATTGGCTTTTACCAACTCATAAACCTGTGCCAAGATGGGTGGGGTTCTTTGATTACTAACCACCTCACCGAGTTTGGACCCACTAAGGTTTTGCCGCAGTAAACGATTAAAGCCTGAGCTACCTTCATCATTGCTGCCTTTTAAAAAACTACTAGCACAGGCATCTATCAAATCATAACGACCGATCAATCTATGCTCACGAAGTTCAGCGAGCCGCATAGCCTGTTCACTGGCCGTTTTAACGGTAATATAATTACTTTGAGTAATCTGCTCTTTTCGTAATTGGTGAGAAAAATCACTTAAAAAATTGATCACCAGTTGCAGTCGGTTTTGTGGCTCATCGCAGTTAACCATTTGTTCCCAGCAAGCTTGATAAAAAGCTGGTGAGGGCATGCCAGAAGCATAACCATTTAACGCATCTAACTTATCGAAACTGTACCTAATTAGCCAAGACTCATCTGCAGAGGTAGTGATAGACTGATTAGCGGTCGTTGAATGGGTTGTATCTATTGACTTGGTGCTTGTGATTGACTTGGTGCTTGTATCCGATGGCTTATCTAATGGTTGTGAGGCTTCTTTGTTGGTATCGGATAAGAGTGATTGCTGTAGGCTTTCAATTAACGCTAAAGTATGAAAACCACCAGTGACCACTACTATTTTTGGGGTATCTTTTAAAGGGTTATTTGAATTTTTTGAATTTTCTGGCTTTTTAACAGAGCCACTTTTCAGCGACTGATAGCACTCGATTATACGTTGGCTCATATAATCTTCGCGCACCACTGAACCTTCCATTTCAAGAACTTTTTGCTCATAGTCAAGTCGGGACATGGCACACCATACCAATACTTTGTCAAAAAAGGTTTGCCAATCCCTAAGCTGATAGATGCTATCTAACTCAAATAAATGCTCCCAGACTTCATCATGGTCTCGGCAATGTAGCTTTTCTGCCAATCTTTTGATATAAGTGCTATGGGCCAGATATCGCTCTTGTTGCAGGCTTTGTGACTCCCAGTTCTGTTCAGATAGTACCCACTGACGATGGGCGACTTGTTCTGAAAAAGGCAGATCTATACATTGCAGTTGACAGCTATTCAAGGTGCTTCTACCTGTTTGGCAGGTATTTGTTTGACTGGTATCAGTATTCTCTTGACCCTGAGACGCATAACGCAGTGCTACCCATTCCGGGGAGTATTCACAAAAGGGAAAATATGCAGAATAAGGATGCTGTACTAGACGTTTGCTTTTCTGTTTATCGGATGAGTTACTTTTATCGGAAGGCTTGTTGCTTTGCAAATCTTCTGATTCAATCTCGACTGAATCTGAATCTGAATCTGTAACGAAATAACTGACTTGGGTTTGACACAATACCGCTAGTGGCGGTTTATTATCAGGATGCTTTAAGTCCTCAAGCATCTCATCAAAACTGGCAGGCGCTTCAATTAACACCGCATTCGGCTCAATACTAACCAATGCTTGCTTAGTAGCATAGGCACAAGCTGGACTATGATGGCGAATGGGCAGTAGATAAATGCCCAGTTCATTCAATTTCGCTAAATCATTGAGTGCTGTTGCCAAACGCTTGGGGAGTTGTCCAGCTTCAAAGGTCAATGAATGTCTATCCCCTTGAGCCGTATCTACTGCCAAAATGTCTTACCCTCATTATAAAATGCCTTCCAAGTTTTATCTTTTCGCGCTCGTTCCTTAACCACATTATCCATATAAAAACGAATACGTTTAATATCATCGGCGTTGTCTTTAAGCACCACCCCAATTATCTGCTTCGCCACCGCAGCAGCTGATAGCGATTTATCTCCCAAATAATACCCCTCTAGTGCTGAGGCATAAGCCACATTAAACGCTTCTGCAGAAGACATTACAGCATCTGGTGTCTTAATAGCAGTGCCCGCCTTAGTCTGTCCTTGACGCAACTCTTGAAAAACAGTTACCAACAGATCAATGACTTCATCTTTTAAATCAATTTCATTGCCTATATTGGCTTCTAGATTACCAAGCTCGGTTTTCAACTGTTTTAAAATCAAAGACTTTTCAAACTCAGCATCGCTAATCGGGTGTACCGTCTCAAAATTAAAACGACGCTTTAAAGCTGAAGACATTTCGTGGACGCCTTTATCTCTAAGGTTTGCCGTAGCAATCACATTAAATCCGGGTTTGGCAAACAACCTACCTTGCTCACCAAACTCTGGGATCATCATGGTTTTCTCAGACATCATAGATACCAGCACATCCTGAATCTCAGGAGGACAACGGGTAATTTCCTCTAACCTGACTATTTTGCCTTGTGACATGGCTTGATATATCGGAGACGGAACCAAAGACTTTTGATTCGCCCCTTCTGCCAATAATAAAGCAAAGTTCCAAGAGTATTTAAGATGGTCTTCGGTGGTACCTGCTGAGCCTTGCACCATCAGTCCTGAATCATCACAAATGGCCGCTGTTAATAGCTCAGATAACATGGATTTGGCGGTACCTGGCTCACCCACCATCATCAAGCCTTGTTTGCCAAGTAAAGTAACTATACAGCGGTCGACTAGCGCATCATCGCCATAAAACTTACGGCTAATGTTTAGGGATTCATCGCCCAATATAAATTTTCGGACCGCTTTTGGTGAACGAAGCCAGCCACTTGGAATAGCATGTCCGTTAGCTTTGTCATCTTGCGACAGTCTATCCAGTTCTTGCTTATAACGCTGCTCCGCGGATTGCTTCAGAACGTTTTGGCTACTGTTATTAGCCTCATCATTGTCACTGTTCATGGAGTTGCTAACGTCGCTATCATTTTGAGCGGCCTTGGTCACAGTTTCGGTCGACATAATTTATCCAAATTTGCAATTTACTGTTTTAATTTTATTGCTTAGGTTTTAATTGATTGCTTTAAATATACTGCTCTAAAATTAGAGTTACTTTTATCATAGTGTCTTACCACAGTGTTTTCTTTTCCCACTCCTCATCATAACCTGACGTTGCTTCAGCGACCTTTTTATATTCAGCATAACTTTCTGCCAACAATATGGGGTTTACGTCTTTTAACAAGATATAATCAGTATTCCATGAATAAGATTGCTTGGTTTCAAAACACAACTCAAAAAGCACAGTGGGAATGTTCTCTTCTGGGACATAACTGCCACTAAATACTATTACAGCCGAGATACCCAAACTGTCGTAGTTTTTAAAATAACGATCAAATGAACCAGCATCTTCGATACTGGCCCTTTGATACCCCATCTTAGTTAACACTCCTCTTAAGGTGAAAGTATCGGTGACATAACCTTTAAATTCATCAATTTGGTTTGCCTCTTTTTCAAACTGTGGACAATGATGATCAAATTGACTGAATAAAGGTTTAACCTCATAATCTTTTAGATGCTCTCGCCAATTATCACAAGCTTCTTGATCTACTAATACTGCATGAGCCAGCTTTACAAAGCTATCATCACTTAGGCTAATTTCTTCATCATCTATGTCTAACAACGCGCCATCTTCATCTGGACGGAAAACTCGAATTAACTTGCCCTCAGCATCCACTTCCAGCCATACTAGCCTGCTAATCAGTCGCTTCATAATCGGATGGGTAAACAAGTATTGTAGCCAGTCACTGCTATGCCACATACGCTCACTACACATAGATTCATAGAGTCGAGCCGTTTGTAAACTGAGCACTTGTTTCAACTCTTTTTTACTATTGCTAAATAGCGATTTGGCTTCTTTAATTATTGCCGCATCGTCATTTTTCCTAGGTGCAGGCATCGATTTAATGACTTTCCCAGACTCGTTTTGCAATACAAACTTGTCTTTTTCATTGACAAAAGCAGTTAGTGTTCGTGAATCGTAATCCAGGATTAACAGTCCATTATCATCCAATCCAGCAGTAGGTATAGTACGGTCTGCAAGCTCGTCTGCTGTCCAATTATTGCGTTCTGCAATTTGAGTAACCAACTCTTTCGCCAAATCTTGAATTGAAGTAGTTCGGTAACGTCGAGATAAGCCCAATAACAACTGAATAACAAGCGGATCATCACTGTTGGCAAAGGCTGTCAACATCGCCATAATCTGTGCATTACGACGATAATGCTGTTTCATAAACTCTTGCAAGATACTTACTGCTTTACTACCCCTAGCTTTATAAGTTAATGCCAGTAAGCCTTTACTTTTAATTGCTGAGCCTAGATAAATACTCAGTTGCTCTCGTTTTATTTCTTCTATAACTTGTTCGAGAGTAATGTTCTCATACCGTGCCCACCAACTGTCTTCACTATCTTTGCCCCAGCGATTGTAAGAGTCTTTATAACTTTGCAATCTTGCCGGAGCTTCTTTCTGAGCCGTCTCAGTTGCTTCAGTCACGCTAACGGTACGGGTATCTTCTGCAATAAAGGTTTGCAATAAATATTCCGCCAAGGCTTGCTGACTGTTCTCATCAAGTAGCCCCATGTAGCGTTGCAGCAACCCATTGGGATTAGGGTCTTTTAGTTTTTCGGCCAAAGTTACCCACCATTGAATTATCAAAGGATTAACCGTTTCGCCATTTTGCCACTTCACTGGCGGCAAACTTTGTACATCAAACCACTGAAAACTTTTTAAAGTTTTGCCTTTAAGCCCTTTTTCGGCATCTTTTAATAAAGCTGAAGGGGATAGATACTTTGAGATATCTTCACCCAAGTCTTCTAATGCGGTTAGAATACTGGCGATAACAATCTCTTTTTTCTCTTTTTTCAGCAGTTGATAAAGGGCTTTTATTACTTGCTCCTTATGACTGTCATCCTGCTCATTAAGACGGACTAACCATTCAACAGCTGTTACTCGTATCGCTTGTTTGCCATTACCCAGAGCTTCTATAGCCCGCTCATGGATATTAGGTAAGTTAGATAACAAATCTTGAGCGTCTTGCCTTACTGTTTTACTTTCACCCAAAGCATACTCCAATAATCTAGGAATAAACTGCTTAGGGATGGTTTCAAACTTAGCTAAGATCTCCATTGCTTTAACAGGCTCAAATTTATACCAACTGCTTTCGCTTTGGTTAGGTAACAATCCCAGTGCTTCCGATAAATAATCTATATGTTGTGTAAAGAAAGGGACGATTTGTTCAGGACGATTGAGAAACCTAGGTAGCACAGGCGCCCAAGTATATTCCAAATACTGTTCGCCTATTTCTCGTTCAGGGTTTTCAATATCACAATCTTTCATTACCTGAGCCAATTGTCTAAGCTCAATATTGATCAACATTTCTGGGGTTATAACATTTTCAAATTTGTGCCACATAATCCCATTATTTTTTCTATTATTGTTCACTGAAAGTCTAATAGCGTGATGCAGACCATATTCAGGTAAACTTTGTAGCCTTTTTTTATAGCCAATAATTTCATTAAGGGCATTGTTATTAAACAAACCTTTATTGCCTTTGCCATTCAAAGCTGCTAGAAGATTAGCTCCATACTGAGTGGGCTTCAATTTATTCCAATATTTGTAGTTATCTTGCATCCATTTTCTAGGGTGTTCTGAGCTCTTATTGTCCTCAATCTCTTTTTCTGCCATTATTCGTTTTTTCTCAAGTAACTCTTGATAGTTTTCAGTTAAAATTTCGATAACATTATCAGTAAAAGGTTGAGTAACAAGAGGTTCAATCTCAGGTAATTTATAACTACTTTCTTCCATCTCATCTAAGCTTTGTAAGCGGCTTAAAGCAGACTGAATGCCTTGAATAACTGATGTTTGCTTTTCATTTTCTAAAGCTGCTTTTAAAATTGAGTAGGGAGTGTCTGCACTATTGGTTTCTGAACCCTCAATATTTTTATTCATTTCAGAATCTGTATCAGTATTTGAACCCTGCCTTGCAATAATATCTGCTGCTTGCCGGCGCTGACTGGCATTACCCTTATGTAATAGCTCTATTAAATAGGGTTGAATCATCTCTTTTGGCAAAGTATTAACTTTTGAGGCAGCTATTTCACGGACAGTTTTACTTTTACTGGTAGATAGAATGGCGACCAGCGAAGGGAATTTTTGAATTACATTTGGTTGCAAATTAGCTAAGTTGTCAATAAACTGCTTTTGTCCTTTGGCAGACAAGGTGGGAATTAACGATTCTACAAAAGCTCTGTTGTTTTCTAAAACTTCAAGCGTATCAGGCAATTGATAGATTAGATCTATTGAATTGGTATAATATTCATCGATTTCTTTACGCTCGAACATTAATTTGATTAATAATTCATTATTTTTGGCCACTAATGCTTGTTCACTTTCGTCAGTCAAACCATCACTTTCCGAGTCATCTTTATGTAACACATCATCGGCCATAAGTACTTTTAATAACTTCTCAAAAGTCCAGTTTGAACGATATTTAACCTCCCTATCTCTATCCATTGTGGACTTAAGACCGTCTACTACTAAATAAGTAAACCATTTTGGAACTGCTGGCGATATAACGCTATAGTTTTCTGATTTGGTCGCAGCTGCTAGTACTTTGCTATATCGAATTATTTGCTCTGGGGTCAGAGTTTTGAAAATATGCTTATAGAGTTTATGCCTAGCATTTTTGCTTTGGGTGATATGGCGGTTAATATTAGTGGTCATGTTATGTTGATGACGATAGCTGCCCCAATAATATCCAATCGTACCTGGAAAATCTAATAGGGTTCCGAGCATGTCATCATTACGATTGGCAAAGTCTTGCAATAGGATGGGATCTTTACCATGGATTATATAGTTGATGACTCGCTCTGGATACTTTTCATCAGCTAAAGATAACCCATTGAAAATAGGTAATAAGCTATCAATGGCGGCTTTATTTTCTTTATCCCCAAACGAGGCTATTGATTTTATCTTATCAAACAGACTTGCCATTTAATTTCCCTTCTTATTTTTTGAATTATTTAACTATATATTCTAGTTTGTTAATTGCTTATTACTAACTCTCCTTTAAATAAAATATAGTACATCTAAATGGTACAGTCTATAAAAATAATATTAAATTTTACTTTTGCTTTAATTTAACCTGGCAAATTCATGGAGGAAAATGCCCATGTAGATACAATTCGGGCTATAGCGCACCGCCTTTAATAATATCTAATTAAGATTGGGCCAATACCTTATATGGCTATAGCCGTATTAACAAAGAAATACGTATTTTTTAGTATACTTACCTTAGTAAATATTATTTTATTCTAAGCAATTGTTAGTCATTGCAGTAATAGGAACAGCGACGGTACACCATTAGGGTCTTATAAACAGCAAGCCTTTAAGCTTATAGTAATATTTCCATACAAAGCTCATCTTCACTACGGATTTTAATTACTTTAATAAACTTTAGAAATGCAATTATTAGATAACTAAAATGAGGTAGTAAAGATATAGAAACACCACAGCGCTAATCTCCATGCTTCAAATGATACTGCACTATTGACACCCACAGGTAATACTACATTCTTAACATATGGAATATCATTTGTTCTATATTTATTGAGTCCATTACACCTTGAATAAAAAAAACCAGACAACTTCAGCTATCTGGCTCTTAAATCTCAAAAAAATTAACTACCTACCATAGTACTCTTGCCATGTAGCATGCTCACACACCTCACAGCACCAACTCTCTTTAGACCTCATATAAGGAATGTCCGCAGGAACCTCCAAAGGGCATACATACCCACAGAAGTCGCACGTTACATCATCTAAGTAAGCAAAGCATTCAGCTACCTCTTTGAACAAAGCTTGAACTGTAATGCCGTATTTAGAACAGACATATTCAACGTGCTTAATATAATTCGTTGTAGGTTCGTATGCCCAGTAATCTTCACACATATTGAGCTCTTGGATACCCTGAGTTATGTTAGGTTGAAGTTTTAAAGTCATAATAAACGCCTCACTTAATAGCCATAACCAGGGTTTGTAAATAAATCTCGTAACTCACGCTCTAAAGAGGCGCGGAACTCCTCTGCTACAACAGGCTTTGTTGCCGCGTTGTCCAGCTTGTTTTGTACCCATACGCGCAGCGCCATATGGTTATTGAAGCAAGTGTCAACCTCTAAGAAGCGTGCTAAATCATTACCTGCCTGAATACAGTTATCACGTATTAAGGCATTTGCAATGCTATTTGCCTCAGCACTAATATGTCCTTGAGGTTTGTGATCAGCTAATAGTGTTTGATAATCAATGGTCTTCATTGTTAACCTCCTTGTCCATATCCATATTGCTCGTATCAAACTGTGCTTGACTACGATTGACCAACGCTTCAAAAGCGCTACCATCTTGACGAGTCATGTTAGGTACGTAGCGACTGTAAGTATTAAACAGCATCTTGGTGGTTGAATGACCCATCTGATATGCAATCCATTCAGGGCTCTCACCAGCGGCTAACCACAGAGTGGCTGCAGTATGCCTAGTTTGATAAGCATTGCGCTTTTTAAGGCCTAATGCCTTGAGCGTAGGGTGCCAAACACGCTTATTCACATTGTTGTAGTCCAGTGGATCACCAGTATGAGAACAAAACACATAGTCTGACCTCCCGAATGTGATTTTATACTGCTCTTGCAAGGCCTCATACACCCAAGGCGACATTTGAATCGCTCGATAGGACTCTTGAGTTTTAGGCGGTACGATTTTGCCCTTTACTAGTGCTTGATTAATGACAATCTCCCTGCGGTCAAAGTCAACATTCTCCCAAGTTAAGCCGTCAATCTCGCTGGTTCGCATACCTGTAAAAAAGCGCACAAGATAGTAAGCCTTATAGTCTACTCTGACACCGTTTAAAAACTTCCAAACCTCCTCTAATGTGAAGGGCTGAATGCTAACCTTAGGCTCTTTAAGTGCTTTGATGTCTTCATAAGGATTTTCAAACTTGTAGCGTTTGGCTGCTTCTTTTAGTATCATACCCAAAGGTACCATGATAGAGTTTATGCGTGCCGCTGACAGATGTTTGTTAGTTTTTCCGCGCGTAACTTTGGCGAGTGATGAGCGGAAGGCTAATACATCTGTCTTTTTTATGCCTTCAATGGGCCTGTTTTTAAACTCAGGCAGTAAGTACATATCGAGTATTTCTCTAACTTTGCGTCTTTGGGTAGCACGCCATTCAATCTCTTTTTCTGAAAACCAGAGCTCTGCAAACTGGGTAAAAGATGGCACATTGGTTGTGATGCATTCTTTTCGCTCACTTAGATACATCATCCGTTCAGCTTTATCACTCTTAGGAAAGTACTGAGCATAGTTGAATGTACCTAGTACTATCTCAGCTTCCATCCTCTCAATTATCTTTTGAAGCTTCTTACGGTTTTCAGGGGTATCAATCAAATTAGTTGTTTCGCGACAACGGACACCTAAGTACCGAAAGTCGACAAACAGTTTTTTACCTCGGCTTCTAATGCTGGCCATAATAGTCTCCTTATTGTAATGCCATGGCGTTGATACTGCCGGATACGCCGACACGCATGTCTTTTTCAATTTCTTCCCAAACATAAAGGATTTTTCTACCACCAAATGGTCTGATGTAGTGAATGCCTTCAATTAAGACACTGTCTTTGAGCTCATTTCGAATTGTACGAGGGGTGTACTTGATGCGTTCAGAAAGCTCTTGGGTTGTTAAGTAAGTATGTGACATAATACATTCCTTATATAAAGTTTAATCATGATGGTACTTTTAAATACCATAGTTGTAATTTAGCACATATTTATAACTATGCAAGTACTTTTTACAACTAAGATTGGAGTTTTTCTGTGATAGTTAATCATTTACCGACTTTGTTAGCGGAAAGAAGACTAAAGGTAGCGGATGCCGTACGAGCGACAGGAATTAGCAAAACAACGTTACATAAAATATATAATGACCAGTCATCAAGAATCGACTTCGATACTATTGATAAGCTGTGTGAGTTTTTAGAGGTTGGGGTCGGGGATATATTTGAGTATGTGCCTAGTGCAGAAGAGCTGGATTTGAAAAATTAGAGTAGAGGTCAAATTTAAGAAATTTATGAGTGCAAAAATATAGGGCAGGCACAGCTTGGGCACAATCTGGGCACACGGTTTTTTTGCAGTTTATAAAGATAGACTGAATCGATGTATTGTGGCGAGAGTTAGAATTAGTGTCAGCCCTTATAAAATGGACACAAAAAAAGCCCCAATCATAAAGATTGGGGCTTTCGAATTTGGTAGGCGTAACTAGATTCGAACTAGCGACCTCTACCATGTCAAGGTAGCGCTCTAACCAACTGAGCTATACGCCTATTGAGGTCACGTATTTTAGCAAGTTTTTGGGCTTTTGCAAGTGTTTTGTCATAATTAATGGTGATTAACCCTAAAATATTATCCTACTCCATTAACCACTTATAGAGTTTGAAAATAAGTTTAGCACCACTACCCCAGCGACGATCAGTCCAATACCAATAATTGCCGGTGTATCGATGCTATGCTTAAATACAACCAGCCCTATTAGTGCCGTTAATACGATACCCACACCGCCCCAAAGTGCATATGCGATGCCCAAAGGAATAACCCTTAACGACTTGGTTAAAAAGTAAAAAGAGAAGGCATATAAGATGACCATTGCTAACGTCGGCAATGCCTTAGTGAACTCTTGTGATTTAACCAAGAAGGTAGTGCCGATAATTTCGCAAATAATGGCGGCAGCCAAATAACTATAAGCAATAATAGTAGGAGACATAAAATCCGCCATTAATTCTTCACCATAGACCTAAAGAGCAATTAACGCTCAAGATGCAAGAACTGCATATGACGCTCATATTGATTCAGAATATCCACCAATACTTGCTCCTTCGTATAGCCGACTAAATCATACTCCTGAGAGCCTTCACTTAAGAACACCTCAGCACGGTAGTAATATTCCGCCTGAGTGCTTGAAGAGGCTAACGTAAAGCTCGGACGTTCTGCTTTTACCAAATAGACATCATATACAAAGTCATTTTCAGAACCATGACCGACCTCTAAGCTCAAACCTTCAAAGCCTTTGGTGCCATCGCGCTCTACTAATTTAGTCACTAGCCCGCCCTCATTAAGCTCTGCCCTTACCTCTTGCATAGCTGATAAAACGACTTCTTGCATAAAGCGTTCAACTTGTTTCTTATTTGGGAAACTAACAATACGCTGTAATCGCGCCTTCCAGCTTTTACCATTATTAAGCACATTCGCAGTACCTATAACACTGGCTTTACGCTTATTACCCTCTTCTTTTAGGCAACCCCACATAGATACCATATAAAGTAGAAGAATAATTGAGAAAGGTAGGCCTGCTATCACAGAGACAGACTGTAACGAGGTAAATCCACCTGCAAATAATAAGCCTAAAGTAATAAGACCTGTCGCTGCGGCCCAGAATAATCTTAACCACACAGGCGCATCCGCATCATTGGTAAGACCCCGTGAACTCAAGTTAGACAGCACTAGAGCGCCAGAGTCAGCCGATGTCACAAAGAACACCAGACCAATTATGACACCTGCAAAAGACAGTACATCGCTATAAGGATAATGTTCAAATAAAGCGAACATACCCATGGCAGCGTTGTCTACAGCAGTCTGACCTAACTCAGTCGCCCCATTATTAACCAAATCGATTGCTGAGTTACCAAAGATAGAGAACCAAGCGAATATAAAGCCCAATGGAATAAACATCACACCAAATACGAATTCACGTAAGGTACGACCACGGCTAATACGCGCGATAAATAGACCGACAAACGGTGCCCAAGCAACCCACCAAGCCCAGAAGAAGATGGTCCACCATGACTTCCATTCCGCACCAGCTGCACCTTCATACGCATAAACATCAAATGTTTTGGCGACGACAGTTTGGAAATAATCCCCTACGTTTTGAGTAAAGGCATTCAATAAATACACCGTATTGCCCATTACTAAAATGGCAATTAGCAACAAAGTTGCGGTTATCATATTAAATTCAGATAAACGTCTAACCCCTTTTTCCACTCCCGTCATGGCAGATAATCCCGCTGCCACAATAACCAGTACGATAATAATACTTTGTACTGTTTTACTATCTGCAATACCAAACACATGGGTAAGACCAGCATTGGCTTGTAATACACCAATACCTAAGCTTGTCGCAATACCCATTAGCGTACAGACGACACCAAAGGTATCAACGCTATCACCGAGCCAGCCTTTAACCAAACGCTCACCGAAAATCGGGGTCAATGCCGAACGCAACGCCAGTGGCATATTCTTACGGTACGCAAAATAAGCTAAGGTCATACCAATTAAGGCATAAATACCCCAGCCATGTAATCCCCAATGTAAAAACGTCTGTGGTAGCGCAGCGCGCATGGCCTCTGCACTCTCTGGAGTTAGACCGCTATGAGGTGTTAAGTAATGCATCAAAGGTTCAGACGCACCAAAAAATAACAGGTCGATACCAATACCTGCTGAAAAAAGCATTGCCGCCCACGTTATAAATGGGAATTGCGCTTTTTCATGATCTTGACCTAGCTTAATATCACCATAACGCGACATGCCCACGAATAGGGAAAATATACTATAAGCAGCAACGACTAACATGTAGTACCAACCAAAACTATTGGATACCCATGCCATGCCAGAGCTTAATAAATTTTCACTATAGGTTGGAAAAGAAATGGTCCAAATAATAAGTAAAATAGAGATAACGGCTGAACCAATAAATACCGTCTTATTTAATCTCAGGGTTTCCGTAGATTCCTCGGCGGGAGAACTGTGCATGAAATTTCCTTATCAATAAATAAAATGGTACTACTTACATAACCTCTTGACTAGTGATGAGACACTTTCAGTAGTACCAGTCCCAAAAATGGACTCAAAATATGAATCCCTATTAAGTAGGTCAATAATAATAAACTTTTATAACCACAATTAACTGGTGGCATCATATTGACGCATAGGCTCGCCGCGAATTGGCGCACCATCTGCCACATAATAATCCGCTGTCGAACGTGGCAGTTTTTTACCGCGCATCTTATCGGCAATCTTTTCAGCAATCATAATCGTCGTTGCGTTCAAGTTACCGCTAATAATGTTCGGCATAATAGAGGCATCCACCACACGCAGTCCTTCCATACCATGCACCAGACCTTCGGCATCAACCACCGCTTGATTATGATACCCCATCGCACAGGTACATGATGGGTGATAAGCGGTTTCACCATGTTCACGCACAAACTCATCGAGCTGTTCTTCAGTGACAATGTCTTCAGTCGGCGAGATAGCCTTACCGCGATATGGATCCATGGCAGGCTGAGCGATAATTTCGCGAGTCACACGAATAGCTTCTCTAAACTCGCGCCAGTCTTGTTCAGTTGACATATAGTTGAATAAAATACTGGGATGCTCATTTGGGTCACGTGATTTTAGTTTCACGCGGCCACGGCTTGGTGAACGAAGCGACCCAACATGCGCTTGGAAACTATGCGCATCAACCGCACTGCGGCCATCATAACGAACTGCCAATGGCAAGAAGTGATACTGCACGTTTGGATGGGTAAACTCTTCGTGAGTACGAATAAACCCACCTGCCTCAAATTGATTTGAGGCACCCAGTCCTGTTCCCATAAATAACCACTCTGCTCCAATAGCTGGCTTGTTCCACCATTTATTGGCAGGGGCGATAGAAACTGGCTGCTTACACTCGTACTGCAGATAAAGCTCTAAGTGATCTTGTAGGTTATTACCGACACCAGGTAAATCTTTTACCACAGGAATGTTTAACTCATTGAGCCATTCAGCAGGACCAATACCAGAGCGCTGTAACAGCTGAGGTGAGCCAATTGCGCCTGATGACACAATGACCTCACGATTGGCATGGAAGGTCTTGGTTTGACCCTGATGCTCAACGTTGACACCGATGGCACGATTGCCGTTAAACAAAATAACGTCCGTCAGTGCACCGGTTAGAATAGTGATATTGCTACGTGGTTTGGCTTTATCTAAATAACCACGCGCTGTGGATGCACGGCGGCCGTTTGGTGTCACAAATCGATCCATCGGGCCAAAGCCTTCTTGCTGATATCCATTTAGGTCCTCAGTGCGTGGATAACCTGCCTGCACTCCCGCCTCAATCATGGCTTCATACAAAGGGTTTACACCCGGCTTAGATGTTGTCACTTCTACCGGACCGCCCACACCATGATAGTCATTCTCGCCCGCATCACGGTTTTCACATTTTCTAAAATACGGCAAGCAGTCAAGATATGACCACTCTTCTAGACCTTCAATCTTTGCCCAATCATCAAAATCAAGCGCATTACCACGGATATAGCACATACCGTTAATCAATGATGAGCCGCCCAAGCCTTTGCCACGGCCACAGTCCATCTCTCGATTATTCATATAAGGCTCTGGGTCTGTTTTATATCCCCAGTTATAAGTTGTACCTTGTAATGGCATGGCTAACGCCGCTGGCATTTGGGTACGAAAGTCTAAACGATGATCGGGGCGCCCTGCCTCAAGTAGCAGTACTGTGGTATCCGTATCTTCCGTTAAGCGCGTGGCCAAAACGTTACCTGCTGATCCTGCGCCAACAATAATATAATCAAATTCTGATTTTACTGATGTCATAATCCTGTCCTTTTAAGCGACCCTTTTAAACCAGCAGAGTCATTTTTAAAACATAAGTGATTCATTCACTGCAATCATCGTTTGAGCATCTAAACATTATTTTGAGCATCTAAACAAAGAAAGCAGTGGCATAAAAAAGACGCTAAGCACTGTTACCGGATACTCAATACAGTAGTAACACAGTGAGTATTAGCGCTTTATATTAAAGAACGTCTTAAAATACAGATTCAAAGCCGCCCAGTTCAATTTGAACCGATTTGGTCTGAGTGTAATGCTTTAAGGTTTGCACACCATTTTCACGGCCAACACCTGAATGCTTATAACCGCCCACTGGCATTGGCGCAGGTGACTCGCCCCACGTGTTAATCCAGCAAATGCCTGCCTCAATCTGTGCAATCACACGATGGGCTCTAGTCAAGTCTTTGGTGACAATACCAGCAGCCAATCCGTAATTGGTATCGTTGGCACGGCGAATAACTTCTTCTTCGGTGTCATAACCTAAAATTGACATCACTGGACCAAAGATTTCCTCGCGCACAATACGCATCTCATCTGTGCAATCTGTAAATACGGTAGGCGCAATATAAGCCCCTTTAGCAAACTCACCAGAGGTTAATCGCTCACCGCCACACAGCAGTTTGGCGTCACTGGTTTTACCATCCTCGATATAGCTTAAAACGTTGTCCATATGCTTGAAGCTGACCATTGGCCCCATGGTCACGCTTTCATCCATTGGGTCACCAATTTTGATGCGATTGACACGCTCAACAATGGCTTGTTCAAACTTCTCTTTGATAGAGTTTGGTATAAACACGCGCGTACCGTTGGTACATACCTGACCTGAGCTGTAGAAATTGGCCATCATCGCAATGTCTGCCGCCATATCGATATCAGCATCATCAAAGATAACCAATGGCGATTTACCACCCAGCTCCATGGTGACATCTTTAAGTGATGAGCCGGCTGCTGCTTCCATTACTTTCTTACCGGTGTCGACACCCCCAGTGAAAGACACTTTGGCAATGTCTGGATGATTGGTCAGCGCTGTACCCACTTCATAATTACCTTGTACTACACTAAATACACCGTCTGGCAAACCGGCTTCTGAATAAATTTCAGCTAGTTTTAATGCAGACAGTGGCGTCACCTCCGATGGCTTAAATACCATGGCGTTACCTGCCGCTAGAGCCGGGGCTGATTTCCACATTGCGATTTGAATCGGATAGTTCCAAGCACCAATGCCAGCAACCACACCCAACGGCTCTTCACGGGTATAAACAAAACTTGTCTCACGTAATGGAATTTGACGACCTTCTAATGCCGGCGCCAAACCTGCATAATATTCAATGACATCAGCACCAGTGACAATATCTACCGCTTTGGTTTCAGACAGACCTTTACCCGTCTCATAAGTCTCAAGCACTGCTAAGTCGTCATTACGCTCACGTAAAATATCCACCGCTTTTAGCAAAATACGACTGCGCTCAACCGGTGTCATACTTGCCCAAATCTTCTGACCCTCTTGCGCCGCTTTTACCGCCTCATCGACTTGCTCTTTGGTTGTTTGCTGAATCGTCGCCACAACCTCGCCTGTCGCAGGATTAACGGTATCAAATTTGGTTAGTGACTCATCAACAGGCAAATAAGCGCCATTGATATAGGCGGTTTGCACTGCGTCATATTTAACCTTACCTTCGCTAATATTAGAATGATATGTATTGGTCATAACGAACTCCTTAAATCAAAAGAAAACAACACCACATACTCAACATCACGAAGAGCAGGTTGCTTACACTAAATTCTTATTCGGTAATACGGATGCTGATTAAAATACGCTAGTAACGAGTCATTTATATTCACTCAATGGCTAAAATCGTTTAATCAGATACTAAAACTATTAAATTAGGACGATTGGTCTAAAACCCAAACATTCGTACAAAACGTAACGTCTAATCGGCTATATAAACAGTAATAAATAAACACCAAGTGTCGTATAAACGCCTTAATTCAAGGCTTAATGGCTGATTAACATTGCCAATAGGCTAGCCATGATAGTCATGAGTTAATCAAAAATCTACACAATAGCTATCTGCAATTGGCTTTTTTGGGAATAAAAAAAGAGCTCAACCGCAAAGCAAACTCAATTTTACTTATCAGGTAGCTCTTCACTCAATAATTCTTTATTTTTCAATATAGTAGAATATAGTAGGCAGTCATGGAGCAAACTATTGTTCACTTATTATAACAAATTCATCAAAAAACGGTAGCCCGAATTCATCCTATTCAGTTTACGATACCTACTCCACAGCCAGATAAATCTCAATATTTAGTATATTATCCAATATATTTTACGCTTTTTTTAATTAACTATAACTTCATAAAATATATCTCATCTTATTTATTATTATTCTTATTGCTCACTATAAATAACTGTCATATATTAATTAGACCAATCAAGAATTCACGATTAATTTAATTTTAAAATGATAGTAAATAGGGTTAAATGAATATTGAAAAAAGACCGGTTAGCAATAAATTTAAGAGTTTGCTAAGGCTTGAGAGAGTCACTGTATTTAAGATGTGGTATCTAATGACGCTTTATTACCACTGAATTGATAACCTATATTAAGAATATAGCTTTATACCGTGATTGTTAGGTATGAGTTAACAATGTTTAGCTCGTGAGCAGCAACAGCACTTGGCTTAACCGTTGAAGATTCTAAAGCCGTTCGTGAGACAGACCCAGCTCGTCATTTGTCCAGTTTCCTTTAAAATTAAAACTGATACTTTTTGAAAGTATTCTATTGAATAGACTGTTAAGAAGGCTTCTCAAATGATGGCTTAACTTAAAATTATCATCAATAGATAAACAGCTGACGAATAACGCCGACTGCTCTATAATAATAACCCCTTAAAAACCTTATGATAATCTCTGCTATATAATGCGGGCCAACACACTATTTTGCCACTCCTATTGTAAAGGCTATTGGATGAGACCACCCCAACCACTAGAGCTCTACTTCGACCCTATCCTAACGTCAAGACAACGTCTACTGTGCCGCCTGTTTTGGACAAAAACCAAGATTGCGTCTTATAATGATATCGAAAGGCAAATAGAGAGGTTTCGCCAATTATTTAGGTTACCGAGCTCGACTGAAGTCTTTGCCATATTAGAATTTTGTCACGTCTATGATACGCGTTACCATTGCCAAGTATGCCAACGCCTACGCCGTATCCACTACCCTACTGAGTTAATACACTTGCCTGATGAACCTTGGCGCTGTGAAGATTGCCTAACCCTTATTGATTAATTACTGTGCCTATTGACTCGGTTATCCTTATCTCTCGTCAATCCAATCTCTACTGCCTGTGATAAAGGCCAAACAGGTTGTCACTGTTCATTAATAGACTTTTATTCACTGCTAAGGCAGTATGGTTCATATACTAATTACAGCGCTTTATCCGTTGAATAAAACTCATCCATTAATAAATAGAGAAAAATATGGCAGATAAGATAATTGACCTAGGTTCGGGATTTTGGAACATACGTGGCTCATTCAAACTGGGCGGATTTATAGATATCGGTACTCAGTGTTCATTAGTACAACTAGAATCCGGTAAATTTATCTTTTTGGACAGCTACACCCTAACCGGCGAAGTACGCGACAACGTAATGCAATTAACTGATAATGGTGAGAAAGTAGAAGCTATTTTAAACCTGCATCCTTTTCACACCGTACATTGTAAACAGATGGCCAAAGATTTTCCAAATGCTATTAACTACGGCAGTAGCCGTCATAAGACAAAGATACCTGAAGTAAACTGGGCTGATGACTTGGTAGAGAGTGATGCTGTTGCTGCCCGCTACCCTGAACTTGAGTTCTCATTACCAGAGGGTATTGACTATATCTCTGAAAACGAGATGATTCATGCCAGCTCACTGCTTGCTCACCATCCTGCTAGCAAAAGCTTGCACGTTGATGACACCTTTGTCACTCCGCCAGCAAAAATCCTACAAGCCGTTATGCCTGAGCTGTCACTGCACCCAACCACCAAAAAGGCGTTGAAAGACGAGCCTAATGCCGGACAAAAATACTGTGATTGGGCAGAAGAGTTAGCAGATAAATGGCAGGAGACACAAAACTTTTGCGCTGCTCACTCAGATTTAGTGAAGTTTGGACCAGGCGAATTTAAGGCCGCCCTATTAAAAGCAGTTAAAAAAGCACGTCCTAAATTACAAAAGTAATCACGCTATTTAAATACGCTTGTAGAACCCAGTATTTAAGCTAGTTTAATACTGCGCCTGATGATGATATAACCTAAGACTGTTAAGCGGTCTTAGGTTAATTTTTTGAATACTCCCCTTTATCCTGCCAACATGTATGCTCTTACAACTAACTTAAGCTTCTAGTTTAATCGGGACAACAACCGTACCTGTGGTGGGGTTACCTTGGCTGTCGGTAAAGGGGACAAGCTCACCGGTCTTTGCGATACGCTCCATTTCCTTATCAATTGAGGTATTACCAGAAGAATCTAAGGTTCTAGCGTTGGTCACATTCCCCTGCTTATCAACGGTTAGCTTAAGCCTGAGCACATAAACAACAATTGGCCCGCTGTTACGTCTAAATCTATTCGGTAGCTTAAATTTAGGTTCAGTAATCCATTTTGCATCACCTAATGCAAATTCTTTAGGCGGTTGATTGGTACGCTCTCCTCCTTTTTGACCGTTCTCGTTATGGACTTGTCCTTTGATAACATTGCCATCTTGATCATTACTGGCACTGTTGCTTTGTGAGGAGGCATCTTTAGTGGCAGTATCACTACCCGTATTACCTGCCTGCCCACCTGTATCTGGTTCGTTATCAACATCTAAATTGTCAATTAAATCGTCATTTAATATCTGATTATTGGACTTATCGAGAGGGTTGTTGGACTGATCCGTAGTCTGCGTAGCATCATTATCTACCGACTTTTTAGGAATCAAATTATTAGATGGCACCTCTTGTTGTTGCGCTTTGGGCTTAACGACATCTACACTCCTATCACTGTCATCAATATCAGCCTCTCCACTTTCACCAGTATTACTAGACAATTTATTGTTTGCATCAATAGCAGCCTTTGCAGATGCTATATCTGAACCAGCACTTGAAGCAGATGAATCAGAGCTGTTAGAACGACTAGCGGAGACATCAATAAATTGCACCTGCATTGGCCGTACTTTCTCAACCGTATCATTTTCTATCGTTAACACAGCAGGCTTAGGCGGCTGAGGCACTTTTGAATTAACAAACACCCATGCAAAAAACGCATGCAGCATAATAACGATGAATGTAGTGATGATATGAACTTTACCAAATTTGGATTTGGTCTTAGCGATTTCATCCATAGGCTTTTATAACTCATTGATTTGTTTATTGGTTAGGCTGTGTTAACGCGACAGGTCTAACTATAGCGTTTTGTTGGACTCAGGTTCTCGTATTAACAACGAGTGATACTTGTATAGAGAGCTATAAGGCGATTTAAATTTTTATTATTATTAATCATCATTGAATTAATATACACTATATAATTAGCATCACAACCTAGCAAACCTATGGGTTGATGACCAAACTTATCGCTTATTGACACGCACTCAGCACCCTATTCCATGAGTAAGTTATACAAATGGTCAAAAAAACTCAGCAGTAAGATAAGATTTCTCGAAAAATAGTATAAAATGATATGCCATTAAATTATCACTCATAAGGCAATATCTCTTATCTAAGTATTAAAGCATCTAAGCCGGCGTGATAATACGTTATTATGGAGTTCACTCCCATTCGTACCTTTCTTCTACTAGTCAGTCGCCATTATGTCATTATTTAAGTCAAAATCCGTTACCGCTGCTGATAAAAGCACTACCTCTATAGTAACAGGCTTAGCCTCTTACTGTGGCCAACCTCTTGTGCGCTCAAAAAACACGTCTTTAAGTCGTGCCATTAGCATTGCTTTAAAACTACCTACTGCACTAGGCATCTCCCTAGTACTCAATACGCTCAGTGCGCATGCCGAGAGTTTGGATGGCTATATCACGCCTTCTAATCAAGCCCATCAAATCAGCACCACCACACCAAGTATTACTGAAATCGCTGAAGGCCTAGAGGCCGGTAGTTATCAAACCTTTCCACTACAAAATATTATCGATCCGACGACTGGTATTGCGATCAACGATACTTATTCCATTGATGTCCCTGAAAAGCTAAGTCTAGGCCAAGCACAGCATGTGTTGTTACAAGTCTCACCGAAACTGGCAGGGAATAATGCGGGTATCGCAGCCAATCAGCTGCTGTCTGAGGCCACAGAAGACTTAAACAAGCCGATAGTTTTTTTGCGGGCTGGAGCAACGCGTTTTAGAGTAGATACAGATGTTGATTTAACCAGTATCAAAACAGATATTAATCGAGAGCTTGATAGAAATCTCTCCTCACTACCTACTATTGGCTCAGGTATCATATCGGAGCTACCTGCTATTGCTGATAGAAGCATCCCTGATGAGTATGAAATAAGGCGTGAGTCAAGTAATGTTAGTGCTGGAGTCGCCGTGTTATGGCCAATTTATACTGCGGGGCGTACTAAAGCCATTACTAGCCTTGCTGATGCACGTACCGAAGAGAGTCAAGCCGATGCGTTAATGGATAACGATACGTTGCAGACGACGCTGATTAATCGCTACTTTACCGCACAGCTTGCAATAATTGCGGCCTACTTACGTGAAGATGCGCTCAATACCATTAAAGAGACAGACTATACCGCAGAACGCTTATTGCAAGAAGGCTTTATCTCACGTGTTGAACGGTTAGAGGCAAAGAGCGCCTTAGCAGAAGCTGAGAGTGAGTCAATTAAAGCCAATCATGATGCACAGCTCGCGATGACTGCTCTACAGCGCTTACTACGTACACCTAATCCTGTTAAACCGGTTACGCCCCTATTTGTGTCATCAAAACCTTTACCCCCTTTAAAGCATTTTCAGGATATAGCTCTACAAAATCACCCAGGGCTAAAAAAAGTCGATGCCAAATACGCACAAGCCGAATCGTTAAGTCAATTCTCTAACACTGGATATAAACCAACCGTATCTTTATTTGGCTATCATGAGATTGATGATGACCCCAGTTGGATTGCTGGTATCTCAGCCAGTTGGAAACTATGGGGTGGACTCAATAAAAACGCGCAACACGCCTCAAGTAAAGCAAGAATGCGTCAAGCTCTATTAGCCAAAGTCGATGCCAGTGATAATATTATGTTATTGGTTGAGAAAAACTGGCAGTCGGTCGAGAACGCACGTATTCGCTATCACTCGTTAAACAGCAATATATTATTAGCCAAAGAGTTACTGCGCCTAAAACGCCTTGGCTTAGAAGAAGGGGTTAATACCGCACTTGATGTGACCACCGCACAGACCCGTTATTTGCAAGCGCAAACCGAGCAAACCTCAGCAGCTAACGATTATGTACAAGCACTGGCAGCATTGATGGAAAGTATCGGCACGCCGCAGGCCTTTAATGACTATATGGCAGCGGCAGATATTAAACTGCCAACTGTCTATTAATATTGAATATTAGCGAGCCTCCATTTCTAGGGCTCTTTATTTAATACGGCAATCAATGCCCATTTGCTCTTAGACTTACTATTAATTTTATTTTTATCGTCAGGATAAATGCATGAACGCTTCAAAAAAACCCAGCCCTATAATGCTTAGAAATATTATTATCACCCTAGTCGTTCTTATCGTTATAGGGCTTATCGTCTATGGTTTGAACAAAAGTGTTCAGAGTACTGAGCAGACAATTACTCTGCAAGGTGAGATGGAGATGCAGTCGACAGCGATTGCAGCCAAAGTACCGGGGCGTATTGCTAAAATCTTGGTAACGGAAGGCGATGCGGTAGAAGCGGGCCAGCAATTAATCGAGATGGACTCACCTGAGATTAGTGCTAAGATGAATCAGGCGCAAGCAGCACGTGATATGGCGCAAAGCCAGTTAGATAAAGCCGAAAATGGCGCACGTCCGCAAGAGATTGGACAAGCTAAAGCAGCATGGCAGGCCAACCAAGCCGCTGCCGATCTAGCAAAAAGCACGTACGAGCGCGTCAACCGCTTGTATCAAGAAGGCCTAATGGCACGTCAAAAGCGTGATGAAGCCTATACCCAATATGTGGCCAACCAAGACAAAGCCGATGCCGCTCGCCTGCAATATGAATTGGCACTAGAAGGCGCGCGCGAAGAGGACAAACAAGCGGCACAAGCGCAAGTAGCACAAGTTGATGCTAAGATTGAAGAGGCGCAAGTAGCGCAAGATGAGGCCAATCTAAAAAGCCCAATCTCAGGTATCGTTGATGATGTGATTATTAATCCAGGTGAAGTTATTGGTGAAGGTGTGCCTATCATGACCTTGGTTGATCCGAACCAGCAATGGGTGGTGCTCAATGTCACAGAAAATAATTTAAATCACTTTAGTATCGGCAAAGAGTTTGTCGGGACCTTACCTGCCTTATCGACAGCAGGCAGTCCATATAAGATGACGTTTAAGGTGTTTAATACCGCCTCAATGTCTGATTTTGCCACTTGGCGTGCCACCAATAGTGAAGACAATTATGATGTGCGCACGTTTGAAGTCAAAGCGCGCCCCACTACCCCAGATGCTAAGATACGTTCAGGTATGAGCGTGGTAGTCGAGCTTACCGCCGCCAGTGAAAATCCTAATAATGCCAATTAATATTGCGAGTATAGGCTAGATTATGTCCGAGTCTAAAAGCGATAAACCTGACATTGTCTTTGATAATACAAGCAATAGACGCTCATCCTTGCTGTCTGTATTTTTGCGCAGTGCGCGTTATGAAGGCAGATTCCTGCTGCATAACTCATGGGATTATGTGATGCTGCTATGGCTACCGCTGCTGACTATTTTGGGCGTATGGTGGATATTCTCAAAACCCTATATTGTCGATTTACCTATTGGTGTGATAGATAATAGTAAAAGCAACTACTCGAGACTGCTAACCCGTTATTTGGATGCCAGTCCTGATCTCAAAGTTACTGGTAATTATCAAAACCTTAAGCAGGCCAATGAAGACATCCTAAGTCAAAACATATATGCGGTCGTGGTCATTCCCAATGATTTTGCTGACCAAATAAACCAAGGAGCACCCTCTCCGGTCATCTTAAAGGTTAATGCGCAATACGGGACACACTCTGGTATCGTGCAACGCGGGGTGCAGACGGTAGTCGGAACTGTATCGGCAGGCGTGGAAATCAAGCGTACCGTCAAGCAAGGTAGCTATAGCGAGCAAGCCCGTATCTCCTACTCGCCTATCGGGGTTGAGCGCATTAACCTATTCAATATTGGTGCAAACTATCAACAGTTTCTGGCCTCAACCGTCATCCCTGCGCTGTTACATATTCTAGCGATGATTATTGGTGCCACGACCATTGGCCGAGAGGTTCGTGATAAGACCTTCTCTTTGTGGTATCACACCATGATTTATAAGGATATGCCTTATCCTGACTTCAAACGCCTCAAGCACGTACCTCCGAAGAAGAAACTGGCTTTTTTGCATGCCAAATTAGACAAGAGTTGGCAGCTGCCGGTTGATTTTAGCAAGTTACCTGAACTGAGCTATAGGTATCGGCAGCAGGTCGACCGTGTGCCTAATGAATTTAAATATCCATACCAGATAGATTTTAATAAAAACGTCAAACCCCGCATGCCAAAGAAGGTCTCTATTTTAGCTTTAGTGGTCGGACTTAATGGTAAACTGATTTGGGCACTGCTGTTCTTTATGTTATGGGGTGGCCTAGCCGTTACCCTAGCAGTGATTTCGCATTCTGCCAGTTTATTATCTGTGTTTATCGTCTTTATTGCGTTTATAGCGCTGACCATGATTTCACTTTGGCTGGGTGCAATTTTTAGCTTAACCAGTTATTCGCTGCGTATGGGGTTGTCGAGCACTGCTTTTGTGTCTGCACCCTCGTTTGCCTTTGCCGGTGTCACCTTTCCTCTACTGGCAATGAGTGATGGCGCTCAGCGCTGGGCGAATGCCCTGCCACTCACCCATTATCTAAAAATACATATCGGTCAGCTGCAAATGCTCGCACCTGCTAGCATCGCCTTGCCGACGTTAATGGGGCTCATTATTGCGGTCGCAGTTACCTTAGTGCTCACCGCCCTACTGAGTCTTCGTGCCTTTAAAAATCCAGATCGCTGGGGAGCACGTTAATGCCAAAATTCACCAAACCGTCTCCGCAGCAAATCACCCACCGCACCTTTCTGCAAGGCTTCTTAGGCACGCTTGCCTCTATTTTTAAAGACAAGGGCGTGTTATTAATGCTGATTATCGCGCCCATTATTTATGGCTTCTTCTACCCGTGGCCGTATCGCAGTGAAGTGGTCAAAGAGATTCCAGTTGGTATCGTCGATAAAGACCACAGTACCTTATCCAAAACCATCGCCCGATACAGTGACGCCAGTCCAAATCTTAGCGTGCGTGCTTATCCGACGCAGCAAGATGCGGTAGAAGCCATGTACCGTGATGAAATAGCCGGTTATCTGATTATTCCCAACAATCTAGAGAAGGATGTGTATGCCAGCAAACCGGCACATGTTTCTATCTTGGGTAATAACGGCTATTTTCTATTGAACAAGCAGGTACAAGTAGGCTTTACTCAAGCTATCGGAACCGTGTCGGCAGGCGTGGAGATAAAACGCAATGTGGCACAAGGCGCATACATAGAAACTGCCAAAACTAGCACTCAGGCGGTACCACTACGTATCGACCCTATGTTTAACCGCAGTGAAGGCTATGGCGCCTATGTCGTGCCTGCCGTGGCCCTATTGATTTTGCAGCAGACACTAATGATGGGAACTGCGCTGCTTATCGGTACATGGCATGAAAACAGACGTCAAAATGCCAGTATGTCTGGCTGGATTGGCCGCATATTGGCTTTATCTTTTATCACCTTTTGGGTGGCCTGCTTCTATTATGGTTGGGTATTTACCTTCCAAGATTACCCCCGTGGACATAATATATTAGGCACCTTAGTATTTATGGCGATATATGCACCCGTTGTCGCTACCATGGGCTGCTTGCTTGGCATGTGGTTTAAAGAGCGCGAGCGCAGCATGCAGATTCTTATTTTCAGCTCCCTGCCCATATTCTTTTTAAGTGGGTATCCATGGCCAGTTAGCCAATTACCCGTACCCTTGCAATATATACGTTGGATGTTTCCTTCGACCTCGGGTATGAATGCATCGGTTCAGCTAAACCAAATTGGCGCTTCCCTGTCGCATGTCAGTGGTTATTTATACCATTTAGTCGCTCTTGGTTTGATTACCTTTTTGCTACTACTCTGGGCTCAGCAGCGTCAGCTCAAACGAGCACCCAGACGCTAGGCTTAGCCTCTAGAAGCGTATAGCAAACCATACTCTACCGCATTAAAATAAAGCCGATTTTGACAATTTTATTATCAAAACCGGCTTTTTTATGTCTGCATTTATGCGCTATTTCCTAAACCAACACCGTATCGTTAAAGCGCCCAAAACGATTCTAACAGCATAACCGTTTAGTAGTCTGCTGACTATATTTTGTATACACAGTAACTTAAAGATAGTTTATTGCAGCATAGATACTGCCTATAATCGGTTTATGATTATATTTTTATATTTATCTTTATCGAAAGCTTAATACTTAATATTCAACACTTAGCCTAGAACTTAACCTATTTATCAAGGTCAATCGATACGATGGAAACCCTAAATATCATATACTTGGTAAGCGCATTGCTTATATTCTCAAGCATTATGGCCAGTACCTTATCGGCCCGCTTGGGTATTCCGTTGTTACTGCTATTTTTAGCCGTGGGAATGCTTGCCGGCGAGCAAGGTATTTTAGGGATTGAGTTTTCACAATATGGCTTAGCTAACTTTGTCGGACAAGCAGCCCTCGCCTGTATTTTGCTTGATGGCGGATTACGCACCTCATTTCAATCATTCAGGGTCGGTCTAAAACCAGCACTTACCCTTGCCACTTGGGGGGTGTTTGCTACTGTCTTAATATTGGGCTTATTCGTTACGTGGCTATTAGATGTCGACTGGCGTATTGGTCTTCTGATGGCAGCTATCGTGGGTTCAACCGATGCCGCTGCTGTATTCTCCTTGCTGCGTAATGGCGGTGTAAAACTCAACGACCGCGTCCAAGCCACTCTAGAGTTAGAGTCTGGTGCCAACGACCCCGCTGCCATCTTGTTGGTAACTGGTTTAATCGCCCTAAATGTTGATCCTGAAGGTCAAACGGCTATGGGCTTTATTGGATTATTGGTTGAGCAACTCGGCTTTGGCTTGATTATGGGTCTACTTGCCGGCTATCTGCTATCTAAGTTATTACCAAAAATCCATTTGGCCGAAGGTATGTACGCCATTCTGATTCTATCAGCAGGTTTAAGCGTATTCTCGGCAACCAACCTGATTGGAGGTAGTGGATTTTTGGCCATATATTTGGCAGGGATACTCATCGGGAACCATAAGGTACGTGCAACCGAACACGTTCTGCGGGTTATGGACAGCTTTGCTTGGCTATCACAAGCCATTTTATTCGTTGTACTGGGCCTGCTTGTCACACCCTCTAACGTGCTCAACGTCTGGCACTATTCTGTGGCTATCACCGCCTTTATGGTATTTATCGCACGCCCTATTGCGGTTTATGCCGGTATCAAACCTTTTGGGTTTAAAGACCGTGAAATTGGTTTTATTTCATGGGTAGGTTTGCGCGGTGCAGTACCCATTACGCTGGCTATATTGCCAATTATTGCTGGTGTCGAAGATGCATTTTTACTGTTCGATATCGCATTTGGCGTGGTAATTTTATCTCTGGTGGTACAAGGCAGCAGCATTCCATTTATGGCCAATGTATTCAAAGTACGCATTCCCAAAATTGCCGAGCCTGAAGAGGAAATGGAGATTTGGGTATCCAACCAAGCCCGCATTACCCTCTATGAATTCGAGGTCAAGGCAGGTTCCTTTGCGATGGGACGCCATCCCAAAGCCATCTCTACCACTATAGATACCGAAGAGATTGCGGTATTTGCACTAGTCAGAGCCGAAAAGATTGTCATCGTTGATAGAGACACCCGATTAAAATTTGGTGATCGGGTCTGGTACGGTCTTCGCGGTGATCATGCCGGCAAAATCGCGCGCATATTTAACAACATCAAACTCGATAGAAGATCTGTAGAAGACTTCTACGGCGACTGGATGATATCGCCGAACGTAAAACTCGGCGATTTACCCTTCTTTAATGAACAAATCGCCGCCACCCCGCCTAACACCAAAATGACTTATCATAAAGATGGCTCACTTATTAATATGTGGGAACAGACCGTCGCAGAATTTATTGAAGCCAATTTGGACACTGCTCCCGTTGCTGGCGATACGGTCAGAGTCAACGAAGAATGGTCATTAATTATCAAAGATATCGACAAGCAAGGTATATTGAGAACCGTCGGCCTTAAGCACTATTAAACCATCGTAATAAATTGTTCATAAATAATTGATATAATTAGCAATAACTTAATAACAGACAAGGGTATCCCCTACCTAAATCCGTTAAATAGAGAATGTTTTCTGCAATTAGCAAGGTAAATGCATACCTTATATTATGATTAACCATACCAGCTCAAAGCTGAATTTCTTGCGTAAGCTCTGACTTATTTTATATTTATTTATACTTAATTAAGAACAATACTTTGCACATAGGTTATTGATTTTATACTAAATTCCTGCAAGTCTAACACCCTAACCAATTCATTTTTAACTGTGATTGCTTATCAATATTTCCGCTTTTAACTATGCTATTTAAGGATGACCGATGAAATCTATGAAATTATCAGCCACAGGTCGTATCACCGCATTTATCGCCATCGCATCACTGTCAGGTACAGCGATGGCTGATATCCGCGCACTGGGCAATGTCAATGTGCAGAAACAGGCTAACGGCGTAGAAGTGGTGGACATCAACGCACCAAATGCACAAGGGTTATCGCATAACCAATATAATCAATTTAACGTTTCTAGATCTGGTGCCGTTCTTAATAATGCCACTCAAAGCGGACAATCTGTTTTAGCGGGCAACTTAGGTGCCAATGCTAATTTAAAAAATCAAGCTGCTACGGTCATTTTAAATGAAGTGGTTAGCCGTAAGCCCTCTTTGCTACTGGGTAAACAAGAAGTCTTTGGGATGGCGGCGGACTATGTACTCGCCAACCCCAACGGCATCAGCTGTGAAGGCTGTGGGTTTATCAACGCTCCAAGAGTGAGCCTAGCGGTCGCTAAGCCTGAAATTACCGATGGCAAACTCACAGGCTATAACACCAAAAACGATCGCGGACTACGCATTTACGGTGGTGTTCAGTTTGACGATACCAAAGTGGTGGATTTAATCGCCCCGCTAATCTATGCCGATACGGATATTAAAAATGCAGACAACGTCAATGTCGTGATGGGACGCAACAAAGTCGGTATTAATCCAGACGGTAGCTTAAGCGCAACTTCTATCGCTGCAAAAAGCGACCGTGTACTAGACGGTAATCTTTTAGGTAGTATGCAAGCTGGGCGTATCACGCTGCATAGTACCGACGATCGTGCCACTATGGATGTGAAAGGTGTCGAGTTTAATACTAAAGATTTCAATGCCCGTGCCGGTAATCTTAATATGCACGGTAACATTAAGAACTTCGAACAACAATACAGTCAAAAAGACTCTCCGCTGATTACCTCGACCACGTTGCAAATCGGTCAACACTATTTACCAACACGCATTAATGCCGACAATGTAGATATTCAAACCACAAAAAATTTATCGCTCAACGGTACCCAAATAGTCGCTAATAAAGTCAATCTTCAAGGCGATAATATCGGTCTAAACGGTGAGAAAACAATTAATACTATCTATCGCTCTACCAATACTCAAAAAGGTGGACTTAAAGAAGAGACCCTGTTTCATACCGATAAAGTAACCGCACTATATGGTTCTAGTATTCGAAGTAATAATATCAATATAGACGCTAAAACCGGCAGTATCTCCGGCAATTCCTCACAAATTGTTGCCCCTGTGGTACGTCTAAACGCAGGCAATGGCATTGCGTTAAGCGGTGGTAATGCCAATGAGTTTCACGATATTACCTTTGAAAATAGACTAGGTACTATTGCATTAAAACGCGTTGTTGATTCTGAATCAGCGAGTAGAGATTACTATATTCCAACCGCCATTTTGGCGAACAAAGCGGCGATGACCAGCGGCGGTGATCAAGAATACGCAGGGGCGCAAATTGTCGCAAAAGATATGGAATTTAAAACGCCAGGCACCGTATCTTTTAGTGCCGAAACCAGCAAGGCCACCCATAATATCGATCATAAAGTAACTTATTGGGGCGGATTATTTGGCTCACAAACCGACAATAATGACACCACTATCATTACTCAAAACGGTGCCGATGTGCAAGCCAGCAACTTGTTATACATTGATGCAGGCGAAGGGCTAAACCTGACGGGCAGCCGCGTATTGGCCGTTAAAAACGCCTACCTAAACTCTCCGCACGGTGATTTTAATATCAAAGGCGCAACCGAAACCACCACAAATGTAGACCTGCATCGTACCGGTACTATTTTTGATATTCCTATCGATGTCCTTACTACGACCACAACTGATCAGACAAATCATGAATCGGTCTTAGAATCCTATACCAATTTAGCCTTAGTCACTGACCAAAACATCAATATTGTCGGTAGCCAAGTGAAAGCAGCAGGACTACTTGATTTAGAAGCCGGTAAAGAGCTTAATATTGTGGGTGTTAAGGATGTTCATGATGTGACTACTGTTCATGACACCCTAGGTATCGTAGCGGATATAACCACAAAGCCTTCGCTCTATGCTGCTGATGCAAAAGTGGCTGATACTAATCTGACTGAAGCAAAAGCTTCTGAACCTACTTCAAAATCAGCTCAGGTAGCACAGCCTATAACTACTGCATTATATGCAGCTCAACCTGATGCAGGCACATTAAATGAAGTTACCCCTACTGAATCTACCCTTGAAGAAGATGCCTCCATACCAGAAGAAACTAATGTAATTGCCTTAGATGATGCGTCAGTTGATTGGCGTTTTGGATTGGGTATTACCCATGATGTCGATACTGACAATACCCAAACCGTATCAGGCTCTCTTGTTTCTGGCGGAACAACCAACCTTAAAGGGGGTGATGTTAATATTGCTGGTAGTCAAGTAACTTCTGAAAATGATCTTAATATCAGCGGTAATAATGTCACTACCTCTGCTCAAGATGACAGCCATACGGTTGCTAGTGACTATACCGATGTATTTTTAGGTCTTAAAGGCAGCGTTGATACGTCTGGTGTGACCGTTGGATTAGGACTAGATGTTAATAATCAGAAGAAATCTGATCAAACAACTACCCCATTGGCGAGTCAATTAAGCGGCCAAAACGTTACTATCAAAGCAGACAGTGACATTCATCATTCAGGCACAAATATTACTGCCCAAGATACCGTCAATGAGCAGGCGACCAATATTACCCATGACCAAGCCCATGCGACTCAGACCAAATCTGATACTAATGTCGATATTAATATTGGCCTTTCAGCTTCTGCAGATTATAAAGGAGGCCTAAGTGCTGGCCTTAATATTGGTGCAAGTGGTTCTGGTAACAATAATGTACAAACTCAAGGTTCAGGCACAACGATCACCGCAGGCACTATCAACGAACAAGCTACAAATGCCCTTAACGATGAAGGCACCCATTACAAGGCAACAGGTGATGTGAACCTGTCTGGTAAAGATGTAACCCTTGCTTCAGGCTATGACAGCACAAAAGACACCAGTAACACTGGTGGAGCTAGCATTAATCTCGGACTTGGCGGTCTTGAAGGCGCTAGCCCTACAGGTTCAGTTGGCGTATCAGCCAATTTCCAGCATGAGCAAACCGGTACCACCACTGCCAAACCTGCCACAATTGAAGGCGCAAACGTTAATATTCATGGCGATGATACGGTGGTTTCTCAAAGCGATATCACCACGCCAGGTAGCTTAAATGTTGATGCCGGTAAAGAAGTTAGCCTTGTCCAATCTGAAAATACCAGCAATGCAACTGGCGGTGGCTTCGATGTTAGCGTCAATGTTGGTGGTCTTGCACTAAATAAACCGACCCCTAAACCTTCGGTTGGCGTATCTGTTGGGGCAAACGGGCATAACGGTTCATCAGTTGAGGGCGTCAATAATACCGTTACCGCAGGTAATGTTAACCTGTCAACAAGCGGTACTAACGGTACAGTCAACGTACAAGGCACCAACCTCACTACTGACAAACTAAATATTGATACCAACACTGCTAATATCGCAGGCACAACAAATAACGCACATAGTAGTTCAGGTGCAGTTGATGCCAGCGTTAAAGTTGGTTCAGGAGGTAGCAGTTTAGATATTGGCGGCAATATCAAAGCAGGCACTAGTAATAGCCAAAGTACTGGCACCAGCGATGTCAACGCAGGCGAGATAAATATCAATGCCGATAAAGGCGTCAATGTGAGTCATGCCAACGTTACAGCGGACAATGCTACTATTAATACTGATGGCGACTTTAATGTTTCAGCGGGTTCAAACCATGGTCAGCACACATCTGTCGATCTTGGTGGCAAGATTGAAACCAAAAAAGAAAATGACGCTCTTGTTCCAAAAGCTGGTAATATCCATGTTGGCGTTGACACTGGAGACAGTCAGTCTTACACCCCTGCCAGCGTGAACGTCAGTCACAATGCAAATGTTAACGTTGGTGGTAATGTCAACGTATCAGGCAGCAGTGTCAATGCAGGCAACCTGCAAGGCAATGTTGGCGGCAATGTTAATAATGAGGTATTACAAAGCCATAGTAATGAAACTAAGGTCGATATCGCATTAGGAACAGAAGGCTCTCCGGTTAAATATACGCCTGAAAATGCAGCGTCTCAGCTTGCCTCAGATATTAAAAATGGCACGATTGCTGGAGTGAAGCCTATTGCCAATATTGACATCGATCATAGCGATGCCACGACTACCGACACGACACCTGTCGGCATTAAAGCAGGCGTTAAAGCAGATTATGATCAACTCACCATCGGTGGTAGCAGCACAAGCGGAGCGTTTGCGCCTAATAGTCAACACTCTGGGAGCTTTCACTTTAACCCAGACTTTAATTCAAACCCAATGGACTATTTGAAAGGTTATATTGGCCGTAATTAATCCCTTTAGACAGTAACCATAAGGGTGGCGTTTACAGTAAGAGAAAACTGCCCTTTTATTCAAACTAAAACGCGATAAGTCACCTTATCGCGTTTTTTATTTTCATTATCTTTCCACCTTTGTTGCATAACCCTTCCTTATGACATCTCTAAGATAACCTTAACTTGTTTTTACGCCTCACCTAAACAAACAATATAAAGGTCGTCTTATGCAAAAAACCCTCATTATCAAATTATCCATCATCGCAGGACTGTGCATGATATTTGGGATTGGTCTTAATATGATCAGCGCTTTAATCTCTGAACGGCAACACTATTCAGAAGCCGTTATCAAAGAAATCGCTGAACAGCACGTCAATCCACAACAAGTCATCACCCCGTTTATCACGGTCCCAGCGCTCATCACACCAAGCTGTTCAGCCCAACCTACGGATCTCAACGTCAAATGTGCCAAACCCTATACCGTGATAGACACTTTTTTCGCGTCACAAACCACGGCTACCCAAGATCTTGATGTCAGCACCGATACCTACCAGCGCGGCATCTATCATGCTACCAGTTACAATGGAGACTTATTATTTGACCAAACATTTAAAATCAAACCCTCAACTGACTCTCAGCAGGCCGAACTGACAGTCGCTACATCTAATGTCAACGCTACTAATGCCAGCGCTTCTAGTACTAATGCTTCCAATGCCAATGCTTCAACGGCTGATCAAACCTATCGTAAAACGATTCAGTGGGACAAAGCCCGCATCATTATACCGGTATCAGACCTACGTGGTGTCAATACACTTCCCACCATTACTATCAATAAACAGCACATTAAAGCCACTTACCCTGAGTCAAACACTCTCGGCAACTCATCGCAACTGAGCTATGTAGAAGCGCCCCTTCCCAGCTTTATAGCAAATCAATTAGCATCAGCTTCAAACCAGTCAACAAAACAGGCTTCTCAATCAAACACAGCTGACTTAGATAACTCCAAAGCCAACTCTACTGTCTCTTTTAACGCCTTAGTCACTCTGCCCTTATCTGGTATCAGCACCTTAAACACCGTACCAACGGGACAAAACTTCGAGCTTGCCATGACCAGCAACTGGCATGCGCCCAATTTTATTGGCAAAGCACTCCCCAATGCCAAAACATTTTCCAAACAAGGCTTTGAGGCAAACTGGCAAAACCAATACCTAACCATTGCAAATAACCAGTATCTGAACAACTGTCTCAGCCAATCAAACAGCTCTTGTGCATTCAATGACACGACGTCTTTAAGCACCGACGCCTCACAATACAATGATTATTATGATGACAGGTCGGCTATAGAAGTGGGTGAAGATAAGGGCTTAGGTTTCAATAGCTCTGGTTTAAGCAGCTTTGGCGTCAGTTTTGCCGAACCGAACGATGTTTACCTACAAACAGAACGCACCATGAAGTATGCGCTATTATTGATACTGGTATCTTTCGGAACCTTCTTCTTATTTGAAATCATCAAAGCAAGTCGCATCCATCCCATCCAATACTTGCTCGTAGGCAGCGCCTTATTGGTCTTCTACGTATTATTATTACCACTTGCCGAACAAATCACATTTTGGTTAGCATATGCCATTGCCGCCTGTGCCTGCGTCGGTTTAATCGGCTGGTATTCATACTATTTGCTAGGTAGTGCCAAACGCGCCGTACTGTTTACCGCTATATTGGGCGGACTCTACGCCTCATTTTACGGCATATTGACCATGGAAGATTTAAACCTGTTACTCGGCGCCGTCTTCTGCTTTGCCCTACTCGCCAGTGTCATGATAATGACTCGAAAAATCGACTGGTACAAAGTCGCATAACGCACATTATCACAACTCTAAAAGTAGCCGTATTTAAAGTTCTGATATTTAAGGTAGCGATATTAAAAGTAGCGATAAGCAGCCATTCTCGCTTTTCACACTTCGCTATCATTCCCAGTTGTGTCAATTATTCAATCTTTAGAAAGGTTAGCTCCCTTCCTTTTCCAAAGGAAGGGTTGGGGATGGATTTTCTAACTCAAATAAAAACAATGGCTTACAAAAGTTCTTATCCCGAATTTAAGTTTCTATAGACTCATAGACCTAGGAAGCGCTTCGATGGAATAGCTTAGGCAATAACTAGGAAATTAGCGTACTTTTTTAAAAACCAATATTTGATTGTTCGCAGGCATCTGATACTGCGAATGTAAGGTTAACTGATGGGTTGATGCTAGGCTAATAACATCCTCTTTATTACGAATTCCACTTTTTGAATCGCGCTGACGCAAATGTCTATCAAACTGTCGGTTACTGTCACTCGTAAAATGTCCATTTTCATTAAATGGCCCATAAATAATTAGCTTACCGTTTGCTGGTAGCGCATCCCCCACCAACTCAAACAGCCTCTCAACCAATTCCCAAGCAATGATATGTAATGTATTGGCGGTAAACACAGCATCATACCGTTTACCAGACAGTGCTAGTGGTATTGAGTCTGTGGTTAAATCAAACGCTAAAGGCGCATGCAAGTTCGGTGCAGGATGACGATCGTGCCAGCCTTTAATCACAGAATGGTTCTGACGGACATCGCTGGTCTGCCAGTCCAGATATGGCAGTCTTGGCGCGAAGTAGACACTATGTTGACCAGTACCTGACCCAACCTCCAACACATGATAATAGTCTTGCAGCTCGTTTTGCAGCACCTTTAAAATGGGGTCTTTATTATTCTCACACGCCTGAGAACAAGGCAGTCTAGACATATGCAAATTATTGACATCTGTGTTTCCTAAACTCGCTTGACTCATTACACCACTTCTCCGACCAATTATAATTTTGAATTAATAGATACCTGCTTCCAATCCAGCAGCCAGCGTCATTGCAAGCTCTGATACTTGATCCGTAAATGCTTCCTGCCAATCGCCTTTTAATATTAGCGCATCTTGCACCCACTCCCAACGAAGACCTGTGGTTATCGTCTTTAAAGCTCGTTTTGTGCCCGTACCATCTTGTCCTGCACGGATATACACCGCCAATGGTAGCCCTTGCTTTTTATCTAATACAGCATAATAACAACGATCAAAGAAGTCTTTGGTAAGTCCTGCCATATAGGCTAAGTTTTCAGTCGTGCCTATCAAAATGGCATCAGCAGCCAGCACATCTTCAGGTTGCGTGTCTTGAGGAGATTTAAGAATGACATTGATATCTATGTCAGGATGATTAGCACCCTCAAAAGCGACTTGTGCCAACTTTTGGGTATTTGGTGACGGTGCGTGGGCTATGATGAGTAGGATTTTTTTGGGCATTTTTGTTGTCGATTCGGTGAGAGAGCGGGATTTTATTAAAGGGGTTTAATGTCTTTCGTTTTAACTTATGTTCTTATAAACTTTGAAGGATCAATTGCGCTAAATAAACTTCTAAGCTAAAAGAAGACTGCGAAAGCGATCAACTATGACCCTTATGCAAATAAGATCATTAGGAACGTGATGTTTTAAGTATTCTAGTTTGAGCATTGAGATGACTAAAGTGTTGAAAAATGAATCTAATAATAATCTCTAGTTGTTTCCTTTATTATTGTATATTCCATAATGAATACATTCTATTATTAACTGGTTTTTGTAAGTATGGTGTTTTTAAGCCTAAACAAGCAGAAATAAGCTTAGCATTAAAAGCAGAAAATTCGAGGTTATAATTTTCTTCTGGATAACTGAAACCTATTGGTTGACCGGCATATATAGCTTCATGAGCTAAATCATTGCGCAGGGTACTAAGTTTACTTTTTCCTTTAGAGTCTAATTCAGCCCATATAGGTAAATCTATACCATATTTATCGGCTAAATACTTAGGTCTTTGAGCATGCGAAGGGTTTTTATTCGTATTCTTTGATTTTGCTAAGTGATATATACCGTCTAAGACTTTATATTGTGCATCAAACTTATCCCAAGCATACTCGTAGCTTTGTCCTAATAAAAACCAATGTATACAAGCAAACATGTTTTTTCTTTCATTTACACTTGAGTCAATATAAAACCTATTTACTTGCTCCATTCCTTTAATATAATCATTATTAGTCAAATATAATCCATTTAACAAGCCTGGTTCATATGCGGTTCGACTTAAATGACTCCAACCTTTTGGTACTAGATATAAACCTTGTAAGAACCCATAACCTAAAATTAGAAATCTAATATGTTCTTCTGTACATTTAGTTGATGAAGTTATTATATGCGTAGGACTCATTTCGAAGAATGAGGAATAAATAACGGGAGCGTTTGATCCAAAAAACTTTTTTTCTTTTGAAGATTTTGGTAAAGATGTTTTTGGACCATAAAACCACCCTTTACTAACTTCTGCATGATTATAGAAATTTTGCAAAATAGAGGGAAAGTCGTTTTTAGGAGCTATTTCAAATTCATCAAATTTAAAACTTTTATCATCTATTAAGAATCCAAATTCCATACTTGCTACTCAATAATTTAAATATATTCTGACCATAATAGAAAAAATACTTTATTTATAAAATTAAAAGTTTGGTTAACTCTTTTATTCTATTCTTGTATCTTACACATAAACCTACTCTTAATTTATGTGATAAATATAATTAATCCTAACACATGGGGTTTAATGAAGTGATAGCACGAATAATGTAGCCCTATAACCTCAAAGATTACTCTTAAAACCTTAACTAGGATAAATCATGAATAAAAAAATAGATACGCAGCACTTTTTATCGACCCATCAACTACCAGATAGTTATGAAGCTATAGCACAACAATGGTTCGAACCCTTATGTGAACGAATATTACAGCATCAACGTAATTCATCTAAACCATTTATCATTGGCATTACAGGGTGCCAAGGTTCTGGTAAAACGACCTTAAGCAGCTTTATCGACACCTATTTAACATCAGTACAGGGTAAGACCGTCGTCTCGCTATCGATAGATGACTTCTATCTAGACCAGACAGCTAGATTGGCTTTGGCGAACACGATACATCCCTTATTGAAGACGCGTGGTGTCCCCGGAACCCATGATATTGAGTTGGCCCTCAAAACCATTCGTCAATTACAAAATGGAACTCCCACACGGTTACCCCGCTTTGACAAAACGACCGATAACCCCTACCCTATAGATCAATGGCAAACCATTGATTATTCACCTGACTTTATTATTTTAGAGGGCTGGTGTGTTGGATTGAAGCCTCAGCTAGAGGCAGCATTACAGCACCCTATCAATGCCTTAGAAAGATCGCATGACCCACAAGCTATTTGGCGTTCATTTGTCAATACAAGGCTTGCCGGTGAGTACCAAACTCTATTTGATACGATTGACTATAGCGTATTGCTAAAAGCACCGTCGTTCGATTGCGTGTTTAATTGGCGCTTGGAGCAAGAGCAGAAGTTAGCAAAAGCAGCGGCGGCTTCACATAACGACAAGCTTCAACACGCCATTATGACCGAGAGTCAGATAGCGACCTTTATACAGCATTATCAAAGACTGACAGAGCACGCTTTAGAAACCCTTCCTAATGTAACCGACACGGTATTTTTTCTCGATGAAACACGAACCATTGCTTATCAAAAAGTGGCCAAATAACCTAAGATTGATTAAAAAATATGACTAAATCACTGATTTTCACTGACATGGACGCCACACTGCTTGATCATCATACCTATTCTTTTGCAGCGGCTAAACCCACTCTTAATAAACTAAAATCGAAAGACATTCCTGTCATACCAACCACCAGTAAAACCTATGCTGAGATGCAACCCCTTCGTGAGCAAATTGGTCTTGATGGTCCTTTTATTATTGAAAATGGTGCTGCTGTATTTATACCCCCTAGCTTTTTAAAGCATAAGCCCATCGACACGGTTGAAATAAATGGCTATTGGTGCAAAACCTTTAGTGCTAAAAAAGACCACTGGATTGACCTACTCGCACAAATAGGCGATGACTATGCGGGACAATACCAACAGTTTTCCAAAATGAGTGTCTCAGACATCCAAGATTGCACAGGGCTAGATGAGCAATCTGCCTCATTGGCTGCTAGACGTCAGTTTGGTGAGCCTGTTTTATGGTTAGGGAGCGAGGACGATAAAGCGAGGTTTATTGAGTCCTTAAAAGAAAAAGGCACAACTCCCTTAGAGGGTGGCCGCTTTATCCATGTGTCAGGCAACTGCGATAAGGGACAAGCGCTACAGTGGCTTGCCAATGAATATCAGAATCAATATAAAACCGAAGTAAAAACGATCGCCCTTGGGGATGGTAAAAATGATATTGCGATGCTAGAGGCCGCTGATGTGTCAGTAAGAATTTTATCGCCCGCTAATCCACCTTCAGCCGTGCAAAATGAAGCGGTCTATACCAGTACGCTTATGGGCCCTGAGGGCTGGAGCGAGATGCTGACTAAACTATTAGAACTCTAAATACTACCGTACCCTACTGACTTTAACGTTAACCGCTTTAACGTTAACCGCTTTAATGTTAATCGCTATAACGTTAATTACTTTAAAACTGAGCACTGAGCACTTTAACAATAACTATTATAATTAGGAATACTAATGGCCGACTTTTTCCAAAATGGTGTAGTAACAACCTTACATAACTTAACGCGCCGTCCCAGCGATGAGATTGAAGCTGAACTGGTACAATTCTCTAAAAAACGTCCTATGGGGCTTATACTGCCCTCTTTATTTTCGGAGCTTGAAGGCGAAGCACTGCCTCATATCGTGAGTGAGCTTGAAACTGTACCTTATTTATCTGAAATCGTTATAGGTTTAGATAGAGCGACTGAAGATCAGTATCGCCACGCTTTGACGTTTTTTAGCAAACTGCCACAACATCACCGAGTGTTATGGAATGATGGCCCGCGATTAAAAGCGCTTGATCAAGAGCTTGAGGCGAAAGGTCTCGCCCCTAAAGAGTTAGGTAAAGGTCGTAACGTGTGGTATTGCATGGGTTACATCTTAGCATCAGAACGCTCGGAGTCTATTGCCCTACACGATTGTGATATTACTACCTATGAAAAAGATTTGCTCGCCAAGCTGATTTATCCCGTCGCTAACCCTATGTTTAACTATGAATTCTCCAAAGGATACTACGCCCGTGTCGCTAATGGCAAAATAAATGGCCGAGTATCTCGTCTATTGGTTACGCCCCTCATTCGTGCTTTAAAGCGAATTTTGGGAGACAATGACTACTTAGAATTTATGGACAGTTTCCGTTATCCTTTGGCGGGGGAATTTTCGTTTAGACGGGATGTGTTAAACGATATTCGCATTCCTAGTGACTGGGGTTTGGAGATTGGTGTTCTATCTGAAATGCATCGTAACTACTCCCGTAACCGCCTATGTCAGGTAGATATTTGTGACAATTACGACCATAAGCACCAGGATTTATCGCTACATAATGACCAAGGTGGCTTATCTAAAATGTCGATCGATATCACCAAAGCACTATTTAGGAAATTGGCGACACAAGGTCACATATTTAGCACCGAAACCTTCCGATCTATCAAAGCCACTTACTACCGGATTGCCTTAGATTTTATTGAGACTTATCATAATGATGCGGTTATGAATGGCCTGACTTTGGATATTCACGTAGAAGAAAAGGCTGTGGAGATGTTCGCTAGCAATATTATGAAAGCCGGTGAAAGTTTCCTAGATAACCCTATGGAAACTCCATTTATTCCTAGTTGGAACCGAGTGACCAGCGCCATACCTGATATTCAACAGCGTTTACTGGCTGCCGTCGAAGCCGATACAAAAGAGTTTATGGAGTAAGTAATATGGTATGGCAAACGCTCTATGACAAGGTCATTCACCATTTAGAAAATATCTATACAGATGTTAATAGTGACGATAATAGCGATATAAATTATTCGGCTTTAGCCACTGACTTGCTTGCAACCATCGGCATCGAGTCAGAAGCTGATATCGTCTCTCCGCAATCTCATCACAACTACTGGGATCAAAGCGATATTGTTATGATTACCTATGGCAATAGTGTGGTTAAGAAAGGTGAAAAGCCTTTAATTACTTTAAATAAGCTTTTAGACGGTTACTTTGGCGACACTATAAACACTGTTCATATCCTTCCCTTTTATCCTTATAGCTCTGACGATGGCTTTTCGGTTATAGACTATACAGCTGTTAACCCTGAATTAGGAACTTGGGATGATATCGTTTGCTTGGGCAAGGATTATGGACTAATGGTCGACTTGGTCATTAACCACTGCTCAGTGCAGAGCCATTGGTTTCAGAACTTTATCGCGGGTAAAGGAGATGGCTCTGACTTTTTCTTTACAGCAAAACCAGGGGATGACTTATCTGAAGTGACGCGTCCCAGAGTGTCACCTTTGCTACGGA
Source organism: Psychrobacter sp. CX14 (assembly GCF_057396205.2). Lineage (NCBI taxonomy): Bacteria > Pseudomonadati > Pseudomonadota > Gammaproteobacteria > Moraxellales > Moraxellaceae > Psychrobacter > Psychrobacter sp. CX14. The sequence continues at coordinate 1,147,909 of NZ_CM183187.1, read as the reverse complement.
AAACTCAAACAGCAAAGGGGACTAAGTATGTATGGTGTACATTCAGCCACGATCAAGTAGACTTTGATTTTATAAACCCAAAAGTTCTGCTTAAGTTTATTGAGATCATTCGATTTTATATTGATAAAGAAGCTAAATTATTTCGAATCGATGCCGTCGCATTTTTATGGAAAGTGATAGGAACGAAATGTATTAACTTACCACAAACCCATGAAGTGGTTCGTTTAATTCGGACTTTAATTGAACATATCGATCCGTCTATTATTATCATTACGGAAACCAACATACCGAACCATGAGAACCTGACCTATTTTGGTAATGCCAACGAAGCGCATGGCATCTATAATTTCTCATTACCGCCCTTATTACTATATACACTAGCCTCAGGAGACTGCACCTATTTGAACAGTTGGCTGCTCAGCATGCCCCCCACTCAAAATGGTACGTTTTATTTTAATTTTATCGCCTCTCATGATGGTATCGGGCTGCGCCCTGCCGAAGGCTTACTAGATGATGAAGAGATTAATAAGCTTGTCAATAAGATGAAAGAGTTTGGCGGGGAGGTTTCATGCCGCACTTTAGAAAATGGGAATCAGAAACCTTATGAGATAAACATTACTCTGTTTGATGCGCTACAAGGTACTTTTAAGGGCCCTGATAACTATCAGATCGAGCGGTTTATATGTGCTCAAACCATTATGCTAGGTATGGAGGGCATACCTGGCATATATATTCATAGTTTACTAGCCACTTCTAATGATTACGATAAAGTAGCGCTTACGGGACACAATCGCTCTATCAATCGTCACTGCTGGGATTATGATGAGTTAGGATCTTTACTTGAGAACCCAGAATCTAACAATTACATCGTAATAAACATGCTAACTAGGCTTTTGAAAATAAGGAAAGCTCAGCCCGCATTTCATCCTAATGCGTCGCAATATACCTTACAATTAGGACAACAAGTATTTGGATATTGGCGTCAATGCTTGCAAGGTAAGCAAAGCATCTTCTGTATTAGTAATATTAGTGATCAAGACCAAACCCTACTGGTATCAGATATAAATTTGCTTGATACGGAAGTTTGGGTAGATCTTATCAAAAATAAGAAAATCGAGTTATCGAATGACTTTTTAACTCTACAACCTTATCAAACTGTATGGATAAGTCATTTATAACCTAATTTGAAACCTATTAACTCACTCAGCATACTTTAAAGGAATTACGCATCAAGCATTCTGGTTTGTAGGCTTGCCACCCTTATAAGTTGCTTATGCCCATTCATTAGGTTATTGATTATAGGTTTAAAGCATTATAGCTTAATCGTCTGAATAAATGACACTATTATAGCCTGTTAGTACGTCAAGTTCTACTGCCCATTGCATTAATTATTCGGATAACTAAACGTGATATCTTGATGGATATCAGGGTGTAAGCTCTTTGCTACTGGACAAGTCAAAGCTGCCGCTTCTAGCACCTTACGAGTACGCTCATCAAAATGCTGTTTAAACTCAATGGTGACTTTCACCTCACTCACACGGCGAGGGTCAGCCGCCATTATCTTGGTCACTTCAGCTTTAGTACCGATAACATCCACGTCCATACCAGTGGCCTTAATCCCAATTATAGTCAACATACAACTGGCTAAACTGGTCGCTAACAGATCAGTTGGAGAAAACGCTTCTCCTTTGCCATGATTATCCGTTGGCGCATCGGTGATAATTTCATTGTTTGATTGTATATGTAAAGCTTGGGTGCGTAGATTACCTTGGTATACAACGGTTGAAGTAGTCATATGAACTCTCTCTAGTTGAAGCTTGTGGAAGTTAGAAGTTTATAGCCATCATACTAGCTTATTTGGACATAATGATAAAATAAGCTACACGTTTGAATTAAACTTAAAAACTTAACTAATAGTGAGAACTGCCCTTAAGATAAAAGCCCTCTCAAAGAAAAAGCCCCCACAACGTAAGTTGCGGGGGCTTTTAGGTATAGGGAGCTGACGATGACCTACTCTCACATGGGCGAACCACACTACCATTGGCGCTACGATGTTTCACTTCTGAGTTCGAGAAGGGATCAGGTGGTTCCATCGTGCTATTGTCGTCAGCAAAGGGGGTATAGATATGAGTTGGTTAAGTGTTAGCTTAACTTTGTGTTGACTAGTATATCAAGAACCTGAATCAATGTATTATCAGGATGATATCGAAATAATTGGCTGTCTCTGTTTTATCAGAGCTACAAAACCACTTGGGTGTTGTATGGTCAAGCCAAACGAGCAATTAGTACAGGTTAGCTACACGCATCACTGCGCTTCCACACCCTGCCTATCAACGTTGTAGTCTTCAACGGCTCTTAAGGGAAATCTAATCTTGAGGTTGGCTTCCCGCTTAGATGCTTTCAGCGGTTATCCAATCCGAACGTAGCTACCGGGCAATGCCATTGGCATGACAACCCGAACACCAGCGGTTCGTCCACTCTGGTCCTCTCGTACTAGGAGCAGATCCTCTCAAATTTCCAACGCCCACGGTAGATAGGGACCGAACTGTCTCACGACGTTCTAAACCCAGCTCGCGTACCTCTTTAAATGGCGAACAGCCATACCCTTAGGACCTGCTTCAGCCCTAGGATGAGATGAGCCGACATCGAGGTGCCAAACACCGCCGTCGATATGAACTCTTGGGCGGTATCAGCCTGTTATCCCCAGAGTACCTTTTATCCGTTGAGCGATGGCCCTTCCATACAGAACCACCGGATCACTAAGACCTACTTTCGTACCTGCTCGACTTGTGGGTCTCGCAGTTAAGCGCGCTTTTGCCTTTATACTCTATGAACGATTTCCGACCGTTCTGAGCGCACCTTCGTACTCCTCCGTTACTCTTTAGGAGGAGACCGCCCCAGTCAAACTACCCACCATACATTGTCCTCGGTATTGTTATACCTGAGTTAGAACCCCAACATGACCAGGGTGGTATTTCAAGGTTGGCTCCACAAATACTGGCGTATCTGCTTCAAAGCCTCCCACCTATCCTGCACAAGTCAGGTCAAAGTTCAATGTAAAGCTGTAGTAAAGGTTCACGGGGTCTTTCCGTCTAGCCGCGGGTACACAGCATCTTCACTGCGATTTCGATTTCACTGAGTCTCTGCTGGAGACAGCGCTGCCATCATTATGCCATTCGTGCAGGTCGGAACTTACCCGACAAGGAATTTCGCTACCTTAGGACCGTTATAGTTACGGCCGCCGTTTACTGGGGCTTCGATCAAGACCTTCGCATACGCTAAGCCCATCAATTAACCTTCCAGCACCGGGCAGGCATCACACCCTATACGTCCACTTTCGTGTTTGCAGAGTGCTGTGTTTTTAATAAACAGTTGCAGCAGCCTGGTATCTGCGACTGTCAATAGCTTACGGAGCAAGTCCTTCACCATCGACAGCGTACCTTCTCCCGAAGTTACGGTACCATTTTGCCTAGTTCCTTCAGCAGAGTTCTCTCAAGCGCCTTGGTATTCTCTACCTGATCACCTGTGTCGGTTTAGGGTACGATTCGTTTATGACTATCGTTTAGAAGCTTTTCCTGGAAGCATGGTATTTGCCACTTCGCTGTACAAGTACAGCTTGCTATCAGATCTCAGTATTAACAGCCCGGATTTACCTAAGCCGTCTACCTACATCCTTTCACTCAGACAACCATCGCTGAGCTGGCATAACCTTCTCCGTCCCTCCATCACATCATAAACAAGTATCAGAATATTAACTGATTTCCCATCGACTACGCCTTTCGGCCTCGCCTTAGGGGTCGACTCACCCAGCCCCGATTAACGTTGGACTGGAACCCTTGATCTTCCGGCGTGGATGCTTTTCACACCCATTATCGTTACTCACGTCAGCATTCGCTCTTGTGATACCTCCAGCATGCCTTACGACACACCTTCACAGGCTTACACAACGCTCCCCTACCACTTGAAACATGTTCAAATCCGCAGCTTCGGCTCCTAGTTTGAGCCCCGTTACATCTTCCGCGCGGGCCGACTCGACTAGTGAGCTATTACGCTTTCTTTAAAGGATGGCTGCTTCTAAGCCAACCTCCTAGCTGTCTATGCCTTCCCACTTCGTTTCCCACTTAACTAGGAATTTGGGGCCTTAGCTGGCGGTCTGGGTTGTTTCCCTCTCCACGATGGACGTTAGCACCCACCGTGTGTCTCCCGGATATCACTCATCGGTATTCGGAGTTTGCATCGGTTTGGTAAGTCGGTATGACCCCCTAGCCGAAACAGTGCTCTACCCCCAATGGTGTTCGTCCGAGGCGCTACCTAAATAGCTTTCGGGGAGAACCAGCTATCACCGAGTTTGATTAGCCTTTCACCCCTATCCACAAGTCATCCCCTAGCTTTTCAACGATAGTGGGTTCGGTCCTCCGGTGCCTGTTACGGCACTTTCAACCTGCTCATGGATAGATCACTCGGTTTCGGGTCTATACCCTGCAACTAATTCGCCCTATTAAGACTCGGTTTCCCTACGGCTCCCCTAATGGTTAACCTTGCTACAGAATATAAGTCGCTGACCCATTATACAAAAGGTACGCGGTCACGGATCAAGTCCGCTCCCACTGCTTGTACGCACACGGTTTCAGGTTCTATTTCACTCCCCTCACAGGGGTTCTTTTCGCCTTTCCCTCACGGTACTGGTTCACTATCGGTCAGTCAGGAGTATTTAGCCTTGGAGGATGGTCCCCCCATCTTCATACAGGATTTCTCGTGTCCCGCACTACTTAATATGCTTGCATTTATGTTTCGAATACGGGGCTATCACCCACTATGGCCAGTTTTCCCACACTGTTCTTCTACATAAAATTAAGTCGGCTCCTCCCCGTTCGCTCGCCGCTACTAGGGGAATCTCTATTGATGTCTTTTCCTAAGGGTACTGAGATGTTTCACTTCCCCTCGTTCGCTTCCTAATAAATTAGGATACCTAACTTACGTTAGGTGGGTTTCCCCATTCAGAAATCTCCGGATCGCAGGTTATTGCCACCTCCCCGAAGCTTATCGCAGGCTGTCACGTCTTTCATCGCCTCTGACTGCCAAGGCATCCACCATGTGCGCTTAATTACTTGACCATACAACCCCAAAGGGTCTTTGTCAGCAATTATAACGATATCACCTTGATAATTTACGCTTGATTCAGTTCTCTTTACTTTGTAACCAACCTCTTGGGATAACAACTGATGTCGTTAAAGAGGTTGGTTACTGGTTGACACCTAAACGTGAAAGATTAGGTATCAACCGTATTACAACTCATATCTATGTTTTTAAATAATAATAACGCTGTCATCCAGTCGTCATATGCTTTCTGTATAAAACAGAAGTAAGTAATCAGTAATCACTTAATTCTGGTTTATCTATTACTCTTAATCTGTATCACCAAATGGTGGAGCCAAGGAGAGTCGAACTCCTGACCTCCTGCGTGCAAGGCAGGCGCTCTACCAGCTGAGCTATGGCCCCTGAGAAGCGTGAAGAAATGTGCTGGGAGCACATTTTAGCTTCGCAAGAGAAAATCTGTGATTTTCTAGTGCTTTCCGTATGATAAGTGGTGGGTCTGATAAGACTTGAACTTATGACCCCCGCGTTATCAACACGGTGCTCTAACCAGCTGAGCTACAGACCCTGAGCTTAAAGCTTACTAAAACCAAAGAACAACTTGTTGTGAATTCTTGCTGACCGGATGCGTCAATAAGGAGGTGATCCAGCCGCAGGTTCCCCTACGGCTACCTTGTTACGACTTCACCCCAGTCATCAACCACACCGTGGTGAGCGCCATCCTAAAAGGTTAGGCTACCCACTTCTGGTGCAATCAACTCCCATGGTGTGACGGGCGGTGTGTACAAGGCCCGGGAACGTATTCACCGCGGCATTCTGATCCGCGATTACTAGCGATTCCGACTTCATGGAGTCGAGTTGCAGACTCCAATCTGGACTACGATAGGCTTTTTGAGATTCGCATCACATCGCTGTGTAGCAGCCCTCTGTACCTACCATTGTAGCACGTGTGTAGCCCTGGTCGTAAGGGCCATGATGACTTGACGTCGTCCCCGCCTTCCTCCAGTTTGTCACTGGCAGTATCCTTAGAGTCCCCGGCCGAACCGCTGGTAACTAAGGAAAAGGGTTGCGCTCGTTGCGGGACTTAACCCAACATCTCACGACACGAGCTGACGACAGCCATGCAGCACCTGTATTCTAATTCCCGAAGGCACTCCCGCATCTCTGCAGGATTCTAGATATGTCAAGACCAGGTAAGGTTCTTCGCGTTGCATCGAATTAAACCACATGCTCCACCGCTTGTGCGGGCCCCCGTCAATTCATTTGAGTTTTAACCTTGCGGCCGTACTCCCCAGGCGGTCTACTTATTGCGTTAGCTGCGTCACTAAGGGATCAAGTCCCCCAACGACTAGTAGACATCGTTTACGGCGTGGACTACCAGGGTATCTAATCCTGTTTGCTACCCACGCTTTCGAACCTCAGTGTCAGTATGATGCCAGGAGGCTGCCTTCGCCATCGGTATTCCTTCAGATCTCTACGCATTTCACCGCTACACCTGAAATTCTACCTCCCTCTCACCTACTCTAGCTCACCAGTATCAGATGCAGTTCCCAGGTTAAGCCCGGGGATTTCACATCTGACTTAATAAGCCACCTACGCTCGCTTTACGCCCAGTAATTCCGATTAACGCTTGCACCCTCTGTATTACCGCGGCTGCTGGCACAGAGTTAGCCGGTGCTTATTCTGCAGCTAATGTCATCGCTTATGGGTATTAACCATAAGGTCTTCTTCACTGCTTAAAGTGCTTTACAACCAAAAGGCCTTCTTCACACACGCGGCATGGCTGGATCAGGGTTGCCCCCATTGTCCAATATTCCCCACTGCTGCCTCCCGTAGGAGTCCGGACCGTGTCTCAGTTCCGGTGTGGCTGATCATCCTCTCAGACCAGCTACAGATCGTCGCCTTGGTAGGCCTTTACCCCACCAACTAGCTAATCCGACTTAGGCTCATCCAATAGCGAGAGCGCAAGCGCCCCCTTTTCCCCGTAGGGTGTATGCGGTATTAATACGAGTTTCCCCGTGCTATCCCCCACTACTGGGCAGATTCCTAAGTATTACTCACCCGTCCGCCGCTCGACGCCTGATAGCAAGCTACCATCGTTTCCGCTCGACTTGCATGTGTTAAGCCTGCCGCCAGCGTTCAATCTGAGCCATGATCAAACTCTTCAGTTTAATCTTGCTATGAAGTCCTTTAAAGAGACTTCTAAACTTGGCTCATCCTATTACTAGCAAATTTGCTTTCCGTATGTTTCATATAATGAATTAACTTCGAGTTTCTTTACTAATTAAAGAATGATAATTTTTATAGTTAGTCACTACCCCGATAAGAGATAGCCCCAACTTTAATTTTTAGCATCCTAAATCAGCAAAAATCCACACAAGTTGTTCTTTGATTTTAGCTTTTAAATAGTTTCTTAGCTTGTCGTCCAAGCCTAAGTTAAATCTTTTGCTACACTCAGTTATTATTAATTAGTAATAACGTTGTTGCTTAGCAGGCTGACAATTATATAGATTTCGATATCTTTGTCAACACTTAATTTTAATTCTTTCTAAGTGAACTCGCTTCTAATCTCTCGATTAATTCGCTGTTGTCCGTCTTAGTGAGGGCGTATTATAGAGGGTTTAATTCTAGTGTCAACCCTTAACGAAAAAAATTTTCATTATTTTAATCAGTAGCAATTTTTTTGAACCGTTTGTTAGACAGGTATTGTATTAAGTTACTGCTACTATTTAATACCTACACCCAGTGGCTTACCGCTATGCCAGCGACAAACAATAGATTAGTTATGAGCGTTATCATGACGATATTTTTAAGCTGTTTACCTATTGATACTGTATCCACACGTGTTACTTGATCTTCATCTGATAAATTTCTTAGTAGAGTAAGATGTATAGCATTACTATGCTTTATTGCTAAGGGGTAAACAATTAATACAGACAATGTATACCAATTAAAGTTAATCGCATACGTTAGATAGCACATGTAAGAAGCCATAAACAGTAAACCATAAGCCGATTGCATACGGCTGTCACCTAACAAAACCGCCAATGTTATTTTGCCTGCTTGTTTGTCACTATAGATATCTCGCATATTATTTACGAATAACACGCAGGCCGCTAAGCCGCCACAGCCAGTAGCAACAATCAGATGAGCGATATTAAATTGGTGGGTTTGCAGATAAGCGCTACCGATTACTCCGAGCCAACCGAAGAATATCAGTACAGCCACCTCCCCCATTGCGCGGTATCCATAAGGACGTTTGCCCATGGTGTATGCCATCGCAGCGATAATAGCGAGAACACCAAACCCTAGAAATAGCAGAAAGTCGCGCAGGCTATCAAAGCCAATGGCAATTAATATAACACCTGAGCAAAAGGTTAATAATGCCCAACCTACTATTACTCGCTTTAAGTGTTTTGCGCTAATCTGACCACTGGCCATCACTCGCTGTGGACTATTATCATCCCGATTGGCATCAGTGCCTTTAACACCATCGCCATAGTCATTAGCAAGATTGGATAATATTTGCAGAGCCAGTGCGACCCAAAGTGTTAATGCAAAGACCAGCCAATTGTGACTGGTAAGCGATTGATTAGAAGAGACTATCTCAGAAAAAGCTAAGCCAGTACCACAAAGGATACTGGCTAGGGCTAAAGGAAAGGTGCGAGGACGAGCGGCTTGAATAAACGTAGAGACAGTAGACATTGTTAAACCATCGCTCACAATAAATAATAGAGGACTGACAGCTATTAATTTAACCTTTAACTTTGGCTTTTAAAGTAGACACAATGCCAGATAACGCATAAAGGACACCGATGGCTAAAATACCAACGGGAATATCATACAAAACAATACCCATCACCAATACAGCGATAATCAATGCCACAAAAGGCACTTTCTTTTTATCAAATTCTTTAAAGCTATAGTATTTAAGGTTACTGACCATTAATAAGCCGCACATTACGACCCACACAGCAGCGATTATCATCACTTGCGTGTCATATTGACCGACCCAGTGATTGTGATCAATCGCGACCATTACTGCACTGGTTACCAAAATAGCCGCTAACGGACTGGCCAAACCAATAAAGAATTTCTTATCAACTTCACCGATTTGCACATTAAAGCGTGCCAAACGAAATGCGGCACAGGCAGTAAACACAAAGGCACATGCCACACCGATACGACCTAGAGGCTGCAGCGCAAAGCTATAAATAAGAATTGCTGGTGCCACCCCAAAAGCAAGCATATCGGCTAAAGAGTCATATTGCTCACCGAACGGGCTTTGCGCATTTAGCATACGCGCTACTCGCCCATCTGCCCCATCCAAAATACCGGATAAGAAGATGGCCAATGACGCTTTATAAAACTCACCTTGGGTACTCGATAAAATAGAAAAGAAGCCAGACAACAAAGATAGCGTGGTAATCAGGTTAGGTGCTAGATACACACCGCGGCTAACCACTGGCTTACCGTCAGCTACTTCTTCTTCAATAATATCAAAGGTCAAACCATCATAATCACCACTTTCAGCAATGCGGCGATTGTAATCACTGTCTTGATGGGATATAGGTACATTGGCCGTACCCGACTCACGTGTTATAGACGCAGTGGTATGATTGGATTTGCTATTATCTGGTGTGTTTGAATGTGTTGGTGGTGTGGTCATAATAAATCCCTAATTTCTAGCACTCTGTTCCCTAACTGCTTAATATGCAATCGTTATTATGATGATAGATGTCAATGAGCTGATCAACTTTCAGACTGGGGTTATTAGATTTAACGCAGTAAATACTTGGGCCCACTGTGAGCTGAGTATAGGCGTCACCATCAGATTACTCTAATAATGACACTTCTTTTAGCTCCCTATAACGATAGACTTAAGAAATGATAGAACCCTGACTATTCTCCAACAAGCCAGCGAACGTTGACTGCTTGACTTTGTGGTAACTCAGGGGCATCTTCAGGACGCAGTAATGGCTGTAGGAAGTTTAAAATCTGACGTGCACTTTGATCAAACTGCCAAGGCGGGTTAATAATCAGCATGCCGGTACCGTTTAGGCCCGCTGCTACATCATTTGGATAAACATTTAGCTCACATAACAGCTGTTTGCGAATCTCTGTACGCTTCATTTTCTTATAAAACAGCTCAACCGCATCAATATTCTTGATTGGGAACCAAAGCGCATACACACCTTGTGGCCATTTATTAGTGCTTGCCACAAGTAAATCGACCAATCGGCTAAAGTCTTTGTGCTCTTGCTCATAAGGTGGGTCAATCAAAATCACACCACGGCGTTCTACTGGTGGAATAACCGCACGGATACCTTCAAAAGCATCACGGTTATGAATACCAATCGGTAGCTGATACAGCTGATAATTTAGCGCATCGTATTCTGTATTTTTGAATTCGAAAGCTTCGGCACGTAAGTTTGCATCTGGATTCTTCTCGGCATGGTTAGCAATCCACCATGGTGAACCAGGATAAACGTGCTTGTCGTAGGTTTGACGGGCTTGCTTGATATCATCAACATATTGACGAACGGCATCTGGTGCTTCAGAGATATCGGCATCCAAAATCTTTTGTACGCCGCCTTTGGCTTCGCCTGTTTTGCGCGACTCTTCACTGCTTAGCGAGTAAAGACCACGACCGCCGTAAGCATCAAGAACATAATAAGGCTTACCCTTTTTGCTCATTTGATTAAGCAGTTGGACAAGTAAGATGTGTTTAACAACGTCGGCGAAATTACCGGCGTGATAGGCATGTTTGTAATTCATAAGTTGGCTTGTTTTATTGTAGAAAGTTTCGGTATCAAAAATTAGTTCTATGGTAGCATAAGCAGGTTTAAAATGAGTATATTAATAGTTAATACCCCTATTTAGCTGACTGCTTGAATGCACCCATTATAGCCCATTGCTGTTCTTTATATCTGACAATCCTATAATTGATAATTGGTTGAAATTTATTCAGGCTGTAAGGGTTAGCCGCTGATTGGCAGCTAATTCAGAATTGATAGGATACTGTACCACCCTCTACCGACTTCTATATTTTCCTTAACCTATACAAGGGTATCGGTTCATGACTAAAGTCGTTGATACGGCCGTTGAAAGTAATTTAGACACTACCCAATGGGGCTATCAAGACCCTATTACCGTCGATATTCCGCCACCGCTGAAGCCAGAGGCACTAGAACAGTCCAGAGACATTGCCGACCATATTGCGCAAGAGATTTTATCAGGCGTGCCAGCAGCAGATATAAATCAGCTAGACTTGTCTGACACTCAGCAGGCTTTAAGACAAGCAGATTTTGAGACACATTGGCAGCAACGTTTGGACGACACGGTTTTAGATGATTTTGTCAATAAAGGCTTCATCGTATTAGATAATGTATATCAGCCCACTGCGCTACTGGCGCTGCAAGCAGAGAGCGGCTTTGTTGATTACCGTGATGCGCTATTAACAGAAGGCGTTCGTCAAACGGATATCCGTGGCGACCGTATTCGCTGGATTACCAAACACTTTTTTGCCGGCTACAACTATTTACAAAGTATCAATGAATTAGCGCATCTGTTTAATCGACTGTTTTTTGCTGGTATTCGCCATAGTGAAGCACACTATGCCTGCTATCCGCCAGGGTTTGGTTATAAATGGCATTCTGATAACCCCGTTGGCCGTGATGAACGCGTTATCTCAGCGGTATTTTATTTAAATGATGAATGGACGCTTGAGGATGGCGGCGCCTTATCGCTGATTGATATGCAAAATGAGCAGCATCAATTACTACCGAAAGCTAATCGTTTGGTTGTTTTTGATAGCAATCTACAGCATCAAGTCGAGATTGCCCATCGTCAGCGTTATTCTATTGCCACTTGGCTGCGCCGTGACGATGCGGTCTTTATCCCTGAACCTTAATAGCTGTTATGCTTATAAACATTAGAGTTATAACAACAACATTATCACCTACTTTATTGACTGTTTTGACCCTTTATTAACGGTTATTTATTTTCTATACATTACTTTGAGGTACCTATGAGCGCTAACAACCAATCGGATAATACCACCCATCATCAACAAGCCACGTTAGAGTTAAGTATTGATTTAATGCGTCGTGACTCTGTGACCCCGAATGACAAAGGAGCGCAGGATGTATTGGTTGAGCGCTTAGAGCCACTAGGATTTAACAGTGAGTTTATGTACTTCGGTGATAAAAATGCGACGGGCCGTGATGCTGAGGTCAAAAACTTATGGACACGACGCGGCAGCCAAGAGCCTGTTATCTGCTTTGCCGGTCATACCGATGTGGTACCAACCGGTAATCCTGATAACTGGAAAATCCCGCCCTTTGAACCGACGGTTAAAGACGGCTTTCTTTGGGGTCGCGGAGCTGCCGATATGAAGACAGGTATTGCCGCTTTTACCGTTGCTGCTGAAAGTTTTGTTAAAAAACACCCTGACCATAACGGCTCGATTGCGATGTTAATCACCTCAGATGAAGAAGGTCCTTCTATCAATGGTACAGTCAAAGTGATTGAGGCGTTAGAAGCACGCAATGAGAAAATCACTTATTGTTTGGTTGGTGAGCCTTCTAGCACAGACACGCTTGGTGACATCATCAAAAATGGTCGCCGTGGTTCGTTGGGCGGTATTTTGACCGTCACTGGTAAACAAGGTCATGTCGCTTATCCGCATTTGGCAGTCAACCCCATTCATGCCCTCTTGCCAGCGCTAACCGAATTTGAAAGCGCCGTTTGGGATGAAGGTAACGACCACTTCCCTGCTACGACTATGCAAATCTCTAATATTAATGGCGGTACGGGCGCTAACAATGTCATTCCTGAAACGGTAGAAGTGGTTTTTAACTTTAGATTCTCCACAGAAACCACAGAAGAAGAGCTTCGTGCTAAAACGCATGAGATCTTAGACAAACATTTTAATGACAGCCAGGCCACTTACAATATTGAATGGAAACTATCAGGCAATCCATTCTTAACCGCTGAGGGTAAGTTGGTGGATGCGTGTAAAATAGCCATCAAAGAAGTGACTGGTATTGATACTCAGTTATCGACCTCAGGCGGAACCTCTGACGGTCGTTTTATTGCGCCAACTGGTGCGCAAGTGGTTGAGCTGGGTGTACGTAATGCGACCATTCATCAGGTTGATGAAAAAGTAGAGGTAGACGACTTAGGTAAACTGGCACAGATATATGAGAAGATGCTAGAAGAATTGTTGTTGGGTTAATTTGCAATTCTGATTGAATTTTTTGGAGCTAATCCTGCTATCCGCTTGTAGTTGGTTGCCTGTGGGGCACAGCATCTAAACACAAGAGTGTTCCATTATTCAAGCGACCACTCCTGTGTAAGATGCTATATGCCCCACAACCCACCAAGCTACCGCTTCTATCAGGGCTAGCGGTAACATCTCATTCTTGCAAATATATTTTGTAATTATAAAGAGTGTGTAGGGTATAGGGTGCGGTTAGCAAAACGCCACCAAAATGGTAGGACAAAGATTGTTTTTCGCCACAAAAAAGGTAGGGTACGTTTTTATCTTCACCTCTTCGAGCCTTGATAAAACTAACCACACCCTACGTAAGCTTCCGATGGTCGATTTATTGCGCCAACGGCGCTCAAGTGGTTGAGCTAGGCATGCGTAACTCCATCATTCATCAGGTTGATAAAAAGGTAGAAATGGATGACATTGGCAAGTTGGCGCAGATATATGAAAAGATACTTGAGGCGTTGTTAGGTTAATATTTGAACCGCCCCGGGATTGTCGGAGACTCAACTTTCTGAGAGAATACGACAATGAAAACACGAAACTATACCCCTGAAATGAAAGAGCGAGCCGTCCGTATGCTAATTGAAGCTAAAGACGACTACCCATCCACTTGGTCAGCCATCAAAGCCATAGCGCCAAAGATAGGTTGCACGCCTGAGACCCTAAGATCATGGCATAAAAAGCACATTGATAAAACTATTCCTGCGAATATTCAAGCTCAAAGTCAAGCTGAGCGTATTAAAGAGCTTGAACGTGAGAACAGAGAGTTAAAGCAAGCCAATGAGATTATAAAGAAAGCAGCTGGTATTGAAGCCCAGGCGGAGCTCGACCGCAAACACAAGTAATGGTTGATTTTATAGACGATCACAAACAACAATATGGAGTCGAGCCAATCTGTAGAGTGTTACCGATTGCTCCATCCACATACTATCGTGCTAAAGATCTAGAAGAAACGCCTGAAAAGCGTTCACAGCGTAGTTGCCATGACGACTTCTATCTTAAAGAGATTAAACGTATTTGGAAGGACAGCAAATGCCGATACGGTGCTCGTAAAGTCTGGAAACAGTTGAAATCCGAAGGTGTACATCCTGCACGTTGCACTGTAGAGCGGTTAATGCGCCAGCATGGCATGCAAGGTATTTGGCGAGGTAAAGGTAAGATAACCACTAAGTCTCGTGATGATCAAATACGGGCAGACGACTTAGTTAATCGTAATTTCAGCGCACATAGACCGAACCAGCTATGGGTGGCTGACTTTACCTACGTTAAAACGCTGAGTGGTTGGGTTTATACCGCCTTTATCATTGACGTGTTTGCCCGCAGTATTGTTGGCTGGAAGGTGTCTAATCGTATGAACACCGATATGGTGATGGCAGCACTCAACCAAGCGATAGCGGACAGAAATCATCCTAAAGATGTGATTCATCATAGTGATAGAGGTGTTCAGTATTTATCCATTCGCTATACGGATAAGATGGCTGATTCAGGTATCATTGCATCTGTTGGCACGACAGGTGATTCATACGATAATGCATTAGCTGAAACGGTTAACGGGCTTTATAAAACGGAGGTGATTGATTATTTAAAACAGCAGTGGCAAGGTGTGAATGATGTTGAATTAGCAACTCTTGAATGGGTTGATTGGTTTAACAAAACACGTTTGCATAGTACGATTGGTTATGTGTCGCCTTTTGAGTTTGAGAGACGATACTATGATAGTCTTAGTGAGTCAGACAAAGCTGCCTGACTCAAGTAATCCACTCTCCGATATAGTCGGGGCGGTTCAGTCCTTATCAGAATGCTTATATTGAACGGTTTAATCGTAGTTATCGCAATGAGGTTTTGGATTGTTATTTATTCAATGATTTAAATGAAGTCAATAAGCTGACTGAAGAATGGATCAAGGTTTATAACACCGAAAGACCCCATGATTCACTTAATGATATGACACCTGCTGAGTACAGGCAGGTGGCTTAATTATTCTACGATGATGTTGTGTTAAGAATGGGGTATTTACAGTAATATTCTGATTGTGTAATTAAGTAAAAGATATAGAGAAATAAGGGGTTTACTCGTCAGGTTACCTAACAATCAACAGTAGATAACTCATTTTCGTTAAGCTGGAGTTGAAGATTTTTCTTTAAAAAGTCAGTAGCACAAAAGTCTGCCTGTCTTCGTATAATATCTAATGCGGCTAGAAATAAATGCTTTCCTTTGGAAAGATCACCTATAACATATGTCGTATTATTGACAGTATTGTCTGCATTAACAATATTATTGTTAATATCTACAGTTACTCCACCCCAATAGTCTGGAGAGAGTAGGCCTTTTTCAATAAGAAGCTTTCCTAAGGTAAAATCAGAATCGTTTATAATAGTGGGGCTACTTATTGCAAAAATAGCACCTTCAATATTTGACTGATGACAACCTGAATCTGATTTAAATACGATATTATCGTCAATTTCATTGACTAGATCGAAACTTCCCGATGAAAATGTTAGAGAGCCACTTCTTATGTATGACAAAATCTTCTCAGCGTTTTCCAAAGGTATTGATATTCGCATTCCTGTAAGCTTATTCATAAAGTTCTGGAGGAAACGCTCCTTATCGTTATCGTCTAAAAGCTGCCAAATAATTGAAACTACTTTATTAGTATCATAGAATATAGCCTGCCAAGCTCTTGGTTTCTTTGCGATTTCAATTTCGTACTCTAAAGTTTCCTCAAGCGAAGTTAGTGGGAAACGGTCGAAAATTTCTTGCACTCTTTCATTGCTAGAGCATCCAATTGTCGCTTGATAATTCTTCAATTCTAATTCAAATGCTTTTAAAACGTCATTAAAGGTGATTTTATCTTTATAATTATTTTGAATATAGTGTGGGCATAGATACTTATTCTCATAGCGTCCTTGTGTTCCTCTCACACTAGGGAACGTACCATTAATACAGTGCATAATAATCTTCCCGTCATAGCCAGATTCTTTTATAGTGATCACTGTATCTATTGCACTTAAACGTGCACCAATAACGACAATGTTTTTCATACCTTCTACAAGACTTGGAAGCTTCTTTGTTGGATAAGGGTTTTTAATCAACTTTATGCCCAAGTCTTCATATTCAGCGCTTATTATGCGATTAGAAGTTCCTGTAGCGAGTATCAAATAATCAGAAAAACCTACCTCTCCATTACAGCAATATAATATATATTTCGTGCCTAACTGATCAATGTCATCAACCTTAGTTGAATGAATTTCTATTTCGAGATTATGAGGAAGTTCGCTAATCACAGTCTTCCATTTCTCGGCTAAGTATTCACCGAACATACTTCTTGGAACATAAGTATCGCCATCAAGAACTTCCATTTGATAATTAGTTTTCAAGTAAATGTGTTTTGAAAGAATCCAAGAATAAAAATCACCTGGTAATCCATTATCATAAGTTAAGTAATTGGCTTTAGTATTCATTAAATTTGAGTTTAGATCATCAATGTATGCGTTTCCTCTACCAAAATTGTCAGAGTCATCATATACTTTGAGAATGATTCTTTTATTATTGTTATCTTTCAAATTACGCTTAAGTGTACTAACGAATGCAAGACCTGCTGCACCAGCGCCTATGATGGCTACCCTAATATTATTAGAATTCATTTTTTTCCTTATTTGAATGTATGAACGATCTGGTTATTAAAAAATTTTCCATTTTTTATACGAGATATCCCTTTTTCTGTCACAATAAGAATTTCCTTGTCAAAGAATTGGGGATGAGCTAAGTCTAAAGTTAAGTGTTCGACTCTATAGACAAACTTTTCTTTTCCATTAGAAGCTTTTGAAAGGCCGCATAGAATTATGTTTTTGGATGAGTTAGCAATATCAATGAAGCCTCCACAGCCTTTCAAAGCATCCCCAAACTTACTTACATTTACACAGCAATTCTCATCTATTTCTGCGAAACCTAATACTGCTAAATCAATCCCTATACCATGGTAAATATCAAATATAGTCGAAGGTTCTAAAATAGATTGGGGATTTTGCGAAGCGCCAAAAGCCATACCACTGAATGGCGTTCCGCCAATTACACCTGATTCAACAGTAACAGGCTTAGTAGTCCTAAGATGTTTTGGTACAAGAGCTGGGACACCAATACCAAAGTTAATATATTTAATATCATCTGGAATGATTCTAGCTACTTCTTTAGCGATTTTTTCTTTTAATGCTTCCGTAGTATCACCTGGACCTGAGATAGGGGTAGAACAGTCCTCGTAACACGATGTATGATATTTTTTATGCTCTGAAACTACTATGTAATCGACTAATAATCCTGGTATTTTTACTTCATGAGGCTCAATTCTCTCTACCAACCTCTCTACTTGAACTACTACTTGACCTCTAAACCTTTTACATGCAATAGCATCACTAATCGAAGAACCAGCGACTACTTCTCCTTCAAAACTGATATTTCCATGTATATCTGCACTTGTCCCTCTTAACAGTGCCCAATTAATTTCTATTGATGGAAAGTGAATTTTTTGCAGTTTATTGTGAGTCACAATGTTTAAAATAGGTCGTGTCATATCATTTAGGCAACCTCCACCGAGGTTTGGATCAATAAAGGTGCCTAAACCGACGTTCGAAAAATAACCGTCTTCTCCGCTTGCTAAAGATCTAATCCACTGCCTAACAACACCTAAAGGCCAATTATGAGCTTCTATCTCGCCTTGTAAAGCAAGCTTAGCCAAACTAGGAGTAAAGCCCCAGAACCCACTCATTGCAAATGATACCAACCCTCGGCTGGACAACAAATCCAATCCTAGTCCTTGCTTATTGCCTACCCCTGAAACTGAAAGCAACTTTAAAGCTAGAGGTTCAAGCGATTGTTCATATCTCTCTTTAATAGATACTAATAACTCGTCAGGAGAGCTACAGCATCCAAAGCCGCCCACCAATAAAGTTTCAGATTCCTTAATTTGATGGGCAAAATGCTCCTTACTAACTACTAACGCCATAGCCTATTCCTTAATAAGTTGAGTAGGCTTATATCTTGAAGCTAGGATTAGGCAACCTTCATCACTCTTTGCTGCTAAACTATGAGCTGTACCAGGTGATCTAACTATTAATGACCCTAGTTTAAACTCGATTCCGTTCTCAATATAAGTACCCTTTAGAACCAAAACACTTTCAAAACCGCAGTGAACATGAGCAGGAGATTTAGAACCGGGCGCATATCGCAAAATAGCCATATCTGCTCCATTCTGAATCTCTTTTGTCTCATCAAATATAATTGCAATATCTACTCCTTCTCGGACTCCTGGTAAATAAGGAATAAAATTGAGTAAGTCTTCATCGAACTGGCATTCAGAAAACATCAAATTGAATACAAAATCTTTTTCTTGAGGTGGTCTATCAAAAAAACGCATTCTTAATCTCTCTTATTGCTTAGCGAAAGTTGTGTTAAACCTCCATAACCCCAAGAATCAGCAGAGGTTTCCTCAATAGTTATATAGTTAAGAGTCTCACCCCCATCTGACATGAAGTATTTGTTCATGAAATGGTTTACCGTATTAATCCAGAGTTCTTTTTCTTCCTTAGAGTTAGTTTCTTTTGTTATTCTTATGTTGAGGCTGAAGTAATGCTCCCGTTTCTCTGAACCCGTAAAAATAGTGTCAGAGTTAACTTCATTTATTTTCACTAAGGTAGCTTTTGGATCTTTATAGAGAATGTCAGCAGTTAGTGAAATGAGCGCATTAGCAATGTACGTAAAGTTGACTTCTTTTTTATTTTTAACAAAACTTAATTCTATTACAGGCATATCTTATTCCTCTTTTTTAGAATCAATGAAGCCGAACCAATATTCAGGCCAAGCAGACAGAGATTTAGTGTTATTTACAAGCCAAGCAACTATAGTGAGTGCTACAGCACCTGATACTACTGGGAAAAGTAAAAAATCCCAGTTATAATTAATCTGATCTGCGGTTAGTAATATAACTAAGGGATTAGCACCAGCTGGTGGATGAACGCACCTTAATATTTGCATAGCACATATCGCAACCCCAACTGCCATGGCAGTTATAAGTAAAGAAACACCGAACACTTTTAGAAAAGCTAGTCCTACGAAAGCAGAAACAAAATGTCCGAAAATGACATTTCTTGGTTGAGCAAGTGGAGATTTAGATGCTGCAAAAAGTAGAACACAAGTAGCACCAAACGGAGCCATCATAAATATTGAACCTGAGTAAAGAGTTAAAATTTCTAAAATCAAGATAGCTAAAGTCCCCCCTAGCAACGAGCGTAAGAGACTTAGCAAATCTGATCTAGGTGGCAGCTTATGTGCTCTGTCAATAAATCGTTTCATTCGGAGTCCTTCATTAAATTTAAGAAATTAATTAGTAGCTCACTACAATTCGAACTTACTAATTTGTTATATAAAGTCCACGGGCGTATAAATGTACAGACCTGTACACAGGTTAACACGATAAAAGCTGATTGCAACTAATATTTGTTAGTCCTAGTCCTTAAAGAGAGAGAGATATGACAAAAGCTACTGATAGAATTATTGAAACAGCGGAAAGACTTTTTTATAGTAATGGGTTCATCAATACAGGCGTTGACCTAATTCGCGATGAGGCCAATTGTTCTAAAACTACTATGTACAAAAATTTTGGTAATAAAGATAACTTAACTTTAGAAGTCTTAAAAAGAAGAGATATGAACTTCCGTAACTCACTAAAGAACTATGTGGGAAATGAATTAAAAGATTTTGAAGCATTAGCTAAAATTTTTGAATGGCATGAAATGTGGTTTAGTGAGCTTAGTTTTAATGGATGCTTATTCATCAGAGCTTCATATGAGTTACAAAGAGAAAATACAGAAATATATGAAGTGGTTTTAGAACATAAATCGTGGGTTAAGGGGTTCATAGAAGAGAAGTTATCCAATAAATATAGTCAAGATGCAAACTTAGACTTCATTATGGTTCTTTTAGAAGGGTTAATCAGCCTTCACTCAGTCTACAGAGAAAGTGAATGCCGTGATCAATATGTGTATTCATCCTTAGAAATAATAAGGGTTACTATGGATAGGGTTTGTTGAACATTCGAAGTTTTAACGGAGCCCATCCCACATTCTGTGTAACTGCAATTTAGATTAAATGCTTACTAACACGTCCATCAAACATAATCATAAAGCGATTAAGAGCAGAGGTCCAGTTTCGAATGGGCATCGACCACTTTTTAGATGTCTGCTGAGTGGCTAGATAAACAACCTTGAAAGCTGCTTGATCAGATGGGAATATCTTACACTTATTCACAGCTGTACGAATCACACTATTTAATGACTCGATAGCATTGGTCGTATAAATGGCTTTTCTGATGTCTTTAAGATAACCAAAGAATATCGTTACGCCTTTCCAATTATTGCGCCAAGAGGTGATGTAGTGGTCAAGTAAAACTGGACAACTCATAAGAGGTGTTTATTGAAATAAAGCCTCTCTTTGGCTGTTGGTGTCAAATAATCATTAAAGCTAGGCGGTCTGACTGAACCGCCCCGACTATATCGGAGAGTGGATTACTTGAGTCAGGCAGCTTTGTCTGACTCACTAAGACTATCATAGTATCGTCTCTCAAACTCAAAAGGCGACACATAACCAATCGTACTATGCAAACGTGTTTTGTTAAACCAATCAACCCATTCAAGAGTTGCTAATTCAACATCGCTCACACCTTGCCACTGCTGTTTTAAATAATCAATCACCTCCGTTTTATAAAGCCCGTTAACCGTTTCAGCTAATGCCTTATCGTATGAATCACCTGTCGTGCCAACAGATGCAATGATACCTGAATCAGCCATCTTATCCGTATAGCGAATGGATAAATACTGAACACCTCTGTCACTGTGGTGTATCACATCTTTTGGGTTGTTCCTATCTGCAATGGCTTGATTTAACGCTGCCATCACCATATCGGTGTTCATACGATTAGATACTTTCCAGCCAACAATACTACGGGCAAACACATCAATGATAAAGGCGGTATAGACCCAACCACTCAACGTTTTTACGTAAGTAAAGTCAGCTACCCATAACTGGTTTGGTCGATGAGCATTAAAGTTACGATTAACCAAATCATCAGCACGCTTTTGATCATCACGAGACTTAGTGGTTATCTTACCTTTACCTCGCCAAATACCCTGCATATCATGCTGATGCATTAAACGCTCTACAGTGCAGCGTGCAGGATGTATACCTTCGGATTTCAACTGTTTCTAGACTTTACGAGCACCGTATCGGCATTTGCTGTCCTTCCATATACGTTTAATCTCATTAAGATAGAAATCGTCATGCTGACTACGCTGTGAACGTTGCTCCGGATTGTCGCTTAAGTCTTTTATGCGGTAGTAGGTTGATGGAGCAATTGGTAATATTTTACAGATTGGCTTGACCCCATATTGGCGCTTGTGGTCGTCAATAAAATCAATCATTACTTGGGTGGGCGGTCTATTTCCGCCTAGGCGAAAAAAGCAGCGGCTTTCCTTATGATTTCATTGGCTTGCTTTAATTCTCTGTTCTCACGTTCAAGCTCTTTAATACGCTCAGCTTGGCTTTGAGCTTGAATATTTGCAGGAATGGTTTTATCAATGTGCTTTTTATGCCATGATCGTAGTGTCTCAGGCGTACAACCT
The DNA here is from genome assembly GCF_057396205.2 of Psychrobacter sp. CX14. NCBI lineage: Bacteria > Pseudomonadati > Pseudomonadota > Gammaproteobacteria > Moraxellales > Moraxellaceae > Psychrobacter > Psychrobacter sp. CX14. The sequence continues at coordinate 1,125,868 of NZ_CM183187.1, read as the reverse complement.
ATCTTTGGCGCTATGGCTTTGATAGCTGACCAAGTGGATGGGTAGTCGTCTTTAGCTTCAATAAGCATACGGACCGCTCGTTCTTTCATTTCAGGGGTATAGTTTCGTGTTTTCATTGTCGTATTCTCTCAGAAAGTTGAGTCTCCGACAATCCCGGGGCGGTTCAGACACTCTGATAATAATCCCAAATATAAGCGCTTACAGCCTGTTTTGCCTCATCGATATTTTCGTAACCGCTCTTTGGCATCCATTCAGATTTAAAGCTTCTAAAAAAGCGTTCTGTAGGCGCATTATCCCAACAATTGCCACGTCGGCTCATGCTATGCGTCATATCACTACAGATTTCTACGAAATCAGAAAATGCTTCGCTAGTGTAATTGATCCCAATGTGTTTGATGTTGGGTTGTGTCATCACTAATAGGTAAAGCTAAAGCCCATATAGTGTCAGCTTGCTGAATAACCAAACAGTTATTTTCAATAGCTAATACCCCATATTTTCTACCACTTGCAAAAACTGGCGTATTACTACTTACTTTATATCTTAGAATTTCTACGTCTTCATTTTGGTTAATACTATTAATAACAGTATCATCTATGTGTGCATTTAAATTAGTTTTGTCATCTATATCATAGCGTATATCACTAGTCGTCAGAGGCGGGTCATAACATCCAGATAATGAAAATAGGATCATAAATAACAGTGTATTTTTCTTCATAATTATCCTAATAGAGTTAAGAGAAATACTAATCCGCTTCATCAATCCAGTTCATTTGGATGGCTTCTAAGATACCTTCGTTTGATTTATTAGGGTCATCATCGAAGTTCTCTAACTCAGTTACCCAGCGGTGTAAATCGGTAAAGCGAATATACTGTGGGTCGGTATCTGGAAATTTCTCGACAAGCTCGATAGCGATGTCTAGGCTATCTGTCCATTTTAGTTTTTGGTTCATAGTGGCTTCCTTTTGGCATGAAAGTAAAGTTAACTTGTAATTTATGGCTTAAGCTCAGCTAGCATACCAGCTAGTTATAAAGAGGGTAGATAGCTAGTGCGACTCTTAAAGTATGCGATAGATTTTAGCATATTTTGGATATCAGCTTTGCGTTAGGTGTGGTTTAGCCTCGATTAAAGCGGATATACTGCATGGCAGGACGAGTTGCAGGCGCTTGTGATGCAGTGGCGCGCAGAGCAAGCGACACGGCATCGCTTAGCGGCTGCCTCGTCATGACTTGCAGATAGTAGCGAAAAGCGAGAGTAGCTACTGATTGGATAGCTTTCAAGCCAAAATCTGTGGTTGCGATGAGTTATTGAGATTTGATGGCTTGTTGATTGCTATTCCATGTGGTGATGACTTCGGTTAGGTGCTCGTGTTGCAGACCCAAAATTTGCGGTTTGTGCAAGGTGTCTTCCTCGGTTAATACAAATTTGGTCAGACCGATTGCCATTAACGTGTTTTTGACATAAAAATGATGCTGAAAGTAGAGGTATTTGCTATCCCAGCCTTCAAGCTTGCTGGTGACGGTTATTTTGTTCCATAGTTTGATTTCTTTGAGATAAACCATTTCTTGCATGGCGATGACCCAGCCTAGCTTTTGGTACTGGGTTTGATGGGTGAGCGTGGTGAGCCAGCCGGTGATGTTGAGCTCGATAAAGGATAGATAGCGGTAGTTGGGTAGATGGTCCCGAAAGCCCATATCGTGTGGCAAAATACGATGACTGCGGGTGAAGGGTTCAAAGGTGTCTCTTTCATTGTGGGCTGTGCTGTATGTTACAGTTTTGGATGACGGCTTTTTGGGTTTTGAGAGCTCACGTTTTAGGAGCATCATTAAGATAAAAAATCGGATTAACATATTCATGGGCAGCGCTCCTATTAAGGTGTTCAGTATTTATGACATAGATTACATAAAGGATATAAATGAGTAAATGCCAGTCTATACAGGCATGTAGCTGTTGTCAGCTGACAAAATATAAAAAAATTAACGTTTCGTAGGTTGAAACTTTATCCACTTAACCCCATTTTCAATACAACCCCATAGCTCATTGTAGAATGACATTAATGATTAAAACATTCTGCCCAATAACAATACTTTATGAGTGATATGGGTACCTTTTATTAACCTAACTGAACTTTTTAATGGAGTGAACAATGAATATTCGCCCTTTACATGACCGCATCGTTGTCCGCCGCGTGGAAGAAGAACAAAAAACTGCTGGTGGCATCTTATTGCCAGGTTCTGCTCAAGAAAAACCATCTCAAGGTAAAGTCCTTGCTGTTGGTAATGGTCAAATCCGTGAAAACGGTGAAGTACGCGCTCTTGACGTAACAGTTGGCGATACTGTTTTATTCGGTCAATATGCAGGTCAAACTGTAAAAGTTGACGGCGAAGAATTATTAATTATGAAAGAATCTGATGTATTAGGTGTTCTAGAAGGTTAATTAATTCGATTGCGATTGCAATCGGGTGCCTCTCTCATTGAACAATTAACAACAGATACTTCTCATTCATAAACAGAAAACTCATTAACTAAAATAATTGGAGAGTAATTCTCATGGCTAAAGACGTAAAATTTGGCATTGACGCCCGCAAACAAATGATGGACGGCGTAAACATTCTAGCAAACGCTGTAAAAGTAACGCTAGGCCCTAAAGGCCGTAACGTGGTTATCGATAAATCTTTTGGCGCACCTTCAATCACTAAAGATGGTGTTTCAGTTGCTAAAGAGATTGAGCTTGAAAACAAATTCGAAAACATGGGTGCTCAGCTTGTTCGTGAAGTTGCGAGCAAAACAAACGACGTGGCCGGTGATGGTACGACTACGGCAACTGTATTGGCTCAGTCTATCTTACAAGAAGGCATGAAGTCTGTTGCTGCTGGCATGAACCCAATGGATCTTAAACGCGGTATCGACAAAGCGGTTAAAGTATCTGTTGAAGAGATTCATAAACTTGCGACGCCTGCTGACGATTCTAAAGCGATTGCTCAAGTAGGTTCTATTTCTGCTAACTCTGACACCAAAATTGGTGAGCTTATCTCTGAAGCAATGGAGAAAGTAGGCAAAAAAGGCGTTATCACTGTTGAAGAAGGTTCAGGCTTTGAAGATTCTTTAGAAGTGGTAGAAGGTATGCAGTTTGACCGTGGTTACATTAGCCCATACTTTGCAAACAAGCAAGACAGCCTAACTGCCGAGTTTGAAAACCCATATATCCTTCTTGTTGATAAAAAAATTAGCAACATCCGTGAAATCGTACCATTACTTGAGCAAGTAATGCAGCAAAGCAAGCCACTATTAATCATTGCTGAAGATGTTGAAAACGAAGCATTAGCAACATTAGTTGTGAACAATATGCGTGGCGGCTTAAAAACGTGTGCGGTTAAAGCACCAGGTTTCGGCGATCGCCGTAAAGCAATGCTACAAGACATCAGTATTTTAACTGGCGGTACGGTTATCTCTGAAGAAGTGGGCTTAAGCTTAGAGACTGCTACTCTAGAGCACCTAGGTACTGCTAAGAAGGTAACGGTTGGTAAAGAAAACACCGTTATCGTTGATGGCGCTGGTCAAAAATCTGACATCGAAGCACGTGTTGAATCAATCAACCGTCAAATCGAAGAGTCTACTTCTGACTACGATAAAGAGAAACTACAAGAGCGTGTTGCTAAATTATCAGGCGGCGTCGCCGTTATCAAAGTTGGCGCAGCGACTGAAACCGCTATGAAAGAGAAGAAAGACCGTGTTGATGATGCCCTACATGCGACTCGAGCTGCTGTAGAAGAAGGCGTTGTACCCGGTGGTGGTGTTGCTCTAGTACGTGCATTAAACGCACTTGCTGACCTTAAAGGCGACAATGACGACCAAAACGCAGGTATCAACATCTTACGCCGTGCGATGGAAGCCCCTTTACGTCAAATCGTTACTAACGCCGGTGCTGAAGCATCTGTTGTGGTAAACGAAGTGAAGAATGGTTCTGGTAACTATGGTTACAACGCAGCTTCTGGCGAATATGGCGATATGTTAGAGATGGGTATTCTTGACCCTGCTAAAGTGGCTCGTTCAGCGCTTGAGCATGCAGCATCAGTAGCAGGCTTAATGCTAACTACTGAAGCGATGATCACTGAGAAAGCGGAAAGTGATGATCCTATGGCTGGCATGGGCGGTGCTGGTGGTATGGGCGGCATGGGTGGTATGATGTAATCATCTCCCTATCCGCTTATGATACGCTTCATGCGTAAATAGCCAACAAAAACCCCGATAGGCAATCGCTTATCGGGGTTTTTTTGTCTTTTTATTTTGATGGTTTTACCTTAGAAGTCATTTCAATTTATTGACTCGCCTCATCACGTCTAAACACCCACGTTTTATCATCTGATAAATCATCAACATAATAATAACCAGCCAAATCAAACTGCTTTAAATCTTCAGCCTTAGTGATTTTATTATCAGCGGCGTATTTCACCATTAGGCCACGTGCTTTTTTGGCATAAAAACTAATGACTTTATATTGGCCATTTTTCTCATCTTCAAATCGCGGTGTGATGATATCAGCATTCAAAGACTTCTTTTTAACCGCTTTAAAGTATTCATTTGAAGCAAGGTTAATCAGTACATTATCTTCACCTTGCTTGGCAGTATCTTGCATACGCTGATTAATCACTTCAGTAATATGCTCACCCCAAAACTCATATAAATTATCGCCCTGCTCGTTTTTGAGCTTGGTGCCCATCTCTAAACGATAGGACTGAATTAAGTCTAGTGGCTTTAATACACCGTACAGTCCTGATAATACCCCTAAATGCTCATTCAGGTAAATGACCGTCTCTTTATCAAGATTATAGACATCAAGACCAGTATACACGTCACCGTCGAACAGATAAGCAGCCGGTTTGGCATTGTCATCGGTGAATGGCTTATCCTCACTCCATGCCCAATCTTGATTGCGCTGTGCATTGAGCTGAGCCAAATCATCAGAGATGCTCATTAATTCTTGCAGATCAATCGGTTCTTTTGACTTTAATATCTTCATCAATGCTTGCGAGTACTCAATCAGCTCTGGCTGACTATAGTAGTTGCCTACATTAACCGGTACCGCATCGCTCTCATTTAAGCTCTTTGCTGGAGATAATACGAAATACATAACGCCTCCTCGATGTATTGAAATTTAATTGATTATTATTTTAACTAAGCTGTTTTAGATGTATTCCTAAAAATGTAGTTCTAAATTCTTAGGCTCGCTATTTATGAACACTTAGTGATTGATTTGTTATTTTAACTGCTATGGTGCGCTATATGTGTTTAATTGACCTAATTATTTAAAGATAGGCTATTTGGATTTAAGCGTATCATAACTTTTTATAATGAGACAGTCGTTGTATCACCTCTAAACCTACCTTCTGATATTTTCCCAAAATCATTTTTTTAACGATACACATAACAGTATGTTATGTGATAGCCTGTAATTCATTGTCGGTATAACCTAAAGTTTGTTTCTAAAGGTTACTGGTCGGTCATGTTTCTGCAATGAAATTATTTGATTTATATTCTTATAATAAATATTAATGATGACTTTCTCATAACCATTTATTTAAATGATAACCTTTAGTTTTGTATTGCGTAACCGGAGGTTTTTTAGCGGCTAAGATAATTGCGCTTAAACATCGGATGTGAATGCGGGGAAAGTTTAGATAAACCATACAGCTAGGAGCGAACATGATAATAGGCACTATCCAAGCAAAGCAGGCACATGAAGGTCGCGTTGCCATCACTCCAGATTCAGTTAAGAAGCTGACCAAACTTGGTCACGAAGTGATTATTGAATCGGGTGCAGGTCAACATGCCTATTACGATGACACCGCTTATACCAATGCTGGCGCCAAAGTAACCAGCGAAGCTGAGGTCTTAAGCAAAGCGCAGATTATTTGTGTTGTGCAGAATCTAACTGCTGAGCAAATCGCTCAGTTGTCCTCTGGCAGCATTGTGATTGGCATGCTTGATCCTTATCGCAACGATCAGCTAGATAATTATGCCAAGCAAGGCACCACTGCTTTTGCGATGGAGCTGTTGCCACGTACCTTATCGCGTGCGCAAAACATGGATGTGTTGTCCTCACAGGCCAACCTTGCCGGTTATAAAGCGGTGTTAATGGCAGCCAACGAGTATGCCCGCCCCTTCCCTATGTTTATGACCTCAGCCGGTACCGTTAAGCCTGCCAAAGTCATCGTGCTTGGTGTGGGTGTTGCCGGTCTACAAGCCATTGCAACAGCAAAACGCTTAGGCGCTGTGGTTGAGGCCAGTGATTTACGCCCGTCAGTAAAAGAGCAAGTAGAGTCTCTAGGCGGCAAATGGCTAGATGTACCGATGAGTGATGAGGAAAAAGAAAAAGCCAAATCAACTGGCGGTTATGCATGGACACCGTCTGAGCAGTATATGAAGGATCAGGCAGCGGTGGTCGATAAAGCCGTTTCTAATGCTGACATTATTATTACCACTGCACAGATTCCAGGACGCAATGCGCCGCGTCTGATTCATAAGACGACGCTGGATAAAATGAAAGCCGGTTCGGTGCTTATTGATATGGCAGCCAGCTCAGGCGGTAACGTTGAGGGTACCAAATCTGGCGAAACGGTTATCACTGATAATGGCGTGCGTATCATTGGTGCGGCGAATATCCCTGCCACATTGGCAGCACAGTCCTCGGACTTATATGCCAACAACTTAGTGAACTTTATTACTACCTTATTTGATAAAGAAAATGGCAATGTACTGACGATTAATCTTGAAGATGAAATCCAAGGCGCATTGGCAGTAACCCATAATGGTGAAGTGCGTTTGCAGCGTAAATAGTCGCTTTAGGGATTAAAGCAGCTGCGCTTAGTAGGTAGTTAACACTTATAAATTTAAGAATTAGCTATCTACTAATTAAGTATTTAACATTCAAATACTTAGCGCTTATATGTACAAATTTTAGAAGATATTAGGAGAAGATTATGCTTGCTACGGTATTAGCAACCGCACCACTGGGGGCAGCCGTTACTAGTGGCACGCCGTTTGTGGCGATATTTACCATTTTTGTCCTTGCAATTTTTGTGGGTTATTACGTGGTTTGGGGTGTTACCCCTGCCCTGCACACGCCGCTTATGGCTGTGACCAATGCTCTATCAAGTATTGTGATTGTTGGCGCCATGCTGCAGACCATTTATATTAGTGGCAGTGCCATTTCAGTGACCAGTATTTTAGGTGCCTTTGCTGTGTTTCTAGCCAGTATTAACATCTTCGGCGGCTTCGCAGTCACTGAGCGTATGCTTGCTATGTTTAAACCAAAAGTCAAAAAAGCCAAACCAGCGACAGATACCGAAGGAGGTGATGCATGAATCCAGATGTAACTCATATGAATTGGATTGCGGCTCACGCAGATTGGTTCTACCTCGTTGGTGCGATACTATTTATCTTAACCTTACGTGGTTTATCTAGCCCAAAGACGGCTATTCGTGGTAACCGCTTTGGTATGGCGGCAATGGCCATCGCTGTTGCGACTACTTTCTTCTTAGCAGAAGGTCCGGTATTGTGGCTGATTATTAGTGCGATGATATTGGGCGCTTTAGTCGGTATCTGGAAAGCCAAAACCGTTGCTATGACTGAAATGCCAGAAACCGTGGCCTTGATGCACTCCTTTGTTGGTTTAGCAGCAGTCGCGATTGCGCTAGCGACAGTTTTAAACACGACTCATGAGCACAGTACAATTGCCCGTGTTGAGCTATTTATCGGCTGCTTTATTGGTGCCATTACTTTCTCAGCTTCTGTCTTTGCCTTCGGTAAATTGGGTGCGAAAAAGTGGGCGAAAACAGTGGGCGGCGCTTGGGTTAAGCCCGTTCAACTGATCCTATTTGTTGCCATGATTGCCTTTGGTGGTATCTATTTTGTCACCGAATCAATGGCTGCTTTCTATGCTATGACAGCCTTAGCGGTTGTGTTCGGCTGGATGTGGATTGCGCCAATCGGTGGCGGTGATATGCCAGTGGTTGTGTCATTACTGAACTCATTCTCAGGTTGGGCAGCAGCAGGTATTGGTTTTACCCTTGGTAACTCAATGCTTATCATTGCAGGCTCATTGGTTGGCTCGTCAGGTGCGATTTTATCTTACATCATGTGTAAGGCTATGAACCGCTCACTATTAAACGTATTGTTCGGCGGCGTAGGTACAACAGCTGCGGTAGCAGGCGATGGTGATGGCGCGCCTAAGACTTATAAGTCTGGCTCTGCTGAAGATGCGGGCTTCTTAATGAGTAATGCCAGCGATGTGATTATTGTCCCAGGTTATGGTATGGCACAAGGCCGTGCACAAAACGCGGTAAAAGAGCTGTATGAGTTATTAAAATCTGAAGGCGTTAATGTTCGCTTTGCTATTCACCCTGTAGCAGGTCGTATGCCAGGCCATATGAACGTTCTACTTGCTGAAGCAGACGTGCCTTATGATGACATTTTAGAGATGGATGAGATTAACTCAGATTTCCCCAGCACTGATGTGGTACTCATTATTGGAGCAAACGACGTGGTTAACCCATCTGCTAAAGATGATCCAAACTCACCAATTTTTGGTATGCCAATTTTGGATGCCGCAAAAGGTCAAACCGTTATGGTCATCAAACGCTCAATGAGCACGGGTTATGCTGGTCTTGATAACCCATTGTTCTACTTAGACAAAACTATGATGATCTTTGGTGATGCTAAGAAAATGGTTGAAGAGATGGTACGTACTATTAATGGCGGTGGACACTAATCCCCTATCTATAAGTAATAACTTAATAAAAAGACAGCTTAGGCTGTCTTTTTTATGTCCTCTTAAAACTGGCTATAGTCTGAAATGTTTACAAGGCAAGCGAGCGCAAGTACTACAAGTGTAGGCTTAGCAAGGTTAACGCCGTCACCCTTTAGCTAGCCGTTCTCTGACTAGTTGTTACTCGAAGCCATATTACTTACCCTATGGTTACCAATCCTTATGAATACAGTGCCTGTGGAAAGGTTGGCTAACAAAACAACCCCAATAGCGCCCTTGGAAATGTAACAAGGTATGACCATATATAGGGTATAGTAAGTAATAATTTATCCCACTTGAATACGCTGCTTGTTAATCGCTAGATATTTAATTATTAAAATAACCGCGAATAATAGCACAAACGAATACTAATTGATGAGGTCAACCCTATGTTTAACGCATTAAAAAATATCAACACTAAGAAACTTGCTGCCAGCATTGGTTTAGCAACCGCAACTGCCGTTGCTTCTACCTCGGGTATTGCAGCGAACAGCTTAACGCCTATGACTGCTGATTATAATTTGACGGTGGATAACAAATATAACGGTACCGCAACGCGTAGCCTAACCAAATCAGGCAACACTTGGAACTATAAGGTAGATGCAAGAGCCGCCGGTATCGCTTCTGCTAAGCAGCGTAGTACTTTTACGCTCAATGGCAATACCATTATTCCAACTTCTGCTAGCACCAATTTTAAGTTATTCGGTGTCGGTAATACGCATAATATTAAATTCAGCAACTCTGGTAAGACCATTAGCAGCACTTATCGCGGTAAAACCAGTAATTTATCAGCACCAAACAGAGCTTTTGATGATTTAAGCCTTGAAGCTCAAATTAGACAAGACTTATTGTCAGGTAAATTTTCTGGCAACTACAATATGGTTAAGAAAAACAAAATCGAGAAAGCACCGTTTAGACGTGCTGGTAATGCCAAAGTAACCGTTCCGGCTGGTACTTTTGATACTGTCCGTATTGACCGTATCCATGACGATAATGACCGTGCTACTAGCTTCTGGTTAGCGCCAAGTTTGGACTATCTACCGGTTCGAGTACTACAGAACAACGATGGTCGCCGTATGGAAATGACATTAACCAAAGTTCGTTAATAGCGGCTTATCGTTATAAATAACTAAAACAGAATCGTTGAATATAAAAGCAAAAAGCACCACCAGTTATCTGACGGTGCTTTTTTATAGCGATTTATTAATACAGTTGGCTTAAGCCATACTTATGCTGCGTAACTGAGTGTGATGACGCTTCATTTGTAGCCAATAAATCACTGCATATAAGCTAACGCCAATGGCGTAACTGACGTATTCATGTGGTAGGTTTAACCAACCTTGAACCATATTCGGTATCATTAATAAGACAGTAATGCCAATTAGCAATATCACTTCCAGCCAGTTGGTTTTAACACGTATCCAGCGCTGAGTGGCTGATGAAAATGCCAACATACCAAGTACCGCCATACCGAAGATAAGACCAATCTCAAATGGATTGGTAATCCACTGCCATCCTGACGGGTCTTTTGGATTAGCAGGATCTACCCCATCAATCAATAGCAATTTACTATTGAAGAAGAACATAAAGGGTAGAATCGCCGTTCGAATATCGTAAGCAAAGCCTTGCAAACCTGTCTTAATAGGATCAGATTTGGCAATCCCTGCAGCAGCGTACGCTGCCATACCCACAGGCGGCGTATCATCCGCTAAGATACCAAAGTAGAAGACGAATAAATGCGCGGCAATCGCAGGCACTAGATAGCCCAAGTCGCCACTTAACCCGAGAATAACAGGTGCCGTTAATGAGGCCATAACGATATAGTTGGCAGTGGTTGGTAGACCCATACCCAGTATGAGCGATACTACCGCAGTTAGCGCCAACACGGCTAAAATATAACCACCTGACAGCACTTCGATCACATCGGCTAATATCAGGCCTATACCGGTGATGGTCACTGAGCCGACCACGATACCGGCCACACCGGTCGCTACCGCAATCGGTACCATATTTTTGGCACCGTTAATCATACCGGCGATAATATCAACGAAAGCTGATTTACCGTTATCAACGACACTACGACCATCTTTTTTCCACAGCGACTTAATAAAGGGCTGAACCACCATAATCGCCATCAATACCAAAATACCATTAAAGGCAGCACGCTGCGGTGACATACGTAGTATCACTAAGGTGTACATCAGATAAAACACTGGCAATAAAAAGTGTAACCCGCTAACAAATACGGTCCAAACTTTTGGTAAGCGATCTTTGGCTTCCCCTTTAATACCCAGTTTCTTTGCTTCTAAATGCACAATATAGAACAGAGCAATGTAGCTCACAAAAGCAGGAATCGCTGCTGCCATAATAACGCCAGCGTAATCCATACCCAAAAACTCAGCAATAATAAACGCCGCTGCGCCCATAATCGGTGGCATCAACTGACCATTGGTCGACGCTGCAACCTCAACAGAAGCCGCTTTATGCGCAGGAAAGCCCAGTCGCTTCATTAACGGGATAGTAAAGGTACCGGTCGTTACTGTGTTGGCAATCGATGAGCCTGAAATAATACCCATCATACCAGAGGCAGCAACAGATGCTTTGGCAGGGCCACCATCGAATCGGCCTAACGCTGCATAAGCCAAATCAATAAAGTACTTACCCGCACCGGCTCGCTCTAATAGCGCACCGAATAAGACAAACAAGAAGACATAACTAGCACTAACGCCCAATGGCACACCGAAGATACCTTCAGTGGTCAAAAACATCTGACCCATCATTTTATTGATGCTAGCGCCTTTATGCGAGATCATCTCTGGCATAAATTGACCAAACTTCACATAGCCCAAAAACGCTAGGGCAATGATTGCTAAGGCCGGACCTAAGGCGCGACGTGATGCCATGAGCAATAGCACAATACCAGCAATAGCCGCCCAAACATCGACGGGTAACCAAGCACCGGAGCGTGCATTAAGTGCATCATAGAATATAAAGATATATAAAGACGTACCCCCTGCCGCAATCGCCAACGCATAGTTCCATATCGGAATACTGCTCATGGTCTTTTTGGTACGGAACATGGGGTACATCAAGAAGGTCATGACCAAGGCAAACGCTAAATGAATGGATCTAACAAACACGTCATTAACGGGTAGCAATACCACGTACAACTGAAAAAATGACCAGAAAAAAGCGATGACACCAATAATCATATAGCCGAATGAATTGGTCGGCAGCACACGCTTACCTTCCAAAACATCTGCGCTATCGATATTAGGATCATTAATATCTGTATTTAGCGGATCTGAGTTTGCTATTGCAGGCTCTGAGTGATTATTATTCACGGTCCTCTCCAAAAGGGGTGGTAGTCAGCGCTTTATTCAATCAAGGTCATATAGAGGTGCGTAACGGTACTGGCTACTGCCCTACTTTTACTGTGCTATGTATGATGACTATCGGTAGGCTGACTATGATTTGATTATATGGATTAAAAAAAATAAGCACAGACAAGGTGCCAGTGCTTATTCTTAAGTTAACGCATCATAATTGCTTACGATTGAGCGCTGTCTGTACCGATACCTTCTTTTGCAAACACAGCCGCTGCTGCTGGATGCTGAGGAACTGCTAGACCGTCTAATAAAGATTCTTTAGTGATATTCTTGTAGGCCGGATGCGAATCTTTGAACTCATCAAAGTTGTCTAAAATCGCTTGAGTAATCGCTGTTACTGCATCATCACTCATATTTTCACGAGTAACCAATACTGCTTTTACACCCAAACTTGGTACATCGGCTTCAACACCTTCATAGTCAGAAGCCGAAATCACACCTTTGGCATAATAAGGGTTATCTGCAATTAGGCCATCAATAGCCGCGCCATCGATAGGCACTAAATCGATACCAACTGAGTTAGCCGCATCTTTAATATTGGCAGTAGGATGACCAAACATACCGAAGTAACCATCAACCTTTTTGTCTTTTAGCATGGTTGGGCCTTCAGATGACTTAAGCTCATTTACAAGCGCTAAATCATCTAAGCTAATATTTTCAGCAGCCAGTACAGACTCTGCTGTCATACGCGTGCCACTACCTGGTACATCGATATTAATACGCTTGCCTTTGATATCCGCTAAGGTTGCGATGTTGGCGTCTTTACGCACCACAAGCGCTAATAGCTCTGGATAAATAGCCAATACACTGCGAAGCTCTTCAACAGGTGCATCACTGAATTTACCTTGACCATTGAATGCTTGATAAGCGGTATCACTTTGGCTAATACCAAAATCAAGCTCGCCGGCTTTAATGGTATTCACGTTATAAACTGAGCCGCCTGTTGATTCCACAGAACAACGAATTGGCGATTCAGCTGCTTTTACCATACGGCAAATGGCGCCGCCAGTAGGATAATAAGTACCGGTTACACCGCCAGTGCCAATAGTAATAAACTTCGTATCGCCAGCGGTTTCGCCGCCAGTTGCTGTATCGTCAGCAGGTTGTGAACAACCGGTAATTATCGCAATACCGAATGCCATTGCGGTTAAAGAGGGAAATAATTTCATGGGGACCTTCCGATTTGGTTAAATAGAGTTAACTTATTCGTCCTTATCAATTTTTATTTAATACAATTTGATAACAATAAGTTGCAATCTGTTAATACTAATACAGATTGTTAACCAAGTCTAGTGCTCATCTTTTTAATAGATTATTAAACCTCTCTTAGTACCACTAGTGACAGCCAGTTTTATCTACAGTCTATTTATGCCCTTGCGGACCGTTCATTGATGGCAACTTTTTGAGCAGTTTAAATAGCCACACATTAACCAACAAAATCAGTAGCGTATCTAACAAATAAATAGGTAGCGCCAGTCTTCCACTGTCATAAAAACGCTCAAACACCGTCACGCCGCTTGCCCCCAAGTATACCAAGGTCAGCATACTAATCACTAATAGCATATACGGTGATTTACCCTTAACGAGCCAAGGCGTTACCAACAGTGCGGGTATTAACCACAGTAGCTGCCAAACCATACCCCCGACAATATTAGGTTGGGTACCGAGTATTTGATTGAGCAGAATTGGTAACCCAATAGCTCGGTAAGCCAACCATGCCAGCCACGTTAATCGTAAACGACCTTGTAGCTTATTAATCACAGCCAGCGCATTCGCCTCATTTTCAATAGGCGTTTTCGTACCACGAGCTGCCATAAACTAAGCCCACTTCGCATTTAATAAAGCTTTGGTCGCAATCGCCAAACGTTTACCTTGGGCAATGGCCAATGTGCGCTCATCTTGAGTAACCGGTTCATCATGAGCAACACCGCTGACATGAGTGGCGCCATAAGGGGTTCCGCCGCGATTGGTATTGCCAAGCTCTGGATTTGAATATGGCAGACCCAAAATCATCATACCGTGGTGCATAAGCGGCATCATCATAGTCAGTAGCGTTGTCTCTTGCCCGCCGTGCATTGAGCCGGTACTGGTGAATACGCAAGCAGGCTTATTCTGTAGATTACCTGCCAGCCATAAAGTCACTGTGCTGTCCCAAAAGTGCTTCATCGCGCCGGCCATATTACCGAAATGGGTTGGGCTACCTAAAGCCAGACCAGAACAATTTTTCAAATCATCCATAGTACAATATAAATCGCCTTCATCTGGAATAGACGGTTTAATCTCAGTGGTCTCTGCAGCCACAGTCGGTACAGTGCGAATACGCGCTGTCATACCGGCATCCTCAATACCCTGAGCAATGGCATAAGCAAGCTCTTTGGTGGTGCCATACTGTGAGTAATACAGCACAAGTACGTAGTTTGATGCGATTAAAGAAGTGTCTTGAGTTGTCATAGTGTTGGGCCTTCTAGAGTTCAACGGTATTAATAGATGGATGCTAGGGTAATAAATAAAGTCATCAATCCGTAAAGATGCATATAATAATCATTAAAAAGGGGTTAATAAGGCGCTTATATTGTCAAATTAAAGGGGGACTATCATATAAGACACCATATAACATCAGCATCATATCATTATGGCATAAACATTCTTCACAATTAATATACGAATTTTTGTTAAACTAGCCACAATTTCCACTACTAACCATAAGCCGACATGGAAAATTTATTAAAAAAACTGCCCTTTTATGACCAAACTTGGTTTAGCTTTCTACGCTTTTTAATCAGTCATTATTTTGAAGACAATTGCCAACAGAAAGCCGCCTCACTAACCTATACCACCCTGTTATCCATCGTTCCTATTATTACAGTGCTACTGATGATTTTATCATCTGTACCTGCATTAGAATCGGTGCGTGAGCAGATATCACAGGTTATTTATAGCAACCTATTGCCGCAATCAAGCATTCAGGTTAGTGATTACATCAATAACTTTGCCGAAAAATCGAGCAACTTAACCGCTATCGGTGCCATGGTATTGTTTGTCACTACTATTATGACACTGACTACGGTTGAGCGTGCCTTCAACCAGATTTGGCGCGTTGAAGACCGTTCGGGTGGCCTTAAAAGTGTGATGCGTTATTGGACCATCATTACGCTAGGACCTTTGGTTTTAGGTACAGCATTTATCGTCTCAAGTGCGGTTCAAAGCTTAAGCTTTTTAAACCAACAAGTCGCCGGCTACGGCATTGATTGGGGCTTTTGGGTTCAAATTGCCTCTTATGCGGTGACTATGGCCGGCTTTGTCGGTATGTACTGGTTTATTCCTAAGGCAAAAGTGCCGATTAAAAATGCCGCTATTGCTGGTATTTTTGTGGCGGTTTTATTTGAGCTATTAAAGCATGTCTTCGGTACCGTTATGGCGAACTTCACCAGTTATGAAGCCATTTATGGTGCCTTTGCGGCATTGCCGATTTTCTTATTATGGATTTATCTATCTTGGAACCTAATCTTAGTTGGGGTCGAGATTAGCTATACCTTGACTATCTTTGAAACTGGTGAGGTCTATCCACGCCATCCTCTGCTTAGCTTATTGGATATGCTCAATCTGGTTTATGACCGTTATCAACAAGGTGAGTCCGTTAGCGAGCAAGAGCTACGTAACGTGCTCGGCCGTAAAGAGTTACCAAAATGGTACACCTATATTAACTATCTAAAAGATTGTCATCTAATTGCAATTACCGATGACGATGACTATATCCTCAAAAAAGACTTGGACAACATCACGCTTTGGGAGTTTTATCGCACCCTGCCTTATCCACTACCAATTAAAGATGAACTTGATGAAATGGATCCTAATACCAAGGATCCTTGGCTGAGCTTATTAAGCAAGCGTTTTATTCATACCGAAGATTACGCCAAGCAAGAGTTAAACATTCCTCTGTCTGTTGTCTTCTCAAAAGGGGGGCCACGTGCAAAAACGGACACCGATGAGGAAAGAGAGCGCAAAGAGCAGCAAAAAGGGACTCTTGAAGCGGAAACGTTTGAAAGAGACGCTAAGGTAACAAAGGATAATAAGGGTAAAGAAGCCATCATTCCTCAAGGAGATGATGAGGACTATGCCTCTGATTCAAGTAAAAAGAAAGGGCATAAAAAGCACGGTCTGTTAGGTGTGCTAGCACCGCATGGTGACAAGCCACTGATTACTGAAGACGATAACCCTGAAAAGTAACTCAAATATGGTCTATAGAGCATGGTAATAATTCTATAGAGCATGCTATTAATTTGACCGTTCTCTTATCCTCTTAATAACATCCAAACAAGCGCGGTCTAATATTGCTCTTATTTGGGTTCATCTTTTTCAAATATATTTAGGAATAATACAAATATCATGGAGCACAATACCGGCCTCAGCATTCTGGAAATCAGTGCTATTTTTTTAAGTATTACCGCCCTACTGGCTTATGTAAATAAGCGGTTTATCGGCTTGCCTACTACCATCGGCGTGATGGTCATCTCGCTTTTAGTGTCTATATTTGCCATATTTTTAGGGTTTATGGGATTTGATGAGCTAATTGATTATGAAAAAGGCTTATTGGCAGAGCTAGATTTCACAGAAGTGCTGCTTGATGGCATGTTATCGATGCTGCTGTTTGCCGGCGCTCTGCATGTCAATATCAGTGACTTGCGCGCTTATAAATTGCCAATCGCTATCTTGGCCTGTTTGGGTACGATTATCTCATCCGTTTTAATCGCAGCCGCTGTCTACTTCACTATGCCACTGCTTGGTTTTGACTTATCTTTTATCTGGTGCTTATTATTCGGCGCGCTTATCTCACCGACTGATCCTATTGCGGTGATGGGTATTCTAGCCTCCGCCGGCGCTCCAAAAAGCTTAGAGACGGTTATCGCAGGCGAGTCGTTGTTTAATGACGGCATTGGTGTGGTTATCTTTGTTATCTTACTGGGCATTTTGGCCAGTGGCGACATTCCTACCGGCTCGTACATTATGCACGCTTTAGCCGTAGAAGCCGGCGGTGGTATCGTCTTTGGACTTGTTCTAGGCGGATTTTTGTATTATCTACTACAAAGTATCAATAGCTATCAAGAAGAAGTGCTTATTACCCTAGCGGGCGTTCTAGGCGGTTACGCGCTTGCCAGTCATTTCCATTTGTCTGGTCCATTAGCTATGGTCATGATGGGCTTAATGCTTGGTAACCATGGCCGAGCTTATGCTATGAGCGATGAGACTCGCCATTACATTGACTTATTTTGGGAATTAATTGACGAGATATTAAACGCTATTTTGTTTGTTCTGATTGGTTTGGAAGTGGTGGTTATTGCTTACTCTGGCAACCTATTTATTGCCGCTGCCTTGGCTATTATTATTGCGCTAGCAGCGCGCTTTATCGTGGTCGGTATGACTACCAAGACCTTTAGAAAACAATTAGATTTGCCTACCGGTGCTTGGAAGGTACTGACTTGGGGTGGTTTGCGCGGCGGTATCTCGGTAGCATTGGTATTACAGCTGCCTGTTGGCCCAGAGCGTGATATCTTATTGAGCCTGACCTATGCAATTGTCATCTTCTCCATCTTGGTCCAAGGTCTGACCATTGGTAAAGTCGCACAAAATATAAAGCCAAGTAAAACCAAAGTACTCGGCCCTAGCGTATAGCGTGACAGCAATCCGTTGAACTGTCATATTTAAAGACTGCTTATCAGATAGCTTGCGCCAAAAAACAGCCACAGACACAAACTATATCTGGGGCTGTTTTGATTTATAGCGCTATAAAGACTAAGAGTCGGCAGTTAAGGCTTTACCCAAGATGACAATATCCGCCATAAAGTCTTGCATATCGCAGACATTAGGCAGCTTGCCCCACTGCTCAAACCCAAACTTGCTAAACAGTGCCAGACTGGCATGATTGTGTGCAAAGATTAGGGCCAAGATATTAGTAATACCCAGACTCGGCGCTTGTGCTAACATCCATTCTAATAGCGTGCTAGCAAGACGGCGGCGCTGAAACTGATTGCTAACATAGATGCTAATCTCACTACTGATATCATAGGCCGGACGGCTTTTGACATCACTAAAGCTGCCCCATGCCATAACCTCACCCATCTGATTTTTGACCACATAAATTGGCCGCGTTGGGTGAGTTTTATGCTCATCAAACCAAGCTTGTCTATCGGCAATCGTCACTGGCTGCAAGTCTGCAGTTGAAGCTTTGGTCAAGATACTTTGATTATAAATGGCCACAATCTCAGCCAAATCATGAGCAGCGGCACACTCTATTATTATCGAGTCTACCTGCCTTGTGATAGGGTCAAAGACCTGTGATGCCCGTGTGTCTGTTTGAATCTCGTTAATATCTAAATTTTTATTTGGCATAAGCGCAAACCTTACAATAACAACCATTAACTCATTTTGAGCATCTTAAGCTGCGATTTTACATTATAATGGGTCATTATTATTCTAGAACTTACGCAGAATACAGCTATTTGTGTCCCACATTAAAGCAAACCAATGGTCAGGCGGTCATAGCGACCATGCTTATCCGTCTTATCTTTGGTTGATAATATTTTTATATAACCGTTTGCGTTAATCAATAAGGCGTTATGAAAACAATTTTTTTAGACTTAGAACATCTCGATACCCTTAGCCAAACTCTGCCTGCTGCCAATGCCTTGACCATTGGTAATTTTGATGGCGTACATTTAGGCCATCAAGCCATGCTTGATCAGCTTAAAGCGACTGCCAGTGAGCAAAACTTGGCAACAATGGTGATGATATTCGAGCCACAGCCACGCGAATACTTTGCTCAGCTAAAGTCAGAGCCTCAGTCTGCACCGGCTCGACTGACCTCTCAAGATGAGAAACTAAGTCTATTAGATGAGTTCGGTATCGATACAGTGGTGATTGCCAAATTTAATGAAGACTTTCGCTCATTATCTGCCACTGAGTTTGCCGACCTGCTAACCGATAAGCTTCGTGTTACTGCGCTTGTCTTGGGCGATGATTTTAAATTTGGTCATGACCGAACCGGCGACAGTGAATTTTTGCGCAATTATGGCTTACCAGTGACCAACTTGCCGACCATTACCGATAGCCAAACAGGTGATGATCGTATTAGCTCAACGCGTATACGCGACCTATTACATGAAGGTGATTTGAGCGCAGCCAATCAATTATTAGGCCGAGATTACAGCATTACTGGAGTTGTGGTTGGCGGTGATAAGATTGGTCGTACGCTTGATTTTCCAACGGCCAATATTGAGCTAAATCGCATTCGACCTGCCCTACATGGTGTATACGGTGTTGATGTGGTAATTTTGGATGAGGCAGGTAATGTCATCGCCAATGCGTTTGACGACTTAGCCAAACCTGAACAATCTGGTATATCTGGCCTACGGGAGCACAGCTTATTTGGCACCGCTAATATTGGTATCCGCCCTTCGGTAGACAAACCACAGGATTGGCGACTTGAGGTGTTCTTTCCAGAGTTTGCCGGTGATTTATATGGTAAGACATTAAGCGTGCGGTTCTTGCATTACCTGCATGCTGAACGTAAATACGATGGCTTAGATGCCTTAAAAGCAGGTATCAAACAAGACGTTGTTGACTTGGTTAATTGGCGTCATAAGGCAGAATAATAGCCATTAATATCGACATACGCTCAATCTCATAACAACACATCGAATAAAAAGAGGGCCTATAATTTATCAGCCCTCTTCTTATTCGATGTAAATGGGTGGTTAGAAAGCAATGATATCAACTGCCTTATTTGCCGCTTTAAAGCAGCTCTCAATACGCCCTTCGCCACACCAATCTCCGGTCACAACCCACTGTCTTTTATCATCCACGTAAGCAATCTGCTCACTGACATTCGGCTGCTGGGTAGCCGCATAACGCCAACGATGACAATCAATATAATTAGGAGCTCTAGTCTCATCCCAGCCCAATAACGCTTGGGTAGCCTTTAACATCTGGCGCTTGATAGACTCGATATCTTCATCGACATGCGCCTGCGCCCAAGTATTGGAGGCGTGAATAGTAACACTGGATAATAATTGCTCACGACTGGGCTTATGATGTTCAAGGAATATGCGATCGACAATCGAGTGGTCGTTATTCTCAACTTCTAGAATATCCCATTCTAATGTTTCTAAAGGCTTAGGAAGCGACTGTTGTTCATGCCAGCCGAGCATTAAGGTATAGCACGCCAGCATTTGCGGCTGCTTAATAGCTGGTAGATGCTCAAAATCTGTATTAGTCAGCAGCTCAATTGCTTGTGCTTGCGGTGCGGTGCAAATAACCCAATCAAATTTGCCCAACTCATTATCTTGTTCATCAGATAAAGTCGTTCGCTTATTCTCTTGCTCAGTAACAGACTGAGTTAAAGGTGCAACTCTAGTTTTATACTTTAATGTTGTTTGGGTGAGCGTTTTGGCAAGCTCACGTCCAAAACTGGTCATTTTCGGGCTAGCAATATAGCGCGGCTGATGAGTGGTCCACTGCTCTACCTGAGTAATATCATAGTCATTATTAGATTGCCCCTTGCTAGCTGCTTGAGCCACTTTGGCAAACCATGGTTCGACTACACCTCGTTCTATCCAAGGCTGTAAATAAGATTGAAACGACGCTGATTTGGCAGTAAAAAACTGAGCGCCAAAATCAAACTGCCATTGTTTTTGACTCGCTGCCTCTGTCTTTTCAGTCGTCTGAAAATCACTGGCCTGTTTGTAACGTGTGGCCAGACGTCCTACACCAGCCGATTTTTCAAAAACGGTAATTTCAATATTTTGACCGACTTGCTGAGCCTTTTTTTCTAAAAGACTTGCCGTCATCAACCCTGTCAGACCAGCGCCAATAATGGCAATGCGTAGTGGTTCATTATTATCAGAATAAGACGGGGCTTGGTGCTCATTTATAGAGTGAGTGGTTTTTGAAGGCATAGTTAGCGTCATAATAAGGATATACTGTTTATAAGTAGTTATCGCTATTGTGACAAACTGGACAGCATTAAACCAGTGATATCAAACTCATGCCACAAAAAAGCACCGCCCAACTTAATATTGGACGGCGCTTTTTGGTCGAACATAATACTCTGGACTAATAACGCTAGCCTGCTTTAACTGTAGCAATTAAATCATCAATCACACTGGCGTCGGCTAGCGTCGACATATCGCCTAGACCTTCAAACTCGCCCGCTGCTAATTTGCGTAAGATGCGGCGCATGATTTTACCAGAGCGAGTTTTCGGTAGGGCATCCACCACATAAATCGCATCTAAGTTGGCAATCGGGCCAATCTCATTGCGTACATGACGATTAATCTCATTACGCAGTCTCTCGCTGTCCTCTTCACCATGTTTCAACACGATATAAGCACAAACGCCTTGACCTTTTAGCTCATGCGGCATACCGACAATCGCGGTTTCTGCCGCAGCTGGATGCGATACTAGCGCACTTTCAATCTCAGCCGTACCTAGACGGTGACCTGATACGTTTAACACGTCATCGACACGACCCGTAATCCAGTAATGACCATCTTCATCACGTAGCACACCATCACCTGTGAAATAGCTACCAGGGTAAGCGCTGTAATAGGTTTCTAAGAAGCGTTTATGGTCGCCATAGATAGTACGCATCTGCCCCGGCCAACCGTCAGTGATAATCAGATTGCCCTCAGTTTGACCTTCAATCTTTGTACCTTCTGAATCAACCACAGCAGGTTTGACACCGTAGAGCGGGTTCATCGCTGCACCAGGCTTCATATCCACTGAGTTCGGTAGTGGCGCCATTAAAATACCGCCAGTTTCGGTCTGCCACCACGTATCAACGATTGGGCAACGACCTTCCCCAACCACGCTGTGATACCAATCCCACGCCTCTGGGTTAATTGGCTCGCCCACTGAACCTAGCAGACGTAAACTAGAACGATCTGATTGACGGACATAGGCATCGCCCTCTTTCATCATGGCACGAATCGCGGTCGGTGCCGTGTATAAAATACTGACGTCATGCTTATCAATAATTTGACCGATACGCGCCCACGTTGGGTATTGCGGTACACCCTCGAACATCACTGTGGTCGTACCATTGGCTAATGGACCATAAGTTACGTAGCTATGACCAGTTACCCAGCCAACATCGGCGGTACACCAGAACACATCGTTGTCTTTGATATCGAACACATCACGAAACGTCGATAGCGCATAAGTCAAATAACCACCTGTGGTATGTACCACACCCTTTGGCTTACCCGTCGAACCAGAGGTATATAATAAGAATAGCGGATCTTCCGCGTTCATTACTTCAGGTTCGCAGTCTTCATTGGCATTGTCGATAACGGTGTGATACCACACGTCACGGCGACCACTCATTGGTACTGAATTACCAGTGCGATGCACTACGATTACTTTTTCAACACATTCGGTGCCGTCTACATCCAGTGCTTTATCGACATTGGTCTTAAGCGGTGTATGCTTGCCGCCACGCACCCCTTCATCAGCAGTGATGACCAATTTGGCTTCACTATCGACGATACGGCTGGCCAAGCTTTCTGCAGAAAATCCACCAAACACCACGGTATGAATCGCACCAATACGCGAACATGCCAGCATAGAGACAACTGCTTCTGGTACCATTGGTAGATATAAGACAACACGATCGCCTTTACCAACGCCCATTTTGCGCATGGCATTACCTAAGCGGCAAACTTCTGAATGCAGCTCTTTAAAGGAGATGATTTTGTGTAATGAAGGGTGATCACCTTCCCAAATAATCGCTGGTTTAAAGGGATTGTCTTTTAGGTGACGATCAAGACAGTTTACCGAGACGTTTAATTCGCCATCTTCGAACCACTTGATTTTAAAGTTGTCTAAATCGTAATTAACGTCTTTTATTTTAGTTGGTTTTTTGATCCAATCAATCAGCTCAGCGCGCTTTGCCCAAAACGCTTCGTTATTTTCAATAGAGTCTTGATAGGTCTCTGCGTACTTCTCAGGAGTAGTATTGGCTCGACTTGCAAATTCGTCGCTAACTGCAAATGTTTTCATAGAATAAAGTCCTTTTTATTGTGATTCCATGCCATAAAACATGAATACCATGTTACGCCTGCATAATATAACCGGTTATCATGATAAAATGCCCATGGTGATTAAGATAACCATTTGAAATAAAAATCACAGCAGGGAAACCACGATACAAGCCTTTGATTAAGTAACCTATTTATTAACCCATTAACCAATCGCTTAGCCACTGTTTAATACTCACGTTACTCGCACTTTATAGCGCTTGTTAGTCCTATCCCTTTGACTGTGGTACCTCATAGTTTTACTAGATTTTGATACAGTTGTAAACTGTTATTTTATCTAAACCCCTCAAATATTTATAATTTTTTATCAAATCACAGCAGTCAAATGACTGTTATTGACTGTTATTAATTGTCGAACTGCCCATAATGGCTGTTGTTTATTTCGCCTAAACCCTCTAATCTTTATTTAAAAGCCGATTACCATGACCCAACACTCAAAACACACTGCCTCATCTTCCTCAAACCATTCTGCTCAGACGACTGAAATCGATGTACTGATTATTGGCGCAGGTGCTTCTGGATTGTACTGTGGTATGACGGCAGGACAACGAGACCGCTCCGTATTGGTTATCGATCATGCCAATAAGGCCGGTAAGAAGATTTTGATGTCCGGCGGTGGTCGCTGTAACTTCACCAACTATGTGGTCGAGCCTGAAAATTTTATCGGTGAAAACAGTCACTTTTGCAAATCAGCATTAACACGTTATAGCCCTTGGGAGTTTATCAGCTTGGTTGAAAAGCATGGCGTGGCGTATCAAGAACGCGACCATGGCAAGCTATTTTGTGAAGACTCAGCCAAAGATATCTTAAATTTATTGCTCGATGAATGTCGTGATGCAGGCGTGCGTCTCCAACTCAAAACCTCTGTAACAAGCATTACTCCCATTGAATCACATAATGAATCACAGACGGAAGGCTTTGTTGTAGAAACCTCCGCAGGCAACATTAAATGTGCGTCATTAGTGATTGCCACAGGCGGTCTATCTATCCCTACTATGGGTGCCACTGGCTTTGGTTATGAAGTCGCTGAACAGTTTGGTCATAAGATACACCCCACGTCAGCCGGCTTAGTACCCTTTACTTTCACTGACAAGATTGGCGATATGATTGCATCACTGGCCGGTATCAGCTTGGATGTCGTGGCATTTAATAATCGCATCTCTTTCCCAAGACCGATGCTGTTTACTCACCGCGGTCTATCAGGTCCTGCGATGCTACAACTGTCTAACTATTGGGAAGTGGGCGAAACCATTCATATCAATCTGATTCCAAACGTAGATGTGGCCGACTTATTGATTACAGCAAAATCTGAACATCCGAAACAGAAAATTCGCAGTGTCTTGGCGGAATATTTCCCTAAGAAACTACTGCTAGCACTACAAGACTTGCACTGGGCAGATTATAAAGACAAAGAGCTTGCAAACCTTAAAGATGAGGTGCTTGCCACAATTGGCGAGAGTATCAACAACTGGACTATTAAGCCCTCTGGCACAGAAGGTTATCGCACCGCTGAGGTCACTCGCGGCGGCGTGGCGACTGATGACGTGTCATCCAAGACCTTTGAGAGTAAATTACAGCCTAACTTGTACTTTATCGGTGAAGTGCTTGATGTGACCGGCTGGCTTGGTGGTTATAATTTTCAATGGGCTTGGGCCAGTGGTAAAGCGTGTGGTGAAGCAGTTTAAATATTATTATGAATAGAGATGACAATGAAGTTTAGGTATGCAAGACACACTAATAATCTCAATGTGTTAGTAGATTTTTATCAAGACATTATTGGATTAAATAAGCTTGGTGAATTTACTCAGCATAATGGCTACAACGGTGTATTTTTAGGTTTCGAAGGACAAAATTGGCATTTAGAGTTTACATCTTCAAACGATGAACCAAACCAGCAACCAGATAAAGATGATTTAATTGTTTTTTATCTAGACAGTGAACAGCAGATTCAAACTATTTTAGAGAATGCCTCTAAAGCTGGGGTTATACCAGTTATTTCCCAAAACCCTTACTGGAATGAAAATGGTATAGAGCTCATAGATCCTGATGGGTTTGGTGTGATTATTACTACCAAACAAGTAAACTTATAAAAGATATAACCGTTATGACAAAGCCGATATCAATAGGGTTTTCTATATTCTGCTATTAATCTGTCACACTTTTTTAAAAATTAGTATGACAGACCTTCTAATATTTCTAAAACTAACATCTAACTCTTTAAAATTAAAAAGCCGGATCAGTAAACAGCCCTGCCGACTCAAACTGTGCCGCCAATGCAAATAAAGTCGCCTCATCATTCATACGCCCAATAAACTGCATCCCGACTGGCAAGCCCTTATTACTCATACCGAGCGGCACCGACATTGCCGGCAAGCCTGTGATATTGCCCAAAGTCGTATATGCCATTTTACTGAGCACAGGTGTGCTTAACTTCTCTACTAAATCTGAATGATAAATCCACTTACCGATATTCAATCCCTTATCCAAAATACCTGTGGCTTTGAGCATTAGCTCATCAATTCGGCTTGGGGGCAATACACCATGCTTCACTGCCGTAGTCGGGATGGTCGGGCACAAAATCATATCGTATTTTTCAAGCAGTAATCCGGTTTGATACTGCACCTCATGCCAGCCTTGTTTCGCATTGAGTAAATCTAGCGCAGTTAATGAGCGCCCTATCATCGCCATATTTAAAGTTTGTGGCTCTAATTTTGCCACCTGCTCTTTGCCATAACGTGTGGCTAAATCCTCTACCGTAAAGGCCGTATGTGCACATACCACAGTAAAGAAGTCACGCCACATCTTATTGATATCAATTTTAGGCGCAGCTTCATTGACATAATGTCCCATTGACTCTAACTGCTGCACAGTTTTATTTAAGGTTTCTACAACCGATTTTTCGACCTTGGTATCTGGAAATAATGGCTCTCGCATAATGGCAATTTTTAGTTGTTTCGGCGGTCGCTGAGTAGCGGCCAAAAAAGTGCCTTCATCAGGGCTAATCACATAAGGCGCGCCTACTTCACGTCCTGCGGTGGCATCGAGCATCGCCGCACTGTCACGCACACTGCGAGTAATCACATGATCGGCAATGGCTCCTTCCCAGCCCTCTCCATAAAAGGGGCCTGTAGGATTACGCCCACGACTGGGCTTAAATCCAAATACACCGCACCACGATGCCGGAAAGCGAATAGATCCACCCCCATCGCCTGCACCAGCCATAGGTACTATGCCTGCGGCGACTGCTGCTGCGCTACCACCAGAGGAGCCACCAGTGCTATAACCTTTTTTGAAAGGATTATGTGCCGCTCCAAATGATTTAGGCTCCGTGGTAATGATCAAACCAAACTCTGGGGTATTGGTCTTACCAAAGGTATTCACCCCCGTAGCGCGCATCCGCTTAACCAGTTCGCTGTCCTGCTCTGGAACAAGATTAACGCTACGGCTACCCATTCTTATTGGCTCATGGGCAAATATGAAATTTAAATCTTTTAATAGATAAGGTACACCACTAAAGACCCCTTGCGGCAGTCCTTTTTGGGCCGCATTAAAGGCACGCTCGTCAAAGCGGTGAATAATAGCGTTGAGTGAAGGGTTTAGTCTATTGGCTTGATAAATGGCGGCCTCTAAAGCTTCCTTTGCACTGATATCGCCGGATTTAATAAGACTGGCCAATCCCATGGCATCATATTGTGGGTATTCTTGAAACATAGCGTCCTCTGCTTTTATGTCTATTGGATAGTCGTCTGATAGCTTATATTAAAGTGTCCCGTCTTAAAATAGGTTGATAATTTAAACTTAGCCAGATACCCCGTATATCTGGTTTTCTATGCAGAATACCCCTGACTTTGATGAATATCGAAAGGCGCTCTCATATTCAAACTCAAATGCGGTCTCATATGATTATAAATATAAAGCGACTCATCAACGAGCACTCTTAGCTCATCTATCGTATTACACTGATGAATTAAGAACGCATCTTTTAGAATATCATTAACGCGTTCAGCTAAGGCATTTTGATAATAATCATAGTCATCTGTCATAGACGGTCTAGCACAGTACTGTAAACCCCTATCTGAATGATAATGAATATCCTCATAGTATAGTCATAGGCAACTAAATGAGATACAAGGCAACCGAGTGCAAGTACTGTACTACTCTAGTAGGCTTAGTGAGGTTAACGCTGTAGCTCTTTAGTTTGGCTAAGACTATATGCAATGACTTTTATCATAAAGTCTAGGTTGTAACACATGAAAATACCCCATAAGCTGTGTCGAACTTATGGGGTTCAGTTCAGTTAGAGAGTATGTTTAATTAAAATATGCAGCGCTTTAAATAACGCTAACCATAATTAATTAAGCACTTGGGTGTAAGCTCACATTTAGCTCATCAATGACTTCTACCCACGCCGCATCATTACTCCACTCTTCTTGTAAGAAGGCACGCTGTGAGTCTGTCCAAAAATCTGCTTCGATAAGCTTTTCATCTTTACCAAGCTTGTGCTCACTGATGAATTTTTCAATGGCTTCATCCGAGCTTTCAAGACCCAACTGGGCAAATAATTCGTTCATGTTATATTCTGGTTCGCCTAACATAGTTACTCCTCAAATTTACATTGTTTGTTGTTATATCCACGTTCGCATTGTAGCAAATTCTATTTAAAGTACTGTGCGTTTACTATTTAGAAGCTTTACGTTTATGTTAACAAATCGCTTTTAGTCAGCTCGATTTATATTAAGTCATAAAAAAAGCCTGCAATGGCAGGCTTTTATTTTTATCATCAAGATTTTCTTTCGTTTAAAGCAATGAAGATAGAGTGACTTATGGAAGTAAGTGCTCTACTGCATCACGCTCTTCGCTAAGCTCTTGCTCAGTGGCTTTCATTTTCTCTTGTGAGAAGTCAGAAGAGGTGTCTAGACCTTCAACAATTTTCCAATCACCATTGTTGCAAGTACATGGGAAAGAGTAGATTAGGCCTTTAGCGATACCATATTCGCCTTGTGAATAAACACCCATAGATACCCAATCGTTCTCATCAGTACCTAGAGCCCAAGTACGCATATGTGCGATAGCAGCATTTGCAGCAGAAGCGGCTGATGATGCACCGCGCGCTTCAATGATAGCTGCGCCGCGTTTTTGTACGCTTGGGATATACGTGTTTTCGTACCAGTCACGGTCTACTTGATCTAGAGCAGGTTTACCATTAACCGTACACTCAGTTAAATCTGGATACTGAGTTGATGAGTGGTTACCCCAAATGATCATTTTTTTGATGTCATTTACTGTGCTGTTGGTCTCTTCAGCAAGCTGAGCCATACCACGGTTGTGGTCTAGACGCGTCATAGCTGTGAAGTTACGTGGGTCTAGATCTGGTGCGTTACGCTGAGCGATTAGCGCGTTGGTGTTAGCTGGGTTACCCACAACCAATACTTTAACATCACGGCTAGCCACTTCGTTTAGTGCTTTACCTTGAGCTGAGAAGATAGTTGCGTTCGCTTCAAGTAGGTCTTTACGCTCCATACCTGGGCCACGAGGACGTGCACCAACTAATAGTGCATAGTCTGCATCTTTGAATGCAACATTTGCATCGTCAGTTTGAACAACACCTGCTAATAATGGGAACGCACAATCTTCAAGCTCCATCACAACGCCTTTTAGTGCGTCAAGTGCTGGTGTGATTTCTAAAAGCTGTAGAATAACTGGCTGATCTTTACCTAGCATCTCGCCTGAAGCAATACGGAAAAGCATAGCATAGCTAATATTACCAGCAGCACCAGTAACGGCAACGCGAACAGGTTGTTTCATGTAATTCTCCTAGTGATTTTTAGTGAGGTTGTTTGACAAAACAGTTATGACAAAGATGTCATAAATAGGCAGCTATTAGTAGCAGTGCGCGATTTTAAAGTTATAAACGATTATTAAAATATATATACCGCGGCACTACCTTAACACCAGAGTGTCAGCAAGTTATGCGACTTGGTGACGAGTCTACTATAAGTAACGCTACAAACAGCAAACTATCAAGAAGAATCATAAAGGCGCTGACAATGCCTAATTTGGAAATAATCATTCGCTTATTGGATTAGCAACGTATTGATTAATAATACCAAAGCAGTCGCTAAGCCCATATTATTTGAGCGTTAATTCTTAGTATTTTGCTAAGATTTCATTGCGCTAAAAGTGTAGCACCTTTCAAAATTTTGCTCAAACCTATTTATTGTACCAAGCACCGCTCTAAAGCGAGGGATGATTGCTAACATTGGTACCTGTTAGCAATCATCCCTCGTGCTTTATTGCCGTAAAACAGGTTTAGTATTCTGCCGGAATCGTACCCATACGCTGTGATAGCGGGGTTGTCGCACCCAGCAAACTGCTATAGATGGTGGCGTTCTCCATCACTCGCTTAACATAGTT
Source organism: Psychrobacter sp. CX14 (assembly GCF_057396205.2). Lineage (NCBI taxonomy): Bacteria > Pseudomonadati > Pseudomonadota > Gammaproteobacteria > Moraxellales > Moraxellaceae > Psychrobacter > Psychrobacter sp. CX14. Next base: position 1,096,167 of record NZ_CM183187.1, on the reverse strand, counting down.
TCGTGTTTCAGGATAGGCAATAGTTTCAACATACTGGTCTGCAGCAAGCGAGCCATATACCGGCTGCCAACGCTTGGCTTTGTTCGGCCCTGCATTATAACCGGCAGTTGCCAATACAGGCTGATAATTCAGCTTACCCATGATATCACTCATGTACCACGTACCGTATCGAATGTTGGTATCGCCGCTGTTTGCACGGCTAGCACTATAAGATTCACCTAAATTACGTGCAATATACTTGGCAGTTGCTGGCATGATTTGCATCAAGCCACTTGCACCCACGCCCGATTGTGCACTGCTCACAAAGCGGCTTTCTTGACGCATAATGCCGTATGCCCAAGCAGGGTCAATACCGACATTGCGACTATAACGCACCACAGAGTCTTGATACGGCATTGGGTGCGATAAACCATAGCTGTTAACGCTATCAGTATTATCAATGGCGTAAATCGAGCGGTCTAGCCAGCCAATATCGTGCGCATATTTAGCCGCTGCTAAAATCTTACTGGTGTCATTGGCATCACGCGCCACTTTTACCGCCCAGTTCCACTCACGGTTGGCATAACTACGGCTTGAATTGTTGTTATATAAAGCAAAAGCGCGCGCAAAATGTGGATCATTAAGCATGCGATTGGTATCACTGCTTGATACGTTAGGAATACCGTTACCACCGGCGCGGCGTGCGTTAAAGCGTTGCCCTACTTTGTCTTGAGCTAAGAAACCATAGTAATTATTGTGGCTAGCCAAACGCTGATAGATTTGTGTTGCTAAGCCTTTTTTACTGCGGTCACTTGAGCCTTCATAAGCACGAGCCAACCAATATTGCCAAATATCTTCTTTTTGAGTGGCATTGTCCATGCTACCGATGGCATTAATCACATCATCCCACTGGCTAAAGCGGATGGCGGCCATCGCGTAATCTTCTGCTTCCTCATAGTTGAATCTTTCGCCTAAACTCTTACGGAACCAAGTTACTGCTTCTTCGTTAAAGCCATCATCGGTGTTAAAGTTCATACGCTTTACGCCAATAATACGGTAGGCATGACGACGCGTCTCTTCGCTAAGCAATGGCTGACCGCGCATGCTGTCTTGATTGACATCAAAATCAATCTGCATCGCCGCTTCACGATACGATTTATCCGCAATACGGCCAATGGCATATAGATACAAATATTGATTCTTCTGACTAAAACCCTGATTCTTCATGCGGCTAATAAATGCCGTTGGATTTAGCTGAATCTCACTTAATTCACTATAACTAATGGGTATACCAAGTGACTGCGCAAGCGCCATAATATCGCCAGTCCGGCCAATACGTAGCATGCGGAATAGACGCTCTTTACGGTCAGTATTGCTAATCATAGGGTTGCTAATCATTTCAGTACCCAGCTGAGTACACAGCGCAGGCTGCTTTTTGGTGGTTAGCCAAACTTCGGTCTTTAATGACATCGCACGCATTGCATCGCCGCCATTATTAAAGCCAAGCGCCACCGCACAGCGCTCACTGTCATCTGCGTTGATAATGTAATTAGCCACTTGACGCACAGCAGCATAATCACCAGCTTTGGCCTTGGTTTCAGCATAATCGGCAGCTAACTTCTCTGCCATTACCGAACCACGATATTTACTTGCAAACTCTGTCACCACACTGGGGTGCAAAGTAGAAATATCATTATCTAAACGCCAATAGGCAGGATACATAGCAAATAGACCGCCATTCATCATCTGCTCATACTGATACAGCGCACCTGAATCGTTACGCTGACCGGCAGAGAGCGCCTCATTAAAGTAGTTAATACTGGTGTCATTGGCATAATTGGTGGCTGAGTCTTGAAAGCTTAACTGTGCGCAGGCAATCTGCGACATGCCTAGCATCCCCATTAAACAGAGGGCAAGCGAAGCCTTAGAGTTCGTTAAGGCTTGAGCATTAAAACGAGTCATAGAAGAGGTCTTGAGCATAAAAACGGTCTTATTGTTAAAGTGAATCTAAAGGGATAATCGAATTAGGGTAACGTCATTAAAGATAAACTGACAAAATAATGCCTGAAAATTAATTAAAGTTAGCGTACCGATTATAGGCAACAATAGCCACCACACCAAAATGCTTTATGTAAGCCGATGTTGCAGATAGCCCTATAAGCGGATAAAACAGCAATAAATCAGACACTATGAGCGTTAAACACATGAACTGCTTAACAATAATAAGTCACAATAATGCATACGCCATTTTCACTCAACCCTATAAGGCTTATGATATAATAACGCTCTTTTATTTTAGTCAACATAGTCAGCGACTGTTTAAATGGTCATTACTACAAAGCTTATAGTGAACATAAATAAGTCGTAACTGCCTGTACAAAGTCCGTTAAATTAGCTATCGCTTGATTGTGATGGCGTTATTTAGCCCTATCTATCGATAAAATAGCCAAATTCGACGTTTAGTCTATTAGCCATTGGCAACCCTTTAAATCAACACAACCTTGGACTGCTTAATATGAGTGCTACTTTATTTGACCCCAAATCTATCCGTAACACAGATGCAGAGACCAACCCTCTAGCATCGTCTGTGGACAGCGCCAGTCAAGAACAGCCCACTACTGAGCGCCCAAAAAAGAAAGTGTATATCGCAACCCAAGGTTGTCAGATGAATGTGTATGATTCTGAAAAAATGGGTAATGTGCTTGGTGATTCACACGATATGATTGTGACCGATAACATCGATGAAGCCGATGTGTTACTGATGAATACCTGCTCTATTCGTGAAAAAGCACAAGAAAAAGTATTTTCAGAATTAGGCCGTTGGCGTAAGCTCAAAGAAAAAAATCCAGAGCTAGTGATTGGTGTGGGCGGCTGCGTGGCATCACAAGAAGGCGACAACATTCAAAAGCGTGCGCCTTATGTTGATATGGTATTTGGTCCACAAACCTTACATCGTTTGCCAGAGCTATATGATCAATCCACCAGTCAGAAAAACATCAAACCAAAAGACCGTATCGGTACGGTCGATGTGTCTTTCCCAAGTATTGAGAAGTTTGACTTCTTGCCTGAGCCAAAAGTAGAAGGCTACCGCGCGTTTGTCTCTATTATGGAAGGCTGCTCAAAATACTGCTCATTCTGCGTGGTACCTTACACGCGCGGAGAAGAGTTATCACGTCCGCTAGATGATGTACTAGCCGAAATTGATAGCTTGGCTGAGCAAGGTGTGCGCGAAATCACCCTACTTGGTCAAAACGTAAACGGTTACCGCGGTGAGAAAGACGATGGCAGTATCTGCCGCTTCGCTGAACTATTACATTATGTGGCACACGTCGATGGCATTGAGCGTATTCGCTATACCACCAGTCATCCACTAGAATTCACTGATGACATTATTGAAGCCTATGCCAAATTACCGCAGCTGGTATCACACTTACATCTTCCGGTACAAAGTGGCTCAAACAAAATCTTAGCGGCAATGAAGCGTAACCACACCATTGATGTCTATATCAATCAGATTAATAAATTGATGGCAGTGCGCCCTGATATGCATCTATCAAGTGACTTTATTATCGGCTTCCCAGGCGAGACCGAAGCGGACTTCTTAGAGACGCTAAATCTAGCCAAAGCATTAGACTTTGACCACTCGTATAGCTTCATTTACTCAAAACGTCCAGGTACTCCTGCCGCTGAATTGCCAGATGATGTGAGCTTAGCGACCAAAAAAGAGCGTTTGGCTATCTTCCAAAAAGTGATTCGTGACTCGACGCTTAAGAAAACCGAAGAGATGGTAGGTAAAACGCTGCGTGTGATGGTGGAGGAGATTGCTGATCGCTATCCAGACCAACTATTAGGTACGGCAGACAATACCCGCTCTGTGTTATTTAAAGCCACCGAGCAACAAAAGTCAGACTTAATGGGTAAATTTGTGACCGTAAAAATCACCGACTTTGTGAGCCCGCATATGGTGCGTGGTGAATTGGTCGAAGTTTTAGATTAATTTGACCTATTTAAATCTATTACCGTAATTTAAGTGTTTTTACTCTAGACAACAAAAAGCGCCCAATGACTCATCATTGGGCGCTTTTTGTTGTTTGCTCGTTGTTGTTTACTCGTTGTTGTTTACTCGTTTATAAAGCTTGACCGACTTTGCTTAACTATTCGCTAAACATTGGTATGGCAACTTCCCACAATAAAGCAGCAGCGATAAACACAAACAACACACCACATATGCGGTTTAGCCATAACAATCTAGAGCCACTGCCTAACCAGCCTGATAACTTCGTACCACCTAGGGTATAGACAAACTGCCAAGTGGTTTCACTGACAAAAAACCCAATCGTTAAAATTACGTATTGTGGCCACAGCGGTGCATCAAAGTTAATAAACTTAGGGAAAAAGGCGGCAAAGAACAGTATTGCTTTTGGATTGGATAAAGACACCCATACACCGCGGCGAAAACGCTGCCCTACACTCTTAACACGATTCATTTCAGATGCATTATTGCCTTTAGAGAAAGACACATTATCATCGGCATGTCGCCATGCTTGAATGCCTAAATAAACTAAATACAGCGCGCCCACTACTTTTAATAAGGTGAGTAACCAAGGCAGTCTGCGGCTAATAATATCAATGCCCAGTAGCGCAGAGACCAATAAGATAAACAGTCCAGCACTTAACCCTGCTAGCACCCATACGCTCCGGCGTATCCCATGATTGATACCAGACTGAAAGGCCAATAGCATGTTTGGCCCGGGTGATGCAGAGATTAAAAAGACGCTAAAAAAGAACACTAAAAATAGGGATAAGCTCATGCCACTTGGCCTTAATAAAAGACTAAATCAGAAAAAAAAGATATCCATATAATCGGTATCTATAAAAAGGAGACAGTCGTCTGTCTCCTAGCTATTCTGACTAAACCACTTAGGCTTGTAATGAGCTTAGCAGTTTATCTAAGAAAGCATCACACTGTGCCAATTGCTCAAGCTCAACAAATTCATTGGCTTTATGTGCCTGCTCAATACTACCTGGGCCACAAATAACGGTCGGAATACCGGCATTGGTAAACTGGCCGCCTTCGGTAGCATAAGCAACCTTGTGACGCGCAGAAGAACCGACCAATCCAGCAATGAGCTCTTGCAGTGCAGCACTGTCACTATCGGTCATGGCCGGCACGCTTTCTAACTGCTCAATCTCGATACCCGTATCGCTATCTACCTGATGCATTTGCTTATTAAGCGCATCAATCTTTTGCTTAATTGCCGGCAGGATATCCTGCGTACCCATCATCGGCAAATTACGATAATCAAAAGTAAATTCGCATAAATTAGGCACAATATTGGTCGCAGTACCCCCTTGTATCGTACCAATAGACATGGTCGAGAATGGCACATCGAACTCATTATCTTGCTGACCCGATGCTGCTAATTCACTGGCTAACTCATCAATAAAGCCAATGAGTCTCGCGGCATAACTAATGGCATTTACCCCTTGCAGCGTCAATGACGAATGGGCAGATTTGCCATGTACAGTGCAGCGAAATACCGAAATACCTTTATGAGCAATCACCATTTTCATAGAAGACGGCTCACCAACGATACAATAATCAGGGCGAATACCGCGCTGCTCTAACTCCGCTAACATTAGCGGCGCACCCAAGCAGCCCACCTCTTCATCAAAAGATAAAGCAATGTGCAGTGGCTTATTAAGCTTGCCCTGCTTAGATAATTCAACAGCTTTGGGCAGCAGACTTAGCGCGCAAGCAATAAAGCCTTTCATATCACATGCGCCGCGACCATATAATTTATCGCCGCGTACTTCCGCATCAAAAGGGTCAGAATCCCACTCTTGACCGTCCACTGGCACCACATCGGTATGACCTGACAACACAATACCGCCACTCATAACCAAAGACTGATTATTTGACTCATTATCTGCAGCATCACTACCTGCCGGCACGGTCACAAACAAATTGGCCTTACTTTTATCACCACTGAAGGTTAATACCGGCTCTAATCCCAACTGCTGACAATAAGCCTGCACGTCATTGATAAGCGCTAAATTAGAGTGACGGCTCACCGTATCAAAGCTGATCAACCGAGTTAACCAATCAACACTTTGCATGGGATAATCTCTGTCCGTATCTGGCTTGTTACTTTGATTATGTGTGGTCATAAGACCTCCTTATTTTTGCGCTGCAAAGACAGTTGATGTAGAACTTTGACCTCGTCATCTAATCCTGCGACTGGACCTTCGACCTCGATATCGGGCGCTACTTCCTGAATGCTTAGGCTATTAATAGGCGACTTCGACTTGACTCCGAATTCTTGTAGCCACTCACCCAATTGCTTAGATGAGCTGACATAGACAATGCGGCCCAATCCTGCCCAAGCATGCGCAGCAGAACACATTGCACAGTGCTCACCTGAGGTATAGACCACTGCCTTTGCACGTGCCTTAGCGCTCATGTTTTGAGCAGCCCAGTGCGCTAGAGCAATCTCAGGATGATACGTCGCCTCAACCGTATTGATTCGGTTGCGATCCTCAGCGAGCACCTCACCATGTTCATCAACCAAGACACTGCCAAAAGGCTCATCGCCGGCAACGACTGCTTCGGCTGCTAATTCCACGCAGCGCTGTAAGTGAATCATATCGTTATCAGTAATCATAGTATCTCCTTTTAACGTGTATCGGTTAACCTTAGCTGACGGCTCTATAAATCAGTCCTCAATTAAGAAGGGTTGTCTTGATTCATAATATCAATGACCGGAGGTATCGGCTTTGGTTTTAAACCAGCTTCTTCAAGCTCTGCTGCTGTTTTCGCTGTTGGAGACAGACCAGCAATCAAAGGCAAGTCCATCATTTTCTTACGCTTACGGGTCGCCAGACTCACCGGCACCATGCGCACAAATTCATATAAATATAAATAAGACTCCTCACCGCCCTCAAACTCATCATCCGGTGTAATACGAATACTGCCAATTTTTGCCAAATCTGCAAGCATCACATTCTCTTCGGCGGTTAAGCTACAATCAGTCACACCAAAGCCTGTCATAAAGCCATTTGCCCACTGTTTTAGCGCAATCACACGCTCATATAAGTCGTGTTCATCATCAGGCACGAGCGGCGAATATTGATATGCATCGTCTTTGTCTTTTAGCTGAAACGAGGTATCTTCTGCCTCTTCTGTCAGTAGCGTCAACGCTGCCTCATCAGGAATAGAAAAGCTTAGCTCTGACAATAGACGCTCCCACTCCTCTTCTTTGGCGGGTGCATAACACACCGTCATCAAGCCGGTCATTAAGCCATGCAGCTCACTGATGCTCACATCCGTCCAATTTTCAAACACGTTTGACCACTCATTCCAGCCAGAAATATCATCGTTCATAAATAACCTCATTAAAACACTTGTGAAAATCAGATGCTGTTAACCAACATTTATCTTGTAGCACACCGCTTATTTAAGCCAAGTAGCAAAAACATTCATTAACATCCTAATGCTAGATATAATGTGGGCATCTGTGGCATTATTAAAGGTAATATACACATAACCTTTTATTTAAATTAAATCAAACCCGATTAGAAGTGACTCCTCATGACTGAACCGTTAATTGAAAAATTGCAGTACCTAGATGCCACCTTGCATGATATACGCCAGCGTTATGATGTCGTATATAACGAATTAAATGAGCTAAAATCAAACCCTCAAAGCAACACAGAGGAACTAGAACAATTACAGCAGCAGCTGGCAGACAGCCAAAACACTCAAAAACAAGCCAGCCAAGCGCAAAGCGAATTAGAAGAAAAACTTAGCCAATTAGATGAGTCTTATCAAAGTCTGGCAGAAGCGCATCATGAATTAAATGACAAATACACTGAGTTATTGAGTAAGTGTGACGCGCTTGAGAAATCCAATCAGCTGCTATTAGAGAAAAACCGTTTGGCCAAAGAGCATACCAAGATTGTTATGAAACGACTGACCATGATTGATCAGGCAGTTGATTAATGGCTCGGCTGCTTAGTCGATTAACCTATTAATCGCTAATACGGTCATTATTGACCTCTAATTACCCTATGAATTTCACCCTTATTTTTATGGTTTAACTGTCGCCACGACAATAATTATTCAAACCCTGTGGCTCATTCGGTTAGGCTGCCAAATACCCAATATTTGAAGAGAGCATTATGTCGAACCCATATCCATCTGAGCAAGAGTACCCTACTGACGATAATATCAATGATTTAGATAATGACGCCGTAGAGTCTCATGAGGTAAATCACTCCGAATTAGAAGCTGAGCCATCAAACTTGGTAGAAGTGGATGCGGATAATTCGCTACCGTCAGAAGCCTTTGCTGAAGAAGATTCGTTATCTGACAATCAAGATATGCAGTCTTACGACACCGAGTCAGAAACCGTCTCTGAAGTGATTGATATCGCTCCTGAAAGTGAAACCATCCCTGAAGATGAGTTAACTGTTTCAACACCGATTGATATTACTATTTTAGGTGAACAGTACACGATTAACTGCCCAGTAGGCGAAGAAGACGAGCTAAGTGAAGCGACCGTCTATATTAACGAATTTGTTAACGAGATTCGTGAAGCTGCGCCTCAACTGTCTGCAAAAAACTTACTGGTGCTCTCTTGCTTGAACTTATACGATAAGATGCAAAAAGCAACATCGGCTGCAGCAGTAGATTCAGAAACCCTACAACAAGCCAACCACTTGATTGATCAAATGATTGAAGACATGCAGTTGACCGATGACTAAACCAAAGCTTGCAAAATGCTAAATGGGTTTAACCCGTCCTAGCTTTTGTTATCAGGCTTTACGATAGTAGAATTACCCGCTTTTTGGTTATGAAACTGCGTTTGATGCTCATAGTTACAAAAGAACCAAGTCGTCAACTTTTTGACGGCTTGTTGTTTTTCGAACAGCGCTTCTTTCTGAGCTTCATACTGGCGTTTTGATTGCTTCTTCTGTTGACGTGATAAGCCTTTCACCCCTTTTTGCTCAACCACTTCTGTCGCAATAATATCCGTCTCTAATCTGTCTTTTTCGGCATTAAGGCGTGAAATCTCTGCTTGCTCTGTCTCAGTGACTGCTGAATCGGGCTTCTCTTCGATAACACCACGGTATTGCGCCAGTGGATAACCACAAAAATCACAATCTCTTGGCGTTAGCACATCGCCTTTTTTGGGCATAAACTCTCTAGGCGGCTTAGGGTACATAAACTTGAAGAACCCCCACATAACCACCCAAATAATAGCCAACGTAAATAAAAACGAAAAAAATGCACCCATGATAGTTTCCTAATCTAATGCCTACTTATAATCCCATCGCCTTTATTGAGGCCATCAATTACACATCGGTTAGACATAACAACAAAAATTTGATGTTATACTAAACCTAATTGCGTCTGTTTTCGACTAAAAGTTGAGCAAAGCTGTGGGATTAGAGTATCCCAAACCAAGACGTGACCAATATAACTCTTACCCCGCTTATCTATTTAATCTTTTGTTTGCGTGGTAGTTGGCTTTTTAGCATTGTTTATATTTTATGATATTCTCAAAAATAATGAGATTTAAATTAAATTTTAAATAATTTAGTGCTAAATGACTAAGTATAGGTCCAACAATAAAAAAACTTAATAAGTTGCTTCTATATATTTAGCATTTAGACATTAGACTCCATTTCACATACTAATAGGACCCTACAATGTCTACTGATAATAATCAAAATCAACCCAAAGGACGTATGCTCAAGTTCGCTTTGGCGCAATCGCACTTTATGGTTGGTGATATCTCGGCCAATATTCAAAAAATGCGCCAACAAGCTATTGAAGCGCGTAACAAAGGCGCTGATATTATCGTCTTTCCAGAGCTCGCCTTATTAGGTTATCCTCCTGAAGATTTATTACTGCGCCCAAGCTTGTCTGACCGTGTTAAATCAGCATTAAGCTCTTTAAGTGATATCGACGACATCGTGATGATTATTGGGTATCCGCATGTCGATTATCATGGTACCTTTAACTCTGCAGCCATTATCCAAAACGGTCAGCAAAAAGGCTTTTATCATAAGCAGTATCTACCAAACTATGGTGTTTTTGATGAACGTCGCTACTTTGATAAAGGCCGCAATCAGGTGCTGTTTGATTATCAAGGCGTGACTATTGGCCTGCTTATCTGTGAAGATTTATGGCAGAAAGAGCCGTTTAAAGCACTGAAAGATCAAGGCGCTGATTTAGTAGTAGTGATTAACGCCTCTCCCTTTGAAGCAGGCAAACAAGACTCGCGTCAGGCGATGCTAAAAGAGCGTACCGGTGATAATCAGTTGCCTATCGTTTATGTTAACTGTGTTGGCGGTCAAGACGATTTAGTCTTTGATGGCGGCTCAATGGCAGTTCAGGCTAATGGAGATATCGCTCATGAAGCACCCCGCTTCCTTGAGCATATGATGTATGCCACTTTTGATGTAGATCAAGGTCAATTTGATACTCAAGACAAAGCACCGCTTCAGTTAAGCCCAGAGTCTGAGATGTATCAGGCATTGGTGGTTGGCTTACGTGATTATGTCAATCATTCAGGCTTTGAGGGCGTGATTGTTGGCTTATCAGGTGGTATCGATTCAGCGCTGACCCTATGTATCTCAGTCGATGCATTGGGCGCCGATAAAGTATATGCGGTGATGATGCCGTATGAATACACCTCACAAATAAGCTTAGAAGATGCTCAAGCCCAAGCACGCCGCTTGAATGTATCATACACAGTTTGCCCAATTCATGACGCTGTTGATGGCATGCGTCACACCCTTGCACCGCTGTTTAGCAAAGCCAAAGCGGATACTACAGAAGAGAATATCCAAGCCCGTGCCCGCGGTATGGTACTCATGGCATTGTCGAATAAATTCGGTCATCTGGTTATTACCACCGGTAATAAGTCGGAGATGGCAGTGGGTTATTCAACCTTATATGGCGATATGGCTGGCGGCTTCGATGTCTTAAAAGATGTTTACAAAACCGAAGTATATGCTCTAGCCAATTACCGTAACCGCTTAGAGGATACTGACGTTATTCCAGAACGAGTTATCACACGTGCACCATCAGCTGAGCTACGCCCTGATCAAACAGATCAAGACAGCTTACCTGATTACGCTATCTTGGATGCGGTGTTAAAAGATTATATTGACAATGACTTAGGCTATGACGAAATCGTTGCCAAAGGGTTTGATCCAGCCATCGTTCGTCAGACCATTCGCCTAGTCGATAATAGCGAATACAAACGCCGTCAAGCGCCTATCGGTACTAAGATTAGCCATAAAGCGTTTGGCCGTGAACGTCGTTATCCATTGGTCAATGGTTGGACAATCGAAGGTTAATAGATTAATCCAAGATGACTTTTAGAGTCTTAAATATAAAAAAAGAGCCAAAGTGGCTCTTTTTTTATGTTTGTGTTTATGACTTGTCAGCTATTACCTAACTGGCAAGCAATAAGCAACTAGCTGTAATCTCTAGCACCAAAGATGGCACTGCCCACTCGCACCAAGGTTGAGCCTTGCTCAATGGCTTGTTGCAAATCCGCACTCATCCCCATACTCAAAGTATCCCAGTGCTCAAGTTCAGGATGGGCTTGCTGCAATTCATCGAATAGTGTTTTAGTGCGCTCAAAAGCGCTGGTGTCTTCTGGTGATGGAATAATCATCAAACCACGTAGATTTAAATTCTCATAACCCTTAACCGTATTAACCAAACTATCAACCTCATCCGGCAGACAACCTGACTTGCTCTCTTCATTATCAATATTAACCTGAATGAGCACATTAAGCTGAGACAGGCCCTCGGGGCGCTGATTGTTTAAGCGCTTAGCAATAATATCGCGCTCAATGGTATGCACCCAATCAAAGGTCTCAGCAATATCTCGGGTCTTATTACGCTGGATATGGCCGATATAATGCCAGACGATGTTGTCTTGCGAGTCATGCCCTTCCTCTTCTAATAGCTGCTTTACCTGCGCAATTTTATCCACTGCTTCTTGCAAATAATTCTCACCAAAGTGGTATTGCCCAGCTTTAGCAAGCGTGGCAACCATCTGCGCAGGCTTAGTCTTTGATACCGCTAACAAGGTTACCTCATCTCGACCACGGCCGCTTTGGGTGCAAGCAGCGTCTATCTGTGCATTGACCTCTTGCCATTGTTGTAGAAGATTAGACTCGCTCATGGTATGCCCTCTTTAATAACAATTTATCGCAAAATACTAAATGCTGTTCATACCTTAAATCATACCACTTCCTAAGCCACTTCTCTAATACCGCCTGTAGCGTATGCTTATCAGCCTACAGCTATTAAAGCAAAGTCCATCTATCTTCTTAAAAAAATAAACTCACCATCCGTGCAAAGCGCTTGTTATGATACAGGCAATGAGCCGTTCACTTTATTAAATAACGCAAGGATGCAATGTGCAACCCAACCCAATAACCCCAACAAATCATAGCGGCGACCAATTGCTGCGCCTTGCTCACAGTCAGCGCGCATCAGACTTGCACCTGTCCTCTGGCATGCCTGCTGTCCTACGTATCGATGGCGACATGATTCAGAGCGATACGCCCCCTTTATCGGCTAGCGAAGTCAAAGAGATTGTCTATGCGCTGATGACAGAGAGGCAAGTATCAGACTTTGAGCGCACGTTAGAAGCAGACTTTGCGTATGATATCCCAAACTTAGCCCGCTTTAGGGTCAATGTCTTTTGTCACAATCGTGGTATAGGTGCCGTTTTTAGAACCATTCCCTCCACCCTATTATCAATGCAAGCACTGGGAATGGGCAATATTTTTAAACAGATATGCCAATTCAAACGTGGTCTGGTATTGGTTACGGGACCAACAGGATGCGGTAAATCAACAACCCTTGCTACCATGATTGACCATATTAATCATACCCGTAAAGAGCATATCCTGACCATTGAAGACCCTATAGAGTTTATACATGAATCCCAGCAAAGCCTTGTTAACCAGCGAGAATTGTTTCGCCATACTGTAAGCTTTGAGTCTGCGTTACGTGCCGCCTTGCGTGAAGACCCTGACGTGATTTTAGTAGGTGAACTGCGTGACCTTGAGACCATTCGTTTTGCGCTGAGCGCCGCAGAGACAGGGCACTTGGTCTTTGCCACCTTACATACCAGTTCAGCAATTAAAACCATTGACCGCATTGTCGATGTGTTTCCAGCGGCAGAAAAGGAGATGATTCGGGCTATGCTATCTGAGTCTTTGCAAGCGGTCATCTCACAAGTGTTAATTAAAAAGCACAATGACACCGGACGCATTGCTGCGCACGAAATTATGCTCGGGACGCCTGCCATTCGACATCTGATTCGTGAAAACAAACTGGCACAGATGTATTCCTTGATACAAACTGGCGCTCATGCCGGTATGCTGACACTTGATCAGGCGCTACAAGAACTGGTCAATCAAAACCGTATCGATAAGCTTGAGGCTCAAAAAGTTGCCAAACAGCCGACCGCTTTTGCCTAACAGCCCTTATTTCATAAAGCGCAATATTCCATAAAACCTTATGTCATAAACTAAAGAAGCCCACACATTGTAGGCTTCTTTGCTAGATAGTTTTATGAAATAGCGGATTGCTAACGGTTAAAGCAACTCAAAATCAAGTCTTAAGACGCTGCATCTTGACATTCTTCATCATCACAAATACCGTATAGCACCAGTGAATGACCCGATAATTTAAAGCCGTTTTCTGCAGCGACTTTTAACTGCTCTTCTTCAATTTTCTCATTATGAAACTCGACGATTTTGCCACAGATATCGCAAACCAAATGGTCATGATGTTGTTCTTGAGTGATTTCGAACACTGATAGATTATTCTCGAAGTTATGACGTTCGACAATACCGGCCTGCTCAAACTGAGTTAGTACACGGTATACCGTTGCCAGTCCGACATCCTCACCTTGCTCTATTAGCGCCTTATACACCTCTTCTGCACTCATATGATGCATTTCGGCACTTTCTAGAAGCTCTAAAATTTTGACGCGTGGTAAAGTGATTTTTAAGCCTGCTTTACGTAAATCTTGATTGGTAAATTTCATTATAATCCTTATGACGTTATAATTTATGAGTTAAACAAGAATAAAACTAAAAATTAGTGAGAAATTAGTTAAATAGTGTCGCAAGTGGTAGGCAATTGCAAGTAATTGACGTATCATTTATCAAAATGAATCTATCCTTGCCAGAGTTTTGGCACCTTAAGTCGGTGTGTCAATCACCGTTATTATAACGGTTTGCCTGTTCATTAACCCACTCTAGCAATAATACTGAGTAACCATAAAACGTGAAACTATGAATATATTAAAAGCCTTACTGTACCCTGTCGCTGTTTCAGCTGTCTTGTCACTTTCTGCCTGCTCAATCTTTGGTGTTTATACCATTGATTTGCCTCAAGGCACGCCGATTACTAAATCGCAAGCACAAAACATTCGCCCTGGCATGACCAAAGACCAAGTGCTTTATCTCATTGGTAGTCCTGCTTTAAGAGACACACTTGAACCAAATCGTTGGGATTATATCTACGATTATACGCCAGGTACTTATGGTATTCGAGATGGTAAAGAAGTGGTTCGTAATGCCAGCCAACATTTGATTATCTATTTTGATAATGCCGATGTGGTGACTCGTATTGAAGGGCTTGAAACCCTACCAGAGACCCGTCAATAATCTTTAATAAGCTCTATCTGCAATACTATACCGATTAACCTATGATAATTAAAATTGACCCGCTTTACTCTTAAGGTCAATCATGGGTAATCGGTATTTTTATGTTCTATAACCTATATGGTGTCATCTTTAAGCGTTACAAGCACGCTAGAGGGCACTGTCTATAATTACTGTTGGGTTGCACGGCGCTGACGTTTACGCATCGGATCTACAGTCAACGGTCGATACACCTCAATTCGGTCGTGTGCTTGCAATACATAGGTCAATGGCTTTTTGTGAGAGAAGATACCCACACGCCAGTCTTTGTTATTAATTTTAGTATCGTCTTTATGCTGCTCACACCACTGCTTTAATGACGCATCTGTATCAAGCCAACCTACTTGAGTCAGCGCGTCAATTAACTGAGTACCGCTGGCCACTTCAAGCTCTTTATATAACATTACATCGGGCGTTGGTGCATAAGCCAAACTAATCGGTATCAGCGTGTCTATTGATTGTTGATTGTCCAAACTCATGAGATAAACCAACCAATTACCGCAGCGATAATCATAATCGGCACCAAAATACGCACAAACACACGCCAGACGTTATAGATGGCTTCAGACTTAAAGTTGAGCGATTTGCGCATGTGACTAATCTTCATCTGCCAACCAGAGAATATCGCCAATATTAGCGCACTTAACACGCTGATAACTACTAAAATGGTGCTGAGCACTTGAGTGCTAAACACAGCTACTAAGACAACAGTCACTGCAATACTAATGACTGACGCAATCCAAATACCAAAGCGCTGAAACCGAGTCGCTATCTGAGTGCTCGCATAATACATAAAAAATGCTGCGGCCGCCAACACACCTAATGCGTAAACTATAGTCGCTACAGGTGGTAGTGCGCCTGTAGTAAAGATAAGTGCCACACTACCGATAACTAACTGCGTCAGCCAAATTGGTAATACGGTTTTGGTTGCGACCTCACGGGTTTTACGACCAACTTCAGCATCTTGTGTCACATTTTGATGCACAAGTGGATTGTTAAACCAATATAAGCCGGTACCCACACCCACACTAACCAAGGCCAACGTCACCGCTCGTGCCCATTCACCTAAGCTGGCCTCTGTCATAACCAGGCTTAAAGAAGACAGGTTAGTCACGGCTCCGATGATAAACGCTATCGCAATCAATGCAATCGATGCTATCAAGGTACCGCCACCTAATAGACTAAGCATACCGGCAATAATAACCATGACAATCGCTAGCGCAAATGCGGGTACATCAACGTTAATACCCAAACGACCGGTCGCATCCAGTAAGTTACTGCTCACCGCATCAACACTCAGACCGGCGATAACCAAAGACAGTAAAACCGTGAGCCACACAAAACTGCGCCATATAGTACTGGTATCTGCTTGCCGGGTGAGCTCTTGAATACCCCGCGCCGGTGTTTGTTGACTGCGATGCGCCAAACCAATCTCAGCGTACAAAAGTGGTAACCCTACTGCCGCCATTGCTACCACCCACATTATCCAGAAATCAATCTGGCCGGCAGGCGATGGGACAAACCAACGAAACAATAAAAGTGGTAGTAGAGCAGCAATAAATAAAGAGGCGAATCGATTTTGCATGGTAATACCCACGGCTATTAAAGAATATGTGATGTAAAACAATCAACAAAGATAAAGCAGTCGAATGCGTGCAGTGTATTATAAATATTAAATCGTATAATAACAAAAACCCCGATTAACGGGGCCTTTGTTTACCAAACTCTGTTCATAAATATAAGCAGTTATAGGGCTAAGCGATAACGCCTAACTACTTTATTAATATTTTAGTGAACTGCACTTAAGAACTGCGATAAGATTTTGATATCGCGGTCTGTTAGACGAGCGGCTACGACCTGCATCATCCCTTTGTCGCCCTCTTTAGCGGCATCGTTAACACGCATCTGATCTTTAGATACATCATCTTCACGACCTGCCGCACGGAACATCTTAAGCTGTAGGCCTAAGTACTCTGCATGCTGACCACCCAGACGTGGGAAGGCTGCATAGGCATTACCGCCAGCTTTGGGACCATGACAACCGGCACAGCCGATTACGCCGCGATCTTTTGCACCGCCTAAGAATAATTTAGACGCTTCAGCCGCAGTCGCTTTGTTACCCGCGAAGGCACCCCAAGGCTGCTGAGAAGAATAATAGCCGGCAACGTTGGCTAAATCTTGCTGTGATAAGTTAGCAACTTGACCTTGCATGATACCATTGACACGATATCCAGTTTTGAAGTTGATTAACTGTTTATAGAGATAACGTACGTTCTGACCGCCAAGATTCGGCTGAGTTGGCACAACACTGGTGCCAGTCAAACCATGACAGGCCGCACAAACGGTCTCAGCAATCTGTTTGCCTGCTTCAACATCATACTTAGGAACCGTAATAACGGCATGAGCGCTGAGACTGGCAACACATAGGCTGGTGGCAACGAGCAATTTTTTCATTGTAGTCTAATCCTACTAAGTCTTTCAGGCGGTAGCTAAGTAACTATAACTTGAATAGCTGAAACGGTAATTGTGTGACGCACTCAAACCAAATAATCAGGCTTAAGCTATCAGCTTATGTTTAAGCTATAACTACTCACAGAGAATAATTAATACCATTATTATATCAATAGTTTTGTAAAAATAGCTACCCATCCGTGACATATTAGTCAAAGCAGCGCAATAAATAACACTAAGCATAACCCTTAATGTCAAAAAACCCTGATTTAATCAGGGCTTTTGCTACTTTGTAATGATTTTATTAACCGTTATTTTAGTAGTTAAATGTCATTTTTAAATGCGTCAGGTCGCCTATTCTCTTGAGCAAACTTAATTAACGCAATCAAACTCAATTAATAAACATCCGGTTAATCAGCTATAAATTATTTAGACATATATTCGATAAGCGCCGCATAATCTGCATCGCTGCAATTGCTGCATAAACCGCCTGCTGGCATTTGTTTGCCGCCATTTTTTACAGCATTGACCAAGGTTTTGATTCCTTTGTCTGCTTTTAGGCGCGACCAAGTGGCTGTATCACCGGTTTGAGGTGAATTCAACGCTCCTGTCTCATGACATGCCGCACAACTTTCTTGGTACTGTTGAGCCACGTTCGCATTGCCTAACAAAGGCATGCCAGTCATAACCAAGCCTGCAAATACTGGCGCAAATACTTTTGTGAATCTCATTGATGTTCTCCTTACCTATGTTGACACCCAATAGCAAATCCATATTTGCGTCAGGTGCGTTAGGTATCGTGCAATATTTAGAATAAGTATTACGGGTCTATATTACCCTATGTTTAATACATTTCGATGAACTTCAGTAAACACTTATTCACTTAATACTATTATGGCGACTTTTGACAAGAATTCAATAAGCTTTGATTTGCTTTATTCAATAAATTGACCTTGTTTTTAACGATCCGCTTTACGCTAACCTTAATCACATTAACTTATCTCGCCATCAATGCTAGAGACTACTGTCATTTAATTGGGCTTAGTTTAGCATTTTGTTATCTAAATAAAAGTATATTAATTCAATACGTAAGTTTAAATAAACTAAACTATCGTAGTATTATTTTAATATTAACTAAAATATAGATAAATTTATTTGGCTATATAACAGCTAAATACCAATCGAAACCCACAACAGATTCAATGCTTATATGAGGCGTTAATATAAGCTTAGTGAGCATGATGTACGCCCCCTATTAAAGCAGATGGATACGATATAATAATAGCCATTGTTCAGGCTATTATCATTCAAGCGCAAGAGTGGTTATAATGGGAGCAATAATACTTATTTATGACCTCTCTATTTGCGAATAACAACGCCTTAGACACCTATTTATACTTAGTTCAAAACTTGAGACACCCTATGGCTAATGCACCAAAAGTTAAAAAGACCAAAGCACCTGAGTACGTGGCGCCTGAATCTGCGGCAGATTTATCACATTTGTCACCCAGAAAGCGCTTAGAGCAAACTGAATTTATGATGTCTGCGCCGACCTTTAAGCTGTGTCCGCCTGATATCGGTTATGAAGTTGCCTTTGCCGGTCGCTCTAATGCAGGTAAGTCTTCTGCAATTAACGTGTTGACCAATCAGCGTCAATTAGCACGCTCGTCAAAGACACCCGGACGCACACAAATGATTAACTTCTTTACTATTGGTAATGAAGAGGCGCGTTTGGTTGATTTACCAGGCTATGGCTATGCAGCTGTTCCTGAGAAGATGAAACTGGTTTGGCAAAATGAGTTAGAAGAGTACTTAATTGCCCGTCAAAGCTTGGCAGGTTTGGTGCTATTAATGGATAGCCGTCATCCGTTGAAGATTTTTGACCAACAAATGCTACAGTGGGCTAAATTAGGTAACCTACCGGTTCATGTGTTATTGACCAAATCAGATAAGTTTAAATACGGGCCTGCCAAGACCATCCTACTGAATACCAAACGCGAGATGGAAAAGTTAGAATTACCCTTCTCTATTCAGCTCTTCTCTTCGCTTAAAAAGGAAGGTATTGATGAGCTTGCCGAAGTCATGGGTCGATGGTTAAGAATCGATGGCCATCCTGACAACAAAGACAGCCGAATTATTCGCTACTAATTACTACTTTGCTTTATGGCTAGGCCTCTAAGTCGATATTAAACTCATTTAATAAACACAATAGTATAAAATAGCCCTTACTAATGCGTTAGCAAAATAGGCATTATCTGAATAACGCATACCCTAGACTGCCGAGTACTATTTTTATACCCTTAATCTTTTAATCACAATATATAAGACTGCATTATGACTGATAATCAAACTGATACGCCAACCAAAGACTACAAAGACACGCTGAATCTTGCCGATACTGCTTTTCCTATGCGCGGCAACCTTGCCAAACGTGAACCGGATTGGTTGAAAGCATGGGAAGCCGATGACGTGTATGGCAAAATCCGTAAAGCCAAAGCCGGCCGTGAAAAATATATTTTGCATGATGGCCCTCCATACGCTAATGGTCAGATTCACTTAGGTCACGCGGTTAATAAAGTATTAAAAGATATTATTGTCAAATCAAAAACCTTATCTGGCTATGACGCACCTTACGTACCAGGTTGGGATTGTCATGGTTTGCCAATCGAACAGAAGGTCGAAGCCAAAGTCGGTAAAGTCGGTCAAAAAGTAACGGCCACAGAATTTAGAGGTCTGTGCCGTGAATATGCACGCAGCCAAGTCGACTTACAAATGGCTGACTTTAAACGTCTAGGTGTATTTGGTGATTGGGAAAACCCTTATTTGACCATGAACTTCCATCAAGAGGCCAATATTGTACGTGCCTTGGGTAAAATCTATGCCAATGGTTATGTGACCCGTGGCATGAAGCCGGTGAACTGGTGTCTAGACTGTGGCTCATCACTGGCCGAAGCGGAGGTTGAATATGAAGACAAAACCTCAGATGCTATCTATGTGGCCTTTGATATAGTTGACCCAACTCAAGTGCTACCAGAAGGCAATAGCGATAAAACGTCTGCTGTTATCTGGACGACCACACCTTGGACCCTGCCAGCTAACCAAGCCATTGCAGTTAGTGCTGACTTTGAATACAGTGTTATTAAAACCAGTAAAGGCAATCTGATTTTAGCAGCTGACCTAGTCGATGATGCTCTTGAAGCCCTTGGCTTAAAAAACGACGGCGTCGTAACTTCCTTGACTGGGGATAAGCTTGAGCTTATTAAAGCGCAGCATCCGCTTATTGCTGATCGCCAAGTACCAATTATCCTAGGTGATCACGTAACCGCTGAGAGTGGTACAGGTCTTGTACACACTGCGCCTGCACACGGTGCGGACGACTATGTGGTAAGCCTACGTTATAACCTGCCTGTTGTGAATCCTGTGGGCGGTAATGGTGTTTATTTAGATACCGCAGAAGTCTTTGTTGGTGAACACATCTATAAAGCACAGCCGAAAATCATTGCTGCGCTCAATGACAGCGGTCATCTATTAAAGCATTATAAAATGGAGCACAGCTATCCGCATTGCTGGCGCCATAAAACACCAATTATTTTCCGAGCCACACCGCAGTGGTTCATTCGCATGGATCATCAGGTAGAAGGTCGTAACAACACCTTACGTCAGCAAACCATGCACGATATTCCAAACGTGACTTGGACGCCTGCTTGGGGCCAAAACCGTATTGAAGCGATGGTTGAAGGTCGTCCAGATTGGTGTATTTCTCGTCAGCGCACGTGGGGCGTGCCCATTCCATTCTTTACTCATAAAGATACCGATGAGCTGCACCCTAATACCCTAGAGCTGATGGAAGACATCGCCCAAGTAATTGAAAAAGGCGGTGTGGAAGCTTGGTTTGATGCTGATGCCAAAGACTTTATTGGTGACGATGCCGATGAGTATGTGAAATCAACTGATACCTTAGATGTGTGGTTTGATTCAGGAACGACGCACTTTGCTGTACTTGAGCAAGAGGATGCTTTAGTGAATCCTGCTGATATGTATTTAGAAGGCTCAGATCAGCATCGCGGCTGGTTCCAGACCTCATTATTAACCTCAGAAGCCATGTATGGCAGAGCGCCATACAAGCAAGTTCTAACTCATGGTTTTGTGGTTGATGAAAATGGCCGCAAGATGAGCAAATCTTTGGGTAACATCATCAATCCGCAAGATGAGATTAATAAAACCGGCGCGGATATGCTGCGTATGTGGATTGCCTCAAGCGATTACCGTTATGAGATGAACGCCGGTAAGCAAGCCTTCAAAGGTGCGACTGATATGTATCGTCGTATCCGTAACACTTTACGCTTCTTACTTGCCAATACCGATGATTTCAATCCTGAAACAGACTGTGTGCCAATGTCTGAGCTAGTTAGCTTAGATAAATACATTATGCTACGTGCGCAAAAAGTACAGCAAGAAATTGTCGCGGCTTATGATGCAATGGACTTCCACCAAGTCACACAGCAAGTGACTGCATTTTGCTCACAAGACTTGGGCGGCTTCTATTTAGATATCATCAAAGACCGTCAATACACCACGATGGCAGACGGTGAGCCACGCCGCTCAGCACAGACGGCCATGTACCATGTGACGCATGCACTATTGCGCTGGATTGCCCCTATCTTAAGCTTTACCGCTCAAGAAGCTTGGGAAGCCTTCTTAAAAGACAGTGCGACCGGTGATAATGCATATGTATTCACTCAAGACTGGTATGAGCTGCCTGACTTTAGCATGGACACAATCAGTGAAGCAGATTGGGCGACTATCTTAGAAGCCAAAGATGCCATTAACAAAGTGATTGAAAACGCCCGTGAGCAGAAAATCATCAACTCTAACTTGTCAGCGGCAGTGACCATCCATGCTGATGGCGACGTATACGACAGCTTAGCCAAGCTTGAAGACGAGTTACGCTTTGTACTCATCACCAGTTCAGCCAACTTGCTTAAATTACATGATGCTCAGCCACAAGGTGATGCTACAGATATGGATAACCTTCATGTCAGCGTTGGCCCAGCACAAGGCGAGAAGTGTGTTCGCTGCTGGCACGTACGTGATGATGTAGATGCTAATCCTGAATATCCAGGCATTTGTACCCGCTGTGTGAGCAATATCACAGGTCCTGGTGAGGTTCGTCATTATGCCTAATTCGACTGGCTCTGATGTTAACTCGACCTCGCCTGCTTATGCGACAGCGACGCCTAGTTTGACCAAGCGCCCTAAACTCGTACCTAATGGCTCAAAAGCCTTATTATGGTACGTGTTATCGCTGATTGTGATTGGTTTAGATCAATGGACTAAGTGGCTTGCCGATACCAAACTTAATTTTCATGATCCGATACCAGTAATCGAGCCTTTTTTGAACTGGACGCTGGCTTATAACTATGGCGCTGCATTTAGCTTCTTGGCGGATCAAGGCGGTTGGCAAAAATGGTTTTTTGCAGCGCTGTCGGTTGCTATGTCGCTGTTCTTGGTGATTTATATCACAAAAGCACCGCGCCAAGCTAGATTATTAAATGTGGGTCTGGCTTTAATATTGGGCGGTGCCATCGGCAACCTTATTGACCGTATTCGCATTGGTAAAGTTATCGACTTTATTCATGTCCACTATGCGGATGTATGGCACTACCCTATTTTCAATATTGCTGATATTGCTATCTGTATTGGTGTTGCTATCGTGGTTATCGATATGCTGTTTTTAGAAGGCAAGCGTAACACTAAATATCAGCCTTAAGATGCAACTAAATGTGACTTTTATATCAAGAAGCCGCCCACTAGATTAGTGGGCGGCTTCTTTTTTATCTATTAAAAATTTGGTCGTCACTTTGTATTCAGATTATAAATACCCTTAAATCTGTGAGAAATCACCACCTGATACTAAATACAATAGTCCTGCTAAATTAATAACCACGGTTAGATAATACATTATTCGAAACTCAGACTTTTGCGTTTTGTGGCGTAAATGATTTTGAGCAATCATTGCCCCAACCCACCCGCCTAGTGCACTTAGTAGATGTAGCGTTGATTCTGGCGTACGCCATTTGCCTTGCTGCGCTGACTTCTTATCTTTGGCATAAACAAAATAAGTCACGATACCAATAATGACATACCAACCTGCTATAAGTGGGCTAATACTACCTGCAAATACGAGTACCGCTACCACCCCATAAAAGCCGAGAGCCAAAAATAATGGCTGTTTTTGTTTTTGTTGGAAGCTTTTTTGTCGCTTTGAGTGTCTTTTTTTACTATTTGTCATCACATTCCCATCATAAGCTAAACCAAATCCAATAAAGATAAGGTGTATTCTAGCCTCACTGTAAACGATGTATCTGTACATTACTAGCGCTTGTATATCACCTTATTCATCACCATACAATAGCTAACATCTGATTAAAGCTCGACTTTTATCTTGTTTGAACAGTCGTCCTTATTAAATCTCTTAATCGACTCAAATATAATGATAACTAGAACCAAAGAGAATACCCAATCTATGTCTGATTTATCGCAGAATCATACCCCAATTATTAATGACCAAAATAAAACGACCAAGGTGGGCATTATTGGCGGCGGTGTGGCAGGCTCTACTATCGCGCTGCGCCTAGCTGCTTTGGGCGTGCAGACTTATTTGTTTGAAGCCAGGCCAAGCCTTATTGATGGCCCGCCAATGTGTCACTTACATGCTGGCGGCAATCTATATCGTGAAATTCCAGATGCTGATTGCATTGAGCTGTTAAAACAGTCTATTGATATGTTGCGCTTATATCCTTATAGCATTGATGTGCGCCCAACTGTGATTGCTATCCCAAAACGTGATGAGGGCAATCCACAGGACCTACTGCCAAGACTTAAACGGCTCACTCAAGTGTATACCGATATGATTGTCGCAGACCCTGATAATAAAGTATTGGGGGAACCTGAAGATTATTATCGACTGTATGATAGAGCAGCTTTGGATGACCTAATCAAGTCTCAGGATACATCTTCACACCCATCAGATGCTTGGGTGGCGGCGGCTGCCAAGCAATTGGACTTGGATAAGCTCAAATTTCCGATTGTTGCGGTCAATGAATACGGCTGGAATATCTTCCGTCTCGCCGCTTCTGCTCAAACCGCGCTTGGGTTCTATGATAATGCTAGGATCATGCTTGCCACTAAAGTCACTAATGTTGAGCAAATTGAATTAACGAATGGTACAAAACAGTGGCAAATCCATTATGCTAATAAAGAGACGAATAATACTGAAAATAATGTGGTTAATGTCGACTATCTGATTAATGCTTGTGGCTTTAGAACTGGTGTTATTGATAATATGGTCGGCATTCCGGCTAAGCGCATGGTCGAATTTAAAGCCTCTTACGTGACCCATTGGGATGGCTTAAAAAACAACGAACCACAGTCTAATACTCAATCTCAATTGGGGTCAAATTCGATGGTCAATCATCCAACTAAACTGCCCGAGATTATTATTCATGGTAAACGAGGTACCCCACATGGGATGGTGCAACTCACGCCTTATCCAGATGGCTACTATCAAATCCATAGCATGAACAAAGCGGTGACTTTGTTTAAAGACGGCTTAGTAGCGACCACTGAAGATGATGCTCAGCCTGAACTAAAGAGCACGTATCTGGACTTTATCGATGAGGGTTGGAATCCAGACACTCTGCATCAACGTAGCCAAAGAGCCATTGATCAGGTGAGCGAATTCGTTCCTCGATTTGCAACAGCTAAACCGGCGGGTAATGCGCTATACGGCGGCCAACAGATTCCGGGTACCAATGATACCTTACGTGTGGCAGATGTGAGTCTATATCCTGAGCTACATTATGCACGTGCTGAAAACGTCAAAGCCTCATCCGCATTATTAGCAGCGGATGATGTGGTGGCTCAATTGCAAAGCCAGGGCTTGATTAAGGAGACTGAAGAGCAGTGCCAAGAACGCAACCATCACTATTGGCCTTACTTGCAGCATACTAATAAGCAAAATATCGATGAATTGGCATTATGGTTGGCAAAGCAACGGGCCTTCCCACTGCCCATGTCGGGTGTGGTTACGCCTTATCAACCTAAATCTCAATCTCAAAGGTAGCATGGACAAATAAACAGTCAACAAAAAAGTCCGCTTATCAGGTTCTGATAAGCGGGCTTTCATTAAGTATCTACACTACTAAAATACTGAACGAATTAATCTTAGATTTTGTGCGTGTCAACCGGATCGTGGATATGAACGTACTTGTTTAATAAGTCGATGGCCGAGTCAATATCGTTACATACTACCAATCTTTCTAAATCTTCTTTCTTCATAAATCCTTCTTCTGCCGTATGCTTTAAATGCTCAACTAGCGGATTATAAAAGCCATTAATGTTTAGAATAATCATTGGCTTTTCATGCTGATACAGCTGACGCCAGGTTGCAATCTCCATAATCTCTTCTAGAGTACCAAGACCACCAGGCAAAGTAATAAAGGCATCGGCATATTCTGCCATAATTGCTTTACGGGTGTGCATGGTATCCGTCAAATGCAAACGGGTTAAGCCTTCGTGAGCAATTTCATGATCAAGCATGAAGCTAGGTATCACGCCCACCGCTCGTGCGCCGCCTTCAATAACGGTATCGGCAACCGCACCCATTAGACCAATACTGGCACCACCGTAGACTAAGCCCATATTATTCTTAGCCAATGCCGTACCCAATTCTCGAGCTGCGGCTTCATAGATAGGATTTTTACCCACACGTGAGCCGCAATAGACCGCAACTAATGGCTGATCTATCTCGCCCTTATTTACCACTTCACTGACATGTTCAATATCTTTACTGGTAATAGTTTTAGTGCTTTCTTTCATTGCCGATTGGCCATTTTTCTCAGACAAATTTGTCATAAATAAAGGTCACCTTTATTAATTGATTTGATTTATTGTTAGTCTAATCATCATAACACAGTCGCTCGCAGTGGTATTTATCACTATGTTTTTTTTGGTTTATCCCTGTATGCATTACATAGCAGGATATAAGCTTAACGCATATAAGCTGAGTTCAGAGTCTGTACTTGCTACTGCTTTATATATGAGCTATAACGTATTGAGCCATCTGCTATTTAGGTGAGTTAAACGATATTCCACCCTAATCACTTGACGATAATAATACTAGAAGGATTTAGAGATGACTAAGCCTAGTAACGCGCAAGACTACACAGCAGACATAGACACATTGACGGTAATGACTGAGCGTAATCAGCCACTAACTGCCAGTGTATACCTTCCTAAAGATACCAAAAGCGAAGACATCAAAAATGCAATTATGATTGCGCCTGCAACAGGTATTAAGCGCTTTTTTTATAACAGTTTCGCCACCTATCTGGCCAGTCAAGGCTATGGCGTGATTACTTATGATAACGAAGGTATCGGTGACTCGTTAACCTCTGAATTATCAAAATGTGATGCCTCATTAATCAGTTGGGGCCGTCATGATGCAACCGCTATTTTGGATGCGCTGCAAGATGAGTTCCCTAATGCCAAATATCATTTGGTAGGTCACAGTGCCGGCGGTCAGTTAATCGGCTTAATGCCAAACTATGAGGCGCTCTCATCGGTAGTTAATGTTGCCTGCTCATCAGGTCGTATCAAAAACATGGACATGCCCTTTAAAGCACAAGCCATAATATTTATGGATGGCGCTATTACTTTGGGCAACTTAATATTGGGCTACACCCCATCAGATAAGTTCGGTATGGGCGAGCCGTTACCGCGCGGTGTGGCCAAGCAGTGGCGCGACTGGTGTAATGGCAAAGGCTATATCAAAACCGCCTTTGGCAAAACTGTCTTCACCCATTATTACGATGAATTCGCAGCGCCCTCATTATGGTTGAACTTCACCGATGATGACATCGCTAATGCCAAAAACGTCGACGATATGTTGGCTGTCTTTACCGCTATGCCCGCTGAGAAACGTATGATGCAGCCTAAGGAGTTTGGCTTACGTCACATTGGTCATATGAAATTCTTTAGCAGTAAAATCCATGCCAAAGCGCCACAACTTTGGAAGATTGCAACAAACTGGATTGAACAACACGGTAATCCATCGGCATCAGCTGATACATAGGGTTCGATTTAAACCTTATCTAATCTAACCATGATATTATTCTTCTGTCTCAGATAACCGTTTTTGTAACGCTGAATAGAGCGCAGGCTTTAGATTGGGAATGTTTTTTATCATCCATGTCACATAATCAACCGGTATCTCGCTAATCAACCGTCCTTTATATTTACCAAACGGCATTCTACTTATAGGCTTGGCAGTATTAGAGATTCGATGTGCAGCGGCAAAGTCCGTTGGTGCTATCTCCAAACGCTCACAGCAAGCCTGATATAGCAGATAACACATACGTGCATCACCTAGCGCATCATGAGCATGGGCTGTCATAGCTGCCGCTTGTTCACGACCTATTAACTGCTCGATACATCGAGACTGTGAATAGCGGTCCCATTCCGGAAAAGCAGCACGAGCGAGACGCACAGTACAAATGAGCTTAACGGATGGTCGACCAATAACACCCCAATCAAACCGAACATTATGTCCAATTAAATAATCACCCAAACTCATTTTATCAAGCTCGAATGGCTCAAGCCCTGCTACATCAGCATCAGTAATACCATGCACACGAGTCACCACAGGCGATATAGGGCGGCCACTATTAAAATAGGACATCCACTCATGACCTGTGGTGGCATCAATGGTTGCCACCTGAATGGGTCTTGGCTCACGACCTTGATCTGTTTCGGTATCAATCACCAAAGCCGTTGCCGCTATAGGGTCAAAAATAGGGTTGGAATTAGCCATCAGATATGCCTTTTATGTGTTACCAATAGCCATTTAGTATGATGACTATCAGCTGCTAAAACGTTTATCATTCATTATCGGGTTTTGGATTACTTGAGATAAGGGACTATTTAAATCTAAGATTTCGGATAATAATCAAGTATCGTTTCGGTAAGTGTTCGGCTTGAATCATACAATGTATACCACGGCGCTTGTTATACTCACAACATCACTTTAACAAATACATACTGATATGAATGCTATCTCTAATACCGAAAGTCCAACTCAAAAGATATCTCAGCTGTGGCAGCCTTGGTATCAATATAAGCGTCCCTTTGTTAGAGATTTGGCCTTTGCCTTAGCCTGCCCCGATGTTTTAACGCACTGGGTATCACCCAATGCCAATCTGGTATCACCTGAGATTCGTGTCCATCAGTCCGACTTTTGGCAAAGACAGTACGCTATTTATGCTGAGCGTTTGCATCAGCTCGATACCACCACTGCTTATCAAGACCTCACCCGTTATCTAATGTCTCGGCCTAGTCCATATCGCCTTGGCTTTCATTTTGAAGGCTTAATACACTTTTGGTTAGAGGATGGTTATCAGCTAAATCTACATCCTTATGAAGTCGTGGCTCATAATGTACAGCTGTATAACGGTGCTCAGACCACAGGTGAACTTGATTTTATTTTACGTAATCAAGAAACCGATGAGATAGAACATTGGGAGCTGGCCGTTAAATTTTATCTCGGCTCATCGCCCTATGATTTTGCTCATTGGGTCGGTATTAATTCACGCGATACTTTAGAGCGCAAGCTAACACATATGCAAACCAAGCCCTTTCGTAGCGTATGGGTAGATTTAGACTTCTACGAGAAAGTTAAAATAGATAAGCGTTATGTGGTAATGAAAGGCCGTTTTTTTCAACCTAAAGCAGCCCAAGGCAGGCGTCCTGAATGGTTAAATGACAGCTTTCCTTTGCATCTATGGCACTCTATCAGCAACACTGCCGATTTTAAGGCATTAGATGCAGATGATTTACGACCGACTCACTATATCGAATGGTTTACCGCACGTCCCTTTTATAACGCCAGCTATTTAACAGCAGCGTCTCATAGACAGAGTGAAGCAGAGCTTGAACAATTACCGATTAGCAAACAAGAGAGACGACTGCGCCGTAAACGTTTTGGGCAATGGCCCTATGTACCTCTCACCTTTGAAGATTTAGAAACCAATTTATATATGCAGCAAGATACTCCAGTCGTATTAGTCGTCGATAAGTAGAATCAGTGAACCAATAAACGGTTACGGTGTTAATCTCGCTAAGCCTACATCTGTAGTACTTGCACTCGATTACCTTGTAAACATATTAGACCTCTCGATGATAGCTTAAGTATATTAGCAATAGCCAAAAAGCCTCCATATCGGAGGCTTTCTTTATATCAAGTAAAGATTAAATCACTGTCGTACTTAACGCGCTAAGCGCCACACGTTTACTTGACCTGATTTAGTTTCTGTTAATAAATAACCAGACTCTGTGGTTAGCTTGTTAATAGCACCTTTTGATTTAACTCGGCTGACGATACGGCCATCTTGTGGCGATAAGAGATGTACCACACCATCTAAATCACCGATAGCAATATAGCTGCCAATAAGCACAGGATTGCTTAGCTTACGATAAGCCAGTGCATCGCTTTCCCATAATTCTTCACCGCTCACACGGTCAAAGGCTTTAACCAGTCCATCAAGTGTGGTCACGATAACAGCATTACCGGCCACGGCGACACTGTTTTTACTAGCGGCTTTCTGGATAAATAGAATTTGGCGACTTGCTAAATCCACACCAATTAACTGACCACTATAACTAACCGCATATAGCTGATTGTTATCAATGGTTGGTGTACCATCAACATCCGTCATGCGCTGGATTTCACTTGCGCCCGCTGGAATGCCTACACGGCGGTTCCAAAGTGGAATACCTGATTCGATATCTACTGCATGTAAGCGACCATCAGCACTGGCAATCAAGACTGTCTCATCATCTAGTAGTGCAGGAGAAGCCGTACCTCGTACGCTGATGGTTGGTGTTTGGGTTGCAAACTGCCAAATAGAATCACCCGTTTGTAGTGATAAACCATGCATAATGCCATCGTTACCAGACAATACCACTCTGTTATTGTGAATCAAAGCAGGTGCCAATACTGTACCCGCAATAGCCTTTTGCCATTTGATGCTACCATCATGGGTGTCAAAAGCAATGACGCGCGCAGAACGGGTCGTTACTACCGCTGTTTGTGTTGCGCTATCGAAGCTCACACCGCCCACAATATCTTCTTTTAGGTTTACCTCCCATAGCTTGTCGCCGGAAAGTGTGTAGCTTTCTACTCTACCTGCACCAGAGGCTGCAACGATTTGATTACCATCAAAACCAACATTAAAGCGGTTCACATCAGACAGTTTGGTACGGTTGCTAAGTGACGAATGGAACACCTCATCAACCACATTGACTGACTGCTCAAGTTGAACCAATTTTGTTGGCTTATGAACTTCAGGCTTAATGGTTTTACCACAGCCGGTTAGGGCAATTGCCGCACATAACAAACCAACTTTAGAGGTTTGCATGATGATATTTGCTCGTGATTGTTTGGTTTCGTTATTATGCATAGTTGGCTCAGCTCAATTAGGTTATCAATAAAAACACTAACCAATGGTTATTTACGATTATTTCTTTGCGAATGCTTCAGTTTTTAATCTATATTTTCTATATAAATAGGGGTGTCTAGAGGGTTGTTTAGTCTCCATTATTCTGGAGCGATGTCCTCTGTACCGGCTACTGCATCGGTGCCGATATCTTCAAGTAATGCGTCATCAGTCTCATCTTGTGCGATATCTTCAGTCATAGCTTCTGGCGCCGCAGTCTGCTTAACAATTTCGGGACGTGGCTCGATAGGCTCAGGATTGACACCCATACTCTCAAGCTTAAGTCTTAAGATAGCACGCTCTTCGTTACGCTTAGATAACAAGCTCCATGCATTTTCGTAAGCACGGACCGCTTTATCATTCTCTTTTTGTGCTACATAGATGTCGCCTAACAGCTCTTGCTGCGTCGCCTCAAAAGGCACAGGTACATCTCTTGACGCTTCTGTCATTGCCGCGTCAATATCACCGTTGGCTAGTAATATCGTGGCATAACGCAGCTGAGTGATTGATTCAAGGCCCGCATCATTTAGCTTAATCTCTTTGGCCTTTTTTAGCGCATCTAATGCCGTTTCATAATCACCAGCATCCACCGCATTGCGGGCTTTAATCATCAATGCTTGCCACGCATAAATGGTTGACCCATGCTCAGCAACCAGCGCATCGATGTCTGAGTTTAGCTTTTTACCCGCCTCTCCATCTTCGGCTTGGGCAAGACGTACTGTTTCATTGGCGGTCTCAATTGCTGAATACTTATCCGCGGCTACAGTATCGGTCTTCATTCCTGAGCTTTGTAGATAACTCCAACCAAAATAACCTGCCAAAATCAAAACAATGGCGCCCAGAATATAGCCGGCTGATTGCTTGAGCTTCTCTATAGACTGCTGATCACCGTTTGGCTGATTTAAATCAGGTGATGTGGGAGTAGGACGTTGAGCCATAAATCTACCTAATATGTTAATAACTTAATATAAAATAAAGCGCGCGGTTAATATATTTTGAGTAACCAGAGACTAACTATACCTTGTTTTGAGTCGATACAAAACAGGGTTTAGACACTCAATGTCTTACGTAAAGTTCTCAGCACTGTGTAACCACTGATTGTCATGGCTGACCTGCTCACCGGTTTGCATGGTTTTAACGCTGATACTGTTATTTTCAATTTCATCTTGAGCAATAATCACCGTTAATTTTGCGCCTGATTTATCCGCTTTTTTCATCTGTGATTTGAGACTGGTTGCGCTCGACATCTTAATACGTAAATCAGGACGCGCTTCTCTTAACGACTGTGCGTACTTTAAGCCTTCAGCATACAGCTCTGGATGCACGACCACGAAGACATCACAAGCGGTCATTTCAGGTAGCGGATTAACTGCTTGAATCAGTAACAATAGACGCTCAAGACCCATGGCAAAACCAACTGCCGGATCTGATTTAACCGCTTTTGCTTTGTCCGCAGGCTTACCAATAGACTTTAATTGCCCAATGAGACCATCATAACGACCACCGGCACAAACTGTGGCTTGCGAGCCAAGCTTATCAGTTACCCACTCAAAGACCGTTTTGTTGTAGTAATCCAAACCACGCACTAGGTTTGGATTCACTTTATAGTCAATGCCCAAAGCGGTTAAATACGATTTTAACTGTTCAAAATGAGCATTGCTCTCTTCACCTAAGAAGTCTGCTAATTTTGGCGCATCAGCTAATATGGCTTGGGTATTTTGATCTTTACTGTCCAAGATGCGCAGTGGATTGGTGGTCAATCGGCGCTGACTGTCGCTATCTAACTCATCTTTTTTGTCCGTTAAAAAATCAACCAAAGCGGTACGATAAGCCAAACGCTCATCTGATTCACCTAAGCTGTTAATCTCTAAGGTTAGCTCATGGTCAATACCGAAGCGTTTCCACATCATATAAGTCATGGCAATCAGTTCTGCCTCGACATCCACATGCTCACTACCGAAGGCTTCCACACCCAATTGATGAAACTGACGATAACGGCCTTTTTGCGGCTGCTCGTAACGGAACATCGGACCCATGTACCAAAGTTTTGGGCTGTCACCACGTAATAGATTATGCTCAATCACCGCACGTACTGCACCGGCAGTGCCTTCTGGACGCAGAGTAATCGGTGTCGGTGGGTCAGACTTATCGGTAAAGCTGAACATCTCTTTTTCTACGATGTCTGTCGCATCACCAATGGCACGGGCAAATAATTGGGTCTCTTCAACGATTGGCAGACGAATCTCTTCATAGCCATATTGATCCAACACATCACGTAGCAAACTCTCAAGACGACGCCAATCACTGGTCGGATAGCTCGTCGAAGTTGCTATGTGCAAGATGTCATTAAACCCTTTAATCGACTTAATCATAGTTAGTGCCCAAATTATTTGTCATTATTGTCAGTGCAAATTATTAGTGTTCATTATCAGTAATGAGCTATCGGTAATGATTTAAACAAATCAACTATTTAGTGATTAATTTAATGCTTGCTACCGTCTACACGTAGTATCTCATTGGCAGCTTTAGCTTCCGCTTTCGCGACACGCTCGCGTACCATCTTCTCAATATTATCCACTAAGGTGGTGGTATCAATCAGGTGGCTCTTCTCACCTTCTAAATATACCAGTGAATTAGGCGATGCGCCTACTACACCAATGTCCGCTTCTTTGGCTTCACCTGGGCCATTTACTTTACAGCCAATCACAGATACATCCATAGGGATACGCACGTCTTCTAAGCGCGCTTCTAGAGCATTCATTACGCGAATCACATCAAATTCTTGACGTGAACAGCTTGGGCAAGCAATAAAGTTAATACCGTTGGCACGGATATTAAGCGATTTTAGAATATCAAAACCAATTTTAATCTCGTCTTCTGGCTCAGCCGCTAGTGAGATACGAATGGTATCGCCAATGCCGTCTAATAACAAGCCGCCTAGAGCAATCGCTGATTTAACGGTACCTGTACGGTAAACACCGGCTTCAGTAACGCCAAGATGCAATGGATTATCAATCTGCTGTGATAATAAGCGGTAAGCATCCAGCGTTAAGAAAACATTACTGGCCTTAACCGATACTTTGTATTGATCAAAGTTTAAGCGCTCTAAGATATCAACATGGCGCATGGCAGATTCAACCATCGCCTCACCGGTTGGCTCTGTGTATTTGCGTTGAATCTCTTTTTCTAAAGAGCCTGCATTGACCCCAATACGAATTGGAATATCATAATCGCGTGCACAGGCCACTACTTCACGAACCTTGGCATCATTACCGATATTGCCTGGGTTAATACGCAAACAATCCGCGCCTGCTTTGGCTACCGCAAGGGCAATTTTATAATCAAAATGCACATCGGCAATTAGCGGAATATTAACGCGTTTTTTGATTTCAGCAAAGGCCGCTACGGTATCCATGGTAGGGGTTGAGATACGCATCATATCGGCACCGGCATCGACGCAGCGCTCAATTTGCGCAACCGTCGCATCGACATCACAGGTGTCAGTATTTGTCATACTCTGTACACTAATAGGCGCATCGCCACCGACTGCCACATCACCGACATAGATTTTTTTGGTTTCACGACGTTTTATTGGAGAGGGAGTAGACATAAAGCTTCTCAGTTGACTGAAAGTTTATTTGGAAGGGCTAGATTATTTTATATTAACTGTATTCTGTTTATTCTATTTAACTTACTGCACTTACTACATTGTGGGCTTGGTTATAAGCATTCATATAAAAGGGCGGATTGGCTGATTATACCAGTGACATAATCAACCCGTCTTTTCATAGCTACTTATACCAGTAACAGCATCTAGAGTTAAGCTAAATCTAAGGGGCTAAGCTAAAGTTGGCTTGGTTGCCTTGTGCAAAATCATTAAGCGCAATCGGTTCGCCATTTAGGTTTAAATTAACTTGAGAGACGTTATTGATTTGCACTTGAAACGGCGGCTTACCGGTGAGCTTATAGCCACCGCGTGACTGATTACCCGTTAATAAGGTTTTGCCTGTGGCATCGACCACACTTAATTCGGTCGGACCTCTCACCCAAAAATCTAGCGTCGCATCTTCTGCATTAGTCGCCGCTTGTTGGTTATTGGCATCATCAGCATTCGCTGTATTGTCTAAGTTCAGCGCTGAGCCTGAGTTATTAAGGTTAACCGCACTGCCACTACTGACTATAGCGGCACCGGCTGACTGCTCGCTGTCTGATAAATCATCAATGATTTGAGCATTTTCAGTTTCAGCTTCTGTCGCATCTTGAGCGTTTGACACGGTACGAATTAAGAAGACCGCTAGAATGATTAGACCAATTAAACCCAACACCAATAAAGGGTTGATACGGATGGAGCGTTTACCTTCACGCTGCAGGGTACCCATCGGCTTTAATGGCGACTCAATATCACCGACACTCTTCTTTTTGAGCTCATCAGGATAAGCACGATTAAAGCTCTCAGCGATTTGATCAGGATCTAATCCCAGATACTTGGCGTAATTAATCACGAACCCGCGAGAAAATGCTATCTGCGGTAGTGCCTTAAAATCCTCTGATTCAATAGCTTCTAAATGTCTGCGCAAAATAAACAGCTCACCGGCCACGTCATCTAGGCTTAAGCCCTTACTTACGCGAACTTGTTTGAGTCGATTACCGAATGAGCCGACAGTTTGATTAGATGTATCTAAGGTATTGTTCAACGGTGTTTGCTTGTCTATTTCCATGATGCCTCTGGGTTACGAATCCAAACTTCTAGCCTTTTTGATTCCTCACTTAATGGAAAGTCAGCCAAAAGTTGTCGCGAAAGTTTCTCTTGCAGTGATAAATTTTGTTGTTTATGAGCAAGCTGAATGCCTTGCAATAGCGTGCGTGGCATCTTATTAGCCATATCGCCCGTTTCGGCTAGCATCTCATTATATAATGCTTGGGCTTGACTGACTTTATTATTATTCATCAAAATATCAATCAGCTCAATGGTCGCTGTCATTCGGGCTCGGCGGTTATTGGGTCGACTGCTCTCTAACACTTTAACAAACGCTTGACTGGCAAGCGGCCAATTTTCTACCTTTGTAGCAGTTCGACCTAAGTTTTCTAACGCACCGATACGCCCTTCATATCCAAGTGCTGATCCGGCAAGTTCAAACTGCGCTATCGCCTCGTCATATCGCCCAACTTGGGATAAATACACCCCATAATTATTACGCGCTTGCATAAAGCTTGGGTCAAGTTCAATTGCTTGCTCGAAGTACTGCTCAGCCTTGTTAATGTTGTGCCGGCTGCCTTCTTGTTGCAACAAAACGCCCATCATATCATAGGCAGGCGCATAGTGTTTATTTGCCGCCAACGCTTTTTCAAGTTGCCGATATGCGGCGTCTAACTTATTGTCAGATAAATACTGCGCCGCCATTTGAGTTCTAATAGGGGCAACCTTATTGGCATTGCTTTCTTTGTCAGCAAAGGTGGCTGTATTAACTGACTGGTAGCCACCATTGGTAGACTGACAACCGGTCATACTCAAAAAGCCTATCACACCAATACTTAGCACACTGATAGCCGCTATATTAGCACCTTGTACTGTGCGGCCGCGGGTCATCATCCTGATTCCCAATCTCTTATCGCCTGTCTGGTTGCTTTCATTGTTTAAAAACAGTCGTCTATTGTTTTTGCGCATTCAATTCATATTGACATGATTGTACGCATTAATAATCGTATTGTAACCACACCACCGGCTTTGTGCACTTAAAAGATATAAAATTTTTATCATAATGCAAGCCAATGGTTCCTTTCAAGTACTGATAGTGTTTATTTTAGGCCATAATCTGACAGTGAATACACACTTAACTCAGTCTTATTCTAATTAGCTTTGTGCTTGCAATTCTTGCTCACGGTCTTTGATACTTTGCTGCCATTTGGCTGAACGACGGGTTCTATCTGCAACCTGGCCAACCAACTGACCACAAGCAGCATCAATATCATCTCCGCGGGTTTGGCGAATGGTACACACAAATCCGGCGTTATTTAAAATATTGCTAAACGCATGGATGCGGTTGTTGCTTGAGCGGTCATAAGGCGCATGTGGGAACGGGTTAAAAGGAATCAGATTAATTTTGCTTGGTAGCCCTTCTAATAACTCTACTAACTGATGCGCATGCTCATCACTATCATTGACGCCAGCAAGCATCACATATTCAATAGTGACGTGCTTTTTATGACGTGGATTATTATCATGCACATAGGCTTTTGCCGCGGCAATCAGCTCGCTTAATGGATACTTTTTATTAATGGGCACCAACTCATTACGCAGCTCATCGTTTGGTGCGTGCAGTGAGATTGCCAACGCCACATCGATGTCTTTATATAAGTCATACATCTTAGGCACAACGCCTGAGGTTGATAGTGTCACACGGCGTTTTGATAAGCCATAAGCGTGGTCTGATAGCATCAGGCTCATTGAGGATACCACAGGCTTATAGTTAAGCAGCGGCTCGCCCATACCCATCATAACCACGTTGGTAACGTTATTGTGCCATTCAGTGTTGTCCACGCCTTCCATGTACGAGGCGTTAGCGACCCAAAGCTGACCAATGATTTCTGCAGGGGACAAATCACGCTCAAAGCCTTGCTTACCGGTACTACAGAAACTGCAATCTAGCGCACAACCAACTTGTGAAGACACGCATAGAGTCTTACGTCCATTAACCTTACTGTCATCTGCTGGAATCAATACTGTTTCCACAAGCGACCCGCCAGCCACTTTGAATACCCATTTACGGGTACCGTCGTTACTAAACTCTTTATGCACCACCTCTGGCGGACGCACACAGGCTTGCTGTTTTAGCTTTTCGCGCAAGCCTTTTGATAGATTCGTCATCTCATCAAAATCAGTCACTCCATGCTGGTAAATCCATTTCATTACCTGTGTGGCACGAAACGGCTTCTCGCCTATCTCTTTGAAATAGGCGCCAAGTTCTTCCTGACTCATACCCAGAATATTGGTTCTGTGGTCATTAGCATTTGAGTCAGTTTGGCTTGGGTCAAAAGAGGTTAGCTGGCTGTCAGCAGGCTGCATAGGAATTTTGGTCATGATAACTTATCTAACCTAATATGGTGTGTGAATTAAAACGTTTTGGTATTCAAAGGCATATTATAACTTAATTTTATTAAGCACATGTTGTCGTATCTTACCATGCCTGTGAATTAACAATGAAAACGGCCGAGCAAATGCCCAGCCGTCTTTTTTAGAACGCGTATAGAACCAGACTTAAAAGAACTAAATCGCTTGGATTAACGAGTACGATCTAATACTTCGTCATCAGAGAAGAAATAAGCGATTTCGCGTTTTGCTGATTCAGCAGAATCTGAACCGTGTACTGCATTTTCATCGATGCTTGAAGCGAAATCTTTACGGATGGTGCCTTCAGCAGCTTCGCTTGGGTTAGTTGCACCCATGATTTCACGATGCTTAGCAATTGCGTTTTCGCCTTCTAGTACTGACACAACCACAGGACCTGAGGTCATGAAAGATACTAGATCATTGTAGAATGGACGTTCTTTATGCTCAGCGTAGAAACCGCCTGCTTTTTCATTGTCAAGATGTAGCATTTTAGCGCCAACAATCTTAAGACCAGCTTCTTCAAAACGGCTGTAGATAGCGCCAATGTGGTTGCCGCCAACAGCGTCAGGTTTGATGATAGATAGAGTACGTTCGATAGCCATGAGAAGCTCCTTAAAATAAATTATATAGGATGGATTTAAAAAGTATTGAAGGCCTGTCATTATATCTAAGCGCGTTATATTAATAAAACACCCTTCAAACTGTTGCTTATTATAGCGACTCATATGGTAAATGATAGGAAAAAGTGGTGCTTATTCGCAAAATCCAAACATTTTGACATCTGTGCTTAAAAATCAGGTGCTTAACCCAGACTATTGCCTATTCATTCTCCCATTTCCCACCTGTTTAAGCCTCTTTATCCTTATCGCTTTTTTAGTGCGCTCAAAAATAGGATTCGTTATCAATCTTGGTTATAATTAGAGACTCAACACTTAAACACAACTAACTCAGCGACGAATAGCCCATAATAGCCGCTTTGCGCTTTTGATGGGCTATTTCAGTATCTACTGACTTTTAATCATAGGACGGGCTAACTATTTGAGCCACGATTAATCAGCTTAACTAAACAGCAGTTGCTATCTATTTGTGGTGACGTGGCATGCTTTATTTTAAACTTATGATAACTGTGACCCTTAAAGACGTTATATAAAGTATGCTTTATCCCACACATTGATTTTGCTTAAAACACCTGTATTAAAACCTTCAACATTTAAGGGCAGATTGATATCAATTTGTCTGAACCAGACCCACTATTACTTGCTTTATCAAAGGAGCATTCATGCCCCAATCTCGTACCAATCTGAATCCAAAAGAAGACCATTTTGACAGTCTTAATGAGCGCAACTATCAAGTCAGCTTTTTAAAGCGTTATGGACTATTAATCGGTGTGTCTCTTGGCTTTATTATTGCCGTACTATTGTCTGTCTGGTGGCTTGCTATCTTATGTGGCGCCCTTGTTATCTTAGGCATTTATGACACGCTGCAATCAAAACACGCCGTTTTGTACAACTACCCGATTGCGGGTCATATCCGCTACTTTTTAGAAGACTATCGACCCGAAATACGCCAGTATTTCATTGAAGATGACAAGGAGCAGGTGCCTTTTTCTCGTCAGCAGCGTGCGTTGGTTTATCAGCGCGCAAAAGATGTTAGTGATACCAATGCCTTTGGTACATTAGATGATTTGTATGCACAAGATAAAGAGTGGTTTTTGCAATCGCAGACCAGCCATCCGCTTCATGACAAAGACTTTCGTATTACTGTGGGCAACCATTTATGCCAACAGCCCTACTCGATGTCTGTGTTTAATATCTCAGCAATGAGCTTTGGTAGTTTGTCTGGTAATGCAATTATGGCATTAAACCAAGGCGCCAAAATGGGCGGCTTCACCCATGATACTGGTGAGGGCTCGATTAGCCCATATCACCGTAAATATGGCGGCGACCTTATTTGGGAGATTGGTACTGGCTACTTCGGTTGCCGTGATGCTACGGGTAACTTTGATCCAGAACTGTTTCGAGAGCATGCCCTTGAAGAACAGGTTAAGATGATCGAAATCAAACTGTCTCAAGGCGCAAAACCTGGTAAAGGCGGTGTGTTACCGGCAGAGAAAATTACAGAAGAGATTGCCGATACCCGCCGTATTCCAATGGGCGAGGATTGTATTTCGCCTTCTACTCACTCTGCGTTTAGCACCCCTCGTGAATTGGTGCATTTCTGGCAGCAATTGCGTGAGCTTTCTGGCGGCAAACCGGTTGGCTTTAAGTTATGTATCGGTCAGCCTTGGCAGTTTATGGCCATTGTTAAAGCCATGATTGAAGAAGACAACTATCCTGACTTTATCGTCGTTGATGGTGCAGAAGGTGGTACGGGCGCTGCCCCTGTTGAATTTATGGACAGCGTGGGCATGCCGTTATTAGATGGTTTCTTATTTGTTCACAATGCCTTAGTCGGTGCCGGCGTGCGTAAAAAAATCAAAGTGGGCGTAAGCGGTAAAATTGTCTCAGGCTTTGATATTGCGAAGATGCTAGCCCTAGGTGCAGACTGGTGTAACTCGGCGCGCGGCTTTATGTTCGCTGTTGGTTGCATTCAGTCGCGTTCTTGCCACACTAATACGTGCCCAACTGGGGTCGCTACTCAAGACCCGTATCGTGAAAAAGCACTGGATGTACCAAGCAAATCTGAGCGAGTGGCTAATTTCCATAAAAACACGCTCAAGTCATTGGCAAACATAGTCGGTGCTGTTGGTCTGTCGCATCCTAATGATTTACATGCTTACCATATTGCGCGCCGTATGAATGATGGCTCGATTAAACTGCTGTCAAAATTCTTCTACTTTATGGATGAAGGCGTGTTACTCAATACAGCTGCGCGCGCCGATATTTATAATCAAATGTGGGTAATGGCCAATCCAGATAGTTTTCAGGCTGATAATGAGGCGTATGTGGCATATAATGAGGATTCTCGTGACTGCCACAAGGATCCTGATGAACAGCCTTAATACCTCTAAAAATATCGCAAAACTCAGCATCGCAGCGCTCGCTGTGATGCTGAGCTTAAGCGGATGTAAAGCTGAACAAGACAGCATTCACCGAAATGCTAAAGGCTCAGATAACAGCATAGTGGGCGGCGAGTTTTGCCAATCCGCATCAACGCCTTTTGTCCACTCCTTATGCGCGGTATCACAACAAAAATTATCCGAAGCCGATAGTCGGTTATCACTGCGTTTGTTTTGGAAAACGGGTAAAGAGAAGTCCGAGATATCTGACTCTTCTAGCACATCAGAGATGGCCGATAAACAGTCATCGCGTGAGCCACTATTTACATTCGATGCATTATTAAACGACTTACCCAAAGATAGCAGCTTAAGATTCGCTGCCAATGCTGGCATGTATGATGCCGAATTTGCCCCCATCGGCTATACCGTAATGCAAGGCGAGCAAATACTGTCTTTGAATTTAAAAGAAGGCGGCGGTAACTTTCATTTAACGCCCAATGGTGTTTTGTGGTGGGATAAAGACAGTCGGGTGTCGGTTACTGAAAGTCATCAATTGGCACAGATGCTCGAAGATGGTAGCGCCAAACCTTGGTACGCATCGCAATCCGGCCCTATGCTAGTCATTGATAATCAGATTCATCCTAAGTTTAATGCTGATAGCACTTCGCTTAAAATTCGTAATGGCGTGGGCGTTTGTGATGATGGCAAGATTAAGTTTGTCACCAGTCATGAGCCGGTTAATTTTTATCAATTTGCCAATTACTTTAAGCAAGAGTTGCAGTGTCCGAATGCGCTATTTTTAGATGGGGGTATCGCTTCTGCCCTCTACGCGCCAGACATTCATTATCAAGATAAAAAGAATATGGGTGTGATGGTTGGTCTTGTTGAAAAAGATTAGACGTAATAAACAGCTGATTAGGGCGTAAAAACAAATAATTGTTGCACTGGTACATTACCACACCCACTATCTGGCGAATTTTGCTACAATACGCCTTAATTTATTTAAGCAGCTGTTTTATTCACCTATTTAAAGCCATAAAGTGAAACGCTTAAAGTAATACCTTCTATTTAATACGTATATTCAATAGTCATTGTTATCCAATATCGCTATTCAATACATCACTTCATTTCAATTTTCATTAAATCAAGTTAAGAGAGACAAAACATGGGCTTTAATTGTGGCATCGTGGGCTTACCAAACGTCGGAAAATCAACCCTATTTAACGCATTAACCAAAGCAGGTATTGCCGCTGAAAACTTTCCTTTTTGTACCAAAGATCCCAACGTGGGCATCGTACCTGTTCCTGATCCGCGCTTAAAGAAACTAGCTGACATCGTACAGCCAGAGCGTGTATTACCGACCACGATGGAGTTCGTAGACATCGCTGGTCTGGTCGCAGGCGCATCACAAGGTGAAGGGATGGGTAACCAGTTCCTAGCCAATATCCGTGAGACCGATGCGATTGCCCACGTGGTTCGCTGCTTTGACGACGATAACGTGATTCACGTTGATGGCCGTGTCAGCCCAATCGACGATATCGAGACCATCAATACTGAGCTTGCTTTAGCAGACCTAGAAGCCGTAGAACGTGCGATTGTTAACTTAACCAAAAAGGCTAAGGGTAATGACAAAGACGCACAAGCTACGCTTGATGTGTTCAAAAAGATTGAGCCTTTGCTAGCAGAAGGTAAAGCTGCGCGCGCTGCAAACCTAGATGACGATGAGAAAAAGCTAATTAAGAGCTATGGTCTAATCACCTTAAAGCCAACCATGTATATCGCTAACGTTAGCGAAGATGGCTTTGAGAATAACCCTTATCTAGACGCAGTACGCGAGTATGCGGCAAAAGACGACGCTATTGTTCTGCCGCTGTGCAACCAAATCGAAGCAGAAATCTCTCAGCTTGATGAGAATGACAAAGCTGACTTCCTAGAAGCGATGGGTATGGAAGAAGCGGGTCTAGACCAAGTTATTCGCTTAGGCTATAAATTGCTTGATATGCAAACTTACTTTACCGCTGGCGTAAAAGAAGTGCGCGCTTGGACCGTAAAAGTAGGCGCGACTGCTCCTGAAGCAGCCGGTGTGATTCACACTGACTTTGAGCGTGGTTTTATTCGTGCCGAAGTAATTGCTTATGAAGACTTTATCGAATATAACGGTGAGAAAGGCGCTGCCGCTGCTGGTAAATCTCGCTTAGAGGGCAAAACTTACATCGTTCAAGACGGTGATGTGATGCACTTTAGATTTAACGTATAACACTAACCTCCTATCTGTAATACTAAACAGATTATAAATAAGGTTCGCAAATACGGTTAATACAACATAGCAATAAAGCCGATAATTGATTTATCGGCTTTATTTTGGATTGATATTGATATAATATAACATATCAACTCAACCACCATTCTTTTCATTCTGCTAATACTATTATAGGAAATTGCTTATGTCCGCCAATTTTACTCGTCTGTCTGGCTTAGGCCTTGTCACTGCCATACTTACCCTAGCCGCTTGCCAGCCTGCTGATGATCACTCGCAAACCAGTCCAGAACATACTGCAACTGATACTGCAGAAGCAATGCATGAGCATCATGAAGAAGATGAGATACATGAGCACCATGAGGAAGACGAGATACATGAGCACCATGAAGAAGACGAGACGCATGAGCATCACGAGCACGAAGCTCTAGAAGGCGAGCATGCAGAGCATGACGCACATCACGGCCATGAGCACCATCATGACAGCAATTATATTGCCTTACACTGTGAGCCTGAAGCGGATATTAGCGTTTACTACCACACGGATGTCACACCCAAAACAGCGCATTTACTAATTGACGGCATCGAATATGATTTAACCGAAGACAAAGCGCTGCAGCTTGAAAGCTACACCAGCAATCTTGGTTTAGATGAGAACCATGGCCTAGTTTGGCAGCGACAAGATGGCCAAGCCAGCCTATTTTCTGTTCCGGTCAGCATGGTACAAGCCAAGACCTTTGACGATCAAAGTCAGTTAAGTGCGCAAAACAGACTGTATCAATGTGAACAGGCTTCCTAGTTAGTGATTTAACCATTCATTAAATGCTCGATTTAGTCCCATTTAACCATCAATAATGGCTAATTAGTCCTAGAATTTTTACCGTTTGGTAACAGTTCTGACAACGCTAGGCTGCCTATCCGTTTTTCTGTTATTCTAATTAGCAACTGTCTTTTACTTTGTTGATTGGGTGACCTATGACGCAGCCTAGCCTTAATCTAAAAAATCCGCTTAACTCTTCCCACTCGGCTACTCTCCCTGCCAATAAACGCTGGTCGTATTTATTTACTGACCGCCGCTTAGGCAATATCAAAAAACGTAATCCGCAAGAAAAATCCCGCACGCCATTTCATAAAGACTATGATCGACTTATTTTTTCACAGTCCTTTCGTCAGCTAAACCAAAAGACCCAAGTGCATCCATTAACCAATCAAATGGGCATTCACACCCGACTAACTCACTCACTTGAGGTGTCTTGCATTGGGCGCTCACTGGGTATGATGGCAGCAGAAAAATTACAAGATACCCTGTCTGATGGTCTGCCGCGCGGAGTCAGTGTCGGCGATGTCGGTGTCATTGTGCAAGCGGCTTGTCTTGCACATGATATCGGTAATCCGCCCTTTGGTCATGCCGGCGAATACGCCATTCGTGATTGGTTTAATCAGCCTAGCCAACAGGCGTTTTTGAGCCATATAGCGCCAGAGCAACGACTTGATTTGCAGGGTTATGAAGGCAATGCTCAAGGCTTTCGATTATTAACCCGTAACGAGCACCATCCTGATCGCGGTGGTATGCGCCTGACCTGTGCCACTTTGGGCGCATTTATGAAATATCCGTGGCTTGCTGAGCATAGCAATATCATAGATACCCATTCAAATAATGGCTCGTACAATCAAAGTAGTGAGTCGCAAGCCCTCTCTCCCATCGGTGCGCTAAATATTAATAAATATGGCTGCTTTAATAACGATGCCCATTTATTAGACAAATTAGCCAGCCAATTAAAACTACCCTACTCGCCCAATCATGATGGTTATGCACGCCATCCGCTTGCTTATCTGTTAGAAGCCGCTGATGATAT
Organism: Psychrobacter sp. CX14; assembly: GCF_057396205.2. NCBI lineage: Bacteria > Pseudomonadati > Pseudomonadota > Gammaproteobacteria > Moraxellales > Moraxellaceae > Psychrobacter > Psychrobacter sp. CX14. The sequence goes on along the minus strand of NZ_CM183187.1, from coordinate 1,051,211 downwards.
TTGTTATGCGCTGATTGATTTGGAGGATGGCATTCATTTAAATATGATAAATTATCAGGATGTCGAGCCACTCATGTTAGAGCTTATCGGCTCTCGTGGCGCGCCACCTGAAGTGACAAACAATGCACCTATCGTACAAAAATTGGCTGCTCTACGCGGACGTGCCATGATGCGCTTGGTCGATAAAGTGACCCAAGCCTTTGTAACGCATGCCGATGCCTTGCTCGCCGGTGAACTTGAAGGCAGTTTATTTGATCATTGTGAGCCCAGTGTCTGTAACGGTATTGCGCGTGCCAAGAACTTAGCATCCAGTCAAATCTTTGCTCACCCTAGCAAAGTACGTATGGAGCTGATGGCCAATCGCTGTCTGCAAACACTACTGGATGCCTTTATGCCGCTGGCCTTATTACCCGTGACCAAACAGCCGATGCATTTTGAGCAAAAGCATTTAACCCAGTTGCTTAATCAGCATTTGCATACGCTCAACCGTCAATTGGGCGAAGATATTTATGATAATGCTTTAAATATCCTAGACTATCTGACCGGTATGAATGACCATGAGGCCTACCATCTGGCGCAAGATTTAAATGGTATTGGTGATAAAGGTTGGTAAGCTAATGAGCGTTGCTATCAGTTATCACTTTGTGCCTTTGAAAATTTTAGTTACTACCTTGTAAAGACTTGGCTGCGTTATTCGCTTTTGAAGATGCTATTATTAAGCGATACGATTCACTTTTATTTATTGAGACCGCTGATATGACCACACCCTTAAACAGTCGCGAACAAAAGAAAAAACAGACCCGCCAAGCCTTTTTTAATGCGGTGCTTGATTTGTGCATGATGGGACAGTCGTTTGGGTCAATCAGCTTACGCCAAGTCACCCGTGAGGTTGGCGTAGTACCCACCGCTTTTTATCGCCATTTTGACGATATGGAGTCTTTGGGACGCAGCTTAGTAGAAGAAGAATTAGGCGAGGCACTGTCGACTCTACGTAGCGGCCTGCAAATGGGGCGCACCCGCAGTTACGATCGTCAGATTGCCAAAAGCATTCAGCTGTTTTTTGCCTCCATCGACGCCCACCCTCGTTACTGGCAGTTTATGGTCAGTGAACGTTTTGGCGGCTCAGAGTCGGTACGCAATGCCATTGATGCTCAAATCAAACTGTTCGCGCAAATCATGAGTGAAGATCTTGGCATTCAGCCGGCCTTTAAACATATTAACGCTAAGGACAGACGTCTATTAGCGGAGGCTGGATTAAATCTATTTTTGACATGGATTATCGATTGGTTGGATTTAACCTACTCGCAAACGCATGATGAAGATGTGGATGTTGAAAATTTAGAAGCCAAAAAAGAGCAAATGCTGCGTCAATGTACCCGTCAGGCGCAAATGCTGTTTTATGGTGCTGAAAACTGGCGCTCTAGTGAAAAGACATTTTTAGAAAACGATTAAATATGACATTCAAATAAGACTAAAAAGCAGGGCGGTAGGTCCACAAACGTGTACCAAATGGCTCAATGGTGACAGATGCCGCTGCTGCATCAGAGCCATTCATACCTCCTGCTCCAAAGACTGCACCCGAATTACTGCTCTCTTCACCCTCAGACTCAGTACTTAGCTTACTGATAAAAGTAGTGGCATAGCGGTGCTGCTCTTCTTCTCTTTTCTTGACAACCACATCAATCAACACATAAAAGCCATGGCTGCGACTGTCAATCAACGACGGTGAATCGCCTTGCACCGCCTCTATACTCGACCACGGTGCTTGTTGCAATAAGTCACTGATATTCTCAGTCGGCGCTGTTTGCCGAGCGGTCACCCAAGGCTCAAACGGCTCTGGCTGAATGTCCTTGGCCAAAGCGCTTAATAACATTGGTTCGGCAGTATTCACATTAATCGGTAAGTAATAAGGTACAGCGATAATATAAGGCTTTAATGAGGTGATAATCTCAGGCGTAAACCCTGTCACTGAGCTAAGCTGCTCCACGCTTAAAAACGGCTGATTAGGAATCGTACTTGCCGCCGACTGAGCTGAGTTTTTATTTAAATAAACCTCTGACTCACTACTGCCTTGTTCAAAGGCCTCATCATCTGCATCCTGCCAATCTAGCACTGCATACGCCAGATTCGGCTCATGACCCAATTGACTTAATAAACGCTGAAAGACTTCAAGCGCTTGCTGATCAACCTCACCATCATGATATAAATTATTCACATTAAACCGAGCAGATGCATCTTTGATGGTCAGCCGAATATCATGTCCACCTAGTGCAGTGGTTATCATTGGCTGAGCCCAAGCATCTTGCAGGCTATCGCTATCATTGACCTTAGCATCAGCCGCAATTAAGGTCGCCGCCAAATCTTCTGCAGCACGGATATCCTGAACAATTTCATCTTGAGTGACTAACAGCTCATATTGGCGCAAAGACAGACGTTGACTGGCCATCATAGAGCCTGCAACAACGGTAATAGCAACGACCAATAACAATACGGTCAATAGCGCTACACCTTGCTGATGGTCATAGGACACAGGGCTTAAACCCTTTTTGTGTCTACTAATAGATAGTGTGTTGACTGTCGATGTCAGCTTAGAATGACGCATCGGTAGCCCCTACATTCTGGTTAGTGCTTGAGTTGGCATTACCATTACTGGTATTAGTATTAGATTCCGTGTTAGTGTTCGTAGTGCCACTGCTTCCATTGGCTGTATTATTCTCATCGGGGACACCGTTTTGGTCAGCACTCCCGTTATTATTGGTCCTATTATTATTCTGAATAGCATTGCTAGCTTGGGCTGATTTGGGCGGTAATGGACTTAGCGCATACGTCCAAGAAATTGGAATATCCTCACTGCCCAATTGAATATTAAAACTCACCTGTAAGCCTTTAGGGAGCAAAGGTGGCGACTCCTCATTTTCTGGGCCATTGATAGTGGTATTAGTGGACAGACTTTGTTCTTCTGGAAAGAGTGTGGCAGGTTGCGGTAATAAGACGTGAAACTGACCACCAGTGACTTTTTTTAACACAACACTTTGTAAGGGGTGCTCATTAGTTCCGGGCTCTAGACTACGATAACGTTGACGAATTAAGTTACCCTGATCAAACACATAGACGATACGCTCTAAACTTGGCGAGCGCGCATAACGGGGATCAGGGTCAGCATAACGCACAAAACTCAACTCGTTTTTCTTAAGCTCAAAAGCAGCCAAAGCGAGTGACACGACGCCTACAGTTGCAGGGTTTGACGCTTGTGAGTTTTCATCGACTACTGACTCATTTTGAGCATTTTGGCTTGAGTTATTTGGACGATTAGCGGCTGCCTGAGTTGGCTGCTGATATGGTGCGGCTTGTAACATATCGCGCTGTATTTGAGCGTAGCCGTATTGCAGTTCGGTCAAAACGTCCAGCTGAAGTTTAGCACGTTCTTTACTGCGGCTTAGACTGTCAAAAACCTGCCAGCCTGCCACAGCTAGCATAGCAAAGATGGCCATCGCTACCATCAACTCTAAGAGCGTAAATCCATTTTGTTGATGGCTGTTGGCTTTAATTGGCATCTTGATTACCGTCATTTACATTCAAATTAGCATTGGCATTTGCAGGCGGCACAGCGGTATTGGTTATACCTGTTGCAGGACTTGAAGTTTGATTTAACACCTTGCCTTGAGTATTACTCGGATTAGGCACCAACAGGGTGACATCAGCAATTGAATGCTGTACCTCGTTTGTCTGCTCATTGATGGGAGCCACTTCGATAGATAGCGGACGAATACTGTCCTCTATATTACTCACAGAATAGTTGCCACTCCCTTCACCTAATACCTCGTCTATGCTCATAGGCACGATGGAAACTTGCCACGTTCTGCCTTGGCCAACTACTTTATTGACTTGGGTACTTTGCGGCCATTGTGGGCTTATTTGTAGATCCGCCGCAGTATTTTGTGCCACAAAATGGGCTAAGGTACGTGTCTTTAGATTATCAACGGAGCGCAGATACGTGCCACTTGCCTGACTAGCAACCACAGCAACGGTTGCTAGTATAGCAAGCGCTACCATGACCTCAATTAAGGTAAACCCTTGCTGAGCAGATGTATGCAGTGTTTGAGACTGTAATGAATCGTTAATTGTAGGTCTCATTATTCACCCACCTTAAGTCGCCCATCCGGCAATAAGATAATGGCATCACCGACTAGACGCCCATTGTGTCTTACCTCAATTCGAGCAGGCGCTGCCTCTCCTGTCCCAAACCATAAAGCTTGCGGCACGTCTGTACCCAAAAACCAAGGCTGTAATTGGTTGGTCTCAGGTTGGGATGTTGAAAAAGAAAAGGACATATTATTAGCGGCATTAGCACCACTTTGCGAGGCGACTGTATCAAGCGGGCTGACGTCAATACTGACATTAGACGGTAACTGCGGTAAATCCATATCCGGATCGACTACCCAGCTTGGCGTAGTTTGTGCACCGTCTCTTGACATCGCTGTCAGTTGCATACTGTTTCGGCTACTGGCTGATGACCCTGATTGGGTGTTTTGAGCCGCAGCTTCAAAGGGCGCATAGGCATTATTGAGCGTTACAATAACGGGTTGTACTTGACCTTGATTATCCGCCTGCATGACCAGACCCATCGGCTGCATACGCTCCGCTGACACCAGTCGCACATAGCTTAAGCTGTCAATCAGATGCTCATAAAAGGCACGGTTTTTGCGAGATTCGGTACTACCGACTGATAACGTCATCATGCCAGCAAAAATAGATAAAATAACCACCACCACCATGAGCTCAATTAACGTAAAGCCGTGCTGTGACTTAGTAGAATAAACCACAGGCTGATGTCGGCTGTCACGTTTTGGTGCTTGTGTCATAGGCTATGCCCTATGCTATATAAATAAATTGGTGGTCGTTGGTTTATCGTTTAACGATATGATTAACTCGTCTAGTACAGGTTATATTATTAGGAAGGATTAGGAGGTTTTAGATTGTAAATGAGCTTCGCTTTCTGAATCAATTTGCTTCATCAAATCAACCATATCATCGTCAACTTCGTTTAGGCTTGGATACTGTTTTGGTAAATCAAGCATCTGACGCACTAACGCTAAACGTAGCGTATCGCGTCGACCCAAATAACGCTGATAGAAGCTTGAGTTAAGCAGGCTTGCACCGCCCTGACCGATTGACCAAATGGTAGACAGATAATCGCGCGTACTTAAGCCGCTGTTTTGGCTTTTTAGATACTGACTGGTGATATCAATCAAACGCTTCATGCGTGCGCGTCTGATTTCATATAACTCGCCAAACATACGGTTCAAACCGTGGGCTGACGCTGCTAGACGCTCTTCAATCTGATTAAACAATAGCGCTTTTTGCGGATTAAATAGCTGCTGCAAAATCATGCGTGAGACACCAGCTGCAGCACAGTCATCGATTTTATTAATATTAAATAACTGCTCTTCATAACGAATAATAATACGAAGATATAGCTCATCTTTACTTGAAAAGTGCTTATACAATGTCCCTTTGGCCAGATCTAATTGATCAGCCAAACTGTCTAACGTAATATCACCACTACCTGCTTCAAGTAAGAGTTGCTCAGCGGTGGCTAAAATCTTCTCTTCGCGGTTCTTGAATTGCTGCTGCCTGCTCATGCAAACTCCTAACCTTGTATAAACTTTAATAAAAATATCTGGCGTTAAAGCTCGGTGATGTATTGAACAAATGACGCTCTAGCACCGAGCTTTAAACACAAATCCAATAAAAAAGAGGTATGACTCATTGGTCATAACCTTGCATAGGATACCCATTTTATTAGTATTGTGCCAGTAAATCCTCGAAGTTTTTTGTTGTGAGCTGTGCAACCTGCTCCTGACTCATATCAAACAAATCTGCCAAGCACGCTGCGACATAGGGCACATACGCAGGCTCATTCGACTTACCGCGCTTAGGTACCGGTGCTAAGTAAGGGCTGTCGGTTTCAATAAGCAGACGGTCTTTGGGTACTTTAACCGCAGCATCACGTAAGCTTTGCGCGTTTTTGAAGCTAACAATGCCCGAAAATGAGATATAAAAGCCCAAATCCAACGCCTTTTTTGCGGTATCCCAATCTTCTGTAAAGCAGTGAATGATGCCGTGCTCTGCTTTTTCAGCTTTTAGAATATCAATGGTGTCATGCTTGGCCTCGCGGGTATGAATAATTAGCGGCTTCTTTAGGCTTTGACTGGCATGTATATGACGCGCAAGACTCGCTTGCTGCTCCTGCTTATTCTCATCACTCCAGTAGTAATCAAGCCCTGTCTCACCAATGGCCCACACATGGTCTTTTGAAGCCATATCAACAAGGCGCTCAGTGGTCGCCGATTTTAAAACTGCCAAGTCTTCACACGGGTGGATACCCACACTCATACCTAGATTTAGCTTATCATCGCCATGCGTTGTAATGATGTCGTAAATCTCATCGTATTCAGCAAAGTCGCACATAATGGCCATGGCTCGGCTCACATTTGCCTCTTTCATTGCGGCAATGGCACCGTCGAGTTTGCCATCATATTTGCTTAAATCTAAACGGTTTAGGTGGCAGTGGCTATCTGTAAACATAAATACTCTTTTTAAATCAAATAAGGGTTTTGTGAATAATATTGCACATAATTGTCGTATCTACTTATTATCGTGACAACTGAGACAAATTCAAGCACCGCTTAACGGCACTGACTATTTAAAGCCTTTATTTTGCTGTCGTAAAGGTTATGAATCAACAGGCTGTATCGAGACGATTTGCAATATATCCTCATTAATAGGCTGCAAATCAGCACCCTCTTTTAGCACCTGCTCACTTGCTTGGCAAAAGCCGATATCATAGTGTTTATATCTCATAAAAAACACCCGCTCACTTTCATGCTGACGATACGCTGGACGTGGGTCTTGCGCAATGAGCTGAATAATGACACCCCTATCATCCAGAGTTAATGTACTGGCCGCTTGCTGACAGTAAGTGTCAAAATCAGACTGGGCCTCAGGCGTTACTATTACCTGCTTAAGCGGCGGCTTATCAGGAGCAAATCCGCTCACGGCATCACTTAGCGCATCGCTATAGCTAATATAGGGTTTGATATCGACAATCGGCGTGCCATCTACCATATCCGCCCCACTGATATGCAGTCGCACCGAACCTGAAGCGACTTCTACCCGCACCAATTTGACCACGGACAGTCCCAATTGTGATGGACGATAGGTGCTACGTGTGGCAAATACCCCAAGTTTGGTATTACCACCCAATCTCGGTGGACGCACTTTTGGTTTAAAGTCCTCTGCTGCATTTGTCTGAGAATTAGCTGCTTGTTTTAAATGATTATGATGGGTATGCCAAGTAATCCACAAATGGCTAAAGTCCTCAATACCCATAAAAGCGTCAGGTGTATCGTAGGGTGCGACCATCTCTATCACACTCGATAATGCCACTAGATTTGGCTGACGTGGAATGCCAAACTTTTGAGATAAGGCAGAGCGGTGATACCCAATAATCGGCAAGGTGAGCTGGGGATATTGTGTATGAGGCTGCGACATGGCTGTGGGTGAGGTACCTTTAATAGTCGAATAATAATTAAAAAAGTAGTTGTATTAAATAAATGAAATGAATCGTTAGACTGTAAAAGCCAGAATATAAGCAGTCTAAAATGCGGCCTTATATTGTTTTGAGCATCTGTTATTCCATTTTACTATGAAACATTCATCCATTTTTACACTTATTGCCGTTATGATAAGCAATAATTTGTTATGATGTGCATCTTTGAATTACCCCTTAGGTTCGGCTTGTATTAACTCGATACTGTCAATATTAATAAAGTTGCTACCTAATATAATGTACCATCGCACTGCTTAGTAAGTTAATCGTTTAAATAATCAGTCGATGGCACCATAACATAACGATGTTTTAGTCCTTGTTCTTATAAGAAAACTCTTTTTTTAATTCTTTGCCATCATTTTTTATTGAGGCCTTTATGTCAAAATTTCACACTGAAACAGTGACACACGTACACCACTGGAATGACTCTTTATTCTCTATTAAGACAACCCGTGACGCCGGCTTACGCTTCCGTAATGGCGAATTTGCCATGATTGGTCTTATGGTAGATGGTAAGCCATTGATGCGTGCTTACTCTATCGCGAGTCCAAACTATGAAGAGCATTTAGAGTTCTTTTCAATCAAAGTACAAGACGGTCCATTAACCTCACGTCTACAGCATATTAAAGTCGGCGATGAACTTATGATCAGTAAGAAACCGACGGGCACTTTAGTCTTAGACGACCTATTACCGGGCAAAAACCTTTATATGCTGTCTACGGGTACCGGTCTTGCGCCTTTCTTAGCGCTGTCTCGTGACCCCGAAGTCTTTGAGAGATTTGATAAAATCGTTTTATGCCATACTGTGCGTAAGGTTGAAGATTTAGCATATCGCGAAATGTTTGAAGAAGAGCTGCCTAATGATGAATTGTTCGGCGACTGGTTTAAAGAGAAGTTCATCTATTACCCAACCGTAACGCGCGAAGCGTTCCGTAATGAAGGCCGCATCACTGATTTGATGAAGTCTGGCAAGCTGTTTGAAGACATCGGCTTACCACCGATTAACAAAGACGATGACCGTGTCATGGTCTGTGGTAGCATGCCTTTTAACGCTGATATCTCTGAAATCCTTGATGGCTTTGGCCTAACAGTATCCCCTCGTATGGGTGAGCCTGCGGATTATGTGGTTGAGCGTGCTTTCGTTGGTTAGTGATTGTGTGATGAATAAATACTTATGAGCCGTAAATTGGCAATAAAACTTCTTGACCGTGTTTGAGAAGTTGCTATAATACGGCTCCTAGCTTAACTACCCTGTTACCTATCATATTTATATATGATTCAGAATTAACAGCAAGCTAACCCTACATGCCGGTGTGGTGGAATTGGTAGACACGACGGATTCAAAATCCGTTGCCTTTAAAAGCGTGTCGGTTCGAGTCCGACCACCGGTACCATATATAATTAAGCCCCTAAATTCATTTAGGGGCTTTTTTGTGTCTATTAACTCTATATCAGATGAGTCTAAAACGATTACAAGGCAGCCAAATACAAGTATGGCAAGTATAGGCTTAGCGAGGTTGACACCGTAACCGTTTAGTAGTTCGCTGACTATATAGGAGGGCCCCTGTTATTGATTAATACCAAGGGCCTTATTATTAGCAGTTTAAAATTGGATACGGGTCTACATCAAGAAAAAGTAGGCCCATGATCCAACGATAACGGATGCAATAATATTTAATAAAACGCCAGTTCGTACCATCTCGGATTGCTTAATCAATCCGGTACCAAACACAATAGCATTGGGCGGAGTTGCCACAGGTAACATAAACGCACATGAAGCACCGATACCAATAATCATCACTAATACATGTGTCGGTATACCCATCTGCTCTGCAATAGCGACGAAAATAGGTACCAGTAATGCCGCTGAGGCTGTATTCGAGGCAAACTCGGTTAGGAATATAATAAATAATGCCATCGCCAATAAGATGATAAACAGGGGTGCAGTTGCTAACGCGCCTGCCACCGTCTCCCCCATCACCACAGAAGCACCGGATAGTTTCAATACATTAGACAGCGCAATACCGCCGCCAAATAGCATCAATACACCCCAATCGGTGTTATCAGATACCTGCTTCCAAGAGACTAGCCCGAAGCTGACCACAGCGGCAGCGGCTGACAATGCAATGATGGTATCTGTCTTTGCGATACCAAAGGTAGCACCAATCTTCTTACTGAATATCCAAGCAAGTACCGTTAGTGCGAAGATAATAATGGTTAATACCCTAGACTTAGTCCATGGAATATCAGCGGCTTTTACTTGTGTGAACTTAACATTTAAGTTCGGTTTTAAGAACAAATACATCGCACCGATTAATAATGGCAGCAGTACCAGCATCATTGGAATACCAAATTTCATCCAATCTGCGTTTGATAGTTGCAGCGCTTCTGCAGCAATGCCGTTTGGTGGGGAGCCGGTAATTGAGCCTAGGCCGCCGATACTGGCAGAGAATGCGATACCCAGTAAAATAAACACAAAGGTACCACGGTCCTTCTCTCTATCTACTTGTGTCAACATACCAATAGCAAGAGGCAGCATCATCGCCGTGGTTGCTGTATTTGATATCCACATGGATAAAAACGCAGTTGCTGCAAATAGTAGCATCACCGCATTACCCAGTCGCCCACCAGATAAAGCAATGATATTTAATGCAATTTTGGCATCAAGCTTTTGTACATGCAGAGCGGCTGCCAGCGCAAAACCACCAAAAAATAGATAAATAAGAGGGTTCGAGAAGCTTGATAGCGCTTTGGTGGTATCAAAATCTGGAATACCAATGACTGCACCAATAATCGCCACCAATAGTGCTGTGATGGTAACGTGAATAGCTTCGGTCAGCCAAAGCCCACCGATGAATACTAATAAGGACAAGCCCTTATTCACATTAACATCAAAGGGTAAGACATTAAAAAGTATCAGGCTAATAGCAGCAAACAAGGCAACAACAATTAAGCCTTTGCCAGTACCCTTGGGAAAAGTATCGGTAAATAGGTATTCATTGCCATCATTGGGTATGTGGTTGTCTAAGTTTTGATTGTCATTGGGCGATGGTCGTACGTTATTAGGCTCTGTCATCGGACATCCTTATCCATAAAGTAGTTGTGTATCCCTTTTAATTCTTCTCAACTATATCACAACATTTAAACCAATTAATTAACTATCATAACAGACCGTCAATTTTTTACTTAACAGTTATTTCGAGACTGAAGACTGCACCGGCTACAACGACTATAGTTAAGACCCAAAATTGATAAGCGATAAATTAGTTGAGTGCTTTAGACCCCACTCTTAATATTGACTCTCCCTATGTTTGACGGTGGTGACGTGGATTCAAAGCCTTGTGCGCAGTGATGAAAAACGTCAGCTTTTGCATGATTCAGACATCAGTCATATTTTGCTACGTCAGCAATTACAAGCCAATACCAATGCCAATTCGACCTCGATTTCAATCAAAGATACACTAATTAATGAGCAACTCGATAAGCTTAATAAGAGCTATCATAATCTACTGCGCCTGTGGGCGGAGTAGGTTATGATAGCTTTTTTTTCTAAAGGGTCTACTCCTGAATCAAATAATCATAAAGCGAGTCTTCCACTGGCTTATCAAGTAAGAATCTAAAATGAACGACTGGCTGACCTTTGTCAGTCTCCCCTTGCTCAATCGAATCTGGCTCAATGGCAACATCGCCTAAATAATAAAAATCTGTGCCTTCACCATCTTCTTTTTTAACAAATAAAAGTATGCGCTTAGAGTCGATAACGTTCTTAATCTCAGCACTGCTAAGTTTTCTGTTTGATCGTGACTCCCAAGCAAAATCAGAAGGATTAATAAAGTGGTCGTTGTAATTAATATCACCTTCTAACTCTTCTGCCTTATGATAGGTAACGAAGCAAGGTGTGACCTCATTTCTTGTTCTATACCCGTAAACAGTACTACTAATATCATGTTCCCAGTTTAGTAATCGGCAAACATCTTTCCTGCTGTATTTGTGATATCTAAGTAGACCATCGACGTACTCTTTATCAGAAAAAACAGCGTTAAATGTGGTAATGGAATATTCAATCGAATCAACTAAAAATAGCTTAAACGTATTGTTTTCTAATGCCTTTTTTACGTCTTTACCTAATTTAAAGACATCATCTTCTAGCCTAATATTGTCATAGTCTTTTTTGATGAAATTAAAGTTAATATTAATCAGCATTGATTTGATGGTTTTATCATCAATAATATAGCCATACATGCTTTGTATTGCGCTTATAAAGTCGTCTTTATGTAGACTACCCTCTTTAATCAGTCGTCGTAGTAATAAACTTTCCTCAACACGCTTGCCGTTATTGATATTAAGCGTAAACAGCTCTAGAAGTGTCTTTAAATCTGGTGAAACTGTACCTTGATAATCGTTTTCAACTCTTTTAATGAAGTTTAAATAAGACTTTGAATATGATGCGAATAACCACGGGTCTCTTGAGCCATACTTGATGAAATCCATCATCATCGGGATTCTACCCGTCTTATGTTTTAATTCCTCGTAGTCCTTTTTTAAGTCCGCTAACTTTTGCATATTGGCATTTTTGATAGACTCAAAAATCTTTTCTCGTGCTATCTCATCAAAATTAACGGTCGATGCACCTGGAATAAAATCACTGCCACTTCGAATCAGTTTTCGAATCGTATCTTTGTTAAACGAGCGGTCACCATACAAGGCAATAGGCACTAAATAGTTATTGGAATAATTGCCTATAAAGTCGATAACCGTTAGATACTCTTTACCTTCTGCTTTTCTTAGACCTCGACCCAATTGCTGTACAAAGATGATAGCCGACTGAGTCGGTCTTAACATCATAATTTGATTCACGCTCGGTATGTCGATACCTTCGTTGAAAATATCTACCGTAAAGATATAGTCAATTTTGTCACTGTCTTTGCTCTCTAGCCGTCGAATCGCCTCTACTCTGTCATCCTCTGAACTTGCACCTGATAAAGCAATAGAAGGATAGCCCTGCCTGTTAAATTCATCGGCCAGTTGTGCCGAAATTTTATTGCTCGAACAAAATACCAGACCCCTCACTTCTCCAGAGTCGGTACCATAGAATTTGGATTTGGCAATAATATGGCTCACTCTCTCTTGGCTAGTCAATTTATTAAAGTCTGAATGCTCATCAATGACTTCATTATTAACAGTTATATCTGTCACCCCATAATAATGAAATGGCGATAGCATACCTTCATCAAGCGCACGATGCAGTCTAATCTCATAAGCAAGATTGTAACTAAACAACTCAAAGATATTAGCCCCATCCGTACGTTCTGGCGTCGCTGTCATTCCTAGTAAGAAACCATGATTAAAGTGCTTTAATATCGCCTTATATGAATGCGCGCCTGCCCTGTGGGTTTCATCAATAACGATGTAGTCAAAATACTCAGGACTAAATAGATCTAAGTTTTCTTGTTTTGATAAGGTTTGTACAGTCGAAAACAGATAGTCACATTCGGTCTCCTTATATTGACCCGAGAATAAACCCATAGATATTTTAGGGTCTAATAAGCTTTTAAAAGTTCGCATTGCATCTTCAGCAATCGTTCTTCTATGCACAATGAATAAGAACTTTTTAGGCCGATATTGCTGTACATCAAAGGCAGATAAATAGGTCTTACCTGTTCCCGTCGCAGAAATAATGAGCGCTTTATTCTTACCCTGTTTACGTGAATCACTTAGGTTTTTTAAGGCCTCATGCTGCATTCGATTTGGCGTGACTAACTTAGGTATGACCTTTTCCTCTGCAACCTTAACCTGCTGTCTGAGTAACTTTGCTCTATTCCAAACCTGTGAATACTCTTGAATAAAGTCAGGCGTGACATCTTTCGCTACCGCAAGCTCTTTATCAAATTCACTAATGACTTGCTCATATAGCAGTCCATCACCAGTAGTTGAAACTTTTAGATTCCACTCCTTATTGGAACAAAGGGCACTTGCAGTAAGATTACTACTGCCAATAATGACGTTATTTGTACGACCGTGTTTAAACAAATAGCCTTTTGAGTGAAAGTTATTGGTCGCAATTTTTAAAACAATATTCTTAAATTTAGACAACTTTCTTAACGCATCAGGCTGGGTAAAGTTTAAGTATTGCGAAACAAGTAGCGTCCCTTTAACGTTTTTTTTCTCAAGCTCTTGCAGGCAATTAATAATGGTTGCGACACCGCTATTTGTCACGAAAGCGACAGAGATATAAAACTCATCGCAGCCACTAAGCTCTCTTAATAAAGTAGATAAAAACTTCTTACCTTCTTTTTTATCATTGGTCAGCAAAGCAGCCTGATAATTTTTATTGGCATTATAATGTTTGTTGATAAAGCTCTTTTTTAGGCTTTGATCCAGAGAGTTAATCTCCATCATCTAGCCATCTCCTCAACCAATTTATTGACGATAGGAATATCAGCAGCAGCCCAATCTAGCTGCTTTAGTTCACTAACATTCAACCACTTAAATGAGATGTGCTCTGAAAGCTCAAACTCTCTGGTTGGCGTCGAACAGATAAATGCATGCATTTGAATCTTAAAATCAGGATACTCGTGATTCACAATTAAAAAGTCTTGTTCAACAGCCACGTTCATTTTCAGCTCTTCGTAAATCTCTCTAACCACAGTCTCTTGTGGTGACTCACCCGATTCTATTTTGCCGCCTGGAAATTCAAACTTTTTTGAAATGTACTCAAGTTTATTAGGACCCCTTTGAACACATAATATCTTGTCATTATTTGTAATAATCGCTGCCGCTACATTCACTTGTTTCATTTTTTCCATGCCCTTAAAATTTATAAATACTATTATTTTTATTAAATGCCGCTATTTTAAAGATTATATATGCTTGATTAAATTACCAATATCACTGACATCTATCACTTTATCAAATATTTATCGCATTATAATAAGGGTTTAGACACCAGAAACATATCTTAACCTCCCCGTTGACTGTTTTACACGCTACTCTATGTTTTAACAAAAACTCTAGAGATATCGGCCCCCGGTTTTGAAATACTTAATATCAGAACATCAAGATTTATATGATTTATCAGTATTTAAGGAGTTCACTATGAAAACCTTATCAGTATTAGCAACGTCAGTATTATTAACCTTTGGCGCAGTGGCACCAAGTGTTGCAGCGACCACACAAAGTGCCACCACTCAAGGTCAAATTGGCATTAATAAAGCCATCAGCATTGCCAAGCAAAAAGCGCAAGGTAAATTAAAAAGCGTTGAGTTCGATGATGATGATGCAGAATATGAAGTAGCGTTTGCCTCTACCACGAGCAAATCTGAAGTCAAAATCAATGCACGCACAGGCGCTGTCAATAGCAGCATACAAAAGCGTTTAGACAGTGCCGAAGTGGCAAAATATACATCGTTAAATAATGCCAAAGTAGACTTAACCGAAGCGATACAAATCGCTGCTCGCCAGTCAAAAGGCCGAGTCATTGAGGCGGAGTTTGATGTTAAGAACAACACGCCAGTCTATGAAGTGAAAACGGTACGTAGCGGCGAAGAATATGAAGTGGTCGTCAATGCCAATACGGGCCGTGTCATTAGTATGGAGCGTGATTAAGCCCATTTATGTACTCACTACCAGTCACCGATTAATAAAGACTTGTGTATTGTTTAATGAGTAACAACCACTGGTTTAAACAATAGCCGCATTGGCTATTTACCCCTTACAGGCTAGGTTCTGTAGGGGGTAATTTTTGTGGAGCGTATAAGACTGATATACTACAACTATAAATAGGCAGCCCGAATAAACCCCTATAATTTAGCTCTTTACTGACTTGATGACACCGTTGTTTATGATAACCCTATGAGCGAACCACTCACCTCTCCGACTGAGGAAACCACACCGCCACAGCGTAAAATTATTCATCTAGATATGGATGCGTTTTATGCCAGTGTCGAGCAGCGCGACTTTCCAGAGCTTAGAGGAAAGCCTTTGGTGGTGGGCGGTGATCCCAGTGGTCGCGGCGTGGTCGCGGCTGCAAGTTATGAGATACGCAAGTTTGGCGTACGCTCTGCTATGTCTTGCTATGAGGCCAAGCGCCGTTGCCCTGAGGCTATATTTGTACGACCAAGATTTGAGGTGTATCGCAGTGTGAGTCAGGACATTCGAGAGATTATGCTCAGCTTAACTGACAAAGTTGAGCCGTTATCACTTGATGAAGCTTATCTTGATGTCACAGGTATCAAAGAGCATCATGGCTCAGCCACTTTAATGGCGAACTGGCTACGCGCGCAAATTTATGAAAAGACGCAGCTACGAGCATCCGCTGGTGTATCCTTTAATAAAATGCTTGCCAAAATTGCCTCCGATATTAATAAACCCAATGGCATTGCCGTTATCACTCCCGAGCAAGCCGAAAGCTTTATATCCAGCCTGCCTATTGAGCGCTTTCATGGTATCGGCAAAGCCACGGCAAAACGCATGCATGAAATGGGCATATATAACGGTGCAGACTTAAAAGCCATGTCGGTAGATACCTTGGTACATGAATTTGGTAAACGAGGACGCTTTTATTCAGAGATTGCACATGGTAATGATACCAGACCGGTTAAGTCTGAACGCAAACACAAGTCAGTCGGCTCTGAGACTACCTTTCGCGATAATTTAAGCGATACTGAAAGCTTGCTGGTACAGATATTTGAACAAAATGCCGATGCCTTTGAACAACTGTCTAAAAAGGGGCGCTTAGGTCATACCATTACCCTTAAAATTAAGTATTCAGACTTCACCCAAATTACCCGCTCGCACACACTACACACGCCTTTCCCCAGTGCAGACTCCGCTCATTACTGGCTACGCAAACTGCTTGATGATGCGCCGCGCCATTTACCTATTCGTTTGGTTGGGGTCACATATTCTAACCTTACCACCTTGGACGCTGTGAATAATCAGCCTGATTTATTCGGTCTATAGCCTGTTTATACAACCAATACCTAGTCAAACTGACTCAAAAAAGCCGCGTTTCTGTTAAACTAACCGCCATTATTGATAGCCTAGATATAGGCTACATCTCTCATACCTCTAAATCGATTAAAGACCGCATATGACTCACTCTACTGATCAAAAAAATGACCAACATACAGACACTGCTGGCTATCTGAGTGTCAACGACTATGACTATAATCTGCCTGATGACTACATCGCCCGTTATCCACTGGCTGAGCGCAGCGCCTCACGCTTAATGTACTTGCCGGCGCAAACTGGCCCTACTATTGACATTCAAGACAAGCAATTCGCTGACCTACCGGACTTATTAAACACGGGTGACTTGATTGTGTTTAACGACACAAAGGTCATGAAAGCACGTCTGTTTGGTCAAAAAGACACCGGCGGTAAAGTCGAAGTATTGGTCGAGCGTTTAACCGATGACGTGCAGTTTACGACCAATGAAGAAGGTCAGACCTTTGACAATGTGGCACTGTGTCATGTGCGTGCTAGCAAAGCGCCAAAACTTGGGCAGACTTTGTTACTCGGTGACGGCAATATCGAATGTGTGATGATAGGTCGTCATGAGAACTTATTTATCTTAAGCTTTAAAAATCCAATACTGCCTGATTTAGAGCACTATGGTGAATTGCCGATCCCGCCGTATTTTGAACGTCATGCTGATGAAACCGATAATGTACGCTATCAAACTGTGTTCCATGACCCAGCCAAGCTAGCCAGCGTGGCGGCGCCAACCGCTAGCCTTCATTTTGATGATAAAGTGCTACAGCAGCTTGCTGACAAAGGCATTAACACCGGTTACGTAACCTTGCATGTTGGCGCTGGCACATTTGCGCCAGTCAAAACCGATAACTTACTCAATCACACCATGCACAGTGAGTATGCCAATCTGCCACAAGACACTGCGGACTTAATTAATCAGACGCATAAAAATGGCAACAAAGTGATTGCTATTGGCACCACCGTTACCCGTGTACTGGAAACAGCTTATCAAAAGACTGCCAATGACAACGCAGAGGTTTCCGCTTGGTCGGGTGATACTGATATCTTTATCTATCCTGGCTTTAAGTTTGGGGTGATTGATATGCTATTAACCAACTTTCATTTGCCTAAATCAACGCTATTAATGCTGGTCTCTGCGTTTGCTGGCAAACCTAATATTGAGCAGGCTTATCAACATGCTATTGAGCAAAAGTACCGCTTCTTTAGCTATGGTGATGCGATGCTTTTAGAGCGTCTGAGGTCATAATTACTATTGGCAACAAGAATATCTATGTCTTATAATGTATTAATCACGTTAATAATATGTTTATTTCAGGTGAATCTAACTCACTAAAGTTTAAACCAGCAATATATTCTTAAGTCTATGTAAAATAAAACGAGAATACTTATGAACCCTTATATTAAAATCACGACCCTTATGTTAGCCACTGCTTTAACCGCTTGTGGTGGTGATTCATCTGATTCAAGTCCTACTACTAAAGTAGCTAATCCGGCCTCACCTAAAAATATACAAGGGTATTATGAAAGTATCGTGCAAGCTGACAATGGAGATGAACTTGTATTAACCATGTTGGTTAAACCTAATGGAGAATATTTCGGTAGCTTCAATAACTACATAGGAAATACGACTGCCTACAACAAAGAAGTTTTTAGTGTTTATAGTGGAGAACTTACTCTCCAAGATAAGGTTATTTCAACTCAAGTCACTGAGTTCGATGATGCTGATCTTATTAGTACTATTCGTAATTATTCTGCTACTGCCAACCATACACCAAAACAAAGTATCGTATTTGATCTAACCAATACTAATACAAGTCTTGATAAGAAAGCTTACACCCTATCCTATATAGATTTTAACGGTTTACCATTAAATGACTTTAGCGGGACTTACACTGGCGCAATTTCCCAAGTAGCTTTCAAAAACAATATATCTTCTATGACTATCAGCAACACAACAGATGCCAATCGTAAAAGCCTAAATCTTAACTATTCTCAAAACTGTCGTTTTGAGGGCTCCATAATAGACAACAATTATGACATCAAGTTTTATGATTACGATGGTCACTTCTTCGGTACAGGGTGCCCAAGTACTGATCGTTTCCACGGCGTCACCTATGTTTTGAATAATACTTTTATATTAGTAGGTACTAACGATAACAAAACTAAAGAAATGAGGGTTCTTAAGCTGGGATTTAATAAATAATCATCCTAATCACTTAACTAAACATTAAAATCTCAAATTCTAGAATAGGTTTGAGATTTTTTTGTACACGCCTTTATGCTGATAGCGTTTATTTATAAAATAATAAAATCGCTTTTCTTATTTAATTAGCGCAATTTAACAAATGAGAATAATAGGATGCACAAGATTACTCCCATTAATTCAATGGACAATAAAACTGAAACATATAACCTTTTGCTCAAACAAGCCGAATCTATCATTAGTAATGAAAGTGATTTAATTGCCAATATGGCTAATCTGACTGCGTTATTAAAAGATACCTTTGGCTGGTTTTGGATTGGCTTTTATCGCGTTGATACTGCATCGAATCAGCTTATTCTTGCGCCATTTCAAGGCCCTCTAGCCTGTACTCGTATTGATTATGGCAAAGGGGTTTGCGGTGAAGTTTGGGCAACCGGCGAGACCCAAATCGTCGATGATGTGAATGCGCATCCGAACCACATTGCTTGCTCATCATTATCACAGTCAGAGATAGTGGTTCCGGTGAAAAATCAAGACGGTGAGGTTGTTGCGGTATTGGATATCGATTCAGATAAGTTGGCGACGTTTGATAACGTAGATGGTGAGTATTTGGAGAAGTTGGTTGAGTTGTTGAAGTAATCTCTATAAAAAAGATGAAGTTCATGGCAACTTTGTCTTTTTTAAGATTTTAAATACTTTATCTAGATAGGCGATAGAAAGCTGACGATCACTGCATTGAATATAAGCACTTAAACAATTCGTTACCAGTCTTAAAAACGTCACTTGCTTTCATCTAGTTCTATACATGCCAAGTTAAATCCATTATCACAGCTTTGTTGTAACAAGGATGCAGCTGTTACATAATCTTGATTAACGCCGATGCCTTATTCATATAAGACAGCAAGATAAAATTGCGCTTCTACATGCTTCTGGTTTGCAGCCGCTTGTAGCCATTTAAATGAGTGTGTCAGATTTTTCTCGACGCTTTGACCAGTGCCATACATTAATCCAAGTTTAAATTGGGCATCTGCATTACCCAATTCGGCTTCTTTCTGAATTGCATTAGTTAAAGTCATACCCACCCTTAACATTTAAAAAATTATGTATCATACACAGATGCTATATCAATAGTATGAGCTTAGAATGTTATTAATTGACTCAAAATATAGATAAAGCAGAACCAAAAATACTTGTATTTTAATACATTATAAGCGCAAAAAAAGCGAGACTGGCTAAGCCAATCTCGCTTTTACTCTCAAGCAACTGCCTAAGACTTGAATGACTAAATATTAAAGACTATTCAAGCTCTAAAGCCGGAACTTCTTGACCACGTTTGTGATAAAAATCAGCCACAAACTCATCGAAAGTGTCGTTATCAATCGCATCACGAATGCCTTGCATCAAGCGCTGATAATAACGTAGGTTATGAATAGTCGCTAATTGTGCGCCCAGCATTTCTTTGCATTTGTTTAAATGATAAAGATAAGCACGGCTGAAGTTTTGGCAGCAGTAGCAGTCGCATTCTGGGTCAAGTGGACCTGTATCTTCACGGTATTGACTGTTGCGAATACGCACCACGCCTTGGTTCTCTTCATTGCCAGTCACAAAATAATGACCATTACGGGCGTTTCGAGTTGGCATCACGCAGTCAAACATATCCACGCCGCGTCGTACCGCTTCTAAGATATCTTCTGGCTTGCCCACTCCCATTAAATAGCGCGGTTTGTCCGCTGGCATGATCGCTGGCATATAATTTAATACCCCGATCATCTCATCTTTAGGCTCGCCTACTGACAGGCCACCAATGGCGTAACCATCAAAGCCAATCTTTAACAAGCCCTCCATAGATTGACGACGCAGGTCTTCATACATACTGCCCTGCACAATCCCGAATAAGGCATTGGTATTGCCCAGTTTGTTGTGCTCATCGACGCAGCGCTGACCCCAACGTAACGATAGCTCTAGTGATTTTTGTGCTTCACCAAAGGTCGCAGGATAAGGCGTACATTCATCAAACTGCATCACAATATCTGAGTTTAATGAGTACTGGATTTGCATTGATTTTTCAGGCGATAAAAACACTTTAGCGCCATCAATCGGTGATTTAAATGCCACGCCTTCTTCGGTGATTTTACGCATTGCACCTAGGCTGAATACTTGGAAGCCGCCTGAGTCTGTCAAAATAGGCTTATCCCAGTTCATAAACTGATGCAAACCACCGAACTTATCGATAATATCCGTACCAGGACGCAGCCATAAATGGAAGGTATTGCCCAAGATAATGTCGGCACCAATGTCCTCTATATCACGTGGTAGCATGCCTTTTACGGTGCCATAAGTACCGACTGGCATAAAGGCTGGAGTTCGAATATCACCGTGAGCCAAATGGACGGTGCCTCGGCGCGCACGTGATTCGCCCGCTGCGGTTTTGTGTAGGGTAAATTGCATAGAATTAACTCTGAATAAATAGATTTAAAAATAGGATAAAAACTAGATAGTGCTCAAGCCAAAGGAAGTCGTGATTCGGTTGATTTGTACTAATGCGCTCAATGAAACAAATCGGCGTTAATCAATAACGTGAATTATAACATTGCTGGAATAATTGAGGGTGGCTATTGGGTATAATTGTTACGCTCACCAAACTACCCATTAACGGCTAATCATAGAATTAGCTAGTAATCGTTTGTTTACTTTGGTATAAAAGCGGTAGCACTGCGATAATCACTCGACTTCATACCTTATTTATGAGGCATAAATCGTGTATATCAATGCTGCCATAAATGACCGTTTATTTTACAGGGAATAGTTCTGACATGATATGCATTCGTAAGCAGCGCCCCGCGTTCGCAACAACCTTAGGCATGTCACTGTTATTGCTCGTTAATGTGTCTGCTATGGCAAATATATCTTTAGCACCTATAGCCCAGACACCCTCTGCTTTTAGCGTATTAAAGACCCAAACTATCGAAAGCCACGCCCTGCCAACACTTGGTACCTCTTCAAATAATTTTACTGCTTTAAGTTTGATAAACAACCAGACTCTGCCTCCCCTATTTAATAATACGTCTTCTACCGGCTCGTTCAATACGCTGTCTAACAAAGGGGAATACACACCGCTGAATCTATTAGCAGCCAATAAAATGCCCGTTTTTATTAAAGACTTAAAGCCATCTATTAAAGATGTATCAAATCATCAGCGCTTTCAGCCACTATTTCTATTTAATACAGTACCGCCAATGATGCCAACGACTGAGTCTTTTAATAAAAACAACAACAGTTTGCCCTATTATTTATCAGACAATTTGCCAAATTTTGCTAAAGAATAACCGCCAGACCCTATTATTAAAATCATAAGCCGCCTAACATTGACTTAATCTATTTTACTTATCTCACATCACTACTTATATTATGATGACATACAATTTAAAGGTGAGGACCATTTTATGCTGTTAAAGATTACCATCGTTTTTATTTTAATTGCCCTAATCGCAATCCTCGCCTATATCATTTCGCGTCATAATGACGGCGGCGCCATGCCAAGTAAACAAGGCAAGCATGAGCTGCCGCCTGAGCCTGCTAAAATAAGAGAGAATAACTACTTACATAATCCAGAAGCAAACGAACCTATTGCCAAGGCTACAGCAGACAGCTTACCTGAGAATCTAAAAAATCAGGCGCCGTTAGCAGAAAAACCAACAGACCAAAACCTAGAGCAATCGGCTGCAAAGGCAGTAGATAAGAAGGATGTCTTAGCCTCTTCTACTGCGCCTGTGACTACACTAGAGAACACACCTAAAGATTTACAGCCAGAAAAAGCTGCGACTAAAGCTATTGACGAGCCTAAAGTAGATAAGTCTAAGACGGCTGAGGTTAAACAAACAGATACCGCTCATAAAGCAATCGTTTCAGATGACGATACTGCTAAAACAGATACGCGTAATCAACCTTCTTTGTCTAAAGCAACCTTTAAACCAATCAAAACCAACACAGCTGCTAAACCAGAAGCACCGATTACTATTGATAATTCGGCCAATACCTTAGCCGAAACCAAGGCTAAACCTGTCACTGAAGCTGAAACCAACACTGACGTTGAACAACCGAAAACTGATGCTGAGCAGCCTATCGTAGTTGCTGCTAAGCGAGTTGATAAGACAGAAGCCAAATTAGATGATATAGAGGCAAAACCTGAGCCAACATCGAAATCGGATGTGAAAACGGAATCTAAAGTTGATGACGTATCACGCTCAGAATCAAAAACACATACCATTACTATTAAGCCGGCAGCAGCGCCAGAGATTAGTGAAGACACACAGGTCACTAGCAATCGTTACATCGTAGATAATGAAGAGAGTCAGAAGTCACCATTAAAAACTGATAGCTCTTTAACAGATACCGCTTCAACTGAAAGCCGCGAATCTGATAACGCAGCAGCTAACGACTTAGTTTCTAGCCTGCCAGCTGACATAGACTCACAGGTTAATGAGACAGCGGGTCAAAGTGATTCTCAAGACGCAAAACAGGTAAACGACGATACGACAAGCGAAAGCGAGTCAATGCCTGCCTTTGACTTTGTTAAGCAGATTGATAATGCACAGCTGACGTTAGATCTAGCTCATAAATACTTAGAAGTCGGTGAGTATGACAGCGCTAAACGTTTGGTAAGAGAAGTTATTTTGTCTGATAATGCTACAGCAGCGCAGAAGCAGAATGCACAAGAGGTACTCGACCGCTTATATTAAAAATCACTAAATAGGCAAACCTCATAGGCAAACTTCTTTTGAAAAGGCATCAGGTTATCACTTGGTGCCTTTTGTATTTTAGTCTCGGCTTAGAAGCGGTATACTGTTAGGCTAGCCTGCACGCTGCAAACACAAATACGATTTAGCCTTAAATAATAAGAGCCAGATATCTAATATGACCTCAACACATCGCTCAGATTCGACAGCCAATCTCCACGATCAAGCCAATCCTAATAAGATACAGCTGATTTATGCCGGTGGTACTTTTGGTAGCTATGGCAAACCTTTGGCTGCTCTACCCGCAACAACCTTCTTACCGCTGTTGATGGATAAAGTTCATCAAAATATCACTCCGAATATTGAGGTGTTGCAAAATAGTTGCGTGAAGGACAGTAGCCAGCTATCGCCGCAAGATTTGGCGCATTTTTATCAGCTTATTCTGAACCGTTATGCCAAAGGTCACAGGCAATTTGTATTAATCACCGGAACCGACACCTTAAGCTATCTCGGGTCATTTCTGGCAGAGGCCTTCGCCGGCTCTGACATTTGTGTGATTCTAACGGCTAGTATGCGCCCGTTATTCGATGCCGACGACATTCATAATTACAGCATCGATCCCAATAGCGATGCTTGGGGCAATTTATCTGAGGCCATAGGTTTATCTGCGTATGGTGAATCTGGTGTCTACATCACCTTTGCCGGAGAATCTTGGCCGGCTCAAACCGTGCAAAAAATCCACAGCCATGACTTAATGGCCTTTACCGGACACAGCCGTGCCGGATATCCGGCGACTAGTTATGTCAAATCCTTGCCTACCGCTAGGCGCAATAACTGGATTTCAGATGCTCAAGATAACTTAGCTCCCGTATTAGATAACGCGCGCGAAGCGGTCGTTGCTACCCTTTACTGCGTACCTAATAACGTTGATTGGATGGTAACCCAGCTAAAGAACTTACTGAACTTGCCACCTTGTGGCGTGATTTTAATTGGCTTTGGTGCCGGCAATATTCCCTTTAGCAAAGTCATTGCCAGTACCATGGACGACCTCTATCGACATGGGCATATATTGGTTTGTACTACCCAGTGCCCTTACGGCGGGGTTAGCGAAGCGTATGCAGCAGGCAGTTGGCAATATGAACATCATGTTCTCTCTGCCGGCAGACTCACTATTCCAGCGGTATATGCGCGCTTAATGTGGCTGCACCTTGCCTATAACACACCTACCCGCCGCAGACAACGTTGGCGTTATAGCGTGACCCAGCAATAGTTCAATAAACGCTCGCATTGATATTAATCTGCACGCCTTTATTCAAATTAAACCTTCCATCATTCCATCAATAGCATTTGGCAATACACATGACATCTGAGACCCAAGCAGCAGCACAAACCTCTATGGACGCACCTTCTGAGAAGCCCACACAAACTTACGCCCTAGGTATTGAGTTTAATGGCTCAAACTATCATGGCTGGCAGCGACAACAAGAAGTACTGTGTGTGCAGCAAGTGATTGAAGAGGCGCTTAGTAAAATTGCCAATGAGTCTGTCGAAGTCGTTGCGGCAGGACGCACCGATGCGGGTGTACATGGCGGCAACATGATGGCGCACTTTACTACCAGTGCCAAGCGCGGTATCTATAACTGGCTACGCGGTGCTAATAGTCTATTGCCTGATGATGTGGCGATCCGCTGGATACAGCCTATGCCAGATGAGTTCCATGCCCGCTTTGGTGCCATTGCTCGCCGTTATCGTTATATTACCCTCAATCAGCCGCAGCGCCCTGCCATGCTCAATCACTTAGTAACACACATTCATGAGCCACTCGATTTAGCATTGATGCAGCAAGCGGCAGCTTATATTGTTGGTGAGCATGACTTTAGTAGCTTTAGAGCTGCTGCCTGTCAGTCTAATCAGCCGGTGCGCAATATTCACCATGCCAAACTGTTTGAGCATGGGCAGTTTATTGTCTTTGATATTCAAGCCGATGGGTTTTTGCATCACATGGTTCGCAATTTGATGGGTACGTTATTTGCCATTGGCAAAGGTGAGCTACAACCAGAAGATTACCTACGCATCCTCGAAGCCAAGGACCGTACTATCGCACCGCCGACTGCTTCTCCTGATGGTCTGTACTTTATTAATGCCTACTATCCTGAGCATTTGCAAAAGCTATTACCTGAGCTGCCGCTGACACCGCAGTGGTTAAACTTGGCAGAGTCGCCTTAATGGTTAGCAGGTTGTATGTAAAACATCTCTACTTGCCCTATGCTTACAGGGCATAACAGGAAGCATACACAGTGCTAGTTTGCTAAATTGGCGCTATTTGCGTATAATAATGACCTACAATTCTATTAAACGGGTTAACCCAAATAATTATGGCAAAAAAAGACGACATTATTGAATTTGAAGGCGAAGTCATCGATACCCTTCCAAACACGCTTTTTAAAGTGCGCCTAGAGAATGGTCATGAAATCATTGCCCATATCTCAGGTAAGATGCGTAAACACTATATTCGTATCTTAACAGGCGATAAAGTTAAAGTTGAAATGACGCCTTATGACCTAACTAAAGGTCGTATCACTTACCGTGGCAAGACTTAATCGTCTGCTCTACGTTGAGTTGATAAGATAACAGGTGTCAAACAGCTGATTATCTTATCACTATAGAAAAAGCCGCTTAGTAAGCGGCTTTTTTGCGTGTATAATTCTTAACGGCTCTCTTAATCGGTCAGGCTTAAGCTTAATTATTAAAACTTGCTTATTAAAAAAAGCACCCAAATAAAACGGCCCTACTTTTAAAGTAGGACCATTTTATTGTATAGCGGATCATTAACGATATAGTCTGACAATAGCAATCAAATTGGCTTATTCAAATTCTACTGTCGCATCATCGTCAATTGTACCAAATAAGGCTAGCGCATCCCAGTTAGTAAGACGGACACAGCCTGCAGAGGCTTGACGGCTGATACGCTCAGGATCTGGTGAACCATGAATACCATATGACGGTTTGGTTAAACCAATCCACACCATACCAACTGGATTGTTCGGACCTGGTGGAATAATAGTTTTGCTACCATCATCCCCAGTATAGGTATAGTTTGGCTCATGGACCTTTACTTTTACCTCATGTGTACCTGAAGGCGATGGTGTCGCGGTGCTGCCCACAGTAGTGGGGTAAGTCGCGACTAAATTGCCGTCCTTATCATAGGCATATAGAGTTTGATTGCTCTTTTTAGCAACCACTCGGCTGACTGCAGCGGTATTTGGATTGCCTGGGTTATATACCGTGATGGTCTCGCCTGCTTTAAAGCTTTTACCTGGATTTAGCTGTTTAAGATACTGCATATCCATATGGAATTTCTCAGCTAGGCCCTCTGGAATGCTTTCATAATACATGCCTTCAAGCTCCCCTTTGGCTTCTGCACCTGCCGGAATCTTAGTAGTCTTAAAATTCACATCATCATCTGTCAACGTGTAATTAACCAACACAGGTTGATTGGCCAATTCACTGTTATTAGTCAATGCATTCCATGTCTCTTGGTTTAAGTTATTAGTCACTGACAACCCATTGGCTTGTTGGAATGCCTGCATCGCTTTGCGTGTGTTCTTGCCCCACTTACCATCAATAGCACCCACACCATGATGATTCCAGTTAAGCATGGCTTGTACTTTGGTGCCAATGGTTTGATTTAACTTAGTACCTGACTTCCAGTTACTGCTATTTACTTTTTTAGCGGTGCTAGATAAATTGTCGGTAGAGTATTTAAGCGTAGGTAATACCTTATTCAAGGTGCTTTTTACCTCACCGCTGCCCTCTAACTTTTGGCTTACACCAGTTTCAGCGATTGCGCCAGTAGATAATAAGATCGCACAAGCCAGTGCAGTCATTTTTTTGGTTAGCCCGAAGGGAGTATGCGTTTGCAAAGTCATTATTAGATATCCTCAAATTAATACAATATGAATGGTTAAATCAGGCGCTTGGTTCTAGTAGTCTTATCGTTATTCAATTGGCAGTATTGACCTATAGCTAAAAATTAAAAGTTAAAAGTTAAAACCGTTTGCCCTGCTAGATGTTCTTCTTATTGTGTGATGTCTATATTACCTATTAAGTAAGATGCTTTGAACGGCATAAAAGTTAAGATATGCTAACTTATGTATATCTGAACGTAAAAAAACGCATCAGACTCTTAAAGAGTGTAATGCGTTTTGAATTTTTATGGCCTTGTGCTTTGAGCCTTAACGATGTATCGCTTGGCTTATTGCAGTTTGGCAAGTACCGCTTGACCCATCTCTTTACAGCCAACCATTTTGAGGCCTGCCTCAGAGCTGTCCATGATATCGCCTGTACGTAGGCCATCGTCTAATACATCGCTAACCGCTTGTTCAATCGCAGCGGCTGACGCTTCATGCTTAAAGGTATAACGCAGCATCATCGCAACGGATAAGATAGTCGCCAATGGGTTAGCCTTATCCTGACCAGCGATATCTGGCGCACTGCCGTGACACGGCTCGTACATACCTTTACCTTGCGCATCCAAGCTTGCTGAAGGCAGCATGCCGATTGAGCCGGTCAACATCGCAGCTTCATCAGACAAGATATCCCCGAACATATTACCTGTAACCATCACATCGAACTGCTTAGGGTTTTTAATCAGCTGCATACACGCATTATCAGCGTACATATGGCTTAAGGCCACATCTGGATACTCAGACTCTTGCAACTTAATCATGGTCTGCTTCCAAAGCTCCGTCACTTCAAGCACATTGGCTTTGTCCACGGAGCAAATCTTTGCCGGTGTGCCATTGGCTTTGGCACGCACTTGCGCCAAATCAAACGCCACTTTACCAATACGCTCAATCTCTGAGGTCTTATAAACCATGGTGTTATAGCCTTGCTGCTCACCATTATCTAATGTACGGATGCCGCGCGGCTCACCGAAATAAATACCACCTGTCAATTCACGTACAATCAGCAAATCTAAACCAGAGATAATCTCAGACTT
Organism: Psychrobacter sp. CX14; assembly: GCF_057396205.2. Classification (NCBI taxonomy): domain Bacteria; kingdom Pseudomonadati; phylum Pseudomonadota; class Gammaproteobacteria; order Moraxellales; family Moraxellaceae; genus Psychrobacter; species Psychrobacter sp. CX14. Next base: position 1,022,661 of record NZ_CM183187.1, on the reverse strand, counting down.
AATACTTGATGCATTTGCTAGTTGCGGATACAGCTTAGCGACACGTAGATTAGCGAACAAACCCAGTTCACTACGAATCTTAAGCAAACCGCGCTCTGGACGAATACTGCGCTCAATACCATCCCACTTAGGGCCACCAACAGCGCCTAACAACACTGCATCCGCTTTACGCGCTTTATCTAACGTCTCATCAGGCAGAGGCACGCCATAATTATCAATAGCAACGCCGCCAATATCAGCCGCTTCTGAGGTAATACCTAAGTCAAACTTATCATTGACTGCTTTTAAAACATCCACGGCCTGAGTCATAATCTCAGGACCAATACCATCACCTGCTAACGTTAATACGGTTGCCATGTTTTTATTCCTAAATAATATTCTTTTAAATGGGGAAATTATCGAGCAATTTGCGATTTATATCGTTTTGCTTAGTCATTTTAATTTTGCTTAGTTATTTTAATATAAATAACCTTTACGCTTTAACGTCTTTAAATATCCATGGGGTCTTTTGTAGCATCTTGGTTTCATACTCTTTAATCGCATCGCTTTGCTGCAAGGTCAAACCAATGTCGTCAAGACCGTTTAACAAGCAGTGCTTACGAAACTCGTCAACTTCAAACGGATACTCAGTACCATCTGGTGCAATGACCACTTGACGCTCAAGATCTGCTGTTAGCTCATAGCCCTCATTAGCAAAGCATTTCTCGAACAACTCATCTACTTGTTCTTCGGTCAGTACGATTGGCAACATGCCATTTTTAAAGCAGTTGTTATAGAAGATATCAGCAAAGCTTGGTGCAATAATCGTACGAAAGCCATATTCTGATAATGCCCAAGGCGCATGCTCACGGCTTGAACCACAGCCAAAGTTTTTACGGGCAAGTAAAATATTAGCACCTTTATAACGTGGTTTATTTAATACAAAGTCTGGATTAATCACACGTGTTGACGGGTCTTGACCTGGATACCCTTCATCTAAATAGCGCCAATCATCAAACAAGTTCACACCAAAGCCGGTGCGCTTGATTGACTTCAAAAACTGCTTGGCAATAATTTGGTCAGTATCTACGTTTGAGCGGTCAAGCGGACAAACAATACCAGTTTGAATATTATAAGCTTGCATAATAAATATATTCCTTAAAAATGGTCGAGAAGAGAGCGTCTATATTGGGTCAATGGGTGCAAATATGACTAGCGACTAATGAGGACTCTTTGCAAACCGCTAAGTGTCTGCAAATCACTAGGCGTATTATTAAAAGTGACGCACATCCACAAAGTGACCAGCCAATGCTGCCGCTGTTGCCATTGCTGGGCTTACCAAATGGGTGCGACCGCCATTACCTTGGCGACCCTCAAAGTTACGGTTTGAGGTTGATGCACACTGCTCACCTGGCTCTAATTTATCGGCATTCATCGCCAAGCACATTGAACAACCTGGCTCACGCCACTCAAAACCCGCTTCGATAAAGACCTTATCAAGTCCTTCTTCTTCTGCTTGCTGCTTCACTTGTCCAGAGCCGGCAACCACAATCGCCTCTTTGATGTTATCGGCGACTTTACGGCCTTTAATCACTGATGCCGCTGAACGCAAATCTTCAATACGCGAGTTGGTGCATGAACCGATAAAGATACGGTCTAATTTAATATCAGTAATCGGCTGACCAGCAGTTAAGCCCATATACTGATACGCACGCTCCCAGGCTTCGGCTTGAATCTCGTCTTGAGCTTGATCAAGTGTTGGTACATTATCAGTCACATCCACGACCATCTCAGGAGAGGTACCCCAAGAAACCTGTGGTGCAATCTCGCTACCGTCAATTTCAATAATTGCATCAAAATGAGCGTCTGCATCTGAGTGTAGCGTATTCCAGTATTCAACTGCTTGCTCCCACTCTGCACCCGTTGGCGCAAATGGACGGCCTTTAACATAATCGATGGTAGTCTGATCGACAGCAACCATACCCACGCGAGCACCCGCTTCAATCGCCATATTACATACAGTCATACGGCCTTCCATGCTCATGTTTTCGAACACATCACCAGCGAACTCAATTGCGTAACCCGTACCGCCTGCTGTGCCAATCTTAGCAATAATCGCTAATACCACATCTTTAGCAGTTACGCCCTCGCCAAGCTCACCATTAACGCGAATTAGCATATTTTTAGACTTTTTCTGTACCAAACACTGAGTCGCCAATACATGCTCAACCTCAGAGGTACCAATACCATGAGCCAAGCAGCCCAATGCACCATGAGTTGCCGTGTGTGAATCACCACAAACAACCGTCATACCTGGTAACACTAAGCCTTGCTCTGGACCCACAACGTGCACAATACCTTGACGCACATCATTGATGGTGAATTCAGCGATATTAAATTTGGCACAGTTGTCATCAAGCGTTTTTACTTGTAAACGAGAAATCTCGTCCTTAATGCCTTTAACACCTTCTAAACGCTCTTTACGCACAGTCGGTACGTTATGGTCTGGAGTTGCGATATTAGCAGACAAGCGCCAAGGCTCACGATTAGCCAATGCTAGACCTTCAAAAGCCTGAGGACTGGTTACTTCGTGTAATAAATGACGATCGATATAAATAAGACTTGAACCGTCATCGCGTTTGCTCACCAAGTGGGCATCCCAAAGCTTGTCATAAAGCGTTTTTGCAGTATTTGAATTTGTTGCTGACATGGAAGGTATCCTTGCTGGCTTATAAAATTAAATTAACTAAATATTGTGTTCTAAAAGCAGGTTAAAAAATTGAATAATAAAGAATAATAAGGGTTTTATTAAAGATAATGATAAAAATCAATTAAAACTAATCGCTTGATGCAAACATATAAATAATAATCAGATGTCTCATAACAATATTATATATAATAATAGGAATATGACTAATGGCATCTGTTGCTATAAGCTTAGCAGCTTTCTTAATTCACCCTCTCTTATGGGTTGACATTAGATTTAATGTTAGGGCGGTAGATTGAAACTTCAATCAACGTGTCTCTTATCTATTGAGATTATAACAGCTAAGTTATATAATAATAATTGATGATTTTTATCATAAAGCAAACTTTACCTTATATGTAATTCATACATACACTTTTTTTGTTTTAGGCTGACCATGAATACCACAAATTTGACAACCTTTATTACCGTAATGCAAACGGGCAGTATATCAGGGGCGGCTGAAAAGCTTTTTATCACTCAGCCTGCTGTCAGTAAGCGCATCAAGAATTTAGAAGATGAGTTTAAGGTCACCTTATTTGATACCTTAGGCCGCGGTATCGTGCCGACTGCGGCTGCAAATGAGCTGCTACCACATGCCAAGCGTTGGCTAGATGATTATGATAATTTTAAGATAAATATTCAAAATTCACAGCAAACAATCTCTGGTAAGTTGGTCATTGGTACCAGTCACCACATTGGTCTACATCATTTGCCGCCAGTTCTAAAGCAGTTTATTCAAGCTTATCCATCGGTACAGCTTGAGGTGCATTTTGTTGACTCAGAAGCGGCTCACAAAGCAGTATTAGATGGCGAGTTGTCTTTGGCCTTTTTGACCCTACCACCTGTCTATGACAAGCGCTTAACCTATCATACGTTATGGTCAGATCCGCTGTTTTTTGTGACTGGCACCTTATCACCCCTTGCACATAAAAATGCCGTAACTTTAGAGCAACTGGCACATTACTCTGCTATCTTGCCTGCCGCCAACACCTTTACGAGCCAGATTACCCTAGCAGAATTCGCTAAGCAGAACCTTAAGCCTTACGCGACCATGACCACCAACCCTCTAGAATCGATTCGTATGCTGGTATCGGTCGGACTCGGCTGGTCAGTATTACCGCAGACCCTAATTAACCAAGAGCTTGCCTGTATTGATATGGCAGATGACCTTGAGCTGCAGCGTTATTTGGGCGTGGTGATTAACCCAAGTCTAACCCGTTCAGCCAGCGTTGATGCCCTAATGCAGATGCTCGCCCCTATCGATTAATCATAAAAGTCTTTAAAGCATGGCTAATATCTGGGCAAAAACTGGTTGAATAGCAAATTTATCATCTATAACCATTAATGCTATTCGTAATAACCTTTATTTTGCTTTATAATACTCCTATATTGCCAAAAGTTAATAGGATGTAACCCAATGGTGAGAGCGCTGATACTAGGGCTTTTAAATTGATAGTGGATGATTGCTATGCAGGTAAACTATGTGAGAAAATCCATCAAATTATTCTATTAATTTTTGTTGATACATTTTTAGTTCACATAACAAAACCATTATGATACTAGCTGCATAATGGTTTTTTTGTGCTTAAAAAAATAAATCATATAAGGATTTTATTATGAATGGAGTATCAACAGGCGTGCTGATATCGCTCGCCTTATATTTTCTACTGATGATTGGCATCGGTATCTGGGCCTACTTCAAGGCTGAGAATGATTCTTCAGGCTATATGCTTGGCGGTCGTAACCTTAGCCCAGGCGTTGCAGCTCTTTCTGCTGGCGCATCTGATATGTCAGGTTGGTTGTTACTTGGTCTACCTGGTTATATGTACAGTTCAGGCGTGGTGAGTATTTGGATTGCGTTAGGCCTGACCATGGGCGCTTTTGCAAACTATATCTTAGTCGCACCAAGACTGCGCGTCTATACTGAGATTGCAGATAATGCCATCACCCTTCCCGACTACTTTGCTAACCGTTTTGAAGACAAGTCTCATCTGCTTAGAGTTATTTCAGCCATTGTTATTATCTTATTCTTTACCGTTTACACCGCAGCAAGCTTAGCTGGTGGTGGTAAATTATTCGACAGCGCTTTAGGCATGTCTTATAGCACTGGCCTTTGGGTAACTGCAGGCGTTGTTGTGGCTTACACCTTATTTGGCGGCTTCTTAGCGGTATCGACCACTGACTTCGTGCAGGGCGTTATCATGTTATTTGCCATGATTATCGTACCAGTTGTTGCCTTCACGGACCTTGGCGGTATTAGTGCAACGACCACAGCCATCCGCAATATCGACTCTGAGATGCTAAACATCTTTAGTGGCATGACCTTCTTTGGCATCATTTCATTGATGGCATGGGGTTTAGGTTACTTTGGACAACCACACATCATTGTACGCTTTATGGCCATCCGCTCTGTCAAAGATGTGCCAACTGCACGTAACATTGGTATGAGTTGGATGATTGTCAGCTTAATCGGTGCATTAATGACAGGTTTTGCTGGTCGCGCTTATGTACAAAAAACAGCGATGACCTTAGATGATCCAGAGACCATCTTCTTAGTATTTACTAACTTCTTATTCCATCCGCTGGTATCTGGTTTCTTATTGGCCGCTATTTTAGCCGCTATTATGAGTACCATTTCATCTCAGCTGTTGGTGGTATCAAGTTCATTAACGCGTGATGTTTATAAGCTTTTCTTTGATAGAGACGCGCCAGAGGCACGTCAAGTGTTAGTCGGTCGTATCTCTGTTGTACTTGTCGCTATCGTATCTATCTTCTTAGCATCAGATCCAGATAGCTCTGTTCTATCATTGGTTTCTAACGCTTGGGCAGGCTTTGGTGCTGCCTTTGGTCCATTGGTTGTGATCAGCTTAATGTGGAAACGTATGAACCGTAATGGGGCTCTAGCCGGTATGATTGTTGGTGCTGTAACTGTCATTCTATGGGTTTACGGCGGCTTTGAAACAGCAGACGGTACTGCGTTAAATGACTGGTTATATGCCATCATTCCAGGCTTTATCTTAAGCTCAATCGCTATCGTTGTTGGTAGTTTAGCAACTGCTGAGCCAAGCGATCACATTAAAGCGAAATATGAAGAGATGGAACTAAACCTAAAGTAAATCTTTTCTTACAAAAATCTTATTCTTAAATCTAAAAAACCTCGTCATTGAATGACGAGGTTTTTTTTGTAGGTTTTTATGGACAATTATTAGAATAATCTTAGAAAGTTTTAGTTAATAATACCGTTGCCGTCTTATCATCACGATCATCATAGTACTTGAAGTTACTCGAGGTTTTTTCATAATCAAATACCAGACGAGGGGTTAAACCCAATACAGTTAAGTCACGTCTCCAAACTTGTAACCCAATTGATTTAGTTTTGTCTTTTCGGCTTGTATCGGTGCCATCTACTCTATAGGTTCTATAGAAGAAATCAGCGATATCATCAGAAGGTTTGTCATAATCTTTGACCGCATAACTCATGGATGTCAATGTCGAAATACCTTGATTCCATTCCTTACCCCAACCGACATTGACTGAATTACGATCATAGCTCAGAAAGCTTGTCTTATCGACATCGTTTATATTATGACCGATACCTCCATAAAAATACTCGTTAGCATCTTTGATATACAGTCCATTTAAACCTAAAAATACACCATCTGCTTCACGAAGATTTTTATCATCATCGTCAATTGTTTCATTCGAAAACATTCCGGTTGCTGTCAATTTCAACTTTGGTTTCACCCAACGTGAACCACTCACTGTTATCCCTTTACGCCAACTGTAAGGTTCTTCACTATAGAATCGTTTGGTAACAAAAGGGCTGATTGAAATATCATTCTTGGCATCATCATAACCTAGTCCTACAGATGCCGTGACTAAATAATCATTATATTCACTATTATCCCAATACCCTTTAAGGGAGGCATTGCCACCTACTTCTGCATAATAATTCTGTGGTAAATTTATACGCTTATTGGCACTGGTAGATACCTGAAGGCCTTTGCCTGACTCGGGTTTATTCGTTGTTCCAAATTGACCATTGACAATAGGCTTTTCAGGAACGCCATTTAAGTTATCATCTTGAATATAACTTATTGATGCATTAAAACGCCACTGCTCTTGCATTTGAATACGTTCGATTAACTTATTAACATTGGCCATAACAGGCTCGGGTATATCAGCCCCTCGAAGCTTCAGTAGCTGGTCATGCGCAGCAGCATACTGTTTATCAGCATATAAAGTCTGAGCCAAGTTTAAACGTACCGGATGAAAGTCAGAGTTGTCTGCTAACATCCCTTTATAAATCTCAATGGCCTTTTTATTCTGACCTTCACTACGATAAACGAGTGCATCCGCAAACTTAATCAGCATCGGATCATTCACTTGTAGTGATTTATAGTGAGGTAATAGTGCTTTCACTGTTTCCATATCTTGAGCAGCGATTGCCGCATTCAGATATTTAGTGAAGATCAAAGGATCAGCTTTTAACTTGTCTAAATCATAACGCTGAGCGGTTCGCAATGGCTTACGCTCATTGATAGCTTTTTGCGCTTCGGCATTTGAGATATTAGCGGTTGGTACTGTGTTGCCTAAATTTATATTTTGTCGTTCTTGTTTGATAAGCTCTTCCGAAAGATCGTTCTCATTCTGTGCAAGCTCATCAACCTCTTCTGGATTAAGTTCAGCAGCATATATCATGGGAGCATAAACTGTGGCTGCCGTCAAAATTGAGGCACTAAGAGTTTTAAGAAAAAAAGATTGCGTCATAGTTATCCTTAACATTGTAACTTGAGTCAAATATTCCGTATTTATAACTGATTAAAGCACTTAACCTAGTTTGACTAGGGTACTAACACGAATACTGATCGTAAATTTAGTAGTATTTCGCAAAAGTAATATAAGCTACCTTAACTATAAGATATTTATAGCAATTTTGCGAGTAAAAAATATCTTTAAGCTGTTATTTTTTCTAACAACAGTCTATCTAATAATTTATGCTATCTAATTCAAATCGTTAACATCACCTCTCAACTAAAAAAGCGCCCCCATTTGGGACGCTTTTCTACTATAGTTCAAATAATCGTTAGGCTTTTGAATTACTGCTTTTCAGCACCGAACGTACCTTGGAACCTAGTACCTGTACCAGCAACTGTACCTTTGCCACCTTCCACAGAAGCATCTTGATATATACCTCCTAAGAACTTAGCGTCTGAACCATAGAAACCACCTGCAGTATCGATGCCATTGACATTACCAGCAAATGTATTACCATCAATAGTTGCTTCAATACCAATCTTATTACCTTCAGGCATATACTTAAAGTTACCATCAAACGCAAGCTCACCAGCTACTGAGTTATTCACGAAGTCAACGTCAAAGCTAGATGTCCCGTTGACTGGCGCTGTACTAGTATTGTCATCTAAATGAATATTCTCAATATAAGTTGCTATACCAGTGTACTGTGCCTTACCATCATTAACTTGTTTTAAGTAGTCAATATCAGCTTGATTGGTTAAATACCCTTCAACATAAACATTAGTCGCTCTAGAAACATCTCCTACAAGTGAGTTAAAGTTTCCATACACGTGTCCAACCTGCATCTGCTGGTCAAAGTTTTCATATACTGAAGTATACTCATATGTTGGATTTGAACCCCCTTTACCAGCATCTACTTTAATTTCTCCAGAGCTTTGTAAGGACACTTGGATGGGTTCAAGCACACTTGAAGGTTGAACCATATCTCCTCGAACAACGCCTTCACTGAAGCTCTTGAAGTTATCGCCTTGACGATTATCTACTGGAACTTCAGCGCCATTTTCTACGGTAGTTGTCGTAAATTCAGACTTATCATCACGTATAGCAACATAGCCTATAGCATTATCGAGCTGACCAAGACCAAATGGAAGGGTCTTCTCCTTACTACTCAACGCAGTTGATTGGAAGCCTGTCATTTTAGGATCAGGAGCTACTTCTGGATTAGTTGGCTCGCTTGGGTTTGTAGGTTCACCTGGCTCTACAATAACTGGTTTAACTCTTTCTGCACCATAAGTACCTTGAACGCCATTGCCGGCATAAACACCGCCTAATAAATCAGCACCTTTACCATAGAAACCGCCAGATGTTTTAATACCGTTCACATTTCCTGTGAATTTATTGCCGGAGATATCAGCACCAACTGTTATCGTATTGTTATCGTTAAATGATAGTTCACCATCAACTGACTTTGCAACAAAATCAACATCAAACTTAGAGCTACCGTTAACATCAACAATAAGGTCCTTATCATCCATCAACGTTGCGACACCAGTATATTGAGCTTTACCCTCTTCTGTTTCTTTACCTGCAGCTAACTTATCAATATCACTAACGCTCGTTGAATTACCTTGAACATACGTAGTAGAGGTGAAGTCTTTACTGACGCCACGTTGCAATTCACCATATACATGACCAATTTGCATTTGATCATCAAAATTATTATAAACTGACGTGTAGTTAAGTTTACTATTAACAGGTGAGTTTGCCCAGTTTTTAGCTAATACATCGACAGAACCTTTACTTTCACTAAATCCATTTTCTAAGTTAGTATCGTTATCACCCTTCAAATTAACTTCGATCGGATTTAGAACTCTATCACTTAACTCATTTGTGCGAAGTAATAGTTTGTCATACCCAGCCGAATAATTGTCTAGTATTTCAGACTTACCTTCAATTACTGAGTTTTGAACACCAGCAATTGCAGTATCAGGGTCATCAAACTGATTGGCTAATATTTCAGCCTCCTCAGCTCGTTTCTGAGCTTCTGCAGCTGCTAATTCCGCTTCTTGTTTGGCTACCTCAGCCAAAGCTTTCGCTTCTAAAGCAGCTTGCTTAGCCGACTCAGCTTCTGCTGCTTCGGCTTTAGCTTCTTCTGCTTGTGCTTTTGCAGTATCCGCTTCTGCTTGGGCGGCGTCTACTGCAGCCTCTGCTTCGGCTTTAGCCTCGCCAATCGCTTGCTCTGCTGCTACTTGTGCCGCAACTAAAGCTTCTTCTGCGGCGGCTTGGGCAGTTTGGGCTGCCGCTTCCGCTTGAGCAGCCTTAGTTGCCGCCTCTATTGCTGCCGCCTCTGCAGCTTCTGCTGCTTCTGCACGATCTATTGCAGCCGCCTCAGCAGCTTCCGCCGCTTCTGCACGCTCTATGGCTGCGGCAAGTCCACCATCTCCTCCTTCACCTGCATTAGCTAGGGCTTCTTGGGCTTTCTCTAACGCTTCTTGTGCCTTAGCTGCATCTTCTTGTGCTTTAGTCGCCGCCGCTTGGGCTGCTTCGGCTTTCGCTTGTTCCGCTGCTAACGCTGCTTGGCTAGCGTCTGCTGCGACTTGAGCTTCTGCTGCGGCCTGTTCTGCTGCTGTTTGTGCATCTGATTTAGCACCATAAGTACCTTGTGCGCCATTGCCTTCATATATGCCGCCTATATATTGGGCATCGCCACCGTAGAATCCGCCTTCGGTTGCATAGCCTGCGTTGTCATCAGCACTACCTGAGAACTTATTGCCTTCAATACCTGCAGTTAAACCAATGTTACCTGCTTGGTTAAAGCTTAAGATGCCATCTAGTTTCTTAGCCACAAAGTCTGCAGTAAATACTGAAGTTCCAAATTCAATGTCATTACCAATGCCAATTTCACGATACGTCGCATCACCTGTATAACCTGCTGTACCATCTGTTGGTACGTTCTCAGCTAATGTGGCATTACCGATAACGGCTGCTCCGTTCACAGGAATCTTTGTATCGCTTAGACTAGCAGTACCGTCAATATGACCAACAAGCAAGTCATCACTATAGTTTTTATAAACTGAGGTATAAACCAGTGGTAACACACCTAAGTCTGTAGCGATTTCAGTATTATCTTCATGACTCATAAAGCCATTAGCCAGTTCTGTATCACCCTCTCCAGATATAACCACGTCAACGATAGGTAATAAATTATCAGAAGCTATATCAGCTCGAGCTTGAAGGCTATCACCTGCTACCTCGAAATCACGTGTAGTTGTAATAAAGTCACCTAAGAGACCGGTTACTGATGCGCCTACATTGATAGTTTGCACGCCAGATTTGTCAGCTTCAGGATCATTCTTGATAGCAGCAGCTTCTGCTTTATCTGCGGCAGCTTGTAATGCAGCTTGGGCCGCATCTGCCTCAGCTTGGGCTGCTGCAATAGCCGCTTCTGCTGCTTGTTGGGCTGCGGTGGCTTCAGCAAGGGCTTCTTGTAATGCTTCTTCTTTACGGGCTACTGCCGCTTCTAAGGCGTCTGTGTTACCACCGCCTGCAGCTAGTGCATCGGCTAGGTCTTGCTCAGCTTCGGCTAGGGCAGCTTGTGCTTCTGCTAAATCAGCTTTGGCTTGATCCGCTTCTGCTTGTGCTGTTTCCGCTTTGAGCTTTTCAGTAGCGGCTTGTGCTCGGGCTTCATGAGCTGCTTGCTGGGCGGCGGCAGCTTGGGCTTCGGCTTGTTGCGCTTTGGTGTTCGCTTCTGCTATCGCTGTTTCTGCCTGTGCTTTTGCAGTTTCGGCTTCGGCTTTGGCCGTTTCGGCTTCCGCTTTGGCTTCTTCTGCCTGTGCTTTTGCAGTATCCGCTTCTGCTTGTGCGGTATCTACAGCGGCATCCGCTTCGGCTTTGGCTTCACCAATGGCTTTGTCTGCTGCTTCTTGTGCCGCCACTAAGGCTTCTTCAGCTGATTGTTGGGCGGACTTCGCTGCAGCTTCTGCTTCTTGCGCTTTAGTTGCTGCTTCTTCAGCTGCTGCTTGTGCGGCTTCTGCGGCTGCGGCTCTCGCTAGTGCGGCTGCTAGTCCACCGTCTCCACCTTCACCTGCATTGGCTAAGTTCTCTTGCGCTTTAACTAATGCCTCTTGTGCTTTCTCAGCATCGGCTTGCGCTTTGTCTGCTGCTGCTTTAGCAGCGTCTGCTACTGCTTGCTGCTCTGCAATGGCCGCTTGCGCTGCATCTGCTGCAGCTTGTGCATCTACTGCCGCTTGCTCTGCTGCTGTTTGTGCATCAGATTTAGCACCATAAGTACCTTGGGCGCCGTTACCTTCGTATACACCGCCTAGATATTGTGCGTCACCACCGTAGAATCCGCCTTCGGTTGCATAGCCCGCGTTGTCATCGGCACTGCCTGAGAATTGATTACCATCAATACCTGCGGTTAAACCAATGTTACCTGCTTGGTTAAAGCTTAAGGTGCCGTCTAGTTTCTTAGCCACAAAGTCTGCGGTAAATACTGATGATCCAAATTCAATGTCATTACCAATTCCCATCTTGCGATACGTCGCATCACCTGTATATCCAGCTGTACCTTCTGTTGGTACGTTCTCAGCGACTGTGGCGTTACCTATTACGGCTGCTCCATTTACGGGTAGTGCACTGTCTCCTAGTGCTGCTGAACCATCAATATGACCAATACGCATGTCATCTTGATAGTCTTTGTATACTGAACTATAAGTTAGTGGTAAGTCTGCTTTGATTGGACTGGTGATCGATATCAGAGCTTCACCATCATACTGCTTGAAGCCATTACTCACCTCAGCGTCATTGTCTGATGAGGTGGTAATCTCTACTGCGGGTAGTAGGTTGTCTGATGCCACATCTGATCTTGCTTGAACACTGGTGTCATCCGCTGCAAAGTCACGTGTTGTCGTGTTGAAGGTCCCAAGTGGCCCTGCGTTAACGTTTAAGGTCTGTACGCCAGATTTGTCTGCTTCTGGAGCATTCTTAATCTCAGCGGCTGCGGCTGCATCAGTAGCCGCTTGTAATGCGGCTTGTGCGGCATCTACTTGAGCCTCAGCGGCTGCAACTGCTTCTGCTGCTGCTTGTTGGGCGACTGCCGCTTTCTCATTAGCCGCTTTTAATGCAGCATCTCGGCGATCTACTTCTGCTTGTAGCGCGTCTGTATTACCACCACCAGCGGCTAAGGCGTCTGCTAGTGCTTGCTCAGCTTCTGCTAATGCCGCTTGTGCGTCTGCTAATGCCGCTTGTGCGTCTGCTAATTCTGATTTAGCGGTTTCTGCTTCGGCTTGTGCACTCTCAGCTTTTGCTTTTTCAGCAGCGGCTTGGGCTCGGGCTTCTTGAGCTGCTTGCTGGGCGGCGGCAGCTTGGGCTTCGGCTTGTTCCGCTTTGGTGTTCGCTTCTGCTATCGCTGTTTCTGCCTGTGCTTTTGCAGTTTCGGCTTCGGCTTTGGCCGTTTCGGCTTCCGCTTTGGCTTCTTCTGCCTGTGCTTTTGCAGTATCCGCTTCTGCTTGTGCGGCATCTACAGCGGCATCCGCTTCGGCTTTGGCTTCACCAATGGCTTTGTCTGCTGCTTCTTGTGCCGCCACTAAGGCTTCTTCAGCTGATTGTTGGGCGGACTTCGCTGCAGCTTCTGCTTCTTGCGCTTTAGTTGCTGCTTCTTCAGCTGCTGCTTGTGCGGCTTCTGCGGCTGCGGCTCTCGCTAGTGCGGCTGCTAGTCCACCGTCTCCACCTTCACCTGCATTGGCTAAGTTCTCTTGCGCTTTAACTAATGCCTCTTGTGCTTTCTCAGCATCGGCTTGCGCTTTGTCTGCTGCTGCTTTAGCAGCGTCTGCTACTGCTTGCTGCTCTGCAATGGCCGCTTGCGCTGCATCTGCTGCAGCTTGTGCATCTACTGCCGCTTGCTCTGCTGCTGTTTGTGCATCAGATTTAGCACCATAAGTACCTTGGGCGCCGTTACCTTCGTATACACCGCCTAGATATTGTGCGTCACCACCGTAGAATCCGCCTTCGGTTGCATAGCCCGCGTTGTCATCGGCACTGCCTGAGAATTGATTACCATCAATACCTGCGGTTAAACCAATGTTACCTGCTTGGTTAAAGCTTAAGGTGCCGTCTAGTTTCTTAGCCACAAAGTCTGCGGTAAATACTGATGATCCAAATTCAATGTCATTACCAATTCCCATCTTGCGATACGTCGCATCACCTGTATATCCAGCTGTACCTTCTGTTGGTACGTTCTCAGCGACTGTGGCGTTACCTATTACGGCTGCTCCATTTACGGGTAGTGCACTGTCTCCTAGTGCTGCTGAACCATCAATATGACCAATACGCATGTCATCTTGATAGTCTTTGTATACTGAACTATAAGTTAGTGGTAAGTCTGCTTTGATTGGACTGGTGATCGATATCAGAGCTTCACCATCATACTGCTTGAAGCCATTACTCACCTCAGCGTCATTGTCTGATGAGGTGGTAATCTCTACTGCGGGTAGTAGGTTGTCTGATGCCACATCTGATCTTGCTTGAACACTGGTGTCATCCGCTGCAAAGTCACGTGTTGTCGTGTTGAAGGTCCCAAGTGGCCCTGCGTTAACGTTTAAGGTCTGTACGCCAGATTTGTCTGCTTCTGGAGCATTCTTAATCTCAGCGGCTGCGGCTGCATCAGTAGCCGCTTGTAATGCGGCTTGTGCGGCATCTACTTGAGCCTCAGCGGCTGCAACTGCTTCTGCTGCTGCTTGTTGGGCGACTGCCGCTTTCTCATTAGCCGCTTTTAATGCAGCATCTCGGCGATCTACTTCTGCTTGTAGCGCGTCTGTATTACCACCACCTGCTAATGCATCTTGTAAGGCAGCTTCTGCTTCTTCAAGCGCCTTTTGAGCGTCCGCTAATTCTGATTTAGCGGTTTCTGCTTCTTTCTGAGCCGCTGCCGCTTTGGCTTTCTCTTCAGCAGCTACTTGATTAGCCGCTTCTGCTGCTTGCTGCGCTTGTAGCGCTTCTTGCTCTGCTTGGTCTGCTTTAGCGTTGGCTTCAGCTACCAAGCGGTCTTTTTCTATCTTCGCTGTAGCAGCGGTATCTTTGGCTGCATCAGCTTCTGCTTTCGCTGTCTCGGCTGCTGTGTTGGCAGCTTCGGCTTCGGCTTTGGCTTCAGCAACTAATTTCTCAGCTTCCGCTTTGGCCTCACCAACTGCTTTGTCTGCAGCTGCTTGAGCAGCTGCTAGAGCATTTTCTGCGGCAACTTTCGCTGATTCAGCGGCTTGTTGCGCAGCTTGTGCTGTTGCAGCAGCATTTTCTGCAGCTTCTGCACGCGCTAGAGCGTCATTTAACGCCTCTTCATTGCCCACGTTATTATCTGCGTTTTCAGCTCTTTCTTTTGCTTTTTCTGCGTCTAGTTGCGCTTTTTCTGCATCGGCTTTCGCTTGTTCAGCAGCGGCTTTCGCTTGTTCAGCCTCTGCGTTCAACGCATCAATCTGTGACTGTACCGCATCAGCTGCAGCTTGTGCATCTACTGCTGCTTGCTCTGCTGCTGTTTGTGCATCAGATTTAGCACCATAAGTACCTTGGGCGCCGTTACCTTCGTATACACCGCCTAGATATTGTGCGTCACCACCGTAGAATCCGCCTTCGGTTGCATAGCCCGCGTTGTCATCGGCACTGCCTGAGAATTGATTACCATCAATACCTGCGGTTAAACCAATGTTACCTGCTTGGTTAAAGCTTAAGGTGCCGTCTAGTTTCTTAGCCACAAAGTCTGCGGTAAATACTGATGATCCAAATTCAATGTCATTACCAATTCCCATCTTGCGATACGTCGCATCACCTGTATATCCAGCTGTACCTTCTGTTGGTACGTTCTCAGCGACTGTGGCGTTACCTATTACGGCTGCTCCATTTACGGGTAGTGCACTGTCTCCTAGTGCTGCTGAACCATCAATATGACCAATACGCATGTCATCTTGATAGTCTTTGTATACTGAACTATAAGTTAGTGGTAAGTCTGCTTTGATTGGACTGGTGATCGATATCAGAGCTTCACCATCATACTGCTTGAAGCCATTACTCACCTCAGCGTCATTGTCTGATGAGGTGGTAATCTCTACTGCGGGTAGTAGGTTGTCTGATGCCACATCTGATCTTGCTTGAACACTGGTGTCATCCGCTGCAAAGTCACGTGTTGTCGTGTTGAAGGTCCCAAGTGGCCCTGCGTTAACGTTTAAGGTCTGTACGCCAGATTTGTCTGCTTCTGGAGCATTCTTAATTTCAGCAGCTGCAGCTGCATCAGTTGCTGCATTGATAATATCCTGAGCCTGTTGTGCTTTAGCATCTGCTGCTGCAATAGCCTCTTGAGCAGCTGCTTCAGCTGTTTGTAAAGCTTGTAGAGCTTCTTCAGCTTGCTTAGCTTTTTCTTCAGCTGCTGCTTGAAGCGCTTCTGAGTTGCCGCTACCTGAGTTAAGCGACTCTTCTAATTCCTGTTTAGCTTTTTCTGCTTCAGCCTTCGCCTGCTCTGCTTGAGCTTTTGCATCCTCTAATTCAGTTTTAAGTTTCTGCGCCTCTTGTTTTGCCGCTTCAGCTTCAGCTTGTGCTTGTTCTTTGGCCTCTCTCTCAGCTTCAGCCTCTGCTTTGGCTTTTTCTAAATCTTCATTTGTTGAATCATCAGGTGGGGTGGGGTTGTCTGATTCATCATTATTGTCTCCAACGTTTTCATCATTCGTATCACCATTAGAATTATCTCCGGTATCACTATCGGCCATAGGTGTAGGGGCTGAATAATAAGACGTAGAGCTGCCGTCAGATCCGCAAGATGCGAGAATTACTGAGGTTAAAAGAACGACACTGGCTTTAAGGGGGGTATTTAATTTTTTCGCTGTAACATCTGCTAAGATCGAATGACTGATAGGTGACATTCTACTTCCTCCATGAAAGTTTTAAGATAATCCATTATGTGTGATACATACTTAATTAGCTTATGGAATAAAACTAAATAGATATATGTACGTATATTTAAATATGCTACAAAAACACAATAACTTCAAGTAAAAAATTAATCTAAATTTACTTTACTTTTATAAGTTAGCTTGTTTGACACTATTATTAATATCTTATCTATAAAAGCGCACAAGAAAAAAGCGTCCCAGTTGGGACGCTTTTCTACTATAGTTCAAATAATCGTTAGGCTTTTGAATTACTGCTTTTCAGCACCGAACGTACCTTGGAACTTGGTACCGGTACCTGGAGTCGTCCCTTTACCGCCTTCAACTGATGCATCTTGGTAGATACCACCTAAGAACTGAGCATCTTCACCATAGAAGCCGCCGGCAGTGTCGATACCATTCACATTTCCAGCAAATGTATTACCATCAATGGTCGCTTCAATGCCAATCTTATTACCTTCAGGCATATACTTGAAGTCACCGTCAAAGGCAAGCTCGCCTTTCACTGAGTTATTTACAAAGTCAACATCGAAGTTTGAAGTACCATTAACTGGTGCAAACGTTCCGGTATCACCTAAGTGAATGTTCTCGATGTAAGTGGCTTGACCTGCGTAGCTCGCTTTACCATCGTTAACTTCTTTTAAGTACTCGATGTCTGCTTGAGCCGTTAAATGACCTTGTACATACACATTAGCAACACGTGAAACATCACCAACAATACCTGAATTAATAACACCATACACATGGCCAGTTTGCATTTGAGTTTCAAAGCTTGCATACGTAGCCTTATAATTAAGGTCAGGGTTAAAGCCACCTAAACCTGCATCAACTTTAACTGTTCCTTCTCCAGCTTGTAAGTTAACTTCGATTGGGTCTTTAACACTGGCTGGCTGAACCATATCACCACGGACAACACCTTTATCAAACGCAGTGAAATTATCACCTTGACCATTATCTACTGGTACTTCTGCGCCATCTTTTGTGGTTGTCTCAGTAAAGTCTGAAGCATCATCACGGATAGCTACATAGCCGATAGCATCTTCAAATTTCTTAAATCCAGATGAATTGGCTTCAAGACTACTAAATGCACTCGACTGGAAGCCAGTCATTTCAGTATCAGGCATTGCCTTGTCAGCAGCAGCTTTTAGTCCAGCTAATTGAGCATCGACAGCGGCTTGAGCATCAGCAGCGGCTTGAGCATCGGCAGCGGCTTGAGCATCAGCAGCAGCTTGAGCGTCGGCAGCGGCTTGAGCATCAGCAGCGGCTTGAGCATCGGCAGCGGCTTGAGCATCGGCAGCGGCTTGAGCATCAGCAGCGGCTTGAGCATCAGCAGCGGCTTGAGCATCAGCAGCGGCTTGAGCATCAGCAGCAGCTTGAGCATCGGCAGCAGCTTGAGCATCGGCAGCAGCTTGAGCATCGGCAGCAGCTTGAGCATCGGCAGCGGCTTGAGCGTCGGCAGCGGCTTGAGCATCGGCAGCGGCTTGGTCTGTTGTTTCAGCTAGTTGCTTGGCACCATAAGTACCTTGAGCGCCATTACCTTCGTATACACCACCCAGATATTCAGCATCACTGCCATAGAAGCCACCTTCGGTTGCATAACCGCCGTTAGCATCTGCAGCGCCTGAGAATTTATTACCATCGATATCGGCTGTTAATGCAATATCACCAGCATTGGCAAAGTTTAGGTCACCTTTTACATTCTTAGAGACAAAGTCTGCAGTGAATACTGAGCTACCAAATTCAATGGCATTGCCAAGTCCCATTTTACGATGTGTGGCATCACCGCTGTATTGTACGGTGCCATCTGTCGGTATATTCTCAGCTTCGGTCGCATTACCTATTACGGCTGCTCCATTTACGGGTAGTGCACTCCCTCCTAGATCTGCTGAACCATCAATGTGACCAATACGCATGTCATCTTCATAGTCTTTGTATACTGAACTATAAGTTAGTGGTAAGTCTGCTTTGATTGGACTGGTTATCGATATCAGAGCTTCACCATCATACTGCTTGAAGCCATTACTTACCTCAGCGTCATTGTCTGATGAGATAATAATATCTACTGCCGGTAATAGATCGTTTGATGCAGTGTCAGATCTTGCTTGAACACTGATATCATCAGCTACAAAGTCGCGAGTTGTTGTATTAAAGACTCCAAGAGGTCCTGCAATAATGTTTAATGTCTGTACGCCAGATCTATCTGCATCTGGAATATTGTCTCCACCAGTATCATCTCCAGTGTCTCCACCAGTATCACCTCCAGTGTCTCCATCAGTATCTGAATCTACATCAGTATCTGAATCTACATCAGTATCTGAATCTACATCAGTATCTGTATCTACATCTGTATCTACATCAGTATCTGTATCTACATCAGTATCTGTATCTCCACCAGTGTCTACATCAGTATCTGTATCTGTATCTGTATCTACATCAGTATCATTATCAGCATCATTATCTGTATCAGCCATTGGCGTAGGCGCGCTATAATAGTCTGTAGAGCTATCATCTAATGCACAAGAAGCTAGAATAACAGACGTTAGAAGAACAACGCTGGCTTTAAGAGAGGTATTTAATTTCTTTGATGTAACAATAGAAGGGGTAGGTGCTAAGTTGCCGTTAAATGACATTATATTTCCTCCATGAAATATTTAATTAATCCATTAATAAACGTTACTACATAGAAAATTTAATCAATGTAGTTGAATAGATACTCACAAATTCCTTATACATTGTCAATACATATTATTTATATAATCTAACACTCTCCCTGATTAATGAGGTCAGAGAGCTATATGGACTATAGGTTTATCTGCTGATATTATATTACTCAAATAATTATAGAACTTACCTTTTGAATAAGAACAGAAAAGGGCAAACCACGATTCGTGATTTGCCCTTCTTGATATATATTGAGACTTAAACGTGCTTAACTCTTATTTGTCTTGATAAGAAAGTTTTACGCCGAGTACAAAGCCGTCGTTGTCATCAAAATCACTAACGATTGTACCGTTAGGGATACGGCCTTTGGCATCACCAAACCATAGATACTTACCACCGGCTGAGATAGCCCAGTTTTCGTCAAGATTGTATTTAGCACCTGCGCCAACACTGTAGTAACCTTCGATAGGACCTAAAGAAGTGGTTGGATCGCCTGCACCACTATCCCAACCAATCGTTCCTGAAACGGCTAGGTTTGGTTGTAGGCGCTTAGCTAAGCCCAGTTCAACTTGCCACTGATCATCATCATAATCAACCAAGTTTAGACCGTTTGGATTTTCTGGATATGCCAGTTTTGTGGCAGCATTATACAAAGGAGGTGTAATTGCAAAATCACCCCAAGGTACCCAGCGCACTTTAGCAGTAGCTAGTGTGGTTGGGTTAATACCAGTTTGGAAATCAAAGTTAACTGATTCTGGTGTGGTGATTTCCATTTTATTTGATTGGCTTGGTGAGACGCCGCGCAGTGCTGCTAAAGGTAAATATTCACCTGCGATCAAATCATGGTCAATCTCTGAGCGGTACGTTAACGAAGCTTTTAAGGCAATCTCAGGCTTACTGTATTGCAAACCAGCAATCCAACCATAGTCGGTGTCAGGGTTAACATTTAAATCATAGCCTGTTGCTGTATCATACGCATTACCACGAAGCTTCACTTTTGCTTTTAGACGCTGAGCAACTGGACCACCATATACTTGGAAGTTGTTATTTTGGCCAAACTTCATGCCTAATAAACCTGTCAAGCTTTCAGAGCGTACTTCTACTTCTGTTGGATCAGTATTTGCAAGTGATTGATCTAGCACCCCTTCTAGACCTTTCAGACGTTGATACTGAGCTTCACCTGCGGCTAATTGCTGCTCGGTTTGCGCTATAGTGCCTTGCAACTCCTGATAGGTATTGATTTCTTTGTCACCTAGCTGTGTGGCTACCATTTGATCAATTTGTGCCTGTGGAGCCCCTGCACTAATTGCTTGACTTAACTGTGACTCAAAACCTTGTAATCCAGCTAGCTGCTGACGACCTGCTTGAATCTGTGCTTCAGTGTCTGTGACAAAGCCTTTAAAACCTTGAACGTCAGTAATACCTTTATCACCTAATTGTGAGGCAATAATTTTATCTGCTACTTTATCTGGTGCACCCACAAAGTCATTATTGCCATGGTAATCAGCAGCTGCGCCCCAAGGCTCATCATATAAGACACCAATACTAAATCTGTCACCAATATCTGTTTTTACACCATAGCGGAAGAAGTCATAATCTTCAGCAATATCTTTTATCTTATTGCCTTTGCTACCGTCAGCATTCAGGTCATGACCAGTAACATCAGCATCAATGTAAGTATAGACCGCTTCTGCATACGTGCCGTCTTGGAAGAATGCAGTGGTATCTTGGCCTGAGCGATCAAGACCGGCAGCAGAGGCAATACTTGCTACTGAAAAAGCAGCGATAGCAGTAACAAGAGGTTTGATATTAAAAGATGAGCGCATTAATTTCTCCAAAAGTCCATTTACAGGATTCACACAGGGGTTGACGATTTGAATCATCGCAAAAGATAGGATGAACTAAAATACAATTGATTACTGACTAGCAATTAACTGTTCAATTTAAGGTAATACTAGCCAACTCTGTAATTAATTGCAACACTTTGATATGATTATAATTATTTTGTAAAGTTATGGTTGGCTATTAATTCTTAATGTTACTTTATAAGCGGTGTAGCTAACTTATACAAATTATCCGACCCAACCTACGCTTTCATGAGAATCTTGAATATTAACATTACTTTAATATGTTTTTATTACTAAATACATACTTAAGAAAGTTTATTTAAAATAAAAGGTCTTAACCATCTGTCCTACTTATCTTCTCTCGCTTGTCTTACATATAATAGGTAAATAAGACCATCATCTTTAATGTGTTTAAAATTAACATACAAACACTGAATATTAGTAATGAGGCGGGATTTCTGCGGCGGCATCAAAGGGAGCAATCCCAGAGTCACTTTGTCTATTTAACTGCATATACATCAGCTGTAATTGACGCTGCATATCTTGTAGCTGTTTGTCTTGTCTGGTAATGACAGCATCTAAGCTATCGACGGTCAACTCTAGATAAGCAACAGTAGACTGCAGATCAGCAATCTGCTTTTGTAGCTCAGTGTGAACGTCATTGTCAGGGTTTGTGGCAGGCTGTGACATAAAATCAACTTTCTGTTAAATCATAAAGATAGGACGTATTTATCAACATCACAGTGGTGAAATAAACTCACGTCATGAATGATGATGTGCGTGATATACTGTGTTTAATTTTAGCATGTAGCACACGGTGATAATACAGTTATGGCACTTATTAATTTAAAAAACATTCACTTAGCATTTGGCGTTGCGCCGGTACTTGATGGCGTTGACCTAAGTATTGAAGCCGGCGAGCGCGTTTGTTTAATTGGCCGTAATGGCGAGGGTAAATCCACTTTATTTAAGCTCATTGATGGCCGCATTACGCCTGATAGCGGCGAAGTGGTGATTAATAGCAGCGTGAAAGTAGCGATGCTTGAGCAGGATGTACCAGAGAGCAGCGGCCGCATCTTAGATATCGTGATGGGCGGCGATAAAAAAACGGCTGATCTTTTAATCGCATACAACCAAAAAGCAGATGCCTGCGCCACAGGTGATATGGATGCCTGTGAAGCCATGTCAGATTTGCAGCATGACATTGATGCCGCGCATGGTTGGGATTTAGAACGTGAAGCCCGCCAACTATTAACCACCATGGGTCTAGACCCCGAAGACGACTTGTCTGCCCTATCGGGTGGTCGTAAGCGCCGCGTACTATTAGCGCGCTCACTGGTTACTAAGCCAGATATCTTATTACTCGATGAGCCGACTAACCACTTGGATGTGGCCAGTATTGAGTGGCTTGAGCAGTTCTTAAAAGATTGGCAGGGTCTGACCTTGTTGTTTGTAACGCATGATAGAGCCTTTGTGGATAAGCTTGCGACGCGTATCATCGAGCTTGATCGTGGTAAGTTATCAAGTTACGACGTGACTCAAGGTGCTGGCGGTTACGCCCGTTATCAAGAGCTTAAAGAGCAGCAATTGCTTGCCGAAGAGAAAAACAATGCCAACTTCGATAAGAAATTAGCGCAAGAAGAGGTGTGGATTCGCCAAGGTATTAAAGCACGTCGTACCCGTAATGAGGGCCGTGTACGTGAATTAGAGCAATTACGTGAAGAGCGTAAAAAGCGCCGTGAGCAAGTGGGCAACGTCAATATCACCATGACCAGTGGCGATAAAAGCGGCAAGTTAGTTTGTAAAGTTAAAGACCTGCATCTTGAATATGACGGCAATGTACTGGTTGATAACTTTAGCACCACGATTGTGCGCGGCGATAAAATCGGTATCGTTGGCCCGAACGGTGCCGGTAAGACGACACTAATTAAAGCCATATTAGATCAATCTGATGATGACGTAATTCAGAGCGGCACCGTAACTTTGGGCACCAACTTACAGATTGCCTTCTTTGACCAGTTGCGTGATCAGCTAGATTTAGAAGCCAGTGTGGTTCAAAACGTAGCTGAAGGGTCTGACTTTGTTGAAGTTGGCGGCCGTAAAACGCATATCATGAGCTATTTACAAGACTTCTTATTTGCGCCAGAACGTGCACGTACACCGGTTAAAGCTTTATCAGGCGGCGAGCGTAACCGCGTATTATTAGCAAAGCAGCTGTTAAAACCTGCTAACATTTTAGTACTTGATGAGCCAACCAACGATTTAGATATGGCAACCCTTGAGCTATTAGAGGAATCGGTCTCAAGCTTTAACGGCACCATCCTACTGATTAGCCATGACCGTGCCTTTATGGACAACGTGGTTACCTCAACTTGGGTATTTGACCAAGACGATGAAGGTAAAGGTATCGTTAAAGAATATGTGGGCGGTTACCAAGATTACTTAGTACAAAAGCAGCGTGAAGACGGTCACATGAGTAAGGCTGATAAAGCTGCTGCCAAGACCAAAAAAGAAAATGCTAAAAAGGCAGCTGCGGCTAATACAGATGACAAAGAGCCAACAGCTCCGAAACGTAAGCTTAGCTATAATGAGCAACGTGAACTCGACGCCTTGCCAGAACAAATGGCCGCGTTAGAAACAGAGCAAGCAAAGCTACAAGCGAAACTGGCCGATGGTTCATGGTTTACCACTGACCTAGAGGCTGCCACTGCTGCAAGTGAAAGACTGGCAGAGATTGACGAGCAATTGATGCAAAAACTTGAACGCTGGGATGAGTTAGACAGCTAATATATAGCGTGTACCGATTCGTTATTATTTGACTGACTAAAAGCTGCCTGACCCAATGGAGTCAGGCAGCTTTTTTATTCTCCATCACATTCATAATAAAAATAACCGTCATATCATAAAGGGAGGATGTCTGATGACAGACCCTAATTTTAATAATTCCAATAAGCCTAATAAAAACAACCCACCCAGTCGCTCTTTGGATAATAACGCCTCAAACAAGCCATCTACTGAACCAACGGTGCAGTTTTATACGCCTGATGCCACCAAACCAACGGTTAAGAATGAGCCGATAACTGATTTGGATGCCATACAGTCTTATTCAAAGCAAAATCCAAAACCTGTGCCTATCCCCAAAGGTATGCCCAGTATTAGCGACACTCATAAACAGCGTCAGAAGGCTGAGAAGCGTCCCTTTAAGGCATCCTTTATAGCACCAAAATATTGGGGTATCTGGCTGTTGTTATTGCTGATACTACCACTTATTTATCTGCCGCTACGTTATCAGTTCTGGTTTGGTCGTCAACTTGGCATATTAACCTATCATTTAGCCAAAGACTGGAGACAAACTGCCCTTTCTAACCTAGAACTGGCCTATCCAGAAAAAATGGCAGAAGAGCGTGAGCGTCTGGCCAAGCAGGTCTTTGTCAATCAAGGAATCGGTCTGTTTGAAACTCTGTGCGCTTGGTTTCGCCCCGATGTCTTCACCCGTACTCTGTCCATCTCTGGGCTACAACACTTGATGAC
The DNA here is from genome assembly GCF_057396205.2 of Psychrobacter sp. CX14. Taxonomy (NCBI): domain Bacteria; kingdom Pseudomonadati; phylum Pseudomonadota; class Gammaproteobacteria; order Moraxellales; family Moraxellaceae; genus Psychrobacter; species Psychrobacter sp. CX14. The sequence continues at coordinate 998,206 of NZ_CM183187.1, read as the reverse complement.
GGCTCACAAAGCAGGCCAACCGATTTTGCTGTTGGGTGCGCACTATACGACGGTTGATTTGGGTATGCGCCTATTTACTCAATTTTATCCGATAGACTATGTGTCTCAGCCACAGAGCAATGAGCTGCTTGATTGGCTTACCTATAACGGCCGTCGTCACATCGTGGACAATCATCTGGCAGCAGCGGATACCTCTGTTATCGAGCAACGACTTAAACAGGTTAATATTGTTTATTACTCGGCAGATCAAAGCGATACGGTAGTGAATAATAATGTTATGGCGCCCTTTTATGGTGTACCTGCTAAGACAACGACGCTACCACATCAATTAGCTTACTTTAAAGAGCCTTTAAACCCGCCAGCGGTGATGACGTTTCATATTTATCGTCAAACTGCCGACAAGTTATCGCGAGGCAGACGTCCGCACTATCATCTAACCATCACGCCAACTTTAGACAGTTATCCTACAGCTAACGTGCGTGCCGATGCGACCCGTATTAATGAGACCTTAGAGAGTAGTATTCGCATTGATCCAACTCAATATCAGTGGTTCCGTCATATTTATGACACTCCTCATAAGAGTCTTAAATAGAGCCTGATTGACAATAAAAGCAATCACAAAAGTAGCCATAAAAAACGCCAGATAACTTAGTTGTCTGGCGTTTTTTATGGCTGTATATAATCTGATATTAAGTATTTAAACGTTTAATACCAAACAGACTGTCTTAGACCTATAGAAAATTAAATAATTACTGCATTATTGACTACATCATCAACTGTCGAGTTTAAGATTGTCAGATAATCAGTCGTATTTAAGGTGATTAGTACGTCCGTAGTCGATTGAACGACATTACTGATTAATGATGACATATCACTGAACAGCTCTGATGAGAATTCTAAGATATCTTTATAACCAGCATCGTTATTAAAGTCTAAAATCACATCCGATCCTGATGTTTTATCTATAACAAACACATCATTACCAATGCCGCCACTTAGGCTGTCATTACCTGCGCCGCCATTTAATACATCGTTACCCTCTGCACCGAACAAACGGTCGTTACCGCCAAGAGATATAATAACGTCGTCACCGCCGCCTGCGTGTAAGGTATCATCTGATGAGGTACCGGTTACGTTATCGTTACCTTCACGAGCGAAAACAGTTTGACCGATGAGCACGTCATCTCCTTCACTGCCTTCTTTATGGTCTAAAAATGCTTTATCCCCATTATCAAACCACTTCATTAGAAAACGGTTGTCTTGTAAACCAGTGTCTGTGATTTCGTAATTATTGGTATGGCTGGCTATTTCACCATCGAAGCTAACTGATTCAACATTGTCTGCTTCTACTAAGTTAATGCCATCTTTATCGACAAAGAACAAGGTGTCATCTTGCATCTGATACACATCCCACTCTTTACCACGTCCTTCGATACGTACTTCATCGATACCGGAGCCTCCATCAATATGATCAACACCAATACCAGCTTTTATAAGGTCATTACCTCGTCCACCATCTATATAATCATAGTTAGTGCCGCCCGCTATTTTATCACCATACTGAGTGCCTATTAAAAAGGCTGAGGTGCCAAAGTGGCTTGAACTGGTAGGGGCAGCGTCATCTTCGACCCATAACATCCCGCGATTAATAGCACTGAGATCGGAGACGATCACGGTGCTGTCTTGTTTGGTATCTTCGTAAAATGAAGAATCAATTACTCGAGAAATAGCATCTGTTGTAATACCATTAATATGCGCATACCATCCTGTTGGGATATTTAAAAATGTAAATGGACTGATATCCCATATTGGAGAAGCATAGACATCGTTATAGAGTACAAAGTTATCAGTCGTACTGCTAAATTCTTTGTCTGGATTACCAAAACCGAAGTCCATCGCTTGAATGGCGCTTAAGAAGTCTGGCTCATTACCCGTAATGCGATGTGTTACATCATTTTCATAACCGACGTTTAATACCACATCACCATTGTCATAAATTGTGGGTACGGCATGAGCAATAAAGTCTGATTCAGTAAAAAAACCATCTACCAGATTTTCTCTTTCAGCCGCCAGCACATTAGTAACGGACGCTCCTAAACTATAGCCACTAAATACCACGTCAGTAGCTTCAAGCCCATTATCAAGGGCAAAATCACGAACCATTTCAAGAATAGGCTCATAGAGCTCCACCCCTTCGCGACTATTTAAATTTAAATAATCAAGCACATCAGTGATGGCATTGGTACCAGCCACATTAAAGTTGATGCGAACCAGGTCGCCTGCCTCATCATACTGCCCAAAAATTTTAGCTTGAGGTCCTGGCAATGCAGTACCACTATATAGACTTGGAATAGTAAAGTAACCAGCATGATCTACTAGGTCTTCACTAACGCCAAAATCAGTTGACGTAAGCTCCATCCATCCATCGGGTATGCCTACATTGGTATCATTGGCAAATAAATCACCCGTAATGCTACCTAGTAAATTAAGGGCATCTACGCCTGGTATAAAATTGAAAAAGTTATGCGAATTGGTATATGCAGCCAGCTTACTGGTATCTTCTACCAATTGTGAAGCGTCATCACTTGAATAGTTTTTGTAATCGAACATGCCCATAAACGTGTATCCTTACATAGTGTGGGGAGTGGGGAGTGGAAAAATTTGATATATTTTAAGAAGGAAAAATAGCTTGCATGAGATAGCGCTTTGTCCCTAAATGCGCTATCGAATGAAAGTATTATTCAAAATTTTAAATAATCAACTTAAAAATATAATTAAGACTATATTAAAAATAACATCAAACTATTTGGAATGAGTTTAAAATATAATTAAATTCACTTTAGTTTGATTATTATTGAACTCCCATTCAGAAAAACAACAAAGATTTGATATACTGTTTCATTAAATTTTTAGAGGTATATTCATACTTTGAAATTCGACTATCAACCTTAACTCCCTTACCCCCTTATCCATAACAACTCAAATAAGCTATTTTATAAATCGGGAACATTATGAGCCACACTGATGCCAATCAAACACAAAAAACCTCAATAGACAATCAACCAAAACGAACCTTAACGGGTGTTACCACCACAGGTATTCCGCATTTGGGGAACTATGTAGGGGCTATTCGTCCGGCCATTCAATCGGCGCAAAATAGCACCAATGAAGAGGATCGTTCGTTTTTCTTTTTGGCCGATTATCACAGTATTATTAAATGCTCAGACCCAAAACAAGTTCATGAATCTACCAAAGCCATTGCAGCAACATGGCTCGCTTGTGGTCTAGATCCTGAAAAGGTGGTATTTTATCGTCAATCTGATGTCCCTGAAATTCAAGAGCTAGCTTGGGTATTAAATTGCTCCTGCCCTAAGGGTCTAATGAATCGTGCGCATGCTTATAAAGCCGCAGTCGATGCCAATGCTGAAAAATCAGACGTCGACCCTGATCATGGTATTACTATGGGCCTATTTGGTTATCCGGTACTTATGGCGGCTGATATCTTGATGTTTAACGCCACCCACGTACCTGTCGGGCGTGACCAAATTCAGCACATCGAAATGGCGCGTGATATGGCCGGAACCTTTAACCACAAGTACAAGCCTCTATTCACTCTACCCTCTGCGGTAGTTGATGATAATGTCGCCTTATTAACTGGTCTTGACGGCCGTAAGATGAGTAAAAGCTACGGCAACACCATTCCGCTATTTGGTGAATATAATCCCCAAGTTGATCCTGAAAAACAGATGCGTAAAGCGATTATGCAAATTGTTACTAACTCGCAAGCACCAGAAGAGCCTAAAAATCCTGATGACTCTGTGATTTTTGAGATTTACCAAGCCTTTGCAACGCCAGATGAAATCGCTGATTTGCGCGCTCAATTTGAAGCCGGTATCGCTTGGGGTGATGCAAAACAGATTTTATTTGAGAAAATTAATGGTGAAATCGCGCCCTTCCGTGAGCGCTATTTTGAGCTAATGGCCAATCCAAAAGAGTTGGAAGAAATCCTGCAAATGGGGGCAGATAAGGCTCGCCGCTATAGCCGTAAACAACTGGACAAGACCCGCCGCGCAATTGGTATTAAGCCATTGGCTAAACTAAAATAGCGCGCCCATCACCAAGAGTCTCTGATGATAAGTGAACAACAACAAACCAAGCTAAGTAAATTTCTTAGCTTGGTTTTACGCCATAAACCAGAAGCCATTGATTTGAGCTTAGATGACAATGGCTGGGCAAGCGTCGATGATTTAATCCGTAAGATGAATCAGCATGGCAAGCCGATTGACTTTGAGACACTTAGTGCAGTGGTCGAAAATAACCGTAAACAGCGTTTTATTTTCAGCCCTGATAAGTCTTTGATACGGGCCAACCAAGGCCATTCGATTAAGGTCAATTTAGGTTATGTGGCAAAACCGGCAGAGCAAGTTCCGGCTATCTTGTATCATGGTACGGCTAGCCGGTTTGTCGATAGTATATTTAAGACCGGTGCCATCCAAAAAATGCAGCGTCACCATGTGCATTTAAGTAGCGATATTGAGACCGCACGTGCTGTGGGTCAGCGTCATGGCAAACTGGTGATTTTTGCGGTGGATACCCAAGCCATGTTTGATGATGGCCATCATTTTTATCAAGCGGATAACGGCGTTTGGCTCACCGACTCTATTCCTGTCTCTTTTATCCACAAACTCGATGGCAATAATGACGAATCTAACTGAACAACCTTTAAGCGTTCGAATTTATACCACGCCGGTGCAGTCTTTGCCCGAAGACTTATATGTACCGCCGAAAGCCTTTGCCATTTGGCTTGATCAGTTTGAAGGTCCCCTTGATTTCTTGCTGTATCTGGTCAAAAAGAACAACTTTGACATTACTGATACCGCTATTTTGCCGATAACTGAACAATATTTAGCCTATATTGATGAGCTTGATGCCGATCACTTTGAACTGGCAGGCGACTATCTATTGATGGCATCCACCTTAATTGCTATTAAAACTGAATTGTTGCTACCGGCACCTGAAAAAGTAGAGGATGAGCGTGACCCAAAAGCAGAGCTGATTGCCCGCTTGGAGGATTATGCACAGATTAAAGAGGCAGCACGTCGTTTGGATACCTTAATCCGTCTTGAGCGTGATGTGTTCTTAGCGATGGCTAGCCTGCCTGACCCAGAGGTTATGGCTGCCCAGTTGCCGAATTATCCGTCTGAGATGCTGGTCGAAAGCTTGCTTAAAATGCAGCTAAAACCGGATTATCAGATGCACAATATCAAAGTGGACCCCATACCCCTGTCGGATCGTATTGCCAGTATCAGCCGCCAATTAAGTGAGCGTGGTGAAGGCACCTTTATTGAATTGCTTGATCAGCGTCAGGGTCGGCTTGGTGTGGTGGTGAGCTTTGTGGCAGTGCTTGAGCTGATGAAGCGGCACATTATCGACGTTATCACTGATGACACTATTAATGATGAATCAACTAATAGCAAACCCTCAGAAAATTTAACAGACTTAGATAAACATGACACTCAGCAAGCTAATTTATCGGACTATTTAAATCAAGTGTCTGACTCTGATTCGCGAACCTACAGCTTATCGAAATTAAAGCTACGTTGGGTTGGCTAAATTCTATTTAAAAAAGGTTCTGCCAACCAGACACCTTAATAAAATACTCCTATTAATCTAATTGCTAATAAGTTTAATTGCCCTATGCCGAAACATCCCAGTCAGCCACTTAATGTGGCATCGTCGTCTAATGTGCAAACACCATCCGCTGCTACAAACAGTGATTTACACAGCTTTAATCGCTACGATCAGTTAAGTCGCCGTATTGAAGTATTGCTGCATGCTTCTGAATCACCACTGACCGCCAATCAATTAAAAAAGCATCTGTCATTATCAGCCCAAGAGCTTGAGACCGCGCTAGTTATGCTACAGCAGCGTTTGACTACGGGTGTATTGAGCTTGAGTGAGTCCGCTAGTGGTTATCGTCTGCAAATTCGCAGTGAATACAGTGCACTGATTCAGCAAGTATTCCCGCAGCGACTAGAACATCTAAGCCAAGCGCTGCTTGAAACATTAAGCGTCATTGCCTATAAACAGCCGGTCACCCGTAGCGATATTGAGCATGTGCGCGGGGTAACTGTGTCGAGTAATATTTTAAGACAATTGTTTGATAAGGGCTGGATTGTTGAGAAAGGCTATCGCGAAACCTTGGGTCGCCCCGCCCTGCTACATACCACACCTGAGTTTTTGGACTCTTTTGGGCTTGAGAGCTTAGAGGATTTACCACCGCTACCTGAATTAAATTTAGAAAAGGATTAATTAATCCTTTAATATTTCTTTTTCATCTAGTGAGCTCCTATAAAACGTCTCTACTTACAATTAAAAGAGAGTATCGATGTTTAAAGATGTCTTACGGTCAAATCATACCGAGTTAACAAAAGTTGGCGATTAAACCTTAAAAATAGCGTACAATAGCTCCCGTTACTTCACCACCTGAATAACCTACATTGTGAAATGTAGTCACCCACCGATTCAAGGATGCATAATATGCCTCATTCAAATCAAAACGACACCGCACCTGACAGCGAATTTTTAACCGTTGATCACAATGGTGATTATCAATTCGCCGAACCGACCACCAAAGCCAGTACTGCCGGCACTGAAAAACTTCAAAAAGCATTAGCACGTATGGGCCTTGGCTCACGTCGCCAAATGGAAGAAGTGATTAAATCAGGCCGCGTATCAATCAACCAAAAGCCTGCCACTATCGGCGACCGTGTCACCCAAGGTGACGAGATTCGTGTCGATGGCCGTCTGATTAAATACAAATCTGAGCGTGAAAAACGCCGCCGCGTATTGGCATACTACAAGCCTGAAGGCGAGATTTGTTCTGCCAATGACCCTGAAGGTCGTACCACGGTATTTGAGCGCTTACCTAAGCTGACACATGACCGCTGGGTAATGGTTGGTCGCTTAGATATTAACTCTACTGGCCTGTTGCTATTTACCAATGACGGCGAATTAGCGCACCGTTTAATGCACCCCTCAAATGAGATTGTGCGTGAATATGCAGTACGTATTTTGGGTGAATTAACTCCAGAGATGATGCGTAACCTAACTGATGGTGTGATGTTAGAAGACGGTCTTGCTAAGTTTGAAGACATCAAGCAAGGCGGTGGTGAAGGTGTGAACAAGTGGTATCACGTCAAGTTAAAAGAAGGTCGTAACCGTGAAGTTCGTCGTCTGGTTGAATCACAAGGCCTAAAAGTGAGCCGCTTATTACGTACACGTTATGGTTCTGTTGATTTACCAAAAGAGCTACGTACCGGCCGCTTTATTGAGCTGGATAGAAAAGACATTCACCGCTTAATCGAACTGGTTGACTTGCGTCCACGTGAAGACATGGGTGTACATGGTAAAGCCAAAGAGAAAAAAGAGCGCTTCCAGAAAAAACCAATGAAAGCACGTACTGTTCGCAATACCAGCAAAGAGCGCAATGCCAGAGCAGGCGGTGGTGGTCGTGACGCAAGCAGTACTCGCGGTAGAGATTCAAATACGCCTCGTGGCCGTGATACAGGTAATAGAGGCTCTAAGCGTTAGTCGAACAATGATTGTTGCTTAAAAGCCCTCTAATTAAATTATTAGAGGGCTTTTTAGTGGCTAGACTATCTAGCTAAATAGGGTCATTACTGGCGCTCATTCAAATAACGATGCATTACCTGCATATCTTGCAAAGAGTCTGCATGGCAACGCTTTAATAAATCAGCTAGCCTGTTCTCTATATTAGATAAAAGCTCACCAAGTAACTTTAATGCTTCACTATGGCTTTCACTCAGTGCATTATTATTATCAGGCATGTATCGATAATTAGGACGGATCGCCTGCTGCACCCTTATATCATGGCGCACGATACGCTGATAGCTATTGAGCATTTCTGGCAGGCGCACATCGAGCAGTTTTCTAACCACAAACTCTTCTTCTGTGGCAGCAATACTCTGCCCTGCTTGCTCTGCTTCTTCACGCCACTGCTGATAAACGGTCGCTTGACTATCGATACGCTGTATTTGCTCTAGGATAGCAGCCGGCAGGTAAGACAATTGCTGCTGCTCAACGCTTAGCTGCATCATCTGTGGCGGCGGACGTTTTGAGGGTTCAACATATTGTAGCGTGCCAGGGGTAATACCGACTGCACGATGAAATGCAAGCCAACCTTTACGTCCCAAATAGCCGGTAGCCACTAAGGCCACGACCCCTGCACCCACCATAATACTCATCGAACGACACTGTCTCCTTTACCTAAAGCGCTATGCTTTAACTCACAATCAAGAGCTTATTTAATCTGAATTGTTCTACTTCTCAAAACGCTGTTGTAGATAGCGATTGGTTGCCAATAGCTTTTGACCGTCTTGATGATAGGCTGCATCAAGTAAGTCATCAAATTGCTCATTTACTGTATTTAACACCTCAAGTAATGCCTGCTTGCCAGTCACATCAGAGTGTTTAATTTTGGTGGTATCGGCTCGGCTTGCCGCTTCTTCTTTGCTGATAATACCGCTGTCTAAATCATGTAAGCGTCTATAATCCGCCACCGCTTCAGGAATATGTTTGTCCATCACGTTTTTAATCATGATATAGCTTTCACTTACTGTATCCTTATCATCAATAACGCCGTCGTTATTGGTATCGCCATATAGCACACGCAGCTTCTCGCCTTTTTTATTAATGGCATCTAGCTGTTGTTTGATATCTGCAGGCAAACTCTTTTCAGGAATATAACCCAATTGCGGCATCGCTTTGTACTCAAGCATTTTGGGCTGAGTTACTTTTTTGATACCGCGGTAACCCAGATATATACCCGCAGCAGGCAATACGCCATATATGATAAACATCAATAGCATTGCAGTCGCTTGGGTCATAAATTCATCCTTTAATGATTAACGTATGAAGATCAAAGCACTCTATACTCTATAGTAGCAGCACAGTGCTTTAATACTTATATTTTAATAACTTTAACTGGGATGACTAGATGGATTATGTATCAGGCTTTGGTCTTGGACTGTCGCTTATTTTGGCGATTGGCTCACAAAACGCATTTGTCCTCAAACAAGGCCTGAAAAAACAGCATGTGTTTGCTATCTGTCTGTTTTGTGCGGTGTCTGATGCTATCTTGATTTCAGCAGGCGTGGCAGGCTTTGGCGCAGTGACTGCCAAATATCCTAATATTGTCACTATCGCTAAAATAGCCGGCGCACTGTTCTTGCTTATCTATGGTCTGCAAAGCTTTCACGCCAGTTTAACTAAAACCCATGCAATGACAGACAACACCGACGCTGTCAGCAGTTTACGAAAATCACTGCTGCTATGCTTTGGGTTTACGTGGCTAAATCCGCACGTCTATTTAGACACCTTGATACTGGTCGGCATGGTCTCGACAGGTGCGGCAAGTAAGCTGCTATTTGGTGTCGGTGCAGTTAGCGCCTCATTCATATTTTTCTTCAGCTTGGGTTATGGTGCTCGTTTACTGGCGCCTTTTTTTGCCAAGCCCAAGGCATGGAATATCTTGGACGCTCTTATCGGTATATTAATGATGTATCTGGCGTGGCATTTAGCGTTTGGCTAGTTAAATAAGCAACCATCATCTGCAAGCTGCTAAACAGTTACGGTCTTCGCCTCGCTAAGCCTACTTTAGTAGCGCTCCGCACTCGATTGCCTTGACACTATGTTGGAGTTTTTTGACTATACGCTATTAAGACAATAGAAATAGTAATAACCAAAAAAAACACCCATTCTCTAAATAATTGCTAAAAGCGTAATAGAGAAAGGGCATATAAGATTTTGAAATTATTAGAAGAGCGAAGAGTTATCGCTTTTAGATGAGATTAGGAAAGATAGTACGCAGGCCACTTACTAGAATCTCAATAGAGACCGCTGCCAACAGCATACCCATGATACGGCTAATAATATTCAGACCGGTATCGCCTAAAAAACGGCTTAATCGACCCGCTGCCATTAAGGCTAAATAACAGAAGATGGCAATTAATAGACCGGCAATAATAATGGCTAGTTTTTGCTGCCAGCTGTGAACTTGCGCCGAATAAATAATCACGGTTGAGATACCACCGGGTCCAATCATCATCGGAATCGCCAATGGTACGACAGCCGCTGCGGTACTGCCCATGGTCTCAAGACTGTCATCGAACTCAACGTTTTCTTGATCAGGTTTTACGGGGTTACCATCACCATTCATCATGTTAATGGCAATCAAAAATACCAAAATACCACCAGCTACCTGGAATGAGCCGATAGAAATACCCAGTATGCGCAGCAATAGCTCGCCGGCAACCGTAAAAAAGGCAATCGCTATAAACACAGTTAAGCTGCTGATACGCGCAAATCGGCGCCTATCAATCATTTTGTAGCCACGTGTCGAATCTAAAAATAGCGTCAGGGCACTAAAGGGATTAATTAGTACCACAAATGCCAAAATGATTTTGACAATTTCGGTGTCCATAGCGGGCGCCTCAGTTTGCAAAGGATGGCGATTTTAACATAAGAGGTACATCGGGGATAACCCCGTTCCGTGACAATATGTACCCTCTAGCGGCTTAAGTTTTGGTTTACTATACTAAGGAAATAAAATGCAACTCTTAAAGCTAACACAGTGAATAAAGCAGCGGCAAGTTTAACTAACATTCATTGCGGCATAATTAATAGACATCGGTTAATTCTTAGGATAAGTATTATACCTATTATTTTACATTGGGCGCCACCCACATACCTAATAAGGGGCAAAATGCCCCTTATTTAACTTTAAATAATTTCAAATATCTGCTCTCTTAAATGCTGTACGCTTAGATCTATAGCTTTCGCTTAGGCTGAAAAATCCATACCAATGTCTAACGCAGTGGTACTGTGCGTCAAATAACCCATAGCAATGAAATCAACGCCGGTTTCGGCAACCGCAACTACGCTATCAGGGGTAATACCACCTGAAGCTTCGGTTTTTATGCGTCCGCTTGGGTGATTTTTGCACATGGCAACCGCTTTACGCAGTGTGTCTGGACTCATATTATCGAGTAATACTAGCTCAGCACCGGCATCAATCGCTTGCTGTAACTGCTCTAACGTATCGACTTCAATCTCGATAGGAATCAAGTGACCTGCTAATTGCTTAGCTTGAGCCAAGGCATTGGGAATATTACCGGCAATGGCAATATGATTGTCTTTTATCAAAATCGCATCGTCTAAGCCCAAACGGTGGTTTCGACCGCCGCCGCAGCGCACTGCATATTTTTGTACAGTGCGCAGCCCAGGAATGGTTTTTCGGGTACAGGTAATTTGTGCCGGATAATCTGCTACCAAATTAACAACCTGTTTGGTGGCTGTGGCAATGCCACTTAAATGAGTCATAAAGTTAAGTGCTGTACGCTCAGCCGTCAATAAGTTGCGCGCGTTGCCGCTAATAGTCGCAAGCGTCTGACCCTTGGTTACCAGCGCACCATCATGGGTATGCGCCGTAAACTCAATGCGGCTATCAACCTGATCAAAGGCTAATCGTGCCAAATCAAGTCCGCACACCACACCTTCTTCACGAACGGTTAAGGTCAATGTCGCTTGCTTATCGGCTGGAATGGTCGCTTGTGAGGTAACATCACCGCGGCGACCTAAGTCTTCTAACAAGGCGGCCTCTATCAGTGGCAATAGCAGCACATCATTTAATGGTGGCTCAATAATGGCCTGAGAAGTGAGGTTGTTTTGGTTATTATTATCGTTAGCCGAAACGGTTGACATGGCGTGTCCTTAAAATGGGTTCAATACAAAGTGCTTGAAATAGTGGCTAAGAGACTAATGCTCATTATGAGCATAAATATAACTGAGAATAAACGCATTAGCAATGAATAATGCTTAGTGACTAACCAATCACCAACAGGGATATGACGACTAACGATGATTGCGTTTAGGCAACTTACTGTCCATCAGCAAGCTTTGTAGCTCTACATCAAAGCGGAAACGATATAATTTGGCAGGACGCCCTCGCCCTGTCTGACTACTATTGCCAGTGGGCTCAAGAAGGTTTTGACTCTCAAGCAATCGTCTAAAGTTTTGCTTATGTAGTGTGACTCCAGATAAAGCCTCCACACTTTGTTGCAGCTGTAGTAAGGTGAATTCCTGTTGTAACAAGCCAAAAATAAGCGGACGGTATTCAATCTTGGCACGCAGCCGCGAAATAGCAGTAGCAATCACACGGCGGTGATCATAATACATCGGCTCACCGGTAACTTTTTGCCATTCCTTGGGCAGTTTGGCAGCATTATAATGCGGCGATTCTGGTAACAAGCCCGCCTCATATAGCATCTCGTAACGCAGCAGAGCATGTTCGGCAACCCACTTGGTAAACATCTCTTTGGCGCTACTGCTTTGAGTGGTAATCACCTTATCAAACTCAGATTCATTCTCTTCCCAATCACCACCCCAGCACAGATAAATACGCTGTAGACGTTTTTTCTTTAGATCGGCTGTCTGCGCTGCATCTGCCCATTTTTTTAACTCAGCAGTAATGGCTTTTACTGCCTCAATAGGCTCCTTATTAATATGATTTTCCCACGGGAAATAATCGTACCAATCTCTCCATAGGGCGGCGTTGTCTTTCGGTAACTGCGTTTGATTGGCTACATTTTTATGAGGTTGCGGTTTATCTAGCGGTATCGCCCCTTCCTGCACCAATCCCATGTAACTGACATAGACCAGCGCATGCCCCTCTTTATTACGCCTATTAGTATCTACAAAGGTATATAACTGCTCAATGTAGCCTAGCGGTTGGTGAGTTTGCTCCTCAACCCACTGGCGTACGCCCGCTTGCAGTGAACGATGCAGCGGCATCAATGGACCGTTTGGTAATAACTTGCCATCTTCGACCGTTAACACTCGCGCAGTGTTATTAGTGATGGCAATCAGCACCGCCACCACCTCTGTGGTGCCGCTGCCTTGAACATGGGCGTGAGAAAACGACAAGCTCATATTAATTAATTGGGTCAAAATAAAGAGCTCTAGTATATCGAGAAATCCACACAATTACACGATAAGTGCAACACAAGTACTTAGATAGATATAAAAAAGACCTTGTAATTATGCTCAAAATGAGCATAATTACAACACTGGCCTATTTTATGACATACATTACTTCATTCAAGACTTCATTCAAGAAACAAGGGATTTTTCTATGACAACCTCACAAGCCACATCAACACAGCCCGCTGAGAAAATAGAGTTATTCGCATATGATGCGCCAACACTGGCGCAAAGCAATCAACAGAGCTCATCGCCGGTTACCCAAATCGATATTGATTATGCTAAGGCTAAGATACCTGCTGAGTTATCGCGCAGTGAGCGCCAAGAGGTGGTCGCTAATATCAAGCGTCTGCTAAAAGAGCACAATGCCGTACTGGTAGCGCATTACTATGTAGACCCTTATATTCAAGATTTGGCATTAGAAACGGGCGGCTGTGTCGGCGACTCGTTAGAGATGGCACGCTTTGGTAAAGAGCACGAAGCCCAGACCTTGGTCGTTGCTGGTGTGCGCTTTATGGGTGAGTCTGCCAAAATCTTAAGCATGGAAAAAACCGTATTAATGGCAGATTTAGAGGCAGAATGTTCGCTGGATTTGGGCTGTCCTATTGATGAATTCAGCGCGTTTTGTGACCAACATCCGGATCGCACAGTCGTGGTCTATGCCAATACCAGCGCCGAAGTAAAAGCGCGTGCAGACTGGGTTGTGACGTCATCTGTTGGTCTAGAGATTGTGACGCATTTGCATGAACAAGGTCAGAAAATCATCTGGGGCCCTGATCGTCATTTGGGTAAATATATCCAAAAAGAAACCGGCGCTGACATGCTGCTTTGGCAAGGCTCATGCATTGTGCATAACGAATTTAAAGCCCGTGAGCTTGAGCAATTAAAAGCAGAAAATCCAGATGCTGTTGTTTTGGTTCACCCAGAATCTCCTGACAGCGTGGTGCAACTGGCCGATGTGGTCGGTTCAACCAGTAAGCTGTTAAACGCAACCAAAGAGATGGACGCTGAGACCTTTATCGTCGGTACGGATTTAGGCATCTTGCATGAAATGCAAAAACAATCACCGCATAAGCGCTTCTTAGCCGCCCCTACCGCAGGCGAGAGTGCCACCTGTAAGAGCTGTGCGTTCTGCCCTTGGATGGCGATGAATGGTCTTAAAGGTATTGAGCAATGCTTAGAAAACGGCACGGGCGAGATTAAGCTTGAGCCTGAGTTAGCCGCTGCTGCCTTAAAGCCGCTACAGCGTATGCTCGACTTTGCTGCTGCACAAAAACGCCGCGTGGCGACCAGTGGTGACTTCCTTAAAGACCGTCCTTTATTTGAAAACGTGGGTCCTGCTTAAGTTTACCAGCACTCATTTATTAAACGCTCGCATAACTATAAGAGACCAAACAATGCCAACACGCCAAACTGCTCATACTCTTAGCGCAGACTTTAATAGCGCTGCGTCTTCTGTTAATCAGACTAAAGCATTGCCTGTAAAACATAGCATGAGGCATGAGCAGTGCGATGTGTTGATTATTGGTGCTGGCCTAGCAGGGCTGAGTACTGCGTTATCTTTACCAAGCCACCTAAACATAGTGGTATTGGCAAAAGAGGATTTGCAAGCGTGCTCGAGCCATTATGCTCAAGGCGGTATCGCAGCCGTGATTGATAGCAATGACAGTGTGGCTGAGCACGTAAGCGATACCTTAATTGCCGGTGATGGCCTATGTGATGTGAGTGCGACCACTCAAATTTTAGCGCAAGGTGCCGATGCCATTGATTGGCTACTTAAGCACGATGTGCCGTTCACCACCAATGGTGACGGTGACAATATTGAGTCTGACTTATCCAAAAACGCAACCTTAGCAGAGCTGCATCTAACAAAAGAAGGCGGACATGGTCGCCGCCGTGTAGCGCATGCCGATGACGCGACTGGCAAGCACATTATGCAAGCGCTACATCAACAAGCACTTGCTGCAACCCATATTGATGTTCGTCCTTATCATGAAGCACTGCGCTTACTAACAGATAATCAGCACTGCACGGGTGCCCAAGTGATTGACACCCAGAATAACGTGCTTATTAAGTTTGACAGTCAAGCAGTGGTTATTGCCAGTGGCGGATTGGGCAAACTATTTAGTCGTGCCACTGCCCCTGATGTGTGTGTCGGTGATGGGATTATGATGGCGTGGGAAGCCGGTTGTCGATTGGCGAATCTTGAGTTCATCCAGTTCCATCCCACCGGACTGGTCCATAGCGACAGCGAAGGCAATCAGAGTAATTTTCTGATATCAGAAGCGGTTCGCGGTGAAGGCGGATTGCTACGTTGCCCCCTTACCCATGAACGCTTTATGCCAAATTATGACCCTCGTGAAGAGTTAGCACCGCGTGATATCGTGGCCCGTGCTATTGCCAACGAGATTAGTATGAATAAGCTTGGCTACGTGCATTTAGACATCTCTCACAAGCCTGCCGCTTTTGTTCAAGAGCATTTCCCCGATATCTATGCTCACTGTCTAGAGCTTGGCATAGATATTACCAAGGCCCCTATTCCAGTGGCGCCTACCGCGCATTACACGTGTGGCGGTGTTGTTACTACAGCAGAAGGTAAGACGGATATCAAGGGTCTATATGCTGCAGGCGAAGTCGCTAATACAGGGCTACATGGTGCCAATCGTCTTGCTAGCAACTCGCTGCTTGAGTGCGTGGTTGTAGGCCGTGAGATTGCTCAGCATTTACCGCGTTATCTCAATGATAATAATGACTGGAACTGCTTTGGTGAGCTAGAAACTGTTGAGCAAGCAGCCATTCATGCCAATAAAAATGTGTACATATCTGAGCCTGACGCAGTCGCCGCTCATGCTCAATTTGATGTGCCATTAACTGATTTATTGAATCAAAACTCACCTCTATTAGCTAACTCAGACTTAGACGTCATTAGCGATATCAGCACGATTAAGCAATTAAAAACCCTGATGACTAATAAGATGGGCATTAGACGCAGCGCGGATGAGTTAAAAGAAGCACTGAATCAGGTTTTGGCCTGCAAAAATCAACAGCGATCGATAACAGCTTTGACCGATACAAACTTTGATTTAGATAACTTTCGTTGGCAGCGTTTATTAACCTTGGCCTCGTTATTATTGCAATCGGCGCTAACTCGTGAGGAAAGCCGCGGCGGGCACAGTCGTAATGATTTCCCTGCTCTAAGCAACATACCTGCCATTAGCGTGGTGCGCCCGATTGACTCTACTGACAATAGTTCTGAGTCTCAAACAGTGGACAATCCTATCTTGGATGAGACTGTGGCTGTTCAACCGGTTATTCAACCAGTAAAGCAGACCAAGGCTCAATTAGCACAAACTGCTTAGATTAGTAAGCTTGGCGTAGTAAATTTAATCAGGCAGGTAAGCACATAAATCAGCCAAAAGCCTAATCATAAAAGAGGATGTTCGTAGCGCAATACGAGCGTCCTCTTTTTGGTTACCGGTCTGCTTATAGGACTTCGTGAGTAGCTGTGATAGAATCGCCAGTTACATTTTTTCTTATTGCTACCGACTTAGCTCATAACCCCAACCTCTCTTAGTCTGCGTGCCGTCATCATGTCTTTATCTCAGAATATGCAAAGCTTTGTCACTCTTGTTTTGGTTTTAGCGCCTCTTTTTATCGGTTTTGCGTTTCCCTTAAATAAGACCTTGATTCACTACTCAGAGCGGATATTGGGCTATTTGGTCTATATTATTCTGACCTTGATCGGTATTGAGCTAGCACAGGTCGAGGGCTTAGGTAGCCAAATCGGCGATATCGTACTTTATGTCAGTGTGCTGTCAATATTGACGATTGGTACAGGCTTAGCAGGCCTAATGGTGTTTGATCGACTGGTACCTTGGACTGCGGCCGGTAAGCATAGTCATGCGGCTCCCAAGGTCAGTATCCGTGGTAGTCTTATTCAAGTATGCTGCGTGGCGTTTGGCTTTATCATTGGGCTGTTTTTACCCGAGCATTTTATGCCGCCAGCAAACACCATGACTGGTCTGTTAATGATATTAATTCTACTGGTTGGTATTGGCTTGAAGGGTTCGGGGATTACTCTCAAAGAAGTTCTACTGAGTAAACGCGGCATCCAAACCAGTGTGATTTTTACAGTCTGTGTGCTGCTTGGTGGCGTGATATTCTCACTGATATTCTCTGAGGCATCGTTAACTAAAAGTCTCGCCTTAGCTTCAGGATTTGGTTGGTATTCGCTATCGGCCATTGTCATGACTGATGCTTACGGTGCAGTTTGGGGCAGTGTAGCGCTGTTTAATGACTTGGTGCGTGAGTTCTTTGCCCTGTTGTTTATTCCGCTATTTATGCGTAACACACCATCGGCGGCAGTTGGGCTTGGTGGTGCAACCAGTTTGGACTTTACCCTGCCTGTTATTCAGCAATCAGGCGGACTGGGCGTGGTGCCTTTGGCCATTAGCTTCGGCTTTATTATTAATATTGTGGCGCCAGTATTGATGGTGGTGTTTTCGTCGTTTGGGTAGAAATGACTGATTAAGATAAGAACATTATTTTACAGGTTGAGAGCGTGAGATATGATGAGTAATACTGGCTGACTATTTATCCAACTCATTCACTAACTCACAGCTCTGCGAGTAAGTTTTATATTCACTACTTAAATGAGAAGACTTAATAGTATTTAAATCCTTAACTTCAGTACTTACTTTAACGGTCACTCTACCGTCTTTAGTCTCATGCATTTCATCATATGCTATTACACCTCTTGTCTCTTTAAGCGGCAACCTATTTAAACAATCATAAGTTGTAATTCGCTCAACTGGAATATTGTAATCCATGACCAGTCTATACTTTACCATTACAGCGCGGTCTTGAGATAATGTATTGTTGCTATCTGTTTTGCGTATTTCATTAGAAGATGCATGACCAAATAATAAAATTTGAGTCGTCGGATATTCAATAATCTTTTCTTTTATCTTAAGGAATTCAAGATGATAAACATTAGGTACTTGACGAGTAAACGACGGGAAATAAATCTGCATCTCTAATTCAAGTTCATTCGTAAAGTCATTTAAAATGATAGTACATCCTTTATCATCTACAACCATATGTTGTGGTGTGTTTGGACAGACATCCTGATGGTCGATAACCCCATCTCCATCCCTGTCTGGAACAATAGCTTTGAATTTTGGTATAGGAGTAGACTCGGGGATAGATTTTGGTGTAGGAACAGTGGTGGTCGAAGCAGTTTGACATCCGAATATGGTTAACGTGCTAATACTTAGCATAGCCACTGAAGCCAACCTAGAAACTTCCATCTAAACCCCGCTTGCCCTCTTCGTAAAGAATCTCATCAACGGCTTAATCTTACCTACTTGATACATGCCCTCACTACGTATCTGCTGAACCGGACGCAGTGCCGCAAAATCACCGGCAAACAGCCAATTCATCAAGGAGAAGCTATGCATCATCACACTATTATGAGGACGACACTCACGCTCATAACGGCGCAAAGTCGATAGCTCGCCCCAAAGTT
This sequence comes from Psychrobacter sp. CX14, assembly GCF_057396205.2. Lineage (NCBI taxonomy): Bacteria > Pseudomonadati > Pseudomonadota > Gammaproteobacteria > Moraxellales > Moraxellaceae > Psychrobacter > Psychrobacter sp. CX14. The sequence goes on along the minus strand of NZ_CM183187.1, from coordinate 979,617 downwards.
TGTGACCGCTACGCTCATAATCAGTCATCAAAGCATCTACTAAAGCAGTCACATCGAGCATACCTAGATTCAAGCCCTGACCTGCCAGCGGATGCACACCGTGTGCCGCATCACCCACCAATGCTAAGTTCTCTTTGACATAATGAGTGGCCTGCTGTGCATTTAGTGGGAAGCTAGCCACGGATTCAAGCTGTTCAATATCGCCTAAGGCGTACTGGCTTGCCGCTGCTAACGCTTGACGTAATACCTCATTATTCGGCTGATTATTACTGTCCTGATTATTCTCACTTGTCTCGGCATTGAGTTGTAATAACTCTAACGCTCGATTGGTTGGCAGTGTCCACACCACCGATTGCCAATGCTGCGGATTGGCTTTGTCAGTATCAGTGACATCAGCAAGCGGCAATAGAGCCAGTGTGCCGGTCGGTAACATAAGCTGACGCGCTGTGGCTTGATGCGGCTTTTGCGTTTTGATTGCACAGCAAATGGCCGTTTGTTTGTAATCGAGTGAATCGATACCAATACCGGCCTCACGTCTTACCAGTGACCCACGCCCATCAGCCCCAATGAGTAATTTTCCTTGTAAGGTATCCCCATTATCCAAACGAACTTGATACCCTTTTTGCTCACCAAACCAATCGAGCTCAACCACTTTGTGACCTGCAACAAGCGTTAGATGCTCGCCCACATCGGCCGCTGCCAAACGCTGATATAACGCATGCTCAATGACAAATGGCTCAACCATACTACCAAGCAGTTGCGGCACTGCCTCATCACCAAACTTCAGCTCACCCTTGCCGTCTTGTTGCCATACCTGCATTTGGGTGTAATTCGCTTTTCGCCCACTTTGGGTAATCAATTGCCATGCGCCTACCTCTTTCAACAGCTCAATACTGGCCAGACTTAAGGCATAAACGCGTGCATCACGATGAGTCAATTTTTGTTGCCACGCAGCCTCTGTAAATTCGGGACGGGCATCAATAAGGGTCACTGGGCGCTGCTGCTGAGCCAATTTAAGTGCCAAGGTTGCGCCAACGATACCACCACCAATAATAAGGGTATGCTGTGATTGAGATTGATTTGCGGTTGCCATAACGACTGTCCAATAGTTAAATATGATAAGCGTGGTTAATAGTCAGTGATAACGTGATTGTGATTAATCATCAGTATAAATAGCCAAAGATTAGGATTTTAATCCCATCGCATAGGTGGCAACCAATGGCTTAATATTTGGCAATTTGTTAAATGCAACCAGCGCCACATTGCGCGCAAGCTTCATTGCTGGATTGGGATGGGTAAATCCATGCACCACAGCATCACAAAAACGAATCACTCGTTTCTGATCCTTTTGACGGGCACGCTCATAGTTTTTGAGCATCTGATTATCGCCAATATCTGCACTACGCATGACCTGGTTCTCAAGCATTTTTGCTAGCACATGCGCATCACGCATACATAGGTTAAAGCCTTGACCTGCCACGGGGTGCAAGGTATGAGCGGCATTACCCATAATTACTACGCGCCCCTCTACCTGCTTGTCAGCTAGCACTCGAGTTAGTGGATAAGCACCGCGTCGGCCTGCCTTTAAGAACTTGCCGGCACGCTGACCAAACCCTTCTTGTAAGGTCGATAAAAACAGCGATTCATCATCCAAATATTGCTGTTCTTCACCGCGCTTGCAAATCCATACCACAGAACGTCTATAGCCGGCCTGCATAGGATGGTTACCATCGCCATTGGCATCAGTTAATGGCAAGACTGCCAGTGGCCCTGCTGGGCTAAAACGCTCAATCGCAATATGCTCATGCGGCTTATCGGTTTGCACCACGCCCACAATAGCTGATTGTCCATAATCGTAATCTTTGATGCCAATATTAAGCAGATTACGCACCGTTGAATCTCGGCCATCACACGCCACCAGCATACTTGCCGTTAGCGTTTGCTGAGTTTCAGACTGTGTATCATAGTGAATCGTCACCGAATCATGGGCTTGATTCACTTCAGTAACCGTCGCTCCATCGATGACTGTAATCAGCGGATTATTTTTGACCGCCATTAACAGCTTACGACCTAGCCAAGCGTTTTCCATCACTTGACCAAAAGACTCGACCTTCTCTTCTTCTTTTTTAAGCTCTGCATAACCAAAGCTGTTTTGCTCACTGACTTGCACAGAGTCAATACGGCAAGCATGACTCTGAAGCTCATCCCACAGTCCAATTTCTTGATAAATTTGCACTGTACGGCGTGATAATGCGGTGTTACGGCTATCCAAATAATGCGTGCGTTTCACATCGTCTTTGGGGCTAACGTCAGGATAGGTGTTTTTTTCAATTAAGGTGCTGGCGATGCCTTTATCCGCTAATAATAAGGCAAACGACAGACCCACATGACCGCCCCCAGCAATCAGTACGGTTTGGTCAGTGATGGGCTCGCTTGGCTTACTCAAATGATTCTTACTTGTATCAGTTATCATAGTGCTACTCGTTTTTATTATTTATTTAAAAAATCTATATAAATAGAGAGAAACAGTCTTTTCATTCAAAAATTATTATCTGATTGAGCCAAATATAGTATTTAAATATCTTTTAATATATTACCATGTTAACGCCATTGACTTGATTAATATACCTCAATTCTGCCAAATATTACGCGTCTCAAAAAAGAGTCAAATCACCCCGCTTTGAGTATCTAATCGATATTTGCCGAATATCTGTCATAAATCATAATGTTATTAACCCATCTCAATGAGATAGAACGATTACCTGTAGATAACAACATATGATAGTGCGTATGACATGAAGGTTACAAAAACCGTCTTAATGCCTATCCGTATTCTCTTGAATTTCAATATTAAACAGCCATAATAAAGACAGTGCTTAAATAACAATAAGCGAGACATAACTTATAAACCACAGACTCTATAAATAATAATTAATTGCCTCACATTCATTATCTATTATTGGCCCTTTAAAAATCGACTCAATTTAAGACAAAAAATCTTTGAACACATTCATTACAAAAGGATTATCACTTGACTGATACTGTCACTCGAAAAGTAAATCTCGATTTCTTAACCTCACCCCAGCTAAAAGTACTGGTGGGTGAATACAATAACCACCTCAAATATATTCAAGATCGTCTAGGTATTCATATTAATCAGCGCCAGTATAAATTCACTTTAGCCGGTGATTTAACCGCTGTGGAACGTGCTGATTATATTTTGAATAAACTCGCTGACGAAGCTCAAACCGCTGATGACATTAGCCCAGAAGAATTGCATCTGATTATTCAAGCCAGCCTATCGCGTGACTTTGAAGGTGCAACAGCCATCGAAGATGAGTCTGCTGACGATGACAAAGACATCAAAGATGACGATGGTTATAGTCAGGGCAATAGCTACCGTCATGACCCAGAAGCCAATTACGACACCATCGCTCTACGCACTCGCAAAGGTAAAATTATTCCTCGCGGCGGCAATCAGCAGCATTATGTCAATCGCATCTTAACCTCAGATGTGTCCTTCGGTGTGGGTCCTGCCGGTACCGGTAAAACCTATTTGGCGGTTGCCTGTGCAGTCGATATGCTAGAGCGTAATGAGATTGAACGTATCTTGCTAGTGCGTCCAGCGGTTGAAGCGGGTGAAAAACTGGGCTTCTTACCGGGTGATTTAACCCAAAAGATTGACCCTTATTTACGTCCTTTATATGATGCGCTTTATGAAATGCTTGGCTTTGAAAAAGTAGGCAAACTCATCGAGAAGCAAATTATTGAGATTGCACCACTGGCCTATATGCGCGGTCGTACATTGAATAACTCATTCGTTATTTTGGATGAGGCGCAGAACACAACACCCGAGCAGATGAAGATGTTCTTAACTCGCTTAGGCTTTGGCTCACGTGCGGTCATTACCGGTGATGTGACTCAGGTGGATTTACCACGTGGTCATAAATCAGGCTTAGCGCAAGCGATTCAAATCTTAGGTAAAATTGATGAGATTCATGTAACCAAGTTTGAGTCAAAAGACGTGGTACGTCATCAATTGGTACAGAAGATTGTTGAAGCCTATGGTGTCTGGGACGAAGAGCAAGAAGCCTTAAAAGAGGCGCGTAAACGTGCACGTATTGCTGAGCAAGAGCGAAAAGAAGCTAAAGCAGACGCTAAGTCGTAGTCGATAGCTTTTGTTTATCAAATGAGACAATTAGCTTAGCTTTTATTAAAACGCTTTAAGCCAAAACAGCACAGTGTAAGAAAGTCGGATAGCTATCCGGCTTTTCTATGTATTGAACCTATACAATATCCGCATACTTCTATATTCAATTAATTTTATGAGTTTGTTATGACTGAATTGATGATTAATATCAGTGCTGCAGAAACATTATCTGATGAGCTTGTCTCTAATTATTATCCTATTGATAAGCTGCAAACCATTTTAGTGACCACATTAAATGTGATGAATGAGCAGCAAGCGTCTGGTGTTAGCCTGCCTTACTTTTCTGAGCTTGATACCTCGCTTTGGCAAGACAAATCTAAAGAGCTTGGCGTGTATCTGACCGATATTGAAGAAGGTCGAAACCTAAACCTTGAAGCGCGTGATAAAGATTACGCGACTAATATACTGTCGTACCCTAGCGACTTACCGCCGTTTATCTTACAGCAAATGCCGACCATTCCACTTGGCGAATTAATCATCTGCCATGAGGTAGTCGCCACTCAAGCACAAGAGCAAAATAAAAGTACCGATGAGCATATTACTCATTTGATAGTACATGGTATTTTGCACTTGCTCGGCTTCGACCATGAGCTTGGGCAGGCGGAGCAAGATGAGATGGAAAGCTTTGAGATTACTATTTTAGAGAAGCTTGGCGTCAGTAATCCATATATTGCACGATAATGAGTATATTAGTCGTACCTCTGATGTTAAAGATGAGAGTGATAAAGCTAAAACTCTTTATTTTAAATCAGGGGCTTTCTGCTAATATATGGCTTTAGGTGAGATTACATAACGATTCGTCTTTAGAAATAACAATTGCGAATAATTATTATAGAAACACGCTGATAAAAAAAGACCTTGCCAAATAAATGACAAGGTCTTTTTAGTTTTCAATTTAAAAGCTTAAATCAAATGTTACAGCTAACCTTTAATTTTCTTAACGGATTTGGCATCGCAGCCTTTATAAAGGATTTCACTGTTTGCATTTTGAATGTTGACGTTTGATTTATGATAGTTATTAAGTCGTAGGGCGTCACTCATTATGCTAAAGTTCTCTTCATCGCCAAATACGGTGTCCACATCATCTGAGCGTCCAAGATTAATCGGTAAAAATCTAGATTTCCCGTTTAGATAAGCTTCCGCATACGTTGGTAGGTTTTGTTTATTAAATCCATATTTAACACTGATCTTATTGTTATTTTGGCAAGTATAATTAACTTGTCTGATTTTCACCGCAGAATCATAGCTCTTTGCAGGATCCATAACTTGGTCAGTATAAGCAAGCGCTGATCCTGAAACTAAGGTTGCTGCTAAAACTGTGGCAGATGATAATAGGGTTGTTAATTTCTTCATAAATACACCTCTTTTGAGTGAATAAAACATGATAAATGACTTTAAATAAAACTGAGCCATTACCACCAAAAGAGAAACTTCAACAGCCTCTAATTAGTGTCTATGTTAGGGTCTGTTCAACAGACCCTATATATAGCGTATAGCTTTTCGTGGAGTTTTACTTTAGTTCTAATTGAGAGGATATAATAAATTATTTTTAATGTTACGCTGTTGTTTGTGCGTTATCTTGATAGTATGTTTTGTTATAACATAACATAAAATGTGAGTTATTAGCCGTTTATTCTGTATGGAATGTTACTGGTCGAGTTTTTTGCGAAAACCAGATTGAGAGAATAAATCCAAAAGGCTAACAACGGCCTCACCCATTCTTTAAATTAACTCATGATGTGGCCTTGGGGTGCGGTTTAGCCACGATTGAAGCGAATATACTTGGTGAAGAACGACGTTGTGGGCGCTTAGCCAGTCGCGTTATCGCAGCGCAGGAACGCGACTGGCTTTAGCGCCCGCCGTCGATCTCACTAAGATAGTAGCAAAAAGCGTGAATAGCTCCAGAATTAAAATTTATAGAGACACGAACGAAAAGACCTTGCCATATGAAATGACAAGGTCTTTATTATTCAATAAACAATATTATTAATCTTGCATATCTATTCAGAATTTGAGTAGCAAGTCAATCAAGTAAAAGCACGAAAAGCCATAGGCTGAGCTTGATTCATACTTAAACTTAAGTGGGTTAAATTTGAGTCTGCTACAAGGCGACCGACCGAAGATTGTACAAGGCGTACATCAAGGACGGTCAACACCGTAGCGTCTCAAATTTAGCCCACGCTTATTTAGGGTGAACCATATCGGCTGGCGTAACCCACTCATCAAACTGAGCTTCAGTCATTAAATCAAGCTCTACCGCTACTTGCTTAAGGGTTTTATTTTCTTTATAAGCGGTTTTGGCAATCTTAGCGGCATTCTCGTAGCCCACATGACGGTTTAGCGCCGTTACTAACATCAATGAGTTATGTAAGAAGTCATCAATCTTATCCTTAACTGGCTCGATACCTACTGCACAGTTCTCATTGAAGCTGTTGCACGCATCGCCAAGTAATTTGATAGATTGCAGTAAGTTATAAGCGATAACTGGCTTATAAACGTTTAATTCAAAGTTACCAGACGCGCCAGCCATGCTGATAGTCATATCGTTACCCATCACTTGCGCCACGACCATGGTCATCGCTTCTGATTGAGTTGGGTTAACTTTACCTGGCATGATTGATGAGCCTGGCTCATTTTCAGGAATGGTTAATTCGCCAAGACCACAGCGAGGGCCAGAGGCTAACCAGCGAACGTCGTTAGCGATTTTGTTCAGGCTTGCCGCTAGTGTTTTTAGAGCACCTGATGCAAATACTTCAGCATCACGGGCAGCTAGGGCTTCAAATTTGTTTGGAGACGTTACAAATGGCAGGCCGGTTAGCTCTGATAATTGCTCAGCGGCTTTAACCGCATAGTCTGGGTGTGAGTTAAGACCGGTACCTACCGCTGTACCGCCTAGTGGTAATTCGTATAAGCCTTGTAATGCGTTGTCGATACGCGTTAACGCGTGGTCAAGCTGGCTCACATAGCCGCTGAATTCTTGACCTAAAGTCAATGGCGTTGCATCTTGTAAATGCGTACGGCCAATTTTTACGATGCTATCGAATTCTTTGGCTTTTTTGTCTAGCGTGTCACGTAGCGCTTTAACCGCTGGGATTAACAGGCTATTGATTTGACGCGCTGCTGCCACACGAATAGCCGTTGGGAAGCTATCGTTGGTTGACTGTGCATGGTTAACATGGTCATTTGGATGGATTGGCTTATAAGTACCACGCTCAGAGCCGGCAATTTCGTTCGCACGGTTAGCCAGTACTTCGTTCATGTTCATGTTTGACTGAGTACCAGAACCGGTCTGCCATACTACTAATGGGAACTGATCAGTAAGACCACCATTAATCACTTCGTCAGCGGCTTGGATAATTAAGTCACGCTGGCTCTCTTCAATACGGCCAAGGCTTGCATTAGTGATAGCCGCTGCTTTTTTAACCAATGCCATCGCTTCAATCATTGGACGAGGTAGGGTTTCACCACCAATTTTGAAGTTCTCACGGCTACGCTGAGTTTGAGCACCCCAATAGGCATCCTGAGGTACTTCTACATTGCCCATGGTATCTTTTTCGGTACGAGTTGACATGATGTCTCCTGTTTTTGTTATAAAAAGCTAAAAGAATTTGTTATGGTATTACTGATTATAAAATAATGACTGGCTATAAAATAACTGGCATTGATTGCTCAGCTCACCAGCAAAGGCGGTATAAGTTAAATCGAGCGCAATTATGATAGCATGACTCACTGCCAAACGCATTTAGAGCGGCCATAAAATCATGATGAAAATAAGCACTCACTTACGATAAGATGCCGTTAATAATACGCCTAGTTTGTCAAACAATTCAAGCTAAGTGCTGTGTCTATATTTTACCAAGCCCTGACTACTCAGCTCCCTAAATTTTGACCCGACTATTATAAAGCAAACTATGACCAATAACCCTTCTCGACATGATATTAATAAACAGCGCCGCGCCCTAACCGAGCAGCAGCGCCGCAATGCCGGCAGTCTTGCCAGTCGCCATTTACCTAAGCTTGCATCTCGCCTATCTAAAGGTGCTAAGGTGGGTATATATATTGACGGCTTTGGTGAACTGCCAACGCAGCCCCTGTTGGATTGGTGTCAGCGTATGGGCTATCAGGCTTATCTGCCGGTGATTAATACTCGAGGTCGGGATAATAAACACATCCGCTTTGCACCTATCTATCACAGCAAACTAGCGAGCATTCCAACGGTTCGCCACAGCTTCGGTATGAAAGAATCTAAGAGCAAGCATTTACTCAATGCTGATGCATTAGATCTGATTATGTGTCCGCTTGTCGCCGCTGATGAGCATGGCAATCGTATGGGGATGGGAGGTGGCTTTTATGACACCACACTTGCCAAATCTCATCAATATTGCAGCTCAAAAAACCATCGTCGCCATCCACTGCGTGTTGGCTGGTGTTATGAGTTCCAAGTCGTTGAGCAATTAGACACTAAGCCGTGGGATGTGCCCCTAAATGCTTTAATTACCCCTAAAAAAATACGTTGGTTTTCATAAAGGCAAATGGATGAGTAACGATATGAACCATAAAGACAGCGATAAAAAGCCAGATAAAGCGGCAAGCAGTACTGGCGTGGACAATGTTGCCGATTATGTGGACAACCATCTACAGACATTAGAAAACAGTGGCCGTGTGCCGCAGCAGCGTCCCCTATCTCCTGAAGAGCAGCTGTTTACCGAAGAGGAGTTAGCCAGATTAATTAATCCTGACAAGTTGAAAGTTTTGATGGAAAGTGGTGATGATCTAGTCGGCTATTTGACGTCTGAAATTGATAAGTTTGAGGACTAAATAGCGCATTAAAATAGTAAAATAAAGAGCAATCTTATAAAAGGACCATATGAAAAATACAAGGCAGTATCTACTTTCTATTCTCGGTTATATTAAAGCCCAGCCGTTTAAGGTCGTCTTTGTTATCTTATGGGCTGTATTTGTCTATAAAATTATCATGGCAGGCTATATACCTGATTATTATGCGATAGAGTACATTGATCAACCTGACGACTATTATCCTATCAATTTGGTTATTAATATGAATGCGGTGATGTTATTTCATATAACTGTATTGGGGGTGATTGATTTTTATATAAAAAGTCTCTGGAAGTTCCTGCTAATGTTAGCCATCACTTTGTTGCTCCTAAGCTTCTTTATATCGTTTATTATGTTTGCGTCGCTACCTCTGGCTAACCTTGTATTTTGGCTATTAATCTCTTCTGCTTATCTGTTATTAACCTGCATTTGGCAAGTGTGTCGCTATTTTTATAACTAGCACATCTAATCTCATTCCACAAAAAAAGCGAGTGCCAAATCGACACTCGCTTCTTTATTTTAAAATTTAAGATTAAAACGGCTGGTTAATAACCCGATTCATCTAAAATACGATAGCTTTCACATCCATTTTGGTACCCATTATCACACGCCTCTCCATAATAGATTTTGGCTTTAGCCTTATCCTGACGCACACCGTCGCCATTAGCGTACATAATGCCTAAATAATATTGTGCATTTGCAAGACCTTGATTAGCTGCCTTTTGAGTCCACTCTACTGCTTTGGCATAATCCTGACGTACACCTTCACCAGTGTTATACATAACACCCAAATAGAGTTGTGCCTCTGCAAGACCTTGATTGGCTGCTTTTTGAAACCATTCTACTGCTTTGGCATAGTCTTGGCGCACACCTTCCCCATTATAATATTTAACACCTAAATTGTATTGCGCCTCTGCATAATCCTGATTAGCGGCCTTTTGATACCATTCTACTGCTTTGGCATCATCCTGACGCACGCCTTCGCCAATATCATATCTAACAGCTAAATTATATTGTGCCTTTGCATGACCTTGACTCGCTGCCTTTTGATACCACTCTACTGCTTTGACATAATCCTGACGCACGCCTTCGCCATTAGCGTACATAAGAGCCAAATTAAATTGAGCCTTTGCATAACCTTGATTGGCTGCTTTTTGAGTCCATTCTACTGCTTTAGCTTTATCCTGACGTACGCCTACACCATCATAATACATATTGCCCAAATTAAATTGTGCATCTGCATCACCTTGATCAGCAGCTTTTTGATACCACTCTACTGCTTTGGCATAATCTTGACGCACCCCGTAGCCATTAGCATACATAACTCCTAAATTGTATTGCGCGCCAACATAACCTTGATTGGCTGCTTTTTGATACCACTCTACTGCTTTAGCCTTATCTTGACGCACATCTTGACCATTATCATACATAACGCCTAAATTATTTTGTGCAACGGCATTACCTTGATTGGCTAGGCTTTGAGTGTCTGTAAAAGAGGCAGCTAAACCAGCCGTGCATAAAGACAAAACAAATAGAGCAATGGATAGCTTAGACTGAATGCGTGATTGCTTCATAAGATTCGTATTTTTTTGTGGTTGTTGCTCGATATTACCACTAATAAACCAAACAGGCCCACAAAAAAGCGAGTACCGAACCATCGACACTCGCTTTTTTATTGTAAAACCTACCACTAAAACAGCAGGTTACAATACCATCGCCGCAATCCAGCCAAAAATAAGTAGCGGGATATTAAAGTGTAAGAAGGTTGGAATCACACTGTCTTTAATATGGTCGTGCTGACCATCTACACCCAATCCTGATGTCGGGCCAAGTGTTGAGTCAGAAGCAGGAGAGCCTGCATCCCCAAGCGCCCCTGCCGTACCAATAATGGCCACCGTCGCCAGTGGTGAAAAGCCCATCGCCATACACAGTGGCACATAAATAGCAGCAATAATCGGAATAGTCGAGAAAGACGACCCAATACCCATAGTCACAATCAGACCAATGGCAAGCATGACCAAAGCGGCGATACCTTTATTACCTGCGAATAAATTGGTTGCCCCTTCAATAAGCGGTGCAATTTGATCCGTGGCTTTCATCACCTCTGCAAAGCCTTGTGCGGTAATCATAATAAAGCCAATCATCGCCATCAGCTTAATGCCTTCATTAAAGACGCTGTCCGCTTCGTTCCATTTGACCACACCAGTTGCCATAAATACGCCAAAACCAAACAATGAACCTAAGAGCAATGAGTCCGTATAAAGCTGAACCACAAAGGCTGTAACAATCGCAAGCAGTGCAATAATAGTTTTACTTTTACTCGGCGCTTTTGCACCGGCAGCAGCGTTAGATAAAGCATCTTTTTGGACGGTGCTCTCTGTATCGGAATAAGACTCGACATTTTGGGCGTTGAGCTGATACTGACGCGGCTTACGATAACTAAAAAATACTGCGATTAATAAGCCGGTCAACATGCCAAGTGCCGGAATAGCCATGGCGTGCATCACTGAAATATTTGCGGTATCAAGCCCTGCTTCACCGACGTTTTTTAACATAATTTGGTCGAGATAGATTTCACCAAAGCCGTAGGGCAGAAACATATAGGTGGTGACCAAACCAAAGGTCATCAAACACGCCAGCAATCGTCTGTCTATCTGCAAGCGGTTAAATACCATCAGTAATGGCGGAATAATTAGCGGAATAAAGGCGATATGAATCGGAATGAGGTTTTGACTAAACACACTCATCAATACCAGACCAAAGAACAACAGCCACTTAATAGACAATGTACTGCCGCCAGTTTGCTGACTATTAATGCGATTAATTACACTATTGGATAACGATTGCGGCAATCCTGAATGTGCAATGGCCACCGCAAATGCACCAAGTAATGCATAAGATAAGGCAATCTGAGCCCCGTTTTTAATTCCTTCTTGGAAGGCAGCAAGAGTTGCATCAATACCGAGCCCACCGACCAAGCCGCCAACCATAGCGCCGATTAGTAAGCTCAGCACCACATGCACTCGAACCAGTGACAACCCTAGCATGACCACCACTGCTAACAATACCGCATTTATCATAATCAATCCTCTTATCTGCCCTTAGTTTGGCCGTTATTTTTAGCACCCTTAAAACAGGATTAAGCCCTATCGACACTTGCCAACCAGCGCTATTGGATGATTCATACCGTATCGCGCTTCTTACTTGCAAAGTGTCTTACTTGTAAAGCGCTTATATCGACCTTATCTATAACTGTCCTGCCACAAGTCGTGATACATTAAATCTATTAGGAATCTTAACAGTGCGTAAAAATGACGTTACAAATCGCTCATTCTAACCGATTTTTGTTTTTAACGGCCGCTTAGATGCAAAAGCTCGCCGACAAAGCTTGCAATTCTCACTTATCACCACCATTTAGTTAGTCATAGCATAAAATAACTTCAGTTTAAGAAGGTTTATGTCAAACGACAATAGGAAAAAATATGAGTAAATCAGATAAAGATTATGACAGCAGTGTTGAGCAGCTTAATGATGACATTGAGCGCGACCTAGATAGTGAATTAGAGCAGGACGCTCATGACACCATCAAAGCCAGTGCGCTTTCTGCTGATGATTCTGATACCCAAACAGCATCTCAATCAGCGGATGATGCTCAAGATAATGAAGACTTAAGCCACCTACCACTTTTAGCATTACGTGATGTAGTGGTTTATCCGCACATGCAAATTGCCTTATTTGTGGGCCGTGCGCCCTCTGTAAAAGCCATTGAATTCGCGCAAGCGGAATATGACGACCGCGTATTGGTCGTGGCTCAAAAAGACTCACTGACCGAAGACATTGATCAAGATAATTTATATCAATATGGTACGGTTTGCCGCATTGTCAGCACCATGCCGCATGACAGCGATGAGAACTGCATTAAGGTATTGATTGAAGGTCAATACCGTGCCCGCCTAGATGGTCTACAAGACCTTGGCGAATTGTTGATGGCAGATTTTACTCGCAGCGACATTACGCTAGAGATGAGTGAAAATCAGCAAGAAAATACGCTTAAAGCATTACGTAGCTTATTTGCAACTTATGCAGAAGCACGTCTACGCAACAGCCGCGAGTTAACCCGCGTTATTGACCGTATTGAAGATGTGTTAGAAATGATTTATTTCATTGCCACACGTGTGTCTATCGACTTGGCCGAAAAGCAGCAGTTGCTAGAAAAAGACGATCTCTCGGAGCACATCAATACGCTAACAGAATATCTGGCCAAACAAAGTGCCGAGCAGTCGATTGAGCAAGAGATTCAAGATGCCGTGCGTCGCCAGATGGAAAACAACCAGCGTGAATATTTCTTAAATGAAAAAATGAAAGCCATTAAAAATGAGCTGTCTGATATTAGCGATGGGGGTTTTGATGCCGAAGACGATATCGAAGAGCTTGAGAATCGTCTAAAAGAAGCGGACTTGCCAGACGACGTGCGCAAAAAAGCCGAGCAAGAGCTTAAGAAGCTTAAAATGATGCCACCAGCATCAAGTGAGTCTTCGGTAGTACGTAACTACATCGAGTGGATTTTGGACACGCCTTGGAAAAAATCAAGCAAAGTGTCTATTAAACTCGACAAAGCCGAGAAAGTACTTGATGAAGATCACTATGGTCTAAAAGATGTGAAAGACCGCATCTTAGAGTATTTAGCGGTTCAATCACGTGTTAAAAAGCTACGTGGTCCGATTCTGTGCTTAGTCGGCCCTCCAGGTGTGGGTAAAACCTCACTTGGTGAATCGATTGCGCGTGCGACCGGTCGTGAGTTTGTGCGTATGGCACTTGGTGGCGTACGTGATGAAGCAGAAATCCGTGGTCACCGCCGTACTTATATCGGTGCGATGCCAGGTAAAATCGTTCAATCACTAGCAAAGGTAGAGGTAAATAATCCGCTATTCTTGCTAGATGAGATTGATAAGATGGCGCAAGACTTCAGAGGTGACCCTGCGTCTGCTCTGCTTGAGGTATTAGACCCATCACAGAACCATAAGTTTAATGACCATTATCTTGATTTGGACTTAGACTTATCGCAAGTGATGTTTATTTGTACCGCCAATAGCATGGATATTCCGGCTGCACTGCTTGACCGTATGGAAGTGATTCGTCTGCCAGGCTACACCGAAGATGAAAAAATCAACATTGCTGAGAAGTACTTAGTGCCTAAGGCGATTAAGCAAAATGGTCTGAAAAATGACGAAATCGAGATTGTGCCAGAAGCATTGCACAGTATCGTTCAGCGTTATACGCGTGAAGCTGGTGTGCGTAATCTTGAGCGCGAAGTCAACAAGATTTGTCGTAAAGTCGTACGTGAATCGATTGAAAAATATGGTGTGCGTCCCTCTAAAAAGACCAAGATTGATACCGTTGTAGTCGATGAAAATAACATCGTCGATTATCTTGGCGTACATCAATACGACTTTGGCTTAGCTGAAGAGCAGCCTGAAATTGGCCGCGTGACTGGCCTTGCTTGGACCAGCGTTGGTGGTGAGTTATTAACCATCGAGGCGATTACCATGCCAGGTAAAGGTGAATTTGTTTATACCGGCTCACTAGGCGATGTGATGAAAGAGTCGATTCGTGCAGCCATGAGTGTTGTTCGGGCTCGCGGTGAGACTTTGGGTATTGATTATGAGACCTTTAAGTCGAAAGATGTGCACGTGCATATGCCAGAAGGTGCGACGCCAAAAGACGGTCCATCAGCAGGTATTGCACTGACTACAGCTCTCGTCTCTGCGATTACTGGCATTGCCATTCGTCCAGATATTGCAATGACAGGTGAGGTCACCTTGCGCGGTAAAGTACTGCGTATTGGCGGTCTTAAAGAGAAGCTACTTGCCGCGCATCGCGGTGGTATCAAGCATGTACTGATTCCTGAATCTAATGAACGTGATTTGGGTGAAATCCCAGACAACGTCAAAGAAGGCTTGACCATTCAGCCGGTAGCAACCATTGATGAGGTATTAAAAACGGCCTTGGTTACCATGCCAAAACCGATAAAGCCTAGCAAGGTCGCGGTTGATACAACCAAATCGCAAAAAGCGTTACGTAGCTAACCTATAAATTTATCTAAATCTAATAGGAAGCTACTAAGTACTTAGTTTCGATGTATTTCTAATAGACCGTTATTGTCAAAAGCTGCTTATCTATAAGATAAGCAGCTTTTTTTATCTCTTAGGTTTGTTTGTCAGGAATATATGATGCAAGAGTAGCTTATAATACCAAATCTAGAAATTAACCTATCGAGGAAGGCAAGTCCTAACGTAACAAATCAAACGCTACAAATATTAGGTTCAATGAGCCTGACAAAGATAGGTTATTTTATAGAAAAGGTATAACTGTTTTTTACTTTATTAACATTAAATAACTTATTGCAACGCTTACACTAATTGTTTCTTTAATCATAGCGTTATACTAATTCATGTAAGTATTCTAATAATAAACCCAAACATTAATTTAGTGCGTATTTGTAAGTATTAGTCAAATATACTATAAATTTATTGGAGTCAAATATGAAAAAATTATTAACCGCATCAGCTATTATAGCTTCTGCCATTACCCTTAGTGCGTGTCAAAGCAGCAATCCTAATATAAATGGCATTGATCATACGGATCCTGTTCTAAAGTCAAAAATTTATACCGTTGATCAAAACCATGCACAACTTGGCGAGATGTATTTGCGTCCTGTGGTTGGTGGCGTACAAGTATTTGGTAAGCTTGAGGGATTAAATCCTGGTTCAACAGTTGCCGTTCATATTCATGAAACAGGTAGCTGCAAAAATATGGGCAAAGCAGCAGGGGGCCACTACAATCCCTATGATAAGCCACATGGTAATCCCGCTTCTAAAGAGAGCCATGCAGGCGACTTGCCTAACGTCACTGCTGATGAGAATGGTGTTGCTACCATGAACTTCGTTAAGAAGGACATCTCTGTTGCAATGTCAGGCGTTAACAGTGTCTATCGTCGTGCTTTTATCGTACATGCCGGCGCTGATGACTATGTTAGCCAACCATCAGGTAATGCTGGTGACCGCATCGCCTGTGGTATCATTGAAAAAATCTAATGTGATAATTTTAAATTAATATTCGATTAACTTATACATTGCTATAGATAAAGGGTCAGCTTTTCATTAAGCGGGCCTTTTTTTATCATTAGATAACCTTAGTTTACTAGGGTCTGTTGAACTAAAGCCTTTATCTACGCCTTTACCTACCTTGGGTTATGACCTTATTTGTCTCATCCAAACATTCCTTTCATAAATGTGCCTATCCGTTTTATTTATTCACGACAATACCTGTCGCATGGTCACCGCTACCCCCTATCTAGTTACGCTCAATTTGTTATACTTATCTCATATCAGAGACACCCTGTCTCCTCCTATTATTAACTCAAAACCTTCATTCAAATTCATTAAGAGTCGCGCTCAAAAACTTATTTTTGGTAGCACTACTAATAACCCATTTAAGCTTTATAATAACGCAACACTGACATTAAATAATCAATAAAATTAGGACATCATTATGGATGACAACAAAGCCAAAGCGCTCAAAGCTGCCTTAGGTCAGATCGAAAAACAATTTGGTAAAAATACCATCATGCATCTCGGCGACAACTCTGCGGTATTAGATGTTGACGTTGTGTCAACCGGTTCGCTCGGTTTAGACATCGCACTAGGTATTGGCGGCTTACCAAAAGGTCGTATCGTTGAGATTTATGGTCCAGAAAGCTCGGGTAAAACAACCTTAACTCTACAAGCCATTGCTGAATGTCAAAAGCAAGGCGGTACCTGTGCCTTTATCGATGCCGAACACGCTTTAGACCCTATTTATGCACGGAAGCTTGGTGTGAATACCGATGACTTATTGGTGTCACAGCCTGATAACGGCGAGCAAGCATTAGAGATTACCGACATGTTGGTACGC
This sequence comes from Psychrobacter sp. CX14, assembly GCF_057396205.2. Taxonomy (NCBI): domain Bacteria; kingdom Pseudomonadati; phylum Pseudomonadota; class Gammaproteobacteria; order Moraxellales; family Moraxellaceae; genus Psychrobacter; species Psychrobacter sp. CX14. The sequence goes on along the minus strand of NZ_CM183187.1, from coordinate 962,618 downwards.
TCAGGCGCTCTTGATATGATCGTTATTGACTCGGTTGCCGCATTGACGCCACGTGCCGAAATCGAAGGCGAGATGGGCGACAGCCACATGGGTCTGCAAGCACGTCTTATGAGTCAGGCGCTGCGTAAGATTACTGGTAATGCCAAACGATCAAACTGTATGGTTATCTTTATTAACCAGATTCGTATGAAAATCGGCGTGATGTTTGGATCGCCTGAAACCACAACCGGTGGTAACGCCCTTAAGTTCTATGCCTCCGTTCGTTTAGACATTCGCCGTATTGGTGCGGTTAAGAGTGGCGATGAAATTATTGGTAACCAAACCCGTGTGAAAGTTATCAAAAACAAAATGGCGCCACCGTTCCGTCAAGCAGAGTTTGAAATCACTTATGGCGAAGGTACCAATCATTTAGCCGAAGTCATTGACTTAGGGGTTGATATTGGTGTCGTCGGTAAAGCCGGTGCTTGGTATAGCTATGGTGATGAAAAGATTGGTCAAGGTAAAGCCAACTCAGTGCTGTTCCTAAAAGATAATCCAGCCATTGCCGAAGAAATAGAAGCTAAGATTCGAGCGGAAAAACTGGCCGTCGAACCTGAAAAAGGCTCTGAAAAAGAGACTGATAAGCCCGCAGATCCTAAACTTGTGGCTAAAGAAAACTCTGAGGTTTAAATCCTTATTGAATTATGGAAATAAAAACTTTAGCGCAAATTCTAGCTGAAACTCCGCAAACATCAAAGGGGTCTCACGAGAATAAAGCCCTAAAAAAACAACCGAAACCAGCCCAGAAAAAGCCACGTGCAGCGTTAACCTCTGCCCGTGGCTTTGCTGTGTCTGACAATAATGAAGATACTCACTCAGACCAATCAGACCTAGACACAGTAACTCATTCCTCTTGCTCCATTGAGCAGCAAACCGATGGTCATAAAAATAAGACACGGACTAAGCGGCGGAAAAGAACCTTTCACCCCGCCTCTCCCTACCGACCCAAAATAGAGGTTAGCGAGCCTATTAAAGAGGTCGACCCCAACAGTATCAAAAGCTTACTCGCGCAAGTAAAAGCCGAAGGTGAGCAAGCCGACAAGGTATTGGCGGAGAACGTGGAAACTGAAACAGGTCAACAGTATAATCATGTCCCAAGTGAACATTCTGAGTTAGACAATCTGCCGGCAGCACTCAAAGCTTATCTTAAAACACCGGAACAACGGCAAGCGGAAATCGAGGCTATCAAAGCCAATAGTCGTCTACGCTGGTTGGCGTTTTATTATTTATCACGGCGCGAACACTCTGCCGGAGAGCTGCGTCAAAAGCTGCTAGATAAAGAGCAAGACCCTGAAAAAATCGACGAATTATTAGAAGAGTTCCAAGAAAAAGGCTACCAGAGTGATTATCGCACTGCCATCATGCTTATTCGTGAGGGTATTCGTAAGCGCCGTGGCCGCGTGCGTATTAAAAATGACTTCTATAAACGTAAAGTGGATATGCCAGCCAATATAGATGAACTCATCGATATGGCCATGGAGGACAATGAAGCCTTTGTTGATGTGCTATCTGATAATGACTTGGTCGATGGCGTAGATTGGCTGCGTTTGGCGGTTGAAGCTCGGGTCAAAAAGTACGGTTCTGAGATTCCTCAAGAGCAAAAGGACAAAGCGCGGCAACTGCGCTTTTTGCAATACCGCGGCTTTAAGCCCAATATCTGCTTTGAGGCAATTAACTATAATTTAGAGTCGATTGATGATCGCTTTTAGCTGCCTGCTTTAACGATTCTATTGTTTAATGATTCTATGACCTTAGCTAAAGCATATCTAACTCTTGCCTATAACACTCGTTTTTGAGTCATAGATGACCTCATTATTTACCTATTCAATTTGAAAATTATTGCTAGCCGACCCTGCTATCAATGTAATACACTCTGTTGTGAACATTAATAATAACTTGCTATTATTTTAAGCAAATATGACTCTATTTGACTGCTTTTATAATGCACTCAAACAAGGCTAAAATAATAACAAAGCAATCGAGTTCAAATACTATTAGAGCAAGCTTAGCGAGATTAACACCATAAGCATTTAGCAGTCCACCGACTATAATTTTATAAATAAGAGTGAATTTCATGACCTCTCCTATTATTGGTATTGATTTAGGTACAACCAACAGCCTTGTGGCACTTTGGCAGGACGGCAAAGCTGTATTAATTCCAAACTCTCTAGGTCGACCGCTGACACCCTCTGTGGTCAGTGTTGATAAGGACGGCTCGATTTTAGTCGGTCAAACTGCCAAAGAGCGGCTGATTAGCCATCCCGAACAGACCGCCAGCGTATTTAAACGCTTTATGGGCAGTCAAAAGACCTATCGTCTGGGTCAACATAAATTCAGCCCAGAAGAATTATCATCCCTAGTGTTAAGCGCCTTGAAAGCCGATGCCGAGGCCTATCTAAATTGTACTGTCACCGAAGCGGTCATTACCGTGCCTGCTTATTTTAACGACCATCAGCGCCAAGCTACCAAAAATGCAGCACAGTTAGCGGGACTCAATGTTCGCCGCCTACTTAATGAGCCAACAGCAGCAGCGATGGCGTATGGCCTGCACGAAAACAGCGATGACCGTAAATTCTTGGTACTTGATTTGGGCGGGGGTACCTTTGATGTGACCTTGCTAGAGCTGTTCGCCGGTATTATGGAGGTGCGTGCCAGCGCTGGTGATAACAGCCTTGGCGGAGAGGATTTTACTCAAGTCTTGATCGATGGCTTTATTGCCCATCAAGAGCAGGTAAATGCAGATATCACCCGTGACTTCTGGCAGCCATATCTTGCCCTACTATATGGCGTTGCAGAAAACGCCAAACGTGAGCTGACCAGTAGTAACAGCGCGCAACTCTCGTTAACCATTGACGGTACTGCCTATGAATGGCAGGTTAGCGCAGCCCACTATGAAAAGCTGGCCGAACCATTACTACAGCGTTTCCGTCAACCGATTGAGCGTGCGGTGCGTGATGCCAAACTGCGTATTAAAGAGCTTGACGATATTGTGCTTGTTGGCGGCGCCACGCGTATGCCTCTGTTTCGTCAGCTAATGACCCGACTACTTGGCCGCTTCCCATCTGTCGGTCTAAATCCTGATGAAACCATTGCCATTGGCGCCGCTATTCAGGCAGGATTAGTGGCAGAAGACGCCGCTTTGGATGAAGTGATTTTAACCGATGTCTCCCCTTATTCATTAGGTGTCGATACCTCTATTCAAATCGGTAACAATCAGTATCAGCATGGTGTTTTCGCGCCTATTATCGAACGCAATACGGTCATCCCAACCAGTAAAGTACATACCTTCAATCCTATGGATGACAATCAAACCGAGGTGCAATTTAATATCTATCAAGGTGAGGCACGCCTGACCCGAGACAATATAAAAATTGGTGAAATGAGCGTAGCCCTACCACCCAAATACCGTGGTAAAGCGCGTGAGCTACCGCTAAACGTCCGCTTCTCTTACGATGTGAATGGGCTTTTAGAAGTAGATATTGATATTGAGGGCAGTAACGAGCAGTACAATCTGGTCATTCAAAATGGGGCCAAACATATTGATGCCGCTGAAATGCGGCGCTCAAGAGAGAAGCTGAGTGCACTAAAAACCCATCCCCGTGATCAAGCTGAAAACCGCAACCTACTGGCCCGTGCTGAGCGATTATATACTCAGCGCCTTGGCTTTGAGCGTGACCAATTAGCCCGATTAATTGGTTGGTATGAATCTATTCTTGATGCTCAAGACCCAATTAAAATTCGTCAAGCCAATATTGATTTGCAAAAAAGCTTAGATCAATTCGAAAAAGATGAATGGTTTTAAGCGCCCTGATGACTGTCTAAGTTTACTTGAGTATCTAAAATGAGCGAAACCTGCTGGGATGTATTGGGCATTGAGCCAACTCATGACGAGAAGGCCATTAAAAAGGCCTATGCCCTTAAACTAAGAGACAATAAACCTGATAAAAACCCTGCTGGCTTTCGTGCGCTGCGAGAGGCCTATGAGCAAGCGTTAAATGAACGTTTTTGGATAGAGTTATCTGAAGAGGGCGACTCAGAGTTTGAGTTTAAGGCAGAGGCCGAAGAGCCTTTAGACACCATTGCAACCGTTGATGAAACCGCTGACACAACCTCCTTATCTAATTACTCACCGTTAGATGACTCTCCTATCGATGATGCTTTAGATAGCGAAACATTTGAAGAAAAAGACTTAACGGTTGATGACAGTGTCTATCCAGTAGAGCAACCACCAAGCCATGAAGTCTCTTTATTAACCCAAGCAGAGACTCAGCTCAGTCAGTGGCAAAAGGAGTGGCAGGACAGTATTCTCGACACCGCTCAACCATTCATCGATAGCGATGACAGCGAGCAGGATTACCTTTACTTTAATGACTATGCTTTAAAGGCAGACCGTGAAGCCGCGGATAAATTATTATCCGAGCACTTAACGCAGCAATTTGAGCAACTCAAAGACTATCCACTGGATATCTTAGATGAGTACGAGCAGGCGTTAATTGGCTTTTTTGATGATTGCCCAAAGGCTTATAGTGAGTCCTACTTTTTAGCCAAATCTCACTTTTATTGGCAGCAACATATCGACGGCTGGGATAATTATGACTATCCTTGGTATCTGCTGCGTCATTTGGATGAAAGCTATACCAAACTTGCTTACTTTGATACACAGGAAAAATTTCTTAAATATATTGCCTCTAAATATCCGCTTGTTTATCAGCACTGGGATTTTGCGTTAGCTTATCAAGACACAATGAGCCGCTGGGCATTTATCCGCGCCCTTAAGTGGCCACATCAGGCTTATATCATAAAACAACAGCTTGATGATTTAGAGTTTGAACTTATGCAAGCACCGCCCGCCTCTACTAAAGAAACTGATTGGATTAACCATCCTCAATTTTTGGCATTAAAGCAGCGTCTTAGTGGCTGGGGCGTGGTCAAATGGATGGACTTAGTGCTGCTTGTCATAATAGGTCGGATGTTCTTTAGACTTCTCGGCGCTCTATATAATTACCCCACTGCCCATTTAGATGGCCTTGTCACTATTGCGACTTGTGCGCTTGTCTATTTGTATTGGCAGTATCAGCTCAGCTTCTTTACGCGACCTGAGCGGTTTAGTTTGCCCAATCATTTGCAGTGGGGATGGACGATTGGCAGCGTATTTTTAGGCGGTCTGTTTGCCATCTCAACCACCATAACGGACGCTCCGCCATCGGCTTATTATTGGGCAGCGCATTTAGCAGGGTTTAGTGCCCTGCACTCCTTAAATATCAGAAATCAGGCGATTGGCTTTAAAAGTATTATAGACATGGTCGCCACTTTATTATTGACGCTTACCATCGGCCTACCGCTTATAGATATTGCTACAGATGCTTATACCAATCAAAACATAGAAATAACCACTTTGACCCCGCCTTTTGCTTGGATATTAGTGATGTCACCGCTAATATTTACTGAGCTTGGTAAAAAGTCCTCCTTTTTTGCCTATATTGGTGATTACCTTGCGGGCTTAGTTTTCCTTGGCTCTATGATATTAATATTCGCCGTTCTTTCTGGTGGCCTATCAAAGCTTCTATCAGCAAATCTATTTGTATCAGCCGTCGTACTCTCTATCAGTGTCGCCTATGTGGTGATAATGACCTTTAAATCTGTGAACTATTTCAATCAATCCGACTATTTTGATTAGGGCGTGTCCTCAATTCGTACGATTACATTTAAATGGGCTAAAAATAGCTAAATCTTGTCATACTGCCTCAAATAACGGGTAAATATCTCGATATTTACGCCATTATTTTCCTTGTCTGACTGCGATTTATCTTATTTTTATCACCATTTTCAAAATGAGGACACGCCCTAAGCTGTTTCGATTGAGATCATACCTCTAGGTCTTTCATATTAATGATTGAAAAATAGCTGTTCAACATATCTCAAAAGCTTTAAACAGTTGACAGTTGTAAGAGACTCCAAAAAGGGATATACCCTAATGAATGAAACGTGCTGGGATATCTTGGGCATTATGCCCACAGCAGATAAAAGCGTTATCAAAAAAGCATATGCCCTAAAATTAAAAGACAATAAGCCGGATAAAAATCCCGCTGGCTTTCGGCGCGTTCGAGAAGCGTACGAGCAAGCGTTAGGTGAGCGCTACTTTTGGTATACAGATGAGGATGACTCAGAGGCAAAAGATGAAGACATACCGTCAGCACATCAGGGTTCAGCTGACTTGGCACAGACCTCCGATGATACTGAGCTATCAGACCGTTTTTTGCAGCACTACTCACCCATCGACGATACATTAAATCATGATGTGCCTAGCGATGGGCTACTAATCATTGACAGTTTAGGCAATGAAGATGGCACTTATTATTTTAACCCGACTGAGCAAGCAGATTTAGCCGGTACCCTTTTGTTACGACATGCGCAGCAACAGCTCATTGAGTGGCACAAAGACTGGCAAGACTGCCTTGTCAATGACAGCGACACTGGCGAACAATCAGATGACCCTAGCCAACAAGAGCCCATGCTAGATAGCGATCATCTCTCTAACAAAACCGCAGACACACGTTTGACCCAGTGTTTGACTGAGCAATTTGAGCAACTGACAGAGTTTCCGCTCGATGCTTTAGAGGATTATGAAAAAGCACTAATTATCTTTTTTGATGATCATATAAAGGTGTATCCTAACGCCTACTCACTTGCTATCGATTACTTTGACTGGCAACAATATATCGATGGCTGGCACTATCCGGATTATCCGTGGAGTCTACTGCGTGATATTGAGGACGGTTATACGGCAAATAGTCACTTCGCCAATAAGCAGCGCTTTCGGCAGTATATGGCTGAAAAATATCCTTTGCTTTATCAGCACTGGGACTTTGGATTGCCTTATTCTAAAGCGCCCAGTCGTTGGCAGTTTTTTTGTCAGCTTTGGTTTCCCATACCGGCCATAGTGCTTAATCAGCAAGTCAATGCACTGCAAGCAGAACTGCTCTCTGCCAGTGCATCATCGGCCATAACGAACAAAGAATTAAACTACCCACAGCTTGTCATCCTTAAAAAACGACTGAGCCCATTTGGTTTTATTAGATGGACTGATTTTTTGTTTATTGCGCTTATCATCGGCGCTTTAATTTTAAATTTAGAACTGATATTTCCATATACTTCGGCTTTATATGATTATATCGGTGTGGTGACGCTTATTAGTCTTGCTTATTTATATTGGCAACTGCAACTCAGCTATCTGGCAGACCCAGAGCATCATATTCTAAGCAAAGGCCTACGTATCGGCTGGGGACTTGTAAGCCTATTATTATGGATATTATTCGCCGATTACATTCCCATATACCAGCTCTCTTTTGACGGCTACTACTTTGCCCATCTTGCTGGCTGTAGCACACTGTTGGCGCTCACCAGCTTTATGCAGCCTGCCCACTTAAAACATATCATATGGGTTGCCGCACTGTGTTTGCTGTTATTTATCGTCGTATTGCCAGTGGCCGCTGAAGCAAGCGGTGGCTTAGATTATATGGTACTTACCAAAGGCTCTATACCGCCGCTGGTTTGGCTTGCGCCTATGCTGCCGGTGTTATTGGTGACGCTTGGCTCATACGCTTACCCACTAAGACCCCTGCTTATCATTGGTAAACATATATTAACCGGCTTTAGCTTAGGCTCTGCCCTCTTAGCTTTCCTGATTTTGGTTTCTGGCTCTGATATTTTGACCTCAAACTATTTGCTATTAACGCTGTTGGTCTCACTATTTGCATTAGTATTGCTATTTATGTTGATGTTTGTCTCAACCAACAGCTTTAATGAGCCTGATATGTTCTAAGCCCTGTGCTTCTCTTTAACTCTATAATTAACCAATCAGTATTAAACCATCTTAACCAATTCTAATAAGCGCAAACCCTCAATTTTTGGCTCGCCATTATTGCTATCGACTGGGAAGGGCTGACTGTTACCACTTAGCTGATAGCCACGGCGCTCGTAATAGGCTTGTAAATCTGGGCGCTGTGACAAGATGTTCATGGTCAAACGCACCCCATCTTTATTATCATTAGCGCTAAGGTGTCGGGTAGCAAAGGTTTCAGCTGCTTCCAAAACTTGGCTGCCCACGCCTTGACCTTGCAGGCTTGGATCTACTGTGAACAATCCAATGTAAGCGCTATTCGATTCTCGCTTAAAGGTCACCAAGATAGTGGCCAAGATTTTGCCGGATTCTTCTTTATCCGTTTCTTGAGTGCTATTAGATTTAATTTCAGGATAAACAAAGAAGTAATTATCAGGGTTCTCAAGAATAGATTGAGTCTCCTCAATTGTGGTACGAATACCACCGACCAGATTTGCTTCGTTGGTCCAGCCCACATCACTGCGGAAGGTTAGGTTCAATAAACTAACGATGGCTTCAGCATCCTCAAGGATTGCTCGGCGTAGAAATAAATCAGAATGAGACATAGCTGCTCCATAATAATATCAACTAGAAGTTAGAAAAATAACGATATATTTATACTAGACGATATATTTATATTAGGACACGCCCTAATTAAATCATTACCTTCTATAAAATAAAAAGAGCATTAAAGTAAACATGCTACTATTAAGCGTAATCACATCTTCCTCTATTTCGAGCTTTATATGACCAATACCAATAATACGAATAACCATAACGAACCAACTAATTGCGTTGAAATCACTCAAGATGAAGTTAATACCCTTACCTGTACGGGCAACCTGCCTCAGCCCTATCCGGCGCCTATTTTAAGTGCCTCATTTAAACACAGCCCCAGTGATTTTCAGGTTGATGAAGTGTTAGACATTGAGCTAAGCGGTGAGGGTGAGCACTTATGGCTATTGATTAAAAAGACCGGTATGAATACCCTTTTTGTGGCACAGCAATTAGCCAAATGGGCCAGGATACCCAGCCGTGATGTTGGCTACTCTGGACTTAAAGACCGTCAGGCAGTCACCACGCAGTGGTTTAGCTTACGTATTCCAAAAGGCGAATTACCAGAGATTGGTTTTGCAGACTATATTCAGCAAAATGCGGTGCCAAGCAGTCATACTGCTGATGAATCGCTAGAGGTGCTCAAGCAAATTTGGCACAGCAAAAAACTGCATAAAGGCGCACACAAGGCCAATCGCTTTGTGATTCGCGTACAGAATATTGTGTTTAATAACAGGGATAAAGGTAATAGCAATACTGACTCGACAGTTGGCCAAGAAACGGTCGATAGCGTGTTAAATACGATTAAGACTCACGGCGTGCCTAATTATTTCGGTGAACAGCGCTTTGGTCGTAACGGCAATAATATTGCGACTGCTTTGGAGTGGTTCGAGGAAGGTACCATTAACGGTCGTAAACCGCATCCGAAAAAGAGCCGTGATTTGCAATCTTTGCTTTTGTCATCTGCACGCAGCGCTATTTTTAATCAAATCGTTGCCAAGCGAGTTATTGATGGCACATGGAATACAGCGCTTGAGGGTGATGTATTTAATTTAGATGGTTCAGGCTCGGTATTCACCGTTGAGCACATTGATCAAGAGATACAAGACAGACTTGCCAGCGGCGATATTCACCCGACTGGCGCGTTATGGGGTATCAAAAATGACAAAGTGGCCGCAGATGCCAAAGCGTTGGAGGAGCAAATAGTCAGTAAAGATTCGACTCTACAAAGATTGGCACACGGCTTAGAACAAAAGCAGATTAAAGCCATGCGCCGTGCCCTACGCCTGCCAGTTAGCGAATTAAACTGGTCGTGGGCTGATAATACGACGCTTGTATTAGACTTCACCTTATCGACTGGCAGCTTTGCCACCAGTGTATTGGCGAATTTAGTTGAGCAATTAGACAGTTAGATTTTTAAATCAAGACTTAAATCTACGCACTAAGGCCATCAAGCATATCGGCAATTACCAACGTTTGACCCTCGGCTAAACTTGGCACATCGCCAAGTTTACGCCACGGCATGCTGCTGCCATGAAAATCACTGCCGGTTGATACCATCAAATTATGCTCAGCGATGCTGCGATCAACCATACGGCGTTTGCTAATTGGCTCATCATTGCTCGGAAGCTCACAGCCGTCACCACCAAATTCAGCAAATTCAGCGATTAATTTACGTACTCGGGTCGCCGATAAGTTATAACGAGTTGGATGCGCCAGTACTGCTTTGCCACCGCAGCGATGAATCAGCTTAATCGTGTCCTCCATACTCAAGGTTTCAATCGGCACATAAGCGGCTTTGTTATCCGCCAGATACTTATCAAACGCCTTTTGCATAGTCGGTACAATCTCTTTTTCTAACAAAACTTTAGCGATATGCGCGCGCCCTACTGCATCGGCGTTACCATCAGCCTTATCTAAAACCGCTTGCCACAGCTCATCAAAATCACGGCCGGTTAATTCCGCCATTTTCTCTACAATCATACGTCCACGATTACCACGGCTGACCTGAATATGGGTCAAAGTGTCATTCATCTCATCGAAATTGTCAAAGCCCAATGCCAAGACATGAATCACCTTATCTTTGGCTTTATTTTTGCCATAGCCTCCGGTTAAGGTATGCTGACAGCTAATCTCCACCCCATTAATTAAAGTAATTCCCAGCTCTTCAGCTACCTGCCTAGCCTCTGGGATACCCTTTAATGTATCGTGGTCGGTTAAAGCAAAGATATCGATATTGGCATCATGCGCCTTTTGCAATAACTGACTGGGGCTATTACTGCCATCCGAGCAGGTGCTGTGGCTGTGTAAATCGATGCGTTTATAAGCAAGGGTTTTGTGAGTATTTTGTGGCATAGAAGTTGGTGACGTTGAGCTGTGCGACATAGTTGCGGTCTTTATTAATAACAATGAAATAGGACTGTTATTGTAACGGTTAATCGTTCTGTTTTGGTAATCAATTGGTTTTTATATAAAGTGAATGAGTTGTTAATAAATAATTGGCAACGAAACGATATATTCCATTTACATTGCACATACTGATAAATACGCGTAAATAACTCAGCGATATCAGAGCTTTTAGAGTCAGTCCTTTTTTTTGCTAGCAAGGGCGTGTAAACTATCGACAGCTTATTTCCTTTAATTTTACAACTGTGGTCACTATGAAAGCATTGCTCGATTTTATTCCGTTACTCGCCTTTTTTTATGTGGCTAAAACGCAAGGTATTTTAGCCGGCGCTGGAGCAATCTTAATTGCTACTGTGGCCGTTGCTGTCATTCATCTAATTACTCAAAAGGGTAAACTGACCAAACAGCAAACCATTACCCTAGTGTTGACCGTTATCTTCTGTGGTTTAACCTTATTATTCCATGACGATATTTATCTTAAATGGAAATCAACAGTGATTAATGGCATCTTTGCGTTTGCTTTATTAATGAGCGTTATTGTGGGCAGACCGCTGCTACAAATGGCGATGCATAATATCTTCACCTTGACCAAGTCGGGCTGGAATAAGCTGACTATCGCATGGGCAGGCTACTTTGTTATTATGGCCGGACTGCAATACTACTTCGCGTTTTATACCAGCGAGCAGACTTGGATTAACTTCAAAAGCTGGGGCTGGCTACCCTTCATGTTAGTGTTTATGGTTGGGCAGTTTGTTATACTTAAAAACCATATGAACCCTGAATTAACCGATGATAAAAACAAAAAATAGCATCACCGTTTAATACTTAAATCAGGATAATTAGAGCGATTTTTACTCTCAAAGGTTTTCCAAAAGGATAGATTATGCCTTTATTTATGATTGTCGGTCATGACGTTGCCAATTCAGCCGAGCTTAGAGCCCAAACACGTGAGGCACACCTTGCCCGCCTAAGACAGCTTGAACAAGAAGGCCGTCTTGTACTTGCAGGCCCCTGCCCTATTGAACATGGCGACAATGCGATGTCTGGCAGCTTAATTGTGGCTGCATTTGATAACTTAGAAGCGGTGCAAGCTTGGGCAAATGACGAGCCGTATCTAACCGCTGGCGTTTATAGCCATGTCGACATCAGACCTTTTATTAAAGCACTGTCTAGCGCTTAAAACACGCTGTACTATGCCTGTTATTCTTTATTTATTCGATTTTCTACCCGTTTTTTTATATACCTTTCTATAACATTATCGATTTTTTTCACCGGAAATGATAGCCATGTCTGTCTCAGCTTTAGCACCTAAATGCCATAATATCCCTCGCTCTATTGCCCTTTTGAGTCGTGCTATTTATTTTACGCTAGCGGCAGGCTTGTCTATAGCGGCGCCAACTGCTGCGATTGCCGCCCCGACCGTTGTTGTGAATAATCAAAACAATACGGCTAATGATGGCAACGAACAAGCTGCTGACCCACAAGTAGCACCGCTGCCTGCGTCCCCCTTTAATCAAGATGCCAATCAAGCAAATCAAGCAAATCAAAATGGCAACACTCAGGACAATCCTGATGCACTTGCTAATCCTAACAGCCTCGCTAATGATATGCAGCCTAATGACAGCGAGCTTTCTGTAGCTAACCAAGAGCTACTGAGCCGTAATGCGCAGCTACAGCGTGATGTCAATGACCTTGAAACCCGCGTCAATGTACTGATTAACGAGCGCAGCGGCCAGCTATTTATGTATGGCGCGGTAACCGTTGCTGTGTCGTTATTTTTAGGCATTTTATTGGGCGGGTTTATCTTTAGCCGCCGTGAGCGCTGGTAGAGCTAGACCACCTAGTATTCGCTAGACTGTCTTTTTAATCACATATCCTGTTTATCATCTTGAGCTTAGCCCATGACTGACAATACTAAGCACACCCCCAAAATGCCGCCTTCCATTAATCTTGATGAGATAGATAACAACGTCTCGCCGGCGGCATTAACGTGGCGAGAAGATGAGCTAGGTAACTTAGTACCTGTCTCTGATATCTTTGGTGATGTGTATTATTCATTAGCCGATGGTCTGGCTGAGTCACGCTATGTCTTCGTTGAGCAAAACAAGCTACCCAAACGATTCCGCCGATTATTTGAGACGAATAGTGTACACGCGCACCACGGTGATAACCACTTTACCATTGCTGAGCTTGGCTTTGGCACAGGGCTCAATGTCTTGCTCACCTGGCAGTTATGGCAGCAAGTACGTGATGAAATGAGCGCTATCGCTTCTGATAGTAATCATGCCGACGCCACTCTTAATATCCAAAATGTAAATGCTCTACCAAAGCAACCGCGCCTGCATCTCATCAGCACCGAAAAATACCCATTAACCCATGCCGACTTAAGTCGTAGTCTTGAGAGCTGGAAACAGCGTGATGCCAGTTTAATCCCTTTTATCGATCAGCTGTTGGCTCAGTATCCGACCTTGGTATCTGGCTGTCACCGCTTGCACCTAGAAGCGGATGTGACATTGGATTTATGGCTCGGTGACGCGGTATTAAGCTTGCAAAGCTTGAGTAATCGTCACAGCAACCCGTTCAATCAAGCGCATGTGGATGCTTGGTATTTAGATGGATTTGCACCCTCTTGCAATGAGTCATTATGGGCACAGCAGATTTTTGAACAAGTCGGACGTCTGTCCAAACCTGGGAGCACCGCCGCTACCTTTAGCAGTGCTGGCGTTGTAAAACGTGGATTAAAAGCACAAGGCTTTGCCATTAAAAAGGTCAAGGGCTTTGGACGTAAACGCGAAATGCTCACCGCTACCATGCTTGAGCAGGAGGAGCCTGATTTAGTAGAAGCCTCTGATATAGTAGAAAGCAATCAGGGGACTCAACTGGACAGTCAAACGGCAAGCAAACGATCGGCAACTCATACAGATTACAATCACGTTGCCATTGTTGGCGCGGGGGTCTCTGGGCTTATGGCAGCATGGTCATTGGCACAGCGTGGTATTCAGGTTACGCTACTTGATAAATCAGCACCCCTATCAGGTGCCTCGGGCAATCCAAGAGCCTTACTTGCGCCCAAAATGACGCCACTTGCGCACATCGCCGAGCATTTGCACAGTATTGGCTATCTATACAGTCAACGATTATATAAACAGTTACAGCAAACCGTGAGTAATCAGAACGTCTGTATCTTTGAACCAACCGCAACACTTGATTTACTGCTCAAAGCCAATGTAAATGTGACCCAAATCGCTGAGTATCCGTCACAAATGGCAACGACCCTATCTATTGAAGATGCCAAAGTGATTTCTGGATTAACTCAGCAAAACTTTGAAGATAATTTGTACCTACCGCAAGCCGGTCTAGTCAATCCGCAGGCACTGGCCAATCGGGTTTTGGCGCATCCAAATATCACCTTTACTCAAGCCATTATTAATCAGATTAAGTCTGTCGATACGTCTAAGCACGTGCAAATAGAGTGTGATGGACAAGCGTCAATTAACGCCGATGCAGTAATTATTGCCGCTGCTTTTGACAGCAAAGCATTGGATGCACGTATATTTGAGTTCCGTAAAATCCGTGGTCAATTATCGTGGTTTGAGCCGACTCACCAGCAGCAACAAGTCCTGCCTAAACTGCCGCTAAAATACGGTGGCTATTGTGCTCAGTTTACGCCAAGCCAAGGTGATGATGCCTTAAATCCGGTCAGTCCCAATACGCCAAGCTTTTTATTGGGTGCAAGCTTTGTGCGTAACGACACAGATACCCAGATTCGCAGCTCTGAACATGCGGTAAATCGCGACAAGCTCATCACCGCTATTCCAGAACTAGCAAACGTATTGTCAAATGATAGGGCTACGGCTGATGATATATTCGGTGGTTGGCAGGCACGAGTGGGTATTCGAGCGCAAACGCCTGACTATCACCCCTTAGTCGGTCAGCTCGATGAACTAGGTTTAATTTGGACACTGAGCGGGATGGGCTCTAAAGGTTATGCCTTTGCACCGCTCTGTGCCGAAGTTTTGGCGGATATGATGACAGGACAATTTGTGCCCCTACCGCACGCCTTATTGGCTAAACTATCGCCGCAGCGTAAAAGTTTACAAAAGCAATTAAAGTAGCGTTTCTAGATTTAGAGACATCATTAAAAAAGCCCTTAGAGTCAATCTAAGGGCTTTTTATTCAAATCTATATCAGCGGTATATAATCCGAGAAGTCTAAAATGGTGACAAGGCAACCAAGCGCAATTACCACAAGTGTAAGCTTAGCAAGGTTAACACCGTAACTGTTTAGTAGCTCACTGACTATACTTACTACTTAGCAAGGCTAAGGTCTCACTCACCATCGCCATGCCCACGACCGAGGTCACCGCTACTGCAGAGCCATAGCCGCCGCAGTGTAGCCCGCCGACCTGACAGCTGCCATCAGCCGATTTATTAACAATCGGCGGCTGAGTAGAATAGACGCATTTAATGCCAAATTTCTCTTTCATCTCTTTATTTATATTGTGTTCATGACGCAGCTTACTACGCAGGCGTGCCAACAATGGATCTTGATAGGTATCTTTTAAATCACTGACCGTAATCTGTAGCGGATCAGTTTTACCGCCAGCCCCGCCAGCGCAAATTAGCTTTAATTTATTAAAACGGCAATGCAGTGCAATCGCTAATTTTGCCGACATATCATCGGTACAATCGAGTATTACCAACTGCTCGCCTGCTGCTGCCGCCTGCTTTGCTGCAGCTCTATTTGGCAAAAGCTGTGCCACATTATCTGCAGTCAAAAAGTCGTCCACTAAATTGAGTGTAATCTTAGGGTTAATCTGCGTAGCACGCTCTGCCATTGATTCAATTTTACTGCGTCCAAAAGTACTGTCCATCGCCGGCAGCTGACGATTGACGTTTGATGCTACCAATACATCCATATCAATCAAGGTTAATTTTCCGACACCGGTACGTGCCAATCCCTCAACTACCCAAGTTCCAACGCCGCCAACGCCTATCACTACCACATGCGCCTTCTCAAAATTTAAAAAGCTATTTTGACCATAAAGAGTACGTGTCCCTTGGAAACGGCGGTCATATTGTGTGGTGTCTTGTGGCTGATCAGAATTTGAGTTCGTCATAAGGCGTTCAATCCTAATAGATGGTTAAATTAATCGATATAAATTAAATCAGGCAGCTATTTTAGCCAATAGCCACTGTATAACATATGCGAATTTATCTTGTGTTAGTGAGGTTGATGGCACTTATTCAGGATATGCCCAGTCGACTCTTAACGCATCACAACTGTTTTGCCAAAGCTGTTTGGCCAACTTGGGTTTTTCAATATTAAGCAGCTCACTTAATGCGTCGAGCACAAAGTTTAAATTACCCGGTACATTACGCGTGGGCGTAACGCCATGTTGGCAGCAAACCGGCGTCATATCAGGGCAGTCTGTTTCTAATACTAGATATTCAATGCCGTACTCATTCACCGCTTCAGTAATGGCACGGCGCAGCTTTTTGGCATTGGTATTGGTCACTTGGCCAGTCACGCCCAGTCTAAATCCAAGTTTCACAAAAGCTTTTGCTTCTTGCTCACCGCCGCTGAAGCTGTGTGCAATACCGCCTAATTTGTGTGCATCGTAGTCATGCTCTTTGAGCAGCGCTAAACATTCAGCATGTGCCTTGCGAATGTGTAACAGCACTGGCAATTGATGTTCTACCGCCAAATCAAGCTGTGCTCTAAAAAACTGCTTTTGCTTTTTAACAGACTTCTCTGTTTTTAGCTCATCGGTAAAAGTATCCAAACCAATCTCGCCAATCGCAATGTGATGATGCGCCCTCACAAAATCTGCTAAATCTTCTAAGTCTTGCTCAGTATGATCAGCAATATAAGCAGGGTGCAATCCTGATGTCAGATGCGCTTGGGGCACTTGATAGGTTTGACTCAATTCATCTAATTGGTCTTGGGTGTCTTTTAGGCGCTGAAAGTATTTTGCTAGATAACCGATAAGCAGCAGATGCTGCACGCCTGATTGATAAGCAGACTGAGCAAGCGCTACCCTGTCGTCATCGAACACAAAATCATCAAAGTGAGTGTGCGTATCGATGAGCGGATAGATTACGGATGGTTGGTCATCTAAATTATGAGACATAATAAATTTCACCGTTAAGTATGAGCAGTGAGTTAAATATTGGATAAAAGTGATATATATAGCAAATAATCTAGATAATCATATAGAAAGCAACAGACGTTAACCCTATTGCCCTTGCCCCTCTGTTTGAATTTACAAACTTTCTTCTGGGACTTTAGCGATTACCGTCTGTATTTCATTCAGAATTAGGATGAATAGAGGTACTATCGGCTGACTTTTTATTTTGATTATTGATGGAATGTGACTCACCATCAACCGTATTGTCAGCGCTATCAGTAGGTCTAGGATATCCACCGGCTAATCGGCTACTGCGGCGTGGAATCAATAATAACGCCAACCCAACAGCGCCAAGCTTCATTAATTTTATATAACGCATGTGCAAGTCCTCTTTTGTATCTAATTGCCTTTAGGATGCTACCTAGTCGGCGATTCTTCAAGAGGGTACGTTTAGCCAATATGTAAGCGTATTTAATTACTCCTGTGTATCAGCAAGGATGAATTAACGATTTTTAGAGCCAGAGCTTAAATCAATATAGGCATCTTGCTGACCACTATCAGGCTGACTATAGACAGGGAACGTATCCGATTTTGGCAAGCTGATACTGCGGTTCGAGGCAGGTGATACCGGGCTTAATGGCGCTAATTCATAATTGGTATTGCCTTCATCGCCCCAATTGGCTGCCCCTGACATGGGTATCTTTTTGATAGTACCGTTTTGATCGATAACCAGCTGCATGACGCGCATTTGGTCATAACGCTTCTCGGTAACACTGGCGACCGCCCCACCATCTCTTAAGATAGTTGGCTGCAAAAAGATAATCAGGTTGCTTTTTTCAGTATTGCTGCTGTCTGAGCGGAACAAGCGACCCAAAAGTGGAATATCACCCAATACCGGTACCTTTTGAGCGCCATTGGTGGTGTTGTCACGCATTAAGCCACCAAGTGCGATGGTTTGCTGATCATCTGCCAAAATGGTGGTATTGATTAGGCTTTTGTTGGTAGTCAATCCGCTGGCATTACTGGTACTACCATTCACCACCGAAGACACCTCCTGCGACACCTCCAAACGCACAGTGCCATTATCACCAATATGCGGTATCACATTTAAATTAATACCCACATCTTGACGCTCAATGGTCTGGAATGGGTTAGTCGAGGAGTTACCACTGGTGGTGTAAGAGCCGGTCACAAATGGCACGTTTTGGCCGACCAAGATACTGGCTTTCTCATTATCGAGTGTCAAAATAGACGGCATAGATAACAAGTTAGCACTGGTGGTTGAATCCAGCGCTTGCAAAATAGCACCATAGAATTCACGATTACCACGGCTATCGGTTTTGCTATCTCCAATACCTAAAAAGGCACCGGCAATGGCACTGGCCGCTTCACTAACGCCTGCTCCAGTTAATGCCGCTGATGCCAATGAGGTTGCTGTAGCGCCCACATTATTAAAGTTCACCACGCCATAACCACTATTAGCATTCCCCAGCGCCCACTGTACGCCCAATTGCTTGGCATCGTTACCCGATACCTCGATAATTGCCGCCTGAATAAGCACCTGCGCACGGCGGGTATCTAATTGATTCACCGCTTCTTCTACTTCAGCAATCAGCTCAGGTTTACCATTAACAATCACTGCATTTTGAGTTTCATCAGCAATAATACTAAAGGCTTCACCACTTGAGCGACTAAGTCCGGCACGAGGCGTGCTATTTGCTGAGGACGCCGACGAACTACTATTATTAGCACTGCTATTTATCGTGCTACTGCGATTAAGGCTTGAGCCTTGCGCCGCACTATCAGTCAATGAGGCCGACTCTAAGGTAGATACCGCACCCGAGCTATTAATCGATTGATTGGACAGTAAACCGCGCAACATATCGGCCACATGCGGGGCACTGGCGTATTTTAGACGAAAAACTCGCAGGCCACTTAAGCGTTTGGATGAGCTGACATCGAGTTGATTAACCATGGTACGCACTTTGGCAATCATCTCCGGACTGCCCTGCACCAGTAAACGATCGCTGGCAGCATCGGCAATGACTTTAAGCTGTCCACCGGTACCGGCGCCATTAGCCGCAGTACCTGTCAATCCACTGATTAAATCCATCATACGCTCAGGGTCGACGTGTTGTAGTGGAATAACACTTAAGGCGTTGTGGTTGCTGTCATCTAGATCACGAATCAAGGTAGTAATTTGATTTAGGCTATCGGCACGGTCTGATAATACTAAAGCGTTAATACCAGGAACGGCAGCGGCATGTGCTGACTGCGGCATTAGCGGACGGATAACTGTGAGTATCTCAGCGGCCTGAGTATTCTCTAAATAAACCACCCGCGTTTTAAGCGCCTCGCCTTGTGAGTTGCCCTCTAAATCGACCGCAATACCCGATTGTTTGGCAACGTTATCTGGTACCAGTTTAATCGTGGTGCCGGTATCAATGGCAGCGATACCGTTGACTTGCATGACACTTAAAAACAGCTCGTAAATCTCATCACTCGATAGCGCTCGGTTAGATATGACCGTCACATTACCGTTAATACGAGGATCTAAGACAAAGTTTTGATTGGTAATGGTCGCCACTTCATTAATAAATGCCTTGATATTGGCATCTTGCAGATTCACTTTCCAGCTTTCGGCATAAGCCGCTTGAGTAGATAAGCCGATTGCTACTGGCAGCACCAGCCAGCCGATCGACTTAGCAGATAAGCTACCCGAGAGGGCACTCGGTGATATTGGAGAGTGATTCAACCTGACTGATAATATAGCCTGAGATAGCTTTTTGACTAACGGTTTAACGGCTTGAGAGGGTCGCAAATTCAACATGCAATATCGTACCTAAATGATGACGTTCTGTTAATGAATCAAATAACAAGCACCAAAGGGTGACGCTTATTTTAAAGAATTTAAAACTGCTGACGGACGGTAAATATCTGATCGCCGCGCTGGACTTCTATAGTGGCTTGACCCGACTGCTTGACCTGACTAAGTATATCAGCATCACTGGCAGGGTTATTGCCCACGCTTTGACCATTGACTGACAGCACTCGGTCACCTGCCTCTAATCCAAGCTTACTACGCAGCCCAGATGGCATGCCGTCTGTCACCTGATAACCTTGACCGGTTGCCATAACGCCCATCCTGCTTAGATAATTAGCGGGATTTTGCTTCAGCTCACTGACCGCATTATCAATGGCAGCCACCGGACTTGTACCACTGGGTGCAGGGCTTGCTGGCTGCTGCATATTGTCTTCATCTTGCTGATTGTCAGCATAACCAGAAGGCGTCTGCTGCGCCGGCATGGCAGGTATACTACTACCATTAGCCATACCAGAGTTTAGTGGCAGATTTGGGTTACCCGCCTCATCATACAGCCCGCTTTGATCAAGCGGCATCCGCTCGGGCATATCCACCACTACCTCATTATTGTTACTGTCGGCAATGACGGCCTGGTTCCAGTCTACTTTAACCAACTTATAGTTGGTACCTGCTAGTGTCTCGCCAACGCGATAATTCTCCATCACCCCATTGACACTCAACATAGCCGACGACAAGCTACTAGGAGACGCCAACAGTACCCCTGCTAATATCACATCAGGCGGCGGCTGCGTTGGCTGGCTCTGAACTTGTGGCGACTCAAAAATAGACAAAGCGGCACTGGCATTAATACTAGAAGGCGGTTTGACTTGTAATTGTGCAAGCGGCAAATTAGGCACTTGCGGCGGTGCTAAAAGTAACCAAACAATACGTGCTATACCCCAACACAGCCAAACAATAGCCACCAGTAACAGCCAACCTGATAATTTATTGAGCCAATCTGTCAAGGATTTATTGAGAGTAGCCAGTGAGCCAAAGGATTTCGCCATTACTGAGCCCCTCCACTACCAAGACTACTCAGTAGCGGCTGACGCACGCTAACAACAGCCGTATCAGCCGGCGCGCTGCCTTTATAACTTGGCATATGCTCAAGCATACGCTGAGTTAAGCCCACATCGAGCATACCCTCTGCATCTAAGTAGATATCCCCCAAGCGCTTGCTATTTTTGTCGATCAAGTTGGCATGTATCACTTCGCTGTTATTACGGCTCTCTTGGCTTAAATCCGCCTGCATTGAGGGTAATAATAACGTATAAGTCTGACCACCACTCGGATAACCCAGCTCACCGCCAGCCCATATTAATTGGCCATCGACATCACTAAAGCCTTTGTCTTTATTGAGCGTCGCAGAAACAGCATTAACCTGAATCGGTGCATCCGGTAGGCGCCAACTGACTAAAGAGGCCAAGGTTTGTTTATTAATTCGACCTGATAAATCGGTCACTCGCCAACCACTGAACCCTCGACTTACCTCTCCGGTAAGACGCGTCTGCCCTGATGTCATTTCTACATCCGCACCAAGCCGTCCCAAGAATAGTGATAAGGGTTTTAATTGCCAAGTGATTGTGCCTGATAAAGGTGACGCGCTTATATTCGACGACTGCTGCGGAACTTTAGCCACCACTGAACCTTGCCAGATATTACCAGAGACCTGCTGAATATATGGGGAGCTTGGCAAAAACTGATTGACCAGCCACACCGCTGGCATTTGAATCATGACGCACAGCATCAGTATCAAAGCACTGAAGAGCCACCAAAGCTTACTTGGTTGAGCCGCTTTGACATTCTTGTTTTGCCTAGAGGAGGAAAGAGTCGATTGCAAGATATATAAAGCCTAAATATGTTAAATGAATGACGTTAGGGTTAGCATAACTAAAAATCGTTAATTATTATACCTAATGATGACAAGAGGATTACATATTCTTTTTAAGTCAGAATCAAACTAGATTTGTCTTGTGGATCAAGCCCAGACTTTTAAGAAATAAGCCTTTTCATTTATTCTATTAACATTTAATACAGACTGACAACATTAAACAATACACTATAATGCATCTTGTCATATTATATAAATGGTTTTGATCATAAATCACATCATTTTAGTTAAGATAATGGTTAGTTTAACAAAATAATCTACCTTTAATATTTCGAACACCCATTAATTATCTATCCTTATGATATTAACTTCATAATATTAACGTTCATAGCTTTAATACTTACTTTTACAACTTAACTATTTAAACTATTAAGTAATAATTTAAAACGAGTGACTGTTATGATACGAATAGGCAGACCACTCTACTAAATCCTAAAATAAGTATAAATAAAAGGAGAGAATGATGACCCAAGATCAGTCAATTTTATTTCAATGGGAAGAAGCTGAAAAAACTCTGAAAAAATTCATGCCCATCATGGTTGAAGAACAGGCAAATGTTGCCAAAACTGATATCCTCAACCCTTTGCCTAAGGAAAAACAAGAGGCTATCAAAAACATCCCCTTTCTTGAAGAGTCGCGTTCTGCAGAGGATGTTTTACAGGATATGCATGATCTGATTTATAAATATCGCACCAAGCAAAACAACCCAAGATTTTTCTCTTTTATCCCTTTAGCCTTATCTCCCATATCTGTGGTTGGCGATGCGATTAATGCTTTTTATTCGCCTTATGGTGGTAGCCATACGCTGAGTCAGGGCATGGCAATCGCTGAAAAAAGACTGCTTAACTGGATGGGTGAGCAAATTGGTTATCCCGTCAAAGAGCTTGGTGGATTGTTTGTCTCCGGTGGCTCAATGGCAAACTTAACCGCGTCCATTGTGGCGCGAGATGAGAAGCTGAAAGATGAGGAATTCGGTAAAGGCACCGTTTACGTCTCAGACCAAACCCACTCATCCGTGGCAAAAGGCATCCGTGTCATGGGTATCCCTAAAGCCAATATCCGCAAAGTCAAAACCAATGAGCGCTTTCAAATCATCCCAGATGACTTAAGAGCGCAAATCGAACAAGACAAAAAAGATGGCTTTATTCCCTTCTTAATCGTAGGGACTTGCGGCACTACTAACACGGGCTCTATTGACCCGTTACATGAGTTGGCAGACATCAGTGAAGCATACAACACTTGGCTACATATCGATGGTGCCTATGGTGCTAGCGCACTATTGTCCTCTCATCGTGAGCTGTTAGATGGGATTGAGCGCAGTGACTCAGTGAGCTGGGATGGTCATAAATGGCTGTTTCAATCATATGGCTGTGCCACTGTCATTTGTAAAGACCGCCAAGCTATGTCACGTACGTTTATGGAGAATCCTGAATATTTAACCGACATTCAATCAGATGATTCTAACATTAACTTCTGGGATATGGGGATTGAGTTAACGGCGCCCGCTCGTGGTATGCGCTTATGGTATACCCTACAAAGAGTGGGACTTAAAGAGATGAGACGAGCCATTGATAAAGGCTTTGATAATGCTGAATATTTTGAGCAATTGTTCCGCGCTGAAGACTACTTCGACATTGTCTCGCCTGCTCAGTTAGGTATTGTGAATATAAGATATTATGACGACCGCCACACTGAAGAAGAGATCAATGAGATTAACCATAAATTGTCCGAAATGGCAGAACAGAGAAATCAATCCATCTATTTCACAACCATGCTAAATGATAAGATTGTTTTAAGATTCTGTGCTATCAACCCATTATTAACCAAACAAGATATTGAAGACGTGGTGAATAAAATAAAAAGCGATATTGCTTCGCTTGGTTTGATTGAACAATAAAATTTGTGCACTAGATCTTTTTCTATTCGGTATCTATAAAAAGAGAGCCTATTTACATAGGCTCTCTTTGGCTTAATCAACATTATTATACTATGTATTCCTTAGAATGGGATGTCGTCATCTTTTGGCGTGTCTGTCATGCCGCCAGCAGGTATCGTGGTTTGGTTGTTAAAACCAGGCGCTTGTGCAGGTGCGCTTGGTGCTTGCGGTGCCGTATTTTGCGGGCTGCTTGGTGCTTGATTAAAGGTATTACCACCTTGAGCGCCGCCTTGCTGACCTTGGAAACCGCCTTGTGGGTCTTGATTACCACCAAAGCCACCTTGGTTATTACCGCCTTGATTGCCATAGCTACCACCTTGCTGAGGTTGTTGCTGGCCACCAAAGTTGCCACCGCCGCCAGAACCGCCGCCTAACATTTGCATTTGGTCAGCACGGATTTCGGTTGTATAACGGTCTTGGCCGTTTTGATCCTGCCATTTACGCGTACGTAGGCTGCCCTCGATATAGACTTGGCTGCCTTTACGTAGATACTGAGCGGCAATTTCACCCAAACGGTTAAATAGAGCAATGCGGTGCCATTCGGTCGCTTCACGCTTCTCGCCGGTTTGTTTGTCTGTCCACTGCTCAGAGGTCGCAACAGAAATGTTGGTTACACTGCCGCCATTACTGAATTGACGGGTCTCAGGGTCATTGCCTAAATGGCCTACGATAATTACTTTGTTAATACCACGCATAATACTTCCTTTAGGGTTTCGTATTGATTTTATTTATCATTCGATAGTCACGTTTATTGAGCATCACTCTACCGAAATTTTGGTTAAATATCTAGCTTAGTTTCGGTTAGTTGCGACAGTAATTGTCGTGAATTATCGGTAAGTTTTTGTTTATCCAGTTTTAAATAAGCCACACCATCTTTTGGCATCACTACCACTTCATCGACTCCGCCAATATTCATCACTTGTTGCGACCATGCACTGATATTGGTCTGCTTAGGAATCGCCAAAGTGGTACTGGTCAGATACGGCGGCTGTGAAATCGGAATAATCAATAATAGCGCTACCGCCATCACCACACCCAATATGCCCCATGAGAGCAGTGGGCTGTGTGTTAATAGTAGCCCGCCCAACGCACCACCAAAGAAGGCGCCCAAAAACTGACTGGATGAATTAATGCCCATCGCCGTCGCTTTATTCGCCACTGGTGCTTTTTTGGAAATCCAAGAGGGAATGGTCGCTTCTAATAAATTAAAGCCAATAAAATACAGACCCAGACCGACAATCAGACCAACGCTTAAACCACTGCCCAATGCCAAACAAACAAACGCCAATACAATCGTGGTTAATGCGGTCAAAAATACCTGACGCATTTTACGCTTCTTTTCGGCGATGATAATAAACGGAATGGCAATCGCAAAACCAATAAATAGTAGCGGTAAATAGACCAAACCTTGCTGACGCACGCTTAGTCCAAGCACATCTGACAACTGCTGCGGAACAATCACAAAAATAGCGGTCATGGTCAAATGCAGTGCAAAGATACCGATATGTAAGCGATTTAAATCGCCAATCTTTAGCACGTCTTTTAATTGCTCGCCAATCGATTTGTTGGCCAAGTTGTGCCTGAGCACCCGCAGCGGTGTCGGCACTATCAGCAGCAAAATCATCGCCAATACCGCAAAGACGGTGGTTAACCAAAACAACCCTGAGATCCCCACACTTGCCACCATCATCGGCCCAATGGCGAAGGACAACATAATAGAGGTCGCAATCGTCAGGCCCATGGTCGCCATGGCTTTGGTACGTACCTGCTCACGGGTCACATCGGCCAATAGCGCCATCAATACCGCAGATACTGCCCCACTACCTGCCAGCGCACGGCCAATAATCACTTGATAGATATCGGTGGCCGTCGCTGCAACAATACCGCCAATGGCAAATAAAGCCAGACCCAACAGAATCATCGGCTTACGCGGAAACTTATCGGCAGCAAGGCTCATTGGTATCTGAAATATCGCCTGCCCAAGACCGTAAATACCCACTGCCAAGCCGATTAATAGCGGTGTGGCATGCGCATAATCATGACCATAGACTGAAAACACTGGCACGATCATAAATAGCCCGATCATTCGCAAAGCAAATATACCACCTATCCCTGCAATGGCTCGTTTCTCAATGCTATTCATGCTATTGCCTCGCTTTGTCGCTGCCACAATGTCATCTATGACCCTCTATTTTAGGACGAATCATAGACAATGGATTTGTTAGGGGTACATTATAAAGTATCTATGCAAAAATATGGTGTGAACCTACGATTATGCGCTCAATGTTGTGCAAAAGGGCTGGTATTTAAAGCGTCTTTTATTGAACTGACCAGTAACGGTATTTGGCAACGATTCGTTAATCGCCCTTGAATTTCGGCTAAATTATAACCATTAAAGACATATCTTATTACATTATACAGTCACATTTATTGTCATAACTTTATTATAAAATAACAGACAATTTATGCGTTTGTGTCTACCCTTTTACTATTTGATTAACCTTAACAACCTCATGTTGACCTTATTTAAATTAGTCAGCATGTCTCTCATATTATTCATTACTTTATTATTTATCTAGTTATCTATTTAACACATTCAATAACAAAGGCTTTATATGGCACACGAACACATTAAAATTCGCGGCGCACGTACGCATAACTTAAAAAATATCAATATCGACATTCCCCGTGATAAATTTGTGGTTATCACTGGGCTTTCTGGTTCCGGTAAGTCATCTCTGGCCTTTGACACCTTGTATGCTGAAGGTCAGCGCCGTTACGTCGAGAGCTTGTCAGCGTATGCGCGCCAGTTTTTATCGCAAATGGATAAGCCGGAAGTCGATAGTATCGAAGGCTTATCGCCGGCCATTGCTATTGAACAGAAATCTACCAACCATAACCCGCGCTCTACGGTCGGTACCATTACCGAGATTTACGATTATCTTCGTTTATTATACGCCCGTGTTGGCACGCCTTATTGCCCAGTGCATGACCTACCGATGGTGGCACAAACCATCACCGAAATGGTCGATGACATTATGGCATTGCCTGAAAATACTAAGCTGATGATATTAGCGCCTGTGGTGCGTGACCGTAAGGGTGAGCATGTGGTGCTACTCGAGCAGCTTGTGGGACAAGGTTTTGTGCGCGTGCGGGTCGATGGTAACGTCTATGATATGGATGAGTTGCCTGCCCTTGAAAAGAATAAAAAACACACGATTGAGGTGGTGGTTGACCGCTTCAAAGTACGGGATGACTTAGGCAACCGTGTTGCCGAGAGCTTAGAGACCGCACTGCGTCTTGGTGGCGACTTAGCGATTTTGCACTATATGGACGGCAACCCAAACCCAGACGCGTCCAATCAAGATAGTGACGACCAAGTATTATCCGCCAAGCACTCTTGCCCAATTTGTGACCGTGCGGTATCAGAGCTTGAGCCTCGCCTATTTAGTTTTAACAATCCTTACGGCGCTTGCCCTGCCTGTGACGGACTCGGCAAACGTCAATATTTTGCGGCTGAAAAGCTGGTAACTAATCCTGAGAAAACCTTAAACCAAGGCGCGATTAACGGTTGGGACAGACGTCATGCCTATTACTTTGGCCTACTGACCACAGTAGCCAAGCACTTTGATATTGATATGGATACACCGTGGCAGGATCTGGATAAAGAGCACCGCGATATTATCCTAAATGGCTCAGGTAAAGAGAAAATCTTATTTAACTTTACCGATGAGCGTGGTCGTAAAACCAAAAAAACCACCCCTTTTGAAGGGGTATTGCCCTACCTTGAGCGCCGCTATGCCAAGACGCAAAGTAACTTTGTGCGTGATGAATTGGCAAAATATTTAGCCGATACCACCTGTAACGTCTGTGATGGCGCCCGTCTCAATGAGATAGCCCGTAACGTGCGTGTGGACGGTCGAGGCATTGCTGACATTGTGCAGCTGTCTATTGGCGATGCGGCAAACTATTATAGCGATTTGCACATGGGCGGCGCTAAAGGGGAAGTCAGTGACAAGATTTTCAAAGAGATTAACGAGCGTCTGAATTTCTTAGTCAGTGTCGGGCTTGATTACCTAAACCTTGCGCGCTCAGCTGAAACCTTGTCAGGCGGTGAAGCTCAACGTATCCGACTTGCTAGCCAAATCGGTGCAGGCTTGATGGGCGTCATGTATGTGCTTGATGAGCCTTCTATCGGTCTGCATCAAAGGGACAACGACCGTCTGCTACAGACCCTTGTACGTCTTCGTGATCTTGGCAATACCGTGTTGGTCGTTGAGCACGATGAAGATGCCATTCGCCAAGCCGATCATGTGATTGATATCGGTGTCGGTGCTGGCGTGCATGGCGGTCATGTCATTGCTGAGGGTACGATGCAAGACATTATGGATGTCGAAGAGTCATTAACCGGTCAATACTTGTCAGGTAAAAAGAAAATCGAAATCCCTAAAACCCGTCATAAAGCCAAAACCATTGATCTCAATAATCCGCCTGAAAAAGCACGTATTATGCCAATGGGTAAAGCCAAAGCGGCGGCGGCTAAAAAAGCAGCTAAAAATGCAAAACCCAAGCCCAAAAAGATAGTGCCAATGCAGATTGAGCTAAAAGGCGCCTCAGGTAACAACTTACAGGATGTCGATCTCACCATTCCTATCGGCACCTTTACCTGTATTACCGGTGTATCAGGCTCAGGTAAATCCACCTTAATTAATCGTACCCTGATGCCGTTGGCGGCCACCCAATTAAACAACGCATCGACCTTAGTACCTGATAAATACGACAGTATCACTGGGCTTGAGTATCTCGATAAAATGGTCGATATTGACCAAAGCCCAATTGGGCGTACACCCCGCTCTAACCCAGCGACCTATACGGGCGTATTTACCCCTATTCGTGACTTGTTCTCGCAAACTCAAGAAGCCAAAGCGCGTGGTTATAAAGCCGGTCGCTTTAGCTTCAATGTCAAAGGCGGTCGCTGTGAGACCTGTCAGGGTGATGGCCTAATTAAAGTTGAAATGCACTTCTTACCGGATATGTACGTGCCCTGTGACAGCTGTCATGGCAAACGCTATAACCGTGAGACGCTTGAGATTCATTATAAAGGTAAGAGCATCGCTGAAGTATTGGACATGACGGTAGAAGATGCGACTGAATTCTTCTCAGCCATTCCGCCGATTCATCGCCGGCTACAAGCATTAGTGGATGTTGGTTTAAGCTATATCCGCTTGGGTCAGTCTGCCCCGACATTATCGGGTGGTGAAGCGCAACGTGTTAAGCTGGCGCGTGAGCTTGCCAAACGCGATACCGGGCAAACGCTCTATATCTTGGATGAGCCAACCACTGGTTTGCATTTCCACGATATTTATAAGCTGCTGAATATTCTGCATGCACTGCGCGACAAGGGTAATACCATTATTGTCATTGAGCATAACCTAGACGTCATTAAGACTGCCGACTGGATTGTCGACTTAGGTCCTGAAGGCGGCAAGAATGGTGGCATGATTATCGCGGAAGGCACGCCTGAAGAAGTGGCTGAAAATAAAGCCTCATTTACAGGAGCGTTTTTGAAGCCGATGCTTGAGAATGCTTCTTAAGCTGTTCGTAGTTATTTAAATAAGAAAAAGGCCGTCCTGAGTGGGATGGCCTTTTTTGTGGATTTTATTTGGTAGCATTTCCCTGAAAAGCGTCAAAAAATTGCACTGCAATTTTAGCTTTGCAAGGAAAAATCCTTTAAATAGGATTTTTTAAGAAGCTACTATCTTGGTATGCACAGGGTGAGGAAGGATTAAATGAAGCACTGCTTCATCCTGACGCAAGAGAAAATCTATGATTTTCTTAAGTCTATTAGCAAGGGTCATTCCTGAGTTACGATACTGCCCCTAGCCAAGCACCTGTAACCCCGTGCTTTACCAAGTATATCCACTTCAATCGGGGCTAAACCGCTCCTCTGAGATTGAGGTGTATCTATGAATTAAACTCTTAACGAATATATAATATATTGTGGTGTAATGGACAAAATTCAGGCTAAAAACGAGCGGTTAGTCTCTAATGGACAAAATTCAGGCTAACCTTCAGAGTATGTCATTAAAAAGTATTTAATAAACTTAAGCTTACGTTGTTTATTGAGCCCATTATGACTACTTAATTGTCGTTTTAACTCGCTAAACAAACCTTCTAGAGAATTAGTTGTATTTGGAATGTTTAAGTCATCTAATTTTCTAGAAGTGAATAACCAATCACTATTTACTCGCAAGCTTCTATAAGCACTTCTAAGACGCTTATGGGTGTACCAAGTCTTACCAGTATCTATATTGGTACTACGCTCATTTAAGTAGTCCTCATGAATCAAATACCAGCTATCTAGAGCTTGAATGAAGGTTGTCTTATCATAATCCTTTATATTTAAAGCTAGCTGTCTAAGTGCAATACTTGCGATATTTTGAGGCCTACGAGTTAAGTATCGAGTGATGATCTGTAGCTGATGAAACTGGCACATTTGTATCGGTATATCTTTAAACAAAGCATTAAGACCTCGTCTTCCATCGCAAGTAATGCTAGTGATATCAATGCCTTGTGATTTTATATGCTCTATTCACAGTTTATACAGAGCGTTGGTCTCATAGTGAATAATACGGTGGTGTAATACCGCTTTGCTTGTATAGTCGAGAAATACCATTAAGCCAAATGTTCTACCAAAGTAGGTCGTGTCTATCACTATGTTGGCACGAGTAGGTAGCTTATTAAGTGACTTTATCTCAATAGTATCTAGTCGCCTTTGTATGGTCTTTATGCTACAGCCATACTTATGAGCAAGTTGTTTATAAGTCTGTTTACCTTGAGTATATTCTTGCCACAAAGTTGTATTATTGAGCCGCCTGCCACCTAAAAACTGCCGATTACAAACAAGGCATTTGTACTGCTGTTTCCCTGATTTATAACCATTCTTTTTCGTGTGTTTTTCACCACAAAAAGGGCAGTTTTTTGATTCATGGCTTTCAATCCTTGCAAATACTTATAGTATATAGCTTTAAAGGGGGTGTCAGCCTGAATTTTGTCCATTACACCTATATTGTTTATCAAACACTGAAAATATTAACTATCTTTTCTTCTTTATTCAGTCTTTGATCTATGATGAGTTCTAAATATTGAGTCAGCTAGTCTAGTTCCTGTTGAAACTAACTTGGATAATACTCTTAGTTGTTCTTTACAAGCTTCACTATTTGTAGGATTAGGATAGTTAATCGTATGATCAATTTCTCCCCATATTTCTTCAAAAAGTGTTCTAACTTGTATTTCGCAACAAATATCCGAATCTTCTTTAGGCTTTATTACATAATGTATACTTGTATAATAAGAGTCCTTAATTTTTGGTTCTAGTCCTAAATCTACGAAAAAATTGCTAGATTCAGGATCCCATGAATATGCAACTGGTTGTTCTCTGAAAAACCAATCTCCGTTATCAACTTGTTTTTGTATATGATTATGAATAGTAGTAAGTTGGTCTTGATATAGGTGAATAACTCTTACCCCAGCCAAATCTGTTACTTTTTCAAATATATTTTCTACAGTAAAAGGGTTCTCATCATCCCACTTCCTTTCTAACTTACCTCCTAAATGTGAAGGATCTTTTAATCTACTTTTTACAGTATAGATAATTGGGTTTCCATATTCATTTAAGCTTGGCTCTAACTCAAAAGTATCTACCACTCCCTTCATAAAACGTTCAAAAAGATGCTTATTAGACTCATATTCCTTTACTAGACTCGCAATATCTCTCGTATCATTCATATTATTCATTTAACAACTCTATACGTTTTAATAAATCCGTACAAAAATCAATATAACTCTTTTTGGTTTCTCTATATTGAGGACCGGAGCCCCCCAAGGTACTTTTATGCTCAGCATCTATATTCTGATCATCAGGTACTTCCCACATTGGCTTATTGTAATATTGTGCCATAGAGGGAAATGTATTATGGGTATGCATTACAGAAGTTAAACCTATAGGTTGCTCCATCATACCTTTAGATAAATGCGATCTCATATCTTCTTGAATATTCTGCTCAATCGTATTAGGTATTTTTTGCGCATAGTTTAGATGCGCTTTAGCTAAACCCCATTGATTGCTACCCTTATATTTCTTAGCATTATATATAGTGTAACCTAAAAAAGTAACAAAATTCTTTGGAAATCCGTGCCTCTTTTCGTCAGAAATTAACTGATAAACTATATCGAACTCATCCTTCCATGCACTCAAAGCTTTACCAATATTTTTGATTCCGTATAAACTGAACAAGTCAGGAGAAGCAGGTACAAAGAAGCCATCTACTGTAGATATTATGACTTTATTTAAAGACCCTAGGCTTGGTGAGGTATCTATTATTACATAATCATACCCATGCTCTTCAGTATAAGATTCGGCTAGATTACGTATTTTAGTTATAGTTCTGATAGCTAAAGGTTCACCTCTGTATATATCCGTCCATCGACTAGCTACTTTCTCTTCATATAGATGTAAAGTTAGTCTGCCAGGAATAATATGTAGATTATTATTATCTTTTATATTTATTGGTGGCGGTAATTTTTCAAGCTCTCCTGTCCCTTCCTCTGTAGGTTTGAGTAGAAAATGCAAACTGCGTGGCTCTTCTATAACTTGATTAAACTCTTCTACTGTTAATTTCTTCTTTGAAGATTCAAAACCTTCGTCTATAAAATCATCTTCCACTGCCCACAAATCATGAATATAGTCCTGTTTTAAAGCATATATAGTTAAGTTGCATTGTGGATCAGCGTCTATGAGTAATACCTTTTTCCCCATTTCAGAGAGAGCATGTGCAACGTGGTAAGTAAGAGTTGTTTTGCCTACACCACCTTTATTATTAAATACTGATATTATTTTCATTTATAACTTCCGAATACTGTAAGTTTCAAAAACTGTGGAAATTAAGATTATGTTATACGAAAAATTTGCTTTAAGCGAGTAAGTATTAATTTCCATTGCTATTAAGTTATAGTGTCACCTAATAAGATACTTCGCTTTTTCAATGTATAATTTAACTTAATACCTAGACTAAAATAATATTGAGACCATCATGTCTCTATCCCTAAAATAACAAACAATCTAAGGTTAACTACATAGCGCAACTTAACAGTGCCTGCTTTATCCTAAGCTCATAATTGGATTTAAAGATTAAAACCTAGTAGTCTAAAATGCAATATTAGGTTTATGCTCCTCTATGTCAACCTACTGCATATTAGTCTCTTTTATAACTGGTATCGCCTGATTAATATAGTTATCCCAAAAATTATCTGAGATAGAGGCATCTTAAATATTTTTAAAAAAATCCAACATCTCTCAACGGATAGATCAGTACAGTTACTACATAAAAACCCTAAAGCACCAATCATATTAAGTGTGTTTATTTGTTCATTATTTAACGTGCCCGCATCATTAGTTAAAGTATTTACCTCTTCCCAAAGAGTTTGGGTTTAATTCAAACTTTGCCTCAACTCTTCTCCATCTTCATAAAATATCCTTTTACCCGTTTCAAGGATTTGATCACTAATCTGAGGAGCATTATTTTCAAAGTTGTTGGAGAACACCATTATAATGGTATACATAAATCCAGCTTTAAATAGACTGTAATCAATATCACTTAATTCAATGTTATTTACATCCCTTGAAAAGGGATTTAATACTTCATTATCAAAAATATTATTCGAATTTTGAGCATGAAGTGTGCAGGATAAACAGAGTACTGAATAATAGTCAAGCTAACCAGACTTAATCAGTTTAGAAACATTATGAAGTCCTTTTGAAAAATAGATATCTGTACATTAGAGCAGCAATAAAGGATATAACAAATGATAAATTTATGACTGACTTAATCTCTGCAGAAGAACAAGCAAAATATATCAGATCTATTTGCATTATGGTGTGCGATATATCCACTAAGTAAAAGGGGGCCGTTATCTGAAAACGAAGCACATAGATTGGGTGAAGTTTACGACACCCAACACCAAGTAATTTAATTCAACCAATAATATGTTGGGTCTCGTGCCTCGATACCAACCTACACTGCCTGACACATATACGAAAAATCTGTACAAGGCTAGCTTGAAGTTTACGACACCTAACATACATCAAAATATCAAACCAATCTACCCAAATAAACATCAACTAAACCATCCTCAACATACCGATGAAACGACGAATCTTGCCAATGCAAAACCTTATATATGTTAACGCGTACTGGCTTTAACCCTGAGCTTGAGCATTTAGAACCGTTGATTGTTATAGAAGATGACGGAAAGATATTAACCAAGCATGGCCATTCTGTGAAGGAGCCATGCTTATGGTTATTTGGGTATGGCGAGTGGGCAAGCCCTGCCTTGTATACGCCACTATTGTTGGTGCAGGGCGAAGCGCACGAGAAAATGTGCCTGCGTTGGTTGAGTTTTTGAAGGGTGATTTGTAGGTTGGCGTGGTGCTTTTCATACTCAGGAAACCATCCTAGCTAGCTAACCAAAACACTACTGGCCTATTCTTACTGCATGGAACCACCCTTTAATTTTTGTTAATCTATATTTAAAAAGATATTCAAAGTGTCACGAAAAATGTGTACACTAATATTATTTATTATAAGAGAATATCTCATGAAAAACTTACATGCACTAACATCAGGTTTATTGATTGCAACCCTTAGCTTAGCCGGCTGCGGTGGTGATGATTCATCAGGCACTCAAAAAATAACCAGTAGCAAAGACACCTCAAACCTTACCGTTAGTGGCATGGTTAGTGATAAATCAGGCAACCCTATCCAAGGCGTGACCATTCAAGCCGCTGACAAGACAGTGACTACTGACGCCACTGGAAAATATACGCTAGAGTTAGCAGATATCGATACAGACGACTCAAGCATAATCATCTTAATTAAAAAAGATGGCTATATGACTACTGCTAAAGAAATTAACGCAGTAACAAGCGGTACCTATACTGTCGATGTCATCTTGTCTGCTGACCAAGTTACTACTGAGTTTTTCAGCAGTAATGGTATCAATCAGCTTCAAGTATCAGGCGCCACTGTTACTATTCCAAGTAATAGTATTGTGACCGCTGATGGTAAAGACTACATCGGCAAAGTTAATATTGCCAGCAACTACTACAATCCTGACTCAGTTGAAGGTGCTCAATCTTTTGCACAGCCCTTTGCTGGTCAAGACAAAGACGGCCGAAATGAGACAGGTCTGGTCACCGTTGGTGTGATTGATGTGAAATTGACTGACCCTAATACAGGTGCCAAGCTCAATTTAAAAGAAGATACTAGAGCAACACTAACCTTTCCAGAAGCCACCACCGATCAAGATTTAGCACAAATACCATTATGGTATTACGATGAAGAGCAGATGATTTGGATAAAAGATGGTGTCGCAATACGTCAGTCTGACGGCACCTATCAAGGACAGGTCACTCACTTTACTTTATGGAACCTCGACATTGCTGTGCTTGAATATTCAGCACTGGTGCAAGGCTGTTTTGTTGAAGAAAATACTCAAAAGCCAATCGCTGGTGGCATCGATGCCATGATAAAAGGGCGCGGCTTTGTTAATTACGGCAGTATTGATGATGAAGGCAAATTTAGCGCACGTGTGCCTATCAATACACCATTGACGTTAGCACCTCATTACAATAAAAACAGCTTCAACGCCGTTGATATTCCTGCGTTAAAACAAAACACCATTTACAAGATCAATAACGGTGATTGTATTACTGCCAAAGACCCTAGCTCAGATGATGTCTTTACCTATGTCGATGTGTTCCAGACGCTACCACTGGTACCTGTACCAGTAACGCCAAACCCGCAACCTAAGCCGCCTTTAACGACTATCGATCCGAAGCCTGTTGATACTCAAGCCGGTATCATTGGTCATTTTTTCTACTTTGATGAGCGCTATAATGGGACTAACACTGAGCAATTAAATGACGTCCATTTAGAAAGCTTCCGTGCGACAAACAGCAATACCATGGAATTCATTGAGCAATCCCTGTACAACAAGAGCGACTATATCAATGATAATGTAGAGGACACGATTGAATACGCCCTAACAGTAAATGGGCTTGAAGCGAGATCAAAATCTACACTTATCGCTGATAATAACTTCCGAAAAGTTGAGTGGTATAAGACCACGTATAACAATAATGTTCTCACTCAGCGATTAAGTAACGGTGCAACTTATACTTTCAAAATGAAAGACGTATCAATTGCTAATCAAAAAATTGGAGATGTTTTTGCACTTGAGAATATCGACGACGAGTATATTTCAGCTGAAACTCTTGAACGTCTAAATAACTTACCGAATCAGCTAAGTGTGTTTAATAACAACGCCACTTGTAAAAAGCTCGTTTCAATATCGCATGGTGATATACCTTATATCGATTTTGAAACTGACAGTATTAGCGATAATGGCTTTGATGGTAGTTATAATACTGACCTACTTGAAGGGACATGGGCAGGTATTCCATGGAAGGCATCATCTAATAAAGATGAGTATGAAGATAATACATCTAGCGCCTATGTAAAATATGACAATAAAACTTACTACGGCATCTATTACTGGCCAGGCAGTGAAACACTGACAGAAGCTGATAAAAATGAGTGCGCTCTTTATAATGATGCAGCAAAAGAACAAATTATTGCGGCATTAAAAGAAGCCTACCCTGCGCTATAAGTTGCACTAAAGTCAAACTCAAAGATAGATTATTAGGTGTAATGGACAAAATTCAGGCTGAGACCCCCTTTAAAGCTATATACTATAAGTATTTGCAAGGATTGAAAGCCATGAATCAAAAAACTGCCCTTTTTGTGGTGAAAAACACACGAAAAAGAATGGTTATAAATCAGGGAAACAGCAGTACAAATGCCTTGTTTGTAATCGGCAGTTTTTAGGTGGCAGGCGGCTCAATAATACAACTTTGTGGCAAGAATATACTCAAGGTAAACAGACTTATAAACAACTTGCTCATAAGTATGGCTGTAGCATAAAGACCATACAAAGGCGACTAGATACAATTGAGATAAAGTCACTTAATAAGCTACCTACTCGTGCCAACATAGTGATGGACACGACCTACTTTGGTAGAACATTTGGCTTAATGGTATTTCTCGACTATACAAGCAAAGCGGTATTACACCACCGTATTATTCACTATGAGACCAACGCTCTGTATAAACTGGGAATAGAGCATATAAAATCACAAGGCATTGATATCACTAGCATTACTTGCGATGGAAGACGAGGTCTTAATGCTTTGTTTAAAGATATACCGATACAAATGTGCCAGTTTCATCAACTACAGATCATCACTCGATACTTAACTCGTAGGCCTCAAAATATCGCAAGTATTGCACTTAGACAGCTAGCTTTAAATATAAAGGATTATGATAAGACAACGTTCATTCAAGCTCTAGATAGTTGGTATTTGACTCATGAGGACTACTTAAATGAGCGTAGTACCAATATAGATACTGGTAAGACTTGGTACACCCATAAGCGTCTTAGAAGTGCTTATAGAAGCTTGCGAGTAAATAGTGATTGGTTATTCACTTCTAGAAAATTAGATGACTTAAACATTCCAAATACAACTAATTCTCTAGAAGGTTTGTTTAGCGAGTTAAAACGCCAATTAAGCAGTCATAATGGGCTCAATAAACAACGTAAGCTTAAGTTTATTAACAACTTTTTAATGACATACTCTGAAGGGTAGCCTGAATTTTGTCCATTAGAGACTAACCGCTCGTTTTTAGCCTGAATTTTGTCCATTACACCGATTAATTATTATAAAACCGCTCATAGCCAACGCTATGGGCGGTTTTTATTTTAAGGGGTGATTACCGTTACACTTTGATTTTTATTAAAACGGTAGAACTGCTTTTAAGGTTAATAAAGTATAGCTAATATTAATAAAGTATACGCTCTAAAAATACCTTAGATAATGCTGATATATTTTAATTGTACTTTTGATGCTATTGAGCGTAATATTTTTAAGCGCTATCTTTTAAAGCGCAGACTTTTAAAAATTAAGTCACATAATTAAAACCATAAAAAAGGAATGTTATTAATGACTCTAAAAACAAATTTACTCTTTTCTATGATGATGGCGTGTGGCGGTATCGCCCACAGTGCAACTGCGGCAAAAGACGCACTTCCAGGCAATCCTGCACTGCCCTCCTCGCCCGCCGTTTTAGAAAAACTGGCTAATTCAGCGAATAATGACTCTCCTTATAAAGTAGAAGATTTCTTTACCTTACCTGAGGTTAGTGGTTATCAAATTGCACCAAATGGCAAACACCTCAGTTGGCGTAAGCGTAATGCTCAAGGAAAACGAGACATTTGGATAAAAAATGTTACCACAGGTAAAGAACAAAAATTCATCACTGAGGGTAGCGACGTTATTCGCGGCTATGGCTGGATTAATGATAACACGCTTATTTATATGCAAGATAATGGCGGTGACGAAAACTATCACATTCACGCCAAGGGCATCACTGATAACGTATCTAGAGATTTAACGCCCTTTGATGGTGTACGAGCTATGATTAATAATAGCTTAAAAGATGACAAAGAACACATCATCATCCAAATGAATAAAGACAATCGTGAACTGTTTGAGCCATATCGTCTCAACGTCAACAGTGGCCAAATGGAAAAGCTTTATAGCAATCCTGCCAGTGAAGAGCCTATTGACGACTTCACCTTTGATAAAGACGGCAATCTGCGTATCATTGCCCGTATTGTCGATGGTATCGATACCGCATTATTCTACAATATAGAGGGTGAATTTAAGAAAATCAAACACGTACCTTTTGGTGAAAACTTCTACGTACTTGGTTTTGATGAAAACACCGAAAACCCTGATGATGCCTATGTTGTCTCTGATCTTGACAGTGATAAAGCCAAAATTTACCGTTACGACTTAAAGAAAAATGCTGTTATTGAAAAGGTTTTCTCTCATAATACCTATGATGCAGGCAGTGTCATTTTATCTCGTAAACGTGGCTACGAATTAGATGCAATTACCTATAATGGAGAAAAACCGCAGACCATCGCTAAAAGTAAAACCTTCAAAACATGGATGGATGATTTAAAAAAACAACTGGGCACAGACAATCAAATAGAGATTGTTGATAATGACGATGATGAGCTAAAAATGTTGGTTTATGTGTCAAGCGACCGTAACCCTGGTAGCTATTATTTGTATGATACCAAAACCAAAAAGCTTGATATGCTGACCAAAATATTCCCGCATTTAAAGCGTCAAGAGATGTCACAAATGACGCCGATAACCTTTAAGTCACGTGATGGGCTGGATTTACATGGTTACTTTAGCCGTCCAGCCACCGCCAAAAAGGATGAGAAAGTGCCTGTGGTGGTTATCGTTCATGGTGGGCCGCAAGGGGTGCGTGATAGTTGGGGCTTTAGCCCTGAAGTGCAATTATTGACTAGCCAAGGTTATGGGGTTTTACAAGTGAACTTTCGTGTATCAGGGGGTTATGGTAAAACCTTCTATAATGCTGGTATTGGCGAGGTCGGACGCAAGGCAATGGACGACGTCGAGGACGGTGTGCAATATATTATCGATAAAGGCTGGGTCGACCCTGAACGTATAGGTATTTATGGCGGCAGTCATGGTGGATTTGCGGTATTACGTGGGCTGATTAAAACACCTGATTTGTATGCTTGTGGCGTTGATTATGTTGGCGTCTCTAACCTGTATACGTTTATGAAAACGCTACCACCTTATTGGGAATCATACCGTAAAGCGATGTACAAGATTTGGTATGACCCTGATAATGCCGAGCAGCGTAAAATCATGGATGAGGTATCGCCACTACAAAATGCGGATAAGATTACTAAGCCCTTATTTGTTATTCAGGGCGCAAATGACCCTCGTGTGAACATTAATGAGGCTGACCAAATTGTAGAGAGCTTACGTAAACGTGGTGTTGATGTGCCTTATATGGTGAAATATGATGAAGGTCATGGTTTTGCTAAAGAAGCCAATCGCCTTGATATGTATCGTACGACTGTCGGATTCTTTCATAATTGCTTGGCTGAAAAGCCAGAAAACCAGCTGGAGGATACCGTTGGTACAACTGAAAAAATGGCAGTTACTGATGATAATACAGAATCTGTAAATATTACTGAGAAGCGTATTATTCGTCCGACAGATAAATAACGTCGAATAAATAAAGACAAATTAGTTTGATAAGTTTGGACAAAATACCAAGATTTCAATGCTGGATTAAAGTCGCTTAAATTGGTAATCTACAGAAAAACCGCCTAGCAGTGCTAGGCGGTTTTGATTTTATTAAAATAAATTATTTAGCGAATAGCCCTAACTTGGTTTAAAGTTAGCCATCATAACTTTGTTCCAAGCTTTCACAAAGTCTTTAACAAATTTCTCTAGGTTATCATCTTGTGCATAAAGCTCTGCATAAGAGCGTAAGATTGAGTTTGAACCAAAGACTAGGTCAACACGCGTCGCTTCCCATTTTATATTACCCGTACGACGTTCACGTATAATATAAGATTGAGCAGCAGTATTATCAGTCTTAACAGGTTCCCAAGTGTAGTTCATATCCGTTAAGTTAACGAAGAAATCATTGGTTAACACACCTGGGCGATCGGTAAATACACCTTTATTACTGTGACCATAATTAGTATCAAGTACACGCATACCACCGATTAATACGACCATTTCAGGAGCAGTTAGACCCATTAACTGAGTGCGATCCAATAGCATCTCTTCTGGAGACACCGCATAGTCTTTCTTCACCCAGTTACGATAGCCATCGTGTAAAGGCTCAAGGTCAGAGAATGAGTCAACATCCGTCATCTCATCAGTTGCATCACCACGGCCTGGTACAAAAGGTACTTTGATATCAACGCCAGCATCTTTAGCCGCTTGCTCAATCGCAGCATTACCACCCAATACGATTAAATCAGCTAGGCTAACTGGCTTATAAAATTCAGACTGAATGCGAGTTAAAGACTCTAACACACGTTTTAACTGTTCAGGCTCATTACCAATCCAGTCCTTTTGTGGAGCAAGACGAATACGAGCGCCATTAGCGCCACCACGATAATCTGACTGACGATAAGTACGTGCGCTATCCCAAGCCGTAATGATCAGCTCGCGTCTTTCTAAACCGCTGTCTAGAATTTGAGCGCTTAGTTTAGCGATATCATCATCGGTCAAATTAGCATTGCCCTCTGGGATAGGATCTTGCCAAATGAAGTCTTCAGCAGGAACATCTGCACCTAAATAGCGAGACTTTGGACCCAAATCACGGTGCGTCAATTTAAACCAAGCTTTGGCGAATACTTGATCAAAATACTCTGGATCGTTATGGAACTTCTCAGAGATTTTACGATACTCAGGATCTTTAATCATGGCCATATCAGCATCTGTCATGATTGGGTTACGGCGTACACTTGGATCATGAGCATCGACTGGACGGTCTTCCTCAGCGATGTTAACAGGTTCCCACTGCCAAGCACCGGCAGGGCTCTTAGTAAGCTCCCAGTCATACTTGAATAATAAGTCAAAGTAGCCATAGTCCCACTGCGTCGGATGAGTGGTCCACGCACCTTCAATACCACTGGTTACCGTGTCGCCCGCATTACCTTTACCTTTAGGATTGCGCCAACCTAGACCTTGCTCTTTCACATCCGCAGCTTCTGGCTCATCTTCTAATAATGAAGCATCGCCATTACCGTGAGTTTTACCGACTGTGTGACCACCTGCTGTCAAAGCAACTGTCTCTTCGTCATTCATAGACATACGGCCAA
Organism: Psychrobacter sp. CX14; assembly: GCF_057396205.2. NCBI lineage: Bacteria > Pseudomonadati > Pseudomonadota > Gammaproteobacteria > Moraxellales > Moraxellaceae > Psychrobacter > Psychrobacter sp. CX14. The sequence goes on along the minus strand of NZ_CM183187.1, from coordinate 921,066 downwards.
AGGTCGTACGAATATCAGCAGCGGTTTTTAATGGATCAGGATTACCATCCACACCTTCTGGGTTCACATAGATTAGACCCATCTGCACGGCAGCAAGAGGATTTTCAAGACTTTCACGTTTGGCATCATCTTCATAACGGTTTTTAGTTTCTGCCAACCATTCACGCTCTGAACCCCAATAAATATCTTTTTCTGGGTGCCAGATATCTTCACGACCGCCCGCGAAACCTATAGTTTTAAAGCCCATAGATTCATAGGCCATGTTACCGGCTAAAATGAATAAATCAGCCCATGATAGCTTGTTACCATATTTACGCTTAATAGGCCATAAAAGGCGACGTGCTTTATCTAAGTTTGCATTGTCAGGCCAGCTGTTAAGAGGCGCAAAGCGTTGGTTACCAGTGCCAGAGCCACCACGGCCATCAGCACGTCGATAAGTACCAGCCGAGTGCCATGCCATACGAATCATTAAGCCGCCGTAATGACCCCAATCCGCTGGCCACCACTCTTGAGAGTCTGTCATAAAGTCTTTTAGATCTTGCTTAACGGCCTCTAAATCAAGCTCTGAGAATGCCTTAGCATAGTCAAAATCCGGATCCATTGGGTTGGTCTTTTGATCATGTTGATGCAAGATATCTAGGTTAAGCGTGTTTGGCCACCAATCAGTAACTGAAGACGCTTTGGTTGTGTGTGCTTGATGCATCACCGGACATACGCCCATACTTGGACGTTCAGGAGTGTTGCTATGATCCGCATTTTCGCTGTGAATTGTAGGGCCTTCCCCATTTCCTTGATCGTAAGTTGTGTTTGTATTTGAGGTATTTTGGGTATTATCAGTATTAGACACTTTTAAATTCCTATGATGGTTTGGAGCAATTTAATGCTCTGTTTTAAGTTTAGTAGAGATAGTCCACTCCTCAGTGAACCTTTCTACCAAACTGTTGATTAAAAAGTTGTTTTTATAATCGTCTTATAATCGTTACTATAAGTTCAGATTATGAATGAGATATTGCAAGAAACGGCAAGATTCCTCCCTTGCCTATCCCTTAACAAACAAGATATACCAGACGTCACCCATAGTGAACTTTATATTAGGAAAAACTATGATTGATTTATTAAATCATCATTATAATTTTGATAATTTATATCATACAATCAACAAATGTTCTATAATTTATTTTTAATTACCAGTCAACTTAGATGAATGCTTGGATGCCCGTTTGCGCACGTCCCAAAATAAGAGCATGAATATCATGGGTGCCTTCATAGGTATTAACGGCCTCTAGATTCATGGCATCACAACAACAATATTTGGGTTAAAAAATGTGCCCCAAGTCCGACCACCGGTACCATTTAAAACAACTAAGCCCCTATTAAGGGGCTTAGTTGTTGTCTGGTTTTTTGAGTATTTGGATGAATAAATTTATAATTCAAGGAATACTACTACGTGCTTTTATTTTTTCACACCTAGTTCATCTTACTACTCAAAGTTATTCAGTCACTCTTTCCAAAAACATCACATGAGCTTCAACCAATGCATAAGGTCTATGGGCAACCATTTTTGGAACTTTAATAACCTCACCCTTATTAACTTCAAATGTTTTATCTTTTGTCTCTAACATGAGTTGTCCATCTAAAACAATAAACAATTTTTCTTCGAATTCATGAGTATGCCATTCATACTCACCTTTAAGCTTGGCTATTTTCATAACCATATCATTAAATTGAAAGACATCTTGAGGTTTCCAGTACTTTGTAATACTGTCAAATTCTTGCTCTATATTTTTTACAATAGCTGTCATCTTGTTACTCCTACAATAAATAATTTAACTGCATAGATATTTTAAAAGTCTACTGTCGCAGACAGTTTTAATGTTCTTGGCTCACCTAAACCCAGCTGTAAATAATAAGGCTTTGCCCAATGTTCTTTATCTAAGGCATTAGTCAGATCAACACGTAAGATTACTGGATGCTGCCACGCTTGAGTCTCATATCGTGCACCTAAATCCAATAAAGCATAGCCAGGAATGGCAACCGAGTTATTTTGATCGACATACTGATCGGAAACAGCGGTAACATTACTCGTTAATGTTAAGTTCTCAATGTAAGGTTGATCCCATTCAACACCGAGTTTTGACTGCCATTTTGGTACACCAGCTGCTTCATTACCTTTAGTCATATCAGTTGCAGTTTTAGTTAATTCTGCATCTATGTATGAGATACCACCCATTAGACGTAGGTCTTGCATAGGAGACCCGAAGAAACTCCACTCTACTCCACGGTTACGCTGTTCACCCCCAGATGAAAATACCTTGGACACTGGATCTAAATAGCTAGAAGGTTTTTTTATTTCATAGGTGCTCAAAGTATGAACAAAATCTCCTAAGTCCAGTTTGATACCTACTTCTTTTTGTTTGGTTTTATAAGGCGAAAAAACCTTGCCAGCATTAACAGCTTCAACAGGTGCTCTGTCACCTTGGCTCAGCCCTTCGATATAGTTTGCATAAATAGATACATTATCCGTAAGCTTAACAACACCTGCAACGGATGGCGTGGTTGCGCTTTTGTCGTAACCTTCAGAGGCAAGTAAACCACTTTGATCAACTTTTACCTTTTGATGTCGTACCCCTAAAGTTAGTTGATACTTATCTTCATCAAACGACAATGTGTCCGCTATACCATAACTGGTTAAATCTGTGTCAGTATTAAGTAATGCTGGAACCTTAAAAGGAGTATTAAATGCAGGCCATTTAGGATCATAAATATTGGTCGTTATATCCATACCTCTTAAAAAACGTGCGTTTAAATTGTAATCCTCCTTAAACTTAGTCGTGTTCACTGCCAATTCGTGTCCTATTGTGCCTGTCGTAAATTCTGTTCTTAGACCAATTTCACCAGATTTTCGTTCCCAATCATCACCTACCTCACCCAATGATGTCGTGTAATCACCTGCATCGTTGATTACCGTAGCACGTGAAGCACTTTGAGACTCAAAATCAGTCTCACTGCGCCCAATGGATCCATAAATTCTGGTAGTATCATTAATTTCATACTCACCTTTAAGCATAATGCCTGTATCTTTCGACTTATTGTATGCCCAGTCTGGATTGAGTTGAGTACCTGATTTTGGCGGTTTGGGTAGCTTCACACCAGGCGCCAATTGTATTCCCCTAGTTGGTGCATCCACCGTCTCTTTACTATGGTAGATATCTAAACTTGCCTCTGAACGATCCCCTCGATAATCTAAAGCTAAAGAAGCTAGACCCATTTCACTCTTTTGATCATCAACTGCTGTATCACCATCGCGGTACATTCCATTCAAACGCATTCCAAATTGATTGTCCTCACCAAAACGTCGACCAATATCAATATGCCCACCAAATTGTGAGTCCGATAAATACTTCAAAGTTACTTGTGTTAATGGCGTATCATTGGCTCGTTTTGGTACCAGATTTATTGCTCCCCCAACTGAGCCATTAGGGGCCATTCCATTTAACATTGCTGAGGGACCTTTTAATACCTCTACCCTTTCAAACATTTCGGGTGAGCTTCGATAATAAGGCGCGATACCATATAACCCATTAACCGTTGCATCTTCCAATGTAGAGGTAAATCCACGTATTTTATAATTTTCAATGTTCTCACCAGCAATGTCACTACTATAAACAGCAGCATCTGTTTTTGATATTACCTCTGTAATATCCATCGCCTGCGTATCTTCAATAAAATCATCTGTATAATTGATTGCACTAAAAGGCGTATTAAGTAGGTCTTTATTGCCTAAAAAACCCATATGATTGTTATAGGTAATCTGTCCACCTGGAAAGGTGGGCTCAGCATTCTTTAGTGCCATCACTTCAATAGTAGATAAAGTTGCAGAAGGCCTCTCTTCTGCTTGAGCGACTGGTAAAGTAATGTATATTATGCTTGCTATTAAAGCAGTCTCGCTTGAAACATTTATCAATGATTTGATAGAAGCGTGTAAAGTGGATATTTTGCTTGGTACGATTTTTGAAGCTCTACTATTTTTATATTTTATTGATTTGAGCATATAAATCTTCCTTGTTTTAATCGTTAAAATATTTGAAAATTGAACTACTGATAGGCTTGAATAACATCATCCATAATCAACATTAACGAGGTTGGACTAGCCGATGTGGTATACCATGCATCTGCATCTACAAAAACAACACGATCATTTTTCCAGGCTTTAGTCTGGCGCAGTAAGGGATTGGTAACAGTCTCAGGTTTGATGACATCTCGATGCTCCATCACAGCTGTTCTATCTATGATGTATAAAATATCGGGATCAGCGTGTTGGATAAATTCACTCGATATAGGTTCGCCATGAAGACTTGTTTCGACGATAGTACTGGCGGGCTTCACACCTAAATCAGTAAAGATAAACCCATATCGGGATTTAATACCGAAATTGCTAAAAGAGCCATTGTTGTGAAGCACAACCAAGGCTTTCTCTGGACGCCCTTGAGTTATTGCTTTTACCTTATCTACTTTGGCATCGAGCATCGCAACTTTTTGTTTAGCCAAATCTTGCTTGTTAAAGATTTTTCCCAGTGTTAAAAGATGGTCTTTAACTTTAGAAATATGCCCTTTCTCACTATCGTTATAATCGATATCAAAGTGTAGTGTCGGTGCAATTTGAGTTAGCTCTTTATAATTCTGAGCTTGCAATGGTGTTATCAAAATTAAATCAGGATGCAAAGCATATACTCGCTCCATGTTAGGCTGAACAATGGCGCCTAAATCTGCAACTTGATTATCTTTTTTATACTTTGATAAAAAATGTGGTACAAAATCTTTTACCATACCGTTTACAGGCACATTAAGCTGATCTAAAAAGTCCACTTCATTCATCGATAAAGCAGCAACATGTTGGGGTTTTTTGGAGATGACGGTCGCACCAAGCTGGTGGGTAATCGTCATTGGAAACTGGGTATTACTAACCTTCTGGTTGTCAGACTCGATTAAATCTTGTTTTTCTACGCTTTGTTTTTTTTCTTCTGCCTTATCTTCTACCTTTTGGCAACCTATGATAAGTAGTGGCAAGGTCAATACAGCAATAAAGGGGGCTATCTTTAATTGGTTTTTCTTGGAAGGTTCATTATTAGCAATCACGCCACTCTCCTTTGTTTAGGTTGTATTGTTTTTGGTCTTAATCAAAAGCTAGATTCAGGGACTAAGTAAAATAATTGCACAATATCCCTTGATCATTATTGTGGATGCTGAAATTAAGCTCATATAGTGCATTTAAATTCTGTTCAGTTATCACTTCATCGACAGCGCCAGAAAAAGCTAATTTTCCCTTTTTTAATGCCACCAAATAATCAGAATAATTAGCGGCAAAGTTAATATCATGAATAACCAAAATAATGGTACGGCCATAGCGATCACATAGATGTCGCAAAGCTTGCATAATCTGTAAAGCGTGTTTCATATCTAAATTATTTAATGGCTCATCGAGTAACAGCACATCAGTCTGCTGAGCAATTGTCATTGCCAAAAAAGCCATTTGACGTTGGCCACCACTAATTTCATCTAAATATTGATGACGCAATTCTTGTAAGCCTAAAAAATCAATCGATTCATCAATGACTTTATTATCATGCTCTGTTAACGCTCCGTGGCTATAAGGGAATCGACCAAACGATATCAACTCCTCGACAGTCAATCGAAGCCCAACATCCAGAGACTGACGAAGCGTTGCTACCTTGCGTGCATAATGAGTAGTGCTAATATCAGCAATGTTTTGTTGGTCTAAAAACACTTGGCCACTACTGGATTGCATGAGCTTAGCGATAATCATTAATAATGTAGATTTTCCCGCTCCATTCGGTCCAATTAACGAGGTGATCGATCCCTTTTTGATATAGAAACTCACCTCATTTAATATATTTTTATCGCCATAGCTTTTGCTAATCGAGTCGATAAAAATCATAAGTTACCTCTACTGCGAAGCGTCAATAGTAAAAAGTAAGAGCCACATACTAAATTCACCAAAATACTCACTGTGGTTTTGTAATTAAAAACATGCTCTACTAAAATTTGTGCAATTAAAAAAAGAGCGATCGCCACCAAACACCCCGTAGGTAAAATGTACTTGTGATGAAAACTACCTGCTAACGCATACGCAATGTGGGCGACGAATATCCCCATAAATACGGTTGGCCCAATTAAGCTAGTAGATACCGCAACCAAAACGCCTATAATCGCCAATATCAATTGTGCAAATTTAGGATAATCAACGCCTAGTGATAAAGCCTGCTCCGCTCCTAAAGCCATTACATCTAAAATAGGTAGCCATTTACGCGCTAACCACAGTACAACCAGAATTACCGCACTGCTATAAAATAAGGTTTGCTCGGTTGCTCGATTAAAAGAGGTGTAACTTACTCCTTGAAAAACAGAAAACTCACCAGGACTTATTCGCAACTGTATAAATTGGGTTATGGTGCTAATTACCATGGTCAGCACAAAGCCAAATAACAGCATAATGAACATATTGTTGTTGCAATAAGGCAAAAGCCAGCGAAACAACAGCCATGAATAAAACGACATTAAAATTAGCGATATTAGAAAGTTTCCACTTGCACCTAGTGTGGCAAATCCTTGCGCACCCACTATAAAAAGGAGTAATGCTTGCCATAACAAAAACACTGCCTCATAGCCCATGATGGAGGGCACCAAAATACGATTGCCCACTACCGTCTGAAAACTAATAGCCGATACTGCTAAGCACACGCCGCCAACCACTAATGTGGCAAGTCTCAATAGACGCTTTGGCATCAGATAATCAAAATCCAAAGACTGACCTTCGCTAATGCCTGTATCAAACAGCATAAAACAGGTGATTAAAAATAAAATAAATATCAGGCCTAACCACAGCTTTACACTGGCAGACAGTTGCCTGTTTAAAATCATGCTCATATTTTTTAGTGCTTTAAATACTGTAGTAATAAGCTTTACTCGCTGTGTGCTAACGCTATTATTAGACGTCGTTTTTATTAAATTTATAACTTTAGTTGCTCTTATTTTGTTGCTCCATAACCTTCATAAACGTGTTGTTATACTCGGCTAGTTCGTCTTAAACCCCTTAAAATTAGGACTAAAAACAAAATCCCACCAATAGCACCTGCGGTCAGCCCAATGGGTACTTCAAAGGGATATATAACGAGGCGTCCGAAAATATCGCAAACTAACAATAAACAAGCACCACCTAAAGCAACTATCGGTAAAGTGTTCGCTAAGTTATCGCCATATTTTAAAGCTACTAAATTTGGTATTACTAAACCGATAAAGGGAATAGCGCCAACAATAATGACGGTCGTCGCTACTGTTAAAGAAACTAACATTAATCCCAAGGCGACCATTGCTCCGTAAGCCAAACCTAAGTTTTTTGCCATATCTTCCCCCATACCTACAACGGTAAAGCGGTGTGCATATAGATAGGTAATTGCAATAATAGGTATGACCAGATATATCAGCTCATAATGACCTTGTACTACTTTAGAAAAGTCTCCTAACAGCCAGCCCTGCATACTTTGTAAAATATTATGTTTATAGGCATAAAATTCAGCGATAGCGTTTAACACACTGCCATACATCAAACCTATTACTGGTATGAGTACTGCGCTTTTAAACTGAATACGTCTGATAAATAAGACAAATAGCACACTAGCAACGACGCTAAAGAGTAGTGCAAACAAAATTTTTGCAAATATACCGATATCTGAGACAACAGTTAATGAAACCAAAACTCCAAGTTTGGCAGCATCTAATCCACCTGATGTTGCTGGCTCAACAAATTTATTACGTACTATGTGTTGCAAAATAACACCACTAATAGCCAAGCCAATACCCGTTAGGGTTAATGCTATCACTCGAGGAATGCGGCTAGCTGTTAAGGTTAGCCATGTATCATCTGATAATATCCATAACCCATGCCAAATTATCGGATTAGAACCAATAATGAGCGAAAAAAAGCACAAAATAAGAAAGATATAAACTAATCTTAGTGTCATTAATTTCGAACTTCTTTATAAAGCTGATAAGTAGGCTTATAACTAATGGACTCAACAATGAATCTTTAGTTATAAATGAGAATGATAATTATCCACAATATAATTTATAATGATGTCTAAATCGGGAAAAACTTGCTTTAGAAAACGGGAGTTTTGCAAGTAATCATTGCTATTGATGTTATGAATATAGATTTGAAGCAGAGTGAGGATGGATGTTACCAATATATGAGGCGCTTAAATGGCAGAGTTCTACCGTTGACAACGTTAAGATTGACACAGTTGAAGGGCAGATAAATGCTTTAAGAGAAATACATCCTATTAAACCAGGGTTTCGATTGGTACGTGAAAAAATAAAAACCACAACCCCTTTACACTATCTTGAACTTGAAACAACAGATTATATTGGGGTGTGTTTTGTTTTTGCAGATAGTCATACAGATATTAATGATCTTGCGTATAAACAGCTATATCACGATAACCTGAATATCACTAATGGATTCCGCTTTTCAGAGCAGACATTGCGGGTTACTGGTCAGCACCTATATTATGTCAGCTTGCAATTTGATGATGATTTTGTGAATCAATTAGCAGAAAAGCAAAAACTACCATATTGGTTATCTCATTTAATTAAATATCCTGATGATCAAATTTTGGATAAAGTAGAAATCCCATCCCAGATAAGACAGTTAGCGTGGCAGACCTGTCGTCTACCTAAAACTCGACAGTTTAGCGATACCCTTCAGATGCAAGCTAGCGCACTTCAGTGGCTTGGCTCAATATTAGATCTGGATCAAACTACCAATGATAAATCAAATTTTGCGACAGAGTCAGTGTTTGATGAGCAAAATCGTGCTAAAAAGTTTGTCGCCGATACTTGTGACATTATTCAAAAACAATATTCTCAGCCATTGACCATAAAATCACTCGCTACTCAAGTTGGTACTAACGAGTGTTATCTTAAGCAGTATTTTAAATCCTATATGGGTAGTAGCATTCATGATTACCTGACACAATATCGATTGGATAAAGCCAAAACTATGCTAACCAATTACCCCACACTTAAAGTTAGAGTAATTGCTGAGTTATGTGGTTATCATGCGACTCACTTTAGTCAATTATTTAAAAATACTTATGGACTTACACCTTCCCAGTATCGTGAAAAAATATTTAAATAAACTCCCGTCTCACATCCATAATCCGTGCCTCAACCACACGCTGAATCTTGTCTTCAATCTGACTAAATTCGGATTCAATCTCACGCTTGTTTAGCCCTACCACCACAAACGTCCATTCACTGGCATCATGACGGTTACGCTCACCGCTTTCACACACCGCTACCGCAGGATTGCGCCCAAAACGCTCATGCAATCCGCCCATACGCATCCGCTTTTCTTTTAATGAACCACAACCAGGAAGTGAGAAAGTCAGGGTTAAAATTCCGATTGGCATAGTTGTCTCCCAAAATATTAAATTTACTACTGTATCCTAGCTTATTTCATACTCAGCCACACAATCCAATATGATTTGTAGATAAAATTTCTGTGAACTGTAATCATTAGTTACTAACCAAATCTAACCAGTTGTAAAAAAATTTGGCTAATTGCTTATCAATAGCACGCTTAAGTATTTATAGAAAGGCTATTGTTGATAGAATGGCCTTTTTTGTTATCCAGATGGGTTAAAATAGCCGTTTAGTAAAGTGTCTTTCGCTTTGCTCTCAAAATTTATATACTCTTTTTTTATCTCTTATCTTGCAAGGAATGTCTATGACGACATCACACTCACCCAGACCGCCTCATCAAGAATCGTCATCACAACCGCATAACCCCGATGTTCAGACTAGCCCAGACAACAGCCCCAAAAATCTAGCTGCCACCTATGTCAAGGGTATGGCGATGGGCGCTGCAGACATCGTACCCGGTGTGTCCGGTGGTACCATTGCATTGATTGCCGGTATTTATGAGCGCCTTATTAATGCGCTGGGCAGTATTGGTCCAAGCTTATGGCATGTGTTTCGTGAGCATGGCGGATTAAAAGGCTTAATGGCGATTTGGCGTGAAGTCGATGCGACGTTCTTATTGGTGTTGATGTTAGGTATCGTCACCAGCTTTGCCACATTAGCGGGCATGATTAAATACCTGTTGGACAATCAGCCCCTATTTATCTGGTCGTTCTTCTTTGGCCTAGTAATGACCACCGTAGTCATTTTGCTGGCCGAGATTAAGCAGTGGAATATAACCCGCGGCGCCTTATTTATCTTCGGTATCGTCGCTGCTGTCGGTGTTAGTAATATGCCGATACTGAGCACGGAGCCTAGCCTTCCTTATATCTTCTTTGCTGGCGCGATTGCTATTTGTGCGATGATTTTACCTGGAATATCAGGCTCCTTTATATTACTGCTGCTTGGTGTTTACGATGCGGTATTAGAGGCAGTGCATAACTTTAATCTACCTGTCATTGTCACCCTGATGGCCGGCATGGTCACGGGACTATTGCTATTTACCCGCGCATTAAAATGGTTATTAGCACGTTATTATCAAGGCACATTGGCCTTGTTAACTGGCTTTATCGCAGGCTCTTTGGTCAAGGTCTGGCCTTGGAAAGTCGATGCGTTAGGCGCGTTAAATACTGAGGCTGTACACAATGTGGCACCATGGAACTATCCTGCCGGCGCGCAGTGGTTCACCACTATTGGTTTAATGATTTTAGGTGCGGTATTGGTATCAGCATTGTCGTGGTGGGGACAGCGTACCAACGCGAAAAGGTCATAATTCACCTCTAAATTGCCCTATAACACCTGCGCTTAAATACAGAGATTTATAGCTAGCAAACAAAAAGCCATTTCTAAATAATAGGAATGGCTTTTTTGATGTAAACAGTGCTATTTTACTTTGCTTTTAGACCCCAATTTGCATGACAATACATATAACAATCGCTCGCAAACCTATAGAATCAAAGACCATCATGACTCAAATCACCTACACTCAGCAGCAACTTACTACCCGACTATGCGTGCGCTGCGGATTATTACTCATGCAATATGGCGCTGAGTCAGCCGTCGTGGTGGATTTATCAAAGCGTCTGGGACTGGCTCTTGGCATGGACAGCGTCGAGTGTGCGCTGAACTTTAATGCCATCACCTTGACCACTATCTACAATGAGCGCTGCATTACCACCACTCGCGATACGATTAACCAAAGTATTAACGTTAATTTATTGGTGCAGATTCAGCAAATCGTCAATAAGACCGAAGAGACGCCCTGTAGTGGCGAGTTGGTGGTAACGACCTCACGTGCGCTTGATGAGCTTGATAAGACGGTCTACCCGACGTGGCTCGTAGCCATATTCGTTGGCTTATCTTGTGCAACTTTTGCTTATCTAAATGGCGGCGGATGGATGATTTCGGTAGTGACCTTTATGGCTGGCATGGTAGCGATGTTCACCCGTATCTTCCTGTCAAATCATCATTTTAATCCGTTTATTACGGTCATCGTAACTGCCTTTATCGCCTCATTAATCGGTGCGACTACTTATTATCTAGATATTGGTCATAATGCCGATATTGCTGTGGCCTCAAGCGTGCTACTACTGGTGCCTAGCTTCCCTTTGATTAACTCGTTATCTGATATTTTAAAGGGCTATGTCAATATCGGTATTGGACGTGCAGTCTTTACCTATATGTTGACATTGTCATCGTGCGTGGGTATTGTCATCGCGCTGATTCTACTTCAAATTCAGCATTGGGGGTTTTGATATGTGGCTTATTGAAAGTGCAATACTCGCCTGTATTATCACCCTAGGTTGGACGCTAATGTTTACTGTGCCCAAACGCTATATTTTGCCTTGTTTGTTAATGACGGCGTTTGGGTTTGGCTTAAAGACTGCACTGGTTCATGAAAATGTTCATTTGGTCGTTGCAAGCTTCTGCGGTGCGATGTTATCGAGCTTCTTGGGCGTTTATTTTTCCAAAAAATATACCTTGCCACCCAAGGCGCTTATCTCGCCTAGCGTTATCTGTATGATGCCAGGTATCGCCGCTTATAAAGCCATGGTCAGCATGGTGCAAATTGGCTATTTTGGTTTCTCAGATGCGTTATTTAGCCAGATGATGATTTATCTGTTTGAAGCGCTGTTTGTCACTTCAGGCTTGGTATTAGGTATCTCTATTCCAGGACTGCTATTCTATCGCCGCCGGCCTATTGTGTAATAACCGAACCTGTTCTAGTGACATGTCAAAGCTGAAGCAGATAATATATCAAAGGTATTGTTTTGGTTAAGGATAAGCAATTCAAGTAAACACCAGGCTCAATAACCTTTACAATTAATCCATCTGATAAGCGGTTTTTGATTTACTCTACTTCTAGACGCTTGCAAACATTGTTAATCTAATATCATTCGCTAAACTACGGCATTATTTGCTATCGAGATAAGCGACATCATTTTTTTGATCACAAATAAAAAAGGACTCATTATGAGCAGACACTATGACTATATCGCCATTGGCGGCGGTAGCGGCGGCATCGCTTCTATCAACCGAGCAGCCATGTATGGCAAAAAATGCGCCATCATCGAAGCCAATCATTTAGGTGGCACTTGCGTTAACCTCGGCTGCGTACCCAAAAAAGTCATGTGGTATGGCGCTCAAGTAGCCGAAGCCATGCACAAATACGCCCCAGATTATGGCTTTGATGTTGATGTTAAAAGCTTTGATTTTAGTAAACTGGTAGAAACACGCGAGAAGTATATTGGTAATATCCACCGCTCTTATGAGACCAACCTGGCCAAAAATAACGTCGAAGTTATCAATGGCTTTGCTAAATTTGTCGATGCCAAGACTGTTGAAGTCAATGGCGAGCACATTACAGCAGACCATATATTGATTGCAACCGGTGGTCGTCCTATTATGCCTGATGTTAAAGGTGCAGAATACGGTATTGATTCAGACGGCTTCTTTGCATTGACCGAGCAACCAAAGCGCGTAGCTATTGCTGGCGCAGGCTATATAGCCGTAGAGGTTGCCGGTGTATTACGCAGTCTAGGCTCTGAAGTTGATTTGTATGTGCGTCAACATAAGCCACTTCGCTCATTTGACCACAGCATCACTAACCTATTACTCGAAGTCTTTGAGCAAGACGGCATTCGTCTACACACTCATAGCCAAATTGAAGAAGTCACCAAAAATGATGATGACAGCTTAACTATCCGCCTAGCAGACGGCAACGAGAAAACGGTTGATTGTTTAATTTGGGCGGTAGGTCGTGAGCCTTCTACCGATACCATTAACCTAGAAGTTACTGGCGTGAAGACTAACTCAGCGGGTAAAATCAAAGTCGATAAGTTCCAAAATACCAACGTAGATGGCATCTATGCCGTTGGTGACATTATTGAAAATAGCATCGATTTAACGCCTGTGGCCATTGCTGCCGGTCGTCGTCTGTCAGAGCGCCTATTTAATAACAAGCCAAACGAGCATTTAGATTATAGCCTAGTACCAACGGTTATTTTTACACACCCGCCTATCGGGACCATTGGTCTCTCTGAAATACAGGCGATTGAGCAGTATGGCAAAGATGATATTAAATGCTACACCTCAACCTTTACCCCAATGTACAGCGCCGTTACTCAGCACCGCCAAAGATGTACCATGAAATTGGTATGTTTGGGTGAAGAAGAGAAAGTCATCGGCCTACACGGTATTGGCTTCGGTGTGGATGAGATGATTCAAGGCTTTGCAGTCGCTATTAAAATGGGCGCTACCAAAGCCGACTTCGATAACACAGTCGCTATTCACCCGACCGGTTCTGAAGAGTTTGTGACCATGCGTTAATGGTATGTAGATTCAGACGATTTATATAATTTATTAGTCAAAAGTCACTCAAATCTGAGTGGCTTTTTGCTATCTGTCTCTCTCTCTATACAACTGCTTTTGATAAAGAATGGTTAATCACTCTTTGTGATTTTAATAACATTAGCTGGTCTTATTTGATATAGTTAAAAACCTGATAATACGTTATGTATTTTTAAAAAGCCCTACCTCCGTCAATAACAAAGCCACCTAGCACAAGGCCGTTTATGAACAATCAATCACCCGAATACCGCCGCGATAATCATAACCAAACCCCAAACGATGAGCAGTCAAAAGGAAATATGATTGGCAGCTTTTTTTTAGGTATGGTGGCTACCTTATTAATTGGCGGTGGTATGTGTGTGGCTATGCTATCTGATATAGGTGGTGGTGGTAGTTATGAAGAGGAGGATATCGATGCTCAATCGCTTAGTATGCTGCAGCAAAATCAGCAACAAGCACTCAAAGCAGACAGTCCTGCCACAGATAAATGGCTCTATGCACACGTTCTAAAAAATGCTGAATTGCGGGAAGCACTAGAGCTTGATCTCAGCAAAGAGCAGGCCCTCGCTCAAGCAAAAGCACTCACTGAACAAGCCATTGCAGCAAATGAAGTCAACGCGATTTATGAGAGAGGCTTTGAGCTGATTACTCAGGCTTTTGTGCTGCCAGACTCTGATACTGATACTGATACTGATACTGATACTGATACTGATACTGATACTGTGGATAATAGTTATAGCTATCGTACTGATACTATTAATGATATCCATAAAATGGATACTGGCATTCAGCTTATCGCACAAGCTGTTGAGCAGCAATGCGACTTTCTAGTGATTGATACGACGGATAAATATGACATTATCAATGCCATAGAGTCTGGTAATGGGCTTCAATCTGAAGTGTCTTATTACCTATCAAGTATCATGGCCAATCCGGCGCTACAAGATGCCCAAATGCGTTATAAAATTATGGCGTTGTATATATATGATGAGGCTAAATGCGATGGTAGTGTTTATCAAGACCAGCTTTTTCAACGTCAAGCATTAGCGCAGACAGAGGTTTATAGTCTTGAGCATCGTGCCTTTGACTATGTATTGGCACAAGCGCTACAACTTGAATCATTACAAAAATCCATTCGCATTAATATCAATGAGGCAGATTTGCCAAAGTTTGAGCAAATAACCCAAGCAATAACTGAACAATATAAAGCGCTCTTCGATACCACGCCTCAACAAACACCTCTTCGTGAAATTGATTCAAATGACAGTCATTGGGCAAGTAACAGTCTGCTCTTTTAACTTGATATTTTTAGAATATAAGAAAGGCAGAATCTATTTATATAGATTCTGCCTTTTTGTCTTTAATGAAAGTCGAGCTTCGTTAAAGCTTATTTAATCAGACGAATATTGAAAGGCACTTTAAAGTGGTCACCGCTTGAGCATTTAACAGCACCCATAACGCAGAATGCTAAGAAACCAAGTCCCAAGATACCCATGGAAAATAACTCATATTTCTTGAGTCTTGAGAGACTACAGCAGGACCAGTAACTTTATTAACTGTACTATTTGTTTTGTTCTTAGAGCCATCTACTGAGTTTGTTGTAAATTTCTCTTCGCTTAATGCCTACCTTTTTTAATTATATTAAGCGCTATATAGAAAAGCATCTAATCCAAATGCTGTTTGAAACCGCGCTGCTGATCGCGTTCCCAATCTCTATCTTTCAGTGTCTTACGCTTATCGTGCAGCTTTTTACCTTTGGCTAAGCCGATTTTACATTTCACTAGCGAGTTTTTCCAATAGACCTCTAACGGCACACAAGCATAGCCTTTTTGATTTACCGCACCGAATAAAGTATCAATCTCTTTACGGTTTAATAGCAGCTTACGGGTACGAATGCTGTCAGGATCAACATGGGTTGAGCTCGATAACAGCGGCTGAATGTGTGCACCGAATAAGAAGGCTTCATTACCACGGAACACTACATAAGCCTCTGTGATACTCATCTTGCCAGCGCGAATTGCTTTCACTTCCCAGCCTTGCAATACCAGACCAGCTTCAAAGGTCTCTTCAATAAAATACTCATGCCGCGCTTTTTTGTTAGCGGCAATCTGATTAGACGGTTTTCTTGATTTCTTCGCCATAAATAATGTCTCATTAAAATTCAAACCGACTGGCTACGTAATATCTATATTGCCAATGGTTTGTCGTGCATGTCCCTAATCTTAAAATAGCCACAGAATAATAAAGTAGCCTTTAAGTTAGGTCGAGCCGACAGTATACCAAATTTGACCAGCTCACTTTTTCGTCGCTTTGTAAGCAAGTATAGGTCGTAAGCTTGCAACAAACAGGTTGAGATTTAGACAATATTCTCCCTGTGACTGCTAAAAAACTACCCAAACTCACCAAACACCTTGCTAATTAGCTTACCTCAATGCCTAAAATTTGTTACGATAAGCGCTTATTTTAAAGCCTATTTAATCATCATGAATAAATCGTCATCGCTGTACACAAAAGTCGTCTACCCTGGCACCTTCGACCCTATTACCAATGGTCATATTGATTTGGTTAACCGCGCCGTCAAGCTCTTTGATGAAGTGGTTATCTCTGTGGCACTTGGACATCACAAAAAACCCATGTTTAGCTTCGAAGAGCGTGTCACCTTGGTAGAAGAGGTGTTTGCCGACCTACCCCAAGTATCGGTCGTCGGCTTTGAAGGTCTCTTAGTTGACTTCATGCGTGAGCAAAAAGCGACTGCCGTATTGCGTGGACTTCGCGCCATGTCCGACTTTGAGTACGAATTTCAGTTGGCCAATATGAACCGTGAGCTTGATGATAACTTCGAAGCCGTATTCTTAACGCCTGCGCCTGAGTATTCGTTTATCTCATCGACCATGATTCGCGAAATAGCTAAGCTAAACGGTGATGTCAAAAAGTTTGTACCGAACAATGTGCAGCAAGCCTTTCATGACAAACGTGCGAATGACTGGAAATAGGCAAATATTTTAGAGATTTAGCGATAATGTATTGCTGATTTAATAGGCGTTATATAACGGCCTATTAAATCACTTTATGAGCCGTTTATTCTAAATTAACTAGGAGCATAAAATGGCCTTAATGATTACTGATGAATGCATCAATTGCGATGTGTGTGAGCCTGTTTGCCCTAATGATGCTATTTATGAAGGCGAGGATATCTACGAGATTAATCCTGACTTGTGTACTGAATGTGTTGGCCATTTTGATGAACCGCAATGTGTAGAGATTTGTCCGATTGACTGTATTCCTAATGACCCAAACCATGTCGAATCTGATAATGATTTGATGGCAAAATATAAGCGGATTACGGGGCAAGGTTAAGGTTATTAAAGGTTTATAAACCTAGCTTATTCTAAGCATCTTAAACTATCAATCAAACTAAGTAATTTCACTTCTCTAATATAGCCCCGTTAGTATTTTATTCCAGTGGTTTATAATTAATAAACCACTGCCGTTGTTAACCAAATCTTATCCTTATCACACTCATATAGATAAGGATTTTTATACTCCGAATGTGAGCCAATATCATTACCCTCAAGCTCAGTAGAATCCAAAGCACCTCCAGCAAGCGTGATCATATCTCCAACCTTAAAAGTAACTAGATTACTTTCATCGACTAAAGCTAAAGGTGCTTCAGTAAAGCTAAGCTCCTCAGTTTGAATCATAATTAAGTAATCATCTACAAAGAGGCAATCACCCCTTTTATTGATAACACCTATCATTTCATCAGTACTGACCTCTTCTCCTGGCAGTCCATCAATGTTAACTATTTTGTCCTGTTCTATAGCAGTAACGATGGTATCGTGCAATGCTTTTTGAGAATGATAGTAAGGAACCTCTGGAGATTTATTTTCATCGCCTCCCTCAGGTTGACAGGCCAATAGAGGATAACTTATAACTAAAAATAAACTAACTCTAAAATAGCCAAATATTTTTTTATATAAATTGTTGTATAAATTAAGGTTGTATAAGTTCAGATTAGGTAAGACCACGTATATCCTTAATGAATGATTTTTTAAGAGATAATGCTGAGCAGTTAAAGAGGCGGTTATAAACAACTAGCACCAAGATAGCCTTTTAAGTTTATTAAGGAAAGTAAATAGCAGCTGAATTTATCACTTCGGTTTGGCTATGCTCATCACATACGGCAAAGCAGCTAGCACCATTAATAAAGCATAAACCCCTAATCCAAAGTCATTGGCGTTATGATAGGTATAGGGCATATCCTCAAAAACCTCATACAGCAGAATGACTGTGCCCATCAAAGGAAAAAGCATAGCAATTTGAAAATGGATTAACCCCACTTTCTTAGATTTATAATCCCCTTTCAGATTTAATACCAGACTAGCTATGAGGTGTAATAGCAAGAAAGGGATAATAACCAACCAAAAAAACTGACACTAATACTCGAAGACTGCCAATTTGCATAGACCGGATTGGCTATAAATAACATTGAGCAAAGGGCGGTAAGAGGAAAAGCTTTAGACAACATATTTTAATCCACTTTATATCAAGTTATTTGTGTTAATTTTTTTATTTTCTAAAGTTAGTTTTAGGATTTTAGTTTGAATGTTTAAAATATTATGGTTTCAATTAACTTTGTTTTACTGCCATACCCTATATTCTACATCTTAATAAGTCATAAAAATAACTTTGATTATAACTGATGTAATCACACCCTAATCTATTCTTCGTTATGTAACTCATTATGAAGCTCATAATGTAACCATCATTGTACTACTACAATTAAAGCAAACAGGGCTTGGTTTATTGCCAACTTGAACCAAATTCATGGTAAAATGAGCGTTATTCTTTTTTGCCTACCCTCTGCAATACCTCTTTTATATTCTATTGTTTATTTAAATCATTACCTAGGTCATCCCCATGTCTGCTGAAACCATCGCCCGCACTGCCTTTAAACAAGGCGTGACCCCTTTATACGACTACGATAAGCACTGGGCAAGCTGCTACGAGCCTGCCCCCTTCTTGCCGATGAGCCGCGCCGAAATGGACGAGCTAGGCTGGGATGCGTGTGATGTCATTATCATCTCAGGCGATGCCTATGTCGATCACCCAAGCTTTGGCATGGCGATTATTGGTCGTTTGCTAGAAGCACAAGGCTTCCGAGTCGGTATCATTGCGCAGCCTGATTGGACCAGCAAAGATGCGTTTATGGAGCTAGGTAAGCCCGTTTATGCTTATGGCGTAACCGCCGGTAATATGGACAGTATGATTAACCGCTATACGGCCGATCGCCGTATTCGCAGTGATGATGCGTATTCACCTAATAATGCACCAGACAAACGTCCTGATCGTGCGGCAATTGTGTACAGTCAGCGCTGCCGCGAGGCTTATCCTGATGTGCCAATTCTTTTAGGTGGTATTGAAGGCAGCTTACGCCGTATCGCACATTACGATTATTGGTCAGATAAAGTACGCCGTAGTATCTTGCTCGACAGCCGTGCAGATGTACTGTTATATGGTAATGCCGAGCGTGCGATTGTCGATATTGTACATGGATTATCAAAGGGCTATACCTTTGAGCAAATGAGCGATTTGCGCGGTACCGCTTATCTATTGACGCCATCACGTCGGCACTGGAAAGCGGGCATGATTGAGATAGCAAGTAATGATGTGGACACGGTCGGTCGTGTTGACCCTATTATCAATCCGTATGTGATGACCGAAGATTTAGACAGCTGCTCTATCGAAAAAGAAAAAGGCCATTCTGAAAGTAAAGTCAGCCAAAGCTTATCAGCGATGGAGCGTCAATATAAAGGCTTTAAAGCCGAGCCTGTCGATAATAAGATTATCAATGCCGATCAAGTTAACGATGATGTGCAAGTGGTCAAAATGGTGGGGCTTGAAACCCCTGAGCCTGAGCACAGACCTAAGAACAATGCACCCAAAACAGCACGTAAGCACAAGCTAAAGCTGCCGCCTCGCGAAAAGACGGTAATTCGCTTGCCAGATTATGAGCAAGTAAAATCAGATTCCGTACTTTATGCACATGCCAACCGTATTTTGCATTTAGAGACCAACCCTGGTAACGCGCGTGCGCTGGTTCAGCGTCATGGTACCGGCGGTGGTAACTCAAGAACTGACATTGATGTATGGTTAAATCCGCCACCAATTCCATTATCAACCGAAGAGATGGATTATGTGTTTGATTTGCCCTACGCGCGTGTGCCGCATCCTAGCTATGGTGATGCCCGTATTCCGGCGTTTGATATGATTAAGTTTTCAGTCAATATCATGCGTGGCTGTTTTGGCGGCTGTACCTTCTGTTCAATCACTGAACACGAAGGCCGTATTATTCAAAACCGCTCTGAAGACTCTATCTTACGTGAAGTGGAAGCCATTCGGGATACCGCACCGAACTTTACGGGTGTGATTTCAGATTTGGGTGGCCCGACTGCCAATATGTATCGTCTCAGCTGTAAAGATGAGAATATTGAGAAGAATTGCCGTAAGCCATCTTGTGTCTATCCAGACATCTGTGAAAACCTATTAACCGATCACAGCAATCTGACCAAGCTGTATCGTAAGGCCCGTGATATTAAGGGTGTGAAGAAAATTCTAATTGCCTCTGGTCTACGCTATGACTTAGCGGTAAAAGACCCAGAATATGTCAAAGAGCTGGTGACCCATCACGTCGGTGGTTATCTAAAAATTGCGCCTGAGCATTCAGAAGAAGGCGTGTTATCGAAGATGATGAAACCGGGTATGGGCTCATATGATTTGTTCAAACAGATGTTTGAGCAGTATAGTCAGGAAGCTGGAAAAGAGCAGTATTTGATTCCCTATTTCATCGCAGCGCATCCAGGTACTACGGATGAAGATATGATGAATTTAGCATTGTGGCTCAAGCGTAATGACTTTAGAACCGATCAGGTTCAAGCCTTCTACCCAAGCCCAATGGCGACAGCGACCACTATGTACCACACCCACAAAGATCCGCTGCACAAAGTGACACGCAGCGAAGGCGATGTGGAGATTGTGAAATCAGGCAAACAGCGTAAATTGCACAAAGCATTCCTTCGTTATCATGACCCGAAAAACTGGGGTATGTTACGTGCTGCGCTTAAACGTTTGGGCCGTGAAGATTTAATTGGTACTGCACGTCACTGTTTAATTCCGCCATTTAACTCACGTTTAGAAGGTCGTGACAGTCAAGATACCTATCAATCGGCTCGTAAGAAAAACAGCCGTGTGGGTTCAGACTCAGTGAAGCGTCAGAATAACTCAGCGGGTAAGCCTGCAACCAATAAGCGCTCAAGTGGTAAGCAAATTAAAAAGGGTAATTTCCAAACTCAGCATACTGGTTTACCGCCACGCGCTACAAAATAGCAGATTAGCTATTTAGACTAAATTTGCCATAAACTTGACATAATAATTGCCTCACTGTTAACCGCAGTGGGGCTTTTGTTTATCTCAATTATATCGTCAATATAATATGCTAAACTGACGCTGACTTTGATTAACACAACATATTACCCCTCATATTTTTAAGAGTTACCCTTTAAGAGACATCCGTTATGACCCTTACATTCCAAAAACAATTATTAAAAAAATCTCCAGCTTTAACCAAAGCCTCATTGATAGCACTCGCCATTGCGGTCGCCGGCTGTAATAGCAATAGCACCGAAGCCAAACAAAATGATGCGAATGCTTCTAACTCTGTGAGCGCAGCCACTCAGGCCGATCCTGAATCTGACCCACAAGTGGTCGCCGCCTTAGAGAAAAACTTCAAAGCTTCAGGTTTCGAGCAAAAAATCATCTCCGCTGTGCCTACTCAAATGGAAAACATCTACTGGGTGACCAGCGAGGGCATGCCCGCATTCTTTAGCGACAAAGAAGGCAAACACATTATCCAAGGTCAAATCGTTGAAATTGGTCAGCCGCAACCGGTCGATATCAGCTCCGCACTTATCGCAAAATCGGCTAAAAAGAAACTGGCTGAAGTCGATAAAGACGAGATGATTATTTATCCCGCTAAGGGCGAGACCAAAGCGGCCGTTTATGTCTTTACCGATGCCGACTGTCCTTATTGCACCAAGCTGCATTCAGAGATGGATGAGATTAATAAGCTCGGCATTGAGGTGCGTTATTTAGCTTGGCCACGCAGTGAGCAAAGCGTGCCTAAGATGCAAGCCATCTGGTGTAGTGATGACCGCGTTAAAGCGATGACTCAAGCAAAATCAGGTCTGCCACTATCGACTAAATCTTGCGATGACCCAGTGCGCAAACATATGCAACTTGGCTTAAGCTTAGGCGTGAGCGGTACCCCTGCTATCTTTACCGAGTCAGGTAATCAAATCGGTGGCTATCTGCCTGCACAGCAATTAGCAGAAGCAGCCATTGCTAACTAATTTGCCTAACGTAACCGCGGTATGGAATATGCTAATCGCTTTATTCACAGCAGATTGGCTGCTAATATAGAGTACGTTTTGGACTCAGCCGTCAGTTAAACTCAGCACAGTTAAGTGACTTTTAAAGCGCTGCCGTGTTACCGTTTATTAACGGCTGTTTTTTGACCTTCTAAATCCGTATTATTTAGTTTTTTAATATCAGGGTGGTACTATTTGCTAGATAGGCTGACCATACTCTCAAATGGACTAACCCTAAAACAAGCCTGACAGCTTGCCGTGATTGCTGACGTATTGTTAGGCAAATCCAAATGTCCGCTGTCACAGATTAACTCTATATACACTTATAATAATGCTTGATAACACTACTGAGGATACCGTGAGTAAATCAATTAAACTTGCCATATTAGGGCTAGGTACTGTCGGCACGGGCGTGCTTGACCTACTTAAAGATAACTTGTCAGAACTACAAAGACGTAGTGGTCATGACATTGTTATTACCCAAGTCGGTACCCGCCGCCAACGTGATGATATTGACCAAAGCATCAAACAACAAAGCAATTTAATGGCGATCGCTGAAAGCGATGATGTCGATATTATTGTTGAGGTCATTGGCGGTATGACTGTCGCCAAAGACGTGATTATCCATGCGATCAAAAATGGCAAGCATGTGGTTACTGCTAACAAAGCGCTACTGGCCGAACATGGTAATGAGATTTTTGCCTTAGCCGATAAGCACAATGTACATGTGGCCTATGAAGCAGCAGTGGCTGGCGGTATACCTATTATCAAAGTAATGCGTGAAGCGCTTGCTGCCAATAACGTGAACTGGCTAACTGGTATTATTAATGGTACGGGTAACTTTATTATGTCTGAGATGCGTGACAAAGGTCGCGACTTTGATGACGTTTTAGCCGAAGCGCAAGCACTCGGTTATGCCGAAGCTGATCCGACCTTTGATGTCGAAGGTATCGATGCGGCGCATAAGCTGACCCTCCTTGCTTCTATCGCTTTTGGTATCCCATTACAATTTGACAAGGTGTACTGCGAAGGTATCACCAATATTACTTTGCAAGATGTGACCTATGCCGAAGAGCTTGGTTATCGCATTAAGCATCTAGGCTTTGCAGTGCGTCGTTATAACGATGAGAACAGCCGTAGTATTAACAAAAAAGCCGACGGTATTGAGCTACGCGTTCATCCAACCCTAATTCCAGAAGATAAGTTACTGGCCAACGTCAATGGCGTTAAAAACGCAGTATTGGTCAATTCTCACCCACTGGGCCAGACTTTATATTACGGTGATGGCGCGGGTGCCGGTGCGACTGCTTCTGCGGTTATGGCCGACGTAATGGATTTAATCCGAGTGCTAACTGTTGATGATTATGGTCACCATGTCCCACATTTGGCCTTTATGCCAAATCAGCTGTCTGATACGCCTATTTTACCGGCAGAAGATATGATTACAGGTTATTATCTTCGCCTGCAAGCCAAAGACACTCCAGGTGTGCTTGCTGATGTGACTCGTATCCTAAGTGATGCAGGCATTAACATTGATGCTATTTTGCAAAAGCCTGCGCATCAAAAAGGTCAGGTGCCTATTATTATCCTGACCCTACCGGTTGTTGAAAGTCAGATGAATGTCGCCATTAATAAGATTGAGAAGCTCGACGCCATCACCTCAGATGTGGTGCGCATTCGCTTACATGAGCTTGATTAGTTTTTCGTAATTTGTATATTATAAAAATAACTGTTTAACAAAATATTGTTAAACCCTATAAACGTAGCAGTTTTCGGCCTATTCAGCGCTTACGTATAGGCCATTTAATAAGGATAATATTATGTCATCAGATTCAATTGTTATTGTAAATGGCGCACGTACTCCTATGGGCGGCTTCCAAGGCGCCCTTACTGGTGCTAATGCCCCTCAGCTTGGTGCCACAGCTATCAAGGCTGCTGTAGAGCGTGCCGGTGTTAAGCCCGAAGAGATTGATGAAGTTATCATGGGCTGTATCTTGACCGCAGGTGTCGGTCAAGGTCCTGCTCGTCAGGCCATGCGTCAAGCAGGCATTCCAGACAGCACTGGTGCAGTGACGATTAATAAACTATGTGGCTCAGGCCTTAAAGCCGTGATGCAAGCACACGACGCTATTAAAGCTGGTAGTGCTGAAATCATTGTTGCAGGTGGTATGGAATCGATGACTAACGCGCCATATGTTCTACCGCAAGCACGTGCAGGCCTACGTATGGGGCACAAAGAAATCAAAGACCATATGTTCCTTGATGGCTTAGAAGATGCTGATACCGGTAAGCTAATGGGTCAGTTTGCTCAAGAAATGGCAGACAAAATAGGGTATACCCGTGAGCAGATGGATGACTTTGCTATTGAGTCATTAAATCGTGCGTTAACAGCAATCTCTGAAGGCCACTTTGATAACGAAGTTACGCCAGTGACCGTTAAAAACCGTAAAGGTGAAATGGTTGTTGATACTGATGAAGAGCCAGGTCTGGCTAATGCAGAGCGTATCCCTACCCTGCGTCCAGCTTTCGCGAAAGACGGTACAATCACTGCAGCAAACGCCAGCTCAATCTCTGACGGTGCAGCCGCGGTTGTTGTCACCTCAGAGCAAGTAGCAAATGATAAAGGCCTTGATATTCAAGCGCGTATCGTTGCGACTGCCACACATTCTCGTCACCCTTCAGAGTTCACCATTGCACCTATCGGCTCTATAGAAAAAGTACTAGAAAAAGCAGGCTGGTCAGTTGATGATGTGGATCTTTGGGAAATCAACGAAGCTTTTGCTATGGTAACGATGGTAGCAATGGATGAATTAAACATTCCACATGCCAAAGTAAACATCGAAGGCGGTGCTTGTGCTCTAGGTCACCCAGTAGGCTGTTCAGGCGCACGTATCCTAATAACGCTTATCAACTCATTGAAGCGTACTGGTGGCAAAAAAGGTATTGCCTCATTATGTATCGGCGGCGGTGAAGCAGTAGCCGTTGCTATTGAACTACCATAAGCGTATTTAAGCATTAATTATAGGTTTGAAATAAAAGCCCAAACCTAAGTTAATTACTGAATATAAATTCGATGGCTCTATAAACAAGGCCTTATAAGAGAGTCTCCTTCGGGAGGCTCTTTTTTTGTTACCTAAAGAACAGAAAAATGCACATCATAGTGAGCGAATGTAAAGCAAGGAATAAGATGTGTTATTTCAATTACAGCTGATTACATGATTTTACGAGCCTTAATACAGTGATACCTGTTTACTATATAAACCTCGAAACCCAGTTGTTAAAGTATCTACCAAGTCATCGAGATTAGCTTTGAGGAACAACAGCACTTCTCGCTAAGCCATCTAAATTATTGATTATTAGATTGGACTGGTTAATAAGAGTAAGGACTGTTTTTAAACCAATGGCTATTTAAGTTAAATAACCTTGTTTTTAAAAATCAAATCCGATGATGGTTATGACAAAATTAATTACTTAGAAAAATAGTAACCTGTAAAATCCATCTACGGATTTAACATTCACAATAAATAAAAGGAAAATTATAATGAGTCAACTAATTCGATTAAAAGATATCCAAGCAACTCACCGCGACCTAATCGGTGATGATTATTATGATCCAACTGGCAAAAGCGCTTATGGTGCTGGTGAAGAAAAAATCGGTAAAATTGAAGGTGCTCTAGTTGAAGACAGCACAGGCCGTATCCGTTACTTAATCGTTGATGCTGGTGGTTGGTTTTCATCTAAGGAAGTATTAGTACCAGCAGGTCTAGCTCGTATCGTTGGTGATGATGTATTCTTTGACAGCTTAACCAAAGCACAAGTTGAAGCGATGGAAGAGTATGACCACGACTATCAGTACAGCTATGAAGAACAGACTCATAAAGATCGTGCTGCATTCGTTGCTGACACTGTACCAGAGCAAGAGCGTGTAGATGTTAAAGAAGATTTCTACAATGCACCAAACACGTTAGAGCTTTTAGAAGAACGCTTAACAGTGAATAAAGATCGCATCGTTGCCGGCCTAGTTAAAGTTGGTAAGCACGTAGTAACTGAAGATCGTCAAGTAGATGTAGAGCTTGAAGAAGAGCATGCACATATTGAGCGTACTGATGTTGATCGCCGTACTGACCGTAAAATCGGTGATGACGCTGGTCACAATACAGTAGAAGTTGAGCTTGAAGCTGAACGTGCTCGTGTTGGTAAAGAAACTTACGTAACAGAAGAAGTAAACGTCGGTAAAACAACTGAGCGTCATACTGAAACTATTCGCGAAACTATCCAACGTGAAGAACTTGACATCGACCGTGATGGCAACGTTGTAGACCGTGAAGGTAACATTGTGAACCGTGATGACATCACTGCTGATGACGTACGTGCCGCTCGCGGTAAGTAATTGACAGCATTGTATTCGGCCAGCTTTAGGTAATCATTATTAATTATCTAACTGGTTAATGAGTACAATAGTTGAGTGTATACTTAACAAGAAGCCAGGGTTTTTACTCTGGCTTTTTTAATGTCTGCACCTTTCTTGATAACTGAATTTAATACTGGTTATATTGGACCACTAAACCCAAGTATAAAACCAAAGTTTGTCTATTTATGCATATTATTAACCTGATTAATAAGTAAAATATACAGTGCACACGCTGGCAATGCGATACGATAGACAAATCATAATACATAATATTAGTTTAACCTGTCTTAAAAAACTAAGACTGATAAAGATTCATACCTATCTTAAACATTAATTTTGGAGAACTACCTTATGGATAATAATATCAATGATAAAAATCACAATACCATCACTGAATTATCAGAAGAACGCCGCAGTGCGCTGAGACGTGAAGCGTATGAAGCGCCTATTAATGAGCAGCGTACAACAGTTGGTAAAATTGAGCTGCTAGAAGAACGTGCTGTGGTAGATAAAGAGCGTTTGGATGTGGGTAAAATTACCGCTACTAAGCACGTGCGTACCAGAACCGTCAACGTACCTATTGAGCTAAGTGAAGAAGTATTGGTTATTGATACTGAGTATTACGATGCCGACTCACAAAGATTTTTAGCCAATGATGTAGGCGATCAAGATATTATCCGCCATATCGAACCTACTTTAAATCACACAGCGACTATCAAAGTTAACGGTTCAGATATATCGTTAGAAGATGGTCCGGTTGAGATTGTTATCTCTCGCCAAGTTGCTGTTATCAAAAAAGAGACGTATGCAGTGCAAGATATTGCTATTGAGAAATCAACACATGTCCATAAAGACAGCTTCGAGGTTGAGCTGCGTCATGAAGAGCTTGAGGTTATTGAAGAAGGCGACTTTACTCATAAAAATGCAGCTACTCAGCCTAAATAAAACGGGCTATTTGATTGTATGTAAATCAAAGGTATTTAAACCAAAAAGAGACCGCTCATAATGGGCGGTCTCTTTTTTTATGGTTATCGTTGTAAACAGTTAATCTACAAATAACCTATTCAATAACAGCTAAAGCTAATCAACAAATATTATTGTGCGGTGGTTGTCCCTTCTTGAACTGTACCTTCGGCAGGTCCAATCGCTGAATCAGTTACTGGTGCATTATCAATAGCATCTACTTCACTGCTGTCATCAATAGCAGAAGCTGACGGAGTACTGCTTTCTGCACCTACTTCAGGTGTTTCTACTGACTGCTCATGTGCGTCTGCACTGTCTAAATCATCGAGATCATCTGCCACAATCGCAGGCTGATTACCCTCAGCTGGATCAGCTGACATTGTCGCTACTTCAGCATCCGTCTCTTGCTCTGGTGCGTCTGCAGCATCTTTTTGACATGCACTTAGCCCAATAGTAGCGGCAAACATGGCGGTCCATAAACTTAATTTTAAT
The DNA here is from genome assembly GCF_057396205.2 of Psychrobacter sp. CX14. Classification (NCBI taxonomy): domain Bacteria; kingdom Pseudomonadati; phylum Pseudomonadota; class Gammaproteobacteria; order Moraxellales; family Moraxellaceae; genus Psychrobacter; species Psychrobacter sp. CX14. Next base: position 892,887 of record NZ_CM183187.1, on the reverse strand, counting down.
GACTTGTTGTTTATCATACTACTTATCCTTATGTGCAAAGTGGCCTTAAAACAAGCCTAATTTGGCGAAACCATTTACTACTGACTACTATCAAGGCTGCGCCATTTATCAAATTATATACGCAATAGCATGACTTATGCTAGAACCCAATTCATCTAATTTAACCCATATTTTAAAATTAAACCAGACGACATTAGAACTAGATTTTGCCATGACACTGCTTGTAGCGTAGACCAGAACCACATGGGCATGGTGCATTACGGCTGATACCCATATTGGCATAAGGATTTTCACCTTGATTACCCGCTGCGCCTGCCGCTTGTGCCGCTGCTAAGTTATTCAGTTGTGTATTGTTGTTTACTGGACTATTATTCGCCTGAGATTGGTTAAGCGCAGCAACCTCTGGTGAATTATGACGCTCACCGGTCAAACTATCGACTTCGTCGTGCTCAAACATCATTCTCTGACGTTCGGCTTGAGCCAGACGCTCCGCTTCCATCGCCTCTAATTCTTCTTTAGTCGGGATATGGACACGCGATAAATCTTGTACCGTATCTGATTTAATAGCACCCAGCATCATCTGGAATAAATCAAACGACTCACGCTTATACTCTTGCTCTGGATTTTTTTGAGCATAACCACGCAAGTGAATCCCTTTACGCAGCTGATCCATTTGAGTTAAATGCTCTTTCCAGTGACGGTCTAAGCTTTGTAGCATAAAGTGACGCTCAAGCTGTGCAGCATTCTCTGGTGTCATTTGCTCGCGGCGATGACGATAACGCATAATTGCAGTGTCGATGATTTTCTCACGCAGACCATCTTCATCTAAGCGGCGATCTTCATCAAGCCAATCATTAATCGGCATATAGTATTTGAACTCGCTTTCAAGCTCATCTTCTAGGCCGTCAATATCCCACTGATCATCGATAGAGCCTGGTGGCACAAACTGGCTGATTAACGCATCATAAACATCACGATGCATCTCTTCAATCGCCTCTTTAAGGTCCGCTTCTGCAAGCAAATCATCACGCTGTGAGTAGATAACCTTACGCTGCTCGTTTGCCACATCATCGTATTTTAGAAGGTTTTTACGCGCGTCAAAGTCGCGGCTTTCTACTTTACCTTGCGCGTTCTCGATAGAGCGAGACACCATTTTATGTTCAATCGCTTCATCTTCTTTTAGACCCATGGCGCGCATCATATTCACCACGCGGTCACCGGCGAAGATACGCATTAAGTCATCTTCAAGCGATAGGAAGAATCGAGATTGACCTGGGTCACCTTGACGACCGGCACGACCACGCAGCTGATTATCAATACGGCGTGACTCATGACGCTCAGAACCGATAATGTGCAGGCCGCCAGCAGCGATGACTTCGTCATGCTTTTTCTGCCAAGCCGCTTTTAATCGCGCCATCTCCTCTGGGCTAACATTGTCAGGGTCAGTAATATACGCCTGCCAGTTACCACCCAAGATAATATCGGTACCACGGCCGGCCATGTTAGTCGCGATGGTCACCGCACGTGGACTACCCGCCTGCGCAATAATCTCAGCTTCACGTTCGTGCTGTTTGGCGTTTAGAACGTTGTGCTTAATACCTTCTTGATCCATCAAATAAGACAGCTCTTCACTGGCCTCAATGGTTGCGGTACCAACCAGTACTGGTGCGCCTTTTTTCTGAATCTCTTTAATCTCGCGGATAATACCTTTGTATTTACCAAGCTTGGTTAAGAAAATCTGGTCATCTAAATCAATACGTGCAATCGGCTTATGGGTTGGGATAACCACGACGTCGATGTCATACGTTGATTTAAATTCAGCCGCTTCGGTATCGGCTGTACCGGTCATACCTGATAGCTTCTCATAGAGACGGAAATAGTTTTGGAAAGTGGTTGTTGCAAGCGTTTGGTTTTCTGCTTGAATCTCAACGCCCTCCTTAGCTTCAACTGCCTGATGCAGACCATCTGACCAGCGGCGACCCGGCATGGTACGGCCCGTATTTTCATCAACAATAATTACTTCGCCATCATCAACGATGTAGTGCACGTTTTTCACAAAGATATGATGCGCACGAATTGCTGCTTGTACATGAGCTAATAATGGCAGACGGGTTGGGCTATATAAACTTTCATTCTCGTCAAGCTCGCCCACTTCGATTAAGAAAGACTCAATCTTCTCGTAACCTTTTTCGCTAATCTCAATTGAGCGGTTTTTCTCATCAATCCAGAAGTCGCCATCTTCATTATTCTTATTAGCTTCTTCATCTTGCGAACGGTTCAATCGAGGAATAATGGTATTAATCAGCGCATAAGTTGCAGATGAATCATCGGCTTGACCTGAGATAATAAGCGGCGTTCGCGCCTCATCAATTAAGATAGAATCAATTTCATCAATAATACAGTAGTTAAGCGGGCGCTGTTTTTTCTCAGCTAGGCTAAACACCATGTTATCGCGCAGATAATCAAAGCCGTATTCGTTGTTAGTACCATAAGTAATATCAGATTGATAGGCTTCAATCTTCTCTTGAGGTGGCTGCTGCGAGTAGATAACGCCAACCGTTAAACCTAAGAAGTCAAATAATGGACGGTTTAACTCTGCATCGCGCGCCGCTAAGTAATCGTTGACAGTAACTACGTGCACGCCTTTACCGCTGATGGCATTTAGGTAAATGGCAAGAGTCGCCATTAAGGTTTTACCCTCACCAGTACGCATCTCGGCAATTTTGCCTTCATGCAAGGTGATACCACCGATAATCTGCACATCATAATGGCGCATACCCAGTACACGCTTCGAGGCTTCACGACACACCGCAAAGGCTTCGGGCAACAAAGAGTCTAAACTGGCGCCTTCATCGAAACGACGCTTAAACTCTGCTGTCTTTTCGCGAAGCTGCTCATCTGTGAGCGCAGCAACTGCCTCTTCTTGAGCATTTACTTTTGCGACAATCTGACGCATACGTTTCAGCTCACGATCGTTCTTTGTTCCAATAACGCTTCCGACTATTTTTGACAACATAACTTTGTGGACCTATCTATCGACTGAGTCTGGCATCTTTAGGTGCCGACCGAAAAAAATTTTATTTATTATATATGGTAACAGTATTGATAGATACAAGGGCAAGTGATTCTACACTCACAATATATTTATTCTTTTTCCTAAAATCAGCATGAATGTTTACTATCTCTGGTTGTTCAATAAGGTATGCGCCCCCATTATTTATTAGGCAATAGATGTTAAAATGGTGGTTTTTGACAACCTCTTTTATAACATCGAATTCGGCTGTCTCCTCTCTTTTTAATTCTTATTTGTGACTTTGCTTAAGCGTCTACTATGTCTAATACCCCAAGTAATCGAAGTAATACTAATATCTTAAACATCGCTGGCACCCAGTATAATCTGGATGACCACACGCCAATGATGGTGCAATATCTCACTTTAAAAGCTCAATATCCGCATGCATTACTGCTATACCGTATGGGCGACTTTTATGAGCTGTTTTTTGAAGATGCACAGCGCGCCGCTGATATCTTAGACATCACCCTAACCCGTCGCGGTAATGACAAAGCCGGAAATAATATTGCCATGGCAGGGGTTCCCTTTCACGCCGCAGAAAGCTATATGGCACGTCTCATTGCGGCAGGCGAAACTGTAGTGATTTGTGAGCAAGTCGAAGAAGAGCCTACTGCCGATGATGAAGCAGACAAACCGGCCAATAAAGGCATTATGCGCCGTGAAGTAGTTAAAACGCTAACTGCGGGAACATTGACCGATGATGCTCTCATTGCGCCCAATCAAACACCGAGCGTGGTCGCCATTGACCTAAAGCTTGGTAAAGGGGCTAACAAGCTTAAATACATGCAAATTGGTGTCAGTCAGCTGGACATCAATGCCGGTACTTTACGCACTCAAACACTGCTCAACACTGATAATCAGCTAGCGTCGCAGAGTCAGAGTACTGATTATGAAAATATCCTAAAACAGCGCTTACTTACGGTGTTAACCCGCTTTGCGCCAAGTGAAGTCATCATTTCTGAGACCCTTAGTGATGATTGGCGACACTGGCTACAAGACAAGCTGTATTGTCCGGTGATTAGTGTCGCCGCCAGTGACTTTCATCCACAGCATGCCGGCGAAACCGTATGCCGACAATTTAATGTACAAACATTAGAGGGTCTTGGCATTGCTGATAGCATAGTCGCTCAGACCAGTAGCGCAGCACTGATTCATTATGCACAGCAAACGCAGCAGCGCCATACGCCGCAAGTGACCGAGCTTATCGTTGAACGAGATGAAGACTATCTGATTATTGATGATATCAGCAGTCGTAACCTAGAGCTATTTGCGCCAGTTAGTCCGACCGGCACCAGTCTATTGACCGTGGTTAATCAGTGTCAAACGCCTATGGGTAAACGCCTGCTCGCTAATCAATTAAAGCGTCCCCTACGTTTGGCTCAATCACAAGGCACCTTAATACAACGCCTTGATGCAGTTGAGTGGTTGGTAAATCAGCCTACGCTATCTAACCTTATAACACTACAAGAAACGCTACATAATATCTTTGATATTGAACGTATTAGCAGTCGTATTGGTCTGCACAGTGCTAAGCCTCGTGACCTACGCCGCTTAGCAGACAGTATCCATCACAGTCAGCAATTGGCAAACTCCCTACAAAATATGGGGCTAAATTCTGATAATTCAGGCTTGCTACCGATGCTAAGCGGTCAACTGCCCGAACAGCATGTAGAGCTGTTGGATATCAAAGCACTTTTAGAGTCTGCAATCGTAGAAGAGCCACCAGCGCACATTCGTGATGGCGGTATGATTGCGACAGGCTTTGATGAGGATTTTGATCGTCTGGTGCATTTGCATGACAATATTCAAGAAACCTTGGATGACATGGCAAATGACGCACGCCATGAACATCAATTGCCGAGTTTAAAAGTTGGCTTTAATAAAGTGAGCGGTTTTTATTTTGAACTGCCAAAAGGACAAGCGGCTCAAGCACCTGATCATTTTATCCGCCGTCAAACCTTAAAGAACAGCGAGCGCTTTATTACCGAGCCGCTAAAAGATTTAGAGATTAACTATCTTGATGCGCAGACTAATGCACTGGCCCGTGAAAAGGCGCTCTATCAAAAGCTATTGCTCGATTTAAGCGAGCAGCTAAGCCATCTTCAGCGTCTCAGTGCGGCAGTGGCTCAAATTGATGTGTTGCTTAATTGGGCAATACTGGCCAAAGAGAATAACTGGGTGCGTCCTGCTCTCGATAGCAGCAGCAGTTATATTAATATCGAAGCCGGGCGTCACTTGGTGGTTGAAGCCATGAGTCAGCCCAAAATCGCCAATCATCAAGCCGGCAGCACCTCCAGTCCTCAACACTTCGTGGCAAATGACTGCCAGTTAGGTACGGTAGAAAATCCCGAGCGACTTTTACTTATTACTGGCCCGAATATGGGTGGTAAATCCACTTATATGCGTCAAACAGCTTTGATTGTATTGCTTGCCTGCTGTGGTAGCTTTGTGTCTGCCTCAAAAGCCATTATCGGTGATATCGACCGTATTTTTACCCGTATTGGCTCTGCCGATGACTTGGCAGGCGGTAAATCCACCTTTATGGTTGAGATGATTGAGACCGCTCAAATTCTAAATTTAGCCACTGATCGCTCCTTGGTGCTGATGGATGAAGTTGGACGCGGTACCTCGACCACAGATGGTCTGGCCATCGCTCATGCTTGTGCAGTACAGCTTTGTGTTATGCGTAGCCTGACTTTATTTGCTACCCATTATTTTGAGTTGACCGAGCTTGCCCATCAAGACGCGCTTAGACATCAACTGCGCAACGTGCATGTGGCAGCCAGTCATATTGATGGACAGCTATTACTGCTGCACAAAATTCAACAAGGCGCTGCCAGCTCAAGCTTTGGTCTGCACGTGGCAAAAATGGCCGGTATCCCCGACAGCGTTTTAGAAGCCGCTCAGCATTATCTTAACGAGCAAAACACTTTATTGACCAAGCCACTAAACCAATCAATAGATAGCATTGAGAATGGATTCGATTTTGAATCGTTAGATACCGATGATAATCATGCTAAATTCGATAAAGCTTATGCAAATGCTGACGATAGCGGTGTAAATAAGCGACAAACCGAGGCTGGTTCTGCGACGGAACACTATAATTCTCACTTAGAAAAAGAGGATTTAGTTGCCCAGCAGTCAGCTATAAATATAGCGCCTAGCCCTATAGACGCTAAGGCTAACGCTCTTTTAGAGAGGCTACAGCAGCTGCAACCTGATGAGCTTACGCCGAAGCAAGCACTGGATTTAATTTATGAATTAAAACAGGCAACAAAACTTGACTGATGCGAATTTGTGAAATAGACCTTAACAGGGTAAAATAGCACCCTAAATTAATCTTATTACTCACTCCTAATTTATCTTGGTTGCACATTTCACTTAGCTTGAGATGGACTCTTGGTCACTGATAATAGATTTTTATCCAGTGATTATCATAAGAGCACCATACGCCATAGTGACTGACATAGACTGCTAAGATAACTTTTATAAAGGTAGCTCGCTATGACATTTGTTGTCACTGATAATTGCATCCGCTGCAAATACACCGATTGTGTTGAAGTCTGCCCTGTGGACTGCTTTTATGAAGGGCCTAACTTCTTGGTTATTCACCCTGATGAATGTATTGACTGTGCGTTGTGTGAACCTGAATGTCCAGCAAATGCGATTTTCTCTGAAGACGAAGTGCCTAAAGGCCAAGAAGAGTTTATTGAGCTAAACGCTGAGCTTGCAGAAGAATGGCCAAACATCACTGAAATGCAAGGTCCACTACCTGACGCTGAAAAGTGGGACGGTGTGGAAGGCAAGATTCAGTATCTAGAGCGTTAAGCCACTTTAAGCATAAATAACTTAAAGCACAAATGAGATAGTTCATCTTATTAGCTAAAAAAGCGACCCGAATTGGGTCGCTTTTTTATGGTTTCTTTATTAGGGCGTGTGGAACATTCGCAAATTAGCACTGCTGATAGCTAAAATTGTTTCAGACTAGGCGTAAACCGTAGTTAATGTCTAGACCTTGACTAGGTTTGCAACAACGTCTGGGGCGATTTTAGCATCAGCCTCACTCGAGCACAGCTCTCGCCTTGCGAACGGGCAAAGCAGTGCTTTGCTTAATCCGCTCTCAGGGGCGGGACTCTTTTTTGCCAATATATTGCGAAATTGTCTAACTTAGAATGACTAAGCGTCAAAAATTTCACTGCATATTGACTAAAAAAGAGTCGCCGCCAGTGCCATGGTCGAATGTTCGACACGCCCTAGTTTAAAGAAGCCAAGTAGTCTAAGCTGGTCTAAGTATTAAGTGGTAATCTCACATTTAATCACCTCACCAATACGGCACAATGCGTTCTTTTTATCTTCTAAAGGCTTCAAAATAGTACCGTTAATCGTCGAATCAGTTGCTGGAGTTTCAGCAATAGCAGGTGTCACTGTCGTATCGGCCACAACCGCAGCTTGGCCTGCAGTGTATTCTATCTTGGCACAGGCTGAGGTACCTTTATCTAATAATGCTTGTATCTGATCGTATTCTAAATCAGTGGTGGCCGTATGCATTTGTACGAACACCTTATTGCTCATTAGCTTGGTTTCAGCAAGGCAGGCAGTACTTGAGGTCTGGCGCGTATAGTCTTTATAGGCTGGAATGGCAATTAATCCCAAGATGCCGATGATCGAAACCACCACCATTAACTCGATTAAGGTAAACCCTTTTTGAGTATTCATTTAATGTCCTTATTGTTAGAAACATCATTGTTTCAAACTATTTTGTATTTATACTTCCGCTCATATCTTCGTTTATGCCCCAGCCCCAATCTTAAGCAGCTATTTAGTTTAGCGCTTCACTATCTAAGTTAATTCAACGCTTGAAGCATTTCTGCGCTCTATCGTATCACACCTACATCATTTAAAATTACCAATGCCTTGCACCTAACAACTGACACTGTGCACCTATGTAATATAATTGCTGACCTGTTACGGTGTTCGAGGGATAAGCAAAGCTACAGCGCTGGCCTAAGCTATTCATATAATAGATAGGCGAATTATCAAACGCGCGCAAATTGATATTCGGCTGAGCAATGATTTGCCATGTATTGCCATCACTCACATCGATGGTTGTCTTATAGCGATAGCTTCGCTCATCACTGTCTGACGGAATATAAATAACTGCCCCTCTCTCTAGCTGCTGCTGAGCAACAAAGTTATGATAAGTTAAGGTCTTGGCACGCCAGCGAGTTAGCTGATTGGCGATATTTAGGTTTAGCTGCTGCGCCTGCGCATGGATATTTTGCTGCTGGTAGCGCTGATAATTGGGCATAGCAATACTGACTAAAACAGCAATGATAACCAAGGTAATAACCATTTCAATAAGTGCAAACCCTTGGGCTAATCTCAATCTTTATTCTCCATCTGATATAAGCCCCATATAATCAGTCCACTGCCCTTTTAATATTTAACAAAAACCAACCTTTATTTCTTAGAATGAAAATCAAACCACATCAGTGGCGTCAAAGTTCCCTTGACCTTAAAACTGGTTTTTATATCAGCATCATCTGTCTGTAGAGCGATAAACTCTTTTTGTATACTACCCTGATTAATCAGTCGCCGCGACTTGGCGTTAAGCTTGCCGTCAATAAAATCCGTCCCAAATGTTGGCGGCAATATGCCTTTACCGGCTCTATAACGCTGATATTGATGATGACTGCTACTGTTATTCACATCATCCGTAGAGCCACTTGCCGTTTGGCTAGTATTTGAACTAGGGTCACGCTGACAAATGCCATACGGCAGACAATATTGATAAATCTCTGTCGTGCCAAGCACTTCTTCTAAGCAGCCATTTTGAGCATCATGACCGCCATCTCTTGGATTATAAGCAGCGGCATAAAGCTTATTAGCGATTGCTGCCATCTGGCCCAATCCTTTAAGATAATGACTGCCTGCTGCATCAAATGCTGACTGCGTATCTGAACCATAATACTCAAAGGGTGCCATCCAACCGTCATAATCTTGATAAACCTGACTCATATTATTGTTAGAAGTACCATTATAATTAAGCGGCTCACCCTGTAATGATTGTACTCCTAGCCCTAGCTCCGGCAGCTGTGCGGTTATCGTTGCTGCTAATTTAAAATCTGAACTAAACAAACCCTGCTTTGCAATGTCTTTATCATAAAACGTATAAACCGCTTGTGGCTGACGACTGGCTGACAGTGGATTGCTGCGATCACCAGATACCACACTAATGGTCGCAAACTTATTACCTTGAGCATTGCTTTGAATAGTTACCGTGGGCGTCTCATAAAAACGAGGAGTTGGTAAAGACGCACCGGTATTCAAGTAGCTATTTGAGTAGCTATTTAAATTGGCAATACGCTGTACTCTAGCGCGTGAATTACTGAGTGATTTATTATCAATATCAAGTCTAAATACCTGTCCATTTAAATCAGCGAAATAAACGTGGTCAGCCAATTCGTCGGCATCTCTATCCAATACTTTGACACCACCGGTAATGCTGTAGCGCATATGGCTATTTAAAACTGCTAGAGGAGAGGTTGTATGATTACTACTGACATATGCACCATCTGCATTATTAGCTTGTGGCTGATTGACGTCATCACCTAAATGACTGACGACAATTAACGGCTTACCGCTAATAGCATCGACAATATAAATGGTATTACCTTCAGTTTTTGAGTTACTAGAATTATCAGCGTTGCCATTCGCTGACATCTGTATTATTTGGCTATTGGTCTTATCATATTTAGAATCATAACCACCAGAAAATATCACCACTAACTTTGGCTGACCCAGCCAACGTATCTTGGTAACGGCAGGCTTGCCCCACCCATATCCCAATCGTTTGAACACTCCAGACTTCCCAGAATTTGTGATACTAAATAACTGTTTGGGTGCTCCGCCTTTATCAATATCAGTCAAATCCAAACCATAATAAGCTTGTGCACCCAACCTAGCACCGCCATACGCATAAATGGCTTCTGCAACTATCGTCGTATCTGTGAGCGCTTTATATTTTGTATACACCTGCCAAGGGCCATCTACCCCAAAGCTTGGCGTATTATCGCCCTTATGTTTGTCTGCTGTTAGCTCAGCTGTGATGCCTTTATATTGACCTTTATGAGCCAATACCTCACGCGGAAAATAAGCAAATACTTCTTTGCCGCTGTGGCTATTGATTACATGTAATGCATTATCCATTGCCCCAAATAATAGATATTGGTTGTCAGCAATATAGTCTCCACTTTCTTCATCTAGTGTGGCTTTTGCAGCAAAAGAGACTGGTATTGAATGAATTACTGCGCCTCTATTTAGTGCTATGCCATTAGATGTATTGGGTATTTTGCTTAACCGTATTTGACTATCCGTTGTGCTCTCAGGATGATAATCATCGACGGAATAACCCATATAATTTAATAGCAGCCGCTGTAATAAAATATCTTTAGAGGTAACCGTATCAGTAATGTCAGAAAACAATCGAACATGGCTAATCGAGGACATGGCTGGATCTATTTTTGTTAACCTGCCTGTCTGTGATCGGCTGAGATAAACTACATTGGTGTCTTGTGCATGACTATCTGTTTCTAAACCAGTGATAGATGATTCGGATAAACCATAACCAGCGTTCACACCTTGCATCAGTCGAGACGTTGCTTGAGAAGGCCTTTCACCTTGCTCAGTCATGTAGCCCTGATAACTATCGATGTATCGCTGTAGTCCACCTTGCCACTGAGATTTTCCGGCTCCCAAATTAGGCACTACCATTGGCATAAATCCTTGCGTCATGAGTTCGCCAGATCCTAACGGGCTAGCAGGTACACTCATGGAGCCACTGGCTAACATACCTGCCGGCTTCATGGACAAGCTACTTAAGCTTTCTGAACGCTGCTTGATGGCATCCGCAAAAGTTTGAATACTGCGATTACTGATGTCTAGGTCAGTAATATAAAAGCCGCCACCCCCTACCTGACGACTGCCCAATTGACAGGCATTTTGATAGTTTGTTATCTGCAGCTGTCTACTAGTATTTGATAACGGGCTGTTGATACTCGTCACTTTACAGCTGTTGTTATTCATCACTATCTTATCGGGCGCAATAACAAAAACACCGGTATTAATAGCACGACTACTTGGATTGCTCGTGGAATTTAGACGTTTGGCATACTCACTCATACACTGCCAATGTTGTTGCGGTGAACTTATCAATGAACTAAAGCTGCAGAGGTTCTGATTACTAATACTACTAGCCGACGTCATAAGCTCAACCTGAGCCATTAATGGATTACTATTAATATCTCTTTCAGCTGCTCCCGTTTGCAAAAGCGGATTCAAAGACTGACGAATAGCAGCAAGCGGTAAAGGTAGACTTGTTGATGGCATACCAGAGGTCATAAAAAATATTGCGCCATGTTGCACAACAGCAGATTCTGCTAACGAGCTATTTTGATTATCAAATGTACTATAAGAGAGATAAGGATTTGCCGATGTTGCTAACTCTGCATTGGGGCGACAGACCCGATAATTAGGTACAGTATTATTATCTTGCTTTGTTCCCATCATATACATGCCCGCTTCGGAATAAGCGGCTGACATAGAGCCAATAGCATCTGTATTTTGTAGTTGATTAACAGAGATCAGCAACCTTTGTCGATGTGCTGAGCCTATAGGGCCCAAACGTCCGACAGAAACATGGATACTCGCCGTGCTTGGCCTACTATTGGGATAACTGCCGAGACCTGCTAGGGTATCTTCACTAAGTCGATTCTCGCCTGTGTCTTCAATTAAGAGCTTAACCGTACTTATCATTTTGGCTTTTCGTGCATGAAACTCAGTATTTAAAGCTTCTCCCTCAATAGGGCTCATATCCAGCATCAATAAAATGGCATTGCCAGAGGGTGGTTGCGGCCTAAGTAACTGCTCACCGATTGGGCCAACAGGTAGACCGCCTTTATAAATCACCAAATCGCCTTGATGGTTCGCGGCAAAGCTAGAAGAGATGAATACACAGGTTGCCAATACGGGCACACTTATCCCAAACATCACTCTTAATGTTTTGAAAACACTACAAATTTTGCTGATAATGCGACTAACTCCCTGTCTGCTATTCAAAATTACTGTGATATATATAGTCTTGTACTTGGATATTATTCGGCGCATCGGTGTTGTTTAAGCAGTGGATTTGATTGTTATTAATCTCATTACCGGCCAGACTGCCTGCTGCTAATTTAAAACAATCGTCAATCTGTTTAAGACTGCTACGATTGGCCATAATGGGTAGTACAGAGCTGACAACCGCTCTTATGCGTAGGCTACTTGCGCCATTAACTGTTTCTTCATCAACACCTTCGGCAGTACTTTGAAATGGCAGCGACTCAATATTCTCGCTGCTTACTTCATTCGGAAAAACCTGACTAAGCGACACTTGGGTAGCCACTGTTTTACGGGCACTGGTGTAATAGGTGCTATTGCCACTGGCAATATGACAATAGCCATCATGTTTACCGAGCGTGCGACTGCCATCAGCACTCAATAAAATACGATGCTGATTGGTTTGATATAAATTATTCCGCTGCACCGGCTGATAACACAGGGCGTATTCTGCATGTTTATACAGCCCCTGACGCTGCCACACCTGAATCGGACCAAGTGCATCAGTACTCATCTGCTCTAATAGCGTCAGGTTTGACGCTTGGGATGCTATCGTGATACCTGCCATATGCAGCTGAGCCAGAGGCAAATCTGAGGATTGCATGAGTAGCTGCTGCACCTGCGCGGCAGTGGTTACCTTTAACGCTGTCTGGCTATTGCGTATGCTGATACTGGCGATAATGGCCAAAAACAACAGCATAATTAATACGATTATTAAGGTCGCACCCAATTGACGGTTAGGCAATGTGAATAGGCTATTATTCATATTGACTGCCCTGCCTGTAGGAAGCAGCAAACGCATGGGTAGGCAGCACGCTGTTTTTTAATCGGATGGTTTTTTCTAATACTCGGCGGGTATATTTATTCTCTGTTTTGCTCGTGTCTAAAACCACATCCTCACCCAATACTCGATATTTATTGTCACCTTGAGCGCCCACTGGGTATCTACTTCGAACAATCATGCCCAGTTTAATCGCCACTATGGCACCTTGCGCCACAGGCCTTTTTATTTCATCGAGCGTATCGCAGCCGCCACCGCAATACTCCTTGATAGTCATATATTGTAGACCTTGCTCACTCATAACACCCAGCTTTACCGTAAAATAATCCACTCGATTGATTAGTACGCTGCCTTTCCTGCGTGAATTTAATTTACGTAATAGCTGCGTTGCAGTGACGGCATATTGATCTGTTTTGGTCACAAGACTATCTATAGCAACCGGTCTATCATAAGTACCTGCGTTACATGCCAGTACCAGTTCATTGGTCGAGTCATCAGTCGCTTCACGCGTGAAAATGCGCTCTACCACAACCTGCCCTTTACGCACGATAGCGCCTTCACAATTTGCTATCTCAAAAGGTGCTGTATATTGAATGGTTAGCTGATCACTATTTTGCAGTTTTGTATTTGAAGGATGGCTATTACTGCTTGAGACCAATGCAGCAAATTTCTGCTGATGCCCAAAGCCTGCTAGATTGCCGATAAACTGTGAACCGGATGCTATGGAAGTCGATAGCAGCAGCCCAGTTGCCGGCGAGTTGGCGCTCATCGGGCGATAAGCACCTAGATTCGCCATGGCAATCTCTTTTTCTAGATAATGCAAACCAAATACTGCCGCATCTTGAATATCATCCACGCTTTCTTGAGCTCGTTTATTGTTTGCACTTTCTAAAAACAAAGCCAAAGCCGCACCGCTTATCAGTAATCCTAATGCCAGTGAAATCAGCAGCTCAACTAAAGTAAATCCATGTGCAGACTTTACAAGGTCGGCCGGTTTTAAGTGACTAGCCACCTTTAGTATGCCTCCATAAACACGCAGTCTGCCTCTTTACTATAACCACCCAATTGGGCTTCAAAGCAGTCTTGGCTTGTATCGCCTCGGGTCGCTGTGGTTGCATTCCATGCGGCAACCAAACAGTAGCTAGAGATAGCCGTATTATTAGCTGTAACCTGACCATTAGGGCAAGCCACCAGTCCTAACGTCACACCAATATTCGCTGCGCGGGCTTTTAATTCGAGTACATCATAAGTTGCCCTATCTTTAGGTAGACACGGCTGATTTTGGCAATCTATGGAAGTTAATGCAGTATCAGTGGATACAGAGGGTTCAATCGCAAACTGCTTAGCATAGTGAGCAAGAACGTCAGAGGCGGTTTCATTAGCAGATGTATTATTAAAGGATTGCTGACTGATTAGCGTTTGATTAATGACATTATCGACGGCATTGATGCGAATCTGTTCTGCTGCAGAGTGTAATAAGGTTATAGACTGAGTACGGATTAACGCATCATCTGTTGCGCCCAACGTTTGAATTTGCAGCGCTGCATATCCTAGTGCTGCAACCGCAAGTAACAGCAAAGACACCAATACTTCCACTAGTCCCAAGCCCGACTGCTTGTCTGATTGCTGATTTGGTTGCTTATGCTTTGTCGTCGAAATACAAATAGATTATTCATCCTGATATAGAAGATTATCAATCAGCGCCATTCATTACCATTACCACACTGAGTTCGGTGACATCTTTGACCAAAGGCATCTATGCTTAGGATACCATCACCACTCATATTACTGCCCTCAATGGGTATGGCTATTAGTATCCAATGAGTGTCACTTAAGTGAGTAAGAGACACGCTATACAAGCTTGCATCATCTGTTGCTTGCAACGTTAACTGAACATCACTCGCTCGTATCAACTTCTGTCTATGAATATGACTGGCCTGATTTTGTAACTGCGTCATCATTACAGTACGAGCATTTAGCTTAGAATAATCTTGATAATTGGGATAAGCGATAAGACACAATATCGAAATAACAGTCACCACCAACATCATTTCAATCAGCGTAAATCCTTTAACCCTACTGCTGTCCCTAATATCATCACCTCTCATTGCCAACTAATACCTACCTATCCTATCGTCTTTGGTACCAAGCACCTGTCCATTTATCGGAATGAAAAAGCACAGTGCTGTAGCATAACTGCTTTGACTGTTAAATGTCGGCTTATTTACCACTGGTTAAGGTATATGCCGATAAGACAATGGATGGGCTGCTTTTCGTTAAGCTCAATGCCAATGCTGATAACGTGGTGCCGGTGGTCATGACATCATCGAATAAAAGCAGTTTTTTATTGGTAGGTAAACGTGAGGTCAGATGAAATGCGTTATCCATATTCTGCTGTCGTTCTCGCCGATCAAGGCCTTGTTGATTCACCGCATCATCACTGCGGCCCACACCAAGCCATAGTGGAATCTGCCAATGCCTCGATAGATAATGCGCTAAGATAATGGTCGGATTAAAGCCTCGTTTGGCCAAGCGATTACCTGTCGTCGGCACTGGTAAAATCACACTATTATTAGCATCACAGCCAATAGGCTTGGGTAATTGACGCAGCGCGTGAACCAAAATAGGCAGGGCACTTAGCTGCTCTTGATATTTAAAGGCAATAAGCGCAGCACGCATATATCCGCTGTGAATCGCTGCTGCTTGAACGCTTAGCTCTGAGAGATGATTTGAGGTATGAGAGGTCGAATTTTGGGCAAAAGAAGAGCCTAATGGAGAGGCTCTATTAGGCTCTTTTAAATATAAAAAATTTGCAGATGGTCGCCATACTGTCTCGTTGTGACAGGCGTGGCAAACCAACGCCGCAGTCAACCTAAAAGAGGACTTATCACGGCTTAAAGACTCATTATTGTGCTCAGCAGTGGCTTTGTTATTAATACCGCATAAACAACACTGGCGCTGTAAATACTGTATCCGCCACATGCCAAAGGCATAGAAGGCGGGTACACCGCTGCTAAAATCGATTATAAGCCTTTCCAGTCGTTTAGTGAAATACCAACACCAACGGCTGTTGTTTTATCGTTATAATCGATAATAGATTCGCCATAACCATGGAATATCTGGAAGAAGCCATGTAGGTCGCGCGTGATAGGATAAGTATAGTTCAGCTCAATGGCACCATTACCCTCTTCGATATTATAACGACCTGTTGCCGCTAAAGACTCGCCTCTACCAAAGTCATAAAGTGCTTTTAGCTCACCATGGGCATAGTAATCAGTAATATCTGGGTTGTCGCCTTTGTCAGAATCTTTGATATGAGTCCAGACTTTTGGAACTAGGGTCAACTTGCCCCACTCCGCACCGCCCATCAGATACAGTCTATTCCACGAACGTGATAGAGGATCTGATTGGCCATTTGAATGGTGAATCGCACCGGCACCTAACATACGTAGACGACCATTAAAAGGTAGGTCCATTCGTACAGGCTGAGTTATGAATATCTCAGGCATGTAGTCTGTGGCACGGAACGGGCGTGAGTATTTTTCGTTATAAACCTGCCAATGCATTTGCTGAGTATAACCAAACCAAAGGTCAGCATTGGTATCAAACAAATCTTCCGCCACTTTAGTTTTCAATGATATCTGAGCTTTCAATTCCAATGAATCATCATATTCTTCACCATAGTCTTGAAGCTCATCTGGGGTTGGGTCCTGCGTTGGTGAATGTGGTGTACGGTTTGGATCAAAGTGTGCAAACGCTGGCATGAAATAAATAAAATCATGTGGTCTGACACGCCACGTACCAAGCTCACTGTTTTGGTCTAAGTCGTAGGCCAAGCTTAAAGGCGTATAAGCAGCAAAATCATCAACGGTAACGCCCGCTTTTGCTAAACGCGCATTGCCTTCTTCCGTTGGCGCGCCTGGATTAATCTCACCATCTGCACTTAAGTTATCTGCATCATCAGCAATAACAGGGGTTGGACGTAAATCGCTAAACGATGCTTTAACGGTGCGAGATAAGTCTAACGGGTACTTTTTGCGGCCTACTGTGCTCTTTTGACCATTTACTGTTTTGTCATAACAGGCCAATCGTGCTGCTCCCAATTTTAATTCGGCACATTGCATAAAGCTATCTACAGTCAACTGAGGTTTCTCAGTCTCCGCAGCATTTGCTACTGTCATAGCTAATGCAGGTGCAAGACATACAGCAGCTATTGATAGAGTTAAATGGTTGATACGTGGAAGTTTGTTCTTGAAACTTGGTGCTAAAGGCTGCAGATTTGTCATGCCTATTCCTGATAAATATTGTAAAGTCATCGTTTTGCTATTGAAAATAAGGTAAACCAAAGAGGTATGAGTAAACCAAGTAGCTAGGCGCTAACTTGTTAAATCATTATGCCGCAGACAAACCTTTAAATAGCGAGAAAAAAGAGGGGTTATTTTGATAGGATAATGAATATCGCACTAGCATAAAGCCTAACCCTTTACACTAGAATTAACACCTGTTTTACTACTGAAAGCGCTTACCTTCTCGCTCAATCCAGCCATGTTGATGTCTTGCTGCAGGGTCATGATGGGTCCAGTGAACAACGCCGCCTTGCTCATTGTATTCATACTCACCATAAAACACAATATCATCACCTTGCGTAAGTCCTGCAACTCGCGGCGCCAAATCAATATTATGGGCAATCAGCACAGTGTGCTTTGGTTTTGTATTATCCAGCTCTACTATGAAGCGTTGATGACGGCTTCCCTCGGTATCATCACTGAGTACCGCTTTTACATTGCCGCAGCCTTTAACTTGAATAGAGGACTGTTTATTGTTGTAGGCAGCAATAATATTGTCATTGCGGCAAGAGATAGGCAAAGTAATCGAGCTTTCATTATATTCTGAATTAGGTTTTAAATTTCCTATCGAATCAAATTCTAACTCGATAGGATTGATAGCAGGTGTCTCTAATTCTGCCGAATTTAACCCAAGTACCTCTGTCGTATTTTGCTCACACCCTGACAATAGTAGTGCTGACATCAAAAAGAGGCTTGTTGATACCTTTGTCATTAGAGATAAGCAGCCGCTCAATGAGAAAATAACATTGTTATTATTAGCGTTATTTGTATAACTATGACTACTTTTTAAAACCATTATATCACCCTCATCTGAACACGTAATATAATGTAAGATTATGTAAATATCAAGCCATGTTAATTAGACGTTCGTAAATGATAAGCATTACTACAGACTACGCAATGTTTTCTCAAAGTCACTTCGCTCTACGGTACCGACCTGCTGTTCTTTTAATTGACCGTCCACAAAATACAATAATGCAGGCGGTCCAAATAAATTCAGTTCAGATAAAATACGCGCAGATTCTGCGTTGGTCTCCGTCACATCCAAACGCACCAATTGCCAAGACTGCATCTCAGCAGGGCGATTGGTAAATAACGTTTTATCCATAATACGGCACTCAACGCACCATTCCGCTGTCAGATCAATCAGCAATTTATCGTTTTGCTCGATAACAGGGATTAAATCATCCAGTCGGGTCAAGTGTAAGTCAGAAGGCTGTGCAGCAGACGCCACCCCTGTCGTCAATGTCGACGTGGTTTGGTTAGGTAGAGTTTGAAGAACCTGACTGTTATTGGGTTGATTAAAAATACGCAGCGGTTGCCATGCATCATGACTACCGGCTGCAGCACCAATTAAAATAATAGTCGCCCACAATCCTAAGATAACAGCCACTGGCTTGCTAAAGAGCTGACCTTGGCCTTTCCATGTCCACACCCAGCCGGCAACAACCATAAACCAAGCAGCCCAAAGCATTAGCATCATTGGATTGATGAAAACGCGCTCTATTAATAGTAGCGCAACAGCAAATAGTAATAACGCAAAGCCCTGCTTGACCCAGTTCATCCACTCGCCTGCCTTCGGCATTAAATTACCTTGGCTAATACCCAGTAGCATTAGAGGAGCAGATAACCCAAAGCCCAACATAAATAACGCAGCGAAACCTAGCAGCGGATTACCGATTGTTGATACGGCAAGTAATGCGCCAAATAAAGGCGCTGAAACACAAGGTGATACTACCAATGCCGATAGGAATCCTGCAATAAAACTACCAAAACTATTACCTAAATATTTATCGCCTGCTTGGCTCACCGCATGTGACTTTTGTTTGATCACATTGGGCACAGGTATGCGAATCACATCGAGCATATATAAAGCAAGCAGCACAAATACTGCAGCAAAGGCCAGTAAAATAACCGGATTTTGAAGCCAGCCAATAATACCAAGCGACTGCCCAAAAACAGCAATCACCGCACCAAGCACACCATAAGCAATGGCCACACCTAAGGCATAACTGCCGCTGAGCATCAATCCTTTTCTGGCCGTTGGATTGTGCTGACGCGCCACAATATTACTGACAATCGGTAGCATCGGTAACACACATGGCGTGAATGCTAAACCGAGACCTGCCAAAAATAGCAGCAATAATGCCAACCAAGGATGCTCTGCTAGGCCAAAGGGGTCTTGATCAACTACGCCTTCCACATTTAGCGACGCCCTATCTGTAGTAGATAAGCCATCACCTGACAAAGCTGCATTTTGAACCAAAGTATTTGCGTCAGTGGTATCCCCTGTCGCTACTGCTTCATTCTCAATTATTGTCTCTTCAACCAGCGTCTCGTCTAACCCCTCGGTTTGATTTTGATTGTCATCGGTTAAAGCTGCTGTATTGGTGTCTGTGTTTTCATTTAACTGTTGTTGAGCGCTCTGAGCGGCCACTTGCGTAGATACTTCATCGTTACTTTGATTACCCTTGGTATCGGCTGCCGTTTTTGCCGCTACCGCTGTGGCCGTTTTAGTCGCCGCTGACGTATTGCTTTTGTTTGACTGCGCATTATCTACCGGCTTTTGCGCTACATTTGGCTTGGCGACCGATTTGGCAGCAGGTTTTGGATTTTCTTCGGTTTTAGTACTCGGTGCTGCAGCAGCTAATTTTAGAGCCACTGTCTCACGCTGCGGCGGATAACACAGCCCAGCATCCGCACAGCCCTGCCACCTCAAAGTAACGTCTTGATTGATAGGCTGACCGGTCTGATTAATTAAAGTGGTCTTAGCGGTAACTTGTGGCTGCTTAAATACGGCCACCTTACCAAAGGTAGGGTCATCAATAGACTGTGACGGATGGGAGAACTCAAAAGGTGACGCTGTCACACCCTCAGGCAGCTTTAGCGTTATCTTGTCTTTATAAATATAGTGCTTGGGCGTGATATCAAGCGAAACAGTCAGCTGATTGCCTTGCTGAACTGTGCTAACGGAGAAAGCATCTTCCACTTTTAAGAACTTAGGTTGGCTCGATGTCGCGCTACTAGAAAACAAATCGCCCAGACTTGCTGCTTGCGAATGCCCCGACTCAATAAAACTTGACCCTACCGTACAGGCGATAGCTAAAGATGCTATCCATCCTAAACGACTGAATGTTCTGACTGATTTAGCTACTTGCTTCTGGCCTGTATAGCGTATTGTTTTATCGTTCACTTTTTTCATCGTATTCGCTTCATAAAAGACGGGGGGCTAGCATGCTCAGTCGCCTCTATTAAAAAGAGGTGCCTTAACCAAGCGGCTAACGTAAAGGGTATAAAAAATGGTCGCTACCCGCAAGATGCGGATAGCGACGATGTCTGCTCTCAATTTCTATTATAGGGAGGGATAAAGGAGGGGTAAAGTCACAAAAGAGTACTCTTATCCTTGCTGGCTAGTTTACTATCTATTGGTTATAGGACAATTGACTTTGGTTACATAACCTTGCTAAAGGCTAATATTAATCCAATTTAGTCATCCTAGTTAAATAACCAAGCTTTAACTAAGCTCAACTCTAAGGAGTGGCATAAATATCTGCGTCTAATCCTTCACCGCCTTGTTGACCATCGGCGCCTAAAGAGAATAAATCATATGGGCGGCCCTCTGAACCAGGTGACACATATTGTAATTCGTTATCCCAGCCATCAGTTGGATAGCCGCCTTTGATATAACCACCTTCTGGATAGTTTTTTGCATCCGCAGGTGGGGTAATTAGTGCATCAAGGCCTTGGGCAGTCGTCGGGTAATGTGCGTTATCAATACGGTATGAATCGAGTGAATTAGATACTGTCGATAAGATAGTTTCTGTGGTGCCCACACGTGCTTTATCGCTTTGACCAACAACACGCGGCACAACCAATCCGGCAAGTATCGCCAAAATAACGATAACCACCATAATTTCAATTAAGGTAAAACCGGCTTGACGCTGCGCAGTAACAGGAAGCATTGTTTTTATTTTCATAGTTCTCTACTTTATTGGCTGATATAAGGGTTAAATAATGGTCTACTTGATAAAAATATTACCACAGTAATCACGGTGCAAACAGGGGTATGGGTCATTATTACCATCTAAAGCTTTCTAAAATAGTAGCTAACCTGCCAAGTCATTCATATTAACAATCGGCAGCATAACCGCCATCACGATAATCATTACCACCACGCCCATTAGCACCAACATCAGCGGCTCAAGCAATGCCAATAAGGTACTAATAAAGTTTGTGGCCTCAGCTTCTTGCATATCTGCTGCTCGGCCAAGCATACCCTCAAGTTCACCTGAATTCTCACCACTTTTTATCATCTGTACCATCATTGGCGGAAAATAAGGAGAGTGTTCGAGTTGGCTCGATAGGCTAGCACCTTCCGTCACTTTTTCAGCGGCGGCTTTAATGGTCTGGGTAATATGAGTATTGGTTGTGACTGCCGCACTAATTTGCAGTGCATCGATTAAGGGTACACCTGAGCGTACCAAAATAGAGAGCGTACTGGCAAAACGTGCTGCATTTAAACTTTTTGATAAGCGGGCAAACACAGGCATTTTTAAAATAAGCCCATCTAAGCTGTGTTGACCGACCTCTGTTTTGGCAAAACGGTATAGTAGCGTTGCCACAATGGCTATCACCAGTAATATCAACCACCACCACTGCGTAATAATATTAGACAGCCCCAATACAATTTGGGTAATCAGTGGTAGTGCTTGCTCTGATTGCTCAAACACCTTGACGATTTTTGGTACCACAAAGCTCATTAGGCCAATCACAACCGCTAAGGCCATCACCATTAATACGATGGGGTAAATCATCGCACCTTGGATTTTCTTTTGGAGTGCAAATTTATTCTCAGTGTAATCCGCAAGCTGCTTTAAGATTAAATCCAAGTGACCCGAGCGCTCACCGGCGGCAATGGTTGCCACATATAATTTAGGAAAATTAGTCGCTCGCTCCAATGCTTCAGCCAATCCGTGGCCTTCTAACACCAAAGAGCGAATAGACAACATCACTGATTTTACATGCGGTTTTTGCGACTGTTTTGCTACCGAAGCCAGCGCTTCTTCTAAGGGAATAGCCGCAGCTAATAACACCGATAATTGACGGGTAACAAGCGCCAAGTCATAGGCAGATAACCGCTTTTGTGAGGAGGTATTACCTTGACTACTATTGGCCTGCTCGACCACATCGACGCTGACCGGCATTAACGACTGGGCGCGTAGCTCTTGTCTGACTTGACGTGAAGAATCACCTTGCATCACGCCTTTTTTGATTTTTCCAGCCGTATCTAACGCTTTGTAATGGTATGCAGGCATGAGTATGTTATAACCCGTAAAAGAACAAATTAAATAGCTGCTTGAATGATATTTCGATGAGGTTAGTCATTGCCAAACGCACCAGGAAAATCTTTTAGACCCATCATGTCTGGCATCTCAGGCATCAACCCTTTTACTAACAACATATCTAAATGAGCAATCTGCTGCTTTTTATCAAACTCGTTAACCTCAGCAATAAGCAGCTTCTCCACATATTTATCAAGCTGATAACCACTTAATCGCGCGCATAATACCGCTAGCTGATAAATACGGCGCTTACAATGTACATCGACATTATGTAGCAGGCGCACCATTTTGGCAGTTTCTAACGATGCATAATAATAATTGGCCACGGTTTTCTCAGGCAACGGTGTTACGCCATAAGCGATAGACAGATGCGCTAAATAATAGCAGCAAAATAAGTAACCCATCACGTGACCGATAAAATAAGCACGATCATAGGTATAGCTAGTTACCCCAAAATGCCCCAACACATAACTGGTTAGACTGCCTTGGTCGGCAATACTATTAGTATCGCGTAAGCGGCCCACGGTAGGAACTTTCAGATGGTTTTTATTGACGGAAGTTAGCTGCCAACCTACTGGCTTTTGCGCCGGCATATGACGTACGATATCTGCGATCAAATCATCTACGACGTGTATTTGCTTCCACGCCATTGCCACTTTATCAAGATCTAAAATACCGCGCTGATCAAGCTTCTGTACCATCTCATACTGCTGATATTCGGCAAACTGTGATTTAAGCGAATGCACCATATAGGTAGGACGAATGGTATTATCTGCGGTATAAAATAGCTCGGTACGGCGACGCTGTCTGTTATATAAAGCGACTCTTTGCTGAGCTACTTTTTCAAGCTCTTTGCTATTTACCGCATTATTAATTGGCAATGGATCGGTCTGATACAGCGCAATCAACTCATCTTTGGTGGTTGGCGCAGCGGCAGGCTCGACTTTCGCTGCAATAGCCTCAGCATTTGGCTGATTCTCAGTGGCATTGTCAGTCGTATTTGTGGCTGGATTTGGGTTTTTCTTAACAGAAACAGTCACTGAAGGGGTTGCCATAAAATTACTCACACTATTTTGCATATATGCTTATCATAGCATTATTGCTACCACACAACACAGCCGTTTAAGGGCAAGTGGTAACCGCTTATCTTAAAATATGTTTATGAGAGTATGATGACTATAATATTATTTTTAAACCACTTCTAACGATAGATGGGTGTTGATAGGTGTTATTAAAGCTATCGATCTATGAAGTAGGCCGAGATGATAATAGATAAGTTAAAGAGATATTTATAGAAAGGCTATTGCAGAACTAACAGACACAAAAAAACCAATCGTGGCATAGCCAGATTAGCAAATAAATAACTGATAATTTATAATTTATAGAGAGAATACTGCAGAGAAATAAATTGGGGCGACTGATGGGACTCGAACCCACGACAACCGAGATCACAACCCGGGGCTCTACCAACTGAGCTACAACCGCCATAATCAATAAATTGATTGGTGTAAGGTATAGTATACCTTATTTTGTTACTACAGGCCAAAGTGGTGCGCCTGGCAGGATTCGAACCTGCGACCACCTGCTTAGAAGGCAGATGCTCTATCCAACTGAGCTACAGGCGCTCATAGTGCTGACATAATCTCATTATAGCAATAAATATACTGAAATAATGACTCAATGTCGTATTTAAAGCATAAAAAAAAGCCTGTAAGGCTCTAATTAAAAAAGTGGTCGGAGTGATAGGATTCGAACCTACGACCCTCTGGTCCCAAACCAGATGCGCTACCAAACTGCGCCACACTCCGATATCTTACTTTTTACAATTTCAATAACGTTATGATTAACTTAACCATTTGCGTCATTGCTATCGAGGTGCATATAATAGGATTAAAACCTCTTCCTGTCAACACCTTTTTCAATTAATTTGCAAAGTTTTTGAAATAATTGAAAATCGATCATATCAACAAGGCTCCCCGCTTCATATCGAAGGGTATGACACTCATGAAAGTGCTGCCGTCCTGTTGATGGCGCCTATTTTCGTCGAAATGACTGCTCACGTCAAGCCTTTGATTAAAATTTTTATTTTTAGGATAAATTAGCCAAGCATGCGCGCATCCCAACCGCTGTTGGTAAACAGATAATTGCTGCCAATCAGAGCCACTGACATCCTGTATTTTATCCACGGCTTTATACTTAACATCGATCACGTGCGTCTCCCGCCCATCCGCAGACCGTATACACGCATCCGGTATCAACTGCTGCACTACATTACACGCCTCATGACTACCTGTCTGCCCCTGCTCTACGCTCATTAGCCAATCTAATGTGGGCTGTATAACCAAATGGCTATCCGGCAGCTGTTGCTCAACATAGCGGGTCAACTTACCCAGTACCCAGCGCTCAAACGCAGTATTCATATTAATCATTAACGCTGGGGTTGGCGCATGCGATGAGAGAGAGATATCCTGTTGATTACTCTGTTTATCACTATAAATATGATTAAGCAGCCACCAGCACCACTGCAGCCCTTGATTAAGCGTCTGCTGCTGATAAGACGATAATTGCGCCGACCATATTACCGATTGTTGTCTGATCTGCTGATAGCTAGATAGCCAATCTCGAGCTGCCAAACGCTGAATACCTTGATAAGGATTATGGCTAATTAATGCAGCTTTAGAGCTTTGAAAATTAATATCTATTTGCAGACGTTGCAGCTGCGACCAACCTGTCGCCAAAAACTGCGATAGTAATTTATCATTATCAAAGACTGATTGCTCACTGTATAGATAATGCGGACGATGCCAGTTATTTTTGAGCTGTGCTTTTAGGTTAATCCTACCTTGCGCTTTGGGACTGTTATTGACCTGAGTCTGATAGCGATTGGGCAATATTTTCGCCGATGCTGCTATCTGCGCTTCAGCAATATTCAACAGCCCTTGGTACCAAGGCTGCTGTGAGTCGCTAAATATGGTATGAGGTAAATTTGGCAGCTCTAATTTGTTATAGGCTAAGTTATCGGTAGCACTTTTGCCCCACTCAATAGCCGCTATCGACTTGTATAACGAGTCATTCGCTATATCACTAAGCATCTGTGCTACCCAGCCTCTCGACT
The DNA here is from genome assembly GCF_057396205.2 of Psychrobacter sp. CX14. Lineage (NCBI taxonomy): Bacteria > Pseudomonadati > Pseudomonadota > Gammaproteobacteria > Moraxellales > Moraxellaceae > Psychrobacter > Psychrobacter sp. CX14. Next base: position 867,074 of record NZ_CM183187.1, on the reverse strand, counting down.
TTACTATATGATGTTGGCGAGCGTGGCGGCCTCTTAGTGATGTCATGCCTACTTTGGGTAAAATCTCTAGACTCGCACCACTTGGCAGAATAACTTTGGCCAGATAATGACGTACTCTTAATACTATCTCTCCCTGCTTTACTTCAATGTTAAAACAAGGCAATTCTTTTTGAATCAGATAGTCAAAGTCGTCTTTGTGGCTAAAATCTTTGATGGTTAGCCACTCGTTCTCCAAACAGCTCATCACAGATTCAGCAGGCGTATTAAAAGATGATTTTGATCGAGTTATTAACATGAGCCTGTCTTGTTTAAATGGCTATAATTCAAATGGCTATAATTTGAGTAACTATAATTTAAGTAACTATAATTTAAGCGGCTATCATCAATTTGCGATTTAACGATACATCTGCTGATAAGGCGCTGCCGTTAGATAGATATTTATTTTTTCAGCTGATTCTTCTGCATTAGTAGAAATATTCTGCTCTCTATTCTCCTTATTAATCTGACTGTCTATGCCGCTCGCTATCTCAATAAAATCATCAGCCAATGTGACAGACTCACTAACTAAAGGCTGTTGATAGCCATATTGCAGCCTATTAGCGTGCTCTGAAGAATTGGTATCAGTATCTGTCTTATCCACCTCAGTATTAGCAAAGAGACTGGCTGTGCCGACTTCCAGTAGCGTCTTAGTTGAGATGCCATATAATACTTGTACTAAAATCTCAGTCGTCTGATTTGGTGAGACGCTGTGTTTAGCATACTCCATAATTTGTGGAATAATTTGTTGATATAAGCGTTTGGCTAATTCAGCGGCCGTAGTAATATTCATAAAATAAGACTGCCCAAGCTGCGCCTCATTGCCCAACAAGCCAGATAACCGCTGATTAATCACACGCATCATTTGAGCCAAATCAATCTCATTACCCTCGTTATCTTTTATCCTATCAACCACGCTGCTATCAGGATAACAGGGGATAAAATCAAAACGACGTCTAAAAGCGGTATCGAGTACTGTCAATGACTGATCTTGAGTATTCATGGTAGCGTAAATATCTACGTTACTAGGCACGCTAAACATCTGCCCTGAATACGTCAGACGTACCGTCATCGGCGTGCTACTACCTGCCCGTTTGCTCGGCTCAATCACACTCATAAGCTCACCGAAAACTTGAGCAGTATTGGCACGATTAATCTCATCGATGAGCATCGCATAACGATGCTCAGGGTCGGCACTGGCTTTGGCACACAGGCTCAAAAAAACACCAGGCTGAATCTCATACTGCATCTGACCCGTTTGCGGATTAATACGCGGGCGAATTCCCTCCACAAACTCATCATAACCATAGGATTGATGAAAGCTAACCATGCTACTACGACTCACTACATGCTGCTCGGCATACTGCTGTTGACTGCTTTCATCGTAAAGCGACATCAAATCCGCAAGCCGATCCTTAAGTGTTGGTATCACCTCATCGAGTAAAAACCACTGGCTAGACTCGGTTTTATCAAAGTAGTAGTTTGCTGAGCGCTGAGTGGTATTAACCGTTACTGAATCGGGGTGAGCATGTTTGTTAAGCTGCACCCAAACCGTCTGATTAAGATTATCATTACGTTTGTTTGCTGCGGCCTTATCTTGGATTAATGGATGGCGCATCATCTCCGGCACGGTCATCATCCGATTTTCTAACAATAGAACCGTACACACCACATCGCACCAACCATAATGACTTATTTGCTGCAACCGCCACTGGGCCCATGGCGCATCAATAGACTCGTCGTAAAGCTTTTGAATAGCAAGCAAACGGTGCGTTTTTCCGGTACCCGCAACACCGGTAAAGATAACATTGGTAGGCTGATTTGGTAATTTGGTCAATAACTTATTCAAGATAACTCTTCTTACTCTGATAGGATAGTTTGGTTTTGGGCAATAATTATTTGTGAACGCAGACGGCCTTTAGTTTAACCCAAGCTTTGCTATAATAAAAAAGATAGTCTCATTCTGTCTTGCTTAATATTTTAACAGTGCTCTACATCTCACTATTTATTGCGCAGTTATCTGTATTAATAATGGTAAGCTTAGGGCGTGTGAAACATTCGCAAATTAGCACTGCTGATAGCTAAAATTGTTTCAGACTAGGCGTAAACCGTAGTTAATGTCTAGACCTTGACTAGGTTTGCAACAACGTCTGGGGCGATTTTAGCATCAGCCTCACTCGAGCACAGCTCTCGCCTTGCGAACGGGCAAAGCAGTGCTTTGCTTAATCCGTTCTCAGGGGCGGGACTCTTTTTTGCCAATATATTGCGAAATTGTCTAACTTAGAATGACTAAGCGTCAAAAATTTCACTGCATATTGACTAAAAAATAGTCGCCGCCAGTGCCATGGTCGAATGTTCCACACGCCCTAATATAAACTTTGTACAAATTTGACAAAACCACCCCTTACCCAATTGATGAAAGGACTCACTATGAGCCATCTAAATACTGTAATAAACATGGTTTCTAGCGCTGCCAGTAAAACCATGAAGGCAGTAGCACAAGCGAAAGGCACGACTAAAACGGTCACACAAACGTCATCAACAGACAAATCAGCTCATAAAAAGCTTGATGTAAATAATCCATTTACCAAGATTTTGAAGACGGTTCGTTTATTACCACAATCAGCGCAGTCATTTGTATTAACCAAGGCATTTAGCCGAATCGTCCCTTATGTGGGCACAACCGGTGTGGTTTATGAAGAGGTAACCCCAAATAAACTGGTTGTCAGCTTAGATAATAAAAAGGGTGTACAGAATCACATTGGTACCGTACATGCAGTAGCGGTCACCTTATTGGCTGAAACAGCGACTGGTTTTATTTTGGGTATTAACCTGCCTTCTGACCGTATCTTGCTGGTTAAGTCGTATGAAGTGAACTTTTATCGCCCCATTCAAAAAGGTCAAATTGCTGCCGTTGCAACATTAAGTGATGAGCAACGTCAATATATCTTAGACAATCCAAAAGGTGAAATGGTCATTCCTTGTGTGATTGACGACCGCGACTCTACCAATGAACGTGACCCTATCACGGTTGAAATGACTTGGGCATGGATTCCAAAATCAGAGCTAAAACAGCGCCGAGAAGGCAAAACAAAAGCATAAATCAATAGCCATATATCGATACTTAGCTAACGTATTAAAAAATATAAAGTACTGCCGATTATCGGCAGTGCTTTTGTATCGTTAAATTACATATAGCCGATTAATACTCAACCATACCACCGCGTATCTCATCAACCAAACTCATAAATTCTGTACGCCATTCACGAATGGTTTGCTCATCAGGTAGCCACTGATTCGATAAGGTCACTACATTCACAATCAAATCATGACTGCTGTTCTCTAAGCCTTTGCTGTCTGGCTCAGGCGCATACTGACAACGCTGATAGGCCTTGCCAATATTTGCAAGCACCCCGGACTCAAGAGATATCTTTATACGCTGTAATTCAGGAGAGATTAATGTCTTCTTCTCAAGCTCACTCTCAATATACTCAATAGTCGGCTGACTGGTATCTAGATTATAAAAATGCGCCAGCTCTTGAAGCAATGCCCATAAGGCGCCTTGCAAATGGAATATTGCCGTCTCACAATGCGCTTGATAATGCTGCTTGTCGGTGGTCTCACCCGCTTGTTTGCAGGCCAAACGGCAAAAGTAAAACTTCTGATTGGTGCGATCTGCTTGATAGCGTGCGACTCTGCCCTTATCCGCCATAGATTTCTCTACCCTGTTTATATTTGTAAGGTTATAAATGTACCATAAAAAAAGCCGACATAGCGCCGGCTTTTTTTATCTTAATTTTATCTTAAAAGGTCACTTCAAAAGCAATGAGCTTTGAAAGCTTAAATCATTAAGCGGTGGTTTGCTTATTGACCTGGCTTGTCTTGGCTAAGCTCTTGAGCAAAGGCTTCGTCAAAACTTCTGAAGTCTTGAGCTGAACTGTTTGCTTCCATATCAAATGCTGCATCTAGCGCACTTTCTACGTCATAAGCAGGCTTGCCTTCTTTCGCTTTCTTACGAGCGGCATGATAAGCAAGACCGGTACCCGCTGGGATCAGACGACCCACAACCACGTTCTCTTTCAGGCCACGTAACTCATCCACTTTACCAGTTACGGCAGCAGCAGTTAGTACACGTGTTGTTTCCTGGAACGACGCTGCGGAGATGAAGCTCTCTGTTGCTAAGCTTGCTTTGGTAATACCAAGCAATTGACGCTCAAACTTAACTGGGAACTTATCTTCAGCCAATAGCTTCTCGTTGGTCGCTTTCACATCAGCGTATTCAACTTGATCGCCCTTGAAGTAGTTAGAATCACCGGCATCAGTTACTTCTACCTTGCGTAGCATCTGACGGATAATGACTTCAATGTGCTTATCGTTAATCTTAACACCCTGCAAGCGGTAAACGTCCTGTACTTCATCAACAATATAATTAGCCAGTGCCGTTTCGCCTTGTAGACGTAAGATGTCATGCGGATTTAATGGACCATCTGCAATCACTTCACCACGGGCAACGGTTTCGTTTTCGAATACGTTGATTTGACGCCATTTTGGAATCAGTTCTTCGTGTACTTCACCATCTTCATTAGTGATAATGAAGCGGTTCTTACCTTTGGTCGATGTACCGAAGCTTACCACACCTGACATCTCTGCCATGATAGCGTGATCTTTCGGACGACGCGCTTCGAACAAGTCAGCAACACGTGGCAGACCACCGGTAATATCTTTGGTACCAGAAGTCGCTTGTGGTACACGGCCTAGTACAGAACCGGCAGTTACTTCTTCACCATCAGATACACGGATGATAGTCTCTGCAGGTAAGAAATAAACCACTTCTTTACCTTCAGTCGTATCTAGAATAATCGCTGGACGTAAGTCTTTGGCGTTACTTGGTCTATCTTTAGGACCAAGAATCTCAAAAGAGCTCATACCCGTTGCTTCATCAATTTTAACGGTCGCTGTTGCGCCATCAGTGATGTCGCTGAAGCGTGCTTTACCCGCGAATTCGGTGATAATTGGGTGAGTGTGCGGATCCCATTTAGCGATAGACTGACCGCTTTCAACTTCGTCGCCATCTTTAACAAGAACACTTGAACCGTAAGGTACTTTATAACGCTCACGCTCACGACCAACATCATCAGCAACGCCGATTTCAGCAGAACGTGAAACGATAACTAAGTGACCATCAACGTGTTCAACCGTCTTCATATTATGGAAGCGTACGAAACCAGCATTACGGACAGAAACACTGTTGTCTACTGATGTTGAACTTGCTGCACCACCAACGTGGAAGGTACGCATGGTTAACTGAGTGCCTGGCTCACCAATTGACTGAGCCGCCATAACACCGACAGATTCACCAATGTTCACTTTATGACCACGTGCTAAGTCACGACCATAACACTGGGCACAAACACCATGTGGTACATCACAAGTAATCACTGAACGTACCCAAACAACGTCGATACCGTTACCATCAATCACTTTAACGCCATGCTCATCGATTAGCGTACCAGCAGGTAACAATACTTCGTCATCACGGCTCATAACGTCTTGAGCAACAACGCGACCTAGTACACGGTCACCTAGCTTCTCAATAACCTCACCACCCTGAATATGTGGGGTCATGCGAACACCTTTGTCAGTGCCACAATCGTTTTCAGTAATAACCAAATCCTGCGCCACGTCAACTAAACGACGCGTTAGATAACCCGAGTTCGCTGTCTTAAGTGCGGTATCAGCAAGACCTTTACGTGCGCCGTGAGTCGAGATGAAGTACTGAAGAACCGATAGACCTTCACGGAAGTTTGCTTTAATTGGCGTTTCGATAATAGAGCCATCTGGCTTAGCCATCAGACCACGCATACCGGCTAACTGACGAATCTGTGCCGCACTACCACGAGCACCGGAATCTGACATGATGAAGATAGAGTTAAATGACTTCTGCTCTTCTTCTTCGCCCTGCGCATTGATTACTTTATCAGTCGCTAGGTTATCCATCATCGCTTTTGCAACTTTGTCATTGGTACGTGACCAAATATCGACAACTTTGTTATAGCGCTCACCGGCCGTTACGAAACCTTGCTCAAACTGTTGCTCGATTTCACGAACTTCAGCGTCAGCTGCTTCGATTAACTCTTTTTTCTTAGGTGGAATAACCATGTCTTCGATACCAATCGATACACCTGATAGCGTCGCTTGAGCGAAACCTAGATACATTAATTGGTCAGCAAAAATAACACTGTTTTTCACGCCGCGAGTACGGTAGCAAGAGTTCATCAGTTTTGAGATGTTTTTCTTAGTCATCTCAACGTTACACTCTTCAAACTTCATACCTTTAGGCATGATGTTCCAGATTAATAGACGACCGGCAACAGTATCTTTTAATGACGTAACCTCAGTCTCTGTGCCATCTTCTTCATTGATGATGGTTTCAGTCACACGTACTTTAATTTTTGCGTTTACGTGTAAATCGTTTGAACCAATCGCACGCAGTGCCTCGTTAACGGTTGCGAAAATCATGCCCTCGCCTTTTGCGTTAACTGACGAGCGGCTGATATAGTACAAGCCAAGTACAACGTCTTGTGATGGAACAATAATCGGATCGCCGTTTGCTGGTGATAAGATGTTGTTCGTTGACATCATCAAGGTACGGCACTCTAACTGTGCTTCTAGCGTTAACGGTACGTGTACCGCCATTTGGTCACCGTCGAAGTCAGCGTTGAACGCGGTACATACTAGTGGGTGCAGCTGAATCGCTTTACCTTCAATAAGGACTGGCTCAAATGCCTGTAGACCTAGTCTGTGAAGTGTTGGTGCACGGTTAAGCATTACTGGATGCTCACGGATAACCATGGCCAGCATATCCCAAACTTGTGGCTCTTCACGCTCAACCATCTTCTTGGCTTGTTTGATGGTTGTCGCCATACCGTGTGATAACAATTTTGAATAAGTAAATGGCTTGAATAGTTCAAGTGCCATTTTCTTAGGCAGACCACACTGATGTAAACGTAGTGTCGGACCAACAACAATTACTGAACGGCCAGAATAGTCAACTCGCTTACCAAGTAAATTTTGACGGAAACGACCTTGCTTACCTTTAATCATGTCAGCAAGCGATTTTAATGGACGCTTATTGCTACCAGTAATAGCACGGCCACGACGACCGTTATCTAGTAAGGCATCCACTGACTCTTGTAGCATACGTTTTTCGTTACGTACAATAATGTCAGGAGCGTTAAGCTCTAATAGACGTTTTAGACGGTTGTTACGGTTAATAACACGGCGATATAAATCGTTTAGATCTGATGTCGCAAAACGGCCACCTTCTAGCGGAACGAGGGGACGTAAATCTGGTGGTAGTACTGGCAAGATGCTCATTACCATCCACTCAGGCTTGTTATTAGAATCACGGAATGCTTCTAATAGCTTAAGACGCTTAGACATCTTTTTAAGCTTGGTTTCAGAACCGGTATTTGGGATAGCTTCACGTAGTTCATCAATCTCTAAATCGATATCGATATCTTTTAATAAGTCTTGAACCGCTTCAGCACCCATTTTAGCGATAAATTCATCACCAAATTCTTCTAATGCTTTGTAGTAATCTTCATCGTCAAGAAGTTGATACTTCTCAAGTGATGTCATACCAGGATCAGTTACCACATAGCTTTCGAAATACAATACGCGCTCGATATCACGTAATGTCATATCAAGTAATAGACCGATGCGGCTTGGTAATGATTTTAGGAACCAAATATGCGCAACTGGGCTAGCAAGATCGATGTGGCCCATACGGTCACGACGAACTTTAGCTGTGGTTACTTCTACGCCACATTTTTCGCAAATCACGCCTTGGAATTTACGGCGCTTATATTTACCACATAAACATTCAAAGTCTTTTACTGGGCCAAAGATTTTGGCACAGAACAGACCGTCACGTTCAGGTTTAAAAGTACGGTAGTTAATTGTTTCTGGTTTTTTTACTTCGCCATGTGACCATGACTTAATAGTCTCAGGAGCAGCCAATGAAATTTGAATGCTGTCAAATTCACGTTTGCCATTGTCGGCAGGGCTTTTCATAATATCGAGTAAATCTTTCAAGTTGCTTCTCCGTTATATGTGTTCACGGTATGTTGGTCTACGTATTTCTAATAAATCTGTTGACGTTAACATCCGTTTGAAGGCAATGAATTAGGCTGAGTTAAGGGTAATAAAAGTTGCCATTTAAAGATGCGAAATAAGTGCAACAATAAATAGACTACCTTCATCAAGACTAACGGAGCAGACACAAGATGATTAACACCTTGCATCTGCCCTATCAATGCTAGTTGCTTTCTTTTAGCTCAATATTAATACCCAATGACTTAATCTCTTTGGTCAGTACGTTGAACGATTCAGGCATACCTGGATCCATGTACTGCTCACCATCGACGATGTTCTTATACATGCGCGTACGACCTTCAACATCATCCGATTTCACTGTTAGCATCTCTTGCAACGTATAAGTTGCACCGTATGCTTCTAGTGCCCAAACTTCCATCTCACCGAAGCGCTGACCACCAAATTGTGCTTTACCACCTAGTGGCTGCTGCGTTACTAATGAATATGAACCTGTTGAACGGGCATGCATCTTGTCATCAACCAAGTGGTTCAGTTTCAACATGTACATGTAGCCCACAGTCACAGGACGGTCAAACTTAACGCCTGTACGACCATCATATAAAGTTTGTTGACCAGACTTATTGAAACCCGCAAGCTCTAATAACTCATCAATCTGAACTTCGCGTGCGCCGTCAAATACAGCAGTACCCATAGGTACACCTTCACGTAAGTTTTGCGCCAATGCCATGATATCATCATCGCTTAGGCTGTCTAAATCAACTTGCTCACCGCCGACTTTGTTGTAAATTTTATCTAAGAATTCACGTAATTCGGACACAGCAGCTTGCGCTTTTAGCATACCGTTAATCTTGTCGCCAAGACCTTTAGCAGCCATACCTAAATGAGTCTCAAGAACCTGACCGATGTTCATACGAGAAGGGACACCTAGTGGGTTCAATACGATATCAACTGGGTTACCGTTCTCATCATAAGGCATGTCTTCAACAGGCATAATGCGTGATACAACACCTTTGTTACCATGACGACCAGCCATCTTGTCACCAGGCTGGATACGGCGTTTAACCGCTAGATAAACCTTAACGATTTTCTGTACGCCATGCGCCAGATCATCACCCGCTGTTAGTTTACGTTTCTTCTCAGCGAACTTAGTATCGATGTCTTTTTGCTTATCCACCAAGAACTCTTGAATCTGCGTCATACGCTCAGCGATTTCTTCCTCTACTGGCTGAATGTCTAGTAATGTTTCTAATGACATCTCGCCCAGTTCTGAAGCTTCAAGCTTAGTACCAGATTTAAGACCAGCACCGCCGCTGATAGGTTGACCATCAAGCAAGTTAGCAATACGACTACGTGCTGCGTCTTCAAAAATACGTAGCTCTTCTTTTAAATCTTTGCGGTAGTTATCAAGCTGCGATTTCTCGATTGCACGAGCGCGGCTATCTTTTTCTACGCCATCACGGGTAAATACTTGAACGTCGATAACCGTACCTTTGGTAGACGTTGGCACACGTAAAGAAGTATCTTTAACGTCTGCTGCTTTCTCACCGAAGATGGCTCTCAGTAGCTTCTCTTCTGGCGTTAATTGGGTTTCACCTTTAGGAGTTACTTTACCCACTAGGATATCACCAGCATCTACTTCAGCACCGATATAGACAATACCTGACTCATCAAGTGCAGATAGTGCTGCTTCACCAACGTTTGGAATATCGGCAGTGATTTCTTCAGTACCTAGTTTTGTATCACGTGCTACACAGGTTAATTCCTGAATGTGAATCGTCGTGAAACGGTCTTCTTTAACCACACGCTCAGATAATAAAATCGAGTCTTCGAAGTTATAACCGTTCCATGGCATGAATGCTACACGCATATTCTGACCTAGAGCCAATTCACCTAAATCGGTTGATGGACCATCAGCTAGAATGTCACCGCCAGCGATTGCATCGCCTTGGTTTACAATAATACGTTGGTTAATACAAGTGTTCTGGTTAGAACGCGTGTATTTGATTAGGTTATAAATATCGATACCCGCTTCACCAGCTTGAATCTCATCTTCGTTTACACGAACGACGATACGCGATGCATCAACATCTTCAATCACACCACCACGGCGAGCGATAACACAAACGCCCGAATCACGTGCAACATGACGTTCCATGCCGGTACCTACTAATGGCTTATCAGCACGTAAGGTAGGAACAGCCTGACGCTGCATGTTAGAACCCATTAATGCACGGTTAGCATCATCGTGCTCTAGGAATGGAATCAAACTTGCTGCAACTGAGACAACCTGGCTTGGTGATACGTCCATATGCGTTACTTTATCGCTTGGCATACGTACAGATTCACCACCGCTACGTACCATTACCATTTCTTCAGCGAGTACACCATTCTCATCTAACTCAGAGTCAGCCTGAGCAATAACAGTGCCTACTTCTTCAATAGCAGATAGATATTCGATGTCGTCAGTTACTTTACCGTCAACAACTTTGCGATATGGCGTTTCTAAGAAGCCAAACTCGTTGGTCTTAGCGAATGTCGCTAATGAGTTAATCAGACCAATGTTTGGACCTTCTGGTGTTTCAATTGGACATACACGGCCATAGTGAGTGTTGTGAACGTCACGTACTTCAAAGCCTGCGCGTTCACGTGTTAAACCACCTGGGCCCAGCGCTGAGATACGACGCTTATGCGTAACTTCTGACAATGGGTTATTTTGGTCCATGAACTGAGATAACTGGCTCGAACCAAAAAATTCTTTAACCGCAGCTGCTACCGGCTTAGAGTTAATTAAATCCTGTGGTGATAAGTTATCAGACTCAGCAGAGCTTAAACGCTCTTTAACCGCACGCTCCACACGTACTAGACCCACACGGAATTGGTTTTCTGCCATTTCGCCCACTGAACGAATACGGCGGTTACCTAAGTGATCGATATCATCCACTTCACCAATACCGTTACGGATATTGATAAGCTCTTTAAGTACATCAATGATATCTTCTTTGGTTAATACGCTTTGTTCACGTTTGATATCTGGATCATCCGTGTTTTCAAACGTACGACCCAGACGGCGGTTGAACTTCATACGACCAACGTTAGATAAGTCATAACGATCGGCGTTAAAGAACATACTATCGAACAATTTTTCAGCCGTATCAATCGTTGGCGGCTCACCTGGACGCATCACTTTGTAGATTTCGATTAGTGCCTCTTCTCGGCTACCGGTGCTATCAGCACGTAAGGTATCAGCGATATAGGTACCATGATCGATATCGTTAGTGAATAGAATCTTAAACTCTTTGATTGAATCACTGGCTTCAAAGGCACTTAGCTTAACCAATAGTTCATGGTCAATAAGCGTGTTTGCTTTAGCGATAACCTCATCGTTAACAACGATATCTTCAGCTAAAATACGCTCATATAAATATTCATCAGGTATGGCCAGCTTCTTCATGCCAGACTGTTCGATTTGGCGAATACGGCGTGCGTTAATACGTTTACCTTGTTCAACCAGCACTTCACCTTCTGGAGATACGATATCGAACTGAGCCATTTCGCCGCGTAGACGATCAGCAACTAAATCAATTTCAAACTGCTCTTCGCCTTTATAAACAGATACTTTTTCAAAGAATGTATCTAGAATCTCTTGAGTATCCATGCCTAAGGCACGTAGGATAATCGTACCAAGTAGTTTACGACGACGGTCAATACGAGCGAATACTAAATCTTTAGCATCAAACTCAAAGTCTAACCATGAACCACGGTAAGGGATAATACGGGCGTTATAAAGTACTTTACCACTTGAATGTGACTTACCTTTATCGTGGTCAAAGAACACACCAGGTGAACGATGTAGCTGAGACACGATCACACGCTCAGTACCATTAATAATAAAGGTACCATTGTTAGTCATTAATGGGATTTCACCCATATAAACATTCTGTTCACGAATGTCTTTAATAGCCGCTTTGCTATTTTTATCTTTGCTATCTTTATCTTTGATTACTAGGCGAATTTTAACGCGTAGCGGTGCTGCATAGGTCGAACCACGAGAAATACACTCGCGCTCATCAAACTCTGGCGCACCTAAATAGTACTCAACGAACTGAAGTTCAGCGTTATTTGAATTGCTTTCGATTGGGAAAATAGATGAAAATGCAGCTTGTAGGCCGGTATTCTCACGCGCTTTAGGCTTTTTATTTTCCTGCAAAAATTGCTCATAGGAATCCACTTGAATTGCCAGTAGATACGGGATATCCATTACGTGCGGCAACTCGGCAAAACTTTTGCGAATACGTTTTTTTTCAGTATAGGAATATGCCATCGAGAGTCCTTACAGTAGACAGTAAAATAAAAATGATCTTTTTTAAATCTTGACTATTTAGTAATTACCAAACAATCGAGCATTTAAGCGAGAATCATCAGATTGAAACAGTGAGAATGACCTTTGATAAATGCCTGTTGTGCATGACTATCATGACGTGTAACTCATTATTTTGAGCGTCGACGCCGCCAAACCCATTACATACGTTAATAGCTAATGGTTATTATAGTAGTTAATAATGAACTTATTAGTACAAAAAAAGTGGTTAATTTAGGTTAAAAGATGCCAAATGACAGATGCAAGAAAACCCCAAGCACGAACGTACCTAGGTCTAAATAAAAAGGATAGAAGCTAACGATGTTTTAAACATGCAAATTGTCTGTCCCTTGGTCTGTATTAATCGCTAAACGTTCGTTGAGCTGATGTTGGTAAGATATTAACGTGACGCTTGCCAACCATTTAGGCTAATACAAAAGGTCAAGTGCGGAATTATACAATAAGTTGAACCAAATATCAAGTCAAAAGGTCTAGCATTAAAAAAGCCAACAATGAACTTACCATTGTTGGCTTTTTAGTATTATAAGACAGCTATTAAAACGACTGCCTATAAAATCTTTCAAGTATTAGATATAAAATCTATTACTTAAGCTCTACAGTAGCACCAGCTTCTTCAAGCTTTTTCTTAAGCTCTTCTGCTTCTGCTTTGTTTGCGCCTTCTTTAATTGGAGCTGGAGCGCCTTCAACTAATTCTTTAGCTTCTTTCAAGCCAAGGCCAGTTGCTTCGCGAACTGCTTTAATTACAGCAACTTTCTTCTCGCCGAAGCTAGCTAGAATTACGTCAAATTCGTCTTTTTCTTCAGCAGCAGCAGCGCCACCAGCAGCAGCGGCAGGTGCAGCAGCAACAGCAGCAGCAGCTGTTACGCCGAATTTTTCTTCCATTTCGCTGATTAGTTCAACGATATCCATTACTGACATTTCAGCGATTGCGTTTAACACATCTTCTCTAGATAGTGCCATGGGATTTCTCCATTTCTGATAAATTTAAAGTGATTAATTAAGGTTTATACAATTGGGTTATGCCACTAGGCATTCATTCCATTGCACAAACCGAAAACAGCTAATAGTGATTAAGCAGCTTCTTTTGCGTCTTTTACTGCTGCAACAGTACGAACAAACTTGCTTGGGACTGCGTTTAAAGTCTGAGCTAGTTTCGTTACTGGTGCTTTCATTGTTGCCATCAAGATAGATAGTGCTTCGTCGCGTGTTGGAAGCTTAGATACGCGCTCTAATTCCTCAGGACCAAACAACTCGCCACCAACTGATACAAGCTTAGTTTCTAAAGCTTTATTTTCTTTGCTGAATTCAAAAATAACTCGAGCAGCAGAACCTAAATCTTCAGTAGAAAAAGCCAATAACAATGGGCCAACCATCTTATCTGACATGCACTCAAAGCTAGTACCTTCAAAAGCACGCTTAGCAAGCGTGTTTTTAACAACTTTAAGTACAACACCTTTCTCACGAGCTTGGTTACGTAACGCAGTTAACTGAGCTACTTCAAGGCCATGATAATCAGCAGCAACTGCTGAATAAGCATTTGCAGCAACTTCAGACACTTCAGCCACAACTTTTTGTTTCTGTTCTAGCGTTAATGCCATGAGTTGACTCCTTGATCTCATCAACATTGAATAAACAATGCTGAATTGACGTTTCTATTATTAAAGCCTTGTTGCCAACTAAGTAAAAGCGAACTCTTATTTAGAAGGCGGCTTTAATAACGCTGAATACGGCACCTTTATCAGAATGAATGAGAGAGTCAATTAGTTAACCTAATACAATTCCCACGATCAAACCTTTTTGGTCACCGTCTGCGTAGGCCAACATTGGGCTAAATCCAGTTAAATACATAACCCGCTTTAACACCAATATCAATTAACAGTACTGTTGTTTTCATTAGCCTCATAAAGAGATTAATCAAAGACTGAGCACTTACCTACGGTCTTAGACAGCATAGCTTTGGCTAAGCTGACCTAATATTTAAAACTTTAAATTTGGGGGATAATTTAAGAGACTAAATAAACAGCTCTAAAAATATCACTAATCATCAATAAAACGGCTATATTACTTAGCGATACGATATGGAACTGGATCTAAAGTGATACCAGGGCCCATCGTGCTAGAAATAGTGATTTTCTTGATGTAGATACCTTTAGAGGTGGCAGGCTTCGCACGCTTAATATCGCTGATTAGCGCTTTAGCGTTTTGCTCGATCTGCTCAACAGTAAAACCAACCTGACCGATAGTTGTGTGGATGATACCTGCTTTATCTACACGGTAGGTCGCCTGACCTGCTTTAGCATTAGTAACTGCTTCAGCAACGTTAGGAGTAACTGTCCCCACTTTAGGGTTAGGCATAAGGCCACGTGGACCTAAGATAGTACCTAACTGACCCACAACGCGCATTGCGTCAGGCGCTGCGATAACAACATCAAAGTCTAGATTGCCCGCTTTAACTTGTTCCGCAAGATCGTCCATACCAACAACATCAGCACCAGCTTCTTTAGCAGCATCTGCAGCAGCGCCTTGAGCGAATACAGCAACGCGCTTAGTTTTACCAGTACCAGCAGGTAGGTTAGTTGCACCACGAACTACTTGGTCTGATTTGCGTGGATCAACACCTAGGTTGATTGCGATATCAACTGACTCTTTAAATTTAAGAGGTGGTAGGTCGTTTAAGATGTTTACTGCTTCTTCAAGAGTGTATAACTTTTCGTTTTCTACACGCTCAGCGATCATTTTTTGACGTTTAGTAAGTTTACTCATTTACACACCCTCCACTTCGATGCCCATTGAACGTGCAGTACCAGCGATGGTACGTACAGCAGCATCCATGTCAGCAGCGGTCAAATCAGCGTTTTTAGTTTGAACGATTTCTTCAAGCTGCGCACGAGTTACTTTACCAACTTTAGTTACGTTAGGTACACCAGAACCTTTAGCAATACCTGCTGCTTTACGCAGTAAGAATGCTGCCGGTGGCGACTTCATGATAAATGTAAATGATTTATCAGCATAAACTGTAATTTCAGTTGGAATTGGCAGACCAGGTTCCATGCTAGCAGTTGCTGCATTGAACTCTTTACAGAATGCCATGATGTTCACACCTTTTTGACCCAGTGCAGGACCAATTGGTGGTGAAGGGTTTGCTTTGCCAGCAGGCACTTGTAGTTTGATGTAACCATCAATCTTCTTAGCCATGAGTTTTCTCCTTTACGGGTGATAACGCTTTCTGCTCATACTTACCAAGTTCTTTAAAGCAAGTTGATAAGTACAGCGATCCGCTCCCCGGGGGTTAAAATATTTAGCTTAGCTGATTAGCTTAACTTCTCAACTTTACTAAACTCTAATTCGACCTGAGTTGGTCTGTTAAATACGTTTACTGTTAACTGTAATTTAGACTTTTCGTAGTCGACCTTTTCAACCAAACCTTTAAAGTCTGTAAACGGTCCATCAATAACCAGAACTTCTTCACCTGGTTCAAACAGTGTTTTAGGACGCGGTGCTTCTTCAGTTTGTTTTAGACGATTTAAAATACGATCCGCTTCAACTTTAGTAATCGGTGCTGGATTCTCTGGTGTTCCACCGATAAATCCAGTAATACGTGGGCAATCATTAACAATGTGCCAAGTATCATCATTCATTTCCATTTCTACTAATACGTAGCCTGGAAAGAATTTACGTTCACTTTTACGCTTTTTGCCGTCTTTCATTTCAACGACTTCTTCAGTAGGTACTAAAACCTCACCGAAGCTATCAGCGAACTCACTGCGATTGATACGATCCGTCAAATAGCGTTGGACTTGCTTTTCATATCCTGAAAATGCTTGCACGATATACCAGCGCATATGTTTCTCCATGACGTCAATCAAACGATTGCTGATTAAAAAAAACAGGCTGCATTGCTTAAAATATCTTCTTAAGCCCAGCCCTGACAATATTAAATTTTGTTTTGTTAACGCTTATGGCGGTGCCAATACTTATTCAAATTCTTCTAAAGAAACCTATCATAGAAGCTGATTAACCGATAAATATACCGACCAACCAATTAAATAAGTTATCTAACAACCAAACGATCACTGCCACAATACCGATGACTAATAATGATTGCCATGTGTACTGAATGGTCTCACTTTTCGTTGGCCAAGTTACTCGGCGCAGCTCGATACTGGCATCTTTTAGTAAGATTTTAAAACTACGACCTTGGTTGGTTAATGCCAAACAAATCATGGCAAAAATGACCAAAGCAGCCGTTAAGCCAATACGAACCCACAAATCGTTAGCAGGTTGCCAGATACCTGGCAGCTTGTAGTTAACAAGAGTCGCCCCTATTAACGCAACAAATGCAAGTGCCCATAACGCCATATCTTTTGGCGAACGGGTTTTTGCAACTTCAACTGCGCTCTGTTTATTAGAAATCGTTTTACCTAGCGAATTATGAGCGCTCTGCTTTTTATCAGATAACTTGTTATCTAGGTTATCTTGTTGGTTGCTCATAATTGATTTGCCTTACGACTTAGACGATAGAGTTAAAAACCGCCTATCTGTATGGTAAAAGGAGAGAGTGTACTAATAAACTGAGACAGTTAAAAAATGTGGCAGGCGATGAGGGACTCGAACCCCCAACCCTCGGTTTTGGAAACCGATGCTCTACCAATTGAGCCAATCGCCTGTAGTTAAGGCTGACCATTATACAACTTTTTTTATGTATTGCAACCCTTGATGAGCCTACTAAGTAGGAATCTTCACTAATCTTTTGATCTTAATCGGTTTTGGGTCGATTCAAGCCCCCTATTCCATACTCAAATCTCAAAATTTAGGGTGAGTATAATTAATTTAAACGGTTTAATTTTTACGAGTCACTAAATATCGAGTCACTAAATATAAGGTTACCCTCTGTCAGTCTTTACTACTGGTTCCTCAAAAGCAGCTTAAAGAGGTGGATGAGCTGCTCAGTACCTTACAGATATATAGAGAGTCTATGTCTATCATATAACGATGATTACCAATAATCAGCCACAAAAAAACCGTCTCGAATGAGACGGTTTTTTAGCTTTACGCTGTATTAAGGATTAAAGATATTAGTCTTTAACGCTAGCAACAACACCCGCACCTACAGTACGGCCACCTTCGCGAATTGCGAAACGTAAACCTTTGTCCATAGCGATTGGGTGGATTAGCTCTACGCTCATCTCAACGTTATCGCCTGGCATTACCATTTCAGTACCGTCTTGTAATGAGATAGCACCCGTTACGTCAGTAGTACGGAAGTAGAACTGTGGACGGTAACCATTTAGGAATGGCGTGTGACGACCACCTTCTTCTTTTGATAGTACGTATACTTCTGCGTCAAACTTGGTGTGTGGAGTGATTGAACCTGGCTTGGCAAGTACTTGACCACGTTGTACGTCTTCACGCTTAGTACCACGTAATAGTACACCACAGTTCTCACCAGCACGACCTTCGTCTAGTAACTTACGGAACATCTCGATACCAGTACACGTTGTCTTTTGAGTATCACGAATACCAACGATTTCGATTTCGTCACCAACACGTACTACACCAGACTCAACACGGCCAGTTACAACAGTACCACGACCTGAGATTGAGAATACGTCTTCGATTGGCATTAGGAATGCTTTGTCAACGTCACGCTCTGGTTCTGGGATGTAAGTGTCCAGAGTTTCTAGTAGTTCGATAACTGCTGGCTCACCATACTTACCGTCGTTACCATTTAGAGCTTCTAGTGCAGAACCTTTGATGATTGGGGTGTCATCACCTGGGAAGTCGTAGTCAGAAAGTAATTCACGTACTTCCATTTCTACTAGCTCAAGTAATTCTTCGTCATCAACCATGTCACATTTGTTCATGAATACGATGATGTATGGTACGCCAACCTGACGTGATAACAAGATGTGCTCACGTGTCTGTGGCATTGGGCCGTCAGTAGCAGATACTACTAGAATAGCGCCGTCCATCTGTGCCGCACCAGTAATCATGTTTTTAACATAGTCAGCGTGACCTGGGCAGTCTACGTGTGCGTAGTGACGTGCTTCAGTGTCATACTCAATGTGTGAGGTGTTAATGGTAATACCACGTGCTTTTTCTTCTGGTGCTGAGTCAATTGACGCGTAGTCTTTTGCTTCGCCGCCTGAAGTTTTAGCAGCGACAGTTGCAATAGCAGCTGTTAGTGTGGTTTTACCGTGGTCAACGTGACCGATGGTACCAACGTTAACGTGCGGTTTGTTACGTTCAAACTTGGCCTTTGCCATGTGTGTGTCCTCTTTTTTTGGGTTTACTGAAATAAATAGTATTTATAGGATAGTTATCAGTGATTTTTCTATTATTTAATTTATTACAACACTAAAAGGCAACACTAAGTGCTGCCTATCTAACAATTATCGATGTGATGTAATGTGGTGCAAGGTCATTATTTGCCCTTGTAAACGTCTTAATCTTAAATAGTCACCTAACGCTTAATCTTTATTTAATATCCAGTCAGCAAGCTAATTATAAATAGTGGAGCTCATATCGAGAATTGAACTCGAGACCTCTCCCTTACCAAGGGAGTGCTCTACCGCTGAGCTATATGAGCGTGCTTTGCTATTAACTGACTTATCTTAAATAGTTGGAGCGGGTGGCGGGAATCGAACCCGCGCCATCAGCTTGGAAGGCTGAGGTTCTACCATTAAACCACACCCGCAATATCACAGCGATGATAATCTGCCCATTCATTTATATTAGGCAGCGTCTGCTGATCTAGGTAGATAATGCTTGAACACTAATTGAAATTGTAACTAGAAAATGGTGGTGGGGGAAGGATTCGAACCTTCGAAGCTTTCGCGACAGATTTACAGTCTGTTGGGTTTGACCGCTCCCCAACCCCACCTGAGAAGTAAAACTAAAATAGATAATAGTTTTACTAAATTGCAATAAAGCAATAGTACTACGAAGAATGGTGCCGACTGCCGGGATCGAACTGGCGACCTACTGATTACAAGTCAGTTGCTCTACCAACTGAGCTAAGTCGGCGTGTTCCTTCGAAGTGGGGAGTATTCTAGCAAATATTTTCTAAAACACAACCCCTGATTTCATTTTTTTTGAAAAAAGTTCAATTTTTTTTCTTTATTATGCCAAAGCACCGCTATTAAATAGCCATATAGCAACCCCTAAGGCCAATAAAATCAACAGGACCCAGAGAATCCCACTACCGCCATCTTTTTTTGTACTTTCAGGCGCTGCATTTGAATTTTTTACGTGTGCAACGCTATGCTGCTCAGATTCACGTACCGTATTGAAGGTTTTATTATCCGCTTGTGTTTTTTCAACGTGCGCCTCTTCAGTTGCAGAGAGTTTTGCAGTAGCCGCTTGTTTAGAACGTAATACATCTGGATCGGCTTCTTCTGCCAATTCTTTGTTATGCTGCGATAAATTCGTACCATCGACATTCTTTTTAACTAATGATTTATCCGCATTGTCATCTAGTGTCTCAACAGGTCCTGGATGCGCGCTGTCTTGATCAGGATTACCAAAGGCAATCGGTTCTTCTAGTTCGGCTTCTAGTGCCTCCTCTAGCTTCTCCTCGCTAATCTGCTCAACCGTTTCTGTCTTAGCCGGCTGTTTTTCTACTGTGCTTGTTTCTACTGTGCTTGGTGCGACAGTTTCTGTGGTTGTGCTGGCTGTATTAACTTCTGGCTCTACGACAGGCGCTTGTGTTGCCGTAGTGACTGGCTTTTGATCTACTCTAAAGCGAAACACCGCAAAACTTATCACATCGCCTGTATTTAGCGTTTGAGCGACATTGGGCTCAATCTTGGTATCATTTACTGAGGTGCCATTCGATGAGCCTAAGTCAGTGACTTGTAGTGTGCCATTATTAACGGTTAATTCAGCATGCTGACGAGATACCTGCTTGCTGCCAAGTACTACGTCATTGTCTTTGCCACGGCCAATAGTCAACTTATCGTCAATTGGTAACTCTAAATCGCCTAGCGCTTCGGTAATGGCTTTTAACTGCCATTGTTTGTTATTACTGTGCTCTGGTGTAGTCATAAAGACCTCCTTATCAATGAATAAATCATAAAAATAAAACGGATAAACATAAACTAAGTGCTCAATTACTCTCTATCTTACAGTATTCCTTGCTACTTTTTATGCTGAGTCCCTGCTGATTATCGGTGCTAGCCGGTAATATGAAGGACTTAAACGAGCTAAGAGCCCATTAGCCTATTCATATTTAGCTGTCCCTGTCCTACTGTCTTTAGTGAGCTTAATTATGTGCTTACTATACCCTAAAACAGCTTAGCCCTGTGTTTAAAGTGTGTTGAGCAGTATTACAAGTAAAACATCGCTCAAAAAAAAGACGCCCTTTACATATAAAGGACGTCTTTTTAACATTAGTCAGAATGATCTGACGTGCTTAGCTTATTATTCTAATGATTATTCTCATAGCCAATTAGATAACTAAAAAGATTAAGCTTAATGTTCACGTGTGCTGCTAAAGGTGATCTCTGGATAACGGTCTTGCATCAATTGCAAATTGACTCGGCTTGGTGCTAAATAGGTCAAATGTCCGCCACCATCTAGCGACAATTGGTCGTGTGCTTTTTTCTTAAACTTAGCCAATACCGCTTCATTATCACAATGAATCCAGCGTACGGTCGCAATAGATACCGGCTCAAAAACACATTGCACTTTGTATTCTTCTTTGAGGCGATGCGCCACCACTTCAAACTGAAGCACACCGACTGCACCCAAGATCAAATCGTTATTAATCTGCGGCATAAATACCTGAGTGGCGCCCTCTTCGCTTAGCTGCTGCAACCCTTTTTGTAGTGCTTTAGATTTTAACGGGTCCTTTAAAACCACACGGCGGAACAGCTCTGGTGCGAAATGCGGAATACCGGTGAAATTCAGCTCTTCGCCTTCCGTAAAGCTATCGCCGATACTAATCGTACCGTGGTTATGTAAACCAATAATATCTCCAGGATAAGCCTCTTCTAACGCTTCACGGTCACCGGCTAAGAAGGTTAGCGCATCAGAGATACGCACGTCTTTACCCAGACGCACATGCTTCATTTTCATACCCTTCTCATACTTACCTGAGCAGACACGCAAGAAGGCAATACGGTCACGATGGCGTGGATCCATATTGGCCTGAATCTTAAATACAAAGCCAGTAAAGCTGGTTTCATTGGCTTGAACCACACGCTCATTAGTGGGATGGTTTTTCGGTGGCGGTGCATGTTCAATTAAGGTATCTAAGACCATGTTAACCCCAAAGTTACCCAGCGCAGTACCGAACAACACAGGTGTCATCTCACCTCTTAAAAAGGCCTCTACTTCAAAATCTTCTAGCGCCATTTGTACCAACTCTAATGACTCTTCAAAAGCTGCAAAAGCCAACGTACCCAAACGTTCACGAATATCTGGATAATCATAACCATCACGGGTTTCAATCTCGGTAATCTCGCCGCCATGACCTTTTTGATACAGATAGGTTTTGTCTTCGGTTAAATGATACACACCGACGAAATCCTGCCCCATACCAATAGGCCAAGTCACGGGCACACATTTGATTTTTAGAACCGTTTCAATCTCGTCTAATAGCTCTAACGGGTCGCGAATTTGACGATCTAGTTTGTTAATGAACGAGATAATCGGTGTGTCACGCATGCGGCACACTTCCATTAACTTAATGGTTCTTTCTTCCACACCTTTTGCGCCGTCGACCATCATTAAGGCACTGTCTACCGCGGTTAGCGTACGATAAGTATCTTCTGAGAAATCGGCGTGACCTGGGGTGTCAAGTAGGTTAACGATGTGCTTTTTGTACGGAAACTGCATGACAGAGGTGGTAATCGAGATGCCACGCTCCTGCTCCATACTCATCCAATCCGAGGTCGCATGACGATCAGACTTACGGCTTTTTACTTCACCGGCCACCTGAATGGCTTGACCCCAAAGCAATAGCTTTTCGGTCATGGTTGTTTTACCGGCATCGGGGTGAGAAATAATCGCAAAGGTACGACGCTGGGCGACTTCTTTGTTTAAGGTTTTTGGATCTATTGCTTTTGCTTCTTGGCTCATAATTTGGGTATCAACTGTAAACTGTGTTTCTAATAATAGACAGGGCTATTAAGAGAAAATTTGAATAGAAATAATGAATAACAGAATTTAGATAAATAAGTGTGCGTATTGTAACGGATTTCAACTAGGGGTGCAGAAGATGTTAATAACCTCTCCTCCTAACTATTCAACATGACAAGGTTAAAATTTGATAATTTAAACGTAACTAAATTAAAGAATACTTCAATCCATCGTAGGTTACCTTTACAAACTGCTAGCAAATACTTACAACCTCAGAACGCTAATTGAAACAGGGTTTGTTAATATCATATTTGATAATTTGATATTGATTTGAATGCGTCAATCAAGTGTCAATAATTGACTCATTGTAAAAGTAACCCTTTATCCCTAACAACATCCAAAACAAACTTAAAATAAAAAAGGAATAATTATGAAAACAACCTACTCGACAACAGCGACAGCAATCGATGGCCGTATGGGCGAGGCAACATTGAGTGACAGTAAGTTAATCGTTAATATGCAGCCCCCTAGCCCTTCAGCAGACGGTAATAACCCAGAACAACTTTTTGCAATGGCCTTTGGTGCCTGTTTTGATGGTGACATAGACATCGTTCAAAAAAACAACAAGAATAAATTTAATCATTCCACCCAAGTAGAGGTCGACCTTTTAGTGGGTGAGCATAACGAACATAGATTAGCCGTAAAGATTCATGTTGTCGCTAGTAATACCGATCTTAGTGCCGATGAGGTTCAAAAATTAGTTGATGACGCTTTTGAGATGTGTGCCTATGTAAATACCGTTCGTGAAAACGTAGTGGTTGAAGTGACATCTGAAATAAAATAGAACTAATGTTGAAATCGAAAGCCAACCTTTAACTTATCTCGCTATTCGATTTAAACCATCTTAATACTTTAACTTAATACTTTAAATAGTACCTTATTATTAAAATAGCTATTTGATAACTTCGATAGCAAAGCATACTAGGTTATTTGTTAGACTTAGACCTTGCAAATATCTATAAAAAAATCAAAAGGGATTATTATGAAAACTTTATATTCAACTAAATCTTCAGTCACTGGCGGACGAATGGGCTCTGCCAAAGTTAGTGACAGTGACTTAGTCATTAATATGACACCACCAGGTACAGGCGATGGCAACAACCCTGAACAGCTTTTTGCAATGGGCTATGGCGCTTGCTTTGACAGTGCATTAGGCGTGGTCAAAAGAATGCAAGGTGTTGAGTTTGATTCGACTACAGAAGTGGAAGTAGACTTATTACAAAGCGAAAACCATCAATACAGCTTAGCCGCTAAAATTCATGTTATCGCAAGTAATACAGACTTAGGTGCTGATGAGGTGCAAAAGGCGGTTGAAAAAGCACACGAAGTTTGCCCTTATTCTAAAGCCACTCGTGGCAATATCGATGTCGAAGTGACATCTGAAGTAAAATAAATAACCGATTATTGATATAAGTTAACTGCTTAGAGTTAACAAGTATACCCCCTGTATTAATAGTGTGCTCAAACACGAAAAAGCCCAATTCGTCTTTTGCGAGTTGGGCTTTTCTACATCTATTAAATTTATATCTAGGGTTAGCTCAATATCGTTCTGTC
Organism: Psychrobacter sp. CX14; assembly: GCF_057396205.2. Classification (NCBI taxonomy): domain Bacteria; kingdom Pseudomonadati; phylum Pseudomonadota; class Gammaproteobacteria; order Moraxellales; family Moraxellaceae; genus Psychrobacter; species Psychrobacter sp. CX14. Next base: position 842,845 of record NZ_CM183187.1, on the reverse strand, counting down.
TTTTTCGGCCGTATATGACTACTTTAACAATCACCCGATAGCGTCTCTTATTTTTCGTTATAATGAGGGCACAGCGAATTTAACCCAATTCCCTTTTTTATTTTGATTGCTTTTTAGGATAGCTATGACTGACACCAACAATAATAATCTGAATACCTCTGACACCTCGCATGACGCACTTGACCCCAATGTTATGCCTACGTTTGATGACATGCCCAATGTAGCGACTATGCAAACCAGCCATATCAATAAAGATGAACCGCCTTTTATTCTTGTTGATGGCTCATATTATCTGTTCCGTACTTATCATGCGCTACCTAAAACCATGATGACCACTCAAGGGCTAATGACCAATGCGGTGCGCGGGACATTAAATGCTTTATTGAAGCTGATGCGTCGTTACCACCCCACACATATGGCGGTGTGCTTTGATACCAAATCGCCTACTTTCCGTCATACTATGTCCGAGGAATACAAAGCCAATCGTCCTAAAATGGATGCAGAATTGGCAGAACAGATTCCTTATATCCACCGCTTGGTGCGAGCGCTTGGCATCCCTCTATTGCGTATTGAAGGCGCTGAGGCCGATGACATTATTGGTACCTTGACTCAGCGCGCTGTTGCAGAAGGTCATCACGTCGTCATCTCAACCGGTGATAAAGACATGGCTCAGTTAGTCAATGATTGCGTGATATTAGAGGACAGCTTTACTGGTAAAATTACTGACGTGCAAGGTGTCATCGATAAATTTGGCATTAAGCCAGTACAGATGATTGATTATTTAACCCTAATGGGGGATAGTTCAGATGGTATTAAAGGTGTCGCTGGCGTTGGTAAAAAGCGTGCCAAAGACTTATTGGTTGAATACGAGACCATCGATAATATCTTGGCAAACGTTGCTGATATTAAGGGTAAAGTCGGTCAAACTTTGCAAGATTCTGTAGAGACTATTGCTCAAGACAAACAACTGGCTACTATTGTGACTAATTTAGAGATTGGTCAAGACTGGGAAGATTTGCGCATCAATACCGACAGCTCGGCGTTTATTGATGAGCTTCGTGATCTATACAGCGAACTTGAGTTTAAAAATGAATTGGCATCACTTGACCATCCCAATCACCCTGCCAATACTCACAGTCAAAGCGTTGATGAGAGCAAAGCCGATGCCGAGTCGCAGGCACAGATTGCCAAAACCTTAAAAAACCAGAAGCAGTCTACGATTGTCGAACACGTTAAAGACAGCAAAAATCATGAGAAAGCTTGGCACACTGTACTCGACGAGCCAGCTTTCAACAGCTTAATAGAGAAATTAGAATCTGCCCCCTACTTTGCAGTAGATACCGAAACCACCAGTATCAACTGGCGTGAAGCAGATATCGTAGGCTTGTCATTTGCGCTTCAAGCACATGAGGCCTATTACATTCCGTTAAATCATAGCTTAGAAGATGATACGCTGACGGCCAAGCAGTTAAACCAAGACTTGGTACTGTCTAAGTTAAAACCTATTTTAGAAAATGCAGGCATCGGTAAAATCGGGCAAAATCTAAAATACGATGCTCATATTTTGCGTCGTTATGACATTGACCTAAACATTAGCCCTAAAAATTGGGCGATGGATACCATGCTGGCAAGCTATGTCTTGAATGCTGCCGCTACCCGTCAGGGTATGGATGATTTAGCGCGTCACTATTTGCACACCCAAACCATTACCTACGAAGATGTGGCAGGTAAAGGCGCTAAGCAAGTTACCTTTGATAAGGTCGCTGTCGATATCGCCAGTGATTATGCTTGTGAAGATGCTGATATTACCTATCAGTTATTTGAGCTATTCTCTGATAAGCTTAAAGATGATGATACCAACCAACGCTTGCTACATGAACTAGAAATCCCTGTATCGCAAATTTTAGGCGAGATGGAAGCGACGGGTATTTTAATCAAACGCTCTTTCTTAAATGAGCTGTCTGAGCGCTTTGATGAAGAGATTGGTGAGCTTGAACAGCAAGCCTATTACGAGGCTGGTGAAGAGTTCAATCTTGGCTCCCCTAAACAATTGGGCGAAGTATTGTTCGATAAATTAGGCGTGATTGGCGGTAAAAAGACCAAGTCTGGTCAATATTCTACCGGTGAAGCCGTACTATCAAAAATCGACCACCCATTGGCAGAGATTGCCCTTGAATACCGCGGATTATCTAAACTCAAAAACACTTATACCGATGCGCTCGACGCCGTTGCCGATAAAGACACTGACCGTGTGCATACCAGTTATCATCAAGCCTTAACCAGTACCGGTCGTTTGTCTTCAACTGAGCCTAACTTGCAGAACATTCCGATTCGTACCAAGACTGGCCGCTTGATTCGCCAAGCATTTATCGCGCCCGAAGGCCGCGTTATTTTGGCAGCGGATTATTCGCAAATTGAGCTGCGTCTGATGGCGCATTTCTCTGGTGATAAAAACCTAACCCGTGCGTTTAATGAGGGTCTGGATATTCATAGCGCCACTGCTGCAGAGGTATTGGGCAAGCCGGTTGCTGATGTAACCTCTACCGAGCGCCGTAATGCTAAAGCCATTAACTTTGGGCTGCTATATGGTATGAGCTCTTTTGGTTTGGCTAAACAGCTGCAAATGACCCGTGGTGAGGCGCAAGATTATATCAATCAGTACTTTGCGCGCTATCCTGGTGTGAAGCAGTATATGGATGACACCCGTAATAGTGCAAAACAATACGGCTATATTGAAACTATCTTAGGCCGTAAGCTATATACGCCAGATATTGAACACACTAACCAAATGGTACGCCGTGGTGCAGAACGTGCTGCGATTAACGCCCCACTTCAAGGCAGTGCTGCCGATCTGATTAAACTGGCGATGATTGCCGTGGATAAAGTATTACCTAAAGACAATGCCAAAATGCTGCTGCAAGTGCATGATGAATTGGTCTTTGAAGTGGATGAAGATAAAGCAGCTGACATTGCAGCACTTATTAAAACAGCAATGCAAGACGTACTAAGCGACACTGCTAAAACGCTTGGCTGGGATGTTGATTTTGCTGTACCGTTGTTGGTTGAAACGGGCGTAGGCGAGAATTGGGATGAAGCGCATTAAATTATGTGTTTGATTAAATTCCTTTTTAATAAAATAATATTTATAAGAGTAAAGCTATGAAAGTTCAATACAAAGATAATGAAAGACAAATATATGTTCCACTAAAGGATAAATGGCTAGTCAACACGCCAGAAGAGCGAGTAAGACAAGAGTATATCTGTAGACTGGTTGAACATTACGGATTTACCCTTGAGCAAATGGCGCAAGAAGTTACTGTAAGTAATTCACAGCGGGGTCAAGGGCGTGCTGCTGCGGATATTTTAGTATGGAAATCAGCCAAAGATAAAGATGAAGAGAACAGTCCTATTATCGTAATCGAATGCAAAGCAGAAAACATCTCAATTCATGAAGAAGATTATTTCCAAGGTATGAATTATGCTTCTTGGGCAGGTGCGGATTTTTTTGTGACTTCTAATTTAAAAGAAACTCGTATTTTTAGAGTAATAAAAGGAAAAATCCCTAAGCGGCTTGATGAAATTATTGATATACCCGATGCAAAATCTATTACCGATGACAAAAAGATAGATAAAATTCTCAAGCAAACAAAAGCATTTACAAGAGATGAGTTTTCAAAACTACTATTCCAATGTCATAACATTATTCGCAACAACGATAAACTATCACCCGAAGCTGCATTTGATGAAATCAGTAAAATCTTATTTATAAAGATTCGCTATGAACGTGATATGACAAAGGCTCAAATTTTTTCAAAAAATCAATTTGAAAAGGACAAAGAATCCTATGACCGATATAAGTCCAAAGGCAGCAAACCATTCTATCAGCAATTGTTTGACAATACTAAAGAAGACTTTAAGGATGACGATTTATTTGCTGAAAATGAAACTATTAGAATTAGAGAAAACAGTTTCGAAGAAATTGTAAAAAAGTTAGAAATTTATAATTTGTCTAAGACCTCTGATGACGTCAAAGGTATCGCTTTTGAGCAGTTTCTAGGTCGTACGTTCCGTGGTGAACTGGGACAGTTTTTCACCCCTCGAACGGTCGTAGACTTTATGGTAGATGTCTTAGACCCACAAGAAGGCGAGATTATATGTGACCCATGCTGCGGTTCTGGGGGTTTTCTGATTAAAGCCTTTGAATATGTGCGTTCTCAAATTGAGGAAGACATTCATCAACAAAAAGAGCTTTTAAAAGAACAGTTTTTTAACGAGACCTACTTAGCGTTACCAGACGACGAAAAAAGTAAAATTGAATCACAGGTCAACGACTACTTTACTCAATTAAATGCTGAACTAGATATCACTAATAAAAAAAGTAGATTAAGAGTGCTATCCCACGATTGCATTTTCGGTACAGATGCCAACCCACGTATGAGCCGAACCGCTAAGATGAATATGATTATGCATGGCGATGGTCATGGTGGTGTGCATCACAATGATGGCTTACTAAATGTTAATGGAATCTTTGAAAGTCGCTTTGACCTTATTCTAACCAACCCCCCTTTTGGCTCACGAGTAGAAAAGAGCCTTAAAATCACAGAAGCTGATAAATACAAAGATACCCAGCGTATTGAGAAATATACCGAACAGTATGGTGACGCTTATATTGATGCGCTTAAACAAATTAATGACCATATTGACAAGCCATTACTCAATCTGTATGACACAGGTAAAATGAGTACACTTACCGAAGTTTTATTTATAGAACGCAGCCTTAAACTATTAAAACCTGGTGGACGTATGGGTATTGTGCTACCTGAAGGTGTCTTAAATAATCCCAAAGGACAGAACATACGAGATTATGTTGAGAGTAAAGCAAAAATTATCTTAATTACCTCTATCCCTCAAGACGTATTTATTGCCAGTGGTGCTACGGTAAAACCTAGTTTATTATTCTTTAAAAAGTTTACTGATGAAGAAGCCGAGCAATGGAGGCAGTATACCGATCAAGCCACCTCCGATGTTAATCATAGATATGCCAGTCAAGTTAACCCTATTAATGCAGCCTTAAAAAAGAAACCTAAAGAGGATGGCGCTCCAACAACGACGGAGAAAAAGGAACTTCGTAAACAACTAAAACTATTAAGAGAAAAAATGGCAGAGGAAATAAAAGCACAAGTAAAACAAAAGTTTGATTATCAAATCCCGATAGCAGAAGTAGAAAAAGCAGGCATCAGTACCACAGGGTCTGTAATAGAAAATGAACTTGTACCACTGGCTAAAGAGTTTACAGCTTATCGTAAAGAGAACAAGCTATGGCAAATGAGCCATACCCAATACACTTACAAAATAGTAGGGGATGAGCTATTACGTAATAGTGCTAATTCAGATAGTCAAGAAATGGTGAAATTCTATGAGTGAAATATCTAGTATGTTAAAAACTATACCATTTTCAGAAGTCTTCTTATGGGATGTAAAAAGATTTTTAGCAAATCAAATTGAATCTAACTATCCAATTGTCAGATTAGGTGATTATATTAATCAAAGAAGTGAAAAAATTAAGCTAAATGACTATCCTGAAAAAGAATTTGGGATTTTAGGGGTTAGTAATAAAACTGGTATTTTCGATGCTTATGTAGAAAAAGGCGAAAATATAAATCAGCCTTATAAGGAAGTCCATTTAAACGACTTGGCTTATAACCCCTATAGAATTAATGTGGGTTCTATTGGTTTAAAAACTTTGGAACAAGAAAATAACTATATTAGCCCCGCTTATGTAGTTTTTGAATGTTTAGAAGGTTTAAATGCTGATTATTTATTTAAGATGTTTAAAACGCCTACTTTCAATCAAATTATTAGAGATAATACGACTGGCTCCGTTAGACAGAATTTAACGTATGATACTTTACAAGAAATTAGAATTCCTTTGCCATCAATCGATACCCAAAACCATCTTCTTAAAAAATATATCTTTAAGATAGAACAGGCAGAGCAACTAGAAGGGAAAGCTAAAAACCTTGAAGATAGTATTGAAAACTATCTCCATTCACAATTAGGTATTAAAAAACTAGAAGAAGAAAAAGCCAAATCTTTTAGAATGATTTCATTCACAGAAATTGAGCGTTGGTCAGTCGATACTTTAGGAAAAATAGCTAAAATAGCGGATAAATTTGAAGGACTTTATGATTTAGTGCCCTTTAAACGTTTAATAATTTCTTATCAGTATGGATTATCAGAAAAGGCACATAAAGCTGAAACTGGTTATCCAATGTTGAGAATGAATAATATATATGATTCTGACTTAGTTATAGATGACCTCAAATATATCTCTATATCTGAAACAGATTTCAAAAAATTTCAACTTAAAAAAGGTGACTTATTATTTAATAGAACTAATAGTAAAGAGTTAGTTGGAAAAACTGCTATATTTAATTTAGAACGTAATGACTTTACCTTCGCTTCTTATTTAATAAAAGTAGAAATTGACAATAAATTAGCGTCCACAGAGTATATTAATCATCTGTTTAATTCTAGCATCCTTCAATACCAAAAGAATTTAGTAAGCAGGCAGGTTACAGGACAAGCAAATATAAATGCACAAGAAATGCAGGCATTTGTGTTCCCTTTGCCCCCACTAAATATTCAAGAGAACATAGCTAACTATTTATCAGAGATTAAAGATGAAATCAAGTCTTTACGAAATCAAGCCAAACAAAACCGCTTAACTGCCATTACTGACTTTGAAAAGGAAATATTTGCAGTATGAATATCACTAAACTTATAGTTAAAGGCTACAAAAATTTAGATATAAAATTAGAACACCAAGCAAAAGTGATTACCTTTATAGGTAATAATGGTAGCGGTAAAAGCAACCTACTAGAGGCGTTGAGTATAATTTTCAGAGACCTTTATACTAAAAACGAGAGTCATACTGATTTTGATTACCTAATAGAATACGATATAGATGTTCATAAAATAATTATTAATAAAACAGCTAAGACTGTTAAGTATCAAATTAATGGTACTGAAGTATCTAGTATAACTGAATATTTACCGAAAAAAGTAGTTGCTATATATAGCGGTGATTCTGATAAACTATGGAAGATCTGCTATGAAGAATTCTATAAAGAATTTATTAGAAGTATCAATAGCAACGTTCAAGTAGATACACCAAGAATGCTATTAATTAATAAGTATTACTGGGAAATATCTTTGCTTGTCCTAATATTATCAGATGGTGAAGACAAACAAAAATATATTAAAGAAGTCTTAGGTATTGAAGATATTATTGATATAGTTTTTGAGTTCAATAAAGGGAACTACAAAAATTATAACAACAGCTCTGCTTTAGAATTTATCAAGAAGATAGATAACAAAGAGAGATATACAGTAGAAGAATTAAGAAATACTCTTTTATATACGCATGAGGATAGCGTAGAAGCTTTAGACAAACATAGTATTACAGATATCTATTCCTACCTATATATTTTATACACTCCTAAAGATGACAAGATAATAGAGAGTATTACAATCAATTTTAAAAATAAGACGTCTAATAACAGGACAAATGATAAATTAACTACCGACTCGCTTAGCGAAGGCGAGAAAAAGCTCTTATTACTCAAATCAGCCTTTGAGTTTGCTGTACAAGAAGATAGTTTATTTTTACTAGATGAACCTGATGCCCATATTCATATTAACAATAAAGACCAAATTATCAAACTAATTGAACCTTTTAAGATTAATAGACAAGTTATACTAACTACGCATTCACCAACTGTGACGAAGTCTATAAGTAATGATGAATTATTTATGGTGGATAGTGGCACAATTATTAATAAAGAAGAACAGGAAATATTAGACCATCTCACTGGAGAGTTTTGGAATCGCCATCAACAAAGTAGTTTTTTATCAAGTGATAAAGATGTTATTTTATTAGTAGAAGGAAAACATGATAAAACTCATTTAGAAAATGCTTTTTCAAAGCTTAAAAGTGAGTTTTCAGATTTAGATTTTGATATATTCTCACTAGGCGGAGAAAGCAAAATCCAACCATTTATGACTGGATTATATGAGACAGGTAAATGGGGTGATAAGATATATATTGCAATTTATGATAATGATACTCCAGGAAGAAAAACATATGATAATAATTATGACAAGATATCTGGCAAGCAGTATAAAAAGCTTAAAAAAGACGAAATAGATCATAATAACTTTTTTGCCATCACTCTTGTCAAACCAGATGGTTTTACTGGGGACTGTACAATTGAATCTATGTTTAAATCAGTAAGATACCAAGAAGCCTATATAGAGTCAGCAAAAAAAACGGATTACTTTGAAAATGATTCTATTGATAATATACATAAAAATATAAAAAAGAATTCAAAAAACTTATTGGCTGAACAGTCTAGCAGTTTTCCAGTAGAGGACTTTGAAAATTTTAAAGCAATATTTCAATTGATTCTGGAAGTTAAAAACGACACAACAACTACTTTAGATGAGCAAATTCAACCAAATACTATAGATCCAGAGCAATCTAATAAATCTGTACCGTATAATGAAGCTGAAAATAATGACTCTAATTTAGTCGAAGTCTTCTACAAAGGTGCAAATGGTCTCTATAATTCAGAAAACCATCATCTGACAGTCAAAGCAGGTAGCGAGATTAGAAAAGACTATATACCTTCCTTTAGTCAATCTGAAATTGACAATAGGGAAAGAATTATATCAATCATAGGTGTTGAAGATAAGGGAGATACTTTTATAACGCTTACTGATTATGAGTTCTCAAGCCCTAGTGGTGCAGGAAAGTTTGTTTTTAACAGTAATGTCAATGGTAAAGAGGTCTGGATAAATTCTGCAGGAGTCAGTTTGAAAAAGTTATTTCCTAACTAATTTATAAAGGGGCTGAAGTAGATAAGGGTTAAATATCACACCATTTTCTCAGAGTTTTAAGCTGATCGGATGGTGACCCATAGTTAAATCTAAACCCACACTCTTTTAAAAACAAGTGGAAGTTCTTTTTATCTATTCCATTATATTTTCTAAGAATACGTTTAGATTGATTCCAGAAGTTTTCAATGCCATTGATATGATTACGACCTTGATCAAACTCTTTAGAATGATTCACTCTAAAATGCTTAAATTCACTCACGTCCAAGGCGTTATAACTACGATAGTTATCGGTATGAACAAAGCTGTCAGGCTTTATTTTACGCTTAATAACAGGCATTAGAGTGTTCTGTTTGGTATTATCTACGACAACGGTATAAACCTTACCGTTTCGTTTTAAAATGCCAAATACGGCCGTCTTACCAGCAGCGCCTCGACCTCTTTAACCTTTGCGTACACCACCAAAATAACTTTCGTCTAATTCAACTTCACCATCGAAGATTTCATCTGCTTCGAGTGATAGATAATAATTTATAACGAGTCTTATCTTTCGATAGAATAAGATAGCTGAATTTGGTTGTATACCGAGTATATCAGCCGCTGAACGAGCAGTTACTTCAAGCACAAAGTATTCAAGCAGCTTTAATTGTACTTTTTTACTTAATTTACAACGGGTTAGCTTCATAAGAGTAGTTTAGCATAGTGATTATCTACTTCAGCCCCAAGATAAAAGTTAGGACGACCCTACAGCGTTTTTTTATTGGCATAATAAGGGTCGTTTTTTTTAAGCCACCAGTTCATATTGTCTTGCCGAGTGCGTCTAAACCGCTCAATACGTTTCTCAAGCTTAGGATGCAGGCGGCGCGCGGTGTCTATGCCAAACAATATAGGCGCACTAAGTAATACGCCTTGCCGCAACGGCAGCTTAGGCAAATTTAACCCATCGCCAATATCATCACCCACAAAAGTACGAGTGACACTGGCATTGACCAGCTCAACCGCATGACCACGCCAATTGGTCTCACCCATAATTTGTGATGGCAAATCATGCAATGCTTTAGAAAGCGGCCTGCCGATCTCAAAGTCTAGCTTCTGCACCGATAAATAGTTATAAAACCACTCCCATGACTCTTGTTCAGTCTTGGGAATACGCGCTAAATCTACCCCCATCCACCAAGTTGCCAAACGCCACAAATGCATAATCCCTTTTGCTTCTTCTTTGGTGATGCGCGCGCCAAGCCACTTTAGACCGTTTGAAATCAGCAGGGAGAACTGCAAATGAGTGGCTACCATATCTGATTGATTAATCGGCTGCGCCCAATACTGTGTATCAAAGCCATCTTTTACCAAGCCTTTTCGAATCATGCTGTGCAGCTGACGCACTCGAATGGTCTGGCGCCACGCTTCTCCGCCTATCGCTAACACGGTGTCATCACCTGTGATTTTCGGGTGCTCGGACACCGCCATCATATAGCCGTAAGTACGGTACAAACGTGCCAGCGCACCGTGTACCAATGCTCCGGTTTTAATCAGCGGTAATGATAAGGCAGGAATACTGTAGCCGGCCATCAAAGCCACATTGCGCAGTAGCCAAACCAGGGTCAGTGGATAGCGCCGATAGGCAATTGCCCCTTTTTTAGCAAGCTTAGCGTCGAACCAATCAGGATGCGTGGCAAACTGCTTACGTAGCTGTTGAAAATCAGAATCGTTTAACAGATGCGCCTGATCAGATGCTTCAAATCTAGCTTTATCGATAATAGATTGCTGCAGCGCATCGGCAAATCTACCGTGTCTGTTGATAATCGCATCAACCGCAGGATCAGTAATCTCGTAGCCATCGGCGATTTTGTCTAATAATTCCGGCTTGAGGGTATATCCTTTGGGCAATAAAAACCTGCGCATACGTTGTAGCACTTGCAGGTCTTTATTATCACTCGGATGTGCGGTGCGGCCGTAGTTCTCAATCTTTGAAGATGCCTTTAAGGATGAGCTTGATTGGTGCAGCGCTGTGCGAGAAGACATATCTCTGACGTCCTTTATTCGATAGCTAAACTTATATTAAGTCATTAATTTTACATTAATAACCTAACCAGTCTAACCCTTTACGAATCAGTTTTGTGGCTTTTTGCATACGCGGGCTCAGCGGTTTGTGGTACATATTAATTCGGCTTATATCGCCCTTATAATGCTCAATCACTCTTTTATTCATGATGGCAAACCACAATGGCGGAAAATAAGCCGGTATAATCATACTGGCATAACCGCTCGGCAGCTGTGGTGATTCATCAAAGTGGCGCAATACTTGATAAGACGGTTAATCGCAAATCAAATAAACTCTCTCGTTTTCTTATTTATATCACTAAGTATGTAGGTGGATAAATATATTTTGGTATTGATGACCATGGCTACGAACTTATTGCTTTTTGCAATAACCTTTTAACTATTTGTAATAAACCGCCTATTATTTAACATACATAACAACCCTTACGCCTTTATTATCTATGTGTTTAAGGTTTTGTTATCCACTATCTATGACTGTCAGTACCTATGCAAATCGCACAGCAGATAGCGCAAAACTTATTATAGGGGTAGCAACACCTTTAGATTAGCGTTATAATTAAGCTTAATTAAACCTGAAATGTCAACTATTTAATAAATATTAATAGTCTTTTTTCATTACCTGAAAGTCAGGTCTGCACCATACCAATCCTTATTAGTATGCAATCAAAATTAAGCGCTGCTAACTGTGTTCAGATGATACAAATCGTATATCACATTAATTAAATACGCACTGTTTTTAAAAGGGTTGTCTATATAGATATCAGACCGTTACTAATCTATACGTTGGAGAACCACTATCGTTACCGAAGACAGCTTCATTGAAATTTTTGAAGCACTCTCTTTATTCATCTGCTTAATTATCTGTGCCTTATATGCTAGAAAAAGCCACCTTAAGATTGGTCAATCTTTCTGGTTTGCCTCTGCATTGGTCTTTTTCGCAGCCGTCCGCCGTGAGTTGAGTTTTTTGTCGGATCTTTATATACCAAAGACCTTTTTATTGTTAGGTAAATCCTATGAATGGTGGGAGGACTCGGTCTTATTGGCCGTTGGAATCACGATACTGGTCTTTTTGATTCGCAGTTGGCACTATTTATGGGCCGTATTAAAAGATGTACCCAAAACGATCTATTTTTCTGTGCTTGCTTTAGCTATTCTGCAGTATAGCGGCGAGCATGGTATTGGCTTTGGTCATGATTTAGGTGTCTGGGTAGAAGAGATTTCTGAGGGAATTATTTATATTATTACCTTGGTGTATTTAATTCGCTTCCCATTAACGCCCTTTGAGTGCTGCCTAAAACAGCAGCTGCCGTCTGCCATCCAGACGCCTTCTTCAGCCATAACAGAACCTCAATTAGCCAATCAAAATCAGTGTTAGATAAAAAACATTTGATTTGCTATAGTCATATGGTTTGTGCACTATAGCGCACACGTTAATAATTCGATTATATCTACTTATATTATATAATCAGTTAAGTAAAATAACTTATGGGCGTATCGATGATTGTTGAGTCATGTTTATTGGACAATGATTAACGCTACCTCATAAGCCTCTCCTCCATAATTAAGACAAGGATGCTTTTAATGACCCCACTAAATATTCTAATCACGGGTGCCTCACGCGGCATTGGCCTGACCACTGCAAAAAAACTGGCTTCAAAAGGTCATAATGTTGGCTTATTTGACATTGATGTTAACGAGCTTGAGTCCGCGCTTAAAGACAAAGCCTTTAAAAAGGCGATTAAATCTAACGCCATCGCTCATGGCAATCTAGACGTGACACTTCCTGAAGACTGGGACAGCGCTATTGAAGAGATGAATGAAAAATTTGGCAGCATTGATGTATTAATCAATAATGCCGGTATTTTGGTAACGGGTGATTTGCCAGATACTAAGCTGGAAGCACAGCTAAAACTGGTTGATATTAACTGTAAAGGTGTTTTAATCGGCTGTCATAAAGTAGGCAGTCAAATGAGTGGTCAAGCGCATCAAAAAATCATCAACCTCTCTTCCGCTTCTGCTATCTATGGTCAGCCTGAAATTGCCCCTTATTCTGCCAGTAAATTCTTTGTGCGCGGCTTAACTGAAGCGTTAAACATTGAGTTTGAGCCTAAGGGTATTAAAGTTATCGATGTGATGCCACTTTGGGTACAAACCGATATGACCAAAGGCGTTAGCGTTACCAGTATTGATCGCTTGGGTCTAAACCTAACCCCTGACGATGTGGGTAAACTGCTGTATAAATTATCTGTTTCACCGAATAAGAAATTACATAAAACCCATTACTCAGTAGGTATACCTGCCAAAATATTTAGCACCCTTGCACAGGTTTCGCCAAGTGCCTCTATGGTACGCTGGGTAAACAAGATGGTTGGTGCTTAATCCATTTATTGTCATTAACACGCTCTAATATTTATTAATAAAAAGTCGGCTTAGTGCCGGCTTTTTTTTGTTTCAATATTTTTCTTTAGTTTATGTTACAACTCTTAACCTCTCTAACATAATATGCACAACTCATAACTCAAGCCTTACCTATATTCCTTATTTCACCCCTTATACTTTAGTTGCTTCCAAATTTTAGGTTTAAATTTTGGTTTATGATTTGAAATATACAGTGATACTAATAACAATAACGACTCACTGTTTTTAGTCTTAAACCTGAGACAACGAACCTTTTTCTTAAAAGATAACATTCAAACATTGAGGAGTATATTATGGGTGACAAGCGTATTTCTGACAGTATGGAACAAGCGTTAAATGAACAGATGAACAATGAAGCTGCTCAAGCACAAGCGTATCTTGCGCTTGGTATTTGGGCAGATTCTAATAATTATGCAGGTATCGCTGAATTCTTTTATAAGCATTCAGAAGAAGAACGCCAACATATGTTTAAGTTCTTAGAATATATCCAAACTCGCGGTGGTGAAGCTAAAATTGGTTCAATTCCTGCACCACGTGATAATCCTGTAGATTTAGAATCTTGTATCGAAGATGTTTGGCAACATGAGTTAGATAACTCCAAAAAAATCTATGCATTAGTTGATAAGGCATTGGATGAAAGGGATTGGCCAACCTTTAACTTCTTACAATGGTTCGTGAAAGAGCAAATTGAAGAAGAAGCGCTTATTGATGAGCTGCGTGATAAATTTGCACTGGCATCAGAAAGCAAAGACAATAATGCTAACTTCTACTCTCTTGACCGTGATATGGCTAACGCACCTCAGGAAGCTGAAATTCCTCGTGAGCAAAACCTATAACGGTTTGTTTTGCCAAAAAATAGACTCTAAAGGAGTAGATTATGAAAGATCCAATAGATACGGCAATCAGCTTAGATTCGATGAATGAAGGTGAGAACCTACAAGAAGGCTTGACGCCGATGCACCGTCAGAATATAGATGAATCACGCATTGATGAAGTATTGGTCGATGATGCGTTAGATGATGAAGATTATCCAACCATTCGTGATATTGCTGATGATGATGCCGTTGAGCAAAGCTTTGAAGATGAATAGTTTTTAAACACTCATTATTATTCATATATAAAGCAAAAACACCGCTAGTTAAACTGGCGGTGTTTTTTTGGATAACATATTTAAAAGCTTATATTTTTTAAAGCTATAGTCCGCTAACTACTAAACGATTAGGGGTTTAACCTCGCTAAGCCTATATTTTTCGTATCTAGGCTCGATTGTTTTTTAACCGTCTTTGACTTTTTTGACTTCTTTGACTATCATTAGGCCCAACCATCTAAGGTCGCTACCCACCCTTCAACCAATGGTTTCGCTAAGGCTTCCATCATATCAATATGACCCTTATCAGTATTTAGCGCAGGAATATAGTGATACTCTTGTCCGCCCGCATTTAAGAAGTTATCACGATTTTCCATCGCCAATTCCTCTAGCGTCTCTAAGCAATCTGCTGAGAAAGCAGGACTGACCACTTGCACCGAGCGTACACCGGATTTACCCCATTCCTCCAAAGTGACATCAGTATAAGGCTTGACCCATTCTTGCTTACCAAAGCGAGATTGGAAGCTGATAATCCATTCATCTTCATTAAGTCCTAGCTCGTGTGCCACTTGTGCTGCGGTGCACTTACAGCGTTTAGGATACGGATCGCCTTTATCAGCATAAGGCTGCGGAATACCATGGAAGCTAAACATCAGTTTGTCAGGCTTACCGTGCTCCGCTTGGAAGCGGCGAATAGAATCAGCCAATGCTTTGATATATAGCGGATGCGCAAAGTAATCTTTAACAATGGTTAAATTGGGCAGATTACGCTGCTCAAGCGACCATTTAGTAACCGCATCATAAACTGCACCACCTGAGGTTGCTGAGTACTGCGGGAACAAAGGCAAAATAACAAAATGATCAACGCCCTCACTGCGCAGCTGACTCATCACATCAGGAATACCAGGGTTACCATAGGTCATCGCAGGATGAACCGACACCTCAAACGGTGACATGCTGCCATCTAAGCGCTGTTGTAATAAAGCGACCTGCTCCTTTAAGATTCTACGGATGGGAGAGTCGCCCTCCCACACACTGGCATAGGCTTCTGCCACGCGTTTAGGACGTGACGGCAAGACAAACAGATTTAGAATAATCGCCCATAAAAACTGCGGTATCTCAATAACCCTCGGGTCTGACAAAAACTGCTTTAAATAACGACGAACCGCAGGCGCTGTCGGCTCATCTGGCGTACCAAGATTGACCAATAGAACAGCAATACGGGGAGGTTGATTGGGTTTCATAACGAGACGGATATCCTTACAAATCTAACTAAATATATAATCATGTACTGTCTGTAAAACAGGCATTAAATCATATCATTGATACGCATCAGTGTAGCATTATTCAGCTAATGTTGACTAAAACGATGCCATTAAATTACGTAAGTTTATGCAAAAGCCGTTTGTGTACTGACTTGTGGTTATAATTCGTACTTGGTCATGTTGTACTTAATCCTGCTTACGCCTACAATACAAAACTATAGCAGTGTTGCGACCCTGATATGACCGTTTCAATATCATACAAACTCATACAGGTGCAACTGTGACCGATAAAAATATTTAACTATCCTTACTGCCCTTTTAAAATCAATACTGAGGTAATTTTGAGCATCCAATCGACCACGACCGATCCAAAACTTGCCAACTCTGTGGGTATCGTGACGCCGCAGATGATGCATTTTGACACGCCGCTCACCTTAGAGTGTAATCGGACCTTATCTGAATTTGATTTGGTTTATGAAACTTATGGTGAGCTAAACGCCGATAAGTCCAATGCGATATTAATATGCCATGCCCTATCTGGTAGCCATCATGCTGCAGGCTGGCATAGTGCTGATGATAAAAAGCCTGGTTGGTGGGATACCATGATTGGTCCTGGTAAAACCATTGATACCAATCGCTTTTATGTGGTTTGTCTTAATAATATCGGTAGCTGTCATGGCTCTACCGGTCCGACAACCCCAAACCCAGAAACGGGCAAACCCTATGGCCCTGACTTTCCGCTAATTACCATTAAAGACTGGGTCAAAACTCAAGCCATGTTCTCTGATCGATTAGGCATAGATGTTTGGCATGCTATTGTCGGTGGCTCAATGGGCGGTATGCAGGCACTACAGTGGTCGGTGGATTATCCTAATCGCCTAAAGCGCTGTGTGATTATTGCCAGTACGCCTAAGCTGTCGGCACAAAACATTGCCTTCAATGAGGTCGCGCGTCAGTCTATCTTATCAGACCCGGATTTTAATAAAGGCCGCTACTTAGAGGCGGGCACTTATCCGCGTCGCGGGCTTATTTTAGCGCGTATGGTCGGTCATATTACTTATTTGACTGAAGAGGCAATGAAGTCTAAATTTGGCCGCGACTTAAAGTCAGGTAAATTTATGTATGGCTATGATGTTGAGTTTCAGGTCGAAAGCTACTTGCGTTATCAAGGTGAGCGCTTTAGTGAAAACTTTGATGCGAATACTTATCTGTTAATGACCAAAGCGCTGGATTACTTCGATACCAGCCGCGGTTATGTTACTGATGAAAGCCTGTCCGAGCAGCAAGCATTAGAGCAGACCTTAAACCGCAGTCAATGTCAGTTCTTAATTGTGTCGTTTACTACAGATTGGCGCTTTGCCCCTGCCCGCTCAGAGGAGATTGTCGATGCGCTCATGGCCAATGACAAACAAGTCAGCTACGTCAATGTCGATGCGCCGCACGGTCATGACTCTTTCTTATTTGATATCCCTCGCTACATGGGCGCGGTCAAAGGCTTCTTGAATGCGCCTTTCTTAGAGCATAAAAATAGCAGCAATTTAAAATCTGAGACTAAGGAGCACCTAGCATGAGAATAGATCATGAACTGGCCAAACGCTGGATTACCCCGAAGTCTCGAGTACTGGATTTGGGTTGTGGTGATGGCTCACTATTAGAGCATATGCAGCACACGCTTGGGGTCACCGGCTATGGCCTTGAGCTTGATGGCGACAAAATCAATGAGGCCATCGCTAAAGGCTTAAACATTATCGAGCAAGACTTAAACGACGGGTTAGCACGATTTGCAGATAATAGCTTCGATACCGTAGTCATGGCTCGTGCGTTACAGGCTGTAAAATCACCAGATACGCTGCTGCTTGATATGCTACGTGTCGGTCGAGAGGCCGTGATTACTTTCCCAAACTTTGCCCACTGGCAGAACCGGTTGCATCTCGGCCTTAGAGGTCTAATGCCTGTCTCCGAAGCGCTGCCTTATGAATGGTATAACACCCCAAATATTCACTTATGTACCTTCAAAGACTTTGAAGAGCTGTGCGCGGATAACAATATTAAAATCATTAACCGTTTTGCAGTGACAGATTCTGGCTTTGGTGGTAAAAAGCGCTCTGCGTTAATGACCACGTTAATCAAACAAGCACCAAACTTATTGGCCGATGTTGCGATTTATCGTGTTACCAAATCAGATGGATAAATAGCCAAAAGCTCACTTATTTATTAAATGGTAAATAATGAGCAACATTATAAATACGGGTTTTGCGCCCTCATTTATTGCTTGATTCTTACTGGTATTACTTTGTTACAACTGATTGGCGGTTTTTGACAGTAAAATTATTTATCCAAGCTATTTATCATATTTATGGGTTTGAGTTTCTTTTATGTCGATGTTAAGCTATGTAAATCTTGTCGGTTATCTGTTATCGGCACTGTAAATCTCATTCAGCTTTAATTGCTATTTTTGTTAATAACTCACGACCAACTAATAGATCTTAAAGTAAAAGATTAAAATGGCTTGTACTGTTGTTGCCGTTGGTCGGCCCCTTTTACTGTTAAGTTTTCGCTTAAAATATTTGCTTAAATACAGTCAATTTTTGGATGTACCCGTATGAAACTTTTAAAAGCCGCCCTATTCACTGCCCTATTTGCTACTGCTGGTTTAGCCCAAGCTGAATTGGTTGCCAACGTACCATTGGATACGTCACGCTATGAAGTAATGAGCATCAATGATTTAACTGCTCGTGCAAACCAAGGTAGCGATCATGCTCAGTTCTACTTAGCAAAGCGCTATCAAAAAGGCATCGGTGTTACTAAAGATTTGAAAAAAGCATTAGAGTGGTACACCCGCGCTGCAAACCAAAACGTAACGCCAGCACAGCTTAACCTAGGCATCATGTATGCTCGCGGCGAAGGTGTTGCCGTAAACGAACAGCAAGCCCGCTATTGGCTTGAACGTGCGGCAAAACGTGGTGATAACCGTGCCAGCTACACGTTAGCTTTGATTGATGAGAAGCAGCGTAAATTGGTTGACGCTTATAAATGGTATGAACTATCTGCCCGTGACGGTATGTTAAATGAGCAAGTACGTAACAAAGCACGTGGTAAAATCGGTCAATTGGCACTGAACTTATCAAGCTCTGATGTTGCTACTGCTCGTAACCAAGCAGACAGCTGGTTCCAAAGCAAATAATATCTAATGTCGTCATCATTCTGACTGAAGCTTAATACAATCAGTTCTTAATACAATCAGTTGATGAAATAAAACCCAGCCCAGGCTGGGTTTTTTACTGTCTGTATTATCTCTATCAGTTATTTCACACTCGTTCCCTAAATAGTCGGCTAGCTCACACAGTCCAACTCAAGTCAGAAACTTATTTCGGTACTTTTAGAGTAGCGGTTGCTATTATCTCGCCTGTCTCTGAAACTTGCTCTAGCATCGTATCATGACTTAATGCAGTTTCTGTTTCATTGGCAACACGCCATACGCCTTTTGATTCAACAGCAGTCGGTGCTCCTGTCGCACTGACTGAAATTGACTTATTCTTTAGGCGAATCATAGGCGGCTTATGAGTATAGGATTGATGCTGATAATCATCACTTTCTTGACCAAGGATATGCTCAGCAATGGTCGCCGCTTGCGCTCTGAGGGGTGCGACATAACGACACGGTTCGTTGTCTATCGACATACAATCACCAATGGCATAGATATGTGCAGCGCTGGTTTGTAAGCTCGACTCATCGACTGCAATACCTGTCTGCGTATCAAACTCAACACCTGCGCTATTTGGCAAATCGGCAGGTACTTTTAGACCGGTGCTAATCAAAATATGATCGACCTGCAGGCGGACTTCACTGTTATTGTGACAATTAGTAATAACCAATTGATAGCCACTATCCGCCACTTGCTCTACCTTATCGACACGACTGTTCCCAATAAAGGTAATACCTTGCGCCTTTAATGCATCGCTTATCTTTTGGGTGGCAACTTTTGGAAGCATGGCCGCTAAAGGCGCATCATTCATATCAATTAACGTTACCTTTTGACCTGCCTTGGTTAAATCTTCAGCAATTTCAGTACCGACCATACCTGCCCCAATAACAGCAATATGTTTGCTTTCGTTATCTGGATTATCGGACAGCGCAGTCTGTATCTTAGCGAAATTATCGATATGATTCACATGCCAAATATTATCACTATCAAAGCAAGGCGGTATTGCCGGCGTGGCTCCCATTGCCAACACTAAATTAACATAGTGACTCTCACCTTTATCAGTCTGCAACGTTCGATTCTGGCTATCAATTGATAAGACCTGAGTTTGAGTCAGCAGCGTAATATCTGATTTTTTGGCTGCCTCTTCTCCTGTCATTCGGATTAAATCCTCTGGTGTTTTGTTTTGACTAAAGGCTGCAGATAACATCGGTTTATGATAGCGGTTGGCACAGTCGCTACTGATTAGAGTAATACCAATATCGGCATCTTTAGCACGCAGCGCATCGACCATTGACCATCCGGCAAGCCCTCCGCCAATAATCACCACCTCGTTATCCTTATGCTCTGTACTAAAAGGGAGCGGCTGATTTACAGAATGCGTTTGCTCAGATGGCAGCGGCTTAAACTCCGACTTGCCCACACCGCAAAGCGCACAGCGAAAACTGTCTGACAGCTGTTCAAAGGGGGTGGTTTGGGACTCACTCAACTTAGAATCAGGTGGATACACCCAACCACAAGCTTGGCATTCATAGGGGGTAATATTTTTGGTATTTGTTGCGTGCGGATTGTCGCTCATAATAAGTCCTTTTATTATTTTGGTTGGCTGTTTTAGAAGGTATGGCAGGTGCATTTATCGCTTTATTATTTAAGTTCACTCTTATTTTAGGTCGTTTACCTGACTTAGTTGATTAAATACCGCGCGCTAAATGACCTGCTTTTATGCTTAAATAATAACATTAAAAGTTAGCATACCGTTTGATAATCTAACAACCGTCCCCATAAATACAGCAATGACAGCGGGCGCCCTAGCGCGGCCCTCTCTCTATCACATTGACCAAATAGAGTAATTTATGACCACAGCTATAAATGATTTACGCCAACGCTTTTTTATTGAAGACTCACCTGTCCGAGGTGACGTGGTACGCCTAAAACAGAGCTACGCCACCATCACCGCGCAAAAGGATTATCCTGAGTCTATCAAACGCTTGCTTGGTGAAATGCTTACAGCGGCCAGTCTATTAATTGGTACGCTTAAAATTAACGGCACCCTATCTATCCAGCTGCAGTCATCAGATGAGCACAGCCTGCTGAACTGGGCAATGGCAGAATGCGATCAATCGGGTATTATCCGTGCGCTTGCCAGCTGGAAGCAGGACACCGATGAGCAAAAGCAAGCTTGGGCAGATAAGACGACTGCCGATGATGCTTTTGCTGAACTGGGTGCTGTGGGTAAAGGGGTAATGTTCATTAATATTCAGCCCGAGAAGGGCGAAGCCTATCAGGGTATTGTTGAGCGTAGCCATGACAATCTTGCTGAATGTTTGGCACATTACCAATTGCAATCAGCACAGATTCCAACGCTGATTAACCTTGCGTGTGATGGTCTGCAAGCAGGCGGTATTCTAGTACAGATGCTACCGCGCACTGCTGCTGAAAGCTATGAAGTTGAGCAAAATGAAACTGCAGGTATTGATGATGACTTGTGGACGCGCTTAACCCTATTAACCCGTACCGTTAAGTTTGAAGAACTCACCACGCTTGATGCCAGCGAGATTATCTACCGCTTGTACAATGAGGAAAGCGTGGTTGCCCCTGATCCTGTACCGCTTGAATTTGGCTGTACTTGTTCACGTGAAAAATGTGAATCGGCCATTACCCAAATCGGTGAAACCGAAGCGCTAGATATCATTGAAGAGCAAGGCGGCGTGTTCGAAATGGATTGCGGCTTCTGCGGCTCTGTATATAAATTCACTAAAGCTGATGTTGAACAGATTTTTAGTTAAAAATACTTTGTTCACCTAATCGTTTATCAAGTGACAAATAAAAACCTCAAGCAACGGCTCGAGGTTTTTTTATGATCTTAATTAGGGCGTGTGGAACATTCGCAAATTAGCACTGCTGATAGCTAAAATTGTTTCAGACTAGGCGTAAACCGTAGTTAATGTCTAGACCTTGACTAGGTTTGCAACAACGTCTGGGGCGATTTTAGCATCAGCCTCACTCGAGCACAGCTCTCGCCTTGCGAACGGGCAAAGCAGTGCTTTGCTTAATCCGTTCTCAGGGGCGGGACTCTCTTTTGCCAATATATTGCGAAATTGTCTAACTTAGAATGACTAAGCGTCAAAAATTTCACTGCATATTGACTAAAAAATAGTCGCCGCCAGTGCCATGGTCGAATGTTCCACACGCCCTAATATAGTCTGTTTGTTTGGCTGGCGTTAAACAATAACTTCCAAATCGTTATCAGGAAACGACTCCACTCTAGGTTTAAGCGAATATTCCGTCTTACCATTATCGGTTAACCAAGCGATGACTTGCTGACGCACCCGCTCATCATATTGCAGATTAATATGATTGACCTCATAAAATACTGCTTTCTGCCCTTCTGGCACATAAAGCGTATATTCATCGTGCTCAGGGTTTTCACCGAGTGCAGACTCTACCATGACCAGACCATCACCGACCAAACTGGTAGCGACAGAATCATAAAGCCCCTCGGCAATCGTACCTGCAATAAAGAAGGTTCTTACGTGGCTTGGCAGCTTGGCAGGATGACGAAAATCTTCGGGCAGAACGTCACGCACATCAAGATGCTGCCAATCTTCATCACGGATACTGCCGTGACGCAAATCAATAATACCGGCACTACGAATATTACCAAGCTTAGATAACGAACCAGCAAACGGCACTTTGCCGATAATATCGAGTACATGATAGCTAATGCGCTCTAATATCGCTCCATGATGCGGCGTACCGATGGTGATAAAGTTGCCAACACGCTTTATCCAATCAAGCCCCTCTTGCTCAGCATAATATAGCGCACTGCGTGATATCAGTCCGCCCATACTATAGCCGACCAAATCAATTTGAGTGATATCAGGATTGTCATCAACCAATTGTTGCATCAAAGCAGACAGGCAGTGCCCATTTTGTGAAATACGCCTACCGGTATTGTAGTCGAGATACAGCACCGTGGCTTTCGGCTCTGCTAATACAATGGCTTCACCCAAGCTGTCCTCTTCGCAAGGATGCCAAGTCAAATAACTCAGACACAGACCGTGGCATAGCACAACGATACGTCCAGACACTGGCAAACGTTGCGGCTGACCATAACGATCATAGAATCTCATCGGTACTGCAAGCGGATTATTCTGCGTAACTAAGTGATCGCCCATCATACCATTAATCACATTGACTAAGCGTTTGAGCACATCTGGTAATGGTTTATTTGAATGCTGCAGACTGCGTCTATATAGGTGTATACCCGTTGCCGTCAGGTTGGTACCCAAAAGCTGCATGGTTTGGCGCACCCCATTATAGACGCGGCGCGTTAATCCATTTTGCCAACGACTCAGGTTATCGTCATTGTAGCGGCCTAGCGGTCGCAATATCATCTCAGAATGAATCGCTTCAACTATTTCGGTAACTTCAACGGCCCCTGTGGTCGTCAACTGCGCAAGCCCTTCAAAAAGGTCACTTAAAGAGACTGGCCCTGTTTTGGGGTTACACTGAGCTGAGGTCTTGGTACCAATATTGGCTTGTTTAAGAATCTCATCTACATCGACATTATCTAGCTCGTCTAGTTTTTCATGTAAGTCACTTAAAAAAACAGGCGTGCTAGCAGTGATTAAATCGCACTTAGAATCAATGGGATATTGATTTGATGACTTAGAAATAGACATAGTTTTATAACGTTCAATAAGAATAATAGTGACATATTATCTTGTCTGTACCCTAAAGTAAAAACCCCAAGTGTTAACTTGGGGTAAATTTACATCTAAATAATATAATAAAATGTTAAAAGTGGAGACTAGGGCTTATTCTATAAACGCTGTCTTCGTGCTATTAGCTGTTTACTAAGCCAAGATAGCCAACCGCAGCACCAAAGTTGTCTTTGTAATTGCGTTTTAGAATTGGCATGACCTTAGCAGCAACTACCGGATTGTCTTCAAGGCCTTCACCTGGATGCTGGAAGTTACTCATGATATAGGTATAACCGTTTACTTCGTCAATGGCATGTAGGCCTGTTGACTCAGCACCAGCAGGCGTTGATAAAATACGGGTCAGCTCCTTGGTATCTACGTTATAAGCCCACAAGAAGTTATTGACATGAGTGCCTGAATCTTCACCAATAAATAAGGTACGCAGCTTTTCAGAGAACTTAAGGTTATCAGGGCAAGAGACTTTGTCTGGATGAGACTTATTACCTAGGGCATCGGCTTTAATATCTTGACCGGCTAAGTTAGTCGGAACAGACATATGAACGGGCACCCATTCTGAATTAATGGCTTGATTGGTATTGATGGTTTTTTGGCCACCACGTAGCTGATGCGCATACACTGCCCCTGATTTGTTTTGAGCAACGTGAACACCGTAATCACCATATTTAGCAGGGTCAACCATTGATTTTTCAATACGCGCCATTGCTGAATAAGCAATCTTGTCTTTAACGTTAACTGAGGTGCCCTCCATTTTGGTAAAGGCCAGTGATGCGCCTTTTAATGCAGCATAACGATGCGTCTCTAAGAAAGCGGCTGCTTTTTCTGCTTTAGGGTTACTGGTATTTAATTTAACCCAGTTTGGCTTACCGCCATAATAGATTTTGGTATAGCTACTATCATTTGGATCTTCGTATTTAACACTCATGATATCTTGCGGCTTGAAGGTATTTGCCATCGCTTCAATCTCGGTGCTGGTCGCATGACCTAAATGAATCCACTGCGTGTTAAATTCGCCGGTACCAACACCTTTTGGTGTGGTCTGAGTTACTTTGGCAACATATAGATTGCCTGATGATAAATCGCGAGGCTTATCGGCAACGAACATAAACAGACCACCATTGGTCGCATCATCACCCATTAATGCGGTGCGCTCATCTGGCATCATTTGAATCAGCTCATGTGAGATACGGCCTAAGTTATAATGCTTTTTCACAAAGCCGGTGCCGTCTGGATTTACGAATACTTCTGGCATATGACCATAGTGATATGGATTGGCTTTGTTTTTATCGCCGTATAACATCTGGCTGAAATCTAAGAATTTACCATCATGCTCGCCCACTAGGTTGTGTGCATCTGGCTCATACTCTTCTGATGATAAATGTGTGCCCCATGGCGATAATGACGCGCCACACGTAATCCATAAACCATGCACTGGTGAGGTGTCTACGTTATGATATTTGACCAGTCTTAACTCGCCAGTTTCAGGGTTTTGGTCTAGCGTTAATACTGCGATTGGAGACGGTACACGGCCCCACATATCTTTACCGGCGTGGTTCATGCTGGTGTATTCAAACTGCACCACAGCAAAGACCGGATTGCCTTGAACGCCTGGTACTTTGGCACCCTTAACTGTTAATAATGATGAGCCGTCTGGACAGTTAGAGAAAAATGGCACAGGCTCGCCAGCCGAGGCGTCATAAATAGGACGGTTTTCAATATTATATAGCTGACCGGCACGAGTTTTACCACCCTTACCGTCTGGCACTAAATCACCAGTCACAAAGAACGGATTATATTCAAGGTCAAATACTTGCTTGCTACCGTCAGTGAACGTTGCCTGCATTTTGGAATCAACGTATACCGTTGCCATATTCTCAGGGTTTTCAAGCGATGGTGCATCCATACCGATAAATTTAACAGATTGAATGGCTTTTGCCATTGCAGAAGGGTTGTGGCTCTCCGCTGGCTGACGCAGGATTGAAGAGTTATTAGAGCATGCCGCCAGCGGTAAAATTGGGACACCGGCTAAAAAACGTAATACGCTACGACGTGTGGTGGTTTGTTTTAAAGGAGACTGGCTGTGGCTGATGTTTTCATTTTTTTCAACGCTGTTAGCAGGTGCTGTGGCTTGGCTCATATAGCTGTCCTAGAATAATAAAAATAACAATGTTTAAGTAAATGTTGCTAAATAAGTAATAGCTGTGCTTATTAAATAAGTTTCGGCAGGCCGAATATCTGGCCTAAAAAGTTCGTAAGCTTATGTTAAGAGAAGAATGTGACAACTTAGTGACTTAAGCAAAACTAGGCTGGCTATCTCTGACTTACATTTGATCTAGTACTTATTCTGACACTAATTTTCTAATACTAATTATTAGTCAAAAATAACCCCGTAGCGTGACCTACGGGGTTAGAATAATTAGGCTGCCATAAATATTAAAGACTACTTATTTGAATTTAAGCATCAAATGACTCGGCTAAAATCACATCACCATCTTCACGTGTAATCATCACTGTGGCTGAACGCGGCGTGTTACCACCAGCGACCGCGCCCCAGTTATTACCTGGATGCTGAATATTGATAAACAGGGTTTTGAAGTCTGGCGTCATGGTGATGCCGGTGACTTCACAGCCTTCAGGACCAACAAAGAAGCGCTTGATGTTCTCATCATTAGCTTGTCTGCCCACACGGGTTTGCTGACCTGCTGATGTGGTTTTAACCTCTCCATCATTGACCTTGCCCGGTAAGGCAGCAAGTAGCATACAGTTAGTGGTATCCGTATAAGCACCGTCATCCGTTTCAATCCACAGCACACCGCGTGGATCGAAATACAGACCATCTGGTGATGACAAGTCATTATTATCATTTAGACCAGATAAATTCTCTTGAGCCTTGTCGCTTGGTGCAGCGAACAGATAGATATCCCATTCAAATGAAGTCGCAGCATGGTCTCCATTTGACTCAGCCCAGCGGATAATATGACCATTGTCATTACCCTTATCGTCATAACTACGTGGGTTAGACGCACTCACTGGCTGATCGTCACGCTCGCCGCGGTATTTGTTATTGGTCAAAGTCACATAGACTTCACCTGTGATTGGGCTTACTGATACCCACTCAGGGCGGTCCATTTTGGTTGCACCCAACACATCAGCAGCGGCACGTGCGAAGACCAATACATCCGCTTGGCTAGTAAATGGCAATACCGCATTGCTGTTATCTAGACCATTTTGACCTTGTACTAATGGGCGCCATTCGCCGCTACCATCTTCATTAAATACAGCGACATACAGCGTGCCGGCATTCATATATTTATCACCTGCAGACAGACCACCACCGATATCACGATTAGACCAAGTCGCATCAGACACAAACTTATAGATGTATTCGCCGCGAGAGTCATCACCCATGTAGAATACCACTGGCTGACCTTCTTTAACCGGTGCAAAAGCACAGTTCTCATGAGCAAAGCGGCCTAAAGCCGTACGTTTACGTGGCAGTGCCTTTGAATCAAATGGGTCAATTTCGGTAATAAAACCAAAGGTGTTAAAGCCATTGCGGTAATCTTGAGTTGCATCAGTGCCAGTCGCTGTCATATCCCAGCGGGCAAATTCATCTTCTACTTTGGCTTCAGAGGCTACTGGCGAATGCCATTTATAATCCCAGCTTGCGAAGTTTTCTTTAGCACCATAACGCACACGACCATAATTTTCAGCACTGCTTATTTTGTTGGCATCACTACCACGGGCGAAGACACCTAGGAAGTTTTCTTCTGTGGTTAAGTAAGTGCCCCAAGGTGACATGCCAGCACCACAGTTATTGTTAATACCGCGTGTCTTGTTACCGGTTGGGTCGTATTTGGTCACTAATAAAGAAGACCCTGCAGCAGGACCGGTAATTTGTGCTTCAGAAATACTGGTAATACGGCGGTTATATGCAGAGTCTTTGACCATCTCATAACCTTTCCCATCAGCACGGCGACGCATCTCTACCACAGCCACACCGTGGCAGTTTACTTCACGGCGCACATCACTACCTAGACGGCGCTTTTGATAAATTGGCGCTGCGTCTTTGTCTTCAACCACTTTATAACCGTATGGACTAAGCTTGTCCATGTTGACATACTCATGGTTCATAACCAGTAAGCCAGACTCTGCTGATTTCGGGTCATAGTTGTTACCATTTTTGCCAAAGAACCACATACCATCATGGTTATCACCCATGCGATACTCAAATGATTCTGCAGACTGCTCACGGTTATCTTTCCAATCTTCAATACCAGACATAAGCGGCGTGCCTAGTGGCAAAATTATCTCGGCTTTGTAGCCTTCAGCGACGCTCATATCTTTGGCAGTTGAATGAGGAACTGCGGTAAATTTCAACGCTTGCGGACGGGTTAAATCGCCACTGGCTGGAAGCGCAGGATTGTTGTCAACAGTCGGATTATTATCCGTACTACCACTATGCCAATCATCGTCATCCCCACAGCCCGCTAGAGGAAGCGCACCAAAAAATGCAGCTGCGGTTAGACCCGAACCCCCTTTTAACACGCTACGGCGATTCATACGATGCTGTATAATGGATTCAAATTCAGGGTTATTGGTTGGGTTTGAATCTTCTACAAATTCTTTAGCAACATATTGATTGGTTTGGTTTGAAGTTGGATGTGTCATAAATAGTTACCTTGCCTATGCGAGATGCTGGGTTAATGAAAAGAAATCTGCTCTATAGAGCAATTTTTTTAATTAGACTACGTGTCTATGATGACACCCTGCTTAAAGATTTATGACATAACGATGACATGACAAATTAAGCCAACAAAAAAGCCGGCTAATGCCGGCTTTTTAACACTTGTATTTCAAGTTGTAAATCTATTGCTTAACGTCCATTATCTACTTAAGGCACGGTGTGTGTGGCCACATCTGGCGGTACATAACTGGTATGACGATTAAAGCGTTTTTCTAAGAAACGGAAGGTCAATAAAATCACCCAAGACAAGACAAGGTAGATGACACCTGCCGCAAAATACAACTCAAAAATCGTATAGGTACGCGCACTGATGGTCTTGGCAATACCAGTGATATCCATAAGCGCAATAGTCATCGCAAGCGAGCTGCCTTTTAGCATGAAGATAATTTCATTACTATACGCTGGCAGCATGATACCAAATGCACGTGGCAAGGTAATGCGGGTCAGCTTTTGCCAACTTGACATACCGATAGCATCTGCAGCTTCTAACTCGCCTGGTGGTATCGACTGGATCGCACCACGGATAATCTCTGCTGTATAAGCACTGCTATTTAGAGTAAAGGCGATAATCGCACACCAAAATGGCTGCTTAAGTACGGGCTCCCATAAGAAGGAGTTGGTTATATACTCAAACTGCGATAGACCATAATAGATAAGGAATATCTGTACCAGTAGCGGTGTACCGCGGAAAAAGAAGATATATAAAAAAGGTAGCACCTGCACCAATTTATTAGATGACAAACGCAGCAATGCGAGAATCAAACCAAAAAATAGCCCCAATACTCCAGAGAAGACTACCAGCTCAACGGTTAACACAACGCCGCTTAATAAATCAGGTAGGTATTTGAAAATGACTTCCCAATTCCAGTCCATAGTTGCCTCCTACCCTTTTGCCGCGTTAAGTGATTGTGATACCTTTTGTTTCAAAAGCTTCTTGGCATAACGCTGTGCAGGATTAGCGCGCCATTCAAACCACATCATTACACCGGTAATCACAACCGTCAGACCTAAATAAATAATCGCTGCGGCCATATAAAAGGTAAATGCTTGCTGCGTTGCTTGAGCACCACGCGAGGCATGATACATAATGTCTTTTAGACCCACCACAGAGACCAGCGCCGTATCCTTTAATAGCACTAAGAATAAGTTACCCAGACCTGGCAGCGCCAAACGCCACACTTGCGGCACGATGATGCGTGTATAGACCTGCATTGGCTTCATACCGATAGATTGCGCCGCTTCCCACTGCCCTTCGGGAATCTCTTGGATAGCCATACGGAACACTTCGGTTGCGTACGCACCAAAGGCAATGGATAAGGCCAACACACCTGCCAAAAACGGACTGACTTCGACATACTCGTTGTAGCCGAATCGTTGTAGCACCGCCATGATAAGCATGGAACCGCCGTAATATAAAAACAGCACCAATAGTAGCTCAGGAATACCACGCATGGTGGCGGTATAAACAGTAGCCAACTTACGTAAAACCCAAATCTTCGAGCTTTTAGCACTGGCGCCTAGCAGTCCCAATACTAAACCTATCGCAAGGCTTGATAAAGCAAGCTTGATGGTGATCAAGGAGCCGCTGAGTAGGAGATGTCCAAAACCTTGCAGATCAAACACGTGAGTAGATACCTAAATGAGTGAGAATGAGTGGAGAAACATACATTCGTTACAAGCGGGCATAAATCTGCCTTATCATAAACGTGCAAGCGCCGAATTCTAACACATTCTGCCTACTTTCGTTAAGCAGAAGATAAATTCTAAATCATTGCTAATCAATTTAGCCAACTGACATAAAAAAGCCTCACATAACGATGAGGCTTTCTCTTACCTTAACTCTTTTTAAATCGATTGGCATACGACCTATTCGTCGTTTATGGATTCGATTAAAGCCTATTATTTAACTGAAAAGTGCTTTTCATTAATGCGGTCGTAAACACCATTGGCTTTAATCGTCTTTAGCGCAGTATTAAACTGCTCTTTAATCGGGTCATTTTTACGCACAGCAATAGCAAAGTTATCTCCGATATCAATGTCGCTGCCTTTGATTTCAAACTCAGCGCTCTTTTTACCTAACCAATCAATAGCTGGCAATTTATCAGAAACCATAGCGTCAACACGTTTGGCTTCTAAATCCAAAAAGGCATTATTAAGCGTGTCATAAAAATGCTCATTGGCATCAGGATAATACTCATCTAGCCACTGTGCTGAAATGGTAGAGCGCTGCGCGGCAATATCTTTGCCATTGATAGCAGTCTCAACACTTGGGTCAAAGTTGCTGTCTTTTGGCGCGATAAATACAAGCGTATTGGCAAAATACGGCTCAGTAAAATCAACCTGTTGTTGACGATCTGGCGTAATTGACATGGCCGCGACAATCGCATCATATTTCTTGGCTTTTAAGCCTGGGATAATACCGTCCCAATCTTGAGCGACGATTTCACACTGCGCTTTCATCTCTTCACACAGCGCATTGGCAATTTCAACATCAAAGCCCGCTAAGTTGCCAGCAGAATCGGTATAGTTAAAAGGCGCATATGCTCCTTCTGTTGCGATACGGATGACTTGCTCTGAGGTTTGCGTTGCTGATGTTTCATTGCCCTCTGTGCTAGCTGCTTCAGTCTGACTCTCTGATCCTGAACAACCAACCATCACCGCTGATAATGACAGTGCTGCTGCCACAGTGGTGATGCTTTTTTTGATACCATCTGAGAAGATACCGCGTTGTGTCGTTGTTATTTGGTGCATGTGATTTTATATCCCTATATGACCAAGCATTTGATATAACCCTTTATTAGATAGCGCTATTATGACTCAATCAAATGCTTATCCTTTATCCTTTATGCTTATGAGCAATCTCTACGACTTACTGAGCAGCGGCTTGTGCTGCTGCCGTATTAATCGTACCAAAGTAGGTATCAGAGATTTCATCATATTTACCATTTTCTTTTAATGCTGCTAGTGCCGCATTAAATTTACCTGCTAGTGCATCGCCTTTACGTACAGCGATACCCATGGCGTCATTACCGGTGTCAATCTCTTGACCTTTACTTTCAAAGTTATCGCCGCCTTCAGAGTTTAACCAGTTAACCGCAATCACTTTATCTGATAAAACCGCACGAGTACGACCTGATGTTAAATCTAGGTACGCATTCTCTTGCGTATCATACATTTTGATATTGGCTTCAGGGTAGTTGTCTTCTAGATACTGAGAAGATACCGTTGAACGCTGTGCGCCAACAGACACGCCGCTTAAGTCGCTGTCTAGGCTAATATCATCACCTTTTTTAGCGATGAAGATAACACCGCTATTAAAGTACGGATCAGTGAAATCAACCACTTCTTGGCGCTCTGGCGTGATAGACATACCAGCGATAACCGCATCAAACTTCTTAGCTTGTAGACCTGGAATCAGACCATCCCACTCTTGTGAAGAGATATCACATTTGGCTTTCATCTCCTCACATAACGCATTCATTAGGTCAATCTCAAAACCCATTAAATTACCACTGGCATCGGTATAGCTTAATGGCTTGTAGGTTGACTCGGTTGCAATTTTCAGCGTTTCTGTCGGTGCAGCGCTGTCTTCGGTCGCTGCCGCTTCTGGCGCAGTCTCTGCCGTTTCATTATTGCTGCTACATGCTGCTAGCATTAAGCCTGATAAAGCGATTGGAAGTAACGCCCACTTGCTTTTCATTTTAAATGTATTTGTCATCATGATCTCTCAACTTATTAATAAAAATACGGATTACTATTGACCGAAGTTCGCTTTCTCAAGCTCTTCAAGCTTGCCATTATCACGTAGAGCAGCGATGGCTTGGTTAATCTTCTCTTTTAGAGGATCGTTTTTGCGCAGCGCCACACCAATGTGGTCATCATTATCAATCTCTTCACCGATAATTGCATAATCTGGGTTTTCAGGTAGCCAGTCTGCAGCTGATACTTTCTCAGCCAATACCGCATCGACACGGCCAGATTTCAAATCAAGGTACGCATTTTCATAAGTGTCATACAAGTTAACAGTGTTGCCATTTTGGCCATCATAGTTGTCTTGTAAATAAGCACCTAGCGTGGTTGAGCGCTGACCGCCCAAGTCTTTATTGCTAATATCAGCTGGATCAAAACTGCCATCATCTTTTGCTAGCCACACCATAGTGTTCACAAAATATGGCTGACTAAAATCAACTTTTGCAGAACGTTCAGGAGTAATAGACATACCGGCGAAAATAGCGTCATATTTATTAGCTAATAGACCAGGGATAATACCGTCCCAGTCTTGAGCAACGATTTCACATTTGGCCTGCATTTGATCACAAATTGCATTAGCAACGTCAACATCGAAGCCGCCTAAGCTGCCATCATTATTGGTATAGTTAAATGGAGGATAAGCGCCCTCAGTGGCGATACGAATGGTGTCACCGCTTGCAGCCTGTGCCGCACCGTCAGCCGCTGTATCATCAGACTTTGTACAGCCCATAAGACCCACTACACTCGCTAAAACCAGTGAAGGTAATGCTTTGCGTGAGATATCTGTAATAAAAAATGTCATAACTTTTTCTCCAAAGCCAATAATTGGCTTGTATTAAAGAATATTCCGTACTCAATCCATCAACTTATAGACCTTGACCGCTCCCGTCACCTACAAAAATAAAGAATGAGACTGAGGGGCATTAAATGGGCTGTAGGCATTTGACTGTCTTATATAGACAATTAAACTCAATGTAATGGGCGAAATAGGGAATAATATTTGTGTAAAACTTTATAAACAAAAATAATACATGAGGGTATGACTAAAAACAAATGTTTTCGTCGGACTCGTCATCTAGGTGTCATCGTAATTTGTTAAAGCCGATTGCAGGATTTAAACAATAGTAGCAATATTACCTTTATGCTAGCCGATAAAAAAAGAGTAAGTATCTTCCAGATACTTACTCTTTTTGCTCAACGAAAGCCCTAATCACACCGTTTATTTCAGTCAACAGACCCTAGCGGTTATAAATTAAAGATTAGCATTCAACTCTGCCGCTGCATTTTGCTCTTTAGCCGCCAGCGCAGCTGCTTGAGCTTTTGGCGTATTGGCATCAGCACGATGCGACGCCATAAACTCACGTACCCGTGGTGACGTTGGATTATCAAAAACTTGCTCTGGCGTACCAGATTCTTCAATACGCCCCTGATGTAAAAATACTACTTGCGTAGATACATCACGCGCAAAGCGCATCTCATGGGTCACGATTAACATAGTGCGACCTTCTGCTGCTAAATCGCGCATAACTGCCAACACTTCGTTAACCAGTTCGGGGTCTAGTGCTGATGTTGGCTCATCAAACAATAATACCTGTGGTTTCATTGCTAACGCACGGGCAATGGCGACACGCTGGCGCTGACCACCAGATAAATTGGCAGGATAAGCTTCTTTCTTATCAAGTAGACCCACTTTTTTAAGCAGCTGCTCTGCCTCAACAATGGCCGCTTCTTTTTTCATCTTCAGCACTTGCGTTGGGCCTTCGATGATATTTTCTAAAATAGTCTTATGCGGCCATAAGTTGAAGTTCTGGAATACAAATCCCACACGTGCACGCAGACTCTCTAACTGTGCTCGGCTAGAGGCTTGCAACTCACCTGACTTACTAGGCACAAGCTTTAAGGACTCATCACCTAGAGTGATGGTGCCTTGATTGGGCTTCTCGAGTAAGTTGATACAGCGCAGTAAGGTAGATTTACCCGACCCTGATGAACCTAAAATAGAAATAACATCGCCATCATAAGCGGTTAGTGACACCCCTTTTAATACCTCAAGCGAGCCGTAGCTTTTATGAATATTTTGCAAATCAAGGGCAATAGGTCGATCTGACGTGGTGTATGACATAAGAGTGGGCACGTTTCCAATAAGTGAAAATGAATCTAAATTAGCCAACCCAAATAAGCGAAGAGACGGCCATTATTATTGCCGCTTCGCTTTGGCTAAAAGATTAATGGCTAACCTTCTAGCCAAAGGTGATGTAAGGCTATTGATATAAAGGCTATATTGTCGCTTAAAACGCTGCCTATAAGCAAATATTTAGTGTCTTTGTATTAGTGACTTGATATTAATACGTTGAAACGTGCTCTTCTTGCTCCGTACCATCGATAACATTATCGTTAGGCGTATCTAGCTGATGTTCATTCACATCAATATCGCCTGCTTCATCTGATTCTACAGTATCAGTACCATCTGCGTCAGGAAGGGATAAATCAGCATCTTCATTCTCTAAATCATTATTAGGCATACTATCGACATCATCAGCCTCGCCTTCGACCGCATCTACTTGAGCGCTATCTTGTGCAGTCGTTGTTGATTCTTGAACATTGGCAGATGCTGCAGGCTCTTCTTGAACTTCTGCATCTTGCTGTTCAGGACTATTACAAGCAGTTAAGCCCAAGCCTAATACGGCGGCCATTAAAACTTGACTCAATACTGATGCGTTACGTTTAAGCATAATCAAACCTCTTGGTTATTAGTTAAGTAGTAAATAAATTTAATTAAACATCTAATAAATTAATCAGGAAGCAACATGTTGACTTCTGACTTTTTCTTAGTCATCACTTTAATGGCCTGATATGATATTAAATAGCTAACTTTGGTAGCAGTTTGTGAGCAACTGTGAGTTTCATAATATCCTTGTAGCTAATGTATACCGTTTATTATGGCGTGCCAGAGGTCTATTTTGTTAGTAAAACATGTATTCGACTTTACTATTGACAGCATCTGCTTTATGTTAATGACAAAATAAATTTGCACTTTTTAATGAACCGCTGTGATATTTAGCAACTCATTTAGAACAATTTACGCTTTAATATAAATACATTAAAACAATTAGGAGATAACAAATGACTCAGGGTATAACAGATGTTAAAGAATATATGCAACAAGTGGGCAGTCAAGCGCGTGCGGCATCAAGAGCACTCGCTGCTGCTAATACCGGTGATAAGAACGACGCCTTATTGACTATATATAGTAAGTTAAGAGAGGCCAAAGCCGATATTTTAGCGGCCAACAAAATTGATATGGATAACGGGCATAAAAACAATTTAGATGCCGCCCTGCTAGACCGTTTAGAATTAACCGATGAGCGTTTTGAGGGTATGTTACAAGGTCTAAAAGATGTGGCTAATTTACCTGACCCAATTGGTGAAGTTACGGACATGACTTTTCGCCCATCTGGTATTCAACTGGGCAAGATGCGTGTGCCATTAGGTGTGGTAGGCATGATTTATGAATCACGTCCTAACGTGACCTTGGAAGCGGCGTCATTGGCCTTAAAATCAGGCAATGCCATTATCTTACGTGGCGGCTCTGAAGCCTTTGAATCAAACCAAGCCATTGCTAAATGCATATTGGAGGGTTTACAAGAAGCCGGCTTGCCTGAGTATGGTGTACAAGTTCTGCAAACCACTGACCGTGCTGCGGTTGGCGAATTAATCACCATGACAGAATATGTCGATGTGATTGTACCTCGCGGCGGTAAGGGTCTGATTGCTCGTATTAGTCAAGATGCGCGTGTACCCGTGATTAAGCATTTAGATGGTAACTGTCATACCTTTATTGATAGCGATGCCGATCCTGAAATTGCGGTTAATGTCAGCGTTAACGCTAAAACTCACCGCTACGGTACCTGTAATACCATGGAAACATTATTAGTCGATAAAGCCATTGCTGATAAATTACTGCCTAAAATCGCAGAAGCCATTATCAAGGCTGATGATGCAATGCAGCTTCGTTTAGATGAATCAGCAAAAGCTATTTTACAAGGCGATAGTAAGCTTGAGGGTCACTTAAGTGATGCCACAGACAGCGACTGGGATACCGAATATCTTGCACCTATCTTAGCGGTTAAAGTCATTGACGGGCTTGACGAAGCGATTGCTCATATTAATACGCATGGTAGCCATCATACCGATGTGATTATTACCAATAATTATGATAAATCACAGCGTTTTATCCGTGAAGTAGATTCGGCAAGTGTGATGATTAATGCCTCTAGCCGCTTTGCTGATGGTTTTGAATATGGTCTTGGTGCAGAAATTGGTATTTCTACTGATAAAATCCATGCACGCGGACCTGTTGGCCTAAATGGTCTGACCTCACAAAAATGGATTGTGTATGGTCATGGTGAGGTCCGTGGTTAAAGCATTCCTAGATTAACGAGGACACTGTTCAAGTTCTAAAGGTTAATTTGAAACGCTTATTAATCTTCGTTTATAACGTCAGCCGTCGCTGGCGTTTTTTTATGTTCTAAAGGATATTGATTTCATTTTCTCGCCTCTTTATATAACCTAAATTTTTAAATCCCCTTACACAATCTAACTTAAAGTAATTCAGTATAAACAGATAAAATACTATCTAATGGAGGAAGGATTAAACCTTTACTTTAACCATAAGGACTTACCCACTAATGATGGTTTTCTTAGTAATATTGGTCGTGTCGGGTGCATTAATCGTCGGGGCACTATGGGGTGCTAAAGGAACATTCCCTGATTGGGTTCAAGGTAATCTATTGGCGTTAGCGGGCGGTGCTTTGATGCTATCAATTGCGTTAGAGATGCTACAGCCTGCCGTTGGAGAGTCAGGACTTTGGCTGGTTGCCGTTTTTACGATGTTTGGGGCTTTAGTGTTTACCAGTGTTGATTACTGGATTGATACCCGATTAAAAGACCAAGGTGGCATGGGATTACTAGCAGCTGTCACCTTGGACGGAGTTCCAGAAAACTTAGCACTTGGGGTGTCTTTAATTTCGGGTA
Organism: Psychrobacter sp. CX14; assembly: GCF_057396205.2. Classification (NCBI taxonomy): domain Bacteria; kingdom Pseudomonadati; phylum Pseudomonadota; class Gammaproteobacteria; order Moraxellales; family Moraxellaceae; genus Psychrobacter; species Psychrobacter sp. CX14. The sequence continues at coordinate 805,659 of NZ_CM183187.1, read as the reverse complement.
ATGTTATGCAAGTTGCAGCGTTAGCAGGTTCTATTTTGCTTTCCAATTTACCAGAGGCAGCTGGCGGCGCTAAACAAATGAAGGATCAAGGCAGTAGTGTTAAAGCTATTATGCTAACTTGGATTGGCGCCGCTGTTTTGTTATCTATAGCCGCCCTAGCAGGTAACTTTCTACTACGCGATGTGCCAAAATCGACATTAAGCTTGATAGACTGTTTTGCTGCAGGTGCCGTGATTGCGTCATTGGCGACAGAGCTATTCCCTGAGGCCTTTAAGAAAAGTAACCACTGGTCAGGTATCAGTGCTGCCATTGGATTAGTTTTAGCGCTTGGATTAAATCAGTTAGGCGGTTAAAAGTATTCAGATATGCTAAGCACCATTCATTTTAAACTTACTACCAAATCTAGAAATTAACTTATCAAGGAAAGTGAGTGCAAACGCTACAAATATTAGCTTCAGTGAGCTTGACGAAGATAGGTTGTTTTATAGAAAAAGGTTAACCATGCAACAAGGAGTGTGTCATGTTATACAGTTTTCCAAATACAGCGGACAGTCCTGTCAAATTTCGGGATAAATACGACAACTTTATCGGGAGTGAATGTACGCCCCCTATTAAGGGTGAGCAATTTGATAACCCTAGCCCAATAGATGGCAAGATTATCAGCAAAGTAGCTCGCTCTACGGCAGACAATATTGAACAGGCACTCGAGGCTGCCCATGCTGCCAAAGACGCTTGGGGTAAAACCAGTGCCGCGGAGCGCGCGCTACTTCTCAATAAAATGGCAGACGCTATTTGCAGCCTTGCTGGCTGTCCATTTTATATTGGTAAAGCTCAGCATTCTCTCTGGCAACACACGGATTTAACTATCGATGTGGTTGACGGACTGGGTTCCAGTTTTTCACTTGAGATACCAGAAGGTAAACACTTTATCGTTCGCTCTGAGCTGCGTCAAACTTAAATAAACGTTATTAACGCCTTCAAATAGAGAGCTTAAACATCTAAACGTCAGCCAATGCTGGCGTTTTTTGTTACTTGGATCTTTGATATTTGGGTTTTTATTGCTGAGGTCTTTAAAACTAGGGCCTTTATTAAAGAGGTCTTTGATAACGATCCCTATTTTCTTTGATAGAAGTGACTGTTTTCATGTAAAATAATACCTGTTAAATCATATAGATAACTAAATACTGAAGTACTTCATCACCCTCTATTAAAAACGTGCTATGAAGGTGAATTTTTAAATGTCTTGTTAAAGCGCTTTATTAAACGGACAGTTTGGCGCTTTTGTTCAGAATTTTTGGGCAATCCCTTTAACGGGATACCTGACTCAACATCTTACCTAAGATCGAAGTAAACGATAAGAAATAAACGATAAAGTGACGCTTTTAACCTTAATTTGGCAGGAGTTAGCCTCCTGTCAAATTAAGGTTATTTATTGTCTAAAAAGCGTCCGTTGTTATCAATGAGTCTTAATGACGCTTAAAATTAAAGGAGCAACTTATGGAAGTGACTTTAAATGGCTACTACACCTTAATCTTAGCCACCTTAGTGTTACTACTAGGCCGAGTGTTAGTAAAAAGGATTAAGTTCTTAGAAGATTTTAATATCCCAGAACCGGTTGCAGGGGGGTTAGTTGCTGCGATTATCGTTTTTCTTTTAAATATGATTTGGGGCTATAGCTTCAACTTTCAGCAAGAGCTTCAAACTGCTTGTATGCTAATGTTTTTTGCCTCGATTGGATTAAGTGCCGACTTTGGGCGCCTAAAAGCCGGAGGGACGCCGTTACTCATATTTACGGGTGTGGTGTCAGGCTTTATCGTCATTCAAGATATCGTCGGAGTATCAATGGCAAGCTTATTGGGACTTGACCCTTTACTGGGACTGGTCACAGGGTCTATCGCCTTGACGGGCGGTCATGGTACTGCTGGTGCTTGGGGAATAACGTTAGAGAAGCAATATGGAGTAGTTGGCGCCACCACATTAGGTATTGCGGTCGCCACCTATGGTCTTGTTGCAGGCGGGGTGATCGGTGGTCCTGTTGCCCGCCGATTAATCAATCGTCTAGGCGTCAAGCCTACGCCTGTCAATCCCAATCCTAGCGAAACTGAAAAACTGGCCGGAAAGCAATCTCTGTATAGTACTAAACACAGTGAAGAAGAGGCTTATAGAAATAAAGAGATTTTTGAGAAGCCGGACAACATACGCCTCATCACGGCATCCTCTACCATCGAATCATTAGCACTGTTTGCAGGCGCTTTGGCTTTTGCTGAGATTATGACTGCTGTCGGAGAAGGCACTTGGTTTGACTTGCCTACCTTTGTTTGGGCGTTGGCAGGGGGCGTTATTATCCGTAATGTACTTACGATCGTATTTGATTTTCATATGTTTGATCGGGCCATCGATGTGATTGGTAACGCATCGTTAAGTTTATTTTTAGCCATGGCTTTATTATCTTTAAAACTATGGCAGCTAACTGATCTTGCTGGCCCCGTATTAATCATACTACTGGTTCAGACGTTAGCGATGATCGCATTTGTGTATTTAATCACCTTTAAAATCATGGGTAAAGACTACGATGCGGCTGTTTTATCAGCGGGTCATTGCGGCTTTGGTATGGGAGCCACGCCAACAGCGATTGCTAATATGCAAGCCGTCACAGATCGCTATTTAGCCTCTCCAAAAGCGTTCTTAATTGTGCCTATGGTTGGTGCGTTCTTTGTCGATATTGTCAACGCCACCGTACTTCAGATATTTGTTAATTTGCCGTTTATGTAGATCAGTTTTAGGCTTAGATAAGCAAAAAAAGGGACGGGATTATCTAGATAATCCCGCCCCTTTTTTTGACATTAAATGAATTTGTTATAGTCGTAGTAAGATATTTGAGATACAAGGCAACCGAGCGCAAGTACTACAAATGTAGGCTTAGCGAGGTTAACACCGTACCTCATTTATATGACTATGACTATATTTTATCTATCTTAGCTGCTCGGTTAACTCAATAGCTTGGTCAATCAGCTCTTCAATAAAGCCAATACTGTCAATTAACGTGGCATTATCTGTGATATCCACCCCTATCATCTGTGCTAGCTCGGCTGGTGTTTTGGTGCCGCCTGCACGCAATACTGCTAACCAGTCCTCGATGACATCTTCACCTTTGCGTAGTTTTTTAAACAGCTGAGTAGCGATACTTAGGCCTGCGCTATAAGTGTAAGAATATAGACCGAAATAATAATGTGGCTGACGCATCCAAGTTAATGCCGCATCCTCATCAATCTCTACCGCATCCCCCCAGAACTGCTGCAATGTTGACTGCATCAGCTGATGTAAATCCTCAGTACTCAAGTTCTTACCAGCATCCACCGCACGGTACACTTCACGCTGAAAATGCGCTTCAAGATAATGCGTCACAAAATTATGGTAATAAGTGTTGGACAATAACGATGACACCACATAACGCTGGAATGCTTTGTCGTCAGTATTTTGCTGTAGTAAATGGTGACCTAATAACAGTTCATTACAGGTAGAAGGCGCTTCAATAAAATACAGTGATGGCGAGTAGCTTAGATAGTTTTGATGCTGACCGGCATTATAAAAATGTCCGGCATGGCCTATTTCATGAATCAAGGTAAACACATCGCCTAAGTTTTGTGTCCATGACATCAGTACATACGAGTGCTCGCCATATGGTGAGGCGCAAAATCCGCCAGTACTTTTGCCTTTATTCTGCGCAAAGTCGTACCAGCGCTCATCAAACGAACGCTTCACCATATCGGTGTAATCCGTACCTAATAGAGATAACGCACCCAAACAATATTGCTTGGCCTCTTCAATACTAACTTGAGTCACAAAGTTGGCATCTAGTGGTACTTTTAAATCTGCAAAGGTCATTTTGTCGATACCATTGGCTTGTTGCAACAGCTGTGCATAGCGCCGCATCGGCGGTGCCAGATGCTGCATAATGGTATCGATGTGTTCATCATACATGGCGCGCGATACTTTTTGGTCGTGTAGTAGATAGTCAAATACTGAGTCATAGCCGCGCATATCGGCCATGATTTTCTCTTTTTTAACTTGTGCCAAATAGTTACTAGCAATGGTGTGCTGTGACTCACGTAACCGCTTTGAGAACGCCTTAAATGCATTGCGGCGAAACTCGGTATCGACGGCTGTTTCGTACTCGTTTTCAAACGCTGAAAAACTCAACGGATACGTCTGACCATTGGCCTCAAAGTCTGGGAAGCTCATATCGGCCAATTTACACTGCTCATAGTTTTGGTAAGGCAAGTCTAGCACTGGGGATAATGACATCAGCGCGGTTTCTAACTCTAAGCTTAACGTATACGACTTTTGCGCCAACAAATCGGATAAAAATGCACGATACTTATTATTATCGGCCATCGCTTGCTTAATCAGCGCTTCATCGGCTTGCTTTAGAGTTTGCTCGACAATCGTGGTTTGGCTATTAAATTTTGCCACTCGTGACTCAAAATCTCGAGCTCTGATTTGTAGCTCGCTGTCACTCATATCCACCGCACTTTGTGCGCCAGCATAGGTGCCAGCTTTAGATAAAATAGTCAAATGAGCTTCATAAGTTTGTAGCAGTCTTATAATGCTTGTGCCATCGGTTAGGTTCAGCATCGACTCTGAGGTCAGCTCATCGGCAAGCTTGCCGGCTTTGTCTAAGTCTGCGTAAAAGTCTTCTGGTGTGGCATACAGCGCTGTCATATCCCAAGTCAAATGTACAGGTACGTCTTTGCGATGTGGAAGGGCTTGTGTAGTCATTCGGATGTCCTTTAATGCTTTATGTGTTTGTCTTTTATTATATTGATTTATGTCGAGTTATACATCTGTCATAAAAAAACCGCCTAGCCAAATGGCTAAGCGGTTCTTGATATTACAAATTCAGTAACCTGAAATACACTTACTGATTCTTCTCATATACAGGCAGTTTTTTGCAAACTTCTTCTACTTTTGCGCGCGTGTCAGCGATAACTTGCTCATCACCACGGCTGTCTAATACATCACAGATCCAGCCAGCCAATTCACTTGATTGCGCCTCATCAAAGCCGCGAGTAGTAATAGCAGCAGTACCGATACGAATACCGGAGGTGACAAACGGTGATTTAGGATCATTTGGTACCGCATTTTTATTAACTGTGATATAAGCATCGCCTAACCATTTGTCCGCTTCTTTACCCGTCATTTCTTGTTTTACCAAGCTGATAAGCATTAGATGGTTCTCTGTACCGCCAGAGATAATGTCATAGCCACGCTCTTGAATAACTTTTGCCATTGCTTTGGCATTTTTAACCACTTGCTGTTGGTAAGTTTTAAAGTCGTCTTGCAACGCTTCTTTAAAACAAACCGCTTTAGCGGCAATGGCGTGCATTAACGGGCCACCTTGGTTGCCTGGGAATACCGCAGAGTTTAGCTTTTTAGCCAGCTTATCATCACGCGACAAAATCAGACCTGAACGTGGGCCACGTAGGGTTTTGTGAGTGGTAGTCGTCACAACATCAGCAAAAGGTACTGGGCTTGGATAAACGCCTGCCGCAATTAGACCGGCAACGTGCGCCATATCAACGAATAGGTATGCGCCAACGCTGTCAGCGATATCGCGGAAACGCTGCCAATCAACCACTTGTGAATATGCTGAGAAACCAGCAATGATCATTTTTGGTTTGTGCTCTTTAGCTAAGCGTTCAACTTCGTCATAATCGATTAGGCCAGTTTCTTCTACTAAGCCATATTGTACGGCATTGTAATTAATACCAGAGAAGTTCACGTGAGCGCCATGCGTTAAGTGACCACCAGCGTCAAGGCTCATACCTAATACAGTATCGCCTGCTTCTAATAACGCTAAGAATACCGCTGAGTTCGCTTGGCTACCGGCATGAGGCTGTACATTGGCATATTCAGCACCGAATAGCTCTTTGGCACGATCAATCGCCAATTGCTCAACGATATCAACATATTCACAACCACCGTAGTAGCGTTTGCCAGGATAACCTTCGGCATATTTATTGGTTAAATCAGAACCTTGAGCTTCCATCACTGCTGGTGAGCAGTAGTTTTCTGATGCGATAAGCTCGATGTGGCTTTCTTGACGCTTGGTTTCTGACACCATGGCTTGATATAAGTCTGGGTCATAATCTTTAATGCTAATATTTTTAAACATAGTTTTATCCTACTCACAATTTAGGGTATTAATGAATGAAATAAACAGGCGCTCATTACTGAACTGCTATGACCACTTATATTATAAGAATTACGATAAGAGATAAAATCCATTTTAGTTGAATATACGATTAACCAAAACAAAGCACTCTCACGTAGTTCAGGCTGAGTACCAATGCCGTTACCTAAGCAAGAAGTGTAACATGAAATTTACCCCATTAAAGACAAAAAAACACCATTCGAGATGATGTTTTTTAAAAATTTCTTGGCAGCTTATATTTTGATATTAGGAGAACCTTCAATCAACGTATGTGTATACTTCTAATTACTGCGCTCTAACCAATGGCTTAGCAACCCAGCCTGCACCTTTATCGCTTTGGATTGAGTAGTAACCATTCTTTTCACTGCCCATATAAATCATAATATCACTTGGTCCTGCAGTGAATGCTTTGCTTGAGCTACTATCAGGGCGTGAATATACGTGCGTCTGATTCAGCTTGCCTACCAATACTGAACCCTCTGCAATGGCTGAACCATTGTAGACAACAGTTTCACTATTTGAGCCTTTGAAGCCAACTTCTTCAGTTAAATCGTCTACTTCCTTTTTAGTTAGCTTTAGGTTTCTAGCCGTATCACCAATTGATGAAATGGTATTACTGATGCCAGAGATGTTGTCTAAAAAGCCAGCGTTTGCGCTAAGCGGTGCTATTAATAAAGCGGCCAATATAGAAGAGGTTATTTTGAGCGAGACTTTCTTATTCTTAATAGCCATTTAATTCATTCCAATTGAAGTTACTAGACAATAGAGCAGAACACTCTAAGAAACATATGAAAACACAAAACATACAATTAATTTTCTCACATTATCTTAACGCTAACAAGCCTTGTTAAGATAAATTAAAGGAAAATGCTTCCAAGAATGTCTCGCTAATCAGAGTCGGCCGCCCATACCAATTATAAACCGTACTCCGGCGCCACCCCTGCTCGGTCGATTCAATCGTTCGCCGGCTGGGTAATGTTTTTTGACGCTTGAATAATACGTAGCCGATTGGGGTGCCTCGCAGATGCTGTAATCGCTTGGCTTCGCCCTTTAAGCTTGGCAAAGGAAAGATACTTTGTGCCGCCACCCAAGGTGCCACTTCATTACCGTATAGCAATACCTCACGTACCCACCCCATCATGGGACGATTAAGCTGCACACCGCAGTAACCCAACTGTCTTTTCTGTTCTATGCTTAAAGGTTGATAACCCTCAAAAGTCCGCTCGACTTGCAGCGGCTGACCAGCCTTTTCTTCAAGCAATGCCGTCAGTGAGCCGTTTGACATCAACCATTTGAATATATCCTCAGATGCCGACTCTTTAGTTGAAGCTGTCTGATGTGACGCTATTGCCTGTATAAAAGGAGTTTGCATAATAACCGCGCTTATAAATAAAGAGGGCTGTATTTGTTATAAAGCCATGACCAAACCATAAAATATCTAGAGTATCATTGTCTGTATGCTCTATAAATCGTATTAGCCTTTAAAGTCAGGCATATTATCGATATTAAACGGTAAGGCTTCGTGAGCCTGCTTACGATAATGCTGTATATATTCTCGGTCTTGCTCACAAAATTTGGCAATCGCTGGCTCAAAACGTGCATCATAGATACGGTGCAAAGAGTACGTCTGTTGTGGCACAAACCCTCGAATCAGCTTATGCTCACCTTGGGTGCCGGGGTCAAAGTACGCCAAGCCCTTATCGATAGCAAACTCAATGCCTTGGTAATAACACAGCTCAAAATGCAGGCTATCATAGTTATCTAGTGCACCCCAATAACGCCCATATAAAGTGGCATCCTGTTTGCTCGGGTCATCGAAAAAGAACAAACTACTGGCGACAATCTCCCCTGCCTCATCAAGTGCTTGTGCCAACATTAAATGCTGCGGCATAGTCTTAGCTAACTGAGTAAAGAAGTCAGGCGTAAGATACGGATGGCGTCCACGTATCGCATAAGTCATGGCATAACACTGGTAAAACACCGCCCAATCATCAGCACTGATTTCATCACCAGTTTTTAATCGGCAAGTGAGGTTTTGCTTGGCAATTTTTTTGCGCTCCGCACGAATATTCTTACGCTTTTTGGCGGTTAAGGTATTTAAGAAATCATCGAAGCTATTAAAGGGAGCTGGGTCTCCGGACTCACTTAGCTCAGCCAAGTTTTGATTTTGCCATAAAAACTGGTAGCCCTGACGCTCAAGTAATTGACGAGTACCCGTATCTGCCGAGCATGCCTTCGCTAGCGCTACCTGCTGCTCATTAATAAACAGACCGTGCCACGTCGATGCGCCTGCTTGCGCTGCTACCTCATCGATTGCAGTCAATGCCGTGTGCCAAATATTCGCATCTAAAGTCACACCTTCTGCTAACCAAAACCGCTCTCCCGTCACCGGCGTATAAGGCACACTGGTCACAAGTCTTGGATAATAGTCTGCACCATAACGTGCATAAGCTTCTGCCCATGCATGGTCAAACACGTATTCGCCTTGATGATGAGCTTTAATAAACAGCGGCATAACCGCAAGTAGGCTTGGTGCGTTGCCCTCCTCGGTCTTATAGACAAGGACATATAAAGGCACCCAACCTGAATCATCACCGATAGCGCCAGTATCATCAAGGGCGTGCCAATATTCAAACGACATAAACGGTGTATCTGGCTGCTGCCACTTTGCCTCGTTTTGCCAGTTAAAATCTTGTGTTAACGCGTAGGAGTAGCTCATAAATAGTATCTATTTTAGTGTTGTTATCTGGATGGATGGTATGCAGACCTTGAGGTTGTTTCTGATTGCCATACCTTAAAGTTTTAGAATCAATCACTTTAAATTCAATCGCACTAGATTAGCAAATTCTCAGGGCGATGCTGTCACAATTTGCAAAACAGACTTTCAGATTCTTATCGTCTCATTATCTTAGCTAATAAATCTGCTATTCAAAAGACAGTCTAAAACTCAATATGGCTCTCAAATAACTTGACCACAAAAAAGCCATCTATACTTAGTATAGACGGCTTTTTCTTACTATTTTATTGCTAAAGAACAACATTTGTTCTTAAAAGATGATATCAAGGCAGATGATTGGTAAAATAAGCCCCGACTCGCTAATTATAATTCTTATACATAGCAAAACACGCTAAAATAGTACACTAGTACACTTAATTGATACGACGACATTGACATCATAGCGAGTGTTCAATCATTAATCTAAATAAAGCACCTCTAGCCTCAGTTTTGCTACTGTGCTTTATTAATTTAGGTTAACAAAATTTCAAATCCCAATGTCAACGTAATCAGACCTTTTTGACTTCGCTAACAAAAATAAGATTAAGCACCGTGCCCAAGTGATTTAACCGATTTGTCAGCTTAATGCCTAAAGCGTTTGATTGTAGGTTTAAAATGCTTAAAAAGACTGCATATAGAAGATGGCAAACATTGGTTTTTTATCCAGTCAGATCATCCGTTATCACTTAGTGATGACATTATATTCAAGCCTTATCATTAACGACAGCCTAGAGGAATAAATACTATAATGTCAAAAATTATTTATACAAAAACCGACGAAGCGCCTGCTTTAGCGACCTTATCGTTTCTACCTATTGTTGAGGCGTTTACCAAACCTGCCGGCATTTCTATTGAAACCAGCGACATCTCTGTTGCCGCTCGTGTTTTAGCTGAGTTTCCTGATTATTTGACCGAAGAACAGCGCGTTCCTAACAACTTAGCTGAGCTTGGACGTTTGACGCAAGATCCAGACACCAACATCATCAAACTACCAAACATCAGTGCGTCAGTACAACAGCTAAAAGCAGCCATCAAAGAGCTGCAAAGCAAAGGTTATGCCTTGCCTGATTTCCCAGAAGACCCTCAAACTGAAGAAGAGCATGAGCTTCGTAAGCGCTACGGCAAAGCGCTAGGCAGTGCAGTTAACCCTGTCCTTCGTGAAGGTAACTCAGACCGCCGTGCACCAAAAGCGGTTAAAGCCTACGCTCGCAAACACCCACACTCTATGGGTGAGTGGAAACAGTGGTCAAGCACTCACGTGTCACACATGCACAGCGGCGACTTCTACCACGGCGAGCAGTCTATGACGCTGGACAAAGCGCGTACTGTGCGTATGGAGCTATTGTTAGACAGCGGCAAAACCAAAGTATTAAAGCCGGAACTTGAGCTACAAGATAAAGAAGTTATCGACTTGATGTTCATGAGCAAAAAAGCCTTGCTTGACTTCTATGAAGAACAAATGGAAGACTGCCGTGAAGCAGGTATCTTATTCTCTTTACACGTAAAAGCGACCATGATGAAGGTGTCACACCCTATCGTATTTGGTCACGCGGTCCGTATTTACTACAAAGAGGCGTTTGAAAAGCACGGTGAGCTGTTCGATGAGCTTGGTGTAAACGTCAACAACGGTATGGCTGATTTGTACGAAAAAATCAAAACCTTACCTGAATCAACGCGCGATGAGATCGAGCGCGATTTACATGCATGCCAAGAACACCGTCCACGCTTAGCGATGGTTGATTCTGCTAAAGGTATTACTAACTTCCATTCACCAAGCGATGTGATTGTTGACGCATCCATGCCTGCTATGATTCGTAACGGCGGTAAGATGTGGGGCGCTGACGGCAAACTGTATGATTGTAAAGCCGTTATGCCAGAGTCGACCTTTGCGCGTATTTATCAAGAGATGATCAACTTCTGTAAATGGCATGGCAACTTTGACCCAACCACTATGGGCACCGTGCCAAACGTTGGTCTAATGGCGCAAAAAGCCGAAGAATATGGGTCACACGACAAAACATTTGAGTCAAGCGATGCCGGTATGGCACGTATTGTAGACATCCATACTGGTGAAGTATTGATGGAGCAACGTGTTGAGAAAGGCGATATCTGGCGTATGTGTCAGGTAAAAGATGAGCCTATCCGAGACTGGGTGAAATTAGCGGTTCGCCGTGCTCGTGAATCAGACACCCCTGTTATCTTCTGGTTAGACCCATACCGTCCACACGAAAATGAGCTTATCAAGAAAGTTGAAACTTACTTGAAAGACCATGACACCGAAGGTCTACATATCGAAATTATGTCACAAGTTCGTGCAATGCGTTATACGCTAGAGCGTGTGGCTCGTGGTCTAGATACTATTTCTGCAACCGGTAACATCCTACGTGACTACTTAACTGACTTGTTCCCAATCTTGGAGCTGGGTACCAGTGCGAAGATGCTGTCAGTTGTACCATTAATGAAGGGCGGCGGTTTATTTGAAACTGGCGCCGGCGGTTCTGCACCTAAGCATGTGCAGCAGCTTCTTGAAGAAAACCACTTACGTTGGGACTCTCTAGGTGAGTTCTTAGCATTAACGGTTTCTTTAGAGCACTTAGCGTCTAGCCAAGACAATACTAAAGCCAAAGTATTGGCAGACACGCTAGATAAAGCGACTGAAAAACTGTTATTAAACGACAAGTCGCCATCTCGTAAAACCGGTGAGCTTGATAACCGTGGTAGCCACTTCTATCTCGCCATGTACTGGGCAGAAGAGCTTGCTTCGCAAGAGCAAGATGCTGAGCTTAAAGAGAAATTCGCACCAATCGCAAAGCAACTTGCAAGCGAAGAAGAAACCATCGTCAATGAGCTAAACTCAGTTCAAGGTCAGCCTGTTGATATCAAAGGCTACTACTACGCTGATGAAAGCTTAGCGGAGCAAGTAATGCGCCCAAGTAAAACATTCAATAACACCATCGCGTCTATTTAATAGTAGTGACAGTGTTTAGAATGCAAATGTTTTAAGTGATGACTAATTGCAGCTCACGATTAACTTAGTGAGCTAATTTTAGTCAACCAAACACCTCAAGAGTCTAAGACTCTTGGGGTGTTTTTATTTTTACTACTATTAAAACTCTCTGGCTTAAACAATAAAGTTTCCCAAAATATTAGATACGTTTTGTAAACTGACGTTAAGCCTCATAGTTTAGTACCATTACAAAGTTATCAATCAATACTGGTTAAGGAATAAGTGAATACTCAACAAACCAGTTGTGTGTTTGAAGGAAGATTTGCCAATCGCAGCACTTATTTCTCATATAAAAATAAAAAGGATTAAAATAATGTCAAAGATTATATATACAAAAACAGACGAAGCCCCTGCCCTAGCCACTCAGTCATTTTTACCGATCGTCGAAGCTTTTACCCGAACGGCTGATATTGACGTTGAAGTCAGTGATATCTCGCTAGCCGCACGAATTTTAGCAGTTTTTCCCGATTATTTGAAAGAAGAGCAGCGCGTGCCTAATGCTTTAAAAGAGCTTGGTAAACTGGTATTAAAACCTGAAGCAAACATTATTAAGTTGCCAAATATCAGTGCTTCTATTCATCAGTTGAAAGCAGCCATTAAAGAGCTGCAAGACAAAGGGTATGCCGTACCTGATTTTCCAGACAGCCCACAAACTGATGAAGAAAAAGAAGTTCGTTCCCGTTACGATAAAATCAAAGGCAGCGCAGTAAACCCAGTCCTGCGTGAAGGTAACTCTGATCGCCGTGCGCCAAAAGCGGTGAAAGCTTATGCCCGCGCTCATCCACATGCAATGAAGCCTTGGAATCCTGATTCGAAGACACATGTATCGACGATGGCAAATTGCGACTTTGTGGATGATGAGAAATCAGTCACGGTCGAAAAAGAAACCAAATATCGTGTGGTCTATACCGATGAGTCTGGTAAAGAGACTGAGCTTAAATCTCCTGCTCCGCTCTTAAAAGATGAGCTGATGGATACCTCTATTCTGTGCTTTGATGTGCTAAGCAACTTCTTAGAAGAGCAAGTTCAAGATGCTAAGAGAAATGGCCTTTTATTCTCTATTCATTTAAAAGCGACCATGATGAAGGTATCGGACCCTATTATCTTTGGTGAAGCGGTTCGCGTTTATTTCAAAGACTTGTTCGCTAAATACGGCGATACCTTCGATGAAATCGGTGTTGATGTGAATAATGGCTTTGCACAACTGTTATCTAAAATACAAGAGCTTCCAGAAGACAAACGTGCTGAGATTGAAGCGGACATTCAAAAAATCTACGACAAAAACCCGCCACTGGCAATGGTTAATTCCGACAAAGGCATCACCAACCTACATGTGCCAAGTGACGTGATTGTTGATGCGTCTATGCCAGCCATGATCCGTAATGGCGGTCAAATGTGGGGACCTGATGGTGAATTGCATGATGTGAATGCCGTTATCCCTGACAGTAGTTATGCTGCTCTTTATGATGAAACCATCCGCTTCTGTAAAGAGCATGGTGCTTTTGATCCAACAACGATGGGTACAGTACCCAACGTTGGGCTCATGGCACAAAAAGCCGAAGAATACGGCTCTCACAACACGACTTTTCAAGCCAAAGGCGCAGGCAAGGTTCAGGTTATTGATGCTGACGGCAATGTACTGACTGAACATGCCGTTAAGAAAAATGATATCTGGCGTATGAACCGTGTGAAAGATGCGCCAGTTAAGGACTGGGTAAAACTGGCGGTAACACGTGCCCGCGCTACTGGTATGCCTGCGGTATTTTGGTTAGATAAAAACCGTGCTCACCATGCGGCTCTTATCAAGAAAGTCGAGCATTACTTAAAAGACCATGATACAGACGGTCTAGATATCCGTATTATGTCTATTCGTGAGGCGACGCGCTTTACCCTAGAGCGTCTGATTCAAGGTAAAGACACTCTTTCTGTGACTGGCAACGTATTGCGTGATTACCTAACTGACTTGTTCCCAATTCTTGAGCTCGGTACCAGTGCTAAGATGCTCTCAATTGTACCGCTGATGAATGGCGGTGGTCTGTTTGAAACCGGTGCTGGCGGCTCTGCACCGAAGCATGTTCAGCAAGTATTGGAAGAAAACCATCTACGTTGGGATTCGCTTGGCGAGTTCTTAGCATTGTCTATGTCGCTTGAGCATGAAGCAGAGCACGGCACAGCGCAGAATCCGAAAGCACAAATCCTAGCCGATACGCTAAGCGATGCTACCGAGAAGCTACTATTAAACAATAAGTCACCATCACGTAAAGTCGGTGAGCTCGATAACCGTGGTAGTCACTTCTACTTAGCCATGTACTGGGCTGAAGAACTTGCTAAGCAAGACAAAGACAAAGCACTACAAGAGCGATTTGCTGCCTTTGCCAAAACGCTTGAAGATAACGAAGAGAAAATCTTGAACGAGCTCAATGAGGTGCAAGGAAAACCTGTTGATTTAAAAGGCTACTACCTAGCTGATGATGACGTGGTGAAACAGGTTATGCGTCCAAGCAAGACCTTTAACGAGGCGTTAGACTCACTATAAGCTAATTTCGTTTAGGCAAAGAAGTGTAATGCTTTAATGCTCCAACATCTCCGTAATTTAGCTATTTAATTTTATCTTAGAACCTGTATTCATAAGCTACAGTTAGGTTGTTTTTAGAATAAAATGAGACAATACGAGGCAAAATTGGGTTGAATAGTCATTCTATTCGAGCCGAATTTTAACAAAGTAGTGGCTTGTTTTAGGCAAAAAGAGCCAATTATAGCTTGTGAATACAGGTTCTTAATACCTCAGTAGTTTAGACTATTGAGGTGTTTTTATCTTAGGCGCTTATTATGCTAAATCTGAATACAGGTAGACGTACCCTTATTTTGTTCATTATTGTTGCGGGCCTTTGGTATATTCTGGCTCGTTTTCTGCCGGATAGTCATTGGCGTGACATACTGATTATTGGCTTTGGTTTCGTATTTTGTGGTGTGTTTTTATGGTCGCTATGTAGTACGTTAAAACGCATTTATGGCGACAGTGGTCATTTATGGAAAGAGCTTGGTCTCTCTTTATTTAACGTATTTTTATTTTTATTGACCTTATCAAGTATCTATACTCAAATCGGCATTATTGATACCACACGTGACGGCAGTCCTATTACTTATGACTTTTGGCTGTGCTGCTATTATTCGATTATTACCTTTACGTCAACCGGTTATGGGGATTTTCAGCCCCAAGGTATTGGACGTGTGCTAGCAAGCTTACATGCCCTAGTGGGTTATATAGTACTCGGTCTTATGGCGTCAACCAGTCTGTCGGTTATTCAATGGCGAGCTGAGGGTAGCGGTGTTAACCGAGGCATTGAAGAGGCGTAAGTTAAGCTATTTTCTCTACTTAAGACTTACTATTTATTGATGTATTTGGAACCTCTCGTTTATGGCAACCTCAAGCGTTATCTTATTTAACAAACCCTACGGCGTACAAAGTCAGTTTAGTGACGATGCTAATAATAAATTCGCACCACTTTCGCAATTTTTTACGGATAAATCGCTGCGTGTAGCAGGTCGATTAGACGCCACCAGTGAAGGACTGCTTATCTTGACCGCCGACGGTCAGGTTAATAAAGCCATTACCCATCCACCCAAAGCCAATCAAGGTCGCAAACAGGGCAAAACTTATTTGGTTCAAGTCGAAGGCATCCCGACACCAGAACAATTGATTCAATTACAAGACGGCGTGGTGTTAAAAGATGGCAAGACGCTTCCAGCTGAAGTCAAACACCTAAGCGAAGACGAGCTACCCATGCCATTATGGCAACGTGATCCACCCATACGTGAACGCAAAAGCGTACCCGACTCATGGCTGATGATGACCATTTATGAGGGTAAAAACCGTCAAGTTAGACGGATGACCGCGCATGTGGGACTGCCCTGCTTACGACTTATCCGTTGGTCGGTGGCTGGATTTGAATTGGGTAATCTAGGCGTTGGCGAGTTTGTGCGGGTGCATTTGAATGACAAACGCTTGGAGGAGTTGGGATTGAGATAACGTTTATTAAGGCGTTTATTTAGGCGTATGTGAATTTTAATTAAAAGCGTTATCAGTCAGACGTTCTTACCGGTTTATTTATACCAAGACACTGATTTTAAAAGTCAGTTCATAACTAAGAGGCTTTTTATAGTTGCGTCGAGAGAAATCAGTATATAAAATGTTATGTTATAACATTTTATATACTGGAAAATATTTATGGAAGTACTTGCTGTTAATAGCTCCATAAGTCTATATCACTTATTAATTGACGATATAAAAACGCTAAAACCTATTGCCAAACAAAGCTTAAAACGTTTATACGAGCAGTTCTCGCAAGGGTTATCTCCGATAACACAAGACTATCAACTCTTCATGCAAGATAGCACGCACGCATCATTGTGCATTGAGAGTCATGCTGGCAGGATAACGTCCTGTTTCGGATGCCAAAGTTCTCATTATATAGATGATAAAAAACATAACACCACTGAACACGTTATTAAATGGTCATCATCAAATGTTTTCGCTTGGTGTATTTGGGATGCTTTTTTTATTACCAAGCTCGTAGGAAAATCCGCCATCATTCATACCGTCGACCCCATCAACAACACTAAATTTGAGATTGAATTTGATGGCAGAGCATTTAACTGCAACGACTGTTGGTTTAGTTTTCCGCTGGGCGATACCCAAACAATTGAGTCAGTACGGGCTTGCTTTTGCTGCCGAACAAAAGCATTCACCAACCCTCAAAATGCACAAATATATGCCAGCCAATATAACTGTGAAGTCGTCGATATGACTGAAATGTTAGCTCGTACCCAAAAGATAGTGATGGCATTAGCATAGACGTAACATCCTCTCTACAGTCGCTTGAGTACCCTTTAGGCTTAGTATGTCGTCTATGTCAAAGAATAAGATTTATGGAATTTACTCGTTAGAAGATTACATACCCATACTGGCCGTCTTTATCATGCGTTAAAAATTTTCAGGTACGACGGATAACCTCGCATGTTGGACTGCCCTGCTTGCGATCAATCCGCTGGTCGGAAGCTGGGTTTAAATTGGGTAATTTAGGGGTTGGCGAGTTTGTGCGAGTGCATTTAAATGACAAACGCTTGAAAGATTTAGGGTCAAATAGCTTATTTTATTTGTGCAAACCTCATTAAGCGCTCAAGTCTTGCCTATAGTAATGGAGATATCAGCAGCTTATATATAAGTATTACTATATAATAAAATAAGAATACTTCCGAAAGCTATTCACCCTAATACTTTTCATAATAAGTCTATACCATGTCGAGCACAGAAAAACTCCCACCAGCACCCACTGATTTGAAATTTTACTCCCAACGAGCCATCGCTTTGTCCACATTTATCGGTGGACCTCTTGCGGCTGGTTACCTTATCCGCGCCAATTACCTTAAGCTAAATCAGTCCAAAAAAGGACTAAAGGCATTACTCATTAGCATTGCCATCACGATTGTTTTATTCGCTGGCGTATTTATGGTTCCTGAGTCCATCATAGATAAGTTGCCAAGCATGGTTATTCCTGCTGTCTCTACTGTTATTTCCTATTATCTCGTGGACAATATTCAAGGTGATGTCTTATCTAAATACAAGGACCAGAAAGAAGCTTTTTACTCTAATTGGAAAGCGGCAGGAATTGGGCTTTTAGCCGTACTGATTTTAGCCGTTATTACCTTCGGCTCAATACTTCTCCTATCGGATGATCATAGTTTGGCACAGTATCATAGTGACGTTGCTGTATTTTCAGAAAATGAGCAGCAAACGTTAGCAATCTATGACCGCTTGGCGACAGCAGATCATGATGCCTTAGTCACAGAGTTAGATACCGAGGTAATTCCGACGTGGCAAGAGAATATTGCCCTTATACAAAATGCGAGCACTAACCCAAAGTTACCGCCCGAGCTTGTTTCTAGAAATGAGGCGCTGATAGATTATGCAGAGCTACGACTTCAGTCTTTTCGGATATTAAGACGAATGCTCGCTGAGGAAGAAGTCTCCTATTTATCAGAGTTTCAACAGGTAAACAAGCAGATTGAAGCGAAACTGGCATTGTTAAACTAGGACGCAATTTAGGTAAATGGAATTTTATAGCGGCAAAAAAAGGGAGCATCGAATGTCCCCTTTTTTATTGCTGCTTTCTAAGAATGGTGGTCTATTAAATGCTATTTACTATCAACAAAACTCGGTGACAACCATTGCTCAAATCCTGACTCACCCAAACTTAAGCTGACCTTCTCTAAGCTTGGATTAGCACTTACCCCAGACTGCGTTTGATTGCTCACAGTAAAGGTTAACAACTCATCACGGCGGAACGCATGACAAGTAACTGCCTCAAGATTTGACTCTGCTATACTTTGCAGTTGTTTTTTACTGGCCTTAATGCCATCAATGGCGACAATCACGTCTTTGGCAGAGATACCAGCTTCTGCAGCCACGCTATCACGCAGCACTTTATTAACCTTGAGTCCTTCTGGCGTCTCAGCGGCAGCAATACCCCATGCTAAGCTATTGTCTTTATCATCAACATCAATATTAATCCCTTGCGCTTTTAGCATCTCATGAATCGGTAGCTCTTCTACGCCATCGACATAGCGTGCTTTGAAGTCCTTCCATACCGCTTTGTCCATAAACTGGCTGATAATGGTCTCTAGATTATCGTTATTCATGCCAATACGGATGCGATTACCGGTATTGCCCTGCTCTTTTGCCAATTGATAGAAGGCTTTGACCACATCAAATAACCGATACTTGCCACCGCTTTGCTGCATTAAAGTTAAATCAAGACAGAACGCCACCAATGCCCCTTTGTTGTAGTAACTGATACCAGCGTTACCGGTGTTTTCATCGGCGCGGTACAGCTTAATCCACGCATCAAAGCTCGACTCCGCCACGCTTTGTAAGGCACGTCCGTGGGTTTGGGTGTAGCGATTGATTTGGGCTTGTAGCAATTTTAAATAGCTGTCTTGACTGACCACGCCAGAGGCTTGTAGCATAAAGTCGTCGATATAAGAGGTGAAGCCCTCAAATACCCAAAGCAGCGATGTGTAAGCCTCTTGACGTAAATCAATGTTCATCATCACGTCAGGACGTACGGTTTTAACCCACCAAGAGTGGAAGTACTCATGGCTACACAGTCCTAAGAAGCGCTGATAGCTGTCACTGGGCTCATCCGCCTCTTTATCCGTTGGTAAATCACTACGCGGCGTCACCAAGCTGGTCGAATTAATATGCTCAAGCCCGCCATAATCATTGCCACTAGCATAAGTCATAAAGGTATAGCCATGATAATTATCACTGCCGAATGGCGCATCACCCAGCCAATTGACATAGGCCTGACAGATTTGCTGCACGTCTTGTTGTAGGCGTCCTAAATTAGCCGTGTGTCTACCTGAGAGATAAAAGCGATGGGCGATTGTATTGTGCTGATTGTCATGAACAATAAAATCAAACTCGTCTTGCGGGGCAATCTCAAACGGATAATCAATCAGTTCATGATAGTTGTCAGCTTCCAGATGATAATGATGTGTGCTGTCCGTATGTAAATAAGTATGCGCTAAGCCGCAAGCAATTTTCACAGAAGCTGCCTCTGATGTTTGTGCCTCATAAAAGGCAGCAGGCACACTTAAGGTGACTGCAACTGGCGCTTCCTCTAAGCCCTCAACAGCAAGTGCTAATGAGGTGAAGTTACCGTATAAACGGTTCTGATCGACATAGGCGGTGCGCACCGATAAGTCGTAGCAATAGACCTCATATTCCACTTGGACTTTATCGCCTGCACTCACCTTGGTAAGCTGCCATTCGCTTTTAGTCATCTTTTGCGCACGCATTACCTCTTCGCTCACTGACTTATCGTTATTGCTTAATACTTGATAATGCACCGCAGTAATATTACGTGCAAATTCACGCATCAGATAACTGCCTGGTATCCAAGAGGGCAACCATAACGTTGGCGCATCTTGTACTGCCTTAAAGCTTAGTGTGACATTGACCAAGTGCTGTTTAAATGGTTGAAAATCGAGTCGGTAATCGACTTCATGTGCTAAGTTTGCCGAAGTATTAGACTGCGTGGCTTGCTGTATTGTCATTTTTCATTCATCCGTCATTATTAACTGTTATTATTGGCAGTCAGATATCGTTAAATCAGTTGCTTAACGTCTATCCGCTGCTATTTATAAATTTTCGAAATAGGTAGCGGTATTAATCGTTATGGTGTCTTAGGTTAGCAAACTAAAGGGTGTGATGCTACTGTACAAAGTTTAAGCAAATAAAGCGGCTTTTCTACATAATTTTGAGGATAACTGGTCTGTTACTGCTTTTATCGTCCGAAATATCAAAAAATATCAAAAAAACTTAGCAATTAACGCATTAATTTGAGAATATGACTTGAAACCTTTGCGACTCATCACAATCTATTAGATAAGGCAATGTGCAGAGGTATGGCGCAATAACTTAATGTGCTTAAAAAAACAGCCCTGTCTAATTGTGTTACGTATTTATTTATTGAACCCTTATATATTTTAGGAATTTTTATGACAACGATTACAAAAGATACTGCTGTACGTTTTAACTATGTATTAAAAGACGAAAACGGCACAGTGATTGACCAATCACAAGGCGAGCCTCTCGCTTACCTACATGGTCATAACAACATTATTCCAGGTCTTGAAAAAGAGCTTGAAGGCAAATCTGCTGGCGATTCGTTAACTGCGGTTATCGAACCTGCTGACGCTTATGGCGAATACCAAGAGCAAGCGGTACAACAAGTGCCCCGCTCTAACTTCCAAGGCGTTGAAGACATTCAGCCAGGTATGCAGTTCCAGTCTGAAGCTGAAGGCCAAGTCATGCTAGTCACTGTAACTGATGTTAATGATGACACCGTAACTGTTGATGCAAACCATCCTCTAGCTGGCAAAAAATTAAGCTTTGACGTAGAAATCGTTGAAGTACGCGCAGCGACTGAAGACGAACTAAATCACGGCCATGTACACGGTGCTGGCGGCATTCAGCACTAAGATTTAAATACGTTTAGAAGGCTGGTTTAGCGGCTAAACGTAAAAGAGCCATTCATAATATGAATGGCTCTTTTTTTATGCTAAAAATAAAGAGGTGTAATGGACAAAATTCAGGCTAAAAACGAGCGGTTAGTCTCTAATGGACAAAATTCAGGCTAACCTGCAGAGTATGTCATTAAAAAGTTGTTAATAAACTTAAGCTTACGTTGTTTATTGAGCCCATTATGACTGCTTAATTGGCGTTTTAACTCGCTAAACAAACCTTCTAGAGAATTAGTTGTATTTGGAATGTTTAAGTCATCTAATTCTCTATAAGTGAATAACCAATCACTATTTACTCGCAAGCTTCTATAGGCACTTCTAAGACGCTTATGGGTGTACCAAGTCTTACCAGTATCTATATTGGTACTACGTTCATTTAAGTAGTCCTCATGAGTTAAATACCATCTATCCAAGTCCTGAATGAACGTTGTCTTATCATAATCCTTTATATTTAAAGCTAGCTGTCTAAGTGCAATACTTGCGATATTTTGAGGCCTACGAGTTAAGTATCGAGTGATGATCTGTAGCTGATGAAACTGGCACATTTGTATCGGTATATCTTTAAACAAAGCATTAAGACCTCGTCTTCCATCGCAAGTAATGCTAGTGATATCAATGCCTTGTGATTTTATATGCTCTATTCCCAGTTTATACAGAGCGTTGGTCTCATAGTGAATAATACGGTGGTGTAATACCGCTTTGCTTGTATAGTCGAGAAATACCATTAAGCCAAATGTTCTACCAAAGTAGGTCGTGTCCATCACTATGTTGGCACGAGTAGGTAGCTTATTAAGTGACTTTATCTCAATAGTATCTAGTCGCCTTTGTATGGTCTTTATGCTACAGCCATACTTATGAGCAAGTTGTTTATAAGTCTGTTTACCTTGAGTATATTCTTGCCACAAAGTTGTATTATTGAGCCGCCTGCCACCTAAAAACTGCCGATTACAAACAAGGCATTTGTACTGCTGTTTCCCTGATTTATAACCATTCTTTTTCGTGTGTTTTTCACCACAAAAAGGGCAGTTTTTTGATTCATGGCTTTCAATCCTTGCAAATACTTATAGTATATAGCTTTAAAGGGGGTCTCAGCCTGAATTTTGTCCATTACACCAATAAAGACTAAGCAGTACAAAGATCAGAATATATAAAGATTAAGACTTATTCTCTAATTTAGCATTACTACGATAAATGCGTCGTTTGGGGAAGAAAACATTAAAGGTCGAGCCTTTGCCTTCGGTTGATTCGATGGTCAGCTTCGCCTCATGCTGATACAGTACATGCTTGACGATGGCCAGTCCTAAACCGGTTCCCCCAGTCGCACGAGAGCGCCCACTGTCGACACGGTAGAAGCGTTCGGTTAACCGATCGATGTGCTCCTCAGCTATACCAATACCATTATCATATACTGAGAATAAACAGCCGCCTTTTACATCTTGCCATGAAATACTAACCTCACCACCTTTAGGTGTGTATTTAATAGCATTGGTAACCAGATTTAATAAGGCACTGTTTAGATATATCTCAGAGCCAAAGACATCTCGCTGCGAATCAATATGCAAATCAATAACATGACCATACTCTTTGTTATATGCCTGAGCATCATCAAAAATACTGGTCAATAATCTTGGCATATCAATACGTTCTTCTTTAATACGCTCTTCATTCTCAAGACGAGACAGCAGAAGCAGATCATTAATAATATGATTCATCCGTCCTGTTTGCTGCATCATTAAATTAAAACCACGGCGCCATTTAGGGTCTAAATCGGGCTGATCTGAGAAGGTCTCGATATAACCCATGAGTACTGTCAGAGGTGTGCGCAGCTCATGCGACACATTACCCACGAAGTCTTTGCGCATCTGTTCAAGATGCTGTAGACGGGTGACATCATAAATAATCAGCAGCTTTTCAGTACCAAAGTGAGTTACCTCACATTGCAAAAACCGCTCATAATTACGCCATGAGCGTAGACGCACTCCCTCATTAGGCGAGCTTGCAGTCACGTAATATTCTTGGAATTGCGGCACATCGATTAAATCTAAAATACTACGACCCTGATCTTCTGAGCGCAAATCTAATAAGGTCTCTGCTGCTTGGTTCCACCACTCAAGACCATCATTTTCATCCAGTAAAATAACCGCATCTTGTAGCGCCAATAATGAGCTGCGTATCTTCTTAATCAGCCCCATCATTTTCTGATGCGTCATTTGCTCTTGCTTTTTACTCTCATATAGCTGATTGGCCATAAAGGTCAAGCTACCTGAGAAATCAGGGGGCGGCAAGGTTAACGAGCGACTCATCCAATTATAAAACTGCTGTACCGCATACAGTCGCCAAACGTAATACAGCACTAGCCCGACAACGATACCCCACGGCAGCGAGCCCATATAAACGCCTAATGCTGCACCGCCAACTATTAAAGTAATAAGCCATTTAAAATCTGACCAAAATAAAGTTGTGCCATGTTTGACACTGTCTTCATGTCTTTTTTGGCTGGCTGCCCTATTTTCTTTGGGCATTAAACTGGGCGCGTTCGTAGTGCCCTCCTCAGATGACTGTTCTTCTATCACAGGCGGCTCAGCCAGATTAATACTGCTGTCATTTTCTATATCATTAATCTGCTTTTTGGGGTCTTTCGACGGTGTCATGACACTCTCAAATGTATAGTTTCTAATCAGACACTACTTTAATACGGTCATGATAGGTTATCAACAATTTGGGTAATAAATGATTAGCCATGTATTTGCGTCGAGAAGCGATAGCCGGTGCCGCGTACAGTTTGGATAAAACCTGCATAATTATACGGCTCTAACACTTTACGCAGCCGGCGGATATGCACGTCAATAGTACGGTCTTCCACATACACATTACCGCCCCACACTTGGTCCAATAACTGTGTGCGAGTATAAGCACGTTCTGGGTGACTCATAAAGAAAGCCAACAAACGGTATTCTGTCGGACCAATCTCCACAGGTATACCGTCCGCTGAAAGACGTTGGCTCACTGGATCAAGACTTAGGCCTTCAGCTTCAATCGGCTTCTCTCCTGACAGTGCGCTACTACGGCGTAGAACTGCTTTAATGCGCGAGACCAATTCACGGGTTGAAAACGGCTTAGTGATATAGTCATCTGCACCAGCATCAAGGCCTTGCACCTTATTGTCTTCTTCACCTCTGGCAGTGAGCATAATGATAGGAATTTCAGACAACAACTCATCTTTTTTTAGACGGCGGCATAAGTCGATACCAGACTGATTACCCGGTAACATCCAATCTAACAAAATCATAGCCGGTCTGTGGTCAACCACATGATTGTGCGCCTCGTTGACATCTTCGGCTTGCAAGCATTCATAACCAGCCATCTCAAGCGTGGTCACAATCATCTCGCGTATGGCAGGCTCATCTTCTACAACTAATATGGTTTCCGTATTCATCTGATTACTGTCCTATAATTTCACGTACTGCTTTTCAGCAATAATATATGCGTCATTACCTATAAATATGACCGTTATATTACAACGTACAATTATGACAGCTAGATGACAAATAGTGAATATTATAGTCTAAAGCGTAACCAGTCCCTATTAACAAGCAAGGGCTTGTACTTGTTAGCAGTCTCATAGCTTCATTTCATCTAAGCTACTTAGCCTATTTTGATAATCTAATTAATTTCTAAAATAAAGTTTAATGGCCCATCATTATCGGCTTTGACCAGCATATTGGCACCGAACTCCCCTGAGGCCACGTTATCGTATTGCGCCTTTGCATAGTCGATCAATTGCTCAAACAGCTCATTTGCTTGAGCCGGTGGCATCGCACCGCCAAAGTCTGGACGACGCCCTTTGTCCGTTTTTGCCATTAGTGTAAATTGGGATACCAACAGTAAGCCGCCTTGTACTTGCTGAATATTCTTATCAAGTTTGCCCACCTCATTATCAAAGATACGGTACGTGAGGATCTTATCGATTATTTTTTGCGCACTTTGCAAATTATCCTCAGGACCAATGCCAATATAAGCCAAAATACCGTGCTCAATCTCGCCGACTATCTGGCTGTCTACTGTCACGCTGGCTTGTGTTACTCGTTGAATCAAAGCTTTCATATTTATTTATTCCTAAACCGGCGGTCATTTTTCTAAACTTATGTTCTATCTAAACGTGCTTATTGGCCATTATGATAAACTAGCCTTATCACTAATTTCTTATAACAACTATATCTTACATTTAACGTTTAGCTTACATTTAAAATTAGGTTCGTATTTCGTTAAAGACTACTTTATTATTTAAATCAGTCAATAAAACACACTACTTTCCTCATCATTATCGGTATTTATTATGAAAAACATGATTAAAGATTCCATAAAAAAGCAAACTCAAAAAGTATTAACCCGTGACGGACTGTTTACCACGCTACAACATATCGTACCCCAGCAAAAATTAAGCGAAACAGCAGGTAAATTGGCGTCCAGTAAAAACCCTGTGGTTAAACGAGCCTTTGTGCATGGTTTCGCCAAAGCTTATGGCATTACACTAGATGAATACGCTCGCAAAAACTTAACTGATTTTAGCAGCTTTAATGACTTTTTTACCCGAGAGCTTGATGACAATGCGCGTCCGATTGATGATAGCGCACACGGCATCGTCTCGCCAGCCGACGGTATGATTTCGCAAATTGGTGCTATTGAGCACGGTCAACTACTGCAAGCCAAAGGACGTGATTATTCGGTCAGTCACCTACTTGCTGATACTGAAAATAAAGAAAGCAGCTATTACAATGAGGGCAGCTTTGCTACCGTCTATCTGGCACCAAGCAACTATCATAGAGTACACATGCCCTTTAATGGTACGCTGATTGAAACCCGCTATGTACCAGGTACTTTGTTCTCAGTGAATAATGTTACCGCGGCCAATGTACCTGATTTATTTGCGCGTAATGAGCGTTTGGTGTGTGTTTTTGATACCGAATACGGCAAAGCCTGTGTGGTACTGGTCGGTGCGATGATTGTTGCCGGTATCGAAACCGTCGCCACTGGCAAAATTGAGCGCAGCGATAGCATTCAGACCCAAACCCATAATATCAGCTTGAAAAAAGGTGATGAATTAGGACGCTTCTATCTGGGATCTACCGCCATTGTGGTCCTACCAAAATCTGCTGGTGTTCAGTGGTCACAAGACATGCAGCATGGTTCTGTGGTCAAAATGGGCGAGCTTTTAGGTGTATCAAACCCTTAATAGGATACCCTTCATCCAAAATCTACACTTTCTACGCCAGCCTTACATATCAGAGCGGTATCCTGTTTTATATTTTATAAGACAGGATATCTGATGATGTCGCAAAAAAAGACCAGCTTACTAAAAACCGTATTTTTAATCGTATTTGCGCTTGCTGTGATTGTCATCATAGCTGATCCTCATAATGACTCTGATGAGATGCAAGAGTATTACGACCAACTCTCTCGCCAAAGTGGCTCACACGACACCTACTTCCCGCCCTCTCCATTGACCCTAGAGCAAGCAAATATAGATAGAGTCTATGTCGATAAGTCATCACAAAAACTATATCTGTTGCAAGATAATAAAGCGATTAAAAGCTATCACATTGCGCTCGGTGATGCACCAAAAGGTCATAAGCAGCAAGAAGGCGATGAGCGTACACCAGAGGGTGAGTATATTTTAGATTATAAAAATGAGAACTCGATTGCCTATCGCTCTATCCATGTCAGCTATCCCAATGAAGCAGACATTGCCAGTGCAGAGGCACGTGGCCTCTCACCTGGCGGTGCAATCATGATTCATGGTCAGATGAATGGTTACGGGCACTTAGCTGATGTGGTGCAAAAGCGCAATTGGACAGACGGCTGTATGGCGGTGACCAATGAAGAAATGGACGAAATCATGAGTGCGGTTAAAGTAGGCACACCCATTGAAATTGTTTGGTAAGCTTTCGTTTTGAATAAAAATATGACCGTATTCAATATGACTGTTAATAACGATAGTGGCCTTTGATTGGCATCTCAAATAAGACATTTTGCTCTTGTGTGCCACGCCCAATATTATGAATAATCAAAGGCGTACCGTCCCATGCCTTTTTATCAGATACGATACCGATATGTGGTAAATTATTGCCTTTCAGTCGCCAACTCACAATATCACCGGTTTTAAAACTGGCTTTATCAGTGGTCGAAAGACTCTGACCATGACGCTCAAAAAACACTTCCAAATTAGGCACTCGCCTATGGTCAATATTCTTATCGGTCGACTTTAACCCCCAGATTTTTGGGTAAGCTGACCAATTCTGTTTCATATCATGATTAACCAGCTGCTGTAAGTCTATATTCTGCAGGCGATAGGCGCGTATAACCACATCCGTGCAGACACCCGTTGATTGTGAGATATCACCCCTCGGGAAATCAAGACTGCGATAGGTAGGATCGTAGCCGACGGTAACCCCTATTTGCTTTTTGGCATCTAGCGCCAGTTTTTGACCGTTGCTAACGGGTGCTGCATATACAGACTGGGCAGCTATCAATAACACAGCTACTCCTAAACCCTTTAAACTGAAACTCTTAGCAGAAATATGCGTC
The DNA here is from genome assembly GCF_057396205.2 of Psychrobacter sp. CX14. Lineage (NCBI taxonomy): Bacteria > Pseudomonadati > Pseudomonadota > Gammaproteobacteria > Moraxellales > Moraxellaceae > Psychrobacter > Psychrobacter sp. CX14. The sequence goes on along the minus strand of NZ_CM183187.1, from coordinate 777,990 downwards.
ACAATGTTGCCCTTATTTAAGTGTTATTGCTGTTGGATGATTAGGGCGTGTGGAACATTCGCAAATTAGCACTGCTGATAGCTAAAATTGTTTCAGACTAGGCGTAAACCGTAGTTAATGTCTAGACCTTGACTAGGTTTGCAACAACGTCTAGGGCGATTTTAGCATCAGCCTCACTCGAGCACAGCTCTCGCCTTGCGAACGGACAAAGCAGTGCTTTGCTTAATCCGTTCTCAGGGGCGGGACTCTTTTTTGCCAATAGTTTGCGAAATTGTCTAACTTAGAATGACTAAGCGTCAAAAATTTCACTGCATATTGACTAAAAAATAGTCGCCGCCAGTGCCATGGTCGAATGTTCCACACGCCCTATGCATCAATTAACCAACCTTGCTTGGTTGCATACTCAATTTGTTTACTGAGCCAATCATGAATAGCAGGGAAACTATCTTCAATAAAGGCATGCGCGCCAGCCACTTGCGAGCGTTTGACCTTCATATCTCGCCACGTTTTACCCTCAGTATTGAGATTTAACAAAAACGGTAATAGCCTATCGACCACTTTAAGTAGCTGCGTCTCACGACTGTTTCCTGTCTCCTGCTCCTCCCAAATCTCGCTTAGATTATAAATACCATTGCCTCGCTCAGCTTGCAATCGTGCAATACCTTCACGCTCCTCAAGATGGGCGTCACTGCGACTATTTGCATACAAAAAGGTGTCACCAGCATCAATCTCACCCAAATCATGGATTAAGGCTAATTTCAAAAGCTTCTCATGATTCACGTTAATCTCAAACAGCTCTGCAATAGACCAACACGCCATTGCTAAATGCCAAGAATGCTCAGCAGAGTTTTCAAGACGTGTGGCTTGGGTCACATAACTGCGTCTGTTGACGCGCTTTAGAGCATCAAGCTCTAATAAAAAATGAGTCACATCCTCAATACTGATATTTTTATTGTTGGTTAATGGCATAAGGCCTTGTTCCTTTTGACTTAATATAATACTAGATTATTTTAATTATCCTAGCTTATTTTTAACAGTTGTTTTAGTGTTTATTGACAGTCATAATAAGGATATGGATATCTATCAGACAAGGAGTCGTCGATGCCACAGAATCACCATGCCGCCCAGAATGTGGGGGAACTCTCTCAAGATGCCCCCCTCTCTCAACTAGAGCCGCTCTTGCTAACTCGTAAACCCCACCATAATCGGTGGGTAATCATCGCTGCATTTGCCTTATTGTTAGGCATCAATCAGTTTTTGTGGCTGAGCTTTGCCACCATCATTATCAGCACTCAGACCCATTTCGGTGTTAGTGAGTTTTTTGCCAATCTATTAACCTTAATGTTCCCTATTGTCTTTGTCCTTCTCGCCATCCATTCTGGTAAGAGGCTGGATAATATGGGATACAAAAAGGTGGTCAGTTACGCTGCCATATTAATGCTGATAGGCTCATTTATACGCTGGCTTGGGGTTGATAACTATTGGGCTGTGTTTGGTGGGCAGCTGCTTATCGCCATCGCCCAACCTTATATTACCAATGCTATTAATCAGGTAACCACAGACTGGTTTGATAAATCACAAATTGCTACCGTGACCGGTGTGATTATGGGGGTAATGTTTTTGGCAACTGCCTTAGGTGCCTTTGCTTCAGCACCGCTAATAGACACTTTTGGTTTTTCTGGTATGTTATTAATCAATATGGCACTGACAGCCATTGTGGTGACTATTTTCTTATTCGTAGTCGCTGAAAAGCCGCAAAAGCACTATGACGCTATCACACTGCGTGAGATGGAGTCTTTGTTAAAGAACAAACGTTTATGGCTCATCTCACTGACTATATTTATCGCCATGGGTTATTTTAATGGGCTAAGCAATTGGATTGCGCCTATTCTTGAGCCGCGTGGCATTGATGAGGCAACTGCAGGTGTTATTACAGCTATGCTTATTATCGGTGGTATTTTGGGTGCGCTCATTATTCCGATATTGTCAGATTATCTGCATAAAAGGCGTATTTTTCTAATCATAGCAACGCTCGTTGGCGCATTTGCAACCTACCCGCTGCTTTATACCAGTTCAGGAAGCATGGCTCTGGTTATCAGCTTTATCCTTGGCTTTTTCTTATTAGCCGGTTATCCACTGCTTATTGCCGCCGCAGAGGACACAGTACATCCCTCACAAGCAGCCAAAGCCGTCGCCATGCTAATGCTAATGGGGAATTTAGGCGGCGTCGTTATGGTGCTATCAATGCAAGGCGTCAAAGTAATGACTAGTAGCTGGTTATTATCAGGCTGGGTTTTGATTATCGCAGTCGCATTCGCCAGTGTCCTGGTTTTAAAAATACGAGATAAACCCACTGCTAACCCTGTTTTATTAGTTGAATAACACTAACTCCATAGACATAAGAAATCCGTGATAAATAACAACGTTTATTCATCATGGATTTTTAATTGGGCTCTATCAAAGTCGTTATTTTTTGCACAATCTCTTCATGACGGTAGATATGCGGGGTTAGCTTTTCTTGCACATCAATAACAATCGCTTGTGCATTGTCGCGCATGATGCGATAGGTTTTATCGGTGATAATGGTCTTAGACATAACACAATCCTTGTGCTGTTAGATAAAAAATACCTGTCCTTATTAAGTCACATTAAGTGGGTGTGGTCAAATATTCTGATCACCTCTTACACTTAGCTATCTAGAACACCGGTTACGGTTAGCTGATGCTGATAGTAACCCATATGTCCATAGTTACCAGTTGGACTTACTCGTCCTTTTATACGCACATCCTTTAACTCATAAAGCGAGTGAGTTCTGCCACTATCTTTGGCCAACTTATCTAACAGGTGATTTGGGTCGGCGACATGATAGACCTCACCATTGTCTGTAGTGAAGCTAAACTCCTCTAACGTCTTATTTACGTTACCGGTTAATACCTGTGGCGGCATAAGCGACGACTTTTCAACGACCTCACTGTTATTATCTTTTGTCTGTGTCGTCGACGTTTTGCTATGTGCAAATAGTGCCACGCTCAGGCTAATAGCAAATATTAGCGCAACTTTTAGGGTGGTTTTATGTTTAGGAATCATAGATATACCTCGGTATTTTCCTAGCACAATATAATGATTAATAATCTAAAGGATTAAAGCTCTGCGCTGTTATGACAACTATACACCTACTTCATTCTAATGAGAAATATCATAATTACTATCAATTTTTGCTGCAAAAATAATTAAAGCAGTCACAGCTAAACCAATAAAATAGAGATAGAAAAAACTGCGCAGCGTCTTAGCCATTAGATCCTGTTGTGAAATATAATATGGCTTCAAGATTATAGGTTTGGTCGTTATTGGCACTGAGCTACTTTTGATTGCTTTTATATAGACAGATTCAGAACTGGTACTGTGGTTCTTCTGCTTAAAAGGTATTGCCAATGTATAATGACAAAAAAACACCTCTAACATGATGTTAGAGGTGCTTTTGGTGCAATAGGCTAGATTTATCCTATTGGTATTTTATTGATCTAATCAGTGATTAAACACGCTCAATCACAGTTGATATACCTTGACCCAGACCGATACACATAGTCGCTAGACCAATTTCAGTATCCATCTGCTCCATCGCGTTCAATAGCGTCACAGTGATACGTGCACCAGAACAACCTAGTGGGTGACCTAGAGCAATGGCACCACCATTAACGTTAATGATGTCACGCTTATCAAGTAGGTTAAGTGCTTTAAGTACAGACAGACCTTGAGCCGCAAACGCTTCGTTTAATTCGATGGTTTGCATGTCATCGATGCTCATGCCAGCGCGTTTTAGTGCTTTTTGAGTCGCTGGTACTGGGCCATAGCCCATGATAGCAGCGTCACAACCGGCTACTGCCATGCTGCGAATACGAGCACGTGGCTTAAGACCTAGGTCTTTCGCTTTTTGTGCGCTCATCACAAGCATTGCAGACGCACCGTCAGATAATGCAGAGGACGTTGCTGCAGTTACCGTACCATTTGCTGGGTCGAATACTGGACGTAACTTAGCTAATGACTCCATTGAAGTATCTGGACGAATCACTTCGTCTACCGTACAAAGCTGTAAGCGACCTTCAGCATCGTGACCTTCGATACCGATGATTTCATTGTCAAAACGACCCTCAGTAGTTGCTTCCCAAGCACGGCGATGTGATTCATAACCGAACTCATCTTGCTGCTCACGAGTGATGCCATTCATACGACCTAGCATTTCAGCCGTTAAGCCCATCATGTTAGACGCTTTCGCATAATGCTTAGACGCTTCTGGGTTGATGTCGATACCATGCATCATGCCCACGTGACCCATGTGCTCAACACCACCGATGATGAATACATCACCTTGGTTGGTCATGATTTGAGCAGCGGCAGTGTGTAGCGCTTGCATTGATGAACCACATAGACGGTTAACCGTTTGGCCGCCAGCTGTTTTTGGAATATCAGCCAATAGACCAATGTTACGGCCGATGTTCATACCCTGTTCTAGAGTCTGGTTTACACAGCCCCAGATGACATCTTCAACTTCATTGGTGTCGAAGTCGTTACGCTTAACTAAAGCACGGACTAGCTCAGCTGACATGCTATCAGCACGAACGTTACGGAACATACCGTTTTTAGATTTACCCATTGCGGTACGCACGCCATCTACGATGACCACGTCTTTTGGACTTAATGTTGTCATGTAATACTCCTTGAATCTTTATTATTGTTAGGACTTACGCAAATAAATTTGTTTAGTAAATAGCGGTTTAATCGCTTCTGGGCAACTGTGTGCTATTTATTAACCTTCTGGCTTTATCTTTCAGATAGTGTAAATAAATGACACTCTGTTGCTAAAGCTATTATTGCGTAAGCCCTAATTAAATTGTTTTAAACGTTTATCGTATTAGGCTTTTGGGTAAAACGTTTCACCAGCCGCTGCCATATCACGGATTTTTTGTGGCGCTTCATACGCTTTGCCTAGGTGAGCATATTTCTCACATAGCGCTAAGTAGTTATCAAGGCCAACTTGGTCGATGTAACGGCATGGACCACCACGGAATGGAGGGAAGCCAACACCCATAATCATCGCCATATCTGCTTCTGCTGGAGTCGCTACGATGTTGTCTTCTAAGCAGCGAACGGTTTCGTTACAGAACGCAAGCATCATACGATCGATAATGGTTTGATCTTCAAACTGTTGAGTATCCGCATCAGTCGTGTCTTTTAGTAGCGCATAAGTTGCGTCGTCTGCTGTTTTCTTAGGCTTGCCGCGCTTGTCTTTTTCGTACTTGTAGAAACCAACGCCGTTTTTCTGACCTAGACGGTTGTTTTCAAACAGATGCTTGATAGCGCCTTTATAATCTGGCTTCATGCGATCTGGGAAGCCTTCCGCCATAACTTCTGCGCCGTGTACGCCGGTGTCTAGACCTACCACGTCGATTAAGTATGCAGGACCCATAGGCCAGCCGAATTTCTCCATTACTTTGTCAACATGAACAAAGTCAGCACCTTCTTTTAATAGAAGGTCAAATGCGCCGAAGTATGGGAACAATACGCGGTTTACTAAGAAACCTGGGCAGTCGTTCACAACAACAGGCACTTTACCCATACGCTGAGCTAGCGCAACAGTAGTTGCAATCGCTTCTTCTGATGATTTCTCACCACGGATAACTTCGACTAATGGCATGCGGTGTACTGGGTTAAAGAAGTGCATACCCACGAAGTTTTCCGGACGCTCAAGCACAGTCGCTAGATGAGTGATAGAGATAGTTGAAGTATTAGACGCTAAGATAGCGTTTTCTTTTACTAGGCCTTCGACTTCTTTTAATACAGCATGTTTTACTTTTGGATTTTCAACAACGGCTTCGATAACGATGTCAGTTTCACCAAAGTCGCCGTAGTTAAGTGTCGGACGGATACGGCTTAGCGTTTCACCCATTTGTGCTGGGGTCATTTTCTTACGCTCAACCTGCTTACCTAGAAGCTTGCTCGCCTCACCCATACCCAAGTCTAATTGCTCAGACTTGATGTCTTTCATGATAATTGGCAGGCCTTTTGAAGCTGCTTGATACGCAATACCACCACCCATGATACCAGCGCCAAGTACTGCTGCTTCATTGATCTCATGTGCTTGCTTGCTGTGTTTTTTGGCTAATTTCTTAACCGCTTGATCATTTAAGAACAGACCAACCAAGCTTTCTGCTTGTGGTGTTTTCGCCGCTTTAGCAAAGTGTGCTGCTTCTACTTTGATCGCATCATCACGGCCTAAGTTCACATGCTTTTCAATCGCATCGATAGCAATCGCAACCGCTGGATACTGCTTAGGATTTGCTTTAGCGAAGATAGCGGCTTTAGCGCTACTAAACGCCATCGTTTGCTCAAGCTGATTTAATTTAACAGGCTGAAGCTTCTCTTCACGCTTTGCTTGCCAATCAAAGTCACCAGCAATCGCTTTTTTCACTAAATCAATAGCGGCTGCTTGTAAGTCGTCTTGTGCAACAACCGCATCAACCAAGCCTAACTTTAGCGCTTCTTGTGGCTTTTTAGGTTTACCTGTTGCGATAAGCTCTAATGCGTTGTCGATACCGATAACACGTGGCGTACGTACGCTACCGCCAAAGCCTGGGAAGATACCTAGCTGGGTTTCTGGAAGACCGATTTGCGCTTTTTCGCCCATAACACGGTATTCACATACCAATGTCATTTCACAACCGCCTCCTAACGCAGCGCCATTGACAGCAGCTACTTTAGGGAATGGCAAGTCTTCAAAACGGTTGAATACGCCATTGATTTCAACAATCCACTTTTCGATTTCAGAAGCTTCTTTATTGAAATGACCAACGAATTCAGTGATATCAGCACCAGCGATGAAAACACCTTTAGTTGAAGTAACAACCAAACCTTTGATGTTATCTGCTTGCTCAAGCGCGGTAACGGCTTCAGCGAATTGCTTATTTGTTTCAGCATCAAATTTGTTAACACTCTCGTCTTGAGCGTCAAACTGCATGTTGGCGATGCCATCATCTAACATCGATACCGTGATGCGGTTACCTTGATATATCATTTAAATCTCCTTGTTATTTTATAATTCTGAATACGGCGAACCTTATCAGAAGCTAAACCACGTTGATCATATTCTAATTGGATTTAGTAAAGCACCCACCCTCAGTCGATGCTACTAGACAGTTGCGACTCACTGTTATCAGATAAAGAGTTAAAATAGCCGTAATCAAGTATCTTGTTAACTGGGTGACTAAGCTGACTCCATCTGATATCTGAATGGACACAAAAGAAGCATGAGCATCATCGTACTATGGCTATATAGCACCTACAGTACAGGTACAGTATTAAATTTATATTATATAATTTGTATAATTTTATCTGTACTCTATGATATCTGCGTTGGCTAGTGTAGGGGATTTAACCCCTTGCTGTCACAGCGCAATGGCTGACTCATAGGTCATATATTTTCTTTATAGTGTCTGTGTGTCTACCGAATGTCAAAACTTATTGCGTGTCTAATTAGTAAAGTTACGAGATAACAAATTGCTGACAGATTAACCGATGAAAGTAGCCATAAGCGGTAAGTACAATAAACCTTGGGTGGTCATGCTAAACTAAACACATTAAGGCCGGTTATTTATTGGCTATGTTATGTATTGTTATAGCGCACCACCCTTGTTACACCTTATTAGACCTTCTATTGATAAAGCCCTTTATAAAGAGGCACGACTGCCTACTTCAATTTTGTATGTGATGTTTATTTTATGATTCAAACTCAATCAAGCTTTGCCGCTATGCCATCTCAATCATTTGATACGTTAAGTAAAGATGTACTGACGCAATTAAGCGCAGATATTCAGACCTTATTAAATCACGCCAAAATGCCAAGCCCATTAAGCGATGCCTGCCACTATGCAATGATGGGTGAAGGCAAGCGTGTGCGTCCATTATTGGTCGCTAGTGCCTATCACACCGTCATTGATAATCAGTCAAATGCTAACCAAGATGCGAATCATGCTGACTATGACGCATGTCGACGCGCCATGCTTGCTGTTGAGTTTTTACATACCTACTCGCTTATCCATGACGATTTGCCTTGCATGGATGATGATGATTTACGCCGTGGTCGTCCTACGTGTCATATCAAATTTGGTGAAGCCACTGCTATGCTTGCCGGTGATGTATTACAAACACTAGCTTTTGAAGCACTTACCGCAGATTTAGAGGGTTTTGCACCGATTACAGATAAGCAGAGTGCGGCACTAAGCGCGGTTTTTAGTCCGCGTGCCCGCCGTATGGTATCCGGACAAATGCTTGATTTAAATGCTGAAAATAAATCAGTGAGTCAAAGTGAGCTTGAAGCCATCCACCGTGACAAAACCGGTGCCTTAATTGAAGCAGCAGTATTAATGGGCGGTATTTGTGCCAAAGCCTCGGACAAAGGGTTAGCAGCTTTGGCGCATTTTGCTAGTAATATTGGTCTTGCGTTTCAAGTGCAAGATGACATTTTGGATGTCACCTCTAATACTGACACTCTAGGCAAACCCACTGGTAGCGACGAAGGGCTTAACAAATCAACTTACGTCAAATTTATGGGGGTTGAGGATGCGACTGCCTATGCTAAGTCATTGTTTGATGACGCTACCACGGCTATCCATGAACAGTTTGCAAAAGATAGCTCACTAAAAGCTCTAGCAAACTGGCTATGGGCGCGCAATAAGTAATTAGGTAATAAGCAGTTCTATAACAGGTTCAGCATCAACGCTATTAACAAGGTTGATACCGTTAATAATGCTGTATTTTACTTATAATAGGCAATTGATACATTAAGTGGTATTAGACTATTGACAGTATGTACTTCATAAAACACACACCTTTAAATAGCCGCTTATAAAATCGCCACTTAATAATAACGATAAACGACAATGGGTGACGCTGACTTCTTTAAGCTAAACGCTTTAAGTGTTACCCTTATCGATTAGTATTAGATTAGATACACCCAATGAAGACAATCCTAATTGCCTTTTACTGTTAATAATTCGCTTTTATTGTGGCGAACTTACCTTAGGCTCTATTGATTACTCTTAACCCTAATTATTGTGATTAGTGGCTAAAACAGGACGTTATGCTTTCTTTGTCTCACTCACACTCGCCTAAAGCATTATTCAAAAGAGTCGAAACTCGCTTTCGTGTAACTCAAGGACACCTATTTGCCCGATTTAAGTCCAAAAAGAACGTAGCGGATACTCCTTTAGCTGAGAAAGCGCTGCTACCTGACCCAGTCATAACTAAGAAAAAGCCAACGTTAAGCCGTGTGCGCCAACGCTTATTGCAGCTGTTTTTTATGTTAAGTCTTGCAGGTATGGCAAGCCAGTCTCTACCTGCTCATGCGAGTGTGTTTGACCCAATTCGCCGCGTATTGACACCGCTATTGGGAAAAATAACCAATTCAGAAGCCGTACCTGACGAAGTCATTACCGAACAAACAGCGCTTGACCCTGATATATCGAGTCATCCTGCTGAAGACAATCATAGCCGTTTAATGCTGACTCAAGATCGTCCTAGCCTATTAAATGTGATGCATGCAGAATTCTTGGTAGACCGCGGCGATATTAATAACGCGTTAGCGCTATACAAGCAAGAGTCATTTAAACAAGATGCTACTAGCGTGTTTGAGCGGGCGTTAGAGCTATCGCTGATGTATGAATCACCTGAAGAGTCCTTAGCATTCGCATTTAAATGGCAGCAGCAGAACCCTGAACATATTCCTGCCCTATTTTATGTGGCTCATTTAGCACTTAAAGCCAATGATTATGACTTAGCTGGCGAAGTACTAAGTCAAATATTAGACTACGATCCACAGGCTGATTTAAGCGAAATCCTAATCGGTATCTATCCTACCACACGTAATGATAAGCGCTTGTTACTTGAAACACTATTAAGACTTCCAAAGCATAACAACCCTTCGATTTTGGTCTTGCAGGCAGGCTTAATGTCCCAACTAGAGCAGCCAGAAATTGCGCTGGTTAGTGTCAATCGCGCCTTAAAAGCCAAACCCGATAATGTGCCTTTTATTATATTAAAAGCAGATATTCTAAAGCAGCTAAAGTCTGATCGTGAAGTGCTCAAATATGTGAGTAAGCAGCGCAAACGCATAAAAGACAGTAAGAATTTATATTTATACGAGATTCGTTATCTCTTAGATTTAGGTCAAACGCAAGAGGCGTGGGAGCTTTTGATTAAAGCCCACGATCTATTCCAAGACGATGAAGTGACCTTATTGGCAGCCTTAGTCAGTATTGATATTCAGGCCTATGATGAGGCCGACGAGCTGCTCTCTAGTCTTGCCTCCTCGCCTTATTATATTGATCAGGCCTATTATTACTTGGGTATTAGTGCCGAGCGACAACATAAGTTTGATCGTGCCGAGCGCTTCTTATCTAAAGTGATGCAAGAGAACCTAGTGTTAAAAGCACGTCAAAAACTGGTGTCTATTCAAATGCTACAAGGTCAACCGGATCGTGCCCTTGAAACATTGAAGCGATTTAGCAGACAGTTTGAAGTATACGCACCTGATAGTGCGATTATGCAAGCGGATATTCTGCGTCAACAAGGTAGAATCAATGAGGCTCAGCAAATATTAGCAGAGACCAATCGCCGCTTCCCAGACGATACCAAATTGCTGTTCGCACGCGCGCAACTGCTTGATAATGAGCGAGACACTGAACTTAAAAATAAGCTGCTTGATCGACTGATTCTGCTTAATCCAGAGAACCCCGATTACAGACTGGCCTTAGCGGTATTGTTGTTTGAAGTTGGTGATGAGTCAGAGGTGCAAGAAGCACTGGGTATTGCGCAGAATATAGTTGATATTCCGTTTGACTCGCCCTTATTTAGCCAAAACAACTATTTGTCAGCGCTCAATATTATCGCAGCAGATGCCTTATCAGAAGAGCGCTATCAAGATGTTGTTGATTATCTTGAGGCGGCATATGAGGTATCGCCGACACTGGATTCAGGGATTATTCTATTGCGTGCTTATCAAGGTTTAGGTCAAGACGACAAGGTTGTGTCGTTGTTTAATGACATTCAAGACCGTTTTGCGCTAGGTCGTCAAGATATCAGCGACCGCCTACAATCTTATTAATACTTATAAAAATAGCCTTAATTAGCCAAATCAGAGACTTAACACCCAATTGAACACTAAATACAGATACTAGAAATAGCCATAAGGATTGCCATGTTACTTACACAATCAGCTCAAGACCTACCAGCTTCGAAGAAAAGCGTTCAAAAAAGCCTGTTATGGGGTACAGCACTAACCGCCTGTGTTATTGGATTGACCGGTTGTCAAACCACACAATCAATGAATCAGTCTGCGAGCAGTCCTGTAGTCTCATCGGGTGAATCGGCTTATCCTGAACTGTTAAAACAGTTTAATATTCGCGGTAAAATTGGTGTCACCACACCGCAAACCGCTACAGTATCTGCCCAGTCTGGCAGTGCGTTTTATGTTTGGGCGCAAGAAGATGAACGTTTTGCTATTGATATTACCGGCGCTTTGGGTATTGGGCATACGGTCATCGAATATAATGGCACCAGTGCCACGCTACAAAGCGAGCGTACAGGGCAAATCACTGCAGACACGCCAGAGGAGCTGCTACAACGTGCAACGGGTTGGCAAGCGCCTATCTCGCAGCTGCGCTACTGGATATCTGGACGTCCTGCACCGTCAGACGTTGATAGTCAAATCGATGCTCAAGGGCGCATTCAGTCAACTATTAATGGCGACTGGAATGCCGACTTCACTTATAAAAATACCAGCAGCCAATTACCGAACAGAATCAAAGTACTGCGCAGTGATGGGCACCGCGTGATTATGACCATTGATCATGCCCAATAAATAGAAATGAAATAAAGATAAGGCATGTCAGCAGCGACTGTGCCTGACATGCCCCTATTATATTAATATCTTACTCTTATAGTAATGACTTCCTCTTTAACTGCTAGGTTCGCCCTATTATGACCGCCAAAAAGCTTCGCCTGTTCTCTCCTGCTAAGATTAATTTGTTTTTGCATATTACTGGCAAACGTGATGACGGCTATCATAATTTACAGACTGTTTTTCGGTTATTAGACTGGGGCGATTATTTAGAGTTTAAGCTCAGTGGGCAGCTATTCAATCCGCATGCGTCTTTTGATCATTCAAACCTACCTATTTCTCTAAATGCAAATATAGCTGTCACTGCTAGTTTAGTAGACAATCTGATTACCAAAGCCGCTATCGCCCTTATCGACGCTATAAAAACGACCTCGGCAACCTCTTTGCCCGATCAATTGCCGGTGATAGACATCACTTTGGATAAAGTACTGCCGACAGGTGCCGGTTTGGGCGGTGGTTCATCCAATGCCGCAACTACTTTACTCGCATTAAATCAGCTTTGGAGATTGTCATTAACCCAAGAGGAATTAATCGCTATCGGTAAACAAGTTGGTGCTGATGTGCCAATTTTTATATTCGGAAAAGACGCGATTGCCGAAGGGATTGGCGAGCAGTTAACGGCAATTGATTTACCGCCACAGAATTATTTACTGCTTAATCCAAATGCACATGCTTCAACCCAAGCCTTATTCGCGCACCCAGATTTGCACCGTGATGCGCAAACTTTGTCTATCTCTCAAATTAACTCAGAACAATCAAACTACTTAGAGCAATTAAAAACACCATATACCAATGTCTTTGAGCCTGTGGTGACTCATATAGTGCCTGAAGTGGCCGAAGCGCTTGATTATCTAAAGCAGTTAGAGGTTCTCACAGCCACTACAGCGCGTATGACAGGCACAGGCAGCAGCGTGTTCCTTCCGGTACCTAAAGAGCTATTTCAGGCGGTTGAGACGTATATAGCGGATAATAAACCAGCTTGCCATGCTCAACTGACTCAATCTTTATCATCCAATCAATTTAACGCTTAAGTAAGTTTGGCACTGAAAAAGCTAAAATAGACCCGTTTGATGAGTCGCTCTACCTAAGTCTGTAATATTTAATGATTAAAGATTAATATAAAAAACGGTTTTTTAAGGCGTATTATGAGCGCTGAAAATGTTTGATTTTAGGGTGCTAGCAATTACTTTTGCAAAAAAAATGAAAAACAGTTGCAATCACTAATTTCTACTGTATAATAAATCGCCCATAAAGGGGTATAGCCAAGTTGGTAAGGCATCAGGTTTTGATCCTGACATCCGTTGGTTCGAGTCCAGCTACCCCTGCCATATTCGTCATAGGCTCAGCTACTAATTAGTTTTAAATTAAACGGCTTTGTTCATTGACATATCTAGTTAATTTTCGGTATAGTTCGCCTCGAATGTTACCGAGAAGACAACAAGCAAGAAACAATATTAAAACCATTTATTTTTAGGTTTTAATAGTAAGTTATCAAGAAGCATGTTAAATTAATCGTGTGAACGTCTTGATAAAGTTTGTCTGTTACAGGGGTATAGCCAAGTTGGTAAGGCATCAGGTTTTGATCCTGACATCCGTTGGTTCGAGTCCAGCTACCCCTGCCATTTTCTTCTAAACGTTCAACTTTCTTCTTTATTTGTGCAGTCTCTACTGCTCCTCTCTTAAGTCAAATAAATAGGACTTGAACCATGCCATATCTGGCGATTTTTACGGGTAATGCCCACCCTGAGCTGGCAAAAACCGTTGCAGATCATTTACATATTCCTTTAGGCCGTGCCGATGTGACACGCTTCTCTGATGGCGAAATTGCTGTAGAGATCAAAGAGCATGTTCGTGGTAAAGACGTCTTCATTCTACAACCTACCTGCGCACCTACCAACGATAACTTGATGGAAATCATGGTTATGGCTGATGCACTTCGTCGTTCAAGTGCTGGCCGTATCACTGCTGTGATGCCATACTTTGGTTATGCCCGTCAGGATCGTCGCCCTCGTTCGGCACGTGTGCCTATCTCGGCGAAGGTTGTAGCAGATATGCTAAATATCGTTAGCATCGACCGCGTTATGACCGTTGATTTGCACTCAGATCAAATTCAAGGTTTCTTTGACATCCCTGTCGACAATATCTACGGTACGCCTGTACTGCTAAAAGACCTACAAAAACAAGGCTATGACAACTTAATGGTTGTGTCACCTGACGTAGGCGGTGTTGTTCGCGCGCGCGCGATGGCTAAAGAGCTTGGAGATACAGAGCTTGCAATTATCGACAAACGCCGTGCCCGTGCCAATGAATCGCAAGTAATGCACATTATCGGTGATGTAAAAGACCGTGATTGTGTCATTGTTGATGACATGGTAGATACTGCTGGTACACTGTGTAAAGCAGCTCAAGCACTGAAGGACAATGGTGCTCGCCGCGTACTTGGCTATATCACTCACCCTGTATTATCAGGTAAAGCCATTCAAAACATCAGCAACTCAGTATTAGATGAATTAGTGGTTACCGATACCATTCCTTTGTCTGCTGAAGCACAAGCTTGTAAAAAGATTCGTCAGGTAACGATTGCTTCATTGTTGGCAGAAAGCTTACGCCGTATCAATAATGAAGAATCTATTAGCGCTATGTTTGACTACATCGCTAATTAAGATTTTTATAGAGTTACTTAGTGTGTTTTATTAGTATTATTTATAGCGTTTAAAATACCTAAGCAATCATAAAAACCGCTGTCTTGATAGGCAGCGGTTTTTTTATACTGGATTTTACGGTCTCATACCCGTATAATACGCCCTCTGTATCTACGCAATGCTGCGACTCAGCAGTTCAGTGTCATATTGACCGTACTTAAGTAGATGCAGATTATAGATGTTTGTCTGGCCACGTTGGTCGCAAACGTAGCTTGAGAACATCACAAACCAAATTATTTAATCAAGGATACTCCTATGAGTAATGTACTATATACGGTAAAAGGCATTGCCCGTACCGAAGATCAGCAGGGCAAAGGTGCGAGCCGCCGCCTGCGTAAGCAAAAACTAGTACCAGCCATTATCTATGGTGGTAACGAAGAGCCTACAGCGATCGCTATTAAAGACAATGAGCTTTGGAAACTTCTAGAAAACGAAGCATTCTTCTCAAACATCTTAACCATCACTCTTGATGGCGAAGAGCACATGGCTGTTATTAAAGATCTTCAGCGTCACCCATCTAAAGGTTTCCCAATGCATGCTGACTTCCAGCGCATTGTGAAAGGTGAGAAGATTCACATGAACATCCCAGTTCACTATGTTGGTCGTGAAGAAGCGCCAGGTACTAAAGCAGGCGGTATCTTATCAACACTAGTAACTGATTTAGAAATCGTATGTCTACCTTCAGTACTTCCAGAGTACTTAGAAGTTGACGTTTCAGGTCTAGAAATCGGTGAGTCACTACACTTAACTGATATCCCACTTCCTGAAGGCGTTATCTTGTTCGAACTTGACGTAGAAGAGCCAGTTAACCGTACTATCGCTAACATGAACGCACCAACTGTTGAAGAAGTTGACGAAGATACTGCAGATGATGTTGATGCTTCAGATGTTCCAGCAACTGAACAAGGTAGCGAGAACGAAAACGAAGGCGGTGACGACGAGTAATCGTCAATCGACCCATTACTCCTGCTGACATCTCTTTTATCTAAAAGACGTGCTCGAATACGCTCAGCAGTGAGTAATTAGAATTAACTTACAGTGAGAACGCTATGTCCCAACTTAAGCTTATTGTTGGGCTTGGCAACCCAGGTCAGCAGTATGTCGAAACAAGACATAATGCTGGCTTTTGGTTTGTGGCCCTGATTGCAGATACATTCAATATTGAACTGAGCGCCGATAAGAAATTCAACGGTCTCACCGGTCGTGGTCGTATTTACGATACCGACGTGCGTCTATTATTGCCTCTGACCTTTATGAATAAATCTGGTCAATCTGTTGTGCCTATGGCAAATTATTATGATATTAAGCCAGAAGAGTTATTGGTTGCTCATGACGAGCTCGATATCCCTGCCGGTAGTATCAAACTAAAGACAGGTGGTGGACACGGTGGTCATAATGGCTTACGTGATATCACACCGCATTTAGGCAATGATTTTCATCGACTGCGTATTGGTATTGGCCATCCTGGTCATAAATCCAAAGTTAGCAGCCATGTCTTATCTAAGCCCTCCCCCAACGACCAAATTGCCATTGAAGCAGCATTAGATGCTGCTATGGATTCACTACAATTAATAGTCAATGGTAATATAGAAAAAGCACGTAGCCAGATTAATGGCTTTAAATTACCTGATGCCTAGTTTTAATAATCAAACATTTAACAACTGCTAAGCTACAAAACTTGCGGCTTTAGCATCATGTTTTAACGTTTTTACATTCAATTACCCTACTCTATATGCTTGTTTTGTCATGCTATTTCTAATAATATCAGACATTTGCTCCTCGGTACTATCCGTATTATCAGCAGTTGCCACTTAGACCTATTAAGCTCTGTTAACGCCGCTGCTGACTATTTAGCACATTATTTAAGGAATCCCTTTATGCTATTAACCTTATTAAAAGGTAAACTACACCGCGCCCGCGTTACTCATGCAGACTTGCACTATGAGGGCTCTTGCGGCATAGATGGCGACTTATTAGACTTATCAGGTATTCGTGAAAACGAATCTATCGATATCTACAATGTCACTAATGGCAAGCGTTTCCGCACCTATGCAATTCGCGCTGAAGCCGGCTCTGGTATCATCTCTTTAAATGGTGCAGCTGCTTATCAAGCTGATTTGGGTGATATCGTGATTATCTGCGCTTATGCTCAGATGGATGAAGCCGAAGCAGATACGCATAAGCCAAAGCTTGTGTACTGTAACGAAGACAACACTGTAAAAGATACCGCAAACATTATTCCTGTTCAGGTATCTTAAGTACTAATGTATTGAGAATGCTAATCCGTACCATGGCGTAGCAAAAATAAAGACGCTAAGCGATATTCATTGCTTAGCGTCTTTTTAATGATTGAATCCTCAATACTGATTGAACTTTATACACGTATTTTATAGTCGGATAAATCAAATTCGGCTATGTCGTTTATTTTTATTGGAGAAAAATTATGGGGCTTGCAATTTTTGCTGTCATTATCGGCCTCGCAATCTTAGTCTGGAGTGCGGACACCTTTATTGACGGTGCAACCGACCTTGCTGTTCGATTTAACATGCCCAGCTTCTTAATTGGGGTAGTGATATTAGGTGTGGGTACCTCAGCACCTGAAATGGTAGTTTCGGCACTGTCTGCGCTAGATGGCAGACCAGGTATTGCTTTGGGCAATGCTTATGGCTCAAACATCATTAATATTACCTTAGTGCTCGGTGCAACGGCACTTATTAGTCCCATTTTGATTCGCGGTGATGTGATTTGTCATGATTTAATGTTACTGATGGCTGTGACCGCATTAGCCGCTTGGCAATTAACCGATGGCACGTTGTCATTTTTTGATGGTGTGGTACTCATTGCGGCATTGGTTGTTGTATTAGCCATACAGATATTTTTAGCGTTACGCAATAATACCGACACTGAGCTTAAGCCGGATCATGAGATTAATACCTTAAAAGCGTTTATTACCTTGGCTATTGGCTTGGTGTTATTGATTGCCAGCTCTCGAGCCATTGTTTGGGGTGCGGTTGAATTAGCAACCCTTTGGGGCATGAGTGAGCTGTTAATTGGTCTGACCATTATTGCTATTGGTACCTCGTTGCCAGAGCTAGTAGCCAGTGTCGCTGCAGCACGCCGAGGTGAGCATGATATGGCGCTAGGCAACGTGATTGGCTCTAACCTTTTTAACACCTTAGGTGTGGTCGGTCTGGCCACTGTTATTCAACCATTGACCGTTGAACCTGATATCTTGGTTCGCGATATGCTAATGGTCGGCATCGTAACCGTATTATTGTTTGTACTCTCTTTTGTGGCTTATAAACGCCAAGGAACACTCAAACGCAGCAGTGGTGTGATATTAATCTTAACCTTCGTGGGTTATTCATTCTGGTTGGCTGCCTCAGCTTTGTAAGCCCAGTAAGTAATTTTGACAATAAAAAGCCCTACTGCTTACAAGTAGGGCTGTTTTTATAGCAATCGCGTTTAATGTTTGGGCTTATTTAGAAGTGATAACCGAGCTTAACACCAACCGCATAGCCATCACCATCATTAAACTTGGCCAGAGTTCGCTCTGTTAGGCTGTTCTCAATAGGTAGTTTTGAATAGGCCGTACCGCCCTCAAACCACATATATTGCGCGCCGGCAGAAATATTCAAGTTATCATTCACATCATAGCTACCACCAAGCGCTACCGTTTTAATAGCGTCATATGGGCCCAATAAGCTTAATGGTTCAGACGTTCCTGAATCATAACCCACACGCACCTCACCAGAGAACTTTGGTGTGAACTGCTTACCTAAGGCAAGCTCCACGCTATAGGCATCTTTATCATACTCAGCCAATGGCTCACCCACAAGGCCGGTAATAGAAGATGGGGCAATCTCAAACGCAGTCCATTCAACCCAGCGTGCATTTAGCATACCCAGTAACTGATACTTTTCACTTAAGCCAGTTTGGAAGTCTAAGTTAAATGACTGCGGCGTATTAAAGACTAAGCTGGTATCACCGAAGTTAACATCCGGCAGGCCCAACGCATTTTTAATTGCACTTGGGATGTCATTATAATTTGTTGGACCCGTTGCATTTAACAGGCTGTTATTAACTAGGAGTGTTTCACGGGCATCAAACTTATGCTCACCTTCACCGCGCCATGTGAGAGAGGCACGTAGCATAATCTCCGGAATCTCATAGGCAACACCTAACACTGGCAATAGGGTATTACTTTTACCATCAACATCTAAGTCATAGTAAATTGGATCACCATCGAAGTCCTGTGCTAATTGTACCGAACCCTTAGCTTCCTGATACTCAACACCGCCGTACATCCAGAAGTTTTTATTGACCTTACCACCGCCCAAAAGTGTTAACCCACGTGTATCAACACGGGCTTCTGTAGTACCCATGCTGTTATTGAACTGGTTTCCAGAAGGGTAGATAGTATCGACACCAAACGGCTCATCATAAATGAGTGCCAGTGCCGTATTTTCACTGGGTTCAATTTTGACAGCGGCTCCGAAGATATCGAAGTCATCCATCATATTATCGATTTTATTATTATTGGCTTCAATATGCTGACCATTGGCATCAATCCCACCAGCCACATCTGTTCCATCGATATCGATGTCGACATAGGCGTAACTTAATTCAGCATAGTTGCCTTCTTCAAAGAAAGGTAAAATGGATTGTTTAGTATATTCTAGGCCTGCCGCATTAGCGACAGAGGTGCTTAGTAAACTCAAGACGATTACGGATTTAACCGCATGATTAAGTGCGTTGTTGTACATGACAATTCCTTTTGTCAGTTTAAGGTGACTACTCTTGGTAGTTTAAATTAAATACCTATCTTGCTGCTTTGTCAATACTATGTAAACTTAGTATTCAAGATATTTATAGAATATAACACGCTAACTTTATCTTGAACAAAAAAAAGGAGCCGGGTAGACCGGCTCCTTTTTTATGATTTTAGGATTTAATCATATAAGCATAGCAATAAATAACTTATAGACGCGCTGCAAGCTCAGCGCCATCACGAATTGCACGTTTGGCATCAAGTTCTGCAGCCAGTTTCGCACCACCAATAATATGATACTGAGTTTTGCCTTTTTTGACGCTTGGACGTTTGCTGTCAATTACTGGCATTAACTCGTTGACCGATTCTTGACCGGCGCATACCACAATATTATCCACACGCAGTAACTGACTGTGACCTTGCGGCGTGGTAATCCATAAGCCTTCATTAGTGACCTTGTCATAAGTCACGCCTGGCATTTGCAGCACGCCGTGTGACTTAATGTGTGCACGGTGTACCCAGCCTGTGGTTTTATTCAAGCCTTTACCTAGACGGCTCTTACTACGCTGCATTAAATACACTTGACGGGTTGGGGTAATACCTTCTGGACGCTCAAGACCACCATCTGTCTGATAGTTTGGATCGTCATTAACGCCCCACTCCCGCTTCCAGTCTTCGACCGATTGCGGCTCGGGACGATAGCTTGGGTCTTTTAATGTTTCTGGACCCAGCTCATGTAGTGGCTGACCATGACGTGCGGTTAGATATTCACTTACATCAAACCCAATACCACCTGCACCAATTACTGCCACCACATCACCGACTGCTTTTTCACCAGAGAGCAGCTCTGCGTAGCTAATGACTTTTGGATTATCAGCACCTTCTAGTTTACCTTCTAGACTGCGAGGTACGACGCCTGTTGCAATGATAACGTGATCAAATTTACCTTTATCTAGCATCTCGCTAGTGACCTTGGTGTTCAGATGAATCTTAACCTTTTGGTTGTTAAGCTCGTTTAGATAATAACGGGTAGTCTCAAAGAACTCTTCTTTACCCGGAATCACTTTGGCATAGTTAAACTGACCACCTAAAATATCACGCGCTTCATACAAAGTCACATCATGACCACGTTTTGCAGCGATGGTCGCAGCAGACATACCGGCCACACCGCCGCCAACCACAGCAATCTTTTTAGGCTTTTTGGTCGGTGTGTAATTAAGCTCTGTCTCATAACAGGCACGGGGATTAACCAAACAGGTTGAGCGTTTATTCTCAAAAGTATGATCTAGGCAGGCTTGGTTACAGGCAATACAAGTATTAATCAAATCACTTTGACCATTGCGCGCTTTATTAACCCAGTCAGGATCTGCCAAGAAAGGACGCGCCATTTGTACCAAATCTGCTTGACCTAATGCCAAAATACTTTCAGCAGTCTCTGGCATATTGATGCGGTTTGCCGCCATAACAGGCACATTGACATGCTTTTTAACTTCGGCAGTATAATCAACGAAAGTAGCTCTTGGCACGCTGGTCACAATCGTCGGAACGCGCGCTTCATGCCAGCCAATACCGGTATTAAAGATGCTCACACCGGCCTCTTCTAACGCCTTTGCCACAGTGATGACCTCATCCATGACGTTGCCATCCTTGACCAAATCAATCATAGATAAGCGGAACAAAATCAAGAAGTCCTCGCCGACAGCTTCACGCACAGAGCGTACGATATCTACCGCGAACTTCATACGGCCAGTGATATCGCCGCCATACTCATCGGTGCGCTGATTGACATGACGCGACATAAACTGGTTAATTAAATAACCCTCAGAGCCCATGATTTCCACACCATCATAGCCGGCTTGCTTGGCTAGCGTGGCTGCACGCGCATAATCCTCTACGGTACGTTTGATATTTTTGATGCTCATCTGACGCGGCTTGAACGGTGAAATCGGCGATTTAACTGGACTGGCTGACACCACAAATGGGTGATAGCCATAACGGCCACTGTGCAGAATTTGCATGATGATTTTACTGTCATGACGGTGTACGGCACGGGTTAAGCGTTGATGATTAATCACATCTGCTTTGTTGTTCATGGTACCGCCAACAGGTAATAACCAGCCCTCACGGTTTGGTGAAATACCACCGGTAATCATCATTGCCACGCCGCCTTTGGCACGCTCTGCAAAGTAGGCAGCCAACTTGCCATAGTTATAAAAACGGTCTTCAAGGCCAGTATGCATTGAGCCCATAACCATACGGTTTTTTAGAGTCGTATGACCGACTTTAAGAGGCTCGAAGATATGAGGGTAAGGTACGTTAGCCGCTGGAATAGTTTGATTATTTGTCTTTTGGGCTTGAGTATCGGTACTTTTGGTAGCGTCAGCTGCCATAGAAAATATCCTTATTTAAAGTATATGAGGGTCACGAAAGGGTGTCAGGTCTTATGATGAATAAGCGTAGGCATCTATAAACAAGGCAAATTCATAAACTTATTGGTAATAAATTCAATCGTATAGTTGACCTATTAATTTGAGTTAACATATACTCACTGAGTACATCATTATGCATGTATCCTATCATAAGCTGATTTACATAAGTCATGCAAAGTTATGCAATGACCGTTTGGACACTTAATATTGATTAACCATAAATTATTACTCCCCCATAGATAAAGGACTATCTGGTATGACTGACTACAGCACCGGTCTGGACAAAAACCCTGCCAACCATCAACCGCTAACTCCCATTCAATTAATTGCCCGTACCGCTCAGGTCTATCCCAATAAAACCTCTATCATCTATGATAATTTAAAAAATGCTCCAATTACCTATACCTGGTCACAGACGTATTTACGTTGCTGTCAGCTTGCCAATGCCCTACGCAAGCTAGGTATTGGTAAAGATGACACGGTAGCGATTATGTCACCCAACACCCCTGCCATGGTCGAAGCAGCCTTTGGTGTGCCGATGTCAAAAGGTGTATTGTGCACCCTAAATACACGCCTAGATATCAACGCGCTAACCTTCTGTTTACAGCATTCAGAAGCCAAAGTGCTTATTTTGGACAGTGAGTTTTCCCATCATGCAGAGCTGATTGAAGAAACTTTTCCGCAGTTGACCATCATTCATTCAACCGATGCAGCTCTACCGGATGTCGCGCCTTTTGGTAGCATGAGTTATGAAGCACTGATTCAGTCGGGTGCCTTCGATGATAACGAGCAGCTAGCTGAGATTAAGCGCACCATGTATCCTGCTGATGAATGGGAAGCAATTGCTCTTAACTATACATCAGGCACAACGGGGACACCAAAAGGTGTGGTCTATCACCACCGCGGTGCCACGCTAAATGCTGTATCTAATATTTTGGACTGGGATATGCCAAAGCATGCTACCTATCTTTGGACTCTCCCTTTATTTCACTGTAATGGCTGGAGCTTCCCATGGACGATTGCAGAACGTGCCGGCGTGAACGTTTGCTTACGTCAAATTGATGCCGACTTGATTTTAAAGCTGATTGCCAAATATAAAATCACTCATTACTGTGCGGCACCGGTGGTACATAACATGATTGCAGCTGGTGATGAATCGCTTAAACAAGCCATTGAGCATAGCGTTAAAGGGTTTGTGGCCGGTGCGCCCCCTTCTGAGACCATGCTTGAGAAAATGGAAGCAATGAGATTTAATATCACTCACGTCTACGGCTTAACCGAGGTTTATGGCCCGGTGACATTATGTGCTGAGCAAGAAGATTGGGCACAAATGTCCGTCTCTGAACGTGCCAGCAAAAAATCACGTCAAGGCGTTGCGTCTCATTTAATGACCGGCTTTGAAGTATTTAAACAAGGCACTACCGAGCCTGTCGCAGCAGACGGTAGTGAGATGGGCGAGCTGGCCCTCAAAGGCAATATGGTGATGAAAGGTTATTTAAAGAGTCCAAAAGCGACCGAAGAGGCGTTTATGGGCGGATGGTTCCGTACTGGTGATTTAGGAGTGAAATATCCCGACGGCTACATCAAAATTATGGATCGACTCAAAGACATTATTATCTCAGGCGGCGAGAACATTTCTAGTATCGAGATTGAAAACGTCTTATACCGGATGCCAGAGATTACCAGCTGCGGTGTGGTGGCAGCTTCTAACGAGAAATGGGGCGAGGTTCCGGTTGCCTTTATCGAAATTAGCGACAATGCAACATTGACCCGTGAGCGTGTGATTGAGCATTGCCGTCAGCATTTGGCCGGCTTTAAAGTACCCAAGCATATTATCTTTACTGAAATACCAAAGACCAGTACCGGTAAGGTGCAAAAGTTTGAGCTGCGCCATGCTGCTCAGTCTATGGCACATGAAGAACCAAAAGTTCGCACATAATTTACCCTATAGACAAAGACTCATTCTTATTAAACAAAAAAAAGGAGCGCTACAGTTGTAGCGCTCCTTTTTATCAAGCTCAATTCCAATCTTTGACGCTTAAGAATTTAAGATTTGTTTTACGCCAATTATTTAGGCTGTATTTTATCTAGCGTATCGCTAAAGCGCTGTACCGCACCATCAACATCAATAAGCTTGTCTAGACCAAACAGACCTAGGCGGAATGTTTGAAAATCTTTTGGCTCGTCCACTTGTAGTGGAACACCAGCAGCAATCTGCATACCTTGAGCAGCAAACGCGCGGCCCTTGTGCATCTCTTCATCTTTGGTATAGCAAACCACAACGCCTGGGGCTTGGAAACCCTCAGCAGCCACACTTTGGATACCGCGGTCTTCTAGCAGGTCGCGGATACGATTACCCAGCTCCCACTGTGCATCTCTTAGCTTCTCAAAGCCAATTTCTTTGGCTTCTAACATTACATCGCGGAAGATACGTAAGCCATCGGTTGGCATGGTCGCATGATATGCGTGACCGCCATTTTCAAAGGCACGCATAATGGTTAGCCACTGTTTTAGATCAAGGCTAAAGCTGTCTGACTCAGTCTCTTCAACACGTTTTACTGCATTTTCACTTAGCATAACCAAACCGGCACAAGGCGTACTACTCCAACCTTTTTGCGGAGCAGAGACTAGCACATCAATGCCAAGCTCTTTCATATCAAGCCAGATACAGCCAGATGCGATACAGTCGATAACCAATAGACCGCCAACGCTATGCACCGCCTCGCTCAATGCTTTAATATAGTCATCAGATAAAATCATACCTGACGCTGTCTCAACGTGCGGCGCAAATACTAAGGCAGGCTTTTGCTCTTTAATAGCGGCTACAGCATCTTCGATGGCCACAGGCGCAAATGGTTTTGGTTCGCCTTCTTCGGCTTCACCATCTACTTGTTTTGCTTTAAGCGCTGTCACAGACTTGGCAATTTTGCCTTTTTCTAAAATCTGCGTCCAGCGATAGCTAAACCAGCCATTCCGGATAACTAAGCAGTCTTCATTCGTGGCCAATTGACGTGAAATCGCTTCCATCGCAAAGGTACCAGAACCAGGTACAATCGCCACGCTATCAGCACCATAAACCTGCTTTAGGTTGGCTGATAAATCATTCATTACTTGCTGGAACGCTTTTGACATATGGTTTAACGCACGGTCTGTGTAAACAACGGAATACTCTAACAAACCTTCTGGATCG
The DNA here is from genome assembly GCF_057396205.2 of Psychrobacter sp. CX14. Classification (NCBI taxonomy): domain Bacteria; kingdom Pseudomonadati; phylum Pseudomonadota; class Gammaproteobacteria; order Moraxellales; family Moraxellaceae; genus Psychrobacter; species Psychrobacter sp. CX14. The sequence continues at coordinate 752,948 of NZ_CM183187.1, read as the reverse complement.
ACATCTGAACGTAATGCTGGCATACCTACTCCTTTATAAATAAAAAACGCTGACAGTCTCATTTGTCATACGCTAATGACTAAGCTTCCTTTTAAGTATATCGTTAACTTCGCTCAGAGTACAATTTACAGCTGTATGATTTTGTTTTAACAAAAAAAGCCAACTTACGCATAAGTTGGCTTTTTATAACACTAGAATGATAAGTATCTAAATATTAGTCATCTATTTTTTCTTGAATATAATTTTCGATACCAATATCACGAATTAAATCTTGTTGTGTATCTAACCAATCAAGATACTCTTCATTGCCATCCTTAAGACCTGTTAAAATCTCACGTGAAACATAATCTCGTTTTTGCTCGCACAAAGTAATTGCATCTTGAATTATCTTAAACTTCTGATCTTCAAGACGCAAATCACACTCAATCATTTCAGCAACATCTTCACCAATAAGCAACTTGCCATAATCTTGTAAGTTTGGCAGTCCCTCTAATAGCAAAATACGCTCAATCAACTGATCTGCCCACTTCATCTCTTTGATAGACTGCTTATAAAAGACTTCATTCAATTCTTGAATATCCCAGTTTTTAGCAATACGTGCATGCAAAAAATACTGGTTAATAGCAACTAATGTCTGCCCTAATACCTTATTTAACGACAGAATAACTTCTTTATCGCCTTGCATAACCTTCTCCTACATTATTATTTTATTTGACGATGTCAATTCACTAGACTCACACTGCACTATTGATAATAGCGCACTGCGTTATTGCCCTGGAATGTCACCAATTTGACTTTGTAGGTAGTTTTGCAGACCGACCATATCTATCAAACGCAACTGTTTTTCTAACCAATGCGCATGATCTTCTTCAGTATCTTTTAACTGTTCGACAAGCATATCACGAGTCACATAGTCGTGCTCTTGTTCACAAAGGGCAATACCATCTTTTAGGTGTCGCTGAACTTTATACTCAAGTTCCAAATCAAGCTGTAGCATTTCAGGAACAGTGCTGCCTACTTTGATAGGATCAACCGTCATATCTGGTTTACCGCCAATCATTAGCAAGCGGCGAATAATAGCCTGCGCATGCAATGTCTCATCTTCCATTTCATGATGAATACGCTCATACAGTTTGCCGTAGTTCCACTCGCCATACATCTCTGAATGAATAAAATATTGGTCACGAGCGCCTAGCTCGCCACCCAATAAAAAATTCAAATAATCGATAACTTTTTGGCTGCCTTGCATAGTCTTCCCCTGATGTTTCATAACACTTTTAATTTATCTCAACACCACAAAATACCTTTAAGTAAATATTTCACACTGCCATTGAGATTGAACCTGTCAAAAGTGACAGAATAAATAATATCTTGTCGTCAACACGCGATAAATAGAAACCAAAAAACACCCAATACTGGCGCATTTTAAAATAACTGCCATTGAGTTAAATTTTTATTTCTCTCTGATTATTCGCTAAATGATTATAAATAATTAGTGCGGCTGACTTTGTTAGCAATATAATAGCAAACTAAGCACACTTAAAAGTATTTATTTAGAACTGGGAATGGAAGGACAATAACGAATAAGAAACACTTACATCTGCAGGGATATAAATAAATATAAGCAATAAATCAGGCGTTAAGTAATGAAAGGAGCAAACGCCAAATTACGTATGGCCAGATTGGCAACAACTGAGCCGTTCATAAAATACATAACATTTATGATAGTAGCAGTGTATAAAGAATGGGTCTTTTTAGGAATCTTTAGGAAACAATCATCTAATAAGTAGAATAAAACACCTACTCTTATACAGCATAAGCCAACTGGCTGACCAGATCACTGCCTACAGCCGTGGCATGATATTCTTCGATATAATCATTAACCATTGGCTCACAGCAACCACAGCAAGTCGCTACATCAAGTGTGTCTTTAAGGGCGTCCATAGTGTCAACTCCTGACGCTAAGGCTGCTTTGATTTGACGGTCTTTCACATTATTACAGATGCAGACTATCATTAGGGTATCCTTATGTTAGAAGTGCATAACTCGCCACTTAATGATTTAAATAAATAACAAGGGTTAAAAGAACTTAATAAACATGATAACGATAACGGTTATTATTTACAATAGGTTTTATTATCTAACTTACAAAATAATAATGTTAGGACACATGAGATACGAATAATGCGCTACAGTCTAAATAATAGGCAAAAAAAGGACCAAGCCATAAGACTCAGTCCTCATCAGTAAAACCACCTAGTCAATCATTCCAATATTAGGACAATTTATTCAACTTGTTTTAACTGATCTTTCTACTATTTACCTGCTTTTAAATCAGCCCGTACTTTCTTCACTAGGTAATCGACCACTTGTGGCACTTTGGCATCTTCACCTTGAACCACATATTTACCATGAACCACAACCGCTGGTACACCCGTCAATTGATAGCGTTTTGCACCTGCTTTAGAGCGTGCAACTTTGGTGCTGACCGCAAATGAATTGTATAGGTTGTTAAACTCTTTTTGATCTAGGCCTTGGCTTGCGTACCATTTAGATAGAGAATTCTGATCAAATAAACGCTTGTTGTCTTTGTGAATCGCATCAAACAGCTTAGTATGCGTCTGATCTTCATAACCCATTAATTGAGCGGCATAGAAACCACGAGCGTTCACTTCCCACATTGGGTTTAGCGCAGCAGGTGATTGTAAGAAAATCACATCGCTTGCTTTGGTTTTTGCCCATTTATGCATGTGTGGATCTAAGTTGTAGCAATGTGGGCAACCATACCAAAAGAATTCACGAACGATAATATTGTCGCCGCTGATTTTTTCAGGATTATCTAATACCTTATAGTCTTTACCAGCAACATAATTCGCTGCTGATGCAGGAAAAGAGGCTAAGCCGATGGCGGCTACTAGTGAGGCTAATGCAAAGCCCCGTTGAGAATTAAACTTCATCGCAATTCCTTAAGAATATTTACAGTATAAGTAGGGTCTTTTTCTGATATTAATCTAGCCAAACCTAAATTAAGCTTAACCAAGCATCCAAGGATGAGGAAAATACAGCTAAGCAGAACCGGTCACAAAATGCGTATACAATAAACACATCAAATGACTTCCTGCTGTGCCTATTTGTTTGCTAGGCGTATAGAGGAAACCACTGGGACTTATTACAGACTACCGTATGATAGCGCATTTTATGCTGTCATGTGAACCGCCAGCCCCTATCAAACCTTAACAAAAGGTTAAATAACGGTTGTAACATTGTCAGTACGTTTAAACAGAGCTTTGGTTGTCATTAGTATTTCGATTTCCATAGGGTTTGCACCGCTTAAGCCTCATATATTTAATATTACCGTGTAAACCGGTCATTCTCAAATACTAAGCGTCTATCTATATTGCAATGACATAACTAATTGACTCATTAAAAAGGTAAAACGTACTAGATTAAAGCGATTTGGAAGATTTTAAGAGCCTTTATGGAGAGTGTCATTGTTGCATAAGTACTAACTATCAAAGATGCCCTATTTTATGAAGCGTGGTAATATAAGGTATCAAACAACACCTCTAATAACGACAATACATTAAGATTTAGGATAACTCATGACTCAGACTACCTCAGAAGTCGATACCACTATATCTGCATCAAATGACACAGCTACTCAAGCCAATACCAATACTTTAAATCAAAACAATGAGTCATCATTTAATAGTGAGGGCGACTTAGGCAATAATGTCGATATGAGTGAAGTAGGTAAGTTCACTCAGCTTGCCAGCCAGTGGTGGGACAAACAAGGTCCTTTTGCGACATTGCATGAGATTAATCCGCTACGCCTAAACTGGATCGAGGAAAACGTTGTTCGCTATACCGGAAGCGGCCTGACGGGCAAAACTGTATTGGATGTCGGATGTGGCGGCGGTATCTTAACTGAATCTATGGCACGCCGCGGCGCAGATGCCACTGGCGTTGACTTAGGTATTGAGAACCTAAAAGCAGCCAGTGTTCATGCCCAGCAAAGCGGCCTAACGGATACTTTAAGATATAAGCACATTGCCATTGAGGCGCTTGCTGCCGAGCAGCCAGAAAGCTTCGATGTCGTGACTTGTATGGAAATGCTAGAGCACGTTCCTGACCCCAGTCAGATTGTTCAAGCCTGTTATGATCTGTTAAAACCAGGCGGCGTTTGCGTACTATCGACTATTAACCGCAACCCGAAGTCTTATTTATTTGCCATTATCGGTGCAGAATACGTATTACGACTGCTAGACCGTGGCACACATGATTACGCTAAATTTATTACCCCAGCAGAACTCGATAAGATGGCCATTAATTCAGGCTTTAACCGCCAAGACTTGATTGGCCTACATTACAACCCAATAACCAAACGTTATTGGTTGGCTCAAAACGTCGATGTGAACTATATGATGGCAGTGGTTAAACCTGCCTAATGCAGCCTTTATTATTATCAGCTGTTATTAAGTTAGCTAATCAAAACACAATTAATCGTCACCTTTATTCAAGCTTATGAAATTCAAGCTTATAAACTAATTTTTGCTCTATAACAAACTCGACTCGATAGCCTGCCTTGTATTTGGCGATAAGCCGAACGCTTATTATCAATACAGTGCCGCTATCGTTATTAACCATTTAAATTAATCATTTATAAAGTATAAAACTATGTCAAAAAATTATGTCAAAGCCGTACTGTTCGATTTGGACGGTACCTTAATCGATACTGCCACAGATTTTATTCGTATTATTCAGCGTATGTCAGAGCAAAATGGTTGGCAAGTACCGCCAAGCGATGCCATTCGTGAACAAGTCTCTGCCGGCGCTGCAGCTATGGTAAAGCTGATGCTGACGTATAACGACCAGCCTATTACTGAAGAGCAGGTTCAGCAGTACCGTCAGCAGTTTTTAGACGAATATGAATCAGATATCTGTGTCGACAGTCGTGTCTTTCCAGAGCTAGATGCGCTGCTTGATTTTTATGATAAAAACGGTACCCCATGGGGCATCGTTACCAACAAGCCACGCTATTTATCGACGAAGCTTTTAGACTGCTTAAATCTGACCGATCGCTGTGCGGTTTTAGTCTGCCCAGATGATGTGTGTAATACAAAGCCAGATCCTGAGCCAATGAATCTTGCTTTAGAGAGATTGGAGCTGCCTCGTGGTGTTGCCAACAGTGTTATCTATATCGGTGATCATATCCGTGATATTCAAGCCGGTAATGCAGCAGGCATGACCACAGTATTGGCAGGTTATGGTTACATTCCACCAGAAGATAAAGACAGCATGAATACTTGGGGCGCAGATTACACTGCTGATACACCCAAAGCTTTGGTTAAATTGATGCGCTCTAAGTCTTTTGACTATTTATAAAAGCCATTTATAACATTTTATCCTAATATCCTATTTAATAACTTAGACATAGTGACCTTATGACTCAAACTCCGTTAACTCATGAACAGATTCGCAGCTTCACCCCCACCCCAAACTGCTTAGAGGGTAAAACTATTTTAGTCACTGGCGCAGGTGCTGGTATCGGCCGTGTTGCTGCCCTGACCTATGCGAAATATGGCGCAACGGTTTTACTATTGGGCAGAACCTTAAGTAAGTTAGAAGCGGTTTATGATGAGATCGAGGCGGCAGGTGGCAAACAGCCTGCCATTATGCCGATGAATCTTGAGACAGCCAGTTACAGCGATATGCAGCAATTTGCCAATTTGATACAAACGGAGATTGGTGAGCTACACGGCGTACTACACAATGCTAGCTTATTAGGCGCGTTAACACCACTTGAGATGTATGACATCGTGACTTTCGAACAAGTCATGCGTGTCAATACTACCGCTACCTTTATGTTGACTCAAGTGCTAATGCCACTGGTGAAAGATGTCGATAATGGCTCTTTTGTGTTCACTAGCAGCACTGTGGGCACCCACCCAAGAGCATTCTGGGGTGCTTATGCATTATCGAAGCAAGCCGTTGAAGGTATGAGCGATATCTTTACTCAAGAGACTCAGAATACAACGACGCTGCGCTTTAACTGTATCAACCCTGGTGCGACTCGTACTAATATGCGCGCCCACGCCTATCCTGGTGAAGATCCCAATACCCTTAAAACACCAGAAGATTTGATGCCTGCTTATGTCTGCTTAATGAGTGATGCCAGTATCGGAGTTCGTGGTCAGGTTATAGCGCTACAGCCAAAGTAATTGCTATGTTCGGATTAGGGCTAAAGGTTAAATTGACTATTTTACATTCTGATACGGCTTGATACCGCGCCCATACAAGACTGCCCCAAGCCACTCCTTGAGCATTAAAGGGCTAAGCCTCATAATTTATTCCTATCAAACGAAATAACTTAGATTAAACACCTTTTATTAAATGAGAGGTTTAATCAACAATAGGAGTAAATTATGGCCGGAGGATGGGCACGAGACGGTGCAGAACATGAACAGATGGATGCCACTGTTAATGATGCGTTAGAGCGAGCAAGACGATCTCTACCAAGTGGCGAGAGTTTAGCGTTTTGTGATGAATGTGGTAATCCAATTCCAGAAGCACGTAGGCAGGCTCTACCTGGTGTACAGCACTGTGTACACTGTCAAGGCGAATTAGAAGCCGAAGCCAAATCGCAAGAATTATTTAACAGACGTGGTAGTAAAGACAGCCAGCTAAGATAGTGGCTATCTTTTTTATGGAATGAATATTTAGAGAGACAAGTTGCAAAGCGGCTTCTAAAAGCTTTTAGCCACCCATTATTTTCGTAATTAGGAAATATAGTGTCGCAAGATTCAATAGTAATGCAGCGACTGTAAAGTAACCGTCTTTAGTAATCAGTCCAATCGCAAACAAGATAATAGAAGTTGCTGGAATCATTACTGCAAATGGAACTGCTTCTAGCGGTATCATCGATAAAGCGGCTAAAATACACACCCCTGCAATGACCTTTTTAGCACCTTCGGACGACAGCTGCTGCAAACGAGGTTTAGAAATCTTATCGATTTTTGTGGTCACCTTACTTGCGATATTAACGCCTTTCTCAAGCTTCTGCTTATCAAAATCAATCTTATTAATCAAGTTGGGTAGCCAAGGTTGGCTTTTACCCATAATCATTTGCACGCTTAATAAAGCAATCACCACTCCGCAAACAGTAGGTACGCCAGGAATGCCGCCAGTTGGCATCACAGCGATTAACGCAGGGCCAAACAGTAAAGGGCCAAAGCCACGAGATTCAAGCGTTTCCATAATATCGCCGATACTGGCTTTACCCGTCTCTTTATCCGGCTCAATCTGTTCTAAGACATCTGTTAAGCTATCGTCAGAGCCACCTTGTTGTGAACCTTGACCACCCGCCTTTACAGACGAGTGGTCATTATGAGTACTACCTTTACTGTTTCCTATATGCCTCTCTCCTTGAGAATCATCTTTCATCGTCCACTCCGTTTCTTATTTTTATTGATTATTTACCGTCTTCTTCATCAGGTACGAATACATAGCCCACACCCCATACGGTCTGGATATAGCGTGCCTGTGATGGGTTATCTTCAATCAAACGGCGTAAACGAGATACTTGAACGTCAATCGAGCGCTCCATGGCACCCCACTCTCGGCCACGTGCTAAGTTCATCAACTTATCACGCGTCAATGGCTCACGTGGATGCTGAACCAAGGCTTTGAGCACTGAAAATTCACCTGTGGTTAAGGTTACTAGGTTGCCATCACGTTTGAGCGTACGGGTCGATAGATCAAGAGTCCAAGGACCGAATTCCACGACTTCTACTTGTTGAGAAGGCGCACCAGGTAACTCGCGGCTATGACGACGCAAGACGGCTTTAATACGAGCAAGCAGCTCTTTTGGGTTAAAAGGTTTTGGCAAATAGTCATCTGCTCCAGCCTCTAGTCCCGCAATTCTATCGCTGTCAGAGCCTTTTGCCGTCAACATGATGATTGGGATATCACTGTTATCTTCTCTTAAGCGCTTACAAATACTGATACCGTCTTCACCAGGCAGCATTAAATCAAGCACCACAAGCGAAAACAGCTCTCGCTGCATCAGCTTATCCATTTGGCTACCATCATGCGCGGTACGCACCACAAAACCATCATCTTCTAAAAAGCGCTGCAATAACGAGCGAAGCCGTGCATCATCATCAACGACCAAAATACGATGAGTTAGGGTGTCAGTATTATTGATTTTATTGTCTAGCATAATATTTTCCTATTGTTCTACATATCTTTATTATTTAATAAATTCAGTTATGATTTAGTGTATAAGATTACAGTTGAAATTACACCCACATTACAGTGTAATGCTGTATGTGTTTGTTAACTTAAGCAGCTCATATGGCACTAACACAGACGCTTGAGCTTACCAAATAGATATTCTTGCAATTTCAGTTATAAAGTCACATAGTTTATAAAGGTTAGCTTACATTAGCCAATTTAGTTTCTCTATCAATCACCAGACTCTTTAATGCGTTTTTTAGTGAATAAGTATTGAGTCTTGATAAGTAATAACGGTAATATTTAAGCGTATCAACGCATTATAGAGACAATATTAGGCCAAAAATCTAACCACACTGTAAAACATATCAACATAAATCGGCAAAAGCGTTTTTATTGGGCTAGCTTTTGCTATAATGCCTGCCACATTTATAAACTTCGATACGGATATGAACCAAACCGATATTAACACTCAAAACACCACTTCCAGCCAAAACACCTCTGTTTTGTCCGCTGATGTCATTGCTAACATTCATAACAAGCTTGCAAAAGAGTTGGGTATTAAGCCTGCGCAGGTCAATGCGTTTGTGAAGCTTTACGACGATGGTGCGACTGTGCCGTTCATCGCCCGCTATCGTAAAGAAAAAACACAAGGCTTGGATGACAGCCAATTACGTGCGCTTGAAAAGGGTCTAAATTACGAACGTGACATGGCCACACGTCGCGCGAAGATTTTAGAGCTGCTGCAAAGCCAAGGGAATCTAACTGAAGCACTGCAAGCGCGTATCGAAAAAGCCACTTCAAAGCTTGAGCTTGAAGACATCTATCTGCCTTATCGCCCTCGCCGCCGTTCACTAGCTGCCAAAGCACGTGCTGCAGGCCTAGACGTTGTTGCTGATAACCTCTTAAACAATGAAGTAACGCCGCTTGATGCATTAAGCAGCTATACCCTGCCAGAAACCATTACTGATGATACGGGTAATGAGATTGATGTTGATTTCTCAGATACTGAGAAGCAATTGGCCGGTGTTGAAGCCATTATCATTGATAACTGGACTCAAGAGCTTGAACTACTTGATAACTTGCGTAGTGGCTTTGTTAAAACTGCAACCATTAACTCAAGCCTTGCCAATGAAGAGAAGCGTGAAGTTGGCGAAAAATTCTCTGATTACTTTGAGCACAGTGAAAGCTTGGCTCGTCTGCCAAATCATCGCCTACTTGCCATGTTACGTGGCCGCCAAGAAAATGTCTTGGTATTAAAAGTAGAGGGTGAAGATGCTCCGTTTATCGAAAAAATCATTAATAAATTTGAGATTGATGCCAAGCAGCCTACAGAACGTCGTGAATTTTTACTAGAAGCAGCCAACAGCTTGTGGAAAGATAAATGGCGCCCTCATATCGAGCACCGTTTATTAACTGAAAAGCGTCTAGCCGCAGAAGCTGATGCGATTGATGTATTTGCCAATAATTTACAACACTTATTGATGGCAGCCCCTGCCGGTCGTAAAGTTATCTTAGGTGTTGATCCAGGCATTCGTCATGGCGTTAAAATGGCCGTTATCGATGCTCAAGGTAATGTGATTCGTGATGACTCAGATAAACCTGCCATAGCTACCGTTTATCCTTTTGCACCAGATAACAAAATGGATGAAGCAAAAGATACTATCTCTGCGTTATTAAAAGCACATAATGTTGAGCTTGTGGCCATAGGCAATGGTACCGCAAGCCGTGAAACTGACGCGATGATTAAAGCGGTTATTGATGCTGATGCTGCTATCAAAGCAACAGCTGTTGTGGTTAATGAATCAGGTGCTTCTGTTTATTCAGCCAGTGAGCTTGCCAGTGATGAGCTTGCTGATTTAGATGTGTCTATTCGCGGTGCCGTCTCTATCGCACGCCGTCTACAAGACCCATTATCTGAGCTTGTGAAAGTTGAGCCTAAAGCCATTGGCGTTGGTCAATATCAGCATGATGTTAACCAAGCCCAGCTATCGGATAGTCTAGATAAAGTTACTCAAGACAGCGTGAATGCGGTTGGTGTTGATGTCAACACAGCAAGTCCTGCTATCCTAGCCCACATTGCGGGCTTAAACCGCAACGTGGCACAGCAAATTGTTAATTACCGCAAAGAGCACGGCGCCTTTACCAATCGTGAACAGCTAAAAGATGTGCCACGTTTGGGCGTTAAAACCTTTGAACAAGCCGCTGGTTTCTTACGTATCCGTGATGGCGAAGAGCCATTAGATGCCACCGGTGTGCATCCAGAGAGCTATGCACTGGTTAAAGAAATACTAGAAAAATCAGGCAAGCAGATTACTGACGTTTTAGGTAACGAGAACGTGATTAATGAGCTTGCTGTGAATGACATAGAAGCGGCAAACGATGACAACATCAGTATCGCTGCTATTAAGCAAGAGCTTGCTAAGCCTGCACATGACCCGCGTCCTGAGTTCAAGACCGCTCAATTTAGAGACGACGTAAATAGTGTGAGCGATTTAGAAGAAGGTATGCAGCTTGAAGGCGTGGTCACTAACGTTACTGGCTTTGGCTGCTTCGTTGATGTCGGTGTTCACCAAGATGGTCTCGTGCATATCTCTGAAATGGCTAATGACTTTGTTGAAGACCCAATAAACTTAGTTAAGCCGGGCGACATCGTTACGGTACGTGTTATCTCTGTTGACGAAAAGCGTGGCCGTATTGGCTTTAGCATGAAATCAGAAGATGCGGCACCTGCCAAACGTCCTGCAGCAGAGAAAGGTAGCGCAGACAGTAAACCTGCCTCAAGCAAGGCTAACAAACCGGCATCGACTCAGCGCCGTAACAGTAGAGCAAAGCCAAGCAGCACTAAGGGCAGTCGTTCTAATGCTGCGGATAAGACCAAGCCAAATAAAGCCAACAAACCAAAAGCGGAAGAAAATAAAATCGGCTCATTGGGTGCGCTGCTTAAAGAAGCCGGCCTTAAAAAGACGCGATAGTCTCGTCTTTTAAACAAGCAACTGGCTTTATAGAGTTAAACATTAGAGTAATAAAAAAGGGGTAACCAATTGGTTGCCCCTTTTTATGCTATTAATTTTTTATACTAACAACTAAGCTCTCTTGTCATTATCGACGTGGTGCAGTAACACGCGGTGTAACGTTACGTGGTGCATCAGCGTCTGGTACAGTATATACCGGTACTTCTTGAGGCTGCTCAACACGATTTAAAATACGTTGGTTGGCTTCTTCGCCAACAACGACAGCATTGTTTCTTCTGTTCTCAATGGCGACTTTAGTACCTGTGTTGGTTTCTATACGTCTTACTTGATCACTTGGCACCATAATTACTTCTTTTACATGATACGTCGTAGGACGGACTGTACGACGTTCAGAGACGGTCACAGCTTCAACGCTACGTTCTTCTGCGATATTAAGCTGTGCTTCTGGCGCTTTCATTTCGCTAACCACAGGTGTTGGGAACTTGCTGCTGAAGTGATTATCACACTGCTGCATGGTAATACGAACAGGATTGCCATTACGGTCACGATAGACGTTCACTGACATATCTGGTGAGATAGGCACATATTTACCTACTAATTCGCCTGATACACCATAACGACCATTTGATTGACCCACACCGCGGTCACAAGCACCAGCACTATATTCTTTGGTTTGAAGTGATGAATTATTGGCAAAGCTATCCGGAATGGTCACTTCTGATAATTTCATTGTTTTAACTGAGACTTCACCTTTTAAACGCTTAGGCTGCTGATAAGTATAAGGCTTATAGAATTTAGCATCGCCTGCTTTTACGGCAGCAACACATTCATCATAGCTGTCATAGCCTACATTACCATGGCTATCTTTGGTTATAGCTGCATTTGCAGAGGTTGCACATAAGGCAACACCTGAAGCAATCATTGTGGCAGTAAGCATATTAAGTTTCATAAAGTATTCTCCAAAATATAGTGATAAAAATAATAAGAGGATAAAATGTATTTATTTTTTATTGTCGCTATTTTTACTTAATTAAAATGAGCGCTGAGCCATACCACTCCTTAATAAAAGCGCATTAGATAAATAAATAATTCGACTTATCTGACTGTAGATTTTTGGTGGTGGCAAAGTCGTCGTACAGCAAATATCAGTTTCTCATTTAAGAATAAACAATTCAGAATATTTAAGACGTTTAAGTACACTAACAAAATGTATCTCTATGTATCCTCGTAACACTATGAAACCTTACTTAAACACTCTTATCTAGTATATTGCTAGTATTCTCTGCTAAATACATAGTTAAATTTATTTAATAGTTTAGGGCTAAGCGCCCTCTGCCTAAATCAGTATCAAAAACAAAAAGCCTCGCTATATTAATAGAGAGGCTTTTGCCTAGTAGGAATAGTAGTGTGTCATTCAATCAAAAAAGAAATAAATCTTAGCGAGCGATTCTGTCAAACTTAATACCAGCATGTTTTTCTAATCGCTCAATCAGCGGCTCACCCATTGCAGAAGCGGCTGTCCAGAATCCACCTTCTACCTCATCTTTACTGATATCTTGCAGCAAGCACAGCGCACTTTGCGATAGCATCTGACAAGTACTATCATAGCCTGGGTCTTTATCGCCAGTGACTTTAGTACGTATCTGATGCGACTTATTGGTATAGCCAAAGAAGCGAATATCAAAATAACCATTGTCACGCTCAGACTTAGAAGGACCCTCACCAGATTTCGGTAGAATACGCTCATTAACCAAATCACGACTTGGCTTGAATATCATGCTGGTAGCAAATCCTGCTAGACCTGCGGTCATCGCATAGCTAAATACGCGACCTTTCATACCTGCCGGCATCCAGATTGCTTCATCATATTTGAATAAGCGGCCATACTCATAATCACGTAACTGGTTGCTGCGGTGCACGATACGAGTATTAATCGAGGCCATGATAAATGGCGCTAGCCAGCGTTCATTCTCTGCGTCCCACTTAGGTGTGTTGACATTTTGCTGACGGATGCTTGGGGCGTCATCATCGTCATTTAAAATATAAGGATTGGCCAACTGCTTACGGCGAGATTTATTTTTACCAACCTCTTCAAAGATTGTCGCCATTGACGCAAAGGTACCGCCAGACAGACCGCCCTTCGCCGCTTTTACGCGCATATTAATAGTATCGCAGTATTCGCCAAATTCTTTTTGAGCACATTTTTGAGTAAATAATACGCCCAAATCAGAAGGGATTGAATCAAAGCCGCAAGAGTTGACGATACGTGCGCCTGACTCTTTGGCTGCCTTCTGGTATTTATCCATCATATCTTTGATAAAGATAACCTCACCGGTTAAGTCCACATAATCGGTGCCATTATCAGTACAAGCCTTAATTAACGGCTCGCCATATTTTAAATAAGGACCAACGGTTGAGATAATAACCTTAGTTTGCGCTGTCATTTTATCTAAGCTGTCTGCATCTTCACTATCAGCGATAATGGTTGGTAGATTTTGATTACCAATATCTTTTTTGACTTGATTGAGCTTCTCCTGATTCCGTCCAGCAATTGCCCAGCTAACGCTCTCTTTGCTGTCATTATCTTCACTGGACAAAAAGCGCTGCAAATAATCGGCGACCAATTGCCCTACAAAGCTGGTTGCCCCATATAACACAATATCAAATTTACGATTGTCAGTATCCATCATTATTAATCCTTTAAATTTTGGTTTTACTTACTGGTTTTATTTATATAATCTAGTGACTTATTATTTTGTTAAATAAAAAATCTGTTTACTGCGATAGAGTCTCTTAATTTCTATCTTGGTTTCTTAGTTAATTAAACCATAGCACTGCCCTACACTAAATTGTATTTTGTAATATAGGACTAAGCGCCTCTGTATCGTGCTTCATTTAAGGCTAATCATTGGCATTATCGCTTAATCTGTTATTAAACAGCAAAACTAAGTATCGCTATGCTACATTTAAACGTAAAATAGCTTGGTGATTGCGTCAGGGTGAATGTGCTACACTAATTGCAATTTTTATGAAGGGAATGGGTCAGAAATCTTTGGTCAAGCAATAAGATGACTCACTTAGCTTTTCATTCGTTTATAGGCACAATGCGCTTATATACGGCTTTTCATTCCTTTAAATCATTGATTGTTTAGCAAAACGCCTTCAAATACTCTCTCATAGATGGAGAGTCTTCTTTTATAGACCAATAAATACGCTAATTAGTTAAGATAATAAGGCAATATTATGAGTAACCTCTATTCTGATTTTCAAACCCAATTGCAAGGCTCGATGGTTGCCTTAGTTACACCGATGCATCCAGATGGCGAGATTGATTATGATCGTCTTGCTCAGCTGATTGATTGGCATATCGAGCAAGGTACGCATTGTTTGGTTGCTGTTGGCACCACAGGCGAGTCAGCTACTTTGTCTATGCAAGAGCACAGCGATGTGATTCGCTACTTTGTCAAACATGTTAATGGCCGTGTTCCTGTTATTGCAGGTACCGGTGCTAACAATACCAAAGAGGCGATTCACTTAACCTCTGAAGCCAAAGATGCCGGTGCTGACTGCGCATTGCTAGTTGCGCCCTACTACAACAAGCCGACTCAAGAAGGGTTATATCAGCACTATAAAGCCATTGCCGAGGCTGTAGATATGCCGCAAATGCTTTATAATGTGCCTGGTCGTACGGTTGTAGATATCGCTCAAGAAACGGTTGAACGCTTAGCGGACTTCGATAACATCGTTGCTATCAAAGATGCTACCGGTTCAGTAGAACGTGGTAAGCAGCTTATCGAAGCGGTTGGCGAGCGTATGGTGGTACTCTCTGGCGATGATGGTACTTCACTTGAGCTAATGCAGCACGGCGCTAAAGGTAATATCTCGGTGACCGCCAATATTATTCCTAAAGCTATGAGCACTATCTTTGAGGCCGCATTAAAAGGCGACTTCGACGCAGCCAAACAAGCGCACGACGCAATTGAGCCATTACACAAATTGATGTTTGTTGAATCAAGCCCAATTCCCGTAAAATATGCGCTAAATAAAATGGGCAAAATCGAAAAAGGCATCCGTTTGCCAATGGTATGGCTCAATGAGCAATACCATGCTGAGGTAGATGCCGGCTTACGTGCTGCAGGATTAATTGATTAACCTAACAACTCTGTAGTATTGACTAATATTATACTATCGATTGAATAATTGTACTTTTGAATAAGGTTGTTGAATCTAGACGCTAAAACATATAGATATCAACAACTGACATAGGAAAACCCATGCGCCAATTACTATCATCTAGAAAATCACCGCGACTCATGCCAGATACATTACGTACCGCTTTTCAGGTCGCTATTATCGGTATTAGTAGCGTTGCTGTATTATCAGGGTGCCAAGCCACTAGAGATCTATTTGGTCGAGTCGATGATGGCACCCTCGATTACCAAAAAGCAGAAAAGCTTGAGCCCTTACAGCTGCCTGCTGATAAAGAAACTGCTCCTTTCGTGCCGCTCTATCCAACACCGCACGTGGGCGTAAATACGATTGATACGGAAAACAAATCAGGCCAACGCTATGATTTACCGCCGCCTTATCGTCAAGTACCCGTTACTGAGCAGGCTAATTAATCTCGTTTAAATCGATTAACGTTACTTATTATTGTCTCTTATTTCTTTCATAACCCTTTTTAGTTAACTGGGCCATCCCCCTTTTAACTACTTGCATAGGACTGACATCATGCAATTTCAAAAACAAGATTTACTTTACAAAGGCAAGGCTAAGTCTGTCTATGAAACAGATAACGCTGATTATCTGATTCTACATTTCCGTGACGATACCTCTGCCTTTAATGGTGAGCGCGTTGAGCAGCTAGGCCGTAAGGGACAAGTAAATAACCGTTTTAACGCGTTTATCATGCAAAAACTTGATGAAGCGGGTATCGAAACTCATTTTGAAAAACAGCTTTCTGATGACGAAGTGCTGGTTAAGCGTCTAAACATGATTCCTGTAGAGTGTGTAGTTCGTAACTTTGCAGCCGGCAGTTTAGTACGTCGTCTTGGGCTAAAAGAAGGTCAACCATTGACGCCGCCTACTTATGAGTTATTCTTTAAAGATGATGCTCTAGGCGATCCTATGGTTAATGAATCATTGTCTGTATCTCTTGGCTGGGCGACTCAAGAACAGCTTGATAAGATGAAAGAGATTACCTTTAAAGTAAACGATGTGCTGAAAGAGTTATTCGCTGCTGGCGGTTTAATGCTGGTAGACTTTAAACTTGAGTTTGGTGTGTTCCAAGACCGCATCGTGTTAGGTGATGAATTTTCTCCAGATGGCTGCCGTATCTGGGACAAAGAAACTAAGAAAAAGTTAGATAAAGACCGTTTCCGTCAAAGCTTAGGCGACGTGATTGAGTCATATGAAGAAGTCGCTCAACGTATTGGCGTAACATTAAGCTAATCACTGAGTGCTGTTTGCTTAAACCCAAAAAGCTGACTATGATTGATTATAGTCAGCTTTTTTCATTATCTAAACGCTTATTAAATCTTTGCCCATCAGATACATCAAGGATTCATATTTATGTATAAATTGACCGTATTTATCCCAGGTACTGACTTAGAGAAAGTAAAGTCTGCTTTATTTACAGCTGGTGCAGGACAGATTGGTCATTATTCTAATTGCTGTTGGCAAGTCCAAGGAACAGGGCAATTTATGCCGCTAGCAGGCAGCGATCCACATATTGGTGCGCATAATAAGGTTGAACAAGTTACCGAATGGCGAGTGGAAATGGTCGTGGCTCAAGATAAAATAACTGCGGTTATAGAGGCATTAAAGCAGGCGCACCCTTACGAGACGCCTGCTTATGATGTGATTCAAGTTATAGATATTTAGATTGCTAGCTAAAAACATCAAGTCGACCAACAATCTACTTACGCTAACTGAGTTAAAATTGCCACTTCTTTGATATAGCTCACTAGGTCAGCCTCTGATTCAGCAAGAAGCTCTTCATCGTTCATATGCTTTGCATACTCAATCCATAATAACAGCTGATAAACGCTGTTACGCTCTGCCGCTTTAAATTGTTTGCAAAACTGCTTTAGTGTGCCTTCATCGTTTATATTTAAACGGGTATACCAACCTTCAATCTTAGCCGCTTGCTCATTACTAAAACGGGTTTGGAATAAAGCATCCACAAGTGCATGACGGTCTTCTTCACTAATTAGTTTACCCACACGCTTGATTTGACGATTACGGGCATTGGCGCTTGTGATATCAGTTAACGACATCAATTCATCTAAAAAATATTCCGTAGCAGGTAGTTTTTTCATCTGCTTTTTGGACAAGCCAGCCAATGGCTCTGCAAGCTGCTGCAAACGCTCATGTGCTTTTTTTAGTTCAGTGCGAGAAACTCGCATGTCATGTTCGGACCAATCAATCATATAACTCTCAAATTATTAATAAATATAAATGTGTACTGGTATGTCTATCAAAGCAGCATGCTGCTTTTAATTTTTAAATAAAGGGCAATTTACTATGCCTGCCAACGTGATTTCTCTCTGTGCTTAACAATTACTTTAAGCTCTTTTGGCAAGTTTTCACTGAGTGTCTTATTAAGCTGCTCAGTGATATAAACTGAGCGGTGCTTACCGCCAGTACAGCCAATCGCTACCGTCACTGTATGACGATTATTGTGCAAAAACTCAGGCAGCCAACGTTCTAAAAAGCTTTGAATATCACGCTGCATACCATCGACTTCCGGATACTCAGCAAAAAACTGAATCACCTCATCGTCTCTTCCAGTTTTGCTACGTAGTTCAGTATGCCAATGCGGGTTGGGCAGTATACGGACATCAAATACAAAGTCTGAATCAATCGGTAACCCATATTTAAAGCCAAACGATAGCAGGTTAATGGTTATCTCATTGTCTACACCGACATACTCACGTACCCGTTCTTTAAGCTGATGAATATTTAACTGACTGGTATCAATAATGATATCTGCATTACTTGAAATAGGCTGTAATGTGTCCGCTTCTTTCTTAATCGCATTTGGTAGATTACTGGTGATGTTGGTACTGGTTGTCATCAGCGGATGCACACGACGAGTCGCTGCAAATCGAGCCACCAACACCGACTCTTGAGCTGTGACATATAATACTCTTAGACTGCCTGAACCATAAGAGTCAACCAATCTGTCGCGAATATGCGCAAAGTTAGAAGAGTCTGCCTGTAGCGTCCGAATATCCACACCAAGAGCAAGCTTAGTAATACCGCCATCTTGTGTTAGCTTAATCACTGCCTCAGGAACCAAAGACAATGGCATATTATCAATCGCATAATAACCAAGATCTTCTAATATATTGAGTACTGACGTTTTACCAGAGCCAGAGCGTCCTGAAACGATAATAACATCAATACCAGCGCCTGATAATGCACTATAATCGATACTTGTGCCACTTACCTGAGATTCATTTTCCAGCATATACGACGCTCTCCATACCGACAATACGATTTATTATTATTGCTTATAGGTGTAATCTGATTGATATTCGCTGAGACTAAGTATAGGTAATATACCTAGCCTTATATATACTGTGTTACATCTAATATACTTTTTAAGTGACTATTGTTAATATTTGATTATCAAGCAGGCGTGCTTTACCTAACCAAGCTGCAGTGACGATAACCAAGTCTTTATTAGCTACTAAGTCTGTTACTTCTGATAAATCTTGATTTTTAACTTCTAAATAATCAACTTTGAACCCTTGGCTATTGATACGCTTGATGCTGTCATCAATAAGCTCATGGAGCTGTTGTACATTTTGAGCAGCACCCTGTTTTAATTTTTCTGCAAGGCGACTGACCTCTTGATTAAGCGTGGGCGCTATTTGACGTTCAGACTCAGTTAAATACTGATTGCGTGAAGACAATGCCAAACCATCGTCAGCACGCACGATGGCACCAGATAAAATATCAATATCATAGCTTAAGTCACGTACTAGCTGCTTGATAATAGCCAATTGCTGATAATCCTTTTGGCCAAAGACAGCGATGTTTGGCTGTACGATATTAAATAGCTTCGTCACCACAATACCTACGCCATCAAAATGCGTAGGACGTGTCTTGCCGCACAGCTGTTGACTGATACTACCTGCCAGTACTTGCGTCGGTGGCGGCATCACTGGATACATATCCTCTACTATCGGCGCAAAGATATAATCCACCGCCGCCGCAGTTAGCTTCTCGGTATCCGCTTTAAGCGTTCGTGGAT
Organism: Psychrobacter sp. CX14; assembly: GCF_057396205.2. Classification (NCBI taxonomy): domain Bacteria; kingdom Pseudomonadati; phylum Pseudomonadota; class Gammaproteobacteria; order Moraxellales; family Moraxellaceae; genus Psychrobacter; species Psychrobacter sp. CX14. The sequence goes on along the minus strand of NZ_CM183187.1, from coordinate 733,475 downwards.
AACTGTCTAAATCCTCGCCCACACCAAACTGAGTTGGGTTAACAAATATACTAACCACCACGATATCTGCATGTTGTTGTGCCAATTTTACTAAAGATAGATGTCCTTCATGCAAATTACCCATGGTCGGTACCAGTGCGATGGTCTTATTCGCACGTAATGGGTTTAACGTCTCACGTACGCTACTAATCGAAGTTAATGTTTCAGTCATGCTCGGCATCCAAATTCAAGCCCAATATATTTATTTTGTACGCTGCCATTATTCTATTTCGATTTAACAGAATGATTTAAATCAACAAAGAAGATAAAACTATTTGTGCTTAGCTTAATTAAACTGATGCTCTGGCTGCGGGTAACTGCCTTCAATAACGGACTGGTGGAATAAAGCAAATGCGCCCTCAACACTTCCTGCATATTCGCTATTTTTATTGCGCTCATCGGTCAAAAAGTCATGTACAAAGCGTGCAGTACGTCCATGCGTGACTCCAAGCATGTCATGCATCACCAATACTTGGCCATCCGTTTCAGGACCAGCACCAATACCAATAACAGGAACATCGACAGATTCAGTGACCTGTTTTGCCAGTGAGGCAGGAACACACTCGAGTAAGATAAGCGCTGCACCGGCCGCCACAACAGCCTCTACGTCAGACATAAGCTTAGCCGCGCTGTCCTCTGTTTTACCTTGTACTTTGTAGCCACCAAAGACATTAACTGATTGTGGTGTTAAACCCAAATGCACACAAATTGGAACGCCCGCTGCAGTTAATGCAGCAACTGACTCGCTAAGCTCTGCTCCGCCTTCCAGTTTAATAACATGCGCACCGGCTTGCATTATTTTACGCGTATTGGCGATGGTGTCTTCTAATGTGACATAGCTCATAAATGGCAGGTCTGCCATAATTAGCGCATGTTGGTTGCTACGTGCCACATTTGCTGCGTGATAGGCAATATCGTCGGCCGTTACTGGCAGAGTAGAGTCATGACCTTGCACCACCATGCCCAAGCTGTCCCCAATCAAAATGGTATCTACTTCTGCATTTTGCATCATTTTGGCAAACATCGCATCGTAGCACGTCAGACAACTGAATTTGCGCCCTTCTTTTTTGTACTTCTTTAAAGTAGATAAGGTAATCATAACGGGTCACTCAAGAATCATGTAATATTAAGAGAATAAGGCTGATATACCACACCTGTTGCCTTCAATCTTCAGCGAATACTTATAGCCTAGCACAAAAAGATAAAGTGGCCTTAAACTGAGTCGCAAGGTAACTGGGTTAGCCCTGTCCAATCTTGGCTATAGTCAAAATCAGTAATGACTGTATTACCAATGATTAGATTAGGATTTAACTCTTTTAAAGGGATAAGCACAAAGTTTCGCTGAGTAATACCAGGGTGCGGAACGGTTAATGTAGGAGAGTTAATAGACTGATCGGCATATAGCAACACATCCACATCCAAGCTGCGCTCACCCCAATGACGTAAACGCACTCGCTGCGCTTCTTGCTCAAGCTGTTGGCACAAAGCCAATAGCTCGTACGGGCCTAAGGTCGTATCAATCTCAGTAACCGCATTAATGAAATCCGGCTGATCTTGTGGACCCATCGGTTTCGAGGCATATAAAGATGAGGCGCGCATTTGAGTAATGGCCGGATGAGACTTTAGCCGAGCAAACGCACGGTAAATATGCTCACTGGGCGTGCCAAGCTCATTGGTCAGGTTACCACCCAGCCCTAAATAACAACGATGTGATTTATCTGGTTGTGACGCTTGCGCCATCTTGCTATCCGCCTGTACTTATCTATTAACTTTCAAACCAAGCTATTACTGTCAACCAACTTAAAACTGCTACTGGCTAACCTAACGCAAATACCTAAAATTAAGCCTTAGCGAGGTTAACTCTGTAGCAGTTTTAAAGAAGCCATAACGACAAGCTATGCCCTTTCACTCACACTCAAGGTTGAGCTTGGCTCACGGCGACGACGGGTGGCGGGCACACGATCGCTTTTCGGTATGACTTTGTCAACAATCTCACTGATCGCTTTAGCATTTTTCTGGCTAACGCTTTGAGCAGTTGCCTTTTGAGGCTGCTCATTTGAGACTTGCGCCTTCGATTTGGCTTTAGATTGTGCGGTGCGCTTCGGTTTGGATTGCGTTTGAATTGCAGTCGTATCAGCATCAACTGGTGCCTCCGCAACTAACTTCTTACGCTCCTCTTGAGCCTTATCTTTCTGGGCTTTACCTGCTTGAGCCAATTCAGATTGAGAAAGCTCCTGAGTTGGCTGACGGCGACGACGTTTACTTGGTACAGGCTCTGCTTTTGGCAATAAGACTGCCTCTACTGTAGGCGCGGCCGATTTATGAGTGTCTTTAGGCTGAGCGCTGCTTTGCTCCGATTTAGTCATCACATCGCGCTGCTCAGCTGCTTGCTTAGACTTATGGCTATCATTTCGAGCTGACTTATCAGCCTGAGCCTGTTTCTCCGCATTTTTAACGCGAGATTCAATGTCAGACTGGCTTGGCACTTGTTTAGCCATCTTATCAGCATTAATGGTAAACAATGGACTTGGCTGATTGTCCTTCGGTGCCTGCTCTCCTGCTAATTTACCAAGAGATAGCTTTTTGAGCTGCGCGCGCTCTTCGGCATAATGCGGCTGTTTGTTGTTGGCTGCCGTATTTTGTGCTTGAGTATCTACCTTTTGCTTTGGCGGCTTGGCCTCATAATGATTATTTGGCTTCGCCGTATTGCGATTATCAGGCGTATTAATAACAGGCTCTTTCTGAAGATTGCGATTACGCGTGCGATTACGACTTGATTTACTGCTGCCACGGCGGCTATCACCGGCAAAGTCATCAATGGCTTGCTGTTTTTGTTTTTCAGACAGTGTCTGATAGGTCTGCCACCACTCACCCATACCATTGGTAGATTCTGACAATGGGTTTGATGCATCATCACACTGTTCACGCAGCAACAAGAAATCAAAAGCTGCTCGGAAACGCGCATGCTCTGCTAATTGCGGAATCTGCTTCACACGAGGATTGGCCAGTTTTGGCTGCATCATCCAAATATCTCGGATAAACTGCTCAGCAAACCGTGGAATCGCTGTTTTAATGCGTTGACGATCAATAACCTTGCTTGCCGCTTGTAACTGCGCATCATGAAATGGCATGTTCTTTTTCTTGAACTTCGCCAACTGATGTAAATAGTTATCCCATAACAAAGCCGCATAGAAGAAAGCTGGGTTAATACTCTTACCTTGTGCAATGCGCTTGTCAGTATTAATAGCAACTTGAGAGACCAAAGCGGTTGGCTTTTCAGGCGGATAAATAATCAGATGCTTAATAGCACCGTATTCAAATAATAGCGGTAACAGCGGTACTAGGTAGCCACCGGTGAACATCTTTTGTGATTCATCATACAAACGATGCGGAGAGACTTGTTCTAACAGCGCCCAATTATCATCATGGAACTGTTCTGCTAGCGCCTCATCAAAATTAAAGCCTAACTTAGCTTTGAAACGCAGAGCACGCAGCAAACGTACAGGATCTTCTTCAATACGCACTGGCGCATCGCCTAATAAGCGTAAGGTTTTGTTCTTAATATCATCTAAGGCGTTGCAGAAGTCATGTACTATACCTTTGATAGGCTGATAATACATCGCATTAATGGAGAAGTCTCGACGAGCAAAATCCTGCTCAATATCACCCCAAACATTATCACGAACGATCATACCATCGCTGGTCGTATGAGCATCACCACTTGGCGGCGCACGGAACGTTGCCACCTCAATCATGTCTCGACCAGAATACACATGTGCTAATTGGAAACGGCGACCAATAATACGGCAGCGCTTACCAAAGATATCTTTTACCTCATGTGGTCTCGCATCAGTTACAGCATCAAAATCCTTTGGATTTAAGCCCAAAAGCGTATCACGAACCCCGCCCCCGACGATATAAGCATCGAAGCCACCTTTATTTAAGGTCGCAATCACTTCAATAATTGAATTGGGTAAATCCGCCTTACTTAACCCTAACTGCTTGGCTGAACGTTCTGCCATGCATCTACTCCCTACAAACCAACAAAAGCCTATATTTACTAGGACAATTTATCCATAATAACCTAAGGCATATATGAGCGTTAGTGTAACAAATTTTCAAGGCTGTTGCCTGACATACTCACGCTTAGCTACATTATTTAAAAGTACTATTAACTGGCCGGATAATAATGCTTAGAATTAGCCCCAATCAATAAACCAATACACAGTCCACCAAAATGTGCTGCAAATGAAATCCCCGTTTGTGGCATCAGACCTTCTTTCAGAATTAGCCAATACGTGGTGCCCATCACAATACAGGCAATCAGATAGCCCCAACGTTTAGCAAACACAGCACCGCCAATCATATAACCCAGCATAGAGAATATAAGACCTGATGCCCCTATATGAATAGAGAATGGAGATCCTAGTCCCCAAGTCATCAACCCCGAACCAATAATTAGCTTAACCACAGTACGGTAAGCATTGCGTTCAAACAATCCAAATAAGAACAATATCTGCGCTAAAACAATCGTATTACCCGTTAAATGAGCAAAGTTACCATGCATAGTCCATGAAGAAGTAATACCTATCATGCTGCCTAAACTTAGCGAGCGCGGAACAATTCCAAATGAATTCCAAAGATTAAATAGTATCGTACTATTCAAAAAATACATTACCCAGATAGGAATAAATACAAAGCCATATAAGCCAAACACTTGGCCAATACGGTGTCTGATAATACTAAATAATCTTCGCCAATTCATAATTTTTGCCACATAATAAGCATAGAATAGTTCACCTTTTTAAAAATAAGAAGTATAAAAACAGAATATTATTCTAGTAATGAACTAATCAGAATTCGTCAAATGCCACGTATGCGAATTAAGTTCTGAAGTCGAATGATAAGGCACCAATGCGGTAGGCACAAAATCACGAGCCGCTTCAATATGCTTAATTGAATCATCAAAAAAGATATGCGGTGCAAACGTTTTTAATACGGCTGTTTTTTCAAGTCCTCCTAAGAAAAAGGCCATATCAACGCTGACGCCCCACTCACGTAATGTTTTAATAGCACGTAAATCAGCTGGTGCATTTCGAGCAGTCACTAGCGCAATTTGAATTGGCTGTCGATCCTCCAAGGTTACTAGACGTTTTTGCAACAAAGACAGCTTAATGAGCAAATCGGCATACGGTCCTTTCTCGATAGGCAAATCTGTCATTTCAGCTTCTCTGTCATGAAAGGCCTTTAGACCCTTCTGTTTGTAAAGCAGCTCACCGGAATCATCAAATAATACAGCATCCCCATCAAAAGCAATACGTAATTGATTAGTATCTAAGGTCAAAGTATTTACCGGAGTGGCATCCAAAATGGCACAAGCACAGACTCTAGCATCGGTAACGCTTTGAGCATCCTCACGATTGGTCGTCAAAAACAAATCAACATTAAAATCAGCAATATAATCAGCAACATTACCACCAGAGATGAAGGCAGAGCGTGTAATACTTAAACCTCGCTTGCGTATCTCATTTAATACTTGTATCCCTGTTTCAGGAGAGCTCTTAGAAACGATAACCACTTCTACTAGTGGTGAATCATTACCGTATTCAACTGAGGTATTCGGTGGGTTCTGAGCGCACTGATTTAAGTTTAATATTGCTTGTATTAGAGGGAAGCCAGTGCCTATTGATAAAGGCTCATTTTCACGCTGCTGCATAAAGTCACGAAAAATTCGCGCAGCTATCGCTGGATCCTGATTGATAAGTTTTTCGCGATAGGTTTCTGATTCAGTCAAATCAAAAAGCGCAGTTGCAGAGATTGCAACGATGAGGGTATTGGATAAATCAACAGCCATAATGCTACTCATTATAATTTAACATTATTCTAACATTAATTTTAAAACAGGCTATAGGCTGCTCTGTTACGCAGTGATTAAATAGCGTTATTTAGCTTAAAGTAAGACTTATAATAGCTAAAAATCCCTCATAAAGGAAAAAGCCCCCATTCAAATTAATGAATAGGGGCTTTTAGGGTATAGGGAGCTGACGATGACCTACTCTCACATGGGCGAACCACACTACCATTGGCGCTACGATGTTTCACTTCTGAGTTCGAGAAGGGATCAGGTGGTTCCATCGTGCTATTGTCGTCAGCAAAGGGGGTATAGATATGAGTTGGTTAAGTGTTAGCTTAACTTTGTGTTGACTAGTATATCAAGAACCTGAATCAATGTATTATCAGGATGATATCGAAATAATTGGCTGTCTCTGTTTTATCAGAGCTACAAAACCACTTGGGTGTTGTATGGTCAAGCCAAACGAGCAATTAGTACAGGTTAGCTACACGCATCACTGCGCTTCCACACCCTGCCTATCAACGTTGTAGTCTTCAACGGCTCTTAAGGGAAATCTAATCTTGAGGTTGGCTTCCCGCTTAGATGCTTTCAGCGGTTATCCAATCCGAACGTAGCTACCGGGCAATGCCATTGGCATGACAACCCGAACACCAGCGGTTCGTCCACTCTGGTCCTCTCGTACTAGGAGCAGATCCTCTCAAATTTCCAACGCCCACGGTAGATAGGGACCGAACTGTCTCACGACGTTCTAAACCCAGCTCGCGTACCTCTTTAAATGGCGAACAGCCATACCCTTAGGACCTGCTTCAGCCCTAGGATGAGATGAGCCGACATCGAGGTGCCAAACACCGCCGTCGATATGAACTCTTGGGCGGTATCAGCCTGTTATCCCCAGAGTACCTTTTATCCGTTGAGCGATGGCCCTTCCATACAGAACCACCGGATCACTAAGACCTACTTTCGTACCTGCTCGACTTGTGGGTCTCGCAGTTAAGCGCGCTTTTGCCTTTATACTCTATGAACGATTTCCGACCGTTCTGAGCGCACCTTCGTACTCCTCCGTTACTCTTTAGGAGGAGACCGCCCCAGTCAAACTACCCACCATACATTGTCCTCGGTATTGTTATACCTGAGTTAGAACCCCAACATGACCAGGGTGGTATTTCAAGGTTGGCTCCACAAATACTGGCGTATCTGCTTCAAAGCCTCCCACCTATCCTGCACAAGTCAGGTCAAAGTTCAATGTAAAGCTGTAGTAAAGGTTCACGGGGTCTTTCCGTCTAGCCGCGGGTACACAGCATCTTCACTGCGATTTCGATTTCACTGAGTCTCTGCTGGAGACAGCGCTGCCATCATTATGCCATTCGTGCAGGTCGGAACTTACCCGACAAGGAATTTCGCTACCTTAGGACCGTTATAGTTACGGCCGCCGTTTACTGGGGCTTCGATCAAGACCTTCGCATACGCTAAGCCCATCAATTAACCTTCCAGCACCGGGCAGGCATCACACCCTATACGTCCACTTTCGTGTTTGCAGAGTGCTGTGTTTTTAATAAACAGTTGCAGCAGCCTGGTATCTGCGACTGTCAATAGCTTACGGAGCAAGTCCTTCACCATCGACAGCGTACCTTCTCCCGAAGTTACGGTACCATTTTGCCTAGTTCCTTCAGCAGAGTTCTCTCAAGCGCCTTGGTATTCTCTACCTGATCACCTGTGTCGGTTTAGGGTACGATTCGTTTATGACTATCGTTTAGAAGCTTTTCCTGGAAGCATGGTATTTGCCACTTCGCTGTACAAGTACAGCTTGCTATCAGATCTCAGTATTAACAGCCCGGATTTACCTAAGCCGTCTACCTACATCCTTTCACTCAGACAACCATCGCTGAGCTGGCATAACCTTCTCCGTCCCTCCATCACATCATAAACAAGTATCAGAATATTAACTGATTTCCCATCGACTACGCCTTTCGGCCTCGCCTTAGGGGTCGACTCACCCAGCCCCGATTAACGTTGGACTGGAACCCTTGATCTTCCGGCGTGGATGCTTTTCACACCCATTATCGTTACTCACGTCAGCATTCGCTCTTGTGATACCTCCAGCATGCCTTACGACACACCTTCACAGGCTTACACAACGCTCCCCTACCACTTGAAACATGTTCAAATCCGCAGCTTCGGCTCCTAGTTTGAGCCCCGTTACATCTTCCGCGCGGGCCGACTCGACTAGTGAGCTATTACGCTTTCTTTAAAGGATGGCTGCTTCTAAGCCAACCTCCTAGCTGTCTATGCCTTCCCACTTCGTTTCCCACTTAACTAGGAATTTGGGGCCTTAGCTGGCGGTCTGGGTTGTTTCCCTCTCCACGATGGACGTTAGCACCCACCGTGTGTCTCCCGGATATCACTCATCGGTATTCGGAGTTTGCATCGGTTTGGTAAGTCGGTATGACCCCCTAGCCGAAACAGTGCTCTACCCCCAATGGTGTTCGTCCGAGGCGCTACCTAAATAGCTTTCGGGGAGAACCAGCTATCACCGAGTTTGATTAGCCTTTCACCCCTATCCACAAGTCATCCCCTAGCTTTTCAACGATAGTGGGTTCGGTCCTCCGGTGCCTGTTACGGCACTTTCAACCTGCTCATGGATAGATCACTCGGTTTCGGGTCTATACCCTGCAACTAATTCGCCCTATTAAGACTCGGTTTCCCTACGGCTCCCCTAATGGTTAACCTTGCTACAGAATATAAGTCGCTGACCCATTATACAAAAGGTACGCGGTCACGGATCAAGTCCGCTCCCACTGCTTGTACGCACACGGTTTCAGGTTCTATTTCACTCCCCTCACAGGGGTTCTTTTCGCCTTTCCCTCACGGTACTGGTTCACTATCGGTCAGTCAGGAGTATTTAGCCTTGGAGGATGGTCCCCCCATCTTCATACAGGATTTCTCGTGTCCCGCACTACTTAATATGCTTGCATTTATGTTTCGAATACGGGGCTATCACCCACTATGGCCAGTTTTCCCACACTGTTCTTCTACATAAAATTAAGTCGGCTCCTCCCCGTTCGCTCGCCGCTACTAGGGGAATCTCTATTGATGTCTTTTCCTAAGGGTACTGAGATGTTTCACTTCCCCTCGTTCGCTTCCTAATAAATTAGGATACCTAACTTACGTTAGGTGGGTTTCCCCATTCAGAAATCTCCGGATCGCAGGTTATTGCCACCTCCCCGAAGCTTATCGCAGGCTGTCACGTCTTTCATCGCCTCTGACTGCCAAGGCATCCACCATGTGCGCTTAATTACTTGACCATACAACCCCAAGTAGTCTTGGTTAGCTAAGCTTTTATTTACTATCGGTTAAAGACAACCTCGAAGTAATCCGAGGTGTTTTAACCAATGCATAAATCTAGTTCTTAACCGGTTGTTTGCCGTAATTATAACGATATCACCTTGATAATTTACGCTTGATTCAGTTCTCTTTACTTTGTAACCAACCTCTTGGGATAACAACTGGTGTCGTTAAAGAGGTTGGTTACTGGTTGATACCTAAACGTGAAAGATTAGGTATCAACCGTATTACAACTCATATCTATGTTTTTAAATAATAATAACGCTGTCATCCAGTCGTCATATGCTTTCTGTATAAAACAGAAGTAAGTAATCAGTAATCACTTAATTCTGGTTTATCTATTACTCTTAATCTGTATCACTAAATGGTGGAGCCAAGGAGAGTCGAACTCCTGACCTCCTGCGTGCAAGGCAGGCGCTCTACCAGCTGAGCTATGGCCCCTGAGCGAGGATACAAGCGAAGCACTGCTTCGCTCCGAGCGCAAGAGAAATTTCCTTAAAGGGAAATTTCTAAAAGCGCGAATTCCTAGTAGAGCTTCTAACAATCATTAGGTCTGTTTTAACTCAGTTGTATGGTGGGTCTGATAAGACTTGAACTTATGACCCCCGCGTTATCAACACGGTGCTCTAACCAGCTGAGCTACAGACCCTGAGCTTAAAGCTTACTAAAACCAAAGAACAACTTGTTGTGAATTCTTGCTGACCGGATGCGTCAATAAGGAGGTGATCCAGCCGCAGGTTCCCCTACGGCTACCTTGTTACGACTTCACCCCAGTCATCAACCACACCGTGGTGAGCGCCATCCTAAAAGGTTAGGCTACCCACTTCTGGTGCAATCAACTCCCATGGTGTGACGGGCGGTGTGTACAAGGCCCGGGAACGTATTCACCGCGGCATTCTGATCCGCGATTACTAGCGATTCCGACTTCATGGAGTCGAGTTGCAGACTCCAATCTGGACTACGATAGGCTTTTTGAGATTCGCATCACATCGCTGTGTAGCAGCCCTCTGTACCTACCATTGTAGCACGTGTGTAGCCCTGGTCGTAAGGGCCATGATGACTTGACGTCGTCCCCGCCTTCCTCCAGTTTGTCACTGGCAGTATCCTTAGAGTCCCCGGCCGAACCGCTGGTAACTAAGGAAAAGGGTTGCGCTCGTTGCGGGACTTAACCCAACATCTCACGACACGAGCTGACGACAGCCATGCAGCACCTGTATTCTAATTCCCGAAGGCACTCCCGCATCTCTGCAGGATTCTAGATATGTCAAGACCAGGTAAGGTTCTTCGCGTTGCATCGAATTAAACCACATGCTCCACCGCTTGTGCGGGCCCCCGTCAATTCATTTGAGTTTTAACCTTGCGGCCGTACTCCCCAGGCGGTCTACTTATTGCGTTAGCTGCGTCACTAAGGGATCAAGTCCCCCAACGACTAGTAGACATCGTTTACGGCGTGGACTACCAGGGTATCTAATCCTGTTTGCTACCCACGCTTTCGAACCTCAGTGTCAGTATGATGCCAGGAGGCTGCCTTCGCCATCGGTATTCCTTCAGATCTCTACGCATTTCACCGCTACACCTGAAATTCTACCTCCCTCTCACCTACTCTAGCTCACCAGTATCAGATGCAGTTCCCAGGTTAAGCCCGGGGATTTCACATCTGACTTAATAAGCCACCTACGCTCGCTTTACGCCCAGTAATTCCGATTAACGCTTGCACCCTCTGTATTACCGCGGCTGCTGGCACAGAGTTAGCCGGTGCTTATTCTGCAGCTAATGTCATCGCTTATGGGTATTAACCATAAGGTCTTCTTCACTGCTTAAAGTGCTTTACAACCAAAAGGCCTTCTTCACACACGCGGCATGGCTGGATCAGGGTTGCCCCCATTGTCCAATATTCCCCACTGCTGCCTCCCGTAGGAGTCCGGACCGTGTCTCAGTTCCGGTGTGGCTGATCATCCTCTCAGACCAGCTACAGATCGTCGCCTTGGTAGGCCTTTACCCCACCAACTAGCTAATCCGACTTAGGCTCATCCAATAGCGAGAGCGCAAGCGCCCCCTTTTCCCCGTAGGGTGTATGCGGTATTAATACGAGTTTCCCCGTGCTATCCCCCACTACTGGGCAGATTCCTAAGTATTACTCACCCGTCCGCCGCTCGACGCCTGATAGCAAGCTACCATCGTTTCCGCTCGACTTGCATGTGTTAAGCCTGCCGCCAGCGTTCAATCTGAGCCATGATCAAACTCTTCAGTTTAATCTTGCTATGAAGTCCTTTAAAGAGACTTCTAAACTTGGCTCATCCTATTACTAGCAAATTTGCTTTCCGTATGTTTCATATAATGAATTAACTTCGAGTTTCTTTACTAATTAAAGAATGATAATTTTTATAGTTAGTCACTACCCCGATAAGAGATAGCCCCAACTTTAATTTTTAGCATCCTAAATCAGCAAAAATCCACACAAGTTGTTCTTTGATTTTAGCTTTTAAATAGTTGACTTATCGCGTCATCCGCGGTAAGTTTAACACTAAGATAAGTTTAAGCAATTTACGTTCTTACTTAGCGAGCCATTCAGTATATCACTTTTTCGATTCCTGTCAAGCTTTTGTTCTAATTCGTTTCATTCAGGTAACTTGAATCCAACCTTTCAATTGGCAATCTCGTTGTCCCGATGAGGTGCGTATTATAGACGCTTTAATTATTTAGTCAAGAGCTTTTTTAAAGTTTTTAATTTTTTATCCGCTTCGCTTACGCTAGGCTTTCTCTTGAACAGGTAGCGTATTATATAGACTATTAGACCAAGGTCAATCGGGTGGGAGAATTATTTAAACAACAATAGAGTATTGTTTTGATTTGAGATATTCAAAAGGTACAAATCTTATTAACTACCCGCTCAGCTAATTCTAGTTCACCTATTGTAGGTCATAGTTATCGTCAACGTTTCATTAAGATATACGCTTTAATTTGAAATCTAAACCGTGGGTTTCGTTGCTACAGCACACGCTTCGTATTTAGAGACTAATGTTAAAAACTATTAATAACCCCGTTCTCAACTCATCATAATTCAATGTACGCCGGTGCTATTAAACTATCAAATCAAGACCTTTAACCAAAAATGCTGGGCCAAAGCCACAGCCTACATCAAGAGTTGAGAGAATAAGGTATTAATAAGTATTTGACGCTAAGTACTATGCAACCTAGCTAATGGCTATTTTTTATTGCTCTTCTCGTTACGGCTTTTCTTGTTCGACTTCATTTCTTATTCGCTATCATTATTTTGCCAAGTACTAGCCTTTCAATAACCAGTACATGTATTAATGTATAGATGACAAAGAGCGCTAACGCTTCGTATCTTGAAAGGTAATCATATATTCTGCAATACATGACGCCTGCCATCACTAAAAACCATACCACCTTTAACAAAAGCTCTTTTCTTTGAGTACTTAACAAAACATGCCACCCCCTTCTAAACAACTAAAACATTGGTTTTAGTTGTAATGTGCTATTTAAATTGCTAATTATTCTAAATGAGCTCTTAACTCTAATAAGTCTTTTTCAATAAGATAACCTTCCTAGCACAGACGATAGTAGCAAGAACACGATGTTGCCGCTAGCCCTGATTGCAGCGGATATACTGCATGAGCGAATGAGGTACGATGGCTTAGTTTGGCTAGGCTCGCGAAGCAAGAGACTTGCCAAACGTTAGCCACCGTGTCATTCGCTCATGTAGATAGTAGCGAAAAGCAGGAATAGCTATAAAAACGAATAAAAAATCCTTTATAATAGGATGAATGACGACTTATAAACTGGCTTTGAGGTCGGTTTTTCTGTTTTAATGGTTGTGTTTGTTATTTTTGTCACAATTATAATAGTGATGAATTTTTAATTTGTATTATAAATTATTTGGATTTGAAATATGGTTGCAATTACTTTGCCTGATGGCAGTGTTAAAGAGTTTGAAGGTGAAACTTCAGTCATGCAAGTGGCTGAGAGCATTGGCCCTGGCCTTGCAAAAGCAACGATTGCAGGACGTGTAGACGGCAAACTTGTTGATGCAAGTGATCCCATTACGCATGATGCCAAGGTTGAAATTGTGACCGCAAGAGATAAAGATGGCGTGGATATTATTCGCCATTCTACTGCTCATTTATTAGGGCATGCAGTAAAACAGCTTTATCCTGATGTCAAAATGGTTATTGGTCCTGTCATTGAAGATGGCTTTTATTACGACATCTATAGTGAAAAGCCATTTACACCGGATGACATGGCTGCTATTGAAAAGCGCATGGCAGAGCTGATTAAGCAAAACTATGACGTTATCAAAAAGATGACGCCTCGTGATGAAGCGATTAAAATCTTTGAAGGGCGCGGTGAAGATTATAAGCTCAAACTGATTGAAGAGATGCCAGAAGAAAAAGAGCTCGGCTTATATCATCATCAAGAATACGTCGATATGTGCCGTGGCCCACACGTGCCAAACACGCGTTTCTTAAAAGTATTTAAGCTTATGAAAATGAGCGGTGCTTACTGGCGCGGTGATGCCAAGAACGAACAGCTTCAGCGCATTTATGGTACTGCATGGGCGGATAAAAAAGATCTAAAAGCCTATATTGAACGTATTGAAGAAGCTGAAAAACGGGACCACCGTAAGATTGGTAAGGCACTAGATCTGTTTCATTTGCAAGAGCAAGCGCCGGGTATGGTGTTTTGGCATCCGAATGGTTGGACTATTTATCAAGTGCTTGAGCAGTATATGCGTAAAGTACAGCAAGATAATGGCTATCTTGAGATTAAGACACCACAAATTGTCGATAGAGGTTTGTGGGAAAAGTCGGGTCACTGGGATAACTATGCTGAAAATATGTTTACCACACACAGTGAAAACCGTGACTACGCCATCAAGCCAATGAACTGCCCTTGTCATGTGCAAGTCTTTAACCAAGGCTTAAAATCGTATCGTGACCTACCACTGCGTTTGGCAGAATTTGGTTCGTGCCATCGTAATGAGCCGTCTGGTGCGCTACATGGCATCATGCGTGTACGCGGATTTACGCAAGATGATGCACATATCTTTTGTACCAATGCACAAATTGGTAAAGAAGCGTCTGACTTTATTAAGCTGACCTTAGACGTTTATAAAGACTTTGGTTTCGATAATATTGAAATGAAGCTATCAACTCGCCCTGAAAAGCGTGTGGGTGCCGATGAGCTTTGGGATGCGGCCGAAAAGTCGCTGGCAGAAGCGCTTGATGATGCGGGTCTTGAATGGGAACTACAAGAAGGTGAAGGTGCTTTCTATGGTCCTAAAATTGAGTTTAGCTTACGTGACTCAATTGGCCGTGTATGGCAATGCGGTACATTGCAGTTAGACTTTAATTTGCCAAAACGCTTAGACGCAGAATTTATTAACGAGAATGGCGAACGTGACACACCAGTTATGTTGCACCGCGCTATCTTAGGTTCATTTGAGCGCTTTTTGGGTATGCTAATCGAACATTATGCTGGTTGGATGCCTGTATGGTTATCGCCGCAGCAAGTTGTGGTGATGAATATCACAGACAAACAAGCCCCTGCTTGTGAAAATGTGCTGAGCGAGCTTAAAAATGCAGGTCTGCGTGCTATTAGTGACTTGCGTAATGAAAAGATTGGATTTAAGATACGAGAAAGAACATTAGAACGTATCCCCTATATGCTAGTATTAGGGGATAAAGAAGTTGAGTCAGGACAAGTAAACGTACGCACACGTGAAGGCGAAAACCTTGGCGTGATGGCTGTGGCTGACTTTATTGAATTAGTACAGAAAGCTGTCGCCCAAAAGGGTCGACTAACAACAAAAACTGATGAGGAGTAATACCTATTAAACAGTCAAACCGTTTGAACATCAACGAAGAGATTCAGCAAAAAGAAGTTCGCCTAGTAAAAGAAGACGGCGAACAGATGGGCGTTGTCGACATTGAAACAGCCCGTCAAGCGGCTCGTGATGACAATCTAGATTTGGTTGAATTGGTACCGGATGCTAAACCGCCTGTTTGTAAGATTATGGACTACAAGCGTTACTTGTATGACCAAAAGCAAAAGGCGAAAGAGGCGAAAAAGAACCAAAAGCAAACTCAGCTTAAAGAGATGAAATTGCGCCCAAGTACTGATGAAGCAGATTACCAAGTTAAATTGCGTAAAATCATCAGCTTCTTGGAAGACCAAGACAAAGTGAAGGTAACGATTCGTTTCCGTGGCCGTGAAATGGCTCACCAAGACCTTGGCCGCCAGCAGCTTGAGCGTATCATCGAAGATACCGCTGAACTCTCAAATGTTGAGCAACATCCTAAGATGGAAGGCCGTCAAATGGGTATGTTGCTTGGCCCAACTCGTAAAAAATAATAGTTCAACGCTATTTTTAATGCGTTATAAGTTTGGTTGACCGTCATTGATAGTTGATTAATGACACAATCGAACGCTACCACCAATTTGTCATTGCAAATTGGTGGTTTTTTATGCCTGCGTATTGGTTTGGTTTTATTTACTTTTATCTAATATCATCAAGCCCTGCTTTCTTGTACTATTTAGACAATACAGAGTTATTAGAAACACAGAGTTATTAGAAACTATATAGCTGATTATAAGCGAGTCTATAAAAGCGGTAACGCTAATTACAATAAAGACTCTATATTTGAAATTGAACATTAAAACTAAAGGATGATTTTCAATGCAAGAATTGACACCACCAGAAAACGCCAGTACCCCATCTATTAGCTTAACGCCGCCTGAGCCGGTAAAAGAAGTCCCAACCAGTGAAGCGGATCAGATTGTTAAACTTGATTCTAATCAAATTCCTGAGCTCGACGCCAAAGTTGATGCTTTTGTGAATCATGTATTGACTAATCCTGTGCAAAGCGATGAGTTTAAAGAAAATGTGCAATCGATTCATAATCTAGGTAACAAAGAAATCCGCGAGTCGGCTCAAGTATCAAACCGTATGCTTGAGCTGCCCGCCAAAAGCTTAGATAAAGGCTTGTTCGATAATTCTCCCATCGCCAAGTCATTAACTGAGCTGCGCGGTATTGTTGAGGATTTAGATCCTAGTAAAAAACAGCTAACCAGCTCACGTAAACTGTTTGGCTTAATTCCGCTAGGTAATAAGGTTCAAGATTATTTTCGTCAATATGAATCGGCGCAATCGCATATTAATGCGGTCGTAACCAGTCTATATAACGGTAAAGACGAACTGCTAAAAGACAACGCCATGATTGAGCAAGAAAAATTCAATATGTGGAATCTTATGCAGCAAATCCGTCAATATATTTATGTCGGTAAAAAAATTGACGAGCAGTTGGAACAAAAGGTATATCAGATTGAAGCGACGGATCCTGAAAAGGCACGCATTATTAAAGAAGAGATGCTATTTTATGTGCGTCAGAAAAATACTGACTTTTTAACCCAGCTAGCAGTAAACGTTCAGGGTTATTTAGCCTTAGATACCATTCGCAAAAACAACTTAGAGCTTATTAAAGGTGTGGACCGTGCGACCACAACTACGGTATCTGCATTACGTACTGCTGTTGTTGTTGCTCAAGCTATGACCAATCAGAAGCTGGTACTTGATCAGATTACGGCGCTTAACAAAACAACCAGTAGCTTGATTGAATCAACTTCTGCAATGATGAAACGTCAATCCACAGAAATTCATGAACAAGCGACTAATAGTACTATTGAGCTTGATAAACTGCAAAATGCGTTTAATAACGTCTATGAAACCATGGACATGATTAGCAACTATAAGATTCAAGCGCTTGATAATATGAAGCAAACGGTAGACACCTTAACTACTGAGGTCGATAAAGCGCAAAAATACTTAGATAAATCTAATCAGACTACTATTCTTGAAGTATCCAAAGAGATTGATACTAAGAAGATCAGCAATCAGAGCAATGCCTCTAACACCATTGATATTGACCTATAATATAGGCCACTATTTAACGAGTTAAACCAGAAAAACGCCATACCCTATATGATAATATTAGTAGGTATGGCCTTTCTTTTTTATACTCGACATTCTTATAAGATATAAAAAAAGCCCCACTAAATAAATAGCGGAGCTTTTTAAGATTTAAGCTAATCTTTCTTTTATATTAAAGAAGAAAAATTAGATTTTACCTACTAGATCTAGGCTTGGTTTAAGCGTTTCTTGACCTTGTTCCCAAGCTGCTGGGCAAACTTCACCGTCGTTTTCACGAACGTACTGAGCTGCTTTCACTTTACGAACTAAGTCTTTTGCACTACGGCCGATGCCGCCGGCATGGATTTCAGCAACCTGAATCTTACCGTCTGGGTCTACTACGAACGTACCACGTTCTGCAAGACCATCTTCTTCAATCATTACGTTGAAGCCACGAGTGATACGACCAGTTGGATCGCCAATCATTGGGAAATTAACTTTACCAATAGCTTCTGAAGAATCATGCCATGCTTTATGCGTGAAGTGAGTGTCCGTTGAAACTGAGTATACTTCAACACCTAGGCCTTTAAGCTCTTCGTACTGAGCTGCCATGTCTTCAAGTTCAGTTGGGCAAACAAATGTAAAGTCTGCTGGATAGAACATGAAGATAGCCCATTTACCTTTAACATCGTCTGAAGTGATGGTTTTGAACTCACCGTTAACGAACGCTTCAGCTGAAAACTCAGGAATTTCTTGATTGATAATTGACGCCATTTTTTGGCTCCTTTTTTATTGGTGGGTTTAACTAAAAATGATTATTATATGACTGACTAAAACTTTCTAAATCCAGTATAACCTATCATATTGCCATGACAGAAATATGATGTTATTGATTGTAATAGTTATTGGCTAACTACAAGATGTATTCTAACAAAGATAGTGGTTTAATCTAGTTTAAACATTTTAACTTGATGTTTTGTTTTATAAAACATAAAATCTATTTTATTATACTTATGACAATATCATTAAAGACTCGCTACTCTTATTAACTTGATTACTAAATATATGCGAGTCGAACCGTAAATTTCAACACATTATGTTTAACTGCCAATAATAAGAACCGATTAAAAACCCTATCAAACTGCTTTTACTATTAAAACATCTATTAGAGATTAAAAAATGATTACTTTAAGACAATTAGAATTTGCCATTGCCGTCGCCAAACACCGCCATTTTAAACGCGCTGCAGAAGAATGCAATATCTCTCAGTCCGCTTTAAGCTTAGGTATCGCTGAGCTTGAGAAGCAGCTAGATACTCAGATTTTTGAGCGTAACAATAAGCAAGTGCTTATCACCCCTATTGGTGAAGAGATTTTGACTCGTGCGCAGCGTATTTTTTCTGAAATACACGATTTAACCACACGTGCTCATAGTCATCAAACACCGCTTGCCTATCCTATGACGGTCGGCATGATTCCAACGATTGCACCCTATTTATTACCTAAAGTATTGCCCGAGCTAAAGACGCAATATCCTAACTTTCGTATGACAGTGGTAGAACGTCAAACTGAGCGTCTGCTTGAGCAAGTGCGTTACGGTCATATTGATACAGCGATTATTGCCCTGCCTTATGCCGTTGATGGTCTGCATACCTTTGAGTTTTGGCAAGAAGATTTCTTTGCTATTTTCCCAAATGATAATCCTTTGGCCAAGCTTGAGACCATTAGCGCTGAGGAACTAAGCCAAGCCAAACTGATGCTATTGGGTGAAGGACACTGCTTAACCGATCAGGCGCTGTCTGTCTGCTCATTTGACCGTGATGAGTTTAAGTCTAATTTCTCTGATGCCAGTTTAAATACGCTGATTCAAATGGCACTCGCTGGCATGGGGACTACCCTCATTCCGGAGATGGCATTAAAACAAGTGCGTCATCAAAATAATGAAGTGGCTACTGTACCACTTTCTGAAAAAGGACCACACCGCCGCATTGCCTTTGTAACTCGCCTAAATTATGCCCGTGTTGATGATATAAATCTATTGGGTCAAATCTTTAAAGATGCGCTAGAGAAAGCTTTTACATAATAGCTTAAAGGGTTGAATAGCGCTTGGTATATTGAATCCAACATAAGGTGGTAGAGCAGATGACTAAACTAAGTGAAGCCACTCTTGAAGCACTTAAGCACCGCTTTGCGGCCTTAATATTGCAGGCTATCTCTCATGACAGCTTTGATGATACTGGTTCAAATAAACAAGTGTTAGATATTGATGAAAAGACTGCTTGGATAACCAAACGTTGGGATGAGCTACTAAATCATTACAACGAGACACATCGATATTATCATCGGTTAACTCATATTTATCATATGCTGCAGAATTTAGATCGTTATACTCAGTATATTGAAAATAAGACTGCGGTGGAGTTGGCTATTTGGTATCACGATATTATTTATGACCCAACTCAGGCTGATAACGAAAGACAGAGCGCAGACTATTTCCGGCAGTCGCTACAGTTAAAGTTACCAAGCAAACTCGTAGAGCAAGTCGATACGCTGATCATGATGACAGCCAAACACCAGATAGAAAGTTGTGATACGCATTCAAAAAATAGAGTCGACTTGATAGCACAAGACGCTAAATACTTTTTGGATATGGATTTGGCTATTCTAGGCGCTGATTGGTTAGATTATCAGACTTACTCAGAGCTCGTTCGGCTTGAGTATGCTCATGTTAGCAATCATGACTTTATAGAGGGTAGAAGAGCGGTACTCGAACAGTTTTTGAATCGTGATCGATTATACTTTACTGAAGATTTTTATCATCAGTGCGAGCACATCGCCCAGCAGAATATAAGACGAGAAATTGAGCTTTTAGCCAGTCGACTTTGAAGGCCCTTAATAAAGACTGCAAAGCTTTAGAGGAACCTAGTCAACATCACCTGACTTGCCCGCCAACTTATTATGCCAGCGTTTATAATCTGGCATAGAACGCACCACTTCCGCCCAAAATTTTGGACTGTGATTGGCGTGATGCAGATGACACAATTCATGCACAATAACGTATTCAGTACATTCTATAGGATAGGCAGGCAAATAGACCGATAGCCAAACCCTTTTGGCACGAGTATTACAGCTGCCCCATCGTGTTTTCATCTTTTTGATACGTGTCTCATTGGCAGAAGCGCCGACAATAGGCTGCCACTTGGCAAATAAGCGAGGCATAACCTGTTGTAGCTCGCTACGATACCAATGCAATCTCTCCGCTTCGCCCATAATCAGACTTTGCGGCTCTCCCCACAAATAAATAGGCGAGAAGCCATAATCAGATTGAGTGTTATTATCTCTACTTATGTCTGGCGTTTGAGATTCGAGCATACGCTGACGTTTTAATAGGCTAGCATGTTGAGTAATCGCCCACTCGATACGCCGAGATAAGGCAGCAACAATGTCTTTATCGCTCACATAATGTGGGGCGGATACAGATAGTTGGTTCAGCTTTAGTCGAAAGTTGATATTTTTGACCTGCTTACGGGTGATATTAAGCTGAATGTCTGCCTCTGCCAATATCTGCTCAAGATGATGATAAATCTCTGCCGTTTGAGTCTGTGATGAGCCGCTATTAAACCTCATTACAGCTAACTATTGGCTATGGCTAAAGTAGTAAGATGATTATCAAACGCATACGGCTGATGTACTTTATCCGTACTCATTAACACAGGCACTTTGTTACCTTGCTCATCTGTCTGACACTCGATACGGATACTGGTTAGGTGACCCTGACCATCACTAACTAAAAACTGTGGTGACTTTTGATTTGACTCGCGTTCTTCTTTTGAGGCCCCTGTTGTCACGCCAGCACAATCAGCAAGCATGGTATCGTCAATAAGCAGCCCTGTATCTAAATCAAACACAGACGCACAGCCGCTTAGTGGACTGGTTGCGCACAATAAATTGTGAGTTGAATCAATCGCAACACTTGCGATGTAATGGTGGAATCGGTGCCAACCCTTGGTATCGTGTTTAGGGATTTGCAGCGGTGTGAAATTAGCCTCTCCTCGGCTATGCGTTAACACCATCGGGACGCTTAAATGACGTGGACCTTGGAATTGTATGCCGATAGCCACTCGGCCACTGTCATGCATTGCCAGATGACGCACACTCATCTGATTATGCTCAGGAAATATTTGTTCCAGCAATTCACCGGTATGACGATTCAAATAAGCAAGGGACGGCTGCATGCTATCGAGATTTAACTCTTCACGCGAGGCTCGTTCAGTTTTGATACCACCATTGGCAATCACCAAGGTCTCGCCATCCGGATGCATCACAATTTCATGTGGGCCGATACCGTGTGACGCAAATTCAGTGATTTTTTTATAATCTTGAGCAACGTCATAGACACCAATAATACCGCTAAAGTCTTCGGTGTTATTTTCGGTGACGTATAACAAGTCACCCGCTAAACTATAACAGGCATGACCATAAAAATGACGGCCTTCTTCGGCATGAATACTGTGCAGAAGCGTGCCGGTTTGAGCATCCAATATCCAAAACCACTCACCAGGACGACGCCCCATTACGGCCACATGTTGTGCCTTATCTAACTTTAGAGGCTCATTACTGTGTGTAGGCTGAATAAGAATGTCATGCACCCGTTCTGGCATTGTCGTTTGCCAAACAAGTTGCCGAGTTTCATCGATACCTACTACGGCAAACGCATTGGTATTTAAATCCGCCACACCGCTAACCCAACACGGTGCAGTGTTATTCAACAGGACATTATCAACAGTCTCTTTTACCTGAACTGTTTGGGCAACTTGTTGAGTACTAACACTAACATCAGACTCACTATTAGATAATCCCTTTGCCTGTAGCGTACGCATCTTATGCATCATTCCATACGCATAATCGAGCAAACGCGCATTGGGATTGTACTGCTTACGTCCCAAATGATGAGCACCAACCAAAGCGGCTGTACCTAGACCCGATAAGGCTAAGGTTTTGGCACCGGCTTTTAGTGTCTGTATACTCGACATAATATTAATCGCCGTCCGTATCATTAAAGCCCACTTGTACGCCAAGAGTTGGCATTAATTGACGTTTAATGACTTGAGTCAGTTCAGTAAGCTTATCGTATAAGGCTTTTTGTTGCTCGGTATTGGCATCTGCGATATCTTCAGGCAATTCTGCTAATAAACTTGATATCTCCGCCAATAAAGTAGACATCTGATTGCTTATAGTTTCTTGACTATTTTCAGATAAGATAGCGACTAGAGCAGGATCGGTTAAAGCTTTATTGAGCACCGCCACTTTTGCCGTGATAATCTCGCGACTTTGACCAGCCGCATCGGCAGGTAAGTGACCTTTTTTGTTACCCGTTAACCCCAAAGGCTGATCTAATGAGCTGCTCTTAGTCGTCTCAACCAAGGCCAAGATGGAGTTAATCCAGCGGTTCATACCTAGCATACTACCTGAGTCATCGATACCTAATAGCTGAGCCGGCTGCTCCAACCATGCTTGATGCACATTATCTAAGCGATTTATTAATGCGCCGCTCGCACTAATCACATACTGACACTGGCCTGCACTTAGCGTCTCATTAGCATACAGTACTTCCTCTAACCCAGGGATGCCTTGCACGATGGCGCTCTCTGATGCAAGCTCCTCTGGGGTTAGATTAGGATTGGCATCGATTAGGTCAATCACCCCTTGATGCACAAGCCCACGCTCATCTGGATAATAATTAATATAAAGATTACTCATACTATCCATTGCCGGACCAAAATTAACAACCTCGGCACTGGCCCACGCTTTGGCAAGCTCTAGCCACTGTGCGCGTAATGCAGCTAGTTGCTCACTATCAAC
Source organism: Psychrobacter sp. CX14 (assembly GCF_057396205.2). NCBI lineage: Bacteria > Pseudomonadati > Pseudomonadota > Gammaproteobacteria > Moraxellales > Moraxellaceae > Psychrobacter > Psychrobacter sp. CX14. The sequence goes on along the minus strand of NZ_CM183187.1, from coordinate 710,449 downwards.
CGTACCAGTCGCTTGACAGCTTTTGGTTGCTAACTCATTTAATCGTTGGCTTTGCTGCAAAACATTTTGATACGCTGGTAATATCTGATGGTCATTCACTTGAGTCAGATAGCTTTTTGCGGTATCTGCAGATAATTCTATTTTCTGAATACTTGCAGAATTATTGATATCAGTACTCGCTTGTGTCGCCGTATTCGTACTCTTATCACTGTCTTGAGCACGTGTATTTTCTTGTGGCGTTTCTTCAGGCTTAGTGCAGCTCATTAATATACCGGCACTTAAAGCAGATAAAACCATGGCTGCCAGTTGGTGTTTTTTCATAGTGTTCTCAATGATTGTCTTAATCTAATGTTGTCAATTTACAAGGTTGGAGTGGTTCATATTAATCCACTCCCCGCCCATTTACTGTTTCTTTTATTTATTAGCCAGTGGTCGTTATAATGACTCTAAGAAGGCGGTCAATTCCTCACGGCCTTGCTTATCTAACTGCAACACCTTTTTTTTGTGCGGTGCCGCCTCACCGCCATGCCATAAGACCGCTTCCATCAATGTACGTGCCCGACCATCATGTAAGAAGGTCGCCTGCGAATCTACGGTTTGCGCTAGACCCACGCCCCATAATGCAGGTGTACGCCATTCATAAGAAGTCGCTAAAAACTCAACTTGAGCGTCTTTTGGTGGTAGCTTGCCCGCTACAGTACGGTCTGCTAAATCCTCACCCATATCATGTAGCAGTAAATCTGTATAAGGATAAATCACCTGACCTTGCTGCTCAATATGACTATCATCACCTTTTGGTAGCTGATAACGCGGTGTATGGCAGTCTTGACAACCCATGTCATAAAAGCGTTTTTTACCGGCCAGAACATTCTTTTTATCTGCATTACGGCGATGAGGAACTGCTAAATTCTGAGTATAAAACTCAACAAATTTAGCCACGTCATCACTGACTTCAACCGGCGGCTTGCCATCACCTTGATCATCAGCGCCGGTCGTGGCGTTTAAACATTGTGGCTGATTTTTAGTACAAGACTCGATCGGCCGAATGCGTGAGGTCAGCCCCATATCTTCATTAAAAGCGCTCATATTTTGGGTAATAAGGCGGGTCTGACCTGCTTTCCAGCCAAATTTACCCAATGCTTGCTTGCCAGTTTGAGGATCAATTACCCAGTTATATTTACCGCTAATGCCATCTTTATTTTTATCATCAACATCTGCCTGACGCTGAATAGCCTGTGCAGGAATATATTCTAATAAGCCAAGACCTATCATAGGTAGTGCGACCCTTGGTGATACCATTAAATCATCATCAAAGGGACCATAACCAGGATTGATCAGCTGAAAATTAGGACGTCGCAGCGTCTCGACATGACCATCTGCGAATGTCACTGACACATCTTGCCATTTCACGGCTATTTTTGCCTCTGCTGGCACTCCTTGCACACCGCGGTCTTGTAACTGTCCACCGTATACGGCATGGGCAATCTTCTCAACCTGAGACTGCTCTAAGGCTGACTTTTGCTCAGCCGTCGTCGCAGGCATTGCTAACCGAATCAACAAACTATCCGCATCATCGTCAGCCGACATAGGCGCGTGCCCTCGCCCGTCTTTAATATGACAAGACTGACAGGCTGCCACATTGAATAATGCGCCCAGACCATCTCGACTGTCGGTGCTGGCCGGCGCAACGACCCAAGGCTGCTTAAAAAAAGCATTGCCAATAAAGAAATCGCCTTTACGTGACGGCGTGATATTAGAGGACGGCTTAGAGTAACTTTCTGCAGAGGTGATACTAATACCGGTATCCCCGCCCTGCTTAACCTCTTGCGGATCAAAAGTCACAAGTTGGCTATACGGTACGCCGGCGAGTGATTCAATCACTTCAGTTCTTGAACTATCGGCTATCTGTTTGGTTGACTCAGCACTTTTATTATCATCGCCAGTCTCATCGCTTTGCGGCTGACAACCGGTTACCGCTAAGACGGATAAAGCCGTCAAAGAAACGTAAATGGCCTGGGCTAATTTTTTCGTAGAATTTACTGACATAATAGTCGGCTTAAAAGTTGGGATTAATTTAAATAGAAAAATCAGAATCAATAGAAGTATCTATAAAACAAAAACACGCTGCCAACTTTACACTAGCAACGTGTCTCTTAGTACGAATTAGAAGGGTTAATCAGACTTAGATTAACCACTTCTCTAAGACGAATAGGGATCGTTGAATAAACCAAGTTTATTCCTATTTCCAAATGTTTAACATCTGTGTTTTGCCTACTAATCAGTCAATGGCTAGAACTGCGAACCACTGTCTGCATCTAGATTATCGATACCAATCGACTTAGCAGCGTTTTCTAGTTCGCCAGTCATCGATTTTAAATCATTGATAGCCGATTCAATCCAGCCTCGGCGTTTGTTTTGCTCTTCAGCAGAAACGTTTTGCTTGCTCGCTTGACCGACCGTTGCAATCATCTGGTCTACTTTAATACCGTTCTTCTCGCCTTGCTCTACGATGGTATTAAAACTTGATTCAACCTTTTTAAATTCTGCATCCAGTTTTTCAGCAGCTTCCTTTTGGCCGGCATCGATTAAGAACTGTTTGATACCATAATCACCAACGGTATCGCCTGATACGGTTTTGTAATGACCATTAAACACGTTATCAATACCGCGGGCATTATTGGCATAGCTTAAATGCGTCAGGTCGCTAAAGCACTCGTGCTCGTCTTCAGTTGAACCGGTCACAAAAGCGACCTGCATACGCTCTGATGCAAGCTCGCCTAAGGCAAGGCTACCCATTTGATAAAAAATCTGACGTACTGCATTGTCATCACTGCGATCCATCAAGTCACTACGTAGCGTATTACCTGGACCTGGTTCCCACTCAGCAACCATCTCGCTTAAATCTCTTACAAGCAGCTCAGCAGCAGCTTGTAAATATTCACCACGTTTGGCGCACACCGCTGAATCAGCAGGATTACCTTCACCGCTAGTGCATTGCTCGTTGGCCATATAATCTGTCACTGGACGGTTACCCGCACCTTCTGCAACGCCATTAGTGTCTTGACCCCAAAGTAAAAACTCAATCGCATGATAGCCTGTGGTTACGTTGGCTTCACTACCACCTATTTCATTCATTTCGGCTAGCAGCTCAGGTGTAATTTTCGAGGTATCTTGCTCGATACTACCAACCGTGATGCGGTCTGAGTTAATAATGTTGTCTTTGCTATTATATTCGCCGGCATAATCGTCTGAGACATAATCAATTAGGGCTTCATCAAGTGGCCATGCGTTTACTTGACCTTCCCAACCATCCACGCTACCGATGCCTCTATCGTCATTGGCAGTGACAAAACCTTCATCAAAACGGAAAATTTCAGTCTGTGAGTACGGTTGACGTGCGGCTTTATAGGCTGCTTTTGCAGCGTCTAAATTAGCTTGTGTTGGCTCTGCCACTAACTTATCAATAGCCGCTTGTAGCTTTAGGGCTTCATTTAGCGAGTCTTCATAGGCTGCATGCGCCATATCAGCATAGCTATTTAATAGCTTATCTACAGACGCTTGATCATAACTACCCGATGTTTGGTTGGTAGTTTCAGCATCATTTTCCGCAACTTCTACGCTGCTTTCAGTAGTTGTTTCTGCGGCATCTTTCTCTTTAGAGCAGCCTGACAGCGCTAAAGCACTCAAAGTAGTCGCCATCAAAGCAGCGGCTAACTTTGATTTGATAAAAGTATTTTTAGTGGTTAAAGCCATAAGGTATTCTCAAATTTTATTTAATAAAGGGTTTTAAAGTTTTTTGAATGCGCATAGGAATTATAGAGTTATCGATAACTATTATCAATAAGATAATATAAAATCTTAAAAGCCTCTTAAGTGTCTAATAAATCCTCTTTTAAACAAAAAAAATAGGCCAGCAGTTGCTAACCTATTTTTATTATAAACTAAAAGTCTATAAGATATTAAAATAATCTACTTAAATAGTGATTAGTTCATATTTTGTGGTGTGTTGATTTGGATTTCAACACGGCGGTTTTGTTGACGACCTGATTCAGTATTGTTAGAGGCAATAGGTTGAGTCTCGCCATAACCCATAGTACGGATACGGTTTGCAGAAACACCTTGTTGTACTAAGTAGTTAGCAACTGCTTGAGCACGGCGCTGTGATAAACCTTGATTGTAAGAAGAGTTACCAGTGCTATCCGTATGACCTGCAACGTTTACTGTCGTTTGGTTGTACTCAACCATAGTAGCAGCAAGCTTATTAAGCGTGTTGTAGAAAGATGAGTTGATGTTCGTGCTATCATGAGCAAAGGTGATATTGCCTGGCATAACTAGGTCAATATTGCCCGTATTTGGGTTACGATTAACTTCTACGCCAGTACCTGCCATTTGCTGCTGTAACTGTCTTTCTTGTCTTTCCATGTATAGACCAGCTGCGCCGCCAAGTGCTGCACCGATAGCTGCATCACGACCGATATGATCACCGCCGGTTACTTTAGAGATACCGGCGCCCGCTGCTGCGCCGCCTAATGCACCTAATACACCTTTGTTAATAGACTGTTGTCCAGTATTTGGATCAGTAGCACAACCTGCAAGGGCCATTGTTGATGCTAGTGCTGTAATCATTAATTTATTTTTCATAATCAATCCTCAATATAAATCCATAAATTTAACTTCCTATTTACGGTCATCACCGGCTTTGTCGTTGTATAGTTGACTTATAAACACGGTATGTTCGTTAACTGTATAAGTCCCATTATAATAGAAAGCTTTGCTTAATAAAGTTAGCAAATGTTTCAATAGTTATTATGCCGGTTAAAACCTACCTATATGTAATAAATTGTGGTTTTGCTGTATGGCATATATGTAACAAAACATGACTTCTGTCACATACGGTAGTTGTTATCATATTATTTATAAGGATTTGCAGTAGATTGACAGAAGAATTCATCACCATTAACCAAACTCTTTTATGAACAAAAGCAGTATCTCAATTGTTTTTGTGCTTAAATTAGAGGGAGTCGTTGTCATCGTAATGATACTTGGTTTACAATTGTAAACTATCCACCTCCCTTTTTTTGTTTCTAGCATATTACCTTGGTCTGATTTATGAAAACGAAAATAAAAAAAATATATCAACGTCTGCATGATAAATCACCTTTATTAGGCAAAGCTGCCTCTTTGACCACTGCCGCTGGCGTTATCGGTGCCAACACCTTTACCTATGGTCCACCTTTATGGTTATTAGGGGCAACCAAAGTTGCTACCGGCTCAAGTGTCGCTGACACTGCGGTTATCAAGATTGCCAAACATTGGATTGAAACCAATAACAAGCTGATTGATAATGTATTACCCGAAAGAGATTGGCGTATTGAATTGCCTGATGATTTAGAGCAGGACAAACAATATCTGTTAATTAGTAATCATCTGTCTTGGGTAGATACTAGTATTGTGCAGTACATTAGCCAAGGCCGTTTGCCCTTAACGCGTTTTTTCACCAAATTTAATCTGATTTATATTCCATTTGTCGGTCAAGCTTTCTATTTCTTAGACTTTCCGATGATGAAACGCCATACCAAAGAGCAAATCGCCAAAAACCCTGATCTTAAGAGTCGTGACATTCTCGAAGCCAAACGTGCCTGCGAGCTATTAAAAGACAAGCCTTTTGCGTTATTGAACTATCTAGAAGGTACACGCTTCACTCCTGAGAAGCGCGATAAACAACAGTCTCCTTATAAAAATCTATTAAAGCCAAAAGCTGGTGGTATTTCTCTAGCCATTCAGGCGCTTGGTCCTCAGATTGATGGTATCTTAGATATGACCATCGTTTATCCAGATGGTAGCCCTTCTTATACTGACTTATGGAAAGGTAATATCAAGCGCTTGGGCGTTAATGTGAAGCGTATTGATATTCCGCAAGAGCTCTTTACAGCCATTGAGGAAGGTGATTACAATAACGACGAGGCCATGAAGCAGACCATGTATGCGTGGCTCGATAAAATCTGGCAAGAAAAAGATGAGCTCATTACACGTATGAAAGCGGATTTTGAGGACTCAGATAAAACCTCATAATTTAGAGCCGTAACCGTGTTCATTGAGTCATTGATTATCGCTCTGACGCCGTCTCGTTTATTGTGTGCTTATGCCTATCTATATATGATGGGATAAGCACGCTACAAAATAAGCCCTGATAGAATAAAGGGAGTCGGCGTTTCGAACGTCTAAAACAGGTCGAAATACCTTATATACATCCAGCGATTTTATTTAAATATATCAATCTCACCATACCGCAACGGCTAAATACCGCATCCGACCAAAGGCATTTCATACGCATGGCTGATTTAGACACCGAAACAGCGCCGACCCATCCAAATTCAAAGCAGCTACATTCATCAGAGCTTCCACCGCCGCTCAAAAGCAAAACAGCCACTCGTTTGGCGCTACTTTATGACATTGTTATGTTGATTGTTATTGTGATTGATCTAATGATTATTAGCGTAGATTTGCTCTTAATGAGTAAGTTTGTGGCTCAAGTAGCACAATGGATGAATGTGGCATCGTTGCATACGGTTTATACAGAAGATATTCATCATCCGCTTCGAGTGCTTGGCGGCTTTTTTACCATATTCTTAATCGCTGAATTAGCGCTGCGTTGGATATTGTCAATTATTAACAAAGAATATACGCGCTGGTTTTTCTTTCCCTTTGCACACTGGTATGAGGTACTCGGCTGCTTCCCTCAGCTGCGCGCGCTGCGTTTATTACGTGCTTTCTTTATAGGCCGTAAGCTGTATCAATTGGGCTATCAAGTCTTGCCCAAAAAATGGATTGCCACAGGTAAATTCTATTACGATGTGCTTTTTGAAGAGTTATCTGACCGCGTCATCTTAACTGCGACTGGCAATATACGTCAGCAGTTTGCAGATGAGCAGGCCAATCAGCGCTTTCTTGATGAGACATTAAATAAAAATCGTCCTCAAATCCAAGCCATGCTCGCCTCCGTCTTAAAAGAGGAGCTAACCCCTCAGCTCAAAAAGCTTGCGCATAGTGAGGCTACGAAAGCGTTGTCTGTTGAAGTCGGTTTATCAGTGCAGGATGCACTCAATAATACACCTGAGCTGCGCCGCTATCTGCGTATGATCCCAATTGCTGGCGGACTGATAGAAAGTCAGCTACATATGGTGAGTCAAAATATCGGCGAGAACATCACTAATACCCTATTCTCACACTTAACTCAGCCTGAGATTACCGATGCACTAATTGATGAGATCGCTGAAACTATTGCCAATATTAATCTGAATAATCCAGAGCTTGATGCTCTTGTCTCTGGTGTTGTGAACGATAGTCTGACTGCTTTTGAGGAGCAAGTTAAGGTTCAACAGTGGAAGCATCAAGAGCATCTACATCTGTAATCTGGGCTAATATTAAACCTGTCAGCCTTTTACCATGTTCTGCCAGTCGTTTTTGCGACAGTGCCTATTATATTTAACGATGCATATGGATTATCAGATTAACTTTAAAAATATTTGTCTAAAATAACCGACTGACCCTAGACCTCGGCGGGGCGTATTGGTAATCTTAGACAAACAGTTAGACCTTCCTTTTTATTCCAATAATTCATTTGATTACAGACAATCAGTCCAATAAAACCTAATAATAATACGGCTACTTTTATCTTTAAGGATTTGCTATGACCGCTGCAACTGAGACGCCTGCCTTGAAAATGTACGGGAAAATGCTGACCTTTACACGCATTAAACTAGAAACTGCTGACTTAACCGAAATTGAGACATTTCTAGAGTCAACTTTGAGCAATAAGAGCAGTCAAATTCCTGTCATTATTGAAAGTGAAATCGAGCAAGACTTACCTGCTTTAATCGATCTATTCTGGTCTTGGGGCTTACAGCCCATTGGTGTGGTAACCGGTATTTTAGATGATGCCGCAAAAGAGCTACGCTTGGCTATCTTCCCAGGCGATGGCAAACGTATTGAGCGTATTCGCCCTATCAAAAAGGCCGCACCTCAGGCCGCTTCTCAAGCGACCGAAGCAACAAAGGTAGAGGATGGCAGTAGTACAGTTGCGCCTACTCAAGCACAGGCAATTATTAGCGAAGAAGAACCAGAGATTACCGCTAATGAAAGCTTTACTAGCATGATTTATGATCAAATGCTGCGTTCTGGTCAAAGTATTAACCACGTTGGTGGTGATTTGATTTTGACCAATAGCGTCAATAACGGTGCAGAGGTAATTACTGATAATAGCCTGCATATCTACGGCCGTGCGCAAGGACGTTTAGTCGCTGGCGCAACCGGTGATAAAGAGGCGCGTATATTCTGTCAACGCTTTAATCCTTCACTGGTATCTGTAGCAGGGACTTACTGCTTGCATGACAGCATCCCTGAGGAGATGATTGATCAACCTGTGCAGGTACGATTTGTAGAGGGCCAAGGCTTAGTCTTTGAAATCATGAACAATACCTAAGCAAATTAGCCTTAATTTAATTCTACCCGTTTTAATAACACTGCTCGATTAACGTAAGATAGACGATAACTGTTGTTACAGACGTTAAGATTTAACACACAGTATGAAGTTATAGACTCATAAATTAAGCGTATGCTTTGGTAGATACTGTAACTTTACGAGTATCTGTGATAATCTAGCGGGATAAAATTTGACTTTATTAGTGTGTTTGTGCTTCCTTATTGCAACGTTTAATTTGTTGCAAAATAGCTGACAAAAGCACTAAGTGTTTAAAATGGTGATGAGCACCTTTGTGCTCATTTTTATAGATTTATAGGAGTATGCCATAGTGGCAAAGATCGTTGTAATTACCTCTGGTAAAGGTGGTGTTGGTAAAACTACGACAAGTGCATCATTTGCCGCAGGCTTAGCACTACGTGGTTATAAAACTGTCGTCATTGATTTTGATGTGGGCTTGCGTAATCTAGACCTACTAATGGGCTGTGAAAATCGCATTGTTTATGATTTTGTTGATGTGATTTCAGGCAATGCACGTTTATCGCAAGCGCTAGTAAAAGACAAACGCTTAGAAAACTTATACATCTTACCGGCAAGTCAAACGCGAGATAAAGATGCGTTAACTGACGAAGGTGTGGCTGAAGTGATCGAAGAGTTGTCAAAACAATTTGACTATATTATATGTGACTCGCCTGCGGGTATTGAGCGCGGTGCACAGCTTGCAATGTACCATGCTGATGAAGCAATCATTGTTACCAATCCTGAAATCTCTTCTGTACGCGATTCAGATCGCATCATTGGTGTGCTACAAAGCCGCACCAAAAAAGTAGAAGAAGGCACAGGTACCGTACGTGAGCATTTGATTATCAATCGCTATAACCCAGAACGTGCTGCTGCTAAAGAAATGATGGATATAGATACCATCTCAAATGATATTTTGAAGGTGCCCCTACTGGGTGTGGTACCTGAAAGTAATAGTGTTCTTGAAGCCTCAAACCATGGTGAACCTGTTATTCACTATGGTGATTCGACTGCCGGCCAGTGTTATGAAGATATCGTTGCCCGCTTCTTAGGTGAAGATAGACCATTACGTCACATTGATGTTAAGAAGAAAGGCTTCTTACAACGCTGGTTTGGAGGTTAGGCATGTCTAGAAAAAAAGGATTTTGGAGTAACTGGTTTAGCGCAGAAACCAAAAGCTCTGGTAGTGCCAATATGGCGACAGAAAGACTTAAGGTTATCGTCGCTAGTGAAAACCGCTTAAATTCACGTCTCACCTCAGAACGTATTGAGAATATGAAGCGTGAGATCTTAGAAGTGGTTAATAAGTATGTGAATGGTGTACAGATTAACGATGTTAATATTAATCATCGCCATGAAGACAATCTTGATGTATTAGAGATGAATATTAGCTTACCTGAGAGTAAATAACGTCTCTTAGGCCGTTTCTCTTTATTGTTATAATAAAGGGTTCACTACGAACAATACTTTAAAACTCGAGTCGCATTATAAAAGCGCTGTCATTAACTGACAGCGCTTTTTCACTTTCTAAAGTAAAGTCCCATCGTCTACAGTATATTCACATTACTATCAAACCATAAACAGTGACCCAAAGCTGTCTATTTAATCCGAGCTATAATATGGTCTTTCTTAATAAATTGATGCTGAATAAAGCCGATTAAGTGCAGCGCTGTAAAGAACAAGATAGCCGGCCAAATAATATCGGCATGCACATCATTAAAAAAACGGGCCTGCGGTCTATCTGTTACCAACATGGTAGGCAGCTCGAACAGACCAAACATATCGATACTGCGTCCACCATACCAAGTCATTAATATACCCGAAATTGGCATAGCAAATAACAACACATATAATGCCAAATGAGTCAGATGAGACAGTGCAACTTGCCACTTGGGCATAGGCATTGGTGCAGGCGACTGGCTAATAACCCTTGCAATGACTCGAACAATCATCCACAGCAGCAAACAAACACCAAAGGCTCTGTGCAACATCAAATAAGTGGAGCCATCCGAGCTTTCATGCAGGGTTATCATTATCCACAGTAAAACCAGTAATATCGCCCCGCCCCAATGAAAAAAACGCACAGCGCCTGACCACTTTTTAGGCTTAGTCGGCTGTGATTTGTTTAAAGCGGACTCATTTAAGTTTGTGCTCATAACTCACCTATTCGATTATGCTAGAGTGTCATCCATTATCTGACTTAAAGTCTGGCTGCTATTATACGTTTAAATCAGATATTTTATCGGTTGATATCATATGCTCTGATAATGCTACAATATCAGGAACAGCATAAATTTGATGATTAAAAACAACGTTTTGGAGAATATAATCCTCTACCCTATCCCCATTATCCTTTTTGACCTGACTGTTTAAATCATCCTCTGCATCTTTAATATCAGCAATCTTAATATGGTACTCTTCAAGCTCCCCATTGACCAACAAGCCGATGGACTGTTCGGGTGCATGGCCTTGTAGGACAACCAACATCTCAGGGTCACGCCCCCTTTCAGCCAAAGACAATGCTGAGAATAGTAAGACTCGATACGCTTCTTGCTCACATGCGGATGTATAAGATACTGCCTCTACAACCAGACTACTTGGAACTAGCCAATCTGGCGAGCCAGCAACAGAAATGGCTGTGACTGTTAGTCCGCCTGCATTGACGGTCAACAAATCGCTATGCTCAAGCCTTGCCGTATCTGCTAATTTAGATTGGACCATCGCCCTGTCTCCCTGACTGTCTTGATATCAATATAAAAAACATTAAACACTGCTTTGCTGATGGTTAATGTAAGCCGTCAGATAATGTGCCAATTGCAATGATGAACCACGATACTGCGGCAATTTGGTCTCTGTTTGCATCCGCTGTGCTCTACTCGATAACATTTCAGTCGTTTGCTGCCAAATCTGACTGTTATTCTCCTCAAGCTTACCAATATCTAGAGGTCTATCCATTTTTATTTTTACATTCGAAAATAAAACACCAATCAGCTGCTCACCAAAAGCATCACTGCAATTCTCTATCACACTTGACAGACAAGGCGTATTAGCGGTAGACCATTGTTGATCAGTGATAATAGCACGGCCTGTAGAATCATAAACGACCTGAGGCTGCGGTGGTGTAATATAGCAATGACCGGCCTGCATATTCAAAGATACCGAAATCACTTGGCTCTGCCAATGATTATGCTCACTCATCTGCTGTGGTAGGGCATGTACTTTATCGCTATCTGTCGGCTGCGCTACTATCATCGCAACCGGTAAATCACTAGGTAAACAGTCTAAAAATTCAGCGACGGCTTTATTATCCTGCTCAGAAGCCACTAACAGCAATATATATTGCCACGGTTTATAGCTATTATCCTTATATAAGCATTCATTAGAATCCTTCAACTCTGGTTGCGGCAGTGACAGCATACTTGCGAGCTTACGCCTTAGTTTGCGCTGCCATTTCGCATATAGATTCATTTCATTAGGTTGCGGTGCTTGCTCAAAGCCAACCAGCATCAACCGCTGCCGGCTTAACGTATCTCGGCTAGCTAGTGCCTTATCAGATAAGTCCGTATCACCAAATGCGTCCTCTAACCGATGATACAACGCATCATCATATTGACTGTCAACCAACCAAATATCTGCCTCAATCTTTGATGTATCTATCTGATTATGGATAATCTCCGATGGTGCCAAGCATCCTACTAATGTCAGACCAAATTTCGTCAACGTATCCGTAAAGGCTTGTCGCTGCTGCAAAGTCTCAGCGATGACCATAACTCGGATATTAGTCGTCTTATTATTATCAAGTTTGGCAGCTGTACCTTCCAAAATGCTATGATTAACCACCCTGTACTCCTGATGCTTGTTTAATCAGGCTTTGGATAGTGGAAATCAGGAGGGCCTCTTGGAATGGCTTACCTAGATACGCATTGACACCAATCTGACGCGCTCGCTGATGATGTTTATCACCGGTTCGCGAGGTAATCATGATAATCGGTAAGGTATTTAACTGCGGATCATGACGTACGTGCGAGGCAACTTCGAACCCATCCATACGCGGCATCTCGATATCTAGTAGCATTACATCGGGTCGCAAGCTTTGTAGCATTTCTAATGCTTCGACCCCATCCCGCGCGGCAAAGGTTTTATAGCCTTGTCGCTCTAAAATACGTGAGGTTACTTTACGTACCGTCACTGAGTCATCCACAATCAATACTTGTGGTGTGCTGCGCTTAATGGCTTGTTTTTTAGCGCTTACTGAATGGACTATCTGCTGCTGAGCAGGGGCATTGCGCATCAAATCGAGCGCATCTAATATGAGCATTACTGCGCCATCACCGGTAATGGTCGCTGCTGAGAAACCCGTGACATTTGCCAGTGGTCGTCCTAAAGGCTTCACCACCGCATCTATGCGTGAGCCCACGATTTCATCGACTTGTAGTGCCAGTCTTTGTCCTGCCTGATTTTTGAGAATAATGACAGGTAGGCTTATATTGTTGTTTATTGACAGCTCGCTTAGCGATGTACTAGATAATATCTCGTTTAGATAACGCACACGATAATCATTGTCGGCAATCTCAAGCGATCTATCTTCTGATTGATAATAATCGAGTAAACTTTGTGTATTTAGGCGCTCGATACGGTCAATCTGAATCAGCGGCACCGCGAACTTCTGAGAGCCGGAACGGACAACCAAGGCTTCGGTAATGGCAATGGTCAACGGCAATCGTAAAACAAACTCCGTACCCTGCCCAACCTGTGATTGTACCGATACCGTTCCACCCAGTTGACGCACTTCACTTAATACTACGTCCATACCCACGCCGCGACCGGATATTTGAGTCAGGCTACTGGCAGTACTGAGGCCGGCATGGAAGATGTATTGCATCACTTCCATGTCGGTTAATGTGGTGTCGTCTTTATTGATTAGGTTACGGCTGATAGCCTTTTGACGTACCGAATTAACATCGATACCTTGACCATCATCGCTGACACTAATAACAATCTCACCGCCTTCGCGATTAATATCAATCACGATACGCCCTGTATCAGGCTTAGCAGCCTCTCGTCGCTCAGCGGGCATCTCTATACCATGATCGACTGAGTTTCTTAGCATGTGCTCAAGCGGTGCGGTAATACGCTCAAGAACCGTTCTATCAATCTCATCTTGCTCATTGATAATAACCAGTTCTACCGATTTGCCAAGCTCACTGGCGGTCTGACGCACGATGCGCTGCAAACGTGGCGACACTTGCGCGAACGGCATCATACGCGAGGTCATCAGTCCTTCTTGTAGCTCCGTTTGCGTCTGTGATAACTGTAACAATAGCCCTTCGGTATCACGCGCCTTTTCTTGTAAAGTGGCTCTAATATCTAATAAATCTGACGCCGATTCGGACAAGGATTTGGACAGTTGGTTAAAGACCGAGTACTGATCCATTTCGAGTGGATCAAAGTCTGCATCGGCTTTAAGATCATCATCGAGTTGAGAGCGAACCTGAGTTTCAAGCTCAATATCCATACGCCGCAGCTGCTCGGCAAGTCGCTGCACCGTCGACTCCATTTCTTGAATGGTCTGTCCTACACTACTGACACTCAATTCAATACGCGAGCGGTGGATAGCAGATTCACCCGATAGATTGATCATCTTCTCCATCAAGGTTGAGGGTACGCGTATCATCTCACTGCTAGATACTGGCTGCTTTTCTGTCTGCGGAGTGACAGCTAGATGTGCTGGCATTTGACTGATATCACGCAAGCCTAAACGCGCATCTCGCCATTTCTCATAACGATTAATCGCTTCCATATAACCCTGCAACGATACATCTGGAAGCGCTTGCAGTGCATCAGGATGTTTTTTAAAGTCTGCAAGCTTGGTGATTAGTGCATCGGCAGCAGGCGGATTAATGCCATGCTTAATCAGATAAATAGCCTGCTCGAGCCATTCATGAGTGAGTGATAATAGTGGATAGACAGAGGGGGTTATTTGTTGCGGTTTAAGAAACTCTGCATACGCTATTTCAAGATGCTGTGTGACATCAGCGACGCTATCAGCATAGACCATGCGCGCGCCACCATTTAGTTTTTGCAACTCACCTGACAAATGATACAGTGCAGGAGAAATGATATTATCAGTCGATAATCCGCCCTCATCTTGCTGGGTCATATCGCGCTGAAAATCTTGAAAATGTGACTCAAGATGTTCTAAGACCTCATCCGCTTCTTCCAAGAATATCTCAAGAATATCCGGATCTGGAACTCTGCCAGCCCAAGATTCTGATTTTAATCGATCAAATTCTAGCTCAATGGAGTCAACTTCAGACTCTGGACTAGAAGACTGTTCTATTAAATCTGATATTGGCATCACTGTATTTTCTGATGCTAATACACCGTCTAGATAATTGAATGTGATATTAACAGAATCAGTCTCTCCAGATACCTGACTCTCAACATCAACCGTACTATCTTGATATAACTCTGGCGCACTTTGCGGATTAGTGCTTATGGTGCTCTGATTATCTGACTGATTATCGTTAGGGGTTTTCGGTAAGGTCAGCCGGAATCCATCAGGCAGTTCTTTAGCTTTCGATATTGCACGCAGTTGCTTAATAAAGTCGGTCACATAAAAGGACTTACCTTGAGTCGCTAGATATTCAACTTGACTGGCTAAGGTATCTTGTACCGACTGCATGACTTGAATCCAAGCCATATCTGGCGTAATCACGCCTTTTACAAATTGCTCATACAAGGTCTCAGCTTCATGCATCAGCTCGGCAATACTATTAATACCCGCCATACGTGCACCACCTTTAATGGTGTGCAAATGACGCTGTAAAATAGCTATCGCCTCTGTGGACTTAGGATTTTGTTTCCAAAGCGTCAACTGTTGACCGACATCATTATCAATATCTTGAGCTTCTTCTAAGAATATCTCTAACAGCTCAGCATCGGTCTCAATCTCTTCAATTTGCAACGCAGCAACTACAGGCTCGATGCTTATATCTTGATGATTATCAGCTTGGTTATCATTCTCTGGATTAGCTTCAGCGGATTGTCTGCCATCCACAGCTTCTGCTAAATGGCTAGCTTGCTCACTCCAGTATTCTAACTGCTTAACCACTTTATCATCTAGCTTTAACGCCATGCTACCTGCTAAAGAATCTAGCAAACCTGTTAACTCATCATGGCCTGCAATTAACGATTCAATAACCTCAGCATTTTGAGCAAACGCAGGGGTTGCTGTAATCTGTTGATATAGATGCTGTAGTGCGCTAATAATAGTGACAAACTTTGCTGAACCCTGTGTTCGCTCTAATAAAAGTTGACACTGTTGATCTAGTTTGTCCGCGTACACCGCTATCGCCTGAGTATCTGACTGCTCAAAGACCGCCGCAAGCTCCCACTGAGCATCCAAAACATCGTCAACGTGCTTGTCTATTAAATCGGCCACATTAAACGGTATATCCTGCTCGCTCTCCTCTGCTCGCGAGCTATCAAATGCCTCATGCAGCTGCTGAATATCTTGCTGCATCTGCTGCGTCGATGACTGAGACGCAGTGGCTTGCTGCTTATTGATATAGCCTTTAATCAGTTCGACCGATTGAGTGATTGTCTGTAGATGACGCGAAGTCATCGGCTCATCTTGTTGCTGTAACTGCTCTAAACTGTGCTCAACGGTAGCACTGATATCGCTAATCGCAGTTAATGACTGACTACTGGCTGCACCGCGCAGGGTATGAAACGCACGTACAAGATCATCTTCGACAGCAGCGCTTTGTTTGCCTGCTACTTTGGCCAAACTTCGATCGATATCAGCAAGCAGCTCACTGGTTTCTGTGGCAAATACCTGTTGAAGTTCAGTATCTGTATCTTGAGTATCGGTTAGATCCTCGTTTGCCGCTTGCTCTAAGCGTGCATTGGCCGTTGTCATCTCCTCTAATACCAGCTCTGCTGCTGGCATATTGGTCGAGGCCTCTATACTTGTTTCGGCTAAATCTGCCTGTTCGGTTGCATGATTTATAGATAACTCAGTCTTGGTATGCGGTGCTAACTGTGAATAATCAAAATCGGCATCGCTATTTTTTGCATAAATCGTGGCACTCGTCATCCATATTTTCAAACGTTCTGGATAACTGCTTTGTTGTTCAAAGATATCAATCAGAGCAGGATAACCTTCAATCACATCATCGACTAGCTGCACCATACCCGAGGTAAAACCAATACTGCCATCGAGCACGCGGTTGAGCATATTTTCAATCGACCATGCCAGCTCAGCTGTGGTGAAAGCACCGACCATACGTCCTGAACCTTTCAAGGTATGAAAGCCGCGACGTACCTCTGTGATTAAGACTGTTGTATCATCTGTACTATAACTAAGCAGCTGCTTGGCATGGCCAGATATCTCCTGCAATACCTCATAAGCCTCTTCTACGAAAATCTCTTTAATCTCAGGCTCACTGTCCTGCGCATCACTGGGAATATCGATCTTATGAAGAGTAGATTGCAAAACTACTGCGCTATTATTGGTTACTAACTCAGGCTCTGATGCAGGCTGATTGGCTTGGGGGTCTACTTTATTTCCATCAATATCGCTATTATCCGCATCAATCTGAGTTTGCTTAGACTCAATCACATCAAACTCGACATCCGTAAAAGACTCAGGCTCTACAGGGTCAGTTTTTGCTTCAGTTTTAGCGATATAATCTGGATTTAGCTGACGCTCTAATTCGTCGAGCTCGGCATCGGTCATCTCATCATGAATCAAGAAGTCTTCTATATTATCTTCTGTATCTCTTTGATTTTCTAACGTATGTGAAGTAGTGCTGTTCTCTGATGGTGAGTCTGATGATAAAGCATTTTGTGCCAACTGCGCGGGTTGTTGGGCGGCTTCAACCTCATTATTGGATAAAGGTCTTTGCTGCAAATCTAAACGAATGTTTTTAGCGGCCAATAGGTCATGTAGCTGTTGACAATGACCGATGATTTCGGCCTCTTCGTAAGTGCCAATTTTGACATAGTGATGCAGCGCCTGTAGCAAAGACTCACTGGCAGCCAGAGTTATATCGACATAGTCAACAGACAATATCTGCTCTGCCATAGCCGTACTCACCATCTCTAATAGATACGCCAGATTAATAAAATCGACGACCTCAGCCACTTGTAGCTGCTCTAGAAGTTGCTGATAATCAGTAGATATCTCTGCTAAAAGCTCAATAGATGGCGTTTGCTGTAGCCGCTCATGTAGAGCCAGCAGTTGCTCTTTGAGCATAGGAAACAGCCATTCAGAGGTTAGCAATAAATTGGGCGCAGTGCTCATTACTTATCCCTTGGCTTTGGCAGAATTCAGGGTGTCAGCCTCGGTTAACTTAAAGCCAGATACAGATTTTTGTAATGACGCTGCCATCTCATTAAGCTCCCCGACGGAACGAGCCGTTGCCGTGGTGCCCGAGGTGGTTTTGGAGGTAATGCTTTGAATCACGCTCATGGTATCCGAAATACTACCTGCGGATGAGGCCTGCATTTTAGCTTCATGAGAGATGCTTTGAATCAAGCTTGCCAAGTTATTAGATACCGATTGCACTTCTTGTAACGCCTCGCCGGCATCTTTGGCCAGTTTTGCACCTTGTACCACTTCGACAGTGGTGCTCTCCATCGACATTACTGCTTCGTTGGTATCGGCCTGAATGGTTTTTACCAAGGCTTCAATCTGTTTGGTTGCATTCGCTGAACGCTCTGCCAGACGCTGAACTTCGTCAGCAACAACGGCGAAACCACGACCGGCCTCTCCCGCCATCGATGCTTGAATGGCAGCATTTAAAGCCAGTACGTTGGTTTGATCCGCAATGTCGTTAATCAGACCAACAATATCACCAATCTCTTGTGATGATTCGCCCAGACGTTTGATTCGCTTAGAGGTTTCTTGAATCTGCTCGCGAATGGTATTCATACCTTCAATCGAGCGCTGTACCACCTCGGCACCATTATGGGCAATGGCGACCGACTGCTGCGCAACCGACTCTGACTGCGCGGCATTTGAAGATACTTGCTCAATTGAGCTCACCATGTGATCAATCGCAGACGATACTTTGGCAATCTCTTTCGACTGCTGCTCGGAGGCATCTGCAAGCTCGGTTGCAGTAAGCTGAGTTTTTTGCGATGAATCAGCAACGTTTGATGCGGTAGTATTAATTGCCTGCACCAGTTGACGTAGCTGATCAATAGCATAGTTTACTGAGTCTGCAATGGCACCGGTAATATCTTCCGTTACAGTGGCATTGGCTGTCAAATCACCATCAGCCAAATCTCCTAACTCATCAAGCAGGCGTAAAATCGCTTGCTGATTGCGCTCGTTCTCTTCTTGAACCGCTTGTGCGCGCTGAAACTCGACATCCATCTCATCGCGCTGACGCAGTGTCTCTTTTTCGATCAATAAGCGCTGCGTATCACGCCCTGCTTGATATAAGCGATATAGTGCATACAACGTACCTAAAAAGCCTAATAAAAACAGCAAGGCAGGAATGATGATATTGTTACGCGCTAAGATATTTCGGTTAATATCCGCTAAGTTGTCCTGCGTCTGGGCCGCAAAGCTACTGACCGTATTGGCTCTATTTTGAAGCGCTTCTGTTGTCGCCGCTTGGTCTTCTGCGTTAGTGTCAGCTGCAACCTGTGCGCTACTATTAATCACAAACTCAATATCAGGCTTAACGGATTGCCACTGCTCACCCAATGCCTGATAGACTGTTTGGTTATCTAAGGCACTATCAGAGGCATCGGCTAACGCTGATTCATAGCCATTGATGTCCTCTGATAATTGCTGATGAGCACGGCTACTAACCGCAGTATCATTAGAAAAAACGGCATCATTTACGTGGCGAACCAGATTGGATGAGGTCACCTCAAGCTGATTGACGCTACTAACGTAACTGGTGACTTTGTTTAAGGTAACCGTCAAGTACAACAAACTAATCAAGCTTAATAAACCAAAGCCAATTAAAATATAAAGCCATTTTTTTTGATTGCCATCGACCGCTGATAGTGACTTGGTGTTTTGAGAGTGATTGGTATTGCGGGCAGGCACATGGGCTGCATTGTTCATTAGGGGCTATCCTTAAGTTAAGTCTTTTTCACGCGTGGTCGCACACGGCATGGATTATTATTAATGTATTATTTGGGTAATGGCTATTGAATATGCCGTGTGGTATGTCATCTGTCCATGATTATTCTACGCCATAATATGCACAGGTCAGTTAATATCCATAGACTGCTCAACATCCAATTGCCTAGTACAAACCACCCTTATCTACAAACACTAGCAACCCGTTTTGCTACAATGCCGCATCTAAGAAACGAGGGTCTTGGGTTAACAAACTGGGCATAAAAATAGGCCAATGCTGCTCGTCTTGAACAAATTGGCCATGATTGTAAGGCAAAAAAGGAGAGTTATTAGGCAGCGTCTTGGCTAGATATTGTTCGGCAGAAAACTTTTTAATATTCCAAACACTGTCCACCAAAATACCGAACAACATGTCTTGCTGATGAACAACCAACACTTTACGGTGCGATAACTGCTGCGCACGGCTGTTTAGATTTAGAAATTTTGCTAAATCAGCCAGCGGCAAGAGCTGACCTCGCACATTGGCAATACCCAATAGCCAGGGTTTGGTCAAAGGAACAGG
The DNA here is from genome assembly GCF_057396205.2 of Psychrobacter sp. CX14. Lineage (NCBI taxonomy): Bacteria > Pseudomonadati > Pseudomonadota > Gammaproteobacteria > Moraxellales > Moraxellaceae > Psychrobacter > Psychrobacter sp. CX14. The sequence goes on along the minus strand of NZ_CM183187.1, from coordinate 690,277 downwards.
GGTTAAGGCAGTCGGCATGGCAATAACCTCAGCAATCTCGCCAATGGGCGCAACAAACCGCTCGCCAGCAACTTCAAAGGCCACACCTTGCCAATCTGGATCTCGATTGTCCGCATTACCTGAAAGCCTTGCCTTGGCCATGCTGTCTAAGCGCAGTAACTCTATAAATCCTTTTAAAGCCACAGCGGTTTATCCTATTACTGAATGAATGGTCGTCAATAACTCATCTTCATGTACGGGTTTGGTCAAATAAGCGCGGGCACCTTGACGCTTGCCCCACACTTTATCGGTCTCTTGGTTTTTGGTGCTAATCATCACCACCGGAATATGACTGGTGCTCTCACCACGCGCCACTTGACGGGTCGCTTGAAAGCCATTCATTTCGGGCATGACGATATCCATCAAGATGACATCAGGCAAATGTTCTATGGCCATCTCAACGCCCATTTTGCCATTGGTTGCTTCAATCACCTCGTAGTTATGCTTTTTGAGCAATTCACGAAACCGTGCCATTTCAGATTGCGAATCTTCAACCACTAAAACCTTAGCCATATTATGCTCCGTTATGCTTGTTTCTGATGCTGTCTTAACGCATCGTACAGCTCATCTTTGCTAAATGGCTTGGTGAGATATTCATCTGCGCCCACAATACGGCCTCGTGCTTTATCAAACAGACCGTCTTTGGAGGACAGCATAATAATAGGCGTATCAGCAAAATCAGGATTGTTTTTGACAATGGCACAGGTTTGATAGCCATCAAGGCGGGGCATCATAATATCGATGAAGATAATATCAGGATGATAATCGGCTATTTTTGCCAAGGCTTCGAACCCATCTACTGCTGTTTCTACTTCACAGCCGACTCTTTGTAGCAACATCTCAGCCGTACGGCGGATGGTTTTTGAGTCATCAATGACCATGACCTTTAAGCCGTCAAAACTAATATCCATTCTGATTATCCTGTGTTATAAACGCCTCTAATACACTAAAAAAGCTTTGCTTTTTATTTTCAAGCTTCGCTTTGATATGTCTATAAGTGCAGCAAAAACCAGTGCTATCACTCACAATCTCAAGAGATTGAGCTGAAAATAAGTAGCCCGTATTAAAGACGTTCTATGATTCTTTATAGTGATGCTATTTTTAGCACAAATTAGCTGCTTTTACTACCAATTTCCTAGGTTTAGCGCTCCTAAAACTCTTTAGGTCAAGACAGATAATATATTTATCTAGTCGCTAAATGCTTTTATTTATCGCTTGCTTCTATTATTCGTACTCACTAAACTCAATATTTATAAAAGACAGCCAATACCGCCCTATTAGGTGGGATTGTGTTAACGAATAATGACTCGTGTAACAATAGCGAGGAATAGTAACAATTTGTGTATTGTTAAGATATACCTTTATTAGGCATTATAGATTTAAAATTGGCATACGTATTTACTGTCTGGCGAGTGATTCAAGTCTTAATAATGAATCATAATCAACAGACCATTAGATATTGCCAAACGTATTAGAGCCTTCTACCACTTTTATAACAATTACTTTTATAACATTTGAATATTTTAAGGATAATAACGATGAGCAAACATATTTTATTAATTGAAGATGATCCAGATTTAGCCGAACTAATCAGCGATTACCTCACGATGAATTATTATGAGGTGCACCATGCCCCTACCGGTCAAGAAGGCTTGGATATCTTAGATACAAAAGAACGCGGCATTGATCTGATTATCCTAGATTTAATGCTACCAGATATGGATGGCATGCAAGTATGTCAGAAAATCCGTGGCGGCAAAAACACTCAAACGAATAAAGTGCCTATCGTGATGTTGACCGCTAAAGGCGACACTACAGACCGTGTACTAGGATTAGAGATGGGTGCTGATGATTATATCGCCAAGCCATTTGAGCCGCGCGAGCTGTTAGCACGTATTCGTGCCGTATTGCGTCGCCATGAGCAGCCAAATCAAGCGGATGGTCAGTCTGATAGTCTAACCTTTGGTCGTTTAAGTGTATTCCCAGACAGCCATGAAGTGACAATTGATGACAAACCGGTTCGCTTAACCACCCATCAATTCCAACTTCTACATTACTTTGCCACTCATGCGGGTAAAGTGTTAAACCGTGAACAATTATGGCAAGCGATGCCAAACGATGACAGTTCAGATAATATTGATCGTGCTATTGACGTGCATATATCAAGGTTAAGAGCGCTCATTGAAGATAATCCCCGTCAACCTAAGCGTATTATCACTGTGCGCGGTGTGGGTTATCAATTTGCCACAGACCAAGTGTAATAAATCGACAGTTACTCTTATATAGCCAGTTAATGGGTCCATTTGACTTAAGTTAGAGCTTTTTATGCCTCGGATTGGTTTTAAAACGGTTTTTAGTAAGCTCTTTGCCAGTGTCACTTTGACACTGGTTTTGTTTGCTATTGCTATGATTGCACTCATGAATATGGTGCATGACAATTCAGCCGACGCGCGCTGGGAAGTACTTGCTAAACAAATCGTTAGTCAGGTCGACCCTTTTATTGATGAGCTAGATAATGCTACGACCACAAACGAGCTGTTACAGGCTCGTTTTATGTTGGCCGTTATCAAAAAGAGTTTTGATATCTTTGATGAGTCGTTGCAAGCGAAAATGGGGCTATATGATCGTCAGGGTCATTTATTGATTCAGACAGATGATAGCGACTTACCTAAGACGTTACCTGAAGACCCCTCTTTAATCTCACGTATGCTACCGGCCTTTTTCTCATCTGATAAACTCAATGTGCAGGCAATGAGTGACCGCGGGTATACTTTACTGTATGAGCCACGTAACCCGCCGCAGCGCTCTGAGCTCTGGGCCGTCTTAAACCTATTTACCGGTACCTTATTACTGCTCGGTATAATGTCAGGCGTATTGTGGTGGATTGCCCGTTCTATGACGTGGCGTATTAATCAGATGAGCCGTCAAATGGCTGCACTTGGGGAGGGTAACTTTAGCGTACGTGTCCCTGCCAAAGTGACTAAAGGTACCGATGAAATCGCTAGCTTGGCGAAAGGCTTTAACCAAGCCGCTCAAAAGATAGAGCAATTAATTAATGCCAACAATCTACTGTTGGCTCATGCTTCACATGAACTACGAACCCCGATTACGCGTATTCGTTTACAAATTGAGATGATGGATATGCTCTCAAGCGAGTTGTCTGAAAACACAAAAGCACAATTCCAGAAACGGGCGCAAGCAGTCAATCGTGATTTAACCGGTCTAAATGATTTGGTTGAAAGTATCTTACTTGTCAGTCGTCTCGACGCGGGTCATGCAGCACAGTCTAATGAGAAATTAAATCTATATGATTTAGTCTGTCAAGAATGTCAGCATTATCCTGAAGCCACCCTGTACGGCAAGGCATTGACAATTGAAGGTCAACCGAAGTTGCTGATCCATCTGATTCGTAATCTATTAAATAATGCTCTGATTCATGGCAAGCCGCCTATTGACGTTCATGTCTATGGCGTGGTGAATAAAGCAGATGCTATCTATCCGCCAGAAGGCTTATTTGATTTGGCTGCACCTAGTACCGAAGAAGATATACAAGATGCAGAGCTGGTCGAGAATACAGATAATGGTATAACGACTGATAATATAGCTGAAGATAAAAACTCGATTGCTTCTAATGACCCGATAACAGAGGATGCGATTCATAGTAACTCAGTAGATTTAGGCGTTACCTCAGCTAATAATGATTCAAAGTATGTAGAGTTACTGTCCACCAATGAGCCTGATGCCAAAGTAAATACTGATGATTTCCAGAATGCTAAGAACACGTCATCTGAGGATAAAGGGAACGCGGTAGCTGAGGACAGCTCGAAAGAAAAACCTGCTAAAACGGCTAAAAAAGGGAAGCCTGAAACCAGTAAACTCAACGAAATGGGCTTTGCTAAACGTTTACGTCGTCCAAAGGCTGAGCCTGTGGTCACGCCAAACTATGCGGTAGTATCTGTTATTGACCAAGGCACCGGCATCCCACTAGACAAGCGTAAAGAGATCTTTAGTCCCTTTGTGCGCTTACAGCAGAAGAATAAAGGATCAGGCTTGGGACTGTCATTGGTTGCACAGATTGTAGAAGCGCATCAAGGCACTATCCGCACTGATACTTATAATGGGCATACGCGCTTTATCGTTGTCCTACCTATCGACGCCAAGTCTCCTACCCAAAAAGAAAAGGGTTAAACCAAGCCCATCAGTAGATGATGCTTAGGTTAACCCTTTTTTACTATCAAATTATTACCTTGGTTTAGACGCTCAATATCCATTATCTTAATAGACGTAATCTAAACCACGCTTTTTTTAATATCTCGTCATACTCTACTCTTTTTCTAACGTTTGAGTCATATGATTGCCCTGCTCTGTATTATTTTTAACTGGAATAGCCGGACTAAATTGTTCTGAGTCTGGCGTAACACCGCGCTCTGCATGCTCTTCTTTGAGTGAAGCAGCTACTTCCGGCGGCATATAGTTCTCATCATGCTTAGCCAATACTTCACTGGCAACAAACACATCGCCTTGCATCTTACCGGTGGCAACCACGCCAGAGTTTTCTGCAAATAAATCCGGTAAAATTCCTTGATAGCTGACAGGCACACTGGCATTAAAGTCAGTGATAGCAAATTGCACTTTTAACTCGTTATTTGGATCACGCTTCACGCTGTCTTTGACCACCATACCACCAGCACGAATACGTTTATTCTGCGGTGCTTCGCCAGCCGCAATTGCGGTAGGGTCGAAATAATAATCTGTCTGTTGACCGATGGCGTAAATCACCAGAACGACAGCGATAATTGCACCGAATAATGTCGCGGCGACCCAAATTAACTTCTTACGGCGTACAGCATTCATAAGATTGCCTTTCATAACCTAAAGTATCCCATCAGCATAGCCGCTAATAAGACACCAATAATGTGTGAGTGAAGAAAATCTCTCTTCGGCTTAACGAAACCTTATTATTAGTCTCTTTAATGCTAAATACATGTCTCTAATATTCAATTTCGGCATCGCATAATATGCTTATCACGATGCCATCTTTCTTTGTTCTTACACAATAATGTTATCTGTTTTGAGAGCCGCGTTTGCGCTGCTGCTGACGGGCATTTTGTATCTTAAGCTCCTTTAACAATCGGCGACGCTGATTCAAGCTATAAAATATCAGACCAAGAATAACGAGCACGGTAATGCCCCAACTACTCCAAACATACGGGCCATGTTCACCCATCGTTAAGAACTCTTGAAAGCTATAAAAATAAGGGTGCACTCTGCTCTCCTTTTAATTGCTGATAATCCAAACGCAGTCTTTTGTGCTTTGCTATTCCTAACCTATATTATGAGGCTATATTTATTACTATCCCTCAACAAAGAAACAGAGACTATTTGGACAAACGTACATACTCTTTGACCCAAGCCTTATTTTGATCACGGCGTAAAATCAATGTATTGGTACGATAGATAGCCAATGCGGCTACCAATAAATAAGTGCCTAGCATCATCATTAATAATGGCATTAACATATCAAGAGACATTTTAGGAGCATCAGTAACGGTAATGGTGGCGCCCTGATGCAGCGTATTCCACCAATTTACTGAGTATTTGATAATCGGCAAGTTAACGGCGCCGACCACAGACAAAATAGCAGCGGCTTTACCTCGGTTCGGGGTGTGTTCAAAAGCGGCAAATAATGCCATCACACCGGCGTATAAAAAGGCCAAAATAAGCATTGAGGTCAAACGCGCATCCCACACCCAAAAGGTGCCCCAAGTTGGCTTAGCCCAAATTGAGCCGGTCAGCAGACTTAATACACACAATGTGAAGCCGATAGGTGCAATCGCTTGTGCCACTAAATTGGCCGTTTTAATTCGCCATACCAAAAAGATAACGCCAAGTACCGCCATCGCAAAATAAATCGATAGCGCAATACCCGCAGCCGGCACATGAATAAAAATAATACGGTAACTGTTGCCTTGTAGATAATCAGGCGGCGCAAACGCCAAGCCCCAAATACCACCGACAACCAATAAAATAGTCGCCAAACCTGCCAACCACTTTACCCATGGCGCAAAGATACGGAAAAACTCTCGCGTGCCAACAGTGGCCAAAAAACCTTGCCAAAGACGTGAGAAAAATCCTGAGTTCTGAGGTGATGATTTAGTATTTGGCATAATAAGACGACCTTGTAAGCCACGGTGAGTTCGACTAAAGACAGATACTATAAAGGAAATCATCCCCTTTATAATTCTATATCACGATGCGTTTATTTATTTCAACAGCCAACTAATCATTCATCATCCCATTGGTATGAGACCGTACTTTCTATGACGCTGGCTTATAAAAAATATCTTGATGCTAGCAAATATTAAGTGACGTATAGATAACCTAATAAGAATCTTCCTATTATAGCAAAGATTGGTCTGATTTAAGCTAATTAAGCCACGCCATCTTTAAGGTCATGGCGATAACCCAAGGCATGACAATCACTGAAATAATACTACCTGCGGCAAGTAGCGCAAGAATCGGTAGTCCATTAAGACCTGTAGCATATAGGTCGACAGCACCGGTGGCAAAAATAAGCACTGGTAACTGCATTGGTAATGCGATGAGTGGTACTAATACTGCACCATTTTTAAGCGATAGTGTCAAACTACTGGCAATTGCCGATAACATCAGCAACATCGGGCTACCGACCAGAATTGAGACCAATAACGCTGTTGCCTCACCCCATGACAGCCCAAACAAGGGCACAGCAAGCAAGCTTAGCAAAGCGACTAAGCCACTGCTGAATACCCAGTGAATCGTCAAGCGTATCAGTACCCAAATAGGTATTGAAGTTCTTGAGACGATTAATTGGGCTAGTGTCCCGTTATCCATAGCGGGTTTAAATAGTCCGTCAACGCCCATGACTAAAGATAATAAAGCAGCAATCCACACCGCAGGAACACCCAAACGCTGTAATAATTGTGGTTCACTGCCCACCGCTAATGGAAACAGGGTGATGATTACCAAAAACAACACTAGCGGATATAGCCATTGTACTGCGCCTTGTTGTTTAACCTGCCATTCGCGGCGCCACAGCTGACGAGTACCAATGCCTGTATGGTCAGAATTTTGAGCATGGGATACAGATTCAGACATCAGTGTGCCCCCTTACTATCCGCAGAATTATCATCATCATTCGCATTAATAGCAGACTCGTAATAGATGCCGTTATCCTCATCTTCATCTTCATCTTCAAAATCATCAGGCTGATATTCAGGCAAATAATTCGATAGATTAAGGATTTTATTGGCCACATCAACATGTTGGTGACTGGTCATCAATACCGCACCCCCAGAGGCCACAAACGACTGTAGCCGCTCTTGAAGACGCGCCACCATACTCACATCTAATGCAGTAAACGGCTCATCAAGTAGCCATAAAGGCGTCTGCTCTGGGGTCATAAGATATAAACGAGCCAACGTAATGCGCCGTGTTTGCCCTGCAGACAGCTGATTGCTACCCATATTCTCAAAACCTGCTAAATCGACCCATTCGAGTGCAGCATCAATCTCTTGATCAGTTGGACGAACACCATACAGATTTAATAAAAAAGACAGGTTTTGTTTTACGGTTAAATTAGGATGGATACCTAATTGATGCGACACATATAGCGGTGCAATGGGAAGTTGCGGCTCACTCAAATACATCACTTTGCCATCAAGTAGCGGCAATAAGCCGGCCAATTGCATTAGCAAAGTAGTTTTACCGGTCCCATTTGCACCTATTAAATGGCATATCTCGCCGTGCTGCAAAGACAAGTTCACCCCGACGCACAGCGGGAAGTCGCCTCGCTGTACGGTCAAATTCTGTAACCCTAAAATGGATGACGGATTGCTCGGTGTCATGGTTCGCAGTGTCTCAAAAGAAGGCATTAACTGGATTACCCGTGGAAAATTACGTTACCACAGCCAAACTCACAGGCTCGATCTGTTGGCATAATGGATGGATTAGCAATATCGGAGTGACTGACATTGATTATAGATACATATTGGCTCATTATTTATAACAGCTAAGGCGTTAAGGCATTGCAATCAGCAAGATTAGCCGTCATATATGAAGTGATATACGAATAAAATACAAAAACAGCATCCTATAACAATAGGGGCTTATCGTATTTACACTTATTTTGAACACTATGTCTAATAATGACTATAGCATAGTATATCAAACCCCGACCCATAACTAACCTATTGTCCTTACTATGAGCTCACAAAATAAACTGTCTTTTTGGCAACGTATCAAAAATCTACTTTTAACAGAAAATAAGACAGGCAGCGCGAACGTCTCTCAAAACGAGGACTATTCACAGTCTTCAAAAGACATGTCTGGACAATCGACTACTGACTCTCATAACGCCTCTGAATCTCATTCAAAATCATTAAGGCAACCCGTAGATAAACACGGCTCACACCCTTACTCTAGCAAGGCCAATACTGACGTCACTACTCATCAGCAAGCGCTATCTGGCGCTAATGTAGAGTCCAGCGACAACCGTAATAATAGCGATGAGAATGGAGCGTTTGGGCGTAGAGCATCTACAGAAACTGCACCTCAGCATTCGCTTGAGAAAGAGTCTGATTATCACAACGCAGAGCGTAAACAGTCAAAATTCATTACGCTATCAAACCTTGATGATGCGGACACCATGAAACAGCGCAGCAGCACCTATCGTAACTCGGACAAGCCAATTACTGATGCTATTCTAGACTTCTTAGAGGCCAGTGACTTAAGTTATTATTATCATGACCCTGAGCAAAGCACTGCCAATCGGGATAGCGCTAATAATGAATCTAAAACAGCCGATAGTGATGCTCAAAACACTCAGAATAATACAGATACTGATGCGCCAAATACTGATGACTCTCGTTCTAATCCAGAGCAGCCACCACATAAAAGCAAAGTGCATCATATCTCGATGGCGATGCGTTACTATAGCGAAAACAGTATTAACGAGCAGGCCTATATGGATGACAGCCTAGATGATATTGCTTCATCTCAGCCCGAAGACTTGGAATGGGGCTGCGTTATTCGGGTCCATGAGCACACTCAACTTGTCGCTATGTACGGTATATTACCGTTTCAACTGCCTGCGTCGCACCTACAAGCTGGGATAACCCTAGCAACTCAGCTCAATTACGACATGATGCTTGGCTGTGTCGAAATTGACATTCGGGATGGTGAGATTCGCTTCAAGAATTCCTTGGATATGGAGCCGATTATCAATGCCAGCGGCGGTATCGTTCCTCCGACGATTATCAGTTATCTACTTAAGGGCATCATGGCGATGACCTCGTCCTTTGCACCCTTGTTTACTGATTTACTTAATAGTGACCCTGAAGCCTTTGAGCTACAAAGCATTCTCGATGAGCTGCATAAAGCCAAAGCAAATAACACCTTCTTTTTAGCAACTACTACGCCGCAGTAGCCTTAATCATGGCTATCGCTGTGCTTATCCATTTTGACTGACTGAAACCAGACTTTTAATGATGCTATGCTACAAATCGCCTACTCCCCTATCTATATCTACGAGGTGCCTGAAAAGCACCGCTTTCCTATGCAAAAATATTGGCTGATTCCTCAGCGCTTGTTGGAGGAAGGTACAGTCACGGAAGCCAATTTTTTTGCGCCACAGCAGTTATCTGAGTCAGAGATTCTCTCCACTCACACACGAGAGTATTGGCATAAATTAAAAACCCAGTCACTGTCTCGCAAAGAAGCACGTCCTATTGGCTTTGAGATGACTCCTAAACTGGTAGAGCGTGGTCGTTATATTGCCCATGCCACTTACGAATGTGCCCAACATGCTCAGCAATATGGCGTATCGTTAAATGTGGCAGGCGGCACACATCACTCATTCGCAGACCATGGTGAAGGTTTTTGTGTGTTCAATGATGTATGTATCGCCAGTAACTTACTGTTAGAACGTGGTGAAGCGCAACGAATCTTAATTGTCGACTTAGATGTACATCAAGGCAATGGCAATGCCAGTATTATGGTGGACGAGCCTAGAGTCTTTGTGTTTAGCATGCATGGTGCGAAAAACTACCCGTTTCGTAAACCACCCTCTGATCTAGATATTGAGTTGCCCAATAATACCGGTGATAAAGAGTATCTACAGATTCTAACCGATACTCTGCCCAAACTTATTGAGCAGCATCAACCTGATGTAATCTTTTATCAGTCAGCAGTTGACGTACTAGAAACCGATAAGCTGGGTAAATTGGCATTAAGCTTAGAGGGCTGCAAACAGCGGGATGAGTTTGTACTCAGACAAGCAAAAGCCCACAACATCCCCATTGCGATTGTTATGGGCGGTGGTTATTCAGAAGACATTGAAGACGTAGTAGAAGCACACTGCAATACCTTTCGACTGGCCAAACAGATATTCTTTGATGAATAAAACAGAGTCAATCAAACTGACTAGTGGCTGACATAACAGAAATGCTTGAGTTAAGGGTGGTATACCTTAAGCAACCTTGACTGCCATAGTAAACTCAGGTGCACGCAAGATATCTACTGATAAATCTATTTGACTGGTTGATCTTGAGCGCTGCGGAACCAGCGTAGCCATATTTCATGCAGAATAAAGAAGAGAACTGCCAATATAAATGGCAAAATATAATAAAGCAGCCTGAAGACAAGCAATACTGCCAACAAATAGGCTTTATCCACTTGCGGCAATGAGGCCATCATAGTCAGTTCAAATACGCCTAAACCACCTGGGACATGGCTCAATATCGCTAATATCATCGATTGTACAAAGGCTGAGAACACGGTGAAATAACCAATGCCAGCATCATGTGGTAATAGTAAATACAACACAAAGGCGACACTTGCTAGATCAATGATTGAGATGATAATCTGCTTAATTAAGACACTGGCCGCCGGCAAGTCAAAACGCCAACTTTTAATATGAATATGGCGCCCTTTGGATCCCGACCAAGCCACAATAGCTACAACTAAAGCTAGTAGAGCAAGTCCCAGCCCTCGTATTAGAGCCACATCGTGCATAAAGTTAGGGATATCTACCGAAACCTCTGCCAGCTGCATATCAAGCTGACTCATCATAATAACAGTGGCGTCAGGGTTGAATGCTATTGATAAAGCAACTAAGGTAGTAATACCAAAGGTAAAAGCCATAGATACCAGCCACACCACATTAGCGATGCTCTCAGGGCGTATATTGTTCACGCTATACATGCGGTAGCGCACACCGGAGGCAGATAAGATTGCTAACCCAATGGTGTGACCAATGGCATAAGCGGTAAAAGAAGTGAAAGCTATTTTTCTGAAAGGTAGCTTGATGTTCATCTGCCGAAAAGCCATGGCATCATACAACGTCAGAATCAAATAACCAAACGCCACAACCAAAACTGCCCAAAAAATATCAATATTAGGAATGTGTTCGATCGCACTTAATACTTCAGAGAGCTGAATACTTTGCGTTAATGAATACAGTGTCTTCAGCGCAAGTACAAATATCGCCAAGGTTAATAAAAATAGAAATCCTCTGAATAAGATAACTTTTGGTTTTAAGACTGCTTTTAGATTAATAGACATACTCACGCTTCGTTATGACGCCTTAATGCTAATAGAGATATTAGGGATGGTCTATATGATAACAGTGTCTGCTCTTCGATTGTGCATTTATCCTAGCTAGATAGGCAGTTGGGTGTGTGATTAAGGTAAGGCAAGCAATAATAACTCAAATTTTAAACCAAAAAAAACGAGCCGCGAGGCTCGTTTTTTATTGTATATTCATTCTCAGTCTGTAGTTACACAGTACGAGTAATCAATTATACTGCTGTGATACCGTGGGCTTGTGGGCCTTTAGCACCTTGAGTTACTGTGAACTCAACTTCTTGGCCTTCAGCTAAGGTTTTGAAACCTGAGCTTGCGATTTCGCTGTAATGAGCAAAAACGTCTGGACCTGATTCTGGAGCAATGAAACCAAAACCTTTAGCTTCGTTAAACCACTTTACTGTACCTTTGATAGTATCTGACATATATATAATCCTAATTTTAAAACATAATGACCAATTTGGTCGGTAACGCTTGGAGCAACTACTGTAAATCTTAAAACGAAGGATTAATGCTAATACTACGAGGTAATGATTTGCTGCAGGACTTCTCTTAAGCAGGTGCCCAGTATATACCAATGGCACAGTTATGCAAGCTTTATTTTAAATAAACTTTAAATAACTTAAGGTTTTGTTAAAAGTAATCACTCTAGCCCTTTGTTCAAAAGGATTTTATTAATAGAAGCAAAACAGTAGATCGCACCCAAATCAAGCCCTGCTTAAACTTTACGCATAAAAAAACGAGCCGCGAGGCTCGTTTTTTATTGTATATTCATTCTCAGTCTGTGGTTACACAGTACGAGTAATCAATTATACTGCTGTGATACCGTGGGCTTGTGGGCCTTTAGCACCTTGAGTTACTGTGAACTCAACTTCTTGGCCTTCAGCTAAGGTTTTGAAACCTGAGCTTGCGATTTCGCTGTAATGAGCAAAAACGTCTGGACCTGATTCTGGAGCAATGAAACCAAAACCTTTAGCTTCGTTAAACCACTTTACTGTACCTTTGATAGTATCTGACATATATATAATCCTAATTTTAAAACATAATGACCAATTTGGTCGGTAACGCTTGGAGCAACTACTGTAAATCTTAAAACGAAGGATTAATGCTAATACTACGAGGTAATGATTTGCTGCAGGACTTCTCTTAAGCAGGTGCCCAGTATATACCAATGGCACAGTTATGCAAGCTTTATTTTAAATAAACTTTAAATAACTTAAGGTTTTGTTAAAAGTAATCACTCTAGCCCTTTGTTCAAAAGGATTTTATTAATAGAAGCAAAACAGTAGATCGCACCCAAATCAAGCCCTGCTTAAACTTTACGCATAAAAAAACGAGCCGCGAGGCTCGTTTTTTATTGTATATTCATTCTCAATCTGTGGTTACACAGTACGAGTAATCAATTATACTGCTGTGATACCGTGGGCTTGTGGGCCTTTAGCACCTTGAGTTACTGTGAACTCAACTTCTTGGCCTTCAGCTAAGGTTTTGAAACCTGAGCTTGCGATTTCGCTGTAATGAGCAAAAACGTCTGGACCTGATTCTGGAGCAATGAAACCAAAACCTTTAGCTTCGTTAAACCACTTTACTGTACCTTTGATAGTATCTGACATATATATAATCCTAATTTTAAAACATAATGACCAATTTGGTCGGTAACGCTTGGAGCAACTACTGTAAATCTTAAAACGAAGGATTAATGCTAATACTACGAGGTAATGATTTGTTGCAGGACTTCTCTTAAGCAGGTGCCCAGTATATACCAATGGCACAGTTATGCAAGCTTTATTTCAAAATAACTTAAAAATAAACCCAATTTATGTTATTTTTATTAAACTAAAAGTAGCTTATCTCCCACTGTGTATAGGTTAACGCATTCTAATACCTTATTGATATAGCCCTATATAAAGCTCAAATCTGTCTTATTCTAGCTATAACGTAGCTTTTATCTCTGTATTAAAACCGACTATATAACCCTATAGGTAGTTAAATAGCGATTAAATGTACTAATCTGAAAGTAAAATGGGGCTGCATCTAATACAAAATAGGCTTATGATAGTAAATATAGAAGACGATTTATCTTAAGTGCGACTTGATGAGTTATATAGCCGGTGAGCCAGTAGTCCAGAGTATTGCACTATATAACAAGCGTCTTCCCTCATTTTCTAACGAACTTATTTACTAACTTAACTATATATAGGTATCGCCATGAGTTATAAACATATTTTATTAGTGACTGACTTACGCTCTGACGCTGATGTCGTGGCTCAAAAAGCAAAGCTTATCTTTTCACGTCAGCAAAATGCTCAGCTATCTGTCCTACACATCATTAAAGATACGGTCGTTGGCTTTGGTTATGAGATGGTTCCAGCTGCCAGTCTGTATGATGAAATTGACGATGAACGCCGTGAGAGCGCTCTTAGCGACTTGGCTGACTTTTTGAACCGTAATGGACTCGATTGTTATAGGCAAGAAGTGACCACGGCCATTTCAAACAGTGAAGGTATTATTAACTACTGTCATAAGCATGAAGTGGATTTGGTGGTGATTGGGCGCCATGAGCGTCATGGCATTTCAGCATGGATTAATGGCGCAACTGCAGACTGCATCTTACCAAACGTACCTTGTGATGTGCTTGTGGTGAAGCTTGATAAACCGGTCAAAGAGTAATTCTCAAAACCTTTATCAAAGGTTTATATCAACCATCCTCTACGATACATAGGGCTTTGAGGGTTAAGCGTCAGGCAAGCGCCATAAATAGACGCCGACACTAAAACAGGTTAACGCCACGACCCAAGCCACCCAGATAAGCTCATCAGGCACTGTGACAAATAGCATGGTGCCTGATATCGTCATCATAATACATGCCAGCCACTTACCTCGGCGAGGCACTGCCCTTCTCTTCTCCCAATCGCGTACGTATTTTCCCATATGCTCATGGTTAATCAGCCATAAGTAAAAACGTCTTGAGCCACGCGCCCAACACGCTGCTGCTAATAATACGAAGGGCGCGGTCGGCATAACTGGCAAAAGCGCGCCGATGATCCCTAATATAAAAAACACCCAGCCTAATATTAAATAGACCCAGCGCATAAGCGGGTGCTTGTGTTGGTTAATATTGCCTGTGTATTGATATTGCTCGGAGTCTTCGGTCATAAATGATTAATAGGCCAGTATGAATAGAAGATAGAATGAATTAGCTAAGAAAGTGAATCAGTTGAAATAAGATTGACAGTTGCAGTACTTGAAAGAACAAGGACAAAGCAATATCCAGCCGCTCGACCAGATATTGCTATCGATCAATTAATCGATCAATTAAACAGGGCTTATATCTTAGCGGCTTGGCCTAGCGTCTGTTCAGTAGCGACTTGTGCAATCTTTAATGCAACAGCAGCATCAAAACTGGCGGCACCCACTGATTTAAATAAGGTAATACCTGTTTTATTACTGTCAGTATCGATAACCAACTCACCGCTGACCAAGTCCATCAACTGTCCGGTTAACTTATTCCAAAACCAGTCGCAGTCTTTATTATCATCGGCCTGAATCAAATCACCGGCTTCGTGTTTACCCCCTTCCAAGTCATCAATAACAACGTGCGAGCTGGCTTCAATCACTGAATCACTCACCTCTTTCATATGTGGCTGATACGCACCTACGGCATTAATATGCGCACTAGGCTTGATTTGATTGACTTCAAACAATCCTTCAGTCGCGCGGGTAGCAAGATTAATCACATCGGCGTCTTTAATCGCCTCTTGCATATCCTCAACGACACTGACAGTAATGCCTTTATCCTTCCATTCAGAATATTGCTCAATAAACTGCTGTTTAAATGCTTCTGCTTTGTCTGTAGTGCGGTTCCATAGATTGATTTGTTTGATATTTGGGCAAACGGTTAATACTGCATTAAGCTGCTCATAGGCCATACCGCCTGTACCGACCACAGCAACTGTGCTGCTATCAGGCCTCGCCATATACTTGGTCGCAACGCCTGATAGTGCCGCAGTGCGCACTTGGGTTACATAAATACCATCCATAAATGCCAGTGTTTGACCTGTCGCTGTATCCGACACTGTAATAGTCGCAATGGTGGTTGGCTTATCACGCTTAGGGTTATCTGGGCAGATAGTGACCAGTTTTACCACCGCGTATTCCTCATTACCATCAAATACAACAGATGGCATAGACAGGTGCGAACCGGTTTGATTATCCTCGCTGTCTTTATAAGTTGGAATCACCAAACGCTCTGGGGTCTTCACCCAGCTTGGGTTTTGATGCTGTACCTTTAATAGATCTTCGATCGCATCAATTGCCATTGGCATGGTTAACTGTTCTTTAACGGTATGAATATCTAGGATTTGCATAACACCTCTTCGTCCTATCTGCTCGGTTATATTGATTGACGTACATATCAGCGTAGCATTTATTATGACGGCAGCATGTTTGAGTAAACAAGGGATAAAGTGTGACAGTTTGTCAGCTCGTGCGCCTGCTATTCATGTGTTGTGTCCTTAGATTGTTTGGGCCTAAGTATGATTTATGACTATTTAAAATAGACTAATATTTATATAGACAACTGTTTTGCTTATTCAAGCCATTCATAAACGTTTTAAAGGATAAGCCATTTGAACCAGCCCAGTGCCAGCACTGAGAGTGCTAAGCCGCACCACCCTGTGATGATTAGCTTTTTGGAGGGCATCGTCATGCTAAATGTGGTATACAAAATAGCCGCATAGCTCAGTATGGACACAATGAGGATTAGCATAATCAATATACGCTGCTCAGACAATACCAATAAGGGCGTAGGGTGCAGCATAAAGCTCAATAATAAGGCGACAATCAATAGCAGCCATATCACTGTGGCATATATCACTGACCTATTGCCCAGTTGATGACGCCGCCACATAAATAATGAAAGGACAATCAATAAAAATAGGACAACCTTCATTATCATAGCATTGTCTTCAAGTCTTTGCGTTTAGCAAAGAAGCCAACCCCTGCCATAATAACGGTCGGTGCCACCCAGCCAAGCCCCAGTTCAGACAACGGCAGCGCATCAAGCGTAAAGTATCCTTCGATAATCCCTGCAGATAGCGGGTTTTCACTGAACTGTTCAGTCGGTAATTGCATGCCTGGTGTTAGATTAATAAACGCCAAGCCACACAATAGTGCAATTATAATTAATAGCGCAGGCGTGAGAATCTTACCAATCACATCTACCAAACGCCCAGAATGCAGTGCTAAAAAATAACAGATGCTAAAAAATACCACCACGTAAAGTATTAAGCTGATACCCTCTGGCAACTCAACAAAGTGTCGGAAGCCCATTTCGTAGCCAACATTGGCAGCGCGCGGAATACCGTACATCACCCCAATCGATAGATAAATCAAAATGGCAAAAATATAAGCAAATATGGGATGAACACGTCTACCAAGATCTAAGATACCACCACCTGATTTAGCAATAGCGATTAAACTCAGCATAGGCAGCGCAATAGCTGTAGTCACAAACCCTATAACAGCAGGCGTAAAATTAACACCTGAATTCATGCCCAGCATAGGCGGAAAAATAAGATTACCTGCTCCAAAGAAAAAAGACAGTAGCATGAACCCTAAGAACAAAGGTTTCGCTTTTAATTGTCGTTCCACTGACGTCTGTTTACCCATAACAATACGTGCCTTTTATCAGTCTTTTTAAAAGTCAGCAATTGTATAGTAACCCTGAATGCGTGGCAAAGCATGATACTTAATTTTTATTAAAATTAATGGCTAATGGTTTTAAGTTATATCGCTTGAAACGACTTTTAATAATATTAATGCATAAAAAAACCACCCATAAAGGTGGTTTAATCATTGTGCCTATAAGGTGACATCAAAATCTTACGCGGTCCTTTTTAGTGTCCTGTCACTCCGCCGGCTAAACCTGTCACGGTACATGCCGTCAAAAACAGCGAACTGGTTAATACCACAGCGACTACCGCCTTTGTTTTGTTTAATAGCTTTAACATAACCGATCCTTATTTCATTTGTGAAAGTGGTCTTCATTTAAGCGTACCACTTACAACCTAAAAACGGCTCACATTGTAAATAGCGTAAACTTAAATAGATTCAGTATCATCAGTGGCTCATATTGGCCGATTTTATAGCGTCATACAATGAAAAACCGTTACAGCGTATTGCTATAACGGCCTTTTACAGATGAAAACTATAATTTATTAAACTAGCGGCAAATGGGCTCTAAGCGTGATTTATAAACATAGTTATAGTTTTTGCCATTGGGATAAGCTTGCTGTAAATCGGCCTTATTGAAGGTCTGATTCAACACAAGCGACTGTCTAGGCTGTAAGTTCATCACTTTAATCGTTGAGAATTCAGGCTCATTGCCATACTTCAAGCCAACTGAGTTTGGATGAGGAATGAGGTTGTAAGTCTCCATACCGGCCTGAGCATAGCTGCCATTTGCTTGGCAGTTAAAGCGGTAGTTATGCGCTTTGCCATTTTTGAAGCTAATCACTGCCGCCTGACCACTCATTTTTTCGGTCATCGCCCAATAGCCATCAGAGATAGCTTGAGGCAACTGATAACCGCTGTTACCTTGCGGATTCGGCATTGTTGGCGCAGCCCCCGTACTGGCACAGCCTGATAAGAATAATGCTCCGCCAATCATGGCAGCAGCAGAAAGTTTAAGATGTTGACTCATAATCGTTCCTTTGATTTTTATCGTTTAAAAGATCCATTTCATAATAACGCTATTTGTGCAGTTTGCAAATGTAATTACTTACAGGTCAGTAGCCTATTGTTGGTGGGACGGCTGGGAAACAATAGTCTTTTGGTATAACGGTAATGGCAATGAGGGTTAGGATGGATTTTGTGACACCCCCGACACTCTCATATTGGGCGCTATCATCAATATCATAATGAACGACTCGCATGGTATTTTCGGGACACAAATCTGAACAATGAAATTCCTCAAGGACGTTCACGCCATTATGGACACCGATTATTGCTCTCGATGTGTTTGATGCGGGTTGGCGATCGTCTTGCTGTGGCACTGACATTGCCACCATTATTCTCTATTGCTTTGACCGCTTCTGCTTTAAACTCTTCACTGTATCTTTTAGCTTTCTTTGTCATGGTAAACTCCTATTTGTCTTCCTTAGGTTACCAAGTTTTTGTCTACGGTTTTTTCAGCATAGCTCAATTTTAATGATGTATATTTTTAGGTCATTACTTAGGTATATTAATTTGAATTAAAGCTTGGGCATAGGGGGGCAAGCGTTGGCGTATAAATATATTGAAGGTCTATACCGTTAGGCATGACTTTTTTTAACTCTAGGTTAGCAATGAAACTTTGATGCATTAACAGTGACTTTTGAGGCTCTAGTGAGATCAACCGAAGCGCTGAATAATGTGATCCATCTTCACGTTTAAGCCCCATGCCATTTGCATCCGGCTCAAGCTCATAGCTGTATGTTTTAAGTTTGTCTATAGTGCCATTGGGGTAACACTTAAACTGATGGATATAAATAAAACCATTGTTAAACTCTACTGTTTGAGAGAGACCATCAATCGTCTTGGTCATCGCCCAATAGCCATCATAAACCTCTTTAGGAAAAGCATAGTTCCCAGTTGAGGAAATACTTGGCAAACCTTGAGTACTTTTAGAGATATTAGAGGATTGAGTGGATTGAGCATTGGAATTGTTTTGGAAAACCTGATTATTGTTTTCTATAGCAATTTTTCTATAACTACTATCAATTAATTCCGCCGTTGCAACGTTCGATAACAGTATTAAACTGGTTAAGCTTACCAAAATCTTAGTTTTATTTATCATAATTTACCCCTAAAACGTCAAATAATTAAGTTAAAAATTAATCACCTATTCTAACCGCAAAAGACCGTTCTTGTTTATTTTAATTTATTTTTTTGCTTAGTATTCAATTGCTTTTAATAAAGTTAGCGACAGTTGAAGTCAGTAATAATTACCTCAAGAAGATTTATTGTTGTAGTAAAATCTTTCAAATCATTAATCACTGCTAATGCAAAATATATCACAGGTTTATACAGGGGGTCATTTCTAACAAACCACCTTAAGCAGTGACATAAGGTTGTAGGTTTGACTTATGAAAGACAAATTATGATAGCGTCAGTCGGTTAATGCTGGTCATACCACCTGCCATTCCCGTAACGGTACAAGCTGTGAGAAAATTTGAGCTGGTTAGAATTAAGGCTAGTGTGAGTTTAATAGTTGTCATGATAGATCCTCTCTAGATGAGTTTAATAGGTTCTATTGTCTCGTTAAACACGCTTCATATATATTAAAAAACCGTTACAGCTTAATGCTATAGCGGTTTTTTCGCCCTAGGCAAACTAAATTTCTATACATTTAATATATAAGTTTTAGATACTAAGGGTGAATTGAGGTTTAATCATATCTATACAGCCTAAATCATGCATAATTTATCGAGTAACATAATTTATCGAGTAACATAGGTACTTAATTTGATATAGGTAATTAATTTGATAATTTTTGCTAAACAATGCTAAATTGAACTCAAATTGTATTAACAGATTAAACCTATGAGCAAATTACTGCGAAGACATTTAGAAGACCGTGAAATAAAAAAAGGATTAGGGCAGGTGTCCGCCTTTATTGCCCTGTCATTAGGTATCCTTACTACGCTTACTGCGCTGTGTTTTTTATTCCCTAATCTGCTCACCACGCCAGATTTTAGACCCTTATACGATGCAAATATTTTACGAGGCTTGTTATTTGCCAGTATCGTTATTGGCTTTGTCTCAGGTGTCATCAGCCTACTGCGTAATCCGTATAAACGGTGGGGCATGGCGGGTATGTTACTCAATGCCCTTGCAGCCCTGCTCGCCTCAGGACAGATTGAACCCAATTACTATGACCGTAGTGTGTATGCAGGCTTGGACTATTTTATTTTGACACTGCTGATTTCCGCATTGGTGTTTATTCCGATGGAGCGGTTTTATGCTAAATATAAAGAGCAAAAGCTGCTACGATCTGGCTGGGTAACCGACATTAAATACTTTATGTTTAGCCATTTGGGTATTCAGCTACTCAGTTTTTTTACCATCATTCCTGCACAGATGTTATTTAACCAGTGGCTTAATCCCACATGGCATCAGCTCGTCAGCGGTCAGCCTTTAGTACTGCAATTTATTGAAATTTTAATTGTGGTGGATTTCTTTAGTTACTGGATTCATCGCACGATGCACGAAGTCCCATTTTTATGGCGCATCCATGCGGTGCATCATTCTTCGCATCAAATGGACTGGCTGGCAGCGAGTCGGGTGCATGTGTTTGAGCTGATTGTGAACCGTTTTGTGGGTTATATTCCGTTATTATTTATGGGCTTCTCTCCCGCGGCAACCTATGCTTATTTGATATTTATCTCTTTTCATGCCATTTTTATTCATGCGAACGTCCGTTTCCGTTTTCCCTATTTTCGTTGGGTGCTTGCAACGCCAGAGTTCCATCATTGGCATCATTCGTCAGAAAAAGAGGCGTGGGATAAAAACTTTGCCGCCTTTCTACCCATTTATGATGTAATCTTCAAAACCGCTCATCTGCCCGCTCACCTACCCAAAAAATATGGGACGACATCAAATACAAAAGTACCTGAAGGTTTTGTGGCGCAAATGGTCTATCCATTACAAAATGAAAAACGTAAGACAAACTGATTTAGCTATCCTAATTTGAATATAGGGTAGCTGTTCCCGCTTTTTGCTTGTAGTTGGTAGGGCGTGGCGCACAGCGCCTAAGTCTAGCGGCGTTCCAACATTCGAGCGACCTCCTCTAGCCAAGGCGCTGTATGCCAATGACCAGCCAATGGTAACCGCTTAGAAATTCTTATTTAAAAGAATTTCTCTTGCGCACCTAAAATTGCGATGCAATTTATTAACGGTGCTCAGGGGCTAAACCGTTCCTACGGCATAGGTCAGTTTGATTAGCCACAATGACTCAAGTAACAAACATAAAAAACCGCTACAGCGTAACACTGTAGCGGTTTAACTCAAAGAGATAAGAAGCAACTTATAGTTTTTCGAGCTGTTTTTCATATTTAGTTACATAGCTTGTAACCTCAGGATCTTGCGTAATTATCTCAGCATTTCTTAAGAGTGATAAACCATGTTCTAACCATTCTGTATTACCTGTTCTTTGAGCAATAATAACTCCAAGACTGCACAGTTCTTTCAGCAGAAATCTATTACTTGGAAAATCTCTAATATAAAGCGTTAAATCATCAACTGCTTGATATAATATTGCATTTCTATCTTCATCCATGATTCCCCTAGTCTTTAGGGCTCTTTCAACCTTTAATTTAATTCGATACCTGTAAATAGTAGGGTCCTTTCCTCCAAAGTCATTCTCATAAATTTTGATTTCAGCCTCACTATTTTCAAAATCCTCCAGATCCACTAAATTTCTAATTAACCTATGTCTTGGTATTCTTTCACTTGGTACCATTGATATAATTTTTCTAAGCAATCTATTCTGTTCAGACCTACTTTTCAAAGAAGGTATACCCGTTTCGAAATTACATAACTCTTTAAGACTTCTTACCTCAATCTCATAAGCAGGAATTATATTATCTACAACTTTCTCAATTAGTTCGAATAACTCAGACTTATCATGAAATTTATAATCAATTATTATCTTAGTAATTACAGGATGTCTACCTCTCCAGCCATATATCCCCTCTTTTCTGTCAATATTGTACTCATATATTATATCTATCAGACTATCTAAGTAATGTGATATAACTTCTGCATCAATCCCTAAAAGCCTTGTAACTAACTGTCGATGTACTCTAACACCGCAATATTCGAGTGCTGATACTAAACGATAAACATCTCTAACCTCATCGTTTAGGCTAGCGTATTCTCTCAAAATAATATCATCAAACTTCTCTGTAGCATAAATATTCTTAAGACATACGAAAGTTTCTGATTCGCACTGAACTTTCAGTCTTCTTTTGATTTCAGAGCGTGTAAAACCATCAAAATTACTATTGATAACCCTTCTAATCGAATCCTGATTTTCAACTACATCTATCAATCTATCTATCTCTGAGTTAGATAATAACTTAATTTCAAAATTTATATTATTTTTGAAATAACTAGGATTTTTAGTTCTAAAAACCCAGCGATCTTTTGAGGATGTTAATATGACGGAAAGAGCACTTATATTATTTTGATCTAAATACTCTATAAATTTCATAACTTCATTCAATGAACTATGAGCATCATCTACTAATAGTACAACCTTATCATCGTTATCTATAAGCTTCCTTGTGTACTCAACCCAATCAAGAAAACTAAATTCATAGTCGAAACGATGCTCGAAGCACTTGAGACCATCATTATGTAAACTAAATAATAACTGTCTGGCTAAAGTAGTTTTACCTACTCCACTAGGTCCTAAAATAGTATATGAAATATATTTCGCTTCAAGAATATCTTTCTTAATATCATTGAAAATATCCCTTTTAAACGTATAGTTGCTCTTTATATCTGAATAGGTTGCAGGGCTTCCGTTAACCATCATATTAACGTTTGGACTTTTAATTAACTCTTCAGATATTACTGTGGTGGTAGGTGCCAAACCCGTAACTATATCAAAAGCGTTTTCAGACTCCACGTTCTCATGAGTAAGATCATTACAGTAAGCATCCATTTTACTGAAAAACTCACTTACACCTCCGAAACAAACCTCAAACCCTCTTTTCTCCCATATCTTTGCTCTATTCTCATCTTCACTATATATTAATAAGGTTACTTTGCTAGTAGCAGTTAATTTACCTTTTTTTACAGCTTCACTCGTTATTTTCTTTATATGCTCATCATTCAATGAGTAACCGATTATTACTAAGTGTGAGTCAATTAAATCAGACTGAAGTCTCTGTATCAAAGAATCTCTATATTCTTCAACTTCATCATAATCAAAATCAGTCAGTACTATACGTGAAGAATCTCCAAAAGCTATGTCCTTATCAATAGTACCATGGAGTTTATAATACTTAGTAGCCTGAGGTGTGATGCGAGAACTAAAGTCATGATTAGATGAATAAACTACCAAATCTTTATTTTTCATCTTATAGCACTGTTCTACTACAGTGTCATAATTTGTAGTATAAATTGCCTTCCATGAATACAAAGGAAGATTCTTTATGCCTCCTATGGGCGTAGTACAACTAAGATATTCTTTTAATTTATTAATTAACTCTCGACGACTAGTATCCTCCTCAATTATTGCAGTAATTTCGCTCAAAGCATAACCTTCAACTTCCATCTGAAAGTCCTGACCTAGCTTCGTCATAAGCTCTGATACAGAGGGCGCATTTGACTCAATCGTAGCACCTGATCCAAAAAAAAGTATTGTTTCTTCAGGAACTATCTTTTTTACTAATTGTTCAAGCTTTATAGACATTAATCGTCCTTGATTTATAATACTAAAGTTTCTATTTTCTAAATTACATATCCTATACGAGGGACGAGCGCTGAGCAAAACCTTTAATAAAAGCCTACGCATGACCCGCATATCTCTCCCCTTTTAAAGGATTAAATGCTGAGGCCATGCTTTTTAGGCTTTTGCTTTTCATTTTTGCTCTTTTAAAGCGCCTCCAACTGCGCCATCTGCTCACTCATTACTTTGAGCTGACCTTGCAATTCCTCAAGCTTCGCCTTTTCCGCATCCACAACGGCAGGAGGTGCTTTACTGACAAAACCCTCATTACCTAGTTTACGGGCGATACCATCAGCTTGCTTTTGTAGCTTCTCTTGCGCTTTACCCAAACGTGCCAGCTCGGCAGTCGGGTCAATTAGCCCTTTCATTGGGACTAAAATACGCAATTTACCCACCATGCTAGATGAAGAAAGCGGAACCTCTTCACCCTCTTTTACAATAGTCAGGCTTTCAACTTTGGCAAGCGCTTTAAACTGGTTTTCGATACGGTTTAGGCTGGCGATTTGCTCATCGGTGATGTTTTGCAACAGCACAGGCAGACGCACCGCATTACCCAGTTTCATTTCACCGCGAATGTTACGCACGCCAGCGATAAGGGCTTGTAGCCATGCCATGTCAGCTTCAACCTGCTCGTTGATTTGGCTATTGTCCGCTTGTGGATAGTCAGCAATCACGATACTGTCGGTATTTTTACGATCAAGCAAGGGCGCAATAGTCTGCCAAATTTCTTCGGTCAGATACGGCATAATCGGATGGGTGAAACGTAGTGCCGTCTCTAATACGTTAAGTAGCACGTAACGAATTTGCGCTTTGCGCTCGTCGCTCACCGAGTTGTCATTAAGACTCGCCTTGGCAAGCTCGACATACCAATCGCAATATTCATTCCAGATAAATTCGTAAATATCTTGGCTGACCATATCGAGGCGATATTGGGCAAAATGCTGATGGATATTGCTGATGGTCGAGTTAAGACGACTCATAATCCATTTTTCAGGCAACTCCCACACGTCAGGATTGGCGGTTTGGTCGATAGGTAATGCGGTCACCTCACCTTCTTCCACTTTTTCAACGCAGTTCATCAGTACAAAACGACTGGCGTTCCAAATTTTGTTGGCAAAGTTACGATAGCCCTCAACCCGTTTTAGGTCAAAGTTGATATCACGACCTGTACTGGCGAGTGAGGTAAAGGTAAAGCGCAACGCATCCGTACCAAAGGCAGGAATGCCGTCGGGGAATTCTTTACGGGTTTGCTTTTCAATCTTTTTGGCGTCTTTGGGGTTCATCATGTTGCTGGTACGTTTTTCGACCAGTGACTCAAGATCGATACCATCAATCAAGTCAATTGGGTCAAGCACGTTGCCCTTTGATTTTGACATTTTTTGACCGTTACCATCACGCACTAGCCCATGCACATAGACCTTTTTGAATGGGACTTGTGGGCTACCATCCTTATTCTTCATAAAGTGCATGGTCAGCATTATCATGCGGGCTACCCAGAAGAAAATGATGTCAAAGCCTGTCACCAACACACTGGTCGGATGGAAAGTCTCAAGCACTCGTTTGTCGTCCGCACTGTTATTAACAACAAGCAGGTCACCCCAACCCAAGGTGCTAAACGTCCATAATCCTGAGCTAAACCACGTATCTAACACGTCTTCATCTTGACGCAATTCGACATTGTCGGCTAGATTGTACTTTTGTCGTACTTCCGCCTCGTCACGAGCCACATAAATGTTGTCATCATTGTCATACCAAGCAGGGATGCGATGCCCCCACCACAATTGACGGCTGATACACCAGTCTTGAATATCGGTCATCCATGCCATATACATGTTTTTGTATTGCGCAGGTACAAACTCGATACTGCCGTCTTCGACCGCATCAATCGCCGGTTTGGCAAGTTGCTCCATCGCCACATACCATTGATCCGTCAACCACGGTTCAACTATCACGCCACTACGATCACCACGAGGCGCTTTAAGTTGGTAGTCTTCAATGTCCTCTAGCCAGCCTTCCTCTTTTGCTTGTGCAACCAGTTGTTTACGGGCCTCAAAACGCTCAAGACCGATGTAGGCTTCGGGAGTGGGTTCAAGCTGTGGGTCGCGGGTTTGCAAGTCTGGATAAATCTCCATCGCTGGCAAGATATGAGCATATTTATCAAAGATATTAATCAGCGCTGTTTCATGACGACGACCCAATTCATAATCGTTAAAGTCATGCGCAGGGGTGATTTTAACCACGCCCGTACCAAACTCAATATCGACATAATCATCGGCAACAATCGGCACTTCGCGACCTGTAATCGGTAGAGAAATCGTTTTGCCAACTAAATGTGCATAACGCTCATCTTTTGGATTGACTGCAACCGCTGTATCGCCTAACAAGGTTTCAGGACGAGTCGTCGCAACGACCACATAGTCTTTGCCGTCTTGAGTCTTAACCGATTTATCAGTGAAATAATAGCGGAAGTGCCATAACGAGCCATTTTCGTCATGGTTTTCAACCTCTAAATCTGATAAGGCGGTTTGGAATTTAGGATCCCAATTGACTAGTCGTTTACCGCGATAAATCAAACCATCTTCATGCAAACGCACAAACACTTCTTTTACCGCATTGGACAAGCCCTCATCCATAGTGAAGCGCTCACGTGACCAATCGACCGAGCTACCTAAACGGCGGATTTGACGGGTAATGTTATCGCCCGACTCTTCTTTCCATTCCCATACTTTATCGATAAAGTCTTCACGGGTCAGGTCAGTACGCTTAATACCCTCGGCATTAAGGCGACGCTCAACCACCATTTGAGTGGCGATACCCGCATGGTCGGTACCCGGCTGCCATAGCGTGTTGTCGCCTAGCATACGGTGATAACGAGTCAACGAATCCATAATGGCGTTGTTAAAGCCATGACCCATGTGTAGGCTACCCGTCACATTGGGCGGTGGCAGCGCAATAGAGAACGACTCCTTGCTATCAAAGCTGGGTTTAAAATAGCCCTTTTCTTCCCAGTTTTGGTACATGCCTTGCTCTACTTCGCTAGGGTTGTAGGCATTTTCTAATTGTTTTAAGGCAGATTGGATAGAGGTGGTTAGTTCAGTTAAATTTGTATTTGCGTTGGGATTGCTCATAATAGAATTGTCTTATTTTTGGTGGTCTTTTGGATTTATTGATTGAATAAAGTTAATAGTAGAGTGATTTTAACGCAGATTAGCGGATTTTGTTAGATGGCAATTGAGATAGCTTTCATTTTAGCCATTTTGACTGGTAAATTTGAGCCAGTTTAGGAATAAATCAATTAAACAAGGTTAATTTCTAAATTTGGTATTACTCTTTTAATAATAAATACTTCATAAAGCCAATTGAAACAATATAGCTAGATTTATAGTATAGATTAAAGACAAACCAAACACTTTAAACGCACTCTAAAATCGACACCAACCTTCTATCTATTGGCTAAACTTAATTGATAAGCTAATACTGATAAGCCAATATCAATATGAACACAGCAGACACTCAAAAAACTGAACCAAATAACCCTTCTTCTCAACGACCTATGACATCACAAGAGGACACTTTGACAGGTGAAAATAACAGAATGATACAAGAAGACGACAGCCATAGCGAGACGGACGATGATCCATCAAATTTAACCAACTCTATCGAAGACGAGGAGTTTGATGATGTTGACCCACAAAGTCGAGAGACCCTAAAAAACTTAGCAGCAGATGAAAGCTATAGTAAGCCTAAAAGCTACGCCAGCATATTAATCGAACAGTTTATTGACGCACGCCATACGCTCAAACGCTCAGATGGATCAGTGTTAACCAGTGCCTTTATCGCTGGGCTAGAGATTGGCATTAGTTATATTATGCTGACCACCGTACTGGCAGTTTTATTACCACTCATGCCAACTGAACACGCCATAACACTGGCATCTTTGCTGTATCCTATCGGCTTTATTGTCGTCGTTGTCGGACAATCCTTACTCTATACCGAGCAAACCTCCTTGCTAAGCTTACCAGTCGTGGTGGGCTTAGAGAGCGTCACAAAGTTGATTAGACTTTGGTTAATCGTCATCGCAGGTAACTTACTTGGTGGATGGGTATTTAGCGCAACGATAGTCGGGCTAGGCTTGAAAATGGGATGGTTTGCTACTGAGCATATCGATTATTTAAGCCATCATGTCCTGCATTATGAGTGGTGGGTACTGCTCAGTAGTGCCATCATGGCAGGCTGGCTGATGGGTCTAGCTGCTTGGCTGGTCACCTCCGCCCGCGACACCTTGAGTCGTATAGTACTGGTGACATTGATCACTGCTTGTATCGGTGTCTTAGGCTTACATCATAGTATAGTCGGCAATATTGAGGTGTTTTCTGGAGTGTTATACACCAATACCGGTTTTGCCGATTATCTACAGTTTATCCTTTTGGCATTGATTGGAAACACAATCGGTGGTGTGGTGTTTGTTACCGTCCTTAAGGCACGGGCATTACAGTACGATATTGAGAAGTTTAAAGAAAAGGATTTAGAAAGGTTTAAAAAGGGCTGGTATGATTAGGGTCTGTTAGGTAAGACAATAAGGCAGGAAAAATAACTCATTCAAAAGCTCAAGTATTTGAGCCCTCTAAAAATCTGGCAACGGCGGTGGAATCTTCGGATTATCAATGGTATACACTGCTGTGCCGTAAGCAATAGCTTCGACCATACTGCCGGCTGCATTGATACTGGTCACTTCTAAACGTATCCCAAACACTTGATTATAGCCCATAAATTGCGCTTCAAGCTTCATACGTACTAATGCCTCACGGCGGGCACGATCCAATAAGGTCTCATAGGTCGTCAAATTTTTACCAAAGAAATTTAGAATTTTGGCAATAATCATCTTAAAATAATCCTGCGCAATCACCACACTACCCATGACCAATGCGCCTTGAGTCTCTTCGGCTATTTTGGGTCGATAAAAGCGCTCACTTGACACCACAATATGACCCAGCTCCTTTTCGGCAGCAGCCAGCTTTTGCAAATGATCGCGTTCATTAAAGCGACCAAAAAGCCAACCTATTAAAAATAGGCCAATAAAGACGCCATTGTTGATTAAAAAATCAAGAAATACGTCCATTAATGTGATGTCCTATTCATTATAGCTTTATGGGATTTGACTTTGTTACAGTTAGTTGGCAACACGATTAGTCTAACTTGTTTAGAGCGTCAGATGCGGGTAAAGGAGGTACGCTAGAGGGTGGCGTTGGCTGAGAAGTAGCATTGTTTGACGCATTGAATTGAGACTCAGCCACTGCTTTTACCGCCGTACCATAAACAAACAGCTCAGAGGCACCCTGAGCAATACTAGATGTAGAAAAGCGCAGACCCACAATGGCATCTGCGCCAAGCGCTTGTGCCTTGACCATCATACGCTCAATGGCTTCTTGTCGTGACTCTTCAAGTAGCTCAGTGTAGGCTGTCAGCTCACCACCCACGAGGTTCTTTAGACCTGCAAATATATCTTTACCCACATGCTTTGAGCGCACTGTACTGCCGTACACCACATCCAAACGTTCGGTAATAACGTAGCCAGGTAAGTGCTCAAGATTTGATAATTGCATGATTGTCGCCTGTCAGTGTTGATTCTTTAGTATAAAGTGCAGATTACTCTTCGGTATGGAACAGTAAGAACAGCTCTGTTAAATTGGCTTCGATATTGTTTGCCATTTGCGCCAGTGCATCATCATCACGACGAATTTCGGCCAAATCTTCATCTTCTTCACCATCAACCGCATCAATGCCACTAAATACCATCATCGGCAGCGTCAGCATAGCCACGTCTTCAGCACTATCTTCATCGTCAAACCAGTCAACGCCTTCATCGCCATACATGGCATCGACAAAGCCAATAGACCAAGCCGTTAGCTCTGATTCTGGTGAGAAATCCATCTCACCTGAGTCTTCATCAAGCTCTAACGGCAACTCAATACCATCTTCATTCTGTAAATCTTCTAGCAGCGCATGACGCCACGCTTTAATCGCTTGTTTAACAGCCTTATCCACCTTGCTGTCTTGACCTTCAAACAGGTGCGACATCCAATTTGGCAGCTCTTTACCGACCACAGTTGCGGTCAAAAAGCCATGGGTTGCCACACTATCAAGGCCGTGTTCGTTGGCATCAGAATCAAGAAAATCTTTTAGCTCATCTAAAGTCATAGCAATCTCTTTTTTGGGTGTTATATATGGATTTATTTAATAAGAATTATAATAGGTTAAGCAGCGGTTATCTGAGAGCAGATAAGAGGCAGGTATAGAGCGAATAACGGATACGAGTCATCCCTATCAAGTGCAGTAAATAAGTAATTTGCAACCCGTTAGTACAACGCCTTAATTGATGAATGAGTAAATGAACAATGACTGATGAGCGGCAAAGACACACGCCGCTGTAGACTAGCTAACTATAACTCACAAAGAACTATAACTCACAAAGATCAACAAAGGCCAGCCAGATCAGTTAATACTGGGCTAGCCTTGTTAACTATTCATCATCTAGATCATCAAAATCATCGTCATCATCAAAGTCGTCGTCATCGAAATCATCGTCGAAGTCGTCATCAAAGCCGTCTTTTAACTCACGGGCTAAACGCTTCTCTTCTAACATATTATCAATAAGACGACGCTTCTCAAGACTCGTTAAGCGTGCTGACTCTGCTTCTGCTTCATCTATCTTTTTGGCATCATCGTCATCTTCAAAGTTATCATCATCGAAATCATCAAGATCATTATCACTCATGTCTTTTTCCTTTTATCTTAATGGTCTGATTCGACCTGTTGATTATGGGTTATGTGATTGCACAAAATCAATATGAAAGCGTTGATCAGCTTTAATACTTATCTTTTATTTAGTTGGTTGCTGATAACAATACCGCATTTCTGACACTAATTAAACGATCCATCATTGATTCGCTAACGCCTTTTAATGAGGCGCAATCACGCTCATAGACGGTGGTTGGGTTTTTTAAGTTATCTAACTGAATTTGCCCACTTAATTGCTTGATACCCGCGGTTGGCAATAATGCCAAGATATCATTTGCCTCAGCATTATTCTGTAACAGTTGAGCCATCTTATCGCTGGCCGCATCATCGCTGACACCGACACGCACTTCTAATGCAAAACGCTGTAACTCGCGGTGCTTGATATAAGTCACCTGATTGAGCATGACATAGGCCTTTGCAAGCATCATTGCCGCAAGCGCTGCCTTACTATGGCTGCTATTGTTACTAAATTCAACCGTGGCGCCATTTTGATTAAATACTGGCGTGTTCTTAACGGTCACACCGAATAATAATGGCTGCTTTAATAACTCATCTATCGTGCGCTCTAACAACTGAGTACATAACGCAAAATAAGGTTTGGACTTCTCAGCCGCTAACGTACCCATTAAATTATTAGGATCATAAAACTGTATTTGCACTGTCGCCACTTCAAGCGGACGATTTGACATCAGACCAAGTGGCTTGTTTTGCGCTGTCGTTTGCGTAGTCTTAGCGGCTACTAATGACTGCTCAGAACCCCTATTTTGATTCTGATCTTTGGCGTTATTATCATCTATTTTGGTTAAAATGTCTTGCACTGCAGGCGTTGTTTTTTGAGTATTATCTGCTTGACCTAATGTCCTATTATTAGAGACTGAATTTGCCGGCTCTTGCTCGCCATCCTCATCTTGATGCGATTGAATATATTGATTCAATGCATGATGTAGATTCGGACCCAACACACTTTCACCGCGATTCTCTGTATCGGTGTCGTCAACCTGAGCGACACGGCGACTAACACCCATCTCTTGCTGCTGCAATCGCAGACGCTCTTGCACATCACGGCTAAGTTTGGCCAGCTGCGCACGCGTCGGACGCGCAATATACCCATAAATGAGCCAAATAAATAGATGGGTAATAAAAGAACCCAAAATAAATATCCATTGGGAAGCGATAATCTCACCATTACTGGTATCACGCAAGGTCATATCAACCTTACCAATGACCGTGTCACCCATAATCACTTGCTTACTGATGGTATCACCGCCTAACAGCTGCGCTTGCCCTGTCTGTAGCAATACCTCACCATCAATGTCTTTCACTGTTAAGCTTGCAACGTTATTTTCACTGGTATATCGACCAGTTAAGACGCTTAAGCTGACTTTATCTTTACTTAATAAAGGCAACTTAACCTCTTCAATAAGTTGAATCAACATTCTTTCGCCCGTCTGCATTTTCAGCTCATCAAGCTGCTGATCGGTACTGATAAGCAGTAACGTGGTCTGAATAAAGAAGCTGATGAGAATAATTATGGCAAACAAGCCTTGCCGTGGCGCTAAATAGGTCATGTTATGCTAAACTTTTGTTAATAGGTAGGAGGTGCTTCAATTTTGAGCACGCCCTATTATTCCTAATCTTGCTTACGCTTACAAGGGGCTTAGCTCGCCATGACAAAAAATACTACAACTAATAACCAAAATAATGACTTTTTGGCCCATCAAACCACTTCAAACACCATATCAGACGCCGAAGCCAACTTTGCGACCTTCGGTGCCGGCATGACCGCACATTTAAAGTCGTGGTTGAGCGCTTTGCAACAAGCTAATGATTTGTTGCCCAGTCACCTGCGTTTTGATGATGTTAATTTGGATAATGACAGCCAAAGTCAGGGCAAAATCTCTTTGCCTCTAATCGAACAGTTAGAGGCGCTACCTGTTTTCGCTCTATCTGTGGTGGTGCAAGAGCAAGCGTTACGTGCTGGCGACTCTTATGAAGAGAAGAAGGCCGCTTTTGAGGCACATATTGATGATTGGGATGCCCAAAACCCGCTTTGGCAGCTTATCAAAGTGGTACGTAGCACCGATAATCTAGATGACCAAACCGGCAGCGACCGTTTGACCTCGGTACTCACCTATCGCTACATCCTCATGCCTGCTGATACCAAAACCATGCAACCTGGCAAAAAGAATGCCGCCGCGCATCTGTTAGATGATGGCATGACTTCACATCTGCGCCAGTTTATCGATACCCTACCAATTACTGATACCCTTGGTGGTGATGCAGCCATTGACTGTCATATCGTATCGCTGGCCAATATGCTACGTCCGCACCGTATTGCTGTGTTTGATATGGACTCAACGCTTATCGAGCAAGAAGTGATTAATGAGCTCGCCAAACATGCCAATATTGGTGAGCAAGTTAGCGAAATCACCGAGTCTGCGATGCGAGGAGAAATTGACTTTGATACCTCCTTTAGCGAGCGTGTGGCACTGCTTGAAGGATTATCGATAGAAGCACTTGATAAGATTCAGGCTCAATTAACCTTATCTGCAGGTGCACGCACCTTACTTGCGACATTAAAGTCACTCGGCTACCATACTGTACTGGTATCGGGCGGCTTTACTTATTTTGCTGAGCGTATTGCTAAAGAGCTTGGCATTGATGAGATTCATGCCAATGAGTTAGATATTGAAAATGGCGTGGTCACCGGCAATGTGGTATTGCCTATCGTTAATGGCGAGCGAAAAGCAACACTGGTTGAGCAAATCGCTGAACGTATTGGCGTGACCACCGCACAAGTTATCTGTGTTGGTGACGGTGCTAATGATCTTGCCATGATGGCTATTGCTGATTTGGGCATTGCTTATCATGCCAAGCCGATTGTGCGTGCGCGCGCTGATGCCGCTATCAATGCCACTGGACTTGAGGGCGTACTATACGTGCTCGGCTATTCTGCGAAAGACCTATTGTAATCTGCACCCTATTAGATTTTATTTTTTATTAGGCTATCATTTTATTTTGCTTAATTGACCTAATAACCGACTCAGATTTGGGTCGGTTATTTTATGGTCACCAGCTGATATTTTAGACAAATAAAACCAGCTCATCAGCACTTTGTTTTGTCACATTTGAGTTTAACAAAAATTTAATAATTTAATTTTCTTGGGTTAATAAAACTCAGCCATTGCCACTTATAGCGTGCGCGACTGTGTCAAATTTTCATTAAAATAACACGACAGGTGTTGTCGCAAATTACTGTTCGCGCCTTTGTATTTTATAAAAAGATGGGCATAATAACTGGCAACCAATCGCAAAACACCCCTATATAATCGCGCCGTACATGGAGCACCGTACGTAGATAGGGTATTCGTAGGAAGGACCTTAAAAGCACGCACGTTATTTGCTTTTCTTTAGTGTCACTTCTCATTCGTTGACAGTTCACGAGGCAAAAAAACATGGCAACTCAAACCATTATAGCCACTGGTCAAACTTGGCTTACCGGCTCTTTATCTTGGTCTACACTGGGCTATACAATGCTTGCAATAGGCATTGTCGCTACATTTTTCTCTAGCCGCCGCTATTTATTAGGCTATCTTTTAGGCGGTATGGGCTACTATCTTGTGGTTGAAGGTGTGCAATCTGCTATCACAGCGGTCACCCCTGCAAGTACTACCGTCAGCTATATCGCTGCATTTGCTTTGACTATATTTGTAACCTTTGCACTTATCGTTTATCGCTATAACAAAGCTCAACAGAGCAAGCCTGTGACCTCTAACCGTCGTATGGCACCTTTATTTCGCAGCAGAAAACGTTTGGCTACTCAAGCTGACAAATATATCGAACACACCCCTATTTACAAAAACTACACACCAAGATTTCGCAATTAATTGTTGAAACACTTAAGGTATATCCGTTTTACGTAAGCCCTCACTATTAACTAAATCAATAAAATAACTATAAGCCTCTTACTCCGAAAAAAAGCCAAGCCCTAAACGGCTTGGCTTTTTTCTGCTTATCGTCACTCAGGACGGTTTAACCACAAATACGACAGTCTTTTACTAAGCGCTTTAAAAAAGTGTACAAGTCGCAATATTCTAAAGCCCGTATTTCATTTAAAATATTGATATAATATTTGGTTAATCTATTTTAAAATAAACGCATAAATGGCTTGTTAAAATTTGCTTAAGATTCTAAGCTTATTGCTTAAAGACATAACCCATTGGATATATCTTTGATAAGCACTTCTTATCGGATTTCTAGCCTGCTATTGACATTAATATCATATCGACACTAACCCATTCACTCACTCAAACTTGGATTTCATTATGTTTACTGTTCCTATCTTAAATATCAAAGCCAACCCACTAGACGCGCTACTTGCTACTGTGGGTTATCGTTTGGCCATGCTTGCTAAAAGCGGCGATCCTAATATCGAAGAGATTTTAAAAGATCGTAAAGTAAGCATCGAGCTTGGTAGTGAAGCGGATGATGTTGCCCGTTATTATGTGTTTGATGAAGGCACTTTCCAGCAGTATTCAGGTAAAGCGAATAATCCAAGCTTACGTATCAACTTCAAAGATTCTATGACTGGCGTTAAGCTGTTAACAGGTGGCGATGTTGCCGCATTTATGACTGCTATTCAGGACAAAGAGTTAACCATGGAAGGCGATTACAGTTTACTAATGTGGTTTAACCAGTTAGCGAAGCACATCGTGCCACCTATTCCTGAGGACATAAAACCACTGCTTAAAAAAGCACGTCCATTTGCAACCAAAGCACAAGGTATCGCCGCTCAGTTATTTAATGCTGCCAAACAAAGAATGTCTAAATAGAACACTCTATAAGATAGCGTAATTTAAATCGCATTAACGTTCGATTACTCGCGATATATCGCTATTTAGATGTCTGTTTAGTCAGCGACCCTAAGACGCCCAGTGGTATAACGCCGCTGGGCATTTTGTATCCAGTACAAAGCGGTTAAGTGCTACAATTATAGGCTATGAACTTAGCGTTAACGTTAAAGGATTGCTCTATGTCTTCTGTATTATCCGCCACCAAATCGAGCCACACACCAAATAAAGCTGCAAATAATATGCAGCCAAATAATAATACAGCCATTGATAATCTTGATGATGGCTCTGTCACTGACAAATCCACCTCTACTCAAGGCAGTATTTTGACTCGCGAGAAGGTAGCGCAGCTGTTTGATTTACCCTTTATGGACTTGTTATTGCAGGCACAAACCGTTCATCGTCAGCACTTTAACGCCAATGAAGTACAGATTAGCACCTTATTATCGATTAAAACTGGCAACTGCCCTGAAGACTGTGGCTATTGTTCTCAGTCAGGACATCATCGCGACAAAACTGGTTTGCAAGCTGAGAGACGTATTGCAGTTGATAAAGTTATTGCTGCGGCCAAGCAGGCCAAAGCGGCAGGGTCTTCCCGCTTCTGTATGGGTGCAGCGTGGAGACATCCAAGCGCCAAAGACATGCCTTATATCGCCGAGCTGATAAAAGAAGTTAAAGCCTTAGGGCTTGAGACGTGTATGACACTGGGTATGCTAAGCACAGAGCAAGCTGAGCAATTGGCGGATGCTGGCCTTGATTACTACAATCACAACTTAGATACCTCTCGCCGTTATTATGATCAGGTGGTCAGCACCCGCAGTTATGACGAGCGCCTAGCAACCATTGATAATGTGCGCAAATCAGGCATTAATGTGTGTAGTGGCAGTATTGTGGGTATGGGTGAGACGCGAGAAGACCGTATTGACTGGGTATATGAGCTTGCCCGCATGCCAATTCCACCAGAGTCTATCCCTGTTAATTTACTGGTACCGATCAAAGGTACCCCACTTGGTGACAAAGTCTTAGAGGAGGGGCAATTGCCTGTGCTCGAATGGATACGTACCATTGCGGTGACACGGATCTGCTGCCCAAAAAGCTACGTACGTTTATCAGCAGGACGGGAAAGTCTATCAGACTCAGAGCAAGCGTTGGCATTTATGGCAGGGGCTAATTCGTTCTTTTACGGTGATAAGCTACTTACCACTGGCAATGCCAGTCAGTCTAATGACGACAGACTAATGAGGACTTTAGGGCTTAGCCCTACTGCCCCTCGACCTGCACTACCTGTAGTAGATGCCGTCAGTGGCCTCAAACAGTATTTGTAAAGATAGAGTTTATAAAGACAGAATTTACAGAAACAAAAACACCCTATATTTAATCCATGAGGAGCCACTATGGCAGAGTATTTAAACTGGATAAAGGCCGCGCATGTCATTTCTATGGTGTGTTGGTTTGCGGCGATTTTTTATCTACCTAGGCTGTTTGTGTATCATGCGATGAGTGATGACAAAATCAGCCAAGACCGCTTTGTGATTATGGAGCGCAAGCTGTACCGCGGTATTATGACGCCCTCTATGATTGCCACCTGGGTATTTGGTTTATGGATGCTATATATCGGCTGGGATGTATATAAAACACAAGGCTGGCTGCACCTTAAGCTACTATTGGTCGTCTTATTATCCGCTTATCACGGCATGTGCGGCGCGTACCGCAAGAAGCTAGCAGACAACCCACATCACAAAACCCACGTCTTCTGGCGCTGGTTTAATGAGCTGCCCGTGTTTATTCTAATTGCAGTGGTGATTTTGGTTATCGTAAAACCGTTCTAACCCTCCCTCTATAAACTCTTGCTATTATAGACTGGGGCGTATGATGTTATAGGTGTGTGAGACGTCATACACCTTATAACGTGCAGGCTCTCGTCGATTTTCACCAGCATAGCTTAGAATCAGCGCTTGGTTTTGAGCTTTGTCTAGCCAGCCCACAAACAGTCCGCTATGCTCAACGTCATGATAGCTGTGATTGACATAATATAGCCAATCGCCCGGCTGAATCTCATTGGTATCGACGAACGGTCCGGCAGGATATTCACCTTTAAAGACGGTATCGCGCCCTACTCCTGCTCTGCTAAATGCTGCATTCAAATAATCCCAGCACGACCCTTTAATAATCTCTTTATTGTCTAGTGCCATCTGACGCACCATTTGCAATACCTGCTTGCTCGGCCAACTTGCGCTTTGCTCAGCAGCATATAAGGTATCGATATGCTCAGCATCGATATTTGGTACAGCTGCATAACTCATATGAAAGCTTGGCGGTGCTGCTGACATAAAAGGCGATATGCTGCTTGTTCTGGCACCAGAATGAGAGGGCGCAGAAGGCGGTGTATAGGTTTGGTTCTTTTGCTGAATTAAATCGCCAAGGGCATCGGCATGCACCAATGGGCTTGCTAACGTGCCAAATAAGGCCGTCACTATAATAGCTTTTTTAAGAATAGAGCATGGTTTGATAGATTTGATACACATCATAGCCAAAGTGTCCGCATCCATGGGGCACTCCTTAACATTAGGCCTAAAGGATAATCACGATAGACTTAGAATATAAACCGGTTATCGGCTTGAATTCAAGCAGAATATTAGCTATTTAGCTGTTTTTATAGATATTTTTATAATAATGTCAAAGACGTTAGGCTATGCGAGGATATGATTTATAGAGAAAATAACTTATAGAGCTTATGAGGACTGCATTTTGATGTTGGCATTACGCTTGCCAAACTGCTGTCCTTGCAAGATTGCCTTCATCACCTGAGCCTCTTTATTAGACTCAAAACCGGTAATGTGACATTTACGATTGCCATTGGTGTCGGTAATAATGAGTGCTGCGTTATCTAGTTCAATGTGATCATCCGCTTGTACAAAGACCGTTTGGGTTTTGCCAAGCATATTATGCACGAACATGCCTTGTTGAACCTTTAGGATGCCGGAGCTAATTTCGCCATGACTGGCGTTTTTTTGTTTATTACGCATCACGTTAAAGGCAAAGCTGCCAATAATCAATACCGCCAGTGCACCTATTGCCAAACGTTCTGGCAATAAGCTCATCGCCATAGCAACACCGATAGCGCCTATTAGTAGGGCCACACCAAACCAGAATATGCCATCGCCTTGTCCGGTGGCTTTACCCGACAAGGTAATGTTTGCGCCTGTGTCTGTGACTTGTAGCATAGTGACCCTACTTTTAACTTTGTTTTTGCTTTTAGATGAGTCTGCGCTTATTTTAGCCCAACCGTGGTGTCTGACCTATGGCTTATTGTTACCAGCCCAAAGCGGTTTGTTGTAATTTAACCAAATCAGCAATGCCTTTTTCTGCCATTGCTAGCATTTTATCGGCTTCAGCACGGGTAAAAGGTTTCTCTTCTGCGGTGCCTTGAATCTCGATAAACTCGCCTTTTTGAGTCATCACAACATTCAAATCAGTATCACAGCTTGAGTCTTCTTCATAATTTAAATCAAGTAAAATTTCACCATTTTTAACACCCACAGATACCGCTGCAACCAGTCCAATTAAGGGATCAGTATTTAGCTTTTTCTGACGCTGTAATGTCTCTAGTGCATCAATCATAGCAATGGCTGCGCCTGTGATACTAGCTGTACGTGTGCCACCATCTGCTTGCAATACATCACAATCGACATAAATGGTGTTTTCGCCAAGCTTACTCATATCGACCATGGCACGAAGGCTGCGACCGATTAGACGTTGAATTTCTTGGGTACGTCCTGACTGTTTGCCACGAGCCGCTTCACGTTGATTACGGGTATTTGTAGCGCGTGGTAGCATGCCGTATTCTGCTGTTACCCAGCCTTTACCCTTGCCTTTTAACCAGCGCGGTACGCCCGATTCAACACTGGCCGTACATAATACTTTGGTATCACCAAAGCAAACAAGTACCGAGCCTTCAGCGTGTTTGGTGTAGTTGCGCTCAAAAGTAACTTGGCGAAGTTGATCGTGCTCACGATTGTCTATACGCATAGTGAGGGGGTGTCCTTTATATTTAATCAGATGCAATTTGAGGGCAGATTTTAATCATAAAATACTGCGATTGATGGCAGCTATCGTAACGTGATGCTAAAACAATAGCAAGATAAGCACCTAGCGCACTTATCTTGCTGTTATCTCGTTAAGACACTGATTCGTTGGCCTATTGTTTGGTAATGAACCAGTGAACTGGATCAGACTTATTCTAAGCCTTCCATTTTACGAAGCTCTTTACGTAGAATTTTACCAACGTTTGATTTTGGTAATTCATCAACGAACTGCACATGGCGTGGGCGTTTGTAACCTGTCAGCTGTTTTTTACCGAAGTCTAATAACTCTTTTTCGGTTACGTTCGCGCCTTTTTTCTTCACCACGAAGATTTTTGGCTCTTCACCGCGCTCTTCGCTTGGTACACCAATCGCACCCACTTCTAGGACCGCAGGGTGTTCAGTTATCGCCTCTTCAATCTCATTTGGATAGACGTTAAAGCCAGATACCAAAATCATGTCTTTTTTGCGGTCGACGATTTTGATAAAACCCTTTTCATCCATAATACCAATGTCGCCGGTCTTGAAGTAACCATCTTCAGTGAAGGTGTTCTTGGTTTCTTCTGGACGATTTTGATAGCCAACCATCACCTGTGGACCTTTTACACAAATCTCGCCGCGCTCACCCATTGGCATCACGTTGCCATCATCGTCAATTAAGATAACGTCAGTATCCGGTGCAGGCACACCAATTTTGGCGGTGAATTCAGAGATATTCATTGGGTTGAAGCTCACCACAGGTGAGGTTTCTGATAAACCATAACCTTCTACAATTGGTAGCCCAGTTGCTTCGTGCCATGCTTTGGCCACACTTGGTAATACTGACATACCGCCGCCGATAGAAGCTTTAAGGTTTGAGAAGTCTAGCTTCTTGAAGTCGTCATGATGCACAAGACCATTGAACAGGGTGTTTACTGATGGGATAAAGGCCGGCTTATATTTGGCCATCTCTTTGATTAGACCATCAAGGTCACGTGGGTTTGGAATAAGTAGCGACGTACAGCCTTGATACATGGCATAAATACCGCACACCATGAATGAGAACACGTGATATAACGGTAGCGCAGCTAGAATAACTTCCGCTTCGACAGACTCATCAAAAGCAGCAGTGATAACAGCATTAATTTGTAGCATGTTCGCGACTAAGTTACCGTGTGTTAGCATTGCGCCTTTTGCCACACCCGTTGTGCCGCCCGTGTACTGTAGCAATGCCACGTGACTTAAGTCTAACTCTGGACGCTGATACTGATGCGCCGACACAGAGTCTAATGCTTTTTTGAATGTGATGCTGTTTGGCAGCGAGTAGCTTGGCACCATCTTTTTAACATGGCGAACAACAGTATTGACCACAAAGCCTTTTACTAAACCTAACATGTCACCCATGCTACATAGCACGATATGCTCAACATCGCCTTTGTCTTCGACATCTTCAAAGGTCTTAGCAAAATTCTCAACGACAAAGATGGCTTTTGCACCACTGTCGTGAATCTGATGTTCAAGCTCACGGCTGGTATATAGTGGGTTTACGTTCACTAAAATCATGCCGGCACGTAACACGCCCAGAGCCACAATCGGATACTGCAGTACGTTTGGCATCATCGCCGCTACTTTGTCACCTACTTTTAGGCCTAGCGACTGCAGGTAGGCGGCAATCTGACGGCTGTAGTTATCGAGCTCACGATAAGTAATCGATGCACCCATGCAGGTAAAGGCATTACGGTTGCCATAACGGGCAAAGTTACGCTCAAATACTTCAATTAATGAAGTGTTATCAGCAGGCATCTCAATATGATCTGGCAGATCGTAGCGCTTATAAGAAGCAAACCAAGGGCGGTCACTTGGAACTTCCGGATAGGTCGGAAATGTGCCGTGTAACTTACTAATAGTCGATGCATTAGGGGTATGATTTGAAGCTGTAGTCATGAAGTTACCTGTAAAATGAATGATGGATATAATTGGACTCGGGCATATATTCTTGTTTGTTCATATGGCCCCATAATATAGGGAGATAAAATCGTAACAAATTCTAGCAAATTAAGGAGACTTGCGTTGCTATTTATATGATTTTATTGAAAATAGTGTAACTAATTAATCATACTAATTACGCTGCTTTTAGCAAAATATATCTATAACCACGCCTATTTAATCAGATAGTGATTAAAAATAGAATCCAGTATTAAACACTTTTAAACAAAAATTCAAACGAAAAAAAGGACACGGCATTAGCTCGCATCCTTTTTGAGTGTTTTAATTGTACTCGTTAACCACTGAAACTTAAAGCATGAGATTCATTCATCGGTTAACGAGAGATTGCCTTTATTGCTTGTTTTGTGACTCTTCCATCTCACGTAAGTCTTTACGTAAGATTTTACCGACGTTTGACTTAGGTAATTCATCAACAAATTCAACAGCACGAGGACGTTTGTAGCCAGTCAAATGCTCTTTGGCGTAATCAATCACTTCTTGCTCAGTTAAGCTGTTGTCGCTACGTACGATAAAGATTTTTGGTACTTCGCCGCTCTTATCGCTGTGGATACCTATCACACCACACTCTAAGATTTTTGGATGATTTGACATCACGTCTTCTACTTCGTTTGGATAAACGTTGAAGCCAGATACGATAATCATGTCTTTTTTGCGGTCAACAATCTTGAAGTAACCCTCTTCGTCCATCACACCGATATCACCGGTACGGAAATAACCGTCTTCGGTCATCACCTTAGCAGTGGCATCTTCACGTTTCCAGTAACCTTTCATAACCTGTGGGCCGCGAACACAAATCTCGCCACGCTCACCGATTTCAACTTCGTTACCCTCTTCATCAAGAATGGCCATATCGGTCGCTGGGAATGGCACACCAATGTTACCTGGGAATTCATCTAAGCCCATTGGGTTGGCTGAAGCAACTGGTGAGGTCTCTGACAAACCATAACCTTGTACAATTACGTTGCCGGTGCCTGCTTTCCACTTCTCAGCGGTGTCTTTGAGTACTGCCATACCGCCGCCCATCGACATCTCAAGCTTGCTGTGATCAAGCACTCGGAAATGTTCGCTGTTAATTAGACCATTGAACAAGGTATTAACCGCTGGAAAGAAAGCAGGTGGATAATCTTTATAGGCCTTTAGTAAGCTTTTGCCGTCACGTGGGTTTGGCACAAGCGAGTTGATCGCACCCTTGCGTAGACCGTACATACCACAAACGGTAAATGAGAAGATATGATATAAAGGCAATGCTGTCATGATGACTGGCTGCTCGTTTTTCTCTTCAAACTTATTGAAGGCATTACCAATATAAGTGTCGGCCTGAATTAGATTAGCCACTAAATTGCCATGGGTTAGCATCGCACCTTTAGCCACACCAGTTGTGCCGCCTGTATACTGTAATACTGCCACGTCTTCTAGAACGATATCGGTCGGACGGGTGTACTTTTTACTCGCGCCAACTTTAAGTGCTTTTTTAAACGGTACGCTCTTTGGGATATCAAAAGCCGGAACCATCTTCTTAACATGACGGACCACGGTATTAACAAGTAAGCCTTTAAGCGGGCTCATCAAGTCGCCCATCGCAGTTACAATCACGTGATCTACCGTCTTTTTAGGAATATCGGCATAAGTCTTAGCAAAGTTCTCTAGAATAATCAGTACTTTGGTTTCTGAGTCTTCTAACTGATGTGCAAGCTCGTTTGTGGTGTATAACGGGTTTACGTTCACCAAAATATAGCCTGCACGCAAAATAGCCAAAATAGCGACCGGTGCTTGCAGGATATTTGGCATCATTACCGCCACTTTGTCGCCTTTTTTGAGGCCCAGTGATTGCAGGTAAGCGGCCATGTTTTTGCTGTGACGATCCAAATCGTCATAAGACAGCTCTTGGTTCATACAAACGAAAGA
Source organism: Psychrobacter sp. CX14 (assembly GCF_057396205.2). Taxonomy (NCBI): domain Bacteria; kingdom Pseudomonadati; phylum Pseudomonadota; class Gammaproteobacteria; order Moraxellales; family Moraxellaceae; genus Psychrobacter; species Psychrobacter sp. CX14. Next base: position 646,496 of record NZ_CM183187.1, on the reverse strand, counting down.
GATTCTGCCTTTATGATTAACAAAGTTTTCTTCAAGGATGTCAATTAAAGAGGTGTCAGCAGGCGGCATTTCAATATCATACTGCATGCCAAGCTTTTCGTAGGTTTTCAGCCAAGGTCTATCATTACGGCGAAATTGATTGTCTTGATTATCCATAATCTGTGGAACTCCTAAGCATAGTACTTAATGGGGGTAATTAATATTAGATGGGGCAGTTGTGCAATTTATCGTTAAATAACAGCTAAATAACAGCGATTTTAATACCTAAATCTAAAATACACTATTTAGCTGACTTATGACAACTGCAAAGTGCATAAATAGCTATAAAATAGAGAACTGTCCTGTTTATAAAACCACGACTTAATAAAGTATACCTTGTTTTAGCCGTATAAAACTTTTTAGTTGAGACGAATAGCTTGGTTTAACTAAGCTGCGTCAGCCGATGACGCTTATCGGTGATACTCTCTTTTCTATTGCACCAATATCCGTTAGGATAAGCGTACCTCAATCCCTTATTCTGATTGCAGTCTCAATGCCCTTTTAGGCTTAATATAAATGTTTAAAATATCAGCAATGAAAGACAAGCAATAACATTGTCTCAAGCTGTACTATTATTACACTATTAACCTGATACAAAACTTAGATGACGTAACTCTATTTTAGCTTTCAATCAACATTAATTTATTATTCACACATTTATTCTATAAAAGGCAAAATCACTCATTATGTCTGATATTACCAGTATTCCCCCAAGCTCGGCTGTGATTCCAAATGAAGCCATGGACACCCGCTCTGTGGCCGAATTTACCGAGCAGGCTTACCTGAACTATGCCATGTACGTCATTATGGACCGTGCGCTACCGCATATAGCCGATGGTCTAAAGCCGGTTCAGCGCCGTATTATTTATGCCATGAGCGAGCTTGGCCTAAAGTCGACTACTAAGCCCAAGAAATCTGCCCGTACCGTCGGTGATGTGCTCGGTAAATACCATCCGCATGGTGATACCGCCTGTTATGAAGCCATGGTCTTAATGGCGCAGCCATTTAGCTACCGCTATCCGCTGATTACCGGTCAAGGTAACTGGGGTAGCCCAGATGACCCCAAATCCTTCGCGGCGATGCGTTATACCGAAGCCAAAATGTCGGCCTATGCCAACACGCTGCTTGCTGAGCTTGGGCAAGGTACAGTTGATTGGCAAGATAACTTTGATGGCTCAATGCAAGAACCGGTCACTTTGCCTGCTCGCCTGCCGAATATTCTACTTAACGGCACTACCGGTATCGCTGTTGGTATGGCCACCGATATTCCACCGCATAACCTAAATGAAGTCGTGCGTGCGGCAATTCGCCTGCTCAAAAACCCAGACTTATCGGTAAAACAGCTGACCCAATCGATTCCAGCGCCAGATTTACCAACACCGGCTGAAATCATTACATCCAAAAAAGACTTGCAGCAAATGTACGAGACCGGCCGTGGTAGTTACAAGATGCGCGCTATTTATCACGTCGATAAAAACGAGAAAAATCTGGTGATTATCGACGCCCTTCCCTATCAAGTCTCTGGCAACAAGATTCAAGAGCAAATTGCCAAGCTGATGATAGATAAGAAGCTGCCTTGGGTGGTGGATATTCATGATGAATCGGATCATGAAAATGCTTGCCGCATTGTGTTAGAGCTTCGCTCAACCCGTGTCGATGTTGATCGTGTTATGAGCCACTTGTTTGCCACAACTGACCTTGAGAGCAATTATCGGGTCAATATGAATATGATTGGCCTAAACGGTAAGCCACAGGTTAAAAACTTAAAAGAAATCTTGAGTGAGTGGCTGATTAGCCGCCGTAATGTAGTGACTCGCCGTATTGAATACCGTTTGGATAAGATTGATAAACGTCTGCATATCTTGGCCGGTCTATTAATCGCTTATCTTAATATTGACGAAGTGATTCGTATTATTCGTGAAGAAGATGACCCAAAACAAGAGCTAATGGGCCGGTATGATTTAAGCGAACTTCAAGCCAATGCAATTCTAGACATCCGCCTACGTCAGTTAGCACGCTTACAAGAGATTGAACTAAAACGTGAACAAGAAGAATTGGCCGCTGAGCGAGCGACGTTGCAAGAGCTGCTCGATAATCCAGAGAGTCTAAACAACTTGATGGCAGAAGAGCTGACAGCCGATATGAAAGAACATGGCAATGACCGTATGTCGCCTGTGGTCGAGCGTGATGAAGCCACCGCTCTTAAAGAATCAGACTTGGTACCGAGCGAGCCGATTACTGCTATCTTATCCAAAGCCGGCTGGATTCGTGCAGCCAAAGGCCATGACGTTGATGCCACCGGTATGAGCTATCGCTCGGGAGACAGCTATCAAGCGCATGTGCGCGGCAAGTCTAATGAGAAGATTTATATCATGGACAGCACCGGCCGCAGCTATAGTATTGATGCACATACTCTAGCCTCAGCGCGTGGTCAAGGCGACCCACTGACCAGTGTCTTAAAACCACCGGCAGGCGCAAGCTTTGAGCAGCTACTTGCCGGCGATGATGATCAACGTATCATCCTAGCAAGCTCGCAAGGCTATGGCTTTATTAACACGCTTGGAAATCTTGAGACCAATCAAAAAGCCGGTAAAAACATCATTAACTTCTCTGATGATGCCAAACTATTAACCGTGTCTCAAATTGATGCTACAACCGAAGACGATGCTGATCAGCCAGCTGCGCAAGATCAGATTGCCGTGGTCACCTCAGCCGGTTATTTGCTGATATTTGCGATTGACGAGTTGCCGGAACAACAGCGTGGTAAAGGCAATAAATTGATTAACCTAAAAGACGGTGAAGAAGTCTTGGCAGTCATTGCGCTAAATCATAACGACAGCCTAACTGTGACTGCGGGCAAGCGTCATGTCACTTTAAAACCAATCGACTTAGCGAATTACACGGGCAAACGTGGCAACCGCGGTAGCCAACTACCGCGCGGCTTCCAGAATGTGAGTAGTATTGATGTTGCTGAATAATAGTCGCTGTTAAACACTATTATTAAAGCCTTTATTTCTAAAAAGCTGTCTGCTTCAAACACCATGTTGGGGCAGACTTTTTTGTAGTCAGTAGACCACTAAACGGTTACGGTGTTAACCAATTATAATAAGGACAGCCATCATGAGTAATGAGGCTCAGCGCACTCAACATAAAAAGAAGCAATTGCAGGCATCCGCTACCCCATCGGCACAATATAATACACAGCCCTTTTATTCATTAAATGGCAGAATAGGACGGCTGCACTATTTGGCCTATGGGTTTATATTAACGGTGTTACTATTTATGATTCTAGCGGCCTTATTAACTGCTGCGGCAGGCATCCTTGTATTGATTGTTAATGAGGAATCTACATGGGCTGCTGGTATTCCCCACTTATTCTCAAGCATTATTCTGCTGACTATTACACTTGGCCCGCCGTTGATCTATATGGCGCTTTCCAGACGACGCTTGCACGATATGAATGTTAGCGGCTGGGTATCGCTGTTATTTTTGGTACCTGTGATTAATATTGTGTTCTGGCTCTATCTGGTTTTTGCCCCTGGCGATTCAGGAGTAAATCATTATGGATTACCTGCCACGCCGCCCTCTGCGCTTATGAAAGGTGTCGCTCATCTGGCTGCACTGGTTATTGTGTGTAGCTTTATCGGCTCCATCCAGTTATTCATCAGCACCTAGATAGCCCCTTATAAGTGCAGCTTCTTTATTATCAATAGTCATTTATAATCAGTAGCGACAGGCTGAAACATTAATCTTATTAATACAATTTATAATCTGAGTCAGACTCAACCCCTTATCAGGAAAATAGCATGTCAGTTTCATTTACATCATCTTCTCAAAAAACCTCTCGATTATTAACCGCAGCATTACTTATAGTTGGCGCTGTTAGTAGTAGCCAAGCAATGGCATCAGAGTTTTGTGATGGCAGATATGATCAAGCATCGCTAAATCAATGCGCTTATGATGACTATAAAGCAGCTGACAGACAATTAAACCGTACCTATCAAACGCTGCGAGGTTTGTTAGATAAGCAAGATAAAGAACAGCTTAAACAAGTACAGCTGGCTTGGATTGATTTTAGAGATAAAGCCTGTGATTTTGAAAATCGTCATGAAAAAGGCGGCAGTATTTATCCATTACTGACCAGTAGCTGTCTAATGCAATACACCAAACAGCGTGATAAGCAGTTAAAAGGTGAGATTAACTGGGTACGTGAAACTCAGCAATAGAGCGAATACTTAGCAATAGCGCCAATACTTTGCTTAGCGTGCGATAAGACGATATATACCGGTACCGATTTTGTAGAAGATAAAGGCGATAAGCACCATTAACAAAATAGCGATGATATAGACCAGTGCATCGGGGAAAGGACTCAGCCAACCGATACTAAACACAAGGTTCTGAAACCCTTCGCTTGGCCACTGCGCCAACGGTGTGTTATTGCCTGAGTTAAAGATTGCCATGGTCAAAACCAGACCAATAATTGCAAACAGGATGCCTATTAACTTTTGCATTATTTTTATCTCCTTTATATCTAAATGTCGTGTTTTATATTTTTATAATCAGTACTCTTATAGTCAAAGAGGTCTAAAATGGTGATAAGGCAAGCGAGCGCCAGTACTACAAGTGTAGGCTTAGCAAGGTTAATACCGTAACCGTTTAGTCGTTCGCTGGCTATATGATAAGCCTACCTAATATTATTACCAACCTCCTATCACTTAAGATAAACAGTTTGCAACGAAAAGCCCTCGTAAGAAAACTTACGAGGGCTTTTACGTTTATAATCAATATAAAGCTTGTTTAGCAACTAGCCATCACGCAATCCTAAAATAGGAATCACTAGGTCTTCCTCGTCAGTTAAATGCTGTGATAAAAAGTCTGTACCGGTCACCAGATTCTTATGTAAGCGCTCGGCAAGTCCTTTGTCTTCTTCTTCGGCTTTTGTCAACTCATCATTGAGTATCAGTAAATCGTCGAGCAGGCCATCTAGCTTGACATGGTCTTTTTCTAAAATCTCAAAACCACGCTTAAGCTGAGGATACGAGCTGACAAAGTCTGGGAAAAAGCCGCGGTCTTCAACACTATGATGTTGATGCAATTTTAACACATGCATACTAATACGCTGCAAGACCTGCGAGCGGTAGTTTTGCCAATTTAACGCACCCATTAAATGCTCTTCGGTCAACTGTCTTAAAATACGCTGACGCTTGCGAATATTGGTGTGTACGTTAAGCCAACCTGAGGTTTTATAGGCGTAATCAGAGGAATACCACTGATTGGCCGGCAATTTCTCATATAAGAACAGCCAGTCAGGGTCCAAACGGCTCTCAGGATGACGCGGCGTCACAGCAGGTTTTTTGTCATCACTCTTGGTTTGGGTATCTGGATTTTGAATGGTATTACTCATTGCTGTTCTCCTTTCTAAACAGAGTAAGCACCTATTACTTAAGTTGCTTAGAACCGCTTATTGCACTTACGACCTTCTGCTTGGGAGTTAAGGTCTTCAAAACAGGTTATAGGATTAATATAAATTAAATAACCCGACACTTCTATAAACAATTTGTTAATAATACTAAATCTAATTGTATCAATGTGTAGTATATATATAGGGTTGATTTGCTGAAAATCAAATTACCCGTATTCTCAAGCTTATTAATTGATAAGCTAACAAAGTCGGTAGTCATTTCAATTAAATCAAACTGCTTATGCATAAAAAAAGCCCTCAACAACGTGAGGGCTCATTATTGATGCTGTTAAAAACAGCATCAAATATGGCAACATCATCGCCACTAACGTATCGACACCGGAGTCTCTCTTATAACGCATTGCAACCGCAAGAATCAGACCCATGTAGCTCATCATTGGCGAGATAATATTGGTAGTTGAACCACCAATCAATACGGTATGCCGCTTGGATCATCTCAGGCGCATAACCGGTTAGCATCAGCATAGGTACAGGTACAGGTACAGGTACAGGTACAGGTACAGGTACAGGTACAAAGATAGTTTGCATTAGGCAAAGTTATATGTAGCTGAGCAGTTATTTATTTGACTTTATTTGAGCCCAGATATCAGTGAATATCTCTGATAAATGCGACCTCATCTCTAAAGTAAGTTTGGTACATAAATGACGTAACCCGTGCACAGTCACGCCAGCCACTTCGGTTACAGCATAATATGCTTCCATATTACCCATTAGCGGTAGCTTCTTGACAGTAACTTCATTACCCTCACCATACTGCTCTAAAAACCGGTCAAATGAACGCCATCCCATACATAAGATGTGTTTGGGATTTATTTGCTCGATATCTAATTGGGTCAGCTCATGGTGTAAGACCTGCATCTCATCAGATAATTCTGCCAATTGCGCTTGTAATACCGCCTCTTTTGGTGCGGCGAAGTAAGACACAAAGCTGGTCTCAGCACAGCGCTCTAAGCGGCTGATATCGCCCTGACAAATCACATCAACAATGCGATTGGCATAACGGCTACCACGAGCCACATCCGCAATATACTTACACGGCACTACTTCGAAATCTTTAACCACCGCTTGTGCTCGGCGCGCTTCAATATCGCCCCAGTCCTCTCGATTACTGTGCCCAGGATTGATGCTCACAAACAAAATATCAGGATTCAAAATTTTACCGCTAATAAAGTCACCGGTATAACATAAGGGGTCATCCCCGAGTATTAAATTAGCGCGCGCTACAAACTCATTGATCCGTTGTTGTTTGTCTTCAAAGTAAGCATAGGTCATTAATACCTCTCCGCTTTTCGCTAAAGTTATTAGTGATTTAAAAGTTATCAGTGATTTAAACGCATTCACTGCCTTTTAAGATCAGGTCTAAAAACGATAAGTTCATGTCTAAAAAAATCATTCTGCGACCCTTAAATTAGCATTTCCCCGATAATACCCACTAAGAATCCCAAGGTTGCCCCAAGCGACGTATAATAGTCGTCAATCAGCTTACTTTCTGGAATAATGTCTTGAATCAATAAGTATAAAATTCCGCCACTGGCAAAGATCATCAAATGAGCGGTTAAGTCAGGATACCCTCTTAAAAAAGTATGTCCTATCAGGGCACCCATGATGCCAAGAAAGCTGAGACCAAAGAAAATAGATAGTGTGGTTTTTGCGGTAAAGCCACTTTGTACTAAATCACGAAAAGCATTGAAGGACTCAGGTAAATTTTGTAAGCCTATAAATACGGCTAACAACATTGCCATATCTGGCTGGATTGCAAATACTGCCCCTAGCGCTATCGCTTCAGGCACAAAATCCATGAGCATTGCAAGAAGCGTTGCCATCTGACCGCCTTTGGTAGCCAAATAGCGATCAATCAGCATGAACAAAATAGCCCCAATAGAAAATGAGCTCGCCAACCCTATGATACTTAGCTCCTCTAAGCCTTTGGGTACCAACACTAAGGCAATTGCAGACAAAATAATACCTGCACCGAAGCTCATCAGAGTATGCACACATTGATCTTTAAATAGACTTTTTTTGACGTGATGATCAAACTGATAGGCTAGCAAACCACCAATTAATACCGTAATGCCTGAAAAACCAGCAAACATTAATAACTGTAGTGGCATGTTAATATCCTTTTAAAACATGAATCGTTAAATCCTGTATGTTCATAAACACTTTATTCATAAGCACTTTGTTCATGGCATCGGGACCAGCGAACAAAATTTTTCCTCTTGAGCATATCTCTTGAGCTTATAAGGTTAGTTGCACCTTAAACGAATTTCTAGCTTATCACGACAAAACAAACCTGCTTAGACATCCAAATTACTCTCACCACCATGAGCATGAATACGGCGCTGCTCCTGCCGCTGATAGCGTAGCCCTGAAGCTGCATACCATTGTGCTTTACTTTCTTTGAGCAAGTCACTTAAGCTTTGTAACTGTCCTTGTAGAGTTTGAGTCAGCCAAAAATAACCCTGCCATTCAAAACCTAACTGGTGAATACTCGGATAATCGGATACTTTAATACGGGTAATAGGGCGAAACACCTCATCACTGGGACTTCTTAACACCGCTGCCATATGGCGCATGGCTTGTGTTAACTCAGAATGATAATGTGCCAGTAAGATACGATTATCCCCATCAATAGGGTGCTGGTTTAATGTTGGAGCAGCGCTTAATAATAAGTCGATAGTGCCAATAATATTACGATGCATGCGCTGGATTTGATCAAGGGTTTGTTTATCGATACCTGTCTCATTAGCAGTGGCAGCAATATGGGCACGTACTTTTAACAGGCGTTGGTTAATCTTTTTGAGACGTTGCACCATATCATCATTCACGAGACTACCTATAGTGGTATCACTTAGCTCGCCTATTGACGTAATCGTTGTGGCACCAAGATCCACTCTCGCTTCTCGGCTGGGGGTTAATATATGATCGGCTAAGTCTTCTTGTTCTATAGAAGCTGCCTTGATAGTCGGAGCTAAAGCTTCTAATGATGGCGGGTGTAACTGCTGATTATCATTGGGCTCTTGAACGTGCAGCCCTACCCCATCGTATACTTCTGCGCAGGCTTCAAGATTATTCGCTAACAAGAAACGCCACATCAAGGTGGATTTAAGGGGCAAAATAACCGTCGCAACCACCGATATCAGCGTGCCAATAATGACATTCAACGCACGGTATAGCCCATCTTCGCCGACATTACTGGTGCTTGAGATAATCATACACATGGTGATACCCGTCAACATACCGATATAACCCAGTTGGCGAATGGCATAATAGCCAATGATGGCACTCACCACCCCTATTACCAAATAATATAGCCATTGCTCACTTAGCATATTATGGTTCAAAAATAATAGTACCAATCCTATAATGATACCTAGAGCGGTGCCAGCGATACGTTCAATCGCCTTGGTATATATCGCCCCTTGATATTGCAGTAGCCCCAAAATGATAAAGACGGTAATTGTCGTCCACTCACCATGCGGTAGTTCCGTCACTTGGTTGATAATTAACGCCGTCACAACGGCTAAACCAATGCGCATGGCATGTAGCAAGTCCGCATTTTGGTAGCGGGCATAAGGCTCGACAAAAAGGGCAGCTAGACGTTGTTTTAGTGACTTATTTTCCACAATCTGTTATTTCCAAAAGCAATTTAGACAGCCATTTTTAGTTACACGGTTTTTTAAAAGTAGTTTCTGCAAAAGCAAAGCCACTTTTGGATAGTCTTACACGATATTAAGTATAGATTTAACGTTGCCCTATATCCCTTAGCAAACTTATTTAAAATCTTTATGATTAACAATTAATTCATAATCTCGAATATCGTCAAATATTTCAATATCCGCTGGCGTGTCGCTAGTCTTTATCACGCTCATATCGCCCGTCGTCTCCATCACCATAGCAAATACTTCAGAAGTAGACTTGATGCCATTTTTTCGCAGCACTTCTTGCAAATCATTTTTCGACATTTTGGCTTCTTTAATATTGTTCCAATTAAACTCACCATGCGCCATCAAGACGATAGGCTGATTGTCAACCAGCCTTCTAAAGGCGGTTGATTTCCGGCGTATCACAGAAATACAACCTTGCAATACGAACAAAATCGCAATCGCCAGCAGACCTTTTAACAAAGCAGGCGACTTTGATAAAATAGTAGACGCCAAAATACTACCCATAGCGACCGTCATGGCAAAGTCATAGCTTGAAAACTTAGCAAAGCTACGCAATCCCATCACTCTGGAGTAAACTATAATAGCGAAGTAGACCACAATTGCCGACAGCACCACCGCCAGAGCAACCTCCCAATCTATAAATAACCACTTTGACCAATCCATATTTTCCCTCAATGTTGAACAGACTTTAATCTTTATCTATATAGGGTAACATTATCAACCTAGTGAACTCTTTAACAGTCATAGTGCTATTTTGTAGTCATGTGTCACGCTTTAATATTGTTAGCACCTGATGACTCTATTCACTATTCACTATTCACTATTCACTATTCACTATTCACTGTCATAACCTACTCTTGTTGTTCCCACCACGGCGAGGTAGGTAAGTTATCTAAATCAAAAACTTGTCCAATCAGTGGTGTGGCAAGCTTGATTCTATCCGCTTCAGGCTGAATGCTATTATGAGTATCAATGGCTGATGTAATTCGTCTCACAGGCTCCCGCCATTCATGGTTAGACAAGTCAAACTTGCCCCAATGTATAGGCAAAATCACTTTGGCTTGCACATCAATACCCGCTTGGGCAGACTCCTCTGGGAGCATATGCACCTCTCGCCAGCGTTCGTTATAAGCCCCATCCTCAATAAAGGCGATATCAAAACCCCCAAAGCGTTCACCAATCTTCGCAAACTCAGTAGAATACCCACCATCACCACTAAAATATACCGACAACTCTGGCGACTGTACCGCCCAACTGCCCCATAATGTCTCACGATGTCCCGTAATACCTCGACCACTAAAATGACGACTGGGGGTAAACGCAATCGTAATAGCTTGACCATCGCTCCCAGCTATCTGTGTACTCTCATACCAATCATATTCGTTAACCTTTGACTCCGCCACATCCCAACGAAGCAGATGCGCCTTAACGCCTAAAGGTACATAGAACTGACCAACCTTATCTTTCATTTGCTTGATGGCTTTATAATCCAAGTGATCATAATGATCATGCGAAATAAGTACCGCATCGATATAAGGCAAGTCGTCAACGCTAGGCATAGGTGCCATATCAAAAGGCTTAGCACCAATAGGAATAGGCGATGCTCGATGGAAAACTGGATCAGTAATCAGCGTTTTACCGGCTATGTTAAACAATACCGTAGAATGAGCTAACCAAACAAACTCACCGTTTTTTAGAGTGGTGTTCGCAGCACTGTGTTTTAGAGCTTTCCGAGAATTGTCTTTTGAATCGGAAGTATCAGCGATTAAATTTAATGGCATTGTATTGATTGGTTGACTGGGGTTTTTACCTTTTGGCGGAAATAAAAACTCCCATAGCACATTACCATTTTGAGCAGACTCGCCTTTAAGGACACCGGAGAAATCAACCGTACTGGCCTGCGTTTGGGTTAAATTAACGAACGTCTCACCATTAAAATTTGGTGACGATTGAATGCGAGACTGGCTATCAGAATCAGGCTTACCCCCAAACGTTGGCGCAAACTTTAAAAATAAAAGGGTTAAAATCATCAGGATAATGATAATAATCACCAACCACTTAATAACCAATAAGAAGATATGCATAAAAGGAAAATCCAACCGTCGTGTGTGTGTAGTGCGTTATACTAAGGTATCTGAAACAGTCATCTTCAAAGCATAGCTTGACCAATGATTACCTGAGAGTTCAATCATTATCCAATCTAAATCGTCATTATTTTTAGATGATAGGTTTAGATAAAAAGCTTAAATAGTGACAGTTCAACATAACTTTATTATGCAGTCAATTTAAGTAATCACAATGAGACATTTATATGATCTATGACATTATTGGTGATATCCATGGGCATGCCCATAAGCTGAAAGGTCTACTTGACCATTTAGGTTATACCCTCACTCATCATCCCTCATTAGATATAGACTATTATCATCCCCCTGAAGGACATCGGGCGATATTCATTGGTGATCTAATCGATAGAGGTCCTGAAGAGTTAGAAACCTTGCAAATTGTGTTTGCTATGTTAGATGCCAATGTGGCAGAGGCTATTATGGGCAATCATGAGTATAACGCACTTGCCTTTGCCACTGTTAACGAGTTAGGCCATCCTAAATCGAACAATACTCAGTCAGACCATCCAAACATTGCCAAAAAAACTTATTTGCGTCGTCATAATACCGCCCATACCCGTCAACATCAGGCATTTTTAGATGAGATTCCATTTGGCTCAGAGCAGCATAAATATTGGCTAGACCGTTTTTATGAATTGCCCTTATGGATAGAGACCGAACATGCCTGCTTTGTACATGCGTGCTGGGATGAAGACAAAATGGCCGTGTTAAAACCACTGCTAACCGATGACAACCGCCTTACCCCTGAAGCTCTGCAGCAAACAGGACAAAAGGACTCAGACGCTTATGATGCACTAGAGCGCGTACTAAAAGGGGTTGAAGTACCTTTACCCGACGGTATTAGCGTGACTGACAAAGATGGTACAGTTCGACGACGTATGCGGGTCAGATGGTGGTTAAAGGATTTGCAATCGCAGCGCATTGTAGACATTGCACGTGCCTCAACCTTTGACTTAGCGCAAGTGCCTCAAGACGCTGTTATTGACCATGTAGATTTTGAACTGAAGACGGATAAGCCAGTATTTATTGGTCATTATTGGTTAACAGGGACACCTCAACCATTAAGCCCGCAAGTAATATGTACTGATTATTCAGTTGCTGGTAACGGTTACCTAACCGCTTATCAATTTGATACTGAGAATCTGCTACCACTTTCAGAAAATAACTTTGTTCAATATAAACACGATAAAGCAGCAGATTAAACCTTAAATTAAATAAAGGATATGTCTGTGTTTGGCTTATATTTGCATGGGTGTACACTATAACCAATGATTTTTAAAAAGTTACTTTTTATTGATTCAAAAGTTTTGTATGATAGATGTTTTTTGTAAGGAAACTCAAACAATGGCGAATGCCAAAAACACCCAAACTTCAGAGTCAGCACTTGGTCCTATCCAGTCTCCAGAAGGCAGCCCGAAAGTCGGTATTATCATGGGATCGCAGTCAGATTGGGCAACCATGAGCTTGGCGGCACAGCTACTGGCTGACTTCGGTGTAGCATTTGAATGCGAAGTGGTTTCTGCGCATCGCACGCCTGACAAATTGTTTGATTACGCCAAATCCGCTAAAAGCAAAGGCCTGCAAGTCATTATCGCCGGTGCCGGCGGTGCGGCTCACCTACCGGGTATGTGTGCTAGTCAGACAGAATTGCCAGTACTGGGCGTACCTGTTAAATCATCGACACTGAGCGGCTGGGACAGCTTGTTGTCTATCGTTCAGATGCCAAAAGGCATTGCCGTTGGTACCCTAGCGATTGGTACGGCAGGTGCTTATAACGCAGCACTGCTTGCGGTACAAATCTTGGCACTGCATGATGAAGCGCTTGCTAAGCAGCTGGTTGAGTTCCGTCAAAAACAAACAGATACTATCTTAGCCAGTCCAACACCAGGTATTATTAACTAATAGACTTGCTGTAAATAGTTAAATAGTCACAGTAAATAGTACGATATTATGCCTATTCATTTAATTGATTGGCATAAAGGACGATATAACAAAGAGGTGCTATTGGCACCTTTTTGTTTTTCTGTCATTAACCTAATTTATTCTTTAGATAACAGATTTGCTTATTTTCAATTCACCTAATTTCATTGTATTAAGAGTCAACTATGACAACAGCTAATGCTTATCCTGCAACCCAATCTATCCGCACTATCGGTATTCTTGGTGGCGGTCAACTCGGTATGATGCTTGCAGAAGCCGCTATACCGCTTGGCTATCGCTGTGTGTTTTTAGAAGACGCGCCAAATTGCCCTGCGTCATTGTATGGTCAAGTGTTTACCAGCGAGCAACTTGAAGACTTTATTGCTGCGGCTGATGTTTTTACCCTTGAGTTCGAAAATACGCCTGCCGATACAGTTGCGCGCCTTAAGCAAATGTCTGAAGCGGGACAAAAACAAGGCATGTTCCCACCACCACAAGCGCTGGAGGTAGCTCAAGACCGACTCAAAGAAAAAAGCTTGTTTAACGAGCTCGGTATTAAAACAGTACCCTTCTTAAGTGTCGGCTCAAAAAATGAACTGCATTTAGCCTGTGATCAATTAGGGTTACCTTTGGTACTTAAGACCAGCCGTGGCGGTTATGACGGCAAAGGTCAATTTGTGGTGAAGACTCAACAAGATATTGACGACGCTTGGAATGCTTTAGGAGATGCGGTCAGCGGTGAAGGTGATTTAACCCCTACTCCCGCCCCACTGATAGCAGAAGGGTTTATTGACTTTAGCCGTGAAGTATCTATCATCGCGACCCGTGCGCAAGATGGCACGATGCGTACCTATGATTTAATAGAGAACAATCATTATCATGGCATATTAGCCACGTCACAAGCACCTGCGATTGGCACCAGTCACTTATTACCAGAAGCGAAATCCGCTATTGAAACCTTGATGACCCATTTGGATTACGTCGGCACGATGGCTTTAGAGCTATTCGTCACTAAGAATGAGGCGGGTAAAGACGTTATCTTAGCCAATGAAATAGCCCCTCGTGTTCACAACTCAGGGCATTGGAGTATTGAAGGCGCTGTCACCAGCCAGTTTGAAAATCATATCCGTGCCGTGGTTGGCTTGCCATTGGGGGATACCGACAATGTGCTCCCATCAATTATGGTCAATGTATTGGGTGAATATCCTGACGTATCAGACGTACTGGCTATCGATGGTGCTCATTACCATACTTACCATAAAGAAGAGCGTGCTGACCGCAAAATTGCTCATATTACCTTGATGCCAAACGATGTGGTGTATTTAAACCCTGCATTAAAGCGGTTAATATCCGTACTACCTAACAAAGTAGGTATGCAAGACCATATCCTACCTGAATTAAAGCCTCTCAAAGAATCTACCCAAGAACCAGTCACTGAGTCATCACCACCTAAGGACATCTAATGAAAATTTGGATTGATGCTGATGCCTGCCCTTTGGTCGTAAAAGACTTAATTACTAAAACTGTCTTGCGTACTAATACCCCTGCGATTTTTGTTGCCAATCAGGTCATAAAACTGCGCAAATCTCCTCTAATTACCATGAAAGTTGTGGGTTCTGGGTTTGATGTGGCTGATGATTATATTGCCGATAATATCGAAAAAGGCGACTTGGTGATTACCAGTGATATTCCTTTGGCGAATGATGTGCTGGATAATGGTGGTCAGGTGCTGACGCCACACGGCATTATTTATGATAAAAATAATATCAAACAAAAGCTGAACGCGCGAGACTTTATGGACACCATGCGCTCAACAGGCGTACTGGACTTGACTCAAATGGGCGGTCAAAAGCCCTATTCTGATAAAGACAAAAAGATGTTTGCCGATGGGTTAAATAAACTGGTGCGTTAAGCTTTAAAAAGCTTGTCCTTTCCCTACAAACTCAACGCCATCCGGTATGCAGCCACTCGTCCATTTTCCAACACATTCTCAATAACCTCAAAGCCATTGGCTAAATAAAATGGCTTTGCTGTTAAAGTCGACTCTGCGCTAAGCGTTGTCATCCTTTGTTGAATATAGTCTTCTTTCGTTCTATTCAGTAATTGTTTGCCTATCCACTGCCCCTGGCAATCAGGTTTCACATAGTTGAGCAATATCTCACCTTTTTTTGACACTAAAATAAAACCAACAATCTGCTCATCGTACTTATAAACCAATGCATAATTGTTGCTGATCCATTGTTCAACATTACTTTGCGTTTTATTCGCTAGCCACTGCTCAATTGCAACAGGATCATTTTGATGATCTGCAACGCAGGATAGAATACTGTCCCTAATCACATTCGCAATTTCTTCTGCATCCGCTATTTTTGCGGGTTCAATCATCTCAGCTTTCCTATTTTAGATTGCTTTAGAAACTCACCTTTTACCATTCCCACATCAAAACCTATAATATTATCGATACTATTTGAAACAATTATAACCATCCATAATCGTTCATCATTTGGGCTAAATAAGTTGGTGCATTAAAGATAAAAGTTAACTTATATATTAAAAATTTTAACTGTAATGCTCTTTAATAATTCTTAATGCCTTTTCTAAATAATTACTTTCCTCAGGTGAGGTAGCATCTCTTAAGTGGAAAGGAATAAATTCTTTAAATTCATCAAAACTACAAGGCGTTTCCATTAATAAAGCGTCTAACATCTCATCACGTAGTAACCTTTTATCTTCTGAAAGATTTGGATTATTTTTTTCAGATTTTTCACGCAACGCCAATAGTTTATTTCTTAAACTAACATTTTGGAATTCCTCAAAATCTTGCTTTAATTTGGTTTCTTCAAATGTTACAACAATATCGTTCTCTATATCTGAGGCTATTTCATTATTAAACGATTCTTGAAATTCATAATAAGTTGTTTTGCTTACTGATTTTTGCTTCTCAACAATAGCCTCTAACATTTGAACGATACGTCGTATTTGATCATCCGGATTTCTAAACCAATCTGTCGACCAAATACGTTGAATATTCCAACCAAGCCCTTCTAGTATTTCATGTCTTAACCTATCTCTATCACGAGCTGACTTTGCTGAATGATACGTAGCTCCATCACACTCAAGCCCCATAATAAACGCTTCAGGATAGTCGGGGTGTTTAACAGCTAAATCTATAAAAAAACCTGCTACGCCAACCTGCGGTTCACAATCGTAACCCTGCTCTTTTAATTTCTTCATGACTGATATTTCAAAGTCACTATCTGGCTGTTTTCCTGTAATTTGCGTTCCGTGTAAGTGACCTTTTTCGCAATATTCTAAGAAAGATTTTAATGCACTCACACCTTTACTATCTGTCCGAGATAAAACATCACTCGACCCCATTGACGATAAAATATGCATGCGCTTTCTTGAACGAGTAAATAATACATTTAGTCGCCTCCAGCCGCCTTGCTGATTTATGGGTCCAAACCTCTGAGCAACTCTACCGCCAACCACTTCTGGCCCATATGTCATAGAGATAATAATGACATCTCTTTCATCACCCTGTACGTTCTCAAGGTTCTTAATAAAGATTGGTTCTAACTTGTTCTCATACTGTTCATAGGCGCTGCTAAAGTGAGGATCTTCCTTAAGTTTAAGCTCAAGTAAAGCTTCTATTTCATCGCGCTGTCGACTGTTCATCGCCACAATACCAAGAGACTCATGTTGGTTGTTCTTTATCAGATCAGCAAGCAAATCAATAGACTTTTGTGCCTCTACGGTGTTTACACCTTGCAGGAACGTACCTTTGACATGACTGTATCGGATTCCAAATTCTTTAGACTCACTATAAGGCGATGGAAATAAAATCAGCTTAGAGTCATAAAATTGAGCATTAGAAAAGGCAATTAGAGACTCATGCCGTGAACGATAATGCCATTTTAACTTTCTCGTCGTAAATATAGGATTTACAGCATCTAAAATACTTTCTGACTCTTCTAAAGTCGTTGTATCTTGTGCTTCACCATCATCATCACCGTCATTACTATTAGAAACACTTTTAAAAAAATTGCTCGGAGGTAACTGCTTAGGATCACCAACTATAACAATGCTTTTTCCGCGAGCAATGGCACCTATAGCATCTTCTGGAAAAATCTGTGACGCCTCATCCATGATAACAAGATCAAACTCAAACTTGCCAGGCTTCAAATACTGTGCCACTGACATGGGGCTCATCATAAAACAAGGCATTAAGGCTTGAACTGCACTAGATGAACGATCAAGTAACTCACGAATAGCAATATGACGTGTCTTTTTACTCGACTCATGCTTAATAAGCGAGGCTTCAGTTAAAGTGGATACTAAACCTGAGCTATTACCATGAGGCACCTCTACTTCTGATGCATTGGAAGCAATTTGTTTTCTTTGCAAATCTAGAATTTTTTTATCGTACTCGCGAAACCTTTCAGCAATATCTATATGTTTGCTACTACTGAACTCTCTAATACCTTTTTGATTGGTGAGGATATCTTGACTAAGCTCGCTGTATAAACAAAACTCGACACTATCTTTAACCTGCTGAACGTTAATAGTACCAGTATATAACAGGGAAACCACATCAAAAAAACCACTATCTAATAGCGCTTTTTCGGCTCTTAATAATAACTGCCAATCCATTAAGTTACTTGAGCTATCTAATGCTGTTTTATTACGCTCAATTAACTTGGTCAGACTGTTGCCAACTTGTTGGGTCCAATCTGCTTCATGGACATGGTTATTATGATAAAAATCATTTTCAACCTGCTCATACTCTAAATAGAGCTCATAGACTCGTTTTGCTTCTTGCTGAAGGCCCTGATATGTTGCAACTGTTGGATTAGATTTCAAATAGTTAAAGATGGCTAAGTTTGTAGATAATTTTCTAGCAATACCTATCGTTTTCTTGTAGCTATCGATCAGTTCTTCTGATATATCAAAATTATTGATGGCTAATAGAAAATCCTCTCTTAAAAATGTGAACTTATCCAGAAATTTAAGAGCCTCTACCTGAGACCTTAATAAACTATGTAGACTCTGATTCGCAATCTCTAAGTCCTGTAATGATGTCTTAGGATCAATACTCAGTCTTTGTATCGAAGCAATAAAGTTATCCAAACTTCGTGCAAACTCACTCAAATCAGAGGCAGAATCATCTTTACTTAGCCTAGATAATAGAGGGTCATGAGAGTGATTAAAAAATATGCTGAAAGTAGACTGTAAAGACCTGAGTTCCTTCTCAATAATAGTTATTTCATGCTCTAAGTTACTGTTATAAATATCTTTCAAATCAAAAGCCAGCTTTTGATCCATTCTTAATAACGAGGTACCTATGTTAGCCCGTTCATCAAAGTTTGAGCCATATTCTTGGCGTACTCTTTTATACCATTGCCTTAGAGCAACTGCCCGTGCTATAGGCGTCTCAGCACCTTCAAACTGTTGCTGCATCGCTGGGTCACTATCACTGATACTCTTAGCTTTATTGATTAGTTCAATATAAATAATCAGTGCATCAATTTTAGGCTCTAACTGAGCTAAAGTAACCGCAGGTAGAGGACTCAAACTTAGAACATAGCTTTTAGAAGCTCGCCACTGTGATGAGAACCATCTAAAAAACCCACCCTGTTCTAAAATAACTTTATGTTGTCTTAATATATTAGCTTCAGGTAGCTTTGTTAAATCAAAAACCTCTGAGAGCTCTTTATGTAGTGGATCTATTTCTAAAAAAACTTCTGTTAGCTGAGGTAACACAATATCTAATGAGGCACTATCATAGACATCATTTCTATGATGCCATAGCTCATTTGGCAAAGCGTCGATCAACCCAACCAGAATTCTAAGTTCATTAAATCCACTTTTGCTAGCTTTTATAACTGGTTGAATGCTTGGCGGTAGCTGCTTGCTAATAGTATTTAATGTTTGATTAACGGCTTCGATGCGACTAAGTAATTTATGTACTCGTATAGATTCATTCGATAGCTCCTCAACGGTTAATGAGGGCATGTCCATTCGCTCAAACGATATCAGTGATTTTAAATGCTCAATATTTTGGTCAAACTCTTCTACATCATTAACCTCTAAACTAACTCCCTGTGGAAATATTGATAATAACTGATGGTAAGAGTCTCTTATTAAACCTATATCATCTAAAAACTGTTCAACCTCATTTGTATATGTGGTTATTTGAGCTAAGTGATTCAGCTTTATTTTCTCTGAAACAGCCGGTAATTGCGTAATAAAGGATAATGTATCCCTTAAAACGACAATATTATCTGTCTCTAATCTAAGTTGAGTCGCTATTGGAACCCAACTTTTATATAAATCTTTTAATACATCCTCCCAGTTTTGAAGTGAACTCAGCAGTTGTTTAGTCTCATAATCCATGTAGTCATCTTTCTTAACTCCATACCATGCATGTGACTCAATACTGTCATTACTGGATTGAAAGACAACTTTTGCATACTCTCTTTCAAAAATAGTAGCGTCTTCTAGGGCATTATGGATAGTCGACTCATTGATTGAGGCTGACTCCTCACGTTTATACTCAATATCACTTCTATTAATTCCAAGTTCAAGACTTAGCCGAGTAGTTCTGTTTAATATCTCGTATATCGTTCGCCCCGTATCTTTCCAGACAGTATTAATTAAAGCAACATAGTCATTTAGTTGCTCTTTATACCTTTCATAACGACTGATACTGGTTTCAAAGTCCTTTGGGGAATTATAGCGATTGAAGGACTCCAGCTGACTGCTTAAATCTTGTAGGATTTTTAATTTATTGGCTTTATGGCTATGTAGTTCTAGACAAAAACTTCCTAGACCAACATTATCAAGTTTAGACTTAACAACATTTAATGCTGCCATTTTCTCTGCAACGAAGAGCACCCGTTTTCTATTATTAATGGCACTCGCAATTAAATTAGTGATGGTCTGAGACTTTCCTGAACCAGGAGGCCCTTCTATTACTAAATTTTTACCACCAACTGCATCAATCAAAGCACTATGTTGAGAGCTATCAGCATCATAAACTAAGGGAAACTTATCATGGACATCTGCTATGTCGTCAATCGCATATTCTTGATCGTCATCATAGCCTGACTCTCGATTGTCGGAACTACCAAAGAGTTGAGAAAGTACAGGATGACTTTCAATTTTATTACTCCCCCAATTGCTTGGATCTAAATCTCTATACATTGCCTGTTTTGAAAAGTTAAGCAAAACGACACTAGCATAATATTTAATAGACCATTTTTTCTTTACCTGAATAATAGATTGCTCTACCTGTTTTAAATAAGCACTGGGAGACATATCCTCTTCAATCTCAGGTAGTAATAAACCAAAGTCATTAAGCAGCTTTTGCTTAAGAGTTAAGTTGGTTTGTAACTCTTCATCATTCATTTGAATGCTATAAAAGAAACCTGATCTCTTATCACTCTTTCTACTGATACTAATAGGTATATTAAATAATGGTGATAAATTAGCTACATCAGAGTTGTCATCTTCATACCACTCCAAAAACCCTAGGCTTATAAATAGAGTGTTAGCCCCCATCTCTTCAATAGAACTTTTAGCAGCTGATCTTATAACACGGGCTTTACTATCTAAGCTATTAGGATATAACAAAACCTGAATATCTTTTTCTGCTTCAGGAGACCTACACTCTTTAAGGTCATAGTCTGTTTGAATACCTAGATGCTTAGCCCATTCTTTCGCAGTTGGTGTACGGATAGATCTTTTATTATTTTTTTCATCTATAACTGTGAATTTTTCTAATGCCTCTAATTCTTTAATATCAGGCAAGGGAACAGCATTGATATTGATAGTATGTTTCTTTAATAAAAGCTCAGAGATATTATCTAACTGGTTATCTACAATCCTTAAGCTCTTAGCTGGGTGCTTATAATTTATTAATACATTACGTCGAGAAAGATCCAACATTCTCTTTCTTAGCTCCTCTAAAGAGCTGTATGAGAATTTATTGTCTTTTATTGCTGTATTGTCTTGATCTTTCGGCATGCTATAGGCACTCAAATTAAAGGTATATATATTAATATCTACTAAAATTAGGTTGTTAAATCTAATAAACCCTATCTCTATTCTAATAGATATAACTACGCAATGGGCACAATAAATAAAAATTATAGCAACCTTAATTATAAACAATCAAAGTTACTCTCACCCTCACCACGCCCATTAATTATTCCTACAAATACTGCGCTCACCCCTCAACTCATTCGATTAATCGTTTTTATTTAAAAAAATAACTATAAATCAAAGACTTACATTAATTCAAAAATAATTATCTAAAAAATTAAAAATAAGTGTAAGAAAAGCCGCCCGTGCGACGTCTAATTAATAACAGACAAATAACTTGCCATTGATTTGAGTACGACATCATTGAGAGGGCCATAAGTTTTGAGACTGTTATCACCTATCAATTATTTAACCCTATCAATGGAATACATCATGAAAAAATCAGCATTTATTACCAGCTTAGCACTAGGTTCACTTATGACCATGAGTGGGGCCAATGCAGCAAACCCTTTTAATGCCAAACCTATGCCAAACGCTCACCAAAGTGACAGTAAGGCAGCAGACGCTAAGTGCGGCGAAGGCAAATGCGGCACAGTCAAAAAACCTACCAAAAAAACGGATGCCAAATGTGGCGAAGGCAAATGTGGCGGCAGTAAATAGCGCCTCTATTGTTAAAACCAATTTACCCTTTTGATCAGTCGTACATTAAAACAGTCGATAATCTAAATAGTTAAATTTAACCAATCAATCTTATTTAAAACGGAATATTATTATGAATACCAAATCAATCGTTGCAAGTTTAGCCCTAGGCTCATTAGTTACCTTAGGTGGCTGTACATCAACCAATCCTTTTTCTGCAAATTCAATGGATTCAGGCTACAAAAATGGCGAAAAAGCCCATCAAGGGTCATGTGGCGCTAATAAAACAGCCGAAGCCAAATGTGGCGCAGAAAAAAGTGCTGAAGGCAATTGTGGTGCCGATAAAAAAGCAGATAGCTCGTGCGGTGCAGACAAGAAAATGGATGCTAAATGCGGCGAAGCCAAATGTGGTGGCAATAAATAGCATTGATTAATTGAACAAACTGCTACTGGGTTGACCTTCTAGCCTTACCCATACAATCAAAACTATAAAGGACCATTATGACGTTACCACTCTCTAGCTCAATTACTCCCTCTAAAGATACTACTGCGCAACCTATTAAACAGTTAGGCGGTGCAGGGCTTGGGTTTCGTCGTGAGCTTTTAGCAGAGATGGGTAAAGCAGATCTGTCTGCTATCGATTTTTTTGAGATATCGCCAGAGAACTGGTTAAATTCTAACGGTCAAATGGGCGGTCAATACCACAAGCAGTTAAGATCATTTACCGAACAACATCCCTTTGTTTGTCATGGTTTGTCGCTATCAATCGGTAGCACAGCCACTTTAGATACCGCACTTTTAAAAAACATCAAAGCCTTCATGCAGACCCATGATATCGGGCTATACACCGAGCATCTGTCTTGGTGTAGCGACACATCGGGTCATTTATATGACTTGCTCCCTATCCCTTGTACTGAAGAGGCGGTTTATTGGGTGGCTGATAGAATTAAGCAGGCACAAGATATTTTGGGTCAGCAAATTGGGTTTGAAAATGCCTCTTATTATTTTAGTCCCCCAACGAATGGCGTCAGCTGTGATATGAGCGATGCTGAATTTATCAGTGCCGTTGCCAATGAAGCAGACTGCTTACTGCATTTGGATGTGAATAATATTTATGTCAACAGTCAAAACTTTGGCTTTGATGCGCACGAGTACTTACGGCAACTGCCACTTGAGCGTACCTGTTATCTCCATGTGGCGGGGCATCATACTGAAGAAGATGGGCTAATTGTAGATACTCATGGTGCGAGCGTGATTGATCCTGTTTGGGTGTTATTATCGGACGCTTATGCTCTTATCGAGCAAAAAACAGGACGTCCTGCCAGCGCCTTACCGACCTGTTTGGAGCGTGATTTTAATTTTCCAAGTATAGATGAGCTGATTGGTGAAGTGGCCTATATTCGCCAGTTGCAGTTGCAATCACATACGTCAGATAAGCCACAAACGAGTTCTGCCCAAAAAGCGACGTTATCCTATCCGTCCTTGTCTGGTTATCAAACTAATAATGCTCAGCAGACTAAGGACGGTCAGCATGACCTTATCTAAAGTTATCCCTGCTGGCGCTGATACCTCGGTGGCTTCTGAATTAACAGGCATCTCACCTCTGGCAGAGTTTCAGCAAAATTTTGGTCAATATTTACGAGAACAAAAGACTGGGATCGATAATTCCAACTCAGACAGTGCCTCGCCATATCTTACAAACGAGACTCTCACAAATGTGACTCTCGCAAACGGAGCATCCATTCCCAGTCGTATTGGCAATTTATATCAAACTCTTGTATTTAATAATATTAAGGGCTTCTTAGATAAATGCTTTCCTGTTTGCCAAAGTTTGATTAGTGATGATAAATGGCTATATATTTGCAAGCAGTTTTTCCTTAAGCATCCTTGCCATAGTCCTTATTTCACAGAGATTAACCAGCACTTTGTTGAATATTTATCTGAACCTAATGTATTAGAATTATTTGAGCTTCCGCCGTATTTTGCCGAATTAGCACATTATGAATGGGTCGAACTTATGGTCGATACCTATATTCTTGAGGCTATGCCGAGTATTGCACCGACATTCGACACTGAGCAACCACTCAATGAATCGGCTTTGGATGCAAGCAATTTGGGCTTAAGCTATTTAAGCATTAATCCAAGCGTGCAAAACTTACACTATCAGTGGCCGGTACACCTGATTAGCTCAGACTATCAGCCCGAAGAGCCTGAGGACAGTTTTTATTTAGTGTATAGAGATTATCAAGATAAAGTACAGTTTATGACAGTCAATGCGCTCACTTATGCCCTCATCGACTTTATCAGTAGCTATATTAGTAGCCATGTCAGTAATCATAGTCCCATTGAGGCAACAGACAATGGGCTGACCAAATTAATGCAAGCGTTTGCCAACCACTTAGGGTATGAAGACGAGCAGATTTTAGTATCCTTTGGCATACCTTTAATTCATCAGCTAGTGGATCAGCAGGTTTTATTCACATCATAAATATACTATTACCGTCCAAATATTTTGAAAGTTTTTCTAACATTGCATTGAGAATATCATATGAGCTTTGCCAGCAACACACTTAGACCCTTTAACGCCGTTATTTCTCGGTTAGAATCGTTAGATTTTATTGCACCTTTAGCGATACGCTTATACCTTTCGCCAATCTTTATCAGTGCCGGCTGGAACAAGGTCACTGGCTTTGAAGATATTGTGCAGTGGTTTGGCAATAGTGATTGGGGATTAGGACTACCAATGCCGACGCTAATGGCAGTACTGGTTATTTTGGCAGAATTAGTTGGTGGCATTGCGTTATTATTAGGGCTAGGCACGCGCTTTGTGTCATTCTCTTTGATTATTACCATGTTGGTAGCAATGTTTAGTGTCCACTGGGCAAATGGCTGGTATGCCATTACCCCGACTGATCCTAGTACCAGTCTATCAAGTTTGATGAATATGTTTGGCTTTTGGGGCAGTGAGGCCAGTTTAGAGAATACCAATGAAGCGGGGTTACGCTTGGATAAAGCGCGAGAAATTTTGCAAACTCATGGTAATTATGACTGGCTAACCGAAACAGGTAATTTTGTGATACTAAACAACGGTATTGAGTTTGCGGCAACCTATACTGTTATGCTACTGGTCACCTTATTTTATGGCGCGGGTCGTTATGTGAGTTTAGATTATTGGTTAAACCCTTCTGCCTCTAAGCGCCAGTATCGTTACACGGCATAGTTAGCTTATACCTAGCACTTAAATTTATACCTTCAATACTAACAACCGTACCCGATAACTTGTCCAATAACGGTACACATAAGAGCTGTTAAAATGAACCACGCCAGTCAGCTTCCTGTCCCAGAGCATTCTAGTATTACCCCGCAGTTTGTCGAAGCAGTTCGTCATCAAATGCTTGCGTTTGCTCGCCTACAATTGGACGATTATCACCTGGCAGAAGATGTGGTTCAAGATGCGCTACTCTCAGCGCTGCAATATAGTGGTCAATTTAAAGGCAATGCGGCTTTTAAAAGCTGGGTATTTGCCATTTTAAAAAATAAAATTATTGATAATATTCGCAAAAATAGTAAATACTCTACGATATCGAGCCTGCAAGAGAGTAGCGATGGCAATGGGGATAGCTTATTGGATGCCCTATTTGATGAGGCAGGGTCTTGGTATCCAGAGTGTAAGCCGAGTCAATTTGATGACAGTTGGTGTGACCCTGAAGCTCATGTCCATTCTGAGGGATTTTGGCAGGTGCTCGAAGCTTGCTTAACCAACCTACCTAGTGAGCAGGCACGCGCATTTTTAATGCGTGAATATATCGAGCTTGAGACGAGAGAAATCTGCGAGTCGCTGAAGATAAGTAGCAGTAATTATTACGTATTAATGCATCGAGCACGACTTGGTCTTCAGACTTGTTTGTCCATAAAATGGTTTAACTATTCTGACGAATAACAGCTCTTTCGGATAATAGTTCTCTTGTAACACCCTGTGCTCTATTAAACTTGCCTCAAACTCGAAAACTAAAAATAATGTTAGAGAACTGTAGAGAATTCATCGAAATTAAGGCCATATAAACTATGAAAAACTGTAAACGTATTACCCAAATAGCCAGTGATGGACAAGAGCGCCCGTTACGCCTGACTGAGAAAGTACAACTGCATTCCCATCTGTTATTATGTCCGGGGTGTCGCGCCTTTTATGACAACAGCAAAACCTTAAGTAAAATCATGAAAGACTTCCAGTCCAAAGATACTAATAGCCCCTCTGAAAATTGATCTTTCGAGGTGGTCCAGTAAATAAACTACTAAAAGCTTCTTAATTGCTTAAAAAGGTTAATTGCTTAAATAGGTTAATTGCTTGACATTGTCGAATGGATGGCATACTAAGCCCTATCCACACCGAACCCTATCACCTCATCAATACTTTTTGCACCTGCTAATACCATCATTAGCCTATCAATGCCGAGCGCAATACCACTACACGCTGGTAGCGCATCGCAAGCCGCCAATAGACGCTCATCAATGGGCATAACAGGCAACCCTCGCTGAGTACGTTCAATATTATCCTGCTCAAATCGCGCCCTTAATGCCTGACTGTCCGCCAATTCATCATACGCATTGGCAATCTCAATGCCATTGATATATAACTCGAAGCGTTTGGCAACCTTATTACCGTCACTATCCGTTTCGATTTTAGCCAAAGCCGCGGTTGCAGGGGGATAATCGGTTATCAAAGTCAGACTATCGTGACCCAGATTAGGCTCTACTAGGTGGCTAAACAACAAATCTAACCACCCTTGATGATCCTCTCCCAAATCGATACCAGACAGACCATTATGCTCTGCAATAGTCGATAAAACATGGCAATTGGCACTCAAAGGGTTTACACCCACATGATCCATAAATGCTTGGCTATAACTGTAATGTGTTAGTACTTGCACACGTTCAGAAACCACAGTGAGCAATTCAGCCAGCTCTAAAGCCAGTTCATTTAGACTAAATCCAGGACGATACCACTCAAGCATCGTAAACTCACTGTTATGACGGTGACCCACCTCATTATCTCTAAATACAGGACAAATCTGATAAATCGCCACTTGCCAAGCTGCCAACATCCGCTTCATGACAAATTCTGGTGAGGTATGAAGGTAGTAAGTTCTTGGAGTATCTTGGAGGGTAATATTGGCAGAAATTGACGGCATAAACACATCTGTATTGCCCGCTTGAGAAAGCAGAGGCGTTTGCACTTCTAGCACATCACGCTCTGCGAAAAACTGACGTATCGTTGCTAACATTTGCGCCCGCTTTTGTGCCATCGCTAAGCTCATGGTTGGGTGATAATCTATTGGCTGAGCGATATGATTATTCGACATGGTTTGTTTTGCCGTATCCTGTTATTTTGAACTGAATGCTTAGGGTGTGTTAAGACACCAAACTCAACTACTACTGCGAATTTGACGGCTTATCGACCGCTTCCCATATCAGTTGCTCACCGGTATCAAAGTCTTGAATTAACATATAAGTGCCATTTGATGTTTTAGCTTGAGCATTTTTATCCGCCTCATCGTTGCTGTGTTTAGCATTGGCATAATAATTTAAGGTTAAATGACTGGTTGAGTGATGCATAAGCTCTCGCAATGTATCTTCTGCTTTTTCACCCATCATACTACACCCCATGAGCGTTTGCGGCCCATAGCCAATCAGTAGTTTATTATCTGGGGTCAACACATAATTACCGCCGATGCCATTACAGTCCGATGAAAAGCTGGCGTAGGAAAATGTGGCTTTGGTATATAAATCACGCTTTGCCGTATCAAACCGACCAAGTATCAGAATATCCGCATAACCAAACGCTTCGATAGGTTGACCACTACTATCAAGCGCTTGACGCAATCGCCAGTTATAGTCTTCAAGAAAGTCTTTGCTTAATAAGGCATTAACACCATTTGGCTTAACAATAGGCTTTAGCGCCCCCTTAAAAATCATACGTGTCGTGCTTTTAGGGTAGGAAGGCATGTCTAAGCTGATGGCTAAATATGCCGTTTGTGGTAACTTACTGGCAGCAGCGTTAGGCATATCCGCGAGCTGGTTATCACTGTTTATCCACTGTAGTCCAAATCTTCTTGAAATATACTGATGTGGGTCGGTTTCTCTCAATATCTTCTTAAGCTCTGATAATGCTATGCGTTGATTATCAGGCTGTTTGCTCTGACAGGTTGATTTCGTATTGATATCATTATAGCTATACGGAAAGTCGCCCGATAAATCATCCAAAAATGAAACATCATATCGCTGACAGGCATCGTTAAACACCAATTTATTTGGGCGAATATCAAGCGTCAAAGACTTAACATGGTCATGCGCTAAGTTTTGCTTTGAATCTTCGACGTTTACCAACTGCCATGTGTAGCGATTAACCAACGCAAACGGTGCCTGCTCGTAAGTTAGCTTTGGCGGCTTAGGGTAATTAGGCGTTGCCGAGGGCTCAACAATAATAGCGTCATTGCTAGTAATAACGGATTTAATACTTTCAACATCCTGCGCTACGTTTTGTCGAGCCTGATTTAGGTTATCAGAGCTCTCAGAAGCGATTGTATCAGCAGCTAACGCATTATAAGACCCTATCAGTAGTATTGCTGACAATAGAATCTTATAACCAAAGCATCTTTTCACCCTACACCTCTTCATCCTCTACTCCGATAAGCCAAGCTTAGTAAATAGCTCTTAATTGAAACCACCCTAATGCATGACGTTTAATTAGAACAGCCATTCACGGCGTAGCGCATAGTTTTTACGAAGGGCATCAAACGCCTTAGCAGATACAGCTTGCTCACTGCTATCGACACTGCCTCTAAGCAGCTTATCATCGGCTTTGATATCATAACACTCAGTCAGCTGTTGCGGATTATCTTTTAGCTGCTGCCACTGATATGGATTATCAGGCAATAAATCAGCCATTAAGTTCTGCTCTTTAATAGTCAAGATATCTGCCCCCCTATCGCCATAAGAGCGTACGAAAGTATCAAAAATCATCTGCGTGCCACGCAATTTACCCTCAAGCGTATAGCCTGCAATATGTGGTGTGGCAATCGTTAATCTATTCAATAACTCGGCACTAACGGTTGGCTCATGTTCGAACACATCAAGCACAACCTGACGCTCAGGATTTTTATCCAAATCCGCCAATAAATCTGCTTCATTGACCACAGCACCACGTGAGGTATTAATTAGCATTGTATCTGCCGGCATTTTTTCTAAAACAGTACTATTAATCATATGCTGGGTAGGCAACTCACTATAGCCCAGCAGGGTCAATGGCACGTGTAAGCTGATGACATCACTGTTATTAATCACTTCATCAAAGCTGGCATTATTAATCACGTTTCTCGATTGAAACGGATCATAACCCAACACTTCCCAGCCCAAATCAAGCGCGTAACGGGCCAGTGTGGTACCGATATTACCCAAACCAATGATGCCTAATTTGACAGGTTTATTTAATTTACTGGCATCATCTAACCAGTATTCTGGACGCAACTGCAAAATAGCAGTCATCACATACTGCGCCACTGAATGCTTACTACACCCTGCCGCATTGGCAAAGCGGATACCTCTTAGACTGACATAACCTTCATTGACATGATCGGTACCGATAGTCGCTGAGCCAATAAATTTAACGCTGCTATTGCTGTCTAATAGCTGTGGCGTTATCTGAGTAACCGAGCGAATCAACAGCACATCTGGCTGATGCTGCTCTATCGCCTCAGCATTAATATCACGACCCGCCATATCAATGACTTTTACCGGATGCTGTATAACCTTTTCATTAAAATAATCATGTAAATGAGCAATGTTACTGTCTGCTAAAATGGTAAGCATAATAGTGCGTCTTCCTGAGTTATTTTAGTTATGAAAGGCTGCTTTGAATTTCTTCTTATTGAAATACACTTATTCTGGATTTTTTTTGTTGGGTTTATCCTCTTCTGGCTCATCCGTAGAGTCCTCTTTTTGAGATAAATCAACAGGCATATCGGCAAAAGGATAACGACTAAAAGTTACCACATCTGGTGTAATTTCAAACGACATAGGACGGTCGGCCGGTTGCCATTGATGTTCATCAAGCTGTGCGTAACAAGGCGCAAAAATCACGTTTCTATGCTGAGTAATCCATTCGCGCCATACTGCTAGACCAATAGCCAATACCACAGGTCCGATAAATAAGCCGACAAAACCAAAGGCAGTTAGTCCGCCCAATACCCCAATAAAGATAATGATGAATGGAATTTTGGTCGCGCCTGAAATAACAATTGGACGAATTAAGTTATCTACCCAGCTGATGACCAACATACCCCATAGAACTAAGCCGACTGCTTCAGGCGTATGGCCTTGAGTGAATAACCATAAGGCCACCCCTGCCCAAGCGAATGGCGTGCCAAAAGGCACTAGGGCGACAACAAAAGTCATGAGGGTTAGTAAAATAGGGTTCGGTGCGCCGGATAAATAGTATCCCAGACCGGCTAGTAAAGCTTGAGCCAAGGCTGTCAAACCAATGCCATAGACTACTGCTTGAGTGGTTGAGCCCACTGAATCAATATAGCCATCGATACGATTGCCAATAATATTACGTAGTGCTTGGCGAATCTGTTTCATGAGATTAATGCCATCACGGTAGAAGAAGAACAGAGTCATTAGCGCCATACCCAGCTTTGCCATGGTACTTAGCGCCACATCTAGCGCTACTTTGCCATAGTACAAGTGTGATTGTAACCAAGCTCTAAACGTACTTAATGAGGCTTCAGGATCTTTGTTAATCTCCCATAGGATGTCTTTTATTTGCTGGCCGATTACAGGCAGATTTTTAATCTCTTCTGGCAAATCGACATAGCCGACTCTCACACGGTGCAATACTGTGCTATATAAGTTAATCGCTTCTTGCTGCAGCACAAATAGCCCGACAACAACTGGCACACCCAATATCAAAGAGATAGTAACGGTCATAATGCCAGCGCTTAAATCTGAGCTAAGCTTGACCTTCTCATGAAAGAAGTTATAAAAAGGAAACGTCACATAGGCCAAAATTGCCGCCCACAAAGCAGGCACAATAAAAAACTGCACCACTCTAAAGCACAGAACAAATAAAATGACCAATAAAGTAGCAGTTAACACGCGCTGCGTGACCAGCTCTCGTGTCCAGTTCTCAATCATAACAGCGCATACCCAATAAAAAAGTGAATAGAAAATTTGGCTCAAATTAGCTCAATATATATAGCTTAATATTATGCGATACCCACAACAAAATAAATAATGCTAACTTGTAATTTTTACTTACAATATTGCTGCGGGTAGTCACTTTAGAATAGCTCAAAGTAGGGATAACAACCTCTTATCATTCTAAAATCAGGAATCAAATGGATACTCCTCCTCGTCAACGCTTCCTTATCTTAAAACTCTCCGACACAAAAAAGCTGACCTAAAGCCAGCTTTTTTATTATTTAAACAGTCAGACATTTTAATCAAGACTGCATGATATCTGTTTAATTATTTAATGTCTAAAGCTTGATAATAGCGCAGGGATACCAGGCAACATGCCCACCATTGCCATTACGGCTGTTAACAAAACAAACATACCGGCAGGAATAATCCAGCGGCTCATACGGCTAAGACCCGCACTACGCTCTTTAGA
This sequence comes from Psychrobacter sp. CX14, assembly GCF_057396205.2. Classification (NCBI taxonomy): domain Bacteria; kingdom Pseudomonadati; phylum Pseudomonadota; class Gammaproteobacteria; order Moraxellales; family Moraxellaceae; genus Psychrobacter; species Psychrobacter sp. CX14. The sequence continues at coordinate 614,906 of NZ_CM183187.1, read as the reverse complement.
ACCAATTAAGCCCATGTTATCCAGTAGCATGGTTAATGACCAACCAAAAGCTGGGTTAACCAACGCTGATGCGAAAACCACAATCGCTGCAGATTGCGTAGTTTTACCTTCACGGGTCATCTCCATCCCTGCTTCAAGTAGCGGAATAAACACCCCAACAATCAAGGCCACACACATCACCGGCTCCCAAATGGCTAAGTCCATCGGATAACCCCAAACCGCCGCAACCACACAGAATAATGCAGTCAAAATAGCGCCGGCGGGAATTGGGCGCTTCGCAATCGCAGCTGGTACGATATAGGTTCCCCAAGAGGATGTGAAGTTTGCACCGCCCAATACAGAGCCTGCAATTTGACGAATTGAAGCACTGGTCATGGTGTCATCAATGTTCATCACCACACGTCCAGTACGCTTTGGATAACTGATTTTTTGGAATACTTGATGTCCTAGGAAGTCAGGTGACCACATCGCCACGGCCAGTACCGCAAACGGTAGTACCACCATAAAACTTTCTAGATTTGGCAGGCCCAACATCCAACCACTGTTCTCACCCCACCAATACATCGGGCTTAAATGCGGCATACCTGGCGCAGTTTCAAAGGCAAAAGGGGCACCTAATAAGTAAGCTGTGCCACCACCTAAAAAGCAGCTTAACGGAACCGCAAGCCAACGCTTTTGATAATTCTCTAATATCGCATATAGAACGATTGTGCCTAGAATCACAATAAATGCGATATGCGGCATGTTAATACTTTCTGACCAAGCCAATAGCTTAGAGACTTGAGATGTGGTGCCGATAAAGCCAAGGTAGAGCAGCAGACCACCACACACCCCTTTACTGGTCAAATTAGCTAGTAGACTCCCCCCTTTACTTACTGCCAGTATCAAACCAAATAAACCAATAAGCAGACCAAACGCCATTGGATGACCGCCTGCGAGTACCACAATAGGAATTAGCGGGATAAGCGGACCATGTGTACCGGCTAAGTTAGCAGTCGGTAGAATAAAGCCTGAAAACAAAATCACAAAGAATGAGACGATTAATAGCTCATACCGTACGTTTTCTAAAATAAAGGCATCACCCAAATTAAGCGCACCGGCGAACGTCGCAGCGATAGCACCAACCATGACTACTTTACCAATAGTTGCTGCTAGCGCAGGAATGGTATCTTCGATTTCAAAACGATAATCGCGAAAAGGTAAGTTAGCCGTCCAGCGCTTAGGCTGCATGATTTGTAGCTCGTGATTGAGATATTCATCGCGGCTTGAAAAGCTAGAGCTTGGTTTATGCAGCTCTTGGTAGGTGCCGGATAAGGCAAGGGTATCATCAGACACAGAAGCGTGCGGGGGTTGCCCTGATTCAGGCAGTGAGTGATTACTCATAGTATCTCCTTATACTAAAATATCTTCCATGAGTGAGGTTGGAGTAATTACTAACAATCGATTATCACTATAAATCTTGAATCAAAGTACTATCGACTATAACGTACATCTGTTTAATTATTGTATTCTAAGATTACGGAAAATACGAGCATAAATTGATGCTAAACAACTGATTTATCGATATAAAATAAAAAGAACCCTCAATCAATTTGATTGAGGGTTCTTTATTATCATCTAAAAGATGATAATACTGCTTGCGATAGTGCCGCTTAATCTAAACGATTAGATTAAACTTAGATACCTGGTGCAGTTTCTACTGCATCTGGAACGCCTGCGTCAGTTTTACTTTGAACACCTTCACGACGCGCAGATAACTTCTCGCGGATACGTGCAGATTTACCAGAACGCTCACGTAAGTAGTAAAGTTTCGCACGACGTACAGCACCGCGACGTTTCACTTCAATGCTATGGATAATTGGTGAATGAAGCTGGAATGCACGCTCAACACCGATACCGCTTGAAATTTTACGTACAGTGAATGCAGAGTTTAAGCCACGGTTACGCTTAGCGATAACAACGCCTTCAAATGCCTGTAGACGCTCACGATCACCTTCACGAACTTTTACTTGAACCACTACTGTATCACCAGCAGAGAAGTTAGGACGCTCAAGTAGTTGTGCACTTTCAACTGCTTGTACTAATGGATGAACATTACTCATGAGATTGCTCCTCACATGGGATGGCATAGGCTACCGCGCGTACCACCCGTTTATAATAATAACCCCACCGGCCCGATATGGGCGAGGATAGGGAAACAGGAATATGAAACTGGTTTTTCGATCGTTATTGATATGGCATCAATAACCTTAACAGCCGCTTATAATAAAGGGCGTTAGCTTTGAATCTAATATAGGTCAATTATAAAAGCACTTAACCACAGTTAAAAGCGGATCGGTCTATCACCGATTACTTTAAATCGTGCTTAGCCTTTTTAAGCAAGCGTGCTTGCTCAGAGGTTGGCGTGAACTTTCGCCACAAGTCAGGACGCCGTGTTTGCGTACGCTTTACTTGTTGTACAAACCGCCACGTTGCAATATTGGCATGATGCCCAGACAATAACACTTCTGGCACTTTTAAACCTTCAAATTCATGAGGCTTTGTATAGTGAGGACAATCAAGCAATCCTTCTACAAAGGAGTCTTGCTCAGCCGATTTTGCATCACCCATAACATCGGGTAATCGGCGTATCACACTGTCCATCAGCACCATTGCAGGTAGCTCACCACCGGTTAATACAAAATCTCCAATAGAGATTTCCATATCAACATAACGCTGCAAAAGTCGCTCATCTATGCCTTCATAACGCCCACACAATAAAATCATCCCATCGTATTGCCGCAATGACAATACAACCGACTCATCTAAGCTCTCTCCTTGAGGAGATAAATAGACGACCGGACAATGCTCTGAATCTGTGAGGCAGCCATGTTGACTGGCTTGCGACTTAGCAAATTCAATGGCTCTCGCCAAAGGTTCTGCCATCATTACCATACCGGGGCCACCACCAAAGGGGCGCTCATCAATACGGCGATAATTATCTGTCGTAAAATCACGTGGATTAATGCAGTCAATAACCACTTGCTTATTTTGTACGGCTCTACCAGTAATGCCATAGTCGCTAACAGCGGCAAACATTTCAGGTAAAATGGTGATGACAGCAAAATACATTAAGTCACCTCCACGTAAACAAGATAGCAATAACTGACTTTTTTAATCTGATAAAAACTTAATAGCAGCTAAGGCTAAAAGTCTTTTTCCCAATCAACAAAAATCTGTTTTGCAGCTAAATCAACATCATCGACAGTTTGCTTGTGCCAAGGAATCATGCGTGGCTCATCATCGATACTGTCGCTACTAGGCACTACCTTCATTATCGGGTGTGCACCGGTTTCAAACAGCTCTTTGATAGTGCCTAAATATTCTTCCTGTCTGTTAATGACGCTCAGTCCTTCAAGATCGGACCAATAGTACTCGTCATCTTCAGTGCCAGGTAAGCTGTCTTTATCAATCCAAATACTAACCCCATTCATGGTTTCAGCAATATTACGGTCCGGTATCTGCTCAAATTGAGCGACAATACCAGAGCCTTGCTTACGCCACTGGGTGACAGTTAAGGGCTTAAAGCCCATTGCTGTCTTCATCCACCAAGGAGAGTAACTAAAAATAGCTTCACGGTCCTCAGTTTCACTAAAAACCCATAACCAGCCTTTAATGCCGTATGGTTTTTTTAGTTGTCCTATTTTCATAAGACTGTCAGCGTTTGGTGTTGTCATAAGACGTGCTCAGCCACAGTTAAAACCAAAATAAAAAAACAATTACTTAAAACTTCGCTGCAATGAGATACACTCCCATTGCAGAACAAAGTATTTATTAAGCAGATGCTTCTTCAGTTGCTGGCTTATAACCTTTAGCAAGTGCTTTAACGCGATCTGAAGGCTGTGCGCCTTTTTCGATCCACGCATTGTAAGCTTCCATATCCAAACGAAGCTCAACATCTTGACCTTTCGCTAGTGGGTTATAGAAACCAATGTTTTCGATGTAACGGCCATCGCGTGAACGACGCTGATCTGCTACAACAACTTGATAGAATGGGCGTTTTTTGGCACCGCCCCGTGCTAAACGAATAACAACCATTTGAGTTCTCTCTTCCGTAGGTATACCAAAAAGGGCATAATTATATCAGAATACTATTGACTTGGAAACCATTAAGTTAATTAAAACTCTAACCACTGTTAAATGACTAAGCGATATCTCAATGACTAACCCATCATCCCGTCCATTTTTATCTCGACTACGCCTAAGACCTTACTCCAACACGTGGCAAACCACCATTGCAGTTATGCTAATGGTCACCGTCAGTGTGGTGGTATCTATCTGGTTTTTTTGGCGCAGCTTGTATCTACCCGAGCTAAAAAACCATGCTCGATACTTAACCACTGAGTTAAAGCTGGTAACAGCGACTCGTGAGTACTGGGCAGAAAATGAAGAGGTTTCTCACTGGATTCTCGCTAACAATCATGTTGTCGTCGTTGATGATCCAAGTCAGTTTCCTGATGTTTCAGATAAAGCTGTTGTTGGATTCTTTACCGATGTTATTCAGCAAGAGATCAGCCAACAGCTCGGTCGTGATAGTGTGGTTTACTTTAAATTTAAACCGACACCACAGCTTTGGGTTCAGGATACAGCATCTCCAGAGTTTTGGATACGTGAACCTGTTATATTTTATGCACAGTATAGCCCAAGTTCACTGGTTTTTTTCATTTTAGGTATCCCAATTTTTACTTTAATCACTATTTTGTTACTGATACGCCAGCTGAACCGACCGTTACGTAAGCTTCAGCAAGCAGCGACCAACTATATTCGTTTGGGCAGCGCCACCACCCTACCTACCAAAACAGGCACTACTGAGATTCGCCGTGTAAACATGGCTTTTAACCGTTTATTCACAACCTTGAACCAAGCACAAAAAGAAAGAACCATTATGCTTGCCGGTATCTCGCACGATTTACGTACACCTTTAACACGCATGCGCCTAACTGCAGAGATGCTGCCAGATGAGTTTTTACGTGAGGGTCTAATTTATGATATTGAAGATATGGATGCAATTTTAGAGCAATTTATCTCGTTTATGAAAGATGGCTCGGATGAAGCAGTACGCTTGACCAATTTGGAGAGCATATTTAATGAAGTCATGGTGCAATTTGCACCTATGGAGTTTATTTATCAGTCTGATGGTCTGCGAGAAGTACCAGTACGGCCATTATCCATTAAACGTCTTATTATCAACTTAGTGGTTAATGCACAGCGTTACGGTAAACCGCCTATTTATATGACAGCGACAATCACGCCCACGTTTAATTCTTCAGAAGTCGATTATGATGACGAGGATGTAGTGTCCACGCCAGGGATGGTGCGTAAAGCCAAAGAGCAGTTGATTATCTGCGTCCGTGATTGCGGTACAGGGGTTGCTGATGACCAGCTAGAACGCATTATGCACCCATTTGAGCGTGGAGAAGCGGCTCGTACTACCCAAGGTAGCGGATTGGGTCTAGCTATCGTTAAACGCATTACAAGCCTACATCACGGTACCGTTGAAGCGATTAATCACCCAGAAGGCGGATTGCAAGTCTGTGTACGTATTCCCCTACTTTCAGAAGTAGTACCTAATGGCAATACCTCTGCTCTTCAGGATAGCTCGAAAGACTAAGCTCAAGATTTAAAAGTTACACCCAAAATAAAAGGTCTACGGCAAATTGCTGTAGACCTTTTATTTTCATAGCTTATTATCTAATGCCAAAAAATTTGACTAATAGTAGGGCGTGTCCTCAATTCGTACGATTACATTTAAATGGGCTAAAAATAGCTAAATCTTGTCATACTGCCTCAAATAACGGGTAAATATCTCGATATTTACAGCATTATTTTCCTTGTCTGACTGCGATTTAAATTATTTTTATCACCATTTTCAAAATGAGGACACGCCCTAATCATTAACCTCTATTAACTAGCTTCTAAGCATCATCTTCGATAATTTTACGAGCGCCTTTTTCTTGCGTTAAATGATCTGCGGCAATCGTTTGGGCCAAAGGCTTAATTGGCCAACGCATGGTAAAGCGTGCGCCGCCAAGCGTTGGGCTCTCATCCACCGACATATTACCATTAAACCAGAATGCAATCCGTGACACAATCGATAGACCAAGACCGTAACCCCCTGACGCTCTAGTGCGGCTGTCATCAAGACGCGCAAACGGCACGAATACCTTATCGCGGTCTTCTTCAGGAATACCATGACCATTGTCTTCAACACAGACAAAGGCCTCACCCTTACGCACACCGGCACTGATAATAATCTTTGATTCCGCGTAACGTAACGCATTACCCGCAAGATTTTGCACCACACGGTGTAGGTAGCGTCTATCAGCAACAGCGGTCACTTTAGCAGATGGCGTCACACCGACCACTTCGATAGGCTTACCAAGGGCGTTGGTCTCACGTACAATTTGGTCGACTAGCTCTTTTAGATTAACCGACTCTAAATCAAGCTTTGGAGAGCCTTCCTCTAGCTTGGCATAAGTCAAAATCTCATCGATCAGACCGTTTAGTGACTCAATATCCTCATCAATATAATCGCGCTGCATTTCGCGTGATTCTTGATCATCGGTATCAGCAAGCATATCAACTGCAAAGCGAATACGGGCTACTGGGGTACGTAATTCATGCGATACCGCTCGGGTTAATTCTCGCTGTGATTCAATCAAACGCTTAATGTGCTCTGTCATGGCGTTAAAGGTTGCGGCTAGACGCGCAATCTCATCTTGACCAACCACTTGTACGCGCGTGTCTAGATTACCATCACCTACTTCATTCACGCCGGACTGAATCAGCTGCAACTTGCGCTCTAATGGGAAAATAAGCGCATAGACACCCAAACTGATTAAGAACATACTAATCAGTACCACACTAATAATTAAGTTGAATGGGAACCATTTAAACAAGGCAACAGGACCAATCACTACCACCATGTTATCGACTTTAGAAGGCGCGATAATTTTAATCGATGAATTATCTGCCAATGCGCTGTCTCTAAACAAGATAACCACCTCATCACGAGTAAGGCGGCGCATTTGATCGTCATCAAGTTCCATATCCTCCACCCGCTCGATACTAAGCGGAAAAGCAAATTGCTTTGATATTTCACTAAGACGCTTACGTTTGGCCTCGATGTCATCATAGTAAGACAAATCATTAAGCAGCAGAACCGCCATTGCACGCACCTGCTGCTCTGTTACTTTAGAGATGCGCACCGTAATGATATTGTCTTCACCCTCTACCGGGTGGAAGATATCGGCATGCGCAGGCTGAGGCACGTAACGTACGACCGTTTTCTGCTCTTCCAAACGCTTTAGCTCACTGGCCTTAAAGTCAATACTATCGGCCGGCTCAATACTAAAGGTATCACCAAACAACTTACTGATGTCATTTAACCAATACTGACGCTGTGTCTCTGAAGGTTGCTGCTTAAGACCCGAGCTTACTAAGTATAAGGCACCAGTGGCCATATTCTCACGATAAGCTTGGATACGCTCTTTATTGATGGTATCAACCAATAGCTGTGCAAAAAGCGCAACAAACAGACAGACCAGTAGCAGCCCTGCATAGATGCGTAAAAAAATACTATGTTTTAGGGAGGAAAAGATTGGCATAGGATATCTAATTGAATAAATTTTATCTTAGTTTACATGAAATCTAATGTTGAACCTATGTAGGCTATTGTAGATTATCTTTAAATTTATGTAGCTTTGATAGAGGAATAATAAAAAAGCCAGCGACAGCTGGCTTTTTTAATCACGAGGCAAAAAGCGATGAGTTATTATCCATGTATACGTAATAAACCATCCTGCTTTAAGAACGCTATTAGTTGCCTTCTTTTACAAACAAATAGCCTTTGCTACGCACGGTCTTAATACGTTTTGGATTTTCAGGGTCATCGCCAATTTTTGGACGAATACGTGAAATACGTACGTCGATAGAACGGTCTTGACCATCATATTCAATGCCACGTAGACGCTCAAAGATATCTTCACGAGATAAGATACGGCCAGCATTTGAGGCTAATAACCACAATAGATCATATTCTGCACTGGTGAAATCAACCAATTCATCATTTAGCGTCACTGAACGACCGCCATTATCGATGACTAGCTCACCAAATTCTAAACGCTGTGGCACTTCTTCAGACGGTGCATTTTCTGAGCGGCGTAATAGAGCACGAATACGGGCTAATAAAACGCGTGGCTGTGCAGGCTTGGCCACATAGTCATCTGCACCCATCTCAAGACCCAATACCTGATCCATATCTTCAGTGCGTGCTGTCAGCATTAAGATTGGGCTGTGGTAGTGAGGACGAACTTCACGACAAACAGTTAAGCCATCGCTACCAGGTAGCATCACGTCTAACACAACCAAATCAGGCTGCTCGTTAATAATACGGCGAATTGCACGGTTACCATCGGTTTCAATAGCGACATCCATACCATTCTTAACCAAATAATCTTGAGTTAACATCGCAAGGCGTTCGTCATCTTCTACGATTAGAATTCGCGGGGTTTGTTCATCTTCAATATTAGACATTATTATTCCTCAAAACAATTATCAGTGTTCAATGTAACTGCCTTCACCATATCAAAAGGCGGCTTTATAAATAACCATAAATAGATTAAGCACTTAGATGACCAATACATAGATTCAGTACAAACAGCATCTATAGAGATATGTATGACTATTGGTCATGATTAAACCTACCAAAAAACAGTTCATCAAGAGAATACTATCTATTGTAAACAAGATTCAGGTAACTTTGATTAGCTTAATCTTAACACATAAAAAAACAGCCTAGTATAGGCTGTTCTTTTATTTTAAAAAGTATTTAATATGTACACCTTCACCAAGACAACAGCTCTTAAGCGCGGTTACGATATTTTTTAAGTGTTTCAAGCTGTGCAACAGACTCAGCAAGTGCTGCTAATGCCGCATTGGTTTGGATATTATCCGACTGATTGGTAAGCATTTGCTCTGCTTTCTTACGCGCTTCAACGATTCTAGCTTCATCTAAGTCATTGGCTCGTACCGCAGTATCTGCAAGTACCGTCACAAGCTTAGGTTGAACTTCAAGAACACCACCTGATACGTAGATTACTTCTTCTTTACCGTCTGGCGTCTGAATGCGCATTGAGCCCGGCTTTAGTAGCGTAATGAGCGGGGTATGACCTGCTAATATACCCACTTCACCTTCACTACCCGTCGCAACTAACATACTGATATCACCAGCATATAACTCTTCACGAGCACTGACTATTCGGCACTGTAATGTTGCCATGCGACTCTCCGTAATTAACTCATTAACGTACTAATTTAATATAAACGTTTTAAAACCTGTCAGATTCAACAAAGTTTTAAACTCAACTTAGCTAATAAAAGATAGCTTATTAATATGGCATAGAATAATCAGTAAAACGTCAGTAATAATAAGATTAACGATCAAGCTATGCCACTATTAATACACTATAGATTGGCTATATTAAGCCGCTGATTTTGCTTTTATTTTCTCAGCTTTAGCAACCACTTCATCGATGCTACCTGCCATATAGAAGGCTTGTTCTGGTAAGTCATCATACTTACCGTCTAAGATATCACGGAAGCTTGCGATGGTGTCACGTAGTGAAACGTATTTACCAGGTGCACCGGTGAATACTTCAGCAACGTGGAATGGCTGTGATAAGAAACGCTGAATCTTACGAGCGCGGTATACAACCATCTTATCTTCTTCTGAAAGCTCATCCATACCTAGAATCGCAATGATGTCTTTAAGCTCTTTATAGCGCTGTAGCACTTCCTGAACACCACGAGCAACGCCATAGTGCTCTTCACCAATGACTAGTGGATCAAGCTGACGTGACGTTGAATCTAGTGGATCAATCGCAGGATAAATACCTTGTGACGCGATATCACGACTTAGTACAACCGTTGCGTCTAAGTGAGCAAAGGTAGTAGCTGGTGATGGATCGGTCAAGTCATCCGCAGGTACGTATACCGCTTGGATAGAGGTAATAGAACCGGTCTTAGTTGATGTAATACGTTCTTGTAATACACCCATCTCTTCTGCAAGTGTTGGCTGATAACCAACCGCTGATGGCATACGACCTAATAGTGCTGATACCTCAGTACCTGCTAGAGTGTAACGGTAGATGTTATCAACGAACAATAGAACGTCTTTACCTTTACCATTTTCATCAGTCTGGTCACGGAAATACTCAGCCATAGTCAGACCGGTTAGTGCGACACGTAAACGGTTACCTGGTGGCTCATTCATCTGACCGTAAACCATCGCAACCTTAGAGTTGGTGAAATTTTCAGTATCAACAACGCCCGCTTCTTGCATCTCGTGGTAGAAATCGTTACCTTCACGAGTACGCTCACCCACACCAGCGAATACAGACAAACCTGAGTGCTTAAGTGCGATGTTGTTAATCAATTCCATCATGTTTACGGTTTTACCGACACCGGCACCACCGAACAGACCAACTTTACCGCCTTTAGCGAACGGGCATAGTAAGTCAATAACTTTAATACCAGTCTCTAACAGGTCAGTACTGTTTGCTTGCGCATCGTATGATGGCGCTTGACGATGGATTGACCAATGGTCTTCTGAATTTACAGGACCTTGCTCATCAATTGGGCGACCCAATACGTCCATAATACGACCTAATGTCGCATCACCAACAGGAACAGTAATTGGTGCACCCGTGTTTGTTACTGGTAAATTACGCTTAAGACCTTCAGTAGATCCCATTGCAATAGTGCGTACAATACCGTCGCCCAACTGCTGCTGAACTTCTAATGTGGTATCAGTACTGTCAACAACTAATGCATCATAAACTTGAGGCACTTCAGTGCGACTAAATTCGACGTCAATAACTGCGCCAATAATCTGTACTATACGACCGCTACTCATGGCGTTCTCCTTGAACTTCTAAAATATAGGTATGTCAATTAGGAAACAGCAGCAGCACCGCCGACAATTTCCGAAATCTCTCGGGTAATTGCCGCTTGACGCAGCTTGTTATAAACTAACTGTAAATCATTAATTAGGTCACCAGCATTATCAGTTGCTGCTTTCATAGCAACCATACGTGCCGATTGTTCAGAAGCGATGTTTTCCATCACTGCTTGATACACAATTGACTCGATATAACGACCAAGAAGGCCATCTACAAGCGTTTTAACATCTGGCTCGTAAATATAATCCCATTGGCTATCGGTACGAACACCTGCATCTGTTGTATCAGTATCTATCGCATCTTCTGGTAGTGGAACGAGCTGGTTAACAGTAGGCTTTTGCGTCATAGCGTTCACAAACTTGTTGTAAACGACATAAATGCGATCTAGATGACCTTGGTCATAATCGTCAAGCATGGCTTGTACAGGAGCATTTAATTGCTCAAATGTCGGATTATCACCATAGTCAGTCACTGCTGAAGTTACTTTGCCGCCAAAACTCTTAAAAAAGCTAACGCCTTTAGAGCCAATTACAGCAAACTCAGCTTGTACAGACTGGTCTTGAAATTCTTTAACATGGTGCATCAACTTCTTAAACAGGTTGATGTTTAATCCGCCTGCCAAACCACGATCAGAAGTTACTAAGATGTAGCCAACACGGTTTACCGGACGGCTAGTCATATACGGGTGCTTATAATCTGTCGATGCGTTAACTAAGTGTGAAACCACTCGGCGCATACTTTCAGCATAAGGGCGACCCACTTCCATACGCTCTTGGGCACGGCGCATTTTACTGGCGGCTACCATCTGCATCGCACGCGTAATCTTCTGCGTACTCTTAATGCTGGTAACTTTAGCACGAATTTCTTTTAAACTTGCCATAACATTTCCAATTCGGCGGGGTTTAAATGAGGATTAATCTATCACACGCTTTAAATAGTGCGACTAGCCTCGCTAATCGCACCGTATTAATTTAGAACGTGTGGTTCTGTAAGAACGTTTCAACTGATGATTTTAAACGACCTGCGATGTCATCATTGTAGTTTGCAGTGTCATCGATTTCTTTCATCAAATCAGCTTGTTCGTCATACATGTAACGTAGGTAAGCTTCTTCCCATGCGCCGATTTTTTCAACTGGGATATCTGCTAAGTAACCTTCGTTTGAGGCATAGATAACAGCGGCTTGTTCAGCAACTGACATAGGCTGATACTGCTTCTGTTTCATAAGCTCTGTTACACGCTCACCATGATCAAGCTGCTGCTTAGTCGCGTCATCAAGATCAGAGGCAAACTGAGCAAATGCAGCTAGCTCACGGTACTGAGCTAGTGCAGTACGAATACCGCCTGATAGCTTCTTGATGATTTTAGTTTGGGCGGCACCACCAACACGAGAGACCGAAATACCCGCGTTTACAGCAGGACGGATACCTGAGTTGAATAGGCTTGACTCAAGGAAGATCTGACCATCAGTAATCGAAATTACGTTGGTTGGTACGAATGCTGATACGTCACCGGCTTGTGTTTCAATAATAGGTAGCGCAGTTAATGAACCTGTTTTACCTTTTACTTCACCTTTAGTGAACTCTTCAACGTAATCCGCGTTCACACGTGATGCACGCTCTAATAGACGCGAGTGAAGATAGAATACGTCACCTGGGTAAGCTTCACGACCTGGTGGACGACGTAATAGTAATGAAATCTGGCGATACGCTACTGCTTGTTTTGATAAATCATCATATATAATCAGAGCGTCTTCACCGCGGTCACGGAAGTATTCACCCATTGTACAACCAGAGTAAGGAGCGATATACTGAAGTGCTGCAGGCTCAGAAGCGGATGCCACAACCACCGTTGTATATTCTAATGCGCCAGTCTCTTCAAGCTTACGTACAACGTTAGCAATAGTAGAACGTTTCTGACCAATAGCAACATACACACACTTAATACCAGAGTTTTTCTGAGCAATAATCGCGTCAATCGCTAGAGCTGTTTTACCAGTCTGACGGTCACCAATGATAAGCTCACGCTGACCACGACCGATTGGAATCATAGTGTCAACTGCTTTATAACCCGTCATTACTGGCTCATCAACAGATTGACGTGCGATAACCCCTGGAGCGATTTTTTCTACTTTATCAGTAAGCTGTGCGTTGATAGGGCCTTTGCCATCAATTGGATTACCCAATGCGTCAACCACACGACCTAATAATTCTGGTCCAACTGGTACTTCTAAAATACGGCCTGTGCAGTAAGCTTTTTGACCTTCTTGAAGACCTAGGTAATCACCCAAAACAACCGCGCCTACGGAGTCTTGTTCAAGGTTCAATGCCATACCATAGACATCGCCTTCAAACTCAATCATCTCACCGTACATCGCATCTTCAAGACCATGAATCTGAACAATACCATCAGATACTTTGACAATAGTGCCTTCATTCTTAGCGGTTGCACCCGTATCAAGGTCTTGAATTCGCTGCTTAATCAGTTGACTGATTTCTGCTGGATTCAATTGTTGCATTGCCTTGTTTCCTTTAATTTGTGATTGCCTGCTTACTCGCCGGTTTATTAAAAGCTTAGATAACTATTTATTGGTTTATTAAAGTTATCATAGAAGCTTCTTAATGATGAATATCTTTGATAACGAGCCAAAAAGCTGCCATCACTTATCATCATTATTAATTATGCGTTAAGCAGTTAGCTGTGTTTTTAACTGTTTTATTTTTCCACGCATCGAGTCATCAACAAGCTTGTCGCCAATTTTAATGGTGGCACCCGCTAATAAACTAGGATCTACATCTTCATGAATAATCACAGATGCATGTAGTGATTCTTCTAATCGATTTTGAATCATAGTGCGTTGTGCATCGTCTAGCGGATAAGCAGACGTCACATATGCGTTGACTTGTTTGAGTGCTTTAGCGCGATTTAAACGATACTGCTCATATACTTGTGGTATTAAGCTTAAGCGTTCTTGTTCGGCCAATTGGTGCACAAAGTTTTTGATTTGAGGAGTAGCTGCCGGTAAAACATCCGTCGGCTGACCCTCTTTTTTATGACTTTGAGTGCTAAAAAGTAGCGACTTAAACACAGTCGCTTCCGGCGATGTTACTTGCTCATCATAAATACTGATAAGCATATCAGCTTTTTGGTCAGCAGTAACAACGGGGTTATCTAGCATTTGCACAAAGGCAGAATCACCAACCACGTTACTTGCGACAAACAAGAAATCTTCCCATTCACCAATGACTGAGTTTTCATGCGCATAATCAAATGCTGCCTTGGCGTAGGGTCTCGCTAGTGTAGATAATTCAGCCATTATGTCCTCTTAGCCACATATTTTATGTAAAACTTTTATATAAAACAAACCAGATATGAGAAATTGATTTTGATAAGAGTTAACCCCTATTGCACTCAATGACGTTCATAACGCTAAGCCTGCATTAAAATGCATAAGCCATATCACTATAAAGTCTTTTCCAGCTGATAAAACCAGCCTATAACAATAGTACCTTTAATTTAACTCTCTCAATTAAAGCTTAGACGCAAGCTCTTGTAACATGCTGTCGTGCGTCTGCTTATCAACTTTTTCTTTTAGAATTTGCTCAGCACCAAGTATAGCAAGCTCAGAAACCTGAGTACGTAAACCTTCACGAGCTTGATTGATCTCAAGGTCGATCGACTCACGAGCTTGCTCGCGAATACGTTCAGCTTCTACTTGTGCTTGTGCTTTTGCGTCTTCGATAAGCTGGTTAGCGCTTTTGTTTGCTTGTTCAATCAGTGCAGCAGCTTTAACTTTTGCTGATGCTAGTTCTTTCTCAACTGATTGTTCAGCACTTGCTAAATCTGCTTTTGCCTTCTCGGCTGCATTTAGACCATCAGCAATTTTCTGCTGACGTTCGTTAATGGCACCCATCAGAGCAGGCCAAATGAACTTCATGCAAAATATAACAAAAATTGCAAACGCTATAGACTGACCGATTAGGGTTAGATTAATATTCACACGATCACCTCTTTATTAATAAAAATCAGTATCATTGACCATTCGGTATCTGATAAAAAGTCAAAAGTACGTCGAATGGTCAACAGGAGTCACTGATGTTTAATTAAGCTCCAAGAGGGTTAGCGAATAATAACAACATCGCAATACCAACACCAATCATTGGTACCGCATCAAGTAGACCGGCAACAATAAACATGCGAGTTTGCAACTGTGAGCCAAGTTCAGGCTGACGTGCAACACTTTCTAGGAACTTGCCACCTAATAGAGCAAAGCCAATACCGGTAGCTAATGCACCTGCGCTGATAAGCATGGCAACTGCGATAACCGTGTAACCATTTAATGTTGTTGCTGCTAATACTGGATCCATTGATGTATCCTCATTTACCTATTGATTGATAGAAAATCTAACTAAATTAATGTTCAGTTTGTGATGCTAGTGATAAGTAGATTATCGTCAACATCATAAAGATGAACGCCTGAAGAGTAATAATTAAAATATGGAATATTGCCCAAGGTACTGATAATGCCCACTGAATCCAGAATGGCAATAAGGCAATTAATACAAAGACCAACTCACCTGCATACATGTTACCAAATAAACGCAAGCCAAGTGAAACTGGTTTTGCAATTAAAGTAACCAACTCAAGTATCAAGTTAATTGGGAATAAGATGATTTTTCCGATTGTACTTGAAGCACTAAAAGGATGCATGGTTAGCTCACTAATGAAGCCGCCCAAACCTTTTTCTTTAATGCTGAAGCCAATAATTAAGAAAAATACTGAAAATGACATGCCTAAAGTAACGTTGGGATCAGTGGTTGAAACAATCTTAAAGTACACGTGATGCGGGTCATGACCCATCGCGGCACCGATCTTCTGAGCAAGTACTGGAATATAATCGATGGGCACAAGGTCCATCAAGTTCATTAAAAATATCCATACGAAGATGGTTAAAGCCAGTGGTGCAATCAGTTTCGAAGTACCGTTATAAGAATCACGTACGTTTGTATCTACGAAGTCCACAACCATTTCAATTGCTGCTTGCAACTTGCCAGGTACGCCAGATGTTGCACGCTTGGCGACAAACCAAAACAAGGCACAAAATATAATACCAAGTCCAACTGACCAAAGCATTGAATCCAAGTGAATGGCCATAAAGCCCATTTCACCAGCTTCTTGAGCAGTATGGGCAACTTTCCAGCCTTCACCCGGCAAATAGCCAAAGGTCCAGTTAGTCAAATGGTGTGCAATATAATCAGACGAGGATATTTCAGCTGCCATAATCTAAGCTTCTTATAAGTTTGTGTTAACCATTAATTTAATTAGCAAAAAAACTGTATTTAGGACTCTTTGCTAATTAAATTTCGGCGCTCAAAAAATCTCTACTTATATTAAAGTAGAGCGGGAAAAGTGTAAAGAAAATGTTTATTTTTTTGATGTATATTTCAGTTTTGTAAGTTTCCTGCGTGCCGCTGCACAAAACTGCCACCGTATCATACACTATTTGCTATTAAATTTGACACCTTAAAAGCAGATAAACACCATTCAATACTTTAAGCTTAACGACATGCTAAAGCAGTTAATTTGATTTATTTTCGCTCTAAGAAGAATGATTATAGAACGACATGCTTACTATTAAAGGGGTTAACGACTTTGCCATAAGGTAATAAAATGGCCGATTTGCATCAAAATAAACCCTGTAATAACCGCAGCAGCAGATAGTGGCTTGATAGTCATAAAAATAATACTAAAGCCTATGATGACGATTATCCATTTAACAATTTGACCCAAATATAACTGGCCAACTATATTATGTCTCGCTTGGGCGCCGGTATAGCGAAAAACAAAGCTTGTAAAAACCGTTTGCGCTATCCAGTTTAATAACGCACCCACGGCCACGCTTCTGGCAATTGTTAAATTGGCTAAGCTGCCACCGTTTGTGTCACGACTTAGAAAAATGAAGTCAACGAAACAGGCAACAATAATAATGACTAAAAGAATACCGGATCGTATTCGAGCCTGTCGTCGTAATTTTAGTCGCTGCTGCTCTTTTCGCTGTGACGCTCGTAATGGCGTTTTAGAATGAGATAACATGGCTTTTCTATGACACAAAACGCCGACTATTATAGAGTTGGCATTGGTTTAAAGCAAGTAGAAAAATCGCTTTTGTCAAACAGTTTTTCTATACAAGTCTGTAAGTTTAATTTATCTAATCAGCGGTTTAAACTGGTTACTTAATCGAGCTATTGATGCAGTTTTGCACGTCCTTTACCAAAGCACGCCAACCACTGATAAAGTCTTTGGCATTACTCATGTCCTCCTGTTGCACAGTACTGGTAATATTGCCCAGTTTGCTTAACACACCTTGATTACTATCAGACTGTAGTAAGACGCACATCGTTGGTTGAGGGCGGTTTTGTTTTAACCAATGAAATTGACTGGCCTTTGGCGGCAGATGATGATCGGAAGTTAATGCACCAACCATGGTTAGGTTTAAGGTAGGCTCTAGATAACGAAAAGCATCATGATAAGCCCAGTAAGGTCTTGGCGTTGATGTATTAAAATCCCCCTCCCCTACCCCAGCGACTGCAGCATCCATTTGCTTGGCAAACTCGCGCACGTTTGCGGCATAGATATCTTTATATTCTGGGTTAGCACGGCTATAGATAGCGCCTAATGCTCGAGTAATGGCTTTGGCATTATTCGGGTCTAACCAAATGTGAGGATCTAAAGTGCCATTAATAGGCTTCGCTTTTACGTCTCTTAAAGAATGACGCTCGAAAGCATTGAGTCCAAACAAGCTGATAGTATTATTACTCTTTGCCAATGGCTTGGCTAAGTTTGATTCAAGCTGCTTACCAAACCACACTACATAGCGACTGTCTTTTACTGTTTTCATGTCACTTGGGCTCAAACTACCATGATGCCCCACATCACCAGGGCCCAATAATAAATGTCCAGACGGCGCCCCTTTGGTGACTGCTTCACTCAATAGAAATAAAGGATAATTGCTAATAGCAACGTCTGTTTTTGCACGTATGCTAGCAGGCACCTTATTAACGTCCGCGTAGGCAGCAATCTGATTTTTTAATTGGACGTTGTTATGGTCTGCCGTGGCCGCGTAGCTCGGTAAACTCGTAGACATCATACCGAACAAAGCCATGGCTGCAGCTTTAGTGGTTAACTTCTTACTCATTTTTGATAATAAATTAGCTTTCGAACTCGATACATTATTATGGTCAGTTGCTCGGTTGGCATTTTCTGGCATGTTAGATTTGGCGTGTAACAACATAAAGGATAACTCTCTATTATAGTATGGCCGGTTGCCATTAATATTTATTATAGGATTAGACTGTATTTATTATAGGATTAGACTGTCATGCTTGAAACATAACATCAGTGAACCCATAACTCTATTTGTAGATATGTTATACTATAACCTTTAAAAGTAACAGCCCTATTGAACATGAATATTTAACCCTATTAATAGCTGTCGTTAAGTAAAGCGTATCGTCGTAACAGATAATTTGCGATATCTATTAACCTTTTACCATTTTAAATGAGGTGACTGATGAGTCCGTATTCAAATGATAATCAAGCTGCGTTGGACGCTTCTTGCACTGTGCATCATGCGCCTCATATGCACGATGTCCATGCCCTAACCGCGCAAGAGGTTAATGAGCGTTTATTGGCCGCAGAGCAGCTGTGTAGCGCAAAAGGAGCACGTTTTACAGCGCTACGCCGTAATGTATATAAGCTGATTTTAGAATCAGACAAATCGCTTGGTGCTTATGACCTTATTCAAAGCCTGCAAGACAGCCGTGAACAAGACCAAGGCGAGAAAGCGAAGATGGTGGCACCGCCGACTATCTATCGTACCCTTGAGTTCTTATTGCAATTCGGGTTTATTCACCAATTAACCTCAATTAATGCCTTTGTACCGTGTTGCCATCCTCGCGATGAGCACAATGCAGTCTTTTTGCTATGCAACGACTGCCACCGAGTGCAAGAATGTAGCGGCTTGCCTGCCCAAGAGGTGGTGAGTTATGTGAAAGACGCTGCCGGATTTGAGGTGCAGCAAAGTGTGATGGAATTAAAAGGATTATGTCAGACTTGCGCCAATCCTTCTGATTCTAAGCCTGTGGAAGCCTAACTCATGTCGCCATTACAAACTGTGTCGTTATCACACCCTCATTCCGATGCATCATTCTCAGAGCAAACGCCGCTTATGAGTTTGGAGTCTGTTGGCTTTGCGGTCAGTGACCGTGGCATGAATAATAAACGCCTATCTTCGGGTTGGCTATCGGGCGCTCGTTCGAGCAAAGCATTGCCTACACAAGCGGATAATAATAAACAGCTGCTAAACAACATTAGCCTACAAATCAGACCGTACGAAAAAATGAGTGTTATCGGTCCTAATGGTGCCGGCAAATCGACATTAATGAAGCTGATTTTGGGGTTAATCACACCCACATCAGGTCAAATTACCCGCCATCCTGACCTTGAGATTGGCTACGTACCGCAAAAGTTTGTGCTTCCTTCAATATTACCGCTGCGTGTTCAAGATTTATTGGGCCAAATTAAAACGCGATTAACCGAAGATCAGCATTCATTTTTGTTCGAGCGCTTATCGATTACGCCGCTCTTAAAAAAGCAGGTTATTCATTTGTCAGGTGGTGAGACACAAAGAGTTCTATTAGCACGCTCTTTATTAAGCAAACCGAACTTGCTGATTTTAGATGAGCCAATGCAGGGCTTAGACCCTGAGAGTGAACGCTGGCTTTATGAGTTTATTGATGATTTACCTGAATTCCTACAATGCGCCATGGTTGTGGTATCCCATGATTTACACTGGGTAATGCGTGGCAGTCGCCGTGTGATTTGCCTGAATAAGCATATTTGCTGTGAGGGTCAGCCAAGCGATCTTGGCGTCTCTGATGAATTCAAAAAGCTTTTTGGTCATCAATATGAACAGCCTTATATTCATCAGCCACATGAATGCCAACATCATGAGCCTACCGCTCATTAGCAGATAGCGACTGCTTCATTGCTATAGAACAGGATTTAAGCCATATCTGGTCTTCATTACCCTATCTATTTATTACTATTACTGTTGTGGAATTGCCGTCCTATGCCCACCTTATTCACCGAATGGCTTGATATTATTGCTCCTGCTTGGATTGCCGGTAGCCTTTTGGCCTTGTTATCAGCACCTTTAGGCTGTCTTGTATTATGGCGACGCATGGCATTTTTTGCTGATGCTCTAGCGCATGGAACCTTGTTCGGTGTGGCATTGGCGGCATTATTTCACCTACCTTTTGCCATTGGTATTACTGTGGTCAGTATCTTGGTGGTGTTAGGGCTTATTTGGCTAGAAGATGAACGACTGCCTAATGATGCGGTATTGGCCGTCGTTTCTGTGACTATGCTGTGCCTGGGCTTATTGACCTTAACCCATCTGACTCAAATGCAGTCGAATGTACTGGGCTATTTATTTGGTAATTTATTAGAAGTCAGTTGGGCTGATTTACCGGTGTTATCGGTTTGCGTTGGTATTGGTCTGGCGGTGCTGATAATTATCTGGCGCTCACAAATTATCTTAGCGACGCATACTGACTTGGCGCAAGTAGCCGGCATCAATGCTACCCGTCAGCGCCTATTCTTTATGGGCGTATTGGCAGGTTTCTGTGCATTAGCACTACAAGCAGTGGGTAGCCTGCTGATTAGTGGTTTGCTTATTCTACCGGCATTAACTGCTCGCCTATTTGCTCACTCTCCTAAGCAAATGGTCATTATCTCAGTGATTTTGGCACAGCTTGCGGTTACTGGCGGTGTTTGGGGCAGTATTTTACTCGATATCCAGACTGGTCTCGCAATTGTACTGGGTCTGGCTGTGGCCTTTTTTGCAGCTTTTATGGTGTCTCGAGCCTAATAGCACCTTTATCTCCTTTCCCTCACCTTCCACTCTATCAACTGCATTTAAACGATACCGCCCAACGCCTCCTCTAGATAAATGGGCGTATCGTCCCCATATAGTATAGTGTGAATAATACGATTGACATTTAACACGTTTTTCAACAGTACTCTTATTATTGATATTAATAGGCATACGCTTAATGACGCCAATCACAGCGACGCCCACGCATATCGAAACGCCTGATGGCACAGTTAATATTTTGCAACTGACGGATCCTCATTTGTATTTAGATACCTCGGTCAGTACGGCTGGTATTAACAATCACCACAGCTTTATGACTTGTTTGCAGCAGGCATTGAGCGAGAATAGACGTTGTGATTTGATTTTATTAACCGGTGATTTGGTCAATGAGGTCAAACCTGAGATATACGACCGAATTTATCAAACCTTAGGCGATACCGGTATTGATTTTGCCTGTATTGCAGGCAATCACGATGTGACCGATGAGCTGGGCTTAGATTTGCCTTTCGAGCAGCGTCAATTTGTGCCGCATCAGCCTGATAAGCGATTGTTATCACGTCATTCTATTAACCTAAACAACTGGCAATTATTGCTCATAGATTCGAGCGTACCTGGTCAGATCTTTGGTGAAATCGATAACACAACTCTCGACTGGCTACGCCAAAAAGTACAGGCAAGTCACAATCCTGTCATAATAACCATGCATCATCACGTGCACCCAATGGACTCCGCTTGGATTGATACACATATGGTCAAAAATACGGAACCTTTTTGGCGATTCGTTGAGCAGCACTCCAATATTAAAGCCATTGTAAGTGGTCATGTTCATCAGTCATACGCGCAAGAGCATGGGCAGGTTAAGGTTTATACTACGCCCTCCACCTGTTATCAGTTTCTGCCAAAGCAAGATGATTTTGCGATTGATAGTCAGGCAAGACCGGGATATCGCTGGCTGGCGCTGCATCAAGATGGCACGTTAGACAGTTGGGTGACACGATTAAAGCATGACCATCTGTCTGACCCTGAAGCGTAACTTCATTGGTTATGCGCAGACAAGGCTCAATGCCGTACTTGGTGTAAAGTTTCTAGTAAATGGAATTAAACTGTGGTATAAGAGTCAATTATTTTATTTCAGCTCCTCTACTTAAATGGATATAGGAAATTGTCATGAGTCAAACTGCTACTGACGACCTAATTTTTAAGCCTTATGACGCAAAAGCCGATGAGGAATATATGTCGGATGCTCAACTTGAGCATTTTGAAGCCATTCTTAAAGCATGGAAGCAGCAACTGATAGGCGATGCTGACCGTACGAAAAGCTACATTCAGGACGAATCAGCCTCCCTTTCAGATACCAACGATAGAGCCACTCAAGAAGAAGAGTTTGCGCTAGAGCTGCGTACGCGTGATAGAGAACGCAAATTGCTTCGTAAGATTGATAAATCAATCGCCGAGATTCACAGTGGCGATTATGGGTTTTGCGAAACCTGTGGTGTTGAAATTGGTTTGCGCCGTCTAGAAGCCCGACCTACTGCGACTCAGTGTATCGACTGTAAGACTCTTTCTGAAATCAAAGAGCGTCAGAACTGGGGCCACTCTTAGTTTTTTAGCGCTTTGATTTGTAGTATATTGCAGGTCACACTTTTAACCTATATTGTCTGACCTATGCCAATACACGATTTAAAACGGTCCACCGCTAGGCCTATTTATAGGCCGGCTGTGGGCCGTTTTGCACCTTCCCCTACCGGCAAATTGCATTTGGGCTCATTGACCACAGCGATTGCCAGTTATTGTCATATCAAATCAATCAATGGCCATTGGTTATTACGTATCGAAGATACCGATCGTCAGCGCTGTCATCCAAAATTCAGTGAACAGATATTAATTGATTTGGATAATCTGGGGCTACACTGGGATGGCGATGTTTGGTATCAGTCTGAGAGAGAGGATATCTATAACGAGCTACTGGCAAACAACTTAAATCAGCGTGTTTATGGCTGTCAGTGCTCTCGCAAACAGCTACGTGACTATGATATCTACCCCCGCTTTTGCCTGCCCAAGCCAACATCTACTCTCTCAAACAACACAATAGACGCTTCAACATCTGATTTGACTGATGTCAAAATTCGCATTCAATTGCCCAACTATAGTATTGGATTTTTAGACGGTCTACAGGGCATGCAGTGGGTAAATCCACAGAAAATGCTAGGCGATGTGGTAATTCTGCGTGCTGATGGCATTGTGAATTACTTTTTGGCAGCCAGTGTTGATGATGGGCTACAAGGTATTACTCATGTGATGCGCGGGCTAGATATTCTACCACTGACCACGGCTCAGATTGCTATCATGCACTATCTTGATCTGCCCGCCGTTGAGCACTGGTATCATCTACCTTTGGTCGAAAATGAGCAAGGACAGAAGCTGTCTAAACAGAATCTGGCCAAGCCAATTGATACCTCGAGTGTCGAGAAGTGTCAGCAGCTTATTCATCAAGCGTTACAATTGTTAAAGCAGCCTAGCGTCGATACCGATAAGCCAGAGATTATGATGGCTCAGGCAGTAAGCCAGTGGCAAAACGAGCCACTCAAAAATCAGCAACGGTTGGGGCAAGTACAACCCCCAAATATTTAGCTCTTAAAGGTTGTCCAAATTAGGTTGCTTATGTCATTTAACCAATAAAAGGGCCCTATAGAAATTCTATACGGCCCTTTTGCGGTAGTTATTGTGGTTTGAACGTGTAACCACTCTGCTCTTAATAGGCAGATTGCTACTACTAACTAATAGCTACGACAATTACTTGCTGGAATTTTCGGACTGCGTTTGTGAATCTTCAATAAGATGCCAATCATAATCAAACTAATGACCATTGAAGAGCCACCATAGCTAAAGAACGGCATGGTCAAGCCTTTGGTCGGCATAATACCCATGTTCATACCGCCGTTAATCATTACCTGACCAATAAAGATAACCGCAAAACCATAAGCGGTATAACTTAATCGCATCTGATGGTTTTTTAATGCAATGTAACTGATACGCATAGCACTAGCAATAATCAGGGCTTCTAGCAATAGTACGGTTAACACTCCAATCAGTCCTAATTCTTCACCAGTAATCGCCAACAAGAAGTCGGTATGTGCTTCTGGTAAATGTGCTAGCTTTTGGACACTTTCACCATAGCCAACACCGGTCACCTCACCCCGCCCAAATGCAATTAAACTTCGTGCCAACTGATAGTCCGACCCTTGAATATCATCAAAGGGATCTAGAAAAGAGGTCACACGACTCATACGATAGTCTTGGAATATAACCGCAACCGCACCAGCAAAGCCCCCTGCAACCAGCAAGAATAGTGATTGACTCCAAGGTGCTCCAGCGACAAAGAAGATCGCTAATATCACACCAATGACCATAACTAGTGAGCCAAAGTCGGGCTGTTTTAAGAATAAAAATACCAGTATGAATATCAGAGCACCCATACGTAATATACCACCTATACCTCGTCTCACCTCATTACCCCGACGAACAACAAAGTCAGCGGTAAAAATAACCATGATTAGCTTCACCAGTTCAGCAACTTGGAAGTTAAATGGACCTAACTCAAGCCAGCGCTTAGAACCATTAATCTCATCACCAAATATTAAAGTCAACACCATCAGGGTTAACATCAACAGTAACCCCAAGCCAAGTGTTGACATGTCATAAAGTAATTTCAGGGGGATAAGCTTATAAGTAATACATCCTGCTATCACGCCCACAATCATATAGGTCAGTTGCTGCTTAAAGAAATAGAGCTGACTGATATCATGCATATTAGCGAAAGGAATAGAAGCCGATGCCACCATCACTAGGCTTAAAACCAGTAGGCAGCACACGCTAGCAAACAGGACACTGCCCGCTGATGGCAAGGAAAATACGCCTGTTTTGTTACGTTTACGTTGGGAAAGTGCATTGGGGGTATAGCCAGATGCGTTAGCAGTATTTTTTGCCATAGGGTATCAACTGTACTTAAAACAATGTATTAAAGAGGGTTAACGAAAATGAGCTTAAACACAGTAAGTGATTGAACTCATGATAACTTATAAAAACTAAGAGGCTTTTAACATCTCAACAAGCTCACAGAAATGCTCACCACGCTTGGTATAACTTGGGTATTGATCAAAGCTTGCACAGGCCGGTGACAATAGCACTGCTGCCACCTGAGATAGGCTACTTGCCGTTAAAGTTTGCGCTTTTTCTATCGCTTTTTCTAGCGTCTGACATCTATGCACATCGACTTCATCGCTAATTTTTGCCTCAGTTAAATGCTCATAAATAATCGGCGCATCTTCACCAATCAAAATAACTTGGCTGACATGTTTGTTGATCAGCGCAGTTAATTCACCAAACTTCTGACCTTTGCCTTGCCCACCTAAAATAAGTAGTAGCTTACTTTTGCCTTCATTTTGAGCACTGTAAACCGAACCTAAGCCTGAGATAGCAGCTAGGGTTGAGCCCACATTGGTGCCTTTTGAGTCATTAAAATAATCAACGTTATTGACTCTATCGACAAACTGACAGCGGTGCGGTAATCCAGAAAAGCCTTTTAGCGTCTCTACCATGCTTTCAATAGGTAGACCGGCTAACTCACCTAGTGCCAAAGCTGCCAAGCCGTTAACCAAGTTGTGTTTCCCTTTAATTTTTAACTCGTCGGCATTAATCAGTTTTTGGGTGCCTTTGGCTAGATACAGACTACCATCGCCTTCGGTAAGGATGCCATATTCGCCTAAGTCAGGCGCATTCGAACCGATACTTAATCGAGGCGTATCATCAGCAATTAACGGACGCGATAAAGCATCGTCACGATTGACCACAATAGATTGTGCGCCTTGGAAAATACGGTGTTTGGCTTGATGATAACCCAACATATCGCCGTGACGGTCTAGATGATCTGGTGACATATTCAGCACGGTGGCGACTTTTGCACCCAAATTGGTCACTGTCTCAAGCTGAAAGCTCGACAGCTCCAATACCGCAAGCTGCATCTTATCACCAAGTGACTCGTCTTCTAATAAACTTAACGCGGGTAGACCAATATTACCACCCACCCCGACATTGATGCCGGCATCTTTGGCCATTTGACCAACCAAGGTTGTCACTGTACTTTTAGCGTTAGAGCCCGTAATCGCCACAATTGGTGCACTGCATGCTTCTTTAAACAGTTGAATATCGCTGACAATCTCAATACCGGCTTGCTTTGCTTGCGCAACAGCCGGCGTAGTTAAAGCCACACCTGGGCTAATAATAATACGCGACGCTTGTAACAACAATTCTGCATCAATGTCACCAAATGCACGAATACTGATGCTTGGGTCTAACGACTCAGCCAAGTTTGGTTCAGCATTGGTATCGGTAATGGCAACGCTGTAACCACGACGGGCCAAATAATTAGCCGCTGCTAGGCCAGATTGCCCTAGGCCAATAACAACATGTAGGCCACTGCCTTTTTGAATGAGGGAGGACGAATCAGACTTGGGTTTTGGCGTGTATTGCTCTGCGCCGCTATTGGGCTTAGATGACTGTGAACGATAAGAGGAGCTGGTAACGGTTTGGTCAGTACTCATGGTCTGTCCTTGTCTCTTTATTGTGATATGATGCACCCATTTTTGTTGCTATTTTATCGCATGGCTGAACGCTGGTTCTTATCTATTCAGGGTATTTATTATTAATAGACATATGTCCTATTGATTTGAGAACCTACTTAGCGCTTTGCTGCGATTATCTACCTGCAATTGACCTATAATTGGTTTTTATTGATAAGGGTATTTAATGCTAAAATAGCCGCGACACCGCTGCCGGTTTTGGGGGTTATTTATTCTACCATGACCCTAGCGGTAATGACCTTAATTTACTAACGCTTTATCGCTAAATATTTAATTTAGCATAAAAAGCAGCTTATTTAGAGACGTTTAGAGACGCATTTAAATAAATAGCACGATAACGGCCTTACGTTTATCGATTGCTCACTTTTTTTTATCAAAACCCATGCGATTTGCATCCCCTTTTTGTGCGGTGATTGTCTGCTGTTATCGACGCGCTGCACACTGAAATATAACCTAAAAATTAAGTAGCCGACCCAAAGCCTATGAGAGTACCTTCTATAAATACGATTCAAGACGAGTGGTTTTCTAATGTGCGCGGCGATGTTCTATCCGGTTTGGTTGTCGCTTTGGCACTCATCCCTGAAGCCATTGCCTTCTCTATTATCGCGGGTGTAGATCCAAAAGTTGGACTCTACGCCTCTTTTTGTATTGCCGTTGTCATCAGTTTTGTGGGTGGTCGACCAGGTATGATCTCTGCTGCCACCGGTGCGATGGCACTGGTCATGGTAACTTTGGTTGCCGATCACGGTTTGCAATATTTATTAGCCGCGACCTTACTGTGCGGTGTGATTCAGTTCTTTATGGGGGTGTTTAAACTTGGCAATCTCATGCGCTTTGTCTCACGCTCGGTGGTCATTGGCTTTGTTAACGCGCTCGCCATTTTAATCTTTATGGCGCAGTTGCCTGAATTAAACCCTGCGGTTGACCGCGTTGGTATCCCTGTTTATATCATGACTGCGGCCGGTTTGGCTATTATCTATGGTTTCCCGCTGATTCCAAAGATTGGCAAAATCATCCCATCACCGCTTATTTGTATCGTGGGTCTCACCATCGTTGCTCTATATATGGGTCTGGATATCCGCAATGTGGGTGATATGGGCGAACTACCTGATACGCTGCCGATGTTCCTATTGCCAGATATTCCATTGACCTTAGAGACCTTAATGATTATCGCGCCTTATTCAATTGCGCTTGCCATAGTGGGCTTGCTTGAATCGATGATGACCGCAACCATCGTTGATGATTTGACCGACACCCCAAGTGATAAAAATCGTGAGTGTCGTGGTCAAGGTATTGCCAACGTTGCTTCTGGTTTCTTTGGTGGTATGGCAGGCTGTGCGATGATTGGTCAATCGGTCATTAACGTCAAATCAGGCGGCCGTACTCGCTTATCCACATTGATTGCCGGTGTGGTACTGCTGATTATGGTGGTATTCTTAAGCGAATGGGTCAGCCAAATTCCGATGGCCGCGTTAGTCGCTGTGATGATTATGGTGTCTATCGGTACCTTTAACTGGGAATCTATTCGCGAATTTAAAACCCATCCTAAGTCGTTTAACGTAGTGATGCTAGCAACCGTATTAACGACTGTCTTTACCCATAACTTAGCGTATGGTGTGTTGGTCGGTGTATTGTTATCAGCACTGTTCTTTGCCAATAAGATTGGTCAATTCTTAAGTGTGGTTAGCGAATATGATGATGCCAGTAATACTCGTTATTACTACGTGCAAGGTCAGGTATTCTTTAGCTCTACCACTCAGTTCTTAGACAGTTTTGATACCAAAGAAGCGCTAGATAAAGTGGTGATTGATGTGAGCCAAGCTCATTTTTGGGATATTACTGCTGTTGATACGCTAGACAAACTGGTTATTCGTTTTCAGCGTGAAGGTATCGAGGTTCAGGTCGTGGGTCTTAATGATGCCAGCCGCACCATTATCGACAAATTCTCAATCCATGATCGCCGCGATATTGGCTTACTGGATTAATATTGCTACACTCGATAAGCCCACGCTTGCTTTTGGCCATCTTTAAATAAAGACGGCTTATAATCCTACTCTAGTAGTGCTAGAGTGGGATTTTTGATATGCGTTGTCTCAAAATACATTTAATTGAGTGATTCTTATGAGTAATTTACGACCTGACAGTGTTATCGCTTGCCTTGACTGCCCTAACCATGTTCAAGCGGTATTGGACGCCAGTATGTGGGCGGCTAAGATGTTCCAGGTACCCATCGGCTTGCTTCATGCCGCGCCGAGCGTCCATCATAAAGGCGCGATGGATTATTCCGGCTGCTTGATAGCCGATGATGGCGATCATTTATTAAATCAGTTAACCATAGAGGAGCGTGATAGTAACGGAAAACTGCGTGATCAAGGTCGCCTGCTACTAAAGCAATCTGAAAACTACTGCGAGCAGCATCAAGGCCGTTATGAGCATCATATATATACTTTGCACCGCCATGCCTCTATTGCTGAAAGTCTAGATTATGTTGATGAGACAGCACAATTGGTGGTTATCGGTCATCAAGTGACCTGTAAAGACACGCTTTCACAGCTGATTCGTGCCAGCCGTTGCCCTGCTCTGGTCACTCACGAGACCTTTAAAATACCCAAAACTGCGCTATTTGCGTTTGATAATCGCCGGACTTGTCACGCATTATTAGACTGGCTGTGCAGTAGTAAGCTGATTAGAAATCTTACCTTGCATGTGGTGATGGTTGGTGAAGAAAATGAGCGTAATAAGGATGCATTAAGAGAAGCTTATGCGCGTTTAAAACAAGCCGGTGTCCAGTGTAAAAAAGCACTCATTTCAGGCCATGATGTCACCTCGTCAATAATCTATTATCAAGATCAGCATAATTTGGACTTATTGATATCTGGTGCCTTTGGCGAATCACGCTTGCATGAGCTGCTGCACGGTAGCGATACTCGCAAGCTATTAAGCGCCAGTAAAACGCCTTATCTACTTTATCCAAAAATGTAGTTTGCCAAGATTTAAACAAAAAGGGCGGTCAAGTTTGGATCACACACATCAAAAGGGGGACGGATGAACGGAACCCCTTTTGACACCTCTTCCTCAATTCCCTTTAATGCACACTGTTTAGCGCCTTCTAAAGTCTGAGTCTTTTTGACATCGTGCCAGAATGGGCGACCACCGATAAGAAGGTCAGTATCAGTCAAATAATAAGACGAGGTCAGCCCAACTACTAAAGTTAAGGCAGTAAATCCAGTAAGCAATACTAGCAGCAATGCTTTACGGTTGATATTTACAGACAGGTGCGAAGACTCGCGACCCTTTGTTTATTAACTGTATAACAACCAACAGTGCGGTGCATCTTGTTCATGCGTGTGAAAAATTGATTTTTATTATATTTATATCTATTAATGCACTGATTTTCTTATGTAAATTTGAATTTGACTGCTGTCTTTGAATGATTATAAAGAAAACTATTATTAGAATTACAGTTTCTTTAACTTGATATTAATATAAATATCAGATTTATAAAGTAATAACCTATCCTTTATTATTAACGATAAGTAACTGGGTAACCAAACTATCTACTAATATAACCCATAGGTAAATCACTCAATAAATTGCGAGCGGCTTAAACGTCAGTTTCCCTATTAGATTTTAACGACAAGCAGCTTGATTACTAATATTTTACGATGCGCAATATTAGCCCTTTTGATATGCCCAAATGACGCCTGATTGACCACCTGCAATTCTTTCACAAATTGCTAACCAATGGCTAACCCTCTTTTAGGAAACTTCGCTATAATAATCTAGCTATTATCTGATATGGTGCACACCAAAATGGTGCGTTATATTTTTAACGCACTATTTTGATGCAATAAAAGCCCTAAAAACGTCTTCCCCCTTCGTTTTTAGTTGGCACAATTCTTGAAACAATGACATCAATAGTAGATAAGTAGTTTGTTGTATTAGCAGACTGTTTGTTTCCAATAATTATCAAAATCATTAACAAGGAATTTCCTATGAAATTGATTACCGCTGTATTAAAACCTTTTAAACTGGATGATGTGCGTGAAGCCTTATCTGAAATTGGTGTGAAAGGTGTGACCGTTACTGAAGTAAAAGGTTTCGGACGTCAAAAAGGCCATACCGAACTGTACCGCGGTGCAGAGTATGTTGTGGACTTCTTACCAAAAGTAAAAGTAGAAGTTGCTGTAACCGATGAGATGGTAGAGCCTGCCATTGAAGCGATTACTCGTATTGCAAGCACGGGCAAAATTGGCGATGGTAAAATCTTCATCTCCCCACTGGAGCAAGTTATTCGCATCCGTACTGGCGAGACGGGTCCTGATGCAATTTAAGCATCAACAATTATTAAAAAAGACACATTTGCCGCGCTTAAGCCAAATACCAAAAACTTAACCGCTCAAATAACGTCTTGCTAATATCGATTGCATTCCAAGGGGGAATCATTATGGAAAACCAGATTTTTGAACTACAGTACGCACTAGACACCTTTTACTTCCTAATTTGCGGCGCACTGGTTATGTGGATGGCGGCAGGCTTTGCTATGTTAGAGGCCGGTCTTGTTCGCGCTAAAAACACCACTGAAATTTTAACCAAAAACGTCGGTCTCTTCGCCATTGCTTGTACCATGTACATGATTTGTGGCTATCAGTTTATGTATGGCGGCGGATACTTCTTAAGCGGTATTACTGGCAGTGAAACCTTGGTTGCCGATGCACTAGCCGCTTCTGCTGAAAATGGCTTTGATGGTGATTCAGTATATTCTTCTGCCTCTGACTTCTTTTTCCAAGTGGTATTCGTTGCAACCTGTATGTCTATCGTATCGGGCGCGGTTGCTGAGCGTATGAAACTTTGGGTATTCTTCGCCTTTGCAGTTGTGATGACGGGCTTTATCTATCCAATGGAGGGCAGTTGGACGTGGAATGGTCAATCTGTCTTTGGTCTATTCTCATTAGGTGAAATCACAGACGACGCAGGCAATGTGATTCGTGCAGGCTTTACCGACTTTGCAGGCTCTGGTATTGTACATATGGCCGGTGCTGCAGCCGCATTAGCTGGCGTATTATTACTCGGCCCACGTAAAGGAAAATATGGCAAAAATGGTCAAATCCGCGCGATTCCTGGTGCAAACTTACCGCTAGCCGCTTTAGGTACTTTTATCCTATGGTTAGGTTGGTTCGGCTTCAATGGTGGTTCGGTTCTAAAGCTTGGTGATATTAATAGTGCACATACTGTTGCCCTGGTGTTCTTAAATACAAACGCAGCTGCCGCTGGTGGTGCTATCGGTGCCCTGTTATTGGCCCGCATGATCTTCGGTAAAGCCGATTTAACCATGCTATTAAACGGTGCATTGGCTGGTCTGGTTGCCATTACCGCAGGTCCTGATACCCCAACACCGCTACTTGCTACCGTGTTTGGCTTTGTCGCCGGTATGATTGTGGTTGGCTCTATCTTAATCTTAGACAAAATGAAGATTGATGATCCGGTTGGTGCCATCTCAGTACATGGTGTGGTGGGTCTGTTTGGTTTATTGATTGTTCCTATTACTAATGACAGCACCACTTTTGGTATGCAGCTTATGGGCGCAGCGACTATCTTTGTTTGGGTATTTGTGTGTAGCTTAATCGTCTGGGGCGTTCTAAAAGCAGTCGTTGGCCTACGTATCTCAGAAGAAGAAGAGTATGAAGGCGCAGACCTCTCAGAGTGTGGTCAAGAAGCGTATCCTGAGTTCGTTAACTAGATGTTAATCACGTACGATAGCTTATAAGATCATAACTATAAAAAAAGGAGCCGATTGGCTCCTTTTTGCGGTTGGTGACGCGCTATTCTAATTGACGTTGACTATAGATATTAAGCTTGTATCCATTGGACAATACGTTCCTCTAACTCATCTTCATCGACATACTTCTCACTGATACAGCGTCCAGCGACGCCGACGCCATCCTCTTTCATACCTTGCTTGGTTTTCTCGATATCTTGAGTAATCAATAAATGCCACTCGGGCAATCCTTGTCCTAAATACAGACGTTTATAAGCGCAATTACTTGGCAGCCACATCATATCTGGCAATTTTTCTGCGGTTAGCGACACACACTCAGGTACATACTGTTTGCGATTTTCATAATTTGAGCAATAGCCGGTCGAACAATCAAGTAGCTTACAAGATACATCAGTATATTCCACCTCGTACGGCTTATTGGGATTATCCAAAAACTTCTCCAAACAACAGCCACCGCAGCCATCACAAAGCGCTTCCCATTCAGCGGTTGTCAATGCCTCTAGTTGATACTGTTGCCAGAAGTTAGGACGTATCAGTGTGTCAGTTGCCATAAGTTTTCTCAATCGACCGGTGCGATTTTAATCAGTGTATGCATTTAGTTAAGTACTTATTATGACGACAAATGACGAGTTATCAATACATAGCGATAAAGTCGTCTACAAATCTAACGGCTATTAAACCTCATTCTCCAAACAATAAAACATCTTCACATTTCTTTAATCGAAACTGGCGATAGACTTTGTTATGTTAGTGGAGTCATTAAAATTTCAATTTCATTTATTGATTATTAATCACTATTGTTCCTTTTTATTTGGTTCAATTTTATTTCAAACAATCCCAATAATAAACATAAGGAAATAAAAAGATGGATATTAAAAGCTATGAGCTAAAAACAACTGTTGACTATGGTATGGAGCTAATCAGCTATGTGTCACTGCCAGAAAACACCACTGATAAAAGCTCAGTGCCAGGTATCTTGGTTGCACCAGAATGGTGGGGCGTGGTAGATCATCCACGTGAAGTGACCGAACATTTAGCACGTGCAGGCTTTGCAGCGATTGCGATGGATATCTATGGTGAAGGCAAATTAACCACAGATGCAGCGCAGGCCAATGAGTGGATGACTCAAATGCTTGATGACCAAGACAAATTAATGGGTCGTTGCCGTGCCATCTTAAACGATTTTGCTGATCAGCTGCCTGTTGATGGCGATAACTTGGCTGTTATCGGCTATTGCTTCGGCGGTAAAATCGCTTTAGATATGGCTCGTGAAGGTATGCCAGTAAAAGCAGTAGCGACCTTCCATGGTAACTTGACACCTAAGCGGCCTGCTGAAAAAGGTAAGTTTAAAGCAGACGTATTAGTCGCTCACGGCCGTGAAGACAGCATGGTATCTATGGATGCCGTTGAAGCGCTAAAAGCAGAGCTTGATAACGCAGACGTTAACTACACCATTGATGTGTACGATAATGCAAAACATGGCTTTACCAATCCAAAAGCAGATCAACGTGCCGCTGAAAATGGCGTAGACTTAGGCTACAACGAAACTGCTGCCAATGAAAGCTGGAACAAAATGATTGAGTTCATGCGTCAAAAACTACACAACCATTACGAGTAGTTTTAAAACAACGCTAATAAATGATAGTAGGTTACTTACTTGACTAGCTGTCAGTTAACCCTTGCGTTTAGCTTAAAATAACATCATCATCGTCTCTTATACCAACAATGGTTTATTCGAGGCGATGGTGATGTTTGACGTTTGGGTGCTTAATATTTTATTCATTGGGGCTTTTATTATTTTATGGGTATTCACAAAAGATAATATACGCCGGCTAAAACAAGATATTTTAGACTTACGCAGTGAACTCAGTACCACGCAAAAGACCCTTGAGCAGCTAGATAAGCAGATTCATAGTATTAAAGCTCAGTCGACTCGAACGCTGCCCACTCTTACTAATGATACTTTATCAGAGCAGCCCGAGACTAGCCCGCTACCTAACAGTACAATAGACTCTGCTTTCGATGATACGCTTGATGACACAAACATCGAGCCCTCTATTGCTGCCCCTGTTACCCCCTCTATTTTAAATACTGAGAATAAAGCATTAGATGAGAATAGCACCTCAGATCTAGAATCTGAACAACGTCCTATATTAACCAAAACCCAAAAAACCGCACCTTCTAAAACGACCGTATCCACCCTTAAAAAACGCACGGTCCAACCCAATCGTGCTGAACCCGACGAACAATCGACGCCTATCGTCACCTCTTTACTACATACGTTAAAAAACTGGTTCTTTGGGGGTAATTTAGTAGTGCGTGTCGGCGCCATTGTGCTACTAATGGGTGTGGTACTGCTCCTTCGTTTGCTAAGCGAACACTTTGAAATGCCGATTGAAATTAAACTGTTTGCGGTCGGCGTAGTCGGTTTATTAGTCGCAGGCTTGGGATTAAAGCTAGTCAAAAAACGCTTTACCTATGGCATTACTTTGCAAGGTGCTGGGCTGTCTGCCGCCTATTTAACCGCCTTCTTTGCCTATCAGGTGTATCACGTTATCCCTAGCCTACCGAGCTTTGTACTATTAGGTGTGTTGTCTGCGGTGACTGTCGCTTTAGCCTTACGCCAAAACGCATTCCCGTTGGCATTACTTGCCTTCTCAGGCGCCTTTTTAGCACCAATATTGACCAGTGACGACAGCGGTACTGTGACCGTGTTGTTTGGCTATTTCTTACTATTAAACGTGGCTATTGCTATTATTGCGCACTACCGAACCTGGAAGGTACTCAATCTACTCGGGGCGACGGTTACCTTTGGACTGGCCTATTACTGGGGCTTTGAGGGTTTACTCGACGCACAAATAGAGGCGCAGCGTACAGAGTTGACCGTGATTACTATTCTGCATTGGCTACTGTATTTATTTATCGCCATTCGTTATGCGCAGCAAGTTATTAAGTACAACGCCTCCTTAGTAAGTCCTGCTTTAAGCAGCCAAACTGAAACAAATGCTGATGACAATAATCAGCGGCCGATACTGCCCATTGATACAGGTTTGATGTTTGCTACGCCACTATTGGTATTTGGCCTGTTAAATACTCTATTGGGCGATATTGATAATGCCTTAACCATCAGCAGCGCCCTTATGGCCGCGGTCTATCTAATAGCCGGCTTTATTTTTATCAAACACAATCGCCGCGGTCAGCAGACCTTGATTATTGAAGGTATGCTAGCCCTTGGTTTTGGCTTTACCGCTTTGACCATTGCCTTAGCCTTTGATGCCAATTGGATAGCGTGCGGCTGGAGCTTACAAGGTCTAGCACTGGTCTGGTTTGGACGTCGCCTGTTACGTGGTTGGACAGTATTATTTGGTTTGGGACTGCAAATACTGGCTATCGTGCAGTTAGTATCGCTATTTAATACTTACGATTTATCGCCCAGTTATTTAGCGCTTAGTGTTTCAGTGGCCGCTTGGATGGTCTCAATGTTTGTACTGCGAGAGCCCAACAACCCATTAAACTTAAAAACCGCCCCTAACCGAGCGTTATGCTTAACCGATTACCCTTCTTTAAACCAAACATTCACCAAAAGCTGGGCGTTTGGTGTGGTATGGCGATCGCCCATCTTTATCACGACTCTTACCTTCTTTGGTGCCGCTTGGGCATTATTCGCCAGTTTATATATCGTGCTCGATGTCCTTGATGACTCAATACAAAATATCGCCAACGTCATCGCATTTGTCATCCTGCTGCATCTTATTGCCTATTGGATTATAAATCGCTGGCAACAATGGCGCGAGGTCAGCTTAATCAGCCAAGTCTGGTTACCTGTGTTTTATTTAATCTTGTTATTGGTACTGCCAATATGGGATAGCTTTAGCAATGATGCTCTGGTGAAACCACAGGGGGTTGTTTACGTATTTAGCTTAATAGCCGGTTTTGTGCTTGCGCAGCTTTGGATAAAACACTGGTCAACAGACAAGGCGGTGGTCTCATTCCACAGCACCCTGTGGCTAACGGTCGTTATTTTGCTAATCGCTGAATTTGCCTACTATCTAATTCCTAATGCCAATGGTGTTATTGCTATATTAATACCAAGTTTGTGCTTGATTGGCATGACTTATGCGGTGACTAAAAACAAGCTGACCATGCCAACATGGTTTGATTGGAAAACCGCATTAACTGGTAGCAGTTATCTATTTCTACCGCTACTGCTCGTTTGGGTAGTGGCAACAAACTGGTCGCATAATGGTATGGTTTGGGGTTTGCCTTATATTCCACTGCTTAACCTATTTGACATCACCATCTTAGCCGTACTAGGCTATGGATTAAGCTTATATCGGTTGGATATGCCCAGTTCAGATATTCAATCAAAATCAGCCGGTCATTCAAAATTAGCCGCCAATCTTTCGCATGATGCCAATCAAAAACTCATGCTCAAGGCACTGGGACTGATTGGCTTCTGGGCACTCTCTAGCCTATTGGTGCGTACCTTACATGCTTATGCCGGCACCCCACTTTGGGACCAGGGCGCGTGGTATAGCGAGCAAGTTCAGACCGGACTAACTATCCTTTGGACGTTGACTGCACTTATCGCCACCTTTATGTCAAGCCGCAATGGCAAACGCTTTTGGTGGTTTATGGGTATCAGTTTATTGGCTTTGGTAGTGATTAAACTAGTAGTGGTCGACTTATCACAAACCGATGCCATCTGGCGTGTGGTGTCCTTTATCGGTGCCGGTAGTTTGATTCTATTAATTGGATATCTTGCACCGCTACCCCCTGAGCAAGAAACAGTGAATGATGACGAACTCGATACCCCTGATGCGTTCTCATCTTGATAAGCCCAATGCGCCCCTATATGAATAAAAATGTTCATATTTGAGCAAAGCACTACCAAATAATCCCTTATATAACAATGACCGCCGCTATTTGCATATGGTGGCGGTCTTTCTATAGTAAAATAGATTTAATATTAATGAATAGACAGCAATGGAAAGACCAATGAGCCAATATAACAACCAGAGCCAAGCCATTATTCAGTGGTTCCCAGGGCATATGAACAAAGCCCGCAACGAAATCAAAGAAATCATGCCGGATATGGATGTGGTCATCGAAGTGATTGATGCGCGCATCCCTTACAGTAGTGAAAATCCGATGGTTGCGGCGCTGCGTGGCCAAAAACCGGTCATTAAAATCTTGAACAAGTCTGACCTTGCTGATCCCAATCAAACTCAAGCGTGGATTGAATATCTAGAGGCGCAAGACCAAGTAAAAGCGGTCGCCTTTGATGACAATAAAAGCTCTCAAGTCAAACAACTGGTGAAGCTAATAAAAGACTTAATGCCTAATAAAGTCGGCACTGGCCGTCAAATCAAAGTGCTGATTATGGGCATTCCTAACGTCGGTAAATCAACCTTAATTAACGCTTTAGCAGGACGCAGCATTGCCAAGACCGGTGACGAGCCAGCGGTCACCAAATCTCAGCAGCTGATTAAAATTGATAACGACATTATGCTGTATGACACCCCAGGTATGCTGTGGCCAAAGATTGAAAATCCGAACTCTGGTTTCCGTTTGGCAGCAACCGGCGGTATTAAAGACACTGCTTTTGACTTCGCTGATGTGGCCAGTTATACCGCCGAATACCTAATTAAAGCGTACCCAAATCTATTAAAAGAGCGTTATAAAATCGAGGACTTACCGCAAAGTGATTGGGAGTTCTTTGAAGTGGCCGGCCGCAGTCGCGGATTCTTAAAGAAAGGCGGTGTGGTCGATACTTACCGTATGTCTGAGATTCTGGTTAATGAGCTGCGCAGTGGCCAACTGGGCCGTATTACCCTTGAGACCCCTGCCATGCGTGAAGACGAGTTCAAACTGGTTGAAGCACTGCGAGAAGAGGCGGAACAGAAACGATTGGCAAAAATTGAAGAGAAAAAGCTGCGTAGAAGACGCGCTAAGAAGAATCGTAAATAGTTTATTAAAAGCTTAAAACTTAGCCTTGTTTATAATACGGCATTGGTAGCTACTCTTGCTATCCGCTTGTATCTGTCTTACCAATGACCTGCAAACTGTCGTGGCTAGAGTCGTTGCTGTTGTCTCGACACCTTCTCTAGCCACAGTCTACGTCAGAATACTGCTACTATCAAGGCTAAACCACACGGTTTGTACGGTGTCGCCATGCGCATCATTAGCAAGATCTTGTTTTAAATTTGGTGCGTGGAACGTACCCTACACCTACCTATCAATCAAAACCAGCGATGACATCGGTTTCTTGATATTATTTATCGTGGTTTGAGTCAGTAATACTAATATTCTCACAACAAAGCTTAAGAATGTATTTCCATAACGACAAGTGCAAAAGCTCCGTTAGTTATATCTTTTTTCATAAGCTTTCTTTAAACTTCAATAACAAAGATACGCCCTCTATTTGTGAAATCATAATGACGTTTAATATCAGTTAAACCCCTCTAGCGCCATAACTCAATGGATTTATAAATTACATGACAAACAAACCTTCTAAGAAGCCTGCTAAGTGGATACGAGTCATTATTATTATTGCAATTATTAGTATAGGTAGCAAAATCACAAGCTTTGCACTCAGTCATATATCAGAAAACAAAGTACACGATGACGTTGTCATGACTCTTACTAAAGAAGCTAAAACCCTGCAGGAGACTCTTCCCTTAGAACTGGATGAGTGGACTGTATTGGAAAGAGTTGACGTAGAGGATTTAGAAATCACCTATGGGTATAAAGTAAATATGGACGCTGAAACCATTAGCCCGTCAGAGCTTGAGAAAGCGAATCATGAACTCAAGACAGCGAATATTAATAAATCATGTAACGAGCCTGAGTTACAAGATTCTCTAGACTTTGGGGTGACCTATAATCATGAATATTACGACAACAACCGTCAGCCTATTTCGTATTTTAAAATTAATAGACAAGTATGTGATAACACGATGTAATCAATCTATCGGCTAATCTGTGAACACGTTTCAAACGTTATCAGACTCCCTATAATATTTTTATAAGCTTATAAGCTGAGTATACTTTCTAATTATGTCTACTAGAATCACCACTTTAAAGAACATGAGTAAAGACGCTAGTTTTAACCACACTCCCACCGAACTCGACAGCTTCGCTCCCCGTATTCTTAATTGGTTCGATAAAAACGGTCGCCACGATTTGCCGTGGCAGCAACACAAAACTGATACCCCAAACCCGTATATCGTTTGGCTGTCTGAGGTCATGTTGCAACAAACCCAAGTCACTACCGTTATCCCCTACTTTCAGCGCTTTATGACCTCCTTTCCAACCGTGCATGATTTGGCCAATGCGGACTGGGATATGGTGGCGGAACACTGGGCAGGGTTGGGTTATTACGCGCGTGCCCGCAATTTGCACAAAGGTGCTAAGCAATTGGTCGAGGTCATCAACGAGACAGGCGACTTTCCGCAAACCGTCGCAGGCTGGGAAGCAATATCTGGAGTCGGCCCTTCGACCGCAGGCGCCATTGTTGCTATGGGCTTGCATGGTTATGGGGTGATTTGTGATGGCAACGTCAAACGCGTATTAACCCGTTGGGCCGGTATCGAGGGAGATATCACTAAGTCTGCGACCAATAAAGAGCTGTGGGCACTGGCAGAGCGTCTAACGCCCATTGATGACAGCGGACACTACGCCCAAGCTATGATGGACATGGGCGCCACCTTATGTACCCGTCGTCATCCAAATTGCGAGGCCTGTCCGATTAGCCATGACTGTATCGCACATGCGCAAGGTCGTGAGATGGAGTATCCCTTTAAGGCCAAAAAGAAACCCAAGCCAAGCAAGTTTAGCAACGCATTATTGATTCAAAATGAGCAAGATGAGCTGCTGTGGTTACAACGTCCGGATAGCGGTATCTGGGGCGGTCTGTGGGTATTACCATTACAGTTTGAGAAAAAGACACTGGGAAGAACGGTCGTGTCCACCTCGGATGAAGACAGCGCTTTTGAAAGTGAAAACACGCTTGCAGAACAGATAGTCGATCAATGGATTGCAGATAATAGCTTAAATCCCATCTCAATTAGTAATGAGTTATTAGACGACTCCCCTATTCAACATACCCTGACCCATTTTAATTGGTATCTGCAGCCGCAAGCCCTGACACTCACTAAAGCCGAAAGCACAGCCTTGACAGCACAATTAAAGGATGCGGATATCCAGTCAACTTGGCTCACTGCCGCTGAGGCTAAAGTAACGCTAGGCTTACCAAAGGCGATGTTGAAAATTCTTGAGAGTTTGGGTACTGATAGTTTGAACAGATAGGACACCTATTTATTAACAAGGTGATATAACAGATCCTTTAGCCAGTATATGTCTACTCAATTACTTTATCACACTGCACGAACATCGACTTTACGCTCATTTATTGATACAGTATTTTGACTTAATCTTATGTAATCAATACGACCTGTTTTACCAACGCCTTGTATATCACTTTATTTCTCACCAAACAACCTATAATACGAGACCTTCTTTCATGCTAAAGCAACACGCTAATTTTCAGTTAAAACACGGCCTAGCGCTTATTTCAGCCCTATTTTTGGCAAGCTGTGCCAGCCAAGCACCAATACAACAAGTGCCGGTTCAAAAGCCAGTACCTATACAAAAACCAGCCCCGGTTATTGTTATCAAACCAGAGACTCCTAAAACCACACCTGCGCCGCGCCCCACACCTAAGCCCAAAACCACGTACCGTAGTTTTTCTGATTGGAAGTCTGACTTCACCATGCGCGCTATTTCAGAAGGTCATAATCCTGCTGATGTGAGCCGTTTAATTGACAGTGCGCAGCTTAACTCTCAGGTTATCTCGCTTGACTCAAGTCAGCCAGAATTCTCTAAAATGCCTTGGGAATATGCCGACTCTGCGGTATCAAGTGGCCGTGTTAGCCGTGGTGTTAGCAAGTTTAACGAGCATCGCTCACTACTTTCTCGCCTTGAATCACAATATGGCGTGAATGCTGAGATTATTGCCGCTATTTGGGGCATGGAATCGTCATTTGGCGCTGTCACCGGTAACAGCTATATCCCAAGCTCGCTTGCTAGCTTGGCTTATGATGGCCGTCGCCGTGAATTCGCTGAAGAGCAGTTAATGGCATTAATGACCTTAGTTGAGCGCGGCGATGTATATCCATCACAGCTTGACGGCTCTTGGGCTGGCGGTATGGGTCAGACTCAGTTTATCCCAGCCACTTGGTTGTCGCATGGTGTTGACGGCAATGGCGACGGTCGCCGTAGCCCTTGGACCACTGCAGATGCGCTTGCCTCTACCGCAAACTATCTAAGCAATTCAGGTTGGGTACGTGGTCTATCGCCATTTTATGAGGTAACGCTACCTGGCTCGTTTGATTACACCGTGATGGGTCAAAAGATGCCTGCCTCTACGTGGCGCTCAATGGGCGTAAACATGATTGATGGCTCGTATGTTGATCCAAATACGCCGCTTGAGCTTTGGTTACCAGCCGGTAAAGATGGTCCTGCCCTACTATTAAGCCCTAACTTTGATGTGATTAAAGTGTATAACAACTCATCAAACTATGCGCTTGGCGTGAGTTTATTGGGTCGTGCGCTTAACGGTCAATCAGGTATCCAAAAGTCATGGCCTCGTTACGAGCAGCCACTATCGACTATGCAAGTTACTAATTTACAGCAGCGTCTAACCAATGCTGGTTATGATACCAAAGGTGTGGACGGCATCATGGGTAGCAATACCCGCAAAGCTTTTGCCCGCTGGCAGGCTGATAATGGTCAAACACCAGATGGTTTCGTTAGCAAGCGCAGTGCCTCTGCACTAATTTGGTGAAATATAAGCTTCGCTTATGTGTTTGAGTGGGCTAAAAATGTTGATGAGCCCACTGTGCTAAGCTTTAGGCCAAGCGATAATGCTTAATGCCTAGGTTAAGAAACCTAAGCTGTGTGTCTAAAAACAGGCTATAAAAAATAATTAAGTGTAATAAAAATCCGCCGTTTATTAAACGGCGGATTTTTCGATTTTGGAATAAAGAAGTCTCAATATGTTGTCAGATGATATAAACCGCTTAATCGCAGTTTATCACGTGATGGTTTATCCACCACGTAAGCGCATCAAGCCTTCTTGCTGGACCGTGGCAACGAGATTGCCATTTTGCCAAAATTGACCATGGTTTAAGCCTTTAGAATGTGAAGTGGTGTCGCTCCACATATCATAAAGCAGCCAATTATTGATATCAAAAGGACGATGGAAATGCATCGAATGGTCAATACTGGCAGCCTGTAAGCCTTTGGTCATAAAGCTAATACCATGTGGCATCAGCCCTGTACCGACCAGATAGTAATCAGATGAAAATGCCAATAACGCCTGTTGAACCGCAAGTGGCTGCTCGCCAAGTTCTCGAATACGCAGCCAGTTGGCCTGCTTTGGTACCATTGGCTCTGGATACACCGGATCACGTGGCTTAACTGGCTTAATCTCGACATGACGAGGACGCATAAAGCGCTCACGCAATGGTTCTGGCACGCTACCGACATGATGCTCTTTTAGCGATTGCTCAGATTCCAAATCCTCTGGCGGCGGATAAGCGGGCATCTCTTCTTGATAGTCCAAACCGCCCTCCATCGGCGAGAAGGAGGCAATCATCGAAAACACCACTTGCTCAATCTTATTACCGTCTTGGTCTTCTTTAAATTGAACCGCAGTGACCTCACGTGCCGATAAGCTGCGTCCATCACGCAAGCGTCTTACTTGATATGTCACCGATTGATTGATACTACCGCCACGCAAAAAATAACCATGCAATGAATGGCAAGGTTTGTCCTCTTCTAGCGTATGCGCTGCCGCCATAATTGCCTGCGCCAGCACCTGACCACCAAAAATACGTTTACCAACATAATCATAACTGCGCCCCTCAAAAACATCGGGCGACACCTCTGTCAGTTTTATCGTATCTAATA
The DNA here is from genome assembly GCF_057396205.2 of Psychrobacter sp. CX14. NCBI lineage: Bacteria > Pseudomonadati > Pseudomonadota > Gammaproteobacteria > Moraxellales > Moraxellaceae > Psychrobacter > Psychrobacter sp. CX14. The sequence continues at coordinate 571,579 of NZ_CM183187.1, read as the reverse complement.
ATTGATCAACAAGCTGTTTATAATCAGGCATTTAAATCTCCCATAAGCACAAACAGAGGCCTAACCCCTGTTCAGTATTACAAAGTCTTAGTATTATACATAGGTAAGATTATTATCGTAACAGGATTTGCACGTCAGTAGGAGATTCATATAATCACCGCTGTCATGATAGGTGCATCATTAAATGTTATTTTAGCGTAGACATTTGCACTGTAATCAAATGGATCGTGTTACATCACAGACATTTATACTGTAATTAAATAATTTGTGTTACATAGTGTAGGAAGCAATTTTGTGGCATCGGATAGCCAAGATTCCCTTATCTTTTATAGGTTGCCATTAAACACCGCTCACCTAAGTAACGTATAATAACTCCTAACATTTAAATATTCCAGAGAACACCTGTATTACTTTCTCTAGATTTATGGCAATATAGCCTTATCTCTTTTAATAGGTTCAACCCAGACTTATGCAACCATCTCGTTTATTGCACTCGCTTAAAGAGCGATTAAAAAAACAACGCCAAACTCAAAAAAAGCATCGTGCTAATAGCACGCAGTCCTCACGAGCTGCGCTCAGCTTCCAAGAACAAGCAGCACAAGCCAGTGCGGCTATTTCACGTTCTGGACGCTCTGTTAACCAGTTATATCGCAAAATCTCTGGTAAAACGCTCGATGTGGCAGTAAAACCAAAAATCATTGGTGAGTTGCCAGAAATTAGCAGTGATGATGGCGCGCTGACCTTTTATGTGCTGCGTGAATACTCTCGCTCAAACAGTATTTTGGTCGATTTACAGACCAAGGAGCACGGCTTCCCGCCAGCACTGGTTGGTGTTGAAGATGAGACACACGGTATTGATGAAAATGCAGCAATTATCTTTTTGCATCATCCCAATGCCGCCGATCGCAAAGTATCGCCACGTTTGGCTCGCTTGGTCACCGCTTGCCGTCAGAACCCTGTACCGAAGATTAATTTGGTACCGGTGTCTATTCTGTGGGGACGTGCGCCAGATAATGAGGACTCGTTATTTAAGCTATTAATGGCAGATAACTGGGAAGAGCCGTCTATTCCTAAGCAGCTGTTTAATATTGGGGTGATGGGACGCGATACCTTTGTGCAGTTCCATCAGCCACTGTCTTTGCACGATTTTATCGACTCTTTATCAGATACCTCTACCGCTAATGATGCGCTGACCAATTTATTCTCTGATTCACATGAAGCCGGTACGGTATTAGCAGAAAATGAAAAAGAATTACTGATTCAGGCCAAGCGCAATATCGAAGGTCAAAGCTCATCAAGCTCGACTGCACTATTAACCGCTGCAGAAGCCAACTTCAGCCTATCACTATTGGTTCAGCATAAGTTGAATGCTTATTTAGACAGTCATCGTCAGAGTATGATAGGTCCTGACTTATCAGATAAGCGTAATTTGGTTGAAAAGCTAATTCAAACGCCAGCTATTACTCATGCATGTCAAGAGGAGGCGGCGAAATCAGATATTTCTCCTACTAGAGCCCGTCAATTGGCGCGCAGTTATGCCAATGAGATTGTGAACGACTACAACTACTCTGTGGTGAAGTTCTTCTATAAGTTCTTAAACTGGTTATGGACTCAGCTTTATGATGGCGTGGAGGTGCACCATTTTGAGCGTGTGCGTAATCTTGCAACGACGCATGAACTGATTTATGTACCGTGTCACCGCAGCCACGTCGACTATCTATTATTGGCCTATATTATTTTTGAAAAAGGCTTGGGACTACCATATGTTGCCGCTGGTAACAACTTAGATGTGCCTGTATTGGGCCCTCTACTGCGTAGCGCGATTGCTTTTTATATCCGTCGCAGCTTCAAAGACAACGACTTATATAAAGCAGTATTACGTGAATATCTACATACGCTTATTCAGCGCAATACACCGGTTGAATACTTTATCGAAGGTGGTCGCTCACGTTCAGGTCGCCTATTGCCGCCGAAGCTCGGTATGCTTGCAATGACGGTGCACAGCCATTTACGTGGCTCGAACAAGCCGCTTGCATTTATTCCGACGTATATCGGTTATGAGCGTATTATGGAAGGCGGTACGTATATTGGCGAGCTGAAGGGTAAACCAAAAGAGTCTGAATCTCTATTGGGTCTATTAAAAGTCAGCCGTAAAATTGAGCGTATTTTTGGCCATGTTCACCTAAGCTTTGGTACGCCACTGCATATGGACGACTTTATGCAGAAGTTCGATGTACAACCGAATAGCTTACCGGCCGATCGGACCGATACCCTGCTTGATGATAATGTTTCTGCGATGGTCGATAACATTGCGATTAAAATCATGCAGAATATCAACAAGGCTGCGGTGGTTAACCCGATATCGTTACTGTCTCTGGTCCTTCTATCGACCCCCAAAGCTGCCTTAGATGAAGACAGCTGTCGTGAACAAATTGCCTTATGTCAACACATTGCCACTGGCTCACCTTATGCCAAAGAGACCATCATTACCGATATGGATCCGCAGGCCATTATTAATTACGGTATCAAGCTAAAACTGATTGAGCGTACGCCGCATATCTTAGGCGATATGATTAAAGTTATGCCGAAACAGTTGGCGATTTTAAGCTACTTCCGTAATAACATCCTGCATGTGTTTATCATGTCATCGTTCTTGGCAGCTTTGGTATATCGCAATGGCCGTATCGAGCGCAAACATTTAGACAGCATTGTCACTCAGCTTTATCCGTTCTTGCAAAGTGAGCTGTTCTTGTACTGCTCTGCCCGTAATCTGCCGAACTTGATTGAGGAGAAGCTAAATAACCTTATCAAACAAGGCGTTATTATTGAGCTTAGCGAAGGCATACTGGGTACTCCTGAGAAAAATAGCGAGAAATATCAACAGCTTGACATGCTCGCCTCTCCGGTATCACAAAGTCTTGAACGCTACTTTATGTCGTTAGCACTATTGGCACAGCAAGGTTCAGGTAAATTAACTGCCGAGCAAGTGGTCGACTTATGTCACCTACTCGGTCAGCGTCTGTCAGTGCTTTATTCTGACGATATTCCAGACTTTTTTGATCGTGCGCTGTTTACTAGCTTCTTGAATGCGCTGATTCGTCTGGATTATGTGCAAAAAGACCCTGAAACAGGAGTATTAACCTTTGATGAGCGGATTAATAATATTGCTCAGCATGCGCATTACATCCTTAACCCAGATATGATGCAAATCTTAGAACATGTGGCAAGCTTAGAAGAAGATGAGATTAATCACGCCATTAGCGAGATTAATAATAAAAAACTTAGCAAATTTAGCCGCAAACCTAAGTAAGTCGCAGTCATATTTGCCCGTTTAAAATAAAGAAAGGGACAGCCACTGGCTGTCCCTTTCTTTATACTGATATTAATATGAGAAAAGCTCACCTGCTATAGTCAGAAGTCTAAGTGGTGACAAGGCAACCGAGTACAAGTACTACAAGTGTAGGCTTAGCGAGGTTAATGCCGTATCCATTTAGGTGTTCACTGAATATATCTAGAAGAACCACTGCCAAGCCGCGGAGACTTCTGTATCTTGTGAGCCGTCATCTTCTTGATTGGCATAATCGGTATGCGCTTTACTGGCACTGATATCAAGCTGCCAACGTCTATCATAGCTGAGATCTTGAGCGTCATAGGCCGTTAACTTAAGACCCACCGTACCGCTTGCCGCGTCACTGGTATCATCCTCTAAGGTATGGTCGCTATATTTGACGACACCGTAGTCGATGCCCACATAAGGTGACCAGCGTATTTTTTGATTACCAAAGGTTTTCCAGTCTGCCTGACTTGGCTCATAACTGAGTGTGTTACGTAGGCTTACCCCACTTTCGGCGGCATTATAAGCGTTATCAATACCGCGCACCCCAGAGTAAGTTGAGCCAAGCGACTGCTGACTGACACCGAATAGCTGATCATCGCTGTACTGTGCTTGCAACTCATGCGTCATCTGCCAATAGCCTTTGCTCTCCCCTGAATTGATAATAGGATGCTGATGCGTCAGATAACCGGATAATAGCCAGCGTAAATACTCATCCTCTAGCCCTTGCTTAGTCGCCGGATTATCATGATTACCGAATCCCTGTTCAGCACTTAAATCAACCACCCACGCACCGGTGCTTCGCTGATTAGGATTAGTCTCTGAGCGTTTATCGAACAGTTTGGTATGACTAATCCCCAAGCGGCCGCTACTTAAGGTTGGACTTTGAATATCTAATTGGCTACCAAGCAGCTCACTGGTGACATCTTGGTGCGCCAACTGACCATACAGCGTGGTAATGCTGTCTTGGTCACGCTTTAACATATAGTCGCCACGTATATTGGCCTGCCAACTATCGCCCTCTTGCTCTAATACGGAGTTCGGCAATCGCGTTGTGCGTTTGTATTCATCTGCCGCCAACAGTCCTGACCACTGCCAACGGCCATTTGGAATGAGTGTATAAATACTGGCACTGCGGCGTTGATTGTCCTCATCATAGCCATAATTATCACGCAGGCTCTGCTCCACCGATATCGACGTATAATCGGCTTGGCCTAGCACATTACGCAGCGTGCCATGTAGCTGAATCAGATTGTGCCCGTAGCTGTCATCGGGGTCATAGCGCCACTGCATGTCTGCACTAAAGGGGTCGACCTCACCTTGCTGACTGACTTTAATACGTAGGTCATTACCGACCGGATAAATATCTAGCAATAACTGACCATCAATAACTCGCTCACCTTGACTGACTGCCTGATCCAGCGCTGCCATATTTGCTGGTTTACCGATAATGTTGCCAAATAAGCGTTGTGTTGGTAGTTTGGTCTGGTTATCTATTTCAGTAATTTTAGCGACCGTTACTTGCCAAATAGAACGACCATTTTCAGCAGGACTCGGGACAATATTAATCTTAAAATAACCGGCATCCAGATAGGCCTCGGTAATCGCCCGCACTAAGTTATTGGCATCCGTAACAGAAATACATTGCGTCTCAGAACTAACAGGATTACTAGTGCTGTTGTTAGATTGCTCTGACCCAACAGATATCTGACGCGCTTGCTCACGTAATTTGGCTTGGGCGCTATTACCTAATTGTGGCATCTCAACCAGTTCAATCTGCTGCATTGGCAAACAAGCAGATCTATTTGGCTCACCTTGATTTGGTGAACTCGGGGTTTGATTGACCGCTGTTTGCTCTCTATCCTGCGTATCATCATTGCCCTGCTGAGACTGGCGTAGCGCTTCAATACGTTGCTGCTGTAGAGACTCTTGCCACACTTGCTGCTGCTCAATGGTCTGCTTTGAAGTAGAAGCGAGTGTACTACTGCTCGATGCACTGGTAACCGGTGTGGCAGCGGTTGCAAGACTTGGCAATACAGCGCCGCCCATTAAGCCAATTAGTGCATGAACCGCAAAACGATGCTCATATTTGGCCACAGTAAACCTCTTTTTTGATTCATTAGGAGACGATCTAAAAAGTGATAACATAATTATTCAACATCTACTATTAAGGAATAAAAAGCCCACACCTGCGACAGGCATGGGCTCGAATAACGACTAAAGTAATAATAAACACAGCAATAACTAAAGCATTAAGCGTTTAAGAGATACTTTATAGCTTAACATTTGCCTTAGTGTTTGCACCGTCTTTGTCATCCCAGTCATAATTCACATCAGCATGTACAGGGATACCAAGATCAAGTGGTTTTCCGGTAAATGCGTCTTTAATCAAACTAGGAATAGTTTCAACAAATTTAGGCACACTAAATGATTTTCCATCTACTGACGCTCCAACTTTGTGTACGAAGTCATCATTGTTACTGCTATTGACCACTGCACCACCAAGATTAGAACTGCTCGCACTTACTTTAGCAGCATTGACGTCTATAGTACCACTACCAACCGTAGTATTTAAAGAGTCAGAATTAACCGTCGCTTGATGGGTAGTCTTTTGATGATCAACATCAAATCCGGCTTCACCCGCGACACTAACGCCTAAGATAGTGCCATTGTCAAAGTCATTTTTAAGAGCATCTATAACATTGCCAGCAGTGACCTCATCGATAAATTTAATGGGAGAGCCATCCACACTAAGTCCTGTTTTTACATTGACTTTAGCAACTTTGTCTTGAGCTGAGTTAATCGCAAGACCATTACCAGCCACTGTGTTTAAGGTACCTGCATCAATATTGCTTTGCAAAGCGATATTATTGCCACTATTAATATCAACACGGTTGGCTTTCACCGACCCTAATTGATAATAGTTACTATTGTCGGTTTCTACATTAAGATGAGCGCCTACTGTATTGCTCTCGAAGCTCTCAGAGCTTGCAGTACCACCAAGGTTACCATCTATACCAAAGTTACCCACGTAGTCTTTAGACTCAGCAGCAACTAGGTTGACATCACCTTTAGCATTCGCATTGGTTAAGCTGATATTATCAGCAGTAATATTAGCGCCTTGTACTGACAGCGCATCACCCGCCTCATTTGCCGCAACAGTTAGGTTCTTAGTGTTAACAGTCGCACCCTGTGCCTTGTTGCTGGTTTCATTAACCACACCAAGTTTCGCGCCTAAGCCAAGCTTATCACTAGCAAGATCAGGGGCGAATCCACCATTAGCATTCATCAATACCCCAACCGCACGATGTGTATCTTGTGCAGCTGCAATATTGGCTTTGTTGCCTTTGATAGTGACGTTATCAGACGTCAAGTTTGCACCATCGATTTGAGCAAGCTGATCCGCTGTCACGCTCACATCTTTAACATTGACTGTTGCTGCTTTGGCTTGTTGATCTTCAACGCTTAGGTAGTTAAAGCCTGCTTGAGCAGAGACAGAAGGTAGGACACCTACCCCAGTAGTCACTGCCGCAGGAATAACCGTAACACCAACTGATCCACCTAGTTCAGCGCCACCGGCCGTATTCCATTGTTTATCACTGTCTTGACCAATACGAGCTTCTTCACCTGCAGTAACACTGTACTTATCCGCCGTCACATCTTGTGCGGCAACGGCGCGAGTACCGCCATTTACCGTGACATTATCTGCTTTTAAGCTACCTTTAATGGCTTTAGCATCTCCTGTTTGTAGATACTGATACGTGCCTTTACCACCTGCGTCCACTGTTACATCTGTGAAATCACTGGTTGACGCAGTGACATTAATGTCGCCACGACCACGGTGAGAGGTGGTTACAGTTGAGTCATAAGCGGCTGTACCGGTATAGTCATCAGCATTGATATTAATGGTATTTGCAGAGATTTGAGTACCTGCATCTACCGCTGTATTTTGAGCGGCAATATTGACATCATTAGTCGCTGTGATACCCGTGGTATGTGCCGTTTTAACCTCGGTAGTAACGCCATCACCGTCACCGGATAACTTAATACCACCACCTAAAGGCTTACTAGTGCCCGCAAATAGGTCTAATGCAGCATCACCGCCAGCGACTACTTTACGATCAACAACCCGATCATATGAAGCATCATTGTTAATATCTTGACCCGCTAAGTCTACTGTTGCAGCAGTTATCTGCGTACCTTGGTTGCTCAAGCCTTCTTCTGCGTTTAAGGTAGCTTTGTTACCTGCTTTAATTGTTGAGTTAGCCGCTTGGTACTCATTGTGCTCATCGATGATCTGATTGTGCCCAATGCTAACACCGACTTGTACACCCGTTGCACCGCCTCTTACATAGGCTTCAGGTCCAGTGCTCTTATAAACTTTACTGTCTACTGCCGTTAAGGCTTCGGTTGCACCCGTGGACACTTGCTTGCCGTCAATAACCGCACTATTAGTCGCATTGATATCTGTACCATTTAGGCTGACCTCTTGTGCTTTGAGTGTCGCATTATTGGCAGATATGGTGTTATTACGCGCATTTCCTGACCCTTTGGTAGTGAGCGTCGTCACCCCTTTAATAGAGCCTGAAGCCTCAACTTCAAGATTTTTTAATTGGTCAACACCATCAGTCACCAACTTGGTCACACTACCGTTTAATACACCGTCAACGCCGCCCTTAATCACATTGTCAAAGTCATCTTTTAGATCAAGGTTAGAGCTTGCTTTGCCATCAGTACTGATATCATACGTTTCAGTCTTGGTAATGTCAGTAGCATTGGCAGCATTGGTGGTTAACGCTGATTTAGCAGCCGTATCAAAATCTCCCGTTGCCGCTACATCACTACCGGTTAAGGTAATATTGTCACCGGCTAAAGATACCTCTTTTGCAGACACATTACTGGCGACAGTGCTCTGAGCCAAACGATCGACCGCTGTTTTCTTATCGGTGATGTTAAACGCAGTACCATGACGGTCTTCTGCATAATCTTGCTCAGTTGCAAAGCCATTACTAATATTAACGTCACCTGTTGCAGTCACACTCAATGCGTTATCCGCTTTGATAGCACTAGCGCTGACTGTAACATCGCTATCACTGCTCAATGTCGCATTATTTGCCTTAATTTGACTGCCTGTTAATGCAGTTTGGGTTTTGTTATTGATATGGGTTTCACCACCACCAATACCACCCCAGTATTTAAAGTCTTCTTCATCCGTTTGACGATTACTTGTGTCGCTACTTGCTACGGTCAATGCGCTATCACTGGTTAAGTTAGCCGTATCCGCAGTTAGCTGAACACCTTCTAAGCGCTGTTCACCACCACTATTTAAGCTTACATTTTCGCCATTTATAGTGGTTTGATTTCCGCTTTGGGTCGCTTGAGTAATTGTGCGCGCACCTGATTTAAGATCTGCCGTCTCATTTTTATAACGGTTAATATCACTATGCGATTTTTCTGTTGTTGCGCTTGTGGCAACTAAATCATTACCAGAGCTTAAAGAAACACTATCGCCTTTGATATCAGTACCAGCGATTTTTAAATCTGCTGATGAATTTAAACTGATATCATCTATCGCATTTAGCTGAGACTGGTGATACTGCTGATCTTTATCTAAAGCTTCATTTTCATTAAACCATAGACCTTTGCTATTGCGTGCCGTTACGCTATCGGTATTGGTTGTGGTCACACCACTTACGCTAATATTATCACCAGCGGCATTGATGCTATTACCTTGTAACTGGCTACCTTCAATGTCTATATTGCTACCACCAAGCGCTATGGTGTCACCCTTAACATTCGAGCCTTTAAAGGCTTGAGTTTCTTTATAACCAGAATGAGTCAACGTGACATTATCGTCAAGCTGCTCTTTACTCTCTGGTAATTCAGTACGTGCGGTTTGTACCTCACCGCCGATAGATAATTGCTTCGCCCCAACAAGGGACACTGATTTGCCCGAAATGTCGCTGTCAGATACTTTTAAGGTATTCGCTGCCGCATCAAAATCTTGGTCGGCACTGAACTGACCTTGTAATGTCTGAGTGGCGTTGGTATCAGTATTATGTAAACGGATACGGCCAGACTGCATACTACCTAAGATTTGTCCATCCAAAGTGACATGAGGCTGAAGTCTTTTAGGCGCACTGACCTCTAACGTATCATAATCAATATTATTACGACCAGAGATCACATTAATCGCATCAGATGCATTAATATTGCCATTAATATCGACTTTCGGTGCCAATAAATCTAAACGTTTTGCCCCTTCCACATCACCGCTTAACGCTAATGTTTTACTATTGCGATCCCCAACACTAAAGCCCGCTAGACGCTCCTCTTCGATAGTTGGTTTACCTACTACTAATGAGGCTCGATTGGTATTAATAAAACCTGTGTCTTTACCAGTAATACCGTTTGGGTTCGCTAAAATATAATCGGCTGCCATCCCAAAGACTTCTTGTTGCCCTAAAAGAAGTGATGGGTTTTTTGACACAACTTCATTTAAGATTACTGACGCCGATCCTGTTAAGTTGCTATTGGCATCAAGCTGACCGGCAAGCTGTGATTTGCCCGCTTTCATAGAGTTGTTTAAAACGGCGCCCGCTTCACTGACATTAAAATCTTTATATTGGTTATGTGATAACCCTTTAGCATTTGGATTAGCGATATTCACTACATCCACATTACCGACTTGGCTAACGCTGGTCTCGCCAACCGGCTTAATGTTGTCTGCTAAAGCAGCAACACTCATAAAAGGCAGAACGAGCGCCATACTAACGGCACTTGCAATCCGGCCCTGAGGAGATAATTTAAAAGCTTGTGTGTGTTTCATAACCGTGCCCTTTTTAGTAGTAATTGCCAAACTCATGTTTACTTTCGACTTTATTTGCTTCATAAAGCGAATTTGGCAGTAATGAAGCCCTATTTTATAAAATAATTAATAAAATCAGCCGTGTATCCATATAATCAGATAAATATGACAGTCTTATTACAGATAACACTTTAGTTACAATCAGTATCGCTTGTTACTTATATTTAACGATGCTTCAGATATTACCTAGATTTCACCATTTAAATTATCAAAAAAAACAATTGCTTAGCGGCTATTTTTGTATCTGAATGTGACAACCAGCTTGTATTAAAAATAAATATTAATTAATTAATTTAAATTATTTTATATATGAAATCGCAATCAATATTCACACCACTATTTTTAATAATACTTAAATTTCTCATTCTTTTACTTAAATCCCTTATACTACAAGCCTCTCTGTAAATGATAATTATTAACAAGTTAATTATTCTATAAGCTTTGTTAAATAAATGACGACTACTCGCTAACCTGTTCATTTATCATATCTTTATACAATAAAATATAAAAAAGTGCCCATCGAGATGATGAGCACTTTTGAAGTAATCTTTTGGTGTCATTGACTACACTTTTTTAATCTTGTGTAACTGTCACATCTAGAGTTACTCGGCGATTTGGCTGTAAGCAATCAATCTCTTGCTGCCGCGGTAAGTTTGTAGAACATTCTTTAACAGGCTGAGATTCACCTGCACCAACGGCAAGCATAGAACTTGGGTTCACACCGCGCTGTACTAAATAACTGCGCACGGTTTGCGCACGTAACTGTGATAGGTTCATGTTATACATATCATCACCTTTACGGTCAGTATGACCGGTGATAACTATACGAGTATCACCCATATCTTGATACTGTCTTAGTTTAGCCGCTAACTCATCAAGCTCCATTTTACCTTTCGGTAGCATATTTTCAGGTTGCCATTTGTCAAATTTAAATAAGGCATCGGCTCCTAAATTAATACGCTCTTTAATAGGCGCAGCTGGAGCCTGAACAACCACAGGTGGTGCTGGTTGCATAGGTGCTGGCTCAGGCTTTTTAGGAGGGCAATCAGCGGGCTTCCAATAGAATTCCTGTCCTCTAAAGTCTGTGTCAAAAATAACTTTATATTGACATACCTTTACTGAATCATCAGGCATATAGAACTTCATAATATAATCCCACTCACGCGCATGCTGTGCTTCGCTAAAGTGAGGTCGTCCAATAAGCTGATATAACTCATCTTTTACAATGCCAGGTTTTATTTTTGCTAAATTTTCACTGTTTGGAAATTGCCCTTCATTTTGCCATGCCTCATCAAGTTCTGGAAAGACAATTTCCTCTTTTTCAATATGACCCTCATCTGTAATACCTTCACTCAGATATTTTGTTCCCACACAGCCTGACAGTGCCAGAATGCTAAGCCCTAATGCTCCAATGCCTGTCATTCGCTTCAAATGATTGTTTTTCATAAAACTTCCTTAAAATTTAAAATCATGTTAGTAAGTGTTAATACGATAGTAAGAGTTAGTATTAATTGATGCTCACATCCTATTTTCATGAGACGTGAGCACACTTAAATTATGTTTAAAGTTGGTTTAGAAGTGGAAACCTGCACCCACTGCACCACCTGCATTACCTTCTGTATCCGCACTACCACTGATTTTAAGTACCCAGCGACCGTTATCAGAAAGCTTAGATATACCTACAGCGACTGCGCCTTGACCGTTGTATGAAGCCATACCACCCGTTAACATGCTCTTACCTGGGATATAGGCTTGTGGTAAAGCAGCCATCGCCATTGCTGATGACACACCTGCATTCGCTTCATCACCAACTTTGTCAATCTTAGTATTTAAGTTATAGCCAAGATCTTTCAGCTGGTTAAGGTTAACAGCATCTGTACCATTCACACCAGGACCTACATTAGTAATAGTATTACCGCCGTTATTTAAACCCTGATTGGTAAGGGTAACTGTATTATCAGGCAGATCCGGATTAGTCACTGTAATACCATTGCTATCTACTAAAGTATTACCCGCTTGTAGACTACCATCTTTACCTAGATCAACATTCTGAGCTAACTGAACTTCTATGCTGCCATCTTCATTAGCAACTGTTTTAATGTTGTCTTCGGTACCTTTCTCAGCGCCACCTTTAATTGCTAGCACTTGGTTAGGATTGCGTTTAATAGTGACAGTATCATTATCGGCAGTGTATTGTTGCTCTGTAGTATTGATGGCATTGTAAACATCGCCACCGTTAACTACTGACTGATTACCTTCGGTTACGTAATCAACCTTACCACCTTGAGCAATACTGTCACCATTTTTAACTGTCATACTATCTGACGTCACTTTATCGAAATTAACGTCATCTTTAGTAGCTACAGTAATATTAGTGCCATCACGTTTAACTGTAATGTTATTACCCTGTTTGAAGTCAACTACATCACCCGGATTAACCATTTCACCGTCATCACTATTAGCCTTGACTGTGAAGCCAGAGTTGTTGATTGCATCAGCAATGTTGCCAGTAGTGGCAATAGTGTCAGGCTTAAGCGCTGAAGCAACACCATTCGGAGATGTATTGACTACCCCTGTATTAACACTTAACTTATCACCATCAGTTTTGATAGTGCCATCAGTATCCACTGCGACCACATACTCTTCACCGCCATTAGCGTTAGGAGTAGTAGATTTACTGACTTTAATAGGACCTTTGCCAACTACAGAAGTATGTTTAGCGGCTTCTGCTTCAATGGCTGATGTATCCACAGATAGGTCATAGATACTACCATTTCCATTGTCTTTCTTCACAATAGTAACTGTACCATTGTCAGAAGTAACTTGAGTACGACCACTATCTACATACTGTTTATTAGTTACCGAATTAGGACCAGTGCCGACATTTTCTACAGTCATGTTGCCCGCATTGATATTGCCCGCATTAACATTGCCTGCTGTCACATTGTCAAACTTAACGTCAGCTTTAGTAGCAACAGTAATATTAGTGCCATCACGAGTAACTTGAATATTATCACCGCTGATGAAGTTAACTTCATCACCTGGATTAATCATCTCGCCAGTGTCGCCTGTCGTAGCGCTATCAGTTTTAACGGTAAAGCCAGTATTGTTAATGGTTTCCGCAAGGTTACCTGCGGTAACTAACTTATCACCCTCACTTGTAGCTGGAGTATTTACTTTACCGCCATTCACGCTTAGATCGGTTGTCTGAACGTTTCCAGCAGCTGGTATAACGGCTTGCAATTTACCATTTACGATTTTGATTGTTGAACCATCAACATTCACATCGTATTTGATATTACTGGTTGTACCATCACTGTTGATATCTACAGTTGTAGCATTGCCGTTTTTAAAGTTGACGTTATCGTAAGCCTGTACAAAGTCTTTTTGTGTACCGGCTTGCTGCAGATTGAAGCCTGCATTTAATACGTCACCTACTGTTGCAGCACTAGATTTGTCGATATTACCAGGTGCTGGTGTACCATCTGTTGGCAAGTTAGGGCCAAGGCCTGTAATCGTGTTTGTATCACCATTGATAATAATTGGGTTATTACCACCAACCTTAACAACATTTGCTAACTCAAAGCCAACTTGGTTATTGGTTACAGTAGTAATAATATTACCGTCTGTACCTTTGTAAGTTACTGTTTCACCTAATTGGACGTTGTCATTAGTACCTGCACCATCGGCAATGTTAAAGCCTTTAGCAACAGTAGCCAAAGTACCTTTAGTAGCATCATCTAAGCTTACTTGGTAATCAGTCACATTCTCTGCATCAGGAACTTCGTTTACTGCTAAACCAGAGTCTGGTGTAGTAGTTACTTTCGCACCTTTTGCATTTACTTTATAAATGGTCTGACCGTTAGCACCAGTTTCCATTTCAACCGAAGCGATGTTACTACCCGCTGTTACTTCTGTTTTAGAGGCTGCTGCCGCTTGACCTAACTGGCTAACATTAACAGCGTCTGTTGGATCTGTACCTGCTGCAACATCAGTAATCTTGTCACCATTTACACTTAAGTTACCCTCTGCAGTACTGGTAATTGTCGTGCTAGTTTCAGGCGTATCACCACCAACTGTAATTGAGTCAGTTGCTTTTACTGTGGTAAACACTGGGTTTTGACTTACTGAATAAGTAAATACTTTACCGTTTTGGTTAAGTACCATGTTGTCGCCAGCTTGGAATTTAACTTCCGAACCTGGGTTAACTAAATCTACGCTAGTACCTGTTGTTACACCTGTACCTACTTCACCAGAGGTTACGTTAAAGCCTGATTTGTTAATCGCATTTGCTACAGTATCTGCTGTTGCTAGAGCATCAGTATTAGGTGTTCCATCAAGGTTAGTAGGTGCATTTACTATGCCATTACTATCATTACCTAACATTGCAGTAACCGCTTTAATAGAACCATCCGCATTCTTAGTGATAGTTAAATCGTCTGTATTAACTGCTACGTCAAAGATAGTAGCGCCATCGGCAGTCTTATTGCTGTCATCTACTAAGATTGAACCGTCTGTAGACTCTACTACTTCTTTAGATGCCGCTACTTGTGTAGTTAGCTGACTAACGTTAACTGCATCTGTTGGAGCTGTACCTTCAGCTAGGTTGGTAATGGTGTTACCGCCCATGTTGATGCCGTCTTTATTGATAACTGGACCACCGTTATTAACAGTAATGCTGTCAATATCGGTTAAGTCTTTAGCCATCACTAAGTTTAGATTACCATCAGCACTGTCAACACGTAGGTTAGCGCCTGATGCTGGAGCAGCATCTTCAAGCTCACCTTTAACTGTTAAGGTCTCATTTAGCTGCTTGGCAATGGTATCGCCTGTGTTACCAGCGAAGTTTAGACCATCTTGCATGGTGGCTACTTCAACATCGTCAACAACAATACGGGTGATGCCATCTTTACCATCAACACCAGGTACGCCGTTAACAACACTGATGGTACCGTTAGCGCCATCTTTACCGTTTAGACCAATAGTACCGTCTTTACCGTTGATGCTAACGCCGTCTTTACCATCTTCACCTTTGACTATGATAGTGCCTGGGTTCTGATCATCACCTACGGTTAAGTCATTGCCTAGACCAAAGTCGATTTCATTGTCTGCTGATACTGTTGTGACAATGTTTCCGTCTTTACTAGTGTAAGTTACTGTCTCACCTAGCTGAACGTTATCAACATCACCATTATCAGCTGCAATGTTAAAGCCTTTGGCGATAGTGTCTGTATTGGTATCTACTTGCGTATTGGTATCAAATAACTGGCTACCATTTACAGCGTCTGTACTAGTGGCTGTAATGTCACCATCAGCAACATCAGTAATCTTGTCACCATTTACACTTAAGTTACCCTCTGCAGTACTGGTAATTGTCGTGCTAGTTTCAGGCGTATCACCACCAACTGTAATTGAGTCAGTTGCTTTTACTGTGGTAAACACTGGGTTTTGACTTACTGAATAAGTAAATACTTTACCGTTTTGGTTAAGTACCATGTTGTCGCCAGCTTGGAATTTAACTTCCGAACCTGGGTTAACTAAATCTACGCTAGTACCTGTTGTTACACCTGTACCTACTTCACCAGAGGTTACGTTAAAGCCTGATTTGTTAATCGCATTTGCTACAGTATCTGCTGTTGCTAATGCATTGCCGTTAGTAGGGGCATTTACTATACCGTTACTATCGTTAGTTAATGCCGTAGTTACCGCTTTAATAGAACCATCCGCATTCTTAGTGATAGTTAAATCGTCTGTATTAACTGCTACGTCAAAGATAGTAGCGCCATCGGCAGTCTTATTGCTGTCATCTACTAAGATTGAACCGTCTGTAGACTCTACTACTTCTTTAGATGCCGCTACTTGTGTAGTTAGCTGACTAACGTTAACTGCATCTGTTGGAGCTGTACCTTCAGCTAGGTTGGTAATGGTGTTACCGCCCATGTTGATGCCGTCTTTATTGATAACTGGACCACCGTTATTAACAGTAATGCTGTCAATATCGGTTAAGTCTTTAGCCATCACTAAGTTTAGATTACCATCAGCACTGTCAACACGTAGGTTAGCGCCTGATGCTGGAGCAGCATCTTCAAGCTCACCTTTAACTGTTAAGGTCTCATTTAGCTGCTTGGCAATGGTATCGCCTGTGTTACCAGCGAAGTTTAGACCATCTTGCATGGTGGCTACTTCAACATCGTCAACAACAATACGGGTGATGCCATCTTTACCATCAACACCAGGTACGCCGTTAACAACACTGATGGTACCGTTAGCGCCATCTTTACCGTTTAGACCAATAGTACCGTCTTTACCGTTGATGCTAACGCCGTCTTTACCATCTTCACCTTTGACTATGATAGTGCCTGGGTTCTGATCATCACCTACGGTTAAGTCATTGCCTAGACCAAAGTCGATTTCATTGTCTGCTGATACTGTTGTGACAATGTTTCCGTCTTTACTAGTGTAAGTTACTGTCTCACCTAGCTGAACGTTATCAACATCACCATTATCAGCTGCAATGTTAAAGCCTTTGGCGATAGTGTCTGTATTGGTATCTACTTGCGTATTGGTATCAAATAACTGGCTACCATTTACAGCGTCTGTACTAGTGGCTGTAATGTCACCATCAGCAACATCAGTAATCTTGTCACCATTTACACTTAAGTTACCCTCTGCAGTACTGGTAATTGTCGTGCTAGTTTCAGGCGTATCACCACCAACTGTAATTGAGTCAGTTGCTTTTACTGTGGTAAACACTGGGTTTTGACTTACTGAATAAGTAAATACTTTACCGTTTTGGTTAAGTACCATGTTGTCGCCAGCTTGGAATTTAACTTCCGAACCTGGGTTAACTAAATCTACGCTAGTACCTGTTGTTACACCTGTACCTACTTCACCAGAGGTTACGTTAAAGCCTGATTTGTTAATCGCATTTGCTACAGTATCTGCTGTTGCTAATGCATTGCCGTTAGTAGGGGCATTTACTATACCGTTACTATCGTTAGTTAATGCCGTAGTTACCGCTTTAATAGAACCATCCGCATTCTTAGTGATAGTTAAATCGTCTGTATTAACTGCTACGTCAAAGATAGTAGCGCCATCGGCAGTCTTATTGCTGTCATCTACTAAGATTGAACCGTCTGTAGACTCTACTACTTCTTTAGATGCCGCTACTTGTGTAGTTAGCTGACTAACGTTAACTGCATCTGTTGGAGCTGTACCTTCAGCTAGGTTGGTAATGGTGTTACCGCCCATGTTGATGCCGTCTTTATTGATAACTGGACCACCGTTATTAACAGTAATGCTGTCAATATCGGTTAAGTCTTTAGCCATCACTAAGTTTAGATTACCATCAGCACTGTCAACACGTAGGTTAGCGCCTGATGCTGGAGCAGCATCTTCAAGCTCACCTTTAACTGTTAAGGTCTCATTTAGCTGCTTGGCAATGGTATCGCCTGTGTTACCAGCGAAGTTTAGACCATCTTGCATGGTGGCTACTTCAACATCGTCAACAACAATACGGGTGATGCCATCTTTACCATCAACACCAGGTACGCCGTTAACAACACTGATGGTACCGTTAGCGCCATCTTTACCGTTTAGACCAATAGTACCGTCTTTACCGTTGATGCTAACGCCGTCTTTACCATCTTCACCTTTGACTATGATAGTGCCTGGGTTCTGATCATCACCTACGGTTAAGTCATTGCCTAGACCAAAGTCGATTTCATTGTCTGCTGATACTGTTGTGACAATGTTTCCGTCTTTACTAGTGTAAGTTACTGTCTCACCTAGCTGAACGTTATCAACATCACCATTATCAGCTGCAATGTTAAAGCCTTTGGCGATAGTGTCTGTATTGGTATCTACTTGCGTATTGGTATCAAATAACTGGCTACCATTTACAGCGTCTGTACTAGTGGCTGTAATGTCACCATCAGCAACATCAGTAATCTTGTCACCATTTACACTTAAGTTACCCTCTGCAGTACTGGTAATTGTCGTGCTAGTTTCAGGCGTATCACCACCAACTGTAATTGAGTCAGTTGCTTTTACTGTGGTAAACACTGGGTTTTGACTTACTGAATAAGTAAATACTTTACCGTTTTGGTTAAGTACCATGTTGTCGCCAGCTTGGAATTTAACTTCCGAACCTGGGTTAACTAAATCTACGCTAGTACCTGTTGTTACACCTGTACCTACTTCACCAGAGGTTACGTTAAAGCCTGATTTGTTAATCGCATTTGCTACAGTATCTGCTGTTGCTAATGCATTGCCGTTAGTAGGGGCATTTACTATACCGTTACTATCGTTAGTTAATGCCGTAGTTACCGCTTTAATAGAACCATCCGCATTCTTAGTGATAGTTAAATCGTCTGTATTAACTGCTACGTCAAAGATAGTAGCGCCATCGGCAGTCTTATTGCTGTCATCTACTAAGATTGAACCGTCTGTAGACTCTACTACTTCTTTAGATGCCGCTACTTGTGTAGTTAGCTGACTAACGTTAACTGCATCTGTTGGAGCTGTACCTTCAGCTAGGTTGGTAATGGTGTTACCGCCCATGTTGATGCCGTCTTTATTGATAACTGGACCACCGTTATTAACAGTAATGCTGTCAATATCGGTTAAGTCTTTAGCCATCACTAAGTTTAGATTACCATCAGCACTGTCAACACGTAGGTTAGCGCCTGATGCTGGAGCAGCATCTTCAAGCTCACCTTTAACTGTTAAGGTCTCATTTAGCTGCTTGGCAATGGTATCGCCTGTGTTACCAGCGAAGTTTAGACCATCTTGCATGGTGGCTACTTCAACATCGTCAACAACAATACGGGTGATGCCATCTTTACCATCAACACCAGGTACGCCGTTAACAACACTGATGGTACCGTTAGCGCCATCTTTACCGTTTAGACCAATAGTACCGTCTTTACCGTTGATGCTAACGCCGTCTTTACCATCTTCACCTTTGACTATGATAGTGCCTGGGTTCTGATCATCACCTACGGTTAAGTCATTGCCTAGACCAAAGTCGATTTCATTGTCTGCTGATACTGTTGTGACAATGTTTCCGTCTTTACTAGTGTAAGTTACTGTCTCACCTAGCTGAACGTTATCAACATCACCATTATCAGCTGCAATGTTAAAGCCTTTGGCGATAGTGTCTGTATTGGTATCTACTTGCGTATTGGTATCAAATAACTGGCTACCATTTACAGCGTCTGTACTAGTGGCTGTAATGTCACCATCAGCAACATCAGTAATCTTGTCACCATTTACACTTAAGTTACCCTCTGCAGTACTGGTAATTGTCGTGCTAGTTTCAGGCGTATCACCACCAACTGTAATTGAGTCAGTTGCTTTTACTGTGGTAAACACTGGGTTTTGACTTACTGAATAAGTAAATACTTTACCGTTTTGGTTAAGTACCATGTTGTCGCCAGCTTGGAATTTAACTTCCGAACCTGGGTTAACTAAATCTACGCTAGTACCTGTTGTTACACCTGTACCTACTTCACCAGAGGTTACGTTAAAGCCTGATTTGTTAATCGCATTTGCTACAGTATCTGCTGTTGCTAATGCATTGCCGTTAGTAGGGGCATTTACTATACCGTTACTATCGTTAGTTAATGCCGTAGTTACCGCTTTAATAGAACCATCCGCATTCTTAGTGATAGTTAAATCGTCTGTATTAACTGCTACGTCAAAGATAGTAGCGCCATCGGCAGTCTTATTGCTGTCATCTACTAAGATTGAACCGTCTGTAGACTCTACTACTTCTTTAGATGCCGCTACTTGTGTAGTTAGCTGACTAACGTTAACTGCATCTGTTGGAGCTGTACCTTCAGCTAGGTTGGTAATGGTGTTACCGCCCATGTTGATGCCGTCTTTATTGATAACTGGACCACCGTTATTAACAGTAATGCTGTCAATATCGGTTAAGTCTTTAGCCATCACTAAGTTTAGATTACCATCAGCACTGTCAACACGTAGGTTAGCGCCTGATGCTGGAGCAGCATCTTCAAGCTCACCTTTAACTGTTAAGGTCTCATTTAGCTGCTTGGCAATGGTATCGCCTGTGTTACCAGCGAAGTTTAGACCATCTTGCATGGTGGCTACTTCAACATCGTCAACAACAATACGGGTGATGCCATCTTTACCATCAACACCAGGTACGCCGTTAACAACACTGATGGTACCGTTAGCGCCATCTTTACCGTTTAGACCAATAGTACCGTCTTTACCGTTGATGCTAACGCCGTCTTTACCATCTTCACCTTTGACTATGATAGTGCCTGGGTTCTGATCATCACCTACGGTTAAGTCATTGCCTAGACCAAAGTCGATTTCATTGTCTGCTGATACTGTTGTGACAATGTTTCCGTCTTTACTAGTGTAAGTTACTGTCTCACCTAGCTGAACGTTATCAACATCACCATTATCAGCTGCAATGTTAAAGCCTTTGGCGATAGTGTCTGTATTGGTATCTACTTGCGTATTGGTATCAAATAACTGGCTACCATTTACAGCGTCTGTACTAGTGGCTGTAATGTCACCATCAGCAACATTAGTAATCTTATCACCACCAACACTTAGGCCATCAGGAGTAGTGGTTAGCTCAGTTACATCACCATTTGAGTTTTCTAAAGTTAGACTGTTGAAGTTTGGATCTTTACTTACTGAGTAAGTAAACGTACGACCATCTTGCTTTAACACCATGTTGTCACCAGCTTGGAACTTAACAGTTTCTCCTGGTTTAACAAGTTGTGGGACTGGTGTTGCGTCTGTCTTAGTTGCTGTACCTGTGTCTACTTTACCTGAGTCAACAATAAAACCAGACTCATTTATAGTCGTTGCAATCTCAGCGGCAGTGACTAATTTATCTGCTTCAGGGGAAGTTGGTACTGGCACATTTACCCTGCCATTTGTTACATCTAAATCTGTGGTCTCTGGCGCAGCTGCTGTCACAATGGCTGTCAGGCGACCTTTATTATCGAGTGTGATAGTTTCATCATCATATTCTACATCGTACTTAATCGTACTGGTTTTACCATCTGGTGAGGTTTCTACAGTAACCTTAGTTGCGTTACCATCGCCAAATGCAACATTGTCATAAGCAGTTACAAAGTCTTTTTGTACTCTAGTATCAGTTGTAGGATTAATTTGTTGTAGGTTAAAGCCTGTGTTTAAAACATCGCCCACAGTCGCTGCATTTGAGTTGTTAACAGCATTTGGGGCAGGAGCAGTACCTGGAGTGCCTGCTGCTGGAATAGCTGGTAGGTTATTTACTAAGCCTGAGATATTGCCTCCGTTACCGTCAATAACAATACCTGAGCTTTCAGTTGTATTCGCTCCTGTACCAACTTTAATAACATCATTTAACTTAAAGCCAATCTCATCATCACGTACGGTAGTAATGATATTAGGATTTGATTGGTCAGCACTGTCATCAGTGAATTTGACTGTTGAGCCTGATGCTACAGTTTTAGCATCTGCATCATTGGTATTATTACCAGCAGTATTTTTATCTGCATTAATTTTTAAAGCAAACGCATCGCCACCTGTGGCAGTTGAGTTGATTCTAAATTTTCTACCAACTTGGTCAACTGTAATATTATCACCACCGATGAACTCTACAGTTTCGCTTGGATTTACTAACTCTTTAGTAGGTTCTGCTGCGCTAGCACTTTTATTACCAGAAGAGGTTACATAAAAGCCACTTTTATTAATAGTGTTCGCTATTTCAGCAGCATTAACTAAGTGACTAGCTGAATCACCTGTAGGTACAGTCACAGCACCGTTTGGAACGTCAAGTGTTGTAGTATTAACTTGAAGACCGTTAGTACCGTTCATGATAGTTTTATCATCATATTCAACATCGTACTTAATCGTACTGGTTTTACCATCTGGTGAGGTTTCTACAGTGACTTTACTCGCATTACCATCTGTAAAGTTAACGTTGTCATAGGCTGTTACGACGTCTTTTTGTACGCCGCCTTGTTGTAGGTTAAATCCTGAGTTTAGTACGTCACCTACCGTTGCTGCTGATGAGTTGTTCACATCTGTAGTTGGCGCTGTTCCATCTGTCGGTAAGTTATTTACTAAGCCTGTGATATTGCCTTCGTTACCGTCAATAACAATACCTGAGCTTTCAGTTGTATTCGCTCCTGTACCAACTTTAATAACATCATTTAACTTAAAGCCAATCTCATCATCACGTACGGTAGTGATGATGTTTGGATTAGTTTGGTCAGCGCTGTCATCAGTGAATTTAACTGTTGAGCCTGAAGCAACTGCATCACTGCCCGTTTGAGTATCAGTACCGTCTTTATCTGCACTGATATTCAAGGCATACGCACTACCACCTGTGGCAGTAGATGAGAAAGTGAACTTAGAGCCTTCACGTTTAATCGTTACGCCATCGCCTTCAGCGAATACTACATCATCACCTGGTAGGATTTTTTCACCTGCATCAGTAACTGTAGTTTCACCTTTACTAGCTTTTTTGACTGTGAAGCCTTTATTAATTTCCTGCGCTATGGTATCAGCTACTACAAACAATTGACTTCCATTAACTGCATCTGTACTAGTCAGTGACAATTCACCTGGAGCCACGTGTTTTATCTGACGCTCATAATCAGCTTTACCAATAGATACCTGATCACCTGGTTGAATTGCTGCCCCACCAGCAAATGGTGCATTGAATTCTATCAGATTACCATTGGTATCTCTAATAGTACTAGTGACATTAACTTGACTAGTAGCATCCGTGTCTGTTTTTGACCCTGCACCTAAAGCAACAGAGTTAACTTTTGAAGCATTGGCACCAACACCAAACGCTGCTGTTCCTAATTCAGAAGCTCTTGATCTGGTACCAATAGCTGTACTTAAATTACCTGTCGCCTCCCCTTGCACACCTACTACAACAGAACCCTCACCACTAGCTACAGTAGCATAGTAATCCGAATCAGCTTTATACCCTTCTTTAATAAGAAGACCCGTATAGGTCTCTAAGTCAGCTTGTACAGTACCAGTACCAATTGCTTCATCTAAATCATCCCCACCAATGGCAATACTTGAGTTACCTGGTACCTCCACATTATTACCAATAGCAGTAGATTGCTGACCAGAAACACGGTTTAAAGCACCTATTGATACAACCTCACCAACGCTACCAGTAATTAGGTTGTTACGCCCTATAGCAATATTGGAATTACCGCCATCTATTTGGTTATAATTACCAATAGCTAAGGAGTCTTGACCAATAACTCTAGATGGGCTTAAAGGAACAGACTGAGTTCCGGCTGAATTCTGGTTATTTGAAGCAATATTAATATTACGATTAAGGCGATCAACAGTACCAACCGTTTCACCGTCAATAAAAGCAGCAGTAGAGTAGCTACTCACGGCCATCAAGCTTGCGGTTAGCGCACTGAGCACAAAAGTGCGAGTACTCAAAGTAGAAAGAGTAGATTGAGTGCGGCGGCTACTGCCAACAACGCCACTGCTTTTTTTGCCAGCGCCTTTGGCATATTCGGCGACTGCCACAAAGGTGCCTGTTGCTCTATTAAATACGACTTTGTAAATATGGTTCATAGTTTATTTCTCTTAATTTAGGATGGTTTTGGATGGTTTAAGAGGGTAAGTCTGTCTACATTTATTTAGGCTTATTACCTATAGTTTGTGAGAGTTAACCTTGTGACATTAAAAAAGCCCATGAGTTACTAAGAACTCAATGGACGATAAAGTTATAATTTGCAGATTTTTTGAACTTTAAAATTGGACAATGCTGATATCTTTGTTCTATTTAGTTTGATGTTTATGCTACTAGCAGGTAGCAGGTAAAGGGGGGATGCTGAGTAAAAAGTGAATCAATATGCATCCAATTTTATTTATTATTGTCAATAACATGATCCCACTCCAATCAGTGAGTATTAACATCCCAATCCTTAAACTGTTTTTTTTCAGTTCATTTAACAATCGAAGCATTAAGGTTAATTAGTACATTCTGGACCCTGTAAGAATAAATAAATCAAAATTATATTGTTACTACTCAATTTTGAAACTAACTAAAGAAGAAAAATTTACATCTTTAAGATAAAGCGCTTAGTCATAAAGGTGTTAATAGAACTTCAAAGTAATTTTTACAGTGACATAAATAGGCTGATTACTTATCAGCAGAGCTTAAGGAGCATTAACGTGACGTTAATGAGTGTATTAAAAACTAAACCACTGCCGAGGTCAACAACATAAACAACTAAAATTACTTAAATTATATATATAGATACAAAATAGAAATATTCTATTTTATTTTTCATAATAATCAATATTGATCTTAATTATATAATTAGTTTATTAGCTAACAAATTTATAAAATAATTTTTCTTTACAAATGCAAATTTATAATGAAATTTTCAGGACTAGGGAGCTTTTGGTAATAACTATTACCAAAAGCTCCCTTAATGGCTTATTTTAATAAGGAATTAATGACATCTATTAAAATGCCAGACATAAAAAAGGCATAACAGCTTTTGCAATTATGCCTCTAGTAAATAATGATAAATTATGTAAGATAATGGTTTATAAAATAGTAAACCATTTATAAATCATTTAATAAACCCTCAAACCAACCTACTCTTAGCCGCCAATCTTCTTGTACTTCATACGCTTAGGACCGGCGTCATCACCCATCGTTTTCTTACGGTAAGCTTCATATTCAGAGTAGTTACCATCAAACCAGACTGGACCTTCTGGCTCAAAGGCCAAGATATGAGTCGCGATACGGTCAAGGAACCAGCGGTCATGCGATACGACCAATACTGTGCCTGGGAATACCTGAATCGCATCTTCTAGCGCACGTAAGGTTTCTACGTCCAAGTCGTTTGATGGCTCATCCAGTAAGATAACGTTTGCGCCCTGCTTTAGGGTTTTCGCTAATTGCAGACGGTTACGCTCACCACCAGATAGGTTACCAACTAACTTTTGTTGGTCAGAGCCTTTGAAGTTAAAGCGGCCAATATAAGCACGGCTTGGCGTTTCATAGTCGCCAACTTTGATGATGTCTAGGCCGTCTGATACTTCTTCCCAAACGGTTTTGCTGTCATCTAAGTTATCACGAACCTGACCCACATAGGCCACGCTCACACTTTCACCCAATTCAACCGTACCCGTATCTGGTTTATCTAGACCGGTCATCATGTTAAATAATGTGGTTTTACCTGCACCGTTAGGACCGATAATACCGACAATACCTGCTGGTGGCACATTAAAGCTTAGGTTCTCATATAGCAGACGATCACCAAAAGATTTTGAGATATTGTTCACCTCAATCACTTTGTTACCTAGGCGAGGACCAGGTGGAATATAGATTTCAGAGGTCTCGTTACGCTGCTGGAATTCTTTCGAGTTCAGCTCTTCAAAGCGCTGGATACGAGACTTAGATTTGGCCTGCTGACCTTTTTGGTTTTTACGCACCCACTCAAGCTCTTTTTTCAGCGCTTTGGCAAATGACTCTTCTTGCTTTTGCTGCTCTTCTAGACGCTTATTCTTCTGCTCTAGCCACTCAGTGTAGTTACCCTCATATGGATAGCCATAGCCGCGGTCAAGCTCAAGAATCCACTCCGCCACGTTATCAAGGAAATATCTATCGTGGGTAATGGCAACGATGGTTCCGCTAAAGTTCTTCAAGAACTGCTCTAGCCATGCAACAGACTCTGCATCCAAGTGGTTAGTCGGTTCGTCAAGAAGTAACATATCAGGGCGGGATAACAACAAACGGCACAGTGCCACACGGCGCTTCTCACCACCAGAGAGCTTACTCACATCAGCATCCCAAGGTGGCAGACGTAGCGCATCGGCCGCTTTTTCAAGTTGGGTATTTAAGTTGTGTGCATCCCAAGCTTGAATGATGTCTTCCATTTTGCCCTGCTCTTCAGCAAGCTTATCAAAGTCAGCATCAGGTGCGGCGTATTCTGCATAAATCTCGTCAAGACGAGTCAGCGCATCTAACGCTTCACGCATACCGTCTTCCACGTTACCACGAACGTCTTTGCTATTATCAAGCTGCGGTTCCTGCGGCAAATAGCCAATCTTAGTACCTGGCTGCGCACGGGCTTCACCGCTATATTCGGTGTCCACGCCAGCCATAATGCGTAGTAAGGTTGACTTACCCGCACCGTTGATACCTAAAACACCAATTTTTGCGCCAGGGAAGAAAGACAAGCTAATGTCTTTTAAGATTTCACGTTTAGGTGGAACAAGTTTTGACACCTTGTTCATGGTGTAAATATATTGTGCCATTAAGACTCCATTATTCGTTTTAGGCCTTATTTAAAAGCAATTAGAAAAGGGATAATCAGTTAAAAGGCATTATCGCATATCAGGGGTAAGTTATCATCTTATAAAAGTGTTTGAGGTTAATCATTGTGTCATTCAAAGATACCGCTTCAACTTCCGTATGTGAGTATTGGAACCCATTTTTATGAAGTACCTTCTCTGACGCAAGATTAGTGTCCGCTACTTGGGCATTTAGACGCGTTACACCTCGTTGTTTTGCTATTTGTAGTATTTGCTTAACAGCAAAACTAGCTATACCTTGCCTAATTGCAGACTCGCAGATGCGATAGCCCAAGTTCGCACATCCTTTTTGAATATCCCGTAAGTTAATCCTTCCGACGACTTTATCTTCTTGATATATTAAATAAAAGGCAATCGTGCCGTCAGCTTGCTTTTGCATAATCTCGCTTTGAACGTCGCAAAAACTGTCATATTTACGATACGTATCAGGTCTTGCGCCAACAGCTTGCTTAAAATAGTCCCAATTACGTTGCTCAAAGTCAAATAATGCTTCGTAATCATTGGCCGATAAAGGCTTGATAGTGAGGTCGTCTATTGCAATAGTCATAACTAAATCATCCTTTGTAATCATCCTATTTAGTTCAAAACCGATAACGATACAATACTTTCATTTACTATTTGCCTACTGACCGCCTTAGTTAAGTTCACTTAATATATAACTCACTATTTTACCTATTTACCTATCTAACTTCTGTAATTAACGTGACAGTCTATATAGAGGTTATAAACACAATATAAGGAATGAGATATGAGTAATAATGTTAATATCACCCAAAATACAAGCGAAAACCGTTTTGAAACAACCATCGATGGTCATACTGGATTTATCAGCTATCAAGATCAAGGCGATACCATCGTTTATGATCACACTATCGTGCCACCAGAGCTTGGCGGTCAAGGTGTTGGCTCAGCACTGGTAAAACACGCGTTAAATTATGCACGTAGCGAGAATAAGAAAGTGGTACCTGCATGTTCATTTGTTGATTCATATATTAACAAGCATGAAGAGTATCAAGACTTAGTCAAATAAGTGGTGATAGGCTCTAAATGCTAGAACTGCTCCACACTCTATACAATAGGCTAGCAACTTTAGTATATTATCCTGCTAGATACCTTTTACTTTTTTAGGAGGGCTGTATGAGCCATCTTACCGACGCTCAAGTAGAGATACAATTGCAAGAATTAAATGGCTGGAGCAAAGACGGCAATGCGATTGTAAAAACCTTTGTTTTTCACGATTTTATTGAAGCCATTAGCTTTATGACTCAAGCGGCTTTTCATGCGCAAGAAATCGAGCATCACCCCGAATGGACCAATATCTATAATGAGGTGCACGTTCGCCTAACCACTCATGATTTAAATGGTATTTCTAGCCATGATATACGCTTGGCCAAGCGTATGGAACAGATCTTACAACCTAAAACCTTTTAATATAAACCCTTAAAATATGAAATAGTTTTTATATTTTAAGGGTTATAATCTATACTAAGTCGTGCTATCTATCAGATAGCACGACTTTTTTTGGAATAGTGAATGAACATTATTGGTAGGCTAATACTCTGTGGCAAATTTTAATACCCACCTCACTGGCGGCTTTATCGTCAGTGGGGTTTTGGGCTTGGTAACCTATAAAGCAGGTCTGGTCGGTGCTCAAGAGTTTTTATTATGCGTGCTTGCCGGCACGGTCGGCGGATTGTTGCCCGATATCGACTCTGACAACTCAACACCGATTAAGATTGGCTTTAATTTAATGTCTTTTGTGATGGCATTTTCGCTCTTGATTCATTGGCGCAGTGAATTATCACTGGTTTCTATGCTATTGCTCTGGCTCGCCGGCTATGCCTTTGTGCGCTATGCCATCTTTGCTGTGTTCACTAAGCTGACCGTGCACCGCGGAATCATTCACTCCGTCCCCTATATGCTGGTTTTGGCCTTACTGTGTACGAGTATAAACTACTACGTGTTGGATACGCCGCCTGCCACCAGCTGGTTCTATGGGGCCTTT
This sequence comes from Psychrobacter sp. CX14, assembly GCF_057396205.2. Taxonomy (NCBI): domain Bacteria; kingdom Pseudomonadati; phylum Pseudomonadota; class Gammaproteobacteria; order Moraxellales; family Moraxellaceae; genus Psychrobacter; species Psychrobacter sp. CX14. Next base: position 543,019 of record NZ_CM183187.1, on the reverse strand, counting down.
TTATTATTAGGCTCTTTGGTGCATCTTGGACTGGATGAAGCCTATAGTGTTGATTTATTAAACCAACGCCTTAAGCGCTCGTCAGGTACAGCAATGAAGTTCTATCAAGACTCGCAGCGCTATTATTATCTTGGCTTATATGCCATTTTGTTAGTGATGATTTTTGTATCACCCCCATTTGAACCGTTTTGGCGCAAGGTATCTGACCCCGTTACTTGGTGGCTATTAAAAGACTCTATATTGCCAGAAGTCTTAACCCGTTAAGTACGAAGCAAAGCCATTAGTATTAATAATAGCTTTGCTTACGGTCCAAGCTATTAAGACTCTGGATTATTGCTAATCGAAGGTTTAGGGATTGGCAATCCTTCGCGTATCTTCTGCGAATAGTCATAAGCGCTTTGGTTATCCGCTTCACTAAAGCTGGCGACTTTAGGATTAATATGAGCACGTTTATACCACTGCTTAATATCCCAGCTCCCTGCCGGCAATAATCCTTCGTCATATAAATAATTTGGCACATAACCAGACGCCAAAATACGATAGTCACGAGGGAATAGGCCGTCACCTTTAGTAACATCGCGCGCCATATCAAAAAGCACCGTGGTACAGTTACGTATTAAGGTGTTATACCATTTGGCTTCTTGCTGCAGCTGCTCTGCTTGATTAAGATATTGTAAAAACAGATCCTGAATCTGCTGCTGCGTCATACCTTGCACTGGGAATAGATACACCTGTTCACCACGTACATTGCTGCGGGTATAAACAATATCGCGCTCCTCTGCCGCTACTACTATCATCTCAAACTGTTTAAAAAACCCGCCTATAGCCGAAAACACTTCATCTTCTTCTTTACGAATCTCAATCGAGAAGCTCAGCGGCCTATCATCTTCAAAACGGAAGCTCAACAAAGTATGCCCGATAGGCGCCCCCATCCAGTAGGAATTAATAATATCCACCCCAGACAGCTTGCTTAAATCAATCGTACGATCGACCCAACGTTCTTTAGCAACCAGATCAATTCTTTCACCTTTTTCTTCTGATGTCTCTGCAGCGACTTTATAGTAATAAGGCTCTATAGGCTGCACCAGTGTCTCGCTATCTGGCGCGCGCACCCAATCAAAATCACGCACATTATGCAGCGTAACCAGATTTGGATTCTGCTCATCTTGGCTGATACTTAAATAACGACTGACCTCAGGCTGCCAAGGACGGTCTTGCTTAGCCGGTAACCATGCAAACCACATAGCAAGCAACACCCATAAGACTGAGAAGCCTGCCAGCCACTTAGCGCCTTGCTTTGAATGGCGAATATAATTGACCAAAGTTATTAAAGAGAAGGCGGCAACCACCGCTACCACTAGCCAGCGCATCACTGGGTAATCGACTAACTGAATCCACAGCAGCAGGCCTGCCCATATGGCACACACGATTAATGTCAAAAAGATAAGCGCTTTTACCACGCCGTTAATCACTCTCGCCGCCAAACGTGTTGCCGGCTGTAAGCGAAGCTTAAGTCGAGAGATCAAGGAGGTTTTTGACATAGTGGGTGTTCATCCGTAATCCAAAAGTGGACTCAGTTTATTTCAGTCATAACAACATAGCAATTGCGTCTCACAGTGACAATACAAAATAGCAGTCAAAATAGTGGTGTTTGCCGTTGAATATCAACGCCCCTTGGGATAAAGTGAGAACAACTTAATAACCATACGAGGTGATAACTTCCCCATGTCTGATGACAATTCTGGCACAGCTAGTTGGTCAATGCGCGGATTAAAGCGCTGGCTAAACACCGCCCCTGAGACTCGAGATGAGCTAATCAAACTTGTTCAAGACTCGCACCAATTTTTAGAGCCTGATACTGTCGATATGTTAGAGGGCGTCCTCGACCTGCCAGCAACTCAGGTTCGCGAAATCATGACACCGCGTCCACAAGTAGAAGGGGTTCATGAAAATGACAGCTTGGCTGATATCATGGACATGATTTTGGAGACCAGCCATTCACGCTACCCTGTCTTTGACAGCCAAGATGATGATGCTGTCATTGGTATCTTGTTGGCAAAAGACCTTATCCCTCTACTTGTTAACCTAATTCGTAAAAAAGACGATGGCAATACCTCGTTTCGCCTAAAATCATTGGTACGTCAGCCCCTTTATATCAGTGAAACCTCACGCTCTGATACGCTACTGCGCTCATTACAGCGCACCCAAGTGCATATGGCAGTCGTGGTCGATGAGTTCGGTAATATGGTCGGTGTGGTGACCATGGAAGATTTATTAGAAGAGATTGTTGGCGATATTGTCGATGAGCATGACGATTTCGATGAGGACAGCGATATTAATAATATTATTCCGCATCCTGAAAAACCAAACACTTGGATCGTGCAAGCCTCAACCTTAATTGAGGACTGTAACGAAGAGCTGCATACCCGTTTTGATGATACCGATGTCGATACCATGGGCGGCCTTGTAATGCAGGAGCTTGGGCATGTAGGCGACCTAGAAGGCGAGAGTGTCACCACGCAAGGTTGGCATATCTCTATCATTGACGTCGATGGCCGCTTTATTAAAGTGCTAGAGCTTACCCCACTTACGGATTATGTAGACGACGATGAATAATCAACCCTTCCCTTTAAAGACCTTGCCTAAAAGTATGCGTACATTTGGCGCTATTATTAGTGCAGGCATATTACTGACCGCTTGTGCGACTACTCCTAACAGCTCTAGCCCATCGAAAGCTCAGCCTGTAGCCAAAGGCCCCGTGATTGCTTTGGTGCTTGGCGGTGGCGGGGCTAAAGGCTTTGCTCATGTTGGCGTTATCAAAGTACTTGAAGAAAACAACATTAAGCCAAATCTAGTCGTAGGCACCAGTGTTGGCAGCTTTGTGGGAAGCCTTTATGCTAGCGGTAAGACAGCCAATGAGCTTGAATCAATCGCATTGAGCGTTCGAGATAGTGAGTTGACTGACCCGACCTTATCCTATCAAGGCGTGATTGAAGGCATAAAGCTGCGAAACTTTGTCAATCAGCAAGTCAACGGCCTGCCTATCGAATCGCTCCCTACCCGATTTGCTGCCGTGGCTGCAGAAAAACACAGTCTTAAAAAAGCCGTCTTCACAGAGGGCAATACAGGCTTAGTGGTTCAAGCGTCTAGCAGTGTGCCAAACATCTTTATTGCACCGCGTATTCCTGACCCTGCCCTATCTGGTATTGTTGGCAAAAAATACGTTGATGGCGGTGTGGTCAGTATTGTACCGGTCGATACCGCAAAATCACTGGGCGCTGACGTGGTAATTGCTGTGGACTTGCAAGTCGGTACGGGGGATAGCAATAACAAAGATAATGCGCTAAATAATAAAAATATTTGGTCGCTAATTGAGCAAGGCTATAGTAACTACGCCAATAGCAGCGCTAATTCACGTAATAAAAAATCCTCAGACTATTCGCAAAATTATCAGGCAGCCAATAGAGCTGAGATAGCGCGTGCTGATGTCTTGATCCAGCCAGATGTGGCAAATATTAGTACCATCAATACCCTTGATCGTGAGCAAGCCATTGAGGCAGGAGAAGCTGCCGCACAGCGCAGCTTACCGGCTATATTCAAAGCGATTAAACAAGCGGAATCTACCTATCGAATGGCGTCAGCACAATAGACATTATTTGTTATAAACAGCGTTCATTCTAAAGAGCCTCAAACACTGTTTGAGGCTCTTTTAACTCTTAGGCTAATATCCGATACCGTTAAGGCTATTAAGCCGCAGGCTCTTGAGTAAAATCAAGCTCAAACACTCTTGAACTGCCACTAACCTCAAAACCTACCAATAACAATGGCTTGCCAGAAGGCGACTCTTCTGCTGAAACAAAAGTTAGACCTTCAGGACCTAAGTCACCATCAGCATCCGCTAGCAGGGTACCGTCTTTTGCTGCGGCTAATTTTGTATCATCAAAGCTGCGTGTATTAATCTCACCCAAAAAGTGCACATTGTCAGGGTCAGTGACATCAAACGCCATCACACTTGAAATACGCTCAAGGCCAATAAAGGCAATCGTTTGTGAGCCGATATGCCCGATGGTTACGCCTTCTGGCTCAACGCCTTTGTTATCACTGCGGTTGTCCGCTTCATTTTTATCGTTGCTGGCATTAAAGTTATTCGGATACTTCTCTGCGGTGTATCTGGCCATAAAGCTGCCGCTGTCATAAACTGGCGTGGTCAAGTTATCGACATCCCAAATACTAAATGAGCGGGCGCCAAAGCTGTATAACGCGTCATAGATACCATCGCCATTACTGTCACCCATGGTATTGGTAAAGTCTATTTTACCCAGTGCTTTTTTATCGCTACAGTCCAAGTTATGACAAGCCAGCGCATTAAATTTAGCAGGGTCTACCTCGACATCTTTAATACCAATCTCTTCATTGAAGTCGCCCCATTCACGTGCATCACCCTCGTTTGCTGTCACTAAATACCCTTTATTACCTACTGAATAATAGGCAATGGCATCTGGCATATACATGCCCATAATCGGCCATGTTGTGATGTTAATGGCATCATCTTTATTACTGACATCCAGCTCATTACCTTCAACTGAATGATCTTTTGCACCCAGTGCTTTAATAGCAGTCACATCAGCAGAAGCAATATCAACGATGGCTATAGCATTATTCTCTTGCAAGCTCACGTAAGCCGTCTGACTGTTTTTATCGACTGCGATATATTCTGGCTCTAAGTCTTCAGCGACCGTACTCATACTGCCGTCTGCTTTTTGACCAAAGATACGCACGCCAGCATCAATTAATTGCTGTTTTTGTGAATTAAACTTGGTAAATGTCGCGGTTTGCACCAATGGGTTGTTGATATCCATTAGGTTGATAATACTAATTGAGCCTTCAGCATCTACCTGATAGTCATCCTCAGGCTCGCCTTCATTGGCAACCAACAAGTAATTACCATTTGGGGTGAAGGTCACCATATCAGGCAACGCACCAACGGCAATAGTTTGTAATCGCTGCAAGCTATTGGCATCATAAATCACCACAAAACCATTATCGCTTTTTATATTCGCTTGAACAGCCAGTGCAATCAAGTCGCCCTGTACGGCTACGCTGTTCACAGTACTGCCAATATCAGAGACATCCAATGCTTGTTCAAATACCGGTTTAGTGATGTCTGAGATATTAAGTACGTCGACTTTTTTGTTTTGTGCATTGACCACAAAGCTGCGTTTTGTCGGTGCATGAAATGCCACAATCTCGGCCGCAGATTCATCAAACCTGCCATGCACATAACTGCCGACAGGGTTAAACACCACACGGTTATAGTGCGTCATTAGATCCACAGAGTCATCGTCGTCTATCATACTACTAATATTGTTATCAGAGTCACTACCACAAGCAGATAAAAGAAAGCTTGTTGATAATAAAGCGGATGCCCAAAGGGTGCGTTTTAAGCTGTTTTTTAATAAAGAAGGTCGTGATGTCTGTGATGCTAAAGGCATGGTGGGTCCCTATCATTGTGTGAAGGCTTTGGTAAACGGATGTAATAAATGGCTTTGTGAGACGTTATCTATGACACAGACTACGTTTGCTTTATTAAGGCTTCATGACACATAGCTTTAAAACCTAAAAAAGCCCACTACCATAAGGGTAATGAGCTTTTTGATTTTACTTAAGTGTTAACTAATCGCTAGTCACTAGCGACTCATAGGCGGTCTAAAAACTATCGAACAACAGCGCGGTATTTCATCACTGCTGTCTCATCGATACCTAAGCCTTCAATGGTCCAACGTAGATGTTTATAGTACTCAAGTGGTACATCTTGCAATTGACCATTGATGCGGCCACGTAATGGCATGCGGCTATAGTTCGTACCATCCACACTGGCAGAAGCAGTATCTGGAGCAACTTCACCAGCAAGCTTCACTTGGGCAGGAATGCTCATGGTTACTGTCATTTTGCGCATACGGTCTGGGCTGTGATTGGTCACATAAGTATGATATTCAATCACATTACCTTTTTGTAGACGCGTATTGGCATCAATAGGTTTTAAGGCTGGCTGACCTTGTGCATCAACGCTAACTAATGCAGCGACAGTCTTAGTTTCAACCTGATTGGCCCCATTAACTCGGCCGGCATTCATCTGATTTTGACCTTGAACTTGGCTTTGATTTATTGCTGCAGCATTGGCTAAGTTGCTAGGATTGTTCATCTCAGGCTCAGGCGTTGGCAACATAGCCTGCGCACTCATGCTAGCCACTAACATTGCTGAGGCGAATGCCGCACCACTGGTCAGTTTGGTTAGCAGCGGAAAAGATGCATAAGATTTCATAAAGAGTGTCCCTTATTGTATGTTTATGGATATGACGGTGAATAAAAGTATGTCAGTGCGTGATAGCTTTACTGGCTATATCTTAATGGTATTAACAGGCAAAGTCAGCCTTTCTCAGTGGCTATCGTTAACCATAGCCACCTATCACATATAACTTTAATAGTCTTATATAAATAGCTATGTATATCACTCAATATGAATTACTCAACCGTATTATTGAGTATGGCCATTTTCTTAAGGCTATTTTTATTTTAAGGTCAATTATAATGGACCTTAAAGCTGACATTGATCTTATTAAAAGTGAATAATGAGCCATAGTATGCGACAAATTCACGTAATTATCTGTATTAAGTCAGTTTCTGAGCCCTTACTGCTAAAATAAAGATAGCCCAAGTTGGGATTTTTTGCTATCGTAAAAGCGTCTGTCCCTCTCTTAAGCCTTAAGTCCACTGCGATATTTTATATATGATTGATACTGCTATGCCACAAATAACTCCAGATTATGTTCATTGGTTTCGCAATTCTGCCCCTTATATTAATACTCATCGAGGCAAAACATTCGTTATTATGTTTGGCGGCGAAGCGGTTAACCATCCGAACTTTAGCAATCTTATCCATGACTTTGCTTTATTACACAGCTTAGGCATTAAGCTTGTGTTGGTACATGGTGCCCGCCCGCAAATTGAGAAAAATCTACAAGACCTTGGTATAGACTCGCCGCTACATAATGATATTCGAGTCACGCCGCGAGAAGCAATGCCAACTATCTTACAAGCGGTAGGCGCTATCCGTCTACAAATTGAAGCTCAGCTGTCTATGGGGCTCGCAAACTCTCCTATGTATGGCTCACGCATTGATGCGGTGTCAGGTAACTTTGTAACAGCCAGACCTTATGGTGTGCGTGATGGCGTTGATTATCAAATGACCGGTGAAGTTCGCTCTATCGATGTTGAAGCTATTAAGAATAACCTACAACATAGCCATATGGTTATTTTAGGCTCTATGGGCTACTCTGCCACAGGTGAAATCTTCAACTTATTGGGCGAAGATGTGGCGTTAAAAGCAGCAGTCGCGCTAAAAGCAGATAAGCTAATTTTCTTAGGCAACGAAACCGGTATTAATGAAGAAGGCCGTCTGCTTCACGCTATGATTCCAAACGAGATTGACCGCTTCTTGCGTGACCGTGATTTAGACCGTGAAATCTATTACTTCTTGCACTGCGCGGCACAAGCTTGCCGTGACGGTATTCATCGTACCCATATTATCTCTTATGCTCAAGATGGTGCCTTACTTGAAGAATTATTCACCCGTGATGGATCAGGTACACTGATTAGCCATGACCCATATGAAGAGATTCGCCGTGCCAATATCGATGATGTGGTCGGTTTAATTGAACTGTTGGCACCACTAGAAGAGCAAGGCATTTTGGTGCGCCGTTCACGTGAGCGTTTAGAGCAAGAGATTGAGCTATATAGTGTCATTGAACGTGATGGTATGATTTTAGGCTGTGCTGCCTTATATCCATTAGATGAAGATTCTGCAGAAGTGGCCTCTATTGCCATCCACCCTGATTACCGCAATGGTAGCCGCGGTGCCGACTTATTAGCTTTCTTAGAACAACAAGCGCGCAGTCATGGCCGCCATCAACTATTTGCATTGACGACCCGTACCGCGCATTGGTTTGTTGAACAAGGCTTTGAAGAAGTTAGCGCTGAAGAATTACCTGAGCCACGTAAGACCACCTATTATAATGGTCGTAACTCAAAAGTCTTCCGTAAAAAACTATAAGTCGACTACTTTTAAGCTTTAGATGAATAAATTTACCACAAAAAAAAGGCCTGCGATTTGCAGGCCTTTTTTATATGAATTAGCGACTAAATATCTATCTAGCAATATCTAATATAACTCGACTGATTAGATTATTGTGCTGATGGTGCTGCCGCTGGCTGTTCAGGCATTGCTGGGTTCACTTCAATCATGTCTACTTTGAAGATTAAAGTACTGTTTGGATCAATACCTGGGTTACCCGTTTCGCCATACGCAAGCTCAGCAGGGATATATAATTCATACTGACCACCCTCTTTCATAAGCGTTAGACCTTCGCTAAAGCCTGGAATCATACCTTGTACTGGGAATACAACGGGCTCACCACGGTCATACGAGCTATCAAATACGGTACCATCAAGTAATTTGCCTTCATAGTTAATTTTAACCATATCGCTGTCACTTGGTGATTTGCCATTACCTGGCTTAAGTACTTTATACTGAAGACCAGATTCAGTGGTTTTAACACCCTCTTTCTTAGCGTTTTCGGCTAGGAACTTATCGCCTTCTTGTTTATTAGTGACGGCTGCTTGCTGCATTTTTTCCATCATTTCAGTCTGCTTTCTCTCCTGATAGCTCATCACAACTTCTTGCATTTGCTCTTCAGTTAAAGCCGCTTCCTTACCGTTATAAGCATCTCTAAAACCAAGCTCAAAAGTATCTAGATTTAAGTCATCAACCATCTCTTTATTGCCTTCAGCCATCATGTAACCGATGCTGTAACCTACTTTTTCAAGCTCTGAGCTTTGCTCAGTGACTGTCGCCGTAGAGCTGCTTTGTTCAGATTTATTGCCATTATTTGCACATGCAAATGCAAGCGAGCTTAATAGGGCAACTGCAAGTACTTTAGGGGCCATTACTTTTTTCATAAATAAATGTTCTCTGTAGTGAATTAAAATTATATTCAGATTGAATGAAATAATGTGTCCCTGTTATAACCATTAAAGGTGACACATTATCGTTTAATGCGATTTGTGCTTAATACTGTTTATCGCTTATCTATACCACTGTTTAAAGCTAATTAAATCAATTACCTCTTTATTCTAAGATATGAAATAAAGAGAATGTGTTTACACCTAAACTTTAATGAAATATTAATTTAGTAAAATCGACGAACCAACATCGGTATAATTTTAAAGAATCCCATAGGATACGTTATTTATATCAATGGGGCTAATAATATCAAAATCGACACTCATTCACCATACAGCTACGTTAATACGACAGATAAATGTATAGAATATGTTAATAAATTGGTGCTATATCACATTTATATGCATATATTTAAACATATATGAAAGATAGCTGTTTATTATTGTTAACTAATCCGATAAAGTGGGGTCGTGAACTGTCAGTTATTTAGATTGGCTATTATTGACCAACTGATATCATTAGTTGAATTGAATATTTAGTTAAGTAAAACTGACTAAATAACTTGTTTTTTAAGTTGTCTGACTAAGTCATCGTCAGATATTTTGTCACAATAATCTTGCTAGACAGCAAAATTTAAAACAACAAAAGTAGTTATAGGGGCGGTTTTTCTGCCCCTCTTATTGCATTACATTATAGGAGAAACAGCATGGACAACATGTTTGTTTGGTTTAATAACAATTTAAGCGGACCAATTGGTTCGATTATCGCAGCTATTCTGATATTCGTTATTGGTTGGTTAATCGCTATGGCTTTAGGTGGTGTGGTACGTAACTTATTAGCACGTGTTAACTTAAACCAGCGTGTTAATAGCTCAACAGGTAAAACATACGATATCGAAAACATCATTGCCAAAGTCGTTTTTTGGTTTGTGTTCTTAATGGCCATCTCTGGCGCATTAAGCATGCTTAGCTTAAATGCTATTTCAGCACCATTTGCCAATATGATTGATAGCGTTCTATCATTCATTCCAACGCTATTAGGCGCTGTGGTTATTGGTGTTATCGGTTGGGTTATTGCAACAGTTGCTCGCACTGCGATCAATGCTGCACTATCTAAAACCACACTAGATGAAAAATTAAGTGCTGAAGCCGGTGTTCAACCAATGAGCAGCACCATTGCTGACATGGTTTACTGGGTAATTTTACTATTCATCTTAGTAATCGTACTTGGCCAATTGCAGTTAGACGGTTTATTTGCACCGCTAACCAATATGCTTAACAAAGCAATCAGCTACATTCCTAACATCTTTATGGCTGCTGTCGTATTCTTTGTTGGCTATATTGTGGCTAAAATCATCCGCGGCATCGTTACCAACATGGTATCAAGCCTAAACCTACAAGGTTTTGCGGAAAAAGCGGGTATCAGTAATAACCGTGAAAACAGCCTACCAAACATTGCTGGTTCATTAGCTTTCTTAATGGTTATCATCCCAACCACTATCATTGCTCTTGACGCATTAAACATCGAAGTAATTTCACGTCCAGCAACTAATATGCTGAACAAAATCATGAACGCTCTGCCAAATATCTTTACTGCAGCTGCAATCTTGATTATTACTTACTTCATCATGAAAATGGTTGCTAACGTTGTTAAAGGTTTACTTGAGAATACCACTGTTAACGCTCTACCAGCGAAAGTTGGCCTAGATAGCGCTATGGGTAACACTAAAGTTTCTGACCTTGTTGGCCATGCGATGGTTTTCTTCGCTATGTTGTTTGCTGGCATTCTTGCCGCTGACCTACTAGGTTTTGAACAAATTAGTGCTATCATCACTATGTTCATCAGCTTTGGTGCAGACATCATCCTTGGTGCTGTTATCCTATTCATCGGTTTCTGGCTTGCTAACATCATCGCTGGCGTTGTTGAGCGTTCTGATAAAGGCTCAAACTTCCTAGCAACTATCGTTCGTGTACTTATCATGGGCCTAGTGCTTGCGATGGGTCTAAAAGCGATGGGCATTGCCGATTCAATCGTTAACCTTGCCTTTGGTCTTACTTTGGGTGCGGTTGCTGTTGCTTTCGCTCTATCATTTGGTCTTGGTGGTCAAGAAGCCGCTGCACGTTTCTTACGTAAGATTCAAGATAAAGCAGAAAAAGAAGCCACTAAAGCGAAGGCAGAAAAAGCCATCGCTAATACTCAAGAGAAAACAGGTGAAGAACCTTCTATCACTACTCTATCAGGTGAAGAGCCTTCACTACCAACATCTGACGACAAATAATATTTGCTAGATATTATCATCGAGATAGATGTTAGTTATAACTCTTAAAAAAAGGCAGCCAATTGGCTGCCTTTTTTGCATCCTGACTATCATAAATATATGAGACAGATAAAACATCAAAATAGTAATTAAGATAAAAACCATAAGCTTATGCCTACAATTAGATAGTAAGCGATTATATGCAAGACCTAAGCGGCCTTAGCGAACTTAACGCAGCAACTGCTCTCAATGATGGGCTATATTACATAACTCAGTCACACCAATGGTTGCTAAGCCCGCTGATTATTGTCAAAATTCTATTGAGAATCATGATTTTAAAATTATAAGGCAAGGTATTCATATGAAACGCTTTAAAGAGAAGACTGTTATTGTTACTGGTGCAGGTTCTGGCATTGGACGTGCTACTGCGCTTAGATTCGCACAAGAAGGCGCAAAAGTGGCCTTAGTAGGCCGTACACAAGAAACGTTAGAGGAAACCGCAGCTGAGTTCCCAGAGGACCATACCTTTATTCATACAGACAATCATCTAACGGTCACTTGTGACATTAGTGATAAAAGTCAAGTCAAAGCCATGGTCGATCACGTGGTCAAGAAATTCGGTCATATTGATGTCGTGGTTAATAACGCCGGCAAATCAGCCATGGGCAAAATCACAGAGCTGTCTCAAGAAGACTGGCAAGCAGCTATCGATGTAAACCTAAACGGTACTTTTTATGTGTGCCAAGCGGTAATGCCAGAGCTGATTAAATCTAAAGGTAATATCGTCAACGTGTCCTCTGTATCAGGTTTAGGCGGTGATTGGAATATGGCTGCTTATAATGCTTCAAAAGCAGGGGTTACTAACCTAACACGTACCTTGGCCTTGGACCATGGCCCGGATGGCGTTCGTGTTAACGCGGTTAATCCAAGTCTGACCCGCACCGATATGACCACTAATATTCAACAAGATGATGCGAAGACCAATGCCTTTAACTCGCGCTGTCCATTAGGCCGTATTATTTCTCCTGAAGATATTGCAGCAGCCATTACCTTCTTAGCCAGCGAAGATGCTGCTATGATTACTGGTGTAAATCTGCCTGTCGATGGTGGTATCAGCGCCTCAAATGGTCATCCTGCCTTTTAGATAATTGGTAACCTTTAAACAAAAAAAAGGCGAATTCCTACTATTATCAAGTAAGAACTCGCCTTTTTTTATACTCAAAATTTAACGTCATTCGTTATTCGTTATTCAAATCCTGCAGTACTTTCGACATCTTTTTAGGATGTTTAGGTACAACACCTTTATACTGCTGAATGATTTTAGTCATATCAGCGTCTATGTCACCCGTTGGTTCCACTGGGGTCATAAAGCGAATTTCTTTGGTCTTATAATCTAAAGCAACCGGTATAATCGGAACATTCGCCCCTTCTGCAATGTAATAAAATCCTGTCTTTAACTTCTCTGAAAATTCTCGCGTGCCTTCTGGTGCTAGGCCCAAATGCAGTTTGGAGCTTGCATTAAAATGATCAATAGTTGACTGCAAGACTGACCCTTTATCATCACGATCAATAGGAATAACTCCTGCCCATGTCAGAAACTTACCCATTGCTGGGTTTTTAAATAAGCTTTTTTTACCCATCAAACTCATGTCTAAATCTAAGGCCAATAGAGTCGGTATGGAATAAAGCGCATCAATGTTTGATGTATGTGGCAATGCCAAATAAAGCGCCTTGGGAACATCAGGCACTGAGCCCACAATTCTCCAACCTAGCACCTTTAAAAATAAATGGGCTGCAGGCGGTATGAGACGACTACCGCGTCTGGGTACCTGTTTACCTAATTTTTTTCGAGTTAGCTGTGGTAATTTACTCCTAGATACGGCCTTTACCTTATCTTTGTTTAGCATAGGATGTCCTTATAATTGATAGTCTTTATTATTAGTTAAGATAATCTGCGTCCATTCTTTTTGGCTATACCAAAATCTCTGCAAGGTCACCTTTGCTCTCAAGCCATGCTTTACGATCTGAAGCACGTTTTTTAGCCAATAGCATATCCATCATACTATTGGTCAGCTGCATATCATCCATATCTAGCTGTACTAAACGTCGTGTATCTGGACTCATAGTCGTCTCACGCAGCTGTTCTGCACTCATCTCACCCAAGCCTTTAAATCGGGTAATTTGTGGCTTTTTATTACTTGGCACATTGCCTAGAATATGATCAAGTTCACTCTCATCCAAGGCGTAATGCACCTCTTTACCAATATCAATTCGATATAATGGCGGCATGGCCACGAACAAATGACCTGAATCCACAAGCGCAGGGAAATGCTTCACAAACAGCGCGCAAATAAGGGTCGCAATATGCAGACCATCAGAATCCGCATCAGCTAAGATACAAATCTTGTCGTAACGTAGCTCAGATAAATCATCAGATGCTGGGTCAACACCAATGGCAATGGCAATATCATGAATCTCACGACTTGAAAGTACGGTATCAGGTGACACTTCCCATGTATTTAAAATCTTACCACGCAGCGGTAAAATAGCCTGAAAATGACGGTCTCTAGCCTGTTTAGCACTACCACCTGCTGAATCACCCTCCACCAAGAATAACTCAGCACCATCACGAACACCGCCGCGACAATCAGCAAGCTTACCAGGCAGTGCAGGACCTTGTGTAATCTTTTTACGCGCGACCTTTTTAGCAGATTTTAAGCGTTTGCCTGCTTTAGAGATAGCCAATTCCGCAATCTGGGTACCCAGTTCTGCATTTTGATTTAACCACAGACTGAAGGCATCTTTCGCTTGCACTTGAACCGCTGCCGCTGCTTCTCGACTCGATAAACGCTCCTTTGTCTGGCCTGAGAATTGCGGCTCACTAAATTTAAGCGATAGGATATAGTTTATGCCATCCCAAACATCCTCACCAGTCAATTTAACATTTCGCGGCAATAGATTATGAATCTCACAAAACTCACGTAGGGCCTCTAAAATACCAGTACGCAGACCATTAACGTGTGTACCGCCTTGCGCTGTTGGAATCAAGTTAACATAGCTTTCTTGAACCGGATTACCACCCTCTGGTAGCCATGACAAAGCAAAAGTAATACCTGCACGTTCCCCTTCTTTGGCATCATATGAGAAGTAGAAAGGATCAGGTGGCAATGTCTCTAAACCATCAAGCTGTTCATTAAGATATTCGACAACACCATCAGCGAATTGCCAGACAACCTTGTCATTATTAATTTCATCATAAAACTCAATCAATAGTCCAGCAGCCAGTACCGCTTTTGCCTTTAGATTGTGCTTTAGTTGTTTAACACTAAATTTAGGGTTATCAAAGAAACTCTCATCGACCCAGAAACGGACCTTAGTCCCTTTTTTACGCTTATTAGAGCTTACTGATTCGGTTAACTTAGTAATGGGTGCACCGTTCTCAAAAGCAATATCATACTGAATGCCATCGCGCCAAACGGTCACCTCAACACGCTTAGAGAGCGCATTAACCACCGAAATACCAACACCATGCAGACCACCAGAGACCTGATAGTTATTGGTATTAAATTTACCGCCAGCATGCAAACGCGTTAGGATAATCTCAATACCCGTTTGCTTAAACTCAGGATGAATATCGGTTGGCATACCACGCCCGTCATCCTCAACGGATAAAGAGCCGTCTTGATGCAGCTGCACCTTAATACTTTTCGCATGCCCTGCTAACGCTTCATCCACAGAGTTATCGATAACTTCTTGAGCCAAATGATTTGGGCGCGTGGTATCCGTGTACATACCGGGACGACGACGAACTGGCTCAAGCCCTTCTAAGACTTCAAGTGATTGAGCGGTATATTTACTCACGATATTATCCTTTGCTTAACTAAGCTTGTTATTGTTTCAATACCCCTATTATAACGAATATCAGCAGAATAGTTGTTTCAGTATCATAATTAACGACAGCCTTTGACGTATGTTTTTTAATGTATTTGCTACAGCTAACATGACTAGCCTTTTAAGTTAAGACAGAAATACTATTCAACGAGTTTCAAAACCTCTGATACTATAAAAGGCAGCTGTTGTTCAAAATCAGTCATACGGTGATCGCCCCCTGGTTGCAAATTAACATTGGCGCCTTGAGAGCGGTAGAAGTCTGCTGCAATTGTTGGGTCTAATAATTCATCGCCTTCTTTGATGAGTGCATATACGCGTTGCGGATTATTAACATTTTGCAGTTTATGAGCGTTAAACCAGCTTAAGTCGTTAAATGTAATATTCCATCCACCCGTCGTATTATAAATGACTGTATCAAGCGACTGATCAGCATTTAACTCTACATTTTCATCAACAAAGCGCTGTAGGCTAATATGAGGCTGCGTACTAGGATTGAGTAAAAATGCAGGGCAACCGGTCTTATTACTCACTAAGGTCGAAAAATAGCTGCCTAGGGAGCTACCGATTATTACAACCTTTTCGTTATCAGCTCTAGCTTGCTCAACATAGTCACATAAGTGCTTAAGAACCTGTTCGGGTGATTTATTTAAATCAGGGCGTATAACCTTAATATCTTGATGATATTGCTGGCAGTAGTCTTCTAATAAGACACCTTTTACCGAATTTGCAGAGCTGTCTAGCCCATGTGCATAAACTATTATCATAGTAATCTCCTTATCTCATGAATGATTAATCAAGATAATAAGCTATTATGGACTTATGCTAAACTTAATAAATATTAAATGCTTATTCCTTTTTTGATGAGCCACGGACTGGTAAACGACTCATGCTTAACCAAATCGAACTTTTTGAAATCCCAAACCCTTGCATCGGGGTCTGTCAAAGCAATAAAAAAGGATATTGTTTTGGATGCCTGCGTAGTCGTCAGGAGCGTCAGCTGTGGCTAAAAATGAGTAACGAAGAAAAACGCGAAGTACTAAGACTCATCACAGGACGAAAACAACGAATTAAAAGTATGAGACAGCGTCAGAAAAAACAGCTTAGTCTTGAATTAGAACCAGATATGATACCTGGGGATTTGTTCTAAAGCTTTTATGAGTTCTAAATTATCTAATATCAGTATGAATTTTCTAAAAATTAAAAACTATGTCCAAGAAAAAGCCCCCATTCAAATTAATGAATAGGGGCTTTTAAGGTATAGGGAGCTGACGATGACCTGAGCGAGGATATAGTCAAAGCACTGCTTTGACCCGAGCGCAAGAGAAAATCCCTTAATGGGGATTTTCTGTATAGTAGGTCACAACAAATTTTAGATAAAAAAAGAGCCACCTAAATATTAGGTGACTCTTTTTTAGGTATAGGGAGCTGACGATGACCTACTCTCACATGGGCGAACCACACTACCATTGGCGCTACGATGTTTCACTTCTGAGTTCGAGAAGGGATCAGGTGGTTCCATCGTGCTATTGTCGTCAGCAAAGGGGGTATAGATATGAGTTGGTTAAGTGTTAGCTTAACTTTGTGTTGACTAGTATATCAAGAACCTGAATCAATGTATTATCAGGATGATATCGAAATAATTGGCTGTCTCTGTTTTATCAGAGCTACAAAACCACTTGGGTGTTGTATGGTCAAGCCAAACGAGCAATTAGTACAGGTTAGCTACACGCATCACTGCGCTTCCACACCCTGCCTATCAACGTTGTAGTCTTCAACGGCTCTTAAGGGAAATCTAATCTTGAGGTTGGCTTCCCGCTTAGATGCTTTCAGCGGTTATCCAATCCGAACGTAGCTACCGGGCAATGCCATTGGCATGACAACCCGAACACCAGCGGTTCGTCCACTCTGGTCCTCTCGTACTAGGAGCAGATCCTCTCAAATTTCCAACGCCCACGGTAGATAGGGACCGAACTGTCTCACGACGTTCTAAACCCAGCTCGCGTACCTCTTTAAATGGCGAACAGCCATACCCTTAGGACCTGCTTCAGCCCTAGGATGAGATGAGCCGACATCGAGGTGCCAAACACCGCCGTCGATATGAACTCTTGGGCGGTATCAGCCTGTTATCCCCAGAGTACCTTTTATCCGTTGAGCGATGGCCCTTCCATACAGAACCACCGGATCACTAAGACCTACTTTCGTACCTGCTCGACTTGTGGGTCTCGCAGTTAAGCGCGCTTTTGCCTTTATACTCTATGAACGATTTCCGACCGTTCTGAGCGCACCTTCGTACTCCTCCGTTACTCTTTAGGAGGAGACCGCCCCAGTCAAACTACCCACCATACATTGTCCTCGGTATTGTTATACCTGAGTTAGAACCCCAACATGACCAGGGTGGTATTTCAAGGTTGGCTCCACAAATACTGGCGTATCTGCTTCAAAGCCTCCCACCTATCCTGCACAAGTCAGGTCAAAGTTCAATGTAAAGCTGTAGTAAAGGTTCACGGGGTCTTTCCGTCTAGCCGCGGGTACACAGCATCTTCACTGCGATTTCGATTTCACTGAGTCTCTGCTGGAGACAGCGCTGCCATCATTATGCCATTCGTGCAGGTCGGAACTTACCCGACAAGGAATTTCGCTACCTTAGGACCGTTATAGTTACGGCCGCCGTTTACTGGGGCTTCGATCAAGACCTTCGCATACGCTAAGCCCATCAATTAACCTTCCAGCACCGGGCAGGCATCACACCCTATACGTCCACTTTCGTGTTTGCAGAGTGCTGTGTTTTTAATAAACAGTTGCAGCAGCCTGGTATCTGCGACTGTCAATAGCTTACGGAGCAAGTCCTTCACCATCGACAGCGTACCTTCTCCCGAAGTTACGGTACCATTTTGCCTAGTTCCTTCAGCAGAGTTCTCTCAAGCGCCTTGGTATTCTCTACCTGATCACCTGTGTCGGTTTAGGGTACGATTCGTTTATGACTATCGTTTAGAAGCTTTTCCTGGAAGCATGGTATTTGCCACTTCGCTGTACAAGTACAGCTTGCTATCAGATCTCAGTATTAACAGCCCGGATTTACCTAAGCCGTCTACCTACATCCTTTCACTCAGACAACCATCGCTGAGCTGGCATAACCTTCTCCGTCCCTCCATCACATCATAAACAAGTATCAGAATATTAACTGATTTCCCATCGACTACGCCTTTCGGCCTCGCCTTAGGGGTCGACTCACCCAGCCCCGATTAACGTTGGACTGGAACCCTTGATCTTCCGGCGTGGATGCTTTTCACACCCATTATCGTTACTCACGTCAGCATTCGCTCTTGTGATACCTCCAGCATGCCTTACGACACACCTTCACAGGCTTACACAACGCTCCCCTACCACTTGAAACATGTTCAAATCCGCAGCTTCGGCTCCTAGTTTGAGCCCCGTTACATCTTCCGCGCGGGCCGACTCGACTAGTGAGCTATTACGCTTTCTTTAAAGGATGGCTGCTTCTAAGCCAACCTCCTAGCTGTCTATGCCTTCCCACTTCGTTTCCCACTTAACTAGGAATTTGGGGCCTTAGCTGGCGGTCTGGGTTGTTTCCCTCTCCACGATGGACGTTAGCACCCACCGTGTGTCTCCCGGATATCACTCATCGGTATTCGGAGTTTGCATCGGTTTGGTAAGTCGGTATGACCCCCTAGCCGAAACAGTGCTCTACCCCCAATGGTGTTCGTCCGAGGCGCTACCTAAATAGCTTTCGGGGAGAACCAGCTATCACCGAGTTTGATTAGCCTTTCACCCCTATCCACAAGTCATCCCCTAGCTTTTCAACGATAGTGGGTTCGGTCCTCCGGTGCCTGTTACGGCACTTTCAACCTGCTCATGGATAGATCACTCGGTTTCGGGTCTATACCCTGCAACTAATTCGCCCTATTAAGACTCGGTTTCCCTACGGCTCCCCTAATGGTTAACCTTGCTACAGAATATAAGTCGCTGACCCATTATACAAAAGGTACGCGGTCACGGATCAAGTCCGCTCCCACTGCTTGTACGCACACGGTTTCAGGTTCTATTTCACTCCCCTCACAGGGGTTCTTTTCGCCTTTCCCTCACGGTACTGGTTCACTATCGGTCAGTCAGGAGTATTTAGCCTTGGAGGATGGTCCCCCCATCTTCATACAGGATTTCTCGTGTCCCGCACTACTTAATATGCTTGCATTTATGTTTCGAATACGGGGCTATCACCCACTATGGCCAGTTTTCCCACACTGTTCTTCTACATAAAATTAAGTCGGCTCCTCCCCGTTCGCTCGCCGCTACTAGGGGAATCTCTATTGATGTCTTTTCCTAAGGGTACTGAGATGTTTCACTTCCCCTCGTTCGCTTCCTAATAAATTAGGATACCTAACTTACGTTAGGTGGGTTTCCCCATTCAGAAATCTCCGGATCGCAGGTTATTGCCACCTCCCCGAAGCTTATCGCAGGCTGTCACGTCTTTCATCGCCTCTGACTGCCAAGGCATCCACCATGTGCGCTTAATTACTTGACCATACAACCCCAAAGGGTCTTTGTCAGCAATTATAACGATATCACCTTGATAATTTACGCTTGATTCAGTTCTCTTTACTTTGTAACCAACCTCTTGGGATAACAACTGATGTCGTTAAAGAGGTTGGTTACTGGTTGACACCTAAACGTGAAAGATTAGGTATCAACCGTATTACAACTCATATCTATGTTTTTAAATAATAATAACGCTGTCATCCAGTCGTCATATGCTTTCTGTATAAAACAGAAGTAAGTAATCAGTAATCACTTAATTCTGGTTTATCTATTACTCTTAATCTGTATCACCAAATGGTGGAGCCAAGGAGAGTCGAACTCCTGACCTCCTGCGTGCAAGGCAGGCGCTCTACCAGCTGAGCTATGGCCCCTGAGAAGCGTGAAGAAATGTGCTGGGAGCACATTTTAGCTTCGCAAGAGAAAATCTGTGATTTTCTAGTGCTTTCCGTATGATAAGTGGTGGGTCTGATAAGACTTGAACTTATGACCCCCGCGTTATCAACACGGTGCTCTAACCAGCTGAGCTACAGACCCTGAGCTTAAAGCTTACTAAAACCAAAGAACAACTTGTTGTGAATTCTTGCTGACCGGATGCGTCAATAAGGAGGTGATCCAGCCGCAGGTTCCCCTACGGCTACCTTGTTACGACTTCACCCCAGTCATCAACCACACCGTGGTGAGCGCCATCCTAAAAGGTTAGGCTACCCACTTCTGGTGCAATCAACTCCCATGGTGTGACGGGCGGTGTGTACAAGGCCCGGGAACGTATTCACCGCGGCATTCTGATCCGCGATTACTAGCGATTCCGACTTCATGGAGTCGAGTTGCAGACTCCAATCTGGACTACGATAGGCTTTTTGAGATTCGCATCACATCGCTGTGTAGCAGCCCTCTGTACCTACCATTGTAGCACGTGTGTAGCCCTGGTCGTAAGGGCCATGATGACTTGACGTCGTCCCCGCCTTCCTCCAGTTTGTCACTGGCAGTATCCTTAGAGTCCCCGGCCGAACCGCTGGTAACTAAGGAAAAGGGTTGCGCTCGTTGCGGGACTTAACCCAACATCTCACGACACGAGCTGACGACAGCCATGCAGCACCTGTATTCTAATTCCCGAAGGCACTCCCGCATCTCTGCAGGATTCTAGATATGTCAAGACCAGGTAAGGTTCTTCGCGTTGCATCGAATTAAACCACATGCTCCACCGCTTGTGCGGGCCCCCGTCAATTCATTTGAGTTTTAACCTTGCGGCCGTACTCCCCAGGCGGTCTACTTATTGCGTTAGCTGCGTCACTAAGGGATCAAGTCCCCCAACGACTAGTAGACATCGTTTACGGCGTGGACTACCAGGGTATCTAATCCTGTTTGCTACCCACGCTTTCGAACCTCAGTGTCAGTATGATGCCAGGAGGCTGCCTTCGCCATCGGTATTCCTTCAGATCTCTACGCATTTCACCGCTACACCTGAAATTCTACCTCCCTCTCACCTACTCTAGCTCACCAGTATCAGATGCAGTTCCCAGGTTAAGCCCGGGGATTTCACATCTGACTTAATAAGCCACCTACGCTCGCTTTACGCCCAGTAATTCCGATTAACGCTTGCACCCTCTGTATTACCGCGGCTGCTGGCACAGAGTTAGCCGGTGCTTATTCTGCAGCTAATGTCATCGCTTATGGGTATTAACCATAAGGTCTTCTTCACTGCTTAAAGTGCTTTACAACCAAAAGGCCTTCTTCACACACGCGGCATGGCTGGATCAGGGTTGCCCCCATTGTCCAATATTCCCCACTGCTGCCTCCCGTAGGAGTCCGGACCGTGTCTCAGTTCCGGTGTGGCTGATCATCCTCTCAGACCAGCTACAGATCGTCGCCTTGGTAGGCCTTTACCCCACCAACTAGCTAATCCGACTTAGGCTCATCCAATAGCGAGAGCGCAAGCGCCCCCTTTTCCCCGTAGGGTGTATGCGGTATTAATACGAGTTTCCCCGTGCTATCCCCCACTACTGGGCAGATTCCTAAGTATTACTCACCCGTCCGCCGCTCGACGCCTGATAGCAAGCTATCATCGTTTCCGCTCGACTTGCATGTGTTAAGCCTGCCGCCAGCGTTCAATCTGAGCCATGATCAAACTCTTCAGTTTAATCTTGCTATGAAGTCCTTTAAAGAGACTTCTAAACTTGGCTCATCCTATTACTAGCAAATTTGCTTTCCGTATGTTTCATATAATGAATTAACTTCGAGTTTCTTTACTAATTAAAGAATGATAATTTTTATAGTTAGTCACTACCCCGATAAGAGATAGCCCCAACTTTAATTTTTAGCATCCTAAATCAGCAAAAATCCACACAAGTTGTTCTTTGATTTTAGCTTTTAAATAGTTGACTTATCGCGTCATCCGCGGTAAGTTTAACACTAAGATAAGTTTAAGCAATTTACGTTCTTACTTAGCGAGCCATTCAGTATATCACTTTTTCGATTCCTGTCAAGCTTTTGTTCTAATTCGTTTCATTCAGGTAACACGAACCAATCTTTCAATTGGCAATCTCGTTGTCCCGATGAGGTGCGTATTATAGACGCTTTAATTATTTAGTCAAGAGCTTTTTTAAAGTTTTTCAATTCTTTATCCGCTTCGCTTACGCTAGGCTTTCTCTTGAACAGGTAGCGTATTATATAGACTATTAGAGCAAGGTCAAGGGTTTGTTTTTATTTAATTTATTGACTCAAATCTGCTACTTGGACCAGCTAAAATGACACCTAAATAATCAACTTTTAATAACTTCTAGCTAAATAATAAAACCATGCAAAAGAAAAAGCCCCCATTCAAATTAATGAATAGGGGCTTTTAAGGTATAGGGAGCTGACGATGACCTGAGCGAGGATATAGTCAAAGCACTGCTTTGACCCGAGCGCAAGAGAAAATCCCTTAATGGGGATTTTCTGTATAGTAGGTCACAACAAATTTTAGATAAAAAAAGAGCCACCTAAATATTAGGTGACTCTTTTTTAGGTATAGGGAGCTGACGATGACCTACTCTCACATGGGCGAACCACACTACCATTGGCGCTACGATGTTTCACTTCTGAGTTCGAGAAGGGATCAGGTGGTTCCATCGTGCTATTGTCGTCAGCAAAGGGGGTATAGATATGAGTTAGTTAAGTGTTAGCTTAACTTTGTGTTGACTAGTATATCAAGAACCTGAATCAATGTATTATCAGGATGATATCGAAATAATTGGCTGTCTCTGTTTTATCAGAGCTACAAAACCACTTGGGTGTTGTATGGTCAAGCCAAACGAGCAATTAGTACAGGTTAGCTACACGCATCACTGCGCTTCCACACCCTGCCTATCAACGTTGTAGTCTTCAACGGCTCTTAAGGGAAATCTAATCTTGAGGTTGGCTTCCCGCTTAGATGCTTTCAGCGGTTATCCAATCCGAACGTAGCTACCGGGCAATGCCATTGGCATGACAACCCGAACACCAGCGGTTCGTCCACTCTGGTCCTCTCGTACTAGGAGCAGATCCTCTCAAATTTCCAACGCCCACGGTAGATAGGGACCGAACTGTCTCACGACGTTCTAAACCCAGCTCGCGTACCTCTTTAAATGGCGAACAGCCATACCCTTAGGACCTGCTTCAGCCCTAGGATGAGATGAGCCGACATCGAGGTGCCAAACACCGCCGTCGATATGAACTCTTGGGCGGTATCAGCCTGTTATCCCCAGAGTACCTTTTATCCGTTGAGCGATGGCCCTTCCATACAGAACCACCGGATCACTAAGACCTACTTTCGTACCTGCTCGACTTGTGGGTCTCGCAGTTAAGCGCGCTTTTGCCTTTATACTCTATGAACGATTTCCGACCGTTCTGAGCGCACCTTCGTACTCCTCCGTTACTCTTTAGGAGGAGACCGCCCCAGTCAAACTACCCACCATACATTGTCCTCGGTATTGTTATACCTGAGTTAGAACCCCAACATGACCAGGGTGGTATTTCAAGGTTGGCTCCACAAATACTGGCGTATCTGCTTCAAAGCCTCCCACCTATCCTGCACAAGTCAGGTCAAAGTTCAATGTAAAGCTGTAGTAAAGGTTCACGGGGTCTTTCCGTCTAGCCGCGGGTACACAGCATCTTCACTGCGATTTCGATTTCACTGAGTCTCTGCTGGAGACAGCGCTGCCATCATTATGCCATTCGTGCAGGTCGGAACTTACCCGACAAGGAATTTCGCTACCTTAGGACCGTTATAGTTACGGCCGCCGTTTACTGGGGCTTCGATCAAGACCTTCGCATACGCTAAGCCCATCAATTAACCTTCCAGCACCGGGCAGGCATCACACCCTATACGTCCACTTTCGTGTTTGCAGAGTGCTGTGTTTTTAATAAACAGTTGCAGCAGCCTGGTATCTGCGACTGTCAATAGCTTACGGAGCAAGTCCTTCACCATCGACAGCGTACCTTCTCCCGAAGTTACGGTACCATTTTGCCTAGTTCCTTCAGCAGAGTTCTCTCAAGCGCCTTGGTATTCTCTACCTGATCACCTGTGTCGGTTTAGGGTACGATTCGTTTATGACTATCGTTTAGAAGCTTTTCCTGGAAGCATGGTATTTGCCACTTCGCTGTACAAGTACAGCTTGCTATCAGATCTCAGTATTAACAGCCCGGATTTACCTAAGCCGTCTACCTACATCCTTTCACTCAGACAACCATCGCTGAGCTGGCATAACCTTCTCCGTCCCTCCATCACATCATAAACAAGTATCAGAATATTAACTGATTTCCCATCGACTACGCCTTTCGGCCTCGCCTTAGGGGTCGACTCACCCAGCCCCGATTAACGTTGGACTGGAACCCTTGATCTTCCGGCGTGGATGCTTTTCACACCCATTATCGTTACTCACGTCAGCATTCGCTCTTGTGATACCTCCAGCATGCCTTACGACACACCTTCACAGGCTTACACAACGCTCCCCTACCACTTGAAACATGTTCAAATCCGCAGCTTCGGCTCCTAGTTTGAGCCCCGTTACATCTTCCGCGCGGGCCGACTCGACTAGTGAGCTATTACGCTTTCTTTAAAGGATGGCTGCTTCTAAGCCAACCTCCTAGCTGTCTATGCCTTCCCACTTCGTTTCCCACTTAACTAGGAATTTGGGGCCTTAGCTGGCGGTCTGGGTTGTTTCCCTCTCCACGATGGACGTTAGCACCCACCGTGTGTCTCCCGGATATCACTCATCGGTATTCGGAGTTTGCATCGGTTTGGTAAGTCGGTATGACCCCCTAGCCGAAACAGTGCTCTACCCCCAATGGTGTTCGTCCGAGGCGCTACCTAAATAGCTTTCGGGGAGAACCAGCTATCACCGAGTTTGATTAGCCTTTCACCCCTATCCACAAGTCATCCCCTAGCTTTTCAACGATAGTGGGTTCGGTCCTCCGGTGCCTGTTACGGCACTTTCAACCTGCTCATGGATAGATCACTCGGTTTCGGGTCTATACCCTGCAACTAATTCGCCCTATTAAGACTCGGTTTCCCTACGGCTCCCCTAATGGTTAACCTTGCTACAGAATATAAGTCGCTGACCCATTATACAAAAGGTACGCGGTCACGGATCAAGTCCGCTCCCACTGCT
This sequence comes from Psychrobacter sp. CX14, assembly GCF_057396205.2. Taxonomy (NCBI): domain Bacteria; kingdom Pseudomonadati; phylum Pseudomonadota; class Gammaproteobacteria; order Moraxellales; family Moraxellaceae; genus Psychrobacter; species Psychrobacter sp. CX14. Next base: position 517,671 of record NZ_CM183187.1, on the reverse strand, counting down.
TGTACGCACACGGTTTCAGGTTCTATTTCACTCCCCTCACAGGGGTTCTTTTCGCCTTTCCCTCACGGTACTGGTTCACTATCGGTCAGTCAGGAGTATTTAGCCTTGGAGGATGGTCCCCCCATCTTCATACAGGATTTCTCGTGTCCCGCACTACTTAATATGCTTGCATTTATGTTTCGAATACGGGGCTATCACCCACTATGGCCAGTTTTCCCACACTGTTCTTCTACATAAAATTAAGTCGGCTCCTCCCCGTTCGCTCGCCGCTACTAGGGGAATCTCTATTGATGTCTTTTCCTAAGGGTACTGAGATGTTTCACTTCCCCTCGTTCGCTTCCTAATAAATTAGGATACCTAACTTACGTTAGGTGGGTTTCCCCATTCAGAAATCTCCGGATCGCAGGTTATTGCCACCTCCCCGAAGCTTATCGCAGGCTGTCACGTCTTTCATCGCCTCTGACTGCCAAGGCATCCACCATGTGCGCTTAATTACTTGACCATACAACCCCAAAGGGTCTTTGTCAGCAATTATAACGATATCACCTTGATAATTTACGCTTGATTCAGTTCTCTTTACTTTGTAACCAACCTCTTGGGATAACAACTGATGTCGTTAAAGAGGTTGGTTACTGGTTGACACCTAAACGTGAAAGATTAGGTATCAACCGTATTACAACTCATATCTATGTTTTTAAATAATAATAACGCTGTCATCCAGTCGTCATATGCTTTCTGTATAAAACAGAAGTAAGTAATCAGTAATCACTTAATTCTGGTTTATCTATTACTCTTAATCTGTATCACCAAATGGTGGAGCCAAGGAGAGTCGAACTCCTGACCTCCTGCGTGCAAGGCAGGCGCTCTACCAGCTGAGCTATGGCCCCTGAGAAGCGTGAAGAAATGTGCTGGGAGCACATTTTAGCTTCGCAAGAGAAAATCTGTGATTTTCTAGTGCTTTCCGTATGATAAGTGGTGGGTCTGATAAGACTTGAACTTATGACCCCCGCGTTATCAACACGGTGCTCTAACCAGCTGAGCTACAGACCCTGAGCTTAAAGCTTACTAAAACCAAAGAACAACTTGTTGTGAATTCTTGCTGACCGGATGCGTCAATAAGGAGGTGATCCAGCCGCAGGTTCCCCTACGGCTACCTTGTTACGACTTCACCCCAGTCATCAACCACACCGTGGTGAGCGCCATCCTAAAAGGTTAGGCTACCCACTTCTGGTGCAATCAACTCCCATGGTGTGACGGGCGGTGTGTACAAGGCCCGGGAACGTATTCACCGCGGCATTCTGATCCGCGATTACTAGCGATTCCGACTTCATGGAGTCGAGTTGCAGACTCCAATCTGGACTACGATAGGCTTTTTGAGATTCGCATCACATCGCTGTGTAGCAGCCCTCTGTACCTACCATTGTAGCACGTGTGTAGCCCTGGTCGTAAGGGCCATGATGACTTGACGTCGTCCCCGCCTTCCTCCAGTTTGTCACTGGCAGTATCCTTAGAGTCCCCGGCCGAACCGCTGGTAACTAAGGAAAAGGGTTGCGCTCGTTGCGGGACTTAACCCAACATCTCACGACACGAGCTGACGACAGCCATGCAGCACCTGTATTCTAATTCCCGAAGGCACTCCCGCATCTCTGCAGGATTCTAGATATGTCAAGACCAGGTAAGGTTCTTCGCGTTGCATCGAATTAAACCACATGCTCCACCGCTTGTGCGGGCCCCCGTCAATTCATTTGAGTTTTAACCTTGCGGCCGTACTCCCCAGGCGGTCTACTTATTGCGTTAGCTGCGTCACTAAGGGATCAAGTCCCCCAACGACTAGTAGACATCGTTTACGGCGTGGACTACCAGGGTATCTAATCCTGTTTGCTACCCACGCTTTCGAACCTCAGTGTCAGTATGATGCCAGGAGGCTGCCTTCGCCATCGGTATTCCTTCAGATCTCTACGCATTTCACCGCTACACCTGAAATTCTACCTCCCTCTCACCTACTCTAGCTCACCAGTATCAGATGCAGTTCCCAGGTTAAGCCCGGGGATTTCACATCTGACTTAATAAGCCACCTACGCTCGCTTTACGCCCAGTAATTCCGATTAACGCTTGCACCCTCTGTATTACCGCGGCTGCTGGCACAGAGTTAGCCGGTGCTTATTCTGCAGCTAATGTCATCGCTTATGGGTATTAACCATAAGGTCTTCTTCACTGCTTAAAGTGCTTTACAACCAAAAGGCCTTCTTCACACACGCGGCATGGCTGGATCAGGGTTGCCCCCATTGTCCAATATTCCCCACTGCTGCCTCCCGTAGGAGTCCGGACCGTGTCTCAGTTCCGGTGTGGCTGATCATCCTCTCAGACCAGCTACAGATCGTCGCCTTGGTAGGCCTTTACCCCACCAACTAGCTAATCCGACTTAGGCTCATCCAATAGCGAGAGCGCAAGCGCCCCCTTTTCCCCGTAGGGTGTATGCGGTATTAATACGAGTTTCCCCGTGCTATCCCCCACTACTGGGCAGATTCCTAAGTATTACTCACCCGTCCGCCGCTCGACGCCTGATAGCAAGCTACCATCGTTTCCGCTCGACTTGCATGTGTTAAGCCTGCCGCCAGCGTTCAATCTGAGCCATGATCAAACTCTTCAGTTTAATCTTGCTATGAAGTCCTTTAAAGAGACTTCTAAACTTGGCTCATCCTATTACTAGCAAATTTGCTTTCCGTATGTTTCATATAATGAATTAACTTCGAGTTTCTTTACTAATTAAAGAATGATAATTTTTATAGTTAGTCACTACCCCGATAAGAGATAGCCCCAACTTTAATTTTTAGCATCCTAAATCAGCAAAAATCCACACAAGTTGTTCTTTGATTTTAGCTTTTAAATAGTTGACTTATCGCGTCATCCGCGGTAAGTTTAACACTAAGATAAGTTTAAGCAATTTACGTTCTTACTTAGCGAGCCATTCAGTATATCACTTTTTCGATTCCTGTCAAGCTTTTGTTCTAATTCGTTTCATTCAGGTAACACGAACCAATCTTTCAATTGGCAATCTCGTTGTCCCGATGAGGTGCGTATTATAGACGCTTTAATTATTTAGTCAAGAGCTTTTTTAAAGTTTTTCAATTCTTTATCCGCTTCGCTTACGCTAGGCTTTCTCTTGAACAGGTAGCGTATTATATAGACTATTAGAGCAAGGTCAAGGGTTTGTTTTTATTTAATTTATTGACTCAAATCTGCTACTTGGACCAGCTAAAATGACACCTAAATAATCAACTTTTAATAACTTCTAGCTAAATAATAAAACCATGCAAAAGAAAAAGCCCCCATTCAAATTAATGAAAGGGGGCTTTTAGGGTATAGGGAGCTGACGATGACCTACTCTCACATGGGCGAACCACACTACCATTGGCGCTACGATGTTTCACTTCTGAGTTCGAGAAGGGATCAGGTGGTTCCATCGTGCTATTGTCGTCAGCAAAGGGGGTATAGATATGAGTTGGTTAAGTGTTAGCTTAACTTTGTGTTGACTAGTATATCAAGAACCTGAATCAATGTATTATCAGGATGATATCGAAATAATTGGCTGTCTCTGTTTTATCAGAGCTACAAAACCACTTGGGTGTTGTATGGTCAAGCCAAACGAGCAATTAGTACAGGTTAGCTACACGCATCACTGCGCTTCCACACCCTGCCTATCAACGTTGTAGTCTTCAACGGCTCTTAAGGGAAATCTAATCTTGAGGTTGGCTTCCCGCTTAGATGCTTTCAGCGGTTATCCAATCCGAACGTAGCTACCGGGCAATGCCATTGGCATGACAACCCGAACACCAGCGGTTCGTCCACTCTGGTCCTCTCGTACTAGGAGCAGATCCTCTCAAATTTCCAACGCCCACGGTAGATAGGGACCGAACTGTCTCACGACGTTCTAAACCCAGCTCGCGTACCTCTTTAAATGGCGAACAGCCATACCCTTAGGACCTGCTTCAGCCCTAGGATGAGATGAGCCGACATCGAGGTGCCAAACACCGCCGTCGATATGAACTCTTGGGCGGTATCAGCCTGTTATCCCCAGAGTACCTTTTATCCGTTGAGCGATGGCCCTTCCATACAGAACCACCGGATCACTAAGACCTACTTTCGTACCTGCTCGACTTGTGGGTCTCGCAGTTAAGCGCGCTTTTGCCTTTATACTCTATGAACGATTTCCGACCGTTCTGAGCGCACCTTCGTACTCCTCCGTTACTCTTTAGGAGGAGACCGCCCCAGTCAAACTACCCACCATACATTGTCCTCGGTATTGTTATACCTGAGTTAGAACCCCAACATGACCAGGGTGGTATTTCAAGGTTGGCTCCACAAATACTGGCGTATCTGCTTCAAAGCCTCCCACCTATCCTGCACAAGTCAGGTCAAAGTTCAATGTAAAGCTGTAGTAAAGGTTCACGGGGTCTTTCCGTCTAGCCGCGGGTACACAGCATCTTCACTGCGATTTCGATTTCACTGAGTCTCTGCTGGAGACAGCGCTGCCATCATTATGCCATTCGTGCAGGTCGGAACTTACCCGACAAGGAATTTCGCTACCTTAGGACCGTTATAGTTACGGCCGCCGTTTACTGGGGCTTCGATCAAGACCTTCGCATACGCTAAGCCCATCAATTAACCTTCCAGCACCGGGCAGGCATCACACCCTATACGTCCACTTTCGTGTTTGCAGAGTGCTGTGTTTTTAATAAACAGTTGCAGCAGCCTGGTATCTGCGACTGTCAATAGCTTACGGAGCAAGTCCTTCACCATCGACAGCGTACCTTCTCCCGAAGTTACGGTACCATTTTGCCTAGTTCCTTCAGCAGAGTTCTCTCAAGCGCCTTGGTATTCTCTACCTGATCACCTGTGTCGGTTTAGGGTACGATTCGTTTATGACTATCGTTTAGAAGCTTTTCCTGGAAGCATGGTATTTGCCACTTCGCTGTACAAGTACAGCTTGCTATCAGATCTCAGTATTAACAGCCCGGATTTACCTAAGCCGTCTACCTACATCCTTTCACTCAGACAACCATCGCTGAGCTGGCATAACCTTCTCCGTCCCTCCATCACATCATAAACAAGTATCAGAATATTAACTGATTTCCCATCGACTACGCCTTTCGGCCTCGCCTTAGGGGTCGACTCACCCAGCCCCGATTAACGTTGGACTGGAACCCTTGATCTTCCGGCGTGGATGCTTTTCACACCCATTATCGTTACTCACGTCAGCATTCGCTCTTGTGATACCTCCAGCATGCCTTACGACACACCTTCACAGGCTTACACAACGCTCCCCTACCACTTGAAACATGTTCAAATCCGCAGCTTCGGCTCCTAGTTTGAGCCCCGTTACATCTTCCGCGCGGGCCGACTCGACTAGTGAGCTATTACGCTTTCTTTAAAGGATGGCTGCTTCTAAGCCAACCTCCTAGCTGTCTATGCCTTCCCACTTCGTTTCCCACTTAACTAGGAATTTGGGGCCTTAGCTGGCGGTCTGGGTTGTTTCCCTCTCCACGATGGACGTTAGCACCCACCGTGTGTCTCCCGGATATCACTCATCGGTATTCGGAGTTTGCATCGGTTTGGTAAGTCGGTATGACCCCCTAGCCGAAACAGTGCTCTACCCCCAATGGTGTTCGTCCGAGGCGCTACCTAAATAGCTTTCGGGGAGAACCAGCTATCACCGAGTTTGATTAGCCTTTCACCCCTATCCACAAGTCATCCCCTAGCTTTTCAACGATAGTGGGTTCGGTCCTCCGGTGCCTGTTACGGCACTTTCAACCTGCTCATGGATAGATCACTCGGTTTCGGGTCTATACCCTGCAACTAATTCGCCCTATTAAGACTCGGTTTCCCTACGGCTCCCCTAATGGTTAACCTTGCTACAGAATATAAGTCGCTGACCCATTATACAAAAGGTACGCGGTCACGGATCAAGTCCGCTCCCACTGCTTGTACGCACACGGTTTCAGGTTCTATTTCACTCCCCTCACAGGGGTTCTTTTCGCCTTTCCCTCACGGTACTGGTTCACTATCGGTCAGTCAGGAGTATTTAGCCTTGGAGGATGGTCCCCCCATCTTCATACAGGATTTCTCGTGTCCCGCACTACTTAATATGCTTGCATTTATGTTTCGAATACGGGGCTATCACCCACTATGGCCAGTTTTCCCACACTGTTCTTCTACATAAAATTAAGTCGGCTCCTCCCCGTTCGCTCGCCGCTACTAGGGGAATCTCTATTGATGTCTTTTCCTAAGGGTACTGAGATGTTTCACTTCCCCTCGTTCGCTTCCTAATAAATTAGGATACCTAACTTACGTTAGGTGGGTTTCCCCATTCAGAAATCTCCGGATCGCAGGTTATTGCCACCTCCCCGAAGCTTATCGCAGGCTGTCACGTCTTTCATCGCCTCTGACTGCCAAGGCATCCACCATGTGCGCTTAATTACTTGACCATACAACCCCAAAGGGTCTTTGTCAGCAATTATAACGATATCACCTTGATAATTTACGCTTGATTCAGTTCTCTTTACTTTGTAACCAACCTCTTGGGATAACAACTGATGTCGTTAAAGAGGTTGGTTACTGGTTGACACCTAAACGTGAAAGATTAGGTATCAACCGTATTACAACTCATATCTATGTTTTTAAATAATAATAACGCTGTCATCCAGTCGTCATATGCTTTCTGTATAAAACAGAAGTAAGTAATCAGTAATCACTTAATTCTGGTTTATCTATTACTCTTAATCTGTATCACCAAATGGTGGAGCCAAGGAGAGTCGAACTCCTGACCTCCTGCGTGCAAGGCAGGCGCTCTACCAGCTGAGCTATGGCCCCTGAGAAGCGTGAAGAAATGTGCTGGGAGCACATTTTAGCTTCGCAAGAGAAAATCTGTGATTTTCTAGTGCTTTCCGTATGATAAGTGGTGGGTCTGATAAGACTTGAACTTATGACCCCCGCGTTATCAACACGGTGCTCTAACCAGCTGAGCTACAGACCCTGAGCTTAAAGCTTACTAAAACCAAAGAACAACTTGTTGTGAATTCTTGCTGACCGGATGCGTCAATAAGGAGGTGATCCAGCCGCAGGTTCCCCTACGGCTACCTTGTTACGACTTCACCCCAGTCATCAACCACACCGTGGTGAGCGCCATCCTAAAAGGTTAGGCTACCCACTTCTGGTGCAATCAACTCCCATGGTGTGACGGGCGGTGTGTACAAGGCCCGGGAACGTATTCACCGCGGCATTCTGATCCGCGATTACTAGCGATTCCGACTTCATGGAGTCGAGTTGCAGACTCCAATCTGGACTACGATAGGCTTTTTGAGATTCGCATCACATCGCTGTGTAGCAGCCCTCTGTACCTACCATTGTAGCACGTGTGTAGCCCTGGTCGTAAGGGCCATGATGACTTGACGTCGTCCCCGCCTTCCTCCAGTTTGTCACTGGCAGTATCCTTAGAGTCCCCGGCCGAACCGCTGGTAACTAAGGAAAAGGGTTGCGCTCGTTGCGGGACTTAACCCAACATCTCACGACACGAGCTGACGACAGCCATGCAGCACCTGTATTCTAATTCCCGAAGGCACTCCCGCATCTCTGCAGGATTCTAGATATGTCAAGACCAGGTAAGGTTCTTCGCGTTGCATCGAATTAAACCACATGCTCCACCGCTTGTGCGGGCCCCCGTCAATTCATTTGAGTTTTAACCTTGCGGCCGTACTCCCCAGGCGGTCTACTTATTGCGTTAGCTGCGTCACTAAGGGATCAAGTCCCCCAACGACTAGTAGACATCGTTTACGGCGTGGACTACCAGGGTATCTAATCCTGTTTGCTACCCACGCTTTCGAACCTCAGTGTCAGTATGATGCCAGGAGGCTGCCTTCGCCATCGGTATTCCTTCAGATCTCTACGCATTTCACCGCTACACCTGAAATTCTACCTCCCTCTCACCTACTCTAGCTCACCAGTATCAGATGCAGTTCCCAGGTTAAGCCCGGGGATTTCACATCTGACTTAATAAGCCACCTACGCTCGCTTTACGCCCAGTAATTCCGATTAACGCTTGCACCCTCTGTATTACCGCGGCTGCTGGCACAGAGTTAGCCGGTGCTTATTCTGCAGCTAATGTCATCGCTTATGGGTATTAACCATAAGGTCTTCTTCACTGCTTAAAGTGCTTTACAACCAAAAGGCCTTCTTCACACACGCGGCATGGCTGGATCAGGGTTGCCCCCATTGTCCAATATTCCCCACTGCTGCCTCCCGTAGGAGTCCGGACCGTGTCTCAGTTCCGGTGTGGCTGATCATCCTCTCAGACCAGCTACAGATCGTCGCCTTGGTAGGCCTTTACCCCACCAACTAGCTAATCCGACTTAGGCTCATCCAATAGCGAGAGCGCAAGCGCCCCCTTTTCCCCGTAGGGTGTATGCGGTATTAATACGAGTTTCCCCGTGCTATCCCCCACTACTGGGCAGATTCCTAAGTATTACTCACCCGTCCGCCGCTCGACGCCTGATAGCAAGCTACCATCGTTTCCGCTCGACTTGCATGTGTTAAGCCTGCCGCCAGCGTTCAATCTGAGCCATGATCAAACTCTTCAGTTTAATCTTGCTATGAAGTCCTTTAAAGAGACTTCTAAACTTGGCTCATCCTATTACTAGCAAATTTGCTTTCCGTATGTTTCATATAATGAATTAACTTCGAGTTTCTTTACTAATTAAAGAATGATAATTTTTATAGTTAGTCACTACCCCGATAAGAGATAGCCCCAACTTTAATTTTTAGCATCCTAAATCAGCAAAAATCCACACAAGTTGTTCTTTGATTTTAGCTTTTAAATAGTTTCTTAGCTTGTCGTCCAAGCCTAAGTTAAATCTTTTGCTACACTCAGTTATTATTAATTAGTAATAACGTTGTTGCTTAGCAGGCTGACAATTATATAGATTTCGATATCTTTGTCAACACTTAATTTTAATTCTTTCTAAGTGAACTCGCTTCTAATCTCTCGATTAATTCGCTGTTGTCCGTCTTAGTGAGGGCGTATTATAGAGGGTTTAATTCTAGTGTCAACCCTTGATCTAAAAGTATTTATTTTTAGTGAAGATTAAAGTCTTTTTTGATTGATAACTGAATTCTTGTTTACATCAAACCTTATATTAGTTAATTACCTCTGCTCTACTAAACTTTATAATACAGACACCATATCACTATAAAAGTGCTTCGTTTATGACCTATAAGACAGAACTTAAATCAGAGTTACCTTCTAACTCTCAAATACTTAACCAGACTGACCTTTTTGAAAAGGATATCCTTCAAGAGGCTTATCTAACCCTACCCCGTTTTTTCATTGAACACTTATTAGATAGCCAAAGAGTCGTTCTTATCGCCAACAATCCTGCTATTAGCACAGAAATTTTGGATAGCACCTTACAACAAGACGATATTCTGGTGTTGTTCAATCATTTTATTCAAGCCGATTACTTCACGAGCAGCCCATTGGCTCAACCATTGCTTAAATTATTATTTTTTAGGCAAATAGGTGACAGTCTTCTACATTTCGGCTTACCACCACGTCGCAACAATCTACCCGCTATCGAGCAAATACTGAAAGATGGCAAAGTTGGTTTTCTTTTTGGCAATGAGGGCTATCACTTTCCTACTGTAGAAGATGACCCTAATCCTGATGACGATCCTATTGATGACAGTGTGACACTCGTAATTAGCAATTTATTACGTCAGGCAATAAGCGATGACTACTACACTAGAATCTTAAACGATATGCACCCAGTGGTCGCTGATTATCCTGTTTATGAAAACATTCATTCATCAGCCCCCTCATCAGGTTTTTTAATGTATCGCTTAATGCTCGCAGTGCAAGCTTATTTAAAAGACCAGTATGAACACCCGCTAGAGATTGTGTTACTTGGCTTTAATCATAATAAGAGCACAGAATATTTTTGGCATGGACATAACTGGGATTTTGAAAGACAGGAAATGTCTAATCTACCTGATAACGTCACAAGAATTAAAACAACTGAGTCGTAACCTCATTGATATCATATTTAGTTTATACGAATGGCGCATCAGGACAGTGCGCCTTATCGACTTCTTGCGAAGTAGGTTGTCTTAATATGTCAATTGGCTTGGCTTGATTATTATCCCATTTAATCAGTCCCATATCTACAAACTCGGTTAGCCAACCTGACATCGGCCAATGTTGCCACTTATCAAAAAACTGATTGGCATTAATAACGATACTGTTTAAGTGGTTAAGCGGTGGCCGATATACCGAATGCTGTTGATGATAAACAACATCACTGGTGAGGTAGAAATCTATATCTAGCTTGCGAGCAGTAAAGGCAAAATCTGTATCCTCAGCACCGTAGCCTACATAGCTGGTATCAAATCCGCCTATATGCTCAAACTGTGATTTATAAATTGCGAAACACAAACTCCAAAACGAGCCATAATCATCAGTTTGCTCTATTTTAGTATCGTCTTTGTCTATCAGATATTTGTCTGTAGAACCACTCGATGTTTGAGCCTCAATTAATACCTTTGATACCAGATTATGTCGATAAGGATTTGGCACTGACAAAGAATCTAACCACTTTGTAGACAATATACTTTCTTTATTATTCTCATCTTCAGCTTCACTATAAAAACTTAATCGTTGAGTCTCTTCTTCCGTCAAAGGACGCGTTAAATAAAGAGGTTGTCCCATGATTAGGCTTTGTGGGTACTGCTTAATTTTGTTCGTTATTCCTGCAATAAAATCCGCTGAGGCGATACAATCAACATCTAAAAAAATAAGAATATCATAGCTTGCCCGCCTCGCACCTAAATTACGATTACGACCAATATCAAACCGTGCTGACAGTTTGTTTTCAGAGTCGTCTTCTATGGTCTGACTGGCTGTGGTAGGAACTTGAATGATATTTAAATCAAAAGTATTCAGTCTATTTTTATCCGCATCATCATTAACAATAATTACCTCAGCAGGCTGCATAGCCCCTGATTGCAAGCTTGCCAGCAAATTATATAAATGATTATTACGCCCATAGCAGGTCGTAATCACACTGACAGGTAAGATATTGTCTGAATTATTATCTGCAGATCGAGTGTGGGAGACAAGAGGCATGACTGTGGATATTCCTTGATTTTGATGGTGCTGCTTAGAGATTAGACTTGGCTTTTAAAGTCCAAACTCAATTCTGACGCTTGGGCTGGATACTAAGTTGCGGCAGTAACCACTTATAAAACCAGTGTTTAACACTTTTGTGTTTAACGAGGCTTTGACTAAAGTCAGCTGTCGCAGATTGAGAAAGCATGTCCCGCAATGAGCGATTGGTATTCGGAATGGTTGCCATATTGCTATCAACTAACTGCTCGAATGCGATGGCTCGACCACACGAGATGAGTGCTTGCGCCATTTGCTGCTGTTCATCATGTGGACGTTCATCCGGAATAACAACCAAAGGCGTATCGTATTGGCAAACCTCCCCCACGGCATTGAGGCCACAGGCCATCATCAATAAATCGCTATACTGTAAAAAAGGAGTGACACTGTCTACTTGGGCCGCTAAATCAACAGACGATTTTGCTTCGGTAGTGATAGGACCAAGCGAAATAATATAAGCATCAGGTAGTAACTCTCTTAGCGTGGGCAATAAAGTATCCACTGTTTCATGCCCGCCGAACCCTTTTATAACCGTTACTATAGTAGACGGCCGTCTTGGATCGAGCAGGTTCTCTTGCTGATTGGCTAAATCAGCGACCATTGCCTTAAACTGTTCTTTTGAAAGATTTTGCTTAGAGAGGGATTGATTTGCAAAACCCAAATATAAGGTTTTGTCACGTACCCACTGCGGCACACTGGCAGATTCTAATGCTTTTGGATACGGCGCTAACAATCCAATAGCACCAGCAAACGCATTTAGATGCGGTGAATCATTGCGCTCACCTGGCAGGCGTACATATAAATAAGGGATGCTGGCAGTTCGGCATAACAAAGCGACTTCAACACTTAAATCAACAATCATCAAGTCGATTTTGCGGCTTTGTACTTCTGACAGTAAGATGTGACTGCGCTGCCGAATATTATTATTCCCAACCGGTGAGTAGTGCAAGCAATCAGGCTGCCAATAAACACCTGCTCTACCCGGCAAAACATCTGAATTCATTTCATGTTCATCTGGTAGGCGTATGATATTTCTGAGGTCTACATGCCGAAAGATATAATTATCTTCAGGCAAACTGGTAAATACCGTCAAATTGTCTGATGAGGCCTTATCGAGTAACTGCAATTGAGCCGCTAATTTATCTGCTTGACGGCAGTGCCCTGTACCATGATGGTGCGCATAATACCCGATATTCATAGATTATACGTCTCATCTATAGATTGATAACCAGCAGCTAGCTGTGCTGATACACCATCACAACCTTTCTCTGCTAGGTTATTAATCGTCTTAAAATAACAAGATAAGTATCCATCTACCATCGCCTGTACAGAGCAAAACGCCTCTGCTCGAGCACGGCACGCTTGTCGTGAGATATTCTTAATATCACTGAAAGCAGCGATAAATTTCTGCTCGTCATGCTTTGGTACAATAATACCGCTGTCTCCTGTAATAATATCCTTACTCGCACCAGCATCGAAACCAATAACAGGGCATCCGGCCGCCAGACTTTCAGCCAGAGTTAGTCCATAAGGTTCATCCCATGTACTGGTAAACAGCATGGCTGTCGACTGCGTTAGATAGCCGTTTATTTCATTCTTAGTCAGATGCCCAACATAATTAAACAAGCCTTGACCGCCATTTTCCGACTTATCTCTCTTTAAAATCGGAGCTACTTTTTCATTAAAGTAGTCAAGATTGCTTTTGGGCCCTGCAATGGTTAGTTTTTTATTGGCTTTTAGGCAATACTGCATCGCAAGATGGGTGCCTTTTTCTGGACAAATCCTGCCAAACCAAAAATAAGACTCTTCCTTAACCTCATCGGTATTGCATACAAATGATTGAACATCGACGCCATTATAGACAACGGTAGAGGCAACAAATTCCTCAAATAGGTGTTGTTGAAAATTGCTGACACTCGTGAACTGGGTGTCTGTACCTTTACTTAGCGTCAGTAACGCCAAACGTAACTGTGGAAAAATAGGCGTATGAAAGGTGGTTATCAATCTTGGTCCAAGCGCTTGACCAACCAGCATCGGTACATAATGTAAGCTGTGGTTGTGAACCATATCAAATTGACCTCGATTGGTCGCTTCAATAATCTCTCGCATGGCATCTTGGTATAAGTGATACTGGTACAGCTCATCACGCGTCATACCCAGTGAAGTGTGTTCATTGGGGTATATTTGCTCATCGAATGCCTCACGTGTCATCAGTGGTCTTAATATTGCACCTGTTTGACTGTCTTTGTGCGCATAAAGGGTTACCTCATGCCCACGCTTAACCAGCTCATCACACAGTAAATGAGTAATCAACTCCAACCCGCCAGCATAAGGCTCAGCGATGGGATATAAAGAATGCGCGATAATGGCAATTTTTAGAGGCCGGTTCACTCCCTCTGTAAACATAGAGCGTCCTTAATTTGTATTCGTTATAAACGATTTATTATTGTTATTTCGAGACTTTTTACGTTATATAAAGCAGTTAAATATTTTCAAGCTAGGCAATACTTTTAAATACATCGGCACTGAACTCTGTGCTATTTAACCTCTCTAGACTGTTACTAGCAGGTTGACTGAAGCCAACATTTGACTCTGAATAATTAGACATAAGCACCGCAGCTGCGGCTAATTTTAAGCCTATTATTGATAAAGCACAGACCGTCAACGCTTTTGAATGCGGCCATACCATGACAACTGTCCCAATATTGAGGCCGGTTAAAAGCTTAGGAAGCACTCTTGCTGCTTGCCACTGATTTTTCAATGTTTTTTGTGGATGGGTATTGACCTTTGGCGTACATATAAACGGCTTTTGCTGTCCCCACAACACAGGAAGCCATGACAAGGCGCCAATTTCCCAAAAATTTAGGTGCACAACCCAAGCACGTAATCTATGAATAATAGAGGTTTTATAAGTAAGGGTTTTTCTATCAGCCTTTGATCCTCTTAGCTTAGTCATCAAAGATTTAAAGGGATTAGTCTTAATAGAAGAAGATGCTGAAATATCTGTCTGAATTGGATCTGGCACGGTTAGCGGTTTTGAGTCACTTAAATACGCCCATAATCTACGACTAATAAAAACAGCGTATCCTGCAAAACTAAATTGCAGCGCTGTTAATGAGATAGATAATAAAGACTCTTGGTCAACGTAGTTATTAACAATCAGACCGCCAATACCCAATGTTTGCAGCAGTATAAAGACGCCTGTTAAATTTATCCAAGCATTCAATTGAGAGACATGTGCCCGAAGATAACGAACACTCTTAAAGTCAAGAGCCTGCGAGAATTTAAAGGGAAGACGCTTATTTACAGGGTGCTTATCCTGTATCTGATTAGATGAATTAGCCTCAAGCTCCATTTTATTGACTGTCTCTGCGATATTCGATAGCCCTAATTGCTTAGATCTGCGTAGAATCTTGCCGTAATTTCGTAGCACTTGCACGTTGCCATATACCCAGCGTCGGCGCTGTGCTATGAGATCAACTATATTCAGAGGCAACATGCCTGTAGCAATCACCTCATTAACGTACTGAGTGCGTTCCCCATTTAGATGCAGTAACACACCCATCTGCGCATCCTCTGTTATCGAGTCACTACACCATCCTCCCACTCTTACTAACGCATCTTTTTTAATAACGGCACAGGTACCCGTCGATAATGCCCGCTGCCGATTATTGGGTTTATTTAAATGATAGCTAAAATAATGATTGAGCTCGGTATGTATATCCGCTCTCCCTCTATCCCGATAATATTGAGGAAACTGTAGCAGCGCATGATCAGGAAAGCGCTTAACTGCTTGCTTAATTCTCTCACGTGCCCAAGGAAGAAGCTGATAATCACTGTCAACGACAACAATGTAATCACACGCCTTATCCATCATCTGCAGTGCTAGATTTAACGCGCCAGCCTTATAGCCTACAACGTCATCAATATGATGAAAGCGTACTTTTAGTGACTTAGGCAAACTATTACAGTACTGCTCTAAAGGCTTATAAAGAGCTTCATTGGTATGGTTATTATCGATAATGAGTATCTCATCAGCATGAGATTTAACCACCAACAATGCCTCAATCGTTTGCTGCACGACAGCAGGTGGCTCAGCACGAGTCATCAGTTGAAAGCTTATATTAATGGCAACACCTCAAATAGGATTAATTAGAAATAATTAAAGCAGAAAGCATACGTCTTATCAGCTTTCTTATTAAATACACTGTTAAAATTTTTATTAACTAAATCAAAGCAGTAACCCCATTAGACCACTAATAGACGAGTGGATTATGTGCTTTTTTTGTCCTATCCTTTGAACTATCTGTAAATGAAAGACTAGCTGTGTAACCAAATGCATAAACTGTAACTTTATATAATAGATATAGCTTATCTATGTGACAGATAGATGTATTAAATCTAGGTCAATAGTGCAAATTAAACTAGAAAAATAGCATCAACGACCTTAGCCTTTTCACTAAAATATAGCAAAAGATTAAGGCCGTATTGACAGTCTGATAGGATTAAGAATAAATACGCTGGAAAATCGGAATAATAGCCAGATAAGCTCTAACCCGATTTGAAGAGAACTAGACTTTCCCTACCTGCTCAAAGAAGTCTCGATAAGCGGCCACTTTCTTATCCAATGACAAAGGATAAGCTCGAGACGTAGAGGGTAGTCGATATAAGGTTAAGTCTCGGCCTGCATAAAGGTAATCTATCTGCTGATTGGTCTTGGGCATTTTTGATTTAGGAATGGGCGCGCCTTGCTCTTCTTCTAACAATTGCATCAATATCTCAGTCGCTTTACCACCGGTGGTAAAAATGGTCTTAAGCTGTGGCAGCTGCGACAATATCTCATGTAAATCTACCGTTTCGACAATAGTCAAAAAGCGATCCGCAGCATTACCCTGCTCTCGAATGGCCTTTTTAACGGTCGGGCAAGAGGCGATACCTCGATCATATAAAAAAGCATTGATACGCTCAGGGTCAAAACCTTTTTCTGTTCCATTACGGAAATAATCGGCATTATTAAAGAATACACGCCCATAAATACGCCACATATCATTATTAAAGTTCGGGTAATGAAAAGACATCCCCCATTTATCTGGCGTGGGCGGCAGGGTTCCCATCATCATGACAGTCGCATTTTCAGGTAGCACCGGCTCGAAAGGGTGACTTTCTACAGGTAAATCGCTATTAGTGTTATCGTTATTAATGATTCATTCTCCTCATTATTATTAGCGGGTATAGCTTTATATAAGATTAAAACTATTCATATGATATCTAGCCTATCTAAACTGGCAGGTTTGTCAGTTGCTTTTGTTTTATTGGTATAATTGTTTTGGTAATTTTTTGGCACATATATTAGGGCGTATTCGTTGATACACCCTATTTTATTGCGCTATTTTATGTACACTATAGATAGACTCAAGTGCTATTTAAAATAACATCAGGGTCAGCAAATATCTCTTTATAATACTGTAACTTCATTCTATTCGCCCGCATCCCCCAGACGCTTAACAGAGGTTTTATGAACAATCTGAACATAGAAATCATCGACCATCCCCTAGTCCGTCATAAGCTAAGCTTAATACGACAAAAATGCAGTACTTATAAATTTCGTACTTTGACCAGTGAGCTTGCTCGATTAATGGCTTATGAGGCGTGTCGTGACTTTGAAATTGAAGAGTTTCCGATGGAAGGCTGGGATGGTAGTGAAATTAAAGGTGAGCAGATTATAGGTAAAACGGTGACCGTCGTACCTATTCTACGCGCTGGATTGGGTATGTTAGATGGGGTTTTAGATTTGATTCCAACTGCTAAAATCTCAATGGTTGGCTTACAGCGAGATGAAGAGACACTACAGCCCGTACCTTTTTTCGAAAAGTTGGTTGCTGATGTTGATAAGCGCCCTGCTCTAATCATTGACCCTATGTTAGCGACTGGCGGCTCAATGTTAGCAACCATTGAGATGCTAAAGAAGAAAGGCTGCTGTTCAATTAAAGCGCTAGTCTTGGTTGCTGCGCCTGAGGGCGTGCGTTTGATTAATGAGCATCATCCAGATGTTAAGATTTATACCGCCTCGTTGGACAGTCATCTAAATGACGATGGCTATATTATCCCCGGTCTTGGCGATGCTGGTGACAAAATCTTTGGTACTAAATAAAAGCAAAGCTAAACTCTAGGTTCGCTCTATTCGCTTTAACGCATCGTATAATGCCTAATCAGATATTGACTATCAAGTTGGGCATTATTTTTATTTGTATGTGACTCTTCTTTGGTCAGAATTAACTGATTGAAATCTAGAATCATCACTTCATTACGCAAACCATCACTGGTACGCTTATTGTGCTTTACTGCAAAGGCTTTGACGTATTCTGAGGCTGCGGTAATGATATTTAAAACAATCACAGGATTTGTATTAACAGTTGATTTAGACGTAGAAGGCTTTCGCTGATTATTATTAATATGAGAATGGCGCACAGCATCATTTAATGCCTTAAACGGATTGAGAGTGCTAATTAATAACTTCTCTTGCCTAACGATACTGGGAAGTTTTCCGCCAACCAATACAACTTGACCGGCTGGCAGGCGCTGAGTATGCCGCATCAGCTCGTGCCTTAATAAGTCAGGCATATCGGCGTTAAAGATATCTTCGTTTTGACTATAAAACGCTCTAAAACTGCGCTGAACATAGCCACCAAAGACCGTAAAGTTAATCCAATCTTGATACATCGGCTCTTGTTGCAGCAACTGACTAAACTGCTTTTGCAGCTCGGCATCCTCTTGATAACCCTGTTGAATAACCGATAACAGCAACTCGTAAGCAGAATCATAATGGTGACCCTGCCATAACAATGGATACAGCGTGCTATCAAGACTCGGTAATAAAGGCGTTAATTCACCGGCAGCAGGGGCCTTTTTGAATAATAAGGAGAACATTAAGTTTGCGGGGTATGACCGACACGCAGCTCAAACGATAAGATGATGCTGCGCTCTGTGTCTGTCCAAGCGACTTTAGCATTGCCCTCTTTATTGAGTCTGACTAAGGCGGAGCTACCGGTTGCCACCACAGCTTGCTGCGCGGTACTAAAATAGCAATACTCCATCACGATGCTGGTATTACCCAGTTTTTTTGTGCGTACGCCAATCAATAGTGTATCTGGATAAACCACCGGCTTTAAGTATTGGCAGCTAGACTCCGCCAACACTGTGGTCACTTCATCATTAAAACAATTAACATCAGACAGATAATTAATCCGCGCTGACTCTGCATAACGATAATAGACCACATTATTAACATGATTAAAGGCATCCATATCGTTCCAAACGACAGGCTGCGCGTAAACACTAGCAAATTTAGTTAAAGCTTCGGGCTTCTCAAATGTTTCTGATACTTTAATAGTCTGCTGACTGCTGCTCATAGTTTATCTCTTATTAATTATTATTCAGGATATTGACTTAAACGCTCAATACCCCGCCAAACCTCATCCACATCCAAGTGTTCAATACGCGTACAAGACAACTGCAGATCTTGCAAGGTCTGAGTCAGGCGCGTCCCAAAGGTTAGATAGCTGAAGTCTATTAATTTCAGTGTTGCGTCTTTACTGTCTAGTAATAAACGCCAATTGGTAAATGCCTCACCACTGCTGACCAGTGCAATCGGCTTTTGATGTGATAATTGGCTCTCTTGCGACTCTTTATTAGTATCAATATCCGCATGCTTTAGACTATCTAACTGTTGCTGCATGGCCTTAAAATTTTGCTCGGCATCGACGGGGATATGACGCTGATACCAAGCAATGGAATCGACTACTATCTCTTTATCTTGTAAATGATTAACGAGTAGCCGTCTACCGCCACGTCCTCGCCAAATCAGCACCTTATCTCCGGCTTGTAAAGTAAACAGCTCCGCCATTCGCATCATGCCCTCATTACTGTATTCATCTGGGCATTGCACCGTCCAATCGGCCTGCCGCAGTACCTCAGCGGTGGTATGACCCACGGCAATAACTGCGCAGCTTGGCACAAATCCATCGGGACAAGCTGCCAAACCCATACGTGCTGCGGTAGGACTCACCACTACTAATGCGTGGTAGGCGTTAGGCTTCTGATAAAAGTCTTGTTGATACTGATACTCGCACTCACTGATATTAATGGGTGTTAATGTCAGTAGCGGCATCTCTAGCACCGTCAACCCTCTATCCTGCAAAGCATCACTTAACAGTTTGGCACGGTTAGCAGGACGAGTATTAATAAATATCATGACAATCGTTACGCGCGTCAGGGTTTAGGTTAATAAGAGAGCTTATAAAATAAATAGAAAGTTATTAACTCTTATTATCAGAATATATGGCCGCTAGGATACTGTCTGCACCTGAACTTAGTAGCTGTTCGGCAACATCAATACCCAATTGCTCGGCTTGTGCTTCACGGTCTGCTTGGTTGCCTGTCATTGCGATACGCTTATCCGCTTTTAGCAATGTCGTTCCATCTTCTGAGCCGACACGGCCACGCAGCCATAAGGTTTTGTTATGCGAATTGGCTTCCTCTTTTTCAATAACTGCAAACGCTGCAATCGGTACCTGACAACCACCTTCTAAACGGCGATTTAAAGCGCGCTCTGCGATAAGACGGATACGCGCCTGACCATCATTTAATGGCTTAAGCAAATTGAGCACTGCCTCATCATCACTACGACATTCGATAGCAAGTGCCCCTTGCCCTACTGCTGGCAGGCTGATGTCAATATCAATTTCTTCACGGATACGGTCGCTTAGCTCAACTCGTTTCAGACCACTGGTCGCTAAAATAATCGCATCATACTCGCCAGCGTCTAGTTTACCCAAACGGGTCTGCACATTACCGCGTAACGACTTAATAACCAAGTCAGGGCGATAAGCTTTGATCTGGCATTGGCGGCGTAAACTGGCAGTACCCACGACCGCACCTTGAGGTAGGTCATCTAATTTGCTGTAGTTATTAGACACAAAGGCATCGGTTGGGGTTTCACGTTTGCAGTAGGTCCCTAATATGAGCCCCTCAGGCAATTCCATCGGCACATCTTTTAGCGAGTGAACCGCAATATCTGCGCGTTTGTCATAAAGTGCTTGCTCAAGCTCTTTGACGAACAGCCCTTTACCGCCAATTTTGGCCAAAGGTGTATCCAAAATCTTGTCGCCCTTAGTTACCATGGTCACTAAGTTCACCGTTAAATTGGGATATAAAGACTCTAATCGCTGCTTAATATGCTCAGCTTGCCACATTGCCAATGGGCTTTTGCGCGTGGCAATATTCAAAGTATCTAATGCAATGTCTACGGTTGTGTTATTCGCTGATGTGGTCATAAATATCTTTTTATCAATGTGGTCAATGTGTGGTGTATTAAAATACGTTAAAAAACACCCCTATTTAATCATAAACACAGGGGTGTTGCAGTGTGGTTATGTTGGCAATACTTTAAAAAACAGGCGTATTTAGTTATTCTTCATACGCTCGCGTAGTGTAGGAACATGACGGCGACTGACAGCCAATGTATCCTCTATCTCCTGAAAGCCTACCTGATACTGACCGGCATCTACCATCTCTAAATACTTCAAATAATCTACATTAATCAGTGCGTTACGGTGAATTCGGAATAATTTGCCATCAAATTCCTGCTCAATCTCTTTTAGAGTGTCATCAATCAAAACCACGCCTTTTTTATGACGTACTTTGACGTACTTTTGATCGGCAGTAAAATAATAGATATCTTCTAATTGGATAATTTCAATGCCTTTATGAGTACGTGCAGAAATAGAATTGCGCTCTGTCGTCTCTTCAATATTATTATTTAACTTGGCAAGCTCATTCATTTGAGCCGCATTCAAATGACTGGCTTTATCCAATGCATTAAGCAAATCTTGTTTTTTAGCCGGTTTGAGCAAATACGCAATTGCATTGGTCTGAAACGCAGTAATGGCGTACTCATCAAAAGCAGTCACAAAAATAATCGCTGGTGGGTGCGCCATTTTATTTAGCTCAGTAGCGCACTCAATACCGTCCATCTCAGGCATACGTATGTCGAGTAACAAAACATCGGGGTGATATTCTGCAACCGTCTTTAAAGCTTCGCGCCCTGACTTTGCTTGTGCCACCACAGTATGCCCTGACTGCTCGATAATCCGTACCAAAAGTGCTCTGGCTAAATTCTCGTCATCACAAACGACTATTTTCATTCACTTATCCTAAGACTGTTTAAAGCGTGTGACTCTCTTCCTTGTTGCCGCTATCTCTTCAATGACTCTAATAATTATCCATCACTCTCACATTATTCTACTTACTTTCTACCCTAACTGATTTTAAAACTGAGCATCATGTAAAGGATAATCGATTCGAGTAACAATCTGTTGATTCTCTGCTGACATGATTATTTTTGCACTGTCACCAAAATTCTTACGCAGGTAATTCTCCTGCACACTAAAATCAAGATATCGGTTTAAGTCGTATTTATTGATATCATTACCCTCTGGGATATTCGAGGTCACGATAACATAGACTTTATTATTCTGCCATTGTACAGTTATGGTTATAAATACCACGTCTGTGCTTAGTCCTGCAACATATAATATCGTTTTTTCTAATACCTGCTGAATACTAAAAGAGGGGATACTCATATCATAAATCAAATCAGCATCAGGCAGATTCCAAGTGACTACCAGTCTATCCTGCAAGCGGTAATGCTCAATAGCAAGGTAATGCTCGCATAGTTCAATCTCATCTTCAAAATTCACCTCATCAGGTTCGTTAAAGCTCATCCGAAATAAATAGGACAAATGCTGCAGCATATCCGTGGCATCTTGCTTTTTGTCATCTACCTCGATGAGTGAAATAAGGGTATTAATAGTATTAAATAAGAAGTGTGGCTCTAATCGCGCCTTAATATATTCGTTTTGGGTGGCCAATCTATATTCAAAGGACTTCTGCAGGTTTATTAAATCACGGTGACGACGTAGATAGTAAATCATCATCACCAACATAAATCCGCCAGTATTCACCGCATGCAGCGCCGTCACCCTGACAATACGTTCAAGAGTTATATCAGTAATACCAAAATAACCAACCAGATATAAGACACTAAAGGCTGCAAATATAGCGACTAACACCCCCGTCAGCAGCATTTTAGTACATACCGTTATCACCCGAGCATCTTTGAGAGATGGGCGCTGTATTTCTATTAAAAAGACAGTGGTAAAAATAGTAATAAATAGGACAATAAAGCTGAGCACATAATAGTTGACAGCGTCTTGCCAACCATTAAACCCCTCTAACTGAAGTCCGGTAATGAATAATGCCCAGACCGCAATATAGGCAAGTCCCTCTAATAATGAAAATGAGCGAGAAAACACGGGTACAAAAAACTCCAAGCGCTCAGCTAGCAAGGTCGACTCGTCCTTTGCTATACTGGGGACTCTGTGCTTTTTACTGGATTTAGACTGATATGACTGCCACCAACGACTCACCAAATAATACCCTTACATCATCGACTCAAACGTCAACTGCTGCTAACGCCTCTCCCCCTGATTCTAACACAGCCGGTAAAGGACAAGGCCAACAAATGTGGGGCGGCCGCTTTAGCGAGGCCACTGACAGTTTTGTTGCCGCATTTACCGCATCGGTTGGCTTTGACCAACGTTTTGCCAGACATGACATTCAAGGCTCTATCGCCCATGCCACCATGCTTGGCAAGTGTGACATCTTAACTCAAGAAGAAGTAGACACCATTATTAAGGGGCTACATCAAGTTCAGCAAGAGATTGATGCTGGTGAGTTTAACTGGTCTATCGCGCTTGAAGATGTACATATGAATGTCGAATCGCGTTTGACAGATATCATTGGCACAGTTGGTAAAAAACTGCACACTGGTCGTAGCCGTAACGATCAGGTTGCCACTGACATTCGTCTTTGGCTACGTGAAGAAGTAGACAACATTGTTGTGCTATTGGTGAAATTGCAAGCTGGTCTATTGGGTCTGGCAGAGAAACACACTAATACCATCATGCCAGGCTTTACCCATCTACAAACCGCACAGCCTGTGAGCTTTGGCCATCACGTGATGGCTTGGTTTGAGATGTTAAACCGTGATACTGATCGTCTAATTGATGCGCGTCGCCGTATTAATCAAATGCCATTGGGCAGTGCCGCACTTGCCGGTACCACCTTCCCTATCGACCGCACAATTACTGCTGAGCTATTAGGTTTTGAAGGTATTTGTGAAAACTCATTGGATGCTGTTTCTGATAGAGACTTTGCGATTGAGTTTACCGCAGCGGCGTCTATCTTAATGATGCATTTATCACGTATGAGTGAAGAGATTATCTTATGGATGTCTGCACAGTTTGGTTTTGTGCAAATTCCTGACCGCTTCTGTACCGGCTCATCAATTATGCCGCAGAAGAAAAACCCAGATGTACCAGAATTGGTACGTGGTAAAGCAGCACGTGTATTCGGTCAGCTGACTACCTTATTAACCTTGATGAAAAACCAGCCATTGGCGTACAACAAAGACAACCAAGAAGACAAAGAGCCTTTATTCGACTGCGTCGATACTCTAACCGGCTCGTTACTTGCATTTGTGGATATGCTGCCTAATATAGTACCTAACAAAGAAAATATGCGTGCTGCAACGATGAAAGGCTACGCCACTGCAACTGACTTGGCAGATTACTTAGTACGCCGCGGCGTAGCATTCCGTGATGCGCATGAAGTCGTCGGCAATGCCGTTGCCTTAGCCATTGAAGAAGGCGTCGATTTAAGCGAGCTTGAGCTTGGACAATTGCAGCAGTTTAGTGATGCTATTGGTGAAGATGTATTTGACTATCTCACCTTAGAAGGCTCGCTTGCTGCCCGTGACCATTTAGGCGGTACTGCGCCGAACCAAGTTATTAAAGCGGTGGCTCGTGGTCGTGAACGCTTGGCTAAATACAATATCGACACTCAATAAACCACTGATATTAATAGGATAAAATAATGACAACTACTTTTGATCCAAAAGCGAATACCGTATTTTGCCGCAAATATAAACAAGATTTACCAAAAATGCCAAAGCCACCTTTTCCTAACAAAAAAGGTGAGGAGCTTCAAAATAGCGTATCTAAAAAAGCATGGGATGAGTGGCTAGAATTACAGACCATGCTGATTAATGAAAACCATTTAAGCATGATTAATCCTGATGCCAAAAAGTTCATTAATGAGCAACGTGAGAAATTCTTCGATAATGAAGACTACGAGCGTCCTTCAGGATATACGCCTGAAACTGACAGCAAGTAAAACGCTTCACTAAACCACCTGAGTGAATATGTAAAAGTTTGAAGCAATAAAAAAGGAGCAACCCTAGGGCTGCTCCTTTTTTAGGTCAGTAATTAACGGCTCCGTTACAAATTACCGTTACCGTTATGGTTACGTGCAGCTATATGATTAGACGCCTCTTGAACCGCTTGTTCTACGGTCACAAAGTCAGTATGTCGCACATCTTTACCACTGGTGCAATAAATAACTAATTCAGCAATATTACGCGCATGATCACCGACACGCTCTAACGCACGCAGTACCCACAAAATATTAATGACTTTAGACACATGACGGCTGTCTTCCATAATATAAGTCATTAAAGATCGCGTCGCTGTTTGATATTCAGCATTCACCACATCATCACTTTGTAATACGGTAAGGGCTTGCTCAGGATCCATACGGACAAAGGCATCAAGTGAATCGAGTAGCATTAGTCGAACTTGATTAGATAAATGCTGAACTTCGGAATACCCTCTTGGTGACTCGCCCTCTTTTGCTAGCTGAACAGCCATACGGGCAATTTTACTGGCTTCATCACCCACTCGTTCTAAGTCAACCACGCCTTTACTTAATGCCATGACGAGACGTAGGTCATTGGCTGCTAATTGACGCTTGGCGACCAGCAAAATAATCTGCTCATCGACCTTAATCTCCATCTGGTTGACGTTAGTATCATCATCGATAACTTTTATGGCGGTTTCAGAATTACCATCAACGAGTGAATGCGTGGCTAAGGTCACTTGTTCTGCTACTAACCGTCCCATCTCCATAAATAGCTCAACACTTTGTCTTAAATCTTGATCAAAGCTTTTAGACAGATGTTTTTCAGATGTGGGCATAAGGATATCCTATTCTTTTTGTGAAATGTTTCCGTACACAACATGTCCATGAACAAACAAGCCAAATAACAGACAATACCTCTAAGTTGTGCTCAGGATTTGTCGCTATTTGGCTTGGCTATCTAAAATTGAGTCGGTATAACTTAGCGTAACGCTTACACTTTATATTAGATAAGCATCAACTAACAATGCTTATTTTTATAAAGAATCGTTTAGCGTTAGCCATAACGACCTGTAATATAGTCTTCAGTCGCTTTTTGTGCTGGGTTAGTGAAGACTTGATTGGTCTCACCCATCTCAACCATATCACCTAGGTACATATAACAGGTATAGTCAGAAACACGAGCCGCTTGTTGCATGTTATGGGTTACGATAGCAATGGTATAGTCGTGTTTTAAGTCTTCGATAAGATCTTCAATCGCACCGGTTGAAATTGGGTCAAGTGCTGACGTTGGCTCATCTAATAACAATACTTCAGGCTTAGTTGCTACACCGCGAGCGATACATAGGCGCTGCTGCTGACCACCTGATAAAGACAGACCAGATGCTTTTAGCTTATCTTTTACTTCTGGCCATAATGCTGACTTTTTAAGCGCCCACTCAACGCGCTCATCAAGATCGGCCTTGCTCAGCTTTTCATACAAGCGCACACCAAATGCCACGTTGTCATAAATAGACATTGGGAATGGCGTTGGCTTCTGGAATACCATACCGACGCGGGCACGTAGTAAGTTCACATCAACATCTTTATCTAAGATATTTTTGCCGTCAAGAATGATTTTACCGTCAGCACGCATGCCTGGGTACAAATCATACATTCGGTTAAAGGTACGTAGCAGCGTAGATTTACCACAGCCAGATGGGCCGATAAATGCCGTTACATTCTTTTCAGGAATGTCGATGTTGATTTGCTTTAGGGCTTTAAAATCGCCGTAATAAAAGTCCAAATCACGGATTTTCATTTTTGGATTTGGCATATTGTCTGGCAAATCAGCAACGGTTTGTTTGGTAAAAGAGGCCGTATCTGGCTGCTCTTGTTGATTACCCGTCTGAATTGGCTGCTCTAACATACTTTCACCACTGTTGTTTGTGGTGTTAACGACTGCTTTTTTCTCTAATGTGTCTGACATAATCATACCTTATATATCACTTAAAAATGAGTAACGGTTGTGTGTGCTTGTTTGTTTAATCAGCTTAATTTTTCTCGCGGCCAACAATACGAGCAAGGATGTTAAGGCCTAATACAGAGAAGGTAACTAACAAAGCACCACCCCATGCAATCATATTCTGTGTGTCATCTGGTGCTGCAGCAAATTGGTAAATGGTCATTGGTAAGTTGGCCATAGCACTGCCCATGTCCCAACTAAAGAATCGGTTATTTAGTGCCGTAAATAGTAATGGTGCGGTCTCACCGGTAATACGGGCAAAGCCTAAAAGAACACCGGTAATCAAACCTGATTTTGCGGCACTCATTGTTACTGAAGTCACTACTTTCCACTTCGGTGCGCCTAGCGCATAAGAGGCTTCGCGCAATTGGTTAGGTACTAAGTTCAACATGGTTTCGGTGCTACGTACCACAACTGGGATAATAATCAGTGCCAGTGCAATAGCGCCTGCCCAACCTGAGAAGCTGCGGTTGTTTACCATTAATGTAAACACAAATAGACCAATAACAATAGAGGGCGCTGATAACAAAATGTCATTTAAGAAACGTGTTGCTTTACCAAGCCATGAGCCTTGAGAGAACTCTGCTAAATAAACGCCAGCCATGAGTCCGATAGGTGCGCCTATCAACAGACCGCTACCTGCAATCATGATCGAACCCACAATCGCATTTCGCAAACCACCCATGGTATTAGGCGGCGGCGTATCGACGGTAAAGATAGGCATGGTAAGCATCGCCTCCATCCCTTTACGCAGTAGATCAAATAAGATCCAGCCCAGCCAAAATAAACCAAAACTCATAGCCAATACGGCAAAGATAAGACCCAGTACGTTATAGAACTTACGCTTTGAGTACAGTGACTTATTCATGCGCTGCTCAAAACTGCTTGGGCTACTAGAGGCTGATGTTACACTTGAATTCATTGTCATAATATTTTTCCTGCCAAATACCTTACATATCTATGATTAAGTCGTCTAAAAATAGCTGCCTAAAATTAGTTACCAGCTCTCTTATCAATACGTGACAACATGATTTTAGATATGGATAAAACAACAAAAGTTATAACAAATAGAATTAAGCCTAGATGTAATAAGGTGGCGACGTGCATTTCACTAGAGGCTTCCGCAAATTCATTGGCAATTGACGAGGTAATAGTCACACCTGAGCCGAATAAATTTGAATTAATGTTATAAGTGTTACCGACTAAGAAAGTTACCGCCATGGTTTCACCCAGTGCACGGCCAAGACCAAGAATCACACCACCAACAACACCCGCTTTGGTATAAGGTAGGATAATCTTATACATGACTTCCCAAGTAGTCGCCCCTGCGCCATAAGCCGATTCTTTTAATAACTCTGGAACCACCGAGAACACATCTCGCATGGTGGCAGCAATAAAAGGAATGATCATAATGGCTAAGATTAACGAGGCAGTGAAAACACCGATCCCCAGCGGCGGTCCGCCAAAAAAGCTACCAATAACCGGTATCGGACCAAAGTTATCAATAATGAAAGGTTGAACATATTTGGCAAATAAAGGCGCTAATATGAAAAAGCCCCACATACCATAAATAATAGACGGAATACCCGCTAATAATTCAATGGCCATACCCAATGGACGCCGTAACGTCTTAGGGCAAAGCTCTGTTAAGAAGATTGCAATACCAAAGCTAACCGGAACGGCAATCAGAATAGCGATAATAGACGTCACAATGGTGCCGTAAATCGGGGCTAAAGCACCGTACTCATCATTAACGGTACTCCAATTTGAACTGGTATAAAAACCAAAACCAAATTCTTTAATGCTTGGCCATGCTCCGATAATTAGCGACAGCATGATTCCGCCTAAAGAAACCAATACTAATAACGCAAAGAACTTGGTCATATTGACAAAAATGACGTCGTTTCTTCGCTGCTTTGCTAGCTGAGCCTGTAAGTCAGACATGGTTACCCCAACATGAGTAGAAATTTAACTTTCTTAAAATTTATAAATCGAAATATAATTAGTAAAAGGCAAGTAAATGAATTGTCATTTACTTGCCAATTGTTTAACATTCATTAACAGTGACAAGTTAACGAATATTATTTAGGGGTATATACTGGCTGACCGTCAGCACCAACTACTTGCTTCCACTCTTCTTTGAATAGAGCGACAGCTTCGTCTGGGAATGGAACATAATCAAGGTCTAATGCCGCTTGATCACCTTCGTTATATGCCCAGTTAAAGAAGTTCAATACACCAGCAACTTTTTCAGGGTTCTTAGGCTGTTTGTGTACTAAGATGAAGGTTGCTGCAGCGATAGGCCATGCATCGGCAGTATCTGAGTTTGCGATAACTTTGTAGAAGCCTTCCGCTTTTGACCAATCAACGTTACCAGAGGCGGCGAATGATTCAGCAGATGGCTCAACTTTGTTACCCGCAGCGTTAATCATAGCGGTATGAGACATGTTGTTCTGCTTAGCGTAAGCATACTCAACATAACCGATTGAGTTAGGTGCTTGAGTTACCATACCAGCAACGCCTTCGTTACCTTTACCACCAACGCCAGTACCGGTTTGGTCAGTTGGCCATTCAACGCTTTTATCAACGCCGATGTTAGCCCAGTCGCTTGATACTTCATTTAGATAATAAGTGAAGTTGAACGTAGTACCAGAACCGTCAGAACGGTGAACCGTAGTGATGTTGGCATCAGGAAGCTCAACGCCTTCGTTTAATGCAGTGATTGCTGGATCGTTCCACTTAGTGATTTTACCTAGGTAGATATCAGCCAATACTTCGCCGCTTAATACCAATTCACCAGGCTCAATACCTTCGATATTAACGATAGGTACAACGCCGCCGATAACGGTTGGGAACTGGATAAGACCGGCTTCTGCTAGCTCTTCTGGCTTAAGCGGCTTATCTGATGCACCGAAATCAACTGTGTTTGCTTTAATCTGCTTAACGCCACCTGAAGAACCGATAGAGTTATAGTTGACTTGACCTTTGGTAGCGTTTTGGAAGTCAGCAGACCATTTTTGATAGATAGGTGCTGGGAAAGATGCACCGGCACCACTGATGTTCATTTCAACGCCTTCAATGTCTGTGTAGCTATCAGCACTACCAGCAGTTGAATTGGTTGATTCAGAAGCGGTTGTGCCTTCAGTAGTGGTGGCTGTCTCACCATTTGTAGCGGTGTCGTCCGTTTTCTTGTCACAAGCGGCTAAACTTAAAACACTTGCTACTGCTACGGCCAATAGTGAATAACGCATATTCTCTCCTAAAGAGTCATTGATAAATATTTTTATATAGGTAGGTAAAAATAGAGTTGCCACATAATGATGAATCCTTTTATCAGCTCCTCTATCGGATTGAGCACATTTTGCCCTCTAAATATGACAGTTTGATGAAATAATTATTTATTGTAAAAAATAGTAACTTTTAGAAAGCAATCTTTTTAAAAACTTACATTGCGTATGCTTTAACACGACTCCCACAGAGCTATCTATCTCACCATTAAGTATTCTTTACATTGACTTTACCTATTAGCAAGGTAAACTAAACCGTAGTCCTGTACACTACGCATTCAATGTTTTGGTGCAGACAATTTAATTTTGCTACCCGTCAGGGCTCTTAATAGAGTAATACTTAGGACTAACAGCCTAAGATTAACGGTAACGCCAAGATTCTATTGTAACAATGTGTCCCAACCATTAATGAAAAAACAGGTACAACCTATGAAAAAACTTTTTATGCCATTTGCTCTGCTGTTAACTATGTTATTAACAGTACCTGCCAACGCTGGCCTCGCCTCGTGGTATGGTCCAGGGTTCCATGGTAAAAGAACGGCATCAGGCGCCATTTATAATATGTACGCCATGACAGCCGCTCATAAATCACTGCCTTTCGGTTCTAAAGTAAAAGTAACCAATCTTAAGAACAACAAATCGGTTGTGGTTAAAATTACTGACCGTGGTCCATTCACCCCAGGTCGTATTATTGATTTATCTAAAAAAGCAAACCAGTCGCTAAACTGCAACTTATGTAAAGTGGACGTCGAAGTACTGAGTAGAGGCGACGGCAAGTACCGTAAACAGTAAGTCTTACTGACATTATTATGTGCAAAAAGCCAATGGATTAATCCATTGGCTTTTTTTGTGTTATAAAGGAAATGGCATATAAGATTTAAATGCAATTGAAGACTGTTATTGGACTCAAAGTTTGATAAGATATCTGTATTATCAAAATCATTAAGACTCGGGGTGCAGGCCATCTGTTCGCTAATAGTTTAGTTACTATTATTGGACAAAGCGTTTGCTGAGACATCACCCGTTGAACCTGATGCGGTTAATACCGCCGTAGGAAAGTCATTGCAACTCCCCTATCCTTTATAAAGACCTGCTCATTATCATGACGAGCCAGACTCACGCTTATGTTAATCCTTTAAAATTCGCATGCTTATTTATCAATATATAAGCGCATAATATTTAAAGAGATATTCTCAAGTTACCGTCTGCTGATACAGGGTTTATTTATAAACAAATAGGGTACTGTCAAAACGACAAAATCTGCACTTACCGAGTCTTTATTTTTACCTCCGGTTTTTAGCCTTTTATTCTAGAAGCCAACGTGGCAATTGCCATTAGCAAAAAATAAGGAAATTCCCATGAGTAATGCAGAAAATAGTATCAAAACTCCCGCTCACCGCAACGCCAAAGACGAGCGCTTTGACGAAGAAGCCCGCGACTTAACGCGCAGCCTGCCCGCCTCACGCAAAGTATATATCGAAGGCTCACGTCCTGATATCCAAGTGCCGATGCGTGAAATTACTCTAACCGATACTCCAACTGGCGGTTTTGGTCTCGAAAATGGCGAAAAGAACCCGCCTTTTTATGTCTATGACACCTCGGGCGTGTATACCGACCCCAATGTTAATATCGATTTGACTAAAGGCTTGCCAAAGCTGCGTGAAAAGTGGATTGAAGAACGTGGTGATACTGAAATTCTAGACGGCCTATCAAGCAACTACGGTAATGAGCGTGCGCGTGACATCAAAACTGCTAACATTCGCTTTGCTCATATCGATAAGCCACGTCGTGCCAAAGCAGGTAAGAACGTTACCCAAATGCATTATGCACGCCAAGGTATTATTACTCCTGAAATGGAATATATCGCCATTCGTGAGACTCAAAAGCAGCATGAACGGACCGATATGCGTCAACATGCTGGCGAAAGCTTCGGTGCCAATACCCCAAAAATTATCACCCCTGAATTTGTGCGTGATGAAGTAGCCGCCGGCCGAGCCATTATTCCAAACAACATCAACCACCCTGAATCTGAGCCAATGATTATCGGTCGTAATTTCCTAGTGAAAATTAACGCCAATATCGGTAATTCAGCACTGGGCTCAAGCATTGATGAAGAGGTGTCGAAGATGACGTGGGCTACCCGTTGGGGTGCGGACACCATCATGGACTTATCAACTGGTAAGAATATCCACGAAACCCGTGAATGGATTATCCGTAACTCGCCAGTGCCAATCGGTACCGTGCCTATCTATCAAGCACTAGAAAAAGTCGATGGCGTAGCAGAAGACTTAACTTGGGAGATATTCCGCGATACCTTAATTGAACAAGCTGAACAAGGCGTGGACTACTTTACTATTCATGCTGGCGTACTACTGCGCTATGTGCCATTAACTGCTAAACGTCTGACCGGTATCGTCTCTCGTGGCGGCTCTATCATGGCCCAGTGGTGTTTAGCGCATCATAAAGAAAGCTTTTTATATACCCACTTTGAAGAAATCTGCGAAATCATGAAGCAGTATGACGTGGCTTTTAGTTTAGGCGATGGTTTGCGTCCGGGCTGTTTGCAAGATGCCAACGATGAAGCTCAATTTGGTGAACTGCGTACTTTAGGCGAGCTGACTCAAGTGGCTTGGGAACATGATGTACAAGTTATGATTGAAGGTCCAGGTCATGTTGCCATGAACCGTATTAAAGAGAACATGGATCTACAGCTTGAGATGTGTCATGAAGCGCCTTTCTATACCCTAGGCCCATTGACCACAGATATCGCTCCTGGTTATGACCATATTACCAGTGCTATCGGTGCGGCTATGATTGGCTGGTATGGTACGGCAATGCTGTGTTATGTGACCCCAAAAGAGCATTTGGGCTTACCGAATAAAAAAGACGTAAAAGATGGCATTATCACTTATAAGATAGCTGCCCATGCTGCTGACCTTGCTAAAGGTCACCCTGGCGCTCAAGCTCGAGACAATGCTCTGTCTAAAGCTCGCTTTGAATTCCGCTGGGATGACCAGTTTAACCTGGCCTTAGATCCAGATACCGCACGTGAATATCATGATGAGACGCTGCCGAAAGATGCGCATAAGTCAGCTCACTTCTGCTCAATGTGTGGTCCTAAGTTCTGCTCAATGAAGATCACTCAAAATGTGCGCGAATATGCAGCAGGCCTGCCTACCGGTAGCGAGGTAACCCCAAGTAGTGGCGAGCTGTCTGATGATGTACATCTAATCAAAGAAGTGGATACTGAGCTTGTTGGTCAAGTCGGTGAAGCCAGCTTTGAGGAAGTACAAAAAGGCATGGAACAGATGAGTGAGAAATATAACAGCGAAGGACGCCAGTTGTATAAAGAGGTTTAATAAAAAGGTATATGATCTAGATCTTTAGTGCTAAAATAATAAAAGAGCTTGAATCTCTAGAGATTCAAGCTCTTTGCTTTTGTATAGGTTTAAAACAGCAGCATTAAGAATAAATAACCTAAAAACTGTGCTTGTAAGATGAACTATCTATACTTTAGATGCGGTATAGATTTTGTCGATTGATGCATCAATAGTCGCTGAGAATTCTTCGTCTGTTTGAGACTTAGATAAACCTTCAGTGAAAGCACGCGAGAAGCTAGCAATCATACCTGGGTTTTGTTTTAAACGCTCACAAGCTTCATCACGACTATAACCACCTGATAAGGCAACCACTTTAAGCACTTTTGGATGGTTAACTAACTCTTTATAGAAGCCTTGCTCTTCTGGCAGTGTCAGCTTCAACATCACTTGATGGTCATCATCTAAGCTGTCTAAGTTACGTAGAATCTCCTCTTTTAGTAACACTTCGCTTTCAAGCTTATCTTTGCTTTCGATGTTAACTTCAGGCTCAACGATTGGTATAAAGCCTTCAGACAAAATCTGCTTCGCCACGTCAAACTGCTGTTGTACCACAACTTCGATACCGTGTTGGCTCGCTTGATGGATAACCGAGCGCATTTTGGTACCAAAGATAGGATAGTTTTTTGCCTTCTCTAGTAATGCCGCCAGATTTGGAATTGGCTTCATCACTTGTACACCATCCATCTCTTCTGCCAGACCTTTATCTACTTTTAAGAAAGGAACGATATTTTTATCTTCCCATAAGTAGTTAGCGGTTGGCTTACCATTCACTTCGCGGTCCATCGTGTCTTCAAACAAGATAGCGCCCAATACACGACCACTGTCAAAGCAATCACAAGTCATGATACGGGTGCGCATTTCATGCACTTTAGCAAACATCTCATCATCATTTGAGTATTCGCTTTCTTCTACGCCATACATACGTAGCGCTTTTGGTGTACTGCCTCCACTTTGATCAAGGGCTGCGATAAATCCAGTGTCATTTTTGATACGTTCTAGCTGTTGCTGATAGCTCA
The DNA here is from genome assembly GCF_057396205.2 of Psychrobacter sp. CX14. Lineage (NCBI taxonomy): Bacteria > Pseudomonadati > Pseudomonadota > Gammaproteobacteria > Moraxellales > Moraxellaceae > Psychrobacter > Psychrobacter sp. CX14. The sequence continues at coordinate 483,457 of NZ_CM183187.1, read as the reverse complement.
TGATTTTTCCTATTTCTATGCTAAAAGTGAATGAAAGAGTGATAAAAGGAGTAACTTAATTTTTGTTATAAAGGTAACATAGCTTAGCAAAAAAATCCGCATTGTTCATGTTTAATAGCGAGGCAAACCATTACCCTAAAGCTTACTATATAACTGTCACTGCTTGGATAATTTCTGTTGGTATTATACGCTACTGAGCCCGAAAAATAAGCCTAGATAGCAGCAAAAATACAAGAGTATTACGCCTCTATTGACTCAATTCTACTCGATTAGTACTCTGTTGAATTTTAATTACGGGTTAACGATGAAGACAGTTAATAGTTAATACTTTTAGTATTCGAATGGTTATTATATCTTGTATGCAAAAATAGGCTCTGTGATAATGGGGCTTAAAATAACAAATAACCCTAATTTTTTCACTTTTAAAGAGAGTATTATGAAAGCATTAAATGTACTGATAATGGTCACTACCCTTACTATAGGCGCTCTTGCTGCTGGGTGTCAAACCACCAACGGCGTACAAACTACCACTCCGCATGCTCATTCTAAAATCACTACCCAACCGATTACTAATGATGTGTTACAAGCCTACAATTGGCAGCTTATTGATGCAGTTGATGCTGATAACCAAAAGGTAGATGAGCTGTTTATTAATCCGTCTAAGCCATTGACCTTAAACTTTATGGCAACTGACAGTGGCAATCTCGTTAACTTTAAAAACACCTGTAATAATATTTCAGCGCCTTATAGTATTAATAATGGTGATGTACACATTGGCAATATCATGAGCACTATGATGGCTTGTCCAGATACCGAAGCAAAATTCGATGCCGCCACAGTAAAAACAGTGATGGGCACATATACTTTGAGCAAAAATAGTGGCAATGTGCCTGTGTTAGTTATTTCAAATGACAACCAAGTGTCTCATTTTAAAGCCGTTGCTAAAAATAAATAACCGTCATCCATATCTTATTATCTCATTACGAAGGAGTGCTTATCTCTAGGCGCTCCTTTTTTATGCCTCTCACACCTTCTTATATCTCCCCGGTTTGGCTAGCTTTATTGTTATACCAGTTGATACTTTCTAATAGTAGGATGAATAGAATTCATTTATAGCAAAATCTGTCTATTCTTTAATCAATTTCTATCCACGACACCTGAGTAACTATTCTTCTATCTAATTGACATTCACTAATCACGCTGATATCAAGCCAATCCTATACACCCCTTATATAATATAGCCTTAGCTATTAAAAACCTTTAAATTACTCTGATTTTTAATCCTTAAAATCACCTTTAAATAGTATTCCTTTATTTAAAGCATCTATAAACATGAATTAAATTCATCTTATTTTTAATTTATATCGTTTTTATTCATGTTATATATTGAGTATGATTCATCACATACAGACATTTGGTCGATTTAAAAATTAAGATAGAGGGTAATCCGATGAGCAAGCAGTTAACCTATTCAATCTCGAAAATTCGTTTTGATGAAAACTACAAACCGGCAGACAGCACGCGTCTGACAACCAACTTTGCGAATTTAGCCCGTGGCAATAGCCGCCAAGAAAACCTACGCAAAACGCTAACCATGATCAACAACCGCTTTAACGCGTTAGCCAACTGGGACAATCCAAATGCAGACCGCTACTCAGTTGAAGTAGATATTATTTCTGCAGATTTAGACGTCGAAGGAGATGGTAAGACTTTTCCAGCGATTGAAATGCTACAAACCACTATCGTTGATCATAAAGAGAACAAGCGTATTGAGGGCATTATCGGTAACAGTTTCTCCTCTTATGTGCGCGATTACGACTTTAGCGTGGTATTGCTCGATCATTTTGATAAGAATCCAAACACACCACCACCTGAAAGCTTCGGTGCACTGCACGGCAAACTGTTCCAGCACTTATTAAATTCAGACGCTTACAGAGCCAACTTTAATAAGCAGCCTGTTATTTGCTTGAGCGTGTCGACCAGCAAAACCTATCACCGCACAACCAATCAACATCCCGTATTGGGCGTGGAATACAGACAAGATGAATACTCGTTAACTGATGAGTATTTTCATAAAATGGGCTTAAGAGTGCGTTACTTTAAGCCTAAAGGCAGCGTGGCACCACTGGCGTTTTACTTCTCTGGTGACCTGTTGGCCGATTATACTGATCTCGAATTAATCAGTGCAATCAGTACGATGGAGACTTTCCAGAAGATTTACCGTCCGGAGATTTACAATGCCAATTCAGCAGCCGGTCAGGTTTATCAGCCAAGCTTAGAGTATCAAGATTACTCACTGACTCAAATTGTCTATGACCGTGAAGAGCGCAGTCAGTTAGCAGTGAAACAAGGTAGATTTACTGAAGAGCAATTTATTAAGCCGCATCAAGAATTACTTAATGAGTGGGCAGCAAGTTTAGATGACTCGAGCACTACATCTAGTTAAAATGATGCACATACTAAAAACGTGGCTTAAGCGTTTGCTTACTGATTAAAACCGACCGCTCCCAAATATATCAAACATCAAACCAGATTAGAGAAGATAAATAACATGGCACTATTATTACCAACGTCAACCGCAGGCAGCTTACCAAAACCTTCGTGGCTGGCAGAGCCTGAAAAATTATGGTCTCCTTGGAAATTAGAGGGTGACGCGCTTATCGAAGCCAAACAAGATGCGCTACGTGTGTCATTGCAAGAACAAGTCAATGCAGGCATCGATATTGTCAGTGACGGCGAGCAGACTCGTCAGCATTTCGTGACAACCTTTATTGAGCATCTCGATGGTGTTGATTTTGAAAATCGTGAAACAGTTAAAATCCGTAATCGCTATGAAGCGAGCGTTCCCTCAGTAGTCGGTGCGGTTAGCCGTCAAAAGCCAGTGTTTGTTGAGGATGCTGCTTTTTTACGGGCACAAACCGATCAACCTATTAAATGGGCGCTGCCTGGTCCAATGACCATGGTGGATACTTTATATGATGGTCATTATAAGAGCCGTGAAAAATTAGCTTGGGAATTTGCCAAAATATTAAACCAAGAAGCCAAAGATTTGGAGGCTGCTGGCGTAGATATTATCCAGTTTGATGAGCCTGCCTTTAATGTCTTCTTCGATGAGGTCAGTGACTGGGGTGTTGCCACGTTAGAGCGTGCTATTGAAGGCTTGAAATGTGAAACGGCAGTACATATCTGTTATGGCTATGGTATTAAAGCCAATACCGACTGGAAAAAGACGCTGGGTTCAGAATGGCGTCAGTACGAAGAGATATTCCCTAAGCTTCAGCAGTCTCAGATTGATATTGTATCGCTAGAATGTATCAATTCACGTGTACCAATGGACTTGATTGAATTGATTCGCGGTAAGAAAGTGATGGTTGGTGCCATCGATGTGGCAACCAATGAGATTGAAACACCGGAAGAAGTAGCCGATGTGCTACGTAAAGCCTTGCAATTCGTCGATGCAGACAAGCTATACCCATCGACCAACTGCGGTATGGCGCCTCTATCACGTCAAATCGCTCGAGATAAGTTACATGCGTTAAGTGCAGGCTCAGCCATTGTTCGTAATGAGCTAACTCGCTAGTTTTGCTAATAAGCAATAACAGGCGTGATATAAATAAGGTATTTAGTACTCTATCAAAACCAACCTTAGGATGACAGTCATGATTGAAGCAACCGATTTTAGAGATGCCATGTCTTTGTTAACGACTGCTGTCAATGTCGTCACCACCAAAGGCGCCACTGGCATTCATGGATTTACAGCCTCTGCGGTGTGCAGCGTCACCGACACACCGCCGACGTTATTGGTCTGTATGAATACCACTTCTCGTTCCCATGCGCATTTCGTTGATAATAAAGTGTTAAGCGTCAATGTGCTGGGTGCCCATCATGAACAAATCTCGAATGCTTTTGCATCTAGACTAGATTCTGAAGCGCGCTTTAAACAGGCTAATTGGACTGAGCTTAAAACAGGTGCGCCTATTTTGGAAGATGCTTTAGTGAGTTTTGATTGTGAAATTGACCAAATCCAAGAGGTAGGAACACACAGCGTATTTATGTGCCGCGTTGTCGCTATTAAGCAAGCCGAGCAGCATAGAGGAAAGGGAGAGAGCTTAGTCTATTTTAATAGATCTTATCATCAGCTTGGTCAAAGTGCTCAAGCACAAATTGCTTAGCTACAGACTAAAATAAAGAGGGTCTATGTATTATTCGATAGACCTTGATTTAAGCACTACTCACTTATCTCTAATAAAAATCGTAATCTGGCCAACCAACGTTTGATAAACTATCAAACCAAATAAACTTGACTGAGATATAAAATCCCGTGGAATTAATCATCTTTTTAATTATTGGCGCTCTAGCAGGATTTGCTGCGGGGCTTTTTGGTGTGGGCGGTGGCACGATAATCGTACCCCTGCTTTTTATTGTGTTTACCCAAATGGACTACCCTGCTGACGCAATTATGCATTTAGCGTTAGGGACATCACTGGCGACCATTATTGTAACCTCTATTAGCTCGTTAATGGCGCACAATAAAAAAGGCTCAGTGATGTGGCCTGTGTTTAAAAATCTAGCACCTGGCATGGCAATCGGCTGCTTTTTGGGCGCAGGATTGGCAGGACAAATCTCTGGAATTCACTTACAAATTATCGTTGGTGTGTTCTTGCTTTGGGTTGCTTATAAAATGTTCGCTAAAGCCAAGAATCAGGCAACACCGGCAAATGCTAACAGTCAAAACGTCGGTTATACAGAGGCTCACCTACCGTCAACACCTAAGCAATTAGCCGCTGGCGGCGTGATTGGTATCGCCTCGGCCATCTTCGGTATTGGCGGCGGCAGTTTAACCGTGCCCTACCTCACCCGTTATGGGGTGGTCATGCAAAAAGCAGTGGGCACTTCAGCAGCTTGCGGCTTGCCGATTGCGATTGCTGGCGCGTTAGGCTTTATGCTGTTTGGTATGCAGCAAAAATTAGATGTACCAAATACCATTGGCTTTGTGCATATTTATGCCTTTTTAGGTATTAGCGTCATGAGCTTTTTTACAGCCAAACTAGGTGCAAAAGTCGCTCATATTCTATCTCCGGCGATGCTAAAGAGATGCTTTGCTGTGCTACTAACTGTTGTCGGCTGTTACTTCCTATACAAAGGTCTGCGTTAGGCCTGACAATTATAGTCAGCGAACTACTCAGCGGTTACAGTGTTAACCTCGCTAAGCCTACATTTGTAGGACTGACACTCGGTTGCTTTGTAACCATGTTAGACCTCTTTGACTATATATTACGCCTAGTGATTAAAGGTGTAATGGACAAAATTCAGGCTGACACCCCCTTTAAAGCTATATACTATAAGTATTTGCAAGGATTGAAAGCCATGAATCAAAAAACTGCCCTTTTTGTGGTGAAAAACACACTAAAAAGAATGGTTATAAATCAGGGAAACAGCAGTACAAATGCCTTGTTTGTAATCGGCAGTTTTTAGGTGGCAGGCGGCTCAATAATACAACTTTGTGGCAAGAATATACTCAAGGTAAACAGACTTATAAACAACTTGCTCATAAGTATGGCTGTAGCATAAAGACCATACAAAGGCGACTAGATACAATTGAGATAAAGTCACTTAATAAGCTACCTACTCGTGCCAACATAGTGATGGACACGACCTACTTTGGTAGAACATTTGGCTTAATGGTATTTCTCGACTATACAAGCAAAGCGGTATTACACCACCGTATTATTCACTATGAGACCAACGCTCTGTATAAACTGGGAATAGAGCATATAAAATCACAAGGCATTGATATCACTAGCATTACTTGCGATGGAAGACGAGGTCTTAATGCTTTGTTTAAAGATATACCGATACAAATGTGCCAGTTTCATCAACTACAGATCATCACTCGATACTTAACTCGTAGGCCTCAAAATATCGCAAGTATTGCACTTAGACAGCTAGCTTTAAATATAAAGGATTATGATAAGACAACGTTCATTCAAGCTCTAGATAGTTGGTATTTGACTCATGAGGACTACTTAAATGAGCGTAGTACCAATATAGATACTGGTAAGACTTGGTACACCCATAAGCGTCTTAGAAGTGCTTATAGAAGCTTGCGAGTAAATAGTGATTGGTTATTCACTTCTAGAAAATTAGATGACTTAAACATTCCAAATACAACTAATTCTCTAGAAGGTTTGTTTAGCGAGTTAAAACGCCAATTAAGCAGTCATAATGGGCTCAATAAACAACGTAAGCTTAAGTTTATTAACAACTTTTTAATGACATACTCTGAAGGGTAGCCTGAATTTTGTCCATTAGAGACTAACCGCTCGTTTTTAGCCTGAATTTTGTCCATTACACCTGATTAAACCAATCAGATAACAAAAGCCCCTGCTAATCTTAGAATTAGCAGGGGCTTTACGTGTAACAAAGTTAGAATCTGTCGAAGATTAAATCTATTCGACCGTCACTGATTTTGCCAAGTTACGTGGCTGATCCACATCCGTGCCGCGCATAACAGCTACATGATACGATAAGAACTGAATGGGAATGCTATAGACGATTGGCGCTAGATGCTCATTCACATCTGGTACATTAATCACGTGCAGTCTGTCATCGCTCACAAGCTCGCTTGAATCACTAGCAAACACAAACAGCTCACCATGGCGCGCATGCACTTCTTGCATATTGGCTTTTAATTTATCAAGCATGCTGTCTTTTGGCGCAAGCACTACAATCGGCATATCTTTATCAACCAAGGCCAATGGACCATGCTTGAGCTCACCGGCCGCATACCCTTCGGCATGAATATAAGAGATTTCTTTAAGCTTTAATGCACCTTCTAAAGCGATAGGATACTGCACACCGCGGCCTAAGAATAACGTACTCTTTTTGTCTTCGAACTTCTCACTCATCTTTTCAATCGACTGGTCAAGCGTTAAGCTCTTATCTAGCTGACCTTTTAGGTTGTGCATTTCGGTGACAATGGTTTTGAGCTCATTGGCATCAATACGCTGCTGAACTTTACCCACTTTCAACACCAGTAACATTAAAGCAGCCAATTGAGTAGTAAACGCTTTGGTCGATGCAACACCAATCTCCACGCCAGCTAATGTCGGCACAAAAATATCAGTTTCACGTACCAAAGACGAGGTCGCTACGTTACACACGCTTAGGCTGACTAGGCCATTGATATCGCTTCTTTTAGCCAAGCGCTGAGTTTCACGTAAGGCAGATAAGGTATCCGCTGTCTCACCCGATTGTGATAAGCAAACCACTAAGGTGTTGTCCACCACCACAGGATTACGATATCTAAATTCGCTGGCCACTTCTACCGAGCAAGGCAGGCGGGTTAAATTCTCAAACCAATACTTAGCGACCATACCGGCATGATAACTAGTACCACAGGCCAAGACCTGAACATGACGAACACCTGCCAACGCTTCTTCATGACGCTGCAAAAAGTCTGCTTTCAAATCATCGGCATCGATACCCATCTCTAGAGTACGCGCCACCGCATCTGGCTGCTCGTAAATCTCTTTGAGCATATAATGCTTAAACTCGCCTTTATCTGCGTTATGCTGCTCGGCATCTAACTCTTTAATCGCGCGTTCAACCGGCTTACCATCAGCAAATACTTGGATACCATCACGTTTGATAATCGCAATGTCACCTTCCTCTAAATACATAAAGCGGTTGGTTACAGGCAATAGTGCCAATTGGTCAGAAGCAATAAAGTTCTCTCCAATGCCCACGCCGATTACCAATGGAGAGCCTAGACGTACAGTGATTAATTCATCAGGGTTATCGACGTGTACCACGCCTAGTGCAAACGCACCCTGTAAACGTGGCACAATCTGCTTAACCGCTTTAAATAAATTACCGGTCTCTTTATAGGCGTCTGCTACTAAATGAGCCACTACTTCCGTATCGGTCTGAGAGGTAAAAGCATAACCTTTTTTAATCAACTCTTCTTTTAGCGGTCCGTAGTTCTCTACAATGCCGTTGTGTACCACGGCTACTTTACCAGATACGTGCGGATGCGCATTATGCTGTGCAGGCTCACCATGGGTCGCCCAACGGGTGTGGGCAATACCAATATGACCTTTAAAAGTATTGGCGTTACCGTCTACAGCATTGACGAGCTCTTGGACTTTACCGACCTGACGCTCACGATATAACTCGCCGTCACGGATAACAGTAAGACCCGCTGAATCATAGCCTCTATACTCTAAGCGCTTTAGACCCTCCAATAAAATATTAGAGATATTACGCTCAGCGATGGCACCGACTATTCCACACATATCTTGTCCTTAATTGATCATTCTTAATAGCTGCTGATGAGGTTATCTAGCCAGCTTCTTATTTGTTATTCACCCGCACATCACCTTATCCGCGGCCGACGATATCTTCCTATAATGGCTTTTCTATAACAGCTTTCTATGAGCTAAGGTCGCATCGACTGGTTCAGAGGCTAAAGGGTTATTGTTACGGGATAATACTGTGTCATCCTGAGCTTACTTCTTCTTTTCAGGACGCTGATAATTGTCTTTTTGTACTTGACGACCACGGGCAATCGCTAGCGCATTGTCGTCTACATTTTTAGTAACCACAGAGCCTGCACCAATTGTTGCCGTACTGCCGATAGTCACAGGCGCTACCAGACTTGAGTTCGAACCAATAAAGGCGTTATCACCAATGGTCGTTTGATGCTTATTAACCCCATCATAATTACAGGTAATCACGCCGGCGCCCACATTCACATGACGGCCAATTTGTGAGTCGCCCACATAACTTAGATGATTTACTTTACTGCCTTCACCAATGTTCGACTTTTTGATTTCAACAAAGTTACCTAGACGAGTGCTATCGGCCAATACCGATTGTGGACGCAGGTGCGCAAATGGGCCAATGCTGGCTGACTCACCAACAGTTGCCTCATCAAAGACACAGTAAGGCTTCACGTGGGTACCGCTACCAATATGACTGTCTTTAATAACACAGCCTGCCTCAATAGTCACGTTATCGCCTAACGTAACTTGACCTTTAAACACCACATTCACATCAACAAAGACATCTTGACCGACCGTGACTTGACCACGGATATCAACGCGACTCGGGTCAGCAAACTGTACGCCTTGTACTTGTAAATCCTCTACTAGCTTTGCTTGCAAACTGCGTTCAAGTTTGGCAAGTTGCTGGCGGTTATTAACGCCCTCAATCTCAAATTCATAATCAGGCTCAATTGCTTCAATGGCAAGACCATCGGCGACGGCCATTTTTACGATATCGGTCAGATAATATTCTTGTTGCGCATTATCGTTAGATAATTTAGGCAAATATTTGTGCAATAGCGCATTATCAACACAATAGATACCGCTGTTGATTTCACGAATCAATTGCTCTTCTTCAGTCGCATCTTTTTGTTCAACAATCGCTGTAATCAGACCTTGCGCATCACGTTTAATACGGCCTAGTCCAAACGGATTATCGACTGTTAACGTCAGCATCGACATGCCTTCGACATTGGCCTCTTTTAAGCGCGTCAGCGTGTCAGCGCTAACCAGTGGTACATCACCATATAAAATTAAGCTTTTGCCCTCACTCGGCAAATCCTCTAATGTTACTTTGACCGCATGACCGGTGCCGAGCTGCTCGGCCTGCTCAACCCAAGTCAACTTGTAATCTGCCATTGCATTTTTGACTTGATCGCCACCAAAGCCATACACCACAATCGTCTTATCTACATTGATTGACTGGCAAGTATCTAAAACATGGGCCAACAATGGCTTGTCCGCCAAGGTTTGTAATACTTTTGGTTTTGCTGACTGCATGCGCGTGCCTTTGCCAGCAGCAAGGATAATGACAGATAAGGCAGAAGAATTTGATACAGAAAGTTTTGTCATAGTTTATATCGTTATTTAAATAAGTTAAAAAAGAATAGTGACCGCTATAAAACTTGCAATTGCCATTAATAATATTGCCATCGCTGCGGCAATAACATCATCGAGCATAATACCCAGCCCACCCTTTACTTTACTATCAATCCATCCTATAGGATAAGGCTTTACAATATCAAAAAATCTAAATGCTAAAAAAGAGGTGATTAAAACAATCCAATCTAAAGGCACTTCATCTATATGGGTTAATTGACCCAAACCTATATAAGATAATGGTAGCATGGTAATCCACATGCCTGCCCATTCATCCCAAACAATATGTGGGTCATCATGCACGTCCATAAGGATTGAAGTACGGTCGCAGATCCAAATGCCGACGACACTAGCAATTATGGTTATGGTCAAAAAGGGGATGAACCCTAACATCATAAGTGGTATGCCAATCAAGAAACCAGCAAGTGTGCCCCATGTACCTGGTGCCCGTTTAGGCAGTCCACTACCAAGCCCAATACCTAGCCAATAAACTAGCTTATCAAGACCGTTTGAGTTCTGCGGTAAAGGAGGACATATATTAGCCTTTCTAATATCAGGCTTATGATCATGATGAGGTGAGACAGATGGGTCAGACGACATTGCTATTCCTTGCTAAAGTGCTGATAGCCGCTTAAGTTAGGATATTCAGTAAACGGATAGGGGCTTTGATGGGTCACTGAAGTACCTTGATAAACTAGATTAATATGTGACGTCTCTTGTAGTGTTGTTTCTGGTTCAACGACCTCACCAATACAAGTCACTTGAGTATGCACTGTGGGCACAGACACATCAGCAGGTAAGGTAAATGCCAGCTCGTAATCATCTCCGCCGGTTAACTGGCACAATAGTCGCTGCGCCAAATCAATGCGCTGTAATGGGTCGCTGGCAGGCAGATTCTCTAACTCTAAACGCATGCCGACACCGCTTTGCTCACAAATATGGCTTAAATCTTGAGTCAGTCCATCCGAGACATCAATCATAGCAGTAACCTTTCCTTGCTGAGACAGTGCTTCACCTAGGCTAATACGGGGGGTCGGCATATGCAAGCGATGCGCCAACTGCTGACCAATCTTAGTTTCTGGATGATACAGCGCATAACAAGCATCGCCTATACTACCAGAGACATAGACCTTATCACCAACTTGTGCGCCGCTGCGATAAATAGCCTGTGTTGTACCATCCAGAATACCATTAGCCGTTATACTCAGCACAAGCTTATCATTGCGCGTGGTATCACCGCCAATAAGACGCACTCCAAATTGGGTGCAAGCGTGAAACAGCCCTTTTGCAAAGTCGCTAAGCCAAGCTTCATTAGCTAACCGCTTTGGTAGCGCTAATGCCAGCAAAATACTATGTGGTTTTGCACCCATTGCGGCAATATCGGATACGTTTACTGCAACAGTCTTAAATCCAATCACAAACGCCAACTCATTTACTTTTGTCCAGTCTTCACTAAAATGCCGACCTTGCACCAGTGTATCAACACAGGTCACCCATTGACTAGTAGCAGGTAATCTAATGACTGCCGCATCATCCCCTAAGCCTTTAATAATAGGAGCAGCACTTTCCACTTGGCTATGGGACAGTTGTTCAAAATAACGGTAAATAAGCTCAAATTCAGTCATTAAATATCGTCCTGAGTTGGACAAGGGGTAAAAAGCTTATGCTATAAACACGTGGTTTACTTTGAAGATTTACGTCCAATTCGAGGTTTTGGCTCACGTTTAGGCTCACTCTCGCTGCTCGAATCCTCAATCGTATTTTTGTTTGCCTTGTCTACATCTAAGGTACCAGTATCTAATCTATTAGCATCGTTTAAAGTTTCTGAACCATGCTTATCCGTCTTTTCTGACACTGCATTTAAAGCTTGTTTCTCTTTTGACTTCTTCTCTTTATAACCACTGCCTGTATCCGCAGCAACTTCTACTTCGCGAAGCTCGGCTGCTAACTTGTCCATTACCGCGTTGATAAGCTTATGCGCATCTGTTGCGCCAAAGTGTGTATTCAGCTTCATCGCTTCATCTAATACCACTTTATAAGGAATATGCAGACTGTGTTTTAATTCATAAGCACCAATTAACAGTACGGCATGCTCAACCATATCAATCTTATCGATTTCACGGTCTAGATGCTGCGAGATTAGCGCCTCTAGCTCTTCGATTTGCTCAGGAATATCACGCATCATATCGTGATAATAGCCCAAATGCACGGTATGCATGGCATTGGTCGCACGGGTACGCGCCGCGATATCATGGGGCGGGTTTGACTTCCAAGCACCATGGCCAGTTTGCTCAAAGCGGTGATCAGTCATTAGCCACTCGTATAGCCCTTGTAACGCAAAACGGCGTGCTTTACGTACCGCAGTATGGCTGGTTTTGTAGCTGGATTCGCTGATATCGAACTGGGTGTTTTCAGCTTGTATCGGGGTGTTGTCGCTCATATAGTCAGATACCTATCGCCAGAGGGGATGCTCTGACATTTCTTTAATTACATTCAATAAAAATATTTAATAAAAAACTTTAATAAATAAGGTCACAGCCAACAGGTTAATTTGGAGGGCTGCTTTATATATAGTAGTGCACCTGTTGTGAGTATCACAAATAGGCACAACATCATGCAAAATTAACGATAATAATCAATTGTGTTGGCTAAGTAGAATGGCTATGTTCATAATAACAGAGCCACTCTCCTGCCAGTTCTGCTTATCTAATATAAAAAATTAGACTTAGAATCTTGCAGCTTACTCGTCGTCTTCAACATCAAGTTGAGACAATACTGCGATCATCTCAAGAGCAACTAAAGCGGCTTCTGAGCCTTTATTACCGGCCTTTGTACCAGAGCGCTCAATGGCTTGCTCGATGCTGTCAGTGGTCAAGATGCCATTAATTACAGGAATATTATAATCCATAGATACACTAGCAAGACCATTGGCCGAGCTGCCGGCAACGATATCAAAATGAGGCGTGCTACCACGGATAACCGCGCCTAACGCAACAATCGCGTCAAAACGATCAGACTCTGCAGCACGCTGTGCTGCTAGTGGTAATTCAAAGGCACCCGGTACACGAATCACACTGATGTTTTTGCCAGAAACGCCATGACGTAATAAGGCATCAATTGCGCCATCGACTAATGACTCAACAACAAAGGCATTAAAACGGCCAACCACGATACCGATACGGGCATCGGTGTTTTGATGTAAATTGCCTTCTAGATGGGTGATATCGTTACGCTCTTTTTGTAAATCTTGCATTGCCATGTCCTAATATAAAGAAGTAGCTCATTAAAGTGACGGCCTGCAGCTTGCGTCCGATAACTGACAACAAAGCTATCATAGACCAAAAGTAAAATAAATTAGGCTTATAATAGCATTTTTTACCATCAATTTTCGTTGTGATTCGTTGTTATCTGCACAGAGTATATGCTACAAACGCATCTCAATACCGCGCTCGGCCATATACTGCTTTGCCTCACCAACGGTATATTCGCCAAAATGGAAAATACTGGCTGCCAATACCGCATCAGCACCGCCTTCTAATACGCCTTCTGCTAAATGCTGCAGATTACCCACACCACCAGAGGCAATAACTGGTATATTGACGCGCTGAGTAATAGTTTTCATTAATGCCAAATCATAGCCCTTTTTGGTGCCATCGCCATCCATTGAAGTAACCAATAACTCGCCAGCGCCAAGCTCCGCCATTTTAACTGACCAAGCTACTGCATCGATACCCGTTGGTTTGCGGCCGCCATGAGTGAATATCTCCCAGTGCGGCTTTCCATCAACATCATCCACTCGTTTGGCATCAATCGCCACAACAATACACTGACTACCAAATCTCGCTGCTGCTTCTGCAACAAACTCTGGCGTAAATACCGCTGCTGAGTTAATTGCCACTTTATCGGCACCGGCATTAAGCAGATTACGGATATCTTCAATTTTACGCACGCCGCCGCCTACTGTTAGCGGAACAAAAACCGTTTCAGCGATACGCTCTACCATCTCATACGTGGTATCGCGCCCATGATGAGTGGCGGTAATATCCAGAAAAGTAATCTCGTCAGCGCCTTGCTCGTTATAGCGCTTGGCTACTTCTACTGGGTCGCCTGCATCTTTGATATCAACAAATTGAACACCCTTTACCACACGGCCATTATCGACATCTAAACACGGAATAATTCGTTTTGCTAACATGCACTCTGCCCTATAATTGTCATTTCTATGTTTGGTATCTATTACTAAAATTAGCCACTACGCTTATCATAGTCAAATTTATATCAAATGTCTTGCAGTGGTCTAAAGGTCGGCAAACGATAAATATAAAACCCAGTGATAAAGCCTATAAAGCCCAAGAACGCCATATAAAGCGCGGGCGTGAAGCTGACCTGAGTGGTTGCATAGACCAGCAGTGCTGGTAATACACCGCCGACAATGGCATAAACGCCATTATAAATAACAGATATCGAGGTCAATCGGTTTTGTGTTGGGAATAGTTGCAGCATAATAATCGGGCATAAACTAACCACACCCGCGGTAAAGCCAAGTAAGGCGTACATAATCAGCACGTAATCGGCGCCACCATATTGCAGACTATAATAAAAGGCAAACATCTGGATAACAGGGATTACCGAGCCTATCATCAGCACTCTGCCTAGATTACCTTTATCCGATAACAGGCCATAAAACAGCGTGCCAAGGATAAAGAAAAATACGCCTATTACATTGGCAGCCATCAGCATGCTGGCATCGACACTAAAGCGCATTAATACCAATTGCGGTAAAGCCAAGGCCACCATAATAAACATACTGGCCAAATAAAAGCTAAGCAACGAAGATAAAAATATGGCATGGAAGCGATTGGTGGTTGCCGCGCCTGATGATTCAGCCACTATCTCTGTAGAGCCCCGTTCAGCATTTTGTAATTGCTCTTGTTTAAATATCGGTGTTTCTCTTAAATAGCTGATTAAGATAACAGCGATAAAGCAAAAGGCTGATGAGCTGATAAATACGCTGCGCCAAGTGCTATTCCCTAAGTCTTCGATAGAGAACCTGTCAAACAGTCCTTTAAAGACAAAAACAGTGACCAGCACGCCGAGCAAAAAGCTTGCTGACACCGCACCCAAATACAGTCCGCGCTTAGTACTGGGCGCATGCTCACCAATAAACACCCAGCTTAATGCACTGTGTGCACCAAAGCCCATGCCTTGCACTATTCTGATGATTAAAAATAAAATAGGCGCTAGGATACCAACTTGCGCATAGGTCGGCAGGCAAGCGGTAATCAAAGAGGTAGTGGCTATAAATGAGGCGCTGACCATAAATGCCGGCTTGCGCCCCTTGCCATCACCATAGCGTCCTAATACATACCCGCCAAGCGGGCGTGCTAAATAACCGGCTGCGAAAATACCAAAGGTCTGCAGCTGAATTAATAGCGTGTTTTGGGTGCTCGGAAAGAAGGTATCGCTTAGTGTATCCGCTAAATAGAAGTAGATTAAAAAGTCAAAAAAGATAACAATATTACTGTATAGAATAATACTGAACTGTTTAAGCGGGAAATTCTTGGCAGTCATAGGCATAATAAGTGAATCCAAGAATTCATATCATTGGTGTCGTCATAATTAAAATATTGATATCTGCTAAAAAAAACGTTTAGAGTGTATCGACTATTTTTTGTATAGATAATTGGGTATATATATGAAACATATTATACCTACTACCTGATTAACAATGTTATTTTTTCCAATAGATTCGTGCTGTCAGATGTGCAAAGGCTGCTTTGATTCTAATAGATAGTATTAAAAATTGATAAAGCCGTCATAAATGATAGCAGTATTTAGGCGAATTCTATCGGCCTTTATCCTATAATCATTGACTAATGCGTATCCAAATTGAATCATACTATTTAATAGTCATTATTTACACCTGTGGTCTACGTCACATTAACAAACCAACCTCAACCGATTAAGAGAGCGTCATGTCTGTATATACTCATTTGTCAGAAGACCAATTCACCGCCTTTTGTCATGCCTTTGGCATCTCATTTGATAAAGCCATTCCCATTACCCAAGGGGTGAAAAACTCTAACTGGTTTATTCGGACCACCGAAGATATTGAAGGTGAATACTCGTATGTGTTTACCTTATTTGAGGAGCGCCCACCTGCTGATATCGAAAAAATGGCGACCATCTTAAACAGTTTAAAAGGTCAATTACCAGTTGCGGCACCGCTACCGAAAATCGCCCGTAAGCCCAATGGCGCACCGGATTACTTAATCCAATATGAAAACAAAGCCATTACCTTGGTGCCTTGCCTATCAGGTACGCATCCCAAGCAGACCACTGCCAGTATGTGCCATACTATGGGACAAGCACTGGCCAAGCTGCACAACACTTTGCAAGATTTAACACCGGCTGAAAACTATGGTGTTCCGCTATATCCTTGGGATAAAGTCCGTGATCGCGAGATTCAGTTTATGCCCTCAGATGAGGCGCAGCTGATGCGAGATATCTGGCAGGACTATGAGGCACTGCCACTTGCCAGCCTACCGAAAGGCTTATGTCATTTAGATATGTTTGCCGATAATACTTTGTGGGATTTGAAAAATGGCAATGAGCAATTAACTGGTCTGCTAGATTTTACTGAGGTCAGTGTTGAGCATTATGTGATGGATATTGCCATTACTATTAATGACTTCTGTACCACTTGGGGTGATGCCGGTGACGGTGAGTCTGTGAATTTTAATCGGCAGAAAATGCAGGCATTTATTAGCGGTTATCAAAGTGTGCGTCCTTTAACCGCTGATGAGGAACATGCTCTACCGCTGATGCTTGCCATGGCAGCTGTTACCTTTTGGCTACTGCGCTTAAATGTGATTTTCTATAATCGTGAGCAAGGGCGTACTGGCGACAATATTATGGTCAAAAACCCTGACCTAATGAAACGTCTAGCGGCATATCACTGGAGCCAAGTTGAGAAGCTACGCAATGAACAACAAACCGTTTACGTATTAGAACATGCCCGTTTCGAGAATGACGATCGAGACAATGATCATACTGATTTTAAACTTATTGGTGTATTTGCTAGCGAGAAGGATGCGCAGAATGCCATTGAACAACTTAAAGATAAGCCTGGCTTTAAAGACTATCCAAATGGATTCCATATAGATGCCTATCCGCTTGGTCAGATTAATTGGTCATCAGGGTTCGACTTACCGATTGAGCGATAAATTATCTTTAATTATGGTTTAATTAAGGCTCTGTTTAATACCCATTAAAGCGATCAATTTTTGAATACTCAACAAGGAGCAGTTATGAGTGAGCACGTGGATGACTGGCACAAGTTGGCAAGTTACGATACCAATATTCAAGGCGATCTGCATGCCAACCTATTGAAAAACAATGGTATTGAAGTCTCTACCCAAAGCCTAAGCGCCATCCCTGGTATGAACTCTGGCGCGGTACTTTGGGTAAAAAAAGATGATTTAAGTGCCGCAAAACAAATTTTAGAGGACATTGATGTTCTTGACGTCGATGATCCTAGCAACGAATAACGTAGTGAGTAAACCATGTGTCAATTATTAGGTATGAACGCCAATACACCCACGGATATAGGATTTAGCTTTGCTGGATTTCGTGCCCGCGGCGGTAATACCGACCACCACAGCGATGGCTTTGGTATTGCTTTTTTTGAGCCTAATGCCTGTTCACCCGACGAGGATAATCCAGCCGCGCGTGGATTAAGACTGTTCCATGATGACAAGCCAAGCTTTGAGTCACCGGTTGCAGAGCTGGTAAAGAATTACCCGATTAAAGCGCTCAATGTTGTGGCTCATATCCGTAAAGCCACTCAGGGGCGTAATTGTCTTGCCAATACTCACCCCTTTGTGCGTGAAGTGTGGGGTGAGCAGTGGGTATTCGCTCATAATGGTCAGATGAGGGATGGCTTTATTAAACGCTGCCAACGCCTGCAAAGTAATGGTAATAGTGAATACTGCCGTCCGGTGGGATCAACGGACTCTGAAGCGGCGTTTTGTTATTTGATTAATCGCTTAAAATCGACCTTTAAACAGCGTCCTTCAGATGAGGCTTTATTTGCCTTTTTAACCACCCAGTGCCGTTATCTTGCGGCAAATGGACTGTTTAACTGTCTGATTTCTAATGGTGATTGGCAGCTTGCTTATGCCAATACCCTACTGTTTTATTTAACCCGTAAAGCACCGTTTGGAGAAGCCAAGCTTGCCGATGATGATTTGTCGATTAACTTTGGGGATGTGACCACAGACAAGGACAAGGTCACCATTTTAGTAACTGTGCCTTTGACTGAAAATGAAGACTGGCAACAGCTTGCGATTAACGAGTGTCTTGTCTTTCGAGATGGCGACATTGTGTTTCAAGACACACCAAGCCAGCGTAAGTACCTCAGTATCGAGGAAGGTATCGCTATTGCCCGTGAGGTTGGGGCAAGTGTTTAGTGGACACTAACCATTAAAACAAAACTTTGAAATGCCCTATATGACATATAGGGCATTTTTACGCAACAAACTGTCCACAACAGCGTTTAAACTTCTCGCCAGAGCCGCAAATACACGGCTGCTTTTGAGTCACCTTCAAACGAACTGTTGGGTCTAAAAAATACCATTGCTCGGATTTCGAGCCTGCTTTATCTCTGGCTTTGGCTTTGACGAATGCAGATAACTCTGGATGAAAGCCCAATTTAAGACTGCCTTCCTCCAAAGTATGATAATAAGCATTGAACGCTACCTGCGCATGCCGTTTACCTAGTTTCGACGTATGTTGCTTTATCTCAAGCCCTGCCCAGTTTGTCTCCTCTGCCCACATCTGTATGGCCTGTTTGTCCAAAGATGACTGCTGCGCTGGCAATGTGGTCGCCACAATATACTCAGGCAGTACTTTTACAAAAGCACTATAACGCGAGCGCATTAACATCTCTGCATTCTCGGCCTGTTTATCACCTTGATGCAGTGGCTGACAACACTCGGCATAAGAGGGCTGTGTGACGGGCGTTTCTACCGCTGTTTGGGTAAGTGATACTCTACAAGGACAGATCGTAGTTGGCATAATAGACCTCAGAATAATAACAACCAAAGCAGATTCAAGCTTGGTCAATAGATGGATAAATAACTGATACAAAGTGTAGCACTATATGAATCAAAACTCGCTTTGGCTCAAAAATGCTTAAAGAAGTGTTATCCCATCCATTTTTCACGTATATTAAGTGAACAGTCGTTACAGGGAACCCAACGACTTAGAGAAAAGGTGCGCGCCTATTTTGCTATAAATCATGCGTGCGCCTTTTACTGTTAACAAAATACAGTCCAATATCACATTGCGTCTCGTATTTTATTGTATGTTAAGGATAACCAATGAAAACCTCTTTTTCACCCACATCACTACTTCGGCCACCTATGTTACTTGCAATCATATCTACCGCCGCCTTCGGCATGGCACTCACCACTTGGGGTAACTCCTCGTCAGAGGATAGTCAGAAGCCTGAAAAGACTAGCGTTAATCCCTCAGCTCAAGTTGATTAAACAGCGATGCCGTCTTTATTGGCAACCAATGCAAATCCATCAACACTAAATCTACTTTCCTCAAACAATTCGAGCAATGGATACGCCCAAGCTGCCGCACCTGCCAGCCCTTATTTGGTAGGTGTTGGTAAAGCCGATATCACTGGCGCTGCCGCAGAGTCCGGTATGTTCGGTTATGCCGATGGTCAAGTGGTAGAAGGTATTAACGATCGCCTATATTCACACGCCTTTATTATTGGTGACCCAAACAGTGACAGCCGTGTTGTCTATGTGTCCGCCGATATGGGCGCCATGTTTACTTCCGTGAAGCTTGAAGTCATTAAACGATTGGCCAGCAAATTTGGTAGTGAATATAACGATGACAATGTGATGCTAACAGCGACCCACACCCATGTGGGTAACGCCGGCTATTCACATCAGCAGCTGTATCAAATCGCCAGTAATGATGACACCACCGCCGGCTATAGCACTCAAAACTTCAATGCCATCGTCGACGGTATTGTTACCTCCATTGAGCGTGCGCATAAAACTTTGACCCTAGGACGCTTGTCGTTAGCACAAGGCGAGTTAAAAGGTGCAACTATTAACCGATCTATTCCTGCTTATAATAATAATCATGATGCGCATGATTATGACAGCAATGTGAACGAGACCATGACGCAGCTTCGCCTTGATACCGCTGATGGTACACCACTAGGATTGATTAACTGGTTTGCGGTGCATCCCACCAGCTTTAGTAACCAGTTTATGCATCTAAGTGCGGACAATAAGGGGTATGCCCAGTTAGAAGCTGAGAAAAAACTGGCGCCAAATTCAGACAAGCCTTTTGTCGCCGCCTTCGCCAATGCCGATGAAGGTGACGTTATTACCCGCGGTGGTAATGCCAACTCTAAACCCGGCTATCAAGGCAGTGATAATGAATGGGAAAATGTGATCCGTGATGGAGAGCTACAAGTCAACAAAGCCATTGAGCTTTGGAATCAAGGCACTCCTGTCGTAGGTCCGGTTGATTATCGAGCACGCTGGATTAATCTGAAAGGCTATCAGGTCGATGCCAAGTTCACCGCTGGCGCAGGCAACAAAACCTTATGTTTGCCAGCACGCGGTTACTCTTTTGCCGCTGGTGGTGAGAATGGCCCCTCCAATATTCCTGGGATGTATGAGGGGATGACCCGTGAAAACTTCCGTATCAATGATGATATTAATAAAGTTGACCCCTCATTTTTGGGCAGTTTAACCCGAAGCATTTTTGGTATTGTCTCAACTGTGAACCAAGACGACTGTCAGGCTGAGAAGCAAGTACTATTACCGACGGGCAGCTGGGGCTGGATTAATACCGAACAACCGGTACAGTTGATGCGTATTGGTAATTTAGCCATCGTCGCTATTCCTGGTGAACCCACGACCATGGTCGGTCGCCGCCTACGTGCAGTGGTATTAGAGCAGCTAAAAGACTCAGGGGTTGATACTGTGATTATTAATGGTCTAGCTAATAATTACAGCGGCTATCTAAGCACTCGTGAAGAGTTTGCTATGCAGCATTACGAGGGTGCCTCTACCGAATATGGTCCGTATCAAACTAATGCTTACCTGCAAGAATACACGCTACTTGCTCAAGCCATGCGGGATAATACCGACATCTATGACACCACCAGCCCGCCTGATTTCTCTAACAAGAGCTTTACAGAGCGTCCAGGCGTTGTCTTTGATGACAAACCTCTACAAGAAAAGTGGGGGCAAGTTCTTATTCAGCCTAATAGCAGCTACCAAGTAGGCGAGACTGCTACAGCCATCTTCCGTGGTGCACATCCTAAGAACAACTTACGCACTGAAGATACCTTCTTAAAAGTTCAGCAGCTAAAAGAGGGTCAATGGGTAGATTACTTAACCGATAGCGATTTTGAGACCATGTATACTTGGAAACGTGATGGTATCAGCTATAGCAAGGTTATGATTGATTGGCGTATTGGAGAGCAAACGCCACCGGGCACGTATCGTCTAGTACATCAAGGCGACTGGAAGAATGGTTGGAACCAAAAGATTTCGCCATATACGGGTTACTCTAACGCTTTTACGGTGCAATAAATACTGTTCCATATAGTTTATCAATATAAAACGGATTGGAACAAAGGACTTACTGGTTATAGACAAAATAGTCAGTAAGTCCCTCTTTCTCACTATCCCTTTATATAAACGATAGACGCAAAAAAGCCAGACACTGAAGTGTCTGGCTTTTTGCTGTTATAACCCGTCTTTATAAGGATGGGGTTATAAAAGAGTTGCTTATTTAGCGACTCAAATTGAAGAGTAACTTATTTCTTTTTCCACGTTTGGCTACGTGAGAATGGACCTAAATGACCTTTCAGTTTTAAGTCGCTACCGCTTAATTGTGCGGTTAGACGATAGGTTTTACCATTTTCTGGATCAGTGATTTTACCACCGCTGTATTTACCGCCGCCATCAGCTTTTAAGCCTTGGATAACAGTACGACCAACAAACTTCTGACCTTCAGGACGCTTAGTTGAAATGATTTTACCGCTTAGCGTGCCATTAGATTCAACGATTTTAACAACTGCTTTTGGTTCGCCGTCATCATAAGTCTGCCAAGTGGTGTTAGCTAATGGATCAGCCGCCATAGCGACAGTGGCAAGACCTAGAGCTGATAATGCAAGAACTGATTGGTTGAATAATTTCATATTACGATTCCTTTCGATAGACGAGGGTTTACTTAGTTAAATTCATAAAATAATGAATTATATTAAACAAATAACTTATCAACATGCCTTTTCTTGTATGTTGTGCAATATCTTTGCAAAGTTATTGTTTTAATTACTACTTCTTGATTCATGGTTCGTTGTATCTTATGCCAGTGCCTATAGTCTGGTCAAGACATTTTTATTCGTGAACCATGAATGACTGTATTAATTATAGAGATAAAAACCAAAAAATAAAGTTTTAAATGATCTGTTTATTGCAAACTTATATTTCAACGGTAAGAGTTATGAAAAGGGATTGTCTACTTCGTTACCCGATTGCGTCTGTCCGCTTACAATCGACTCTTTTGTTGCTGTTACGTTGTCTGTTGCATTAAGCGTACCTTCAGCATCTGCTTGCTGCAATGCGCTTACCACATCATTAAACACTTGCTTTAGTTTAAGCGCCTGCTCAAGGCCTTTTTTGGATTTGGTAATATCAATATCACCATACACAATCACTTTATCGGTTTGATTCTCAAAGATAAGCTCACCGATTTGCATACTTTGATGATCATTTTCAAAAGGAGCAAATAGCTTTTTTGGGCTTGTCTCGTTCATTACGGCATTCCTTTATTGGCTAACAGAGGCTGATGATTTGACCACGCTATGGGTTATTATTGACTATAATAAATAATGGTAATAAAAGCCGTTATAAAAATCTTGATGGTCTTAGTGAAAACCATTCAAGCTTATTATAAGTAGATTGGATGAAAGCATCTGACATTATTTGGTTAAAAAATTATCCACAAACCAGCATAAAATCTCAACCAATATAAGATACCACAGCGGCTCATCTTCATCCTGCTGATTGGTATGCGGAGCATTGTAATCACTACGGTCGTCTATATCACTGAGCATAGTTGGTAATGACATGGGATTGGCTCTAGACTGCGGCGAAATACCTGGGAACACATCGATACCTGAACGCAGCGCCAGCTCATCAATACTAATCACCTCTACCCGTTTGGTATCGTCATTTGGCGCATAATAGGCACCGGCCTCCCCTGTCGATGGCACGTACAATGCTTTGAAGGTATGCGTTGGTACAATCACCCGCTTATTAAGCTGGGTGACTTTATTACCTCTAAAAGCCACACCGGTTACCACGTAAACGTCGCCATGCTTTTTGGTCAGATAACGGGTCACTGACTCCAAGTTTTTCCACACATAACGGTTATTTTCAGGAGTTTGCGGGATAATATTGGCTAGACTAAAACTATCATATTGCTGACTTTCATCAGCCATATCGGCATTGGGTGCAAGATGCCCGCGGTCATATCCTGAGCCCTTATAATCAGATAACTGCGCTCGCATACGACTTGGCAATCTGCTTTCACTATGGAAGCTGTCATCCCTAGGAATCTCTTCTGCTTGTAGCAGGCGCTCGCGGGTCAAATACTCAGCTGACCATAACGGTGTGCGTGATAAGCCAGAATATAAGGTAGCAAATCCATCAAAGCACAAAGGGACACTGTCTTTGACTAATTTATTTTGCAGTAAATCTGGCGCTATGCCGTCATAGAAATTTTGTCCACAACTTCTAAAATCAGCACTCCATGCTGCAATAGAGAAGAACAAACTTGTTATCACTACCAACAATGAGCGCAAGATAACTTGAACTGCGTTGGAACCCTGTCGTGCTTTATTGGCTATAGTATTGTGTCTACATCTTTCATTCACCACGTTTTTTACCGCCCCATACCTTGCTAAATTATCGTTCATTGCCCTACCTTTAAGCCAACAATACTACTCACTCATGCTAACCCAAAAAAGAACATCATCCTAACAATGCATGTCTTAAGAGTAAAGCGGTGCCGACGTTTAAACGTCGTTACATGACATGTATTTATTAAGCTTTATCTCATAAGCCCATATAGTTTACTGAATTCATGATTAAACAGCACTAATTGCCGGTTATATTAGAAAATAAAGCGAAAGTGACAGCTTATGATGACAACGGGGCCGCCTTTCGGTATACTATGCGGCTATCAAATGGTGAAGTGGCCGAGTGGCTGAAGGCGCACGCCTGGAAAGTGTGTATACGTTAATAGCGTATCGAGGGTTCGAATCCCTCCTTCACCGCCAATTTGATTAACTACTCTCCTTTTATATCTTCAATATTTACCAAGCCATTTCTTTTGAAATATAATTTAAGCACCTACTCAACACCCCTTTCTCATTGATGCAAAACCTTTTTTGCTATCGGCCGTTATAATAAATACCCCTCTAATAATCCCTATCTTGCTGATATTCTGCTATTATTTCCACATTAATAGACTATTTCATGCTTTAAAAAAGGATTTTTTATGCTTGCCAAAACCTCTCTTGAAACTCTAAGCTCACTACATCCAAAATCAATCAGCCGTAATGGTATCCTAGGCACCCTGACTCATTCAGGTTATGTCGCCGTGGCCAAAACTCGTGCTACCGCATTACAAGCCTTTGCTATGGTGGTGACCATTCCACGTCCACAGTTATTCGTTGGGGAACAATCTTGCTACGAGCTTTGCGATTTGATGATTAACGAAGGTGCTACTAATATCCTTATTGTTACCGATGCGGTATTAAATAAGTTAGGCGTTCCTGAAAAAGTTACTACTTATCTTGAAAGTAAAAACATCAGCTATCACCTCTTTGATGGTATCACTCCAGACCCTACTTTTAGTGTGGTTGAAGCGGGACTAAAGGCATCTGTTGATAATAACTGTGATGCCATTCTTGCCGTAGGTGGCGGCTCAGTAATCGATGCCTCAAAAATTATTGCTATAGCTCAAGCAACCAAACGTAAGCCGCAAAAGCTAATGGGCATCTTAAAAGCCTCCAAGTGTATGCCACTATATTGCATCCCGACCACGGCGGGCACTGGCTCAGAAGCCACATTGGGTGCTGTTATTTCGGATGATAAAACCCATCAGAAGTCATTGTCGATTGACCCGCGTATGGTGCCCTTAGCATCAGCCGTAGACCCGAAGATTATGCAAGGTATGCCGCCGCATATCACTGCCGATACCGGTATCGATGTATTGACCCATGCGCTGGAGGCATGGATGAGCGCCAATGCCAGTAGCGAGACTGATTATTACGCAGCCTCTGCAGCCCGAACCGTAATGCGGTATTTACCCATTGCTTATGAAAATGGGGAAGACTTAAAAGCGCGTGAACAGATGGGCATCGCCGCTCATTACGGCGGTATTGCCTTTAACAAAGCCGGTTTAGGATATGTTCACGCTATCGCTCACCAATTAGGCGCGGTGTACGGTATTCCACATGGCCGTGCTAATGCCATTGTTTTACCTTATATTCTTGATGCAAATCGCAATGTGTCTAAAACCAGATTGGCGCTGCTCGCTAAGAAGACAGGCCTTGTAGACCCTTCAGCTGATGATGCTGAATTGGCTGATTACTTCATTACTCAGGTCAAAGCCCTGATTGAACAGGTCAATATTGACCCTATCGTTAAAGGTATGAAAGAAGAAGACTTCAAGAAAATGGCCAAAGGCGCTGCGAAAGAAGTCAGTGATACTTATGCCGTTCCAAGATATTTAACCAGTAAGCAGATTGTTGCTATCTTGAAGAAGATTAAAACGGCTAGCGAAACGGATAGTCAATAAACCAAGCCAGATTTAGCTTAAGCCTCTATTAAAAAAGCCCGCTATCTTAAGATAGCGGGCTTTTTATATCGTCTATATTTTTAATACCACCATATACAACGACGGATGGGCACTATACACAATGGTTGCTATAAATAGTCGATACTAAAACTGATTAATCATACCCTCTGTTACCAGATGTTGATCCCAATAAGGGTCATCGCCAATTTGCTCAATAATAAAGTCTATCAAGAATCGGCAACGCTGCGATAAAAACCGGCTCTTAGGATAGACAGCATAGGCATTAATCTGTGGTAATCGATACTCAGGCATTATTGAGACCAACTCGCCACTTAATAGACATTTATAGGCAATAAAGGTCGGCATATACGCAATCCCATGCCCTTTTCGAGTCATGTCTAATAAAAAATCACCGTTATTTGCTTTGATTTTGGACTGAGTGACAATACGATGTGACTCGCCGGCATCATCTGTCAGTACCAATTCACTGGCACGCCCTAGTCCGTATTGCAAAAACAAATGCTCTTTTAAATCATTAATAGTCTTGGGCGTACCCTTCTTTGCGAGATACTTAGGGCTACCACACAGAACAAAGCGTATCGGCGTTAGGCGTCTGGCCTGATAACTAGAGTCTTTTAGCTCGCCAATACGCACAGCCATCTCATAGCCTTGCTCGATTAGGTCAACTTGTTTGTCTGAAAAATCCAGCTTAAAATTTAAATTTGGGTGCAGCTGCGAATACTCATGAATAATATCGCTTAAATGCATCAACCCAAAGCTTAACGGGGCAGTCATCTTGAGCGTGCCTTCAATGTGAGTCTGCTCTCCGCTAACCTCTTCATTCAAAATATCTACTTCGCTTAATATACGCCGTGACTGCTGATAATACTGACGGCCTGCTTCGGTCAGCGTTGAGTTGCGCGTCGTACGGCTAATCAGTTGACTGTTTAAACGGTGTTCTAAATCCTTAAGACGTCGACTCACTGCAGATTTAGCGATATTTAATTGTTCTGCAGCACTGGTGATACTACCCGCATCAACAATACGGATAAACAGTGCCATATCTTCTAATTGTCCCATTCCCATCCCTTCTTATCAGATAACCGTCTAAATTGTAGGTTATAAAATGCCTTAATTTATAAACAGGTTTATTTAACTCTTTATTGGCGTTTATTGTTGGCACTTAAGACCATTCCTGAGAGCATCCTGTTTTCATTGATTATTTTCTTTACTCTCTTACTACTTTGTAACAGACATAATAAGATAAACTGCAAAGTCTCAAGTGCTGTCGCTGTATAGATTAATAGTTGGTTTTATTGACTAGCACAGCAAAACTTCGGATTGTTCTGATATTAAGAACTATAATTTGCGATTATTGGTGTTTACATCGTTTTAGTCAACAATTAAGATACTCACCATTAGCAAAGAACATTAAAACAACGACTCTTTTTAAGGAATTAATCATGAACGCAATCTCAAACATCAGTGCCCCACTTGGCCGTATTCTAATTGCTGGTCTCTTTATCTACTCAGGTATCGGCAAAATCACAGGCTATGCTGCTACCCAAGGTTACATGGAAATGATGGGTGTGCCAGGCTTCATCCTACCTTTAGTTATTTTGTTAGAAGTGATTGGTGGTATCGCTATCGTGGTTGGTTTTCAAACACGTATCGTGGCATTGTTCTTGGCTATATTTAGCTTAGCCTCTGCCTTTATCTTCCACCCATTCAGCGATCCAGAACAGCAAAACCATTTCTTGAAAAACCTCGCAATCGCTGGTGGTTTCTTAATGATTGTTTCTCACGGTGCCGGTCCTTTCTCAATTGATGCATCAAGAGAGCCAGCCACAACAGCGCGTCATAACAACCGTATCTAATAGTTAGCGAAATCGCTTTACTCTAAATTTTAGTAAAGTCATTCATAAAGGGCGTATTGAACGAGGTTCGATACGCCCTTTATTGTTTGATTAGTTACCTAAAACCGCACTAATTGAGGGCTCAGACTCATCAGTGGATGCAAAACCATTAAGCTTTTAACTGAAACGCAACTCAAAAATGTGTATGTATCCTCCATAATTAAGTCATCATAATAAACTTGATACAAATTAGATTTGTGACCTTTGTACGCACTGTACATGCCACCTATCTGAGACTGTAGCAAGTTTATTTTTTATATATAGTGATAAGATTATATTTACAGTTTAATTCCTAGGATTAGCATTTATAAAATGTAAATCACCATAGTCCACTTTTTGAATACTGATAAGACGATAATCAATATAGCTCAGATTTGTCTCATTAGGAGTAACTTATGGATAATAATTTTTTGGAGTATAATAATGAGTAATCCGAATATTAATGACAATAAAGATGAGACCCATAAGGTCACAAAGCCTGACCCTCACTCTCAGTTAGGATTTTGGCAACGATTTCATGGCCCGATTCTACTGACCTTAGTCGGTGGTGCAATTGATACCATTGGTTTCGTTGGCCTATTAGGTTTCTTCACTAACCATGTGACAGGAAACTTAGTAACCGCCGGTAGTGCCATCGTGAAGAACGATAATAGTCTTTGGATTGACCTCTCTGTTCTTCCTGTGTTTATTATCACGGTTATGCTGACCAAGCGATTTATTGATCGCAGTGATTCGAAGTCGCCTATTTTAAGCCGCTTATTATTTACTGAAGTTGCTTTTTTAACTGCATTTATGGTTTCAGCATTGTACTTTGGTCCATTCAGCGATGCTGGTGCGGTTGAGCTGGCATTTACCGGATTTTTAGGCTTAATGGCCTTTGCTATTCGTAACACAGCGGGCAAGACAGTCATGGGTAAAATGAGCCCAACGCTATTGATGACGGGTAATACGACTAAGTTAGGTATGGATTTATCTGATTATGTTTTTAACCGTAATGAATGCAATATGAATGACTTACAACACAGCTTAGCGCTTGTTATGAGCTTCGTCACTGGTGCCTTCTTAGGTACAATCCTTTATATCTGGATTGGATTTTGGTCTATTGCTCCGTTCATCCTACCTGTTCTATATTTGGCGTTTGCAACACGCGATGAGGATTACCGAAAATCTCAGCAAATGCATCCTAAATAAAGAGCTCAATTTGCAGCACGTTAAGCCTCTATCTACCCAGGGGATAGGGGCTTTTTTATACCTAAATTTTAAGGGTTGCAAAGGTATACATAGAACAGCAGGTATTTACTTAACTTTCTCTACATTGTTTACAAACCACGTACCAAACAATACTAAGTCAATAAAGTTATATTGATTAGGAATGGTATTCTCTAAGGGTATCGAGATTACTTAGTTCTAATAATATTGCATTTAGCTTAGTTAAAGCAATCTTATTAAAATTTACTTAGTAATACGTTATATATAGATATATCAAGATTCAAATTTATTCTTACTACTATAAATAAACCAATTAAAAAGGACCTAGATATGTTTAAGCCTAAAAAAACAAAACTAAAAACGGATGACAATCTATATAAGCGTCTGTCTGTAGATGATGCTGTTGTACTATTTGTTGACCATCAAACAGGTCTACAAACTCTATGCCGCGACATGCCAGCTGATGAGTTCAAAAGCAACGTATTAGCTATGGGTAAAATCGCTAAATATTTCGATTTACCAGCAGTTATGACTACTAGCTTTGAGCAAGGTCCAAATGGTCCAATGATGCCAGAGCTAAAAGAGATGTTCAAAGACGCGCCTTACATTGCTCGTCCAGGTGAAATCAACGCTTGGGATAATGAAGACTTTGTTAAAGCAATTAAGAAAACTGGCCGTAAACAAATCATCATCGCTGGTATCGTAACGGAAGTTTGTGTTGCATTCCCAGTATTGTCTGCATTAGCAGAAGGCTACGAAGTATTCGTCATCACCGATGCTTCAGGTACATTCAATGATATGAGCCGTAACGCTGCATGGTTACGTATGCAACAAGAAGGTGCTCAGTTGTTAACTTGGTTCGCTATGGCGAATGAGCTACGTCGTGACTGGCGTGAAGATATGGAAGGTTACCTAAACCTTTTCTATGATATCAGCACTGAATATGCGCCATTAGTAGACAGCTACAATGCGGTTAAAAATGCTGATCCAAAAGACTTGCTATAATTAGTAATCCGAGATTCCGTAATGGAATGAAGACTGACATTCTAGGGCGTGTCCTCATTTTGAAAATGGTGATAAAAGTAAGATAAATCGCAGTCAGACAAGGAAGATAATGCCGTAAATATCGAGATATTTACTCGTCATTTGAGGCAGTATGACAAGATTTAGCTATTTTTAGCCCATTTAAATGTAATCGTACGAATTGAGGACACGCCCTAACTTAATGCTTATTTTTCTAATCAGCTTTATAGTGAGATAACTTTTAACTTACTAAGATTTGTTTAGTCTTCTATAAAAGCACCCTTTCTAACTCATAGTTAGTTGGGGTGTTTTTTATGTCTGTGTATTTCTTAAGGTTGGATTCTAATCGTGAGCCGATTAGGGTTAGAAAATGATAAGAATAAAGTCATAAAAAAATGAGCAACCTAAGTTGCTCATTTTTACGATTAAATCTAACGCTTATGCTTTAGCGTTATGGAATACTGAGTTATCTTGGTACTCAGGATGCTTATCGATATATGATTTGATAAAGGGGCAAATAGGTTTCACGCGTAGATTATTTTCAGCAGCGTAATCTAGTAGATACTTGGCTAAATAACCAGCGATACCACGGCCGCCTAACTCTTTAGGTACTTCGGTATGCAGATAAGCAATACCCGGTTCACCTTGAGAGGTTTCAAAGAAGTCATAATCTTCAAAAGCCACGTGGCCGTCAACGTGAATCTCAAACTTTTTGGCTTCTTTATTATCAATAACTTCGTAATTTAAAGGTTGTTTATCAGACATTATTATTCCTCTATTAATAACACCTTGCCCAATGAGCAATATCATTTTTATCAATGCTACCGCTTATTTATGACACAAGTGAATTTGGATGATTTATTAGTTTTAGAGTATCGAGCTTGGATAAAGACAGCCTAGCAAATGAATTGCTAGCCCCTTTTATTCGCTACGTTCTCATGATATATCGTTGTCATATGAACGTCTAGTTGACCTATGTACAAAAGCGCAACTATCAGTAACTTGCATTTTATTTTACAGGCTTTATTATGTACCTGTATTAAATCTTATATCGTCTTTATTAAGAATTGGTTGTTAAAGGTGGTTATTATGAAACTGGTTTACCATGCAGCTAATACACGTGGTGGCGCACATCATGGGTGGCTAAAAAGCAAACACACCTTTAGCTTTGCAGATTACTATAATCCGGACCGTGTCGGCTTTGGCGCGCTACGGGTTATCAACGATGACCATGTCGAAGGCGGCACAGGATTTAGCGAGCATTCTCACCGCAATATGGAAATTATCAGTATTCCTTTGTTCGGTCAGCTCAAACACAAAGACAACATGGGTAACGAGGGCATTATCGCAACTGGTGACATTCAGGTGATGTCGGCAGGCACAGGGGTGGTCCACTCCGAAATGAATGCGAGCAATAACCAGCCGGTTAAATTTTTGCAAATTTGGGTCGAACCCAATAAGATGAATGTAGAACCGCGCTATCAGCAAGTACGACTGGTTGACCTACTAAATCGCAATCAATTTAATCAAGTGCTGTCGCCTAACCCAGATGATGATGGGGTTTGGATTCATCAAAATGCTTGGTTTAGTGTTGGTGAGTTTGATAAAGGTGAGATTAGCACCTATGCCATACGTGGCCCATTAAATGGCGCTTATGTTTTTGTTATCTCAGGAAAAGTGGTCATTAAAGGTCAGATATTAGAAGGTCGAGATGGTCTAGGTATCACCGATACCAAAAACTTTACTATGGATGTGCTGGAAAATGCTCAGATATTGGTCATGGATATTCCGATGACATTCTAAGAGCATCGGAATTAGAAGTGCCAGAATAACAGAGTACAAACAAATTTTTACGTAGTCGCTGACCCTAATTTTTCTAGATAAGCTACTGTATGACAACCCATAGCGTATATGTACAGGTAGGTACAACGTCTATCATAATTAATGTTAATTTAGAGGTGAATTATGAAAACTAAAATTCTTGAACCACGTCTAGCAGATGTTGGCGGTATTCCTATTGCTCGATTACTACCGAATAAAGGCAAGCGCCCTATTGGTGCTTGGTGCTTTATGGATCATGCCGGTCCTGCAGAGTTTGGTGAAGATGAAGACGGTATGCAAGTGGGTCGTCATCCACACATCAACCTACAGACGTTTAGCTGGATGATTGATGGCGAAGTGCTACACAAAGACAGTATTGGTAATGAGCAAGTCATTACCAAAAACCAAGTTAACGTAATGACTGCAGGTACTGGCCCTGATCAAGGTATCAGCCATACTGAGCAAAGCGTATTTCCAGATACAGGCGGCTCTGCTAATGCGTGGCGAGGTATGAATATGGTTCAGTTATGGATTGCTTTGCCATTAGATCAAAAAATCGAACGTGATTTCCATCATTACCCAGAGCTACCTAGCTGGTCAGCAAACGGTGCAGATTTCGTTCTAACCACAGGTGTTTATAATACACCAACTGGTGACAGCTACGAAGCGCCTACTATTCAGTACTCTAAGCTTGTCGGTGTTGACGTTCACTTAACCGAAGATACAGAGGTTGAGTTAACCCTAGAGCCGGGTATGGAGTACGGTATCTTAATGGTAGTTGACGGTGCTGAATATAATGGCACTCAGTACAAACAAAACGACTTAATCCGTTTTGATGATGTTCAAGAGCGCACAACGATTAAAGTAAGTGGTAAAAAAGACACTCGCTTTATGCTGTTAGGCGGTGAGCCACTGAATCAAAAAGTATTATTGTGGTGGAACTTTGTGTCTGATAACAAAGAAGATATTGAGCAAGCCATTATCGATTGGAACAACCATCACCCTCGCTTTGGTAATGTCAATTCGGATCTTAAGCGTTTGGTAGCACCAAAATTACCTGAAGGTTTTAAAGAATAGACTCTTTATTAAATGTATAAAATTACTATCTACTGTTAAA
Organism: Psychrobacter sp. CX14; assembly: GCF_057396205.2. Taxonomy (NCBI): domain Bacteria; kingdom Pseudomonadati; phylum Pseudomonadota; class Gammaproteobacteria; order Moraxellales; family Moraxellaceae; genus Psychrobacter; species Psychrobacter sp. CX14. The sequence continues at coordinate 450,527 of NZ_CM183187.1, read as the reverse complement.
TAAATTTACAAAAAAACAATGTCAGTTTTATTTGATTATTTTATAATCATGCAAGATAATTTACAGGGGCACTAGAAACTTACAATAAGCGTGCCCCAACGTAAGTTAACTTTATAGCTGTATTTTATTTCTTGTTTCATAACGGAGAATGACTATGTCAGACCTACAAAACTTACAAAAACTAGCTGAAAAACGTCGTACTATCTATGCATTAAACAGCACTCTACCTGTCGCTAAAGAACAAGTTACTAAAATTGTTGAGCATGCTATTTTGCATACGCCTTCAGCATTCAACTCTCAATCAACTCGTATCGTTGTATTGTTTGGTGAAGATCATAAAAAATTATGGCAAATCACTGAAGATGAGCTACGTAAAGTAGTTGCAGATGACGAAGCATTCGAAGCGACTAAGCAAAAACTTGAAGGCTTTAAAGCAGGCGCAGCAACTATCTTGTTCTATGAAGATCAAAACGTTATTGAATATCTACAAAACAACTTTGCTCTATATGCAAACAAATTCCCAATCTGGTCAGAGCAAACAAGCGCTATGCACCAGTATGTAATCTGGACTGCACTTGCTGCTGAAAACATCGGTGCAAACCTACAGCATTACAACCCACTAATCGATAGCGAAGTTGCTAAAACTTGGAACATCGATCCTAAATGGGATTTAGTTGCTCAAATGGTTATCGGTGGTATCGAACAGCCAGCAGGCGAAAAAGAATTTGAACCACTAGAAAAACGTCTTAAAGTTTTCGGTTAATTGAAAACCCATACTGATTAGAGACGTTTATAATATTTATAACGCTCTAATGACGTAAAAAAAGCAGCCTTGAGCTTTCAGGGCTGCTTTTTTATGTGCGCTTGTTTTATTTTAAGCTTAAACATATTGATTAAGCTAAATTATATTAGGGCGTGTGGAACATTCGACCATGGCACTGGCGGCGACTATTTTTTAGTCAATATGCAGTGAAATTTTTGACGCTTAGTCATTCTAAGTTAGACAATTTCGCAATATATTGGCAAAAAAGAGTCCCGCCCCTGAGAACGGGCAAAGCACTGCTTTGCCCGTTCGCAAGGCGAGAGCTGTGCTCGAGTGAGGCTGATGCTAAAATCGCCCCAGACGTTGTTGCAAACCTAGTCAAGGTCTAGACATTAACGACGGTTTACGCCTAGTCTGAAACAATTTTAGCTATCAGCAGTGCTAATTTGCGAATGTTCCACACGCCCTAAAATAAGCCTAGCGTTTAGCCTGACGCTTAAGACCTTTCTTGCGGAAAGTTTCCACAAAGTTACCTGTTGTCTGTGGAAAGATATTCGCAATCTTTGCCACCACACCACGGCTTGCCGGCAATACCATCTCAAGCGGACGTTTTTCAAGCACAGGGCCTACAATAGCATCAACCACTTCATCCACACTTAAGGTACGATTGCCCGAGAAGGTCAGCGCTGCCTGCTCCTTACCCTTTTGCTGATCAAGCATAGGCGTCTGTACAGCATCAGGACATAAAGTCGTCACCGCAATACCATATTTGCCTAATTCCATACCAGCGGCTAATGAATAGGAACGTACAGCATACTTACTCGCACTATATAAAGACAGACCTGGTACTGGTGAAAGCGCCGCTAAAGAGGCCACATTGATGATATGTCCGCTGCCCTGCTGACGCATAGTATCGACCACACTTTGGGTACCGTATATCGTACCTTTGACGTTAATGTCAAAGTGCAGGTCAACATCATTGGGTACATCAATGTCGGTTATCCAGTTTTCTTTAAGCACGCCCGCCACATTGCACAGCACATCCACTCTTTGCCATTTCTCAAGCACGGTGGCGATGACCTGTTGCCACTGCTCAGGTTCACGTATATCTAAAGACTGCAATAACAACCGCTTGCGTACAGAGTCGGTTAACTGTGCATAACTGCTTTGTAGTGCATCCTTATTGATATCACAGGCGCATACATTATTGCCGCTATCAAGTAAACGCTGACACAGTGCTCGGCCAATACCTGAAGCACCGCCCGTTACGATATAAGTTTGCGCCATATGCCACCTCTCTTCTTTTTGTTTTTAGATTTAGGATTTGGCGTAAACTTACCAAACTCAAGCTCGCCCATACGTATGGTCGGCGCCGTGCCTGGGAAGAATACATATCCTGCAGACTCTGAGGACAAGGCCATGTTATAAAAGCGCTCGTCTTTAGGATAAGGTCCGGCTACGGTTTTCTCTTGAATCATAGACAGATATTGATCAATACCGAATTCTAAAGTATTGCCATTTAAAATAACTTCTGATTGAGTCATTTTGGCGTAGTCAGCAAGACCTTTTATTTTGGAGTGCTCAGGTGAGTAAGCATCCATGCTAACCCCATTTTCGGAGGTTACTAATAAGCCTTGATCGGTATGGGCAACAATCGAGTGATTGCCCTCGGTATGGCCTTTGGTACGCATCAGCGCAACCGAGCCATCACCGAGCAATACATCGCCATCTAATAGCTCAATTCGACTGTCATCGATACCATCGATACCGCCTGGGCAATACCACTGATTCTGCCAAGGCAATAAAGCTTGAGCACTTTCCCACTCCTCACGCATCACGAGTAGCTTGGCATTTGGAAATAATGCAGACTGCCCTGTACCACCTAACCAACGGGTAATATTCTGGGTATGCAAATGATCATAGGTAATATAATCAACGTCTTCAGGATTTAGTCCGAGTTTATCTAGCACGTTAAGCACGGTATTGGTGGCTCTGACCATAATCTTTTCAACAGGCTTAGACAATACACCCATATCTTGCAACATGTGGTAGAAATAGGGTGTCTCTGCTTGATGCTCCCAGTCTGATGGGCTAACCAGTAAGGTTTTTAGACCCTCATCACTATCAAACTGAATGACGAATACTTTGTTACAGATATGAAGGTAGGGAGAGGCGCCGCCAAAAGCGTGTAAATAGCCAAACTTGGTCGGGTATGGAATACGAATCAGCTCAAAGGTTTTGTAGAATTTGACCTTGGGGCCAGCAAGCATGGTTTTGCGGAAGTCTTCGGCAGCAGCGCGTACATCTTCGACTCGGTCGAGCGGCTTTGCCGCATCACGCGCGTGCTCGAAGTGATTGGTTGAGTGAATCACAGTCATAGAATATCCTTATTTTATGGTAGCCCCTTGTTAGCACTAGTCTAATGGCCTTTAGGGGTTGGTTCACAGAAAGACGCATTACCTTTGACAGGTAATGTCATCTTTAAGAGAGACTATCTAATATATATCCTATCTACACGATACTATCTGGCTCTATTGATTAAAAGACTTTTATTTGCCTGATAGGTTTAAAACGGCACAGGACTTTCCCACGCCATCCAAGTGTTCATTGCCGGATGTTTAAGACGCAGTTTGTGGGCATGTAAATTTAATCGTGGCGCCAGCTCTAGCGCTTCGCCTTCCGCATAAATGGGGTCACCGATAATAACATGACCCAAGTGCAACATATGCACACGCAATTGATGGCTGCGCCCAGTAACAGGATGAAGCGCAACACGAGTCACAGACTTACCTTGACGCAGCTCATGATGCAGCACTTCATAATGGGTCAGTGCATGCTTTTTCCAGTCTGGATCAGCCACATGCTTGGGCTTAATAGTCGGCTCATAACGTACCGGAATATTAATCTTACCCTTCTTACCAGGTGTCGCTAAAGTGCCCTGCACGATGGCTTGATATTCTTTTTGTGGAATACGTTCAATAAATTGTTTACTAATATGGGTTTGCGCCGGTTTGTTTTTGGCAAAAATCATTAGACCTGACGTGTCCATATCCAAACGGTGAATAAGCTTTACATCAGGATTGGCTTTCACCAGTCGAGCCAATAGGCTAACCTTTAAGTCCTTACCGTCAATACTGAGCAGTCCGGCCGGCTTGTCCACCAATAAGATATCGTCATCTTCATAGACGGTAATTTGTGCCATAAAGTCTTTGAAAAACTGCGTATCACGCTGGGTTTCTTCAAGGTTAAGCTGGTTTACTGTTTCTAGTGGTATCGCCATAATACATTGCAACGCTGTAATAAATGATTGAATAAAAAGGTAAAACTGCTCTAGTAGTTATCTAAGTAAATAAGCGGCTAATCCACAACCTTATTTAATATGTTTGCACGCCATTTGATAAGTATTATCGCCCATTTACTGGAGGTGTGAGTATATCATCAATCCAACTTATACCAATTATTAACCAGATTTAACCGGCCGCAGACAAAACAATGCATAATAAATGGTAAAATAGTTTCTAATAGTATTTTCGCATCAACGTGCTATATCTATTTTTTAATATTTATAACATCCATTCACATCCGTATTTTAATAAAATAAAGGAAATCCTTATGTCAGATTTAATTATCAACACCACAGATGCAAACTTTGACCAAGATGTACTACAAGCAGATAAGCCTGTATTGGTAGATTTTTGGGCAGCTTGGTGTGGTCCATGTAAAGCAATTGCACCAGTTTTAGAAGAGCTTGCTCAAGACTACAATGGTAAAGTAACCATCGTTAAAGTTGACGTTGATGAAAACCCAGAAACTGCAAGCCGTTTCGGTATCCGTAGTATCCCAACGCTAATGGTATTCAAGGGCGGCGAGAAAGTAGATACGGTTATGGGCCTTCAGCCTAAAGCTGATCTAGCTGCTTTACTTGATAAGCATGCCTAATGACTTTTTGGTCTTTTTGTGATGTCCTTTTGATTGGGTATTCACCTATCGGCATTCACTAAAAAAACCAAGGAGCAGGGTTTAAAAAGGCGATTGTCCTTAGATAATTGCCTTTTTTATCTTTATAATTATGGGCTTAGCGAGGCGAATAACGGCTTATATACTGCCTTACTATTAAATCCTTATCTAATGAAGTAGAGAGTATCTTCTATTATTAGGCCAAAATATGAGTGCGTTTAGGTAAAATCCTGATATTTAATGGCCTTTAAAGCAACAAAACCATTGACATAACGCTGTAAAACACCGTATAGTTTGTGTTCTAGAGAATACCTATTGTCAACTTGCGGTCAATTCGCGAAGTCTCAAGAAATGAATGCTGATTTAACGCATCCTTAGTTTCTGTCTTACCAGTACTCGCTTATCTGTACGCAATCTTTGATTTATCATCCCTTATCTAAATCACACTATCTGAACTTGCGTCACTGTTAATAACAACGCCAGTTAGTCGTCTTTTTATATGCTGATTGATAGTCAAATATTGACAATCAAAAGACCTTTTCTCGCTTTCTTGCACAACAGTAAACCCCGTCTGAATCCAATATACTTTATATTTAATTGATTAAATAATAGGTAAAACGCTTATCTAAGATACTGCGTATAAGCTGCCTTCTTCTAGCTTAGCGCCAATTTTACATATTCATTTATTGTCACTACTTATTGCTATATAACCTAATATATTTGCAAATTGTTAGTGATAATGTGCAAGATAATGGTTGCTATAACATCAAAAGACGTGTGTGTGACTTGTGCAAGTATTAATACGTGGTCATGGTACCTCTATTCTATTTATATCATAAACTCAGTAATCTTATTTTCATGAATAACCTTACTTTTTCCTACCATTATTTGGTGTCAACTCTACCTGTGTGTAGCGATAGCCTTTATCGTAACCACAACAATCACTTATTGCATACTTCTAGTAGCTGACTATGACTCAACAACCATCAAACGAAACCTCTATGAATCTGACTGAACTAAAAAAGAACTCTGTTTCTGAATTGCTAAATATTGCAAAAGAGATGGGACTCGATAATCTTGCCCGTAGCCGCAAACAAGACATCATTTTTGCTATTTTAAAAAAGCATGCCAAAAATGGTGAAGCCATCTATGGTGATGGTGTACTTGAAGTACTGCCCGATGGTTTTGGCTTTTTGCGCTCATCAGAAGGCTCGTATCTAGCAGGTCCTGATGATATTTATGTTAGTCCGAGCCAAATTCGCCGCTTTAGCCTAAAAACAGGCGACTCTATTGCCGGTACGATCCGTCCGCCAAAAGATTCTGAACGTTATTTTGCGCTATTGAAGGTCGGTGAGATTAACTTTGATACCCCAGATCGTTCACGTCATAAATTAATTTTTGAAAACCTAACACCACTATTCCCAACTGAGCAGCTTAAGCTTGAGACAGGTAATGGTACGACTGAAGATTTAACCGGTCGTGTTATCGACTTGATTGCGCCTATCGGTAAAGGTCAGCGCTCTATTATCGTGGCACCGCCAAAAGCTGGTAAAACCGTTCTACTTCAAACCATTGCACAGTCTATTACGCGTAATAATCCTGAATGCTATTTGATTGTTCTGCTTATCGATGAACGCCCAGAAGAAGTGACCGAAATGCAGCGCACGATACGCGGTGAAGTGGTTGCCTCTACTTTTGATGAGCCGCCACAGCGTCACGTCCAAGTTGCCGAAATGGTTATCGAAAAAGCCAAGCGTCTGGTTGAGCACAAACAAGACGTGGTGATTTTATTAGACTCTATCACTCGTTTGGCACGTGCTTATAATGCGGTCGTACCGTCATCTGGCAAAGTATTATCAGGTGGTGTAGACGCCAACGCGTTAGCACAGCCTAAACGCTTCTTTGGTGCAGCACGTAACATCGAAGAAGGCGGTAGCTTAACCATTATCTCAACTGCCCTAATCGATACTGGCAGTAAGATGGACAGCGTTATCTTCGAAGAGTTCAAAGGGACAGGTAACCAAGAAATTACGCTTGAGCGTGATTTGGCTGAAAAACGTGTATTCCCAGCTATTAATATCAAAAAATCTGGCACACGCCGTGAAGAGCGCCTGCTTGATGAGGATACGCTGCGTAAAGTTTGGATTTTACGTAAATTGCTTCAGCCGATGGATGGTACGCAAGCCACTGAATTCTTGCTCGATCGCTTAAAAGAGGCAAAAACCAATGATGATTTCTTTGATCAAATGAAGCGTAAATCACAAAACTAGTTGTTTAAAAGCTTGATATAACGTACGAAAGAAGATGGCCGTTAACAGATGTTAGCGGTTTTTTTGTAGGATACATCCACATAACACCGTTTACATTCCGTGAGTATAGCGTAGCCTTATCGATACACTGCTATTTTGGCTGATACGCTACACTTATCAAATCGTAACTTGTTTAATTTCTCAGGCCAAATAAGGAAGAATATATCATGAAACTTACTAAAACTCTTGCATTCGCAACGATGACTAGCTCTGCACTTCTTATGGCTGGCTGTAATTCAACGGGTGGTTTTAATCCAAATAATATGAACAACACTGCTAAAGGCGCGGCGGCTGGCGCGGTTGCTGGTGCTCTTATCAAGAGCGGTGGTGATAGTGGAGATATCGCTAAAGGTGCTGCAACGGGTGCCGTATTGGGCGGTGGCACGGGTTATGTTATCGATCATACTAAATAATTGTGGGTTAATGAGTCGCTATTTTATTTAATTATCCAATGATAAATGATTAAACAAAAAAGCCTGCAATTGCAGGCTTTTTGTTTAAAAGCTATTTACCTAACATCTAGCGTCTATTAAATACTGCTAAATACTGCCTGAGAATGTATCACAGTTGCGTACATCACCCGTTTCAAAGCCACGGCTAAACCAGTTCACACGCTGCTGACTGCTACCATGCGTAAAGTTATCAGGAACCACTGCTCGGCCACTAGCCTGTGCTAAACGGTCATCACCAATCTGACTGGCTGCCTGTAGTGCTTCATCAATATCGCCCGATTCTAAGAACTGAACACGTTGTTGATTACGATTCGCCCATACCCCTGCATAGCAGTCTGCTTGCAATTCTTGACGTACTGACAACTCATTACCTTGCGCTTCACTGACTTGACGACGCGCCTCATTTACCTTTTGTGATGTACCCATTAAGGTTTGCACGTGGTGACCCACTTCATGTGCAATCACATAAGCCTGTGCAAAATCACCCGCCTTACCTTGGTTTTCAGCATCGCCTGAACCTTGCTGATCACCAGTAATGCCTAAATTTTGTCGCATTTCAGCGAAAAAGGACGTATCTAGATATACTGTCTGATCACCTGGGCAATAAAAAGGACCAGTTGCCGCCGTTGCGCTACCACAGGCTGAGTTAACGCTACCGTTAAATAATACCAATTGTGGCTCTTGATATGTTCCGCCTAACTCTTGGAAGACCTGTTTCCAAACATCTTCAGTATCCGCCACAACAGTGGCGACAAACTGAGCATCACGGCTATCATCATTTAAAGGTTGAGTACTCGTAGCACTACCTCCCCCGTTAGTAACGGATTGACCTGTCTGAAAAGCGGTCATTGGATTCATGCCAAATACTAACCATAAGATGAGGCCAATTATGATACCAAAAATACCACCGCCTGCTGCTTTACCTCCACTCATGCGCACATTAGAGCTTCTACGCCTACCTCGCCATTTCATCGATAGTTGCCTCAATTATTGATTTATAAACATTGTTATATTACCTGTTTCATACCTTATCTTATAGGATTTGGATATTATATAAAGCCCCTACACAAGGCGATACGACAAAACACAACATATTTATATAAGTAGATGACTGTTATTAGTCATAGCATGCAGCTAATACCATCCAATCTACCGTTCATCCTATAAGTATCATAGTATAGGCACAAATAAGACTATACTCTAGGGGTGGTGCAGCATGACGGCTTTGTGTTCTTAATGGAATGGACAGCTCAGTAAGGATTGGTACTGTTTTGAAGTAACAATGAACTTACATTCTGTGATTGCATCCAGTTGAGTTAAGAAATAAAATGAACAAAAATGCTTAGTATAAGTGTTTATCAAAATTTTTAGACTTAATTTTTTAGGTAATCGAGAGAATTTATTACTCTAGTTTCGTTAAAAATTGTATCTAAATATAATGTTTAACAAGATTTACTTTATATTGTCATATTGGTGAGGTATAATCGCCAACGAATTCTGACTCTGTAAGATTTCACTTATGATCTAGTTAGATGACAGAAATACTTTTTATTTCTGCGTGACTGTTTATAAATTGCTTTGTCAGTCATATTTCACTTTTTTGGAGATAAACTATGAAACTTAAGCTACTTGCACTTTCAGGTCTAATGGCTGCTACTATGGGCTTAACAGCTTGTGACAGCAACAAAGAAAACGCTGTTGAAGACGTTAACGACGCTCAAGAAGAGCTACAAGACGCAGAAGCAGAACTAAACGAAGCTGCTGCTGAAGGCGAAGCTGTTGGTACTGAACAAGCTGAATTAGCTGACGCACAGGCTGCTGCAGACGAAGCTGAAGCTGCTGCTATGGCTGGTGATGCAGAAGCTATTGAAGAGTCAAACACTACTGATGTAGATGCAGTTTCAAATGAAGCTATGGCTACTGCTGATGACACTACTGATGTAGCTGTTGTTGAAGATGCTGAAGGCGATGCTGAAGTTGTAACTCAATAATAGTAATTCCTACCTAGCAAAAAAGTTATACAAAAAAGAGAGCCAGTTGGCTCTCTTTTTTTGTTTTTTGACTTCAATTTAAAAATAGTTCAAGGTTAAGATTCTGTAGAAGCGAGCAATAACTTATGTTACTGGCTATCAACTTCTAAGCTTGTTGCGCTGTCTGCCTCTCATCTACTTGGCGACGCAGTTTTTGACCTGCTTTAAATGTCACCACACGGCGTGCACAGATTTCAACCTCTTCTCCTGTTTTCGGGTTGCGTCCTGGTCTACTCTTCTTATCTTTTAGGATAAAGTTACCGAAACCGGATAACTTTACATCTTTGCCATCTACCAAATTGGCATAAATTTCATCAAAAAACGAATCTACTAACATTCGTCCCTGTTGACGGGTAAACCCAAATTTATCAACAAGGTGATCAATAATATCTGCTTTTGTAAGAGTCATGATTGCGTCTTCCTTTTCGTATTCAATCTTATCAATGGCTTTTAATAGACCTGATAATAATAGTAAGGCCCATAAGCTTCCTGCTTGATGGGCGCTGTTTTGGTTATTTTAAAAACAACTGTCTTTAAAATAACATTTATGTGTCAGAGTGTATATTAATATTTCTTAACTGTCTCTTAATTGTACACCATAGGCTTCCTGTAATGAACCTATCACTTTCTCCATTGCCTCGTTGACAACCTCATCGGATAGGGTCTGTGCGACATCCTGCCAGATTAAAGCAAAGGCAACGGAACGCATGCCCTCTGGTGTGTGCTCACCTTGGTACACATCAAACAACCAGTGCTGTTGTAGTAGGGTTCCACCTGCCTTGCGGATAGTCGCAGATAAATCTTGACGAGGAATATTAGCATCTACTAAAAAGGCAATATCACGGCGAACTTGAGGGAACTTAGAGGGACTTTGAATGCCGTGTAGCACTCGCATTTGCTCCAAAATTGGCTCTAATGTTAATTGAGTAACCCAAGTCTTAGGTAAATCCAGTTCTTGAGCAATACTTGGATGCAGCTGACCTAACCAGCCCACAACCTCACCATTGATTAATAACTCTGCGCTTTGACCAGGATGTAAGAAATCCAATGTGCTGCGCTGATAGCTAATACTGGCGTCATCTAATGTCGATGGTAGTAATTGCTCCACATCATTTTTTAGATCAAAGAAGTCCATCGCACGATTGTCATGTGCCTGTTCTGGATAGATATCACCAGTTGCGACAATCGCTAGACTTGGGGTTTGAACCAGTTCAGAAACAGTAGCGCCCACAAAGCTTAGACCGGTTTCAAAGAAACGCACGCGAGGCTGTTGACGGTTTAAGTTATACTGCACACAAGGCAATAAGCTTGATAGTAAGGTGCGGCGCATTACCGCTAGATCTGATGAAATAGGGTTAGCAAGCGCTAACACATTACCCAGTTTTGAGTCATCCAAGATGGTTTCAATCTTCTCATCACTAAAACTAAAGCTAATCGCTTCCATATAGCCTGCATCGACCATTTTAAGCTTCAAGCGGTGCGTCAAATCAGCAGTGTCATCGAAACTCATGTCGACACCAAGATTTGGCAGGGTGCTTGGAATATTGTCATAGCGATAGATACGCGCGATTTCTTCAATCAAATCTTCACTAATCTCAATATCAAAACGATGGCTTGGCGGTAAGCAGTAGAGAACGGTCTTGCCGTCGTGCTCAGATTCTTCTACTTGAATCTCAAGACGTGTTAATATCTCGATAATACGCTCTTTGGCAATCTCAATACCAATCACGTCTTTCACTTTCTGTAAAGGTAGACGTACAATTGAACGGTTTGGCAACTGATTAGTGTCTTCAACGGTTGTAATATGACCGGCTTCACCACCTGCTACACTGCTAATGAGGTTAACTGCACGATTTAGGGCTGTTGAAGGCAGCTCAAAGTCCACACCACGTTCAAATCGCTGCGAGGCATCAGTATGTAAACCAAAACGGCGCGCACGCCCTGCGATAGCAAGCGGTTCAAAGAACGCACTTTCTAACACAATATTGGTGGTCTCATCGGTAACGCTGCTGCGCATACCGCCCATAATACCAGCAAGGGCTAATATGCCTTCATCGTCAGCAATAACCAGTTCGTCCCCTTTTAAGGTGACGGTTTGCTCATTGAGCAGCTCCAAGCTTTCGCCTTCTACCGCTTTACGAACCTTAATGGCACCGATAATCTTATCAGCATCAAAAGCATGTAGCGGCTGACCCAGCTCTAATAAAACATAATTAGTCACATCGACCAAGAAGTTATGCAAACGTTGGCCACTTTGTAGCAATGCTTTTTGCATCCACTCAGGTGTCTCAACACTGCGGTCAATATTAAGCACCGGCTGTGCAAGATAGCGTGGACACGCATCAACCGCATCAACCGTTACTGCTTGAGTTGCGTCAGTATCACCAACTTGCTCAGTGGTCTCTGGAGCAGTCACAGGCAGATTGTTAATCACACCGATTTCACGGGCAATACCACGGACGCTAAAGCAGTCGCCACGGTTTGGGGTGATAGAGATGTCTAAAACCTTATTGTCTAGACCTAAGTAATCACGAATATCTGTGCCCAGAGGTGCATTGTCTGGCAGCTCAAGCAAACCATCTACCACATCTGGCAAATCAATTTCTGATGCACCGCATAACATACCTTGTGACTCAACACCGCGCAGCTTGCTCTTTTTAATCTTAAAACCTTTGCCGTCTGGTGTCGGTAGCTTTGCACCAATAGTAGCCACAGGTGCACGCATGCCAACACGCACATTTGGTGCACCACAAACAATTTGTAGCGGCGCATCACTATTGATATTAACCTGAGTTACTCGCAATTTATCGGCATCAGGATGAGGTTCAACAGAAATTACTTCACCGATGACCACACCACTAAAGTCAGCCGCAACCGCTTCGATATCGTCAATTTCAAGACCTGCCATGGTCAACTGATCGGCCAGCTCTTGTGTACTGTTATTTGGGTTTACCCACTCGCGTAACCATTGTTCGCTAATTTTCATAGAATTCTCAAAAGGCTGTCAAATTATTATGTCTGTTATCGTATCGGATATTTACCAGAGACTTTGCGTAATACCGCAAATCTATCTGGATTTATCAGCACTTGGCTTAACCAAACTGACGTAAAAAACGCACATCGTTTTGGAAGAATAAGCGTAAGTCGTCAATGCCGTAATAAAGCATGGCGAAACGCTCGATACCCATACCAAAAGCAAATCCTGTATATTTCTCAGAATCAATACCGCAATTGGTTAATACTTTAGGATGTACCATGCCGCAGCCCATCACCTCAAGCCACTTACCGTTATCGGCTAAGATATCAACTTCTGCTGACGGTTCTGTGAATGGGAAGAATGACGGACGGAAACGAACGGTCAGCTCTTTGCCAAAGAAGGCTTGCAAGAACTCATTGATTAAGCCTTTAAGCTCCGCAAATGTGGTGCGTTCAGTAACCATTAGCCCCTCCAATTGATGGAACATAGGCGAGTGGGTTTGATCTGAATCGTTACGGTACACGCGTCCTGGACAGATAATACGAATCGGCGGCGCGCCCGCTTCCATGGTGCGCACTTGCACTGGACTGGTATGAGTACGCAGTAAATAATGTGCATCAAAATAGAAGGTGTCATGCATAGCACGCGCAGGATGATGCGACGGGATATTCAGCGCTTCAAAGTTATAATAATCGCTTTCAACTTCAGGGCCAGTCGCCACATTAAAGCCAGCTTGCATAAAGAACTGCTGCATACGTTGAGCGGTCATAGTCACTGGGTGTAGTTGACCTTTTTGCTGACCACGTGCCGGTAAAGTGATATCGATACGCTCTGCTGCTAATTTAGCTTCAAGTGCCGCAGCTTCGAGCGCTTGCTGCTGATTGTTTAGCGCATCATTAATCTGAGTACGCACTTGATGTAGCCAGCCACCCATGGTCTTTTTGCTATCAGCATCAAGTTTGCCCATCTGCTTTGACCAACCAGTTAATGCGCTTTTCTTACCGGTTAAATTCACACGCATCTGCTGCAAATCGGCACTGCTTGCAATCTCGCTAACGGCCACTTTTGCAGCATCAGCATATGTCTGCAACTGCCCTTCATTTAACTCGCTTAGCGTTTCAGATAAATTTGGAAGGCTGGCTATAAGGTCAGCTAAGCCACGTTTTGGCTCAGTGTTAGTATCATTTTGAGTATTCGATGTGCTGTCAGATTGAGTCATGTAAGCATTCTCAGAGTTTGTTAGCTGTGGGCAGCCTTGTCCTTCTCTATATAAGGATAAGGCGCCTTAAATTGAGGGGTTAATTAGATCAAAGTAATGGCTTAGCATCAAATATAAGATGCGATTATGACGACTTTATTGTTATTAGAATCACGCTCTGTCTTTATTCATATTAATAAGTGCTGATATGAATATACAGAAATAGCAATGATTTTAGTCGGCCATAGAGTGAGCTATTTGCCAGTAATTGTAAGCAAATTAAACAAAAAAAGCCATCGATATGCGATGGCTTCTTTTATTACGATAATGACTACTTAATGAATGCTAATTAAGCCAAAGCAGCTTTTGCTTTTTCAGTCAATGCTGTGAATGCAGCAGCGTCATGCATAGCGATATCAGCTAGTACACGGCGATCGATTTCGATGTTTGCTTTTTTCAGACCATTGATGAAACGGCTATAGCTTAAACCATTTAAACGTGCACCGGCGTTGATACGAGCAATCCAAAGACGACGGAAAGTACGTTTTTTGTTGCGACGGTCACGATATGCGTATTGACCAGCTTTAGTTACAGCTTGGACAGCTACACGATAAACTCGTGAACGAGCGCCGTAATAACCTTTAGCGCGCTTTAAGATTTTTTTGTGACGACGGTTTGCTTGAACACCACGTTTTACACGGGCCATAAGATACTCCTAATAAATTGATTTGCCTGAACTTATACTTTCAATTAAGTTAAATAATATAAGAACAATAAAAATTAAGTGGGTTTATAAATAAGGGCACATACGGCGAACCGCAGCTACATCAGCAACATGCACCAGTTTCGTACCACGTAATTGGCGAATACGTTTAGGAGACTTTTTGGTCAGAATGTGACGTTTGAACGCTTGTTTGCGCTTGAAGCCGTTAGCAGTTTTTTTGAAACGCTTAGCAGCACCACGTTTTGTTTTCATTTTAACTTTCTTCATAAGAACCTCTTATTCTTTGTTGTCAGCTTTAGTGTGTCTAAATAGAGAACACTCAGCTTAACAGCCAAGGGAAAACCTGTTCGTCAGTATATTAGTCTCCTTTATACGTCGTAAACTTAATAAAAAGTTCGTCAATATAAAGCCAGTAATATCACTGCCTTGAGGTGGGAATTGCGTATTCTATCAGATAGTGTGTGTTTAACCAACCACATTTAGCCAAAATAGCGAAAAATCGAGGTCCAACTGACGATTTATCAAGCCTTATCTTTAAATCGATGATTTTACCTATTGTCTGTTCACTATTTTCCTATTACTTAGCATCTTCTATTTATCACCACACCCGTCTATTCATTCGTTATTAAAAATGAGCTTATTGTCAAAAATCAGTCATTAGAATGTGGTGATGACACGCTTATAAACCTATATACTATGAGTCATATCATTCGCTTTATACAAACAATTGGTTAGCTATTTACTATAAGCGGCCGCATTATTTTATTTATTGATATTGATTAGGTTTTTTTATGTCCGATTCCGCTCTAAATGCCAACGATACCCAGACACGCTCATGGTTAGATGAGGTGACATTTAATTCAGATGGCCTGCTGCCTGCGATTGCTCAAGATAAAGAGTCAGGTGAGATATTAATGATGGCATGGATGAACCGTGAGGCCTTACAGCTGACCGCTGAAACCAAAACAGCGGTCTACTTCTCTCGCTCTCGCAGCAAGCTGTGGCATAAGGGAGAGACCTCGGGGCATACGCAAATCGTTCATGACATTCATCTTGATTGTGATGCCGATGTGGTGGTGCTGACAATCACACAAATTGGCGATATTGCGTGTCATACCGGACGTCGCTCTTGTTTTTATCGTAAGCTTGATTTAAGCGGTGATACGCCAAAATGGCAAAATGACGCGCCTATTCTTAAAGATCCAAAAGATATTTATGGTGCTACAGACAGTCATGCACCCAGTGATATAATAAAGGCTGATGACAATACGCGTGCGGATATTAATGCAGCCGATGTGCTAAGCCAGTTAGATGCCGTATTAGAGGCACGTAAACAGGCCGATTCCGGCAGCTCTTATGTGGCAAGCTTATACGCCAAAGGTATCAATAAAATATTAGAGAAAGTCGGCGAAGAGGCGGTTGAAACCATTATTGCCGCCAAAGACCTGGCTGCTACGCCTGAAAACTCTGATACAGAAGAATCAAAATCCTTGGTCGATGATTTGGTATATGAAATTGCCGATGTTTGGTTTCACACCGTGGTCACATTAGCGTGGTTTAATATCGGGTCCGATCGTGTCTTGGCAGAGCTTGCCCGACGCTTTGGTTTATCTGGTATTGAAGAAAAAAACAGCCGTACTCAATAAGCGGCTAATCCAACCCATGTAGTCAGTTATTGACAATAAATAAGTTACATTAAAGGACAAGATTATGAGCCTATCTCCCATGCAGTTGTTGATTATCCTTGGTATTGCCATCCTTATTTTTGGTACAGCAAAACTGAAAAATGCCGGTAAAGATTTAGGCGGCGCGGTTAAAGGCTTTAAAGATGCGGTGAAAGATGAAGAAGAAGCGCATGCTAAGAAGCATAACGTTATCGACCATGATACCAATGCTAATAATAAAGTAGACGCTGGCGTTAAAGTTGATGACATCAAAGTCAAAACTGATGACCATCAAGCGTAGTCACTTATCCCTTGTACCTTATAAAGTAAGTACCTTGTAGAGCAGTGATAGGACGATAAGCGGTTATGTTTGATTTTAGTTTTTATGAGCTAATGGTGTTTGGCATCATTGCACTCATTGTGCTCGGCCCAGAGAAGTTACCCCAAGCGGTGCGTACCGTGGGTACTTATTATGCTAAATTTCGCCGTACCGTGGGTACTTTAAAGGCAGAAATGGAAGCTGAGCTTGATTTGGCTGAAACACGTCAAAGGATGCAAGAGGAGCTGGCTAAAATTAAACAAGCTGAAGCAGAGATGCAACGAGAAATGGCTGAGCTGCGTGGCAATATGAAAGAATTTGAAGCACAGCAAAACTCTCAGCTTAGAGCCGCTCAAGGTGGTGCAGTTGCCGCCGGCACCAGTGCTGCACCAAAAGATAAGAAAGACTGGGTGCATCCTGTCGATCAAGCCAATCCAAATATGGCCGCACCCACTGCTGTTACCACAGATTATAGCTATGGTAATAATCCAGACAGCACTCAGCCTGCACCGACTGTAGAGGAAGGCTTAGAGTCTGATGTATTAAACAATGATAGCTCAGAGCGCAAAGATTCAAATAATAAAACCACTCAAGCTGCTGCTCAGCCGATGACGCGTCCTTGGGAGAATATGTGGTTTTTGTTGGGTGATTATGACAGAGCGAGACGATTACCCCCTGCCCCCTTGCTACCAAATTATAAAGCCAATCCATTGCTGTATAACATGGTGACACAGTCTTCGCAGGCAGCTACATCCTCCGAATCAAATGCCAATAGCTTAAGCACGGACAGCGCGGCTGAGGTGAAATCATGAGTTTACTTAAGAATAAAAAACCAAGGTTTGCGCCAAAAGACAGCACCGAAGATTTAAACGATGATTTACCCAATACTGAGCCCAACAGCTTAGCCGATATGCCGATTACTGAGCATTTGGTTGAACTGCGCTCGCATCTGATTAAAATTATGGTGATTGTGGGTGTCATCTTCTTGGGCTTGGTTGGCTTCTCGCGTGAGTTGTATGACATCGTCTCAGAGCCACTGGTAGAGATTTTACCTGCGGCATCAACGATGATTGCAATCGATCCCGTGGCTAACTTTATGGCGCCAATTCGCTTAACGTTGCTGACTTCTGCGTTTTTTGCGATGCCGTTTATTTTGTATCAAATCTGGGCATTTATCGCACCTGGCTTGTACAAACATGAAAAACGCATTGCGGTGCCCATTTTATTATCCTCTATTGTCTTATTTTACACCGGTGTGGCCTTTGCTTATTTCATCGTTTTAAGACGGGCGCTTAGCTTTTTGATTACCTTCTCGCCATCAAGCGTGGTACCGATGACCGATATTGAGAGCTATCTAACGTTTGTCACTAAGCTGTTGATGTTGTTTGGTATTACCTTTGAGATACCGGTCGTGGTATTGATTTTGGTTATTACTGGTATCGTATCGGTGACCACCTTGGCAGATAAACGCCGCTATGTCATCGTTGCCTGTTTTGCCGCGGCCGGCGTGATGTCACCGCCTGACGTGCCATCGATGTTCTTGTTGGCATTACCGATGATATTATTATTCGAGTTTGGTTTATTAATGGCACGCCTACTGGTCCGCGAGAAAAAGAAAGCGGCCGTAACTGACGAAGAATAAAACGCATGTGAGGTAGGTTGATAAACTTACCTCAACCCTCATCTAGTTATTATCCTTAATCCTTATTTAAACCACTTTATTGATTCTGCTTTAATAATCTAATTTGATTCGATTGATAAATACGCTGCGTTTCATGCGTATCTTATTGTCGACGCCATCTATTAATATCTTCCTCTTTTTTTGCTTAATGACTATGGGTTACCTATAATCCATATCGACTTTTTGATTAATATACAGGTAATAACATGTCCATAACCAATGCGCCGTCACCTCAAATGCCCGCTTATATGAGTGACCCTACTGAGGAGCAGTTAGCGGCGTTAAATATGGCTATGGACGGCAAGTCCTTTAAGGTCGTGGCTTACGCCGGTGCCGGTAAAACCACTACCCTAAAACTTATTGGTGAGCGTCTGCGAGGACGTGGTCTTTATTTAGCGTTTAACAAAGGCATCGCTAATGAGGCAAAACAAAAGTTCCCAGGTCATGTCGATTGTCGAACTTTTCACTCACTTGCCTATCGCCATGTACCGCGTGATATTACAGCCAAGCTATCGTTACCTCGCTTTTCACCCAAACGTTTGGGTGATGATTTAGGATTACGAACTGTACAAGTACGCCGCCAGATGGACGGCAAAACCAATTACGTTAGCCTAACCCCTGCCCGCCAAGCACGATTTGTCAGTGATGCGGTGAGCTATTTTTGTAGTACGCACGCCAGTTATCCAGCACCAAGGCATCTACAATTCCCAAGTTGGATCAACGAATCGGATGCCGAGCAGCTGCGTGAGATGCTGTACCCTGCGGTCGAAAAGCGCTGGCTTCAATCCATTGATGCACGTCACCCTGCCGGCATTGGCCATGATATTTATCTAAAACTCTGGGCCTTATCTAAACCTGCCATTCCTGCAGACTTTATCTTATTTGATGAGGCGCAAGATGCCGATCCATTAATGATGGGGATTTTGACCCAACAGCCACGCCAAGTCATTTATGTCGGTGATGCGCATCAGCAAATTTATGAATGGCGCGGTGCGGTCAACGCAATGAAAAAACTGCCGCTGCCACAAACCTTACTCACTCAGTCTTTCCGATTTGGTGAAGACATTGCTGATGTGGCCAATTTATTGTTAAAAGCGCTGCAAGAAGAGGTCCCTTTAAAAGGTAGTCCACATAAGACTTCCACTACCAATAAAACTCCTACTCATGGTAAAAAAGACGCTGTCTTATGCCGTACCAATGCTGCGGCTATGGCACAGTTATTGGCAGGACTAAAGAACGGGCATAAGGTTGCCTTGCAAGCAGACTCCGACCGCATGCTAAAATTCTGTAAAGCGGCGGAAAGCCTTAAAGCCGGTAAGTCAGCGTATGGTGTGCCAGAGCTGGCTTACTTTTATCATTGGAGTGATGTGCAGGATTATGCTGAAACCACCGAGGGCAGTGACCTTAAAACTTTAGTGAAGTTGGTCGATGACCATGGGACTGATGTATTAAGTAAAGCGGTCAATAGCTTAACCGATGTCAAAGATGCCGACTACGTGATATCTACCGCGCACAAAGCCAAAGGCCTAGAATGGGGACGCGTGCAACTTGATGATGACTTTTATTATGACGTCACTACTAGTGGCATAAAAATCAACCCTGAAGAGCTGCGTCTGCTCTATGTGGCGTGTACCCGTGCGCAAGATAACTTAGATATTCATAATATTAAAGACTTAATATCCGGTCTTAAAACAGGTAAAAAAGTAATCTATGGATCTTAAGGTATTTAAATGAGTGTCCTTAATACATTGGGGGCTGTATAGCAATGCCAATTCAACTTGTAATGTCAGACAATTCACAGAAACTAAAAGACTTTATCCCCCAAATAGTATCATTGACTGAGCAATGTGAACGCTCTATCCCTACCTATTTTAATAAGAGGTCATTAGATATTAATCTCGAGGTGACAACTGGACAATTTGTCATACCTGAAACGGGTATTGGCGGCTTTTCGCCAAACCAGAATACAATAAAAATAACACTTGATACTGCAAGTTCATATTTACAGCGTCATTTTGATAAGGCCTACATGGCGACTTTATACCATGAAACCCATCACTGTTTCCGACATGCCACAGTAGGCTATGGACAAACTCTCTTTGAGGCGATGTTAACCGAGGGACTGGCATGTCATTTTGAAGAAGAAACGGGGTATGATAAACCAATGTATGTTAATCACTTATCAGCTAAACAACGACAATTACTCATCAAGCAAGCTGAGCAAATTTGGCAGCAGCAACCCTATGACCACGTGAGTTGGTTTTTTGGCAATGAAAATAGGGAACTACCACGTTGGGCGGCTTATGATATAGGTTACTATCTGACTGGTATTTATCTAAAAAAATCAAACCAAACTGCCAGTCAGTGTCATGATACTGATAGTTCAGATATACTTAATACCTTAAAAGAAGATTAAGAGGGTGAGTTCTTAATACCTTCAGGCATATTGATAAATTTAGAGTTTATTTTAACGACTTCGAAAGTTTCGCATACTAATAACTCTTGAGTCGTAAAGGGGATTTCGAACTCATTTGCTAGCTCATTAAAAAACATTAAATGCCCCTCCCACCAATATTTAAATGTGCCATCACCTTCACCTTCGGATAATGCAAACTCAATAGGCACCTCATCCATAGGTTGCAGTATCACTTGAGTCGTTTTAATGATAACTACTGGCCTGTCCTCACTGTTTAAAATAATTTGGTACAACCCGACTTGTGGTAAGGGCTCTCCCTCTATTTCGTATAATCTGTACCAAGAGCATGTCGCTGTCTTTTTACCGTCTATGACTAATTACAATAACTCATCTGGCTCAAACCCAAACTGCCAAGCCGTTGCTTTAATATCATATTGACCAGTTTTTTGTTTATAGTCTTCCCAAAAGGTTATAGTTTCTTTATTCATCAATTCTTCTACTCTGGTTTTTATCTAATTATTTTAGGAAAAAATAAACTAAACGTTCTCTTATTACTTTATTAAATTTTTTACTTTATTAAAATAGTCGCTTAATTGTCTCTCATTCCAAGAGACTAATAAAAGAGACTAAAAATATAAGCTGTTATACTACCTCATTTAAATCTGCATACGTGAGCTTTATGTCATTTACCACCCAATTCTTCTCAAAGCCTGTGCGTCTGCTTGCCCCGATGGAGGGACTTACTGACCCCTTAATGCGCCAAATACTAACTCAGATTGCAAGTGACTTGGGTCGCCCTTATGATTGGTCGGTTAGTGAGTTTATTCGTGTCACTCAGCATGTACTACCCAATCATGTGTTTTACCGTTTTGTGCCTGAGCTTAAACATAACAGCAAAACGGCCAGTGGCACCCCTATTCATATACAGCTACTGGGTAGTGAACCTGAGCTCATGGCGCAAAATGCCTTGGCGGCGTGTGAACTTGGTGCTCTAGCGATTGACTTGAACTTTGGTTGCCCTGCCAAAACAGTTAACAATCATCGCGGCGGTAGCGTACTCCTAGATGAGCCAATGCTAATGCGAGATAT
This sequence comes from Psychrobacter sp. CX14, assembly GCF_057396205.2. NCBI lineage: Bacteria > Pseudomonadati > Pseudomonadota > Gammaproteobacteria > Moraxellales > Moraxellaceae > Psychrobacter > Psychrobacter sp. CX14. The sequence goes on along the minus strand of NZ_CM183187.1, from coordinate 428,948 downwards.
TATCTCAGCAGTGCGCGACTCTGTGCCCAGTCATATTCCGGTATCTGCCAAAATCCGTTTGGGCTATACCGATACCAGCAATATGGATGACATTAGACGTGCCATTGCGGATAGCGGTGCTAACTGGCTGACCATTCATGCGCGCACTAAGACCCAAGGCTATAAACCGCCTGCTTATTGGGATAAGATTGCTCGATTTACAGAATTGCCAATTCCAGTGATTGCTAACGGCGAGATTTGGAACTTTGAACACGCTCATAACTGTATGAAGCAATCTCACACCTCGCATTTAATGCTGGGACGCGGTGCGGTTACCCGTCCTGATTTGATTGCACAGGTCGATAGTGCAGATATTAACCTGCCTTGGAAATCTCTCATTCCACACCAAATTGCCTTTTTGCAAGGTGCGGCCAAAAATGATGTGGTATTAATCGGTCGTTATAAGCAGTGGCTCGGCATGCTTAGTAAAGGTTATGTTGAAGCCAAAGCGTTGTGGGATTTGATTAAACGAGTCAAAGATAAGCAAGCGATTATTGAGCAGCTTAAATCGCAACTGTGACTATCGCTAGGATACAAAAAAGGGGTAGCAATATTAATATGGCTACCCCTTTTTTGTATATAAATTTTGTATTATATCTATTTAGACTATCGACTCAATTTTAGACCGTCATTTTTATGGCCAAATAAAACAACATCAAACAGCATACCACTGACAATGCCCAGATAATAGAACGCAGGGTCGGCAGATTGATAATATAAGCGATGCCGTAGCCTACACGCAGTAAGATATACATCACTGCCAAATAGTTAACGACTACTTGGGGTACGAAAAACAGCATAGCAACCACCACTGAGGCCAAAAATACGGGCAGCGTCTCGAAGCTATTTTGTTGAGCAGCATTGGCGCGGGCAGCACGGCCAGTGAGTTTGGCAAGCGACTCACGAGGATGCGCATTGTTAGCTATACCAAAGCCGCCCATCATTTTCGCCATCAAAGCGAATAAAAAAGGCAATATACTGGCAATAATCATGGCCCAAATCGCCACGCTTGCCGAATCAGGTATTAAAGAGAAAAACCAACTCATACGCGTTCCTTGAAACCCATTTAGCGACCGTTATATTAATAGTACAAGTGTAGTAGCTGACGTTTAGTTATAACCTAACCTGCAACCACCTCATAGCTGTGGGTAATATTTACGCCACCGGCCGCTAACATTTTACTGGCAGAACAATATTTGTCAGCCGATAACTCAACCGCTTTCGCCACCTGCTTTTCTTTGACCTCATTGCCTGTAACCACAAAATGCAGATGAATATCGGTAAAAACCGCAGGAACGGTATCGGCACGCACAGCTGATAACTCACAGCGCACGTCTTTAACATCTTGACGGCCTTTTTCTAAAATACCGACCACATCATAACTGGCACAGCCGCCAAGCCCAAGTAATACCAGCTCCATTGGGCTTGCGCCTGCTTCTTTATTGGCATCAATATCGACTGTCTTGCCTGATGGCGCTGTACCGACAAAATGTCTGTCTTGTTTCCAAGTCACATCGCCTTGTAATGGCATGTCTTTACGGTCGATTCTTGGTGTCTCATTACTCATAAAAGCTATCCTGTCTAAAAGCGATAAACATTATCTAAATACTGAGAGTATTGTAGATAATGTCTAATAAAATCAAAATTTATTTAGGGTTATATCAGGGTAATCATTGATATTATCAAGACATTCCCTCTCGAATACAAGCGGACACCCCTGTCATCTATCTTGACTATAACACGCTTTTATACCGATATTTAAAATGCACTACTCATACCAATAAACACACTGGTATTCTCGTCATCATCACCCGAAGCATGTGATACGCCTGCATTGGCATTAATAGCACCAAATTGACGCGATAAGCCTAATGTCACACCAAAGCTGTCATCATCAATATCTGCTTTCGGCGTTGTAAAAGGCACATTAGAGAGCGTATTAAGGCGCGCGGTCACTTCATCACGGCTGTCATCGATTTGTTTTTGATAATGCAAATCACCGAACACATTTAGGGTACTGTTTAATCGGCTATTGGCTTTCAGTCCAAATGTACCATAAGTGGTAGTGTACTTTTGTCTATCAAACTCCATAGCAACACCGGTTGGCTCACGCTCTATCATCTTGCCAAGTTTGATACGGTTAATCGTTGCGCCTAGATACGGCGTTATCGTAGTTTGATTAAACTGGAAAGCATCCGGCATTTGCATTGGATAGCCGGCTTGCAATGCACCATAATAACGGTCGCCATTGACATCAGATTTAAAGATCTGACGGTAATTATCAAGGCTAACTCGGCGGCTAACATCCATATCAATATTGCCATAGCCGACTGCACCATTGACCTGAACCCCGCCAAACTGATTACTGTGATAAAAACCAATACCCAGCTCATCATGATCAACTTTGCTTAGTCCCGAGCGAATATCACTATCTAACTTAGTTTGAGAGATATTGGCATAGATACCAGAAACTGCATTCTCTGAGCTGTCATCAGCGATATCTAGACCGACTAATAACTGCGTATTACCATTGCTATCGAGATGCGCAATATCGGTTGAATTCACATCGGCTGACGCCCAAAGTGCTGGGCCAGACTGTTTTAGACTTTGATTATTGCCGTTTTGATATTGATTAATATGTGTTTGCAAACGGGCATTAGTCGCCAACGCCGATGTGGTGGCAATGTGCGGCAGCAAGCTGACTTCACTTGGCGCAGTGACTACTGCATTGGCATAATCGGCAATCATTTGATGCGCGCGGCCTGCTGGGTGGATACTGTCTGCAAAAAAGTACGTTTGATTGGCACCCGGCTCAACCAAATCATCACGACCACAATCTAATGAGCTACTGGTGTTACAAGCGGCTTTGCTGATATTGCTATAGCCGTAGGCAGCAGGGTCTGCTGCCACTTGCTGCAATAAGCTAAAGGTATCTAGTGGAATAATATTAGCGCCTGTTGCTGCTGCACCTTTAAATAGTACATCGTTATATTTTGACGACAGCCCTGTACCAAATGCTTGTAGCGACTCCTCCGCTGATGCCAGATAAGGCGTTAGCCCTACATCGGGAATATTAGGAACTAAAATATAGTTAGCGCCATTTTCCTGTAGCTTACTAATGGTTTCAATCTGACTTTGGGTAGCAGCAGTAATAATATTATCGGCATTGGGCAGGTCGCTGACCACAGATAATAAGTCATTAGCGCCAATCCAAACTGAATAAATCCCTTTAGAGTCGATACGATTATTTGCTAAATACTTATCAACTTGATCGCTAGCGGATGCAATTAACAAACCACCTCTGTCGACCTTAATGCCTGACCTTGCACCGCCAATGGCATAGTTATTCACTGGTGAATTATTAACTGTCGTGCCGTCGATACTGTCGGCAACGGCTGTATGACCGAGCTGCGCGGCAAATGAGGTTGCCCAAGTGTTGTCTGGATTGGTAGTGAATTGACCTGATTGCTCTTTAGCAGATATCGACTTGAAATAGCCCCCGTCGGTTAAGCTATCACCAAAGAAGGTAACACTGTTGTATTCGCTGGCCTGTGCGCTACCCATTGAGGTGAGCATAATGGCTACGATGGCGGCAGATAGCTTAGCGGGTGACAATGAATGTGTTGAAAATGAACTAGAGGTAAGTGATTTAAGAATACGAGTATTGTCCGTGCGACATGATGGCATGGTGACGTCCTTGTCAATAGAGGTTATATAAGCAGTAATATCTGATAGTAAACAAGTGTATAGTCTTTATGAAAATCTGGCAATCGATTTACATCAGGCTTTGAAAAATTATGTTAATTATCGATTATTTTTATTTGCTTTGAAATCGGACCAGCAGCACCCACTAAACATATGAATTAACTGGTTTTTCGTTAGAAACTTTAAGGCGATACTATGAAACATTTTATATCAAAATATCATTACCATTTAACTTGATTTACTGCTTTAATAGAGGTAATGATTATCAGTCTGTCTGTTTTCTACACTCATAGAAGATTAAAATGATAATAGATACTAAGAGTGCTTGTTAAAACATTGGGCTGATTAAATTTTAACATTTTAAATTTAAGGTTTTAGTCATGATTGATGCAGACGGCTTTAGAGCCAATGTCGGTATCATCTTGGCAAATACACAAGGACAAGTACTATGGGCAAAACGCGTTGGTCATAATTCTTGGCAGTTCCCGCAAGGGGGCATTGATGCGGGGGAAACACCCATCGACGCCATGTATCGAGAACTATGGGAGGAAGTTGGATTATATCCTAAGCACGTTCAGTTATTAGCCGCAACAGACAATTGGCTAAGATATCGTTTACCAAAACGATATATTCGCCATGGGCAACATCCTTTGTGTATTGGACAAAAACAGAAGTGGTTTTTGCTCCAGCTAGATGAGCCGAATACAGAACATATCCGCTTTGACACAGCAAAGCCAGAGTTTGATCATTGGGAATGGGTCAGTTACTGGTATCCGCTCGGTCAAGTGGTTCATTTTAAGCGAGGCGTATATCGCCGTGCACTGCGAGAGCTGGCACGCGAGTTACCCCTCAAAAAAGAGTTGATTATCCCTGAGCAAACCAATCATTTGCTGCAAGTTTAATCGCTGCTTTTACTGCTTAAAATTAGTTTAGATCAGTTGTTTATTATTAAAAAAGCCCGTATCTAGTGATGCGGGCTTTTTTGCACTTAATAGCTTATGTCTAATTATTTGTACTTATCAAGAGCCCAGACTATGTACTTAACCCTTACCCTAAGGCTTAATTGCCACTTTTAACACACCATCACGTTGATGCATAAATAAGTCGTAAGCATCAACGATATCATCTAACTTATAGGTGTGAGTTACCATTTCTGATAAATCAATACGACCAGACTCAATAACGTTAATCAGACGACGCATACGCTCTTTACCACCGGGGCACAGTGCGGTACGGATGGTATGGTCGCCAAGACCAGCGGCAAAATGTGCCATCGGAATGGTTAAGTCTTCTGAATAAACGCCCAAGCTTGAGAACGTGCCACCCGGCTTAAGTATCTTGAGTCCCTGCTCAAAGGTCGACTGTAACCCCAATGCTTCAATACTGCTATCGACACCGCGTCCGCCTGTTAATTTCATAATCTCGTCGACCACATCGACTTCTTTAAAGTTAAGAGTGACGTCAGCGCCCATTTTTTTGGCCATTGCCAAGCGATCATTATTACCATCAATAGCAATAATAGTTGATGCACCTTTTAGCTTAGCACCGGCTGTCGCACATAGTCCGATAGGCCCTTGGGCAAAAACAGCCACAATATCACCGATTTGGATATTGGCATTTTCAGCACCTTTAAAGCCGGTTGACATGATATCAGGGCACATGAGCACCTGCTCATCGGTTAGCCCGTCAGGCACAGGGGCTAAGTTAGCCTGTGCATCTGGCACTAAGACGTATTCTGCTTGCGTACCATCGATGATATTACCAAAGCGCCAACCACCGGTCGCTTTATAGCCATGACAAGCGCAGGTACCATCTGGCTGAATATAACCGCCATCTTGTGAAGGAAAGCCATCTTGGCTGGCGTATGAGGTGAAGCTTGGGCAAATAGCACCCGCAATGACGCGTTGCCCCTCTTCATAGCCCATAACCGCACTACCCAGCTTCTCGATTACCCCAACAGGTTCATGACCAATGGTCAGCCCTTGAACAACCGGATATTCTCCTTTATAGATATGAATATCGGTACCGCAAATGGTAGTCGTGGTAATTTTAATCAGCGCATCATTAGGGCCGATATCTGGTATTTTCTTTTCTGTCAGCTCAATTTTACCTGGTTCAACGAATATTAGCGTTTTCATCATGCTCATGGCATATCTTCCTTGTGTGTTGGCTTTTATCAACAAAACAGTGGTCTTTGGTGTCAGAGGTAACTGTTTTTTCCCTTTACTCTCGATCCTATAAATAGAATATACCTTTCATATATGACAAGAAAGTTTAAAACCACATTATTTTTATGGGTTTTGTAACTTAACTGTCTCTATTCATAGCCTTTTAGCCCTTATATAGTCAAAGAACTCTAAAATGGTTACAAGGCAACCGAGTGCAAGTAGCAAGTAATACGGGAGTAGGCTTTACGAGGTTAACGCTGTAACCGTTTAGTAGTTCGCTAACTATAGGGATACTCACGACTCTCTAACGCTAACACTGGCTTGGCGGATGCGGTCTGTGTGGCTGGATTGGACTGCACTAAATGAGCCACATGATTGACACCTAGATGTGGGGCCAGACTCATCGTCAATATACTTTGGGTACGGGTGCCATAATTGGGCATCTCTGGCGTATCAATACAGATAGAGGACAACGCCTGCTCTAGCGACTTTGGCAGTCCCGTATTAGGCAGCTGATCGCTGGGAGCTTGCAAGGTATCTGACAATACCTGCCATGCAGCAGCTTGCCAATAGTGTTTGTCACCGTCCTTAAACTCAATACTTTCACTAATCAAAGGCAGCACTTCTTGGCGTACTCGGCCGCGCAAATGCTCAGATTTAAACCACTCACTGTCTGGCTGACCGTTTGAGATAATATGAAGACCACTGTGTAACGGCGTCGGTGGATAGCCTCGGTTATTGACGATCACTGCTTGCTGGGTATCACCAACAATAAGATTAAATCCTGCGTAGGCTTGTAGATCAAGCTGACGGGCAAACGCAAGTGGCGATAAGTCACTAGTTAAAAAATTAGTTACCAGCTCGCCTCGAGAGCGTTGGTTTTCGCTCGCTTGTACGCCATCTCGAAAATTTAACACCGCTGCCCATCGCCCGTTCTGATTGACTATTTCTCCCTTTGTGCTTTGTTGGTGCACGCCAAGCCAGGTTCCGCCACTTTTATTATCACGACCGGCATAGATTGGTTCATCTGCCCACTGATGGGCTGCTGTGGTTGGTCGTGCCAAAAATTCATCGCGGTTAGACAACAGCACTAATGGCATCTCATCGAATAATTGCCACGCAATAGCCGCTATACACATTAGATTTCCTTTTTTTAATGAAAATTATTAATAACAAATCGGTCTTTGGTTTAAGTTTTAAATCAAATGGTTCTATTTATGCTCATTTTTAATACATAAAAAACATAATTTTATCGTGTAGGTAAAATAAATAGTCTATTTTAGGGCAAAAATAAACCTATTTATGTCAATAAGAACAAAATTGGTGCAAATTTAATCAATTAAGGTTGGCACAATTATTGAAACATTAATAACAGTTAGTAACTTTATATTACCTCAGCTTACACAGCTGTTATTTTACTCTTGGAGAAATTTATGTCTTTATTAGCCACTGTACCTGCCCTAGTGCCTCGCACTACTAAAACTGGTGTGTCATCACGTTTATCTGTTTTAGCCGTTGCGATAGTCGGAAGCTTAAGCCTGATTGGCTGCCAAAAACCTGCAGAAACCACTGCGGAGACCACCCCTGCTGAAACAGAAACCAGCACCGAGACAACTCCTACCCCTGCAGCCAATGGCGATACTATTAAAGTAGGTATTTTGCACTCCTTATCTGGCACCATGGCCATCTCAGAAACCTCTTTAAAAGACACGGCGCTAATGACCATTGACGAAATCAATGCCAATGGTGGTGTTTTAGGCAAACAGCTAGAAGCAGTTGTAGTTGACCCTGCGTCAGACTGGCCATTATTTGCGGAAAAAGCCCGCCAGCTATTAACTCAAGATAAAGTAGACGTTATCTTTGGCGGATGGACTTCAGTATCACGTAAATCAGTACTACCGGTTGTTGAAGAATTAAACGGCTTAATGTTCTACCCTGTACAGTACGAAGGCCAAGAACAATCAGAAAACATCTTCTATACCGGCGCAGCGCCTAACCAGCAGGCCATCCCTGCTGTTGAGTACTTAATGAGCCCTGAGGGCGGTAGTGCTGAGCGTTTCGTGCTTTTGGGTACCGATTATGTGTATCCGCGTACCACCAATCAGATTTTACGCGCCTTCTTGAAGTCTAAAGGCGTCGCAGATGAAGACATCATGGAAGAGTATACCCCATTTGGCTTTAGCAACTATCAGACTATCGTCGGTAACATTAAGAACTTCTCTACGGGTAAAAAGACAGCGGTCATCTCTACCATTAATGGTGACTCAAACGTACCATTTTACCGTGAGCTTACCAACCAAGGTATCAAAGCGTCTGATATCCCAGTAATGGCATTCTCAGTAGGGGAAGAAGAACTACGCGGTATCGATACCAGCTTGTTACAAGGGCATTTGGCAGCGTGGAACTACTTTATGTCGGTTAAAAACCCAGTTAATAGCGACTTTACCAAAAAATATAAAAAGTACGCCTTGGATCATAAGCTCCCTAATGCTGACAAAGTAGTAACCAACGATCCTATGGAAGCCACTTATGTGGGTATCAATATGTGGAAACAAGCAGTTGAGAAAGCAGGTACAACTGATGTGGATAAAGTACGTATCAGCATGGGCGGTCAAACGTTCGATGCCCCTTCTGGTTATACTTTGAAAATGGATGAAGAAAACCATCACTTATGGAAGCCGGTCATGATTGGTCAAATACGTGCTGATGGTCAGTTTGATGTGATTAGTAAAACGCCAGAGGTAATCCGTGCCGAGCCTTGGAGTCAGTACATTCCTAAATAACTCATATAAGTAACTTAAATTGGTCACCCGTATAAATGACGCAAAATTGATATGAGTGGCAACTTGTAAAAGACTAAGGTCAATAGAGGACAATAAAAGAGGAAGTTTACTTCCTCTTTTCACCGCCACCTTTTATCTCAGCTTTTTGTTTTAACGCTTCGTTTTAGCGTTTCATAGTAACCTTTCATAGTAGCGTCTTATGTCAATACGATTTATAACAAACTATTAATAACCGACAATTTTATTACTTGGCTATTTTCCATAAACCCTTGCTGTATACGTCATCTCTTTATGATTAGACCCCTCTATATCAAAGAAGGTTAGACATCAAGGGTTTGTCGAACATCATACTATTCTCATTAAGGAGCCGCATATGCCGCGCCATATCTCACGCTCAATAGCAGAGCCCTCGTATAAGAGGCAGCCGTTGCTGATAACACGGTTTTTCCGCTTTTTAGCGTGGCTGCCTTTGTTTTTTGTCACTTACCTTACCTTATTGGTGCCTGCGCACGCTGAGCAGACATCCGCAGTAGCGGATACGGTGACTGCCACCTCACAAATCGTAAATACTGATGGTGACTCCTTGCAGGATCAAAATGAGCACTCTCTAACCACGCCAGCAGCCTTGGATAACCCGATTGCGAGCTCAGGTGATGCCATTGAGCAGTTTGTCGCCGCTGATTTTGCTCAACGTCAAGCGATGTTAAATAACTGGCCTGGAACAGCTGAAAGCTTAGATACGTTAGTTGAGCTGATTAGTAAAGATGAGCTGTATCAAGGTAATGGCGGTCAGACTTATCTACTCAATAGTGACGATCAATTATTCACTTATCCTGATAAACAAGAAACTAGCGAATGGCCTAGCGATTTATCACAAATTACACTGACCAATGCATTGCGTTCAGCATTGACCTTTGGTCAAGCTAAGGTCAAGCTTGCATCTGACAATACCGCTCAGCGTTTACAAGCAGTAGAGATTTTATCTGACAATATAGATCAAGTCGACCCTGCGACGATTACAGCCGCCGCTGCTAAAGAAGATAATGGCAAGGTGCAAGAGGCGCTTGCCGACCTGCAAGCTCGTATCAATTTTAGAGATGGCAATCTCGCCACTAAAATTGCGGCCGTTAATGAGCTGGCTGATAGCGACAGCCCGCAAGTCCTAGTCGATATTCAATCTGCCCTTACTGCTGACAATTTAGATCCTGCGTTAAAAAGTGCCTTAGTGGCAGCTGAGAGCAGTGTTGCCAATCGCATTAAAGTAAGCACTTGGACAGGTCATTTATTTACCGGTATGAGTACCGCCAGTATCTTGCTTTTAGCCGCTCTTGGTCTTGCCATCACCTTTGGCTTACTAGGTGTCATTAATATGGCGCATGGTGAGCTTATTATGATTGGCGCTTACGCCACTTATGTGGTGCAAAATTTATTTCAAGCGTATCTACCGGGTATGGCAGGCTGGTATTTAGTCGCAGCCATCCCTGTTGCCTTTTTAGTCAGTGCCATTATTGGCATGATTATCGAGCGTATCGTGATTCGTCCTCTGTATGGTCGTGAGCTTGAGACCTTACTGGCGACCTTCGGTGTCAGTCTCATTCTGATGCAATTAGTGCGTATGATCTTTGGCGCACAAAACGTTGAAGTGAGTAACGTTGACTGGTTAAGCGGTGCTTATCAGGTGTCCTCAAGCTTATCACTGCCATATAACCGTATCGCTATTATCGGTTTTACCGTGATTGTATTGGCGCTACTGGTGTATTTACTGAACAAAACCCGCTTTGGTTTGTTTGTGCGCGCAGTGACTCAAAACCGCCAAATGGCGCGTGCCGTAGGCATCCCTTCTGCCCGCATCGATATGCTCGCTTTTGGACTTGGTTCAGGGCTAGCAGGACTTGCTGGTTGCGCATTGGCTCAAGTGGGTAACGTCGGTCCTGACTTAGGTCAGACTTATATTATTGATGCCTTCTTAGTCGTTGTCGTTGGTGGTGTTGGACAAGTATGGGGCGCTGTATTGGCAGCTTTAGGTCTTGGCGTGAGTGGTACGGTGCTTGAAATTGGCATTGGTGCTGTGATGGCTAAGATTGTGTTACTGGTTCTTGTGATTCTGTTTATTCAGAAACGTCCACAAGGTTTATTCGCCCTCAAAGGCCGCTTTGTGGATTAAGGAGAACCTCATGCGTATTACTCAACTATTATCTGATTCACCGCGTAACTCTATTCTTATTGGGCTGTGTTTCTTAGTACTGCTGATACTACCTTGGCTGCATTTAATGCCTGAAAGCTCAAGCCTGCATTTATCAGCTTACTGGATTACTTTAATTGGCAAAATCATGGCACTGGCCATGGTGGCTTTGGCGCTAGACTTGGTTTGGGGCTATGCCGGTATTTTAAGTCTTGGTCACGGCCTATACTTTGCGCTTGGCGGCTATGCCTTTGGCATGTACTTAACAAGGGAAACTGCTGGCGCGGGATTGCCTGACTTTATGCGGTTTTTAAGTTGGACAGAAATGCCATGGTACTGGGCCGGAACGCAAAACTTCTGGTGGTCAATAGCACTGGTGGTGCTTGTACCTGGGCTGATTGCCTTTATCTTTGGTTTCTTTGCCTTTCGCTCAAAAATTAAAGGTGTTTATTTCTCCATTATCACCCAAGCCATGACCTACGCCGCGGCGCTGCTGTTCTTCCGTAACGAAACGGGCTTTGGTGGCAACAATGGATTTACCGGATTTACCACGCTTTTGGGCTATGACATCACTGCGTCATCAACCCGTGCCATGCTGTGCTTTACTACCGCACTTGCCTTACTGCTGTCTTATGTCGGTCTGCGATATTTAATGAATCAGCCTTATGGCCGTGTGCTTGGCGCCATTCGTGATAGTGAAAATCGCTTGCAATATTTGGGTTATCGTACGCTTTGGTACAAGCTATCTGCTTGGGTATTGTCTGCGGTGATCGCCGGTATCGCTGGGGCCTTATATGTGCCCCAAGTCGGCATCATTAATCCAGGCGAGATGAACCCTGTTAACTCCATTGAGATGGCGGTATGGGTAGCTGCTGGTGGCCGTGGAACCTTGATCGGTGCCATTGTTGGTGCTGGCGCGGTCAATGCCATTAAAACCTACTTTACGGTTGCCTATCCCGAATTTTGGTTACTTATCTTAGGTGGGTTATTTGTTGTCGTTACCTTATTTATGCCGAATGGCATTATTGGCCTACTCGACCGCTTTAAGAAGGAAAAAGAATAATGCCAAAACAATCTATTGATTCAACGACGGATACGACTGTGGCACAGCCAACTAAAACAGACCATTTATTAAAATCACCTAAGAAAGCGTCTTCAAATCAAGAATTAAATCAAGAAGGTGCTAGAACTGCAACGACATCTACGCATAGCATAGACTCTACTCCTGTAGCGAATAATGTGACAGTAGATACTCACCCATCAGCGACTCATAACAACCCAGTGACAACGTTGGCAGAAGACTACGGCGATAGCGATGGCTTAGCGCATCCTAAACCTAAGTCAGGGCCAGATATGAGCCATGGGATTGCACTGTATTTGGAAGAAGTTAGCGTGTGGTTTGACTCGTTTCAAGCCCTTAACAACTTATCTTTATATATTGAAGAAGGCGAGTTACGCTGCATCATTGGCCCTAATGGCGCGGGTAAAACCACCTTAATGGATGTCATTACAGGGAAAACTCGTCCTACTGAAGGCACTGCATTTTTTGGTCAGGTTCATGATTTATCGAAGCTGTCTACTGAAGAGATCGCCGAAGCGGGTATCGGTCGTAAGTTTCAAAAACCAACGGTGTTTGAAAACTTTACGGTACTTGATAACTTGATGCTTGCAGCGCCTAAAGACAAACGGGTTTCAAAAAGCTGGTTTACTAAAGTTGATGCCGATACACAGAATACCCTTGATTCAACACTTGAACAAATCCGTTTAAAAGACATGCTTCATAAGCCAGCTGGGCTGTTATCTCATGGTCAAAAGCAGTGGCTAGAGATTGGGATGTTACTCATGCAAAGCCCAAAGCTTATCTTACTTGATGAGCCTGTCGCCGGCATGACTGATGCCGAAACCGAACACACCGCTGAGCTGTGTCTACGCCTTAAGAAGAACCATACCTTAGTCGTGGTTGAGCACGATATGACCTTTATCGATGCTATTAGCGAGAAGGTTACGGTATTGGCCAACGGCGCTATTTTAGCAGAAGGTACACTTGCCGAGGTGCAAGCCAATGAAGCGGTTATTGAAACTTACCTAGGTCGTTAGGTTAGTTGGTCTAATTAGGTTAATAAGAATAAACATTGACTCAATAGCAGCCCGTCACATTTAGAGCAGGATATGAATATGTTAGAAGTTAAGGCCATAAATCAATATTACGGCGGCAGTCACATCTTACGTGATGTGACATTAACCGCGCCCATTGGTGAGTGTAGCGTGGTGCTTGGGCGCAATGGTGTCGGCAAAACCACGCTACTTAAATGCTTAATGGGAATCTTACCGATTAAATCCGGACAAATCTTATTAGACGGCAAAGACATCAGCAAACTGTCTCCTGAGCAGCGTGTTCGTTCAGGTCTCGCTTATGTCCCACAAGGGCGTGATATTTTTTCTACCTTAACTGTTGAGGAGAATATCTTAATCGGTATGGCAAAATTTGGTCATCGCAAAGCCAGCAAAGTCCCGACTCATTTGTATGATATTTTTCCTGTGCTTGATGAAATGAAACACCGCCGTGGGGGGGATTTATCGGGCGGCCAACAGCAGCAGCTTGCCATTGCTCGTGCCCTCGCCTCCGAGCCAAGAGTACTAATTTTAGATGAGCCGACTGAAGGCATTCAGCCCTCTATCATCAAAGACATTGGGCGGGTTATTCAAGACTTGGGGCGTAAGGGCAATATGGCTATTGTATTAGTCGAGCAGTTCTATGAGTTTGCCGAAGAGCTTGCCGATAACTACACCGTCTTATCGCGTGGACAAGTGGTTGCCAGTGGTAGAGGTGCTATGATGGCAGAAAATAACATTCAAGAGTTGGTGGCTATCTAAATTTAATTTAACACCAAACTTTATTTATAGTGTCATAAGCCGAGCCTTTAAACGCTCGGCTTTATTGTGCCTAATTCGTAATGGCGCTGTATTACCGTATCTAAATACAATTGATTGGTAATGTGCTTGTGACTAATTTTTGCTATTATGAGCCACATCAAATAACTATGTAGACTTCACTCATGATGATTCATCCTCAATTTGATCCTGTTGCTTTATCACTGGGCCCGATCCAAGTTCATTGGTACGGTTTTATGTATTTACTGGCCTTCGCTGCCGCTTATGGATTAGCGTGGTATCGCAGTAGCAAACGTGAAGGCTGGACCACTGAGATGGTTTCAGACTTGGTGTTCTTTGGCGCACTCGGTGTCATCTTGGGTGGCCGTATTGGCTACGTCCTGCTGTATCAGTTTAGCGAATTATTAAATAACCCTACCTATCTGTTTAAGGTGTGGGAAGGCGGCATGTCTTTCCATGGCGGCTTTGTCGGTGTGGCACTGGCCATGTTGTATTTCGCTAGAAAGTACAAAAAGCCCATCTTTAACGTGCTTGATTTTATTGTGCCTTGTGTACCGACAGGCCTATTATTTGGCCGTATAGGTAACTATATCAATGGCGAGCTTTGGGGGCGTGTATCTGACGGCGGCTATAGTTGGTTAACTTATTTTCCGCAAGCAGCACAATTTGATTCTGCCTTGATTACCACCAATCCCACCATGCAAACATTAATGACGCAGGTAAATGGTAATTACCTACTGCCGCGTCACCCCTCACAGCTTTATGAGGCATTTGCTGAGGGCTTATTAACCTTTATCTTGGTCTGGTGGTTCTCATCGAAACCACGTCCACGTATGGCAGTGACTGCTTTGTTCATGCTGTGTTATGGCATTAGCCGCTTTGTTATTGAGTTCTTCCGTCAGCCCGACCCAGGATATGAGCTATTTATGGGCTGGATGAGTAAAGGTCAGTTATACACACTACCTATGATATTGATTGGCCTAGTATTAATGGTGCTGGCATATCGTAACCAAGTTTATGATTGGGGCAAATATGCGACTCCCTCATAAGCCAGTTACTGATATTATTTACTCGTAAACCAAAAAACCATCCCCATAATTCTATTGTTTAGCTTGACCGTTTTGGCTGAGTCATCGCTCAGCCCAACTGATATCTAAACAGCCATTTAACTGGCATCAACTAGCCCAATAAATGGCAGCAGTCTAAATTGTAATCGACTCTCTCACCTCATAACTATTTGATACATGACTATGATAATGACCAAAAACGAAGCCGCTTATCTAGATTTAATTCGCTATGTGCGTGATCATGGTACCGAAAAGGGCGACCGCACTGGTACTGGAACACGCAGTCATTTTGGCGCTCAAATGCGCTTTGATTTAAGCGATGGATTTCCCTTATTAACTACCAAAAAAGTACACATGAAGTCAATTACTCATGAGCTGTTTTGGTTTTTAAATGGCGATACTCATGTCAAATACTTACAAGATAATGGCGTACGTATTTGGAATGAATGGTCAACCGCAGAGCAGACCGCACGTTTTGGTCGTCCTGAAGGTGAATTGGGTCCGGTATATGGCCATCAGTGGCGTAATTATGGTGCCAGTAAAAATAGCGATGGTAGCTATAATCAAGACGGTGTTGACCAGATTAGTGAGGTGATTGAGCAAATCAAGAATAATCCAAACTCACGTCGTTTGATTGTTTCAGGCTGGAATCCTGCTGAAGCAAACCAAGTTGCCCTACCCCCTTGTCATACCCTATTTCAATTCTTTGTGGCTGATGGCAAATTGTCTTGCCAGTTGTATCAACGCTCAGCAGACTTATTCTTAGGCGTACCGTTCAACATCGCTAGCTACTCGCTACTAACCCATATGATTGCGCAGGTTTGCGATTTAGAAGTGGGCGAATTTATTTGGAGTGGCGGTGATTGTCACCTGTATCAAAACCACATCGAACAGGTTAACGAGCAACTATCGCGCACTCCTTATGAGCTGCCAAAACTGTGGTTAAATCCAGAAGTAAAAGATATTTTTGACTTTAAATTTGATGATATTCGTATTGAAGGCTATCAGTCACATCCAGCGATTAAAGCACCGGTCGCTGTGTAATCCATAGGCTTATATCAATATCAATATCAAGCAAGACAGTACTATTAAACTAAGACATACACCTTTTGTTATTCGACCTAATATTCTCATTAGTTAAAGGACATTCTCATGAGCTACGCCCACACCCAGGTTGCCCAAATCGCTGCCATCAGTAATAACCGCTGTATCGGTAAGAACAACGAGTTACCTTGGCATATCTCCGAAGACTTAAAGCACTTTAAGGCTATGACAACGGCAGAAACCGATGCCTATGTAGACAGCGGCTTAAAAGGCATTGTCATTATGGGGCGTAAGACGTTTGAGTCTATGGGCAGCAAGCCATTGCCAAAACGTGTCAACTTTATTATCAGCACCCAGATGGATTACGCTAGTAAAAAAGGCTTAGAAGGTCTAAAGGATGTGCACGTAGTGCATAATTTAGATGACGCTTTGACTCATGCGGCTAATGTGGCACATGGTCTAAAGTTTGAGACCATTTGGGTTATTGGCGGTGAGAAAGTATTTAAAAATGCGATGATGTTTACCGATCGTCTTGAGTTGACTATCGTCGATACTGAGATTGAAGATGGTGATGCTTTTTACCCTGAAATTCCCGCTGACTTTGAAAAGGTTGATGAGTCTGAGTCATTCACGGATGAAGAAAATGGTTTAAGCTATAAGTTTGTGACCTATGTGGCTAAAAAAGGCTAATCATCTCGTATAGTCAGCAAACGGCTAAACGGTTACGACGTTAACCTCGCTAAGCCTATATTTGTAGTACTTGCACTCGGTTGCCTTGTAACCATTTTAGACTTCTCTTACTATATAACTCTAAAGTAAGTAAGCGATAAAAAGCGGTATCTGTTAAACAGACACCGCTTTTTTTGTTTTTAATCTAGGGTAATTTGACTACACTGCTGCGATTAACGTGACTACATCCGTGGTAAACGAGCCATCCGGCTGCACATTAAAATAGTCTTTCGCTTCTTGACCAATGCTGTGCTGTAGAGCCTGGATTGCCGTCACATAATGCTCGGGGGTGCGCATACGTGTTATCCAACTATCAAACTCTAACAGTAGCTTATGGGTCTGCATAAGATTGACCTTAAGCCCCACCTGACTAAACATCGTTTGCCATTCAGCCACCGAATAATCAAGCACATGACTGTTGTCACGCAGTATCTCAATGGTTTGTAAAAAGGTATCGCAAATCGGACTTGGCGGCGCCATTACATCAATCATTATTACGGTGACTAAGATGTCCGATACTTTGTACATTTTATGTCGCAAAATTTGCTATTATAAAGTCGCTCTACACAACCTTAGTATTTTACTGATTTGAAGCAAGGTCTAATATGAAAAATAGTTCTAAAAATAACCAAAAAAAATTATACGGAAATACAAATCGTAACACATACCTGCCTATAAAACCTTTAGTTCAAACAGTAAATTGAACCTAAACGCAATTACAATAGCAGTTTGGGCGTCAATTTATACATAACTAAAGTTAATTAAAAAAAACATATATCTGTCTGATGCAGATTATAGTAACTAGCCATCTTAGAAACACTTTTGCATAATTTTCTTTAATTTTTCCTCTAAATGCTGTACCTATTTTTGAGCCTACTATTGCAAATATGCACATAAAAAATATTTCAAAAATATAATCATAAAAATTAAATCCAATTAAGAAAAATAAAATGGTTTTTAAAAGATTTAGTATGGTGTTTATCCCAGAGTTTGTGACAATCACTTGATTTGGTTTATAACCATCACTAATTAGAACCGATGCACTTAAAGGTCCTGTTGCTCCTACAAATAGAGATATTGAGGTCTGAAAAATACCTAATGTCAAATATTTGCCAGGTATCTTTTTTATCAATTTACCTAATGGAATCCATAAAATTATTAAGATAAAAATACTAGTTAGTAATGGTATTAAAGCTGAATTAATATAGTTTACAAGAGAATATCCTAATAAAGAGCCAATTAGTGCGCCTATAAAAAAAATTAATATAGGGTTTTTGACAGCGTCCTTGATACCAAAAATAAATCTACTTGTATTGCTTGATAATTGCACAGCACCATGTACAGCAATTATTGCATTAGCAGGTAAAAATATGGGTAATACGGCTAACAGAAAAAGGCCTCCGCCAAGACCGACCGCTGCTGTAAATATTGATGCTATTAGGCTTAAAAGTGACAATTCAAATAGGGTTGTATACATAAATTACCCATTAAAACCCTATATTCAATCTGATATGTTTCATAACAAGTTTTAATCCATTAATTCAAGTTAGTTTGTACTATGCTACAGAGTGGTTAAATGAGCAAGGTTTTTATTCTTGACTCTGTCAACTTCGTGAGTTTTTTACAGAGACTGTCAAAGCGATAGACTCTGTAAATATAGCCCTATGAGAAAGAGTAGATTAAGTTGGTACAAACAAACCAGACTCATTGAACTATTTATTGCCGATTGTTCTACTGCATACGCATTGGCTGTCCATGGCATGACTTACCGCTCTTCTTTGGCAACTGGTCGACTATATACCATCAATATCGCTATGTGCGTAAAACAGGTAAATAACCACAACTAATGTCAATCAAAACATCATTGATAGGCGTTTTTATAGAGAATTTTATCAGCAGCTTACTCATTAAGTGGTTGCTGTATCAGTTTGAAGGCTAAAATTTCAAAAAGTCTTTTTGCTCTCGTAGATGGTAAATCTATTTTGAACATACGCGCACTAGGATTAATATCATTAATGGCTTTTAAGGCATTTTCTACATTTCATTCCACACGACCAAAACCAGTAGCCTTAACTCGAACTCCTTTAGCCACATTCAAAGCAAAACACCAATCCATACACCTTGCACGATGTGTAGGGTGTCGCCACGCGCACCATTAAAAATGGTATCTTATTAAACTATTTGGTAGGTTACGTTATCGCTAACACCGCACGCCGCTAATCCTCTTATCAACATTCTGACTCTTAAAGGTAGGTACGGTTCATGTGCTCAAAATTACTCCGTAAAAATAACCCTTTTGGCTGAATAAACTGGTTTAATCCAATTTTCCAGCTATTAACGTGACTACATCCGTGGTAAACGATCCATCCGGCTGCACATTAAAATAGTCTTTCGCTTCTTGACCAATGCTGTGCTGTAGAGCATGGATTGCCGTCACATAATGCTCGGGGGTGCGCATACGTGTTATCCAACTATTAAACTCTAACAGTAGCTTATGGGTCTGCATACGATTGACCTTAAGCCCTGCCTGACTAAACATCGTTTGCCATTCAGCCACCGAATAATCACGCACATGACTGTTGTCACGCAGTATCTCAATGGTTTGTAAAAAGGTATTGCAAATCGGACTTGGCGGCGCCATTACATCAATCATCATTACCGTGCCATTTGGCTGACACACGTGGCGCATCTCTCGCAGCGCTTGTGGCACATCCTGCCAATGGTGCGCAGAAAAACGGCTCACTACCACATCGAAGCTGTTGTCATCAAACGGTAGAGATTCTGCCACACCTTTTTGGGTAGTGATGTTATTAAAAGCCTTTTGCTGTGCAGAATCTGCCACTACTTTGAGCATATCTTCCGATAAGTCATAGGCGATGACGCTTTGGGCATGCGGTGCAGCATAAAAGCTGATATGTCCGGCGCCGCTGCCTAAATCCAATACCTTGGCATTGTCATATTGGCGTACTACCTCTTCGACTAAGCCAAACTCTTGCCCTTGTGCATGTACACTGCTGTTTAAATACGCTTCTGCTTGTGAGCCAAATTGTCTGTCCACCACTTGGTTGTGAGTTAGGTCTTTATTACTTGAGTGAGTCATATGAATTCTCCGAGAATTTAGCCAGCCTTTTAAGAGTTATTCTTACAATAAATAATTTGACTCATAATGAATACCGACTAATTAAATACTTACATAAAACTTATTGGAATATATAAATTATATTATTAAATAAAACCCCTCTTTTAGATCGCTAAAAGAGGGGTTTGCTCATACTCAATATACGCTTAAAGGGGTCTAAATTAAAAGGTCTTAAATCGCTTTCGTGCGCTCAGTTAACCAGTTAAGCGCCTCACCTTCAACACGGCCTTTTAGCTCGTTGAAAACATGGCTATGATAGTCATTCAACCAATCAATTTCTTCTTGGTTTAAAACGCTTTTATCAACTAGGCGGGTATCTATTGGGCATAAAGTAATGGTTTCAAAATGTAGGTAATCACCGAACTCAGTCTCTACAGGATTAGGCACAGGCTGATTGACAACCAAGTTTTCAATACGAATACCCCAACGACCTTCACGATATAAGCCTGGCTCATTACTGGTAATCATACCCACTTTCATCGCACGCTCTTTTGGCGTGGTTGCACTGTAAGCGATAACTTGCGGACCTTCATGCACGTTTAAGAAGTAACCCACGCCATGACCGGTACCATGACCATAATCCATCTGTGCTTGCCATAATGGCGCACGGCAAATGGCATCAATTAACGGAGAGGCAATCCCGTCTGGGAAACAGGCTTTTGCCAAGGCAATATGTGCTTTTAACACAATACTAAAGTCGCGTTTTTGCGCATCTGTGACATTACCGATACCGACCACACGGGTGATATCAGTGGTACCGTTTTGATACTGGGCACCTGAGTCAATCAATAATAAACCATCGCCATCAAGGTAGCTGAACTTGTCTTCGGTGGCACGATAATGCGGCAGTGCGCCATTTTCATTATAGCCTGCAATGGTTGGGAAGCTTGG
The DNA here is from genome assembly GCF_057396205.2 of Psychrobacter sp. CX14. Taxonomy (NCBI): domain Bacteria; kingdom Pseudomonadati; phylum Pseudomonadota; class Gammaproteobacteria; order Moraxellales; family Moraxellaceae; genus Psychrobacter; species Psychrobacter sp. CX14. The sequence continues at coordinate 408,309 of NZ_CM183187.1, read as the reverse complement.
TGATATATAATGTGGCTGCTTGCTACGTACGTCGATTAACATCGTATCGACATCTAGCTCGCTGAGACGCTCACCTTTAGTTAAACGTGTTTCAAATTCTGAGAAGAACTCACACAATGCGGCACCATCTTGACGCATCGCTTCACGCACATGCTCAATATCGGCATCAGACTTGACTGATTTTAATAAGGTGCTTGGCGCCATGTGCTCGACCATGGCAATGTCATCGCCTAAATCATTTAACGTACCCACAGCGACTTTGTTAGGATCTAATAATAATAAGTCTTCTGGAGTCAGAGCGCTTAGCGCAGTCTGAATTTGGTCGTATTCAGCGACCTCAATACCCGCCTGCTCAAGCAGCTTAGCAATATTAGCATCTACCTTTTGGGTGTCCACATATAGTGTGGCTTTGTCGGCATCGATAAGCATATGCGCTAAGAAAATCGGATTATAGTCAACGTCATTACCCCGTAAGTTAGTCAACCAAGCGATGTCATCTAAGCTTGAAATCAAATGATGACTGGCGCTAATCTCTTGCATTTGTGCGCGCACGTCAGCCAGTTTGTCTTTGGCAGATTGTGATAAAAACTGTTCATCATGAGCGTATAATTTGGCACTTGGTAGTGCCGGACGATCATCCCATAATTCGTTTAATAAATCTTGCTCAGTGATGAGACGAATACCGTCGTCTTCACCCTCAGCCGCCTCTTCAAAGGCATCTAATAATCGATCTTGCTCAGCCAATGACAAGACATTGCCATCAATGGCCACGCTATCGCCTACTTTTAGGTTCGCAGCCAGCCAGTCGGCATGATTGGGCTGACCTTTTTGCAGTTTTTGTAAGCTGATACCGGTATCTGCCAATTGATCCGCTGCTTGTACCCAGTAACGGCTATCGGTCCACAACCCTGCAAAGTCTTGTGTCACTACCAAAGTACCGACCGAACCGGTAAAACCTGATAACCACTGGCGACCTTGCCAATATTCAGGCAGATATTCTGATAAGTGCGGATCGGCAGAAGGGACAATAATAGCGGTAATGTCGTTGTTTTTGAGAACGTCACGTAGTTTGCTAATACGCTGTTGGATAATAGATTTACTCATAATATTCCTCTGATAAAGCGCCTCTTAGATGGGCTTAACTAATAAGATTTGAATAATTAAGATATGCGGTTTGTTGTTATAAAAGGAGCGTGTCTGCTCTAGATTGTGTTGTTTGCACTGATTTTAAACATTAAAAAACGTGCTACCGATTATGGTAACACGTTTGATTTATAGAACCGTTTTCAGTTAGTAAGCAGCTTAGTATTTTGCTTAAAAAACAGCTTAAAACTTATTTATAAAACAATGCAATGAGCTATTAAATAGTTTCTCGGCGCTTGTCTTCGGCTTCACTGCGATCAAGCATAGCTCTAACCGGTTTAGAGACGGCCAATAATACCAAGGCTGTCACTACCAAGAAGATAACCATAGTGGTGAATAAGTCTGGTAAGCCATCAATAGTATCGGCTGATACATGACCGCCGAAGAATGCGGCCACTAAGTTACCCATCGCATAAGAGGTAAAGAACAGACCCATCATCTGACCTTGCATGCCTTTTGGCGCAAGTTTGGTCATCGATGATAGACCCACAGGGCTCAGTGCCAGTTCACCTAAGGTTAATAATAACAAGCTACCTGTTAACCATAATGGCGATACCAAAGTGCCTGGGTTTGCTACTACCGCTTTGGCAGCAAAGGTCATCACCGCAAAGCCTGCCGCAGCCAATAACATACCTAAGGCGAATTTTGCCATACTGTTTGGCTCAATACCACGGCTGCCTAATTTCACCCAAATGATGCTGACAATCGGGGCAAGTAGCAAAATAAAGATAGGGTTTAATGATTGGAACCAGATACTTGGAATGGTAAAGCCCATCACATTCAAGTCAGTATAACGGTCTGCAAATAAGTTAAACGAGGTTGGCTGCTGCTCAAAGCTTGACCAGAATAAAGTCGAACCGATGATTAGCAAGAAACAAATTAACAGACGTAACTTATCAGTTTTATCAAGCTTCGGTGAGAGGAACATATAAGCAAAATACAAGACAACCATACCGGCGATGATATAGGTCATATACTCGGCCACAATACTCGGATTAAACGGCAGGATACCTGTCGCAATGACCACAACCAGTGCCGCTAATGCCGCTAAGAATACCCCGACCCAAAGACCAATGTTTTTGTGATTGCTTTTTGGGCGGTCCCATTCAGCAACTTTGCCTTTGGCGCGAAAGAAGCGATCTAAATTCTTTCTGGCAGCAAAGCGGTAGGTCAATAATGACACCAACATACCGATACCACCCACGCCGAAGCCAACGTGCCACATTTGACGCTCTTGGAAGATACCGACGATTAGTGCAGCGACTAAGGCACCGATGTTGATACCCATATAGAACAAGGTAAAGCCGCCATCACGTCGGCTGTCGCCTTCAGGATATAATGCACCGACCATCACCGAAATACAGGTTTTAAATAGACCCACACCAAGTACGATACAGATTAGACCGACGAAGAATAACGTCACTCCAAACACAGCTGACAGTGCAATACATAAGTGCCCCAAGGCAATAATAATACTGCCCCACCATAAGGCACGCTCTTGACCCAGCCAGTTATCGGCAAGCCACCCACCAGGAACGGCTGCAAGATATAACGTACCGGCAAAAATACCATAAATAGCAGATGCGGAGGAATCATCAAATCCCAAACCACCATCACTCATGGCAGCGACCATAAATAATATCAATAAGGGGCGAATACTATAGTAAGAAAAACGCTCCCACATTTCAGTAAAAAACAATGACTTCAAGGGCTGAGGGTGTCCCATAAACCCGTTGTCTAAAGCTTCTAGCTCAGGGGATGACCCTGCTGACTTTGACTCTACACTCATAATTTAAATTCCTTAATTGGGTTATCCATAGCAGTCCAACCTTGAACAATGTCACCGTTAACGGGGTCAACAGCATCCCAGGTACACTACCTATTTATGCCATCATAACGATACCAATCCCAAAATACGCAGCCCACACAACATCGGAGCTCGTGTTAGTGGGCCCACGGACTATTGATAACAATCAGACCGAGCTTTGTAGAAAACGTACTAAATTTGGGTCTTGGTATGACAATACTGAGGAATGTGAAGGGCAGTATTGCCGATTATAAGGCGTTACGTATCAGTCTTTGTCTTGCTGATATAAACTGCGTCATTGTTTCACGCAAAAATAAATGCGTAAAGACGCCACTGACAAAAAGATATAAAAAAACCCGCCCAATCTCAAGGATTAGGCGGGTTTTACATGAGACGTTGGAGAGACATGCACCAAATGTTTCTGTGTCTCAAGTTGATTATTACAGCCTTAATTCGCCTCGTTTAAACGGAGCCAAAAGGCAACCAAAAGACCAATAATAAAGCTCAATAGTTGAGATGTCTCAAGCCAATAGTTATTTATTTAAAGTCATCAAGGGTTATTGATAAGCAATCACTATCAACAACCCCTTTCAACTTATGACTAAAACTTAGCTTTTGACACACAGAAAGTAAGGTCTAAAAACAATCAACCTTCAGCAGCTAAAGGGCCGCTGCATAAATAAATGCGCTCTCCATGTTCACAAATAATCACCTAAACAGTGAGGGCTACTCTCTTAAACCGGTGGGCTTATTGAGGAGCTTCTACTTCTACCGTATCTTCACCAACAGTCTGTGATTCAACGGCTCCTGCATTCTCTGCAGTTGGCGCTTCGTCCACTTTGACTAAGTCTACGGTTTCATCTAATTCAACATTTTCTGCGTCTGATTCTTGCGCATCCGCTTCAGACGCGTCAGCTTCTGCTACATCATCAGCAGCTGCCTCTTCTGCAGTGTCATCAGTAGCTTGCGTATCTTCAGCAGTGGTTTCAGTCGCTACTGCAGCTGCATCGCTATCTGTGCTTGCTTCTTCAGTGGTGGTTTCTTCTACAGCAGCCTCAGGTGCAACATGGTTGCCTGCAGGGCGTAAAAAGGCTGAAATACCAATAAGAAGTACAATACCCAAGAAAGCAACGATACCGACTAGAGCAAAGAGCAGTTCTTTCTTTGGTTTATTTTGGCTTGCATCTGCCATAGGTCACCTATCTGTATAATTTGATAAAGGTTTAAGAGAGTATGTTCCGCTATCATATAGCACTTTTAATAGTTAGCAGCCGAGTACAATCTCCGTAGTGGCAGCTGTTTAGCACTATAGCATAATCGGAACCGTTCACATATCTTGCTATTATATCGCAATTTGCTACTTTTTGTGAAAATGCCCTATCCTATTTGTGGATTAACAGTACATTTTAGTGCTGCACTGTCGATTTATATCAATCCGCTTTAAATTTCTATAAACCGATAGCCTTTAAATAAAAGGCCTAGCGGCTAGACTTGCCACGTCTGCCCAGTATACTAAGTGCCAATAATAGACCAATAAAAATTAAAATCGGATAGTTACCAAAGCGCACATAAGGCGTCATACCTGTGCGCGATTGTACTTCACCGCGCAGTACCGTGCGCTCAAATTGTGGCGCCTGCTCAACGATACGACCTTTGTGATCAATAATCGCAGTCACCCCTGTATTGGTGGCACGCATAAACCAGCGTCCGGTCTCAAGCGAGCGCATCTGCACCATCTGTAAATGCTGTAGCGGACCAGCTGAAGTACCAAACCAGGCATCGTTAGAGATGGTCAATAAAAAGTCGGTATTTTGTGCATTACGCCTTGTGGTATCAGGATACGCCACTTCATAACATACCGCAGCGCCAAGATTATGACCTCTGACCTTAAGGGGTGACTGATCCGCCGAGCCGCTGCTGTAACTTAAGATATCCTGACTGCCGGCAAGATTTGGGAATAAATCCAGCGCCCCTTCAAATGGAATATATTCACCAAAAGGCACCAAACGCTGCTTTTTATATAGTCCATCTGCCTGAGCACCCAGAGCAATCACACTGTTATAAAACGGTGCATAATCGTCTGTTTCTGGGTCATAAGCAGCATCGTCTTTGTAAGGAATACCAGTAACCCAAGTGGTGTCGGTCTCTTTTGCAACCTTAACCACCTCAGTAATAAACGGCCATGCCTCCGTCTGGAACATAGGGATAGACGACTCCGGCCACACCACCATGTCACTACCCCACTCGGTACTACTCAATTCTGCGTAAATCTCTAAAGTGCGGTAGCGGTACTCAGTGAGCCATTTTAAATCTTGCGGAATATTACCCTGAACCAAAGACACTTTTAAATTAGGGGTGTTGGCCTTAGGCTGTGTCCAAGCAGGATTAAATAACCAAAGCCCGATACTGACGGCCAATAATACAACAGTCGCCACCAGATAACCGGCACGTTTGCGGAACGCATCGACCAAACTTGCGGACAATAAAATCGCCACAAACGACACCGCAAACACGCCAGCCACTGGCGCTAATGACGATATCCAATATTGCTCAGTAAAGGCATAGCCGACGAATAACCAAGGAAATCCGGTAAACAGCCAGGTCTTTAACCATTCCTGCACAACCCAAAGCGCAGCAAAGGCCAGTGGCTGCTTGCCCACAAAGCGGTTAAAAATCAGCGCCAATACCGCATGGAATAAGCCCATACCCAGACCCATAATGGCAATTGCCAATAGCGCCAACGGCATTGGCACCTCGCCATAATCATGAATCGAGGTGTATAACCAAAACGCACCGACACACCACAGCCCCATACCGTATGCTTCACCAATTAAAAACGCACGCTTATTGCTCATCGGCGACAGCAGTAAAGCATAGAGCAAAGCTGGAGAGATTAGCGCAATAATCCAGTAGCCATAAGGAGCCAGAGACAGCATAAACATCGCCCCTGCTAGCCACGCCACAATCACCGCAATGCCAATTGGTAATTGCGCATCTTGTTGTAATTGCGTGGATTCATTGAGGCGATTTTGGACATGTTGGGTCGAGGCACGCATAACGGCTCCAGTAAATGATATGCTAAAGATGAGATACGCATAGCTTGCGCAGTCGATGCAGTGGCATGGGTAAACAGGCCATACAATTATAATATGGTGCTAAAACAAATAAACATTGCCCTAAAACAAGGAGTTAACCTGCTCTATATGGGGATTTTTTGTCATAATTCAGCCAAAAACAATACTGCGTATCATAACAGCCTAAAACCAAAAAATCTTACCCAGATATAGGTTATGTAAACAGCACTGCTGCCCACGTGCAATATACTCTATAATCAACAAATGCTCGGTTGCCTATCATCACCAATGTGAATCAGCCGCCGCAGTATTCATCAATAGCAATCAAGAGGCTCATTATGCCCATGCCATCAAATCCTACGCCTACGCCAAACCAAACTATGGTAAACAATAATCGTGCTGTCAGTGCGGTCGATTTACCGGTTCATGTCTTAGCCGGTGTGGGTAGCAAGATTGAAGGTCAACTTGAGCAGTTGGGCGTGTCTCGCTTGTTCGACTTATTGTTACACCTACCGCGTGATTATGAAGACCGCAGCCGCCTTGTCGATATCAGCGACTTACAGGATGGGCAATCCGCCTTAATTGAGGGTGAAGTCACCTATGTCGATAACAAACGCAGCGGTATGACTGTGGTAGTAGAAGATGCCACCGGTGCGATTCAGCTGCGCTTTTTTAAAGTGTATGCCGGACTGGCACAAGCCATGGTACTAGGCACTCGATTGCGCCTGTTTGGCGAGGTAAAAATTAGCCGTTACGGGATGCAAATTGCACATCCTGAATACAGCGTAGTCTCTCCCGGTGTGCCTGTAGTCAATACTGGATTGCAGCCGATTTATCCGACCGTGAAAGGGTTGCATCAAAACAAACTGCGCACCTTATTAAAATTAGCATTGCACACCATTAATCAGCAAGGCATGCCAATTAGTGTGTTCAATCATAGCGACTGGGAAGCGGTCAATCACTTACCTGCCCCTCTGCCGACCAACAGTTATGGTTTGCCGATTAGCCCCTCTACGCCAAATACTGCCGTAGCGGATACACCCTCTATGACACCAAGTTGGCAGCATCTTAGTCTGTTTGAGGCGTTAACTTTAATTCATACGCCGCCGATGCATACTGATATCACCCTTCAATCGGCGCAGCTTGAACAATTAAAAGAGCGTACCCACCCTGCTTGCCAGCGCTTAATTGTCGAAGAGCTGACCGCGCATCAACTAAGCATGCTATATCGCCGCAAGCAATTGCATCAGCATAAAGCGCCGAAATGCGACAGCGACAGTCCGCTTGCCAAAAAGCTACTGGCCAATCTGCCATTTAGTTTAACCGGCGCACAGGACAGGGTGATTAAAGAGATTACCAGTGATATGGCAACCTCTATTCCTATGCTGCGCTTAGTGCAAGGCGATGTCGGTGCTGGTAAGACCTTAGTTGCAGCCCTTGCTGCTTGTTATGCACTGGACAGTGGTTGGCAGGTTGCAGTGATGGCACCTACTGAAATTTTGGCTGAGCAGCATTTGATTAATTTTAAGTCTTGGTTTGAACCATTAGGTATTGGGGTCGGTTGGCTGGCGGGTAAACAAACCGCTAAACAGCGCCGTGAGGCCTTAGCCGATGTCGCAGAAAATGAGGTGCAAATAGTCGTCGGTACGCATGCGCTATTTCAAGAGGCGGTGATATTTGCCAAATTGGGTTTAGCGATTATTGATGAGCAGCACCGCTTTGGGGTTGAGCAGCGTATGGCGCTGACCAATAAAGGCGCGGCGGATAGTACGCCGCATCAGCTGATTATGACCGCCACCCCTATTCCGCGAACGCTTGCGATGAGTGCTTACGGCGATATGGACACCTCGATTATTGATGAGTTGCCGCCGGGTCGTACGCCGATTACTACCGTTACCATTGACCGCAATCGCCGTGATGAGGTTATTGAGCGTATTGCCGCCAACTGTAAAGAGGGGAAACAAGCGTACTGGGTCTGCCCTTTGGTTGAGGACTCTAGCACTCTAAATGCGCAAGCGGCAGAAGCCACCTTCGCCGATTTAAGCGCCCGCTTGGATATTCGTATCGGCATGGTGCATGGCAAAATGAAGTCTAAAGAAAAGCAGGAAATTATGGCGGCGTTTAAAAACGCCGAGCTGGATTTATTGGTGGCGACCACTGTGATCGAAGTGGGTGTGGATGTGCCCAATGCCTCGCTAATGGTCATTGAAAATGCTGAGCGTCTAGGCTTATCACAGCTGCATCAGCTACGTGGTCGTGTGGGTCGTGGCTCGACCAAAAGCTTCTGTGTGCTGTTATACCAAACCCCCTTATCTGAAACAGGCATCGAACGTCTTAACGTCTTGCGTGATAGCAACGACGGCTTTGTAATTGCCCAAAAAGACTTACAACTGCGCGGACCGGGTGAGTTACTGGGTAAACGCCAAACGGGCAATATTGGCTATTACGTGTCTGATCTTAGCCGTGATGAAAACCTGCTGATGATTGCCAGTCATCTGGCCAAACGCTTGATTAATGATGATGCTCGCAAGGTTGAGGTCACTCAACTGATTCACCGCTGGATGCCAGAGGCGAGTCGGTATACTAATGTTTAAAGACCATTGAGTTCTTCATATCTTAGAACCGATATTTACAACCTTTTTGGTATTCACAACCTAAAATCGAGTATTTCCACCTAAGATAACCCCCTACTTTTCTAAAACTAGGATTAAGAATGACTATTTAACCAAAGCTTTCAACATAAAAAAGAGGACAGCCAAGCTGTCCTCTTTTTGCTGCAATCAAACAGGTAGATTATTTCTTCTTCTGTTTTTTAGATTGCTTCTTATCCTTTTTGAGCTGTTTTTTGACTTTCTTAAGATCTTTTTTCTTTTGCTTAATTTCTTTTTTGGCTTCTTTCTTAACCTTTTTGATGTCTTTTTTCAGCTCTTTAATATCTGACTTCTTAGCCATATCAAACTCCTTGATTAATGAATGGAACTTTAAAACCTTACCTCTTGTCATCTGTTTCACGTGAAACAATTCATCCTTGATGACAAGAACCATATCTTGATAGTAGCAAACCCCCAACTTAACTCAAGTCCTTACTGTATGAGCTCTGTAATATTAGGTAAGGTCTGTATTGGCTTTGAGCCAGCTTTACGTCACTTCTACCACATTAAGTCATCTGGGATGACGTAAGCGGCGTACGGATCATCTTCGGCTGGTGTGTCTGCCGCTTTATCATTAGACTCAACGATAAAGCCTTCTAACTTCTCATTAATCCGATCCGCTAAAGGCCGTGGCAATAAAGCGTAACGGTCCTCCAATCGAGCAATAGATACGTGACCGGCGACGATTTGGTCAAATAGCTTTTGGGTAATATGTAGCTTCTTGATTTTAGAGTCATCAACAAAGCGATATTCAACCTCACCACCCGTTTCGGGTATTTGATGCTGATTAATCATTTGAATAATATTGGCGCGAAGCGTTTTCTCCTCTAATGCTTGCTGTCTTTCTTGATTTAGCTTTTGGTCTTTTTCAAGCTTTTTCGCTTGCGCTTCAGCCACCGCTTTTTTGACTTCAGCGTCTGGCGCATTGCCCGTGCGTTTGGCATGCTGAGTCTGCTTACTTAATTTTTTGGCTTTTTTGCTGTCTACCAATCCCGCTTTTAACAGTTGAGCTTGAAGGGCATTTTTAGCCATAATCACATTACCTAAATAATAAATATTGAATCAAAAATAGTATAACCATATGGTAGCAAGTTTTAACGGCGTATGTCATTAACTATGGAATTGTCTTTTGCGAAGATTAGTATCGTTTTCTATGAAGCCTATTGTCTTCTATTAAGTATGGGACTGTCTTGTATGACATAGCCTAACTTCACTTTGAGAGGTTTATTGCAGTGCCATAAACCAATACCACAAACCAAATGTTTCGCATAACGACGTCGTTAGTGGCATAATAAATTTACATAACTGCCAGCATTGTCTTCTATGAAACACCTAACGCTTGCCACAATTTATAAGCAACCTGATTATATTAAGCCTAAAAGTCATATTGGTTCACAAAAATGCCCCCTAGACTCTTCTCATACCTACCCTCGCCCTCATCGGCCCCCTATAGATGACACCGATAAACCTCAAGTATTGATAGACAATGCACCCGTTGATTTTTTATTGGATATTATCGACAAACAATGCGAGTTTAAGGTATTAAGCGAGCAGGTGTGGCAACTGCGATATTTTATAGAGGGTCCTTATGAGCAGATTTTATATGTTAGCTTTGCCAGCTGTACCGCAGACCACCCCGATATCTTAAGTTATCTGCCCGAGCAATGTGATAAGCATATCACTGAGTTTATTACTGAACCACAAAAACTGGTGAAGGCTACTTTTATTGAGACTCACCAATACGAGCCCACCAATGCTGTTATTCATAATGCCTCATATCTCGTTCGTAACACTTCCTCATTGGTATTTGACACTCTAACTCAGCACTCTGACCGTTTTGTTCATGTTGATGGTCGAGGTTCGGTATTGCTAACGCCGAACTGTGAACATGTTCATACTTTTTACATGCAAGTAATTCTGCTGGCACTGGCAAAGGCTTACCTACTGGCAACGTCTGCTATTGTCAGCGAGCTTGGGGAATGTTGTGAAGACTTTACGCCACTACGCCAGTTATATCAGCAAGCCGTTACTTTTAATGCCAAAAGCTATTTTGTCTGCCCTGTTAAAGTTAATCGATATGATGCCTACACCCTGTGGCAAGATATCCGCAAAACAATGCCAATTGATGATATTAATAATGAAATTGTACAACAGGTACAGTCCATTCATCGTCTGCTAGTAGAACAAGAAGAAGCGTTAGAGCGTCAAACTGAGCTAAAAATCAGCAAACGTCTCGGCTGGATGGGCGTAGGTATCGGTACTTTATCGCTGGTGAGTGTCTTTGAGATTACACCGCAAAAGGTAACCGAATTTTTAGGAAGTTGGTGGGAAATATTATTTTAGTAGCTATAAGTCGCTACTTAAACACATAGTCGTTCTAAGAACATAGGCGTTCCAAGCAATTAGGCGTTAAAGTAACTCAGTGTTGACAATGGTTTTACTGAAATAGTTTTCAAAATGGTTAACAGAGAAAACGGTTAATAGAAATAATAGCTTTTAGATATAAAGAATTTGAGACAAAGGTTTTTTAAACAAAAAAAGCTGCGTTTACAAGCGCAGCTTTTTCTAAAGCTTTTAAATATATCTATGGTCAAATATTTATACTATACGAGTTACACGTATAAGACCTATACATTGTTGAAAGATCTACAATTCAATAAACTGACACCTTCGACTATTTATTGACTACTTTTAGTAACTCAGTAACACTTAACTTACCAAACTCATTAGCAGCAAGAGGACCATCACCAGAAATTAGTTTTCTATCTTGATGAGTATGTCCAATAGCCAATTTATTAGTAATAGTTACCCCTAAGGCTTCTAGTTTCTCACCAAAGTACCATGACATCTCACTCGGTAGATAACCTAATTTTGGCATCTGTTTATCCATTACATCGGGAAATGCGACCATCTCATAGCCTTTAAAGATAAAATCTCTATCCGATTTATTTGGATTACTAGGCGCATCAGGGCTGTCCAAGTCCGCAGACAGTAAAGCTGCCGGTCCGTGGCAGATTGCTAAAGTGAATAAGTCATTATTATGACCCCAGCGCAGCAGTTCACCTAGGTTCTTGTCCTCAGGCAATCCTAACATAGCCCCATGCCCGCCCGGTATAAAGATGGCGGCATAGTCATCGCTATCTACCATATCATTTTCAACAAAATCAGCTATGCTGTTTGGTTGTTCAAATTTTGACTGGTATTCAGCATAGATATCTTTAACATTATCATCCTCTTCAGGCATAGCCCAGGTTTCAATCTGTACAGGCTTTCCTGTTGGGGTAAATACGTCTACATCAAAGCCCGCTTTTTTGAAATGCAGCATCGGTACCATCATTTCAATAGGCTGATTGCCTGTTGCGAACTTTTTACCATCCGCCATTGTCATGTATTGTTGTTCAGTACAAACCATGAGTATTTTTTTATCACCAGTATAAGGGGTGTCAAACTCAGTATTGTCATAATCACTTTTATTTGGTGCTGCCAGTTTCAGTGCAGATTCCGCGGGAATATAAACGCCCTCTTCAATCTCCTGTGGTTCAAGTCCTAATGTATCCTTTAACTTATTTAAAGTATCTTTTATATTCATAATAATTTGTCCTGATTTGTTTAATTCGTTACGTTAGAGTTGTGTGAGTCATTGAACTAAAGTAGGCAGTGTTATCTGTCTTTATATCTATAAAAGATAAGTTTATCTATCAGATAAGAAATTATGTGACCTATCAACAACAAGCCATACCTACTTGAGACACTATTTTTCTATTTGTCGTATTTCATTATTTTGCCGTGTCTTATGTTGTGACTCTTATTATTATGTCAAATATTGAAATATCCAATTCACTAGTCTATACCCATTTATTTTAACAAATCACTGAGTTATTAAATAGGCATTAGTTTTAGTATTTCGTAAGCTTTGTAGGTTAAGCGTAGTTTAGGGTATTATTTTAAGTGACTAGTATTATATGTTTGAGTGGTGTGTCAAAAAGTATGCTGATTAAAATTTAAACAATTTTGAAGCTTTGAAAACCATATAGAATCAGGGAACTTAGCCTAAACTTCCTATTGACTTTTAGCGCCAGCATACTATTTAGAACACCATCTATGTTTGAGTCGCTAGTGACATAAAATTTATTAGCACTATAGGTTTTCATTCGCTAGCGAATATTTTTTTATAGAGGCTTTAGATTAGAAAGTACTTTAGGGGCTGTAAATGAGTACATGAGCTTTAAATTCGTAGAGTACAAATAGTCAAGCTAAGGCTTTATACAATAAGCAGGAACAACATATGCAAGTACAAATAGGTGACTTTCACCGCACTGAACATCAGGTTACTCTGTCTGTTATACAAGCTGATATCACCACGCTTAAGGTAGATGCCATCGTCAATGCAGCCAATTCTAGTTTACTGGGGGGCGGCGGCGTGGATGGTGCCATTCATAGAGCCGCAGGCCCCGAGCTACTTGAGTATTGCCGTACTTTAAACGGATGCCAAACGGGTGAGGCTAAAATCAGCCCAGGATTTAAACTACCGGCCAAGTATGTGATTCATACTGTCGGTCCGGTCTGGCACGGCGGCAGTCAAGGTGAGCCTGAATTACTCGCCAGCTGCTATCGAAACTGCATACGATTGGCTGAGGAAAATGAGCTCACCAGCATCGCCTTCCCCGCCATTAGCACCGGAGTCTATGGCTATCCTATCGAGAGTGCGACAAAAATTGCAATCGAGAACGTGATAGACAGCTTAAAACAGGTAACTCTATCAGGAAGTTCAGAAAGTGCCATTAAAGAAGTCATTTTCTGCTGTTTTTCTGCTGCGGATGCAAGCGTCTATCAGCAAAAGCTTGAGGCGATTTGAATCTTATGAGCACGATTGAACCCTACTTAGATTTATAGTGCCCAAAATCATAGCGGATTTTCTGATCGCGTATTTCACCGATGAACAATCGGTGAAAGTTGGCATGTAGATATTTACGACTGGTGCTTAAAACGCCATCTTGTTTTAAGCGCCTTGGATCAAAAGTGAAGCTCAAACGCAGCATACGAAACTTAGTGATGCGGCTGGCTCGATTGACATAATCGCAGTCCTCGCACAGGCTAATCGTGGTATCGAAACCTTTGATAGCATCATGCAAGGTTTTGGTCGAAAATAAGCACGCGCCGATGGCTGTTGGAAACACAAATTGAGTCACCCCAATGCCAATATTAAACAGCTTATAGCCAAGACTATAACATTTGGGCAATCCTTTTGGCGACAGATACACTCCTGCCACCTGTAGCTGCTGTGCCTTAAGCTGCTGCATCGCTTTTTGCAAAAAGTTGGGGGTGAGGCGCACATCTGCATCCAGAAAAAGCAAACGCTCATTATTAGCCAAACTTGCGCCTGTATTGCGCCCCAAACACACGCCTCTTGTGGTCATCTGCTCAATATGAAGCTGCGGTAAACGTGCCACATAATCCTCGGCGATGGCGCAGGTGTCATCTTCGCTGTTTGAATCCACAAGAATGACTTCGAAGTCTTTATACGTTTGCTGCGCCAAGTCCTCGAGCAAATTGCCTATTCGCTCGGCTTCATTTAAGGTAATAATGACGATACTGAGTGAAGACACGCGGCCATCCTCTATTGCTGCGCCCATACATCAGACATATAGGTACATAGATAAGTTGAGTAAGGTCAATCAGTTAGGCGCATGCCTATTCTCGATTGACCTTACCCATGCTACGACTTAATTATGTCAATATGATTATGCAAGCCAATTATGATGGTAAGGATGACTTTGTACCTTCGAGAGCTTATAAAACCTTAAGTGGCGGCTTGTTTAACGAAGCGCCTTTCAGTTAAGCCACGTCTTGCGGCCAAATCTTACCTGGATTTAAGATATTTTTCGGGTCAAGCGCCTGTTTAATTGCCTGCATCACTCCAACCGCATCACCATGCTCATACGCCATATATTTACGCTTGCCCTGACCGATGCCATGTTCACCAGTACAGGTGCCATCCATATCAATCGCACGTTTTGCCAAGCGTCCGATTAATGCTTCTGCAGTTTCTATTTCTTCAGGGTTGCTGGTATCCACAAGGAGTAACACATGGAAATTACCATCGCCGACATGCCCCACAATAGGCCCGACCATGCCAGAAGCTTCGATGTCTTTGGCGGTCTCACTGACGCATTCCGCCAGTCTCGAAATAGGCACACAGGCATCGGTCGATAAGGCACTGGCTTCAGGGCGCAGTGCACAGCTGGCCGGATAAGCGTTGTGACGCGCATGCCATAATTTCTTCCGCTCGGCCTCATTGGTATCCCATGCAAAGTCTGAACCCCCGCAGTCTTCAACAATCTCACTAAAGATTTGCGCCTGCTCTTGCACGCCGGCGGTACTACCATGGAACTCGACAAATAAGGTCGGCATCTCTTTAAGGTTCAAATTGGAATATTGATTACACGCTTTGACTTGCAAGGTATCTAACAGCTCAATACGCGCAATTGGCAGACACATTTGGATGGTCATCATTGTGGCTTCGCACGCTGCTTCTACAGTTGGAAAATGACAGATACCACTGCCAATGCATTCGCTAATACCAAATAGCTTTAAGGTGATTTCAGTGACCACGCCAAGGGTGCCCTCCGAACCGATAATCAAACGGGTTAAATCATAGCCGGCCGCTGACTTTTTGGCACGGCTACCTGTCTTAATAATCTTACCATCAGCGGTAACTACTTCTAGGGCTAGTACCACATCTTTCATTGTGCCATAACGCACCGCATTGGTGCCTGACGCACGGGTTGCAACCATCCCTCCAATAGTGGCATTCGCACCCGGATCTATCGGGAAAAATAAACCGGTATCGCGCAGATAGTGATTGAGCTGCTCACGAGTAACCCCCGGCTGTACCGTCACTGTTAAGTCTTCACTGTTTACCTGAATAATCTCGTTCATCTCGCTCATGTCAATGCACAGGCCACCATAAGGGGCATTTAACTGACCCTCTAGCGATGAACCAATACCAAAGGCAATCACTGGCATCTGGTACTCATTACAAATAGCGACAGCTTTAGCAACGTCCTGTTTATCACCTGCTACAAGAACAGCATCTGCCGGCTGATTTTTAAGCCAAGTCATGGTATGAGCATGCTGCTGGCGGGTCGTCAGATTGACACTGAGCTGATCGCCAAACTGTGTTTTTAGTTCTGCAATGGCGTCTTGATAGCGCTTGTCTCGCTCAGTATCTGCTGTACAGTCTTGAGCCGGTTGTAAGGTGGCAGTTAATTTATTGGCAGACATGGTGACACTCCTATAATGACTATTGTGCAGTTTTGCTCATGAGCCGTATAAACCGCTTGTTTTATTCATAATTTTACAATTAATTTTAGTAATAGCGATTGACTATGGTGATTAAGTTTTCTAGAATGAAGTAATTATTGAAACATTTGTTAATAAGTCGACACACTTTTATAACATATGTTTCAAAGAGTGCAAACTCTCTACAAGGACGTTAGATTAATTAAAACCGATTGAGAATTATCTGGCCGCCGTTACTTGTGAGTCTACGCTCAATTTTATGCAGGATGATAAATAAGCCATTTGGTGTATTTAAGCTCTGCTATACTTCATATTATACAAGGATGTATCATGAACAAAACTCTATCTTTTGCCTGCGCTGTTGCCGTTCCCGTCATTTTTAGCACCTCTGCTTTCGCAGAATTTGACTACAAAAAATATATTGATACTGATGGTAGCTTCAAGCGCTTCTCAGTATCGGCAGGTTGGTTACATGCAAGCCCATCTGGTGATGCTACACCGATTCAAAATACAACTGCTATTCCTAATGGATATACGGCTAAAAACGGTAGTGTAAAAGCGAGTACCGTTAAAAGCATTGTTGATACTACCCAGCCCCAAGAGGTTTTGGATAAACTAACCCTTTTAAATGGCTTAGGGCCTGATGTTGATCTCTCAAATATTCCAGGTATTGGTGATGTATCGGGTACGACTACTATTAATGGTTTAGAAAAATTTGCTACTGCAGGTACTGGCTTAGAAGCTGACGATACCGATACCGTAGGTCTTTTATTCAACTACTTTATTAATGATAACTGGTCATTTGAAGTTAAAGCAGGTGTACCGCCTAAAGTAGATATCTTAGGTAAAGGTACCGTAATTTCTCCTTTTTCAGGCACGGCATCGTCTCCAGCGGTAGAGGTAGACTTTAAAGTTAAGAAAGACATTGAAATTACTGATATGACTCAAGGTGGTGTTGCTTCAACTGCTCGTGCTTGGTTACCTGCAACTGAAATTCACTACCAATTTGGTAAGTCTGGCGTTAATAAGTTCCGTCCTTATGTAGGTGCGGGTGTGATGTTTGCTTACTTCAATGATCTAGAGCTAAATTCTGGTATTCGTCGTGACCTTGCAGACGCAGGTCACATGATTCAAAATATTAAAAATGATAAAGCGGGTGCTTCTCTTGAAGGTGTTCCTTCTGATAGTGGCATGCATATCGATGTAGAAGCAGACAGCGCTTGGGCTCCAATTGTTACCGTTGGTGCAACTTATGACTTCAATGAAGATTGGTTTGCGGTCGGTTCATTAACCTACGCTAAGCTTGACAGTGATACCACCATCACCGTTAAAAACGACGCAGGCGAGCGCTTGATTAAAGCCAAATCGAATATTGATATTGACCCATACATTACTTACCTAGGTGTGGGTTATCGTTTCTAGTCGACGCTTAACGATTAAGGTTTAACGACTACTAATAGACCATACTTTTGAATAAAAAACGCACCTCTATCTAAGGGGTGCGTTTTTTATTGCTTAGTACAAGCCGCTTAATATATAGTTAATAGAGCGTACTTTTGTAAACCAACTATGATGAGTAACTCAGCCATGCACCACTCTACCAACTCTGATACTTTTAATGACCAATCCTTACCTCTCCATATTGCGACGTTACGTGAAGTACGCGCGGGCAAAGCGATGCCTTTTACTCGTGAGCAGTTGAGTGCTATCAACAAAGTACCGATTAAAGAACCGGTTATAGTGAATTATATGGGAATTGTTACCGATGAGCAGGCGGACAGACGTCATCACGGCGGCCATTTAAAGGCCGTACATCAGATGCCGACGGCGACTTATGGCAAGCTTAATGTAGAGTTTGCACTAAAACTGACACCTGGTTTGCTTGGAGAGAATTTAATCACTGAGCCTGTATCTGGTATGCCGGATTTGACAGAGCAGACGGTATGTATCGGTGATGTGTTCCAGTATGGCGAGGGCGAGGATTGTGTGCAGCTGCGTATCGTACAGCCTAGACGTCCCTGTTATAAAATCAACGATCAAATTGGACCGACCACAAGTGACAGAAATATTGCATCATGGATAACCCATCAAGGTATCTCAGGATGGTACTTCCAAGTAGTAAAAGATGGGCTGATCGATAATGGAGTGCCTGTTTACTTGATTGAGCGTCCTTATCCTTTTGCTAACTTGCAAACCCTATGGCAACTGGCCAATCAAAAGTTGCCTATCGATGCCGATGTTATCGAACCTTGGCTTACTATTGACTGTTTAGAGGACAGTTGGAAAAAGGTATTGGCCAAAAAAGTACGTTAACATCATTCATCTAACCCATAAAAAAAAGAGAGCCGATGGCTCTCTTTTTTACTATAAGTAGGGTACTCACTTTAAGCTTTTAATGTGGCTTAAATCATTGTTGCTTAAGTCATTACATATAACAATTATTTTACTCTAACACGGCGGCTCTCTTGAAGCTCGACCTCACCAGGTTGAGTGGCTACCAATTCTCCACGCTTATCTTTAATCTTCTGTTGTAGCGTAATAGGCGCAGGTTTAGTTCGAACATTAGCAGGCGTTACCTCACCACGATTGACTTCACCCTTTAAAAGAGGCGTAGTACTAATAGGTGCGGTAGAACGTATGTTATTGTAGTTCCCGCGTCGAGTAGTATCTTTAGTGGTGTTTTGGTTAATTTCAACACGGCCAGGCTGCGTTGCACGTAATTCACCACGGGCATCTTCAACCTTCTGAGTTAAAGTATTGCGCACTGTGCGAGCACGTTCACGCGCTGGGGTAACCGGTGCTAAGTCAGCGTTGTCACCGCGCAATGCATTTTCAGCATCACTAGCTTGTGTTCTTACACGGTCAACTTCTCTTTGCAGCTTTTCGGTACCTTTAACGCCTTTTGTAGTGTTTACCTCTATTGCACCAGGCTGAGTCGCTAATAATTCGCCACGCTTGTCTTTAACCTTAGAGGTTAAGGTGTTTTCAGCAGCATGGTGCGCTGAGTCTGCAGGGGTGATGTTACCGCGATTGGCTTTCTGATGAACAGGAGACGCTGCTGATGCCGTACCTGATACTGCTAATAAACCGGCTACTAACGTCGATAAAACTAAAGTGTTGTTTTTCATAAAATTCTCCAAAAATATCTGTCATTAATAAAGTATATGAATAAAATTTTAATAGCTTTTTAATTTAGCGCTATCAATCAAAACTCTACAAGTTAAATTAAGTTGTTAAACTAAGTTATCGATAAATCGTTTAGAATTCTGAGCGCTTTTATTTATTGATGGGTCTAGTATAGAAACCTGTTTTGCTATTTTCACGCATGATTTGTATAGCTTTCCTTATCAGATGTAGTGTAATGGTGGATTTGTTTATTTAACTGTTAAATATGCGGCTTTATTAATGATGAGTGTAACCAACACTTACGTTCATTCAACAGGATTATCTGTTTTGACTCATGCTTTTCATCCAATCGATGTGGCTTTAAGCAACCGTTTTTACTAACATCAATACTAAACACCCGTCCTATAATTCACGTATAATTTGAAAACACTTTTATTATTTTATTGATATTTTTATCTACGTATTTACGTGGTTACTTATCCAAACGAGAGCGTTTGTGAGACTAATATGACGAATTATCCAAATAATCCAGATATAGACAAGACGCCTGATTCTGTTGACAAGGATGTGTCAGCAACAGGTTCAAGCTCTATCGAACATCCCTACCCTACCTCTCCTGCCAAATCTAAGCCGAACTGGCTTTGGTCATTGATATGGGTATTAGTGGCCTTAACGGTTGGTCTATTTATAGGTAAATTGTGGGCTGAACGCAATGACACTGAGTCGGGCGTTGAGACCGAAAAATCAGTTAAGCCGCAAATTGCGACAGTAACGGGTATCACTGAGGTCGAAAAGCCGGTCAATCAAAAACCGGTATTAACCGTCGAAACGGTGAAACCGACCCAATCGACCCTTAATAACGACTTAAGCGCTGATGGCACTATTAGCCCAGAGAATACCTATAGTGTCAGCGGTAAGGTCAATAACGTGGCCATTGAACGAGTCTTAGTGCGTGAAGGCGATCGAGTCAAAAAAGGTCAAGTATTGGCTGTGTTTGATACCGATGCAATGCAGCAGCAGCGTGCACAGGCACAGGCGGAGCTTGCGGAAGCGCAGAGCAACTACGAGTTAGCCCGACGCGATGCCAACCGTATATTGCCGCTGTTAGAGATTGATGCCATTAGTGAACAAGAAGCCGATCGTTATAAAGCAACTGCCGATCAAGCAGCCGCCTCTGTGGTGGCGTCAAAAGCACGCTTGAATAATCAAAACCTCAATTTACAGAATGCGCAAGTGATTGCGCCCGTTAGCGGTACGATTAGCGAAAAAACTGCCAACGTGGGCAGCGTGCCAGGACCGGAACCATTATTTACTATTGTTGAAAATGGTAAGCTTGAATGGCAAGCGCAGGTCGATCCTAATAAAGTGGGTCAGATTAATATTGGTACGCCAGTATCTGTGAGCCTACCGAATAACCAAAGCGTCTCAGGACGTGTTACTCGTATTTCTCCGACCGCCGAAAAAGGCAGTCGCCAAGTGACGATTTATGCCTCATTAGACAACAACCCGAATGCACGTGCCGGCATGTATCAGCGTGGTACCTTTAAACTGGGTACGGATAATAAGGTAACCATTCCGGTCAGTGCTGTGGTAGTTGAAGATGGTTATGATTACGTGATGCAGGTGAAAGCGGTCAAAGATGAAAACCGAAAAACTATTTATCGTATTAACCGCGTTAAGGTTAGTCTTGGAGAGCGTCAGGGCGACCGTGTTGTCTTGCTTGAGCCGCTCTCAGGTGACGGTAATATCGTCCGACAAGGAGGCAGCTTCTTGAGCGATGGCGATATTGTCCGCATCGCTGATACTTCAAATGCGGCAGATGGCAGCAAACCAAGCAGCTAAACGCCAGTAGGGTGTTCACTACCCTAACTGACGCTTGTCCCATTGAATGACTCTATCATCATTGAGTGGTATTTGTTTTATTACGACACTTACTGCTATGACTGCCCTACTTAAAACTCAGTGTTTTAGGAAGGGTCTGTACCTTAGTAAGCTTGCCTTTTTTAACCGCCTTTTGACTCGTTACGCAGGATGCACTTTATGAGCCTTAACGTCTCAGCTTATTCCATCAAAAATCCTTTGGTTGCCATACTGCTCTTTATACTGCTGACTCTCGGTGGTATTTATGGCTTTATGCAAATGAAGGTTCAGCAGTTTCCAGATATTGATTTACCGGGTGTGGTTGTGACCGTTGCCTACCCTGGCGCTGCGCCCAGTCAACTCGAAAACGATATCGCCAAAAAAATCGAAAATCGAATCTCGAGTATCGAGGGGGTCAAGCACATTCGTAGTACCCTGCAAACTGGAGTCGCGACTGTCTCGACAGAATTCGTGCTCGAAAAAGACATCCAAGAAGCCGTAGACGATGTGCGTTCTGCGGTGAATGAGGTGCAAGGCGACTTGCCTGCCGCAGCTGAAGATCCAATTATCACCAAAATCACCACCGCTGGCCTGCCCGCTGTTACCTATACGGTGACCGCTAATGGCGTAAGTATGGAGGATTTGTCTTGGTTTGTTGATGACACCATTAACAAGCGATTATCCGATATTAATGGTGTGGGTAGTATTGGCCGGGTTGGTGGTCTGGACCGTGAAATTCGTGTCGCTGTCGATCCGATTAGTCTTAATGCTTTAAAACTGCCCATCACGCAACTGTCTGATCAAGTAGCGGGCCTTCAACGTGATACCTCAGGTGGTGAAGCAAAAATTGGTGATAGCAAACAAAACATCCGTGTTTTAGGCGCAGTTGAGAATGCCCGTCAGCTTAATGATGTGCAAGTGGCGCTCCCGACCGGTGATGCCATTCGCTTAGGCGAAATTGCCACCATTACCGATGACACGGCCGACTTAAGCTCTATTGCTAAACTAGATGGTCAAACCGTGGTCGCCTTTAACGTGGTGCGCTCACGTGGCGCCAGTGAAGTCGATGTGGTTGAGCGTGTCGATGCTGCGTTAGCAGAACTGCAAGCTGATATGCCTGGTTATACCATTACCAAGGTATTTGACCGAGCCACGCCCGTTGATGAAGATTATCATGCCTCATTAAAGATGCTTATCGAGGGCGGTATCTTGGCCGTGGTAGTGGTGTTTTTATTCTTACGTAATATCCGTGCCACTATCGTTGCCGCTGTTGCCCTACCCTTATCGGTTATCCCGACCTTTTTGGGGATGTACCTGTTCGACTTTAGCTTAAACATTATTAGCTTATTGGCCTTATCCTTGGTGGTCGGGGTCTTGGTCGATGACGCGATTGTTGAGGTTGAGAATATCATGCGCCACTTACGCATGGGCAAGACCCCTTATGAAGCGGCTATGGAAGCCGCTGATGAAATTGGTCTGGCGGTAGTGGCGACCACCTTCACCTTGATTGCGGTGTTCCTACCAACCGCATTTATGAGCGGTATTGTTGGTCAGTTTTTCCGCCAGTTTGGTTGGACTGCTGCGATTGCGATTTTTGCCTCGCTATTGGTTGCGCGTCTTATCACACCCATGATGGCCGCCTACATTCTGCGTCCAGAAAAAGACTATGTAGAGAAGACCTCTCGAACCATGCATTTGTATTTAAAATCAGTGGCTTGGACCATTCGCCACCGCTGGTTAACCCTAATTGTCACCCTATCATTATTCGCAGCGTCTTGTTTCTTAGTGGTCTTTTTACCTAAAACCTTTATTCCCGAAAATGATATTGACCAATCGCGTATTGGTATTGAGCTTACCCCAGATGCAAGCTTAGCGGATACCACTCGTATCGCTAAGATGGCTGAAGAGCGTGTGTCTCAAATCGACGGTGTGAAAAGTGTCTTAAGTGTCATCGGTGACCCACAAGCTGCCAGTATCGATTCTAATTCAAGCTCAGCGAATGTCGAAAACGAAGCGAGTATAGATATCGTACTAGAGCCGCGTGGTAATAGACCAAGCAAGCTTGAGATTGAGCGAGAGATTACTGATGTATTAGAACAAGTACCGAGTGCGCGTTTTGATGTGGGTTTGTCCAGTGGCGGTGAGAGTGGTTATAGCTTTGCGTTAACCGGCACCAATTCACAGCTTCTAGAACAGACGGCGCAGCAAGTCATGAATGAAATCCGCTCATTACCGCAAGCGGGCAGTGTGACCAGTGATCGAAGCCTGCCACGTCAAGAACTGTCAATTCTACCGGATCGCATTGCAATGGCGGACCAAGGCGCTACCACTCAAGGTGTTGCCGATACGCTGCGTGTGGCGACTTTAGGCGATTATGAACAGCGTCTGTCTAAATTAAATCTAGAGACGCGTCAGGTACCTGTTGTGGTCAGATTACCTGAAGAGGCGAAAAGCAACGTCAGTCAGTTAAGCGACTTGTATGTACCGACCAATGGCAACTCTGCAGCGCGCGTTAGTGATGTGGCAGATTTATCATTTGGTACAGGGCCATCTGAGATTCGCCGATTTGACCGTGAGCGTGCGATTACAATTACCGTACAGGCTGCCGATGGCGAGCTGGGTGATTTGGTCGATGCAGTAAAACAAGTTCCATCGTTACAAGAAGGTCAGGTACCACCGGGCATTACCATCATTGACCAAGGTCAGGCTGAGAGCATGGCCGAATTATTCAGCGGCTTTGTCATCGCCATTACCGTCGGTATTATCTGTATCTTTGGGGTATTGATTCTACTATTCGGTAAGGTGCTACAGCCCTTTACCATTCTTATGGCATTGCCATTATCGATTGGCGGTGCGTTTGTGGGACTGGTTATCACTGGCAGTAGCTTGTCAATGCCGTCGATGATTGGCTTTATTATGCTGATGGGTATCGCCACCAAGAACTCTATTCTATTGGTGGATTATGCCATCCTAGCAGAGCGTGATCATGGATTAAACCGTCTTGATGCCCTACTCGATGCCTGTCATAAACGGGCTCAGCCTATTATCATGACCACGGTCGCCATGGGTGCTGGCATGTTACCTCTTGTCTTCGGTTGGGGTTCAGCAGATCCGACTTTCCGTCGTCCGATGGCTGCAGCCGTATTGGGCGGTTTGGTAACCTCAACTTTCCTAAGCCTCATTATTATCCCGATGGTCTATACCTTTATGGATGATATCTCACGATGGTTTGCGAAATGGTTACGTCCGAATGGACCGGCGAATACCACAGATTAGGGTCTGTAAATTGGCCTCACTGCTTGATAATTATGTCATGCGATAAGCGTGTTATAAGATAAACGTGTTATAAGATAAAGGTACCATCTGGTAAATATGTTATGACATCAAAAAAAACACGCTGTGGTGATTAATTTTAAGATTTTGGCTTAGGTTTTGTGACTCTATCATGCAATATGACATATAACCGCAACTTTTATAACAAGGCACTTTTATGATGCACCTCTCTAAATCGGTTTATTTTTATCCTTTGACGTGTCTCTTATTGATGGCAGGCACAGTCAGCACAGTGCAGGCTGCAACTTACGACATTGACCCTACTCATGCCAATGTTCGCTTTGCCATTGATCACTTCGGGACATCGACCAATACCGGTGGTTTTTATAACTTAACGGGCGAAATAGAATATGACCCCAAGCAGCAGCTTGGTAAAGTGTCTATTGTCATTCCTTTAGACAGTATTAATACTGGCAATAGTGAGTTTGATGAACACCTTAAAGGCAGTGACTTTTTTGATGTGGCACGTTTTCCTACAGCGACGTTTGAGTCTACCCAGTGGCATTTCGGAGAGCAGCCGTCTTTTTTTAACAAGATATTTGCCTCAAATACCAGTCAGAACACTCTTGCCGTTACCCGTGTCGATGGTAATTTGACGTTGCATGGTGAAACCCATCCAGTCAGCCTTGAAGCCACCAAGTTCAACTGTTATCTCAGTCCTGTTCTTAAAAAATCAGTGTGTGGCGGTGATTTTACTACTGTCATCGACCGTACCCAATGGGGGATTAGTAAATACGTGTTATTGGGCATGACAAAGGATGTGGTACTCAATATTCAAATTGAGGCAGCCAAAAGATAATAGATAGGTTAGTGCTGATTAATGCCAAAGCACGAGACCCAGCAATCTGACTTGCTGGGTCTCGCAAGCGGGGCGCCCCCCTACTTATCCGATATCTCATACCTTGTGTAATCGAGTTGATTTTATCTTAAGTTAAAGTTATTGAGGAGGCGGTGCATAGCCACTATCTGCAGGATAAGCTTGCGGCTGCTGATAGGGCTGAGGACGTGGTTTAGAAGGATCGTAAAGCTCGTACACGACCGTGCCAATAATGCCGGTGTTTTGTATGGAGCCCGACGGCGTATTGGCGGCATAAGCACTTTCAGGTTTACTAAAAATAAAAGACGCTACCGCACTTTGACTTTTACGAAAGCCTTCAATGACTAAATCATCGTGTGGGTACAACACATAACCACTATTGTAACGACTGGCCGTACTACCATCTAACACATCAATACCATCAACACTCGCCACTATCTCATAAGTATGGTCACTATTATTATGATATGTTAGACGATAGGCCTGACCCGCTTTACCTTGTAAATAATAATTGCCAGCATCACGATAAATAGGCAGTCGTCCTCTGTCGCTCTCTACTGAGAAGTCAACCTTCCCTGCGACTAGTGACATACTATTTAAAGCCCTACCTGAGTAATGTTTATCGGCATAACTGACCTGAATAGTTTCAATAGGATCACGGTTAATACGTCGCAAATCAACTTCAGTCACCTCTGAATCAACCTCATCGCCCCACTGCGTACCTAGACGCTCTGACTCGGCAGCGACCTGTGCTGGCGCAGACTCAACCACTATAACGGGCGTAGGGGCAACCTCAGTTTCAGAAGTCGAACGAGTCGCATCTTGCATATTTTCTTGTGACGAACATCCTGATACTAAGGCCAGTATGGCTATACTCGAAACTTTTACCCATTGAGACTGCTGAAGCTTCATAATAATTTCTCTTATCGATAATTAAGGTTATATTTTGAGTATAGCTTAACAACATTCATAATAAAACCTTAATTAACCCGCCGCTTACTGAAGGTTAAGAACTATTTATGACTAAAATTGAAAACTAACCTATCAAGGAAGGCACGTCCAAAATCAATCAATCAAACGCGACAATATAGTAGGTTTAATGAGTATGACCGAGCTCGAGTCTGAAAAGGATAGGTTGTTTTATTGAAACGGGATACTATTTGAATCTATAAATAGTCGTATGATATAACAACCATTAATTGACAACACACGACAGAATAACTGAGACCTAACCATGACCACACTTAGCGATATCACCATTGCCCAAAATGCCACGCTACGACCGATTACCGAGATTGCTGAAAAAATAGGCCTGTCCGTCGATAAGATTGAGCCTTACGGACATTACAAGGCTAAGATTAATCCTAGCGATGTGTTCGCCATACCTGCCAAATCAGAGAACGGTAAGCTTATATTGGTTACAGCAATTAACCCGACCCCAGCCGGTGAAGGCAAAACCACAGTGACGATTGGCTTAGCAGATGCCCTAAACCGTGTGTTTGCACAGAAAAACAACGGGCAAACAGCCATCATAGCGCTACGTGAACCTTCGCTCGGTCCCGTATTCGGCATTAAAGGTGGGGCAGCCGGTGGTGGTTATTCACAAGTTCTGCCCATGGAAGATATCAACTTGCATTTCACAGGCGATTTACACGCTATTGGGGTTGCTAATAATCTGCTGGCTGCTATGGTAGATAACCATATTTACCAAGGTAATACGCTAAATATAGACCCAAAACAGGTGGTCTGGCGACGAGCAGTGGATATGAATGACCGTCAGTTACGCACTATTATTAGCGGTATCGGCAAGACCTCAGATGGGGTAATGCGCGAAGATGGCTTTGATATTACGGTTGCCTCAGAGGTGATGGCTATCTTTTGTCTGGCCACCGATTTAGCTGACTTAAAGCGTCGCCTAGGTGAGATACTCGTCGCTTATACCAAAGACAAACAACCTATCTATGCCAAAGATCTTAACGCTCACGGCGCTATGGCTGCCCTATTAAAAGATGCAATTAAACCCAACTTAGTGCAAACCATTGAAGGTACGCCTGCCATCTTGCATGGTGGTCCTTTTGCCAATATTGCTCATGGCTGTAACTCGGTTATTGCCACCCGTACTGCTATGCATTTGGCTGACTATACGCTGACCGAAGCAGGCTTTGGGGCAGACCTTGGAGCTGAAAAGTTTTGTGATATTAAGTGTCGCCTGTCGGGATTAACCCCTGATGCAGCCGTCATAGTCGCTACCATCCGCGCGTTAAAATATAATGGCGGAGCCGCTAAAGACACCTTCACAACTGAAAACTTACCCGCCCTTGAGCAAGGTCTGCCTAACTTGACCAAGCATATTGAAAATTTAAAAGAGATATTTGGCTTGCCTGTAGTCGTGGCGATTAATCAGTTTGATAGTGATACTGACGCTGAGATTGATATGGTGCGTAAAGCCTGCAAGCGCCTAAAAGTAGAGGTGGCACTGACTCAGGTTTGGGCAAAAGGCGGTGCAGGCGGTGAAACGTTAGCCAATACCTTAATTGAGTTAATTGAAGACCATGATGCTGAGCCAAGTCAGTTTAAGTTTGCTTACGATACAGACAAACCTATTACTGATAAGATACGTCAAGTAGCGCAGCGGGTATATGGCGCTAATGATATTGACTTGAGCAGTACCGCCCTCGCTAAGATTCGCCGTCTCGAGGCTTTAGGCTTAGATAAACTGCCTATTTGTATTGCCAAGACTCAGTATTCTTTAAGTGATAATGCCAAACTACTGGGGCGTCCTACTGGCTTTAGTATTCATGTCCGAGATGTCACTGTATCAAATGGTGCAGGCTTTATTGTGGTGATATGTGGACCGATTATGAAAATGCCGGGATTACCTAAGCGCCCTTCGGCAGAAAATATCGACGTAGATGATACGGGTAATATAACGGGGCTGTTTTAAAACTTGCTATCATTCACTATTCTTATAGTCAAAGAAGTCTAAAATGGTTATAAGGCAACCGAGTGTAAGTACTACTGCAGTAGGCTTAATGAAGTTAACGCCATGACTCTTTATAAGTTCGCCGACTATAGTCAGCACTTCTGCCAGACAAAGTTAGGTTGGTTTAAAGGTATATATCCTGTACGTTCATATAGCCAAGGAGCAGTAGACGTCACGAGCATTAATTTTCTAAGTTTTTGAATGACAGGATGCGAATGACAGCATTCCATCAACCATTTTCCTAAACCTTGGTGGCGATATTCTTCTAGTACATAGACATCACATACATAGCCAAAGGTAACATAATCCGTGACAACCCTTGCAAAGCCTATTTGTTGACCTTCATGAAACAATCCGAAGTTCAAACTATTATTTATAGAATCTGTCACCTGTTTTTTGCTGATACCCTTTGCCCAATGACTCGCAGTTAAGAAGCTATGAATGGCATCAATATCAAAAACACTTTTATTGGTTGTAATGACAAAACAGTCCTTTTGATAAGCGTAGTCTTTCATATAGCTTTTCCTTAATAGATTAGGGTTTATACATCGATATTAGGATTCAACTGCTTTAGATTCACGTTCAGTAATTTGAAACTTACTTATTTAACTAGTTCCCCCGATAGCTGAGCGCCTCACTAAGATGAGGCGTTTGAATATCGACACTGTCTGCTAAATCAGCAATCGTACGGGCCACCCGTAGCAAACGATGATAACCTCGTGCTGATAAATTCAGCTTAGTCTGTGCCATAGCCAATAAGTTCTTCTCACTCTCACCCAGTACAATATGCTTATCCATTTCACTAGGTGTCAGCTCACTATTGGGTTTAGTTTGTCTTTTTCGCTGCCGCTCATACGCTGCTGTGACTCGCTCTCTTACCACAACCGAACACTCTCCAGGTTCGGTATTTTGCAAGTCGCTTATGGGCAATGCAGGAACACTAACCTTTAAATCAATACGGTCAAGAAGCGGGCCTGATATTTTATCTTGATAACGCTGAATCTGCTCTGGTCGACAATGACAGCGGCCCGAGGGATCACCTTGATAGCCACAAGGACAGGGGTTCATAGCGGCGACTAACTGAAAATTTGCCGGAAAAGTCGCTTGCTGATTGGCACGACTAATGGTGATTTGTTTAGCTTCCAATGGCTGGCGCAATACCTCCAACACTTTGCGGTCAAACTCTGGCATCTCATCTAAGAACAAAACCCCTTTATTGGCCAAAGTAATCTCGCCAGGTTTTGGACGTGAGCCCCCACCTACTAAAGCCACCGCTGAAATAGTATGATGAATTTCGCGAAAGGGTCTGCTGCCATATTGATATTCTGTATCGGCTACCGAATAAGTACTGGCTACTTCGAGCGCTTCTTCATCATTTAAGTCAGGTAATATGGTTGGCAAACGCGCTGCCATCAGGGTCTTACCCGACCCTGGAGGACCGGTGAACAACAATGAATGTCCACCTGCCGCCGCTATCTCTAACGCGCGTCTAGCATGGTGCTGACCTTTTACGTCTGATAAATCTACCTTATAGGTGGCATCAAGTACTGGCACTGTTGATATAACTTCTGATAGTAGGCCCTCAGTATTGGGCGCATCTTCTGCACTAAAATGAATACTGTTTTCAGCTCTGAGGTGATCACAGACCGCTTGTAGACTTTTAGCCGCATAGACAGTCACGCCAGCAACGCGGCTGGCCTCCACCCCATTATCAGCAGGAACAATCAGCTTACGACTGGCCTTAACCTTATCATTTTCATCAGCCGTATCAGCCTGACTTAACAGGTTATCTGGGTTACTATCCTCAGCTTGGCTTTTTTTATGACTGTTATTGATATCGGTTTTTATGGCACGTGCCACAGCCAAACTACCTGCAACGGGACGCAAATGACCATTTAACGCCAGTTCGCCAATAAACTCATACCCAGCCAGCCATTCTGGCTCTATCTGACCGCTGGCTGCCAAGATACCCATCGCAATAGGTAAGTCGAGACGTGCACCCTCTTTCGGTAGGTCAGCAGGCGCAAGATTAATGGTTAAGCGGCGATTGGGAAACTGAAAGTTAGAGTTAATCATTGCTGAACGCACTCGGTCTTTACTCTCCCGTACAGCGGCTTCTGGTAAGCCTACTATCGTCAAAGCAGGCAATCCTTGTGATAAATGCACCTCAACCATGACCTTAGGCGCGTGTAGCCCAACCACAGAACGTGTATCTACTTGGGCAAAAGACATGATTAACCTTATTGTTAAAAATTTATTATTAATTTCCTTAAATTGATAATAAATTATTCATCAACAGTAAGCAAACACCACATCATTACTGTCTGACTTTAATCATAAAAATCTATTCAACTAATGATGATAAAATCAATAGCAATAACAGTTGTCAACTTCTATCAAACCCGTGCCTATCTCATGAGTAGTAGACAGCAAATCAAAGGAATAAAGCCATGAATAAAAACGTCATAATTGCTGTAACTTGTTTGCTGCTCGGCGGTATATTATTGGGTTTATCTACTAATATGGCAAAGTATGCGGGCACGGTTGGTATCGAGCCATTGGCTTTTGTGTTTTGGTCGATTACTGGTGCGGCTATTATCTTAGTTCTTAGCTCATTAATAAGAAAGCAACCGCCACCACTAACCAAGCGTAGTTTTGAGTATTATCTAGTAGCTGCCTTGGTGAGTGTTGCTGGCTCTAACTTGATTTTTTTCTCAGCAGTTCCTCATGTTGGCGCAAGTTTTGTAGCACTAATTATCTCCCTGCCGCCTTTGCTGACCTACCTTGGTGCGCTAATATTAAAGATAGAAACATTTAATCCGATGCGCGCTGCAGGTGTGGTCTTAGCATTAAGCGGTGCGGGTGTACTGGCCGCAAATAAGCTTAACGCTCCTGATACCAGTGTATTCTGGATTGTTATTGCCCTTTGCGGCCCAGTATTGCTTGCCATTGGTAATTTATATCGTACTCTGCGCTGGCCAATAGGTGCTTCACCAAGTACATTAGCACCGGGTATGCTGGTCGCGGCCGCCTTACAATTAGGGCTAGTCAGCTTATTGCCCAATTTTTCATTAGCGCTGCCAAGCCAAGACCCTTTAGCGATGATAGTGTCTTTATTTCTTATCGTGCTACAGGCGTTTATTTTCGCCGGTCAATTTCAGGTTTTATTTATCCTACAAAAGGTAGGCGGACCAGTATTATTAAGCCTACTTGGCTCAGTGGCTGCCGTTTTTGCCGTCCCTATTGCTATATTTTTGCAAGCAGAATCACCACCTCAAGGATTGGCATTGGGCGCCGGATTAATTGCATTGGGCGTCATACTAGTCACCATAGGCGGTATTAAAAAACGGCTTTTATAATAACTGGTAATAAGCGGCTTTACGAGCTAAGCACCGCTTAAAGCCACACTGCTACCATAGATATATGCAAAACTGGTCAGATTAGAGCTACCTTAGGTTAATTTGCTATAATTAGGGCATATGCCTAAGCGCTATATTGTTTTTCTATCCTCCTCTTTGCTCCTATTTATCGGGACACCGATAAGGCCAATCTTATGACTACTTCAGCCCATTTCTCTGATCAAGCAAACTTGCCACCCACCACTGAGCGCCCTGACTTCACGCCTACCAATCCTTATGCGCGTCGTCAATTTGATCAAGCGTCGTCAAGCGTGCCGCAGTTAGAATATGATGAAGTGCTGATTCATAAGTACAATCGCTCAGGCCCTCGCTACACCTCTTATCCGACTGCGCTTGAGTTTAAGCCTATTGGAGCAGGCACGGAGTTTAATATCCTGACCCAGCGTGATGCTCAAACGCCGCTATCGCTTTATTTCCATATCCCGTTTTGTCGTCATCTTTGCTATTACTGCGCTTGTAATAAAATTATTACTAAAAAGAACAGCGATGCCGGTGATTACCTTGATTACCTATTTGCAGAAATTAAGCAAAAACAAGCCTTATTGCCGACCCTAGAGCTGGGTAAAAAGCCGTTTGTAAAACAGCTGCATTTGGGCGGCGGTACCCCAACCTTCTTTAGTGATGATGAACTAATTGCGCTATGGAAGTTTTTGCAAACTCAGTTTGAATTTGATGCCCCATCAGAACAAGGCGGCAGTGGCGATTACTCTATCGAGATTGACCCCCGTGAGCTACGCGAGAATACCTTAGAGAAGCTACGTGAATTGGGCTTTAACCGTGTCAGTTTTGGGGTGCAAGATTTAGATGATAAAGTGCAGATTGCGGTCAATCGAATTCAGTCTGAAGAATTGATTCAAAGCGTTATGGATGAGGCGCGCCGCTTAAACTATAACTCGATCAATATTGATTTGATTTATGGTCTACCGCATCAAACGCCGGCGACCTTTGTACATACGGTTGAGCGTATTATTGAGATGAGTCCAGATCGTATTTCTGTATTTAACTATGCGCATCTACCCACTCGCTTTAAGCCGCAGCGTCAGATTAAAGACGAAGATTTACCCACGCCAGCCGAAAAGCTTGAGATGTTTAGTAATACCATTGCCGCCTTGACTGAAGCCGGCTATCAATATATCGGTATTGACCACTTTGCTAAGCCTGATGATGAATTGGCCGTTGCCCAGCGTGAGGGCAACCTACATCGTAACTTCCAAGGCTATACCATCCTTGGTGACTGCGACCTTCTGGGCTTTGGGGTGTCTGCGATTAGCCAAATCAACAGCACTTTATATACCAATCAAAGCGGTGCGGCGACGCATATCCTACAAAACGACCCTGACCTTGATCGCTATAAAGCGTCGGTAGATGCCAGTAAGTTACCTGCGGTGAAGCATATTAAAACCAGCATTCAAGACCGTCTACGTGGCTATGTGATTATGAATTTGCTATGTCATGATTACATAGATTTCAAAGACCTAAATCAGAAGTTCGGTATCGATGCCATCCCCTATTTTATTGAAGAGATTCAACAATTAGGGGATATGCAGCAAGACAAACTGATTGATATGGATGCCGCTGGTATTCGAGTACTACCCAAAGGTCGTTTGCTTGCCCGCAACGTAGCCATGGTATTTGATAGCTATTTGGCCAGTAAAGAGAAAGGGCGGTTTTCTAAAGTCATTTAGGATTTATACCACTAAAAAACCGACCAAAATGGTCGGTTTTTTATCACCTATAGGTGAATTCAAATGACGTCTCAATTTAAATCCACTCTATATTGAGTCTAATACAAATCTAGAAATTAACCTATCGAGGAGGGCGAATGCGAACGCTACAAATAGTAGGTTCAGTGAGCCTGACAAAGATAGGGTGTTTTATAGATTTGATATTATTAAAGTGCAGCAGCCACATCTTCTAATAAAGGTGGAATATCCATAACGGCCGTCACCACTTCAATAAATATCATTTTATCCTGTGTAATTTTTGCTTGCTCTAACGCTGATCTCAGTTCAGCGGGCGTGGACGCTTTTAGGATAACGCAGTTGTCATCGTTTGCACCAAACGACTTAGGCATCATCTGCCAATCACAGTAAGGAATATCGTTGTAAGACTGTTTTTCCCCATGGATTGCGCGCTCTACCGTATAGCCAGAATTATTAACAAGCACGATAACTGGGTTTAATTTTTCGCGTATCATCACCGCCAAGTCTTGAACGGTTAATAATGCTGAACCATCGCCAATTAATAGTACACTTCGCTTATTTGGAGAGGCTATGCCTGCGCCTAGGCTTGCAGGTAAAGTATAGCCAATAGAGCCCCATAAGGGTTGACCATAAAACGTAATCCCTTCAGGCAAGCGCACCTCACTCATCCCAAAGTACGCCGTTCCCTGCTCAGCAAACACCAGATTATTCTCATCTAAGCAGTCAGCGATCAGGTGCCATAAATCTTTTTGCAATAAGGGCTCGTCATCCCCCCCTTGTTGTTCATACACATCTACTTGTCCAATTAAAGGCTTAGGGATGACATCGACTCCAGAGGTCAGGACCTCATACAGAGCTTGCAGTGCATCCTTCATAGCGATGGGCGAGTAAATCTTATCCGCCACCGTGGCACGCTCTTCATGGATGTCGACCACCCGTGAGCTATCAATCTTCTGAGTAAAACCTGCGGTGGTGGTATCGGTATAATTTACCCCAAGTTTAATCAAACACTCTGCATTTTCGACCGCATCTTTCACCACAGGCTGCGACGGCTCACCGACATAAACTCCAGCCCAGCGCTCACTATTTTCATCCAGCAATGACTTACCCCAAGATAAGGTCGCATACGGGATATGAGTATCTGCAATTAACGCTTTAAGCTGCGGCTGTAGTCCTAAGCGATGCACCATCAAATCGGCAATCAATGTCGTGGCTTTACCGGCAATAAAATCTGTTAAGGCTTGTTTAAAATCTACCAATGCCTTTTGGCTGGTAATGTCCTCTTCACTGTCTTTAAGCTTAGTGGTGGGTGGATAAATTGGCAATTTAGCGATATCAGGTGACAGCAGTAAATAACCAGGACGCTGTTTTTTTAGCACCATACGGATAACTCTATCAATCTCCGATGCGGCATTTTTTTCGGTAATTTCTGCTCTGGCCACACTTAATGGCTCTACCATCTTTATAAAATGGTTGAATTCTCCATCTCCCAAACTGTGATGCAGACGGCTTCTACCTTCTCTTAGTTTAGTATTCGGCGCACCCACGATGTGTAGCACGGGCGCATACTCTGCAAAGGAGCCTGCCGTGGCATTTATTGCGGACAATTCACCAACGCCAAAAGTCGTCACCATGGCGGCAAAACGGCGCTCACGCGCATAACCATCTGCCGCATATCCCGCATTTAACTCATTAGTATTACCGACCCAGCGTAGCTTATCAGAGGCAACAATATTATCTAAAAAAGATAAGTTATAGTCTCCAGGCACCCCAAATACTTCGGTTGCCCCTGCTTCAGCAACTCGGTCAAATAAATAATCAGCTATTGTATATTGTTCTGTCGACATCTTTATTCCTTATACTTTTTTTTATAAAACAACCTATTCTTTTCAGGCTTGGACAGTCTTGTTAAACCTACTATTTGTCGCGTTTGATTTGTTGTGTTTAGGCCTGCCTTGCTCGATAGGTTAATTTCCAGAGTTGATATGGCTTATAGTTATCGGTTTTGTATAACTAAAATCTTTCTTGCGCCAAAATTTTAGCAATGAATAAAAACAGCAGAAATAAGAGTTATGTTATAGACAATCTCTGCTTTGTAAATCATATGTCCAAAACTAGGCCAAAACGAAAACCCCCTATACGCTCTATGCTTATAGGGGGTTCTATATACCAATCAAATTCAGCGATTAGAACAACGCTGCCTGTTTCGCTAATACTGGTGGAATATCCATTTTTCCAGTAAACACTTCGACAAATACCAATTTATCCGTTGTTTCTTTAGCTTGGGAAATTGCAGATTTTAGCTCACCTGCTGTTTTCGCTTTTAGCATTAGACAGTTATCTTCAGTGGCACCGAACGCTTGTGGAATGACTTGCCAATCAATATTAGGAATATCATTATAAAGCTCATCCTCTCCATGAATTGCGCGCTCAATGGTGTAACCTGAGTTATTAATAAGCAAGATAACAGGGTTTAATTTCTCGCGGAGCATTACCGCAATATCTTGAATGGTCAATAAGGATGACCCATCACCGATGAGCAAAATTGTACGCTTATCTGATGACGCTAGTCCTGCCCCTAAACTGGCCGGTAAGGTGTAACCAATTGAGCCCCAGAGTGGTTGACCATGAAATGTCACTCCTTTTGGCAATCCAATCGGACCCATACCATTATAAGACGTCCCCTGCTCAGCAAATACCAAGCTATTCTCATTCAAGTTTTTGGCTACAATATGCCATAAATCTTGTTGTAATAAAGGCTTATCATCATCCCTTTCTTGTTGATAGGCTTTAATCTCCCCATTGAGAGGCTTGGCGATCACATTAATACCTGAGGTTAATACCTCATGTAATGCTTGCAGCGCATCTTTCATACTAATAGGGGCAAATACCTCATCACCTATCATTGAACTTTCTTCGTTAATAGTCACGGTTCGTGAGGACTCAATCTTCTCACTAAACCCTGAGCTTGTGGTATCTGTAAATGTCACACCCACCTTGATGAGACATTGAGCATTTTCAACCACATCTTTAACAACTGGATCTGACACGGTTGCATAATATACGCCAGCCCAACGTTCATCTTGCTCATTTAGAAGTGACTTACCCCAGGATAACGTTGCATAAGGTATCTTCGTATCATCAATGAGTGCTTGTAACTCTTTTTTTAGTCCTAAACGTTTCACCATACTATCCGCAAGTAGAGAGGTCTCTTTACCATCAATAAAGGTAGATAAGGTTTGTTTAAACTCGCTTAATGCCTGCTGACTAGTATTATTCTCTCTTTGCAAATCAAGTTTGGTTGAAGGTGGAAAAATTGGCATTTGCGCCACATCAGCGGGTAATGCGATATAACCAGGACGTTGTTTTTTGACGATTTGACTAATGACATAATCAATTTGTGAAGCTGCATTTTCTGGCGTAATAATAGCTTGAGCTACCGTTACTGATTCGGCCATTTTCGCAAAGTTATCAAAGATACCTTCACCCAAGCTATGGTGTAATACCAACTTTCTATTTTGAAGCTTTATTTTAGGTGCACCGGTAATATGTAATACAGGCACATACTCGGCATAGGATCCCGCTGTCGCATTAATGGCAGATAATTCACCAACACCAAAGGTTGTGACCAGTGCCGCAAAGCCACGCTCACGCGCATAGCCATCAGCAGCATACCCTGCATTTAATTCGTTCATATTACCGACCCAGCGCAGCTTATCGGATTTCATAATATTATCTAAAAACAACAGATTATAATCGCCTGGGACGCCGAAAACCTCGGTTGCACCTGCTTCAGCGATACGATCAAACAAATAATCTGCAATAGTATAATTTTCAGTTGTCATGATTCCTTCCTTCATTTGTTTCGTTTTATTTGTTTGGTACAGTCATTCATTGGTTAATTGAAAAGTACACTTAATCAATATGCTTTGATTTTAATTTTTATTAAACTATATTTTATTAAATCGTATAGTGAATATATAACAAAAATATTTCTTGCTCGAAAATTTTAGCAATGAATGATGACAGACAAAATAATAATTATGTTATATACCGTCACCTATGTGTAAATCAGGGTCTATTGAATATCTGTCCGCATAGGGAAAATCGACAAAAATAAGACCTAATCATTGCGATGCATGGAGGTATTATTTAGAGATCAACCCATTCATTGACATTGAGTAAGAAAATTTAGCCCATTTTTCTATTTAATTGCCACAGCTCGTTTCTAGTCGCTAGAGTTGATGAGTTTCGAGAGTTGATGACTTACGAGAGTCATATTGCCTTCAAAACCATATCATTCCTATTCTGACGTGGATAATACTCAGAAGACATTCATTAGTTGTATTTATTTTAACGCTTAACTTATTAAGCTCAACTTGATAAAATCAATGACTCCTATTAAGTATTCCTATTAAAATCACCAAAACCCCGTTTTTAAGTTACAAAAAAAAGAGTCGGCCAGTTTAATCACGTTAAACGGATCGACTCTTTGGCTATATCGCTAAAATGATACGAACCCGCCAATAAAACGAATCCTTAAAATATTACTACTTAAAATAAAGGCTAGTGATATTAGAAGCTACTTATATTAGAGGCTAACTATATAGAGGTGACCTTCATTAGAAGCTACCTATAGTCTCAGGCAACTAAAAGATTGCCTAAAGAATGCTGAAAGAGATGTAAGGTAACCAGGTCAATCGAGCGCAAGTATTAGACTTTAAATTTATTACCCACCATCCCTTTGACGGTTCCTAATATATCAGCAGGAAGTACCACAGTTTTGGCATTGTCAGACTCTGCTAACTCTCGCATCGCTTTAATATACTGCTCACCTAGTAAATATACCACTGGCATCTCCTCCTCCCCCATGGCCTGAGTAATAAGGCGAATAGACTCCTCTGACCCCTTGGCTAATACCACTTGAGCCTCAGAATCACGGCGCGATGCCTCTAGGCGACCATCCGCTTCCAAAATAGCGGCCTGCTTCTGACCATCAGCGCGTGTTACCGTCGCACGGCGTTGACGCTCTGCCGCAGCCTGCTCCTCCATCGCCGTTTGCATCGTATCTGATGGATTAATATCCTGAATCTCTACTGTCTTTAAAGTAATGCCCCAGTCCGCTATATCTTCAGAGATGGCTTGTTTCAGCAGCGCCTTTATGTGATCGCGGCTTGATAAGGCGCTGTCCAAATCCATCTCACCAATGATAGAGCGTAATGAGGTCTGTACTAGATTGCGAATGCCATGTTCATAATCCTCAATACCATAGACCGCTTTTTCAGGCTGTACAATACTGATATAAGCCACTGCATTGGCAATAATCACCACGTTATCGCGGGTAATGACTTCTTGTGATGGGATATCTAATACGATGTCTTTGGTCGTCAGCTTATAGGCCACATCATCGACATAAGGAATAATAATATTCAAACCCGGCTCTAAAGTCTGATGATATTTACCCAGACGCTGAACAATCCACTTATACCCTTGAGGCACAATACGCACCCCTTTAAAGATGGTGAATACCACCAGTGCAACCAGCACAATCATCACGATGCTAAAACTTTCCATTGTCCTACTCCTGCTTATTTTTATTCGTACTTTCTATAGCCTATAGCCATTTATTGATTATCAATATCTAACTGTTTTCAACGATGTGTTGATGATTACCTATGATTAATCTGTGCAGGTGTTACTGCGGCGGCCACGATTAGCTCATTGCCAAGCACATCAACCACGACCACACGCTGCCCCACCTCTACTGCTTCACCTCGGGTGCGGCACATCCACTCGGTTGCGCCCACAATGGGAACACTAAAGCGTACCATGCCCTTGCGGCCGGCTTGCGGTTTAGTGACTATCATACCGACCTCACCAATAATAATCCCGCCGCCCAGTCCCGCTTTTGTGCGGTCCACAGACAACGGTTTCACAAACTTAAACCAGATAAAGACCATGGCAACGGACAATATTAGCCAAGTGAGAATCTGTATAAGCTCAGATATCGGGAGCAGCCACGCTAATAGCGCCACAATCACGGCAGCAACCCCAAACCATAAGGTGGCGAATGTGGTTAAAAACATCTCAGAGATGATGAGTATCACCCCGAGCACTAACCAGTGCCAAGGCTCTATAACGAACATGGTATTATCCTTAAACTTATCTTTATTGTTATTTGTCCTGTTATTTATATTACCATTTTTATGGGCTAGGCAGGCTATTACTATTGTGTGATCCATTTATAGCAAACATTTGCAAAATCTTATCAAAACGATTAAACCTTCAGGCAAAAAAAAACGACTGCCGAAGCAGTCGTTTTGGGATTACCATCATTGTATCTATCTTTTTATCCACAATTACAGTATCTAAATATGAGCGCTGTAATAAACTGAGATATTAGACTAAGGGTACGGCATTAAAACTTAAAGTTAGCACCCAGTGTGATACCGCTAGCATCTAAGTCACCTTGGTTGGCAACCTTGTCTACTTTTGGATACCAGTCATAAGCCAGTTCAATCGCTGCGTTTGGAGCAACGTTATAACCTAGACCGATACCACCGGCGATACCTGTGTCTGATTTTTTACCGTCATACTGATTATAACCAACTGATTTCGAATCAATATCGATTTTGTTTTTTGCCACACCCAAACGGCCTTTTGCGTACATCTCTGAGCCTGGGAAGGTGTAATCATAAGTGGCATATAAACCATACACATCTGCGCTATATTCAGACTTCTCTAAACCACGGCGGAAATCTTCATCATTGGTGGTCATATATTCGGCTTCTATACCCCAGTTAGGTGTGAACTTAGCACCACCATAGATACCATAAGATAACGCTTCGTCATCTGCTTTATCTAGGTCATACTGACCGATTTTAGCACCAATATAAGGCTGTGCTGTCATACCATTGCCATAAGTAACGGCAGCTTGTGCACCTACAGTCATTAATGAACCAGCAGCTAAAGCAAGCAATGTTTTCTGTAAGATTTTCATTGTTATTCTCCTAGTAAATTATGAGCGATACAAGCAATGAGTTTGGGAAAATATTTGGAACTGTGTTAATTAATATGCTTATTTAATCCCTTGCTTGTTATCGATATCTATATAGTAACAAAATATTTCGAGTTGTCTGTCGGCCTTTGATAGCTTGATAGTAAACTATTGATATCCGACCTCTCCATTACTGCCCATAAGTAACCCAAACATCAAAACTGGTTACTTTGGATACCAATAGTTACTGGCGAATAGAGCTGATTAATTATCAGGTCTCTCT
The DNA here is from genome assembly GCF_057396205.2 of Psychrobacter sp. CX14. Lineage (NCBI taxonomy): Bacteria > Pseudomonadati > Pseudomonadota > Gammaproteobacteria > Moraxellales > Moraxellaceae > Psychrobacter > Psychrobacter sp. CX14. The sequence continues at coordinate 367,811 of NZ_CM183187.1, read as the reverse complement.
TCTGCCCTATTATTTGGTTTAATGAATGACCATCAGCCAACTCTATCCAAGTTCTAATAAAGCCTTTCCCACTTATAAAATAGACAAAAAAAAGCAACCGCCAAGACGGTCGCTTTAAGGTATTCAACTTATTTTGTGAGTGAACTTTTGTGAATCAGTTATTTTATGAATCAGATTTAGTATCTAGCTAAAATTTAAAGTTAGCACCTAGGGTGATACCTTCTGATCTTAAGTCATGACGACCATCGACATTATCTACTTTTGGATACCAGTCATAAGCGAGCTCAACCGCTGCATTTGGAGAGATGTTATAACCAAATCCTAGGCCACCACCAACACCGATATCGTGTTGAGAGTTTTTGCCGCCTCGTACTTTGTCTTCAATTTCAATCTCGTTTCTTGACAAGCCAACACGGCCTTTGGCATATAGATTTGAGCTTGGGAATAAGTAATCATAAGTAGCGTACAAACCATACATTTCGGCTTGATACTCTTTACGCTCACCGTGTTTTTTAGCGAAATCGTCATCCTTGGTTCTCATATACTCCGCCTCTAGTCCCACATTACTTGGGAACTTAACTCCGGTATAGACACCATAAGACATCGCATCATCATCTGCCTTATCAAGGTCTAACTGACCAATTTTCGCACCAATATAAGGTTGTGCTGTATTGGTATGACCATAGTTAACCGCAGCTTGAGCACCTCCAGTGATCAATAAACCAGCAGTTAAACCAAATAACATTTTTTGTAAGATAGTGATAGTCATTTCATTCTCCTAGTCAATTGTTTACGATGCAAGCCACAATCATTGGGTAAATCATCTATGAATAAGTTGTCTTAGACCCCTTGCTTGTTATCGATATTTATATAGTAACAAAATATTTCAAGGTATCTGTCGACCTTTGATAGTTTGATAGTAAACTATTGATAGCCGACCTCTCCATTACTGTCTATAAGTAACCTAAACATCAAAACCGGTTACTTTGGATACCAATAGTTACTGACGCCTAAAGTAATTATTCAAAGAAAATCCGTTGGTTATAGTTATTACCATTTAAAATTTACAACCTAGATTAGCCAGTCTTTATATCTTCGCAATAAAAATAACAGGCATAAAAAAACGACTGCCGGAGCAGTCGTTTTTGGGTAATGCTTGATAGTGAATAATTTAATAGAATCAGTTAGATTCTTATAAATCAGCTATGACTATCCTCATCTCGTTCAATGATTAGAACTTGAATTTAGCACCTAAAGTTACGCCACTTGCATCAAGATCACCTTGGTCTGCAACGTCATCAACTTTTGGATACCAGTCGTATGCAAGCTCTACTGCTGCATTAGGCGCGATGTTGTAACCTAGGCCAACACCACCAGCAATACCAGTATCTGATTCACTACCGTCATAACGGTTGTATGCTACAGTTTTAGAGTCTACGTCTACTTTGTTTTTCGCAACACCTAGACGACCTTTAGCATACATGTCTGAACCTGGGAAAGTATAGTCATAAGTTGCATATAGGCCATAGACATCCGCTTTATATTCAGACTTACTTACACCGCCTTGGAAATCTTCATCACTAGTAGTTAGGTATTCAGCTTCGATACCCCAGTTAGGTGTGAATTTAGCACCACCGTAGATACCGTATGATAATGCTTCGTCATCTGCTTTATCTAGGTCATACTGACCGATTTTGGCACCGATATATGGTTCAGCTGTCATACCATTACCATAAGTAATTGCAGCTTGTGCGCCAGCAGTCATTAATGAACCAGCAGCCAAAGCAAGAAGTGTTTTCTGTAAAAGTTTCATATTATTCTCCTAGTGAAACATATTCAATAGCAAGTCCATTAATGAATAATTCGCTTATCTATTGCTTATGAGAATATAGTAACAAAATATTTCAATTATTCTGTCTGTCTTTAATAGCAAAATCGTTAACATTTGCAATTAACTCTTGAATTATAAGGGTTTTTGTTACGCAAATAGGCATTAGATAATGCAAAACCTACAAAGCCCAAAATAAAAAAAAGCGACCATCGAAGTGATCGCTTTTTGTTTTTAATAATTTATCAGAGTCATTTTTTTCTAATAAGAACTATCTTCTACATAGGATAGCATTAAATATTAGAATTTGAAGTTAGCACCTAAGGTTACACCACTTGCATCAAGGTCACCTTGGTCTGCAACATCATCAATTTTCGGATACCAGTCGTATGCAAGCTCTACTGCTGCATTCGGTGCGATGTTATAGCCTAAACCAACACCACCGGCAATACCAGTATCAGATTCGCTACCATCATAACGCTCATAAGCAGGTGATTTAGAATCAATATCTACTTTGTTTTTTGCAACGCCTAAGCGGCCTTTCGCATACATATCTGAACCTGGGAAAGTATAGTCATAAGTTCCGTATAGACCATAGACATCCGCTTTATATTCAGATTTATTAGCCCCACCTTGGAAGTCTTCATCATTGGTGGTTAGGTATTCAGCTTCTACACCCCAATTAGGTGTGAACTTCGCACCCCCATAGACACCGTATGATAATGCTTCATCATCAGCATCATCTAAGTCATATTGACCGATTTTTGCACCGATGTACGGCTGTGCTGTCATGCCATTACCGTAATTAACGGCGGCTTGCGCACCAGCAGTCATTAGTGAACCGGCAGCCAAGGCAATCAATGTTTTTTGTAATGTATTCATTATTATTCTCCTATTTCTACATACTTATCAGTTAAAAGTTACTCTAAAAAAGGGACTTTAAATAAATAAGTATATTCAGTCTCAGTTCATGCAATGTCAGTTTATGCTTATCTTACATACTCTTAGAACTGTCTATATCGTTACACCAGTCATCAAAGAAAATTATATGAGTCGACCTGATTCACCGCTGCACCGATTTGATAAACCCCATACTAACAAGCCCTGCTATGAACTCTGTCTATGTTTAATAGGCTCGAAGTTAAGTTTTGCAATAAAAAGTATCTAATAAAACTATACGTTATTATTAATTACCACCTCTTTTATCTGCTTTGATAGCGACTTTGGGGGGAATTGCCAAACATATCACTTTTTAAACTTAACAATTATGTTAACAATTTAAGGTCAATCTTTAACTTAATTCTTTGACCAATCACTAAAGACTTAGGTATTCAAAGTAAGCTTCCTTTTTTGATAAAGGGTTTAACGAATTTAAGCCGATACCAAATACCAGGCATAAAAAAACGACTGCCGGAGCAGTCGTTTTTGGGTAATGCCTGATAGTTAATTACTTAATAGAATCAGTTAGATTCTTATAAATCAGCTATGACTATCCTCATCTCATTTAATGATTAGAACTTGAACTTAGCACCTAAAGTTACGCCACTTGCATCAAGATCACCTTGGTCTGCAACGTCATCAACTTTTGGATACCAGTCGTATGCAAGCTCTACTGCTGCATTAGGCGCGATGTTGTAACCTAGGCCAACACCACCAGCAATACCAGTATCTGATTCACTACCGTCATAACGGTTGTATGCTACAGTTTTAGAGTCTACGTCTACTTTGTTTTTCGCAACACCTAGACGACCTTTAGCATACATGTCTGAACCTGGGAAAGTATAGTCATAAGTTGCATATAGGCCATAGACATCCGCTTTATATTCAGACTTACTTACACCGCCTTGGAAATCTTCATCACTAGTAGTTAGGTATTCAGCTTCGATACCCCAGTTAGGTGTGAATTTAGCACCACCGTAGATACCGTATGATAATGCTTCGTCATCTGCTTTATCTAGGTCATACTGACCGATTTTGGCACCGATATATGGTTCAGCTGTCATACCATTACCATAAGTAATTGCAGCTTGTGCGCCAGCAGTCATTAATGAACCAGCAGCCAAAGCAAGAAGTGTTTTCTGTAAAAGTTTCATATTATTCTCCTAGTGAAACATATTCAATAGCAAAGTCATTGGTGTATTCAGTGAGTTGAGCATTAATAACCTTGCTTATTGTTGATGTGTCCATAGTAACAAAATATTTCAAGGAGTCTGTCGGTGTTTGATAGGTGAGAGGTTAACTTTTACCCCTTTTTTTTGTATGGGAGGTAACAAAGGGCGAGTTATGAAACTATTTGTTACATATAACGATTTTTGCAATACTTTCTCAACATCTGATTGATATTAAGCTAGTTTATTTTCTATTATTTTCAGTTTTTATCCATTATTAAAGTTAAAAAACATCATTGAGGATACTTTTATGGCAGGTCCGTCGCTTTTAAGCACCATTGATAAGTTAGAAACTCTAAAATCACAACACCAATATCGCCATCTGCCTACTGTAAAACATCGTGATCGCTGGATTGAAATAAATGACAAGCCTCTATTAAATATTTCAAGTAATGATTATTTAGGATTGGGCAGTGATACGATATTGCAGTCGCAATTTTTAACCCAGCTACAAGAGTTACCCATATCACAGCTTCCACAAATGGGCTCAACCTCTTCTCGTCTGCTGACGGGAAACCATGAACAGTTGCCCTTATTAGAACACGAGTTACTTGAGTGGTATAAGCTTGCCATACCGTATGAGCAACATGACACTTTATCCAAAGCTGTGTTAGTGATGAACAGTGGCTACCATGCCAATATTGGAATATTGCCTGCCTTGGCTAGATTACCGCTAAAGACACTTATTCTAACCGACAGTTTAGTTCATGCCAGTATCATTGATGGTGTCCGTTTAATTAGTAGTAAAGATAGAGAGCATTGTACCTATCAGCGTTATCGTCACAACGATATGGAACATTTATCTTCACTCCTTAAACAAGTTGATGCCTCAATTGAACGCATTATCATCGTCACAGAAAGTATCTTTAGTATGGATGGTGATCGCGCTGACCTGCCAGCGCTGGTAAAGCTAAAAGCAATGGACTCACGAATTGAGCTGTATGTTGACGAAGCGCATGCGGTTGGGGTACTTGGTCGTAATGGATTGGGACTCGCTGAGGAAACTCAAACATTGACTGATATTGACTATATTATCGGCACTTTCGGTAAAGCCTTTGCTTCTATGGGGGCGTATCTGATTTGTGAAGAGACTATTAAGCATTGGCTAATCAATCAAATGCGTTCTTTTATTTTTAGTACAGCTCTACCTCCTATTACCCATAGCTGGACACGATTTGTATTGGCTAAAATGCCTTCCTTTAGTCAGCTGCGAACCCACCTCGCCGAGATTTCGCTGCAAGTCTCGCAGGCCATAAATACTGAGACGGATATTCATTACCAGTCTCCAATTATTCCCTATATATTAGGGGATAACGCCAGCGCTGTTAATAAAGCGCAACAGCTACAACAGGCTGGGTTCTATGCGTTGCCTATTCGTCCGCCCACCGTCCCTATTAACACCGCACGCATCCGTTTGGTCATGAATGCGAAGCTTACTGCTCATGACTGTACCCGTCTTGTCGAACAGTTATAGTCCACTTAAAGCTTTTTACATAAATTCAAGTTATAAAAAAAGACCATACTCTAGGAGTATGGTCTTTTTCTTTGCAATTAGGCTTAACGCTGAAACGTTTCAATGAACCTAATATCAATCAAGCCTAATAGTTAGAAACCATTAGCTCAAATTTTATAGCTAATTACTTCTTGTCGTCCTCGTTCACTTCAGTGAACTCAGCGTCAACGACATCGTCGTCTGCAGCATTGTCAGCTGTTTCAGCACCCGCTTGAGTTGGGTCAACACCTTCTGCACCTTGACCAGCAGAGTAGATCTTCTGGCTAATTGGTAAGAAGGCATTATCTAATGCTTCAAGCTTCGCTTTGATGTCATCATGATCATCTTCTTTAGTCGCTGTCTCAAGCTCACTGATAGCAGTATCTACTGCAGATTTTTCATCGTCAGTAACTTTATCTCCCGCTTCAGTCATGGCTTTTTGAATCGCATGGATACGACCATCCGCTTCGTTACGTACTTGAGCTAGGGCTGCGAATTTCTCATCTTCAGCAGCATTTGCTTCTGCGTCACGTACCATTTGCTCGATTTCTTCATCCGATAAACCAGAGTCCGCTTTAATCTGGATGCTCTGCTCTTTACCAGTGCCTTTATCTTTCGCTGAGATGTTCATGATACCGTCAGCGTTGATATCGAAGGTGACTTCAATTTGTGGGATACCACGTGGTGCGGGTGGGATATCCGTTAGGTTGAAGTTACCAAGCAATTTGTTCTGTGAAGCCACTTTACGCTCACCTTGGTATACCTGAATGGTAACCGCAGGCTGATTGTCTTCAGCAGTTGAGAACACTTGTGATTTCTTAGTTGGGATCATCGTGTTTTTCTCGATGATAGGTGTCATTACACCGCCCATTGTTTCGATACCAAGTGTTAAAGGTGTTACGTCAAGTAATAGTACGTCAGTTTTGTCACCTGATAATACTGCACCTTGAATCGCTGCACCAACGGCTACTGCTTCATCAGGGTTCACGTCCTTACGTGGCTCTTGACCGAAGAACTCTTCTACGGTTTTTTGAACCAATGGCATACGAGTCTGACCACCGACTAAGATAACATCATCGATGTCGCTTGCTTTAAGGCCCGCATCTTCTAACGCTACTTTACAAGGATCGATTGTACGTTTTACTAACGCTTCTGTTAATGCTTCAAGCTTAGAGCGGCTGATAGTAACAACCAAATGCTTAGGACCAGTCGCATCAGCAGTGATGTAAGGTAGGTTTACTTCAGTGCTTTGAGCGCTTGATAATTCGATTTTTGCTTTTTCAGCAGCTTCTTTTAGACGCTGCATTGCTAGCGCATCACCTTTTAGGTTGAAGTCTTGTTCTTTTTTGAACTCATCCACTAAAAAGTCGATTAGTGCTAAATCAAAATCTTCACCACCTAAGAAAGTATCACCGTTGGTTGATAATACTTCGAACTGCTGCTCGCCATCAACGTCAGCGATTTCGATGATTGATACGTCAAATGTACCACCGCCTAAGTCATATACAGCGATCGTACGGTCGCCTTGCTTTTTATCCATACCATAAGCAAGTGCTGCTGCAGTTGGCTCGTTGATAATACGCTTAACGTTTAAGCCAGCAATTTTACCGGCATCTTTGGTAGCTTGACGCTGAGAGTCGTTGAAGTAAGCGGGTACAGTTACTACAGCATCTGTTACTTTCTCACCAAGATAATCTTCAGCTGTTTTCTTCATTTTTTGAAGGATTTCAGCAGATACTTGTGGTGGCGCCATTTTTTTACCATTTACTTCTACCCACGCATCACCATTGTCGGCTTTAACGATTTTGTAAGGTACCATACCGATGTCTTTTTGAACCACTTTGTCTTCAAAGCGGCGACCGATAAGGCGCTTGATAGCATATAAAGTATTGTTAGGGTTGGTTACTGCCTGACGTTTTGCAGATTGACCTACTAAAATTTCACCATCTTTATAAGCGATGATTGAGGGGGTTGTGCGTGTACCTTCAGCATTTTCGATGACTTTAACTTTGTCACCTTCCATTACTGCCACACAAGAGTTCGTTGTACCTAGGTCAATACCTATTGTTTTAGCCATAATATTAAAACTCCAAATAATTTATTGTTCGTGTTTATTTCAGGGTTAGCTTTCGGTTTACTGACCTCATCGAAATCTTGATTGAGCAGTAAGCCTCGCTTCTTGTCTGTTTATATCGGTTTGGCTCTTTAATTTTTCAAGTTAAAAATTCGCAAAAATCACAATTTTTTGTCTTTTTTTGTATGTCAGCCCCTATTTTTATCTAATAAGGGGCTACATTCAGCTTGTAGATATTTTGCTTAAACGAGGTAATACGCTTACTGACCTACTTTAACCATAGCAGGGCGCAGTAAACGGCCATTTAAGGTATAACCTTTTTGCAGCACTTCACCCACGGTATCCGCTGGCGCATCTGCATCAATGCCTACCGCTTCATGGTATTCAGGGTCGAACTTCGCATCTTCTGGATTCACGACTTCAACGCCTTGCTTTTCAAGTGCGGTTAAGAATGATTTGTGCGTTAGTTTTACGCCCTCTAAGATAGCATCGTCGGCATCATCGTCGGCATGTACGCTAACAATAGCGCGCTCTAAGTTATCCACAACTTCTAATAATTCTTTAATGAATTTTTGTAGCGCGAATTTACGGCTCTTCTCAGTTTCTTGCTCCATGCGTTTTTGTGCGTTATACGCATCGGCATTGGCACGGGCTTGACCTTCTTTAGCGGCTTTTACCTCGTCCTCTAGCTGAGCAATGCGCTCTTCATAAGCTTTCACATCGATTTCGCTATGAATCACACCGTTCTCGCCGCCGTTGACTTCTGGGTTGAACTCATTCAAGGTTTCTTCTAATACAGTCCCTGATTTCTCAACGTTAGACTGTGCTGCGGTTGGGTTTTGGGTATCATGGTCTAGATTTTCTGCGTTATTGTTCTCTTGATTGTTACTCATGGTATCTCCTTAACAGCCGAATTATTTTGGCTTTATTTATGACATAAAGGTTAATTATGAAATATCTGCCGTTGTTGGCATTGATTAACGTAAACTAACAATAAACATTAGTATGAATGCGTTCTATGAGATTATTCTTAGATTTTATTTCACTTATTTTAATTCTGCAGACCGCGACTTTAATCGTTGCAATCACTGATATCTACGGTCTATTCTTACTGCTTGATAAAGGTCATTGGGTAAAATTTCAAGGTCTAAGCACAAACTTAACACAATCCACTAACAAGAATGGGGAAATTATTCTTTAAACTATTGGCTGAAATCAAATCATAGCCTAGTGTTAACCCTCTTTTTGAGAGCGGTTAAACTTATTTCAAGGTTATGAAGTGTTATATGTGCTATATCTATTTATGATGGCTAATATGCACTATAAATAGGACACCCTTGTATACTCTAGATTATTATTTATCCATATTGGTTCAGAGAGTCACCTATTCAAATAGCACTCTCAATACTTTAATCTAAACAATAGCCGCTTTATCGCCCCAACATTATAAATAAACAGGATATCTTGTTCTTATGTCATCGCCTTTGTTAACCTCTCATCCCACCCTATCTCGCCTGTCACAATTGAGAGGTACTAGATTTATTATGGCGACTATATTGGGGACGAGTTTATTATTAACAGGCTGTGACAAGCCGGCCAACAATGCAGCCGATAAGCCAAAGGTTGAAATCTTGGCCGATAAAGTCATTGTAGATAACTCGCTTATTCAGACCAGTAACCCAGAGCGCTACCAGCCAAGCTATAACCTAGAAGGCGCGCTAATACCGGTAGATATTGTAGACATCAAAACACCTTACCGTGCGGATAAATTGTCCATTGCTGTTAAAGAGGGCGATTGGGTGAAAAAAGGACAGGTGATAGCCACTCTACAAACCCGTATTGATGCCAATACCGCACGTTATACGCATTTCGACTCGATTGATGCGCTGATTGAGGGTAATGATCAGCCGTTAGCACAGCAATATGCTGTGCAAGACAAACCAAGTGAGACCATAGCGTCGAATAATAAAGAAGCGCCTTCGAAATCGTTGCCAAAACTAGATTTGAATGCAAGCGATAAGAGGGCGGCTCAATCTAAGGCTAATAAAGCGTCGAATAATACGGACTCTGCTAATACCGCCAAAAACGATACCTCTGCTAATCCAGACTCAGACAATAAAAAGTCCGAAGACTTGATAGCGGTGACCTTAGTGTTTAGAGCGCCCATCGATGGCGAGGTTACTCAGATTAATAAAGAGATTAAACAAGCATTGATGGCTCAGGAGGAATTAAATGTTGAGGCTGACGTCATTGAGTATGACGTGCCTGCTAATACCTCTTTAATGACCATTGGTAATACTCAGCGTTTACAGCTTATCGGCAAGCTACCGTTGTCCACACAATCACAGCTGTCCGTAGGTCGATCGGTTAATTTCACTGTATTCGATGTAAACACAGAGTTTACTGGTCAGATTAGCCATATTACCCCAGATGTGGAGGCCGGCTACCTAATCGTTCGTGCACCGCTTATCTCAAGTGACGAGAACAAAGCGGCGCTAGAACCTGGGATGCGCGCGGCGATGAGTATTGATTACGGTCAAACAGAGCTTGGTGTGCGTTTACCTAAGCAGGCGATACACGAAGCGGATTTGGATGTGTTAAATGCCAAGCATAATCGGCCGACGAGCCCTATTAAAGGCTTCGTGTGGGTAATTGAGCAAGACCAACGCCTGTCTTATACGCCAGTAGAGGTGATTCAATATTTTGGTGATTCAGATAAATATCTGGTACACGGTATTAATAATGACAGCCTGGTTTGTCTGGCCGATTTACCCAAAGACTCTGCCGGTAAGCTTATCTCTGTCGATTAAAACAAGCCCTAGCATAAATGGTTAAGGAGCATTATGAAAAATCATTGGATATTTTGGGGCTTTTGGGTATTGTTTAATGCCCTAGCCAGTTTTTTCTGGGGTAATATTGTTGTCAATTCAACATTATGGGCCTTAATCGGTATGTTCGCCGGTATTGTAGTATTTATCGGTATTTATGGCGCAGTCGATGCCCACTTTATTAAGCGCGGTCAGACTAAGCTGCATGAGGCGTTAAAACGAAGTGTCTATATTAAAGCGGCTCTACAGCTGCTTAACCTGTTCTTATTCTTAGGTATACCTTTATCACCAGAGCTTTGGGCTGGGATTATTTCGGTAGGTATTACCGATGACAGACTGGGCATTAATCAAATACAGCATCCGTTTATTTTCGCTTTTTTAAACACCCTTTTGACAGGCGCTTTGCTATCCGCCCTTGTAGCCGCACTAACTGCTCTGATTTATTTTATTCGGGATAAAAAAGGCACAGTATAAATAGCTACCGAAATAACTAATAATAATGTTTCACGTGAAACGTTATTATAGAAAAGATAACTAAATTTATCGTAATCATATGTTCCACATGAAACATCATTCACTTAATATTTAAACGCCTTATAACCAAGTGGCTTATATCCTATTAATTGCCTAAATTGCTGATTATCAGCAATTGACCCATCTGCCAGTAAATGTAGACTGTCTTTATTTAATATTCCATCTTTAATAACCAAACCGGCGATAGATACTGCCATATGGGCTAGCCAGTTCGGTATGCCAATGATAATCGGTGCGCGTAAGTTATGAATAGTATGGCGTAGCGTGATTAGATACTCTGCAAAACTGACCGCCTCCCCACCAGTGGCGTTGATAATATTTTGCTTATCTTTACTATCATGCTGACCGCATTTATTGTCACAATCTATCCCAAGGTTCATTAAACCTTGAACCAGATCGTTAATATGCACCGGTTGAACTAGATAACGCCCCCTTTCTGGTAATATTAAAATAGGCAGCTTAGCCAAACTTACAAAGGCTTCGGTACTTATTCCACCTCTACCAAACACTAAAGACGGTCGTATAACGGATACTTTAAATTGCTCGTCGACCAAAGCCAATAACTGAATGTCACCTCGCCCTTTACTCGATAAAAAGGCGACTGCATGCTGCTCGTTTGCACCCAGTGCAGATAGATTTACCCAATGTTTCACGTGAAACTGCTTAGCCACCTGTGCTATTTGAAGAGGAGTAAGATGATGTACCTGCTCTAGCATCTGTGTATCTTGGCTCATGACTCCTACGAGATTTATAACCACCTCTACCCCGTCGAGTAGCGCCGCTATTTGTTGCCAATCTGGATCCATAAAGTTAACTTGCTGACTGCTCGGAGTGCGAACCTCTATATCTAGTGGCTCTAACCTTTCAATTAAGCTCTTACCAATAAAGCCTGATGCACCCAATACTAGGATAGTCTTTATATGGGATGCCATATTATTAGCCTGTCTCTTCGCTGATGTCATGGCCATTGCCTTCCCTACATTGGTTTCACAACCATTAAGAAAAATATAATCACCACAGCTGTAAATGCCGGATAGCCTGCCATCTCCCAGCGCCGTGCTAATTTCCAATACTTCGAGGGTAATTGACTGTCTCCCATTTGCTGAGAATGCTGCGCCATGTCACGCATTTTCATTTGCCAAACCACCACTGGCAACCAACACACTCCTGCAAAGACAAACAGCACTAGAGACAGCCAAATCCAGGTTGAGCCGAACGGCATACCCAGATAATGTGCCATCCAAAGTCCAGATAGCGGCTGGAATATAACCGCAGGGGTCGTAAACCACCAGTCGGCTTTACAGACCCATTTACTAACTACCGCTTGTGCCGGTACACTGCCACTACGGTTGGTAACAAATAGATAAAAGGCGGTGCCAAGCCCCGTCCCCATTATAAAAGTAGCTGATAAGATATGCAGGGTTTTAATAAATAAATACAAAGTCATAGACTTTCTCCGCTATAAGCTTGCCACTATATTTCTTTTATTTCTGTCTAAAATGAAATAAGTTAATAAAAATGATCTAAGTTTGAACGCTTAATGAATGTCATACTAAGTAAGTAGTCACTAAGAGCGATGCTTTTGATATAGAAATAGCAATAACGCCATGATAGGTATGTTCTTAATTAACGGTGCAAAGGGATGTATCAAATTCTCTGGTAAACCTATGGTAACGATAAGGCTATAGCCTATAACGATACAAAACTGAGCAAGCCATAACAGAGCATGATAGCGATATCGAGTTAATATGAGCACCCCAAACCCAATATCTAGTGAGGAGGCAAGATAAAACACACTGCTCTGATATACCTCGCCAATACCGAGCTGCCCCAACATATTAAGTGACTCTTGCTCGGCAAAGATCATAGGGACAATACCGCTATATAACCACAGCATTGCCAAGCTAATATAAAGATAGAAAGGCGGCTTTTTAGGCTGCTCTGATATCATAAGGTTGGCTGTCATACTTACCTCCTAATAGCGTTTGTCATACCTAGGTTATTCATATCAAACAGACTTGGTTATTTCTTTTATTTCTGTTATAACTGAAATAAGCTGATAAATATTTGTAAAAGCCAACACCTAAGATGGCCAAACTACTGGTTATTTAGGTGCTTGATATTGTATTAGTATCAGCTCAAATTAGTTATAGAGTGCTGCTCTACCAATGCCTGTTTGAGCGCGATATATTCAAACTTAAACCCAGCCTCCAGTAACTGTTTTGGCAGTACTTTTTGGCCGTAGATAAGCAAGCTTGCCATGTCACCAAACATTAGCTTTAGCAACCAAGCGGGCAACGTCATAAAGGTAGGCCTGTGCAGCCAGTTACCGATAATTTGGGTAAAGACCGCATTTATTACCGGATCCGGTGCTGTGAGATTATAAACAACGGCGTATGCGCAACTACTTGATTGTTGGTTCTCCTCATCATTGACAGAGCCACTATAAGCTGTTCTTGGATTTAAGTGATACTGAATAATATGCCATGCCGCACGCACCCAATCGGTCAGACTAATCCAGCTCATGACCTGATTGCCATCACCCAGTTGCCCGCCCATCCCCATTTTAAACGAGGGTAATAACTTGGCCAGCATACCGCCATCAGGATGAATCACGATACCGGTACGTAGGATAATAACCGGTACATCAAACGCCAATGCCTCTTTGGCTTTGGACTCCCATGCCGCACACAATTGATGCGCAAAATCATCTGAACCGTGATCGTCAGAAGGACTGTTTTCATCAAGCGGTGTGTCGCCTTGATTACCATACCAGCCGATAGCTGAGCCACTTAACATCAATTTCGGTTTATTCTCTATCCGTGCGATATAGTCTATTAACGCCACAGTGGGTTTAAGGCGGCTCTGCATTAAAGTCTGTCGACGCGCATTGCTCCAACGTTTGTCGGCAATTCCGGCCCCTGCCAGATTTAAAATAACATCAAAGCTCTTATCTGTTGTTTGCAGCTGCTCATAGCTCATCATATCAATAAAATCAGGATGCGCTTGATGCACGTCTCGGGTAAGCCAAGTGATATGAACCGGATTATCACTCATACCATTTTGCACGTTTTGAGCATCAGAGTCTAACTCAACTTTTGACTGCGCTAGATTTATATGGTGCTGAACCCAATAGCTAAACGCCGTTCCTATAAGTCCTGTACCACCGCTGATGAGTATATTCATGTCAATCTTCCTGATAAGGTATATAAATGTCCATTAATAGCTAATAGTCAGTTTACCGCTTTAAATGCTAATCGTTAAATGCTAATCGTTTTATAGAGCCCAGTGTCTACGCAGCGGACACTCGTCGTTACCTCCACTATACTTATCTCTGAAACGCTCAATTGTATTGATAATATAATTATTTAACTGACTGGCAGTGGGTACAACTCGGTTCTGGGTTAACTGCGGTAATGCCTTATCTAATCGGTGTGCCAGTTCGGGTAAATTATTGGTCGGCACTGCCGGAAATATATGGTGCTCAACGTGATATAACAGCCCAAAGGTCAACAGATTAACCAGTGTATTTCGCTCCGTACGCGCGATGGTATCCTCTGCATCATGGTGTACACCCCAAACAGCGATAATACCTACTAAAGCATTCGCCAAAAACATCACCGTCAAATGATAGGCAGCCACTTTCGCTACGATAGGCAAATAAATACTATTACCGCTTAATATATCTATACCCATGGTCGGCGCCATAACCGGTATCAGGATATAGGTTGTGATAAGCACCAACGCCATCATAATAACGCTGCCAATCAATACAAACTCAATGACTGACTTTATGCGATTACGCTTATTACTAAGACGTAAACCTTCACGATAAATAGCCAAACGATAACCTATGCCGCCAATCAATGCTTGCCACCATGATAATTTTGCCAAGCTACCTTCAATGTCATCCTCACCAAGCGGATTACGATGATGCTGCATATGTGTGGCTTTAATCGCATGCAAACTGGTCAATAAAAACACACTCATCAACATCAGCATAAAAGTGGTAATCGACTTGCTCACACCCAAACTGTGGTGATACCCATCATGTGCTTGTCGAAAGGCCGATGCAAAAAACAAATAAGTAAATAGGCATGCAAAAACAAACAGCGATTGACTGGCAAACCACCAAGACAATATCAAAGAGGGAAAAGGTAAAATCAGGTTATAAGCCACTTGCCAACCACTTAACCGACGCAAGTCCTTCCATTCAACACTGGCAATGGCTTGCTTACTAATCTGTTTTTTATACTGAACCCGCTGCTTTGTGTTCATTTTCCATGTCCTTATAGTAACGTCTTTATATGAAGTGATTATGTCGATAGCTTTAGTAAAAATAATTCTTTTATTTTAGTATTTTCTGTTAAAACAGAAATAAAATCTTAAATTTTTAGGGTATGCTCTAATATCCTACTCTTTTCCAACTAACCACAACCACTAAGATAAGGATGCTAGCTTAATTTTTTGCGAATACGCGCGCCCAGCTTGAGTATCTTTTTTAAAGTGGTCGTTGGCAGCTTAAGCATTTCATTCGACCAACTGGTTAAGGTATCAACAAACTCTTGTGTTTCTTTGATACGGCTTTGTACCTCTGCATTTTCCTGCCCAAACTCTGGACTATCTATCAATGATTGAAGAAAATCTACCGTAGGCGCCAGTTCTCGTTTTTGACGCTCTATGACAATAATACGTGCCAGCTCCCACACATCAGTATGCGTACTAAAATGATCACGGCGATCCCCAAGTATGGAGACTTTCTGCACCAGTCCCCAGTTTTGTAGCTCTTTTAGACTGGTCGATACATTAGATCGAGCCACACCTAATGTTTCGGTAATCTCTTCTGCATTTAGAGGACGGCCGATAATATATAGTAGTGCATGAATCTGTGACATGGTGCGATTAACGCCCCACTGCGTGCCCATTTCACCCCAGTGTAGTACAAACCTTTCGGTCGCTGGATTTAGTTTCATAAATAACGTCTTATTCTAATTTAATAATAAAAGTAGAACCGTTTATCCGGTTAATGGCATTAGCATGAACCATTCTTTTATTTCTGTCAATACTGAAATTAATGTATGAATGTATTTGCTACATTCGTTATACAATCGTTACTAGCCTATCTTTTAGATATAAATAATTAATCTAACAACGGCTTTAGCGGATAATCTTGCTTGTTAACCCGTCTCTGATTTGACTAGGCAGAGTATAGTTTAAGGTATTGCCATTAAGATACTTAATGTTGGAACCAAAATAGTCATATGCGGCTTGTAAGGTGGTTGCCGGTGCTTCTCCTGACGGATTACAACTGGTAGAAACTACCAAACCATAAGGGTTATGGCTACTCACCATACTGGCGCATAGCTCAGCAATCAGCGGATGATTAATTACCCGCACTGCGATAGACTGATATTTACCAGTAATCCATGTTGGGAATGACTGCTCTGTATGATTAGACAACGTATCTTTAGACACAGGAAGCAACCAAGTATGCGCCTGCTTTTCTGTCGCTTGAGAGGCGTTAGCATCCGTCAGCCACCAACTGTCTATAACCTGCTGACGTCTTGCTTCTGGCAACAACATCAATAAGGGCTCTATACGCTCAATGCTGTCTGTAATGACAATCATCCCTTTATCACGCGGACGTTTCTTGATAGCCAAGATACGTCCGACCGCGGCTTTATTATAAGCATCACAGCCAATACCCCACACGCTCTCCGTCGGATAAGCCAACAATTCGCCGGCCTGCAACCAAGTGGCAGCCACCTTAGCTTCTTGAGTAATATTAACCATATTATTGAGGTTATTTGGCTTAGGTATGAAAGTGTGTGAAGATGTCATAGAGGCTAGGCTTTGCATAAAGGTAAGGATTTATGAGCAATAAGGCTATAGTAGATTCAAGTTAATGGACTATCGCTTATGCTCATTATAACGGACTCTGGTTTAAACGCTGATGGTTTCTGTGTTATTCACGCGTGCCTATATCATTCATTGGCACACTCGCTTTTATAAGCGCTGATACCGCCCACCTATTTGTGTAATAAGTCCCATCAACTCAAGCTCCATTAACTGGCTTAATAGGCTGGACGTATCAAGCTGTGTCTTTTGAATCAATCCGTCCAAATCTTGAGCGCTATAATCAATATGCACCCATAGCGATTGCAAATGATCCGGCACGACCACCGCTGTTAATGGTGTTTTAACCGGCTGCGAGCTTATCGTAGAGACCGCAGTTTGGCTAAGTTTAGTGGGTGACTTAGAGACCGTCTTTGAGGTGTGTTCACCAGTTGCGACAAAAGCCGATTCGATAGCACCACTTGGATGATTGTTAGGATAACTTGACTGCGCTAAGGCTTGGCGCTGCATGGGTGATACCATCTGGCTCGATAAATCATTAATGACCTGTTCGGGATGATATATCAAAGTCGCGCCTTCCCGAATCAAGTGATGACAGCCTTCTGCATTTCTATTATCAATACGACTGGGCATAGCAAAGACTTGTTTGCCTTGCTCTGAGGTTAATCGCGCCGTAATCAGCGAGCCACTATTGATAGTAGCCTCAGTAACAATCGTACCCAAGCTTAAGCCTGCCACCAATCTATTACGTCTTGGAAAGGTATGTTTATTGGGCGGCGTACCCGGCAACAGCTCACTAACAATACAACCACCCTCGGCAATCATGCGATCAAACAACGGCTGGTGCTGCTTGGGATAGCAGACATCAATACCGGTGCCCATTACCCCAATGCTACGACCTGCACAGTCTGCCATTTGCGACAGCGCCCCTAAATGAGCTTGATTATCCACGCCTTGTGCCAGTCCACTGGTAATAATGTAACCGGCTTTGGCCAAATATTGCGCCATATCAAAGGTGAATTTCTGCGCACTGACCGTGGGCTTTCGGCTACCGACGATAGCAATTTGTGCTTGGTTTAAACGCTCGCTATTCCCGCGATAAAATAAAAGCGGCGGCGCATAAAACAAAACCAGTAGTTGCTGCGGATAATGGGATTGATTAGAAAACACTATCTGGAACTCATTATTAGCAATACGCTGAGCTAAGGAGGCTATATATGCTTGATCTGTCCCTTGCTCCGCCTCTCTATGGCGAATAACATGCTTTGCATGAATTTTTATTTCCGCCCATTCAGATGGCGTACGTAATAATGCCAATGCCGCAGATTTAAAGCGAGTGATTAAGGTATGAAACGCAGAAAGCGAAGCATTTACTCTCTGCCATAACAAAAGAATGGAGGCCTGCTCTGCGTCCAATGCAGACTCAAGTACTGTCATAATAGTCGCCAAAGGCTGTGAATTTAGGTTCGTCTAAATAACCATTACGGATAACGGCGTGGTTAGTTTATAGGTTATCTACCCTTTGTGGGCGCTTTTATTAAGCCAATAAACTAAATAAGACACTGCCGATTTTAGACAGTGTCTTTTTCTATACGGATAAGACTTTATAACTGAGTACAATATAGCCCATACTTTATTCTATTAGCCAACTTATTCTACTGAACGAACTGCTTATTGAGCAGGAACCACTGCCTTAATCTCATTGGCTACTAAGCTTGCGTCATTTTCTAATACCGTCACATATTGCTCTAGACTTTCAATATCTTTGGTATGCTCAGGACGTTCAATGTCTATCTCGCCAACTGCTTCAAAAATAGTCTCTGAGAATTTAACCGGTAGCGCCGTCTCCGCACAGATGATGACCTCACCCTCTTTTTGTAGCTCTTGCGCCACTTTAATACCGTCGGCCGTGTGTGGATCAACCAAGTCGTTATAATTTTCGTACACCGCTTTAATGGTATTTAAACGGTCTTGATGCGTTGACTTACCGGCTGCAAAGCCGTAACGCGTATTCACCGCCTCTAACACATCTGACAAGTCAAACCCTTTACCTGCCTTCACACCATCAAACAACTCATGCACACGTTTGCTGTCTTTTTCTAATAACAGATAAATAAAGCGCTCAAAGTTTGAGGCTTTGGAGATGTCCATAGACGGGCTAGATGTCACATAGGTTTTATCCGCAGGACGCGGTGTATAAGTGCCTTGATTAAAGAAGTCATTTAGTACGTCGTTCTCGTTTGTTGCGACAATCAAACGGTCAATTGGTAGACCCATTTCGCGGGCAATATGACCAGCACAGATATTACCAAAGTTACCTGACGGCACGCAGAAGCTGACTTTCTCATCGTTGTTTTTAGTCGCTGCAAAGTAGCCTTTAAAGTAATAAACGATTTGCGCTAAGATACGCCCCCAGTTAATAGAGTTAACCGTACCCAAGCTATATTTGGCTTTAAAATCTGCATCTTGTTGTAATGCTTTAACGATATCTTGACAGTCATCAAACATACCTTTAATGGCAATATTATGAATATTGGCATCCGTTAAACTATACATCTGAGCGCGCTGAAACTCACTCATTTTGCCATGCGGCGACATCATAAACACTTCGATATTGTCTTTGCCTCGTAGCGCATATTCTGCTGCACTGCCGGTGTCACCACTGGTTGCGCCAATGATGGTCAGACGCTTGCCTTTTTGCTTCAACACATATTCAAAGGCATTACCCAAAAACTGCATCGCCACGTCTTTAAATGCAAGCGTTGGACCATTAGATAAGCCTAAAATATACAAGTCCTCTTTAAGCTTACGCACCGGCACAATCTCTTCGCTACCAAAAACCTTAGCCGTATAAGTGCGCTCGATAATATCTTTTAAATCTGCATCATCAATATCCGTGGCATACAGACGCATAATTGCAAACGCAAGCTCAGGATAGTTAAGATGACGCCACTCGTTTAATGTTTTCGAATCAATTTGAGGATAGCTTTCAGGTAGCATCAAGCCACCGTCTGGTGCTAGTCCCATCAACAACACATCGCTAAAATCCATCTTCTCGGTTTGACCGCGCGTACTGATATATTTCATGTCTTCGTCTTATCCTGTCAAAAGATTACATAAATTTTTATAACAAAAAGAGTAGCATATTTTCAGACATAAGCCATATTAAATAAACGGCTTATTGGTTTTTGTTGTGGGGTTTGTGGTAGTTTTGGCATGCGCTTTATCGCTAATCGCACTTCTACAAGCTGAAGTGTCCATTAAAAATGCTTTATCCAGTCAAAAAGTTTTCTAAGCTTAGACTCTTTTTTGTGTTCTGATATATTTTCATCACACTGTGTTTCTTCTACCAACGCTGTTTCGAATTGATATTCAATAGCACTTGCTTGGCTTTCTACAGTTTCGCCCTTATAAATTAACTGCTCATATATGCTTAATATGCCTTTAGGATATTGTGCTTCCCACAGCCTACTTTGCGTCAAAATGTACTGGTAAGACTTCTCAAACCCATCCTTGTCAAACTTATCCCAATCACCATCCTGTATGATTTGATTTTTATCTCTCATTAAATTAAATTTTCGATAAAAATCAGCGACATTAATAGCTTCTCCATAGTCAATACCTTGCCAAAAACTTAATATAGCGTCTGTTCTCTCTTCAATAGTCTTAGATACTTTAAGGCGCTTAATATACTTAAATGTATTAGCCATTAAAGCTTGCTCAGTTGATGGATATAAAAAACCTAACCCATTGATAACCTTTATAAAAGCGTAAAAGCTATCAACCTGCTTAGAATTTAAACCTTCTATTGGTTCGTAATACCAAAAATAAAGCATAGCATCATCGTAGTAGCCCTGTTTTTGCCATTTTTCAATACGAGATTTATAAAAGCCATAATCCTGTTTATTAATTCTCCAGTCTTCAAGGACAAAACTGATGAGTTCGTCTAAAAACGCTATTTGAGTATCGCTAAGATGTGTCGTTAAATCCATTAAAGTTGCTCCAATTCTATTCACTTCAGCTATTTGAGATTCAACCTTGCCCTTTAAATGCCATTAGTCAGGTAGATGCGCTAGGGCAAGTTTAGTATTAGTCTTACTATTAACCTTTATAATAGTGACAACTAGCAGATTAGAGTTATCATCCCCACTACATAACTGAATTGTTAGCCATACAATTAAATGATATAAATATGCCACTGTCTGACTTATGATCAGATTATAGTCATTTTAAATATTTTAATCGTTTAATAATTAACAATAACAGAGGGTAACAACATGGCAGATATCGAAATCGAAAAACAACATAGTTTAGACTTTAATACCGCCCGCGAACAGGCTAAAAAATGGCTTGAAAGTGCCAAAGAAAAATACGGCATTGATGCCAACTATGTTGAAGGCGAAAATGAGGATAATGTAACGATTAGTCGTAAAGGCATCGATGGCAAAGCCACTTTGGATGCCAATAAAATACGCATTGAAGCGACCTTAGGCTTTTTGGCCAAACCATTAAAAGGTAAGATTAAAGATGCGTTAGAATCAGGTTTAAATAAGCATTTAAGCTAGTTTTTTTCACGCGGATTGACCACATTATGGCTTTTATTGATGCCATAAAAAACCCAGTTCATTAGTGAACTGGGTTTTTATTTTTTTAAAACGGTTTAATTTATTCAGGTTTAGAGTGACTTAAAGCTCAACCACTTTATCTACCACAAATTGACGTGATGCTTCGCCATCTACCAAACGATAGGTAATATGACAGGTTTTTCTGGTTGGATTAGCATTGGTATCACCGTCTAATATACAGCTTACACTCTCTGACTAATTGATTGCCTTTAATCGCAAAGCTGTCATGTCCCCTATAGCCTTGGCTTAGGGTCTCAGATAACTCAGGGAAAGACACCTCAGTTCCTGACTTTGAGAAGGCTGACTCGAATAGGCAACCACATCACCATACGAGCCACTGCTGACGCTTTGAGTAAAAAGCCGGACTCTGATACGCGGTTAACGCCAATCTTGCGGTCTAACCCTGCTTTCTAAATCTGTTTTCTAATAATGGCATAATAAAACCCATCACCACCTACCGGTGCTTGAGCTATGACTTGTTGCTCATCGTTTTCAGGTCTGTCATCTTCAACGGCTGTTGGCTCTAATGCGACATTCATTTTATAGACAGGCAAACACTGACGACCAACCGCTTGCTCAATGCCCCAATTAGTTTTCTCATCGTCAAATGCCACAGCCACCGCATCTTTATGACGCTTTAAGAAGGCTTGCATCTGTTCCACGTTTTCTTGCTTTAATATCGAACAGGTGATGTATAACAGATAACCGCCATTCTTTAACTGTGGCCATAAGTTATCCAATATTTGCTCTTGCAGTTGCACCGTATGTTGTACATCTTCTTCCTCCCGTAGCAAGGTAATGTCTGGATGACGACTGATAACGCCCGTTGCGGTACAAGGCGCATCGAGCAATATCGCATCAAAGCCAGCCGAATCATCACTCGACTCTTTGGCTTGCCAAGTGGTCGCATCCACGCATTCTATGTCCAAATGCAATTTGCTATTGACGATAGGCGCTGGCAGTTGTAACCGCTCTAAGTTCTCAAAAATACGTGTAATACGAGGCGCTTCATTATCAATCGCTGTCAGCTCAACATTGCTAATAGGATTATCCTGTTCATCAGCTTGTTTCACGTGAAACAGTTCTGTTTCTTGTTTCTCTTGATTACCTAACAGCTCAAGCCAATGAGCTAATTTACCACCCGGCGCGGCACAAGCATCTAGCAAGCGTACATTTTGTGCTGAATTAGTACTAATCGCCCTTTGAAGTAGCGCATCAATAATAGGCGCCGCCAGCTGTGCATGCGCATCTTGTACGCTAGCAATACCTTCTTCAAACTCAGGCAGACGACTGACAGGCACACTATCAATCAGCTCAATCGCGTGTTGTTCAATCTCCAGACTATCGTTATTTGCATTAGTCTCATCCGTATTAATAGTGGTTTTTAAAGATATCTCTTCTGCAGATATCTCTTCTTCTGCCAGCTGTTTGATATAACTTTGACTGTCCGTTTGCAGGCCATTTACTCGCAAAAACATCGGTGCTGACTGGCGCAAACTTTGGGTCAGCTCATCATAGTATTCACGCCAATCTGATTTTAACTGCTGGGCTAGCCAGTTTGGTAAGCTATGGTTTTTATTGGCTTTTTTGCGAAATTTATTTGGATTTTTAGCCACTTTACGCAGCACAGCATTCACCAACCCTGATGCGCGCGCATAGTCGATGTGTTTCACCGCCTCAACTGTTTCATGAATTGCGGCGTGATCGGCAACATTAAGATAAAGCAGTTGGGTAATACCCAATTGAATGGTGGTACGCACCTCAATCTCATCGATTGGATTGTCCGCTAAGCTATCTAACAAACGTGCGGTTGCATGCCAATGGCGTAAGGTTGTGAGTAACAATGCATGCGCAAAGCCTTTGTCATCCCCATTTAAACTGTTTAATAAAGGATCCAAAAGACCGCTTAGTGACTGACCCTGTTGAATTGATAACAAGGTATTAATCACTGCCACACGGACATTTTTATTTTGGGTAGTGCTATTTGGTTTACTGCTCATTTAATGCCTAATTATGATGATTGATTTGGTTTGATTGGTTTGGCTGTACTGACTGTTATATAAGTCGGATTTTTGTCATTTCGGTGCAGCGACAAACTTGTCACCGTCATCAAGCTGATTACCATGACAGACTTGTTCAGCGGTGACTGGCTTACTACCAGCAAACTGTAATTTAGTTAAACGCAAAGTAGTCGCTTCTTGATCCACACTCTCTTTACCGCATGCCACCAAGACAGCGTTTTTACCGACACTAATAACTGTGCCTGGCTCTACAACCGTCGTTTGTGACGCGTTCACTGGCATGGCTGACAACACTTTCACACGTCTAGGCTCAGCCTTGCCCTCTGGGTCTGCCAAAAAGGTATAGGCACCAGGATACGGATGCATACCCCGTATCTGACGCTCGATACGAGTCGCTGATTTTGTCCAATCAATCTCCCCTTCACTTTTACTCAGCTTTTCAGCATAATTGGCAAGACTATCGTCCTGCTTTTCAGCCTGTGCTTGATAATATGGCAAATCTTTTAGTACGGTGACAATAGCTTCAGCGCCCATATTGGCCATTTTGTCATGTAAGCTCGCGGTGGTTTCATCAACTGCTATCTGGTAAGACGCTTTATAAAGCATGTCGCCTGTGTCCAAGCCTTTATCCATCTGCATAATAGTAATGCCTGTTTTTTCATCACCAGCGAGCAGTGCACGATGAATCGGTGCTGCACCGCGCCAACGCGGTAATAATGACGCATGAATATTCAAACAACCATGCGTCGGCGTCTCTAACACACCTATTGGCAAAATAAGACCGTAAGCGGCGACCACCATAACGTCAGGTTGATAATTTGCTAACGTTTCACGTGAAACTTGCCCTTCTTCACTGGCTTTTTTGAAGGTTGCTGGCTGCTCAACTGGAATATTATGCTCAAGCGCCAGTTGTTTAACAGGAGATGCCGTTAACTTTTGTCCTCGCCCCGCCTTGCGATCAGGCTGAGTATAAACCGCGACAAGATCTATATTAAGCGCCTCTTGCTGCTCAATAAGTGCCTTTAAGCTAATCGCAGCAAACTCTGGAGTGCCGGCAAAAATCACACGTTGTTTGGTAGAAGACTGGTTTTCAATGCTCATAATTTTTATTCGATAAATAGGTGTTAGAAATAAGAATGTCGTAGATAAATAAGACTTAGCCCTGCTTTTGTTTCATTATAGAGAAATTGTCAGGCAATCACCATTTAGCTTGAGTTAGCCTTTGTAGCAACACGCTTATCACTTATTTTTTATAGCAAAAACATTGGTGCTGTGGATGACTCAAACAGGACTAGTTACCTCTAAATCTGACCTCAGATCAGCGCTGTAGAGTGCTATACTCAATACCATCTCTGTTATTTTCAGATCTTTTACTTGTAACCGCGCCCAACGCTCATGCTAAAAAAAGCACCTTTGCATTATGTCTTTAACTTTCATACCCTGACACTTCTGGTATTAACCACGTTGTGCTACATCATTTTGCTTGTCAGTTTACATGAACAGCGTTTAATCACTAGCCAAAAGGCATTTAATCAGCTTTATTATGAACTAACCGATCAGCTCAATCATAATACTCTTAATTTGTCTGCCGTCTCTACCAAACTTATTGGTAGTAATAATGTCAGTCACCATATTATGGTGATGACTGCATCTGGTCAGCCATTGGTTTATACCCATCATAGGGACGATCAAAGTCAAGTTGAGTTTTTCAGCCTTCCTTATTGGGGACCCACAGAGGCGCAAAGCACCAAGTACCAAATTACAGATTCTAAGCAGCTACTAGGCTGGGCCAATTTGCCAAATGGCTATCAAACTTATATTCAAATCATCCACCCGCCCATGCCGATTGATTGGTTTAATCCGCTGTATTGGCTACCGCTGCTAACCGCTCTGGTGTTGTTTACCTTCAATCTTTATTTGGTAATGCGAAATAAAAGAGCGTGGTCGCAAATCATTGATTACAGTCAACATTTCCCTAATTGTTTAAACGAGCCTTATACTCCGATTTTCGACAGTGATTTTGGGATTAGCCAAGAGTTTCTGCGCTTGGCTAATCGTTTGGACCGAATTAATCAGCAACTGCATCAAACCCATCGTCGCACCACATTATTAGAAAAGCGCCTGCTACGATTGACCGATTACTCACCGCTGCCGCTATTTTTTATTAATAAAAAAGGTCAAGTGAGTTATTTTAATCGCCGCTTCGAGCAATCGTTTATGACCGCATTTGATGAGCATATCATTTATTTTGTGACCGACTTTTTGACAGGCAAAGATAAGCTGACTCAGCGTCATTTGAGCAGGATTGGTCGTCTTACTAATGCGCAAACCTTTAATGTTTCAAGCATTGAGAGTCAAACCGATTATCTATTACATCTACAGCCATGGACGGGCCAACAAGGGCAGGTACAAGGATTTAGTGCCGTATTAACCGACATCAGTCACCTTACTCAGGAGCTGGGTGATATTACCAAAAAGGTGCATTCACAAGCTGCTGAACTGATCCAGTTTGATAAGTTATGGTCACTATTGGGCCATGAATTACGTACACCTCTAAGCGGTATGATTAGCCTTATTGATCTTATAGACACTGGCCGTTTGGATGAGTATCAAAACGAAACCTATCGTTTATTATTACAGACCAGCCAAACCATGTTGACCATGTTAAATGACATGCTCGACATTGCAAAGATGGATGCCGGTAAGCTTAATACCGTACTAGAGCGTATTGATATTTTAAACTTAAGTTATCAAGTAGCGAACTTACTGAGTAGTAGCGCCTATACCAAAAATATTGAGTTACTGACCTTCTTTTATCCGCAAGCGCCGCGTTATCTTGACACCGATGCTACTCGCTTGCAGCAAATTTTGATGAATCTGATTGGCAATGCCATTAAGTTCACCCATTCTGGCTATGTAGCGCTACATGTGCGCTACCTACCGGCACACAGTACTCAGCTGCGTCACATGATGATAGAGGCATCTCTGAGTCCGCAAGCAGATATACAATCGCCTTGGGTATGCTTTGCGGTTGAAGATACCGGTATTGGGATTGATGAAAATGATAAGTCACGCCTGTTTAGCGACTTCCATCAAGCCAACGGACTTATTAGCCAACAATTTGGGGGTACTGGCTTAGGACTGGCTATTTCTAACCGCTTTGCACAGCTACTAGGCGGCTTTATTCACATTAAAAGTGAGCTGGGTCAAGGCAGTACCTTTAGTTTGTGTCTACCAATCACTTCGGATTTATATCAGATACCGGCCTATCTTCAACATCCACAGCTGAGCAAAGTTCAGCTGATTTCTTTTCATAATCAGCCTGTCTCAAGCCAAGCCTTTAATGAATTTAGTCAATTTTTAAATCATAATTTTAAGGCATATGCTGGAATCACTAAAGAAGGCTTAGACGCAGTGAGTCGGGCAAATGACTCAGACAGACTATTGGTTATTTTGGTAGAAGAAGAGCTTTATCATACAAGCAGTATCACTGAGCTTGAAGTACTAGACGCTTGGCAAAGCACGCCTAAAATATTACTGACCATGCGTCCTAGAAATGCCATTGATAAGTCACGGCGTGACCAATATTCGGTTATTTTGAATAAGCCAATAATGGCAGCACAAATCGCTCGAGCACTGATGCAGATAGGCCGAATGAAGGCGCAGCGTCCGAGCGTCGTGCCTCCTATTGAGCAGAGGCAGCGAATCACACCTAGCCTATCCTCGCTACCAGCACCAGCTCTGGTTAGCACCAATAAAGCATTAACCTTTAAGCCGCTAGTGTTAATTGCAGAAGATGATGCCCTAAATCGCCGTATTGTCAGTGCGTTATTAAACAAGCTCGGCTATTTGAGTATCAGCGCCAATAATGGTCAAGAAGTATTGAGTTATCTTGAACAAAGGGATGATATCGATTTAATTTTGATGGATTGTAGAATGCCAATTATTGATGGCTTAGAGACGACACGAATTATTCGTACCTCGAATAACCCTATTCCTATCATCGCCCTGACTGCCAATAATACTGATAACGACAAAGCAGAATGCTTGATTGCTGGTATGAATGACTTTCTTACTAAGCCGATTAACAAAGAACTATTAGCTAAAATCTTATCGTTTTATTTATAAAAAAGTAGTGTTTAGGGCGTGTCCTCATTATGAAAATGGTGATAAAAATAAAATAAACCGCAGTCAGACAAGGAAAGTAATGCCGTAAATATCGAGATATTTACCCGTTATTTGAGGCAGTATGACAAGATTTAGCTATTTTTAGCCCATTTAAATGTAATCGTACGGATTGAGGACACGCCCTAATAAGTTCGATGAAAATGCATTCCAACTTAATAAACACCACTTATTGAAATATTCAGATTCTTTGTTTTAAGACTCATCTGAAACACGGGTTAAACGCTCTAGATAACGGGCAATTAAATCCACCTCGATATTTACAGGGCCACCCACCTGCCAATGATTGGCAATATTAGTTACCTCTGCAGTGTGCGGTATGATATTTAAGCAAACAATATTATCTTTAACCAAGTTAGTCGTTAAGCTAATCCCGTCTACTGTAATCGAGCCTTTGGTCGCTGCATACTTTTTCAGTGCTTCTGGAATGGCTATTTCTATATAAATAGAGCGTGCATCCGCTTCCATCACCTCGATAGTGCCCACGCCATCAACGTGCCCTGACACCATATGCCCCCCAAATCGAGTAGTCGGCAACATGGCTTTTTCTAAATTCAGCTTATCGCCTACTTTCCAGTTATTCATTGCTGTCTTATTTAATGTTTCACGTGATACATCGACGGCATAACTGTTGTCGTTCATATCCACCACAGTTAAACAAATACCATTAGAGGCAATCGAGTCGCCTAAGTTGACATCACTAAAATCTAAATCATCAGATTCAATAATCAAACGTACATCACCGTCAATTTCTTCTATCTTGCGCAGCTTACCGGTGCTCTCAATAATACCTGTGAACATAACAATTCCTTAATAATATACGGCTATAAGATCTTACTGATACTCTGTGGATAACTTTTTCTGAAAACTATTTATAATCGCTTATTGCCATTAACTCTCAAAGTTATCCACAGCTAAATTTAATTATGGGTTTTGTTTTTAACTTACCTCGAGTTTCACGTGAAACCTAGTAATATCAATACTTTCCGATTTTTATAACGTATCTATGTTTCACATGAAACAAAATTAATCCACAGTTTCATGTGAAACACCTCTAGTCGCCAATTAAAAATATGTTTTCTAAATCTATTTTGTGGATAACTTTTATAAAGAATGCTGCACTAGAGTCTTAGCCTCTATACCAACGGCTTAAAAACAAGCTTAAGGTCTTCGCCAATAGCTGATGAGGAGTCTAAAAAGAAACGTTGCTGTAAAGACAGGTCATCTATATCTAGTGAAAGCATCGGTTTAGCAGAGCCTCCTAAGATACAAGGCGCTTGATAAACAATTAATTCATCCACAAGTCGTGCTTGTACAAAGCTGCCTGCTACCTGAGCCCCTGCTTCGACCAATACATCCTGTACTTGATAATCGGCCACCAAGCTGCGTAACAACTGCTGTAAATCGCTTTGCGTATATAGCAACGTATCCGTATTCTGTAGCACTGTATAAGACTGAGAGTCTTGTAATCGGCTACGTCTGTCTAATACCACCACTTTTGGCTGCGGAATATTATCTGCAGGCACACCCAGCTGCGTGGAACGTACATTCAGACTCGGATTGTCATCAATGATGGTCTGACTGCCGGTAATAATAGCGCCGCTCAGGGCTCGCAGCTTTTGTACATCCTCACGAGCAGCCGGTCCGGTTATCCACTTAGACTCACCAGATGCCATCGCTGTACGGCCATCTAAGCTACTGGCAATCTTTAAACGCACATATGGCATTTGGGTACGCATGGCCTTTAAAAAGCCTAGATTAAGCTGTTCTGCCTGTTTGGTAGCAACGCCAACGGTAACATCAATACCGGCGTCTTTTAGCATCGCGACACCGCGGCCTGCGACTTTAGGATTGGGATCAAGTCCTGCAATGACCACCCGTGCTACACCTGAATTAATCAAAGCTTTAGCACAAGGCGGTGTGCGGCCTGTATGACTACAGGGCTCGAGTGTCACATAAGCAGTCGCGCCCTCGGCCTGTTGCTGCGCCTGCCTTAACGCAAACACTTCAGCATGAGGCTCTCCGGCTTTTGGATGAAAGCCGCTACCCACAATGGTCCCCTCTTTAATAATAACGCAGCCGACCGCTGGATTTGGACGGGTGGTATAGAGTCCTTTTTTGGCCTCTTCTATCGCCAAGCTCATATAGTAGCTATCTTGCGGCTGTATGCCACTGGTTAGGCTATTAGGGCTAAATGAGGAAGCGCTGCTCTCTAAAGGGATAGACGTTTGCATAAGTATTTACCCATTGTATTGATTAAAGGGTTATAGCATCTGTTATTCGGTAGGCTTGGTATCAATCGGGCGAATGTTTTGCAGCTCTTGCTGAAACGCCTCAATATCCTGAAAATCACGATAGACACTGGCAAAGCGTACATAGGCCACATCATCAAGGGTTTTAAGCTCACTCATCACCACTTCACCCAAGTCCTTACTGCTAATTTCACGCTCACCAAGCTGACGAATACGCTTCTCAATGCGGCTAATCATGGCCTCTTGCTCATCAATAGTGACCGGTCTTTTTTGCAGAGGCAGCTGAATAGAACGTCTTAATTTCTGTGAATCATACGGCTCAATACGGCCGTTAGATTTGATAATACGCGGCATGACAACTTCAACCACCTCAAAGGTAGTAAAGCGCTCTTGGCACTGATTACACTGACGGCGGCGACGTACTTGCGCGCCCTCAGCCGCCAAGCGTGAGTCGATTACCTTTGTATCATCAGCATTACAATAAGGGCACTGCATAATTTACTCTCAATAAAACTTAATATAGACAGGGATAATAAGGGTGACTGTTAATTGAATATTGGTTA
Organism: Psychrobacter sp. CX14; assembly: GCF_057396205.2. Lineage (NCBI taxonomy): Bacteria > Pseudomonadati > Pseudomonadota > Gammaproteobacteria > Moraxellales > Moraxellaceae > Psychrobacter > Psychrobacter sp. CX14. The sequence continues at coordinate 337,385 of NZ_CM183187.1, read as the reverse complement.
TTTACCAATACAGAAGCTACCAAAAATACGGCCAAGCAAATCATCAGCACTAAATTCACCGGTAATCTCACCCAAGCTAAACTGCCCTTGACGTAGACTTTCAGCTACCAGCTCTCCTGCTTGATGATGCACAAGCTGCTCAAATGCATCCTCTAAATGCTGCTGAGTTCGGCGAAGGGCATCTAGATGACGCGTACGTGCAATCATACTGTTTTCAGGCGGATGAAAGCCAACTTTATCGCACAGAAGTGTCACTAAACTATCGATACCTTCGGCCGTTTCGCAAGACACATTGACTTGGTCATAGCCTGAAACAGTTTGAGTATCTGCCAAAGCCTCGTCCACCAGATCGCGTTTATTACCGATTAATAATAGTCTTGAGGTATCAAAATCACCGCCTGACCTACCTTCTCCAAACAGCTCGGTAGCGAGTGTTAGCGGGTTGGTATCCTGTGATAAGTCGTATACCAAAAGCAGTAAGTCTGCTTGATTAATCGCCGTGCGTGCGCGCTCAATACCAATACGCTCCACCGCATCGGTCGTATCACGAAGACCTGCGGTATCTGTTAAATGAATGGTCAGACCGTTGAGCACAATGGTCTCTTGTAGCGTGTCTCTTGTAGTGCCTGCCACGTCGGTTACAATGGCACGTTCTTGGCCTGCTAGACTGTTTAACAGGCTTGATTTGCCGGCATTAGGACGCCCTGCTAAGACCACATGTACGCCATCGCGTAACAGCTGACCTTGCTGAGCAGTGGCAAGTATCGTGGCCACTTTATCTTGTATAACGGTTAATTTACCTTCGATAACACCATCAGATAAGAAGTCCACATCTTCTTCGTCAGGGAAATCAATAGACGCTTCAACATACAGGCGCAGCTCAATCAACGACTCTAATACGGCATTGATACGGTTAGAAAACTCACCCGTTAAGGAACGAATTGCACTATTTGCCGCTGCCACGCTAGTAGCGTCAATCGCATCAGCAATGGCCTCAGCTTGTAGCAAATCCAGCTTATCATTCTCAAACGCCCGATAAGAGAACTCACCCGCTTGTGCTTGATGCGCGCCCAATTCAAATACACGGCCTAAGAGCTGATTTTGTAAAATCACACCGCCATGACCTTGTAGCTCAATCACATCCTCGCCAGTAAAAGAATGCGGTGCCTTAAAATAAAGTACCAGGCCTTCATCTAGCACCTTTTTATCGGAATCATAAAAGCGGCAAAAGCTGGCCAATCTTGGCGTAAAGCTGTCTTTGCCGGTGAGTGCACAGGCAATGGCATAGGCTTTTGGGCCCGATAAGCGAATGATACCAACGCCGCCTCTACCAACGGGCGTTGCAATGGCAGCAATGGTTTTAACGTTTGTCATAAATATAGGCTCAAAATCAAGTCATGGCCACAATATCAGCCAAGGTGTCTGTCTAGTTATAAATCAGGCAACTTAAGAACACTTATCATAAGTTATTTAACTATAGTAGGTACTAAGTGCCACATATTCAATGTTAGTTATATAAAACAAAAGCACCTATATGTTACATATAGGTGCTCCGTTAGCGTTTTTTAGATTAAATCAAGCCGTATTATTTAGGCGAATTAACCTGCCATTCTCGCAGCTTTTTCACGCTGTTCTTTCTCTACTTTCTTATTCACAAAATACTGCTGACCCATGGTAAATAAGTTGTTTACTGTCCAGTACAACACCAGACCTGCAGGGAAGAATAACATGAATAAGGTGAAGATAATGGGTAAGAACTTCATCACTTTCGCTTGCATCGGATCAGTCGGCTGCGGACTAAACATCTGCTGAGCAAACATACTTGCACCCATCAGGATTGGTAGGATAAACCAAGGATCCATCGATGACAAATCTTGAATCCATAGAATCCACGGTGCATGACGCAGCTCAACACTTTCGATAAGCATGTAATACAAGCCTAAGAAAATCGGCATCTGTAGCAAGATGGGTAAACATCCTGCCATCGGATTGACTTTCTCTTCCTTATAAATAGCCATCATCTCTTGTGACATTTTCATGCGGTCATCGCCATGCTCTTCTTTCAGAGCTGCTAGGCGAGGGGCAAGTGCACGCATTTTTGCCATCGAATAATAGCTTTTATGAGATATCCACATTAATGCTATTTTCACTGCCAGTGTTAGACCAATAATAGCCCAACCCCAGTTACCCACAACACTATGAATCGCTGAGATAATCATAAATAAGAACTTAGAGATTGGCCATGCCCAGCCATAATCTACAGTTTTCTCAAAGCCTGGTGCAAATCCAATTAGCTTGTCTTGTACTTTAGGACCGGCGTACAAAGTGGCAGCGATATTCATCTGCTTGTTAGCAGGTACCACTAGTGGCTCACTCTTCATACCAATAAAGAAATCGCCATTACTCTCATTGCTATAGAAGGTACCAGTGAAATTTTCAGGGGTCCAAGCAGAAACGAAGTAATGTTGAACAATACCAACCCAGCCTTCTGAGCTCTTAGCGGTTAGCTCATCTTCGCCAAAGTTTTTAAACTTCAACTTATTATAATCATCATCAGGTGTACCCCAAGCACCGCCTAGATAAGTGGCCATGCTTAGCGCGCCTTTATCTGCCATACCAGGATCTTTACTGTCATCACGTTTAAGCTGAGCAAACAACTCACCATTCCAAGGCTGAGCCGTGGCATTGTTGATATTGTAATTCACCGTGATTGGGTATTTACCCTTAGTGAATGTAAAGGTTTTGGTAACCGTTACACCATCTTGCTTATAAGTTAAAGGAACATTCAAGGTGTCTTGGTCTGGCTGAAGCGTATAGCTGTCTGACAGATAGCTGTATTCCGCACGCCCATTTTGAGTATCAATACCATTGACACCTGCTAACCCAGATTGAGCAACATAGATTCGATTCGAATCTTCTTCCAGCAGTACAAATGGGTTTTCACTGTCTAAAGTCGCGTCATAATTCAGTAAAGCGGCATACACCACATCGCCACCAACAGGGTCGATCTTAATATTGTAGACATCTGTTTTGACATCAATAAGCGCACGCTCTTGTTGGTGTGCAGCTGATGCTACCCCATTATTGGCAACAGGCGCATCATTATTGGTGGTTACTGGCACATCCGTGTCAGACGTCGCAGGTATATCACCTGCACCAGAACTCATAGGAACATCTGCTCCAGACGACGACGTGGATACAGAAGGGGTTGCTGTGTCTACTGCCGGTGCATCAGCATAGTCCTTCTGCCAAGCAAGCACCAACAAATAAGCGGTAATCAGCATCGCAATGATGATGAGCACCCGTAGTATCTTTTGCATAAGATTGTCCTAAACAACTCAAAATGAATGTTCTAAATTTAAAGCGAAACGTGAGGGATCAAAAGGCGCAAGACACCCAGAGCGTTTACAAAATGGTGACTATTTTACTAAAAAACCCTAGTAAATGATATAGAAGGTGATGCTCTGCTATAAATAAGCATTAACATGATGTTGAATTGTTTTAATCAAGTCAGGGTGCGTTAGAGTAATCGGTTTAATCTTGCGACATAACTGCTGTTATCTTTATAGATACCGCGCTCTAAAAGTATTGTTTCACGTGAAACAATAGTTAGTGAATGAGTTAAATCTAACACAGCGTGTCGAGGGGGTGAAGAAAGAGATGACGAATTCGGAACTTTAGCAGTGGCTCCTAATACAGGATAAAAAATATCTTTATAAAGAGGCAGTGGAACAAAGTCGATACCATGACCGCCGAGTGGGTGACAACGCGCAATCCGCTTAGCTGTCAATATGCCGCCAATCCTAGGGCCATGCCACTTAATAGCTGTTACCCCATACTCAGAGCAGGTCGGATAATATCGGCAACGAGCAGGCAATAAAGGGCTGATGATACGTTGATATATTCTAATAACGGCGATGAAAAACCTCGATACTATCGCTGATAACATACATCCTCCATAGTCTGCTCGATGGCTAAAAGTCTTTGAGGCTGTCACTTAGATTATGTACAAGTATTGAGTTACTTAGCGACATTACCCTGTCTTTGACTCTTTTTAATTACCTTTGTCAGAATAGCATCTATCTCAGTACGAAGCTCATCATTACTGAGCGCCTTAGAGGATTTCTTTAATATGAACACGATATCCACAGCGGGGAGTGCGCTATGCTGGTGACGAAACTGCTCGCGGATAATCCGTTTGATTTTGTTTCTTGCCACTGCTGTTGGAATTTTCTTTTTAGTAATGGCCATTCCCAATCGTGCTTGTTGCTGCTCCGAATCATACGCAAACGCCATAAAATGGGTTTGGTGAATTTTAAATAATGGTTTATTAAATATCGCTTTGAATTGATCCGGTTTTAGTAAACGCTTTGATTTGGGATAGCAATAATCAGTCATGTGATGTCAACAGTCGATTAAAATTTGCAGATACATAAGAAAAAAAGCACCTGAGTTAGGTGCTTTTAATAATACGATATCAATTTGTTAGATCTTAATTCACTCATTAAAGAATGAATTACACCGTTAAACGATGACGACCTTTGGCGCGGCGGCGTGCTAAAACTTGACGGCCTTTTTTAGTTGCCATGCGAGCACGGAAACCATGAGTGCGCTTGCGTTTGATAACGCTTGGCTGGAATGTACGTTTCATAAATCACCTTTGACAGCAAAGAAAAGAATTAAAAGTAAAGACAGATAGAGTTCACTAAGAATTTGTAGTAACGAATGATTATGCCAGTGTCTTAGGTTTATGTCAATAATAAATACCCTGTAGATGCTAATTAATACATTGGCTTATTACTAATAACACCCGTAGGAATATCCTGTTTTTAGAATTTAGTATGCTTGAACTGCTGCTAATTTTAATCTTAAAACTACTGACAAATACATTCACATTCTTTGTTTAATTTATAACTATGAGCACTGCATTTAATGAGTTTAATCCCTGCCTCCCTTACATCTTACTAGAAAATAAAAATCTTATTATAGAGACTTATCCACAGAAGCGTGATTAACCCATAATTATATATATAATAGTTCTTTTGTTATTATTAGCACCCTATTTACCTGTGTATAACCGTAAAAAATACAGTAATAACATATATTTATCCTGTGGTTATTGCTGTGTAAAACCTGTGGTTAAAACCTGTATAACTTGCCATAAAAAGTTATCCACAGAGTTAATAACAAAGTTATCCACAGAATAAAATACATGATAATTGCTGTCTTATGTGCTAAAGTACGCTTCTCAATTGTGTTGGGCTGTGGTCATATAGGCCCTACCCTCTCCATTTATATTTTATTTAGGGCCAAATCGTCATGTCGGATAGTTTGTCGTTGTGGGATAAATGTCTTAATGATTTAAAATATCAACTCAAAGAAAATGAATTTACGATGTGGCTGCGTCCGTTATCCGCGAAGGTAGTCGGAACCACATTAGAGGTCTTGGCCCCTAACCAGTATTTTGTATCGCACATCCAGCAGCATCATTTCACTGATATTGAGACGTTAGTCAAGCAGCACAGTGGTGGTGATATTGAGCGAGTGGTCATTCAAGTCGAGAGTAGTTCACAATCGGGCAGTAATGGAATTTCAAGCAATAACACTCAGACGAGTCAGACGCCATCCGGTGGTTTGAACAGATCTCCTCTATCGCATAATACAGCAGGACCGTCTGAACACTTATTGTCATCGGACAAAGCGCTGAGCTATATCAACCCATACTTTACCTTTGAGACTTTTGTCAGTGGTAAATCTAATATGTTGGCGTATAAGGCTTGCTTAGAGCTGGGTAAAAAACAATCACAGAATCAGCACAATCCGCTGTTTTTGTATAGCGCCTCTGGTTTGGGTAAAACGCATTTGATGCACTCGGTAGCACATCGCTATTTAAAATTAGGTAAAACGTTTTATTACTTTTCTTCAGAGAAATTTATTAATCAGTTAGTGCATGCGCTGCGTAATCAAAAAATAGAAGAATTCAAAAAGAAAATTAAACGTGTTGATTTATTAATTATCGATGATGTTCACGTTTTAGCTGGAAAGACCAAATCAAGTAACGAGTTTTTATCTTTGTTTGCCGATTTTATGGTTGAGGGTAAGCAGGTTATCTTGGCCTCAGACAGGCATCCGTCGCAAATGACGGAGTTCGATGAGCGTTTCCGGTCACGTTTTTCGTCGGGTCTTGCAGTGGCCATTGAGCCACCAGAGATGGAAACGCGAATGCAGATTCTACAGAAAAAAGCATCATTGTCTAATATAGATCTGCCAAAAGAGTGCGCGTTATTTATTGCTCAAAACGTGGTCTCTAATGTGCGCCGTTTAGAAGGGGCGCTTAATCAAGTGGTTGCCAATGCCAATTTGACAGGTAATCCGATTGATTTGGACATGGTGCAGTATGCGCTAAAAGATGTGATTGCCATTCGCTCACAAGCGGTGAGCATGGATAATATCCGTAAAGTTGTTGCCGAATATTATGATGTCTCAATAAAAGATTTGATGGGTAAAAAGCGAACACGGAGTATTGCACGTCCTCGTCAGATTGCCATGGCACTTGCGCGTGAGTTAACCAAAGACAGCTTCCCTGATATTGGCCAATCCTTTGGTGGCCGTGATCATACGACGGTGATGCATGCTTGTGATAAAGTGGCTCAGCTACGCAGTGAAGACCCCATGCTTGATAAAGAATACAAAGCATTGGCTATGACACTACAAGCAGGGTAGAGCGTATTTGTTAGGAAGGATTGTTGAATTTTAAGATGCTTGAGGACAAATAAGACAAGCGGTGCACAGTACTGAATATTTAGTTATACTAGCACGAGCCATGATGTATTTAAGGACAGTATGGAGCGTAACTGACAAGCTAATTTGGGCTACTATTTTAGTACTGAAATTTTTTAGTACTGAAATTTGAAGCTTAAAATTGATATTTAAGATATCCGCTGGTCCTTAGTATGAGCAATGACACCCGATATTAAATTATAAAGACCTAATCAAAGAGTCCTATTATTATGCAACTGTCTATTAATCGTGAGTTACTGCTAAAAGCCATTAATTTGATTGCTAAAGCAGCAGATAAACGCCATAACATGGTGGTTTTGGGTAATATTAAGCTTGAGATTACAGAGTCGCTACTGCGTCTGACGGCATCTGACTTAGAGGTAGAGCTTACCGCAGAAGTACACTTAGGTAATGGCGCAACTGGTAGTGTTGGCGCAACAACGTTGCCTGCCTCTAAGCTACATGATATCTGTAAGCTATTGCCGAAAGATACCATGATTAATATCAGTGCAGAAGCCAATGAGCGCTGCGTTATTACCAGTGGTAAGAGCCGCTTTATACTGGGTACATTACCGGCAGAGGATTTCCCGTTATTAGGCAGCCCTGCAAATATCACACCGCTGACTTTAAGCCGCACAGTGCTTCTTGATTTGATGTCGAAAACACAGTTTGCGATGGCCATCCAAGACGTGCGTTATTATTTAACCGGCATGTTATTTGAGGTAGGCCAGCGTCAGTTAACCACCGTGGCTACCGATGGTCACCGTTTGGCGCTTGCACGCAGTGTAATTGAGGTGGCAGATGACTTTCAGATGCAGGCTATTTTGCCACGCAAAGCCGTTATTGAACTTGATCGTTTAGCTAATGAGTTGGGCAAACTGGTTGGAGATAAAGATGGCAATCTGACACTAAGCTTTGGTCGCGAATTCTTACAAGTGACTTTGCCGTTTGGTAATGTAGACAGTACCGGTCAAATTGATGATTCGGTAAAAGTGACCTTTACTGCACGCTTAATTGATGGCAAATTCCCTGATTACCGCCGCGTTATGCCAAACAATACTGATAAGATAGCCTTGGTCAACAAAGAGCGTATGACAGAAGTATTGCGACGAGTGGCTATCTTAAGTAATGAGAAGTCACGAGGCGTTATTTTTAACTTCTCTGTGGATGGTAGTGTAGAAGTACGTGCCAATAACGCAGAGCAAGACGAAGCAGTTGAGGGCATCCAAGTACAGTATCAGGGCGAGCCTTTAGAGCTGTCTTTTAACGCCGCTTATCTGCAAGATGTGTTGGACGTATTGGGCGGTGATGTACAACTGCATATGAGTCAAGCCAATAGCTCAGTACTGGTTAATCAGCTCAATGATACGCAGCATCAATACGTTATTATGCCAATGCGTATATAATTTGAATAAGCGACAAGATAAGGGTTGCTTAAAATGACTACTAAAAAGCGAAGTCTTCGGACTTTGCTTTTTTTATGCCAAATTGAGCGTGGCTTTTTTGATAATCATTTAACATAATCTGGTTGTGTATAACTAAATACATTATGTTAAATAGATTACACTGGTTTGATCGGCTATTAATTTTGCTATCCAGTTTAAATTTGACTGACAAAGGTGAGGGTTGTCTTATCAAAATTTAAACTGAAATAAGTCAGTAGATTTATTAAAGTAGCTATAACTCTTGAGGCACTAATTTGAACTCTCGAAGTACTAATTTAAAATACAGTCCTGATTAATTTTAATAATTATTATAAATAAAGCTTAAATAATTTATAAGCGTCACTATTCGTTACCGACGAATCCTTCCATTTCATAATTAAAATAAGCAGATCATGAACTGAGTCTGTAAGCTGTTTTTATAAGGTAGTTATTTATGCTGACCCAACTGAGCGTCTATGATTTACGTAATTTGCATGCCGTGAGCATTCATGTCGGGCAGTGCAATGTATTCGTGGGCGGCAATGGCAGTGGAAAAACCTCTTTATTAGAATCACTTTACTTATTATCTCGTGGCAAAAGCTTTCGTCATCATCAGCCAAAGCGCTATATCTCACATCATGCGCCTACCGCGACGGTGCATGCGAAGTTTGCAGACGGGAACAGTATGGCGATTCAAAAGGCTCAGGATGCCAGTACAACGATGCGACTTGGGCAGCAGACCGTCTACGTACAAAGTGCGCTTGCTAAGCAGTTACCGACGTTACTGATTGACCCATCATCAATGGATATTTTGGAAGTCGGTAGTAGCAGTCGAAGACAGCTTTTGGACTGGATAACGTTTCACGTGAAACTTGGCTTTCATTCTCAGTGGCTAGCTTATCAGCGATTATTAAAGCAGCGTAATACCATATTAAGACAGTCAAACCAGTTATCCATAGCCCAAAAACAAGAGCTCGCCGCCTGGGATAAAGGGCTGGCAACTCATGCGGCTTTAATCACCCATTACCGCCTGCAAGCTTTTGAGGAGTGGAAGCCTTGGTTTGAGCAACTGATTTCTGAGCTCTTACCTGAGTATGCGCCGTTTATTCAGCTAAGGTTCTCACCAGGTTATAACACCGAGATACCGCTTGATGAGTTGCTACAACAACGGTTGGCGCAAGATTGTCAAACAGGCTATACCCGAGTAGGCTGCCATCGTGCTGATATTCAGGTACTTTGGGTTGATAATGCTGAGACGCGTCAAGATGCGCGTGCGCAGAGCCAGTATGGGAGTGAAGTTACCAATCATAACTTAGTGCCGCAAAATGATTTAGAAGATGATTTAGTAGAAAGCCTAGGAGACAGTTATCCAAACGAGATAGAGACGGTAGATATACAAGGTAGCGTGCGTGAACAAGCGGCTAATGTATTGTCGCGTGGAGAAAAAAAGCTACTGATAACCGCACTCAGGCTGTCTCAGTTGCCTCTATTAACGCTGGCCAATCCGCAGCAGGCTTATGAGGTCGATTTCGATAGCAGTATCTTACCTATCGTGCTGTTAGATGATATCACTGCAGAGCTTGACGGACGGGCACTGACTATTCTTTTAAAGACGCTATCGCAATTATCTTGTCAGGTATTTATCACTAGTCTAGATGCGTCCGTTATGCAGCAAATAACCGGATTTTGGCCAAATGCAAAGATGTTCCACGTGAAACAAGGTGCAGTAACTTTGGCAGAATAATTTAACGCCATAACAAAGCAGCTTAAGGCCCTTAAATAGCAGTAATTGCGACCAATATAGACCATGCTTTTATTGCCAAAAAATGCTATAATAATGACTAAGTTTTACCCCCATATTATTGGCATAATGACACGGGTATTTGGCAAAAACGGAATGTCAAAGCTGAAGGGCTATTTTATAAAAACCCACTGATTAACTGTCCGATTTCTTTGAATTTAATTACTTTAAATTTATTGACAAAATTGCGCACGAGACAATCACATCATATGCCATTTGATTTGCTGAACATATCAGCACTGCCGTATTAGTAAAGGATAACTCATGAGTGAATCAAACCCTATTACCGAACAAGAGCTAATAGAGGGCTTACCTGAGGGCGTCGATGTTGCAGATTTACCTGCAGATGCGCTACCAGAAGAATATAGCTCAAAAAACATTCGCGTATTACGCGGGCTTGAAGCAGTGCGTGTGCGTCCTGGTATGTACATTGGTGATACCGATGATGGTACGGGTCTACACCACATGGTCTTTGAGGTAGTCGATAACTCAATTGATGAAGCCTTAGCAGGGCACTGTGATCAAATTGATATCATTATTCATGAAGATGAATCTGTCAGCGTTATGGATAATGGTCGTGGTATTCCTATCGATGTGCATCCTGAAGAAGGCGTGTCTGCCGCTCAGGTGATTATGACTGTGCTACACGCCGGTGGTAAGTTCGATGACAACAGCTACAAGGTATCAGGCGGTTTACATGGTGTGGGTGTATCTGTGGTTAATGCCTTATCTAAAAAGCTTGAGATGAATATTTGGCGTGAAGGTCATCATTATCAGCAAACTTATAGTGATGGTGTGCCAGACAGTGACATCCAAGAGTTAGAAGAAACCGACAAAACCGGTACGCAGATTCGCTTTTATCCAAGCTCAGACGTATTCACAGGCACTGTCTTTGATTTTGATATCTTGGCCAAACGCTTACGTGAGCTGTCGTTCTTAAACTCAGGTGTACGTATCGTATTAACTGATGAGCGTACTGACAAACAGCATGTCTTTGAACACAAAGGCGGTTTATCTGAGTTTGTGGCGTATATTAATGCCGGTAAAGAAGGCCTTAACGAAGTATTCCACTTTGTTAGCGAACAAGATGACGGTATCGTGGTTGAAGCGGCGCTGCAGTGGACAGATACTTATAATGAAAAAGTATTGTGCTTTACCAATAACATCCCGCAAAAAGATGGGGGTACTCATTTATCTGGTTTCCGCTCGGCACTGACCCGTTGTCTAAATACGTATATGGACAACGAGAAGTTAATCAAAAAAGATAAAGTTAACACCACGGGTGACGATGCGCGTGAAGGCTTAACGGCGATTGTTTCAGTAAAAGTACCTGATCCTAAATTCTCTAGCCAAACCAAAGATAAATTGGTCTCTAGTGAAGTAAAATCAGCGGTTGAATCGGCAATGCACGATAAGTTTAACGACTATTTGCTTGAGCACCCAGGTGCCGCAAAATCGATTGCTAATAAGATTATCGATGCAGCGCGTGCCCGTGATGCAGCACGTAAAGCGCGTGAGCTCACACGCCGTAAAACCACATTAGATATCGCGGGATTACCAGGTAAGTTGGCGGATTGTCAGGAAAAAGATCCTGCGTTATCTGAACTGTACATTGTGGAGGGTGACTCTGCGGGTGGTTCTGCAAAACAGGGCCGTAGCCGTAAGACGCAAGCAATTTTGCCACTAAAAGGTAAGATTCTAAACGTTGAGCGTGCCCGTTTTGACAAGATGTTATCGTCTGCTGAAGTCGGTACATTAATCACAGCATTAGGCTGTGGTATTGGTCCAGATGAGTATAATCCAGATAAAGTACGCTATCACAAAATCATTATCATGACCGATGCTGACGTCGATGGTTCGCATATTCGTACGCTACTGTTGACCTTCTTCTTCCGTCAAACGCCAGAGCTAATTGAACGTGGTTATGTCTATATCGCTCAGCCCCCACTTTATAAAGTAAAAAAAGGTCGCCAAGAGCTGTATCTAAAAGACGACGAAGCGTTAAAAGCGTATCTGTTGTCATCGACCATTGATGAGATGAATCTGCATATCAGCGAAGATGCACCATCAATTACCGGTCAGGCGTTAGAGAAATTGTTAAACGATTATAACCAAACTCAATTGGTTAAATCACGTTTGCAAATCCGCTATCCTGCGATACTGCTGGATGCATTGACGCACGTGACTAAGCTGAACACTGACATGACTTATGACTATGATGCCATGAGTAAGTGGAAAGTGGCTCTACAAGAGCAACTAGAGCGTTTTGGTAGTGATTTGAACCCAGTTATTGAGCTAGATAACATTCATGCGCCGCAAACAGATGAGCTGTCTGAGGCGGATAAAGATGCCAATAACCAGTTTAAGTTCAAGATTGGTGCTAAAGTTGATAGCCCAAATGATGATATCGAAGATGCCGAAGTGGTGGAAGGTAAAGACAGCGATATGCTATCGACCAAGCCGCAGTGGCTGCCACGTATCACAATCTACGTACATAACTTAGCGCAGCATTATCTACTTGATGCCGGTTTCTTTAATTCAGGTGAGTATGGACGTTTGATGCGTCTATCAAAAGAGTGGAACACCCTACTGACCGATACCGCTTATATCCGCCGCGGTGAGAAAGACACCCTATTACGTGACTTCGATCACTTATGGCAGCAAGTCATGCTAGATGCGCGCCGTGGTCTGTCTGTACAGCGCTATAAAGGTCTGGGTGAGATGAACGCCGATCAGCTTTGGGATACCACGATGGATCCTGAAAATCGCCGTATGTTAAAGGTAACGATTGAAGATGCGATTGCCGCTGACCATCTATTTATGTGCTTAATGGGTGATGATGTGGAGCCACGTCGTCAGTTCATTGAAGAGAACGCATTAACTGTGACTAACTTAGACATCTAAAGCTAAGCGGTTACTATATTAGTCTAATAATTAAAAAGCCATCTTACTTGTAAGGTGGCTTTTTTGTTTCACGTGAAACATGATGCTTTATACTCCTAAATAGTGTGACTTCAAATAATAATGACGACGGTTTACTCTCATATTTTAGAGGCCTAATAAATGACTGAACTTATCTTTTTAGCCATTGCTTTAGCGATGGATGCTTTTGCGGTGTCTATCGGGTTGGGCGCTAAGCATGCCACTGCAAATACAGCAGCTAATATTACTCAAGCTAGCCACCCAGATCCTTCAGCTATGTTATTAAAGCTAGCTTTAGCTGCAGGGCTATATTTTGGGATAGCTCAGGGCATCATGCCCTTAATGGGCTACTTGTTAGGGTCAGCAATAATTGGATGGTTAGCCTCTGCCGCACCGTGGATAGGAGGTATTATTTTAGTCACTTTGGGTCTGAAAATGCTTTATGAAGCGTTTAGTGGCGGTCCTGATAAATTACTACCTGATGAGCTACTAAGCAGCGAGCTCAACAAGGGTTCCGAAAACAATATACGCACGATAACAACAGATCATAAGTTAATGCTGTCACTGGCAATCGCTACCAGTATTGATGCCATGGCAGCAGGATTTACATTGAACTTACTTGCAGTCAATGTGTGGTTAGCCTGTTTGATTATTGCCTTAGTGACAGCGGTATTTGGCTTTGTTGGGGTGTATCTGGGTCGTCAATCGGGCACTTGGCTTGAAGATAAGGCAGAGATTTTAGGCGGCGTCGTATTGATTATTATTGGTATAAAAATGGTTTTATAGCAAAAATATTTCAGACTGACACAGGCAAAGATAGGGATCCGATTAGATGATATTTGAGTTTGTTACAATATAAAAAAAAGAGCCTCTGCTAATAACAAAGTCTCTTTTTTTATGATTAATTGGTCTAATGAATACCGTTTTATTTTATTTAAAACGCCATGCCAAAATACGCGTCGCTTTTTGACCATGCTGCATGTTAATGGTCTTAATCTGTCTAGCACCAACACGGCGCAGCAAGGCATCAAGTGGCTTTAAATTCTCTGAACGAGACACAAGCGTCGTAAACCAGTTCACTTGCTGAGCATAATCCACACTCTCGTTAATCATACGGGTGATAAAGGTAAATTCACCGCCTTCCGTCCATAGCTCTGCGTTTTGTCCGCCAAAGTTTAGATTGTTTTTGGCATCAGCGAAACGGTTTGCGTTTTGACTGTTTGGATTACGACGTGCACGGTTCTTTTGTAGCTTGGTTTGCTTACGGCTATTGGCCGTTAACACATCTTCCATAGACGCATGAAACGGTGGATTACATACGGTGATATCGAAGTAATCATGCTCACCGATAATACCTTTAAAGATATTTTTTGGATTGGTTTGCTGCTTAACGGTTACCATCTTTTTAAGATTGGGGTTAATCTCACAAATTGCTTTGGCGGTATTAATCGATACCGGATCAATATCGGTTGCAGTGAAATGCCAACCGTAGCTTTGACTGCCGACAATCGGATAAATCAAGCTGGCACCGGTGCCAATGTCTAATACGTGCGGCTTTATATTTTCTTGCTCTTTGACACTTTTGCTGTTGTTATCTGCTAATAAATCAGCAACTTGGTGTATATAATCGGCACGACCTGGAATAGGCGGGCACAAATAGCCTTTAGGCAAATCCCAGTATTTGATGTTGTAATGTAGCGCCAATAACGCCTTATTCAAGGTCAATACTGCATCAGCATCTGAGAAGTTAATGGTCGGTTCACCGCTTGGATTGGTGATGGTGTGCTTGGCGAGCTCAGGCAAAGCCTTGGTTAATTTATAAAAGTCATAGCGCCCATTATGTGGGTTACGCGGATGCAGAGTATTGGCTTTAGGCTTAGCGGTAGCAGAGGGCGTGGTATTTTTGGCCGCAGGATTGCTAGAGGTATTACGGGGTGCGTGCTGTGTCATAGGGATGAAAACTTATTTATAGAGTGGGGTGAATAACGGTGATTAGCGTAGCGCGTTTAATAGATGGGCTATTGGATACAGTATAAACCACAAAAAGATGGATAAATACTCATAGAGAGCACAGATTATAAAAACCATACTTTCGGTAATGTATGCAACCTGCCCGAGCCCTTTATTTATCAGGGATTTTAGGGTGTCTTTACCCTATGGATAACCTTCTAAAGAGGTAGGAATACAACATTATCAAAAATAAAATAATTAATAAAATCAGTAGTTTATGAGTTTGAACTAAAAGGCTGTTGAGAACTGCTTTTCAAAAGTTTTTATAAAAATATACTGATTAGGCGTTAGTTTAACAGGTTTACACAACAAACTTCTGGCTGATAGCGCTATAGTTTATTAAATGTCAGTACAGAATAAAGCGAAGCGGTGTGTTTATATAAGATATATTATTATCAGTAGTTGTCTTTTTCATAAGTGCTATAAAGACTTGATAGCTGCTTAATCATAAATAATGATAACAAAAGTGCGTGCTTGAGCGTTAATTTAGAGCGATTGTTTAGCCTCATTAAGGCAGCTATAGTGACGATTGGCGTTATCGTATCTAACCACTAGTCTGTGAGTTGTACCCTTTGACGCTTTAGACATAATTCTGAGCTAAAAGATACTGACATTGAAGTCTTACCAATCAGAATAATAATTAATAAAGAAGGATAATAATAATGAGTAATCAAATCAGGAATAATGAGCCAAACAAGCGAATAACTTATGACATTGAGGGATATATTTGTTTGATTGGTCTTAATCGGACCGACAAGCGTAATGCTTTTGACAGTCATATGATTGAACAGTTATCCGACGCCCTAACGCACTATGAAGCCGATAGCGAATTACGTTGTGCGCTAATTTTTGCGCATGGTGAGCACTTCACTGCAGGGCTTGATTTGATGGAGCTACAAGACAAACTCGATAAAGGGGTGTTTGCCTTTGATTCTACACAAATAGATCCGTGGGGTGTTAGCGGTAAGCTGCGTACCAAGCCGGTAGTTGTGGCTGTGCAAGGCACCTGTTTTACGGCGGGTATTGAGCTGATGCTTAATAGCGATGTGGTCATTGCGAGTGATGATTGTAACTTTGCGCAGATGGAGGTGCAGCGCGGCATCATGCCATTTGGCGGGGCAACCGTCCGTTTTGTGGCGGCAGCAGGGTGGCAAAAAGCCATGCCCTATCTATTAACCGGTAAGCCATTTGATGCAGTAACTGCAGATAAACTTGGTTTGGTGAGTGAAGTGGTGCCCAAAGGTGAGCAGTATAACCGAGCTTTTGAATGGGCTACTGAGATTAGTAAAGCCGCCCCACTTGGGGTGCAGGGCGTATTGGCCTCCGCGCAAGATGCCGCACGCAATAGTGCCGCCAGTGCAATGGCAAATATCAACGCCTTTTTACCGCCATTATTTGCGTCTGAAGATGCCAAAGAAGGCGTTATGTCGATGGTTGAAAGGCGTGAGGCTAATTTTAAGGGCCGGTAATATGCATGATTCTTTGATATTCAGTGGTAAAGCCGCAATGGACACCGACTATAAATATAATTTAGGTTTATTCATAATAAACTATCTCATCGTTGGTGTATTTAGCTATGACTTTTTAACTCGGCATGCTTTTCATCAGCATCCTATACTATTTTTATTATTGTTTGGTTTTGTAGGCTTAGTAATGGCTGCTTTTATAACTAAATTAAAAGCGTTTATACCACTTAAGACTTTATCAGTGAATATTATTTCCTCTTTTATAGCTGCATGGATTTATATTTTATTATTTGAACAATGTAGTGGTGTCGGTTGTGATAGAAACTTCCAAGATTATCTGTATTTTGTCGTCTATTTATTTGTCATTTTAAAGTTTTATGTCTCAGTATTGGTTATTACTTTTATTTATGGTCTGCTAAAGGTTAATCAAAATAAATTCAAATACTAAGTTTTGGTTCTGAGTCTAATAGGATAGATTTTTATCATTAATATTTGACTTTAAAAAGCTAAGAAAAGATTAAGGTGTTTTATAGAGTGCTGATAGGCTCAATTTTAGGGGTGATAGTTAATGCTAGATGACGTGGTTAAGTTTATTTTGGAATGGGTGGTTGAAGAAGCTGTTGAGTCAGGTATCCAAAAAACAAGCTTTAGGATAAAAGGTCGCCCCTACCTAACCTGTATTTATCGTGGTTTTATGTTATCTGTGGTTATATTTATTGGTCTGTCGATTTGGCACTTTATGAATAATGTATCACTAACCCAAACCTTAAATAGAGATCTTATTTTTAGTGGATCTCTGGGCGCAATCATCGCTTTTATTTTGTTGTTTATTACCGCTTGTTGGCGGCTGTTTACGCCGAGAAGTCATATTAAATAAGCGTATTTGAAGTGATTGGATTGGCGATATTTTATCCTAATTTCTTCCATGTTGATGAAAGGCGAGCATTTACATGCTAGACATTATTAACATCACAGCGCCCATCTTTATCATCATTGCACTGGGTTATCTCAGTGTTCGCACCCATCTTATTGACCCCCGCCACGCCAAAGGCATGGGCGCATTGGTCATGACGATTGCGCTACCTGCGCTCATGTTTAACGCCATTGCAGACATGCCTTTTCAGCAAGTCATATCGCCTAGTTATCTGCTCATCTATGCCATCGGTTCAGTGTTAGCGTTTGGGGTGGGTATCTTATTAACCAAAGGCATCTGGCGTCAAGACAACGTATCGGCAGCCCTCAACTCGACAGCATTATCCTACTCCAATAGCGCCTTTATAGGCTATGCGGTGCTGTCCGTGGTCATCGGGTCGAGCAAAGCTGCGACCTACCTATCGATGGGGGTACTGATTGAGAGTTTTATCATCTTACCGATGCTATTTATCATGGCAGATATGAGCACCGACTCCAACCAGTCCGTGGGGCAATTGCTACTTGGCATCGGCAAAAACCTCACCCGCAATCCACTAATTATAGCAATAGCCGTCAGTGTCAGCTTTTCCATCTTTAGCATTCCCATCCCGCAAATAGCCGCCCAAACTGCCAACATGCTCACAGGTGTTGCTGCCCCCGTAGCGCTGTTCGTCATTGGCATGAGCTTATATGGGCTTGAGATAAAGGGCGACCTACCCAAAATCACTACCATAGGACTCGGTAAGCTTATCGTACATCCGCTGCTGATGTTGCTTGCCATCGCGCTGTTTCCGAGCGATAACATACAGGACAAATATGTGGCGATGCTGTTTGCATCCGCGCCCACCTTCTCGACCATTGCCATCATTGGTCAGCATTATGGGCTGGTCAACCGCATGTCTGCCATCGTCATTATTTCAACGATTGGCTCGTTCTTTAGTATGAGTGCGGTGCTGATGTATTGGGAGGCAACGATTGGGTTTTAGTGTGGGTTGTTGAATGTTTAACTGAGATAAATATCAATGAAGCTATTTCCCGCTTTTCGCTACTATCTGCTGTCTTAAGTCGGGCGATGGGCTAAGGTTTGGCATGTCGCCTGCTTCGCGCGCCACGCCAAAACCAATCCCTCGCAACCGCCTTTATGCACCAGTATATCCGCTTCAATCGGGGCTAGCGGTCACATTACAATCTTGCAACTATGTATTGTGGTTAAGTAGTATTATAGATAAAGGTAAACAGACTGAAGTATTAGAACTAGATGCTAGTTGATAAACATGTAAGCTACCAAGTAGGCATTTTAAACAATCTGCCACTTGGTCCATCATCGTGTAAGGTTAATATTACCTCATCGGAAGAAAATATTTTGCTATCTTTATTGTCGACTAAACCAACCAGTTCTGAACTGATAGTTGTAATGATAATTTGTATACCTAAATTACTATACTCACGTAAAACTTCTAATAATAGCTTCTTTTTTCTATTATCTAAGCCTTCAAAAACACCATCAATATATAAGAACTTAGGATAATTTTTATCTAGATAGGCCCGTGATACCGCTAAATCAAAAGCAATGCATAGTAATTTATAATAAGTATTACCATCAGATTCACTTGTTGATTCACCCTTAATATCTTGGTAGTTGGTTTCAAATTCAAAGTTTCCGTTATCATTTAAATAAACATAGATACTCCCTTCTTTACTCAAGACCTTTGAAATGATTGAATTGAAATATAACCGAATTTTTGAAAAAATACTGTCATTATCTTCATTAACTTCATTAACGTTCAAGTCTAAAGTATTCTGAATATTATTGAGTTGAGAAACTAGCGTACGCTTATGCTTTTCTAAAGCTTGAATTTTTTCAATGTTTTCTTTCTGCTCTTCTAATGAGAATATCTCAGCCTCTTTTTTAGCAACCTCTCTGCTGGATTGTTTGAACTTATGAATAACTTCAGTTTCTGATAAAAAACCTATTTTTTCGGCACGTTTTTCATTTAATTCTTTTAAGGTTTGTTTGATTAGAGATAAGGCTTCACTTAATTCAATGAATTCTTGTTTTAAATAAAGGTTTCTTTCTTTATTAATAGAATTATTAAATGCTATTAACTGATTGAAATCTTTTTCTATTTGTTCAGGAAACAGAATTTTTGCTTCTTCGAATACTTTTTTCACTTTATCTGTTTCAAATTTAATTTTAGTTGTATTTAAAGCATCCTCAATATGACTGATCTTATTCTTTACGCTATATTCCTGCATGTTTAGTTCAACGATTTTACGATCCAAATTTTCAACCAGTTGACTAATTGATTCTTGATCAATATCTTGAAAGTCAAAGTTATCAATAAATTTTTTTATTTCTGTCAATTCGTTTTTACGTATTAAAAGCTTGTTATCAATTTTGCTTAGCTCTTGACTTATATTCTCCGAACCTAAAGGAGATATTATAGAAATACGATCTTTGACTTTATTGATTTCAATATTCTTTTCATAAGAGCTCCTAGCTAAGCTACCGTTAAAGCCCAATAAATCTGCAACATAGGGTTTCCAATCGATATCTTTCCCTCTTTTAAATTTATTTAGCTGAAATACATCATTAAAGTCTTGCTGGGTGCGTATTAGATAACCAATAACTTTTCTATAATTGTAATTATTAAGTGCATTAAAGTTCATCCAACTATCTAGTAGTGTCTTTGCTTTACCTATCGCCACATTCTTATGCTTCCAATGTTCATCTGATACTCGAGTAAAATCTTGCAAGGGCGTATCGTGAGTTATAAAACTTATTTTAGAGTTATTTTCTATTCCACGTTTTATAGTAAGGTAGTTATGGTCGTTTAACTTTAATTCCAAGAAGAAAACAAAGCCTTTAAAGACGTCATAGTTTTTAAAAAAGAATTGTTTTTTATCTTTTTCAACCAAAAACATAAAATCTATAATTTTGACAAGAGTTGTCTTTCCTAAGTTATGGGTATCATGTGTCGTGCTTTTAGGGTGTCTAATTTCAGCATAAATAACATTCAAACCTAAGTTAAATATTATAGGTTTGAATGTTTCCTCTCTATTGCTATATAGCTTAGATAGTCTCATGGGGTTTCTCGATATACTCTATAGAATCGGTTTTAGCTTGATATTCAACTAACCCTAAAAGATATAATAAGTTTAATGCAGGCATGAATAGAAATTCGCCACTTGTAATATTATCTTGAACATAGTTAAGTAGCGTTACATAGCTTACGACACGTTCAGTACGAATTTTCTTTAAAATCAAATAAGTTGCATATATAACGGTTTTGTCAGGATGGTTATGCTTTGTAATTTTAATCATTCTGATCTCCCAATATCGCAATTCCAATACATATAAAAAACCATTATTCTAGTCAATCTAATATTTTTAGATTGAGACAGTGTGTAATCAGTATTGATTAATCTTTCTACAAGCTCATTAAAAACATCATCAAAATATTCAAGCTCTCTTTGTCTAGGTAGTATAAAGCGTAACTGGAACTCTTCTATCGCATTTTGATAAGAATCTCTTAAATCTGAGTTTTGTGGATCACTTAAAAAGTCTTGAATGTAGTGAACATAGCTCAAGTAATTTTTTTCAAGTTCTTTTGAGAAACTAGAAGTCATATTATTTAACTTATTTTTCTCTATAAGAGGTGTTCTATTAACCGGACTAGCATCATAATTCGACATTGCCTCATCAAAAACATTTGAAAAATGAACTATAACTTCTCTAAGCTCGTCTGGTCTTATTGTAGGCGATTTAGTTAAAGGAATTAAATTCACCATATCTAGTATGTATCTGTAACGAGAAAGCCACGCATTTAAATCATCGATTCCTAGAATGGCAATATTAGATATATCTAGTCCAGTCTTATCTGAGATATACTTCTTTATTTCAGGCTCTTTATTGCCAGTTAATTTACGATTTGAGAAAAGCATATAGTTATTCAACTCACCACTTTTTACCAAAGCCTTTATTTTCTCGACTTCTATGGCAAGAGTATTGGTATTGGATGTTGGGCTATAGAAACCTGTTTCGCTAAAGTCTTTGTTGATACCCATAGTATGCTTGGCTTGAATAATGGTTGTGTCTTTCCATGGATCTTGAGTACTTGGATATAAATTGGCTGTACCATTAAATTTAGCATCTCTTCCACCATCAGGGCCTGAAGCAAAACCTTGTGTTCCTTCTCCCAATATTTCTTTACAAATAGCAACTACAAGCTTTTCAAATTCTGAAGGACTCATGTCTTGATATTGGTACATATAATTATATTTCCTTCGAATAGCGTATTTTCATGATGCTCTTCATTATTACAAACACATACTATTTTTTTAAAGTTATATTGTTATTAGATGATAACAAGAAAATGAAACTATTAATATTTCTTAGTTTGGTTAATGTGAATCATAAAACAGTTTTCAAATATATTCAGTGTCTATCAATAAGTTATAAAACATCACCAAAAAAGATGCCTTGAAGTGCGTTTAGCCCTAATTAAAGCGCATATCCTGACGCAGAAAATAAAGATGCGGACTGTGGTTTTCTGTGCTCACTTGAACAATGTACCATACCAAATTACTATAGTACGTACGCCATTATAAAGGCAGATAGTAGCGAAAAACAGAATTAGCCACTTAACGTCTAGTGTCTGACTATTTACCATAAAACTGAATTTTACCTCTACCTAGAGACCCATAAGGTAAACCCCATGACCCTCCGTCAAATGACCCTAAACGACTACGATGCTGTCTATAACTTATGGGTAAATACCCCTAACATGGGGCTCAATGATATAGATGATTCGCGGCAAGGTATTGAGCGAATGCTAAAGCGCAATCCTACCTTGAGTTTTGTCGCAGAAGATGAAAATAACAAAATTATTGGAGTAATTATCGCAGGCGAAGATGGACGGCGTGGTTATATTTATCATACAGCGGTTGATATGGCTTATCGCAATCAGGGCGTTGGTGAGGCACTGGTAAATCATGTGATGGATACGATGAAAGTATTGTCCATTAGCAAAGTTGGGTTGTTTATTTTTCAGCGTAATGAGAATGGTAATGGGTTTTGGGAGCAATTGGGCTTTGGTGTGCGTGATGACTTATACTATCGTAATAAGGCGGTCATTGAGCTTGAGCGGCTTGATACATAAGTCAGCGATAAACGAGGCATTTAAATCAAACACTTAAACCAGATACCTAAAACAGTCACTTTTAAATTTAGACATTCAAGTAAAAGAATCTAAATCACTTTAGACGAGAACCACACCATGCAATACAACTTTGATGACGTTATTGATAGACGCAACACCGGCTCAATTAAATGGCATTATGAAGATGACACCATTCCATTGTGGGTAGCGGATATGGATTTTAAAGCGGCGCCGCCTATTTTGGATAGCATTAGGAAGGTTATTGAGCATGGTGTGTTGGGTTATACCAAGCAGACTGATGCGCTGTATGACGCCATTATTAATTGGCACAGGACTCGTTATGGTCTGACGCTAAGCAAAGAAGATATCCTGTTTTCACCGGGCGTGATACCCAGTATGTCACTGATGCTGAACTTGTTCACCGAAGTGGGTGATGCGGTATTAATCAATGATCCTATTTATGCGCCGTTTGTCATTAAGACCAAACTCAATGGCTGTAAGGTCGTCAGCTCGGCATTAAAAGAAGTGAATGGGCGTTACGAGTTTGATTTAGCGGATATCGAAGCCAAAATTAAAAAGCACAAAGTAAAGGTGTTTTTGCTGTGTAATCCGCATAACCCAGGCGGGCGCGTGTGGACCAAAGATGAGTTAAAATCGATTCTTGAGCTGTGTAAAAAGTATCAAGTGGCGATTGTCAGTGATGAGATTCACCAAGATTTAACGTTAAGCGGACATCAGTTTACGCCACTTTTGAGCTTAGCGGATGACTATCAGCATATGGTGGTAAGCCTAACCTCGATGACCAAGACCTTTAATGTGGCCGGTATCAAAGGCTCGATGATCTTTGTTAAAGACAAGGCGCTACGTATTCAAATTCAGAAGCAACAAAAGCTCAATGACGAATATGAGCTCAATTTATTTGCTTATACAGTGATGAAAAGTGGCTATGAGCAGGGCGGTGAATGGCTCGAGCAAGCGCTGGCGTATATCGAGAAAAATATTGATTTCACCATCGATTATCTCGCCACTCATTTGCCTGATATTAAAGTAATGCGTCCGGAAGCGTCATATCTGATTTGGCTTGATTGCTCAGCGTATGGCGATGATGATAAAGCCTTGTATGACCAGTTAAGAGAGTCCAAAGTAGAGCTCAACTCTGGCGTTCAATATGGACAAGAAGGGCATCTGAAATTACGTATCAATGTGGCGTGTCCGCAGTCGATATTACAAGAAGGGCTGGCTCGAATGAAGCAAGCGCTAGTGGGTCATTAATTTAGATAGCAATTAAGTAGCTACTTACTCGACTGCGACTTAATTGAAAACGCAAAAAAAAGGGCTGGATTAAATGATTAATCCAGCCCTTTTGCATTCAAACGATAGGTATTTATTAAAAGCGCTTAATTAGGGCGTGTCCTCAATTCGTACGATTACACTTAAATGGGCTAAAAATAGCTAAATCTTGCCATACTGCCTCAAATAATGGGTAAATATCTCGATATTTACAGCATTATTTTCCTTGTCTGACTGCGATTTATCTTATTTTTATCACCATTTTCAAAATGAGGACACGCCCTAGATTATTTATCCAAATTTTGCTTATTAAGGGTGTCAAGCCTTTCTTCTTCAGCAATCTTGGCATCTTCATCTTCAATCATATTTCCCCACTCTTCTTGCTGAGCCAGAACTGAGCCTTCAGGCGCTTCAGAAGTGACTCCTTCTTCCCAAGGTGCGCTGTCAGCAAGCTCTTCAATATGAATGGTCTTGAGGTTGTAATCTGGCTGATAATGAAGGTCATAACGTGCGGCTTTAATCAGTGACAGCATCATCATCGACAAGATAATAATCAGCGGTGCACCGGCGACAATGGACGCCGTTTGTAGCGTTTGTAGGTCGCCTAAGAACATTAAAATTGCAGGCAATAGACACAAGGTAAATGCCCAGAACAAACGGTTCCAGCGATGTGGTTCGTCATCGACTTCTTTTTGTACCACTGACGCTAAGATGTACGAGATAGAGTCAAAGGTCGTGGCTGTAAAGATAACCGCTAAGAAGGTAAAGACCGCAACCACTAAGTACGACATTGGCAAGCTATTTAAGATAGCAAAAATGGCTGCTGTCGCTGACTCGTTATTTAAGATATCAATCACATCAACGATACCTGACATCTGTAAATACAGACCATAGTTACCTAGGATAATCATAAACATGGCACAGCCCATAGAGCCGTAGAACATTGAGCCGACGACCATATTTTGGATGGTACGACCACGCGAAATCTTAGCAATAAACAGACCAATGGTTGGTGCGAATACTAACCACCAAGCCCAGTAAAACACGGTCCAATCTTGCGGGAAAGTGGTGTGCTCAAAGCCAAGGCTACCAAAGTCTTTAAACGGTTCGATATAGGTCATCATGCGCGGCATTTCGGTAATCGAGCGGCCGATTGCCTCAAGTCCTGTGTTTAAGATAAAGACCGTTGGGCCGGCAATTAGAATAAACAATAATAGGGCGATAGCAAGGTAGAAGTTGATATTCGATAACTTTTGAATCCCCCCTTTTAGGCCTTGATAGGCACTATAAGCGAAAATCAGGGTGGTAATAAATAACACAGCTAACTGCATGGTGATATTACGCGGTAAGCCAAATAGGTTGTACAAACCTTCGTTAATCAGTGGCGAGGCCAGACCTAAGGTGGTTGCACCGCCGCCGACCATACCGAATACAAACAGAACGTCGAGCATTTTTGCCCAGTTACTGTTGGCTAATTTTTCGCCCAATAACGGCATTAAAGTCTGGCTAACTTTAAGCACTGGCGTTTGACGCACATAGTAGAAGTAGGCAATTGGCACAGCAGGTACGAGATAAATCGCCCACGCTACCGGACCCCAGTGGAAGATACCGTAAGTGGTCGCCCAACGGATAGCATCAGGTGTACCCGCATCAAGATTAAACGGAGGGCCCTGGTAATAATAGGCCCACTCAATCAAGCCCCAATACAAGATACTGGCGCCAATACCACCACAAAACAGCATGGCAGCCCAGGAGGCATCACCGAACTCTGGCGAGTCCTCTGGACGGCCCAGTTTGATTTTGCCGATATCAGAGAAAATGATGTAAATCACAAACATCATCGCCAATACGCCAAAGGCAAGATAGGCAAAACCGAAGTTGATGGTCACAAAGTTACGTGCTATGCCAACCCATTCTTTACCCTGTTCTGGATAAAAAATAAGCGGGATACAGATGGCAAACAGAATCGCCAGTACCATACCGAAGGTGAATTTATCGATACGGGTATCGGGGACGTGACCGGGTCTGCGCTGTGATATCTCCATATCAGCCTTAAAAGTGCCGAGACGAGGCGGTTTGCGATGCGCATTGGTGGTTTTGATAAAGTCTGGCAGGTATTCCTTCGTTTCCTTGGTATACCTAACCGAATTCTGCACGGGTCGTTGACCCTTCTTTTTATCATCAGGGGTAGTCACTAATATCTCCTATAATTGAACAAATAATATTTTCCAGCGATAGCTAATCGCAGCAAGTCAGTGGATAACCGCTTGTCTGCTTGTTTTTAGAGAATAAAGTTAAACTCAGTTTAACAGTCAATGTGGATTTAGCAATTGATTTAATAATATGATGCGCTATGTGCTCTGGCGAATAACTAGCCATATTGCCAGTTATTATCCAGAGATGGGTCAATGAGACCAATAAGACAGTATGACTGTTTCGATAACTGGCAAAGAAGGCCAGAGGGGGATAAGAGTATGTTACTCGTTTTGGTTTTAATCTAATAAATCAGTATGGCTGCTGTTTTATTTTGACCATCTGCCGCGCATAATCATCAAAAATGAGAATAAAATCGTAGTGACAATACTCAATATAAAAATATAAGGCAAATCTTGGCCCAATGACAAAATCATATTTAATAAATAATTAATAATAAAGACGACAACAAAGAATATTAAAATAGCTTTTATTTTCATAACCACGGTCCTATAAGCATGTAGGTGTTATTTATTGGCTGCAGCAGGGCATAAGCGCTGTGCAATATGTCCTAAAATAGACATTAATCTCTATAAATTAGCATTTTGCTAGTGAAGTTGCTGAGACAATCACCATAATAACCTAGAATCTTGTTAAAATAGACGCCAAATTATTTTTGCTGATAACAAGAGATAATTAGGGCGTATGATGCCCTAGCGACTCAAGACATTACCCACCCAAAAATCGGATGACATTATGACCACAGCCACACCCGCTATCAAACAAGACCGTATTTTAATTATCGATTTTGGCTCGCAGTACAGCCAGCTTATCGCCCGTCGTGTGCGTGAGTCTGGGGTGTTTTGTGAGATGTATCCTTATGACATCGATGCCGACCGTATCAAAGAATTTGGTGCTAAAGGCGTTATCTTATCAGGCGGCCCAGAAAGCGTGCACGATGCCAATAGTCCAAGAATCAATCAGGCTCTATTTGATTTAGAAGTGCCTATGTTAGGTATTTGCTACGGTATGCAGGCCATGGCCGATCACTTTGGTGGCAAAGTTCAAGCCAGTGATGTACATGAATTTGGCGCAGCGACCATTGATGTGACTGGCACCAGTGCGCTACTTGAAGGCATTGCCGATGAAAAAGAGCGCCGCCTTGACGTTTGGATGAGTCATGGCGACAAAGTGGTTGAAGCCCCAAAAGGGTTCGATGTGATTGCCAGCACGCCAAGCTGCCCAATCGCAGTAATGGTTAATGAGGACAAAAAATACTACGGTCTACAGTTCCACCCCGAAGTGACCCATACCTTGCAAGGAGATGTGTTGCTATCACGCTTTGTGCATCAAGTGTGCGGCTGCGCTGGCGACTGGACACCAGACAACATCATCGATATGCGTGTTGAGCAGCTCAAAGAACAGATTGGAGACAAGCAAGTTTTATTAGGCTTATCAGGCGGTGTGGACAGCTCAGTGGTTGCAGCATTATTACACAAAGCCATTGGCAAACAGCTTACCTGTGTGTTCGTTGACAATGGTCTATTACGTCTGCACGAAGGCGACCAAGTGATGCAAGTATTTGCTGAGAATATGGGTGTTAAAGTGGTACGTGTTGATGCCGAAGACCGTTTCTTGGACGCACTAGCAGGCGAGGCAGACCCTGAAGTCAAACGTAAAATTATTGGTAAAACTTTCATCGATGTCTTCTCTGATGCCGCGCGTGACATCAGTCAGGGCAGCGACGGTAAGCCCGTTGAATTCTTAGCACAAGGTACGATTTACCCAGATGTCATCGAATCTGCCAAGTCGCACCAAGGTAAAGCACACGTGATTAAGAGCCACCATAACGTGGGCGGTCTGCCAGAAGATTTGGCGTTTGAATTGGTTGAGCCATTACGTGACTTGTTCAAAGATGAAGTACGCAAGTTGGGTATTGCCTTGGGCTTACCGCACAAGATGATTTATCGTCATCCGTTCCCAGGTCCAGGTTTAGGCGTGCGCATCTTGGGCGAAGTCAAAAAGGAATACGCCGATATCCTGCGTCAAGCCGATGCCATCTTTATGCAAGAGCTTGAGCGCTCTGGTTGGTATGAGAAGACCGCTCAAGCATTTGCGGTATTCACTCCAGTGAAATCTGTTGGCGTGGTCGGTGATGGTCGCCGCTATGCGTGGGTCATTGCGCTCAGAGCAGTTGAAACCATCGACTTTATGACAGCTCGTTTTGCGCATCTGCCGTATGAACTGATTGAGACCGTAAGTAACCGTATTATGAATGAAATTGCGGAAGTATCGCGTGTGACCTATGATGTGTCGAGTAAGCCGCCGGCGACGATTGAGTGGGAGTAGGTTAGTAAACCAAATATACGCCTATTACTGCGTCAGACTCGCTTAATGCACTTGATGTGCAATCTGCGCTTGTATTCCTTGTACTAGACGCCTATTTGATTTCCTATACAGTTTATATCAAAGCACCCACTTGGGTGCTTTTTTGATTTTAATAGACTTTTTTCAAAATCCCTATATATAGTCTAAAACCCGCTAGTATTTAAGCGTTTATATTCATCGCAGCCACCTTGATCACCGTTATCACATGCCTTGCCAAACCATTCTTTAGCCATACTATAACTTTGTCGTAGGCCTAGACCATTTTCATACATCACACCTAGATTATTTTGAGCAGCCGCATTACCTTGGTTAGCGGCTTTGCTATACCACGCAACGGCCTTGGTATAATCTTGTCTGAGCCCTAGGCCTTTTCTATACATTTGGCCAAGGTTAACATAACAATACCTATCATAGCGAAATAAACGCACACTTTTAAAGCTGACTCAGCGCCAAAATTATTCCGACATCATCCATCGGTCACCATCCCAGATAGCGTCACTATCATCTAGGTGAACATGCCATGTTGCATCCTTAATCACATGACGTATTTCAGATAAGCAGGCAAGCCAGTGGTCTATGGAATACAATATTGCGTGAATATCATCAAGCAAAGATACTTTTACTGAACCCGAGAAAATCTCTTGAGGCTCTTCAGTATCGTATTCATACGGCTCGAAGGTTTCAGCATCGTCAGCATATTCAAATTCGTTATTATACTGATTGATGATGGCATCTATTTTAGACTGCTCATCTTCTGTTAACTTAGTATCACGCTCTGCTGTGTAATAAATAGAAACACCCATAACTTATTCCTTGTTATTTGAAGTAGTTTTAACTATGCACTATTTTCTTATACATAATCAAGATTTAATATTACAAGTTGCCGTCACTACTTTTATCCTCATCACTTTCGAACTTACCACCCTCAATCACTTCAAACTCGCTATCGACCATATCGGCTAACAACGGCTCACCTTGCTCGTTCATCCGAAACAGACCATATTCAGCAGACTCGTAGTCTTTTGCATGACCTTCTTGAAAGAAAAAAGCATTGGTCGCAAGTTTTACGTTGCCACTGCGAACTCGAAAGTGGATAGCCATCTCATCAGATGCAAGGCGAGACTTATCAAAGGTGCTCACTGATTCAAAGGGTACCAAACGTTCAAAATGGGCGACGTTACTATCATCCATTTTGACAATGGCAATACCATCACTGTTGCGCCAATAGGTTCGGACTCTCTTTTTATTATCATCACGACTCTTTCGTATTTCTTTTAACGCCTTAGTAATGTCATCGGCAAGCGCAAAATGAAGTGCCATATAATCGCCTTGCATCAGTCCTCTAGGGTCAACCGGAGCCATCTCTAGCAATATAGGAGTGCCTGTTGTTAGATGCGTTTCGTATTTTTTAATCGTAACGTTCATGATTACTAAAATGGCTATCAAGGTTAGCAGAGCGATACCAACTTTAATTATTGGAGACAGTTGTTGTTTAGCTAGGCGATAGACGGTGTTTAATAAGCTCGTATTCATTATCCCTGCTCCTTATCGTTGCTCGGAGTATGAGTGGTTAGTTGGTCATTTGCTTGGCTAGATTGTTGACTGCTTTCTTGACTGGCATCTTGAATGATTGAAGGCGTTAAACCCGTATGTTTAGCAAAATATTTACTAACCAATAGCCAACGTATCAGCAGCACCGCGATACCAACGCTTAGCATTGATAAAGACTTGACTAGCAGAGTGGTATCCAGCTGGTAGTAATACCAAAAGACGTAGCCCACTAAGGCAACTAGTGCCAATGCCATGATTCGTTTTTGCTGATTTGCCATGGCAATCACAATCACTAGGCACGTTGACAGTAGTCCTGAAACATAGACCGACAATATGCCTAATACAACGACTGCACTGGCAATAATGATGCCCGTTCTAGAATTTAAACCACTGTGATAACGGCGCAACAAAATATGGGTGGCATACAGGCTGACAGCGATAAGCAACCCTTGGGCTAGAGGGTAGTGGTAATAAAACCCATTGGCTGTGTTGACAATATCAGGGCTGTATTCAGCAGAAATAAACAGCACTGAAATGACGAGTAATAACAGCATACTGGCGTAACCCAAAGGCTTTAATAATGCCAATGCTCGGCTGCGTTTGGCGGGAGAAACAAACTGCAAAAATTCAGTAGATTGTAAGCTAAAGACACACAAAACGAGTGCTAAAAGCGGTGCGGAAGTTTCTGGGGCGTTATAGTAGGCAAGTAGCCATATGACACACCCCAGTGCGTTTATCGAATTATAGAGACGGTGTAAAAAGTCGCGAACGATGACATACAGCAGGAGCTGTAAGCTTAAAAACGCAACCGTTCTTAAAGGCTCGGTGTCTAAGGCATTAAAAATGGCGTAGCCCAAAAACAACTGACCCGCTATGCTAAAAGAGTAAGCGATGCTTTGTACAAACGTTTTGCTTGACTGATTGCTTGACTGATGGTGGGGCTGAGTAGGGTCTTGGTTTGGAGTGTGGCGTTCTAGTTGATAGTGATACTGAGGGTTTTGTTTGAATGTAATGATAGCAATAGCCAACAACACAAAGCCAATAATGGCTTGGGCGATAGGGCTATCTAGAAGATCATTAAATAATAAAACGATTACCCCAGTGATTAAAGCACCTGATATCAGACCGCTAAGCCCTAAAAATAGATGCAGATACCAGGGAGTCGCATCATCGTTGTCTATCTCTGTATGAGCCGTGGGAGCAGTAGTCACTGCATCAGAAGGCAATTGTGTATAGTAATCTTCTGATGATTTATTTTTTATTTTAATCACTGACCGAAGCCAAGTCACCGCTGTGGCGCTAATACCAGTCAATAATATGGCTAATAACATAACTCCAAAAGCATCGAAGTCTCTCAAAAGTAGGTCTGACGCCCACACCATGACCACACTAACGATTGAGCCACATAAATAGGTGAGCATTAAGATGTCGATGTGCTTAACCCTAAAGCGCCAATACATATATCTGACAAAGCCTGCCCAAAGTAATAGGGTCACGATGTTTGAGACAATATCGCCGTAGTCTAAGACAATAAACATGCCCAAACGAGTGGCATAAAAAGTAGCAACGGCACCAACAACATATGTGCTCCAATGATACTCTGTATTGAGTAGACGATTATGAAGTCGCGTGTCTTCCTCATTACCTTTATATTCAGGAACCGATTGATTGAGCGCTGGTTGCTCAGCACTTTGCTCGGGATGGTGCGCGGCTTTATGATCGGGATTGTGTGTGGTATTGAGCGCGGTATTGTATTCAGCATTTAATGAGTCAGCTTGAGTTCGATTGGGCATAAACGCGAGCCATAACACAAGCGCTGCCATGTTTAATAATGCAGACGTTATGAGCCAAACCGTCTCTATATCAAGACCTACAAAACCATGCGTGGCAAACCAAAATCCAGCGGTATTAGCTGATAACATTAAAACTAAGTTGAGAAGACCTAGCCAAAGTAGCCAAAGCGAGGGCATACGGGCTATAAGTACCCAAGGGGTGATAAACAGTGCCCAATTAAAAAACAGTTGCCAAGTGTCAGCCCCTGTTTGATAAACCTGTCCAAATAAAGCCAACAGACTGCCAGTAGCAACACTGGCTATAAATAGCAACAGTTGTTGCGCAAACTTGTAACGGCGTTTGTAAGCAAGGAAACTATAGCCTACAATACTGGCAATTAATGCCCCTTCAACCAAAGCAAACTTACCCGCTTTGCCCATATCAGACCAGTTGTAGGCAATAAAAAACACCAAGGCCAATATCACGGCAATAGCGCCAATAATGAGCAGTGATTTATCAAAAAATGCTAACCAAGTTTGACGGCTAGGCTTGGAGGTATACTGGGGGTCGGCAGAGGAGGTAGAAGGGTAAGTAGAAGTTACTCTCGAGGGCATAGTAGGCACATCCTATCGTATTAGTTGTTATTATTTCTAATTTAATTTAAGTTGCATAATAGCATTTATTGGGATGAGTCATGGTGACAATGCAACGCCTAGCGATATGAGTGTGAGCAGTTTCTTGCCTTATATTGAAACCCAAAAAGCACCCAAGTGGGTGCTTTTTTAATTCTTATGCCGAGGGGGTTAAAAAGAGTTGGAAACGAAGTACGTAAAAAACAGTAGTGCTGACAAAGCAAAGTTAGCGAGGGCACTTGTTCGCAAGGGTTTAAACCTTGGGTTCTGTGTATCAAACGATATTTGATACAACCGAATCAGATATATAAAGCCTGTAAGTAGGACGATAAAGAAAGGATATAAAGTGACGGTAGAAGTGAACTCACTACCACTAAAGTCCGCTATCATAATAAATAGCAGCTGAAAACTACAATAGAGTATCACTATGATGATGATAAACTTTAACCAAAATATCGCTTTACTCTGTCTGTAATCGGCTCGAATTCTATCCAATAAATCCATGTTGTAAACGTCCTTATTAGTCTCTTGAACCCGTTACTCAGTACTTTGCCTGCTTTGTCAGACGGCACCTGTTTAGAGTTTTAATAATACTTTGCCGTTTTTACCATTTTGCAGCTCATCCGACACCGCTTCTTTAACATCCTCTAAGTCATAAATAGCTTCGACAGGAAGAATGAGCTGGTTGCTCTCGGCACGCTTAACCAGCTCGTTTATTAAACGTCGTTTATTTTCAAGATTCATTTCACGACTGGTTTTACTACCCCAAAACCCTTTAATAACCGCTTGTTTAAATATAAATGGACCTGGGTCTATCACCATGGGCTCACCTGCCATAACCCCAAATGAGACTAACGTGCCGCCATGACCCAATACGGATAACAATTCATTACTGGCACTACCCCCTAAAGAGTCGGCCGCAGCACTAATTTGTGACTCGCCTACGATGTTGCGTACTTGATCCTTCCAGTTAGGATTTGAGGTATCAATGGCATGCTTAATCCCTAGTTCGTTAAGCTCTCGAGCAGCTTCAGCACGGCGCACCAAGCTAATGGTATGGATACCACGGGCCGCCGCCAGCATCGCAAAGGATTTACCCACAGCACCGTTGGCCGCATTTAAAATAGCCCACTGACCCGGTTGTAACTGCATAAACTCAAGTAGCATTAAAGCACTCAGTGGCATAGCGATTAGCTGAGCGGCTATTTCATCTTCAAGCTTCTCCGGAATAGCAAACACCATCTTAGCTGGGGCGGTAAAGTACTCAGCCCATGTTCCATGAACACTGGCGGCAGCAACTCGGTCTCCGACGGCAAATCCTTCTACGTTTTCACCAACCGCATCAACCACACCTAACGCTTCACTACCTGCGATGGCCGGTAAGGTGGGTTTATCGCCATATTGACCTTTGATAGTGGCTAAATCATGATTATGAATAGTAGCCAATATGGTTTTAACTCGTATCTCATCTGGGCCAGGTTCTGGCATCGGTGTATCGATGACTGATAGAACCTTGGAGGGTTTGCCAAAAGTATGATAAGACGCACTACGCATGATACGTTCCTTATTTCGCATGAATGGGGTTTAGCATGAACGGGGTTTATCACAAATAGGTGGCTATGGCTATTTATACCAAAGCGTTTGTTTGGTTTTTAAACCACACTACTAATCCTAACAGAGCATCATTCTCGTTATCAGTATAACTTTAGCTAACTTTTATTTATCTGACCATGACTATAATGCCTGTACTGAAGGTTAAAAGCTTTGTATATAAC
Organism: Psychrobacter sp. CX14; assembly: GCF_057396205.2. Lineage (NCBI taxonomy): Bacteria > Pseudomonadati > Pseudomonadota > Gammaproteobacteria > Moraxellales > Moraxellaceae > Psychrobacter > Psychrobacter sp. CX14. The sequence continues at coordinate 303,306 of NZ_CM183187.1, read as the reverse complement.
ATAAAACTATTAAAATTTATTGACAACGTTATATATTTTTTTTATTAATATGCCTACAATAGATAGTCACTATTACTTTAACTACCTGTAATAAATAGTAAACTCGATATCAAATTTAATACTCAATGTAACGACTGTGTTCGTTTACTTGATTGGATTTGCTGTAACGCTGAAATCGTTAATTGATTACGATAGTTCCTGAGAACTATTTTCTAGCCATAGCCAAAAGGATGTCATCATGCACAAACCAACCTCACTATTTAACGCCGTTTTTGTTCCCACCACTCTAGCGCTAGCATTGGCACTGGTTGGTTGTGGTGATAAGTCAGCTAGTACCAGTGGCTCAGCTAATATTGACCCCAATGTGATGGCTGACAAACAAGAGATGGTTATTAATAACGGCGCTGAACCAGAGTCGTTGGATCCGCACAAAGTATCGGGGGTGCCCGAAGCTAATATTCTACGTCAAATGTTGGTAGGGCTGACGACGACAGATGCTGAGGGCAAAACCATTCCGGGTATGGCGGAGAGCTGGGATAGCACTGATAATAAAGTTTGGACCTTTAAAATTCGTGATGCTAAGTGGTCAAATGGCGATCCAGTAACGGCCGAAGATTTTGTTTACAGTATGCGCCGAGTGCTAGATCCCAATACCGCCTCACCTTATGCCAGCTACTTAGCAGATGCCAAGGTAGTGGGCGCACAAGATATTATTGATGGTAACGCCAAGCCAGATACTTTGGGTGTCAAAGCTATAGATGATAAAACGCTACAGATCACGCTATCAGAGCCTGTGCCTTATTTCCCAGATACGCTTATTCACACCTCTGTAAAGCCTGTCAATCCTAAAGCAGTGCAACAATTTGGTGATAAGTGGACTGATCCTGCCAATATTGTGGTCAATGGGCCTTATAAAATCAGTGAATGGCAAGTAAATGACAAAATCGTATTAACACGCAACGACAGCTACTATGACAATGCTAATACGACCCTAGATAAAATTACCTTATTGGCCATTCCGTCAAGTACCACGGATGTGGCACGCTATCAATCTGGCGAAATCGATGTCACTTATAACGAAATCCCGCCTGAGCAGTTCGCCTCATTAAAAGAGCAGTTGGGCGATCAGTTGCAAGTGTCACCCATGCTATGTACGTACTATTATGAGTTTAATACCGTCAAACCACCGTTTGATGATGTTCGTGTCCGTCGTGCGCTAGCCTTGGCGCTAGACCGTGACACCATTACCGATAAAGTCATTGGTCAAGGTCAAACTCCTGCCTATCAGTTTACGCCAGTATCGACTAATTCGATGGAAAATAATAAACCAGAATGGCAAAGCTGGAGTCAGGAAAAGCGGGTTGAGGAAGCCAAAAAACTGCTTAATGAAGCCGGCTATAACCAAAACAATCCTCTAAAGTTTGAGCTACTGTATAACACCAATGACAACCATAAAAAGATTGCCGTTGCTGCCAGCTCGCTGTGGAAGCAGTCGCTAGACTTTGTCGATGTCAACTTGGTTAATAAAGAATGGAAAACCTATTTGGACACTCGCCGCAATGGCAACTATGATATATCGCGCGCGGGCTGGTGTGGCGACTATAATGAGCCTTCCACTTTCCTAAATATTGTCAAATCTGGCAACAGTAATAACCATGGTAAATACTCAAGCCCTAGGTTTGATAGCATCATGACCCAAACCTTAAAAGCAGGCGTCAGTCCTGAGCAGCGTGCGCAACTGTACAAGCAAGCTGAAGAACAGCTTGATGCAGATATGCCATTGCTCAATATTTACCATTATGTAAGCCCACGTCTTATCAAGCCATACGTTATCGGCTTCCCAACTAAGGACGCTTTAGATAACTGGCAAGGTAAAGATCTAAAAATTGCCAAACATTAGATAGTGCTTGGCAAGAGGGGCGTGATAGGCGTGTAAAGCAAGGCAGGGTCAGATGAATCGTACAATGCTAATAAATCTGATCCGTCCTGCTTTATACTTGACCTATTTCTATTTGACTGGCCTTTTGTTAATTAAAAAGTAGAGACATAAAGAGTCTCGTTTGGCTCATTGCAAAGAACGTCCAATTTTATCGCTTATAAGGATATGGGCATGCTAAAACCCTTAACGACGACGTTTAATAAATTGCCGTTAGCAGCAGCACTGACTGCAGCGCTTATGCTGGCAGGATGTGGTGATAAGTCTGCTGGTAATGCCAATGATTCGGCCAATATTGACCCCAGTGTGTTGGCTGAAAAACAAGAGATTGTGATTAATAATGGCACTGAGCCTGAATCACTTGATCCACATAAAATCTCAGGGCTTCCTGAGGCCAATATCATTCGCCAACAGCTGGTTGGGCTAGTGACAACCGATGCCGAGGGTAAAACCATTCCGGCGATGGCGGAGAGTTGGGATAGTCCGGATAATAAGGTTTGGACTTTTAAAATACGTGATGCCAAATGGTCCAATGGCGACCCTGTCACTGCCGAAGACTTTGTCTATAGTCTGCGCCGTGTGGTTGATCCCAATACAGCCTCACCTTATGGCAGTTACTTAGCGGATGCCAAGGTAGTTGGGGCAGAGGCGATTATCAATGGTGAGCAGTCTCCTGAGATGCTTGGGGTAAGCGCAATTGACGACAAAACCCTTGAGGTCCGCTTAACCGAGCCAGTCCCTTATTTTGTCGATATGCTGATTCATACCTCAACCTCGCCAGTACATCCGGCGACGGTTGAGAAGTTCGGCTCAAAATGGACAGACCCTGCCAATATCGTGGTTAATGGACCTTATAAAATCAGCGAATGGCAAGTGAATGACAAAATCGTATTGCAGCGTAATCCGTCGTATTACGATGATGCCAACACCACCATCAATACCGTTACTATATTGCCTATCGAGTCAGAGACTACCAATGTTGCCCGTTATAAAGCCGGTGAGATTGATATCGGTGGTGGTATGCCGACCGAGCAATTTGACTCTCTAAAGGCGGAGCTAGGTGATCAAATCCAAGTGTCTCCTAGCCTATGTAGTTTTTATTATCAATACAATACGGTCAAACCGCCCTTTGATGATGCCCGCGTACGCCGTGCGCTTGCTTTGGCATTAGACCGTGATATTATCGCCACCAAAATCATGGGGCAGGGGCAAAAGCCGGCATATCAATTGACGCCGCCGACCACCAATGGCATGAAGAATTTTGCACCGAAGTGGCAACAGTGGAGCAAAGAGCAGCGTATCGAGGAGGCCAAAAAGCTACTTGATGAGGCTGGTTACAATGCCACTCATCCGCTCAAATTTGAGCTGTTATATAACACCAGTGACAATCACAAAAAGATTGCAGTGGCGTTTAGCTCATTAATGAAACAAGCGCTAGGCGAGGACACGGTGAATGTCACCTTGGTCAATCAAGAGTGGAAAACTTATCTAGATACCCGACGTAATGGTAATTATGATATTGCCCGTTCAAGCTGGTGCGGTGATTATAATGAGCCGTCTTCTTTCCTAAATACGCTCAAAACAGACAACACCAACAACCACGGCAAATACTCAAGCCCAGCGTTTGATAAGATTATGAATCAAACCTTGGTTGATGGCGTTAGTGCTAAAGAGCGTGCGAATTTATATCAGCAAGCAGAGGCGCAGCTCGATGCCGATATGCCAAACCTAAACATGTTCCATTATGTGGGCGTACGTTTGGTTAAGCCGTATGTGGTTGGGTTTCCAGAAAACGATCCATTAGATGTGTGGCAGGCCAAAGACTTGGCGATTGCTAAGCATTAAAGACATTTGAACGGCAGCATTTATATAGAAAAGGCAGTACTTATTGACCGAATCTCATTAGATATGATCAAGGCAGGCATGTTGCTTTATCCATAGAGAGTAACTGTATTAGGCCACTTTGATCATAGCGTTACTGATAACAGAGGGTTTATGCTAAAGCTTATATTTCGGCGGCTATTAGAAGCCATCCCAACCATGTTTATCCTCATTACCGTGTCGTTTTTTATGATGCGGCTGGCCCCAGGCAGCCCGTTTAGTGGTGAGCGCAGTTTTTCACCTGCGGTCATGGCAAATATTGAAGCCAAATACCATTTGAACGATCCGATGTGGCTACAGTACGTCAATTATCTAAAGCAAATTGCGGTCGGCGACTTCGGTCCGTCTTTTAAATACAAAGATTACACCGTTAATGAGCTGCTGGCGCAAGCCGTGCCTGTTTCGGTTGAGCTGGGTTTATACGCCTTTATCTTAGCCGTGGTACTTGGGCTGATATTTGGTATTGTGGCAGCGCTCAAGCAGAACTCTTGGATTGACTATATCGTGATGGCATTTGCCAACATTGGTGTGGTGATTCCAAGCTTTGTGAAAGCCCCGTTATTGGTGCTAATCTTTGCCATTACCTTAAAGTGGCTACCAGGGGGTGGTTGGAACGATGGGGCAGTACAGAATTTAATCCTTCCAGTGACTGCGCTGGCCTTGGCTTATGTTGCCAGTATCGCTCGTATTATGCGTGGCTCGATGATTGAGGTGATGAACAGTCAATATATCCGTACTGCGCGCGCCAAAGGCTTGCCGATGAAGCGCATCGTGCTCAAGCATGCACTGCGTCCGGCGCTACTGCCTGTTATTTCTTATTTAGGCCCTGCGTTTGTGGGTATTATTACCGGCTCTATCGTCATTGAGACCATTTTTGGTCTGCCCGGTATCGGTCAGTTATTCGTCAATGGTGCGCTTAACCGCGACTATGGCATGGTGCTTAGCTTAACCATTTTGGTGGGCGTATTAACCATTGCCTTTAACGCCATTGTCGATATTTTATATGCCGTTATTGACCCACAAATTAAATATTAGGTAGTGGTTATTTAGAGCGTTTATGACTCAAAAATCATATGAATACATACCTAATAATTCATTATAGCCAGCGATAGTCGACGTGATTTAACAGGTATAAGTCAGATAATCTTACTGTTTAAATAACGTTGACGCTATTCAAAGACAAGTAACAAGGATGACTATGAGTGTAATCACTGATAAGCCCATTGATTCAGTAGCGCCTACCGCCCCGACTGTAAAGGGACGTAGCTTATGGCAAGATGCGTGGCGCCGTTTTTATAAAAACAAAGCCGCCATCGCCAGTTTGGTCATCTTATTTTTGGTGACGTTATTTGTAATTTTCGTACCAATGTTCGCGCCTTTTGGGTATGCCGAAACCGATTGGGGCTATATGCAGGGGGCACCGTCCTTTGATAATAAGCATTACTTCGGTACTGATTCGCTCGGGCGTGATTTGCTAGTACGTACTGCCATTGGTGGGCGTATTTCGCTGCTTGTTGGTATTGCCGGTGCAACGGTGGCGGTTATCTTCGGTACAGTTTATGGCGCGACTTCTGGCTATCTGGGCGGTAAAATTGATGCCGTTATGATGCGCTTTTTGGAGATTTTAAACGCCTTTCCGTTTATGTTCTTCGTGATTTTATTGGTGACCATTTTTGGTCGTAACTTGATGCTGATCTTCGTGGCCATTGGCTTGGTGTCATGGCTCGATGTGGCACGTATCGTGCGTGGTCAAACCTTAAGTTTGAAGAGTAAAGAATTTATTGAAGCGGCGCATGTGGGCGGTGTTTCTGGCTTTAATATTATTATGCGTCATATTGTGCCAAACGTACTGGGTGTGGTTGTGGTTTATGCCTCACTGTTGGTACCAAGTATGATCTTATTTGAGTCATTCTTAAGCTTCTTAGGCTTAGGGGTACAAGAGCCCATGACCAGTTGGGGTGCCTTATTACAAGAAGGCTCACAGACCATGCAGGTTGCACCGTGGCAGATATTAATTCCCTCGGTATTTTTGGTAGTAACCTTGTTCTGCTTTAACTTTATCGGTGATGGCTTACGTGATGCGTTTGATCCTAAAGACCGTTAACTAGGTCTTAGTATAGTAAGACGAATGCACCATAACCCCTTTCTTAGAAAACATTTAACCGTATAAACAAATTATCTGATAGCCAATTATAGCCAATACAGGTAACACCGTTATGACAGTATTAAAAGACAACCTAAAACCAGAAATTGAGGTCAGTAATGCAGCAGACCTACTGCAAGTAAAAGATCTATCGGTGCAATTTAGTACCGAAGACGGGTTGGTGACCGCTGTAAATGGACTCAATTTTAATTTGCATCAGGGTGAAACTCTGGGTATCGTCGGTGAGTCAGGCTCGGGTAAATCGCAGACCGCATTCGCTATAATGGGGCTATTGGCTAAAAATGGTCATGCCAAAGGATCGGTATTATTTGAAGGACGTGAGCTACTTGGATTGTATGAAAAAGAGCTGAATAAGCTACGCGCTGAACAAGTGTCGATGATCTTCCAAGATCCGATGACCTCTTTAAATCCCTATATGAAAATCGGCGATCAACTTGCTGAAGTGCTGATATTGCATAAAGGTATGAGCAAAAAAGACGCCTGGGAAGAGGCCATCAAGATGCTTGATGCGGTCAAGATACCAGAAGCACGCAAGCGTATCGGTATGTATCCGCATGAGTTCTCTGGTGGTATGCGTCAACGGGTAATGATTGCGATGGCGCTATTGTGCCGCCCTAAGCTATTGATTGCTGATGAGCCAACCACCGCCCTTGATGTGACGGTGCAGGCGCAAATCATGACTTTGATGAACGAGCTTAAGCGTGATTTTGGTACGACGATTATTATGATTACCCATGATTTGGGGGTGGTCGCTGGTATCTGTGATCGCGTATTGGTGATGTATGCCGGACGTACCATGGCCTATGGCGAAACCGAAGAGATATTTTATAACCCGACCCATCCGTATACCAAAGGGTTACTGCGTGCGATTCCGCGTCTAGACAATAACAGTGGTAAGCTTGAAACCATTCCGGGCAGTCCGCCAAACCTGCTTAATCTGCCAGCCGGTTGTCCATTCTACGACCGCTGCACTTATGCAATGGATATCTGCCGTGATGTGCCGCCGCCGCTTGAGTTTTTGCCCAATGAGCGTCAACGCGCTTGCCACTGGAAACCAGAGGATATCGCCAATACCGAACCACAAGATGCGCAGGCACAAATTGCCACAGGGATGGAGGGATAATCGCCATGACAAAGACTAAAAACAATCGAATCGATGTGGTCAATGATGCGCCTTTATTGCAAGTAAGGGATGTGGTGACAAGCTTTGATATCAAACAAAAAGGCAGCTATTTTTGGCAGAAGCCTGCAACCCTAAAGGCGGTCAATGGCGTGTCTTTTGACCTATTTGCTGGCGAGACCTTAGGGGTAGTCGGTGAATCGGGCTGTGGTAAATCCACCTTAGCGCGTACCATTATTGGACTGGTTAAAGCCCGTTCAGGTAGTATCAAATTTAACGGTCAAGAAATTATGGGCGCTTCTAAAAAGCAGATGCGCTTAACCCGTAAAGACATTCAGATGATTTTCCAAGATCCGCTCGCCTCATTAAATCCACGTATGACCGTGGGCGATATTATCGCTGAGCCGCTGCGTACTTATTATCCTAAAATGCCTAAGGCAGAAGTTGAAGATCAAGTACGTGCCATGATGAAGAAGGTGGGTCTGCTTGCCAACCAAGTTAACCGTTATCCGCATGAGTTCTCTGGCGGTCAGTGTCAGCGTATCGGTATTGCACGTGCGCTTATTCTAAAGCCGAAGCTGATTATTTGTGATGAGCCAGTATCAGCACTGGACGTCTCCATTCAGGCACAGGTGATTAACCTGTTGCAAGACGTGCAAAAAGAGATGGGCTTGGCGTTGATCTTTATTGCGCATGACTTGTCTGTGGTCAAGCACATATCTGACCGAGTGCTGGTGATGTATTTGGGCAATGCGGTGGAGCTAGGTGTCGATAAAGCGGTCTATAGTAATCCGACTCATCCTTATACCAAGGCGCTGATGTCAGCGGTACCGATTCCTGATCCAGAGATTGAACGTAATAAGACCATTGAGCTGCTAGAAGGGGATTTACCAAGCCCGATCAATCCGCCATCCGGGTGCGTGTTTCGCACCCGTTGCCCCATTGCTGATGATGGCTGTGCCCAAACCAAGCCAGTATTAGAGGGCACAGCTGAGCACCAAGTCGCTTGTCTCAAAAACAAAGTCGCTGGTCTGAATGAGGTGGCTTGATAGCGCTACTGACCAAAGGGCTGCCTAGTAAAACGTGTTTGATAAAAATAGATTGCTACTACATAGACTATGCAGTAATATTTAATCATTAATAATCATAGGGAATTGAAATGCAATTAAATCAACAACAGTCACAACATAAATCATCACGTTTTGTTAAATCTAACGCCAAGATACTGCTATTAGGTAGTTTGGCGGTTACTACTTTCGGGCTATCAGGCTGTGCCACCTCTGAGCTACTAGACTCAGGCAGCTACTCTAGTACCACCAGTACTGAGCAAGTATTGGTACAAGATGAATTGGTCGCTTTTGGTCGTCCTGCCACGCGTCTGCCCAATATGCCAGCCAGTAGCGTGGTTATTGTCGGTGAGAAAAACAGCTATGTGTTGAGCCAAGGCGGGCCTGAAATGGTTAACTTGTTAACCAACCTTGATCCTAAGAATATCCGCGTTGAAAACGAAATGCGCTTTTATTCGCCAAAAAATGACGGCTACTTCCAAGGTCAAATGAAGCTGTCATACGCTAAATTAAAAGACGATTTTCAGCGTAGCGATTACAACTTCTTCTTACAAAATGGCGGTAAGGAGTGCAGTAGCTCTAGCGATGAGCGCATGCAAGCACAGCGTTTTTGCTTTACAGTGCCGATTCAAGGTGGTGTCTATCCAGCGGTCAGTAATTTGAGCTTAATTCAGTCAAAATACAGCACGCTTAGCAAGGCTTATCCGGTGACGATTTATACCAAAACCGAATCGACTACTACTCAGCACAGAGGCGCAAACACGGCAGGTAAGTTAGTGTTGTTGCCTTTTGCCTTAGCCTTTGATGTGGTGACCTTCCCATTTCAGCTACTCGATGCGGCAAGCTAATAGTTATTTAGGTTTAGCTCAATAGCTCTATCAATCGTTATTAATAAAAACCACTGTCATTTATGGCAGTGGTTTTTTGTGTTTGTGGTCGGGTAAATAGCAGGGTTCAAGCTGACCCAAATAATGAATATTTTGTGACAAGCTGACAATACATCAAACTTTAATATGGGTGCTCTAACATCATGGAAGCTCGTCGAATAGGTAATGAGCATAGACAACAATCAAAAGATATAACGCTAAGCGCAAGCACTCTAATCAACCGATAAATAATTCTATAACTGAGGAGTACCCATGGCTGTTAATCGTCGAGATTTTTTGAAGTTATCCACTGTTGCCAGTGCCGCCGCAGTCAGTTCAAAGCCAGTATTTGCTATTGGTACAGACCGTCCGCTTATCCCCTACGGCGTGCAATCTGGAGATATTATGAATGGTCGCGGCGTGGTTTGGAGTCGTACCAATCGCCCAGCGCGTATGATTGTTGAATGGGCGACAACGCCTAAGTTTGACAATGTAACCAGAGTCATGGGACCAGCAGCACTCCCTGAAAATGACTTTACCACCACGGTAGATTTGCAAGGCTTACCTGCTGGTCAACATATCTTTTATCGGGTCAGTTACGCCGATTTAGGTCGGGCTAAAACACAAAGCCATCCTGTTTTAGGGCACTTTAAAACTGCGCCCAATCAAAAGAGAGACATCCGATTTCAGTGGTCGGGTGATACCGTTGGTCAGGGCTGGGGTATTAATGAAGACTTTGGGGGTATGAAAATTTATCATACGATGGCCGAGAGTCGTCCAGATTTCTTTATTCATAGTGGCGATAATATCTATGCCGACGGTCCAATTAAGTCGCAAGTAGAATTGGCGGATGGTAGCATCTGGCGCAACGTGGTGACCGAAGCTAAGAGTAAAGTGGCTGAGACGTTAGATGAGTATCGTGGCAACTATGTCTATAACTTAATGGATAAAAACGTGCGTCGCTTTAACTCTGAAGTGCCTATTATTTCGCAGTGGGATGACCACGAAACCGTCAACAACTGGTATCCGAATGAAATCTTGGACGATGATCGATACACCGAAAAGAGTGTGGCACTGTTATCAGCCCGCTCAAAAAAAGCTTTTATGGAATACATGCCGATGCGACTCTCAGCCGATGAAAAAGAGCGTATTTATCGTAAAATCCCGTATGGCCCATCGCTTGATGTGTTCGTCATCGATATGCGCACTTACCGCGGCGATAACTCTGCTAATCGCCAAGCTCAGCCTAGTGAGGCCACCGCTTATATGGGACGCGAGCAAATCGCATGGTTAAAGCAAGGGTTGAGAGAGTCAAATGCTACGTGGAAGGTGATTGCCTCAGACATGCCTATCGGGCTGATGGTCAAAGACGGTGATAACTTTGAGAATTCGTCAAATGGGGATGGGCCAGTGTTAGGCCGTGAACATGAAATTGCAGATCTATTGCGATTTATTAAACACAATAATATCAATAATACCATCTGGTTAACCGCTGACGTGCATTACACTGCTGCTCATTACTACAACCCTGATAACGCTCAGTTTCAAGACTTTAATGGATTTTGGGAGTTCGTTTCAGGCCCATTAAACGCAGGTACTTTTGGCCCTAATGAGCTGGATAATACCTTTGGTCCTGAGCTTAAGTATGTCAAAGCGCCGAAAGAGGGTGAATCAAACTTGCCACCGAGTGCGGGGATGCAGTTCTTTGGGGAAGTGGCTATTGATGGTAAAACAGAGAATATGATGGTAATGCTAAAAGACCTTTACGGTCGTACGTTATACACTCAAATCCTTGAGCCACTGGTGTAAGTTTAGGGCGTGTCCTCAATTCGTACGATTACATTTAAATGGGCTAAAAATAGCTAAATCTTGTCATACTGCCTCAAATAACTGGTAAATATCTCGATATTTACGGCATTATTTTCCTTGTCTGACTGCGATTTATCTTATTTTTATCACCATTTTCAAAATGAGGACACGCCCTAGTATTTATCTTATTGGTCTTGGTCAGTGTAAAAATCGATACGACTTAAAATATGGGTTTGTATCACATACGCGCACACATAAGCGCTTGGCCACGCAAACGCAAAAGCCAAGAGCCATGAACTGATAAGATGCTCAAAATAAGCATCACTATAGCCCTCTTTAATCAGTATCAATGCGCCAGAAATAATTACCGACATCAACGAGGCCATCAGTCCTGTAAATATCAGGCGATGATATTTTTGATGAATACGTATTTTAGGTGAGGGCTTTTGGTTTTGAGAAGATTCGGTCATGGGTTTATGGGACTCCATAAGGCGTATTAATCATATAATATCATTTCTAAGAATTAACCCACCTGGGTCAAACTCGTTTTTTGGCTCGTTTTTTGGAAAGATTAATTCTTACCCTTCATTCAAAAAGCCTCTCTTATTTAGGAGAGGCTTTTGCTTTTTACACGCTTTGCGCGTTTATCAACAAGTAATCATTCTATCTGTGTTTATTTAAAATTAACTTCTTGATTTAGATTATCATAACAAATGCTATTTATGAGCTCTGTAAAATTTTTGCATAAAAATGTCAGAATATGACATCCCCTTTATGGTTCCACACGCCCTATAATCACTTTAGCCATTATTGACTGTGTTCAATTAGGTTGGTTGAATAGTTAATTTAAGTGTATTATTGATTGAACTGATTTACCTTATCTAAATGTCCCACATAATTAGGACACCCCATTTCACTATCGCTCATACATGATACCCGTACTCTATAACCATACTCTATAAAAGAGAGGCTTAAATGACCCTGTTCAAAAAACACTTTTCAAAAGTGCTTGCCATGTTGCTTGCCGTATCTGTCATCGGCTGTACAACCCCCAATGCCGTAACGGTTGCCACCACTCAAAAGCTGTTGCAGCATGAGCGTAACAAAGCCGGCCTAGAGATAAAGTCGTTCAAATTATCTTCAGGTCATACCTTGATATATGCCGATAACAACAATACATCGGGCAAGCCTTTGTTATTGATTCATGGCTTTGGCGGTAGTATCATTAACTTTATGCGTATTGCAGAAGAGTTTAAGGACTATCATGTCATCATTCCGGATTTATTAGGATTTGGTGACTCTGATAAGCCCATGGATGAAAACTATCGCGCTGATGCGCAGGCCAAACGCTTGCACGAGCTAATGCAGGCCAAGGGCATGACCTCCAATCTGCATATTGCGGGTAACTCAATGGGTGGGTCGATTAGTGTGGCCTATGCTGCGCTGTACCCCAAAGAGATAGGCAGCTTGTGGTTATTAGACAGTGCTGGATTCTGGTCAGTGGGTGTGCCAGAGTCATTAGAGGGCGCAACGCTTGAGAACAATCCGCTACTGATTAGCAGCTATGAAGACTTTGAAAAACTAAGCGATTTGGTGATGTATGATCCGCCGTATATCCCAACGTCGGTAAAAGCGGTATTGGCTCAGGATAGAATCAACAACAGATCGTTAGAGTCCAAAATCTTAGTACAAATCGTCGGTGACAGTGTCGAGGAAAAAGCAAAGGTTATCGCGGATAATAACATTCCGACCTTGGTCGTTTGGGGTGAGGAAGACAAGATTATCAAGCCAGAAACCGCCGAGTATATCGCTACTATTATTCCGCAAGCCAAAGTTATTATGATGCCTAAAGTCGGTCATGTGCCAATGCTTGAGAAGGTTAAACAAACTGCTGATGATTACAAAGCATTCCGCGAACAGTTAGAGCAAAAACCAAATCAACAGCCGAATAAAGCAAGTCAATAGGTAGATTTATTTAAATACTGTGTGGATAGCGCTCTAGAAATAAAAAACGGCTAAAAAGAAACAGGCTAAGAGAAGTTCTCTTAGCCTGTTTCTTTTTGATGATAGGTTTGTGAGGTTAGAGCTAACATTAACACCTTAACTGTTTAGCACGTTACTGATTATAGCTCTGAAGTTAATCGGTGCATTAATTCACTTACTGATTCTGCCTGTACTTGAGTCACACCTTGTCCTGCCCATAGTGACATATGTTCTGGATTACTGGCTTTGGCCGCTGCCGCTCGCATCGGTTTTGTCATAGCGTTTAACTGCGGATAGGACGGCAAAGCATGACCGTTATCATATTCAGCATAACGAGTTAAATACTCATTTACCAACCCTCTTGCTGGTTTACCCGAAAACAGGTGGGTTAAACGAGTGATGCCTTCTCTTTTACCTTGCGCTACTTTTAACAGGGCTTGTTTATAGGTTGGGTTAATACCACTCTCATGGGTGGTTAAAAATGCCGTACCCAACTGTGCCATTTGCGCACCAGCAGTTTGCACCGCTTTGATGTCTTGCCCTGTCATTATGCCACCTGCGGCAATCAACGGAATATCAGTGACGGCTTTGGTTTGGCTAATCAAGGTCAACAAACCAAGCGGGTCTTGCTCGCTTGCCTCAAGCCAACCACCTCGATGTCCGCCTGCCTCATAACCCTGCACACATACCGCATCTGCACCAATATCTGCCCACGCTTTGGCCTCTAGCGGATGGTTTGCCGTTCCGACAACTTTTGTGCCGACTTTATGCAAGGCGTCTACCTGATCCTGACTGATAATACCAAAGGTAAAACTTGCCACAGGGACAGGGTTGTCTAGCAATACTTGAAGCTGTGCGCTAAAGGACTGCGCTGGCGTGTCGGGTAACTCTACCTCAATGCCTTGCTCATCGTAATAGGCTTGTAGCCAGTCGGGAATAGGAGTATCAAAAGTACTTGATTCTGACTCACTTAATACCATTAGGTTAACCGCAAAAGGCTTGTCAGTTAACGCTTTAATTTGATTGATTTGCTCATGCAAGGTATTGGGTGCGGTCATCCCTGCGCCAAGGCTACCGAGTCCGCCAAAATTACTGACGGCTGAGATTAATTCAGGTGTGGTGGCTCCTCCTGCCATTGGGGCTTGCACGATGGGGCAGGTTAAATTTAAATCAGTCATTAACGACATGGCTGTCTCCTGCTTAAGAGTTTCTTATTGCGGTGATTAGGTTTTGTTATGACTTACTGTAGCAGGGTTTTGGCAAAGAGAGGATTAATAGGGGCTATTTAGTTGGTGAATGGGAGTTAGCTACGGACTTGTAGTCAAAAAAGTTGACTACGGTTTTGTAGTTAAGTTTTGCAAGCTACTGGATATAAATTAAATTATCTTTATTAAAATATTAAATTCTATACCTATTTATACGGTATAGGTTTAACATTATAGACAACTGAATTAAATCTCTCTTATCTACATTAATACCAAGGATGATTAAATGAGAATTACTAAAATAAAACTTAATAACTTTAAAGCTTTCAAAGGTGAGCGAGTTTTTGAGGTTGATGCACCTGTCGTTTGTTTTGTTGGTGAAAACAATACAGGTAAGACAAGTGTTTTTAAAGCAATAGAGTTTTTAATGTCAGGTATACCTAAAGCAAAAGGTATAGAGGATTATTTAAATGCGGATGCCAAAAATGAGTATGTTTCTGTAGAAATTGAGATATGTGGCAAAATTATAGATGTCGTTGATGCACTAAGCCATAAAAAATATGAACAATATATTAATACTGAAGATGAAGAAAATAAAATTATACTTCAGCGAAGCTCAGAGGTGCGAAGCATTCAACAGAATGACAAACCCATCACTATTAATGATAAACACATTGCCTTTTATAACTTCGAAACCGAGCAGTTTGAAAATCCCGCAGGTATTGCTAATGCAGTAAGTGGCATTTTTGAGATTGTCACTATTTGGTCTGATTTTAAAACAGATGAGTTAATGGATTTTTCTAGTACCAAACCATTGGGTAAGCTTACTAAAGAAATTAGTCAGTCTTTTATGCAATGTGCTGATTGGGGAAAGTTTATTGATGCTCATCAACAAGCGTTTATTACAGGTGAGAATTCTCTAGCAAATCAGACCTCAAAGCTAAAAGATGATATACAAGCCTCATTGAAAGAATTTTATGGTGAAGCGTCGATAAATTTTAACTTTGAACCACCAGACGCTAGTTCTTTTATAAAATTAGGTATGGTAAACGTTGATGATGGTGTTGAAACTTGCTTAACTGAAAAAGGTAGTGGGATGCAACGGGCATACGCATTCGCTGTTATGAAAGTTTATGCTGATTTTCTATCCAAAAACGGTAGTAGCTCAGATGTCGAAAAACCTTTATTTTTCTTTATTGATGAACCAGAAATCTCATTACATCCTAGAGCGCAACAAACCCTATTTAAAGCATTGAAGGCTATTTCTGAAAAACAACAGGTGTTCATATCCACACACTCACCTTTTTTATTAAAAAACTTTGGTGACAAGAACGTTATCACCTATACAAATAAAAAGGACTCAAATAATGTTATTGAATCAGTAAAAGTCGATTCAATGAAAACTTTTACTTTTTCACCTACTCTGGCGGAAATTAATTATTATGCTTTTGGAATTATTTCAAACGATTTTCATTGTGAAATTTATGGATATATTTGTCTGATGGTCATAAGTGATAAATCTATTGATTTTGACAAATGGGTAACTGCTAATGGTTTCCTAAACTTAGATAAAAATTGGAAAAAACTCAATAGAAAAGGTATCTTGATTAATTGTGACGTTACATTACCAACATATATTAGACATTCGATTCATCATCCAGAAAATACTTATAACGAACCTTTTACTTCCGACGAATTAGCTGAATCTACCAAACTTATGCTTGATATCATCAATAATCCAACTTTTCAAAAAGAAGTTCAATTATACCAAATGGAAGAAAGTGAATAATCGAACTTGGTCTTATACATAAGAAAGGTCAGAGTAGAGCCGTTGTTTATTTCTTATCGAGTGTCGATAAAAAATAAGCAAAAATGGACGCAAATGGACGCAAATGGACGCAAAATGTTTACACATTGTCGCTACCCCGACTCCCGAGGAGCGGTTTAGCCTTGACAGTAGATACAAGCGAATGGCAAGATTGGCTACTCAGTCAACTCAGTCAACTCAGTCAACTCAGTCAACTCAGTCAACTCAGTCAACTCAGTCAACTCAGTCAACTCATCCAATTTTCAATTCAAATTCACTTATCGTTAACCAATTGAGTCTATTTGATTTCTTTGATGCGTTTTATCATCAAAGTGTTATTTAAACTTCACCGGTTTGTCATTTATGGCTCCTATCATGAGTAAGCTTACTCAGTAATGTCTTATTTTTTGATAACATCTCAATTTGGAGCACATCATGACAACCTCTTTAAATGCAGGCGATATCGCTATTATTGGTATTAACTCAGACAATCCTGATCAAATTAGCTTTGTGGCATTAACCGATTTAGATAAAGATACTGAAATTAAATTTACTGATAATGGTGTGACCAGCACAGGTGCTTTTAGAGCAAATGAGGGCGCATGGTTATGGACAGCAGACCAAAATATCGCTGCAGGTAGTGTTATCACACTGAGTAATGATGGCGATGTTTCTGCTTCGATAGGTACGGTAGCAAAACAAGGTAACTTGGCGTTGGCGTCAAGTGGTGACCAAGTCATTGCGTATCAAGGTGAAGATACAGCGCCTACCTTTATATATGCGGTGAATTTAGAAGGCTCAGATTGGCAGGACGATGCCACCAACTCAAACACGTCAGCCTTGCCGACTGGCTTAGAGGCTGGAAAGACAGCTGTGGCTATTCAAGAGGTGGATAATGCGGTCTATCAAGGGACAACCCATGGCTCAAAAGAGGCGCTATTAACCGCCATAGCCAATCCAGATAACTGGCAAGGTGATAACAGTACAGGATTTGCTCAACCTACAGAAAGCTTTACATTAGGGAATGCTCAGCCGGATACCACAGCACCTACATTGATTGAAGCCAATCCAGTAGATGACGCTGCGACGTTTGATACAAATAATGATATTACACTGACATTTGATGAGGTTATCCAGACGGGGAGTGGCATTATCACACTCAAAGACGCAAACGGCAATGTGGTTGAAACCTTTGATGTTGCTCTAAGCGATCGCATTAGCGTGGCTGGTAATACGCTAACCATTGACCCGACTAATGAGCTTGAGGTGAATCAGTCTTATCAGTTAAGTTTGGATAATTCTGCGATTACCGATGTTGCAGGAAACGCTTGGACAGCTAACTTTAGCGATAACACACCCAATACGCTTGATTTTACAACCTCATCATCAGCGCCTCAACCTACCGACTACACACTCATCCATGACATTCAGGGTGTGGGCAATGATGGCTCGCAGGCGTATGTAGGTCAAGAAGTCACCATCAATGCTATTGTCACCGCTTATGTGCCCGGCCTTAAAGGGTTTTATGTACAAGAGCAAGCGACCGATTATGATGTGAATGAGGCGACGTCGGAAGGTATCTTTGTTTATTATGGTTCTAATAATCCTGGTGTGATGATGGCGAGTATTGGCGATACCGTCACGCTATCGGGCCTTGTTAATGAGTATTATGACAATACCCAAATTAATTATACGCAAGGATTTACGGTTACCAATGACGGTACAGTGAATGATTTGCCTGAGCCAACCACTATTACTCTACCCACTAGTGACAGCTTCGATTTTGAAACCGTTGAGGGCATGTATGTCAACATTAAATCTGGGTCAGACAATGGCAGCTTAGTGGTTACTGAAACCTATAATTTAGGACGATATGGAGAAGTGGTTCTAACCTCAGATAAGGTACAAGTACAATATACAGAAATCAATAAACCGGATGTTGAGGGTAATCAGAATTATATTGAAGCCTTAGCGCATGACCGCATCATTATTGAAGATGCCAACACCAAACAAAATCCAGATACGGTTATTTTTGGTAGAAATGGTGAGCCGTTATCAGAGACCAATACTCTACGAGGTGGTGACAGTGTTGATGAAGTAAACGGTGTGGTGAATTACTCATTTGGAAATTACAAAATTCAACCTATCGATGGCAAAGGCTATAACTTTACTGGTGAAGATAGACCAACTACTGAAGATTTACATGCCAAAATTGGTGATGCTGAAATAACAGTGGCTTCTGCCAACGTACTCAACTTTTTTACGACTTATGGCAATTCGAAATTTGAAACGCCTTACGGCAATGAGCAGTCTGGGCGTGGCGCAGATAATCTTGAAGAGTATACCCGTCAGCTTGATAAATTAGTGTCTATGATAGAAGGCTTAGATGCTGATGTGGTCGGCTTGATGGAGATCCAAAACAATGGCTATGGCGAAGACAGCGCTATTAAAGCATTGGTAGATGCCATTAATGCAAAAATGGGCGCAAATACTTATGACTATATCAAAGGCCCATTTAACAGTAGCACCGAAGCCATAGCAGGCGTTGAACCCACAGCAGGCGATGACGCTATTATGGTAGGTATGATTTATAAGCCTGCCAATGTGACCCCAGTTGGTTCCGCTGTGGTACCAGATACTGACGCATACCCTGCCTTTGATAATGGGAACCGTGTACCGTTAGCCCAAGCTTTTGAAGCAAATAAAGACGGCGAGCAATTTAGTGTGGTCGTGAATCATTTTAAATCAAAAGGTAGCGTCATTGATCCAGACCAACAAGACGGCCAAGGGAATAACCCAATCACTCGTTTAGAGGCCGCCCAGCAACTTAAACAATGGATGGATAGTGATCCAACTGGCACAGGCGATACGGACAATGTGCTGATTGGTGATTTTAACTCATACACCATGGAAGACTCTTTACAGTATCTGGAAAACAATGGTTACGATATCCAAAAAGAGGGCTACTCTTATGTATTTAAAGGCGTATGGGGGTCACTCGATCATATTATTACCAGCGACTCGTTGAGTGATCAAATTACCGGTGTGGCAACTTGGGGCATCAATGCAGAGGAAGCAACCGCCTTTGACTATGACACCTCCTACAAAAGCGATGGTCAGAAACAGTTATATACCCCAGATGCTTACCGAGCCAGTGATCACAACCCAGTATTAATTGGACTTAACTTAAATCAAAATGAAGTTGTAAATACAGCGCCAGAAGTCAATCAAGCGATACAGCCTGTCATGTATATATCAGCTTCAAACGATAATTGGCATTATGATAGTCAAAACATCTTTACAGATGCTAATGGAGATGCGCTAACCTATAAATTGAGCATGGTAGAGGGTAGTGAGGTTCCAACAGGTATCAGTATTGATGCGAATACTGGTGAGCTGATTGTTGATGCTACTCAATTAGCGGCGCAAGACTATCGTGGTTCAGCGGTTTACGATATACAAATAACAGTGAGTGATGCCTACGGTGCTGAAGCTAGCAGTGCTACTAAACTGGTTATTGATAAGTCAGTGATGGAAGTCAATGAAGGCATAACGCTAGGTCACTTTAGTGATGATATCATTGTGGCTCAGGACAATGCTCAGCACTCAATCTCTGGATTATTAGGGGATGACCTAATAATAGGCGGCAATGGTAAAGATACACTGTTGAGTGGACTTGGTGATGATGAACTGTATGGCCGAGGAGGTGACGACTACCTAGACGGCGGTATTGGTAACGATATGTTAAACGGCGGTGCGGGTAATGATTGTCTTCATGGCGGGCTAGGTAATGATACCTTTGTATTCCATAAAGGAGATGGCAAGGATGTCATACACGACTGGTCTGGTAATGACACACTTGATTTAACCGACTTTAGCTTGTCAGATTTGGTTATTGATCTACAGGATAATGATTTAGTCATTGAGTTTGACGCTCAGCAGGCGAGTCATAATGACAGCATCACTATTCAACAGTGGAGTGCGCCAATCTTGAACAGTTATTTCCATATTGAAACCATAAAATTGGCTGATACGGTACTAACTGATGATCAGCTTACAGCGATGATTGGCTAGCTTTTGGTTTAATTTAGGTTTGTTGAGTCAATCTAATATTTATTAATAATAAAAAACGCTGAAGATCAATCTTCAGCGTTTTGTCGTTTGTGTCTATTGGGTTTCTATATCTGCGGCGGCCACGGTCTATCCTTTTCACTTTCGATCCATTCCGCCACATATCCCGTTGCAGGCAGTTTTAAATCAGATTGACCTAGCGCATCTAAGATCTTTTGAGTGTCTATCACCTTTCCACCTTTGGTCACACCAGTACGCAATAAGGCGGTAGAGCAGGGTTTGCCTTTTACCCACATAGATTGTTCGACATAGATCCAGCGCTCGTCAATGGCAGCGATGTGCGTCTTAATTGTTACCAGATCAAATGGACGAATACGTTTGCGATATTGAATGGTGCTGCCAGCAACCACCAAACCCCACCGCTTTTCAAGTAGCTTCTTACCCAGTCCAGTGCGGATGGCAAAGTCGGTACGCCCAAAGTCGTATAACGTGAGAACCCGTCCATTATTCATCTCGATAAAGTTATCAATATCAGTCAAGCTACAGCGTATCTGAATCTCTGCGGTGTCCTCAAGGTCAATGGTCTCGCCTTTGCGAGTGGCATTAACCGCTTTGACGATAGCCTTGGTATAACGATAAAAGGGATACATAGTCACGCCTTAAAATAAAAACAGTGGTTCGATTATGCTCAAAACAAGGACGGTTGCAAAGTAGCAGACGTGTCTAACCCGTCATTAAGACGATATGACCAGACTGACAGCGGTAAGCAATAGTGAGAGCCTTTTAAAAACGTCGTATTTTATAATAAGCCGCTGAACCAGTTTGGCTAGACGGACTTATCGATACCTACCGATTTAAAGTAGCTGGTGACTGTCTCAGGTATCCAGTTGACATCAAAGCGTTTGCCTGTCTTAGGATTGGGTTTGCGCTGATAACGCAAAAACCCAATGTGACCGCCATGCTCAGTATTAACTAATGTCACTGCGTCTGATACATCATTAGCGGTGGCGGTAAAGCCAATAAAGGGGTCATCTTTAGCGCTAATTAAAAGTAGGGGATGGGTCACATCAAGCAAGTAAGGTAGGGCAGAGGCACGGCGATAATAGTCATTGTTTGAGCGGTACCCATGGCGCGGTGCGGTAAAGATATGGTCAAAGTCGCTGATGCGGTCGACAGACTTGATAGCGGCAATCTCTTCATCACTGATTTCATTTTTAAGTGCCTTTTTGATAATAGGATTCAGCAGATATGGGGTGTATATTTTTTGTCCTAAAAAGCGGTGCATATTCATAGCGGCCGATGACATATCGACAGGTGCGGAGATGACGGCTGACGCTTTACACAGTGCGTCGTCTGCGTATTCACCCATATATCTTGCCAACGCATTACCACCGAGCGACACACCAGCGGCGTAGATATTAGCGTAGTCTTGGCTAAGTACGCTTAGCATATGATGCACTTCGGCAGTGTCGCCTGCGTTATAAAACACACGACCTTTGGCAGGAATACCACCGCAGCTGCGAAAGTGAGCCACCACAAAGTGCCAACCTTGGGCATGAATATGATGTGCCAAAGCGCGCGCATAATGACTGTCACTACTGCCTTCCATACCATGAAACAATACGACTATCGGCGTGTCTTGCGGGTGGTTTGACTCATCCGCTAATGGTGTAGCATCATAAAAGTCGTATGCCACATCGCTTTCATTAAGCGAGTCGCGTTTAATTTCACGGCGGTATTCTGGTGCTTTTGGCGCAAAAAACTTGGGTAAAATGGTCTGAATGTGTGGATTGCTTAACCAAAAAGGGGGCTTAAAGGGCTCAGGTGAAAAGTTTGAATGTTGTGACGGGTTATCTAAATTGTTTAGGTTATTCGGGTCATTTAAGTTATTTAAGTTATTCGGGTCATTTAAGTTATTTAAGTTATTAGGGTTATTTATCTGATCAGTGTTATTCGATTTAACTGATGTATTTGGAATCATAAGTAATGCTCATTATGTTACTGGGTGTCGGTGAGTCGATTTTGGCTATTATAAACTCGACTCAGAAGAGGTAATGACAATAAGAGCTAATAGTAGCTTGTGCATACAGGCTCTACACAGCACGATAAAACTGCATGCTCACTTCTGGAAACCAAGTGGCATCCAGCTTTTTATTGATAAGACGCATAAAGCCAATATGACCGCCATGCTTCGGTTCACACAGCACCACATTGTCCGAGACATCACCTACGGTAGGCGTAATGCCCAAGAAAGGATCGTCTTGAGCGGTGATGATGAGTGTTGGCTTGGTTATCTTATGCAGATAGGGCATGGCAGAGGCTCGATGATAATAGTCATTTTTTGAGCGATAACCATGGCGCGGGGCGGTAAAAGCTTGATCAAAGTCACTGATACTTTTACTGGCTTTAATATCTTTAATTTCTTTGTCACTCAGATGATGCTGTAATACTTTTTCAGTAATCGGATTTAGTAAGTAAGGGGTATAGATTTTTCGCCCAAAAAACTTTTGCATAGCAATAGACGAGGACGCTAAGTCAAGCGGCGCTGAGACGATAGAGGCCGATGCACAGATGGCGTCGTCTTGATATTCACCCATATATTTTGCTAATACACTACCGCCCATAGAGGTGCCAATGCTATGAATGGTTTGGTATTTTCTGGCAAGGTATTGTAGGGCGTGATGGACTTCAAGCGTGTCACCAGCTTCATATAGAACGTGTCCGCTGGCGGGCACGCCACCACAACTACGATAATGTACCACCACATAATGCCAGCCTTGACTCTGTACATAGTGCGCCATGGTACGGGCATAGTGACTGTGACTGCTCCCTTCTAATCCATGAAATAACACCACGAGCGGTATTTGATAACGTTCGCCCTCTGCAGGCTTAGGTTCATCGGCATCCAAAAAGTCATAGGCAATATGACTTTCATTAAGTGAATCAAGCGCTAAATCACGACGATAGTCAGGTGGCCCTGGCATCGTAAATTTAGGCAGAATGGTTTGTAAATGGGGGTTTCTTAGCCAAATAGGCGGCTTAAAGTCAAGGGCCTTAAACGTATCGTTCAGACGGTTAGAAGTTGTATCAAAGGGGGGCTTTGCAATTGTCATATTGGGTGTCTTTGAGGTATTAAATAGAGACGGATAAAAGTCAGTAGGAAATATAATACCTATAAGTGATGACAAAACCAATAGTTTCAGTGAACAAATGATTACTGAAAATGTAAATGTTGATTGTGCTTTATAAGTCTAAGTCGTCTTATTCACCTATCGTACTAATCCTCTGTTAAATCTACTTTATAAAATCGTAAGTAACATCGCTCATTTGATACGAATCAGGCACCAACTCACGGCGGTATTCAGGCTCGTTTTTAGCAGAGCTATAAATAAAATGGTTTGCAGGTGAGTATTGCTCAGCCATACAGTTGGTACAAATGGTACAAACTTAAAAATAGTGTCATTGATGATGGGTTGAGTCTTAATTTCTGGTATGAAAGGTGCGAGCGTAGTAAGGTAAGGGTCTTATTTAAGTCAATTGTTTAATGGGCTTATTATTAAGTATTGGTGTAATGTGAAAAATACTTTACACTTAATTTAATTTAATTTTAATTCATTATGTGAAAGTCTTATTTATGCATCTAAAACTTACTGTCAGTGCCCTCCTTATTGTGAACGCTTATATGACCCTAACCATGCCGACGGCTTATGCTGACTCCGGTTGTTTACCTAGAGCAGTGGTTGAAAAGTTTAGACTTTACACTTATTGCCCTGATCCAGGTCCTATTAAAGTTAGACAAAATGATAAGTATGGCTTCATCGATCATGAAGGGAAGGTATTGATTGATTTTATTTATGATAAGGCAGAGGCATTTGAGGATGGTATTGCCAGTATCGCGATATGGTCAGACAGTGGTGACTATCTTTGGGGTGCTATCGATGACAAAGGGGAGGTGCTAATTGAGCCTCAATATAGCATTCCTTTATCTTTCTCGGAAGGCTTAGCATTGGCAGGCAAAGATAATATGGTTGGCTATATTGATCGACAGGGCAATCAAATTATTGCTCCTAAATTTAGTAGAGGTTCAAGCTTTGAGAATGGTAGGGCTGTAATAGACTATAGTGGTCTGCAAGAGATTATTAATAAAAAAGGCGAGGTGCTACATCCTGCTTGGCCATCTCGTCTAGAACCTATAAATGACCATCTATTAATACGTCATAATCAAAACAATTGGGCTGACGCTAAAATTATAGACATCAACAATCAGGTTCATCACAAAGAATATTATGAGATAAACACTGTACTGAGTATGAAACAAACAGCCGATACTCAATATGAGGAATACCGTGGAGACGATACTTTTTGGTATCAGCTGACCGACAGTTATAGCTCGCCTACTTATCAATTGATGAATAATAAAGGCGATATACTCTTTAAGTCTTTAAAGATGCCGGAAGATGACAAAGACTTGGTCACTATCAATGGCTTTACTGTGATTAATACAGGATTAAGGTTGCAGGTTATTGATGCTCAAGGGGATATTCGTTTATCAGGAAACTTTGATGATATATTTCCGATTATTGAAGACGACTTAGCAATCGTAAAGAAGGGTGAACAGTATTATTACTATCACTTGTTACCAAGTAAACAAAATCGCTTAGTAGGTCCATGGCTATCAAAAAAGAATCTTAAACCAGGTATTGTTGGTGAACTGGCCTTTGATCAAGGTTTTGATAAGTTAGGGTTATATAGCGAGGGTTTAGCTTTCGCTGAAACAGAGGGTTGGCGAGGCTTTATCGATAAGTCGGGTACCAGGGTGCTGGGTGATAAAGTAGACAATGTACCGTATGACTGGGTTGCTCCTTTTTTCAAAGGTACGGCAATTTACGCCACTAAAAATCACAAGTTTGGTGTGATCAACAAACAAGGCGAGACCATTATCCCAGCAACTTATGAAAATCTTAATCACTGTGGTAACCATTTTATTGCTAAAGACTCTGGTTTTGGCCTAATTGATAACCAAGGTCGTGAAGTCATCAAACCCATATATGACCGTATTGATTGTTACGATAACTTTGTCGTCATGCATACGAACCTGCTAACCTTAGAGAACGATATCAAGCTAATATCTTTAGAGACAGAAGAGTCTTATCCGTATAAAATCGAGAGTTTTGATAAGCAGAAAAATGGTTATGCAACGATTATGGTTTATAAAGACAATCAGTCGGAAGATGACTTGGCCTATGCCGGGTTTGTGGATAAAGCAGGTAAAGTGACGTTAATAGGTAAAAGAAAATATAGTCTGGACAACCTAGGTCATGCAATATTTCTCGAAAGTAAGGCAAAAAAGCAAGATAGACTCATTAATAGTAAAGGCGAGGTCATTAAGACCAAAGACTATGATGAATTTCATCCCGTCGAGCACGGCTATATTCCGGTTAGAAAAAATGATGTTTGGGGGTTAATAGATACTAAAGGCAATGAAATATTCCCACCCAGTTATGAAAACTTGGAGATAATGGGAGACAATGCTTTTATTGTAGAGAAAAAAATGGGTGTAATTGGTAAACAAGGGCAAGAGGTTGTACCCCCTATTTACGATTGGATTGAGCAACTACCTAATGACTTTATTATTGTCAATCAAGACTTAAATTATAAAAAACAAATGGGATTGCTTAGCCCTGAGCTTCAGTTCATTTTGCCGTTACAGTACCGAGAAATAAAGTATTTAGAAAATGAGGTGTTTGCGGTAAGCGAAGAAAAGGACTTAATGGCGCTCGCTAATACAGCTGGTAAGCTATTAACCAAGCCTCTCTATCAAGATATTGAGCGACATGCAGATAATCGATTGCGTGTAAAACGGCAAGATAAGTGGGGGCTTTTAGATGATAAAGGCAATCAAATTGCACCGCCTATTTATGATGACATACAAGAGGATAAGTCAGGACTGAGTGTTGCCAAAAAGTCAGAT
This sequence comes from Psychrobacter sp. CX14, assembly GCF_057396205.2. Lineage (NCBI taxonomy): Bacteria > Pseudomonadati > Pseudomonadota > Gammaproteobacteria > Moraxellales > Moraxellaceae > Psychrobacter > Psychrobacter sp. CX14. The sequence continues at coordinate 277,426 of NZ_CM183187.1, read as the reverse complement.
AAATATGGCTATATCAATAGTAATGGTAAGGAGATTAGTGACTTTCAATTTGATGTGGCTAACGGTTTCTATGAAGGTGAAGCTTATGTTGAGATGAATGGAAAAGCCTATAAAATTGACATCAATGGCAATGTATTAAGAAAAACCAATCTACGACGAGCGAAGGCTAGAGAAGAAAGAGAAGAAAGAGAAGAAAGAGAAGCTAATTAAACTTAGCGTTCATGTTTAGTGCATTCAATTTAAAAGTACCACATAGGATGACGGGTATCACTGATAACTTTCTGGTTGGCTGTACGTCGTTCCAGAGACTGAGAAAATGATAAATAATACCTGTTTAAAGCGGTTTTACTTTGTTTTGATTATATTAATAAGCTACCTTTAATCGAGCACTTATTTAGGTCATCATTCATCATCAAGCACCCGCCCGTCCATCCCCAAACGCTCCTTTAAGGTCTCAATAGCTGCTTCTGGCAAAGTTACATTTAGCGTAACCGCTTTGCTATAGTCCACCTTATTGATTTCACCGCCCATGTCCTCAACGACATAGCGTACTTGAGATTCATTGGCAAAATCGGCCTCAATATCAACCTGTGTCATAGGAACATAAGGGGTGAGGGTCATTTCGTCCACTGCCGCTTGTGCAGAGCCGGCATATGCACGGGTCAATCCACCTGCACCGAGCTTGATACCCCCAAAATAACGCACCACTATGACAATCACGTTACCGATGCTTTTGTGCTGTAGCACATTTAGGATAGGGCGGCCTGCTGTACCACTAGGTTCGCCATCATCATCGAAGCCGGCGCTGGTAGTATTATCTGGGTCGCCGATAATGTATGCCCAACAGTGATGACGGGCATCAGGATATTTTTCACGCAATTGTTCCACGTGAAACATTGCCTTCTCACGGCTGTGTACTGGATAAGCATAAGTGATAAATTCGGACTTTTTGATTTCAAGTCGAGCCGTAACCGGCTTTGCTAAAGTTTGGTAGCTCATAAGGGTCTGTGGGTATCGTCGGGTTAAAAGCGGTAAATTTCAGGTAAATTTAAACGGATTAAACAAAGTCATCAATGCGAGATAGGGTGGGTGTGGTAAACTGGTTGCCAATATTATTTTTATATACGATATTAGGGTACGCCCTAGCGATATAGCGAAGGATAACATAAATGCGTTTAGACAAATTTATTAGCAAGGCGACTGAACTGTCGCGCAAAGAAGCCAAAAAAGTATTACATGCCAGCGAAATTACCGTCAATGATCAAGTGGTAAAAGACGGTAGCTTACACGTCGATGTGCTTAATGATGAAGTCATGTGGGCCGGCGAGCCATTGTCGGTTGCCACTGGTAGCCGTTATATTTTACTGCATAAGCCTGAAGGTTTTGAATGTACCTTGAAGCCAAAAGAGTACCCTATTGTTACTGAGCTTATTGCGGTTCCTGAACTAAGCAATCTGCGTATTGCTGGCCGTTTGGATGTCGATACCACTGGCGCACTGATTTTAAGTGATGATGGCGGATGGTTGCATCGTGTGACTAGCCCGCGTCATCAACATGCCAAAGTGTATGAGATGACATTGGCAGAGCCAATGGATGAAGCAGAACAGCAAAAAGCGGTACAAAAAGTAGCCGAGGGTATCTTGCTTGATGGCGACTATGAGCCAACCAAGCCGGCAACGTTAGAGTTTATTGACGAGACACATGCCCGTTTGACCTTGACCGAAGGCAAATACCATCAAGTAAAACGTATGATGGGCTACTTTGGTAATAAAGTAGAAGCATTACACCGTGCCAGTATCGGTGGTGTGACCCTTGAAGGATTAGATAAAGGTGAAAGCCGTTTCTTAACCGAAGAGGAAGTGGCTGGTTTTTAATAACTAAGCTCTAAGCTTTAGAGGGTAGTTAATAAGAATGGATGCTTAAGGTGTCCATTTTTTATGCCTTTTTTATAATGCTTAACGGATACGACGGCTAAAATTAATCGTAAGTAAATACAAAGATTAACCTCAAAGACAACAACAGCAATAGGGAATACAAGATGAAACTATCAATTCTAAAGCCGATAGCTAGTGTGTGTCTAAGTACATTACTAATAGGGTTGACCGGATGCCAAACCGCTGTTTTGAATAACAGCCATAATATGAGCAATAGTAGCGATGCTATAAACACTCTAGTCCCTGCTATGACAGTGGAGCGCGTCAGCTACGGCGATGGTTTATTTTATAGCTATCCGTTTAAGAGCTCGGATTTGTATGATGTTTATACCCTGCAAGCAGTGGGCGGAAAACTGGTTTACCGAGAAGGCTGTTTGCAACTGTTTAATGGCTCAAAGTATGTGACCCCTATTTTTCCCAATGGCGTGACCACGTTTGATAAACAGACGCAGACTTTAGAAATGCTTCAGGTTACGTTTCACATGCAAGATATGCTCATGGCCGGTGGTTTTCAGATATCTTCTAAAGACTATCTAGAAGAGAGTGGTTATGAAACCGTAACACAGGCCCCTGAGCGCTGTTTGCTTGACACCATGATGTTGTTAAGAGGCGTACCTGATAATTTGGGCAGGATGAATGATGTGTTTTAATAAATCGGTATTAACCCATGCATTGATAATGTGATGTTCAAACATCAGACTCGTTACGGCAAAACCACATTGACCACTTTCCAGTCCACCAAGCCTTCGCGCTGCATCTCGACCGTGACTGGATAGCCTTTGAGCTTACCTATGACGTTAAAGCAGTTAATTCCGCAGTAAGAAAGCTCAGGTTTGCTGTTGTCCTCTCCAGTTTGGACATGTGACTCAAGCTCACTTGATTGCTTATTCATCATCACATTGATCTGGTTTTTAATCACCGCATCGATATCGCCGCGCTGTACAATCATGTCTTGGATGAGCGTTTGTAAATTCACCTGATTACTGGCAATGGCCCATGCTGCTGTCAGCTCTTTGGTGGCCTGGTTAGCCTGTCCTTGGGTATTGATAAGATTGCTAATGTTTTCTGGCGTTACCGAGCGCTGCACGGCACTGGCGATAAACTCATTGGCCGTTTGCTTTAATGGGTCGCCGCCAATCTGTGCCACCATAGGATATTGGCTCAAGGTATTGGCAAAATTAGTGGTTAATTGCGCTTCAATATTGGGCGCTAATTGCTCAAAGTCGATATAACTGATCAAAGTATCACCATCGTGAGCATCATAGGCATTTTTGATTTGGTGCGCGGTGTAGTAGGGCGAACCAAAAAATACAGCGGCAGCAACCAACAGAATAACGATAAGAAGAGCAAAGATTTTTTTCATGGCAGGAGGTATTATCTTATAAAATGAGAAGAGGATGCACTGATTTTATCATGCTTGCTTGATAAATGAGGTGTTAGTCACCATTAATGAGGCAAAGTAATCATTAATTTTTGTATTATTTTAACCCTTATGCACATTGTGTAAAATTTAATGCCTGCTATGCGTATGTTTCACATGGAACATAATAGGCAGATTGATAGGAGACTCCATGAGCAAGCGAGATTTTTACGAAGTTTTAGGCGTTGATAAAAGCGCAGATGAGCGCGAGATTAAAAAGGCCTACCGTAAATTGGCCATGAAGTACCATCCGGATCGTAATTCAGACGACCCAGATGCTGAAGAGAAGTTTAAAGAAGCCTCTATGGCTTATGAAGTATTAAGTGATAAAGAAAAACGTTCTGCCTACGATCGAATGGGTCATGCTGCGTTTGAAAATGGCATGGGCGGCGGTGGATTTGGTGGAGCTGGCGCCGGTAACTTCCAAGACATCTTTGGCGATATTTTCGGAAACTTCGGCGATATCTTTGGTCAGTCTCGTGGTGGCGGTGGTCGTCAGCGCCGTGGCTCAGATTTACGTTATGTCATTGAGCTCACTTTAGAAGAAGCGGTTCGCGGTACCAAAAAAGAAATCAGTTTTACCGCACCAGCCCCTTGTGAAACTTGTGACGGTAAAGGCGCAAAAGACGCGTCAGATATTGTTACGTGTAGTACCTGTGGCGGCCATGGTCAAGTGCGTATGCAGCAAGGCTTCTTTGCCGTACAGCAAACGTGCCCAGACTGTCATGGTACTGGTAAACAAATTAAAAACCCATGTCCAGACTGTCATGGTAGCGGCGTAAAAGACAAGTCACGCACCCTTGAAGTCTCTATCCCTGCCGGTGTTGATGATGGCGACAGAGTTCGTCTAGCCGGTGAAGGTGAAGCGGGCGGTGCTGGTGTACAAAGCGGAGACTTATATGTCGAAGTGCGTGTAAAAGAGCACCCAGTATTCAAACGCCAAGGCGCTGATTTATATATGGACGTGCCGGTTAGCATTACAGATGCAGCGCTTGGTAAAGAAGTAGAAATCCCAACTCTTGATGGCAAAGTGAAAATCAAAGTAGCGGAAGGCACACAAAGTGGCAAGTTATTGCGCGTTCGCGGTAAAGGCGTAACGCCTGTTCGTACCACGATGAAGGGTGATTTAATTTGCCGCATCATGGTAGAGACACCGGTGAATCTAAACCGTGAGCAAAAAGACTTGCTACGTCAATTCCAAGATACGCTAGATGGCGACAGCAAACACGATCAATCACCGAAGAAGAAGTCTTTCTTTGAAAAACTAGGCGATTTATTTGACTAGGTCAAGCAGACTCTATAGCTAGATATTAGCGTTAAAGTAGAGAGTCTTTTTTTAAGATAAGCGCTTAATAAGCCTGTATGTTTCACGTGAAACATACAGGCTTTTTTCACCCTTAATTTTAATCATAACCTAACAGCCAATGCAGCACTCAAATTTAGCCTAGCGAATAATCATGCTATCATTAGCTCTATTAGTATACCCCTTATAAATAAACCCCTTATAAATAAATCAAAGGAATAGCGCAATGGCACAAACACAGTCAGACACCATCAATGTTGGTATTATTGGCGCTGGGGGCCGTATGGGCCGCATGCTGATTGAAGCTGTCAATAATAACCCAAAGACCACTTTATCTGCTGCTATTGAGCGAAGCGGCTCAAGTTTAATCGGCGTTGATGCTGGTGAACTGGTTGGGCTTGAGAAGAATGGTGTGGCACTAAGTGATGACTTAGAGTCGCAGCTAGACAAGATTGATGTGTTGATTGACTTTAGTTTGCCAGACTCAACTGAGAAAAACGTGCAACTGTGCGCCAAACACAAAGTTGCGATGGTGATTGGTACTACAGGCTTAAGCGATGCCCAAGAAGAGGTACTTAATGAGGCTTGCAAACAGATTCCTGTGGTCTATGCTGGCAACTATTCAACAGGGGTAAACGTCTCTTTAAAACTCATCGAGATGGCGGCCAAAGCCTTTGGTGAAACAGCAGATATCGAAGTGATTGAAGCGCACCATAAGCACAAAGTCGATGCGCCGTCTGGCACCGCTTATATGATGGCTAATGCCGCAGCGACGGCTCGTGGTCAGAACCTAAAAGAGGTAGCGTTATATGGGCGTGAAGGTCAAACTGGTGAGCGCAAGCAGGGCAGTATTGCTATCCATGCGATTCGCGGTGGTGAAATCATAGGTGATCACAGTGTGATGCTTATTGCTGATGGTGAAATGGTTGAGATTAAACACCATGCTCGTGAGCGCATGACCTTTGCTGCCGGTGCGGTACGTGCCTCTACTTGGGTTGTTGAGCAATCAGCGGGTCGTTACGACATGCAAGATGTACTCGGTCTAAAATAACGGATTTGGCCCAAAAGCTTTAGTCATTCTTAGTCCACTATAAAAGCCTTAATACCAGACATAAAAAAGCCTTATCCCTACGCAATGGGATAAGGCTTTTCTTTGTTTAGACACAAGCTACATAGCCTATTAAGCTTTGACTGACTCTGCTTGTTTCTCACGCATTTTAACCACTTTACGCACCTTGTCGCGTGCACGGGTCTGTTTTAGGCGTGACAAGTAATCCACAAACAGCACGCCATTTAAATGATCCATCTCGTGCTGAATACAGACCGCAAGTAGACCTTCAGCAATCTCTTCAAAAGCGTTGCCTTCACCGTCTAGGGCCTCAATTTTGACCTTGGTTGGGCGCTCTACTGAATCGTAGACATCAGGCACAGACAAGCAGCCTTCTTCGTATGGCTTTTTATCTTCAACCAATGGGGTTACTTTTGGGTTAATAAAGACGCGAGGGTTGTCATTATTTTCAGACAAATCCATCACAATCAGCTGAATATGACGATCAACCTGTGTTGCAGCCAAGCCAATGCCCTTTGCGGCATACATGGTTTCAATCATGTCATCAATAAGCTGTTTGATGTCATCATCGACAGTTTTCACAGGCTCTGCGATAGTGCGCAGACGAGGATCTGGATAACTTAAGATTGGTAATATGGCCATAATAAATCACACGGTTTGTTAAATGAATAAAGTATTGTACGTTATTATAAATAAATGAGGGAGAGAGTGCTAATTATCAAGGGCTAGCGGATAACTGGACAGTATCATACACCTTAAAAGCGGACTCAGATATAACGAGTGAGTCATAATGCTCTAGAGAAGAGATAATGAACAATTAAGTATCTAAACACTCTAAAAACCAAATTAAAAAGAAAAGAAAAAGTTTAATAAGGAACTGACACGTCAGAAAATACTGTTAGGGGCTTTCATGACTGAGTTACTAAAGACAAATAAAATAGATGGGCTAGTACAGTATACCGCTGACAACTTATTGGTTTGTTTTCCTAGTGAGGACTCGAATATTTGGCTAAAGGCTTATGATACCAACGTTTTAACTCGCTGAAATAGTCGCAGTGTACTTCATGATGTATAGAAAGTTAGTTTTTCGAGCTAATAACAGCATTTTGACAAATTTAAGAAGTATCTTAGAAGACTATATGGTTACCCAGAGTCTGGGATGGGCTCATGATCGACTATCAACTTCCGTAGGTATTAATTTATAAAATAAGACTGTACCATCGTAAGTACCTTCTGAACTCAGTGCAAATTCAGGTATTATCCCTACTTTTACATAACCTAGCTTATTATAAAGTTGCTCTGCTTTATCACCTTCACGAGTATCTAATATAAGAAGTCTAAGCCCCAACTGTTTTGATAAAATCTCTATTTCGCTCATTAACATTGAAGCAATACCACGCTGACGGTAATCACTAGATACCATGAGTTTCTCAATTTCTGCACGGTGCTTTCCATTAGGCTTTTAATTCACTGCGAGTTGTACGCTTCCTACAACATTGTCGTTAATTAGAGCGATCAGTAAATATGTATTACCCTCCTTAATACTACCTTGTACCGCTTGCCAATAGTTTTTAGCGTCTTGTTCATGTAGGGGCGCAATAAATCCTATGGATGCACCATCATTGACTCCATTTTGTAATAGTAAACTTAATCTATCGAGGTAATCATTAATGTCTTGAGCATTTAGTGATTTTATATTTACAGTATTCTTATTCATATCTTCTCACAACTTATATTGTTATATTAACCCTAGCGGAACTACCTAAAAACACTCTATAAAATATTAATAGACCACCTAAAGCAGACTGTTATAATAGAACCACCTATAACAGTCTGCTTTAGGTGTTTATGTTTATCAGAGCCTATCTTCGTGCCTCAACCAAAGATCAAGACGCCAATCGTGCTAAAGATGAGCTTATTGCATTTGCTAAAGAGCATGGCCATAAAATCGCAGCATTCTATACTGAAAACGAATCAGGAGCGATGCTCTAGCGTCCATAGCTGATGCAGCTCATTGATGATGCTTTTGAAGGCGATGTAATCTTAGTCGAGCAGATAGACCGTTTGGCACGTTTAAATCCAACTGACTGGGATACCCTAAAGAGAAAACTATCAGCCAAACGTCTTTCTGTAGTGTCTAAAGAGCTGCCAACGTCATATATGGCATTACAACATGATAATAGCTCTGAGTTTATGGGTAGTGTACTACGTGCCATAAATGACATGCTACTTGATATGCTGGCGGCCATTGCTCGAAAGGATTATGAGGATCGCCGTAACCGCCAAATGCAAGGTATCGCAAGCGCTAAAGCTCAAGGTAAATACAAAGGACGAGGAAAGGATACGGAAAAGCGTAAAATTATTGCCAGCCTTCTAAAATCAGACCACAGTTACTCAGATATTCAACAGACAGTAAGATGTTCAAGACAATTGATTGCTGACGTATCACAAGAGTTAAAAGACTCTCCCAGTTAAACTTGATTACGCACAAGCTCACTTATTTCAACCAAGACAGCCAACCACATTTGCTTTCGTTCTTTGTGTCTAATTGAGGTGTCGCTGGTTCTTTAGGTAGTTTTGGCTCTTGATGGTTATTACTGTATTGCCATGCTTAAATGATGCTGAAAATATAAGTGAATTAAACCTTTTTAATAAAACACTTTTTTAAATCTAAAAAAATAGAATATGGCAAAAAATAGAGATAATTTCAGTGAACTTATAAAACGAAGTCTTAGGGATAGAGTCGCAAATAGGTGCTCTAATCCCGAATGTAGGGTTCCTACAATTGGACCGGCTGGTAAAGACAGAATCAATAATATTGGTGTCGCTGCTCACATTTGTGCAGCTTCTAAAGGTGGACCTCGCTATGATGAAGAAATGAGTAAAGATGAAAGAAAGAGCAGAGAAAATGGTATATGGCTTTGTTACAGTTGTTCAAAAAAGATTGATTCTGATGTCGATAGTTACCCGGTAGAATTATTACAAGATTGGCGACGGAAAGCCGAAGAAGCAGCATCAAAGGAGTTGGGGAAGATGCTGCCTAGCAATGATGATGCTGTAGATAGTCTTACTACTGCATTGGTAGGTGTATCAAGAAGATTTTTACCTAACGCGATAGCTAATACGCATAAGGCAAGCAGTAAGGTACTAGAAGATCTCGATTCTAGATTTAGTGTTAAGTCTCAATATATCAATGGCACATCTTTATTTGAGTTAATTCCTCGAGAAGATATTGACTTCTCTATAGATATAATAGGACCTGAAGCCATAGAGAGCTTTGTAACTGGACATAAGGCGTTGATTGAGCACGGTCAGGATTTCACTATTAGCACTGACTCTATTGAAGCTAAAGGATCAAAATTGCTTGAATATATTGCTAGTCGTGAGAGTGGCAGTATGTCTATATCACCAATAAAAAAACCGGCAGTATATAGAATATGTATTGTTAATAAAGAAACCAATGCTCATACCTATTTGGAAGATATACGAGGACATGTAAAAATTGGAACAAAGTCTTTTACCTTCTTTGGAACAGCACTCGATGGTATGTTCAGCTTCAGTAATACTTTTAATTTGGAAAAAAGAAGAGAAAATGCAAAATTAACTATTGATTTTGAGCGTTGGAACGGACGGTCAATTCATAATTTGAAGTATTTTAATAAGTTATTTGCTTTCTTTGATGAGGCTTTTAAGAATAATTGCATGACAGCGTCTCTAGACGTTGATGGTGAGCATGAAATCAATGGTTTGTTTGAGGACCCTAGTCGCGTACAGATTTTTCAGCAGGTTTATAGTCAGTTAACGTACATATGTCACGCTCGTGAAATCTGTGTTTATCTGAATGAAGATTTAGAGTATAGAAATAATACTTCTCTGGATGCTGAACATATTGCAAAGATTCATAGGATATACAAGACAATAAAGGGTACAAATAAATTCGGAGCAGAAAATCAAAAGTCCGTTGCTAGAATGACACTATCGGTTAAGGGAGCGAAAGAACAAAAAGAGCATATACTTTTCTCTAAGCCATTGAATATTAGGATTATAGAGCCAGATGAAGAAAAAATTGAGTTGTTTGGTAAATTATTGACTTTACCTCAAAGGGTGTACACCTTAGAAAACGTAAAGCTTGAAATTATTGGCAGGAATGCAGGAAGAAATATAGATGATATTAACGATGTAGATAGTATAGAGGTTGAGTGTATACCTGCTGAGGAATACTTATGCTCAATAACCTACTTAAAACCTGAAGATATTAGTTAAAAGCTATACATAAAAGGCGTATTGTTCCTATAACATATATATAGGGGCTGTAGTAGATAAGGATTAAATATCACACCATTTTCTCAAAGTTTTAAGTTGATTAGATGGTGAACCATAATTAAATCTAAACTCGCATTCTTTTTTACTTAATTTACAATGGGTTAGCTTTATTTTAGTAGTCTAGCATAGTGCTTATCTACTACAGCCCCTAAAATTAAATAGGATTTATTGATTATTCCTATACAGGCGGCAGATACTAAATTAATGGTCTGTAATGCCGTCTTTGATCTCATTGGGGTTACCATCCACAAACAAGTTGTCGTTACATGTACGTCTTGGCTCGCTTTCATAAAAGTCAAAAAAAGCGGACTTAGCCAGTAAGTCCGCGAAACTCTACGATTTTTTCATTATTCTTTCTAACTTTGATGTTCTAAAATTTTTTTAGAACATGCAAATAAGGTACCTAAGCACCTTATTTGTTTGCAATTTGATGTATTTCATTCGCTACACTGCTTGTACTTGATATCTCATGTACCTAGCCAAACTTATTTTGAGTAGGTCAAATAAATTGGTGAATTATAGCTTACGTTTACCTGATATTAGCTCATAGATAAATAGCAAGATGATGGCACCGATAACTGAGAATGCAAGACCCATGAAACCACCATTGGTACCGACACCGATCATGCTACCTAAGAAGCCACCAACAAGGGCACCAGCGATACCTAAGACTATAGTCATAATCCAGCCCATCGAGTCATTACCTGGTTTAATAGCACGAGCCAGTAAGCCGGCAACCAAACCAACAATTATCATCCAAATAAAATTCATAATCTGTCATCCTTTTTAGTAGGTTGTAATGTATCTTTTCTAATGTATATATCCAATTTATAGGTATAAAAATCCATGTGTTAATTATCTTATCTGCTCATAAATACTTTAATTTAAATTCTAGGCGATAACCTTAACCGGTGCTAAGAGATAAATGTTAAGCATGTACAAGCTATGTGATAAAGCGCGCTGAACTGGTTATAATTAGCAACATTTGGTTAACTAATTGTATTCTTTGTATTAACTTATGTTTTAGGCTAACAAAAAATTTCCTGCTAACAAACCAGTTTTATATTTAGAGATAGAGCAAGTCGCTCGTTTTTAAGCCAAAACAGAGAGATTTTGTGAATAGATAAGACACTAAAAAAGCGCCTGTTTAATGATTAGACAGGCACTTTTTTAGTCTGTATAGGGCTAGAATATTAGCTTAGTATCTAAGCTGTTTTCTATTTTTGTAGGACAGAAACCAAACGCTGATGTACGCCTTCAAATCCGCCGTTCGACATGATGATAATTGTGTCGTCTTTACCGGCTTGACCCAATTGGCTGATGATATGGTCAATCATTTTTTGAGTGTCATTCATCACGTACTGAGTATTATTAACGCCTTCAGCTTGCTCAATAACCTCGCTTAAGCCCCATTCAAGGCCAGCAGGCTCATACCAAATGACCTCATCCGCCAATTGTGCTGAACGGGCTAGATTGTCCTTATGTACACCAAGTTTCATGGTGTTACTGCGCGGCTCAATAATGGCCCAAATCTTAGAATCACCCAATTTCTTTTTGGCACCATCTAAGGTGGTGGCAATCGCAGTTGGGTGATGCGCAAAGTCATCATAAACACGCACTTTACTCGTTGTCTCTGCGGCACGATAGTCTAGGTCTGCAATCAGCTCCATACGGCGTTTGATACCAGAGAACTGCGATAGAGCGGCGCAGGCATCAGCAACAGAAATACCAATATTATAAGCGGCGGCAACTGCGACCATGGCATTCTCGACATTATGACGGCCACTCATTCCCCAATTAACGTCTGCACTAGTGCTCTCACCATTATCGGTATCATTAAAGTGAATACGGAATTGACTGCCATCTTCACTCAATAACTGTGCTCGCCACTGACTGTCAGTGCTCTGATTATCTGAGATTTCAGTGCGCCAAATCGGTGTCCAGCAGCCTTTATCAATGGTCTGCTCTAAGCTTGGCGTATTGGCCGGCATGATGATTTGGCCAGTGCTTGGTATCATACGAATCATATGATGGAACTGAGTTTGAATTGCTTCTAAATCTTTGAAGATATCAGCGTGATCAAACTCAAGGTTATTCAAAATAGCGGTGCGCGGGCGATAGTGAACAAACTTAGAGCGTTTATCAAAGAAAGCTGAGTCATATTCATCTGCTTCAATCACAAAATAGCCACGCTCGCCCTCTGTATTTTCATCAGCACCTAAATAGCTGCTGTGCGCAAAGGCTTGGTTTAATCGATCATCATCGCTGTCAACCAATGGTACGCCGCCAATTAAAAAGCCAGTATCGATACTGCAGTACTGTAATACCCAAGCCAACATAGTGGTAGTTGTAGTTTTGCCGTGTGTACCAGCAACGGCCAGCACATGACGCTTTTGTAGCACATGCTCGGACAAAAACTGCGGACCTGAAGTGTAGGCAATGCCTTCATTAAGCATATATTCAACGGCTTCAATACCACGTTTCATGGCATTACCAACAATGACCAAATCCGGTGCAGGCTGTAGATGACTGGCATCGTAACCTTCTTGAATGGTAATCCCTGCACGTTCTAGCTGAGTGGACATCGGCGGATAAATATTGGCGTCAGAACCCGTAACGGTGTGACCCAAATCACGGGCTAATAATGCAAGTGACCCCATAAATGTGCCACAAATACCTAAAATATGAACGTGCATGAAACCTCTTATTTCTATCTAATAAACAAATTACATGATGGACCACTTAAATAATTAAGCAGTGTGAGTATTAACGGGACGATTTAGAGTACGGTCTTTAAGGATACGCCACAGTACAAGCAAGTTTACGATAACCAGCGCGCTGAATAAGATAAGCGACTGTTCAGGGATACTTAAACCCATAAAGCGCCAGCTAACCACCGCACATTCGCCAGACCCTGCTAACACTTGGTGGATGACCTGCTGCATAGGTAGCGCATCCATCCAGTATTCTAAACCAGGACCACAGCTTGGTACCTGATCAGCCGGTAGATGCTGTATCCAAACATGACGGGCAGCAACGCCGGTTGACCATAGGATACCGGCCATCGAGCCTACCCATAATATCAGGCGTAGTGCCATACTTTTTGGGTTACCTAAGGCGGCAATTAATGAGAATATGCCCATCACAATCAAGCCGACACGCTGGAAAATACACAGCGGGCAGGGGTCAAATCCGCGTACATTCTGTAGATAGAACATGGCAAATGCCATGGCAACCACAGCAAAAAAGACCAGTACAGTATTTAAAAAACGATAAGACAGTAAGCGCTGCATAACAGGTTGCTCCTTGGCAACGTCAAAAAAGAGAGCTTTATTGAGCTATTTTAAACCTAAAATAACTCAATATAAAAGCCCGTCTTATGTCAGCCGATTAGGTTTAAAGTAAGACTAAACGACTGACATATTAATCTCTTATATGAATAAGGCGCTCAGATGATGTCTTATTAGATTAGCGGTACTGCTGCACATAGTCGTAAAAGTCTTCTGTATCGCTTTGCTCTAAATCGTGCTGCTGAATCCAAGATTTTTCAGCCAATACCTCGTACATCGCACGGGTCTTAGGACTCAGTGTTTTTGACATAATCGAGTCACGATGTTGTAGTGCCAGCGCATGACCTAGCTGCCAAGTACTGCCCATTTGAGCAGTATCTGCCAATACTTGAGCCGATAAGGTCGCATCAGGATACACCGCTTTACCTAGCATTAAGGTCACTGCCACGCGGTAGTTATTACCACCATATTGGCTGTCTAGTAAAGTCGCAAAAGGCAACATGGCTTCTAAATGCTCACGCATCCACTCGCTAAGGGGTTTTTCGCCATCGCACGTTTGTACGGTTAAATCAGGCTGACGACCACGATTGACCACACGCTCTAAATTCTCAGCCAATACCGCATCTTCTTCAGGTAATAAGTCAGGAGAGTCAGTAAGGAGGCAATACAGCGCCAATACTTCTAGGAAGCACGCGGTAGACACACGAATACCGATGTCACTATAAGGGTCTAAATCCACGGCTCTAAATTCAACATAAGCAATACCGCGCGCTTCTAACGCATGGCTTGGTGCTTCACCAGATTCGGCAACCTGCTTAGGACGAATCGGGCTATAGTATTCGTTTTCAATCTGTAATATATGATCATTAATCTGAATCGGATTACCGTCTTTATCATCAAGCCCTAAATCGCTAAAGCCTGAGAACGGGGTATTAATCGCACGGCGCAGACCGTCTATATATTCTGGCAGATTGTTATAACGGATATCTAATTGATCTTGCACGCTATTGGTATAGCCAAGCTTACTCATGCGTAGGCTTGTGGCTTCTGGCTTGTAGTAAGTTTTGCCATTCATCAAGTCTAAATCGTGTTTACGCCCAGTTAAGAAACAAGGGCACACCGAAGGGCTAGCACCGGTTAGATAAAGAACCAAGCTACTCATACGCTTAAAATTACGGATTAACCCAAGGTATTTGGCATTTTTAAATTCGGTCAGTGATTCTGTTTGCTCATTTTTTGGCACATTATCTCGCCATGTGGTAAACAAATCATCGCCAAACGATAAATTATAGTGCAAGCCAGCAATGGTCTGCATACGGCGGCCATAACGTACGCCAAGACCGCTACGATATAATGTCTTTAGACGGCCCACATTTGAGCTGCCATAATCGGCCAATGGAATGTCATTATCATCAGAAGATAGCATGCATGGCATAGATAGAGGCCACATCAGTTCGCCAGACTCTTCCAGCGCTTGATACACCAACACATGCAGCTCGCGCAGCATATTCAGGGTTTCGGCAACAGTCGATTTAGGTGAAGTAATCAGCTCAAGCAAGCTCTCAGAGTAATCGGTCGTGATATACGGATGAGTCAGCTTTGAGCCTAGTGATTTGGGATGCGGCGTTTGCGCCAAATAGCCATCTGGCTGCATACGTAGGCCTTCTTTTTCGATACCACGCAGCATGCCTGCTAAGTGTTTACTAGATAACCAAGAGGGAATCAGGGCACTATGGGGGGTGATTGCTTCAGTCATACAATAATCTCAAATCAATTAGGCACATCACTGTCAGTCGCTATTATTAGTCGTTATATTCAGTAGATGTATAAGGGGTTTTTGCCAAAAAATAGTTACTAATTAAGCAGTTAAATTAGTGTAGCCTAAACCCATTAAAAAATCATGCGCGCTTACAAATGATAGTCAAATGGTTTCTATTTTACTCACACTCGAATAAAGGGTGGTTTGCAGCGCTCAAATAAGCAAAAGGCCGCTATATACTGATTAAATAGCGGCCATATCTATTTTGGCAATCCCTTTAGCGTCGTACAAATTAGGCGGTATAAATAAAAATCGTATTATCAAAGAGCCATGTCATCAACTTACCGAGTTATCAATAGGTCAATCCATTAAACGCCCGTTAAATACTGGTAGCTTAGATCCGTGACAATTAGATAGAGAATGATGAGCCGCAGCCGCAAGTGGTTGTGGCATTAGGGTTAACGACAACAAAGCGCGCCCCTTCTAATCCTTCCGTATAATCAACCGTCGAGCCTTCTAAGTATTGGTAACTCAATGAATCAACCAATAAGGTCACATCTTCGTTTTCAAAGCGGGCATCTTCATCGCCCACTTCGTCAGCAAAGTTGAACCCGTAAGAGAAGCCTGAGCAACCGCCACCAGTGACGTATACTCGTAACATTAAGTTGTTATCGCCTTCTTCTTCACGTAATTTGCGTACTTTTCTTGCCGCACTATCAGTTAAGGTAATGGTTGTCATAATATCCTCGTAAAGTACTAAACTTCACTTAACATAAAATCAACGGCTCGTTAAACCATGTCTTTGCAGTTAACAAAGCGCATCGGCTTAAAACAGAGTAAAATGGTCAGACCATGACCCGTGAGAACTGATTTTATGATTATTTAAATTATCGGTCATTCAGTATAGCATAATGAGGCATAATGCCTGATTTTCAACATTCTGTACGTCAATATAGATAACTATTTTTGTTTGTTTTATTTTAAAGTCGCTGTCATACCTTACATTTAAGCCGAATATTAGCCGGACTAGGCCTGCTATTGAATAACAAAGCTTATATATGAGCGCACATCCCTATACAATACACCTAATATTGTCCTGATTTATATCCATTTTCTAAATACCTTTATTGAGAAAATTAAATTGAGAAACACCAATATAGTCAATGCCTTGCCAAGCAGACTGTATTGCCGATGTTCGTTTCTAAACCGATAACCATTAGCAAACCCAGAAGTGATAAACCATGATTGAATTTAATAAAGTTAGTGTTCGCCGTGATGGCCGAGTACTATTCTCAGACGCCACCTTTCAGATCCATCCAGGTCAAAAAGTAGGCTTAACTGGCAACAACGGAACTGGAAAATCCACCCTATTTGGGGTGATTTTGACCTATATGGGCGAGCATACCTCAGATGAGCTCACCATTGATGCTGGTAATATTAGTATCCCCAGTGGCTGGGATGTGGCGCATATGGCGCAGGAAGTAGAAGGCAGCAGCCAGCCTGCGATTGATTATGTGCTAAGCGGTGACAAAGAGTGGTATCAGATTAACCAAAAAATGATGGCGCCTGATGCGCTGAGCGATGATGAGATTGCCCAGTTATATCAGCGTTTTGACGATATTGATGGTTACCGTACCCCGACCACCGCAGCGCAAATTATGGCCGGTCTTGGTTTTAAAGCCAATCAACATGATTTACCAGTGAATGACTTCTCAGGTGGTTGGCGCATGCGTTTAAACCTTGCCAAAACCTTGATGAGTCGAGCTGACCTACTATTACTTGATGAGCCAACCAACCATTTGGATTTGGATGCCATTTTATGGTTAGAGGAATGGATTGCTAAATTTAATGGCACTGTACTGCTCATCTCGCATGACCAAACCTTTTTAGATGCGACCATTGGCTATATTTTGCACGTCGAAAATCAGCAAATGACCTTATACACCGGTAATTACACTCAATTTGTGCGTACCCGTAGTGAGCGTTTGGCTCAGCAGCAACAAGCCTTTGAGAAGCAGCAAGAGACCCGTGCACATCTAGAAGATTTTGTGCGTCGTTTCCGTGCCAAAGCCTCAAAAGCCAAGCAAGCACAAAGCCGCTTAAAACAGCTAGAGCGAATGGCGGATTTGTCACCTGTAATGGCAGACAATCCGTTCTCGTTCCAGTTTTATGAGCCGAGCCACATGAGCTCACCGCTTATCTCATTAAAGTCAGCAGACATTGGTTATAACGGTGTGCCGCTATTAACCAATACCAGTTTGCAAATTACCCCAGACACCCGTATCGGTTTACTCGGTATGAATGGTGCTGGTAAATCGACATTAATTAAAGCGTTAGTGGGCGAGCTTGAGCCGATGAGCGGCAGCTATAAAGTATCGGACACATTGCATATTGGTTACTTTAACCAGCATCAAATGGACAGCTTGGATGCCGAAGCGACGCCAATGATTATGATGCGCCGTATTGCTGGCAAGACCTCCGATGCCGAACTGCGTTCATTCTTGGGTAGCTTTGATTTCCGCGGTGATCGCATTGATACGCCAAGTAAACTGTTCTCAGGTGGCGAGCGTGCACGATTGACCTTAGCGCTTATTGTGTGGCAAAAACCGAACGTCTTAGTACTCGATGAGCCAACCAACCATTTAGATTTGCAAATGCGCCAAGCATTGACTATGGCACTTCAAGGTTTTGCCGGCGCCGTGGTTCTGGTATCGCATGATCGTGAACTGATTGCTAACGTGTGTGATGAACTATATCTGGTACATGATGGCAAGCTGCAAGAATTTGATGGCGATGTGTCAGATTACGGCAAGTGGCTATCTGAGCAGCGTAAATCAGATGCCAAAGAAGCAGCAAAAGAGACCCGTGATGCCAAAAGCGCACAGGCGACCGCTGATAAAAAAGCGGAAGCGGCCAGAAAAGCGGCTGCTGCCAAAGCCGCTGAGGACAATCAGTTGACTAAAGAAGAGCGCCGTAAATTAGCCGCCGAGCAGCGCAAACTGACTGCGCCAATTCGTAAGCGTATTGAAGTGGCTGAAAAGCAGTTAGATAAATTAAGCGTTAGCTTGGCTGATTTAGAAGAAAAGCTGGCCGATACGTCGCTGTATGATGATGACCGTAAAGATGAGCTGTTAAAGCTGCTTGACGAACAGGCGCAACTACAGCAGCAGCAAAATGAATCAGAGGAGACATTAATCACGGCGATGACAGAGCTTGAAAGATATGACAGTTAAATAAATAATTTTAATCTATTGCAGGAACTATACTAAATATATGTTGACTATTGAAAATATTTATTAGGACTTATTATCATATTCTTGCTATAGTATTGGACTTATGTAAAATCAGGTTACACTTTTTAATGCCTAAATTTTAAATTAATATTTGAAATGATAACTTAATCTTATTAATATAGGCTCTCTACTAATCTATTTAAGGAATTCTAATGTTAAAGAAAATCGCTATCGCTTCAATTGCTGCTGCTATGATTCCATTTGGTACAGCAAATGCTGATCTTGGTTCAAAATTTAAAACTGCCGAAACAGGTCGTACTATCGAACAAATTTACAAAGAATGTGGTCTAGGTGGGGCATTATTTGGTAACTCTAGCCCTATCCTTGCTATTATCTCAAACGTTACTTGGGATCTTGGTACGACAGCTGCCTCATCTGATTCAATGTCTCCTGAAAATTGTCAGGGTGGTAATGTAAAAGCTGCTGTATTAATCAACGAAGCGTTTCCTAGTGTTGAAAAAGACCTAGCTTCAGGTCAAGGCGCTCATTTATCAGCCCTGCAAGATGTTGCTAACTGTGATTCAGTTGCTGGCGTTCGTGCACAATACGGTGAATATACTCAAACCTCAGCTTATCGTACAGCGAACCAAGACCAAAACGCTCAAGCCTTATATACTATGGTTCAAAACAGCTGTGCTATGTAATTTTATTTAAAACAACCCTCGCAATTATTATTGAGGTTGTTGTTTTTTTATGAATACTTATAGCACTTATGCTATAGATTTTACTGTTCAAACATTTTGCACGTAAATTTGATGTTTACGTGCTTTTTTATTGCAAAATCATGTGTGCCAAACAGTACGTCTGCCCAAAATTGATGGTGTCTAAATTTAATATGCAAAAATTATTCTTATTATTAAGCCTTCTTATTGCCCATGTGGCTATGGCTGAAGTGAATAATCCAAATATCGATTCAACTGTAGAATCTCAAGTCGTTCACGGCAAAATTCAAGTTGGTAAAAGTAACAGTCAGGATATAGTTGTTAGTGAAGATAGGGTCGAAAGCCCTACCATTAAGAGTCAACAGCTACAACAGCTGGCAAACCATCCTCAATGGCACCATCTCTTATTTTATAAAAATGGCAAAGCAGAAGTTATTTCTGAAGGGTTTTACTTATCGCATTCAGGGCAGGGGTCATCTGCCAAATTCAACCCCTATGACGAGCTAATTGCGACACTGAATAAACGCCATGATTCAGAAACAGTATGTCGATTTCCAGCGCGCTACCTATGGCTAAGTCACCAATTGACTAAAGTGAATATTGACTTAACAGCTTGTCGAGATTTACCAGATCCGAATCAGAAAATCAGCTTAGTTTTGGTCAGTAACTATTTAAAAAATCCTGCCTCTTCTTTTGGTCATGTATTGATTAAAACCAATGCTAATTCTGAGATGTATGACTCAAACAGCAGTGGTCTACTATCTAGTGAAGACTTATTGAATAATGCTTACAACTTTGGAGCCCGTATACCCCAGAATGAAAATGGAATAATGTACGCCCTCAAAGGCCTATTTGGGTTTTATAATGCAGGTTTTTCTGAAGCCGAATTTTTTAAACAAGATGCTGTTTACTCAAAGAGTGAACAACGTGATATGTGGGAGTATGTGCTCAATCTAGATAAATTTGAAACCCAGTTGCTTAATTATCATCTTTACGAAGCTAAATCTGCACGATTTGATTACTATTTTATCAAACAAAACTGTGCTTACCGTTCAGGTGAAGTGTTAGAGTTAATTAGTAATATTGATACCACAAAACGTCTTGGGCCTTGGTATGCGCCTGATTTTGTCTTTGATCAGCTCATAGAGTATAACGATCAATCTATAGATCCAATAATAGGGTCTATACGCTATTTGCCTTCAGAACAAACTCAAGTTAGGCACAAGTTTCTACAGTTATCACAGCCAATGCAAAGCATTATTAACAGGGTAATTGCGACGGAAGACTTACTGCCCCTCAATGATTTAAACGATGCAGATAAGGCATTAGCTTTAGACTTTTTAATCCTTCATAGGACGTATAAAATTTCACAGCAAGACACGCCTCAAAACCAAGCCTTTAAACGGCAACTATTGAGTCAGCGGTTTTTGTTACCAGAAAGTCATGAGCTCGCTAATTTGACAGTACCCAATAAACCCTCTCCAGCACTTAGCAATAAAACCACTCAAACTAAAATCTCTGTTTCAGACGATATGGCATTCATTGGTCTGTCTTTATTTGTTAAAGATCCACTCAATAACTATACCGATATAAACAAACGTTTTGAAGCAGTACAAGCGACGGCTGGATACGACTTCAACGATGAAAGCTGGAAACTAACGGATTTTGTATTTTTAGACATGCACCAAATTGAAGATCTGAAGCAACCTTTGGCAGACGAACCTAAAATATCATGGCAATTGAAGACAGGGGCACGTACAGATCCTTTTAACGGCGATTCTCACAGCCTTTATTTACAAGGTGGTCTAGGCGTTGGTGCACTATTTAGTGAAAATTTTATTGGCTACGCTATGTTGAATGGCTCAATACATGATCAAGACACCCATTTTGATGCTGGTATTGAGATAGGTCTGAGGCTAAAGCGACAAAATCAAGCTGCTGAGTTATCTTTTAGTAAAGACAAAAGAGACGGTATGCCTTCTATTTCATCGACGAAATTAACCTTGAGACAACAGATATCGAAAAATAATGACTTAAGAGTCTTGGTGACCTATAAAGATAATGATCCTAGCGAGGATGTAGATGGAGTGACTACAGGTGTCGCTTGGCATCATTACTGGTAGAAGAAAGGATGTATTAAGGGTTAACACCTCTTTTAAATGAGGGCGTACCCAGTTTGTCAGTAAATAACTTAGTCATTAGAAGTATATTTAATACCAAATCTAGAAATTAACCTATCACGGAAGGCGAGTGCAAACGCTACAAATAGTAGGTTCAGTGAGATTGACAAAGATAGGTTGTTTTTAGAAAAGGTATAACTTAGTGATTCATTTGATGCTAGCTGTACAGGTGTATTTGCCTAGAACAAGTTGTCACTTGAAAACTATATATTGTGTACCATTAATTAATCATAATTAAAACATAACCAGTTAAAAGGATAACAACAATGGCAGAGAAAAGTTATTACGATATTTTAGGGGTTAGTAAAGAGGCCACTGAGAAAGATATCAAAAAAGCATACCGAAAGCTTGTGCGTAAATATCACCCTGACGTGAGCGACGTTAAGGATGCTGATGAAAAGATTGCTGAAATTAATAACGCCTATGAAACCTTAAGAGATCCTGAGAAACGGGCTGAATACGATGCTATGCAGTCTAACCCATTCGCCGGTGCAGGCGGTGGTTTTGGTGGTGCAGGCGGCTTTGGTGGTGGTGGCAGCGCTCAAGGTGGCTTTAGATGGGAAGACATCAAAGATCAGTTCGGTGAGGGCGCTCCATTTGGTAGTGGCAGCTTTCGCTTTGATGATATTTTCTCAGCATTTGGTGCCGGCCGTGCACAATCTAGCCGTCAATCGACACAATCAGGCTTTGATGGATTTGACCACTTCGGTGGTGCTTATGCCGATACCGGACCTGCGCCGGGTCAGGATCAACATGCCGAGATTAATGTCTCACTAGAGTCTGTGTATAAAGGCGATGACTATAGCATTAAATTAAACGTACCGACTCGACAAGCCAATGGTAGCGTTACTTACGAACAAAAGACGCTAAAAATCAAAGTGCCAAAAGGCATCACCGAGGGCAAGCAAATTCGCCTAAGTGGGCAGGGTGCTGCAAGTTATACCGGTGGTAAAAATGGTGATTTGTTCTTAAAAGTTGTCATTGATCATGCCGACAATATTCGTTTAGAAGGGGCCGATGTGTACCAAACTGTCAATATTACCCCTTGGGAGGCAGCGCTGGGTGAGAAGATTAACGTCAGCACGCCGGCCGGTACATTGGGTGTGTCTATTCCTAAGAACAGCAAATCAGGCAATCATTTGCGTATCAAAGGACGAGGTATTCCGGCTAAGCAAGCAGGTGACTTGTACCTGACACTGAATATCGTGAATCCAGAGATTACCAGTGACGCCCAAAAAGAGGCCTTCGAGGCATTAAAAGCCAGTTTTGCTGAGACCAATATACAGCGCTGATAGCGTCAATAGATGTACTGATGCCACCATAAAAATAAAAGTATAAGAGGACAGTTATCATGCAACATTCAAATGAGTTTAATGATCTGGTCATGACCTTAGATGAGCTAATCGCCGCCTGTGGTCAAGAGCCAACCTGGGTGATGTCATTAATTGAAGAAAATGTAATTGAATATGATGTGCCTGAGACGCAGCAATTTACGGGCTATCAATTAGCGATAGTACGCCGTGCGTCACGTTTAAGCCGTGACTTTGATGCCAGTGTGCCGGCAATCGGGCTGATTTTAGAGCTGCTCGATGAAGTAGAGCAGCTGCGTCAATATAAGCGTCAACAAGAAGCAGCGACGCATTGTGTGTATACTATCGAAGTCGATATGCAACAAAAATAAGCGCTCGTGTTTAAACGAAGCGTTATTGATTTGCAGCCAATAAAAACCTCAGTATCTTTGGATACTGAGGTTTTTTAATGTGACTTTTTAGGGTCTACGGCTTAACAATGGCTTAAGCAGGTTGATTTTTCATCACTGGATCTGCCGCTGCAGTGAATAACACGTCAGTTGACGAGTTAAGCGCTGTTTCTGCAGAATCCTGTACCACACCAATAATAAAGCCGATAGCAACCACTTGCATCGCCATATCATTCGGAATATTAAACAAGCTACAAGCCAGTGGAATCAATAGCAATGAACCACCTGCTACACCAGACGCACCACAAGCAGCGACTGTCGCTACCACACTGAGCAGTAATGCTGAACCGAAGTCGACGGGCACACCTAAGGTATGTGCTGCCGCTAAAGTCAGCACGTTAATGGTAATCGCAGCACCGGCCATATTGATGGTCGCGCCTAGTGGTAGAGTTACCGAATAAGTGTCTTCATGCAGACCTAAATCAGCCGCTAGTTTCATGTTAACAGGAATGTTGGCTGCTGATGAACGGGTGAAGAAGGCAGTGATACCTGATTCACGTAGGCATCTAAATACTAGTGGGTATGGATTGCGGCGGATATTAAAGGCCACAATAATTGGGTTCACCACTAAAGCGATGAACAACATACAGCCAACCAAGATAGTTAGCAGACGTGCGTAACCCATTAGAGCATCAAAGCCTGTTTCGGCAACAGTATTTGCCACTAGACCTAAGATACCAATTGGCGCAAAGGCAATGACAAAGCGAACCACGCTTGAGATGGCGTCAGACAAATCTGCTACCATGGTGCGCGTTGATTCAGATGCTTTACGTAGCGCAAAACCGATAATCACGGCCCACGCCAAGATGCCCATATAGTTGGCATTAGCGATGGCATTAACTGGGTTATCAACCAAATTCATGAGTAAGGTGGTCAATACTTCTTTTAGGCCAGATGGCGGCGCGCGGTCTGCAACCGCTTCGATAGTGGTTAAACCGATGAGCTCGGTTGGGAATAAAAAGCTGGCTGACACAGCCGTTAACGCTGCGAGGAAGGTGCCAAACACGTACATAACCAGTACTGGCTTGACATGAACCTTGCCGCCGCTTTGATGTTGGCTAATGGCTGCCATCACCAGAATAAATACTAAGATAGGCGCAACCGCTTTTAACGCACCCACAAATAAAGTACCTAATAGTCCTAAGGCGATACCGACTGAGGGTACAAGCCAGCCTATTAAGACACCAAGCACCAGCCCAATAATAATAAGGGGAACTAATCCGATGCGTTGATACAGGTCAATAATGGCTCTCATAAGCACTCCGTGCAATGAGTTACTCACGATGAGTAACGATAATAATTTAAAAAGTACACAAAAGCAGGCAGAGCCTCTGCTTTGCTTTGAGTAAGGGAATAGAAAAAGATAGGATAACGCGTATCAATGCCGTCAAAAAGAGGTCTCAAACGCAGAAATGGTGCGGGAGGTAGGCAAGAGTTATAAGGTAAAACCTTAGCGTACTATCAATTTGATAATTTGATTATACAAAAGATAACTTCATCTGCAAGAAATAAGTAAAAATTAGCCTGACCTATAACGATTGGTTAATTAAAGACCAGAGGGTTTTTGCTGCTTTATTGAGAGGTTAACGGATAGACGATGCCTTAGATTGGCTTATTATTTTGATAAGAAGCGACTAAGTTTTTGAAATAATTAGAATAATCGTAATGATTAAATCGAATAGTGAATAAGCTCAAAGCCTAAATTCTGATAAATGCGGTATTTATCACGGCCTTGTTGTTTACTTATTTCATCTGGAGTGATGATTTCCAATACCCGTTCAGGTAGGCTGCTGTTGTTTTTTAACGGCAAAGCTGCTGCGGCTAAATTCAGAACCACGCCATCGAAGTTATCAGGTAGGCTCGGCATTAACGTCACCGGTGCAGATAACATATTAGCGCTAATCGGTCCCTCCTCAATTAAATTATGAGGTACAAAACTGCTGGGATTAAAGTCCCATAACCGAGTATCAAGCTGCTTTAAGCGCTCAACCTTATCATCGACCACGACCAAGCTATAGTCACTTTTTTTGAGTACCGTTTCGGTCAATTTGCAGACAAAATTAAGCACCGCCTCAGCATCAACGGCTGCAGCGGTGTTACAACTATCGGACGAATGAGCGTTTTGAGTGGCAGCGACCGAGGTCATAAAGCGCTCACTCAAAACGTAAAAACTAATTTGCATCAGTATTTACTGATTAGCCATATTTTTTAGATACTGCATAAATAGTGGTACAGGACGACCGGTTGCCCCTTTGTCTTTACCTGACTTCCAAGCGGTACCTGCGATGTCTAAATGCGCCCAAGCTTGACCTTCTTCAATAAAGCGCGATAAGAAGCAAGCAGCGGTCACAGCACCGGCTGCACGGCCACCGATATTTTGGATATCAGCGATTGGCGAGTCGATTTGAGTTTGATACTCATCATCCATTGGCATGTGCCAGATAAGATCGCCTGACTGATCACTGGCGTTTTCTAATTCGAATAATACGTCTTCATTGTTACTAAATACCGCAGAGCGCACATGACCCAGTGCAATCACGCAAGCGCCGGTTAATGTCGCTACATCAATAATAGCGCGTGGACTGTAGCGCTGTACGTAACATAAAGTATCGGCCAGTACCAAACGGCCTTCCGCATCTGTGTTTAAAATCTCAACACTCTTACCATTCATCGCTTTCACGATATCGCCAGGACGAGTCGCTTCACCTGATGGCATGTTTTCTGCACAAGCTAATGCACCCACAACGTTGATAGGCAGGCGTGCTTCACATAAGGCTTTAATGGTACCTAATACAGATGCTGAACCGCCCATATCAAATTTCATCTCATCCATAGCCGCGCCAGGCTTGATAGAGATACCGCCTGAATCAAAGGTTACGCCTTTACCCACTAAAACGATAGGCGCATCATCGGTGTTGTTAGTAGCGGCTTTGGTCGCTTTTTTGGTTTTGGCTTTGGTTGGTAGCTTTTCTGCCACAACTTTTAGGTTGCTGGCGAGCGTGTCTGCAAGGCCGACGCTTGGCACATCACTGGCAATGTTAGATTTGCCTTGATATTCCATAATGACCAATTGACCTTCACGTGCTGAGCCACGTGCCACAGATAAAAAGCAGTTCATACCCAGCGCTTCCATCTTTTTCTCGCCCAGTACAGTCACTTTTAATAAGTCAGGGTATGTTGCTGCAAGTGCTTTGGCTTGTTCTGCCATATAAACTGGGAAACAAACGTTACCAGGCTCGTTCGCCACATCACGTGCCAGTGACTGACCGCTATGAACCGCAGTGGCATAATCCACATCTGCTTGTTTGATAGACTGAGATAGGATGTTTATTTGGGTTAATGCTGGCTTGGTTTGCTCTGATTTGTATTTATCAAAACGATAGCTTGCGTTTAATAGCTCTAGTGCAAACTGATGTAGCGCGTCGTCTGATAAATCGTCACCAACGGCAAGCGTTAGCTCACTAACACGCTTTTGCGCAGCGTTGTATAACGCAGTGGTGATTTTTTGAATGGTGCTGTTACTTAGTTTGTCTGTATTGCCTACGCCCACTAGTAATAATTGTAGGGGCGCTTTTTTGTTGTCTGCTGCTAAGGCGAAGTCAGCGGTAATATCGCCAGCTTTACCTTTAAAATCAGCCGCTGCAATTAAGGCTTCAATACGAGGCAGATACGCATCTAATGTGCCATCATTTGGGCCAAGAAGGTGGCCGTTTTCATCAACCAAGACCGCTAGGCATTGTGATTTCAGATTCGTAGCCGTCGATTTTTTTAGTAATTTTTTGGCGGTAGGTTTTGGTAGGCTATTGGTAACTGTCAGGGTTAAACTCATGATAATTCCTCTTTTTTATTTATGACGGTTTATTAATCCGGCTATTTAAGGGTTATTGAAACGGTGGGTAAACAGGTCTTTATTGTTATGGCAATTATTTAGGTATTCGATCAATAGCTCTTTATCGTATGCAAGCTTACCTATCTTAAGCAAATAAACAACACAATAGGTAGGGCGCTATAAAAGAATTAAAAATTAAAAGTTAGACGCCAATTTACTCAGTTATTTAGCACGGCATGGGCCTGTTATTAGGGGAGTATTAATAAAGGCCGAAAGTCGGCTTATTAAAGGGCCATAGTCTAGCATATAGATACTCGTAGCAACATTGCTAACCTATGCTAAGTAGAATCATGCTAGGATATACAGCCATATCTTACACCGAATATCGCTATCATCACGACAATGCTTACGATTATAATACGCCAGTGTTATGTTGCCATAAAGTTGATGTTGTGGAATGATAATCGGCCGTAGTAGGGTAGGGGTAAACTGCCTCTACAAAGGCTATTTATGGCAGGATAATCAAATGAGGTTCATCCGTGATAACGCTTCGCTTTGATAGCTGATTTAATTAAAATGACAATAATCGTATATTTAACCCTATTCCATCCTCCTTTTATAATTTGAGTTTGCCTGTGATTTTACGCCGATATATGACCCGACAAGTCGCCTCAACCACCGCATTGGTATTGGGGTTTTTGCTGGTGCTGCTATTAGGCGGACGCATGATTCGCTATTTCGGTATCGCAGCAGAAGGGCGCCTTGATGTGGGGCTGTTGTTTGCCATTATTGGCTACAATTTACCCTACTTTTTAGAGTTGGTATTACCGCTGTCCTTTTTTATTGGCTTAATGCTGGTATTTGGTCGTCTGTATGTCGATCATGAAATGGCGGTACTAAATAGTAGTGGTATCTCGCGCGGACGTTTGGCTCGGCTGATCATTCCACTGATTTTGGCGTTGTTTGTTGCCGAAGCCGGTCTGTCTTTATTTGGCAAACCATGGGGCGTTAGAAACTCAGATAATATTTGGCAGCAGCAGTCGATTAGTAGCGCCTTTGACTTGATTCGTCCGAAGTCATTTATTAGCAGTGATGATTATCATCTGTATGTCGGTTCTATGAATGAGGATAGAACGGAGCTACAAGACGTTATTCTAATTCAGACTGCCGATGAGTCTGGTACCACCAATAGTACTGTTGATGACACCATAGAGGCACCGGTTGATGGTCAGACGATTGAGAAAGAGATGAGTCGAGTGGTGTCAGAGGATATGCCGGCAAGTGCAGAGGCTGACAGTGAAGATAAACCGCTGCAAGAAGACGAGATGACCACCATTATGGCCAATCCTATGGCGGCGCAGCAAAGATCTCAAAATGGATCAGATGATGACATACCCCGCGATACCATTGTACTGGCGAAGCGTGCGATTCAGGTTAAGGGTAGCGAGGAGAGCAATCGCACTCAGTTAGATTTATTGCAAGGTCGCCGCTATCAAGTGGGTGCCGATAGCTTGGTCTACAATCAGGTCAGCTTTGAGCGTTATCGTATCAGTATCGACAGACCGCCAAGCGATGTGATTACTGAGGATAATGTTACTACCCAAACACTGCCTGTATTATGGCGTGTGGCCACTGGGCGCTCATTACCGGTGATGAATAGTGAAACCGCTGAAGGTGGTGAATCAGCGCCAGTGACGCCAACAGAGCAAGAGATTCTACCGGCACAAGCAGAGCTGGGTTATCGCTTGGCACTGCCATGGCTGATACTGATTGCCCCGATGTTAGCAGTACCGCTAGCACAAGTAAGGCCTAGGCAAGGACGCTGGTTAAGACTGCTACCGGCCATTATGATTTTTACAAGCTGTGCACTGGTGATTATCTCGCTAAAAAGCGCAGTCGCTAAAGGCACTATGCCAGTCTGGGTCAATGCGCTGGCAATCGTCGCCTTTGTTCTATTAGCACTGTATCTAAACTGGGCAAGCCGTATTCGTCACAGAGTTCGCTTTAACCTAGAGCAGCGGGCACAACAAGCAAATAAAGGCAATAATGATGAGACAACAAGCGGAGGCCGGTCATGATTAAAAAACGCTCTGACCACGCTACTGCACCGACCGGTGTTAAGTCAGGTCAAATACTGTCACGCTATGTAAAAAAGAACGCATTATTGGCCATGCTGTTTGCGGTATTGGGCTTGTGGGGATTGCAGCTAATCTTCGCTTATTTAGAGCAGTTAGAAAAGTTCAATGATACTTACACCTATGTCGACGCTCTAAAATACATTGCCTATCGCTCACCTTACTTTTTAGAGCAATTTACCCCGACTGGTGCCTTGTTAGGCGCTGTTATTGGTCTAGGTTTGCTTGCGAATAACTCAGAGCTGGTGGTGATGCGTGCCGCTGGTCTTAGTATTTATCGTATTGTGGGATGGGTGCTACAGCCGGCGTTTATCTTTGTAATTATCGCCTTATTAGTTAACCAATATGTGTTGCCACAAACCAATCTAAAAGCCAGTCAAATCCGCAAACCGGATACCGCCTTATTGGCCTCAGTCAATGGCTATTGGACCTTGCAAGATGCGCCAGATAGAGTCGATGACTCTGGCAATATCGGCCATAACATCCTATATATCGATTATGCGGATGCGAACGGTAATATCGGCACGGTTAAACGTTGGCACCTTGATGGCGATAACAACCTAACAGCAGTCTCTAAAGCGACTGACGGCACTTATTTGCCGCGTACGGATACCCAGATAGCAGCAGCACAGAAGCACGCATCAGACGATGATTCAGCACGCATCAATCATCAGTGGCAATTAAATAACGTCACCACTTTGCAATTGGCAGAGCGCGCGTCTGTTTCCAATGCTGCATCAACCATTAATACTGAGGTAGCAGAGGGGTCATCGCAACTTGGGCCTGCGCCGCAAAGTAGAGCAATGCAGTCTAGCAATATTATTCTAAATAATGAGCCGCTAGTAACGCAGCAAGGCATCAAGAGTGACATCATCACCTTGCCATTATCGCCAAGCTCGGTATATCTATTGACGCGCCGTGCAGAAGACTTGTCGCTGACCCAATTGTATGAGCACAAGCGCTTCAATGCGTCGCAAGGCACACGCTCTTTAGAGCACGAAGTGGCATTTTGGCAGAAATTATTGTCACCGTTTGCCATTTTGTCATTGGTAATTGTTGCCTGTTCGTTTGTATTTGGCTCATTACGTACGCACAGCTTAGGATTACGTATCGTGGTGGCCTTAGTATTTGGATTATTCTTTAGCTACATGCAGGATTTAACCAGTTTTGTAGCGTTAGCAACTGGCTTCTCGCCATTATTGATGGTGTTATTACCTATCATTGGTAGTGCGCTATTTGGTTTTTATTTGATCAGACGCCAAGGCTAATTTACCTTTAGCGTTAGAATAAAAGAAGCCCCGTCTTAATTAAGACGGGGCTTCTTTTATTCTTTAATAGCACGGGTAATGGTATAGGTTTTACCCTGTTTTACTTTATCGGCATTACCAAATACTTCGGTAAATGCCCGTTTCATAAACTGGCGTAGACCATTAATTGTCACCACATAAAAACGGCCACCGGTACGCAGTTTGCTGTAGGCATCTAGTAAATATAAATAATGCTGCTCTTTACCCACTTTGGCAGGCAAGTTCGACATCACGAGACTAAAGTCTTTATTGGGGTCGACATGGTTAAAGCCATTAGACAGATGCACATCAACATTGCTTAAGCCATTTTTCTCGCAGTTACGGCGCGCATATTCTACTGCCATAAAGTCTTTATCAATCAGCGTATGCTGCCCTTGAGGGCATTCGCGTGCTGCTGTCATGCCAAGCACGCCATAGCCACATCCCAAATCGATTGAGTCATCATCACTTTGGAAATCAACATGATCTAATAGCATTAGACTGCCGGCATCAAGCTTCTCTGGTGAGAAAATCCCCCAGGTGGTAGTGAAATACATTGGCGTACCAAGCACGTCTTGGGTAAAGGCGATATCTTCGCGCCAGTGCTTGGCTTTGTCTAATAAATCAGCAGGGGGTCTGTGAGTCATGGTAATGCCTTAATTTAAATTTGAAAAGACGATAAGGTTGTAATAGCAAAAAGCCTAAAGGGTATAAAGCTATTATTGATAATAGGTAGACAGTTATTTAGAGCCGTGTTCAATAATCCAATCTACCAAGCTTTGGAAATCATCAAAAGCAGCGGTAGGATTAAGATTGCGAATATCTTGGCCGTAATTATACCCGTAAGACAGCCCAAGTGTGTCCATCTTGGCATTTTGACCCGCTAAAATATCATTTTTTGAGTCGCCAATCATTACCGCCTTATCAGGAGTCACGCCAAGTTTATCGCAGACATAAAGGAGCGGTTCAGGGTCAGGCTTTTTGGTTGCTAAGCTATCACCGCCGAGTACTTGCTCGAATAAATCCAGCCAGCCAAAACTCTCTAGAATCTTTGGTACAAAGCGAATGGGCTTATTGGTCACTAAGGCAAGCGTAAATCCAGCTTGCTTTAACTGTTTTAGGCCGCTATCTGCATTCGGGTAGGCGACCGTCTTACTACCGCTAATTTGCTTGTAGGCATCGAAGAAGACTTGTTCGGCATGGTCAGCCTCATCTTGGGTTAATTGGCCTTCTACGACGTTTACATTACCAACTAGCGCACGCTCAACCAGCAATCTTGATCCATTACCCACCCAATTGCGTATTTGTTCAACGGGATACGGTGATTTGCCCAACGTGGTGAGCATATTATTAACCGCATCGGCCAAATCAGGAACGCTATCGATTAACGTACCATCAAAATCAAAAATGAGTAGTTGTTTAGGACTCGTATTGGTCATGGTAATAGTCCTTAAATTAAGTTCGTTAAATAGATTCTATGACTTTATTCGATGTCTTTATATTTTTCGCGGTGTTCTTTCTTCATTTTCAGATAGGTGTCATTGGCGCGGCACAAATCCCACTTTTGTTTAAAGATACGGGCCGACTCCGCTTTAACCGGATCTTCCTCGTCACGAGGTAGCTCGTCACGTCCATGTGCGCCGCTTTGACCTTTCTTGTCATCGGGGACAGGACCTTTGTATTTTTTGCCACCTTTATGATTGGCGTAGCGGCGGGCGCGGGTATAGCCCATTTGTAAGAACTTGCGCGCCATATCAGCACCGACAAAATCATCCTTGTCTAAATAATCCAAAAACATCTGATAGATTTTATCGCTGCTCTCAGTGGCTATATCCGGTGTGGCAAATCGCCAATGCGGTAAAATCTCGGATTTGTAAGGTTCAACCAGTAACACCCCTTGCTCACCACGGCCGATCCGATACAGTTCAGGATGTTCACGTAAATTAAGATTTTTATAATCGAGGTCGTAATTGAACTCTCGCATTCATGATACTCCTGCATGGCTTATAGTGGGCAATTTAAGCTTGTGACTTATGTTTAATACGCCGTCTTATAGGTTATTTAGCATTTTTATATAACCTATTATAGGTAACCACCGTACCGCTGCGAGTATAGATTGAGTAAGAAATTTTAAGTATAAAAAAACCCCCAAACTAATTTAGCTTGAGGGTTATCTATGCTTGTTAAGCAGAATTTAGCATAAAGATGGTGGCTCGAGGCAGAATCGAACTGCCGACACAAGGATTTTCAATCCTTTGCTCTACCAACTGAGCTATCGAGCCGTCTTTATGAGGTCGCTATTAAACTAAATATTCGAAGATCTGTCAACACCTTTTTTAAAAATAAGCAAAAATAATTGAAAAAAGACGGTTTTTTTAAGATTTAACTCGTATAAGTTCGTATTCGCTCATAATTCGGTGAATATTATCATCAGAGGGCATAAATTGACGCACCCCTTTTCGAACCTCTTTATCATAGACCAATTTGATGAATTTGGCGTCAATACCACGATTGACGTTCTCAGGATGCATCGCTAGATACTGTAGACGCTTGGTATCGGTTTGACCGTCATCAAAACAGCCTACGGCTGCAATGGGTTTGTCATTAAACATCCCCACATACATCAGATTGCCGCGCTTAAAGGCCGCATTAAACAGCGCCATGACCGCCTCGCTATCAGCCAAATCTCCAAGATTGGCATTTTCAGCAGTGTATAGCTTGGCGATACGCTCACGCAGCTCTCCATCATGAGTGGTTTCACGCATGATAGGCGCGTCAAAAGAATTAATAGCAATGGCTTCTAATGGCATAAAGACTGTCCCAAATAATAATAAGCGTTTATGATACAACAAGGCGTGTAAACGTAATTTTGGAAAACCAATTCCTATATTTTAGCAAACATTACTTATGGGTATAGTAGGAATATGGCTTAAATTCAGTACGTTTGCTATTATCATGACATTGCTGTTAAAAACAGACACTTTATTGTTATAAACTTCTACAAATAAGCCAATTATTAGTGAGCCAATTAGCCATGACTACTCAAATCAGCCCGAACCCAGCCGAGCGTCCTGCACGTATCGCCAGTGTTACCCGTGATACCGCCGAGACTAAAATTAGCGTAACGGTTAATCTTGACGGCACCGGCCAAGGCACCATTGATACGGGTGTCCCTTTTTTAGACCATATGCTTGACCAAATTAAGCGTCATGGATTATTTGATCTCGATATTACCTGCAAAGGCGACGTCGATATTGACGACCATCATAGCGTTGAAGATACAGGGATTACGTTGGGTCAAGCTTTTGCTAAAGCGCTGGGTGATAAAAAAGGCATTCGCCGTTATGGACATTTTTATGCGCCGCTTGATGAATCATTATCTCGTGCGGTGGTTGACATCTCAGGTCGTCCGGGTCTACACATGGATATCCCGTTTACCCGTGCTTATGTCGGTAAATTTGATGTGGATTTATTTAGCGAATTTTTCTTTGGTTTTGTCAATCATGCTTGGATGACGGTGCATTTGGACAACTTAAAAGGGGTGAATAGTCACCACCAGATTGAGAGCACCTTTAAAGCTTTCGCTCGCGCACTACGTATGGCCTGTGAATATGATGAGAGGGCTTTAAATACACTACCGTCAACCAAAGAAGCTTTGTAATATGACCAAAATTGCACTACTCGACTATGGCATGGGCAACCTACACTCAGCCAGCAAAGCCTTAGCAGCCGTCGGCGCAGAGGTGTCCATCACCAATGATGCCAAAATCATTCGTGCCGCTGACAAAATTGTCTTTCCAGGGGTCGGTGCGATGCGCGACTGTATGGCGCATATGCGCGAAGAGGGTATTGATAAGGCGGTATGCGAGGCAGTATTTAACAAGCCCGTTATGGCGATTTGTGTCGGTATGCAAGCCTTATTTACTGAGTCTTTAGAGTTTGAGCGCACCCAATGTCTCGATATTCTATCGGGGCAAGTCAAAAAGTTCGATGCCGACTGGACAGATGAGCAGGGCGCAACGATTAAAATCCCGCACATGGGCTGGAATACCATATCGGGCATGGATTTAGCTCATCCGCTATGGCAAGGTATTGATGAGCACGCGCATTTTTATTTCGTGCACAGCTATTACTGCGCCCCTGAAGATAAATCGGTGACCGCTGCTGTCTGTGATTATGGTCAGCCATTTTGTGCCAGCGTTATCAAAGACAACCTGTTTGCGACCCAGTTCCATCCCGAAAAAAGCCATAAAGACGGCTTACAACTGCTTAAAAACTTCGTTGAGTGGGGGGTGTGATTTACATCACCTTGATTAAGGTTTTTAAGGGGATGCGGTTATGAAAGTAATGTATTTATATATTGCATTGGCGATATTACAAATTATCTTTATATTTTCGTCCTTCCCAGCATGGCCCAAACACAAGCAGTATGCGACAGTGAGCATTCGTATTATATTTTTAGCACTATTGACGTATGATACTTTTTTTGCAGGGTTTGAACCGTCCCCCTATGATATTTACGTCAATATCCCTTGTTTTCTAATCGTCTTTGTATTGCCAAGGTTTAGATCCTTTTAATAGTCAGCTATTTAGTGAATCGCTATTTAGCTAAGCGCTGGATAGTTTTAAGCTATTCCCGCTTTACGCTATTATCTTGGCTTGCACTAGGTGATGCGCCAAGCTTTACCTCGTTCCTGCTTCGCGAGACCGAGTATCGCTTTCGCCTTCTCCTTACAAAGCTGTTCATTCAGGCCGAATCTTAAGGGTAATTCTTTGAGCTTAATCAGAATAAACATGTATAGCGTCTGGTAGTTATTTATTTGCACTATCTGAAAGGTAGAGCCAGATGTTTAATAAATAATCCCCAGCCGCTTATAAATGTTTCAATACATTGTTATTTGCGTAGTTACTAACGCATTGAATTCACATAACCTTTATCAAATATTCATCACACTTTCATCGCACTTTTTACAGACCTGATGTATTATTTTCTGTACATATCCTACAAAAATGCGTGAGAAAATGTCAGTAAGCTATTGACTGATTAATTACCACCTATCAGCCTCGGAAAGATATTACATTGGATTTTCAAACTTTTAAACTACACGTCATGAATATCACGGGTCTTGAAAGAGATGCCCTGCATATTTACGTGGGTATTGGGGTGTTTTTACTCACTCTGTTATTGTCTCGATCTATTATTAAGCGTCATATCAGTCGCTTAAATATGGCCTTACTGTTGGCAATACTTTTTGCATTATTAGGGGAGTATTTGGACTTAAGGGTCAATTACCCCCATATTACAGGCGATAATCTAAGGGACAGCATTCATGATATTATCAATACCAGCTTTTGGCCGGTGGTGTTGTACATTGTGATTCGTTGGACGACGTTGTTTAGGGGCTGATGGACATTTATCACGTAAGGCGTCAGCAAGGTAGGAAGGGGCTGTATGCGAAGTAAAGCAGACCGTATTCGCCATGCCCTAGCTTTTGAGATAATCGGGCTCATACTTTTTGCTCCGCTGGCAAGTTGGGTGTTTGGCTATAAGATGCATACCATGGGTGTGATTGCTGTTGCTGCTTCAATAGTCGCTACAGTCTGGAATTATTTCTATAACGTATTATTCGATAAAGCAATGCTAAAGCTTCGTAATAATGTCCAGAAGACGGTAGCGATACGGGTGTTGCATGCTGTACTCTTTGAGGGCGGACTGTTACTGATGTTTATGCCAATCATTGCTTGGTATTTAGATATTACGCTATGGGAAGCCTTTATTATGGATATTGGCATGGCGGCATTTTATCTGATATACGCCTTTTTTTATAATATCGCTTACGACAAGATTTTCCCTGTTCCAGAATAACGCTTATTGCTCTGAATCTATGCATAGTTACGTAAATTGCATAGTCACACAAATATTGTTTAGCCGCGCTGTTTACATTCGTTAATCATACTGATGGAATGATTTGCTTTAGTATATTCTGTATATCACGATTTAAGTTTTATCATCGATAAATACAGGTTATGTCTATGAGCAATGTCAATCATTCTAATAATAACAAGCCTGCCAATAATCTTGGCATACCCACCTCGTCACGCAATGAAGGCTTAGCTGCTGCCAGTAAACGGCAAGGCAAAGCTTCTGATACAAATACACCTTATAACATTCTATTTATCTTAACCGATCAAGAGCGCTATATTGATGATACGGCCTTACCACATGGCTTTCACTTGCCTGGTAGAGAACGTTTAAGACAACGCGGCGTCACCTTCACCAATCACCATATTAACTCAGCGGTTTGTACGTCCTCACGTTCGGTTATTTATACCGGAAAGCATATTCAGCAGACGCATATGTTTGATAATTTGGATTTTCCATGGACCAACGACCTCGACCCAGAGGTTGGCACTGTAGGGCATATGCTAAGCGATGCCGGTTATTACACGGCGTACAAAGGCAAGTGGCATCTATCCGATTTAGGTGATTTGGGCGAGCAGGCGCTGCCTGATCCCGAGCTGACCAAAATTATTGAGCGCTATGGTTTTAAAGATTACGTTGGTATCGGTGATGTCATCGGTATGGTACAAGGCGGCTGGATTAACGATGATTTAATCGCAGCGCAGGCGTGCCGCTGGTTAAGAGTACAGGGCAATCCGCTTAGCGAGCAAAATAAACCATGGTTTTTGGCAGTCAATTTGGTCAACCCGCATGATGTGATGTTTTATAACACCGATGAGCTTGATGAGCACGTTCAAGATACGCCAACGCCTTTGATAGGCCTTAGCCGTGAGCCCAATACCCCCTTTTATAAACGACAGTGGGATCTTGAACTCCCAAAAAGCCGTCAGGAGCCGTTTGATAAAGCAGGTCGTCCTCAAGCGCATTTAGAGTATCAGCGTGCCCGTGATACGCAGGTCGGCGGCTTCCCAAATGAGGATGCGCGTTGGCAACGTCTGCTTAATTATTACCATAATTGCATTCTGTCTACTGATGAGAAGGTGGTTAGTATTCTTGATGAATTAGAAGATTTGGGTTTAGCAGATAATACGATTGTAGTGCTGACCTCAGACCATGGTGAGCTTGGCGGTGGTCATGGTACGCATGGTAAAGGGGCAACCGCTTATCAAGAGCAAAACCATGTACCACTCATTATCTCACACCCTGATTATCCTGATACTCAAGGTCAAGCATGTCAGGCAGTGACCTCTCATTTAGATATTGCACCAACATTACTAGCGTGGGCAGGAGAGCGTACTGAAGCTGCTAATAATCTAGCGGGTAAAGACTTATCACC
This sequence comes from Psychrobacter sp. CX14, assembly GCF_057396205.2. Lineage (NCBI taxonomy): Bacteria > Pseudomonadati > Pseudomonadota > Gammaproteobacteria > Moraxellales > Moraxellaceae > Psychrobacter > Psychrobacter sp. CX14. Next base: position 239,886 of record NZ_CM183187.1, on the reverse strand, counting down.
GCTGCTCAAGTTAGGTGAAAAGGCGGGCATAAACGAGGTGCGCTGCGGCAGCTTATACTGTTTTAATATGTTTGCTTATCTTGATAGCAACCTACTCAACAGCGTGCAGAGGTATTTAAATAATCCGCAAGATGACGATGCTGATCCAGAGTTTGAGATAGATTTCGATAAGCGTGGGGCGATTCGCAGTGTATTTGATGGCCGCTATAAATTCAGCCGTTATTTCTCGCCAAAACAGCATAATCAACCACAGAGTTTGGATGAGTTATTTGAATTAAACGATGTGGAGCTGTTTGACTTGCAAAGTGATCCAGATGAGATGAATAATCTAGCGACCCAGTCTGAACAGTATAAAGACTTGATACTTAAGATGAATACTAAGCTGAATGTCTTGATTAATAATGAGGTGAAAGGGGAGGACGATGGCAGTCATCTACCGCTCGATAAACCCAAATGGACAGCACATGAATTCGGTTGGTATTAGTTACTGAAACAACTGACTTCCGCTATATTGTCTGCTCGTTTTAATTTTCTTCAATATAAAGTAGTGATATAGCAGATTAATAATTTGAGCAATAAAAATACCCGGTCTATTGACCGGGTATTTTTATGAACTGCTATTTAACAGCCTATTGACGCTAAACCACCTATATTAGGCTTGGTTTTCAGTCGCCAATTCACGTAGTACATAGTGTAGAACACCGCCATGACGCACATACTCACGCTCTTTAGGCGTTTGTAGCATCACATTCACCTCGAAGGTTTCAGTGCTACCATCGGCACGTGTGGCGGTAACGGTTGCCGTTTTACTTTCGCCATTCTCTAGGCCGGTAATGCTAAGCACTTCTGATCCATCAAGGTTATGCGACTGGATGCTCTCGCCTTCTTTAAAGGTCAATGGCAATACGCCCATACCGACTAGGTTTGAGCGGTGAATACGCTCAAATGAACCGGCTAATACCGCTTTTACGCCAAGTAAGATAGTGCCTTTAGCAGCCCAGTCACGACTTGAGCCCGTACCATACTGCTCACCACCAAGGACGACTAGCGTACGACCATCTTCCTTATATTTCATCGCCGCATCATAGATAGCCATTTCTTCGCCATCTTGTAAGGTTGCTTTGTCGTCTTTGAAGTAATAAGTATAGCCACCTTCCTTACCATCCATCATCAAGTTTTTGATACGGATATTGGCGAAAGTACCACGCGTCATCACCGCATCATTACCACGGCGAGAACCATAGCTGTTAAAGTCCTCTTCCATCACACCGCGCTCTTGCAAGTATTTACCAGCAGGAGAGTTGGCATCGATATTACCGGCAGGTGAGATGTGGTCAGTGGTAATTGAATCACCAAACAGACCTAAGATACGGGCATTTTCGATATCTGGAATACCTTCTGGATCCATGGTCATACCATCAAAGAAGGGTGGGTTCTTGATGTAAGTAGATGCTTCGCTCCAAGGATATAACTGGCTGTCTGCTGAGCTAATAGCATTCCACTCAGAGCTACCGTTAAATACTTCACCGTAGTTTTTGTGGAACATCTCAGCATTAATATTTTTAGCGATAAGCTCATCAATTTGTGCAGTGGTTGGCCAGATATCTTTTAAGAACACATCATTGCCGTCTTGATCTTGGCCCAATGGATGTTTGGTCAAGTCGATGTCTACCGTACCGGCTAGTGCATAAGCCACCACCAATGGCGGAGAGGCAAGATAGTTGGTTTTGACATGAGAGTGGATACGACCTTCAAAGTTACGGTTACCTGATAACACAGATGCCACAACTAAGTCTTTTTCTTCGATACCTTTTTCAATAACGTCTGGTAGCGGACCTGAGTTACCGATACAGGTGGTACAGCCGTAACCGACTAGGTAGAAGCCGATTTTTTCTAGCTCATCCATCAAGTTGGTTTTTTCAAGATAGTCAGTCACAACTTTAGAGCCTGGTGCTAATGAGGTCTTAACCCAAGGCTTGGCTTTTAGACCTTTTGCGGCTGCATTTTTAGCAACCAGACCAGCGCCGATCATAACCGCAGGGTTTGAGGTATTGGTACACGAGGTGATAGCCGCAATAACTACCGAACCATCATTTAAGTGATGCTCTTTATCATCAATACAAACCGTTGAGTAAATACTATTCGCAGCAGGCTTTCTGTCTGAGGTTGATTCCTCATCACTGGTCGATACTTCGATATCTGGCTGTGCTGCTAGCTCTTCAGCTTGCTCTTGTTCACCACCTTCTTGATCAAAGCGCACTTTACCAACGACTTCAGCTTTACGATCTTTGGTCATCTCGGTCAAGGTTTTACCGAAGCTTTCATACATATCTGACAGAGCAATACGCTGATGCGGAAGTTTTGGACCCGCAAGTGATGGTTCAACAGTAGATAGGTCTAGTTTTAGGTTACTTGAATAAACCGCTTCTTTGGTGTCTTTGTCATGCCATAAGCCTTGTGCTTTAGCATACTGTTCGACCAATTCAATTTGATCTTCGCTGCGGCCAGATAAACGTAGATAATCAACGGCAACTTGGTCAATTGGGAAAATACCACAAGTTGCACCGTACTCTGGTGCCATGTTTGCAATCGTTGCACGGTCAGCGAGCGGCAGCTGATGTAAGCCTTCACCGTAGAATTCAACGAATTTACCAACCACGCCATGCGCACGTAGCATTTCTACCACACGTAATACTAAGTCAGTTGCGGTAACGCCCTCTGATAACTTACCGGTTAACTCAAAGCCGACTACTTGTGGAATAAGCATAGACGATGGCTGACCAAGCATGGCCGCTTCTGCTTCAATACCGCCGACACCCCAACCTAATACGCCAACACCGTTAATCATAGTGGTGTGACTGTCAGTACCAAATACGGTATCTGGATACGCGGTTAGCTCGCCATTTTGCTCACTCGCCATCACAACACGGGCTAGATACTCAAGGTTTACTTGGTGAACAATACCAGTAGCTGGTGGCACAACAACGAAGTTTTCGAAGGCGTTTTTACCCCAATGCAAAAACTCATAACGCTCATTGTTACGCTTAAATTCAATCTTTTTATTTAAATCTAGCGCATCTGCACGACCGTAGACATCGACCTGTACAGAATGGTCAACGACAAGCTCACTTGGGATAAACGGGTTGATCTGCTCAGCATCACCGCCTAATTTCACAATGGCGTCACGCATTGCCGCTAAGTCAACAACAGAAGGAACACCCGTGAAATCCTGTAATACCACACGTGCTGGCATAAAGGCGATTTCTTTTGATGGCTCTGCTTTAGCATCCCAGTTAGCAACCGCTTCAATGTGGTTTTCACCGACAGATTGGCCGCCATCTTCGTTACGCAGTAAATTCTCTAATACAATCTTCATGCTATAAGGCAGTTGATTGATATTGTTATATTTTTCAGCAAGTTTTGGCAGGCTATAGTAAGCGTGCTCTTTACCAGCGACAGTTAAGCTGTCTTTTACGTTGAATATATCACTCATATTGGCTTCCTTCTCTATTATTAATGGTTATTTATAAGTAAGGTGGCTTTTTTATTATCAGCATTATAGATAACAACTGTGGACTCTATTTATAGGCTGAGCTTATTAAGCATCGTCTTTGTTCTGGCTTGTTGCATTTTTATCACGTTGGCGTCATTCATTAAATGCTGATAACTTTCACTCATCTGTATGAGTAAGTCCCAACTTCTCTGAGAATATAACTTTCATCATAATCAGAGCATTCGGGATTAAAGAGTAGCTCAAAAATTGTGACTAAAATCATTAGGATTTAGATGACAGTCAAAGCTTATCAAAAATCATCAAATCACTGCTATTAACATATCAAAATTTTGACCATTTATTAAGGTGAACACGTGGTTTCATCGTGGGTAAATCGTAACAAATAGCACTGACTCACATTTAGATAAGCTAATGTATCGCCTAGTGATATAAAAGGTGGCGTAATATAAAAGATACTCTATTTGGCTTATGACGTCTTTTTATTTGGGGTAGGCTTACGAACTCGATGACGTATTTGAAGCCTGCTCCTCAAGAGAGACTTTTTTCTGCCAAGGAAAGCGGCCTTCTAGTTCAACTTGTAAGGACAAGCTCAAGAAAGTACGAATCAGCACGATAAGACCCAATACCAACACACTGCGTAGCGTCGGTTCGGTCACAACGGTTGCCATAATATCTGCTGCAATCAATACTTCTAGTCCTAGTAAGATGGATTTCCCCACGCCTTGTCGAATATCTAAGTAGGTATCTCGACTAAACTTACGTTTTGAGAGAAGCGCTTTACCAAAGGCCAATACCAATCCCAAAAACATAATCATCACGCCAACGAATTCAACAATCTTAGCAATTAAATCAATGGATTCAACAAGGTTTTCTATCAAAACATGTCTCCCGATACGGCATTGATGAGGTAGGTCTATAAGCGAGCGGCTATTATAAACGAGCGGCAATTTTAAATGGTTATTAGTTTAACCATAGTGCTTTAAAATCTGATAGCCATCAAAGCAATAACTGTGAATCAGTAATGCCAAAACTCTAGACCTATTGTTAAGCGCTCATAATAGACAATCAGTCTTGACTATTCAGTAGCTTTATATTGATATAAAAGCCCAATTGTTTGCAATCTGTAGAGTTTTGTTTGAATCACTTGTGTATCCATGGTGATTGAAATCTCTGTCTTGTATGTTATTCAACATCTGTTGAGTTCCTAAGATAAATAAATCTTATATATCAGCAATATTATATTTTAAGCAAGATAGAACCAAGCGCGTTAAAAACCTCTCAATAATTCAGAAGGTTTAAAGGATAAAATCGCTGAGTCATTCGATGACTTTAAATTAGCTGTTAATTTGCTCGTTGTTAACTTAAAAGAGGGCGGTGATGAGCGTTTAAGAGCCGATAGTTAGTAGAAGAGTAACACTTAACATTCATTCCATTATTCACAATCAACAACTAGGTTAATCCCCATGCTAAAAAAACTATTTAAACCAAAGTATGCCCGTTATGATGACAAATATATTCAACTGTCAAAAGAGGATAAAGAGAGTATCCGCGTCATCACCGAAGACATTAAAAGCTATATTTCACGTAGTGATAAAGTAAGTGATGTTAACTATTATACCCGTGATGCTCATGCCAAAGGCTACTGTGCATTAAAAGCAGAGTTTGAGATTTTAGATAATTTACCAGAAGAATATGCTCAAGGGTTGTATGCCAATGCAGGCGTACATGATGCGGTGATTCGCTTTTCTAACGGTGCGCCAATGGTATCGCCTGATCGCAAGCTGGGGTTGGCACAAGGTTTGGCGATTAAGATATTCGATGTACCGGGCAAGAAGTTAGCGCCAGGTGAAGAGGATTGCACTACTTTTGATTATAATCTCATTAATAATCCTATTTTCTTCTGTAACCGCATTGAAGATTATGCTTATATCTCTAGACTGTTCTTAGAATTGCCAAAGTACACTGAAAAAGGCGCAATCGGTCAAGTGCAATTGGCGTTTAACTGGCTTACTAATTTTGGATCTCATTTTCCAAATACAGAGTCGTTAAAAACCTTTAAAGCGCTAGGTACCTTTACCAAGATTGAGCCAAAGAACACTTTGCTTTATGACTTCCACTCTCAAGGTGTGGTCCGTCATGGCGATTATATGGCCAAAATCCGTGTTAGACCTACCAAAGAGTCTAAAGATAAGGTGACGCGCCGTGATTTAGACTTAATTGAGCGTGATGATGCGATTCGTCCGCTGATTATTAATGAAATACGCGAGCATGAGCACGTGTATGAGGTGCAAGTTCAATTATGCCGTAACGTTAAAAAGCAGCCAATCAATGAAATCACTACTCAATGGAAAGAGTCAGAGGCGCCATTTGTGACCGTGGCTCGCTTGACCATACTTCGCCAACATGCACCCAAAGATGGTAACTTTGATATTATGGAAAATCTATCATTCACGCCATTTCGCAGCTTAGAACAAAATCGCCCGATTGGTGAGTTACAGCAAGCGCGATTAGAAGCCTATCAGACGGCTTCAAAAACACGTCATAAGTTAAATAACGTGCGCCGTCAAGAGCCAACAAGTTTAAGACAGGTTTTTCTAAAAGAGTTCTTCTAAACTTAATTAACTCTCTTCACTTTATTTTTTAAGGGCATTTAAACCAAAAAAAATCGGCCTATTTAATAGGCCGATTTTTTATTATCAACAACTACGAGTATTTAACTATGCGTTAGAGACTACTTAGCAGCTGGTTTTGCAGGGTTATGGTAACCACCATAGTATTTAACAGGAGACCAGCTTGGAATGACTTCTGGTAGTTTAGGATCAAGCTTGCTGTATTCACCTGCGCCGTAAACAACCTTACCATCAAGAACCGTTAACACAGATTCAATCGTTTTGATTTTCTCGTCTGGTACCGTGAAGTAGTCATCTGATAGCAGCACAAAGTCGGCATATTTACCTGGCTCAAGCGTACCTTTAACGTCTTCCTCGCTTGAGAACCAAGCACTACCACTGGTATAAACTTCTAGCGCATCATCGCGGTCTAAAATATTATCCTTACCATACAGTTGAGTACCGCCAACTGTTTTACCCGTGGTCATCCAATACAATGAAATCCATGGGTTATAGCTTGCCACACGAGTACCGTCAGTTCCAGATCCTAAAGGGATGCCCATATCATAAATCTTTTTAAACGGCGGAGCAGTACTAGCGGCTTCTGCACCATAACGTTCTACAAAGTACTCACCTGCATATGCCATACGGTCTTGTACTGAGATACCACCATTCAGACGTTTGATTTCTCTGAGTGTCTCATCATCAATCGTTTCCGCATGGTCAATTGCCCAGCGCATGTCATTTCTTATTTTACCGTTATTTTCACGGTCAATCTCATCAACCAAATCCACAATCAACTTTGTATTTTCACCGTAAGTTGAGTGCTGTCTAAATGGCCAGCCTTCATTAACATGCATTTGGATGACTTCTTTAGTACTCTCACGCCAACCTTCATTATTTTTAATAAAAGGCTTAGGCGCTAAGAAGTTTTCAAAGTCGCCAGCCGCCCAAGTCATGTATTCGCCGCCGCCTTTTAGCTCATAGCCGTGTGATAGGGCATGGGCTTTGTTAACTGACGCTTCGTTATTGGCCATCCACTGCTCAAACTGCTTACGCTCTTCCCCTGCTTTTTGAGGGAAGAGGTAGTAGGAGATGCGCATTGATAAATCACCACTCGTCGCTAGAGTTTCAGACGCTTCGTAATCTTGCGGAAAAGTGTGTCCGCCGCCGCCAGCATCTACCGCACTGGTTAGGCCGAAGCGATTTAACTCATGATAGAATTGTTTGGTAGAGTTAACCATTTCTTTTTCAGATAATGGTGGCAATTTGCCAATGACTTGATACAAAATCATGGCATTTGGTTCAGCTAATAATACCCCTGTTGGGTCACCGTTTTCATCTTTTTCATAACGGCTATCGTCATTAGGTGGCTGAGTATTTCTATCAATATTCAACGCTTTTAAGCCAGCTTTATTAAGCCAACCGCGGCTGTATAAGAATAAGACGAACGCAGGCGTATCACCTGTCGCCTCATTAATCTCTTCAATCGTTGGCATACGTTTTTCTTCGAACTGATATGGAGACCAGCCGCCGATAACACGTACCCATTGACCTTCAGGCGTTCTGTCCGCTTGCTCTTTTAGCATGCGCAGCGCTTCTTTAAGCGAGGTCACACCGTCCCAACGTAGCTCAGTATTGTAGAAACGACCACCACGAGTAATATGTAGATGCGAGTCATTAAGACCTGGAATAATGGTACGGCCATTGGCATCAATCACACGTGTCATTTTGCCGCGTAGATTTAGAATCTCTTCATCGCTACCAGTGCGTAATACTTTGCCGTCTTTTACTGCAATGGCTTCAGCAGTGGTTCTCTTATCATCCATTACCGCAACTTTGGCATTGGTAACAATCATATCTGCTGTTTGATTGGCCGTATTTTGACGGGCATCATTACTGCTAAAAGGGGCGTTCTGAGTGGCACAAGCAGATAATACGCTGGCAGCACCTGCGAGCAATATCAGGTTTTTCTTTTGTATGTTTTTCTTCATGGCGGCTTCTCGATAAATAAAAGTTACAATGGGTTAAGAATAAAATGATAGTCGAGCAATAAAAGGTAATCTACCATAGAAATTTAAAAGAGACACTGCTTGGTAAACTTTTATAAACAACGGAAACAAAATGATACATTGTTAAATTAATATTGATTCGCATGCTTTTCACTGAAGTTAGGCTTTACAACGTTTTAGAAAAGTGTGTTTGAATGACTAGAATTGTTATTTTTCAATGACGCAAATATCGTGGTTATTTGGATTTGCGCCGCCGCCCATATCTAAGCAGATATCTTTATAGAGCCAACCTTTAACGCTGTAGCCGGCTATAAATGCGATGATGGCAGTGATGATTATAATGAGTAGTGTTTTAGGCATCAGATAATCGTCCTTTTTTGTTTCTTGAATGCTGATGGTTAATTATAAAAAATGCACCGTTAGCCGGTGCATTTTAAAATTATTCAGGAATCTGGGTTGCTCGCGCTTTATTAGATTCTAAAAGCAGGGAAGCGGCTGTTAATCACGCTTTCGGCTTCGATTAAATTCATAATCTCATCTGCGATATTCTCTGACAGTTCCAAATGAGTGGTAAAGCCAACGCATGACGCGTTAATCTCACCCAGCACATACACATCATTACCTTTGTCATCGGTATCTAAGATAAAGTCAGCGGTCCACAGTAGTGGCAAGGCATAGCCGCCTAATCTTGCTTGCAACATCGGAATACTCGCTTCTACCTCATCGACCATTTCTTGCCACTGTTCTGGCTTGTCATAGCGATAGGTTGCGCCAGAGAACAAGGTTGCTGAAAACGCATCGGCTGATTGATCCGGCTTTTTATGTACCACAGACACTGCTTTGTCACGAAGCATCAATACGCGGATTTCTCCTTCCTTAATACGTGGCAAAAATGGCATGTCTAGCAGCAAACCGCTGTCACCCTCAAGGTACTGATAACAAAACTCAATAAACTCGCCCAAGGTCTTCTCCTCGACATGGTTATCAAGCGCTTCGGTAAGTTTAAGCACCGCATCTTCCGGAATTTCGGCCACATCTTTGTACTTTTTAGGGTCTTTTAATTGCACTCGCCAAATACCTTCACCGGTTGAGCCACGGTTCTGTTTCAGGACACGCTCGCCTCGGGCTAATGTCATAGGGAACTGGATTTTTAGCTCATCATATTCGTAGTAGCAATAGACGTCCTCTGGCACCAAAGAGGTACCTTTTAAGCGCTCGATGACGTTTTTGGCGCCATAATTAATCATGACATCTGGGTGCGGTAGGCCTTTTACGCCTTGATGTACCAGCTCGCGTAACATCTGAAAATAACCGGTTTCATCTTTAAGGTTACCTGGGTTAATACGGCTGACATAAGCGTCGGCTTTATCGATGGTGTAGCGGTAGATTTCACCACGATTTTCATCGCTATAAAAAATGACCTCTGCACTCCAGCCACGTGCTTTTAGTGACTCAATAATAGGGTAGGTGTCACGGCGATAGCCATATTTGCTTTTGTCAGAACCACCACGAGCCTCAAAAATAACAACGTGTTTTTTCATATTATAATCTCTTTTTAAACGAACCTATCAAAGTAAGTCATGTCTTAAGGAGCTACTGTCACTAAAATAAGGCAATAGCCATAAAGGTAATGTAAGCAGGAGTTTATAGCAGCCATTCCATATGAATAGGCGCATAAAGTAAGCCAAAGGAGTTAGGGGTTAAAAGGATTTACAGAATCAGTCAGGGTTGAATTTCGAGCGCGCAAGTCTATACAAGTGTCCGATAAAAAACAATATAGACGTCTCAATTTTTTGAGGGTGTTTTAACCAGTTCAGACAAGCGCTGATGACAAAGAATATCTAGATTGTGTGACTACAAAATGACAAATTATCTACGGGCTTCTACACCCCTGTTATAAGCCATCTTTATCAAGTAGATGGGATGCTATTACTCATCAAGCTGTTGGCCGTCAAATAGTGACCAATCAATTGATTAAACTCTTCTGCCTTAGTGATATGCGGCCAATGCCCGCAAGCACTAAACAGATGCGCGTCTGCTGTTGGAATCGCTGTTACCAGCTCTAGGGTACGCGATAAGGGCACCACCTTATCATTGACACCATGTATCAATAATACCGGCAATTGGGTTCGTGCTAAGGTGTTTAAATCTAGTGGCAATTGATAGCGGTCACGGTCGCGAGCAGCAAGGAGCGTTGGTCTGAGTCCTTTCTCCAACTCCAGCAAAGCTGCCTGATAACGTAGGTCTACCAAGGTATCACAGATAAGCGATTCTTTTTGAATATTCTTTTGTAGATCTTGGCGAATGCGCTCGGGCGTCAACGGCGGCGGTGTGGGACGTTTTACAGCCTTAGTCGCAGCGGTATTTTCTGCATTAGCGTGGTCTGCCGTATTTGACGTAGTCGACAATTTTTGCGGTTTCGCGCCGCCAGTACCAACAGAGATGACACCATAAATACGCTCAGGATAATCAATGGCCAGTTGCAACGCCACCCAGCCGCCAAGTGAGCTGCCCATAAGCCATGTTTTATCAATCTCAAGTGCATCCATTAAGCGAATTGTATGCTCGCCCCACGCCCTTATACCAAACTCTGAATCCTCCGCAGTTATCGTCTCACCGTAACCTATAAAGTCAAAAGCGATGGTGCGTACGTGTTGACTCAGCGTCGGTATATTCAGCCACCACGTACCTGCCGCTGAGGTGGCAAGTCCAGAGCCATGCAGCATGAGTACTGGCATGCCCGCGCCCTCATCAAAATAATGGGTCAGCTCATTGGGGTTGGTCTGAATCCACTGATCTTGCAGATTAAAAAAGGGGTTAGTTGTAAAGTCGGGAATGGGCTGGCTCATAAAGGGCTCTTAACAGATCAAGAAGTGGTTATTTTAGACAATTACTGCGCCAAAAAATAACGCAACTTTGTCACAAAAGCATACGGCTTCATATTTTAGCGCATATTTATGCCAGTGCCACTTTTAATATAATATGAAATTTAGCATGGTGATAAGTAGATAGTCTTAACTTGATATTGGTTGTGCGATGTTACCTAATTTAAAGAATTGCGACAGTTAAGCTTGTTAAACTGAGCCTGAAAATTGGCACGACTGATTAAAATATAGACAAGTGTTTTAAGCTCTCTAACTCCTCTGATTAGACAGCCCAAGGGTGTATAGGGCTTTTATGAGCGACTTAGATTATTTAGCTACAGATACTGAGCGCTTGTTTGAATGGGGATATTTTACCAAAACTTTAGGGTGCAATCGTATGAAACGACGTCAATTTATGAAAACAATGGGGCTAAGTTTGGGTGCAGTTGGCGCATCAGCTACGGTCACGGGTTGCCAGACAATTGGTGGCATGATAAGCAAGCCTCTACCAGAAACCACACAAGAGATGGGTCACTTTAGCAATATTATTGTCGGTAGTGGCTATGGCGGGGCAGTAGCAGCACGTCGTCTGACCGAAAAAGGGCATGAGGTTCTGATTCTGGAGATGGGCATGCGCTGGGACAGAACGCCTGAGAATGATACCTTCTGTAAGATGATTAATGCGGATGAGCGCTCGAGTTGGTTTACTAATTTACCTAACGCACCGATTACCATTCCTATCCCTATTAAAAAATATCCTGGGGTTTTGGATTTGGTCGAATACGATGAGATAAGTGTGTTTACAGGTCGTGCTTATGGCGGCGGCTCTATCGTCAATGGCGCCATCGCTATTGAGCCAAGACGTGATCACTTTGAAAACGTGTTTCCGTGGATTGATACCGATGAGATGTATGACACTTACTTCCCCTTGGCGATGAAAGAGTTAAAGGTCAGCCAAATTCCAGAGGACTTCTTTAATAACTCAAAATACTATCAATTTACCCGCGCCGCAGAAAAGCAGGCTGAAAAAGCAGGTCTAAAAACCGAATTCTTCGCTAACAGCTACGACTTTGACTATATGCAACAAGAAGATAAAGGCAAGGTATATCGCTCAGGTCTAGGCGGTGAGGTGATCTATGGCAACAATGCGGGTAAGTTCTCACTCGATTTGACCTATCTAAAAGACGCAGAAGACACTGGCAAAGTCTCTCTACGAACCCTGCGTAAAGTGGTGTCTATTGAAGCTTTAGAGGTTGATAAATTAGCGTTAGAAGTACATGTGCTTGGGAAGCGCGGCGGTGTTGAAGCCATTGAGCGTTATACTTGCGATAAGCTGTTTTTAAATGCAGGTAGCACCGGCACCTCAGAGCTGCTAATCAAAAGCCGAGCTGAGGGTAAGTTAAATAACTTAAATGAGCACATCGGTAAATATTGGGGGCCCAACGGCAATATTATGACCGGCCGTAACTTTGTAGATTCTGCCGGCTCAGTTCAATCCACCATTCCAGTGAAAGGCATCAATATGTGGGATAATCAGCCTGACTCTGAGGTCAAAATCTTCGCTGAAATTGCACCGCTACCACTGGGTATTGAGACATGGTCAACCTTATTCTTAGCCATTACCGACAATCCTGAGCGCGGCAACTATTACTATGATGAAGAGTCGAAATCAGTAAAACTTAACTGGAAGCGCTCGCAAAACGAATATTCGGTTAACGGCGCCAAAAAGCTACTAGAGAAGTTAGAAGCATCTAATGACGGCACCAAAGCAGGCTTATTATTTAACAACGGCTTTGGCGATGATTTCTGCTACCACCCATTAGGCGGCTGTGTATTAGGTAAAGCCACCGACGAATATGGACGCGTTAAAGGCCACAGCAATATCTATGTGCAAGACAGCTCGTTGATTCCAGGTAGTGCTGGCGTGAACCCTTATGTGTTTATCACCGGCCTTGCTGAGCGCAATATGGCGACGATTGTGAAGGAAGATTTTTCATAGGCCATTTTTATAGAGTTAGACTGATTTTAGATTAAGACTGATAAACGCCCTAATTGGGCGTTTTTATTTTTAACAGCTAGAAGTCTTATACATGTGAGCCAGTCTCGCAATCATTACAAGGCCGCTTGGCTTATTATTGACTGATTTGATCCACATCATATATAGCTGATATGGCAAAGTCAGCTGAACCGTTACCGTCTTCTGTAAAGGTAATGGCAAAATAGGCAGGAGAATGGTCGGGTGAGGTGACCCATAGCTCCCGCCACGTTTTTTTGCCGGCAGGACCTGTTGGTTGAGCGATAATAAACGGCGTAATGTCATCTAGTGGCTTAATATATCCATGTTCAACCAGTGCGGCGGCAGTATCTTGGCGTAAATTCTGATTGGTATAAGATCCGGCTACCAGCTCAGATTTAGATGTGGTTGCTGCTGCTGAGGGCGATTGAGCCAACGTAGGAGTAATACTTGCAGATAACAAGCTTATAAAAATCAAAGCGGGCGAGATGATAGACTTCATGAATAATCCTAAAGGTTAATTGGGTTTATAAACTCACTGATATAAAGTAGATATTCATTCTATAAAAATTATTAACTTTAATTAAATAACATCCGAACCATAAAGACAATATATAAGGGAATAACCAATGAAACTGCGTATCTTAAAATCTTCCGTGACCAATCCTTGGTTTAATCTTGCGACCGAGGACTGGATTTTTCAAGAACTAGACCCCGGCTCACATACTCTGTTTTTATGGCGTAACAGTGAAACCGTGGTCATTGGACGCACACAGAATCCGTGGGTGGAGTGTAAGATTGATAAAATGGAAGAAGATGGGGTGTATCTGGCACGTCGTCAGAGTGGCGGCGGGGCCGTATTTCATGATTTAGGCAACACCAACTTTACTTTCTTAACGCCCAAAGACGATTATAACCAAGATGCCAACTTCACTATCATTATTAATGCGCTCAAAAAGTTAGGTATCAATGCGACTCAGTCAGGGCGCAATGACATGCAGGTTGGCGAGCGCAAAATATCAGGTAGTGCCTTTAAACATGCCTCAGACCGCAGCTTTCACCATGGCACCTTATTGGTCAATGCCAATATGCAAAAGCTGGGCGATTATCTAAACCCGCATCCACTTAAGCTGAAAGCCAAAGGCATTAAGTCAGTGCGTTCACGGGTTGCTAACCTGATTGAATTTAATAAAGACATCAATCATGAAGTGTTGTCACAAGCGATTATCGAAGCGTTTTGTGAGTATTACGGACAGCAAGTTGAGGTTGAGCAGTTAGAGGAGGCCAGCTTATCAAAGCAGCCACATCTAAATAAATATTATCAGCAGATGGCCGATTGGGATTGGCGCTTTGGTAAGACACCGCAGTTTAGCCATCATATTGAGACCCGCTTTGATTGGGGCATTATCGACCTGCATTTGGATGTGCAGCAAGCGATTATTAGAGAGGTGGTGATTTTCTCCGATGCGCTTAATGTCGAGCTAATCGATATGCTTAAGCAGGCATTGACCGATACCAAATACACCATTAATGAGGTCAAAGCCAAGCTTGAGCACTTGAAACAGGGAAGTTCTGATTTTTCTGCGCAAGTAGAGGACGTTGAACAATGGTTAATTAGCGAAATGGAAACCTAACTACCGCTTACTTTGCTAATAACTAACGTAGTTTTACACTTTCTCACTTAATTATGTCCGAAGCTTCTTATAGGATAGATTAATAAACAGCGATTACTTTAAATGAACAGCTAAAAAAATGAACAGCCGAAACGGTTTTATCTAAGCAATAGTAGAAAATAAAACCGTGATCAGCAGAAAACATTTGTTTTACTCTGTCAGAATAACTCTTAAAAAACGTAATCGTTTTCACCCATTTTAACTATTAGGAGCGACGCCATGTTTGATATAAAATCATTGTTTAAGCAAGAAGTAGAAAAAGAATTGACCGACGTAGAGGACTATATTTTCTTACCAGAACGCATTGATTTAAATGTGGAGGGCGGCGATTTAAATTGTGTTCTAAACAGCGACGGTAGCGTTGATATTTTCTATACTAAGCATGGCGTGACCGAGGCGAGAATGGCGGCACGTAAGCACCCATTGACCTCATTTGAGACTGAACTGCATCATGGTATCTATGAT
Organism: Psychrobacter sp. CX14; assembly: GCF_057396205.2. Lineage (NCBI taxonomy): Bacteria > Pseudomonadati > Pseudomonadota > Gammaproteobacteria > Moraxellales > Moraxellaceae > Psychrobacter > Psychrobacter sp. CX14. Next base: position 224,735 of record NZ_CM183187.1, on the reverse strand, counting down.
GATATTATTGAAGACTTAATTGAAAAAGTGAACGAAACTTTGGAGGGAAAGTCTAAATACTTCCGTAATGTGATTCTACCTTCAGCGCCATCATTACGAGCACCGGAAGCGGAGTACACGACCTCTTCAAATACATTTGACTAATTTTGAGTTGAATGTACTAAGCATTTATCAGTCTATTTAAGGTGTGGTAGGGCAGATAAGTAGGCCACATCAATGGGGTGATTGCTTAGCTATTATCGTTGTGTCATATATCAAGATTAATAAAAAGCCGACTGTCTATTTAGGCAGTCGGCTTTTTTATTGATTAGAATTCCAGCTTATCCCGTTGTCTCGATTGAGTATCAGTAAAGGTAGAATGTACTAAGTCGGCTAACGTAGTTGTATTTTTTAAAAGCTCTAAGCATTATCTTAAAAGCGTATCACACCAAGCTTTATCAACATTCTTCTTCGCCATCTTCACAATCCGTCGACTCACTTTGCTGATCCACGGCCTCATTAATGTCTTGAATAACACGATCACAAGAGTCGTATGCTCTATCATTATCGCTAAACTTTCCCGTATCTTTGGCTTGATTGCCATCAGTCCAGTCTTTACTGACACGCTTTGCCGTATTTTTATTGCTATGTTCCATCACAGTATTCTCCTTGTTTGTGCTCTGCTAGCCATTCTTATCGTACTAGCTATTCCTATTGTACTAGCCATTAGTATTGTTGCCGTGACACATAAAATGATATCAGAGCCAGTAAGTGCCACACTTTTAGTATACGCCTGTAAACTTTGGTATTTATGTTTATTTCTAGTAAATATAATAACTATCATCACAAATGTTCATAAAGGGTGTGGAATAATCTTAAACACACGTCTTATCCGTCGTATCCGTCTTAATTAGGAGAAACGCTATGAAAAATTGGACATTAACTTCAATTGCCTTTTCGGCCTTTCTAAGCACCAGCCTATATTCTCTACCTGCACACTCAGCCAGTTTTGACTGTAACAAAGCCAGTAGTACAGTTGAGAATTTAATTTGTACGAGTCCAATATTGTCTAAGCAAGATGAAAAGATGGCAAAGCAGTACAACAATGAGCTTGCAAAAGCTAAGCGCAAGGGTAACGACGCTGTCAATCATATTCGCTCTGAGCAACACAGGTGGCTCACCTTTCAGCGCAATACTTGCCAAGATGAATCATGCCTTATGCGTGAATATGAAGAACGTTTGGGGTGTCAGGTTGATTGCGGTAATGACCGTGGTCGTGGCGACCTCGTTGACGATGAGGCCTTTGGACACTTTGTTGGCTCGTCAAAAGTTTCTGTTGTTGATGACAAGGTTAATCTCAATGTTAATGATAAGGTTAATAACAACGAGGCACCTATCAAAAATAACAGACTGTATATCATGAAAGTCAACGAAAGGCCTTATCTCGCCGTCATTGATATGTGGCTTGATTTTGCCAATGGACATACCTGTAACGTCGATGAAACCTTAGCACACTGGGCGCAGAACCATTGGGAAATCAAGGACGCTTACAACGGCGTAACGACCGAGTTGCGCTTTTATCCCGTCACTCAAAAGGGTAAAACCCAAATACTAGTCAGAGACCTTAACAGCCAATATGCAAAAGTGAACTGCGGAATGCGGGGCTATTTTGATGGTCAGATTTTCGAGAGGCAGTAGGGGAGTGTATAGTCAAATGTATATCTTAGTAGGCAGAAAGGATAGCGTGCGGTTTAGATGGGTGAAATCCGAATCTTAACAAAGTAATGTATCTGCTTAAAGACTGTCACTTAAGATCATTTCTTTTAAACCTCTAATATTGCGCTGATATTCCGACATGGCTTAAGGCTAAAAAGTCTTGCAATTACATTTATTATCGTACTAGCCATTTGTATTATTGCCATAACCCATAAAATAATATCAGAGCCAATAAGTGGCATACCTTAAGTCTATGCCAGTAAACTTTGCTATTTATGTTTAGTTATAGTAAATATAGTATTCATTATTAAAAAACATTACAAAGAGTATGGAATAATCTGATATATCTGTCATCAATATGAGAACCGCTATGAAAAAATGGACATTAACTTCAATTGCCGTCTCTACCTTCCTAAGCGCGAGCCTATATTCTCTGCCCGCATACTCAGCAAGTTTTGACTGCAATAAAGCCAATACCACTGTTGAACACCTAATCTGTACCAATCCCGAATTATCGAAACTTGATGATGAGTTGGCAGTGCAATACTCAGACGATATGGAGGAGGCTAAAGACAATGAGTACGACTATACAGAGCAAACCCGTGACGAGCAACTGCACTGGCTTATCTTCCAGCGCAATACTTGTAAAGATACAGCCTGTCTAATTCGTGAATATCAAGAACGATTAGGGGCTAAGCCAAAGCTACGAGCAGAGTGGAGTGGTGGTGACGAGATAAAGCCACAAGACTTACCAACTAGCCGTGCTTTTGGTACGTTTAATAAATCTATGCAAATATCTGTGTACGATCAAGATGCTCCAAATGAATATAGGATTTATCAAGAAGATAACAGCATTGATATCCACAGTGTGTCTGGTAAGCCATATTTAGCGGTTATAGACAGTCTGATGGTGTTTGACAATGCACATATGTGCTCCATAACCGACGAACTTGCGACTTGGTCAGGCAGTTATTGGACGATAAACAACTATGAGCTTGATGAAACTGCTGAGTTAAGGCTTTATCCTGCTACCTACAAAGGTAAGCCGCAGATACTTGTCAGAGATATGGGAGACCAGTATCGGAAGCTGAACTGCGGTATGCGCGGATACTTTGATGGGCTAGTGTTTGAGAAGAAATAAGGCAATACGGGATTGTGTCGTCAAACGTACATTATAGTTTGAAGAAGGTGTAGCGTGCGGTGAAGTGAAGCGAAACCCACGGCTTAATCTTTACATATAATATGGCTTTAATTTCTTAGCGCGTCATTTTGTGTTTCAGATGGAGACTATTGCCGTTTGGGTTGCCGATAATGTGATTGATAAAGACCTATTGTCTGAGCTAATTTATTGCATTCTATATGAAGGCGACTATTCGGAGTCATTGAAATTAGAGTTGCTTAGAGCGATTTAGTGTTTGCATGAGGGTTTGTAGCTATTTCCTGCTTTTCGCTACTATCTGCCAGTCTGAACAGGTCAGTGGTATCAGTTTGTGCCGTCGCTTGCTTCGCGCGCCGCCCCAAATCTGACCACTGAATCCTGTTCAGACTGGCAGTATATCCGCTTCAATCAGGGCTAAACCGCTCCTATGGTAAGATAAGAGTTATAATAAACCTTTTATTGAAGGTCAGATTTGATATATAAGGTAGCGTCGGTAATAAGCCACGATTCGTTCAGTTGAATATGAGTATTGCTTCGCAATACTCATGATACGCTTGCGATAAATTTTTAATACCTCCATAATTATAACTTAATAGATTCTGCTACTTTAGTAGTCATTTCTAAGATTATGTTTAAAAAGAGGGTATAAGTTGAATACTTTAGGAATAAGGGTTAAACCAAAAGAAGTTATATTTTCAGTCTATGATAGTGAAAGTAAAAATTTTATTAATATTGAAAGTCTTAAAGTGCCATGTGCAATTACTACTCCAGAGCAACTTAAGTACATTAGAAGCAATATATTAGATATCCTTCGCGAGTACTCAATATCTAGAGCTGGAATTAGAGTTACAGAAGGGAATGCTCAATCTAAGAGTATACAGAGAATTTATCTAGAAGGTGTGATACAAGAAACTTTTGCAAGTAGCTCGGTTAGCGACTATAGAACCCTGGTTCTTTCTAGTATGGCAAGTAAACTGAATACTAATGCTAAAGAATTAAAGAAGTTTATAAATAAAGAAAAGAATGACACTAAGCTTGATATAAATATCGAAGATTTTAACAAAGAACAAATTGAATCAATACTAGTAGCGGTGGTTATGACATTATGAATTTTGAACCAGTTTATTCTCCTGCCATTATATCATTTAGAAAAGAACATGAGATTGGACAAGAGGGAGTGAACTCTAAAGTATTCCTTGCCCATGACGAACATATGGATGCAACGATAGTTATTAAGGAAATTTCTCAACATTCAACAAATCTTGATAAGCTTTCTAGAGAAGCTAAAATATTATATGCGAGCTCTCATCCAAATGTTGTGCAGATTCAATATGCTTGCAAAGATAATAATAACTTTTATATAGCAATGCCTTTCTACAGTAAAGGGTCGTTAAAATCTCTCATGTCTAAAAGAAATTTAACTGCTAGAGAGATTATTAGATATAGTATTCAGTTTATTAATGGTGTTTCTCATATTCATTCTAAAAACTTGGTTCATTTAGATATTAAACCCGATAATATTTTATTATCAGATAATAACGAAGCTTTATTATCTGACTTTGGTCTCTCAGACTATACTGATGATAATGGTTGGTATCAGCTTACTCGGCATTATTTAAAGCATTCTGCACCAGAACTACTTGACTCTACAAGACAAAATCTAGTTAATATTCAATTTGATATTTATCAAATTGGACTAACTCTTTATAGGATGTGTGTTGGAGATGATGTATTTAACGCACAGTACAATGTTTATCTTAATGATGACTGTGAATTAAATGTTAATGACTTTAGGGAAGCCCTTAGAGCTGGATCTTTTCCAGATAAAGAAGTTATACCACTACATATACCGTCACAGTTAGTAAAAGTGATAAAGCGATGTTTAGAAACTGATACCTCAAGAAGGTATAGTAACACTAGAGATATATTAAATGACCTTAGTTCTATTGATTATGAAGGACTTGATTGGCACTATAGTTCTAGTGGAACTTCTGAACAGTGGGTTTGCAAGGACGGTACAGGTTCAAAATACTCTGTAATACTTAACAAAGGAGATAAAAAACCTAAGGTTACTAAAAATGGTAGGAATAAAAATATTACCAGTAATTTGAAGAGTTTTTTATTAAAATTGAGATGAATATCTATATAAATATCAAACCCACTCAATTTAAATCTAGAGCTTCTTTAGTTAAAGCTAAAGAAAATATACCTTCGAAAGAGACCATTAAGAAAGCAAAGAAAATTGTTCGATGTGAGCAAGATGGAGAGTATATGATTGCTTTTATACAGGAAAGATCGGATAAATCTGATTAAGAGCTTTTAGTTGGAGAGTTGATATAATAAAAAGGATCATGTTCCCATAAGAAAAAGATGCTTGATAGCATATACTTATGATATTTATCTTGTAAAGGTTGGCTTTTTAGTAAGGTTTTGAATTGTATTTGTAAAACTTAGTTGAAGAAACTGCTTAGTCCAGATTAAAGCAAATATACTTAGTGCTGAACAGCGTTATACGCACTTAGTTAGGGGTATTATTGCATAGTCAGGAATGACCCTAGCCTTAGCGCCTACAGCCGTGCCTGACAAGATAATAGCAAGCAGGTTTCAGCTACAGTTTGTCCAGCGCTAACCTTCCTAAACCATCCCCCGAACCCTAGCCATAATCCCACGTCCAATCACCAAGCGCACATACCCAATCGCAATAATCAATAACACCGCTATCAGTAACACCGCACCGATTGCAAAGCTACCCCAAGGCACACTAAAGCGCAGATTAAACCACTGGGTAATAATAACATAAGCCGTACCACTCGCCAGTATCACTGCAAACGCCCCCGCACTGATGCCAAGTAAGCCAATCTCTAACATATTAATTTTATACAAGTCCCGCTTTTGCATACCGAGTAATCGAAACGACGCACTATCCCGCAGTCGGTCTTGAGAAGTGGATAATAGCGAGGTGATGAGTACCATAATGCCTGTTATCATAGCGAGTAAGGTAAACACTTCTACCAGTCGGCTCATCTGATTGACAAAGCTCTGAACTTGCTTGGCAATCGCCCCGCCGTCAATAGTTGTGATGGCAGGGAACGCCCGCACAAGGTCAGTTTGTAATTGCGGAATCTGGGCAGCATCTACTTTGGTCGTGGCAAACTGAATTTGTGGTGCATCTGCCAATACCTCAGGTTCAAATAAGAAATAGAAAAACGGACTAGGGCCACGCTCATAGCGCTCCCGGATACTGGTAATCTGCCCGACTATCTCAATACCTTGAATGTTAAAGCGTACTTGGTCGCCCATACCCACATTGAACAGTTCAGCAGCAGAATCTAATATCGATAACGGCACGATCTCATCTTTGCTGTCACCTTCATTATTAGCCTGAGTGTCAGCCGTAATAGGTGCATAAAGCTGGTTGGGCTCTACCGATTCTTTAATAAATTCAGTATCCATTACGCTATCGGCATAGCTCAAGTTAAACACCCGAGTTGGGTCATCGCCCTCACTTTGTGGCACCACAATCTCATCAGCAGCCACACCACCAGCCTCAGTCACTCTCGCTCGTACCACTGGATAATAAATAATGGGCGCATCAATCATCGTGTTCAATGCGTCATGCTGATCGCTTTGTACATCGAGCAAAAACAGGTTTGGCGCATCTTCAGGATACGCCTGTACAAACTGTTTGTTCAGGCTATGGTTTAAGAGCGTAATCATGGTCAAGACCGCCACCGACAAGGCGAGGGTCACAAAGAATAGCCCAGACTGATTGCCCTTACGCGACAAATTATGCACTGCGATACGTGCCATCCATCCGGACTGTTTACCCACAAGCCTCTTACCAAACAAGCCACGCTCAATCAGTTTCGCTAATAACCACAACCACCCCTTACCAAGCAACCAAAAACTGCCAGCCAGCACTAGCATACCGCCCAATACCTGTAAGCCTTTCATCAGTGAGCCAAACTCATAGGTGAGCAGTCCATAACTTGCTAATAACACCAAACCATACCAATATAGTGGCGGATGCTGGCGGGTATTGCTAGTAGACTGTTTGAGCACCGCTGATGGCTTGGTATGAGTCACCGCATACAAGCTTTGTTGTACTACTAGTATGGTTATCACCAACGCCACGATACTGATTTTAACCAAACTGACCATCTTAATAGACAGCTGGATATCAGGCGGCAAAATAGCGGTTAAATACTGTGCTCCGATATTTAGCATCCCAAGACTTAACAATCCAGAGGCAATACATGCCAGCACCGCCATCCCCAAAAATAGCAGATAATAACTGCGTTTAATCGAACGCACCGACTCACCGAGTGCACGACGAATGGCATTAGAGTTTTGTTGCAAGCCAACAAACGCCTTTACCACGCTCAAAAGTGCTACCGCTGATAAAAACAACACGGCTATCACCAGCAATTTCAAAAACATCAGTACATTATCCGATACCTCAGTCACCGACGTGTCCGACTCATCGGCCGTCGTCATCTCCACATCTTGCGAGGCGGGCAGGGTATCGATAATTTGCTTAAGTTTGGTCTGCTCACTGGCAATGGCGTCAGGGCTACCCGCCAACTCAATACGGTAATTAACTCGGCTACGTTGCCCCATTAAGTTGGTCGCTTCTAAGTCATCCGCACTCATAAGCACCCGTGCGCCAAACCCAAAGGCAGTCAACGGACGATCAGGCTCAGTGACCAGTTCATCGGCGATGGTAAAAACCGCATCACCAATTTTGACCTTATTGCCTACTTTAAGATTCAGCCCTGTCAACACTTGTGTTTCCACCACTACCGTATTGGGAGTAAGCTGTTGCCAAAGCGGTTTGCCTGACGCTAGCATCACCTCGCCATATAGAGGGTATTGGTTCGATACCGCTTTTACACGGGCGAGCAGGGTATGCACGTCTGAATCATCGTTAGCGTTTGTATCAGCATTGACGTTAGACACCATCGCATTAAATTGATAATCATAAACCACGCCTGATTCAACATTACTATTAACAGAACCAGCGGATTTTGAATCCGTTACCGACTCAAACGTTTGCACCGCCTCTAGCACATCGGGCGTCCACGCTTGCTTACTGCTTAAAATTAAATCACCACCAACCAGCGCCCGTTGATTCTCAGTCACATAATCGCGCACCGACTGTTGAATCGAATCCAGTGTCAAATAAGTTGATAACGACAATACCATCGCCAGCAAAAACAACAACGGATACACCCAATGTCGGCACCAGCTTCGGTTGAGCGATTTACTACCTAGGTTGGTATAAGAGTTGGTTGGAATGGGCGTATGTTGTTTGGTCATAGTGGCAGGGCTATTGATTGATGGTTGATGTGGGTGAGGATGAGGATTTAATAATATAGAGCAGTCAGGCTGTGACGCATAAAAGACGGTAAGTGATTAGTAAAGACAGTAGCGCAGACGATCTCGATTTTTAATCAAAGTACTGATAAAAGCGCTTGTCATCCGACGCCATTGCTAGTAGCTCATTATCTTCTGGCGTGTCGCCATAGGCATAAATATGCTGATAATCAGACAGCTTAAATTGTTGCATGACACGCTGTTTTTTTTGCTGAAAGCTACAGTCGCCTTGCTTGCTAAAACCAGTGACAATGCCGTTTTTCGCATCCACTTCGGTACATATCAGTTTCAGCCCATGTCGTTCACACCAAGGCTTTAGGTATATATCCAAAGAAGCAGAAATGATAACCACTGTGTCCCCTCTGTCTTTATGCCATTGTAGTTGTTGCATGGCACTAGGGCGCAAAAATTTAGGCAGAATATGATAGGCATAAGCTTGGCCTTTGGCTTGCAGCCTGTGTTCATCGACACCTTTAAAGGCAAAGTGTAAGATTTTTGCGCGGATATCACGACCTTTTTCAAAGCCTAATTTATATCTGATAAGCGCGGGTAGCAGTACTAATTTACCGAGCCGCAATCTTTTTTTAGGCACAGCGAATAGCATAAATTGAGTAAACGTATCTGTATGGGTAATGGTGCCGTCGAAATCGAATAATGCTAGGTTCATTCAACCCGCCCATCATGAATAGTAATCACCTGATTAGCATTTTCTGTTAAAGCAGGGTCATGTGTCACCACCACCAAAGCGGTACCGGACTGTTGTTGTAGCTCTAGCAATAAATTCATCACCTGCTGGGCGTTTTGCTCATCCAAATTACCTGTTGGCTCATCGGCAAAAATAATTTTTGGACGAGCCACTAGCGCCCGAGCCAATGCGGTGCGTTGTTGTTCACCGCCTGAAAGTTGATGTGGTAGGCTGTCACGGCGATGAGTTAAGCCTACTGCAACCAGCAGTTCTTCGACTCGATTGGCGTCTGGCCGACGGGAAATATCAAGCGGAAACGCAATGTTTTCGGCAACGGTTAACGTCGGCAACAAATGAAAGGACTGGAACACAAAGCCCATATCTTGTTGACGTTTTTGTGCCAGTTCATCCTCGCTCAAGTCCGTTAAATTCTGACCATTTAGCCAAACCTCACCGGTATCAGGGTAGTCCAGTCCTGCCAATAAGCCTAATAACGTTGACTTGCCCGAACCTGATTTACCCATGATTACCGCAAACTCACCAGCACCAATACTCACATTGACATCTTTGATAATGTTCGTCTTAGTCTCGCCAATCATCACGCTTTTACTCAGATTGGTCGCGTGTAATAAAGGCTTAGTGGAAGCAGTTGCGTTGGTCATCGAATCTCTCATAGTCAGGCTCAGTAGGGTTACGGTTGTGCGCTATCACTTGCTTGTTCACCAACGAATTCATCTAGTGTCGGTTTAAGCACAGGCAAGATATTATTCTGGACGATACGTGTATAGCCCTCGCTAGTCGGATGAATGGCGTCAGATTGGTTGAGCTCAGGCACACCGCCGACACCCTCTAAAAAGAAGGGAATAAAAGGCACACCGGTATCTTCAGCAATTTTTGGATATAAGTTAGAGAAGGATTTCACGTAATCATCCCCTAAATTATCATAAATCTGCATACCGCCCAGAATCACAATACTGCCCTCATTCTGTAGACGCTCAATGGCAGTACGAATATTGCTGTCTATCGTGGCGACATCAATGCCGCGCATCGCATCATTGGCTCCAATGGTTAAAATAGTGATATCAGGTTTGGTTTTAAGCGCCCAGTCAAGGCGATTTATCAGTCCGGTGCTCGTCTCGCCACTAAGGCCAGAGTTGACGACTTTAGCATTGATATAACCGGCCTGCTTTAACGCGGCTTCTAATTGAGCGGGGTAAGCTTCATTTTCTGGTAGGCCTAGACCTTCGGTGAGTGAGTCACCAAGTGCTAGGATAGTTATGGGTTGTTCGATGGTTTGGGTGGGGTCAGCATCTGATGGCTGTGATGTACTGGATTCTGTAGTCGCAGGTATGCTTTGAGACTGAGTCGAAGTCGGAGTTTCAGACTCAGCATTTATAGGACTATCTGTGTTGTCTTTACTAGGCTGGCAAGCCATTAACAATGAGCTTGCAACAACGATAAACGACAGTGGTTTAAGAAACGGCAAGGACATAACAACTCCATAAACCAAAACGCATGGTTAAAAAACAATAAAATCAGGCAATGACATCATACTAACAATGGTAGATATTTTTAGCTGTTTATGATTGGTTATGGTGTTGCCGGACTATAACTATAGAGGGCAGGATAGGAGAGTAGAAAGGTTAAACGAATGATAAAGTAGATTAGCGGTGAGACTTATAATCCATCATTTAACTCTGTATGAGTCATTAGTATTATCATCAAAAACCAACGAATTTAAAACATGATCCTGCCATATCCCGTTAATTTTAAGATAAGATTTGGCATACCCTTCTTTCTCAAACCCCAGTTTTTTAAGCAGGCGAGCACTTCGGTCGTTATCCGGCAGGTGATTGGCCATAATACGATGCAGTCCATAGTGTTTGCGCACATAATCGATTGCACGGCTGAGCACCTCGGTCATGATGCCTTGACCTTCATAATCGGCATCTATGGAGTATCCCAGATATCCCGCCTGAAATACCCCATACATAAAGCCATTAAAGTTAATCACCCCAATAATTTGTGAGCAATCTTTTGGGGTAAAAACCATCGATATACCACTGCGCTGATGGTAGGCACCTAGCGTGGCCTCTATATGTACCTCAATACTTTCCAACGTATAATAATTGGCATCTCTCTGTGGTTCATAAGGTGCAAGGCGCGCCTCATTACGCAGTAAATAATCTTGTAGCGGCTGCGCTAGGTCTTGGTTGAGCAAATAGACCTCGGCTTTTGTGGTACTAAATAATTTTTTCAAAGCCATCGCCGTATTCTCCTAGGCAGCGCATGCGTCATCTGTGAAGTAGGGATGACCTTACTTATTGTCATATAAATCGCGAACCACCTCGCCAATCACCTTGATACCTGCCTCTAAGGTCTCATCACTGGCAGCGATACTCATACGAATACACTCAAAAGCATGCGGATAATTGGCCGTATCTAAACCCGGGTAGAAGTGTTCACTTGGCACAATTAACGTGGCCTTTTCTTTTAGACGGTCGTACAGCTCGGTGGTGGTAATAGGTAGGTCTTTAAACCATACCCATAAGAAAATCGCCCCTTCGGGCTTGTGAATAAATACCGGATAATCGCCAAGCTCAGACTTAATATGACGAATCGCAAGCTTGGCTTTTGCCGCATAAAATGGCTGAATGGTCTCATCACACAGCTGTTTTAAATTGTCGTTGTTAAGTAATGGCGCAGTAATGGCACCACCAAAGCGTGTTGGTGCAAGATTAACCACAGCGTTCATTGCGCTTACCGTCTTTATCACTTCCGGTGCAGCAATGACAATGCCGGTACGCGCCCCAGGTAGGCCAATCTTCGATAAGCTAAAGCACAAAATGGTGCTTTCATCCCAGTTGAGATTAACATCAGGATAAATAATATTTGGGAACGGCTCGCCATACGCGTTATCAATAATTAGCGGCACATCATATTGCTTGGCAATCTTCGATAAATGCGCCATTTCTTCATCGGTTAACACGTTACCGGTTGGGTTGGTCGGGCGTGAGCAGCAAATTGCCCCAATTTCACCGTTTTTGAGTGCCGGTAAGTTCTCTAACACTTCAAAGTCGATTTTGTATTTAAAGAAACCTGTTTCGCCTTCGTGCTCGACTTCTTCAATCTCAGGCTCAATGGCGATAAAGTGTTCGCCGTCAATTTGCACATCACTATAGCCGATATACTCTGGCGCTAGAGGCATTAAAATAGACTTGGTACTGGTATTGCCATTTTCGTCCTCAAAGGTGCCACCGAATAAGTTAAATAAATAGAAGAAGGCGTTTTGCGAGCCATTAGTTAGCACAATATTACCTGTGCTTAAATTCCAGTCGTAATGACGGTTAAAAAAAGCAACCAAAGCATCGATAAATTTAGCATCGCCTTGCGGATTAGAATAGTTCCCAATGGACTCAATAGCGTCGCCGTCGATACCGCCCTGCTCTAATGATTTATAGACATTAAAATACGCCTCGTTCACTTTATCGATACGCGCAGGGTTACCACCGCCGAGCATATTCACAGGCGTTGGACTCTTTAGGGCATCGCCCAAATCATCCATTAGCTGAGAGATGGCACTGGTTTGTGTGAACTGTTGGCCATATTTTGAAAACTTCATATTAGTACCGTTTAAGTTATTTTTAGATTAAAAAAGCCCCGATATATCAATAGAGTAGTGCTTATGCAGGCTTGCCGTCAATCATAATAGGGCGACTGGCGAGCCAAGAAAACACCACATTAATGACAGTGACGATTAAGATGAATAATAAAGGCGCATCCCAGCTGCCTGTCACCTCATGCAACCAGCCGGCACCAAACGGACCAGTAAAGGCCACCAAATATGCCACAGTCTGTGCCATGCCGGACAGTTTACTGGCCTGATTTGGAGAATAAGTGCGCAGCGAGAACAGCATAATACAGAGCGTGAAAATACTGGCACAGCCAAGCCCCATGGCCGAGCTCCACAGCCACGCTAATGACGGTGACAAATAGGCGGTACCGACCAGACCTATGAGGTTGAGTAGTGTCGCAGTAATCGCCACAGTTTGAATGGGTATGCCGCGGCGAATCAGCCATGTCATTCCAATAATGGCAATGGGCGCCATAAACTGAAATACTGAGCCCATATTACCGCCTTCGACCTCGCTTAAACCCTTACTAATCCAAATAGAGGGTAAAAAAGTCGCTACGGTATAGAAAAGCAATGATTGCAGTCCCATAAGCATGGCCATTTGCCATGCCAGCCCCGATTTCCAGATAGAAGTGGCTTCTTGAGCCGCCTCTGTTGGATTCATTACAGCGGCCGGCATCTTGTGTGAGGAGCCTAGTTTTAGGCGTAATATTATCCAAGCGACGATAGCGGCAATGCCCAGTATCGCCCAGCCGCCCAATGCCCATTGCCAACCGACGCGTTCGGTTAACGGATACACCAAGCCGGATACCGTCCCTGCCATAACCGACATTGTTAAGCTAAACACAGCAGTCATTAGTGCAATATTATGCGGGGTGCGCTGCTTAATAACCGGTGCGACCAACGTATTGGCAAAACCGATGGCCAATGACAACAAAACAGTACCGGTCAAGAAGCCGTGCCAGCCTATCCATGTCGAGCGCATAATGATGCCCGCGGTGATAGCGACTAAGACAGCGATTAATGTATTCTCTAATCCAAATCGTTTACCAATGGCCGGTGAAATCAGTGCGCCTAATGCAAACATCAACATCGGGATAGCACCAAGCCAACCAATATGTGTGGCATTTAAGCCAAGCGCTTGCTCGACTACAGGTGCAATTGCGCCTAATGCCACGATAGGCGAGCGCATGTTGCTGGCCAATAATAAGATGGCAATCGCTACTAGCCAAAAGACAGCGCGCGGCGTTTTTTCGGTCACATGATTGGCGTGATGCGTTGAACTAGGCTCATTGGTCTTAGGCGTTGCTTGATTCGGAGCAGAAGCGGAATGTGACATAGTAAACCACTTACTTTTGGTAAACGGGGTGGAGGGTGACGGACATAAAAAACCACCGCATAAGCGATGGTTTAACTATAGCAGAAATAATCAGCAGAACCTAAGCCAGAAAGTTTGGCCACTAATAACAGACACTGGCATCTGCTATCGCTACTTGTTATAGAGTACTTCAGAGTTGGCTAAACAGTGCCGAAATCTGACTAAACCAGCTTATAGAGCAGATTTACCTAAATCAGCTGCTTTCTTGCTATCAAACGCTTTTTCATCGTTAATCTGTTCACATAGATTGGGGTCGTTACCACAGAACTGGCACGTCTCATCACCCATTAAATTGGCAACACGGCCACATGAACCACGTAACGGTTCTTTTTTTACCATGTAACCGATGCCCATAAACAAAAAGAATAGGACAAATACGGCAAAGGTAATGCCAAGCATAGGAAGTAATTGAGCGAGCATAATAGCCTCACTTAGTTTAAATAGAGTATTTTATTGGTTCAATTTTAACACATATTCAGATAAGAGGCCGCGGCAGCGCAGTATAAATGCTGTAACGACAGCAAGCAGTGCTAATTCGAATATCAATATGCAATCTTCGATATTTAGCTTTTAACCTTCAATTATATTAAGCCAAAAACTAAGAACCTGTATTCACAAGCTATAATTGGCTCTTTTTGCCTAAAACAAGCCACTACTTTGTTAAAATTCGGCTCGAATAGAAGGACTATTCAACCCAATTTTGCCTCGTATTGTCTCATTTTATTCTAAAAATACCATAACTGTAGCTTATGAATACAGGTTCTAAAAAAGCGCCTAATGTAAGGTCACAATCACCATAGGCGCTATAAAAGATATTTAGTTATAAAACTACGAATTTATAACACTAAGAATCAGATGACATGAATGATAATATAAGTAATCGCACCGGCTAAATAGCCTAATAGCGCTAGGCCACTAATACGTTTGAGATACCAAGTAAACGGTAGCTTTTCCATCCCCATTGCTGCCACGCCAGCGGCAGAACCAATAATCAAGCAGCTACCACCGGTACCAGCACAATAAGCTAAGAAATGCCAGAATGCGCCATCTTGTAAGAATTGACTTTGACGTGCCAATTCATCGCCTGTCAGTTGGGCCACTGATGCATCGGTTAATAACGGATACATTTTCATCGCACCGGCGACCAAGGGCACGTTATCGACTAAGGAGGATAGCAAACCGATTAATACGTTAATCACGTACAAGTTGCCAAAGGTATTGTCTAGCCATAAGGCCACATCGGTTAAATGTCCGGCGGTGGCAAGGCCGGCGACTGCTAATAAGATACCTAAGAAGAATAAGATGCTTGGCATATCGACACGGGTCAAAACGCCGACCACGGTCATACGTTCTTTGATATACCAGTCGTGATGACGGTGCATAATTTCTGTGAATACCCAAAGGACGCCTACCCCAAATAAGATACCCATATAAGGTGGCAAGTGGGTGATCGTTTTAAAGATAGGCACAAAGGCCAATGCCGACAAGCCCAATGTCAATACGCTAATGCGCATCTTGCTGGTAATTGACTGCTGCGCCATAAGCGTCAGGTTATCCTGAGTTATGGGGGTATCGGCTGTGATGGCTGTCTGAGTTACCTCGGCTTGACCTGTCATTGCCGCCGCAGGGTTAGGCGCTGTACTGTGTTGCTCAGAATCAGTGGCGGTATTGCCGAGATAGTTAATGTTTGAGGCCTGAAAAGGCACTTTGGCAGGCTTAGGACGAAACACCTGTTTGCCGCGAAAAATGAAGCTTAATATCAGCATAGGCACGAGCGCAGCGACCAGACTTGGCACAATTAAATCCACAATAATCTTGCTTGCCGTGACTTGGTTACCAATCCAGAGCATGGTGGTGGTGACATCGCCAATGGGCGACCAAGCGCCACCAGCATTGGCACAGATAACGACCATACCCACATACCACCAACGCATATGCTTGTCTGCGACCAATTTGCGTAGCAAAGAGACCATCACAATAGTGGTCGTTAAATTATCGAGCAGGGCAGAGAAGAAGAACGTCATCAGACCAATGGTCCACAGTAGCTTGATGGCACTGGTGGTTTTGATACGACTGGTAATGGCATAAAAGCCATCGTGAGCGTCAATCAGCTCGACGATGACCATAGCACCCATCAAGAAAAATAAGATTTCTGCAATTTCTGCAAGGTGATGGCGCAGCTCTGTGTTTAATAACTCGGTGACACCTTGTCCACCATGGGACGCTAATTGGCCGGCAAGTAAGGTGTCGGCACCAAAAACCAACAGCGTCCAGATGAGGATTGCGGTGAGCAGGGCAGAGGCTGCTTTATCAATATGAACGTTGTGTTCAAGCGCAATCGCTATATAACCTAAAACAAAAACCAATGCCATTAACGAGTAAATCATGGCCTATCCTCAATGTTAATAAAAGTCCTAAAGTGTCGCGTTGAACAATGACAACGCAACCATTCTAAGGGATACAACAGCGTTAAGATAGACAGTAAAATGACTCGTCAAATTAGTGCTTAAACCCTTTAATTTCGGGAAATTTATAGTGTTTTGTGTTAAGATGTTTTGTAAGTATCACTTCTTAAAATGTGTGGTTTTTTAGTCTTAAACTCAATCAGTTTGACCCGCTCTTAACGCCTTCATTGCTGGTGTCTCAACAATTTGCCAATATGCCAATGGGTCCACATTATTAGAGGTAATATCCTCTACAGACGCAATATCATCATGTATCTTACCATCCTTGGGTATCACAAACATCGCCGCTATATTTTGCTCGGTCGCCATTTTCAGTGCATTCTCATAAGACATGGCGGTCAAAGCTGTTGCCCAAGCATCTGCTAAAGAGACTGTCTCGGCTGCAACCGATACCGAGGGCGCACCACCAGCAATTGGCTGACCTGTGGTCGGATCAATGGTGTGGCTATAGCGTTTGTTATCAAAAATCACTGAGTTACGATAGTTGCCTGAGGTAGCCAAATGCAGTTGATTTGGCGAGCTAGGCTGACGAATACCGGCGATGGTCAGACGCTCGGACACGCTGCTGTCTATCACGGGTGCATCAATGGCAATCTGCCATGGCTGTGCTTTTTGATTGACGCCAGAGCTTGATATCTCACCGCCAATCTCGACCATGTAGTTGTTAATCTTGTATTTATTGCGCAGCACATCAGCAATGACATCGACACCATATCCTTTAGCGACTGCCGAGAAATCCAGCTCTACATCCTGTTTTGACTTAGTCACGCTATTACCCTTTGCGGTCACGCTATCAAAATCAATCAGCGACTTAGCGGCAGCAATCTCGTCAGCAGAGGGCGGATTCTGTAGTCTCTCTACCGTCATCACATTTCCAAAGCCCCATAAGGTGACCAAAGGCATCACTGTCGGATCAAAGGCGCCGCCCGACTGTTTGTATACCTGCTTGGAGTCGCTTAATACTTTAATAAAGTCATCGTCCACTTGGATTGATTCTCCAGCAGATAAGCGATTAAACTTAGAAATGGTCGAGTCTTCTTGATAGGTCGACATGCTGTTATTAATCTCTACCAAACGCTCATCGACCGCTTGTTTTATCACTTGCTCATCGACATTATCTGGCTGTTGATAGCGAATATGATAGCTAGTTCCCATGGTCTCACCTTGAATATAACTATATTCCGGCTGCTTCTGACAGGCACTCAGACCAATGGCACTAGCAGCAACAATAGTGATACCAGTACTGGCTGAGCTAGAAAAGTTAGAGAAGCGAGAAGGGGGGCTGTTAGATAAGCGAGACGACATAGGACATCCTTTGGCGCGGTTGAAGGGTTAATTTAAAGATGGAATGGATTTGGACAGCTTTTGTCAATTTAGTGTGACTTTGATAGCATGGCTGCTGTGAATAATCTGCTGCCCTATTTTACAACGCTCGCTCGATTTATTAACACCTTTTATGTCTATAAAAGGTGTTAAAGGCGGATCAAGTCATTAAGTAGAGCTATATCTAAGAACGACTAGTAAAGGAGTCGAGCCTGAAAGTCACTAGGTTTTAAGTCACCTTTGCACGTCGAATCACTTTATACAGCTTTTGCGGAGATACGCGGTTTAATAAGGTGGCAAGCTTCTCTTTTTGTCCGGCTGCAATAATGTACTCTTCATCTCTTTGTAAGGCACTCACCACTTGTTTGGCAAAAGCCGTGGCGGTTAAGCCGGCACCCGTTGCCTTATCCATCGTGCCTTGTGTGCTGCCATCACCCGTCAGTGCATTAATCGATACATTGGTTTGGATAAATCCAGGGAAGATAGTAGCAACTTGAATATTTTGCTCGCTTAGCTCTGCACGTAAGCTGTTGGCCCACATATGAATCGCAGCTTTGGCTGCCCCATACGCGCCGCGATATTGGGTGCCGAGTAATCCTGCAACACTAGATACCATAACCACTTTGCCGCCGCCTTGTTCAATCAGCTTAGGTAATAGCAAACGGGTTAGACGAGTTTGCGCAAAATAATTAATTTCCATTAATTGACGCTCGACAGCTTCATTAGTGTCCATGATTAACGAGCGCTGACTGACGCCGGCGTTATTTATCAGCCAATCAATATGACCGGCTTGGTCCATTACCGAAGCATACGCCTCTTTGCTTTGCTCAGCATCTGTTACATCGAAAGGAATGACAAAGTGTTTGTTGGGCTTTTTGCAGCGGCTTTTAACAAGATCGAGCTTTTCGGTATTGCGGCCACTTAAAATCACGGTCGCCCCGCGGCGAGCAAACTCTATACTTAACGCTTCGCCAAGGCCGCTTGAAGCACCGGTAATCCATACCGTGATATCTTTAATGTTGATTCTAGTTTTCATAAGCATCCTTTCTTATTTATCTGTAGTCACAGAAGTCTAAAATGGTGACAAGGCAACCGAGCGCAAGTATGACAAATGTAGGCTTAGCGAGGTTAACGCCGTAACCGTTTAGTATCTCGCTGACTATAGATGAGGGTAGGGGAGAGGGACTAAAATTATTAGCCATAAAAAAGAGCCTCATTTGAGGCTCTTAATTTATCACAGTTTGTCACTATTATAAGGCATGTTGTTAATGACAAAGTAGAAAATTAACCACCGAAGTCATCAAGTAAGATGTTTTCATCTTCCACACCTAAGCTGTGTAGCATGTCGATAACTGCAGCGTTCATGACAGGAGGCCCACACATGTAGTACTCACAGTCTTCTGGGTTTGGATGATCTTTCAGATACTCTTCATACAACACGTTGTGGATAAATCCAGTATAGCCATCCCAGTTGTCATCAGGAAGTGGATCCGATAAGGCGACATGCCATTCGAAGTTATCGAACTGCTCTTGTAGCATGTCATAATCTTCGACATAGAACATTTCGCGAACAGAACGTGCACCATACCAGAAGCTAATCTTGCGATCTGAATGCAAACGCTTCAACTGATCAAAGATATGTGAGCGCATTGGTGCCATACCTGCACCACCACCGATAAATACCATCTCAGCTTTGGTGTCTTTGGCAAAGAACTCACCATAAGGACCAGAAACGGTTACTTTATCGCCTGGTTTTAGGTTAAATACCCATGAAGACATTTTACCCGGTGGGATACCTTCAGGACCACGCGGCGGCGGACTTGCGATACGGATGTTAAATTTGATGATACCTTTTTCATCTGGATAGTTCGCCATCGAGTAAGCACGAATCACTTCCTCATCGACTTTCGACACGTAGCGATACATGTTGAATTTTTCCCAGTCTTCTTTGTATTCATCATCAATATCAAAGTCTTTGTAGTGTACTTCGTGCGGCGGCGCTTCTAACTGTACATAACCACCAGCACGGAAGTTTACTTCCTCGCCTTCAGGAATCTTAAGTACCAGCTCTTTAATAAAGGTCGCTACGTTGTTATTAGAAACAACCTCACATTCCCATTTTTGAACATCAAAGAACTCAGGATCTACTTCGATTTGCATGTCTTGCTTAACCGCTACCTGACAGGCAAGACGCATGTTGTCACGGATTTCACCTTGAGTGAAATGACCTTCTTCAGTCGGTAGGATAGACCCACCGCCCTCAATAACTTTACAGCGGCACTGGCCACAGGTGCCACCACCACCACAAGCAGAAGATAAGAAGATACCTTCGCTTGCTAGAGTTTGTAATAATTTACCACCAGCTGGCGTCACAATATCATTGTCAGGATTGTCATTAATATGAATGGTGACATCCCCTGAACTGACCAATCGTGAGCGGGCAATCAAAATAATGGCTACCAAGCTCATGATAATCAGGGTAAACATGGCGACGCCGCCAATGGCGGTACCAAATAACTCCATGATTTTTGTCCTTATTTAAATATTAAAATCGCTTGTTATCTATTAACTGGGCAATGTGAATCGGTTAAATTGACATGCCACCGAATGACATAAATCCAAGCGACATCAATCCGACAGTAATAAAAGTAATACCTAAACCGCGGAGTGGGGCAGGTACGTCTGAGTATTTTAACTTTTCACGGATACCTGCTAGCAAGGCGATTGCAAGTGCCCAACCAAAGCCTGCACCAACACCATAAGTTAATGATTCAGTGAAGTTATAATCACGCTCAACCATGAACAATACGCCACCCATGATGGCACAGTTTACGGTAATTAGCGGTAAGAATACCCCAAGTGCGTTGTATAACGCTGGCACAAATTTGTCCAAGAACATCTCAAGTATTTGAACCGTTGCTGCAATTAGTGCGATATAGCTTAATAAGCCTAAGAAGCTTAAATCGATATCTGGGAAACCTGCCCAAGCCAGCGCACCATCTTTTAGGATGAACTGAAATAATAGGTTGTTTAGCGGTACGGTAATCGTCATAACCACGATAACCGCAACACCTAGACCAATGGCAGTCGATACTTTCTTTGATACCGCAAGGAAGGTACACATACCCAAGAAGTAGGCAAGCGCCATGTTTTCAATAAAAACAGACGTGATAAATAGACTAAGATAATGTCCCATTAGTGTCCTCCTCCATGAGCCATGCCTTTAGATTGGGGCTTCATAACAAACTCAGGCTCTTCAACTTGCTCAGGTTTCCAAGTACGCACAATAGCGATGAACAGAGCAATAATGAAGAATGCAGAAGGTGGCAGTAGTAATAGGCCGTTTGGCACATACCAGCCGCCGTCTGTTACTGGGTTTAGAACCGTAAATCCTAAAATGCTACCACTGCCGAGTAATTCACGAATCGACGCGACAAATAGCAATACCGCTGAATAACCAAGACCATTACCAATACCATCCATAAAACTTGGGATTGGTGGGTTGCTCATTGCGAATGCTTCAGCACGGCCCATCACGATACAGTTGGTGATAATCAAACCAACGAATACCGACAGCGACTTACTGACGTCATAAGCAACGGCTTTTAGAATCTGATCCACCACAATGACAAGTGATGCAATGATAGTCATCTGTACGATAATACGGATGCTTGATGGAATACGGTTACGAATAGTTGAGATAAAAAAGCTTGAAAAAGCAGTTACCAAGGTTAACGCAATACACATAACCAAGGCGTTTTTAACGCTGGTAGTAACTGCCAATGCCGAACAAATACCCAGAATCTGAAGTGCAATCGGGTTGTTATCAAAAATCGGCGTGGTTAAGATTTTTTTGGTATCTGTTGCCATGTTATGCCTCCTCGCCCGCAGTGGTTGTTTGAGCGTTAGCGTTATTAGTCGGAGTGCCACCACGTAAATTATCTAAAAATGGCTTATATCCACGATCGCCAAGCCAGAACTGAATCAGGTTACGCACGCCAACACTGGTCAGTGTTGCACCGCTGATACCGTCAACCCAGTTATCTTTGCTTTGGCCGGCTTTGGTCACACCAGTGGCAACTTCACCATTTTCATCATATGCATGGATACCTTCCCACTGAGCGCGCCATTTAGGTTCTTCAATACGCGCACCTAAGCCAGGTGTTTCTTTATGAGAGTACCAACTGATACCTTTTACAGTATTTAAGTCGCCCTCTAGCGTTAAGAAGCCGTAAATTGTGCCCCATAAGCCATAACCATGGACAGGAAGTACCATCAGCTCTGGGTTACCATCGGCGTCATTTTTTACATAGACTTTAGCAAATTTTGGCACAGCGCCAATACTTGCTGGGTCATCGTTACCTAAATCAATGCTTAGCGCTTTGTTTTTAGAGGCTTGGTTTGCATCATACGCGTTGACATCTTCGATACCAGCGCTTGCTAAATCTTCTTCGTTAGCGTATTCGCCTTTTTCTAAATCGACCAATCTAACGTCGAAGTCTTTAAAACGCTCTTCAACATCTGCATTGGTATCGGTCGCTGGGTCAAATAGACCCGCGGCGACTAGAATGTTTTTGTTACGGTCAAGCAATTGGTTTTCCACTTGAGATGGCTTTAAGCCTACTGCAACAGCAGATACCAGTACGGAACACACCAAACACAAGACCAACGCCACCATAATGGTGGTCATATTAGAGTTTGATTTCTTAGTCTGCTGGGACATGACGCATCCTCCGAGCCGTTTGACGTTTGATGTTTGCTTGAGTGACAAAGTAGTCAAATAATGGGGCAAACAAGTTAGCAAATAAGATGGCTAGCATAATGCCCTCTGGGAATGCAGGGTTAATCACACGGATTAATACAGTCATAAAACCGATTAAAATACCGTATGCCCAGCGGCCTTTATTGGTATGAGCGGCAGACACAGGGTCTGTTGCCATAAATACCGCACCAAAAGCAAAACCACCCAATACTAAATGCCAGTACCAAGGTAGGTTCATCATTAAGTTGTCTTCAGAACCGATTAGGTTGAAGACAAAAGAGGTAACAACCAGACCGATAACACAGCCTGCGATGATGCGCCATGACGCGATACGAGTCCAGATTAAGAACACCATACCGATTAAGATAGCCAGTGTCGATACTTCACCGATACTGCCTTGCATGTTGCCTAAGAAGGCATCCATCCAAGTGATTGCAGTGCCATAAGCATTAACGAACTGATCTGGGGTCACACCAATGGCTGATAAACCAAGTGGGGTTGCCCCTGAGAAGCCATCAACCGCGGTCCATACTGTATCGCCTGACATATAAGCAGGATATGCAAAATATAAGAACGCACGACCTGATAAGGCAGGGTTTAGGAAGTTTTTACCAGTACCGCCGAATACTTCTTTAGCAACCACAACACCGAAGCTGATGCCTAGTGCCACTTGCCATAAAGGAATATCTGGTGGTAAACACAGCGCAAATAGCACGGAGGTTACGAAGAAACCTTCGTTGACTTCATGACCACGAACCACTGCGAAAATGATCTCCCAAAGAATACCTACCGCGAAGGTGACGATATAAATCGGTAAAAATTGCATCGCACCATAGACGAAGGCTGCCCAAATACTGTTCGGATCATAACCGACCATGTTGGTAACCGCTGTACGCCAACCTTCAGGCTGCAAGCCTAACTGGCTGATTGCCATTAATGCTTGGTGACCGACGTTGTACATACCCCAAAACATCGCAGGGAAGGTACATAACCACACCATAATCATGATGCGTTTTAAGTCGATACCATCACGAACGTGCGATGCTGAATGGGTGGTGCTGCTAGGCTGACGTAAGAATGTGTCAAACATCTCAAACACAGCGTAGTATTTCTCAAATTTGCCGCCTTTGGTAAAGCTAGGCTCTAAGCGGTCAAACATATTGTGTAAAAATTTCATCAGCGTTAGCCCTCCTGCTCGATGCGAGTTAAGTTATCACGCAAGATGTCACCAAACTCATATTTGCCTGGTGAAACAAAGGTACAAAGTGCCACGTCTTCTTCATCAAGCTCTAATGCACCGAGATCTACCGCTGACACAATATCTTCAACAATAAGGGCACGTAATAGCTGAGTGGGTAGATAGTCTTGCGGCATAACTTCTTCATACACACCGATGGGCACCATCGCACGAGGCGAGCCATTAGTCGTGGTTGTGAAATTATATTTTTTGCCACCAAAGAACTGAGAAATATAAATAGGCAGCTTTGAGAAACGATTAAAACCTAAGCTGAAGAAGTGGAACGCAGGGCGCTCATAGCCTTCTTGTAACACGCTTACTTGGTTATGGAAACGACCAAGATAGGCTGTCGATGCAATGGTTTTACGGCCAGATAATACTGAGCCAGTAATGATACGGTTATCGCCAGGATTGAGCTGACCCTTGGTCAATTCAGTCAAATCAGCGCCGCGCTCAGTGGCAACCAAATGCGGTTTTGCCACACCTGGGCCTGCCAAGCTGATTAAACGGCGGGTAAAGATTCTACCAGTGGTAAATAGTTTACCAATCGCAATTACATCTTGAAAACCAAGCGTCCAAACCGTTACTTCACGGCTGACTGGATGCAAGAAATGAATGTGCGTACCTGCCAGACCTGCTGGATGCTTACCGGCAAATGCATGATATTCAGTGTTGTTACCGGCTGCCGTGTTCGCAACTTTAGGTAAAGTCGCATTGCCATGGTGACAGACGTAAGTCTTTGGCGATAATGTAGAAAGAACAGCCAAACCATCATTAAAGGCTTGCTGTTCTTCTTTTATCAATAACATAGGGTCGTAAGCCAGTGGATTGGTGTCCATTGCGGTTACGAAAATGGCTTGTGGACGCGCTCCAATCTCTGGCGTGCGGCTATAAGGACGCGTACGAAATGCCGTCCATTCACCAGATTTGACTAATTGCGCTTCAACGGTTTCAGAGTCAAGACCCGCTAATTCGCTAGAAGCAAATTTATCAAACGTCACTTCCTCAGCATTGGGATCAACCTCAATAACTAAGCTTTCAAAAACTCGGCGTTCACCACGATTTACAGCAATTACCTTACCAGAGGCAGGGGCAGTGTAAATGACACCAACGCGTTTTTTATCTTCAAAAACGGGTTGGCCTTTCGTGACGGTATCACCTTCTTTGACGTTCATCGTAGGCTTCATGCCGACATAGTCGTAGCCGACAAGCGCAACGTGCTTTGGCGAATGCTGGGTGATTTCACTGCTGGGCACGCCAGCAATGGGCAAATCAAGCCCCTTTTTGATGGTAATCATAAGCGAACTTATTCCATAAGCGAAGAAAGGCCAGACGTCCTGTCGGGGGAGAGCAAGTCCCGTACGGTATGGTGACCGAGGTATGATTCTTGCAAGATAAGAGCATGTAGCAACAGCACGACAAAACGCACATCAGAGCTATAAAAACCGCATTATTTAATGATAAATGCTTGCGAGTAAATAGACCTGTGCTAACCTCTTAGCATAGAAGACAGTGGCGACTGGCTACCAAAATACATATACAATATAACCTAGGATTATACGTTAAATTACCCTAAAATTGCCAGTATGTTTGCCAATTTAAGCTATTTTAGTAGACAAAGGTTGCCATCCATTGTTTTTTAATAATCCAAGTTATTTCCAAATCTTCCTATAATTAAGGTCTTTATATGCGTACTTCCTCTTCATCTCAATCAAGTAATGATGCCAAAATTTTGACAGCGCCGTTAATTATTCCTGCCATTGATTTAAAAGATGGCAAATGTGTACGTCTAAAACAAGGTCGCATGGAAGATGACACCGTATTCTCTGATGACCCTGTGGCTATGGCGACACGTTGGGTCAATGAAGGCGCTCGCCGTCTACATTTGGTGGATTTAAATGGTGCGTTTGATGGGGTGCCGGTTCATAAAGACGTTGTCATGGAAATTGCCAAAGAGCATCCTAATCTACCTGTACAATTGGGCGGCGGTGTGCGTAGCTTGCAGACCATTGAGCATTATCTGGCCGCAGGTTTAACCTACATTATTATCGGTACCAAAGCAGTCGAAACTCCAGATTTTGTGGAAGAGGCATGCCGCGAGTTCGCCGGTCATATTATTGTTGGTATTGATGCCAAAGACGGTATGGTCGCCACCCATGGTTGGGCCAATGTTACCGATACCAAAGCCACAGAGCTTGCCAAACGCTTTGCCGATGCCGGTGTGTCGTCTATTGTTTATACCGATATTGCGCGTGATGGCATGATGCAAGGCGTAAATGTTGAGCAAACCGTTAATTTGGCGCGCGAAGGCGGTATTCCGGTGATTGCATCAGGCGGCGTGACTGATATGAAGGATATTGAGCTACTAAAACCTTATGGTGACTGCATCGAAGGTATCATTACTGGCCGTGCCATTTATGAAGGCACGCTAGATTTGAGTGAAGCACAGGCCTATTTAGATAAATAGTCTTAAATAGTCCGCTGTTTGCTTAAATTTTTTAAATTGAACACCTCTCGCACTAGGATACTAAAATGCCCGACGCCTTTGACTCAAACCATCAGGACAGTGACAAAAATACTCGACATCGTTCAGTTTTTAGACGCAGCTTACTTAGCCTTGGTCTCTTCTTTATGGTGGCAGCTGGCGTGCCAACGTATGCTGCACCAGAAGCGGCTGTTGAAGATACACAAGAGGTTGCGGATACGGTTGATACGGTGGATGGCAGCGAGGATAGTACGGAGTCTGTGGGTGCTGACAACACAGACAGTGGTGCCATTAGTATTCCAGATGTTGATGAGGCACTCCCAACCGCTGAGTCAACGATCAAAGAAAATGCACCGGTCGCGGGTAATCTGACTCAAAAAGATACGGTTATTGAGACCAACCCAGATAAGGTCAATGATTCTGATATCAAAAACCGAATTATGGGTATCTTCTCCGAGATTGAAGGCCTAAAAAGCATCGTTGTGACCGTCAATCAGGGCGTAGTCAGATTATCAGGTGAAGCGCCCAATGAGAAAAAAGCGCAGCAAGCGATTAGTCTTGCTAACCGTGTCAGTGATGTGGTGGCGGTTGAAGATCGTATCAGCCGTACGCTAGATGTTCAGGACAATGTCACGCCAGTCATTGATAGCTTAAAGCAGCAAGCACGAGCGCTGATTAAAGCGGCGCCTTTATTATTGGTTGCGATATTGGTCTTTGCCTTTGTGGTATGGTTTGGCTCGTGGCTCGGTCGCCGTAAGGGTCTATGGCAACGTGTTACGCCCAATCCCTTTGTGGCAGAGCTTTTATCACAAACGGTCAAGGTAGTGTTTATTGTTCTTGGTCTGATTTTGGGACTGAGTCTATTAGGGGCCGAAGCCATTATCGGGACACTGCTTGGCGGTGCTGGTGTGATTGGTATTGCGGTCGGTTTTGCGGTAAAAGACACCATTGAAAATTATATCGCCTCGCTGATGCTCAGTATCCGTCAACCGTTTATGGCACGCGACTTCGTGCAAATTAATGATAAAGAGGGCATTGTGGTGCGTCTGACCAGTCGTGCGACGATTTTAATGACCCCAGATGGCAATCAATTGCGGGTGCCAAACTCTGAGGTGTTTAAAGCGACTATTTTGAATTACACCAAAAATCCAGAACGTCGCTTTGATTTTAAACTCGGCGTTGATGCCAATGATGACCCCATCGCTGCTATTAAAGTAGGATTGGATGCGATTAATGAATTGGACTTTATTTTAAAAGACCCCAAAGCTGTGGCCATTATCGACGAGGTGGGTAATTCTAATATCGTGCTTCAATTTCAGGCTTGGGTCAATCAGACCGATACGGATTTGTTGAAAGCACGTAGTATTGCCATTCGTGAAGCCAAGCATGCGCTTGAGGATCAAGGCTTTAGCTTACCCGAGCCAATTTATAAGCTGCGTTTTAATGGCGATGTGGAAAATGCACTCAAACAGGCCAATCATGTGGTCGATAAAGATACAGATAATCAGGACACGCTTAACGTCAATGTCGCGTCTAAAACACCGGATACTGAGCCTAAGCCAACCTCTAGAGACAAAGTCATTGAGCCAGAAACCCCCGAAAAAGCAGCGGCTAAGAAGCGTGCCAAGAAAATATTGGGTAATAGCAATGTCAAAGAAATGTTCGATGCAAGTCCTGATCCTAAGCTGATGCAAAAAGTGGAGGAGGAAATAAAGGACAATGGTGGCGATCAAGATTTACTGAGTCACGACACCCCGCAAGAGTAATACAGAGATAGCTATCGTCAGGCACATATAAAAGAGTGAGTATTACTCTCCTAAGGCGAATCCAATAGCACGGTGTACTCTATAGTTAGACAATCTTATCGAATAAGGTGGCTAATAAAATAAACTAACCAATAAAAAGCTGAGCTCCAACGGGACTCAGCTTTTTTATTGTCTATTTTGATAGATGTTGAGAGTAGCGTTTAGTATGCTAAATAGATAAGCTATTAGGAACAACATGGTTAGAATTTAAAATAATCAAACAAGGAGTATGCAATGTCTTCAACATATCCTCAAACCCAATCAGCCATTACCATCACAGAATTTGGTGAGGCAGATGTTTTAAACTATCAAAGTGATGTGTCAGTACCTGAGCCTAAAGAGAATCAGGTGTTGGTCAAAATTGCTTATGCCAGTATCAACCCTATTGATTATAAAACCCGTCAAGGTAAAGGCTGGGGTGCCGATAATATCCGTAACAATCAGTTCGCTAATAATCAACCGGCTATTTTAGGCTTTGATATGGCAGGTGAGGTGGTAGCCAGTAATGTCGATGGCTTTAAGGCAGGAGATAGAGTTGCCTCACTGAGCTTTAAAGGCGGTTGTTATGCTCAATATAATGCCATAGACGCTGAATTATTAGCTCGGGTGCCTGAGAGCGTAGATCTAAAAACAGCTGGGGCGCTACCTTGCGTCGGTACTACGGCTTATCAGCTCATAGAATTTGCTGATATTAAAGCAGGCGAGCACGTGGTTATAAATGCGCCAGCAGGCGGTGTTGGGCACTTGGCACTACAAATGTTAACGCAGTTGGTGGATGATAAAGGTATTAAGCTGACACTGATTTGTTCGCCTGAAAAGTATCAGAAGATAGGCGACTTGATAGATACCGGTAAGCTGACGGGGTGGATTGATTACACTAAAGGCGCTGCTTTTCCAGAATTAAATGCTGACGTCTTGTTAGATTTGGTCGGAGGCGATGCTGGGGTACGTGCTTTGCCTGTGCTTAAAGAGGACGGCCGAGTTGTGGTATTGCCGTCTATCTGGGTTGATAAATTAAAACAAGAAGGCCCTGATAGCTTAACTATTGAAGGCTTTATTGCCAAGCCAAATGCGACAGACTTAGCAGCAGTACTGAATCAAATTGCTAAAGAGAAGCTGACGCTGCATATTCAGCAGACGTATCCCCTAGCCAAAACCGCTGAAGCACATCGGGCACTCGAGACAGGCGGTACCTTTGGTAAGATTGTGTTAGAGATGTCGTAGGCAAGTTGAGTCTAGGTTAGATAAATTTAGTCCAGTTTCAATTAAAAGTTCAATCAAAAGTTCAGCCCAAGATGAGATTAGCCTTGTCTTGGGTTTTTTTTGGGTTATCCAAATAAAGGACTGTGCAGCCTCGTTTACTTAAGAAAGCCATACATAGTTAACACGAACCTTATGCTTGACTAACTAAACATGGTGGCATGGGTAGCTGTAGCATGTTCAACTAAAGACAGAATTTAAACAGTTAAATTATTTTTAGTCATTCAATTCTTAATCAAAGTCTTAATCAAAGGATACAGACAAATTATGTCACTCAAACAAAAGCTACAAAATGCCACTGACTCAAAAAACAGCAACGATAAATTAACCTCAGAAGAGTATGTTGCTCGCGCTCGTCAAGATATTGAGGACTGGATGAATCCGAAGCAAAATGTGCTAACCAAAAGCCTATCCGCAATCAGTGCACCGATTGAGCAGGCAGGCGATGCCATCATGAATGCGCCGCAGTTTGGTGACACCCTAAAAGACGCTGTCGAAGAGGCGCTAACCACGCTAAGTGATACCGCCAGTTGGTCGATTGATAATGAACAGGTTCTAGAAGAATATAATCAGACGCATACCTCAGACAAGATAGAATCCATTGCGGATATTCAAAAACTACCATTAAAGACCATTGATGAGCAGGTAAAACTGTTTAAAAGTAAATATGTTGCCGCAGCAAGCGCACAAGGTATTACGACAGGTGTCGTCGGTTGGGCTGGTATTGCTGTAGATATAGCAGGGCTATTAACTGCCAATCTGAGAGCCATCAACGAGTATGCCTTGCACTATGGCTTTGATACAAATAAGGAGAGCGAGCAACTATTTGCCATCTCTTTGTTGGCAATTGCGACCTCTCACTCAGCGAAGGAGCGTCAGGCTGCGCTAAATGATACCCTAAATTTACTAAAAGACCCAGAAACGATGGCTTTTAACAAGGTGAATGAGGAGCTGATATCACGCGTTATTCGCCAGACAGCGACTCAAGTAGCGACCAATTTGGTTAAAACAAAAGCCGCTCAAGTGGTGCCAGCGGTTGGTGCCGTCGTCGCGGGTGGTGTGAATGCTAAATATACTGCCACAGTCTGTGACGCGGCCTATCAATGTTATCGTAAACGCTTCTTAGATCGTGCAGCGGCCTAATTAAAGCAGCTAGTTCATCTCTAGACAGTCACTACGCCTTGCTGTGATTGAGCATATAGCGAAAAGTGAGACTGATTCTACCGTCGTGGATTATTTTGGTTTTGGTGACGGTGTGCTTCCAGTGCTGCTGTGTGGCGCCGCGCATTATAATCAATTGCCCTGACCCAAGATAAAGTTCGACTTTGTCTTGGGTCTTTTTGTGCTTTAAGACAAATTTACGTGTCGCACCCAGTGATAATGAGGCAATAATAGGTTGGGGGCCAAGCTCTGGTTCATCATCGGCATGATAGCCCATACCGTCTTGACCACTGGGATAATAATTCAGCAGGCAGGTATTGAAAGTAACCGCTACGCCCATCTCCGATAGCTGCTGTTCAATGAATTGTTTCACGTGAAACACTATAGGATGCCAAGGATTAATCGGTCTAGTATGCCCAGAATAGGTGTAGGTCAATGTCAGACCTGAACGCTCGTCTGTATCACCCATCCACACAATCTGCCGAGTCGTGATATGGGTTTTGCCAAATAAGGTGACCTTATCAGGTTGCCATGGCAGCTCACGTAAAAGCTGCTCATAAAGGTCTGCATCGTTTTCTACGACAAGGCCTAAGTCATTAACAATACCATCGTAAGGCAGCAAGTTATCTGTGGGGTGTGGCGCAAATAAATCAGTCATTTAGGCAGTTAGCTAGTTTTTGAGGGTTGAGGGTTGAGGGTTAGTCTTCTTATACGACTCGAAAATAACCTTTGCACATTGCTCAGGCGCTTCTATCGGTAATAAATGACCATAATCGGCGAGTGTGACGATATGCGAGTCTGGCACTATTTTTTTCCAGCTGTCACGGACTTTATCGCTATTAAATACGGAAGGTTTTGCCAATATCAGTAAGTAATTAACTTTTGTGTTGTTCAGTTTTTTTAGGGCAGGGGTGACATACGGAGTACCAAAATAGCTGGCAAGCTCATATTTCGGCTCAAATAACAGCTGATAACTATCCTCTTCCTTTTTAATCAGGCTGTTTTTTGCAAACAGCTTTAGATGCTGGTCACTGATACGCCGATAAGCACGATTATCACGCAGGCTTTGATAATAAGCGTCAATACTTGACCAGTTATTTGGCTTAGTCTTAGTGCTTTTAAACGGCTCTTGCGTCAGTAAGATAGGCCGAGGAATGTGCTTATAGATAAAGGTCTGCTTTTTGGTAAAAGTCACCGGGTCAATCAAATACAGTGCAGAGAATAAATCAGGACGTTTGGCCGCTGCCATCGCGGTTGCTGTGGCGCCTTGTGAGTGGCCAATACCAATAACAGGACCGTTTTGCGTCTGCTCTAGAAACTCAATGAGGTAATCTGCATCTTGCTCACGGGTTAGTACCTTATCTGTTGGCAAGTCAACCCAATAACCGCGCATCGCAAGACTAACCATGCAAAACTGCTGACTAAGCTCAGTGACTAATGGCTCATAAACCCCTACAGCAAAGCCATTGCCGCCATAGAAGTGGGCGATGGGTTTTGTATCCTGACTGCTTGAGTCCTCATTAGTCCCCAGAGTGGTAAAGTCATAATAGCGGGCTTGCTTGCCCGCCAAAGTGAGCTTCTTTTCAAAATCTTGCATTGGCTGTTGATATCCATTCATTATCATTATGTCCTTAAATTATGCGTTTTAATTCCGGTATTAGAGTGCGTTGTCGTCGTCATCGCCCAAGAAGCCGCCACTTTGACGTTGCCACAATCCAGCATACACGCCATTTTTAGCCAGTAGTTCGTCATGGCTGCCTTGCTCAATGATACGCCCTTTATCCATCACGACAAGTCGATCAAGTGCGGCAATTGTTGAGAGTCTATGCGCAATAGCGATAACAGTCTTGCCGGTCATCATGCTATTTAAGCTCTCAGTAATCGCATGTTCCACCTCAGAGTCTAGTGCACTGGTGGCCTCATCAAGCAGTAAGATAGGCGCGTTTTTCAACATTACACGGGCAATAGCAATACGCTGACGCTGACCGCCAGAGAGCTTAACGCCGCGCTCACCCACTTGGGTATCTAGTCCTGTATTGCCTTTGGCATCATTTAAATCTTGAATAAAGTCCCAAGCTTGCGCCTCTTTACACGCCGCGATAATCTCGTCATCGGTCGCTGTCGGACGGCCATAAGCAATGTTTTCACGCACGGTGCGGTGCAGTAGTGAGGTATCCTGAGTCACCATACCAATTTGCTGACGTAAGCTTTCTTGAGTGACCTCGTCAATGGCCTGACCATCAATGGTAATCTTCCCAGAATCGACATCATAAAAGCGCAGTAGTAAGTTGACCAAGGTTGATTTACCGGCACCTGAGCGACCGACCAGACCAATTTTTTCACCTGGTTTGATATCTAGATTAAAATCATCAAGCAGTTTGATATAGTTAGGATTTGCTGGCAGCACATTCTCGGCATTCAGTGGCTCAGTACGTGCAATGCTTAAATCCGACCCTTCATAGCCAAAATCAACATGCTCAAAGGTAATGCGTCCCTCACTAACTACCATATCGGCAGCACCGTCTTTGTCTATAATCGATTGCGGTGCTGACAGAGTGTGAATACCATCTTGCACAGTACCGATGCTCTCAAATAGACTTGCCATTTCCCACATAATCCAGTGCGTCAAACCGTTAAGACGCAGCGCCATCGCAGTGGCAGCGGCGATCGCGCCCACACCGACATCACCGCGCTGCCATAGATACAGACCAATACCGGCAGTACTACCAATCAAAATAACACTGATTAAATGGTTCACAAATTCAAGCCAAGTGACCCAGCGCATTTGACCATGTACCGTATGTAAAAACTGACGCATCGCCGATTTGGCATAGCCAAGCTCACGCTGCGAGTGGCTAAACAGCTTGACAGTCATAATATTGGCATAAGCGTCAGTAATACGTCCTGTCATCAGGGCACGTGCATCGGCCTGAACGCTGGCAGTTCGCTTTAAACGGGGCAAAAAGTACCACAGCGTAAAGCCAAACAGCACCATCCAAATACCAAAAGGAATCAGCAGCAGACTATCGAGTTGGAACAAGATGATGCCACTGGTCACAAAGTACACCAGCACATAAATCATCATATCCACAACGGTAATTACTGTATCACGGACGGCCAGTGCGGTTTGCATCACCTTCGCTGAAACACGGCCAGAGAATTCGTTTTGATAAAACTGCATGGACTGGCCCAGCATACGCTTGTGAAACCGCCAGCGCATTTGCATCGGAAACACGCCTTGAATTACCTGAAAGTGCACCAGCGAGGCGAGGCCCACCCAAAATGGACTTAATAACAGCACTGCGGCAATCAACAAAATGGTGTCACTTTTGGCAGCCCAAAGTGTGGAAGGAGTATACATGCCGAGCCAATCGACGACATCGCCAATCCACGCAAATAGCATGGCTTCGTAGATACCGATACCTGCCGTAAGTATGATAAACATCAGCAGCCAGCCGCGAAGGCCATAAGTACAGGCCCACAAAAATTTAAACAAGCCCTCCTTTGGTAAAGGAATCTTGTTTTCGGGGAAGGCTGGCAGGCGGGTTTCGAAATAATTGAAAAGCTTGTTCATAAATAACTACCATTTAGAGCGTCACTCATTCGGCTCACCCATTTATGTGAAATCTGTTTTGAGACTTTAAATAACGTGTCAGCAGCTGACCAATAGGTCGATAAATTGATAAGCAATCAAGCTCCTATTTAAACGACTCAATTAGTTCAATTCTTATTAAATGAGCGAATTATCAAAAGTCGATTGCATAGATTGTAATATCTTGTTACATTTGTCATTTTAGAGACAAACTTATGACTTATCTCATTATTGCTGTGCTATGCAGTGTCTCGGTATCGGTATTACTAAAAATATTACGCCAACAAGGCATCGATATCCGTCAGACCATTGTGGCAGGTTATCCAGTCGCCTTTTTGCTGACAGGGCTGTTACTCAGACCTGATTTAAGCGGTATCGATACGCTTGGTAGCGCGTGGGGTATTATTCTTTTACTGGGCATATTACTGCCACTGGTCTTTCTAATCTTGGGTCGTGCGATTGAGTCAGTCGGTATTATTGCCACTGATGCTGCGCAGCGATTGTCATTGATTATTCCAATCGTCTCCGCCTTTTTGCTGTTTGGTGAAACGTTAACCACGCAGCGCATATTGGGTATTGCTATTGGTTTTGTGGCACTAATCGCACTGGTTTATCGTCAAAATAATCCAAGTGTGATTGGTTATCGCGTTTATGATACAACGGCTTTTAATGATGCACCAAAGCTTCCGGTAGGATTATGGTTACTGGGTGTTTGGCTTGGCTACGGTGTCATTGATATCTTGTTCAAACAAGTGGCAAAACAAGGCGCCGCTTTCCCATTAACCCTATTTATGAGCTTCGGTCTGGCAGGCTTACTGTTGTTTATTTACCTGCTTATCAAAAAGACGCAGTGGCAAGGCAAAGCATTAGCGTCTGGCGTCATTTTGGGCATATTAAACATGGGTAATATCTACGCTTATGTCAAAGCACACCAAGCCTTATCCGATGCGCCTAGCGTGGTATTCACAGGTATGAACGTCGGCGTAATTGCTGTGGCGACCCTTGTCGGTGTGGTCGCTTTCAAAGAGACACTTAGCAAAATTAACCTACTGGGTATCGTGCTTGCTATCTGCTGCGTATTGGTTCTATTTTGGGGCTAACTTAAGATAGTCAAGGTAGCCAAATATTGAAGCGAAATCACGGCATAACCACTTTGAACAGCATCAGAAAAACAAAGAAAGGCGACACTGCCTGAGTGTCGCCTTTCTTTGTTTAGCTATTTAATAGTATCGTGCTTTAAGCATTTTTGGTAATAAAGTCTTCAACCTGCTTGGTTAAAATATTCCATAACTTCTTCTGCGCCGCCTCGCTGCCCCATGCATTATGCGGACTAAAAATAACGCGAGGATGCTGCTCTTTGGCAAACGCCAGTAGCGGATCATCCTCTGCAATCGGCTCTTGTTCAAACACATCGGTCGCATAGCCAAGCACTTGCTCCTGCTTAATCGCCTCTGCCATAGCCTCAGTGTCAACAACACCGCCACGTGCTGCATTGACCACTAAGGGCTGCTTTTTCATTTTCGCCAAGGTATCCTGATTAATCAGATGTTTGGTCTCCTCGGTCAATGGGCAATGCAGACTAATGATATCGGAGGTTTTGAGTACGGTGTCAAAGTCAGTATAGTCATCATTACGCGGCGCTTTGCCTTGATGCTCCGCCCAAAGAACTTTCATACCAAAGGCCTTGGCAATCTTAGTAACCCGCTCGCCGATAGTACCGACACCGATAATGCCTAACGTTTTGTTCTCTAAATCAATTAGCGGAATATCCAATAGGCTAAAGCTACCTGACGCCTCCCATGTACCATCGACGACCTTTTGGTGATAATGAACCACCGCCCGCAGTGCCCCCAGCATCAGCATAAAGGTATGTTCGGGCACACTTTTGACCGCATAGCCTGCGACATTGTACAGCTCGACATTATGCTCTTTACAGGCATCACTATCGACATTATTCATGCCAGTGGCAGTGAGTTGAATGAGCTTAAGATTGGGGAGGGCAGCGATAACTTCACGGTCAATCTTAACCTTATTGGTGAGAATAATATCGGCATCTTGGCAACGCTCAATAATCAAGTCATTGTCCTGCTCAGTGTCATTAAAGGTGACATAATCGGTGACGCCATCAGGTGCTGGCAACTCAACACTGTCTAAGAATGTTCCTTTATCTAAAAAAACGGCTTTCATAACATAACCTTTTATAACTTATAATAGGGAAGGTTCAACTGATCTTGGGTCTTAACGTTGAATATAAGCTCTTAACGTTCAATGCCCGTGTTCTTTAATAAACTCGTTTATTTGCTCACACACGATATTCCACAGCTTTCTTTGCGCCGCTTTACTACCGGCACCGTGGTGTGGACTCAGAATAACGCGGGGGTGATTGTCTTTTGCCAGTTGTACGATGGGGTCGTCTGATTTCGCAGGCTCTTTTTCGAACACATCGGTGGCATAGCCTAAGATTTTATCGTTCTTTATGGCCTCTGCTAATGCGGTAGTATCTACAATTTGACCACGGGCAACGTTGACGATTAGAGGCTTTTTATCCATTTTTGTAATGGCATCAGCATTAATAAGATGTTTGGTTTCTTCTGTTAGCGGGGCGTGCAGGCTAAGCACATCTGAGGCGGCAAGCACAGAGTCAAAGTCGGTATAATCGTCATTACGAGGCTCTTTACCTTTGTGTTCTGCCCAAAGCACCGTCATGCCGAACGAATTGGCAAGCTCGCCCATACGTTTACCAATTGAGCCGACGCCAATGATGCCGATGGTTAAGTTATCAACATCAATCAGCTCCTCATCCATGTAGTAGGCTTGTCCAGTTTTATACCAAGTACCATCAAGGACGGTATTATGATAATGGATGCCAGCTCGCATGGCGTTTAGCATAAGCATAAATCCATGCTCTGCCACACTTTGGGTCGCAAATCCTGGCGCGTTGTATACTTCGACGCCATTGTCTTTACAAGCTTCCATATCGATTTGATTGGTACCGACAGAGGTGACTTGCAACAGCTTTAAGTTAGGCAGCGCTTCAATCACGTCACGCTCTATTCTTAGTGTACCAACGATGACAATCTCGGCATCCTGACAGCGCTCGATAATGGTCTGGTTATCTTGCGGGGTCTTTTGGTAGGTAACGTACTCGGTGACACCCTCTGGCTGTGGTAATTCTAGTTCGTCATTAAATCGTACTTCATCCAGTAATACGGCTTTCATTATTAACTCCTATGATTATTTATTAATGAAAATTAGCTCTCATCAAAAATTAGTGATTATCGAAGAACATCATCAAAACCAATTAGCGAACAAAAAGTCTGATTTTATAATTATTATGACTTAAATCTATGCTAAGTTTAATGAGTAGTACCCATTTTAGGGGTAGGGCAGGATTGTTGTGTATGAGTTGTGCTTATAGTTGCAAATATATGTCTCAAAATTTAGTGCTCTGTTTTTTATGTATTGACGTTAACATAGAGGCAAGATGCCTGTTATTACTGTGTTTGCAGAAGATTAAGTTTAAAAAGGCCACTATTGATTTAACCGCCTTTTCAGCAATCGGCTATAGAAATTGAGAAGTTTGTCCTCATAAAGGCAAATAGACTTTATAATATAAAGGACTAGGTTAATACAAAGCATCAAGACGACGGTTAGCGTCTCTATCTATCTAGCGCCTGCTGAATGGTTTTTAGAATATAAGATATAGATGCAGACCGACTCAAATTGACATAGCGCTTGGTGCGCTGTGCTTTGTAGACTAAAATAGTCCCCGACACTTTACTAGATAAATAAGAATTGACTGATTTATGACAATAGCTGCTTTAATCCCCGAATTCGCCGTTGGTCAACGCTACCTTTCAGACACTGAAGCAGAGCTTGGCTTGGGTGTCGTCATTGATGTCGATGACCGCTGCGTGCATATCCTATTTGCGCAAAGCGAAGAGACACGGGTATATGCCAAAAACTCTGCGCCGTTATCGCGTGTGACCTTCAAGGTCGGTGATGAGATTACCGACCAAGATGGCAATACCCATATCGTTACTGGCGTTGATGAGGTGATGGGCGTGGTGAAATACCATGTGGAAGGGCATCCACGAGGCATTATGGAAACCCGTCTGGCAGCCAATATCACTCTAGCTAAGCCATTAGAGCGCTTGCTGGCGGGCCGAGTTGAGCGTAGTGACTGGTATGAGCTGCGTCAAGATATCCTGCGTATGCAGTCGGCCTTAGCAGGTCATCCGCTAAAAGGCTTGATGGGCGCCCGTGTCGATATCATTCCGCATCAGCTTTATATTGCGCATGAAGTCGGTAAACGTATTGCACCGCGCGTATTATTAGCGGACGAAGTGGGTCTGGGCAAAACCATTGAAGCCGGTCTGATTATCCATCAGCAGCTATTAACTGGTAAAGCACAGCGCGTGTTAATTCTCGTGCCAGACAGCTTGCAATATCAGTGGATGATTGAAATGCGTCGTCGTTTTAACCTGAACTTTGCCTTGTTTGATTTGGTTCGTACGGCGGCAATTAAAGAGCACAATCCGGATCAAAATGTCTTTGCCACTGAGCAGTGCATTATTGCCGGTCTAGATTTATTGCTTGATCATCATGATTTGTATGAGCAGGCGATGGAAGCAGGCTTTGATTTATTAGTGGTTGATGAGGCGCACCATCTGCATTGGGATCGCGACCACGGCGGTAACGATAAGTACGAGCTGGTCGCCGATTTTGCTCATGAAACGCCAGGCGTTCTATTATTAACCGCAACGCCTGAGCAGTTAGGTGTTGAGAGTCATTTTGCGCGTCTGCGCCTGCTAGACTCTGATCGTTTTGATGATTTAGATGACTTTATTGCCGGTCAAGATGCCTTTGCCGATACCGCTGCTGTGGCAGAAGTATTGATGGATGAAAAGCCACTGTCTGAAGGTCAGATTAGCGCGCTGACGCATCTGCTTGGCTTTGAAGATGAGAACGAGCTTGCGACGATTAATGAAGATGACAAGCTGCGTACTTATGCATTAAATCAGTTATTAGATCGTCATGGCACCGGCCGCGTATTGTTCCGCAATACCCGTGATAGCGTACAGGGCTTCCATGGTCGTACCAGCCGTCCACATCCACTGCCTTGTCCTGACGCTTGGGTTGGTAACTATCAAACTTGCGGTAAACTTCGTGAGCAGCTATGGGGTGAAGAAAATCAGCCCGATGGTAGCTGGCTAGAAGATGACCCTCGTGTGCCTTGGCTAATTAACCTGTTAAAAGATGAGTTGAAGCAGCAAAAGGTACTACTCATTGCGCGTAGTGGTGCAACGGTAGAGAGCTTGGAGGCAGTACTGCGTCTACATGCGGGTATTAAAACTGCGATTTTCACCGAGCAGATGAGCCTACTTGAGCGTGACCAAGCAGCAGCATTCTTTGCTGATGAAGCGGGCGCACAGATTCTACTGTGCTCAGAAATTGGTTCAGAGGGTCGTAACTTCCAGTTTGCAAGTCATCTCGTATTATGGGATTTACCGGCCAATCCAGATACGCTAGAGCAGCGTATTGGTCGTCTAGACCGCATTGGTCAAAACCAAAAAATCACTCTACATGTGCCATACGTACAAGGCACCGCACAAGAGCGTATGTACAAATGGTACGACGGTGCGCTAAATATCTTTAATCATATTTCGCCAACGGCACAAACGGTGCAAGAGCAGTTTATTGTTGACTTAAAGCCGCTGCTTGAGGGCGAGGATAACGAAGTAAACCGTGAAGCATTAGACACCTTAATCGAAGATGCCAGTCAGCTGCGTTTAGAGTTAGAAGCAGAGCTGCAAGCCGGTCGTGACCGTTTGCTTGAATACAATTCATGTCGTCCACGTGTGGCGTCGCGTATTGCCGATGCAATGAGTGATTTTGATGCCAATAATTTATTGCCAGCATTCTTAGACCGCTTCTTAGGTTCAGCAAACCTAGATCACAGCGTACAGCGTGATGGTTCATGGATTGTACATCCGCCAGAGGCTGAAAACAGCCAACATCCGGATATCGAAAACTTACCGATTTCTGAAGATGGCATGACGCTGACCTTTAAGCGTAGCCAAGCCTTGATGCGTGAGGACATGGACTTTATTACCCATGAGCATCCGTTGATGTTGGCTATTTATGACATGATTAACTCGGGCACATTTGGTAATACCACGGTCGCGATGCTTAAGAGCAACACTGTGCCGGAAGGTATGCTGTTATTAGAGGTTAACTTTAGAGTGACCACGATCGCTCCTAAAGTTTTGAACCTAACGGCGACGCTACCGACCCAGACCTTGCGTGTGTTTTTAGGCGAGCACGGCGGTGATTTATCAGAGCGTATCACTGCCGATATGATTATGCCGCACATCGAGCGCTTGGATAAAAACCGTGCGCGTCAGGTGGTCAAGGTACGTAGCGGTGTGATTGAATCACGCTACCATGATGCCGAAGCCATTGCGCAAGGTAAATTGGAAGATATCAGCGCACAAGCCATGGCGCGTTTTAGCCAAGTGTGGCAACGTGAAATCAGCCGTCTAAAACAGCTACAACAGGTTAACCCGAACGTACGTGATGAAGAGATTGAACGTCTAGAATCGCTTAAAGCTCAAGGGGAGCAAGCGCTCAGTAATCTATCGCTGGTTCCAGACAGCATCCGTGTGTTGGTCGCGGTTAAGCCGTAGTTTCTTATGTAATATCTTTTTAAAAAGTCCTCCTTTAGCTATTAAAGGAGGGCTTTTTGTTTTTTGAGAAATAGGGTAATCTAAACCCGTAAGCGGTTCATTATTTGTCTTACTTAGCATGAGATTTACCTCAAATTAAAATTTTAGTGACTGGCTCTTAGTGTTTAATCGCTATTATTTTTATACGTCTTAAAAGATTTTTTAGCATATAAATGTAAGGAAATCATCCAATGACCCCAGCTGTCAATTTAGCCAAAAAGTTAAAACTTGATTATCAAATTCATGAATACGAACATGACCCGAGCGCAGAATCTTATGGCTTAGAGGCTGCTGACAAATTGGGTGTCGCACCAGAGCACGTTTTTAAAACCTTGGTAGTGACAACCGATGCCGATAAATTAGCCGTGGCTATCTTGCCCGTAAGTGACACGCTAAACTTCAAAAAGATGGCTAAGGCTTTGGGAGCTAAGAAGGTACATATGACAGACCCAAAGGTTGTTGAACGTACTACTGGGTATGTGTTGGGCGGTGTTAGCCCTTTGGGTCAAAAGAGGCGATTGCCAACTGTCATCCATGACTCAGCAAAGGCGCTAGATACGATGCATGTCAGTGGCGGTAAACGAGGACTTGAGATTGAATTACTACCAGAACAACTGGCGAAAACCTTGTCTGCTACATTTGCTGACATAATTGATTAATAATGTTTTATTAAAAAAATTAATTTCTTTGCTAAAATTACTCATGGGTCTTAACTTTTATTATTTGGAGTTACTTTCTATGAATAAGATGATTTGTTCTATCGTTTCTTTTACGCTGCTAGCTGCTAGTCTACCTGCAAATGCTGCTGGTGTTAAATGTGCTGATTTTCGCAGTCAAGCAGAAGCACAAGCTTACTTTGATGCCAAAAAACCAGGCTACAAAAGACTAGATAGAGATAAAGACGGTATCGCTTGTGAAGCTTTGAAATAGCGTAACCCAATCAATGTTGTTTAGTGCCTATCAGTCTATTCACCATATGTATAGACTGTGGTTAATCGTTTTTAAGCCACTTATTCTGAGATCTGCTTATGCCGCACGTTATTGTTCAAGCTTCCCCAAATGTCACTATTAAAAACCCTGAGAGCCTGCTTAAAAAGTTAAATACTACCTTATGGGATACCGGTCACTTCGGTTCACCACAAGCGATTAAAGCACGCATGCTCGATGTCGAGACCTTCTTAGTCGGCATTGAAGATGACCAACAAGCACAAGGCTTTGTCTATGTGCAATTGAGGCTGATGCCAGGGCGCA
The DNA here is from genome assembly GCF_057396205.2 of Psychrobacter sp. CX14. Taxonomy (NCBI): domain Bacteria; kingdom Pseudomonadati; phylum Pseudomonadota; class Gammaproteobacteria; order Moraxellales; family Moraxellaceae; genus Psychrobacter; species Psychrobacter sp. CX14. The sequence goes on along the minus strand of NZ_CM183187.1, from coordinate 182,739 downwards.
GTCAAGAGATTCGAGATGATTTAGCGGATACGCTATTGGTGTGTTTGCAATCGCAATTAGGTGCTGACCAATCAAGCCGCGTTACGGTGCAGTATTGTGTTGAAGTAGTGGAGTTGACGGCTGCTTATCGCAAAGCTCGGGTTTAAGATATTGCATACAACAGACAACACAAGCATTGAGCTGATTTAGGTTAAGTTCTACGCACTCTTATTTAATTTTGAGGTGCGGAGCATTAGCTCGTCTTATGCGAGCGTCGGACTTAGCTTGTATGTGCTTTCCCCAATTTGTTGCCCTGACTGTTACCAGTTGACGATAATTGTCGTCCTCGCTCATTTGTATGGCGACTAATGCCTGTCTGTCTATCCAGTCTTGCACTAACTTATTGGGCTCTTTTTTTGAATCGTGTTCCTTGCTCACTACCTTCTCCTTATTTTTATCCTACTTAATTTTTTAGCCTAATGACTATAGCAAAAATAACATCAATAAAAAAACCGCCCTATATCAAATAGGGCGGTTTTTATGTTCTAGAATAGATCCTTCGATAAAACAGAAGGCTAATTAGTCTAGGAACGAGAAGTTTTCTACTTCCATATCAGTCATAGAAGAGCTTGGGGCTACCATGCTTTCTGCGTGACCTGATGTACGTGGTAGAATCTTATCAAAGTAGAAGTTAGCCGTTTGAATCTTAGCTGTATAGAATTCAGGCGCTTCAGTACCACCGTTCTCAAGCTTATCATAAGCGACTGCTGCCATACGTGCCCAGTGATATGCCATCATTACATAGCCTGAGTACATTAGGTAATCAACAGAAGCGGCTGAGATGATTTCACGGTCTTTGCGCGCGCTTAGCATTAAGCGTACGGTTAGCGTGTTCCATTCAGCACATAGCTTGGTTAATGCCCAAACATATTTGCGCATATTTTTATCAAGTGCGTATTCACCACACCACTTCATGATGCTTGAGGTATAATCGCGGATGATTTTACCTTTAGACTGCAAGATAACTTTACGACCTAATAAGTCTAGAGCCTGTACGCCAGTTGTACCCTCATAAAGAGTAGCAATACGTGCGTCACGAGCGATTAGCTCCATGCCCCATTCTTTGATATAGCCGTGGCCACCATATACTTGCTGACCTTCTTTAGCCGCTTCGATACCAAGCTCAGTTAAGAAGCCTTTTAGGATTGGCGTGTAGAAGCCTAATTTGTCATCCCACTTCTCAAACTCTTCATTGTTATCTTCAGCAACGCCTTGAGACATCTTGTCTGCATAACGAGCAGCATGATAAATCATTGAGCGGCCGCCTTCAGCGAACGCCTTCATGGTCAATAGCATACGACGTACGTCAGCGTGGTTAATAATCGCGTCAGCTACTTTTTCTGGCTCTTTAGTACCAGAAAGAGCACGCATTGAACGACGTTCGATAGCGTATGGTAGGGCGTTTTGGAAAGCAAGTTCACAATGCGCTAGACCTTGGATACCGGTACCGATACGGGCAGTGTTCATGAACGTGAACATCGCTTTTAGACCACGGTTTGGCTCACCAATTAGGTAACCTTTTGCATCGTCGAAGTTTAGAACACAGGTCGCTGATGAGGCGATACCCATTTTGTGTTCAATTGAACCACAGCTTACGCCGTTACGCTCGCCGGCTTCGCCTTCTTCGTTGATGTTAAATTTAGGTACGATAAACAGTGAGATACCACGAGTACCTTCAGGTGCATTTGGCAGACGTGCTAAAACGATATGAATGATGTTATCGGTTAGGTCGTGCTCACCACTTGAGATGAAGATTTTAGTACCGTTTAGCTTATAAGTACCGTCATCTTGTGGCACTGCTTTGGTTTTTACTTGGCCTAAGTCAGTACCGGCTTGTGGCTCAGTTAGACACATAGTGCCTGACCAAGTACCTTCAACTAGTTTTGGTAGGTAGGTGTCTTTTTGCTCATCGGTACCGTACTGCATTAAAGTATTGATACAGCCAGTGGTTAGACCTGGGTACATTGCCCATGGCCAGTTCGCCGTACCAAACATTTCTGCTTTGATTAGGTTAAGTGACATTGGGAGGTTCATACCGCCGTACTCTTCTGGGTATGAAATACCTTGCCAGCCGCCTTCTACGAATTGATTGTAAGCGTCTTTGAAGCCTTTTGGTGTAGTAACAACACCATTTTCAAAATGACAGCCCTCAGCATCTGCTGGCTGATAAAGTGGGCTAAGAACATCTTCAGAGAAATCAGCCATGCCTTGTAGAATCATATCTACTGTTTCTGGATCAGCGTTTTCGCCATTGCTTAGATCTTTATAATGAGTTTGAAAGTCAAAAACGTCATTTAATAGGAATTTGATATCGCGTAGGGGGGCTTTATAACTTAGCATAATTGAATCTCTTGTATATTCAGGTGTGTATCAGTCGACCATTATCAGTCCATGACAATGTGAGAATTATCATCAATTTTAGTATAAGCGCAATTTATATAAAAACCTATGATTGATAAATATTATTCATCGGTGAACAGGTGTATGATAAATAATGTTTATATAAATTAGACTTGTCATAACTAATGACAATAAAACCACTCCCAAAACTCAATGAGCTCTAAAAGATCAGCATCATGAAGAGAGTCAGGCTGTTTTGTGAGACGACTGATGATTCGAATGCATTTTGAAAAGGGTAAAGTCTCGGTAATGTCTACTATATTCAGACATCAAACCTTATAATAAACGGTATCATAAACAATCAATAATTTGCCAGTATCAGCTCGTATATTGCGTAACATCTTGTTATAACGGCGCACGGCTTTATTTCAGTACCGCTTAATTTATCTCTTTATTGGCTCAAACCGACTTTTTACTTAAACCAACAGCGCATCACTGACTATGCCAAATAAAAAAACACGTATCAAAGAACTTGCCAAACGTGAAGCCGATCATTTGCTCACCATTCAGCGCACTACTCGGCCGTGGCATCTGGTTTTGATAACCGCAGTAACCATTACCTTGTCAATATTAACCGGACTATTACTCGATAAGTTATCAACGGGTATCTTGGCCTCGCTTGGTGCCATGATTGTGCTTAATCAGCCCAGTGTCGGTAACTTATGGCAGCGTCAAGGTGAGCTGCTATTTGTGGTAATGATAATGGTGATGAGTTTTGCGCTTGGGCTTGTGGCACATAATTTGCCCCTATTTAGGTTTCCTATCTTTGTACTGGTGACCTTTACCATAGTGATGTTGGGGCGTTATCTGCATTTAGCGCCGCCAAGTGGCATGTTTATTATGATGGCATCGGTAATTGCTATTTTGATGCCGGTGGGCTGGGAGCAGTTACCCTTAAAGGTAGGTGTGGTTACAGCAGGGGCGCTATTTTCTTGGTTTATGGTACTGCTGTATAACTTAACTGTCGTTAGACCGTCCTCGGAGCGTGCGCCAAGTAGACATGGCTACGAGCACGGTATGATTACCGATAGCGTGGTGGTGACTACCTTTGTGGCGTTATCAATGGAAATGGCCTTATGGTTTGATATGCCGTATCCGTATTGGGTGCCAATGAGCTGCTTTGTGATTATGCAGGGTATGCAGCTGCGCACCATGTGGATCAAACAGTTCCATCGTATTTTGGGCACTGGTATTGGGATGTTGGTTGCAGGGGTTTTATTAACCTTACCGCTACAACCTATTGGGGTAGTGATTGCGTTATTCTTAATGTTTATCTGGATTGAGTCGATGGTGGTGCGCCACTATGCCTTAGCGGTGGTGATGATTACCCCATTGACGATTTTTATTGCTGAGTACGGCCGTGATTATGCTGTAACTGCTGCAAATGCACTGAGCCATCAAGGCATTATCCAAGCCCGTTTTTGGGATACGGTACTTGGCTGTACCTTGGCGTTAATCGGCGGCGTGGTGATGCACTCGGTCTGGTTCAGACGTCCGCTCACCACCTTTGAAGCTAAGATTATGCAGCGAAAGGCCTAAAAAGGTTGTGCCTCTGGCCAGTTACGTGGAGTTTACTAATAACCAGATGCTTATTATTTAGTCTTTAAGATGCCGTTTAAATATCCGTACTCACCTGAACGCCGGTCCATCTCTCAAAGCTAAGTGCCGCTTGACCAAGCAACATGCCATAACCTTCAGATATTTGCGCACCTTTTGCCTTAAAATGGTTTAAAAAGGGCAGATTGCGACCATACATCATGTCATAAGCATATTTGGCGCTTAAATTATCAGCTAAGGGCAACATCTCACCAGACAGCCCAATCGATGTGGCATTTATAATAATATCGAAGTCACCTTGTAGCTCATCAAGCGCATGGCTTGAGACGTCGATATTATCAATCAGTGGACTTGCGGCACGCAGCTCGCTCACTAAAGCGTCAGCTTTACTAACCGTGCGGTTGGCGATACTTAATTGTATAACACCGGCCTCAATTAACGGCAATACCACGCCGCGAGAAGCACCGCCTGCTCCTAACAGGGCAACTTTTGCACGCTCAAGTGGCCAGCCTAATTGCTGCAAATGATTAACCAGCCCTTGGCCATCGGTATTATCACCATAAAGCTGCCCGTCTTTTAGCATCAGGGTATTCACCGCACCGGCTACCGCCGCATGCTGTGATACGCCGGCGCGCTGTTGGCATAAATTATAAGCGACTTGTTTAAAAGGTACAGTCACGTTAGCACCCACGCCGCCACCATTAAAAAAAGCATCAACAACCGCTTGAAAGCTGTCGGCATCCTCTGGACAATACTGGCGTGCGTATTTAATATGAAGGTTTGCTTGCTTAGCAAAAGCCTCGTGAATGTCAGGCGATTTGCTGTGTGCAATTGGATTACCGATTACCACGAAATGTTGTCTGGCTGCTTGGGTCATAAGTCACTCTTTATTAGTATGCTGTTTTATGGATAATACGCTGCGTCTTATTGTTATCAACACGGCGTTGCTGCTATATTGATATAGGCATAGGCATTATGAGGGCAGTTACGGTGTATTTTGCTCTATTTTTATCGATTATTGTGGTAGTTAGCAAGACTACTATAACAAAGGCGCCAACATAGCGAGAGTCCTCAGTAAGATTTAAAGCCCTTTGCGTGCTTTTTTCACTATGCAATAGCAGGGCTTTTGGATAAACTAGGGGTTCGTTCAAAGGATAGAATGAGATGAGCCTATTTGGCAATTGCTCAGTGGTAGTCAGGATGATGGTCTTACTATAAAGGCATCATCAACAAGTTACTAAGGTTGGTAACGATATTGGAATATAAGTAAAAGGTGTGCGTGAATGATTTTCAGCATGATTTCAAATAAGTCAACAAACGTTAGTCGCAATTTATCTAGCCGCTCGGTTCTATCACGTATAGGCGCACTGAGCTTGGCTGCAGGTCTAATGCTAACTGCCTGTAGCAATTCGAACTCCGAGCCTGCTAATACCGTCGTCGATGAGGACGCAGAGCAGCAAGTAGTCGAGCAAGGTGACGCAGAAGAGGCGGCTGTATTAGGTAAAGGCCGTGATGATGCTGATGGGGCAGTGGTCGAGCACCGACCGGTCAGCTACGATGTGCAAAACTGGAAAGCGTATACCGGAGAGCCGTTAACTACCGATAACTTGGATGCTTTGCAGCAAATATTTGGCAAAGTCACCGTCACCGATGAGAATAGCCTAGATTATGCCAGTAATACGGCGGTCAAATACCGCTTTATGAAAGGTGAAGAGCCCTATTTGGATATTATAGACTCACAAGATTACCTAGAATTTGGCTGGTATTATGCCAATCCAACCGATTCAGATAGCGAAAAACAAACCAGTATCGAGCACGCCAAAAAGGTCTATAAAGCTGCTACTGCACTTATGGGCGAGCAAGGCGGTCAATTGGTTGCCAATATTCTGTCTGGACAAATTGTTAAAAACAAGCAAGTATCAGACCATACGGTAGAGTTGGCAAAATGTGAGTTTTATAGCTGTATGTTGATTTTGGATAAAGAGGACTAGAGAATAACGAGTTGCTCGTTGTTTGACTGGTGTTTATTGGTTCGGTTTTATCTACTGCTCTAAAGGGTTGTTTTATGTCTAAAGTCATGACTTGGTATCACCTCAGCGATGCCAGCATGGCTTTTTTTGGTGGCGCTGATTGGGCAGATTTAAATACAAACTCAGACAACCCCGAGACATCAGCGTCTTACCCCGCCTTATTTCCGCCAACCTTACGTGGTTTGGCCTATGGTGATGGTTTTTTTACCACGATTGGGGTTCATCAAGGTCAGATACTCGGTCTAGCTTATCATCAAGCTCGAATTCGTAGTCACTGTGAGGCTTTGCATCTTTATTTGAGTGCAGAAGCACAATCAACGCTGTGGCAAGCGGCGACCGCATTTGCGAATGATATTGAGCACGGTATTATCAAGATTATCGTCTCGCGTCCTACCCAAAGCTTACGCGGCTATGCGTACTCTGATAATTTGCAACATAATCAGGCCTTGGTCTGGATGGGCGTCATGCCCAGTGCGCCTTTATCTACTCAATACGCAGATTTTATGACCCAAGCACAATTGCCGGACTCTCAAAATAAGCTCACTTCTCAAGCGATTATCCTACAACAATCACCGATAACCGCTATTTGCTTGAGCGCGCAGCTTGCATCGCTGCCACGGCCTATTGCTGGTCTTAAAAGTCTCAACCGATTAGATAGTGTGATGATTGCCGGCGAGCTTGAGCGTGTTAAGATAATGCATCCTGAAGTCGCAGAAGGTTTGGTCAGTGATATGGCAGGTCACTGGGTTGAAGGGGTGATGAGTAATGTGTTTTATCAGTTAAAACGTGACTCTGAACGTGACTGCGATTATTTAGATGAGCAAACGCTTGATAAGCAATGGTTTACTCCGCCTATTGAATCCTCAGGGGTGCGCGGTACTATGCGCCAAGCGATTATGGATAAGCTTGAGGCCACAGAATATCCGGTGATACTGCGTAGCCTGCGAGACGAGGATTTGGGTAATATAAAATCCCTGTTCTTTTGTAATGCGGTACGTGGCGTGATACCGGTGAGTGAGCTGATTGTGGATAATCAGCGGTTGGGGTTGTCTACAGCAGTGTTTACCGAAAACGTCGTCTCAAGATAATCTCCGCTATCTAATACTATTTGTTCTTGTCTGTATTGCTCTTTGACCAGTGTGATAGCGTTTTCTTCACTACTTGCGATAACCTCAAATAATTTCGATAAAGTTTCTGTCACCTCAATACAATAACGCTTAGTTCCCTCTGTCATTATTCATCTCTCAAAAACACCATTAGCATCAAAGTATATTGTCTATAAATGATTGATATTGATCGTCTTTTGTTACCAAGTATTGTGACTTCCCCTCTTTTGATCAATGATCAAGCCTCATTCAAATAAAGAGGTGGTTCTGATGCGTTCTATTTCTGAAGACAGTCGAGTTCCAGTGCAGCTACGTCGAATGATGGTCTTTGGTGAGATTTGCAAAAAAGCGAAATCAAACCCCAATGATATGGTTCATTTATCCAGATTTACCCAATCTGCCTTCGGTGTTATCTACATAAAAGACATCAACAGGTATATGGCGTATGGCGGTGTTTTTGAATATGCACATACCCGAGAGGAGGTGATACAGCAGGGTATCAGCATTATTCCTACAGATGAATATGTTATGTGTGCATTGACTGTGAATTTAGAGCTTTTTACCAAGCCGGTCGCAACGCCTCTTCAGCTTTTATGGCAATGGAATAGGTATGTTAAAAATAGGCTGCATTGTTATATCGATTATCGAGATGAGTGCTTATTTCTTATTAATGATGAGGTAGATTATGAATATGCACCGCATCAGTTTCATGAAAGATTGGTTGCGACAGTGCACCTACCTATCTATCTATCTATGTGGGATGACAGGGTGGGATGACAGGGAAGAATTGATATCTAATATAAAGAATACGGTAGAAAAAAGACGTCTGCGACCAAGTTGCTATGACAATATGATTTAGTTAATGAATTATAAGTTAAAGCGTGGATTGCTTAATTTTGCAGTTTAAAACCTTAAAAATTAGCCTATTTTTCGATACTGTCCACTGCCTAAAAACTCAAGTAGTCCTTTATCGCGCAATATCTGTAATTGCTGTCGTATTTTTGCCTGAATATTATTATTGCTAGGGTATCGAGACTTTAGATAGTCCGTAAATGCGTACATATCATTTAGGTTGAAACGTACGGGTAGTTTATCTACACAGCTCATAACCTCTAATGTCCACCCACGGCTGCGCTGTTTTTGCTGACGCAAAAATAACGCTTTCTGAAACTGTTCAGTGACTTGATGAGTAGCGACAGGCTGCTGATTTTTTACCAAAAATACTTTACCAATTTCAGGTACTTTTTTTAGGTCAATATTGCAGCCAATCCAGCCGGCTCGTCTTGCTGAGGGTGGTAGTGGCGGACGCTGAATAATCATATCCGCAGTAAAAAAGTGCTTAGGGATAATCAGAAAATTGTTAACGGCTAACTGATTCGAATAAGTTAAAAAGAAAAAGTTCGGGTTATTATCACTATTGATACGCTCAATCATGGTGGCATAAGCGCCGTCATTAATAATATGGCTAAGTTTCGCTCTTTTACTTTTTAGCTCGTACTGTTCCTGACAATGTTGACAATAAAAATCAGCAACAGGTTGGTTGTTGGCAAAGCTTGCTAAGGGATTACAGCCGCAATTCGGGCAATAGCCGTGACGCGCTACCCAATCTTCACTCAATACTCTAATGATTTGGCTTTTTGAAGTATAGCCTTTCGCCAACTGTTGATTAAACTGTAAATCCATAAGCTATTCTCCAAAAGAGCCTGCTATAAGTATAAGTTAAAGTCGCCTAGATGCCTAATCCCCATTGAATATAAGTTCAGAGAGTGCTAAATTCTAGCCAAACTTTTACCTCGTGAGTGGCTATGAGCGAACCAAATATTCAAAAACCTGATAATAATTCGAGTACTCCGCCTGAAACCCAGCAACCACCGCATATCGAGACAGAGCATATGCCGAAAACCGACGTGTCTTTAGTATGCGGTGCCAAAGCGGAGCAGCATAAAGCGCCTGAGCCACGTAGCAATCGCGGCTATCAGGTATTACTGGTGCTAGGACTGATTTTGCTATTTATCGCTGCCATGGGGTATCAGACCTTATTTGGTCACTCCAATCAGTCAGGCGGGGATTTGGTGGTGGAAGAGGGGCAGAGCTATTACGGCTTCTTGCCACAGTTTCAACAAGATGTACCCATGTTCTCATCGATGATTGCCAAGTTGTATATTAAGACCAGTGTCGATGCGCCACTACATGCCGGCACTTACGAGGTCCCTGAGAACCCAAGCTTGAAGCAGTTAATTGATGCGTTTCAAGAAGGGCAGAAGATGGATATGGTCGTGGTGCAGATTATTGAGGGTAAAACTGCTGCCGATTTATATCGTGCTCTAGCGGCGACCGAAGGCGTTGAGCTGACAGTACTCAATGCCGATGGCACGCCCAAAGATAATTTCAAAAATCTATTAGAGATTGATGCCACTACGCCAGATGGCGAGTTTTCGGATAATTTAGAAGGTTGGTTTACCCCTGACACTTATCATTATGCTAAAGGTGCGACCGACAAGCAGATTTTGACTGATTTATATAAAAGTCAGCGTGAGGCGCTAGATAAAGCGTGGGCCAATCGTGCCGATGATTTACCGTATGACTCGCCTTACGAGGCGCTAATTATGGCCTCTATTATCGAAAAAGAAACCAGCGTGCCATCAGAGCGTGAATTGGTGTCAGCGGTATTTATCAACCGTCTGAATAAAGGCATGCGTTTGCAGACAGACCCAACCATTATCTATGGTATGGGTCATCGTTATGACGGTAATATTCGCCGCGCCGATATCGATGAGAAGACCGCCTATAATACCTACCAAATCGACGGCTTGCCGCCAACACCTATCGCACTGCCTTCACATGCCTCAATTGAAGCGGCAATGCACCCTGCAGACAGTGATGCGTTGTACTTTGTGGCTACTGGTAATGGCGGACATAAATTTACCAAGACCTATGCTGAGCACAACCGCGCGGTGCAAGAATATCTCAAAGTAATGCGTGAGAAAAACAGCAATTAATTAGCAGATTAGGTGGGGGGAAGCATGACATCAGCGGCGGTAACTGGGCAAGGTAAATTTATTAGTTTTGAGGGCACAGAGGGCGTGGGTAAGACCACTGCTATCAATAGCCTGTGCGCGCGATTAGAGGTAGAAGCCATTGATTATGTGCGTACTCGTGAACCAGGGGGTAGTCCCTTTGCAGAGCAGCTACGCGGCCTGTTACTAGACACTGATACCAAGATTGATGATGATACCGAGCTGCTACTGATGTTTGCGGCACGAAGCGACCATTTGAATCACGTTATTTTGCCAGCGCTTAGGGACGGTAAGTGGGTGGTCTGCGACCGCTTTATTGACTCTACGGTTGCCTATCAAGGCTATGGCCGCGGCTTTGCTAACCCTGAGGTTTTGTGCAAAATTGAGACATTAGTGACGCAGTTTGTGCCACGTTTGCCCGATGTCACATTGTGGTTAGACTTACCGGTAGAAGAGGGCATGCGCCGTGCCGGTAAACGTGGCGCAGCCGACCGTTTTGAACAAGAAGCGATGGCTTTTTTTGAGCGGGTTTATCAGGGCTTTAGCGAGCAGTATCAGAACAATCTCAGCCGTATTCAGCGTGTAGATGCTAGCGGCGATGAGACGCAAGTTGCTGAGCGTATTTGGGATGTAGTGAGTGCATTATAAGTTTAATTAGTTTGTCTGGTAGAGTTAGTGACCTACTAAACGGTTACGGTGTTAACCCGCTAAACCTACGCTTGTAATTGCGCTCGGTTGCCTTATAACCATGTTAGACTTCGCTAACTATAGAGACAGACAACAAAAAGGGCAGCCCATGGGCTGCCCTTGTTTACGGTAACGGTTTAACGATAACTTTTAGGGCGATCACTAACTCACGACTTCTTATCAGCTTCATTTTTGCGTGCTTGCGTGTCTGGTAGGCGCTCTGGATCTAGTGAGCCATCGGCTTGTTTCGGGGCTTGCGAGTTACCATTGGCTTGCGACTGTAGCGATTTAACCGAGGTGTTCTTATTCTTGCTAGACGCTTCGGTTTGTTTCTCAAGCGATTTTTCAAGCTTGCTTGCTAAGTCGGCTTCAAGCTGAGTAGCAGGTGTCGGCATTAGCGTAGCTTTAGACTTATCATCTGTCGTAGCGGCCGTTTCCGGTGCAGCAGCAGTCTCCGCTTTTGGCTTAGTTGCGGTATCCGCTTTAGTATCTGACTGTTTATCGTCATCATACATAGGGTCACGCACATCAAGCAGCGTCTTTTGCTTACGCTTCTCTGGCGCTTTCGAGGTCGCCTCAAACTGTGAGTCTGCCAAAGCACGCGCTTCATTTTGTTTTTGCGTCACATCGACTTCTTTTGGCTGAACCTCACCTTCGATAACCAGTGCAACCAGCTTATGGTCACGTGGAATCTCATTTTCGAAGCTGTCAGTAATGACGTTAAGATGGCCCTCTTTATCAATGGTATATAACGGCACAAACTGCTTATTATCCGCACGATACTGGCTATAGCTGTAGCTGTCGGTAATGTTGGTAATCTTAATACGGGCCTTTTTCGACAGCATACTGGCCATCTTGGTGTAGGTCACATCTTTACCAAACAACCAACGTGATTCGAAGTGCGAGCGTTTCTTTTCACGCTCATTTTTAGACTTATCATCACTGAATTTAAGGCGATAGATTTTTTGTTCACCAAACTCATGACGGTAATGCAGCTCCGACAGCGTATTCATCTCTTTGTCGGTACTCATCGCAAATAAATGACCAATACCAATCAAGTCTAAGTGACGGTCTGCATGGTCTGAGATTGGGTTACCAAAATAAGTGCGTAGACCGGCCATACGTGCTTTGGCAATATTGGTGTAGTTGTTATGTGCAACCAATACATCAAAGCCTTGTTCTTGCAGCGATTCAGCGACTTTTAATGCCACTGGGTTTGAGCCGACAATAAGCACGCCGTTACTGGCAGGCTCACGTACACCAAGCAAGTTACCGACGATTTTAGCACCCAAGCCTTGAATCAAGACCGTACCGATAATCACCATAAATACCAGTGGTACCAGTAGCTCAACCCCTTGGATGTCATACTCTTGTAGACGAATCGCAAACAGTGATGAGATTGCCGCGGCAACAATACCACGTGGGCCAATCCAGCTAATCATCATCTTCTCAGAGGTCTTCAAATTCGACCCCATTGCTGATGCCCATACCGATAATGGACGTGCGATAAACATGACAATTGCCAATAGCACAAGGCCACTAAAGCCAACGCTTAATAAGCTATCAAGCTGTACACGGGCGGCCAATACAATGAACAGAACCGAGATAAGCAGAACCGTTAACGATTCGTTGAACTCTAAAATCTGCTCACGTGGGAAGCCTTTCCAATTAGCTAGGGCAACACCCATTACGGTCACGGCCAATAAGCCTGATTCATGTTCTAAATGGTTAGATAAAGAGAATAACAACAGCACAAATGCCAAGGTAAAGACGTTATGCAAAAACTCAGGAATCATATGGCGCTTGATCAGGTTTGCCAGTACAAAGGCACCAAACATACCGATAATAGTCGCGATAATGACGATTTCAGCAAACAAGAAGATACTGTTCGCCTCACCGCCTGAGATGATGTATTCGTATACCAAAACCACTGCGATGGCGCCCACAGGGTCGATAATAATACCTTCCCACTTCAAGATGTTGGAGATGGTCTTATTCGGACGCACACTGCGCAGCAGCGGCATGATTACCGTTGGGCCGGTCACACACACCAAGGAGCCAAATAATAGGGCAATCAGCGGATCGACATCGAATAATAGGTAAGTGGAAAGTGCCACCACCGCAATGGTGATAACCACACCTAAGGAGACCAACATTTGTACCACTTTACCGTGTTGCTTAATCTCCTCAAACTCTAAGGTCAATGAGCCTTCAAATAAAATGATGGCCACACCGAGGGAGATGAACGGGAACAGCAAGTCGCCGAGCACAGCATCAGGATCAAAGTAGCCCATCACAGGACCAACGAAGATGCCGATAAGTAATAAAAATAAGATGGACGGCTGTTTTAAGTACCAAGCAAGCCACTGAGCTGCAATGCCAAGCCCGACCACGCCAGATAGTAATAAGGCGGTATCCATGAAGTTTTCCTTGTGTTTGCAAGACATCATCACGATATCATTTTGTGTCAGCTAACCCATTATCTAATGGTAGACGCACGTGCTTTATTATTATAATAAATATTGATGACTATCCGATGGATATGGCTCAAATATGGCTATTAAAAAGACGTACTGTAAAAAAAAGCCTAGTCATAACTAGGCTTTTTCGGGCAGCTGTTTTGTTGTTCAATAACAGTCATCAGTCGATTTTAATCTATTGTCAGCACTTAAGAAAGATTATTTGTACACTCAGTTTATCAATAAGCGAGTTATCCAACTAATTATCAAGACAGGTATCCTATCTAAGTTGATAACCTAATGCTTGTAATTATTCTGCCAATACGGTGATAAATAATGTGGTAAGTAATCAGTGCAATGATTAAAATCGATGATTCACTGCGTGTTATGATATCACGAAATACAAAAGTGGATTGTATCTGCTCTACACGTCATCAAGAATGTCTTAATGGTAATAGCAGTCGATGTAAATATTGGCTATTAACAGGAAACTATTTACCAAAATTACAAACGCGTGCAATCAGAGTGTGTTAAAACTCTGGTATAAAAGAGTAAGGCGAGGTCTGCATACTTGTTAATTTTATCAAAGTAATTGATTATAAAGATCATGAGCATATACGTCTGAGCGCTGATAAAGTCATTAGGCTCAGCAGATAACAGACTATTTAAAGGAAAGTACTCTTGGAGGATACAACAGTGAATAACATGGAGCCAAATAACTTGGCGAGACAAATGAGAAAAACACATACGAATCAAGATAATAAAGCAGCTTTTAGTCCTATACTCAAAAAAGGACAGGCTGCTTTGAAAGCCTTAGGAGCAAGTTCATTATTAACCCTAAGCGCAATCGGCGTTAGCTCTGGTATTGGCGGATTAGCGGTGAGTAGCGCTGTGGTTGCTGCCTCTACCATGCCTACCTCTGCTCAGGCCGCTGTGGTCGCTGCTGACTTCTCTGACCTAGTCGAGCAAGTGACCCCAGGTGTGGTCCGCGTTAACGTGGTTAAGCAAGTCAGTCAAGAAGAGTTGGCCAAAGCGCAAACTGCTGAGCTATTACGTCAATTCTTCGGTAACCGTATTCGCATACCGGGCGCACAAACCGCCCCTGCCATCGAATATAATTACGGTACCGGCTTCTTTGTGACCGCTGATGGTTATTTACTAACCAACCATCATGTGATTGCTGGTGCTGATAAAATCACAGTCACCTTAAATGACCGTACCGAGCTGGATGCGACTTTAGTTGGTAGTGATGAGCGTTCGGACGTGGCAGTGTTAAAAGTCAAGCCACAACCTGGTAAGACGTATCCGTCATTACCAACTGGCGATTCTACCTTACTAAAAGTAGGCGAGCCGGTACTGGCAATTGGTTCTCCATTTGGTTTTGACTATTCTGCCTCTGCAGGTATCGTCAGTGCCAAATCACGTAACTTCTCACGTGATACCAGTGTGCCTTTTATTCAAACTGATGTGGCATTAAACCCAGGTAACTCGGGCGGCCCGTTGTTTAACCGCAAAGGTGAGGTAATAGGTATTAACTCGCGTATCTTTAGTGGTACCGGTGGCTATATGGGTCTGTCGTTCTCTATTCCCATTAATGCGGCGATGGATATCTATCAGCAATTAAAACAAAATGGCGAAGTAACCCGTGCTTATTTGGGTCTATTCCCACAAGATATCGACCGCAATCTAGCCGAAGCCTATGGCTTAAGTAAGCCACAAGGTGCTCTAGTGATTAAAGTATCGTCAAAGTCACCTGCAGAAGCGGCGGGCTTACAATCAGGCGATATTATTACCCAGTTTAATGGCCGTAATGTGTTAGAAGCCAATGACTTGATTAACCAAATCAACCGCTCTAAGCCAGGTGACAGCTTTACTGCACAAATTTTGCGTGGCGGCAAAGTCAGACGTATCTCAGGTAAGCTTGAAGTCGCGCCAAGTGATGTGACGTCTGATACCATGACTAAGGCTAATAACAGCCAAGTACGCTTAGGCCTACGTATTCAGGCATTGCCTGAGGCAAGCTTAGCGAAGCTTGGCGGTGAAGGCGTACTGGTCACAGAGGTCGATCCAACAGGGCTTGCAGCACGTGCAGGTATTCGCCCAGGAGATGTTATTACCAATCTTCATCAAAGGCCAATCACTAATATAGAGGACTTTCAGAAGGCATTGAGTCAACTTCCGACAGAAGGGGTGGTCACGATTGAAGTCATCCGTCAAGGTATCCCAGCAATTATTGGTCTGAGACTCAGCTAAATTATTTCCTTTAACTTATCTTCTTCTATACGTAGCCATAAAAAAAGCACCCTGACAATCAGGGTGCTTTTTTTTATATGGATAATTATATGATAGGAGCAAATTGCATTTAAACCAATAACACTAAAAAAGATAATATTGATTTAAAGTAATCGTCTCAATTAACGTACATTGTCACCCATTCTAACGATTGGTTTGTCTAAGCGGTAGTTAGCAGCGGCACTTCTTGCACCCATAGTACTGGCAAGGAAAGTAAGTAGCGCACTAATCAACCAGAATAACCCTGAATATAAGGCAGTTTTGCGTGCCACATCTTCAGCAGTATCTAAGGCTTGATCCACTTTTTGCATACCTTGGTCAGCTTTTTGTTGGGCAGTAGCAACCATTTGCTCAGTTTCAGTTTTGTACTCATTGTAAGAGGCAACAACTTCATTACGAACTTCTTGAGCTTCAGCTTCACTGAGACCTTCAGCTTGTAAACGCGTGATAATTTCATCGCTAGTTAGCGTTTGTTCGATATCAGCCAAACGGTTTTTAGCGATTTCATCAATGTTTTTCCAAGTATCGAGGCTGGTGAAGTCAAGATCTTGTACTTCTGCTTTTTGCTCATTAACCATCTCTTCAACCACATCAGTGGTCGCAGTGATTTGTTCTTGGTCTAGACCTTGGGTGTTTTTAGCAACCCAGCTTTCGATATCACTACGGCTGATATCACCGGTTACTTTGTTATAGATATCTTTAGCTTCTTGTTGCATATTTACATCTGACTGCTCTACCGCTGTACCAACCGCACCAGAAGTAGCCGTGGCAACACCGCCAGCAGCTGAGGCTGCAGTGCTCGCTACCGTGCTAACTGTACTGCCTACAGCACTAGTCGCTGACGATAAAATACTTGTAGCGCCATTAATAGCCATCAATGTGGTTAGCGCAACCATTGCTGCTGCTGTTAATAGACCAGTTAAAGTGGCATCTTTAGGATCAATTTCAGTACCATCACCGAAAAGGGTTTCAGGTGCTGAATATTTCACAGCAAAGTAGCCTGCGACATAAGCACTAACTAAAGCGGTAATAGCAGCATAAATACCAGCGGCTATGCTGGTACCTTGAAGACTAAAAGGTAGGAAAGAGCTTAGAACTAGAGCTAGTGCAATCATGGCCATAACCACGATCAAACCCATCAAAAGCCCTGCTATTACGCCGCGCCAAGATGGGCGACGCTGTGGTGTATAAGATGGCATCATATTGTTATCCTCATAAAAAGTATTATTTCAAAGCCGAAATTGTCAGGTGCCGACTTTGAAAATAGAGTGTAATTATTTTATTTGGTCAATGACTAAACGTTTGACTTAAGTTTTTGTTTAGCTTTGATTTTTGAATACTATCACAGCCAAACTTTAAAAAGATTAAGTTTGGTAAGGTTTTGACACGAAATGTATACTTGTACCTATAAGGGTGTGTACTGTGTGTACTTGTGTAACGTTAAATAAAGAGAGTAGCGGTTATGTGAAATAGTAAATAGGCATTACTTTAAACAAGGTTATTTTTATCAAATGGCTATTAAAGCCTCAGATTATTAAAATCACAGTTTAAGTCACCGCTTGTATCTTAAAGTAAGAGGGTTAACAGGGAATATAGAGTTTTGAGACAGTTGACAGAGAGTAAAGAGATGAAAACAGTAATAACTAAATAGCAAGGCATAAAAAAACCTCCAATCATTGATTGGAGGTTTAGTTGCTTATCTTCTAATGCTGTTGATTAAAACAGTCTATTAAAGACAAGCTCGAATAGGTGGTATCCCGTAGGGGATTCGAACCCCTGTTACCGCCGTGAAAGGGCGGGGTCCTAGGCCTCTAGACGAACGGGACACAAAATCATGTAAACATGAAATAGTTTTACAACGTAAGGTGCTATGAATAGCGTTGCCTAGGTGCTTACGTTGGTGCCGCTGACGGTCATTATATATAAAATATGATGATTATCAACTATTCTTAGTATTGGTGGAGCTAAACGGAGTCGAACCGTTGACCCCTTGCATGCCATGCAAGTGCTCTACCAACTGAGCTATAGCCCCTTGCTAAGAGTGGGCGTATTTTAGGCGAGGATAGTGATTCTGTCAATACCTTTTTTCGAAAAAAGAGTAATTAATTTAAAATACTTGTTCTTATACCTGCTAAGACCTTGTTTTAAATATATTTAGTAGTAGATTTTTATTGAATTAAAATCGCTTAAAATACCCCATAAAGATAAGGTCGCCAAATTGGCGACCTTATCAGTACTGCAGTAAGTCAATACGGGGTGACTTACTGTACGCTAAGACGTCGGTGTCGGTTACGCACCTTCACCAAAACGCCCCTCTTGGAAGTCGGTTACTGCTTTGATGATCTCTTGCTGTGAGTTCATCACAAATGGGCCATATTGAACGATAGGCTCATTTAATGGACGACCGGTAACAAGGATTACTTTGGTCTCTTCATCAGCAGCGTTTTCAATCACGATACCATCAGAGTTGGCATCATTTTTTAGAATCGCCATGTTTTTAACCGGTACTTCTTGATCCGCAATGCTTGCGTGGCCACGATAGACGAAGGCAAATGCATTATGGTTTGCCGGTATCTCGTGGCTAAAGCTTGCGCCTGCTGGCAAATGAATGTCAAGATAGGTAGGTTCAGTCACTTCACGAGTCACTGCCCCTTCAACCCCATTTGATTCACCAGCGATAACGGTCACTTTGGTACCATTCTCGGTTTCAAATTTAGGCAGATCTGCGTCTTGGAAGTCTTTATACCAAGGGTCATTCATTTTGTCCTTGGCTGGTAGGTTTAACCATAATTGGAAACCTTCCATTTCGCCATCTTCTTGCTCAGGTAACTCTGAGTGAATGACACCACTGGCTGCGGTCATCCATTGTACGCCGCCGTTTTCTAATAAGCCTTCGTTGCCGGCGCTGTCTTTGTGACGCATACGGCCAGTAATCATATAGGTAATCGTCTCAAAACCACGGTGTGGGTGGTTTGGGAAACCTGCGATATAATCGTCTGGGTTATCGCTTTTGAAGTTATCGAGCATTAGATAAGGATCAAGACGTTTTTGTAATTGCTGAGTTAGCACACGGGTTAATTTAACACCCGCACCATCTTGGGTATCGACACCCGCATATAAGTGTTCAACTTGGCGAGGTTGAGTAATAGTGACATTATTTTGAATTTTATTAGTCATAACCTTCTCCGAATGTTTCGTTATGCTCTATATATGGAGCTAATAGTACGCCCTTCAATGGATTAGAGTGTTATTAGTGTGTTACTGATTAGGTAAGTATTGTTAACTAAATTTAATTATTTGCACATATAGATTTAGTTTTACTTTTTAATAAATTTTGAGATATCTTAATAAATCGTTGATTTACAGCTTTTTAAAATAGGACATGACTGTGACCGCTTTAAAATATATCGCGCATTATCCCGCTCATATACAAGACCAAGTTAAACAGCTTGTTGAGCAAAATAAGCTTGGCGCGTACCTACAACAAAAATATCCGGATACCCACCAGATTCAAAATGACAAAGCGCTATATCAGTATGTGACTGAGATTAAAAATCAAAACATGCGTAAAGTAGGGCAGCTGTCCCAAGTGAGTTATAACAGCAAGCTGAGTGTGCTCAAAAATGCGCTTGGCATTCATACCCATCAATCGAGGGTACAGGGGAGTAAGCTTAAGGCACATAACAGTATTACTGTGGCCAGTCTATTTAGAGAGGCTCCGCCAGAGTTTCTACGGATGATTGTGGTGCATGAGTTGGCACACTTTAAGGAAAGCGATCACAATAAAGCCTTTTATCAGCTGTGTTGTCATATGCAGCCTGATTATCATCAGGTTGAGCTGGACACTAGACTTTGGCTATTGTGGCGGGATTTGGAGAGTAAGAAGTGAAGGATAGTATAAGCTAATAGGAGAGTTACCATGAAATATGTATATCGAATTCTGAGCACGTTAGTAGGCATTGGCATCGCCATATTGATGACTCGTATGTTTAATATCCCAACTCAGTGGCAACTAGTGGTATGGCTAATAATGATAGTTATAAGCAATTATATCTCAGAGCAGATTTATAAGAAAAGTGTTGGGTAGGCTGTGGGTAAAATATAGTCAAAAAAGATTGTAGTTTTACCTTACGGTAGGCAAGTAATATTAGTCAATACAAATAACCTGTTTAGAATAATTAGACAATAAAAAACGCAGGTTCTACCTGCGTAAAACTTGCGTTATTTTTGAGTCAATTAGAAGCAGCAGGTTTAAAATATTTCTGAAGCTAGCTATAGTAGGAGGTTGCTTATAAACTGGGCTGAAAAGACAGGCTATCCCCTAATGATAAACCCTTTCCTACGTGTTTAAGTGGCGAGCTAACTTGATATGACTCTAGCGCATATAATGTGCTGTCACCGACGTACTACCGATTTGATGCTGGCGAATCATGAAGCCTGCAACGGCTGGACTGACGTCCGCTGGAAGCTCGATACTGGCAACATCCAAGGCATGAATGGTTAACGCATAACGATGTGGATTATCACCCGCAGGCGGACACGCTCCACCAAACCCTTTTATGCCATAATCATTGCGGACTTGCGACGCACCCACTGGCAAATTCTTATTGCTCAGATTGCCTGCATCAAGATTTAAATGAGTCACATGGTTTGGGATATTGAGCACCGTCCAATGCCAAAACCCTGACCCTGTTGGCGCATCGGGATCATATAAACTCACTGCAAAGCTTTTGGTATCTTCTGGAGCATTGTGCCAATAAAGGGCAGGGGATAAGTTGCCACCGTCACACCCAAACCCGTTAAACACTTGGTTGTCGGTGAGTTTTTTGCCTTGGATAAAGCTTTCACTATTTACGGTAAACGTTTCAGCAAAACTGGGTTGCATGGCGACCGTAGATAACATTAACGCACATAAAACTTTGGTCTTCATAGGTTAAGTCCTTAAAAAATAAATAGGGTCAGTATTGACTACTGACCCTATGTATTCTATAGGAGCTCACTTCAGTTCATTCGCCATATTGCCTCAATGTTTATGCCCAACGCATCAATTTAAAAATATTAGCAACCTTTAACAAATAGCAGAGGGCAATGCATCAAAATGTTTATAAAACGCCTGACTAAATCGGCTATGTGATTGATAGCCACACGCATAAGCGACTTCTCCAACTGATAGCTGGTTTTGTAACAGTAAACTCATGGCTTGTTCTAGACGCAAAGTACGTATTAATTGACTAAAATTAGTGCCTTCTGCTTTAAGCTTACGGTCTAGTGTGCTTTCACTTATATTGAGCGTTTTACTCACTTCACTTTTTTTCCACGTCTTATGCAACTGGCTACCAACAAGTCGAAAAACCTTATCGCTCATGGTCATAGTGCTACCGACCTTAAATTGATAGCCTAAACTTGCAAGCAGTAAGCATAGCTCATCTAAACGATGCCGATAAATCAGCGAATCTATAGCCCCATCCGCTCTATTAAACGTTTCAATACTAGTTACGGTACGCTTAAAGGTTTCACTAAGCACTGCTTTGGCTTTTATGTCTATATCTGTAGTCACAGAGGTGATTGCTAAAGTATCAGGCTTGTAAGGCATGGTTTTAATAGCTGATAAATCATGTTGATAACGAGTAGTAAAGGACTCAAGATAGTCAGCAGATAAGTCGATTACGGTTGCTTGATACGGCGCACCTGCTGGAGGCTCGTTGATGATATCTACCGTGCTACCTTGGTGTAGCATTAGTAAGCTATGAGTGTTAAAAGTCAAACGGCTTGACTCATTTTGTAACAAATACTTGGTACCAGAGGTGATTAAGCACAGCATATTATCGCGTAGGGTCAGCTCACGCACCCGAACTTCGTTGCGAGATTTTAGGTGTAATACGGCTGGGGGTGGATTTAGCATAGGGATACTTATTAAACATTGATAAAGTAGTAGGTATTGGAGGCATACTACTATGATTTCTTAACCATCCAACCTTTTTATAGTAGGACTATCCTCAAGAGTGGCTCGCATCTGCTCAGCCTGTTGCTTTAATATCTTATAGCGCTCGCTCATAACAATACCTTGCTGAATTAAAGTCGAGTTGAGCATCTCCATATTGGCAATGATGGCGTTATCTAAATGAGAGGCATAATCACGCTGATTTCCCGTTTTATCAGGATTCTCTTTTTTCCATGTAGCAGCCGTTTGCCCATAAACAATAACGTTTAGCATATCCGCTTCAGAAGTATAATGCTTCCAATGCTCTTTCTCGTTAATGCCAAGTAATAGGTTTTGCTGAATGGCATCAGTATGCAATCGATAATTAATCTTCGCCAACTCTCGGTTTGCTTGCCACTCAACAGACTGACGTCCTGCTTCCTCTTCTTTTAGGCGTTGAAACTCTTTAATTAAGTATAGTTTGAACTCGGGGCTTAGCCATGCACCAAATTCAAAAGCGATATCTCTATGAGCGTACGTGCCACCGTAACGTCCCGCTTTAGACTTAATGCCAATAGCATTGGTCTTCTCGACCCAACGCTTACCTGACAAAGAAAAACGGTTTAGCCCAGCTTGATTTTTAATTCCCTCGAATTCGGGGGAATTAAAATTAGGGTTATTAATACGCTCCCAAGTGCCTAAAAACTCAATCGTATTTTTATTCCTAAGCCATGCCTCTATTAATGATAAGCCACCTTCAAACCCTTTAACCATATCTGTTAGGCTTAAAAAATCCTCTTCCTCAATCCGTGAGACAGTGATAGGGATGTCGTTAACCGTTATTTTTCTATTATGCTTACTCACAGACTTACTCCTTTAAGACGAAAGATTTACCATTAAAATGACAGTGCTAGCTCAAAATCTACCCCTCAACATCCCCTAAAAAGTCTGGCATATCCGCTGCCGTCT
Source organism: Psychrobacter sp. CX14 (assembly GCF_057396205.2). NCBI lineage: Bacteria > Pseudomonadati > Pseudomonadota > Gammaproteobacteria > Moraxellales > Moraxellaceae > Psychrobacter > Psychrobacter sp. CX14. The sequence continues at coordinate 160,263 of NZ_CM183187.1, read as the reverse complement.
TCTCAAGCTTTTTGAGTTTCTTTTTGCCCAGACCACCCAGTACTTCAACCGCATGACGTAGGCGCGCCATAGTCATATCAGCGCCAATCACAAACATAGAGTTCATCACAGGCGTGGATGAGGTACTACCAGCGATAGCGATAAAGAATGGCGCCATCATATCGCGCAGTTTGATATCTAGCGCAGCGCTCAAGCCTTTAAGCGTCTTAAAGATATTGTCTTCTGTCCACTCTGGCAACGTCTCAAGCTTCCACGTTGCGATTTGCAAGATTTCGATAATTTGCTCAGGCGTTAGCGTTTTGTGCTCGAAATCTTCGGCTTTAATCTCTGGTAGGTTCTGGAAGTAGAAGCCGCCCCAGTTTACCGCATCCGATAGCAGGTGAATACGTGGCTGAATCGCTGCCGCAATGGCGGTTAATTTATCTGAATCACTGGCCCATACTAGGATTTTATCTCGAAGCTCTTCAGGTGATAAAGCACGTAGCCATTCACCGTTTAACCAGTTCAATTTTTCCACATCAAAGATAGGGCCACCAAGCGATACACGAGTGATGTCAAAGCTGTCAATCATCTCATCTAAGGTGAAGATTTCTTTATCATCAGGCATTGAATAACCCATACGGCCCAGATAGTTCAGTAGTGCTTCTGGCAACACGCCCGCATCACGGTAGTAGGTGATAGAGGTTGGGTTTTTACGCTTAGACAGTTTTGATTTATCTGGGTTACGCAGCAATGGCATGTGGCACAGTACAGGCATCTCCCAACCAAAATAGTCATACAACAGCTGATGCTTCGGCGCTGAGTTTAGCCACTCTTCACCGCGAATCACGTGGGTAATTTCCATTAAATGGTCATCAACCACGTTGGCCAAATGATAAGTTGGCAGGCCGTCAGTTTTAAGCAGTACTTGCATGTCGACTTGTTCCCAAGGAATCTCGACTTCGCCGCGCAGCATATCTTGCACCTTACACACGCCCTCGCTAGGTACTTTCATGCGAATGACGAAGGGTTTGCCCTCAGCGGCTAATTTGTCTGATTCTTCACGTGGGAAGTCAGCATAACGCCCATCATAATGTGGGTTTTCGCCACGTGCAATTTGCTCTTTACGCATCTCATCAAGCTCTTCTGGGGTGCAGAAGCAGCGGAAGGCGTGACCTTTGTCTAATAATTCTTGGGCATGTTTTTTATAAATATCACTGCGCTCACTTTGACGGTATGGCGCGTGCGGACCACCATTGTCTGGACCTTCCGCCCAATCCAAACCAACCCAGCGCAGCGCATCAAGGATCATTTTTTCTGATTGATCGGTCGAGCGGCTTTGGTCAGTATCTTCGATACGTAGGATAAATTCGCCACCATTTGCTTTGGCAAATGCTAAGTTAAATAGAGCAATATACGCCGTGCCAACATGAGGGAAGCCGGTAGGTGAGGGGGCAATACGGGTACGAACAGGGCGATTAACAGAGGTCTGTGTCATGGTTATCTCTTAGGTTTGTGAAATTGAAGATAGTAAAATAATCAGTAATAAAACAGTGTAAAAATAATAATGCAAAAGGGGTAGTAATATTTGACGGTTATTATAACAGGTTTGATTTGGTGCTTATAATGCGTAATGCTCTTGAGTGTCGTCGTCTTATATGGATGCTTGAAATGACCGTCTTAAACTGTCTCTTTAATAAGAGGGTCATACCGATTTTAAAGACCTATAAAAAAGAGGATGAAACTGGTCATACATTTTGTTTGGTTAACTTATCTTGCTTTTCTTGACAAGCGGCTATAGCTTGCGATAATGGAGGGGTTTAATCTACCTTTTTGCTGTTTATTTTTAAGGGATCAACTTTACTGTGACCGACGCCCAAAACCCCGCCTCAAAACCTTCTACTCAATCAAATCCACCTCAAGCCGAGACTGCTTCCTCAGAATTTAGTCATGAGACAGTGCTATTGTTTGAAACCGTGGCTGCGGTACTCGGTGAGAAGTCGCTGAGCGATGATACGCCGAAGCACTTTGGCATCTATGTCGATGCGACATTTGGCCGTGGCGGGCACAGCAAATTACTGCTCAATTATCTAAGTGATGATGCGACGCTATTTGTGTTCGATAAAGACCCGGAAGCGATTGCAGTTGCTAATGATTTAGCCGCACAAGACAGCCGCGTGGTGGTGGTTCACGAAAGCTTCGCTGATATTACCAAATGCCTAAAGGCGCATGGTGTCACTCAAGTCGACGGTATTATGGCTGATTTGGGCGTATCGTCACCGCAGCTTGATGATGGCAGTCGCGGCTTTAGCTTTATGCGTGACGGCGCCATTGATATGCGTATGGATACCAGCCGCGGTCAGTCGGTTGGTGAATGGCTAGAGACGGTGGACGAGGAAACCTTAGCCAATGTGTTATATGACTTTGGAGAAGAGCGTCACAGCCGCCGTATTGCTCGCGCTATCAAGGGCATGGAGCAATACACCTCGACTCTAGAGCTGGCCGAAGTGATTAAACAGGCGCATCCAAAATGGCAGAAAGGCAAACATCCAGCAACCCAAAGCTTTCAGGCCATGCGTATCTTTATTAATAATGAGCTTGGCGATATTGACAGCTTCTTAGAGCAAAGCTTGCCGTTACTGGCCTCTCATGGTCAGCTTGCCGTGATTAGCTTCCATTCATTAGAGGATCGCCGTATTAAGCAGTTCTTGCAGCGTCACAGTCGTGGTCAATATCCAGAAGATCAAAATCTGCCGATGCCACCACTGCGTCCGCGTTATTTTAGTAAGCCGCAGCGTATTGCACCAAGTAAGGCAGAAGTCGGTGGTAATAATCGTTCACGAAGTGCGTGGTTAAGAGTAGCCACACGCAGCGATACCCCATATAATACAGAGATGTCTTCATAACCCACTTGATTGACTAAAATGATGAGTCATCTGCTTATTGACTCACACCGTTATCTTCATTTTATTTTTATTCTACTTAAATTGAGTACAGCCGCTGTTTAAGCATATGCTTGTGCTTACTGCACGTCCAGAGAGTGGTATGATTAAGACAGCACAGTCTTCCCTAACAAATAAAACTGCTCTTTCATTGAGTCATTCACAGCGCATAGGTCAACAAATCAGTCACTATATGGCAAATAAACAACCCCCTCGTCAGGATGAATTGGATTCGCACTCGCTAGCAATGGGCGATCTGCTCACAAAACGCTACGGCGGCATAAGCTTTTATGCGGTGTTGATGGCGCTGCTTGCCATCGCGATTATTTGGACCGCCATTCTAAATGCAGAACAGATACAGCAGTATCATGAAGACTATATGGCGCTGCAAAAGATGAAAGTAGAGCACCGTAATCTACAAATTGAGAATCAGCGTTTGGTGATTGAACAGCAGACCTTTAGTGCCACGCCGCAAATTGCGAATCGCGCGGTAACTCAATTGGGTATGTATTCTCCGACTACCAAAGATAAGCTGATTTTGCAGCCAATGTCTACCAAGCCGGGTGATCATCTAAACATCGACGAAGGCAGTCAGCCACAACAGCAGACACAAGCTGGAGCGCAAGCCACGACCGAGCAAGGAGGCGTAGATGACTAAGAAGCCTTCTACCAAGAATACGGCGAGCAGTCGTAAGTCCACCGCCAAAAAGGGCGCTAACAAACCTTTACATGGCAAGGTGACTGAGCCATTAAACAAAAAAACGACCAAATCAACCAAGAAGTCGACCACAAAGCCATCAGCGGCCAAAAAGAGTGCAAACAAAAGCGCACTTAGTAAACTGACGTTCTGGAAAAAAGAAGACGACAATAATGGCGTCTATACCAGTGTTAAACAGCGCGGTGCATGGGGCTTTGGGCCAAAAGGCGGGGCGTTAACCCGTGGCGGCGTTGAAAACGATCTCATTCGCTTTAAGATTATGTGGGGGCTGGCGCTATTTTTATTGTTAGGGCTGGTGATTCGTGCCATTGATTTGCAAGTTGTTAACTCAAATGTCTATATTGAAAAAGGCAACGAGATTATCACCAGTGAGCGCACGCAGCGCGCGTACCGTGGCATGATTACCGACCGTAATAATCAGCCATTGGCAGTGAGTGCACCGCTATCAAGCGTCTCATTTAGCCCTTATGACTATGCACTGGCTTATTATGACCTACAAAAGCGTATTTTAAAAAATAGCGACAATCCAGAGGCCCGCGAGCGTCTGCTTAAAAAGTTAGACGACATGGATTTAACACGTCTGGCCTCTATCTCTGGCGTATCTCTTGAACGCTTGCAGCAAGCTGTAGCGATAGATAACAGCATCGATTTTGAAGATGAAGAGGCGGTTAAAGCCGCTTTGCCAAAAGGGTCTGGCTCGCATTATGTGCCATTATTAAATAAAGTTACCCCTGAGATTGCTGATGCAGTGATGCAGCTCGATTTTATTGGTGTGTATGAAAAACAAGAGTTCCGCCGTTATTACCCGCAGCCGCAGCCGAATGCGCAACTGCTTGGTTTTATGGGCTATAACGCCAATGATCCTAAGAGCAGTTATCAGGGACGTGCCGGTATTGAGCGTCAATATGAAGCGAAACTGGCTGGCGAAGATGGCAAGGTGCGCGTCTTAAAAGACCGTTATCAAAACAGCATCGAAGAGCTTGAGCAAATCAAACCGATTGTACCGGGCGAAGATGTGGCGTTATCGATTGATTCACGCTTGCAGTATTTGCTGTACAAAGAGCTTGAGCGGGTAGGGCGCGTGCAAGAAGCACGCTGGTCGACTGGTATGGTCGTTGATGTGCATACCGGTGAGGTATTGGCATTATCAACATGGCCGTCATTTAACAACAATAATTTAAATGAAATGACCGGTAACAATCAGCGTAACCGTGCGGTGCTCGATGTGTTTGAGCCCGGGTCAGTAATGAAGCCATTTACGGTAGCGGCCGCATTAGAGTCGGGTAAATATACTGAGCGCTCGTTGATTAATACTAGTCCAGGTTCGATTCGCGTCAAAGGCTATACCATTCGTGACCATAATAACTTGGGCTCGATTACGATGGGCACCTTGATTCAAAAATCGAGTAACGTGGCCTCTACCAAGATTGCGCTGTCATTACCGCCTGATGCGATTACCAATATGCAAAAGAGCTTCGGCTTTGGTAAAAAAACCGCGTTGCAGCTCCCAGGTGAGCAAGCCGGTATTATCCCAACACCTAAAGAAAACGAAACCTCACGCCGTGCTACCGTCAGTTATGGTTATGGTCTACAGGTCACCTTAGCACAAATCGCTCAAGCGTATTCAGCGCTTGGTGCAGGTGGTGTGCTGCATCCGCTCACGCTTATTAAGCAAGAAGAAAAAGTGCCAGGTCAGCGCATTATTAGTGAAGACAAGGCGATGGCAGTGGTTAAAATGATGGAAGCCGTGACTCAGCCAGGTGGTACAGCGACAGCGGCCGCCATTGATGGCTACCGTGTGGCAGGTAAAACAGGAACATCACGCCGTGTGAACCCAAATGGTGGCTATTATACTGATCAATATCGTACCGTGTTTGCAGGTATGGCGCCGGCATCTAACCCGCGTTTGGTCTCGGTTATTTTAGTCGAAGACCCTCGCAAAGCACATTACGCTGGTATCGTGGCAGCACCTGTATTCCACAATGTGATGCAAGAAGCGCTGCGTCTGTATAATGTGCCACTAGACAAGCCGTTAAAATCAGAATAGGGCAATTAGATGACAGTACATAGCCAACACAACGACACTAACGCTGACGCAGAATCAAAGGCATTGACTCTGCGTCAGTTGTTAAGCACCACATCAAACGTGTTCTCTAATCAAACGCCTTTGCAGCAGCTGCAAGCAGAGGCGACTTCAAAGCAAACCGTACTAGATACCCCTTTTTCAGCATTCGTTTTAGACAGTCGCCAATTATCCTCATCAGATGCCGCTCAACCAGCGGCTTTTGTGCTATTAAAAAGCCATACTCAGCCTATCCAAAATAGCCAAGCCTATGTCAAGACTGCCTCACAACAGGCGGCTTTTATCTTAAGCGAGATCGATCCACAAGATTTAAAGTATGACGATAGTCTAGACAATGCCTGCCCTCTGCTATTTGTTCCCAACATTCGCGATATTCTAGGCACTTTAATTCAGTTAAGCCTTCTGCCCGTATCGACTTTATCAACCATTCAAAGCAGTGATGATCTATTGGCTCAATTGCCACATATTGTTGCAGTGACAGGGACTAATGGTAAGACCACTATTAGCCAATTAATTGCTCAGCTATGCCAATTATCTAAGCTGCCAGAGCTGCAAAATAGTGCGGTGATGGGCACGGCCGGTAATGGTCGTTTAGATAACTTAATCCAAGCCAGCCATACCACAGGCGATGCGCTTGCGGTGCAGTCGTTTTTACATCAGATGGCCAACGAGGGTGTGGATTTACTGGCATTAGAGGCCAGCTCGCACGGACTTGATCAACAGCGTTTGCAAGGCGTACCGGTACAAGTGGCGGTGTACACTAACTTAAGCCGTGATCATCTGGATTATCATCCTGATATGCAAGATTACGCACGTGCCAAGGCCCGCCTATTTGATAACGTTTATTTTCCTCAATTGACCCATGCGATTATTAATATCGATGATGATTTTGCACCGCTTATGATTGAGACGGCCACTAAATCTGGTCTTCAGGTGTGGGTATATAGCTTAAATTCTGGGTTTAATACAGATGCTTTAAAAGAAAGGGTGGCTCAAATAGATACGATTGATGCGACGTTTATTGCCAAAAATATCAGCCCAAGCTTAGAGGGCGCGACTATTGATATTGAAATAGCAGGAGATAAGGTATCAGGCACTGAAAACTCATCTAGCATGCTAACGGTCAATAGCCCGCTGTTAGGTCGCTTTAACGTTGCTAACTTATTGGCGGCGATTGCTGCAGGTCTGGCATTGGGTATCGATGAGCAACTCATGCCGAAACTGGTTAGCCAGCTGCAAGGCGCAAGTGGGCGCATGCAGCGCGTGGAGTCAGCAAGTAGGGAGCACGGTGTGTTTATTGTTGACTATGCACACACTCCAGATGCGTTAACCCAAGTATTAACCAGTCTTAAACCGCATTGCAGTGGCGACTTATGGGCAGTATTTGGCTGCGGCGGTGACCGTGATAGAGGCAAGCGTCCGTTAATGGCACAAGCAGGCTTAAGCGTCGCCGATAAAGTAATTCTGACCTCAGATAATCCAAGGAGCGAAGACCCTGCGCTGATTTTAGAGGATATGGTCGAGGGCATGACTGACGAGCAGTATGCGAAAACCACCATCATTGCGGACAGACGTGAGGCGATAACCCATGCAGCTGAACACGCAGGAAGAGAAGATATTGTGGTCATTGCAGGTAAAGGTCATGAGACCTATCAAGAAATAAAGGGCGTGCGTTATGACTTCGATGATCGTTTAGTACTGCAAGAGGCGTTGATTAAAAAATATGAGTGTTAAAAGAGAAATAGTTAATTATCTCAGCCTGACACTGACTCTAAATAGCAGACGGTATCAATTTTAGGAACTATAAAAGATGGCAATAGCGGACACCCAAAGTGGCTTATACATTTGGCAGGCGGATAACTTAGTCGCAGCAACGCAAGCAGTTAACGGTCAATGGCATCACCTAGCTGATGGTAGTCAGATTCAAGCAACTCGTATCATTACCGACACGCGTAAAATTGAAGCGGGCGATATCTTCTTAGCCATTGTCGGTGACAAGTTTGATGGTCATCAGTTTGTAGAAGCTGCGGTAGAGAAGGGCGCAGTTGCGGCTATTGTCAGCACCGTTAACGGCAAGGTTAATGTGCCGCAATTACAAGTTGATGATACGCGCTTAGCGTTCGGTCACATTGCCGCCTATCGCCGTCAGCAGCACAGCGATTTAAAAGTGATAGCCATTACGGGCTCTAGTGGTAAGACCACAGTGAAAGAGATGCTACGCAGTATCTTTGTCGCCGTAGAGTCTGAGACGAGTCAAAATGCAGCCAAGGCGGAAGGTCATTCCACACTGATTACCCGTGGTAATTTAAACAATGACTTTGGCGTACCCATGATGCTGCTAGAGTTAGAAAATCAGCATCAATACGCAGTACTTGAATTAGGTGCTAACCATGTCGGTGAGATTGAATATACCTCAGCGATGGTTAAGCCAGATGTGGCTTGTATCTTAAACATAGGTACTGCGCATTTGGGTGAGTTCGGTGGTCGAGATAACATTGCTAAGACCAAAGCAGAGATTTATCAGTCGTTAACAAAAGCAGGAACTGCCGTGGTGCCGGCAGATGATGATTATAGTAGCCAGCTAACTGCGACAGCACTGCAATATAGCGATAAGGTGCTACGCTTTGGTTGGCAGGCTGGCACGCCAAGCAAGGCAGATATTTATGCCACGGATGTGTATACTACGGCGTTACAAAGCCAGTTCATTTTACATTTGCCTACGGTTGGTTATAATGCGTCAGCCGATTTGGACGCAGTGTCGGTAGAGGTAACGCTGCCTATGGCCGGTCAGCACAATGTCAGCAATGCGTTAGCGGCAGCTGCTTGTGCTTATGCTTTGGGTGTTAGCCCGCAAGTTATTGCACAAGGTCTGGGACAAGCGCAGTCTAGCAAAGGCCGCTTAGGTCGTCAGACTTTGGGTCAACATCATATTATCGATGACACCTATAATGCCAATCCAAATTCAATGCGTGCGGCAGCGGATGTGCTTGCTGCTCAAGCGGGCACTAAGATTTTAGTGTTGGGTGATATTGGCGAGTTGGGCGATGCATCGATTGATGAGCATACCAAGCTAGGTGCTGCTATTGCTGATAAAGAGATTGACTTATTGCTGAGTGTGGGCGAATTTGCCCCACATACGATATCTGGCGCGACCAGTCAGGGTATGAAGTCTGCGTATGCTTTTGCAACCAAAGCTGAGCTGTTGGCCAAGCTTGAGGTTATATTGGTAGAGAAGAGCGCACAAAATCAAATGTGCACTTTGCTGTTTAAAGGCTCGCGCAGTGCCACAATGGAAACCCTTATCGAGGATTTGACCAAACAATCAGCGGCTTATCAATAACGATTAAGTCAGCCAATGATTGCTAACTTGATAACGTCGGCATGTTTTTTTTGGTATAAACTTCTAGCCACGCTGTTCTTAGAATGGTGTTTTTGCGATAGTTTTACGATTAATTGTAATGATTAAATGGTTGTCACTGTGCTGAGCATTATTAAGTGCCGCAAGCTGGCAGGTATTTGCCCTATATTGACCTACAAAATTTTAAGTAAATAAATGAGGAGTAAGCGGTGCTATATTGGTTATTTGACAGTGTGTTGAGTCAATTCTATTCACCGTTCTCGGCGGTTTCATCATTAACCTTGCGTGCCTTGTTGGCCGTTATTACTTCTCTTGCTTTTAGTATCATGTTGGGTCCTCGCACTATTGCTTATCTGCGTAGCGTCAAATATGACCAAGCGGTACGTGATGATGGTCCCAAAAGCCACTTAGCCAAAACCGGTACACCGACCATGGGCGGGGTGCTTATTTTGACCTCCATCGGTTTTGCTACCTTATGTTGGGCGAATTTAACCAACCCGTACATCTGGATTTTGATGGTGGTCATGGTTATATTTGGCGGTGTGGGCTGGGCAGATGACTGGCTGAAAATCAAGTATAAAAACCCTAAAGGTTTGATTGCTCGAAAAAAGTATTTTTGGTTATCACTGGGTGCGTTGTTTGTGGGTGGTTCGCTTTATTATATCGCTTCGCAGCAGCCAGACATTGCCACTACACGCGCTATGCAAGATTTGCTATTACCGGTCTTCAAAGACTGGATTATTCCTTTCTCCGTTGCCCCTCTTGGTCTTGCCTTTATTATCTTTACCTATTTTGTGATTAATGGTTCATCGAATGCGGTGAACTTGACCGATGGTTTAGACGGCTTGGCTATTTTGCCAGTGGTGTTTGTGGCAGCTGGGCTCGGTGCCTTTGCTTATGTCTCTGGGGATGTACGTTTCGCTGAATATTTGCATGTGCCTTATATCTCTTATAACTCTGAGGTGACTATTGTCTGTGCAGCAATGATTGGTTCTGGTTTGGGCTTTTTGTGGTACAACGCACATCCAGCACAAGTGTTTATGGGCGATGTGGGCGCGTTGGCCTTGGGCGCTATGCTCGGTACAATCGCAGTGATGACCCGCCAAGAAATTGCGTTTGCGATTATGGGCGGTTTGTTTGTGGCAGAAGCGGTATCAGTAATGCTACAGGTCGGTTCATACAAGCTGCGTAAAAAGCGTATTTTCTTAATGGCACCGCTACATCACCATTTCGAGGAGCTTGGCTGGAAAGAGACTCAAGTGGTGGTGCGTTTCTGGATTATTGCTATCTTGTTAGTAGTATTAGGCTTGATGACATTGAAACTAAGATAAACAAAGTAATCAAGGTGAACTGTTTTGCTTATGAATTCTGTTGAAAAAAATCCAATTGATCGTAATCACATTGGGCCGATAACCAAGCAGCAGGCACGTGCTTATAATCTCTTGCTAACCCGTTTGAGCAATTTATTGATTAAATTAACGGTCAAGTCAGAGACGGATACTCAAGACAGTAAAAGCCGACAAGCGATTGAATGTTGGCAGGTATTCTTAAATGATTTAACGGATGTTGTGTTGCCTGAATTTTATGTGGTGTTTCATGATGAGACGACAGATATTAAGCAGCGCCGCCGCCTATATGATATTACTCAAGCCATATCTTTTACCTTTTCTTATTATGATAGTACTGGTTTTTTGCCTTATTTAGAACAAGACAACCAAGACAGAATCATGAAGCAAGTAATAGAAAATAAACCGCTGTTTATTGATGAAGAACAAGATTCTTATATTACCGGTAAAGGCCCTCATGCCAGTGTTGCCTATGAATTACTTCAAATAGCCGAATATGTAGAGGTTAATGGTCAATCGTATATTGATTATTTTATACCTTATTATAATTTACTGATTGTCGAGAGCAATCTTCGAGTATGCCTACTTAACAGTAGTGTACAAGGTATCAAACAGCAGCTAAAAGGGTGGCAAAAAAAGCGTCTATTGGCATTTAGTATCCCCTCCTTATCAACTATCGTAAAGTCACCTACCTTAGTCAATGCAGATATTTCACATGCTTTGGCGGATTGGGTGCTACAGGATTATATTGGCAGTAAAATACATCTTGCCAAAACAAATAATAGTGCTGTCAGTGCCGATAACTATGCATTAACAACCACTAATAATTCTTCTTCCCCTAATATGTTATCAGTGACTTGGAAGCGAATAAAAAACTGGTTTATTGGGGGTAATAACCCCAAGACCTCCAATTCTGAGCAAAGCACAAAATCAGTCAAGCCAACAGAGAGTGATGCGTATTTTATGCCGCTGTCCAGTAAGCGCCATGCTGCACACTTATCGATTTTATTAACGGCAAAACCTACTTCGCGGCTCAAGCAACTGATTGAAGCAACCAATGTACTTTATGGCCATCTTGATTACCTAAAGCAAGCCCACCCCTACCTTGCTACCAGTGTGGAAGAGTCTATTAAAGACTTAACTTATAATACGATTTTACGCCTAGATGAGACAGCCAGTCAGTTTGTCAAAGATGGTAAGGTAAGCCCTGATGTTAGAGATTTATTTAAAAAACAGCACGAAGCACGTATTGACCGTCTTATCTCTTTGAATTTGGCACAGGTTAAAGATCTCAATAAGACCATCTTAGAGAAAAAGATGGCCGGCTTTGCGTCTGTGGGAAATGAGCGAGAGCACCAATTTAGACAAACCATTATGGAGCTTAAGATTTTATTGCGCTGGCTGATTGCTCAGCAGCCAGATGAGATGCAAGCGACCAATTATCAAGTGATTTTATCCAATCTTGAAGCCACTACGTTATCGGATATGCAGGCCATCTTCTTTGCAACCCAGACCACGTGTGATCAACGACAAGCACTCCAGCAGCAGTTAGAAAATTTATTAAACCACTTCAAACAGCAAACGGACTTAAACCATATGCAATATGCTGTTGAGGACGAGAGTGAAATGAATTTGTTGTTGAAGTTAACAAGACCCAATACCCGCACTCCCCTTGAGGCAAATAAAGAAAAAGATGTGGGATCAAAGCTCGATAGCGTGAATCGTCAACTCGAAGCGGATAGCTTTATTGAATACAATAAGCATTATATTGACCAGTTATTAAAGCATTGGTCTTAACGCGCCCTATATGGGTCAAGTGAGTGCACTTATTTTATCGCCCTGATTTTGCATAAAAACACCACGCCTATCCTCTTCCAATACTCATATTGAGAGACTTATGTCATCACTGCTTTGCCCTTCTGCTGCTGCATCACCGTCATTTGTTTGCCCATACTGTCAATCCCCATTAATGCCTGATGCCAAAACATGGCTTTGTGATGGCAGTCTAAACGCTAAAAATACCCGTCATCCGTTCGATGTGGCGCGTCAGGGCTACGTCAATCTATTGCCAGTACAGAATAAAAAATCCAAAGACCCTGGTGACAGTCAGGATTCTATTGAAGCACGCCATCGTTTTTTGAGCCAAGGCTTTTATCAGCCGTTGCAGCAGCTGATTGCCAGCTTAGCTAAACATGAAACAGAGGAATCGGCTCAATTAGGTAATCAGATTTGGCTCGATGTTGGCTGCGGTGAAGGGCATTACACGGGAGCTATCGCTCAAGAATTAGCGGCAACTAATAACAGCAAGTCGTCTTTAATTGCACTGGATATTAGTAAGCCTGCCGTGAGTTTATTGGCAAAAGAGGCCAAGCAGCAGCATAAGCTGTGGACTCAGGCGGATAATATTCTGAGTCCGACGGCTGCGATTTATCCCATGGTTGCTAGTGCCGCCCATTTGCCATTAGCCAGTCTTAGTATTGACGGTATCAGCACGATATTTAGTCCGATATTGGCTGATGAGTTTGCTCGGGTACTAAAGGTAGGCGGACGGCTGCTTATTGCCAAGCCTGATGCGGGGCATTTGCAAAGCATGCGTGAGGCGTTATTTGATGACGTCCGTCCGCATGATTCGGATAAGTTTTTGGAGGAGCTTGCGCCGTATTTTGAGCTGACAAAGACCCATCACGTCCAAGCAGATTTGAGTCTAAATGCCGATCAATTAGCAGACTTGCTGACTATGACCCCGTATTCTTATCGTGCTAAGGCAGAGAAGCGTGGGGCTTTATTGACGTCTGCACAGGATAATAATTTTAGCACTGAGGCAAAGTTTGTGGTGTATGAACTGATTAAGAAGTAGACGTATTTGGAGCTTATCCCGCTTTCGCTACTATCTGCTTATCTACCCGAGGCAGTGGCTAAGATGTGGCGTGTCGCTTACTTCGTGCGCCGCGCCACAGCAAGCGACTGCAACTCGTCTATCTAAACAGTATATCCGCTACAATCGGGGCTAAACCGCATCACAAGTCGACCATATGAGTGGTGGGTTACGCTTCACTAATCTACCCTTACAAACTATGATAACTCATTGAGCTCTATCTTTTACACGATAGAGTGTAGTAGGGTGCGCCCCGTGCGCCATGGATAACACTCTATTTTAAAAGTACGTGGGACGCATCCTACAGGCCATTTAATCAAACAAACCCTTAGTGTTAATAGGGATGGGTTAGATTTATTAAAACTTCGGAGAGAATAGGCTGGGCTTTTAGCCCAGCAAATAAAACTAAATTAAAGTGAAACCAACGTTTTAATGGTTTGAAGGTTACGCTTCGCTAACCCGATCTACGCAGACTAGGTAGATTACTATACATGCTTAATCGCCATAAAATGCCTAATCACTTCATTAACATGGTGTTTAGTGGCGTCATCTTGTTTCACTAACCAATCCATCACGTCATCGTCAATAGGTGATGCATTATTTTGTGATTGGCTTTTGTTTGTTTGATAGGCTTTGATAACGTTTGGCATAACGTGATTTGCTCTAGAAATATCCATGTCTTCATAATCTAAATTAGTATCAACCATGATTATATCCTTTTATTTGTTTCTTGCTTGGTTTAAACGCAGTAATAATTGTTAAGCTATCATCACTTGACTCAAACCAAGCGACTGCAAATAGTCTACCTTTATTGCTTATACCAATCGTCAAAAATCGTAACTCTTCATAGTCAAAACGAGAGTCCATGTTGGTTACATGCATTGGGTCATCAAATACTGATATGACTTCCTCAAAATCAACTTGCCTATTATCGTACACAATTCGAATTTACTGTCATTCCAATAGAACCAAATACCGTGCTTAAATATCTCTGGCATAATTTACCCCCTCGGATGATGCGCCTCATGTAGCTGTTGCAATCGAGCTGTCGCCACATGGGTATAAATCTGAGTGGTGGATAAATCACTGTGCCCAAGGAGCAATTGCACGCTGCGCAAGTCCGCCCCATGATTTAGCAAATGGGTGGCAAAAGCATGGCGCAAGCTGTGCGGCGATAGGCTCTCTTCAATACCGGCTTGTTTGGCATATTTTTTTAACATATACCAAAAGTTTTGACGCGTCATATAACCGCCTTGGGTGGTCAAAAATACTGCTTGGCAGTTGCCTGATTTTAAATGAGCGATTAGCTCACCGCGAGCATGTTGCAGATAATCGTCTAATGCCTCACTGGCATATTCACCGAGTGGTACAAGGCGGGTTTTATTACCCTTACCTGTGATTTGTAACCAGCCGGCATTAAGATTTACCTGCTCTAGAGATAAGTTCATCAGCTCGCTGACCCTCAATCCACAGGCGTAAAGTACTTCAAGCATCGCCTTATCACGCAGTCCCATAGCGGTACTGGTATCAGGCGCTGACAATAGGTTTTCTACATCACTCTCTGATAAATCTTTGGGCAGTGAGCGTCCTATTTTTGGAGTTTTAATACGCTCGCACGGATTGTCTTCACGGCGCTCATTACCCACCATCCACAAATAAAACTGACGCAAGCTTGAGAGCATACGCGCTTGAGTACGTGGCGTTTTACCTTGTCTATCTAATGCCGTCAAACATTGCATCACATCCAAATCTGTCCATAGCGTTAATGCCTTGGAATTGGTGGTTTCGCACAGCTTTAAATCACGCACATAGGCATTACGGGTACGTGTCGACAAGCCACGTGACAGCATCGCCTGACGAAACTCGGTGATATAGGCAGGTTCGTCATCCACGGCTAAGGCTTTGGGTTGTCTTGGCTGAACGGCTCTGTCACGACTCATTGAAGATGCTCACTTAATACATTTTATTTTGGATAGAGAGAGAATATAGCATAGCATTAAAATAAAAGGCGACAAAAAAAGAGGCAACATAACGTTGCCTCTTATTTTAATATGATTGCTTTAATTGGCTTATTAATCGGCTTGCTCAAAATTTATATGAGCAAGTGTAGCCTATAAAGTTTACCTATGTTTATATTTATACTTTATATTTTAAAGTCAATAATTTCTTAAAGTCCATAATCGCGGGGTTCATTTTGGAAAGATACCCAATGAGTCTTGGTGAACTCTTCTAACACTTTATCGCTGTTAAAACGACCGATACCTGAGTTTTTCACTCCACCAAACGGAACCATGCTTTCATCGTTCACTGGCATATCATTGATATGGGTCATACCTGCTTCCATACGTTTAGCAAAGTTCATACCACGTTGCATATCGCTGGTAAATACCGCACTTGATAGGCCATATTGAGTATCATTGGCCAGTCTTAACGCGTCTTCTTCATCTTTGGCCTTAACAATACCAACTAAGGGACCAAATATCTCATTGCGGAACAAGTCCATCTCAGGGGTGACATCCGTGAAGATGTAAGGATGTACGAGCTGACCGTCGATTTTGCCCTCAAGAATCATGTTAGCGCCTTCTTTTTTAGCAGTGGCGATTTTTTCTTGTAATGATTCTAACTGGTTTTTGTTGACGATAGGACCCACAAAAGTATCTTCATCATTTG
The DNA here is from genome assembly GCF_057396205.2 of Psychrobacter sp. CX14. Classification (NCBI taxonomy): domain Bacteria; kingdom Pseudomonadati; phylum Pseudomonadota; class Gammaproteobacteria; order Moraxellales; family Moraxellaceae; genus Psychrobacter; species Psychrobacter sp. CX14. The sequence continues at coordinate 144,292 of NZ_CM183187.1, read as the reverse complement.
GATCGCCCACTTTTAAGGTCTCAACCAAGGATTTGAATTTATCTATAAACGTAACATAGATATCTTGTTCGACAATGATACGGTTGATCGCCATACAGATCTGACCTTGGTGCAAGAATTTACCAAAGACCGCCGCTTTAACTGCTTGATCCAAATCCGCATCTTTTAATACCACAAATGGGTTATTACCACCCAGTTCTAATGCCACATCTTTGATATAGTCGCCGCTAAAGGCAAGCTCACCGATGTGTTTGCCGACAGGTGTAGAGCCTGTAAATGATACAAGGCTTGGCGTATCATGGGTCACGATGGCGTCGCCGATTTCACTACCTGCGCCAATTACTACGTTTAGAACGCCTTTTGGGAGGCCTGCTTCTTCAAACAGTTTGGCCAATAATAAGGCGCCAGTTACAGGGGTATCGCTGGCAGGTTTTAATACCACTGCATTACCTAAAGCAATAGCTGGGGCAAGTGAGCGCTGAGTTAAATGCAGTGGGAAGTTCCAAGGACTGATTAAGGCAATAACGCCAACGGGATCACGGAACACAAAGTTTTGTTTGCCTGGTGTATTGCAAGGGCGAATCTCACCATGCATACGGTTGGGATAGGTGGAGGCTTCTACTGTCACTGCACGGGCAATTTTTAATTCCACTTCCGCTTTTATACGGGTGCTGCCTGATTCTTTAATAAGCCAGTCAACGATTTCATCATGACGCTGATCCATAAGCTCTATAACTTTATGCATAACAGCTGTACGCTCACCAGGTAGCTTTTTGGCCCATTCAGTTTGAGCCTTACTTGCGGCTTTGAACGCCTCATCCAGTTGCTCTTTGGTAGCTTGAGGAATTTCAATAAGAGTATCGCCATTGTATGGGTTGGTATCTTTATTGACACTGTCATCTTTACCTTTTACCCATTCGCCGCCGATAAACTGTAAATCAAAATTACTATAGGGAGTTGTATTGTTATTATTACTCATCTTATTTGTCCTTATTAGATTATATATTTAATATGATAGGTCACAATCAGAGTTTAAAATCAAAACTTATATTTTTAAAGCCTAGCACAGAGCTTAGCAACTAAGTCACTAAATCGTATCATAAACTGAACTCAATACTGTTTATTGACAATGAACAATTGTTTAAAATAAGTAACTTCTTAGATTATTTTATTAATAAAATCTTAATTCTTAAACAAGTATTTTAGGAACTTTAATGATGTTAAAGCTCTCGTTTGATACGGCATCTATCAGATTAGTAATACAGATAAGACGTGTTAATAAGCAAAGTTGATACAAATCGGCTCTAAAGCAGACGAATAGACTAAATAAAGACAGCGTTGCATACTATTAATAGTAGCCCTAAGACAAAAATAACTGAGCGTTTAATTAGCTTCTTTTCTTTTGTACCACATAGCGATACAAGGTATCCGTGTGATTATCAGGATTACCGGATGGGTTTTGTGTTTCAGAATTCTCTACCAAGGTATGGCCAAGATGACGACAGAAGTTAGGAATGTCTCGGGTAGTGGCAGGGTCGGTAGCTAATATTTCAATGTACTCGCCGCCTTCTGCCTTACGAATAGTACGATGCAGCAACATGACTGGTTCGGGGCAGATAAGCCCTTGGGTATCAAGGTGATGATCAATCGCTTGAGCTGATTCTAAGTTATCGGTATTAGAAGTGGTCATAGTGTTAGCACCTATTGGGTTGAAATTCTGTTTCTATTGTCTATTAACATAAGGGCAAGTCGGCAACTATTAAAGGGCGGCGAGTGGCTGATTGTAAAATAGTTTCTCTGCCCAATATTTAAGCTCTATTTAAGGGGTGCTGACTATACCTCTGTTTGAGCATCAATAAATTTAAAAAAGCGCTTGAAGGTTGCCTGAAACCAATATGCCACACCAATCCATGCTGCCATAGCGAGCCATAGCCAATCAGATAATGAAAAAATTAAGCAAATAATAAGCAGCAAGCTGGCACCGCCGACACTGGTGACTAGCATAGAAGGCTGACTAAGACGATAGCGATATACCAAAAACGCTTGATATAAAATCGGTGGGATCGTTAAAGCAACGAGTGCATACGGCAAATAGTGAAATAACAGATACAGCTCACGACTACCATGAAACATCTTTAAACTGGCTAACGTGCCGAACACCACAAACGAGAAAATAGCTAAAACGATAAGAAAAATGCAATAGCGGTTAATTTTTTGGGCGCCGCGTATGGCTTGAATCGCAAGTGCAGGGAACCCAGCGATAGATGTTGAGCGAGGGTTGGGGCTATGAGATGTTGACGGATTTTCGGTAGGCATGGCAAAGGGCTTATATTTGGCAAAATTTAAAAGAGCACACATAAGTAGAAGGGCTACTGCTGCTATACTCAAAAGGGTAAAGAATAGTTATATACGGGCTTGAGCTTATATTAATGCTAAGCGTCAGGCTTATAGGTCAGGATATCTTTGGCGTGCTCGGGATTGGCTAAATAAGTACGTAGTAGCAAACAAGCGGAGATATCATCAATCGGGTCACGCTCGTTTTTGATAAGTCCCAACTCCCACGCCATTTCGCGTGCTTCAACAGAGGTCAGCCGCTCATCAAACAATTGTACTGGCACGTTAATACGCTGCTCAACCAAACGGTGTGCTAAGCGCCGCGCAAACTTATGTGCTCGTTTGGCAAGCATTGAGCTACTGCCATCCATATTCAGCGGCAATCCAACCACCACTTGACCAATTTTCCAAGTGTCGATAATCCCCAATAGATTGTCCCAGTCAGCCGGCTGACCATTATTCATCGCGAGGATATCAAACGGGCGAGCATCTTGGGTCACGGTATTACCCAGTGCCATACCCATCTTTTTAACGCCGTAATCAAGTCCAAGTAACACAGTGTCTTTGGTGTCGAGCATAATGTCTGCCATTAAATGGTGCGTTATTAAGGTGTGAATTATGAATAAGTTCAATAAGTATGTGGTGATAACAATAATTAAGGCGTATTAGCAAATACTAGGCATGCCCGATATCATCGCTTAAAAAGTCCAAATGAATACCGATTTTTTCAGCAGCCAAGCGCCAGCGCTCTTCAAAAGGCGCTTCAAATAAAATAGATAAATCGGCAGGGCTAACCAACCAATCGCCTTGTTTAATCTCTTTTTCCAATTGATCTTTGAACCAGCTAGCATGACCCAAGCACAGATAATAATGACCCACACCTTCACCGGCGGCAATACGGCGCAAAATATCCTTACTGGTCGTAATCGACACATTTTCAGAGATGCCAAATGAGGATGCCCAATTGGGCTGACCGGTATGCAGTACAAAGCCGACTTCAGGAAAGACAGGACCGCCGTCTAGTGGCGTGTCTTGCATCACCTCATCGTCGGTGACTTCAATCTCTAAGTTCTCGAGCAGTTTGCCGACTTTGGTATCCAAGATAGGACGATTCACGATTAAGCCTAATGCGCCATGTTTGTCATGACGACAAATATAAATCAGCGTTTGGGAAAAGCGCTCATCGGGCATGCCCGGAGACGCAATTAAAAAGTGATGGGTAAGATTATCAATAGTCATAAACAAGAGGTACTCAAAATATAGGATGTACTTAAAATAGGGCGTACTTAGAGGGTAGAGGGTAGGCGACAGCGACATAGAGTGTGCCATTAGGCACACATAAACGTATCTTATCTATCGGGTTTAACCCTCTAGTGTACGGGGATAAATACAGGTCGTCTATTCGCTAGACACATCCGCAAGTAAGCTACGCGCGTGCTCACGGGTAATCTCAGTGATGTTCACACCGCCTGACATTCGGGCGAGTTCATCGACCTGTGCATCGTCATGGATGACTTGAATTTGACTGGTGGTCTGACCTTCATCGGTATCATGGTGTTTTTGTACCAAAATATGCTGATGCGCTTGTGCGGCGACTTGGGCTTGGTGAGTAATGGCCAATAACTGACGACGGCTGCCCAATTGACGTAATAATTCACCCACAACCTGTGCGGTGCCGCCACTGATACCGACATCCACCTCATCAAAGACCAACATAGGTTCAGATGCCATTTCTACTTCGTCAGCGCTTGAGGTTTGCGCATTGTCATGCTCATGAGTCGCCAATAATACCTGCATTACCAGTGCCATACGTGATAATTCACCACCTGAGGCAATTTTATATAGTGGCTGCATCGGCATACCAACGTTGGCACTAAACATTAATTCGATATCTTGTATGCCCTGAGCGTTATAACTGTCTTCAGCCTTATCAGTAAACACAAATTCAGCACGTGCATTGGGCAATGCTAAAGGTTTAAGCTGAGCGACTAACTGCTCGCTAATCGCAGGTGCTGCTTTTTGACGTGCCTTGCTTAATTTTTTGGCAGTGGTCACAAAGTCTTGCCATGCGTCTTTAATTTGAGCTTCTAACACCTCTGAGGTCGGCTGATTGACCAAATCGTCTAATTCTTGCTGCCAAATCGTGGCTTCTTCTACTAGATTTATGGCAGGCAGGCCATGTTTGCGTGATAAACGGTGACCTAAGCTGATTAAACTGTTTAACTCTTCTAGACGTTCAGGATCTGGCAGTTGCTGCTCGGCATAATCGGTCAATAATGCAGCCGCTTCACTGACATGTTGCTGAGCCAGATGCAAAGACTCACTGGCTTGGCTAAAAGTGGGGCTGACGTCAGACTGATTGTCACAAAGGCGTATCGCTTTGCCTAATAAATCCATCGCATCAGGATCATCGGTGTCATTATCGAGTAGTTGCACCGCATGGCTGGCCTCCAACATCAAGGCTTCAAGGTTAGACAACTCGTCGTGCTCGGCTTCTACTTGTTCATAATCGACGACTAGCAACGGCTCAATGTCAGCAAGTTGGCTTTTTAACAGCTCAATGCGGTCATTACGATGCGCTTCTTTGGCAGCAATGTCATCAGCTTGACGTTTTAATTTCTGATAGCTTTTATAAGCCTGAGCCGTTTGTTTCGCTAACGGCGTTAAACTGGCAATGGTATCGAGCCAATCGACCACAAATAGCGGTTTTAATAAGGCTTGCTGTGCATGCTGACTGTGGATATTAACCAACATAGCGCCAAGCTCTTTAAGTTCGGTGATACTCACTGGAGAACCATTGAGCCATGCCTTAGAGCGACCATTGCTGCTAAGCTGACGGCGAATTAATACCTCTCCATCAAAGTCACGCTCATGACGCTCAAACCAATGGGCAATGGCAGCGGCACTGCCATCTTGAGCACTGTTCTGTTGACCTTGGCTGATATCAAACTCAAATTGTGCATATATATCGGCATTGTCTTTGCCATGACGTACCATACTGGTATCCGCGCGCCCGCCAATACACAGGGACAGCGCATCTAATAGTAATGATTTACCAGCACCGGTTTCACCAGTAATGACATTAAAGCCATCATAAAGTGACAGCTCATGGTGGTTAATCAAAGCAAAGTTTTGCAGTGTAAGCGAAGTGAGCATCAGCAATCTCAAAATAACAGGTATGTGTTATAAAAACAGGGTAAGTTTAAAACGAGTGCATGCCTTAAAAAAGATATGAGTAGGGCTATCGTATCGCTATGACCACTTAAAAGCAAACACTGCTCTGTGTTGTTTTACCGCATCAATAAGCCATCTAGCGTCATATATTGAAAAGCTTTATATCGGCATCTTTAAGATATAATAGCTTAGTCAATTGAAGTCAAATAGGATGATTGCTTCAATCCGTGTCTATTTTATCGCAGCTTCTAAAATTTAAGAACCATCATAAATTAAAATGCCTGTTATTATCGAATAAAAATACAGTGACGCTATATTTAAAAAACCACCAATTGCTATAATGGAGGTTCGCTTAACCTTATTAAAGAGTCAATAGTAATGGGCTTAACGCTGTCTTTGGCAGATAGTAGATTATTTGATGGAGGTCTTGTCTGACCTCGCTATGACGCTTATTTTAGCGGTATAAATAGGGGTGGTCTGGATACATAACAACAAAAAAATTGAAGGGCTGTCACAATTATCTTAGTAATATTGTGGTAGGATTGAATAACAAAAAATTGCACCAAAAAAGTAGGGCTGTAAGTTTAGCGTTATCTGATTTTGGCCCATAAGTATTATTAAGTAGACTAAGATTGAGGAAGTCATCATGCCGACGACTTATGACCACGTTTCTGTCATAAAAAACGCCACCATTTCTTATGATGGACGCTGTAGTAGCCACACCGTATTATTTGATGATGGCAGCAAAAAAATGCTTGGTGTTATCTTACCGTGCGATGAGACGGTATTGGAATATGAGTTCGCCACCCATACCTCAGAGCGTATGGAGATTACCAGCGGCGAATGTGAGGTTAAAATCACCGGCGAAGAAGACTTCACCTATTACCGTGCAGGACAAGCTTTTGTCGTTGCGGGTGATAGTAGTTTTAGCCTGCGCACTGATCAAATTGTGCAATATATTTGCCATCTTGAAGGCTAGTCATTCGCTGATTAATTGTGCGAGAAGATTAACAGTAAACTAGACAAAAAATGAAATGCGCAGCGATTACATAGGGCAGTGGATGCTGCCTGTTTATTGGTGTTTATTATCCTGCTTATCCTATTTAGTCAGTTTCGTTATAACAATTCTTATTTGATAAACGCCCCTCTTATCTCTATCTTAATACCTATCTGTCGTCTGCCTTATGTGATGGGCGAGGGTAGGTATTTTATTTATTATTCATTTTAAAGCTTAAAAGGTTATTTTATGGCAAAGCCGGTTTATTTTTATGGCATTCATGCTGTGCATGCTTTGTTATCGCATCGTCCTACGGATGCCGTAGCGTTGTTTGTACAACAAGGGCGCAGTGGCGGCGAGTCGAGCAATAGTGAGGAAAGTGAGTCTACCTTTAATGAGATTATTCAACTGGCAGAGCAAATGGGTGTCAGCGTTCAAGAGGCCAGCCGAGATAAGCTTGCTGCTTTATGCCACAGTCCTCAGCACCAAGGCGTGGTACTACATGCCCGCCCACTTGTGATGGGCGATGAAGGGGACATTACCAGTCTAGCGAAAGCAGATGACTGCCTGTTTTTGATACTTGATCAAATCACCGATGCGCATAATTTGGGTGCTTGCTTACGTACCGCAGCAGCGATGGGTGTGGATGCGGTCATTTGTCCTAAACATCACTCAGCCAGCTTAACGCCAACGGTTGCCAAAGTATCTGTGGGTGCTATGGAAATTATGCCGGTTATTGCCGTGACCAATTTGGCACGCTGTATTGAAAACTTAAAGCAAGAGGGCGTATTTGTCTATGGTACTGCTCTTGATGAGACCGCAAAAGCACTGCCGGATGTGGATTTAACTGGACGTGTTGCCATTATCATGGGCTCAGAGGGCGATGGTATGCGCCGCTTGACTACTGAGCGCTGTGATGAACTGGTTTATATTCCGATGACCGGTAATAAACATGGCTCACTACAAAGCTTAAACGTCAGTGTGGCAACGGGTATGGTGCTTTATGAAATAAGTCGTCAGCGTCATTAAGCCACTGATATTAAGTTAAGCATTGAATATCTATTATTCAAATAAAAGCATCGATAACTGAGTTATCGATGCTTTTTTATAGACGCCAGATAGGCCGAATGAAGGCTAAATCTTTTTTAATACCAAATACTTTTGATGCAAAGGTTTGAGTTGTTCATATAATGACGCCAAACTGCCCTCGTTAGTGACCACGTCATCTGCTTGTTCAATACGTGCTTCACGCGGCAATTGATTGGCCATAATGGCTTCGATTTTCTCGATACTTTGGGTATCTCGGCTACTAGCACGCTGAATCTGAGTTGACTCTGCCACATCCACCACCAAGACGCGATCACAAAGTGAGACCAGTCCTGCTTCATAGCTTTCTAACAGTAGCGGTGCAGAGAGAATCACATATTCAGAAGTCGCTTCTGCCAACTGCTTTTTAATTTCTTGGCGAATAGCCGGATGGGTAATCGATTCCAAAGTCAGTAACGCTTTATTATTGGCGAAAACATGCTCACGAACTGCTCGGCGATCCATGTCGCCCTGTTCATCAACCACCCAATCACCAAGTGCGTCTACTAAAAGCTGCAGGGTCGGACTGCCTTTTTGCATAATCTGATGCGCAACCACATCGGCATCGACCACATCAATGCCTTGTTCTGCAAACCAATCAGAAACCGCCGTTTTACCACTACCAATACCACCCGTTAAGCCAATAATTGGCTTAGCAATATGAAAGTGTTGGAAGGTTTGCGGTGGGTCAATATCATCCAAATGAGAGTGAGCATCGGTGTCTGATGTGTGAGAATTAGGATAAGTCATGTCAATACCTTAACGGCTGTGCTATGAAAATGAGTGGGTATTTTGCTATCAATCAATACCCAGAGGTTAATGGTTAGCTCTCTATTAAGTAGCTTTGTTTTTTATTTAATCTATTATTCAATAGGCTGTCATAAAAATAACATATTTGATGGTCGCTTTTGTATCAACTGGGTGCAGTTAATATTGCCCAAGGTACCACTGCATAAGTGAATGGCCATAGAGCAGAGCAATAATACCGGCAATGGCAATAAATGGGCCAAAGGCAAACGGACGACTCTCGCCGCGTTTTTTCATTAATATGATGCCAATTACCGAGCCAAGTAGGGAGGCTGTAAAGATAATAAATGGCAGCATAATTGGGCCAAACCAACTGCCAAGCGCCGCCATTAACTTAAAGTCACCTTCTCCCATGCCTTGCTTTTTGGTGAATAAGAAAAACAGTTTAACCACCAGCCATAAGCACAGATAACCAATAATTAAGCCCCAAATCGATTGAGTAGGCGAGGTAAACCAGCTTTGACTATTAATGGCCAAGCCGAGTCCCATCAATGGGAACGTGAACCTATCCGGTAGCAGCTGAGTATCAAAATCAATGATAGCCACGGCAATCAGCGTCCATACTAAAATAAGCGCAGCTAGGGTAGGCAGACTAACACCGAGCCTAAATATCACTAGCATAGATAACAGTGCGCATAGTAGCTCTATGAGCGGATAGCGGATACCAATCGGTGCCTGACAATACGCACATTTACCACGTAGGGCAAGCCAGCTGAGTAGCGGAATATTATGATACCACCGAATCGTTTGCTCGCAATGAGGGCAATGCGAGGCAGGGAGTGATAAAGACAGGGGTGTATCTTGTTGAACGATGTCAACGATGGGCTGGGTAAGCGACTTTGGAATGTCTGGCTGCTGCGCTAAATAATCTATGGAGCCGGCACGCCATTGCTGCCGCATAATCAGCGGAGTACGGTGAATCACGACATTCAAAAAGCTACCCACACACAGTCCAATCAAGCCAAAGAAAGCGAGTGCCAACGGGGTATTGTGTTGCAATAAGTACCAAAGCTGCATCGTGTATTGCCTTTAAAGAAGCACTAAATAGGGCAGAGTAGAGAGATAAGTAATGGGTCTTAGAGTCATTGTTTTGATTTAAACCATAGAATTAGCCGATAACCGAACCCATTTTAAAGATAGGCAGATACATGGCAATGACCAAGCCGCCAATAAGTATACCAAGTATTACCATAATGACAGGCTCAATTAAACTGGTCAGACCATCGATGGCATTATTGACCTCATTTTCATAGTAACCGGCGACCTTATCGAGCATATCTTCTAAGCTGCCAGACTCTTCTCCGATACTCACCATCTGTATGGCCATGTTCGGAAACAAAGCAGTGGCCCGCATTGCACTATGCAGCTGTTGGCCAGTAGCCACATCTGCTTTGATTTGCTGAGTGGCATTATAAAACACGATATTATTGGTGGCGCCTGCGGTCGATTGTAGTGCATCAATTAATGGCACCCCTGCGGCAAATGTGGTTGATAAGGTTCTAGAAAACCGAGCCACAATAGCTTGATAGCTGATGTTACCAACAATAGGTAATTTTAGACGAAGTCTGTCTAATTGGTTGCAAAATTTTTGGCTACGCTTCTTGCTGTGCACAAAGGCCACTGGTAACGCGATAAATACGATAATCAGCGCCAACCACCACTCACGAACGCTATTTGATAAATTGACTACCCACTGGGTGAACGTCGGCAGCTCTGAGTCAGCTGAGGCAAATAAATCAGCAAATACAGGCACTACATGAATCAATAATATTAAAGCGACAACAAGGGCAACGATAATCACCGCTATTGGATATTTGATGGCTTTTTTGATTTTAGACTTCAGCTGCTCGCTTTGCTCTTTATAAGTTGCGACTCGATCAAGCATGGTTTCTAATGTGCCGGACTGCTCCCCAGATTCAATCAGCGCACATAATAAGGGGTCAAAGTGTTGTGGGTGCTTACGTAGAGCAGCAGCAAACACTGTACCCGAGGCCACTTCTGCCTTAACATCTAGGATTAATAAAGTCATGCTTAAATTATCGCCAGATTCTGCCACAATATCCAAAGATTGCACTAAGGGTATGCCTGCTTTGATTAATGTGGCAAGTTGACGCGTAAATACAGCAATGTCCAGCGGTTTAATACGCTTTCTTTTTTCAAAGATAGGTTTGGATTTGGTTTTAAGGCGAGTAACGCTAATGCCTTGCTTTAATAACTGCGCTCGAGCGAAAGTGCTGTTTTTACTGGTAAGCTCGCCAGTGACTTTATGACCAAGGCGATTGGTACCGGTATAAGTAAAGTCGAGCGACCTGTCGCTTAATACGTTGGTCATAGATGTCCTAAATAGTGGCTTAAATGGGCTGCTCTATAGATTATTCTGAGGTAACCCGTGACATTTCTTGTACGCTAATAATGCCCTGCAATACTTTGGCAATGCCGGACGATCTTAAGTCACGAAAACCATCGTTAATGGCTGCAGCTTTAATATCCAACGCATTGCCACCTTGCATGATAATTTGAGCCATATCGTCATTTACCGTCATCACCTCATAAATACCAATACGCCCTTTATAGCCATGACGGCAGTGCTGACAGCCGACGGGGTCATAAATCAGTGTATCTGGATGGTCCAAATCTGCTGCAGTAAAGCCCATTTCCATGAGGCTAAATCGGGTCGCTAATGTGGGCGTCTTACAATGCGTGCAGATCCGACGCGCCAAGCGCTGTGCAATTACTAAGCTAATAGACGTGGCGATATTAAAATAAGGTACGCCCATATGATGCAGTCGAGTTAACGTTTCTGGCGCAGAATTGGTATGTAAGGTCGATAACACCAGATGTCCAGTTTGCGCGGCTTTTATAGCGGTATCGGCAGTTTCCAGGTCGCGTATTTCACCAACCATGACGATATCAGGGTCTTGACGTAAAAACGACTTAAGGGCAGCAGCAAAGCTTAATCCTACCTTGCTATTCACATTGACCTGATTAATACCAGCTAGGTTAATCTCCACCGGATCTTCGACGCTAGAGATATTGGCCTCACTGGTATTTAAAATATCGAGTGCGGTATATAAAGAGACCGTTTTGCCAGAGCCTGTTGGACCGGTGATTAAAATCATGCCTTGCGGACGGCGAAGCGCCTCTAAAAACAGCTGCTTTTGATCATTATCGTAGCCAAGCGCATCGATGCCCAGTAAAGAGGAAGCAGGATCTAGAATTCGTAAGGCGATTTTTTCACCAAATAAGGTCGGCAGTGAGTTAACTCGAAAGTCGATGCTTTTATTATCGGACAGCTTTAAGGTAATGCGTCCATCTTGTGGCACACGGCGTTCGGTAATGTCCATTTGCGACATGACCTTTAAGCGGGCAGAGATATTAGCTGCCAATTGTCGCGGCGGTTTGGCGATTTCATGCATTACCCCATCGATCCGAAAGCGCACTCGATAGAAGCTTTCGTAAGGTTCAAAATGCAAATCAGAAGCCCCCATATTCACCGCATCAGTCAGCATCGTTTGTACAAATTTAACCACAGGCACTTCGGCAATACTTAGTGTATTTGAGTTTTGGTCATCTAAAATATCTGCAGTATCAACCACTCCCTTTAATAAGTCATTACAATCATAAGGTGTGTTTAAGCTTGGAGATAACGTACTGAGTGTGTGGCTATAAAGAGTATCAAGTGCTTTATTAAGCTTGTGATAATCAACAATAACCGTTTGTATGGTCAAGCGTGATTGGCTTTGAATGGCATCAATAGACTTAAGACAGGTGGGGTCACTCATCGCCACAAACAGACGTTGACCACGTACAAAAATAGGCAAAGCATTATGCTGGCGAGCAAGCGTCTCATCAATGTAAGCGACTGGCAGACCAAGCGGATTAATCTGATCCAAATCAAATAATGGCTCGCCCAACTCTTGCGACAGATACCATGCCAAAGGTGCTGCAGGTATCAGCTGATGGTCAATCAGATAGCTTACCAAGCTGGTTTGCGCTTGCTGCGACAGATTAAGTGCTGTCTGCATCTGAATACTATCGATTAATTCAGCAGCAATTAAGCGTTTGGCAATCCCGTCAAAAGCAGTAGGAGGCAACATAGTAACGTCCTGTTATCTGTCAGTAAGGTTGGCGATTTTTATGCGTGTTATTATCGCTGCTATTTATAAGTACTATTTAAAGCGACTGTTTATGAGCTGTGTTAATCAGTATCAGTTAGCGAAGCAATCAATATGGATAATCAGTCGGTTTATGCCATTATTGATAGCAGCGCTAATAAAGGTGAGCTAGAGTAGCACTATTTTTTACAATTTATTGAAGTGGATATAACAAAGGCTAAATCTGTTGTTAGAGACTATGATATAATTTAGAGCTATTATAATTTTAGACAGTATTTTTAGGCAGTCAAAGTCTGGCTACTGCAAGTTAACATTGTTTATTTGAGAGTGAGTTATGACGTCTTGGGTTATCGGAAACTGGAAGCTAAATCCTGCCTCGCTTGAGGAAGTAAATGCATTGGTCACGGACCTAACCATGGGTATTAAGGCTCAAGACGTAGCAACCAATAACTGTCAGATTGTGGTTGCCCCAAGCTTCTTGCACCTATCTGCGGTTAAGCTGGCTCTTGATAATGCAAAGGCATCTATTGGGCTTGCCAGTCAAGATGTGAGCGCTCTAAACGCGAACACTGGCGCTTATACCGGTGATATTTCCGCCGCTCAGCTTAGCGATTTGGGCGTGCAGTGGTCTATTATTGGTCACTCGGAGCGTCGTCAATATCATCGAGAAGATGATGCGTCATTACTCCAAAAGCTAATGAACAGCGCTGAGCACAACCTTGGTGCGATTCTGTGCATTGGTGAGTCTGAAGCAGATTATGAAGCGGGTAACACGCAAAAAGTACTGGGTGAACAGCTCAATGTAGTGAATACTTTTTTAAAGCAATTAACGAAAGACTTGGGCGATAAAGCAGCTGACTATATTGCTAACCGTTTTATCGTGGCTTATGAGCCTGTATGGGCAATTGGTACCGGTAAAGTTCCGAGTGTTGAAGAAGTAGCAGAAGTTCATGCCTTTATCCGTCAACGTTTAAGCGATTTTAATGCAAGCTTAGCACCAACACCACTATTATATGGTGGCAGTGTTAAGCCAGAAAATGCCAAAGATTTTGCGGCATTAGAGGCGGTCGATGGCGTGTTAGTCGGCGGCGCAGCACTCAAAGCAGATAGCTTTATTGAGATTGCCAAAAGTTTTTCCAGCTAATTTATGATGGGTAGTATCCTTTCTGCTTAGCTAGCCCTTTTTTATACTATATATACTCTCGTCGTTTAACTCTTAAGTTTAAGTAAGGCCACACATGTTTAACATCATTTTAGCCATTCATATTATTGTTGCTATTGCCATGATTGGGCTGATTCTTATTCAGCACGGCAAAGGTGCAGATGCTGGTGCCTCATTTGGTGCCGGTGCTTCAGGTACTGTATTTGGTGCCGCAGGTAGCGCAAACTTCTTAACCCGTGCGACCGCTGTTTTGGCAGTGATCTTCTTTAGTACCAGCTTAACCTTGGCTGTGCATGCGCGTAAGCAAGCAGAAGGTCAGTATCAATTAGATATTCCTGCGGCTTCACAAGTACCAGTAACCGAAACGCCAACTACAGACGCATCTGAATAATCGGCATACGTCAGAGTAAACGCAATAAAAGAAGTAGGCCTTGTTTTATTTAAAGGAAAGGTTGCACCATTTGCCAAACCCGAGTAGAATGTGCGACCTGATTTAGTAAATAGTTAACGTAAACGCTACCGCTTCATACCTCAATAAGCGTTAGCGGTTAATCATGCAGTAGATTAGAATTAGCGATTGTGGTGGAATTGGTAGACACGCCATCTTGAGGGGGTGGTAGCGCAAGCTGTGAGGGTTCAAGTCCCTCCAATCGCACCAATATATAATCGGTTATAACGATTATATAGGCTGTTTTAAATAATGTATCATTAGTTATACTGTACTGTGCCTATTTAAACAGCCGAAAGAGTTAAGTAGTATCAGGCGTATTATTGGTCTTAAAGCGATAAGTTTTTTAATTTAATTGATTAAAGACTTGACAGTAATAAGATTTTTACATATAATAGTCAGCCTAGATTGATGCGGGGTGGAGCAGTCTGGTAGCTCGTCGGGCTCATAACCCGAAGGTCGTTGGTTCAAATCCAGCCCCCGCTACCATTTTTATATTTCAATCTTACCTATTTTATTTAACCCACCATTCTGTTTGTGGGTTTTTTTGTATCTGTTATTTTTAATATTGCCTAATAGTCATAATATGCATTTATAATAGATACTTCTATTTATGGACTAAACAATAAGTCATGAAGTTATCTAATAAAGTTACTCAATTAACTGATATTATTGCACCAGCTGTTGCGGCTTGCGATGTCGCGCTTTGGGGTGTTGAATTTTTACCGCAAGGCGGACGTTCGCTATTACGCATTTATATTGAAGCTTTGCCAGAAGACAAAGCGGCCGATAAGCAAGTTACTATTGAAAATTGCGCTGCTGTTACCCATCAAGTTAGTGGTATTCTTGAAGTACATGATCCTATCTCTGGTGAATATGTACTCGAAGTATCATCACCTGGTCTAGATCGTCCTTTCTTTGCTACTGAGCAAATGGCTGACTACATTGGTCATACCATTAATCTACGCTTAATCCAAGCGGTAGGAACAGGCAGCTCAAAACGCCGTAAAGTATCTGGTAAGCTCGAGCAGTTAGACGACAAGCAACTAACGGTTGTTACGACCGATGGTGAGCAATACGATATTGCACTAGATAATATCGATAAAGCGAATCTAATTTACCAAGAGATTTAATCTCATCAACATAAAGACTAATACTATCAACTAGTGTGGTCTTAGCATATTAGGGTATTGAAGCTTGCCATTTAGTTTGATATTGCTAACGAACTAAGATTAATAATATTCGTTAGACAATATTTTAATAAATTTAAACATCAAAGCTTTTAGGCCTAAGATAAAATAAATTTTAATAATTTTTTGCTGCTTTAAATTCTAAGTATGCGAGTATAGGTGTGTAATGAGTCGAGAAATTTTAACGGTTGTAGAGACCGTCAGTAACGAAAAAGGCCTAAATCCAGAGGATATCTTCGAAGCCATCGAAGAGGCCTTAGTCGTTTCTACCAAAAAAAGAGTATATACCGAGCAGCCTGAAGTTGCCGTACGTGTTGAGATTGATCGTGAAACAGGCGATTATGACACGTACCGCTATTGGACAGTGGTTGCTGACGAAGATCACGAGATGCCAGCCTGTCAGTTGGCAATCAGCGACCTAGATGAAAATGAATGGTCGATTGGTGATGTTAAAGAAGAACAAATAGAATCTATCGAGTTTGGCCGTATTGCAGCAACGCAGGCTAAACAAGTTATTATTCAAAAAATTCGTGAAGCAGAGCGTGCGTTAACAGCCGATGCCTTCGAGCCTAGAATTGGCGAGATGATGTATGGCGAAGTTAAAAAGCAGACTCGTGATGGTTATATCATTGATTTAGGTGATAATGCTGAAGGCTACTTGTCACGTGATCAAATGCTACCACGTGAGCAATTACGTGCAAAATCACGTATCAATGCCATCTTATATCATGTGAACCGTGACAACCGCGGTGCACAGTTATTGTTATCACGCACTAGCCCTGAAATGCTGATTGCATTGATGAATAAGGAAGTACCTGAGATTAACGAACAGATCATCGAGATTCGTGATGTGGCGCGTCAGCCAGGTGTTCGTGCTAAAATTTCAGTGAAAACAAACGATCATCGTATTGATCCAGTCGGTGCTTGTATTGGTATGCGTGGTACACGTATCCAAGCAGTACAGTCTGAGCTTGACGGTGAACGTATTGATGTGATTGTTTGGTCAGATGACCCCGCACAATATATCATTAGTGCATTAGAGCCTGCTGATGTGAGCAGTATTATTCTAGATGAAGATGCCAAAACAGCAGACATTATTTTTACGGCAAATGATCAATTAGCCCGTGCTATTGGCGCACAAGGTCAAAACGTACGCTTGGCATCAGAACTAACCGGTTATAAACTAAACATGATGCTTGAGGAAGAATACCTTGAGCGCCAACAAAACGAAACAAAAGCCTATTTAGAGCTGTTCTACAATCGCTTAGAAGTCGACGAAGATTTGGCTCAAGCGTTAGTTGATATAGGCTTTACCAGTATTGAAGAAGTGGCCTATGTGCCTATTGAAACCTTCTATGATATCGAAGGGCTTGACGATGAAGCGATTGAAATGATTCAAGAGCGTGCAAAAGAAGTCGTTATTGCCGATGAACTGGTTAAACAGCAAAATATGAAAGAGCCAAGCGCAGAATTGCTCGCGATGGACGGCATGACGACCGACTGGGCGTACAAGCTGGCTCAACGTGACATTATCACGGTAGATGACTTAGCCGAACAAGCCGTATTTGATCTTGAAGACATCGAAGGTCTTGATGAAAAAACAGCAGGCGAGCTCATTATGAAAGCCCGTGAATCTTGGTTTAATGAAGAATAATAAATAGGTGACTATAAATGGCAGATAAGACCGTCAAAGAATTAGCAGACATGGTAAGCAAGACAGTCAGTGCGCTACAAAAGCAACTGGTTGATGCTGGGCTGCCTGCTCGTGGCGAGGATGACCTAGTCACCGAGCTTGAGCAAGAACAGCTAGTAGCATACTTAAAACAATCGCATGGACAACAAGAGAAGCGCCGTATTAGCCTTAAATCTAAAACAACGAGTACCGCTCGCGTAACTGGCTCTTCTGGTAAGTCTAAGAGTGTGAACGTTGAAGTACGCAAGAAAAAAGTATTCGAAAAGCCAGATCCAGCAAAAATTGCTGAAGAAGCTAAAAAACGTGAACAAGCAGCTGCAGAAGCGAAAGCCAAAGCAGAAGCAGAAGCTAAAAAACGCGAACAGGCTAAGAAAGAAGCAGAAGAGCGTCAAGCAGCAACACTTGCTGCCATGCGTGCAAACTTAGGTGGCGGCTCATCATCAGACGATAAGAAAGATGAAGTGTCGACAGTAGTCGTGAAAAAAGGCAGTAAAGCTGCCGCTGCGGCGAAAGAAACCCCTAAGAAGAAAGTTGCTCCAACTAAGCCGAAAGTCGAAACGGCTGCAGAACGTAAAGCTCGTGAAGCTCGTGAAGCAGAAGAAGAACGTCTACGTCAAATCGAAGCCGAAACCCGCCGTAAGCAAGCTGAAGAAGCGCAAAAGAAAACGCTTGAAGAAATGCGCAAAATGGCAGGTAAATATAGCGACAAAGAACCGGTTGCTGAAGTTCGTAAAGATGAACCATTAGCCGAAGGTTTGGTTGGTGAAGCATTAGAAGAGTCGTTTGAAAAAGAACGTCGGGAGATTAAACGTGGTTCTTCAAGTACAGCCACTCGTGGCCGTCGCCGTAAAGGTCAAGAAGAGCGCGAAATTCGCAACCGTAAGCATGGCTTAAAATCTAGCCAAGCCTCTCAGCATAAGTTTGAGAAGCCGGTTGAGAAGATTGTTCATGACGTTGAAATTCCTGAACAAATCGTTGTATCAGATTTAGCACAGCGCATGGCTGTTAAAGCCCGCGAAGTAACTAAACTTCTGATGAAGATGGGCGAGATTGTGGGTGCTGATGAAGAGATTGATCAAGCCACAGCAAGCCTAATCGTTGAAGAAATGGGTCATAACCCTGTCCCTGTTAGCGATACCAAAGTTGAAGACGACTTACATGAAGCGGTTGAAGAGCGTCGTAGTAACGTTCAATCCCGCCCTCCTGTTGTTACTATTATGGGTCACGTTGACCATGGTAAGACTTCTTTACTGGATAAAATCCGTGAAACTAAGGTTGCTACTGGCGAAGCCGGCGGTATTACCCAGCATATCGGTGCTTATCATGTGAAAACAGATCGTGGTTTGATTACGTTCCTAGATACACCAGGTCACGCAGCGTTTACCGCAATGCGTTCACGTGGTGCTCAGGCAACGGATATCGTTGTACTTGTGGTTGCTGCCGATGACGGTATGATGCCGCAAACTGAAGAAGCGATTGACCATGCACGTGCCTCTGGTACACCTATCATTGTTGCTATCAACAAGATGGATAAGAGTTCAGCTGATCCTGACCGCGTTCTAAATGAGTTAACGACTAAAGAAGTGGTTACTGAAGAGTGGGGTGGTGATACGCCAGTCGCTAAGATTTCTGCTAAGACCGGTGAAGGTATTGATGAGCTACTTGAGCTGATTAACCTACAAGCCGAGCTTATGGAACTTGAAGCGCCTACTGATGGTGCAGCTCAAGGTGTGGTTATTGAATCACGTCTAGAGAAAGGCCGTGGTGCGGTTGCCAGTATCCTTGTTAAGAAAGGTACGCTAAACCAAGGCGATCTAGTTCTAGCGGGCGAATACTACGGTAAAGTACGTGCGATGATTGATGAAACGGGTCAACGCATTAAGTCTGCCGGTCCTTCGATCCCAGTTGAGATTTTAGGTCTGCCAGATACGCCAGCATCAGGTAGTGAATTCTTAGTCGTATCTGATGAGAAAAAAGCACGTGAAGTGGCTGAATTCCGCGCTAACCGTGAACGTGAGCAACAGCTTGAGCGTCAGAACAAGATGCGCCTTGAGTCTATGTTTGAGCAGATGGGTCAAGATGACTTGTCATTCTTGAACATTATCTTGAAGACAGATGTTCGTGGTACATTAGAAGCATTGCTTGCTGCACTAAATGAGTTATCGACTGACGAAGTTAAAGTGAAGGTCATTAGCTCAGGTGTTGGCCCTATTGCTGAGTCTGATGTGACTCTTGCTGAATCAAGTGAAGCGGTATTACTTGGCTTTAACGTTCGTGCCGATAACGCAGCAAAACGTAAAGCGGACGAAGCGGGAATCGATATTCGCTACTATAGTGTTATCTATGGTCTAATCGACGATGTGAAAGCGGCAATGAGTGGTATGTTGTCTCCAGAACATCGCGAGAAAATCTTGGGTATTGCTGAAGTACGTGACGTATTCCGCTCAAGTAAATTTGGCGCTGCAGCGGGTTGTATGGTTGTTGAAGGTACGATTTACCGCAACAAGCCTATCCGCGTATTACGTGATGATAAAGTTGCCTTTACCGGTAATCTACAGTCGCTACGTCGCTATAAGGATGACGTAAACGAAGTACGTTCTGGTATGGAATGTGGTCTTGCGGTTCGCGGCTATGATGTTGAAGTGGGTGATAAGATTGAAGTCTTTGAAATCCAAGAGATTCAGCGCACCATCTAATCGGTTAAAATGTAGTAAAAGACCTATCAGGTCATCCTGTTAGGTCTTTTTTTTATCAATTTTATTATGGATTATTAGTGTATAAACTCGTATCGTGCATTATCAGATAACGATTTGTAGCTAATAATTATTAAGGAAGAATACCATGAACCAACGTATGCAACGATTGGGCGATCAAATTCAACGCGAGCTTGCGGTGCTTATCCGTGATGATGTTAATGACCCTCGTTTGACTGGGTTTGTGACCATCTCGAGTGTGAAAGTTAGCTCTGACTTGGGCTATGCTGATGTGTATGTCACCATCATGGAGCCTGAGCTTAATGATGCGATGAGCAAGCACAGCCATGAAGAAAGCTTAAAAGTGCTTAATAAAGCAGCAGGCTTCTTGCGTACTGAGCTAAGCCATCGTCTAAAGACTCGTACCACGCCGCGTCTACGCTTCCATTATGATGAAGTGACTGCCCGTGGTAACTATATGATGGACTTGATCCACCAAGCAGTGACCAAAACAGAAGAGACATCAGCTGACGATAATGATGTAGATATGGATATCAGCTCAGATAAAACTGACAGCGAATAATCTAAATCCTTTTTAACTAGAGTAGATATGATGAGCCTAGATAACCAGTCAGCCACCGCTCGGCCTTCTCAAAATAAGCCGCTGAAAACTCGAGTTTCTGGGGTTATGTTGATTGATAAGCCAAAGGGGCTGACCTCGCAGCAAGTGGTCTCTAAGGTCAAATACCTACTTAAGTCGCCATTGCACGATAGCAAAAAAGCAGGACATACCGGCACGCTCGATCCTATGGCGACTGGCTTACTACCTATTTGCCTAGGTGAAGCGACCAAGTTCAGTCATTATCAGCTGGATGCCGATAAGTCTTATCAGGCGGTGGTTAAGCTTGGTATTCAAACCGATACGGGTGATGCAGAAGGGCAGAGTATCACCGAAAAATCGGTTCCTGTTATCACTCGGCAAATGCTTGATACGGTCACCACTCAGTTTATGGGTGACATAAAGCAAACCCCGCCTATGTACTCTGCGCTCAAAAAAGACGGTAAGAAGCTGTATGAATATGCTCGTGAGGGTATTGAAATAGACCGCCCTGCACGTCCTATTACCATCAAGGCGCTGGGTTTAAAGATCGCTGATTCTCAAGATGAGCTGATTTTAAATGTCACTTGCTCAAAGGGCACTTACGTACGTGTTTTGGGAGAAGATATCGCCGTAGCGTTAGGCACTTTGGGTCATTTAGTGGCGCTGCGCCGTACTCAAGTGGGTCATTTTGATATTGCAGACTCTATTAATCTAGATGAGCTTGAAGCCCTTTCTCATGAGCAGCGTATGGCTCAGCTATTAAGTATCGATGCTTGTATCAGCGGTGTGCCGCTATTAACAGTTTCTGATAGTCAATGCGAGCGACTGCATATGGGGCAGCGCCTTAATGTTAAAGAGCAATTAGACGAGTCACTATCTGATTATTTGCGTTCTGACCATTCTTCATATGATAGCGCTGACAATACCTATGATATTAGGCTGATTAACAGCGCAGGAGAGTTTTTAGGGCTAGGTAAACTTGAACCGACAGGACGTTTGCAACCTAAGAAGATGATTCAGCGTTAAATAAAACGGCTAGCAAATATCAATTGCGAAACCTTTAAGAAAGCTTATCTCATCGCCTCATTTTTATTATTGAGCCCAAGTCATTATCGTAATAGTGACTTGGGTTTTTTGTGCTTATCGATATGAGTTTTTGAAGTTACGCAGGTTAAACACAATTCACAATCCCACACATTTCCTTGCAACTGTTATCTATTGCAGATGGGTTTAAGCTTGTATTCTAAACTTAATCAATCAGGACGATGCCTTAAGTCATTGAATAGTCATTGAATATATGACCAATTATAAAAATAGAAAAATAAAACCCTAAGAATAATATTTCAATAATTAATAATAAATTTGAATAACTAAAACATTAGCTGAATATTAATTAGCAGATTAATAATAATAAATAGAAGAACCAACGATAAATAATAATAAAAATGGAAAAAGAGGGGGATCATTTACTGACACCAATAATTAATAATAAAAGCGCCGATTACATAATAAATAGCGGCCAAGATAATGACTACAAGTGCATTATAAAAATAAAAACGATAATTAAGAATTAAATTTCACATTTATTACCCATACTAAGGGAGATTACCATGAGTAAGAAGATTGCATTTTTATTAAGCTCGTATTTCGAAGAAGCAGAATATGTGGAAGTCGCTCGTTTGTTAAAAGATAAAGGTTATGACACCACGTTAATAACTACCAACGACAGCAAAAACGTCCAAGCGATGAAAGGTGATGTTGAAAAGGTAAAAACCTATAACGCTGATTTATTCCTAAGCGAAGCAAATGCTGAAGATTACGATGCGATTGTTCTACCAGGTGGTACTGTCAATGCCGACACTATTCGTCAGAATAAGGACGCACAAAGCTTTGTGAAGAAGTTTTATGATGCGGATAAAACCGTTGCTGCCATTTGTCATGCGCCTTGGTTATTAGTAAACACCGGCTTGGTTAAAGGCAAAACATTAACCTCTTATCCTAGTTTGGAAACGGATATCAATAATGCTGGCGGTACTTACGTTGATAAAGAAGTTCAGCAAGATGGGGTGATAATTACATCGCGTAATCCTAATGATATCGAAGCCTTTGTGGACGCTATTGATAAAGCCTTATCATAATTAGTTATCATACAGCTCCATTATTAAGAATTATCAAGACGGTATTTTAGTAATTTAACCGTGAGTATAATGCTCTAATACAAAATCTAACGTCAAACTATATTAATAGATGTTAGATTTAATAAGTGGTTTTAATAATTAAACTATTTGTATCACTAAGATGATGTTTAAAGCTGTTTTATAAGCATCGTATTTGAATTTACTTTATGAGGAAATGATTATGTCAAACGATAAAAGCTATGAACAACAACAGTCAGACGCTGAAATTGCTGGTCTAAAAAACCAACTGGAAGGCAATTTAGGTAATAATAAAGATAAAGACGAAGAGGCAGCCGCAGAAGGTATCGCTGATAACCTAGAGCAATCTCAGTCTAAATAATGGGTTAATATGTTAGCGTATTACCTTACGTGAGCCTAGATATCGTCTCATCAATACTTAACTTGACTTAACTTGGAGATTATAATGAGTAATGATCCTAAAAAGACGCCAGAAGGCGAAGCGATTGATACATCTTTAGAAGAGTATGAAACGCCAGACAGTTTGGCAGAAGCCACAACTGCGGCACTAGATGACGACGCACTAGGCGTTCATGCTACAGAAGATGATGCTGACAAATAAGAGATAGATAATTGTTATCAAGTTTAGTTTAAGAGATTTTTGATTCATTTATAGGAGTCAAAATGATTAACTTAACTAAAATAGATTATTTATCAATTTAGATAAAAAACTACCCAACTTTGGGTAGTTTTTTGTTATAATCATACGCTTACCCAGTCATTTTTTTAGGTCATCTCTAGTAATGCAGGGATGTCCCCAATAAAACTGACTTATATTAGCAATGCATTGCAGGAGAAAGTTATGTTAACTAACACTGATCGTCAACAGATTATCGCTCAATACCAACGTGCCCCTGGCGACACGGGTTCACCAGAAGTACAAGTTGCTCTATTAACTGCGCGTATCAACGATCTACAAGATCACTTTAAAGCTCATAAAGCTGATCACCATAGTCGTCGTGGTCTTATCCGTATGGTAAACCAACGTCGTAAACTGTTAGATTACTTAAAAAGAAAAGATTTACCACGTTATGCGTCACTAATTAGCGAATTAGGCTTGCGTCGTTAATTTTAGATGTTTATGGTGGGGTTATACACAATGTATGATTCAACAATCATCTAAAATCAAAGCGCTCATGCCTTGGTAAAAAAAGAAACGGTGTGAATATTTCACGCCGTTTTTTTGTATGTATGGGGTTTACTATTCGTAGTCGAATGATTAGCTAATGCAAGTCAAAGAGAGGTGCTTGGCAGATCATTCAAGACGCCTAAACAGACTTTTATTGGTCAAGTATGCTAAATCCCTGTAAAATAAGCACACGTCTTATTGAGAATGGCAGGCTTCTAACGTTTGTGTGGTTTAATAGCCTTGAATATGAGCATAACCATATAAACGTTAGAGGCTGAAAAAATGTCTCAATAGACGAATTAACTCATTCGTATCAGTAATTTATAAAAAATAGGAAAAATTAATGTCAATGTTTAATACCATTTCTCGCGAATTCCAGTATGGCAACGAACAGGTTGTTATCGAAACTGGTCGTATTGCCCGTCAAGCAAACTCAGTATTGGTTCACATGGGCGGCGTATCTGTATTGGTTGCAGCGGTTGTTAAACCTGAAGCCAAAGAAGGTCAAAACTTCTTCCCGCTAACGGTTAACTATCAAGAAAAAATGTACGCTGCAGGTAAAATCCCTGGTGCGTATGGTAAGCGTGAAGGCCGTCCAACAGAATTTGAAACGCTAACGTCACGTTTGATTGACCGCCCAATTCGTCCATTATTCCCTGAAGGTTATGTGAACGAAGTTCAAATCACAGCCACCGTTATCTCAAGTGATAAAAAGCACTATGCTGACATCGCAGCGATGATTGGTGCTTCAGCAGCATTGGCTATCTCAAGTGCGCCATTTAATGGCCCAGTTGGTGGTGCTCGTGTTGGTTTCATCAATGGTGAGTATGTACTTAACCCATCAATCGAAGAGTTAGAGAAGAGTGACCTAGACTTAATCGTAGCGGGTACGAAGTCTGCAGTATTAATGGTTGAGTCAGAAGCGGCTGAGCTGTCAGAAGATCAGATGCTAGGCGCTGTACTATATGGTCATGAGCAGCAACAGATTGTTATCGATAACATTATCGAGCTGGCCAAAGCAGTGGGTACTGAAAAGCAAGAATTTGAAGCGCCACAGCTTGATGCTGAGCTAAAAGAAAGAGTAACATCACAGTTTGGTGAGCAAGTTGCTGAAGCGTACTCAATTGGCGATAAGCAAGACCGTTATGAGAAGCTTGATGAGATTAAAGCGGCTGCTATCGAAGCATTAGCCGGTGATCCAGAAGCTGAAGAGTTCTCTGAAAAAGAAGCTCAAATCAAGGACATTTACAACGATCTTAAATACCGTACCGTTCGTGATGCGATTTTATCAGGTAAGCCACGTATTGACGGCCGTGACCTAGATACCGTTCGTGCACTTGATATCCAAGTAGGTGTACTACCTTACACGCATGGCTCAGCGCTATTCACTCGCGGTGAAACTCAGGCGTTAGTAACCACAACGTTAGGTAACTCACGTGATGTGAACTTAATTGACTCGCTAGCGGGTACGATTCAAGACCACTTCATGCTGCATTACAACTTCCCACACTTCTCAGTCGGTGAAACGGGCCGTGAAGGTGTGCCAAAACGTCGTGAAATCGGTCATGGCCGTCTGGCTCGCCGTGGTGTACAAGCCATGCTTCCAGATAGCGACCGCTTCCCATATGTTATCCGTGTAGTATCAGAGATTACTGAATCAAATGGTTCATCATCAATGGCTTCAGTTTGTGGTGCAAGCTTAGCGTTAATGGACGCTGGTGTACCAATGAAAGCGCCAGTTGCTGGTATTGCGATGGGTCTGGTTAAAGAAGGCGATCGTTTCGCTGTATTATCAGATATCTTAGGTGATGAAGATCACTTAGGCGACATGGACTTTAAAGTTGCCGGCTCTAAAGACGGTATCACTGCTTTACAGATGGATATCAAGATTGAAGGTATTACGCCAGATATTATGGAAAAAGCACTTGAGCAAGCTCATGCCGGCCGTATCCATATCCTAAATGCAATGAACGAAGTATTACCTGCTAGCCGTACTGAAATCAACGCACACGCGCCAAACTATGCGGTAATGGAAATCAACTCGGACAAAATCCGTGATGTTATCGGTAAAGGCGGCGCAACCATTCGTCAGCTAACTGAAGATACCGGTGCAGTTATCGATATCGATGATACTGGTACAATTCGTATCTTTGGTGAGAACAAAGCAGCGACTAAAGAAGCTATCCGTCAGATTGAAGCGTTAACAGCTGAAGTTGAAGTGGGTAAAGTATACAAAGGTACGGTCGCTCGTGTTGTAGACTTCGGTGCATTCGTCACTGTATTACCAGGTACTGACGGCTTAGTGCATATATCACAGATCGCTGATGAGCGTGTCGAAAATGTCTCTGACTACTTAAGCGAAGGTCAAGAAATCAACGTATTGGTACAAGACGTTGATAACCGTGGCCGTATTAAGTTGACCATGAAAGGTATTGAGCAGCAAGGTGGCTCTGCTGAGTAATAGGCTTTAATGGCTTACACGTAAATTAGTAATATAAAATGCGCCCAATTTGGGCGCATTTTTTTGAGTCAAAAAAATTGGGCTAATACGATAAGTAGCCCAACTCTTTTAGATACTTGTTAGAGGTTTATTTTAAGAATTTAACTGTACCCTGAGTTCCGGTACTCATTGCGTCATTGGCTAAGGCATTCTTCTCTTGAATAGTTTCTGCATCAGGACGACGCTCGATGTGACCACACTGAGTGCACTCGATATATTCATCCTCTTCAGGCTCAAAGATGCGTACCTGAACCACAGCGTCCATCGTCTGACACTTAGGGCAGCTTACACCAGCCAGAAACTGTCGTCTAGGACGGGTTGATTGATAACGCATACTAAGCCACCTCGTCTACATCGACAAAACCGCCATGGCGAAGTAAGGCATCAATGCTGGCTTCACGACCACGGAAAGCCTCAAAGTTCGTTTTAGCAGGTAGACTACCACCGACGGCTAGGATGCTTTCGCGGAAGTCTTTCCCTGTTTGTGGATTAAATACGCCTTCTTCTTCAAAGCGACTAAAGGCATCGGCTGACAGCAATTCTGCCCACTTATAAGAGTAATATCCTGCCGCATAACCACCCGCGAAGATGTGGCTAAAGCCGTTGGCAAAGCGGTTGTAATCTGGTGTTTCCATGACAGCAACATCGCTGCGAACCTTGTCTAAGGTCGATAAGATGCCTTGGTAGTCAGGGGCAGGTGTGGTCGCATGAATCAGTAAATCAAACAGAGCAAACTCAATTTGACGTAAAGTTTGCATACCGCTTTGGAAGTTTTTAGCAGCCAGTAACGCATCAAGCTGAGACTTCGGTAACGGCTCGCCCGTGTCAACGTGGGCACTAATGAGGTTAATGCCCTCACTATCCCATGCCCAGTTCTCCAAGAACTGACTGGGCAGCTCAACGGCATCCCACTCAACACCATTCACACCAGCAACATCACTGACGCTCACTTTGGTTAATAAGTGGTGCAGACCATGACCAAACTCATGGAACAAGGTCAATACTTCATCGTGAGTCAATAAGCTTGGTTTATCGCCATTTGGTGGTGTGAAGTTACCAACCATAAAGCATACAGGCAATTGCGAGTAAGCTTCAGAGCTATTACCTGTATAGGTGTATCGTGACTGGAAGCCGCTCATCCAAGCGCCGCCACGTTTGCCACTACGCGCATATAAGTCAAAATAGAAGCCACCAATTAAGCTGTCTTCACCGTCTTTGTTAGTATCAAATAGCTGATAGAAGCGAACATCATCGTGCCATAACGCAACTTGATCGGTTTTCTCTTCGGCACGGACACCAAATAATTTATTAACAATAGTAAACAGTCCGTCGATCACTTTAGGCAATGGGAAGTAAGGTCGAATCTCTTCTTGTGACAGCTTGAACTTGGCTTGTTTTACTTTTTCAGCCAGATAAGCGGTATCCCAAGGTTTAATGTCATCAATACCTTGATTGCGCGCCTCCTCTTTAAGCTGTGCTACATCACGCTGTGCTGCTGGTGTGGCTTTATCGGCTAGATTACGTAAGAAATTTTCAACTTGCTCAGCACTGTCTGCCATTTTACGAGATAGCGAGACTTCTGCATAACTATTAAAACCAAGTAGATCTGCTTTTTGGGTGCGCAGCTCTAATATCTTCGCCATCCCCTCACTATTGTCTAGTGACTCACCTTTGGCGTTTTTGTGTTCGTCAAATTCTGAAGCGCGAGTGACATATGCCTTATATAAAGTCTCACGCAGTTTGCGGTCATCCGCATGAGTCATGACAGCTAAATAAACAGGGATATCTAAAGTAGCCACATATAACGGCTTACCGTCATCTTGTTTATCGGCTAAATCAGCTTCTATCTGTTTGGCTTTATATTGCTCACCGGCGGCTTGTAGCATGGCAAGGCCACTGTCTGTAATACCAGATAACTGCTCATCTGTTAACGGTAATGCAAACGCTTGTGTGGCATCTAAGATATTGTCAGAGAATTTAGCAGATAAGGTCGACAATTGACTTTGAATATCTGCATAGGTGGCTTGTTTGTCAGTGGGTAGTGCCACACCTGATAACTCGAAACTCTGCATAGCAAGCTCAATTGCACGCTGACGAGCAGTTTCTAATGAATTAAATACTGAAGCATCCTTTTTTACAGCTTGATAGTGCTGATACAGGGGCTTGTGCTGACCAACACGAGTACCAAAAGCCGATAATAATGGCAGTAGTTCATGATGAACATGACGAATCTCATCATTACTCATCACGCTATTTAAATGAGATAAAACGCCCCAGCTGCGGTCTAATTCTAGACCGATGTGATCAAATTCAATGATATTTGTCAGTGCTTGCGTGCTATCAACATGATTGTCGGCATTGTCTAAGTCATCTAAAAACTGGTTGCCTTTATCTATTGCTGCGGTCACCTGCGCACGTAACTGCTCAGGGGTCACGCTAGAGAAATCAACAAGATGTAAATTATTATCTAGTATAGAGGTAGACGAATTTTGCATAATTATTTTCCTAATATTCAATGAAAGATGAAATGCTCAGTACTGACGATTTGAACCAATTGTCGTTATAGGATGCTTGTTATTTATAAGTTAATAGTATAACTATTGTGCCTATCTTGACAGATTACAAGGTAGGGGCATGCTTGAGAATAACGACCAGATAATCTTCAGTAGCGTGCAGTTAGTATCAGAGATTTTGTGAATACAGGTAACCTAAATTGGCTATAAGGTATCGGTTTAGCAGAAGTGGTTACACAACAGGAACAAGGCACGAAGAGTAATTACATTATTTACAAAGCCCGTATAGTCTTCATTGACTCGGGTTGTTACTCTGAAATTATGAACTAGATTATGTCACCTGCTTAAAGATGCCGCTTAAGGGATTTAATAACAATAATTAAAGCAGTAGATTTTTATATCTGGTTTTAAATCCGAATGGGTTGCCATATTTAAATCGATTGCATAACTATAAATCACATTATAAAAGATATAACGGCAGAAATCGGTGACATGGTTGTTTTATAAGCCAGATTATTTTTAACACGATTATCCAGTATAAGTACGTTATTCAGTACTGTTTAATTATAAAAATTCATTAATTATAAGAAAGGACTATTTATGAAAGCGACACTAAAAAGTTTACGTGAAACCACAGCAAATCCAGCGGTTAGTATCTTTGTTAAAACTCACCGCGAGCATCCTGCCAATGAGAAAGACCACATTGCTCTAAAAAACCAATTAAAAGTGGCAGAAGAGCGCATTACTAACGAATATGACAAGCGCACTGCGGCGACTATTCTAGAAAAAATCCATGCCGAAACGGATGAGCTGGATCATAATTACAATTTGGATACGTTAGCGATTTTTGCTAGCACTGATGACGTTAAGGTAATCCGTTTACCACTAGATACTGAAGAGCGTGTGATTCTTGGTGAACATTTCGCCACACGTGACTTAGTACGTGATATGGCAAGTGCAGTACATTACTATACTGTTGTCATTACTCGTGAGCATGCTCGTCTAATCGAAGCATCAAACGATCGTGTTGTGCTTGAGTTTGATAAAAACGACGATGCACAAAATCATATGGATCATATTCCATTCCCTATTGAAAACACGACATTGCATACATCAAGTGGTGCAGCTCGTTCGAATGCATCGAATGAAGATAACTATCTAAAAGAGTTCTTAAACCGTGTGGATAAGAGCGTGCAAGAGCTATGGGGCGATCATAAAATGCCATTAGTGATTGTCGGTGATGCGCGTAATATCAGCTTCTACAAAGAAGTGTGTGACCGTCCTGACAATATTATTGCGACTGTTGACCACATTACTGATTTAGAAAATGGTTCAGCACAGCATATTATTGATGGCGTACAAGAAGCTATCGAAGGCTATCGCAGCAGCTTGCATGAAGAAGCACTGGGTAAAATTGAACAGGCACGTGGTGCAGATTTAGTACGTACTGACTTGCAAGAAATTTATAAAGCAGCTTTCCAAGGTGCTGGCGAGACCTTATATGTACGTAAAGGTTATATCCAACCTGCAAAAATAGATGCCAAAGCGCAAACGCTAGAATTAGCAGACGACCCTGCAGCAGACGGCGTAACCGATGATGCGGTTGGTGAAATCATTGAGCTTGTTATGCATAATGGCGGTGATGTTGTATTCTTACCAATAGAGACGTTGGGTGAAGATCAGCCAATCGCTTTAGTAACCCGCTACTAATCTAGAATGGTCTATTTGCTGAGCATCTTTTAATGAAGATGTTAAAAGCACTGGTCAAGTCATTGGCCGGTGCTTTTTTATCGGTTTAATCTTATATATTTGCTTATATATTTAAGCTTTTAGTATTCGAGCATCTATACTTTAATCAGATAGACATCTACTTACGCTATGCTGAGTACAGTCAAAGGTGTTTTACTCTAGTATAATATCGACCATATCTCATCAATAACAGTGTGCCTATAATGAGTCAAAAAAGCAGTATTGTTCTGACAAGCTATAACATCCATAAGGGTATGTCGCCGCTAAATAGACAAGTTGTGACCAAAAAGATAGGGGAGGCGTTACGTGAGCTAAACCCAGATATTTTGTGTCTACAAGAAGTGCAGGGTCAAAACTTAAAGCGTATGATCAAGTACAACGAATACCCGAATCAGTCGCAGCATGAGTGGTTTGGTGAATATTTAAATCTTGATCACAGCTATGGGAAGAACTCTGAATATGATAATGGGCATCACGGCAATGCGGTATTAAGCCGTCATCCACTTGACCCAAAGCATAATATTAATATCACCGTTAATAAGCTTGAGAAGCGTGGTGTATTGCATTGTGAAGTACATCCAGAAGGCTGGGATGAGCCAATCATTATTTTATGCGCTCACCTAAATTTGCTAGAGAATGATCGACAAAAGCAATACGATGCCATTGCTACCTATGTTAATGAAACCATCGATCAGAATCGACCTTTGATATTAGCTGGTGACTTTAATGACTGGAAGAAGGTATCTTGCCAAAAGCTCGCTAAAGAGCTAAATATGACCGAAGCCTTTATGGACCAGCACAATAAGTTGCTCCCCACCTTTCCTGCTAAACTACCTGTACTGAGTTTGGACCGTATTTACGTGCGTAATTTAAAGGTAAAACGTGCTTGGGTACATAAGGGCAAACCGTGGTCTGGATTGTCTGACCATTTGCCCATCAGTGCCGAGTTAACGCTAACCTAGAAGAAGAGAATAAACAAAAAATACCGCTATCTAAGATAGCGGTATTTTTTGTTCTTTTTTATAGAATAAAAAGGTTCAAAGTAAGGGGTTAACCCATATCTTCACTGCCATCGATCACAAAACTAACAATCATGATTACATGGTATGAGCTGATATTACCATCAGATACACCGACTTTTTGTTCTTTGACCCAAGCGCCTTGGACGCTATTTACTGTTTTAGAAACTTGTGCGATACCTTTTTGAATGGCATCTTCAAAGCTTTTGGTTGAGGTACTGCTGACTTCAATATTCTTAGCAACTGTCATTATATAATTCCTTTTTATGGTTAATTTTCTTATTAATAAAACAGTATTTATTTAAACACTGAATGTAACGTAGGCGACCTGAGCCCTATCTGTTAATTTACTTATGAAGACGTAAACTAATCTCATAACTAAATTCAACGTTATGACTAACATCATTATCATTGATTGAATTTGATGACGAATCAGTAGAAACTTGTCTGCCTAACTATTATTCTAACACTATTCTTGTGGACATCATACTAGGTATAAGGTTGTGATTAAGTTATTGTTTTATAAGCTAATATTTAAATATTTAGCCCTATTATAATGATAATTGGTAAAAATATAGAACGTTATAATATCTCTCGGTGTTGCCCACAGTTTTCATATTAATGTCAAGATTTGGTATTTATTTAAAACCCTATAATTATGGCAAAAATATTAGGGCAAAAGAAAAGCTGCTTAGCAGGGCTAAACAGCTTTGGGTTTCAAGGTATTGATGACTCAGTTATTTAAGGTGACTGATTAAATAAGATAACAGTTCACAACTAACTTTAAACTGAGCCAATAATTAATTATTAGCTTTTAGGTTTCGGTTTGCTTTTACTGCGGCTGTTACGGCGACGAGTTGGTTTCTTCTCATCACCTGCTTTGCTTTGATTTGCAGGTTTGGCCTTACCCTCTTTTTTAGTTTGATTCATGGCGCTGGCTTTTAGCTTAGCGATTAAATCAAAGTCAATTTGTAACAAGTCCATATTAACACCGGCTACTTTAATACGTACCAAGTCACCTAAGCCGTATAAGTTACCTTTGTCTTTACCAATCAACTGCTGCTGCTTCTCATCATAAACGAAGTAATCATTACCGACGTTTGAGATATGCACCAAACCATCAATAAACAGTTCAGTTAGGTTAATAAACAGGCCAAAGCTGGTCACTGCGGTGACGACACCATCAAACTCTTCACCAACGTGGTCTTTCATATAATGACACTTCAGCCAGCTTTCAACAAAGCGAGAGGCTTTTTCGGCACGGCGCTCGGTATCTGAGGTTTGTTGGCCTGCCTCTTCTAGCGTAAAGTCCATCTCTGGCTGTTTTTTACCAGTGACTTTTGCTTTAATCGCACGATGCAGCATTAAGTCAGGATAGCGGCGAATCGGCGAGGTAAAGTGTGAATACTCGTCGTAAGCCAAACCAAAGTGACCGATGTTATCAGGCGAGTAGTTAGCCTGCATCATAGAACGCAGTAGCATACTGTGAATACTCACCGCATCTGGACGATCTTTTGTCGCTTCGATAATACGCTTGTAATCCGCTTGAGTCGGGCTTTCTTCTGGGAAAGCGATACCAAAGTTTTTGGCATACTCATGAATCATGCTCGACTTTTCGGTATTAGGCTTATCATGGTTACGATACAGTACCGGCAGCTCTTCTTTTAATGCAAAGTTAGCCGCACAAGTGTTGGCAAGTAGCATTAACTCTTCAATCAGTTTGTGTGAATCGCCACGAGTACGCGGTACGATAGCCTCAATGCCACCTTCTTCGTTAAACTTGATATAAGTCTCAGGCGTCTCAAACTCCATCGCATTACGCTGTTCGCGTTTTTTCACCAGCACTTTATATAACTGATGCATGGTATCGACAGACTTCTTAACGTCTTTATTGTCGGTTAACGATTCAGGAACGCCTTCTTTATTACCATCAAAGTAATCGTTTACTTGATTGTAGGTCAGACGTGCTTGCGAATGCATCACTGATGGATAGAACTCATAACCAGTGATATTGCCGGCACGCGACAGTTTGATATCTGCCACCATACATAAACGGTCAACACCTGGGTTTAACGAGCACAGGCCATTTGATAGTACTTCTGGTAGCATCGGAACCACGTGATGTGGGAAGTAAACAGAGGTACCACGCTCAAAGGCTTCATGGTCAAGTGCTGAATTTGGTGTCACATAATGGCTGACATCTGCGATTGCAACGACCACACGGTAGTTACCGCCCGAGCGTTTTTCAGCGAATACCGCATCATCAAAGTCACGTGAATCTTCGCCATCAATGGTAACCATTGGTAGGTCACGAATATCTGTACGGCCTTTGACGTCTTTTTCGGTCGGCTCTTTATAGCTGTTGGCTTGTTTTAGTACCGCTGCACCAAATTCGCTTGGGATATCGTAGTTAAGCAAGGTGGTCTCGATAATAACCTCACGGTCGTTATCGTCATCCATTACTTCAATAATTTTACCAGTAGCAAATTCGTGCTGGTTTGGCCAATCAATAATATCAACTTTTACTGGGACACCAAGTTTGGCATTCATGGCCTTAACGTTGGCTTCAGTCACGGTAATTGGTTGATGGTTATTTGGACTGGCTAGACTGACGGTATAACCTTCGTCATCTTTTTCAAGTGTGCCAATAAAATGGGTCTGTTGACGGTCGGTTACTTCGATAATACGGCCTTCTGTGCGGCCACGATTATCGGTTGAAGTACCAATCGCATCGACAGTGTCGCCATTAAATACCCAGCGCATTTGCTTTTCATGTAAAAACAAGTCTGGCATATCATCTAGCACCACAAAGCCAAAACCTTTGGCATGTGCAGAAACCGTACCATTAACCACATCTTGTTTGGTTACAGCACGATATTTATAAGGTCTGCCGTCGCGATTGACTTGGCCATCGCGTACCATCGCTTTTAAGCGATTACCTAAGGCATCAAACTGATCTTCATTGGTGATGCCAAAAGATTCGGCTAATTGCTTGTGAGTCAGCTCACCCTTATCCGCTAAGGTTTGCAAAATAAGCAAACGGCTTGGGATAGGATTGTCGTAGTTTTGAGCTTCTTGTTGTGCGTTTGGATCGTTCCAGGTCATAGAATACCGTATAAGTTATTTATATTTTAATTGAGTCGAAATGTGAGTCTTGCTTATAGAATAGGGTTAAGCGTTATGCTTGATTGTTAATAAATCACTTACTTACTTGCTTAACCTGCTTAGGTACTGACTATTTATCGCTTAGCTTACTGCTTGTTATTTAGTTAAATACTAACTGTTAAATAGGGATAGCGTCTGCTCGTTAATATCAATCTATACATTGATAATCGAGACAGTATCAACCTTTTACAAGCGCTGCGGCTGTTTATAACACAAATAAATGAGGTCACATCTAAGACATTGAGCGTTAAATAAAGACTCAATGACGCTTATTATATTTTCACAATGTGTCATTTAGAGTGTTTAAGCAAGCAAGGTCGCTGCCTATGACAAGTATATTAACATAAAAAAAGAGTGAATAAGTATGACCGGCAATGATAGTCCACGTTAACAAACGTAAATAACATTAAGCCTGCCTTTTAACTTTATAGATAAAAATAAAGCCCGCTCTTATAAGAGGGGGCTTTATCGCCTATAACAGGCAAATTATGCTATCGCATTACTTCTGTTTGCTTTTTTCGTCTAAATAACGACCAATCTCGTCTTTTAGTGCAAGCTTGCGACGTTTCATTTCATCGATTTCGTCTTCACGGCTTGCTGACTTAACCACATCATTTTCAAGCTTATCGATTTCAGTGTCTAAGTCGTTGTGCTCTTTGAACATTTTTTGGAAATGAGTGTCAGTATTCTTAAGCTCAGAAATTAAATCACGATGTTCATGGAACATATCATTATCCTTTTTGGGTTGGGTTACATAAATCAAATGGGTAGCATAAGGAGCATTAAGTAGATTACCCATCAAAGAGAAAGTATATTTATTTTTATTACCTTCTCATTAAATTGTACCCAAAATATCAAGTGTTGACCATGGCAAAAACACTTAGTTTTGGCTTAACTTACAATTTACCTGTCAAAAAGTATAAATGGTGTCAGTTTTTATCAATAATAAGTATTACAAAACTAATTTCTATAATAGTTCAGTTTTATCAATCATATTATTCAGCTTTATACGCTTGTTGTTTTGCGCCTATGCCCCGATAATAAAGACATAAGCTAATCAGTAATCCTTTATTTACTTGCCATTACGCTGCTTAGTGAGCAACTAATGCAACAATAATTATTCAACCATCAATTAAATCGTATTTATTCCCTATTTTAGAACATTGATATAGATAACAGCCCCGAATGAGGAGTTCGATATGTTAGACCAAAGTTTATTAGATGCGGTAAAAAGCTATAGTGAAAAAATGACTCGCCCTATTAGTTTTGTTATTGGTGCCGGTGAGCATCAAAAACGTGCCGAACTGGTTGATTTCTTGACCAAAATTGCGGGAACAACCGACAAGATTAAGTTTGATGAGAGCAACACTGACGACAGTCTACCAAGCCCAATCAGCTTCAAGATTACAAGCGAAGGCGATGATGTTAATAATGAAACGGGTATCGTATTTAGTGGTATTCCAGGCGGTCATGAGTTTACATCGCTAATCTTAGCCATCTTACAAGCCGGCGGTCACACACTAAAGCTTGATGAAAGTATTCAAAAGATGGTGAAGCGTATTGGTCAACCATTACAGTTCCAAACTTATGTGTCTCTGTCTTGCCACAACTGTCCGGAAGTGGTGCAGGCGCTTAACCAGTTTGCGTTATTGAATGATGGCATTAGTAACGAGATGATTGATGGTGGCTTGTTCCAAGAGCAAGTCGAAGCCAACAACATTCAAGGCGTACCAGCGGTATTTTTGAATGGCAAGCCTTTCTTAAATGGTAAAGTGGACACGGCGCGCATTATCGATAAGCTACAAGCAGAATACCCAGACTTATTGAATGCGGCGAGCGCCAATGACCAAGAGCAGCTAGAGCGTCAAGACGTTACCGTTATTGGAGGTGGTCCAGCAGGCGTGGCATCAGCGATTTATAGCGCACGTAAAGGTTTAAAAGTTACTATCATTGCTGACCGTATCGGTGGACAGGTGAAAGATACTCAAGCAATTGAAAACTTAATCTCTGTGCCTTTAACCACGGGTAACGAGCTGTCAGCTAACTTTGAAAAACACCTTAAAGAGTACGACATTAATATCAAAGAGCACGTCAGCGTCAAACAGCTGTCTGAAACTGAAGATGAAAACTATAACATTCATCTTAATACCGGTGAGCAGTTTGAGACCCGCAGTATCATCATCGCAACAGGTGCTCAGTGGCGTAAGCTGAACGTTCCTGGTGAAGAAGAAAATATCGGTAGCGGTGTTGCATACTGCCCACACTGTGATGGTCCATTCTTTAAAGGTAAAGATATCGCAGTTATCGGTGGCGGTAACTCAGGTATCGAAGCGGCGTTAGACTTAGCGGGTATCGTGAAAAACGTCACAGTATTTGAATTCGCGGATGGCTTAAAAGCGGACCAAGTATTGATTAACAAAGCCAAAGAGACTAAAAATATTAACATTATTACCTCAGCGGCGACCAAAGAAATTAAAGCAGCTGACGGTAAAGTGACATCCATCGTGTATGAAGACCGCACGTGCGGCGAAACCAAAGAGCAAGAATTGTCGGCGGTATTCGTGCAAATTGGTTTGGTACCAAATTCTGAGTTTGTTAAAGGGTTTGTCGATGTGAATCGCTTTGGCGAAATCGAAATTGATGAAGCTTGCCGAACAGACCGCAGAGGTATCTTTGCTGCGGGCGATGTGACTACCGTACCGTTTAAGCAAATCAACATTGCAATGGGCGAGGGTAGTAAAGCGGCGTTATCCGCATTTGAATACCTTGTGATGCAATAATTTGCATGATTTATTAGCCTACTGTTAAATCATTTGTATGTACTACTATGATTTAATATTGAGTGACTTAAAAAGCCATCCTACAGTAGTGTAGGCTGGCTTTTTTATTTGAGCTTAATCGCCTTAGTTTTAATTGATTTGGTCAACTTACGATACTCAAGTAGTTATCTGTTTTTAATTTTAATTTCTATAATCTTAGCGTCTATTTTGCTTTAGAATATACCCCCAGAACTGAGCGCACCGCTGATAAACGTGTCTATTAACTGTGCTATTAAGCCATTTATTATAAATGCTAAGCAGCTCGTTTAAAGGTCTAGGTGTCCAAATTCACTTGACTGTCTTGTATCTGATGCACTCTCATTGATGGCGTTTTTATTTTGATGGTGTGTCTATGGCCTAACCAGATGCAGGGTTTACTTTAAAAGGAATGAGAATACGATGGAGTTAATTCAAGCATTTTTTAGCAAAGTGGGTGATCTGACATGGGGGTGGTCGCTTGTCCCGATGCTCATCATTTTTGGGCTATTGTTTACGATAGTCGGTAATTTTGCACAGATTAGATATTTTAAACGCATGTTTTCGGTATTCCGCAGCGATGAAGTCGGAGAAGGTGGTATTACAGCGCGTCAGGCACTATTGGTCTCTATCGGCGGGCGTGTCGGCGGTGGTAACATCGCTGGTGTCGCGGTTGCTATCTCACTGGGGGGTCCAGGTGCGGTGTTTTGGATGTGGACAGTAGCGGCCATCGGTATGATGACCAGTATTGTCGAATGTAGCTTGGCGCAGCTGTATAAGCGCAAAGACCATGAAGGCAACTTCCGTGGTGGTCCAGCAACCTATATCTTGCACGGCTTAGGTCGTGAGTATAAATGGCTAGCAGTTATCTATGCGGTGTCATTATTATTGTCATTCTCAATTGGCTTTGTGGCATTCCAAGGCAACACGGTGGCAGGCTCAGCGTTAGAAAGCTTTGGTATTGAACGCTGGATTTCAGGCGTCATTTTGGTTATCGCTGGCGGGTTTATTGTGTTTGGTGGTATCAAGCGTATTGCAAAAGCTGCTGACATCGTGATTCCTATTATGGCGCTAATTTACCTATTAATGGCAGTGGTCATTATTGTGCTAAATATCACGGAACTGCCAGCACTAATCACTATGATTGTCAAAAATGCGTTTGGGTTTGAGTCAGTGGTCGGCGGCGGTATTGGTGTTGCCATTGAGCAAGGTATGAAGCGTGGTCTGTTCTCAAATGAGGCCGGCTTAGGCTCAGCACCAAACGTTGCGGCAACTGCTTATGCGACCCATCCAGTGAGCCAAGGTATCTCGCAATCGTTGTCTGTATTTATTGACACTATCGTGGTGTGTAGTGCTACTGCGTTTATGATTTTATTGAGCGGTGTGTATCAGCCCGGTGTTGAGATTGACGGTATTGTATTAGCGCAACAGGCATTAACTAGCGAGCTTGGAGAATGGTCACAGTATGTGCTAACCATATCGCTATTATTATTCGCCTTAAGCTCTATTATGTATAACTACTATATGGGCGAAAATGCGATTAACTTTTTGGTAAAAGATAATATTAAAACGGCGACCTTTATTTTACGTGTGGTGGTGGTTGCTATTTTATTCGTCGGTGCAGTTGCGCCAACAGCAACAGAGGTATTCTTCTTCGCAGATCCACTAATGGGTGTATTGGCATTGGCCAACTTATTGGCACTGATTATGCTATTCCCACGTGCCAAGCGTTTGCTTGATGACTTTGCAGGTCAATTAAAAGCCGGTGTCAAAGTACCGTTATTTGATGCAAAAGAGTATGAAAAACTTGACTTAGATTTGGCTGCTTGGGGTAAAGAGGCCGTATTAGAAGCCAAAGAGCTCAAGCAAAAATCTTAAATCGGGTTCATTGCTAACGTCCAACCTTTCACAATAGAGCCATCGTAGCCGCCGTAACAGTGGTTACGGTGGCTTTTTTTGTTTTTCAATAGCGAGGGTCATTAGGTTGATTGCTTTGGAATGTTGTATGGTCTAATTCGGTTGCCAACGTCATAGCCGTGATAACTTATTAAATGATGCTTGAGTTATTGTTTGCCACGCACATAGGCAATTACTGGCAGCGCGATAACATACATCAGTATTCCATACAAAGCGGCAGGCAGTGCAATCACTGGTAGTGCCACAGAAGTGCCAATAATAATCGGCGCAAGCGTTATCGCCGTGGTGCTGTTTTGGATGCTGGTTTCAATAGAGATCGTTTTGGCATCTGTCCAGCTCAGATGAAACGCTCTGGCAACAAGTAAGCTCAATGCAAACAAAATCGCAATAATTAACGCCAGTTCCAGTCCGATTTCAGTAATATGTGATTGAGTCAACCTCCAGTTTGAGGCAATAGCTGCAATAACGATTACCACAAAAAACAAACTGGCCAAGCCATTTAATAAGCCGCTTCTGCGTGTCATAAAGTCAGTAAATTTATGACGTGCTAACATACCTAAACCGACCGGCAAGGTAGTGATTAAAAACATAACCAACCCAATCTTTAAGGCGCTGATTGAGCCGGCTTGGTCCTGCATAAAGTGATTAAAGGCGAGCGTAATCATAATAGGTAGGGTAATCACAGATAACAAGCTGACCACGCCGGTGAGTGCAATGGATAGCGCCACATTACCTTTGGCATGGTAAGTGAGAATATTGCTGGTAACACCGCCGGGACAAAAGCTGATTAGCATAATACCAAATGCAATGGCAGGGGGTGGTGACATCAAGGTGACGACGATTATGGCCACTAAAGGCACTAGTAATATTTGACTAAACAGTCCGAGCAAGAACACTTTTGGGCGCTTGACAATGATTTTAAAATCGGTAGTGGTCAGCCCTGTACCCAAGGTGAACATAATATAGGCCAGTGCTAATGGCAGCAGAGCGAGTGCATGATTCATGAGACAATCCTTGTCAAAAACGTAGCTAACTGGTGTGCAAGCCATAAGTGTGAAAATAAAAGTGTAACGACCTCATCATAAACGTAAATGGTGAATCTGCCAATGATTCATTATTCAGTTATCGATAATAGATATGGATTGAATATGAAATGGAGCAAAGCACTGTTTATAGACCTTGCTATAGAAAGTCGATTAACGTAATTTATTAAACTATCTAAAACTTATCTTATAGAGATATGGCATGTCAGTATTAAAAGAGACGTTATCGATTAAAGGGTTATCAAGAAAGGTGTCTTTGGCATTATTTGCCATGGTGTCAATCAGTGTGGCCAGCCATGCCTCAGCAAAAACGGTCAATGACATCATTAAATCGTATTACCCTATTTATAATGAGACCAAACAGTGCCGAGGTATTTTTGCTAAAGACGGCTCATCAAGTTGGGAGGGGCAGTACAATAAAAGTGGCTATTGCATTAAAGTGGACAGGCTATTGCAGGTGGATACCTCTCAAGGTAAGCGATTGTATATGTTAGTCAGTGGAGAAGTCGCCTTTCATGAAGACGGTAGCGAAGACTCTGGTTCGCATGCAGACACGGGTCTTGTGGGGATGTTGGTTCTAAAGCCCAGATCAGATTCTAACGCAGATCTAGAATTAACAGCCGATGGCTGGCAGGTTGAGTACGCTAATCCTGCTATGAATGCCGGTAGCTTTGGCAAAGGGTTGGTGGACTGGGAATTGATACAAGTGGCACCTGATTATTGGGGATTTATCAATACTCACAGCGACTCACATGGTAGCCAGTCTTTTTCAGAGTATGTCTTATTAACACCAGACCCTAGCTCAAAACAGATTATGGACCATCGTATAATGGCAAAGTCCTCGTCTGAGAATAACTACTATGCACCATCAGGGTGTAGTAAAGACAGTCGTATTGAGTACTGTAACTTGATTAAAGTGACGTATGATATTGATAACAACACGATAAAAAATGGGTTCTATCCATTGAAACTGACCATTAATGGTCATGAATACAATCAAGGTGCGACCTATAAGACAGTCTATAATAGTGAGACACATAAGATATTCTATGTGCCTACTAAGGGCTATGTTTTACCGGAAGATTATCCGCTTAAATAATGGTCATATCTGTCAAATACTAATCTGCCAAGATACCTTCCACAGACAATATCTCTCCTGTTTCATCCTCTGGTAATATGGTCGTTTCTTTTAGGGCGTCCTCACGCCACTGCTTTAAATGTGGATTACTTAACATAGTCTCACAATATCGCTGAGTCGTCATTTTTAGCTCAATATTTGAGGCATTGGCATAGCTTTGCAATCGGAATACCACAGGCGCATACCAAGCATCAGCAATGGTGAAGTCGCCAAAGAGATAGTTATTTTCACTGTTCTTATGAGCATCACTGTTTAAACACGTCTCAAAAATAGATTCGATGCGCTGTAAATCTTTAAGACAAGCAGACGTGGGCGTAATTCTTGCGGTTG
This sequence comes from Psychrobacter sp. CX14, assembly GCF_057396205.2. Lineage (NCBI taxonomy): Bacteria > Pseudomonadati > Pseudomonadota > Gammaproteobacteria > Moraxellales > Moraxellaceae > Psychrobacter > Psychrobacter sp. CX14. Next base: position 102,499 of record NZ_CM183187.1, on the reverse strand, counting down.
CCCGAATGTTCACAGCCATTACCTGACGCAGACCGATAAAACCTGAGTGCATTTCAGTCACGATACTCTGACAAAAGGCTCGCTGCTCTCGGGCAGATGTATCTGATTGATTAAGCAGAGCTTTGGACTTTGGTTGTCCTGACCAGATATCTAAATCGGTTAAATAATCATTAGCATATAATGCAATCGCTAAGCTATCCGTGATATTGACACTAGACTGAGCGTCACCTTGAAAATCTACTAGTACAGGTACTTTCCCTGATGTAGAGTATTTATCCAGGGTGGGTTTAGATGATGGATGAAACAGCTCAATTTTTTGCTCTTTAAAATCAATATTGAATGCTTTTAACAGTAACCATGCACGTAACGACCATGATGAATAGTTTTTATTGCCGATAACAAGTAGAGGGATGTTCATCAAACTTCCTTATTATTTATAGATATAAAATTTATAAAACCGAATAAGTAGTATGCAAGATTTATTGGTCGTTTACGAACGTAAAAATCTGATATCACCTATAAGTAAATCGCTTGGGTATTATAAAAAGTAATGTCATAAAATGTGCTACTGTTAACGATACAGGCTAAATAGAGTCGATATTTAATTTATTCAAAAACTTTAAGAAAGGAGATAAATTGGAGATTGATGCATTACGCTGCTTTATTGCGGTAGTAGAAACGGGTAGTTATTCTCAAGCTGCTAAGCAAGTATATCGGAGCCAAAGCGCAGTTAGCCAAAAAATGAATAAGCTCGCTGAACAAACCGGTAAAGTATTGTTTATACCAGCAGGACGATCGCTTGAGTTAACCGAAGAAGGCAAGTTTTTACTCAGCTATGCACGGCATATTATTACTCTGCATGACGATGCAATGCGGCAAATGAGCATGAGTCAACAAATAATTAGACCACTGCGGTTGGGATGCCCTGACGATTACGCAGATAGTATTTTGCCTAAAGTTATTGGGTTAATACGTCGGTATGTGCCAAATTTACCTATTCATGTGACCTGTAATAATTCAACTAACTTGCAGCAAATGCTGGCCAATGGTGATATTGATACCGCAATTATCTCCCGATCCTCAACCAAAGAGGCAGGGCAATATTTAGAAAAAAGTGAAGGCGTTTGGGCCTTTAATGGAGATGTTCAGGGATTGTGTTCACTTTACAAAGAGACGAGGGGTGTACCTTTAGTGCTATTTGAAGAAAGTTGCGCGTTTCACCATGCTGCCGTGCAAGGCTTAAGTCAGCTAAATATAAACAGTTACATTGTGTCTAGTACTAATAGCATAGGTGCGATTAAAGGCTTAGTGATGGCGGGGCAAGGGATTACCGTGGTAGCAGATAGGAGTTTAGGAGAGATGACAGTGCTGAATAATGAAAACAACCCATTACCCTTTAGGCTGCCCAAATTACCCAGTGTGATTATCGAGATGGTCATAGTTGCAAACGCCCATCCAAATTTTGGACGGGCGCAGTTGAATGAGATATGCTCGAAATATTAGTCAATAAATCAGACTTTATACGGCCTTATTTCTTAGCAGGTGGCACAAAACCATCCGCTTCAAAGCCCACTTTTGCATGGGTGCTGTCACAAAATGGCTTGTGTCCAGAGTGGCCGCAGCGGCATAAATGCACTTCGGTATCACGGGTAATGGTGCGGTTCCTGTCACCACTTCTACATTACCGTAGATGAAGTTTGGTCCGTTTTTCATCGGTTCAATACGCAGCTCACCGCCGCTGGCATCTTTTACTTCTGGTAGTTTGATTTCAACAGATGGCGGCTCGCCAGTCGCTTCAAAGTTAACCTCTTTATGACTGCCGTCACAATAAGGCTTTTGCTTCGAGTGTCCGCAGCGGCATAACACCATGCGTGTGCCATTATCCTTGCCTTGGACGCTATGTTTTGCATGAATATAAGACGGCCCGTTTTCTGTCACCCGAATAGTATTCACTTTCGGTGCGGTTTCCATCGGTGTGCCATCAGGATGAAATACTTGAATGGCGCCAGAAGGGCAGTTATGAGCAATCTCTAACAGTTCATCTGGGGAGGCGTTTTCAGGATGAATCCATTCACCGTCGACGTTCGGAACGAATACATCAGGGCGACCTAACACACAGTTGCGTGAATGAATGCAGCGGTTACTATCAAAAGTAACCGTTGCATCGTCAGTTTTGACCACTTCTACATTATTATCATTGTTGTCCATTGGAGTTCCTATTGGCTTGCCAAGGCTGCTGCCTTGGCTGGCTAGATAGAGAATAAAAGATGACCGAGCTCTACAGCTGAAATCTATCCATGAATTAGCATTGAGTAGGACGAATGTTCAATAAACTATTATTTATTATATTTTGATTAAGTCTTAATGCAAATGCTTTATGGCTATAATAGTTGCATATTTAAGGGTATAGCTTTTCTAAGAAGTCCAAATAACGATTCCATGAGCGTTTATCGGCACGTTCGTCATAAGACTCTGCTTCAAAGTCAGTAAACGCATGCGGTGCACCACTATAGGTAATCATCTCATGAGGTACATGAGCTTCCTCAAGTGTTTTACCAAGGGTAGTGAAGTCCTCAAAAGGCACGACTTGATCGGCTGTACCATGGAATACTAATATCTCACCTTGAGTATTGTTATAGTTTTGCAGGGGAGGTGTTGCAAGGTCACCATGAAAGGGAACAAATGCTTTTTGAGGGAATCCAGAACGGGCAAGCTCTAGTGCAGCACTGCCACCAAAGCAATAGCCCATCGTCACTCCGTCACGTACATTATTGCCTTGGGCTTGACCAGCATTTAGAGCGGCTTCAATTAAATGACGCATTTTATTGCGGTCTTGGTATAACTCACCAGTAAGGCGTTTTTTATCTTCTAATTCGGTAGGTCGAATGCCTTGCCCATATAGGTCAGCGGCTAATACGTTATAGCCTTCAGTTGCGAGCATGTCGGCACGCTTGCGTTCATAATCGGTGAGGCCATCCCAATCATGCAGGAGTAATATAAAGGGCGCGTTGGGAGTATCTGCTTTGGCGTAATAGCCTTCATAAGCCTGATTATCGACAGTATAAGTGATATTTTTAGTGGTAATCGCAGAGGCCGCTTGGCTAGCACCCAAAGTTAATAGTCCGATTGATGCACCAACCAGCAGTGATTTGTATTGTTTTTTAAGGGCTTTTATAGACGAGTCTTTGTTTGAGAATGACATCATAGTTCCTTAATAGTTTCTTATTTTATACAGTATCAATAGAGGGGTGACGATTGGACAGAATAAATTAGTCGTCTAATTTATCCATCTTTTTGGCCGCTTCATACAAGCCATTTGAGCGGTTACCGGTACGGCAGAACATCAAGATAGGCTGCTCAGCTTGATTAAAATAGTCAGCGAAATCTTCGACATGTTGCATATTTAATTCATTACCTGCGAACGAAATCTCTTTATAAGCAAGACCCGCTTTTTTTGCAGCCGCTTCGATATCGCTGCTAGTAGGTTGATCGGGTGCTTCGCCATCTGGGCGGTTATTAATAATGGTTTTAAAGCCTTGGTCAGCAATTTCTTGTACTTGTTCTGGGGTAATTTGACCGGCAAAGCTAACTTGATGTGACATATATTTTCCTTATTGGTGGGTAATTAAAATTTAGTGTTTTCGACTAAATGACATTATAGATAACGTTGATGTAAATGATGTTAATACAAGATACTCGATTCAATATAACTTATAGCAATCCTTGCATCAATGCACTTTGGTATAGCAATTTTGCACGTGCCCCCGAGCCGCAAAACAGCATAATCGGCTTGGGCAGACTGTGATAATGCTCGGCAAAGCGTCTCACTGTTTGCAAGCTTAGGCGCTCTTCGTCAAAAGGGATATAAGCGTATGCCAAATCAGCCTGCTGTGCCGCAGCATTAATGGCTTGGCTTGTCGGCTGATTGGGCTGCTCATTATCAGGACGAATATTAATCAACGAGCGGTAGCCTAGCTTCGATAGCTTGGCGCACTGAGCAGGATAAATCTGCTTATAAATAGTAAGAGAATCGCTCATAAAGGGGGGCTTTGGGTTAAAAGTTATGTGTAAGTTTGAATGATAGTCTTAATCTAATCATCGTTATTGTACGTTTTTCTGGTCTCTTCAAGTGGCTATTCAAATTCTTGTTTTTGAATGGTCGGCACAATATCGTTGCGCGGATCATCATCGGTGAGTAAGATAACTGCTTGTACCGTGCTTAGAAATACCCGTCCAGACAGCTCTTTAATCACAGGCGTATGTTTGATGATATCCATCACGGGACCTTTGATAACGGAATAATGTAGCCGTTTTTCTTTATCGACCAGCTCACGATTTAGCGTGGTTAGCATTTCTTGAGCGGTCAAATCAATATGATTCACTGCAGACATAATCAGCACTAGATTATCAGCTTTAGGGTGCGCTTCAAGGGCATTGTGAATCTGGGTATGTACCGCATTACTGTTGCCAAAGAACAGGCTTTCATCGACACGTATGATTAATAGATTATCATAGGTAATCACGTCATGACGATTCACGTTACGAAAATGCTCAGTACCTAATAATCTGCCAACCACAGCGATATGCGGCTGACTGGACTGCCAAATGAGCCCCGCAAAAGAGGCAATTAAACCAATCACCAAACCGGTATTTAGTCCGAAGATAAGCACGCCCAATAAGGTAGCTAGGTAGCTCATTGCATCTAGGTGATCTGATTTCCATGCCTGCTTTAGGGTGTCGATATCAATGAGGCTAATAATGGATGCCATAATCATGGCGCCAAGTAGGGCGTAGGGCAGGGGCGCAATGGCTCGGCTGAGCACTAATAGACTTGCCACCATGACCATTACGGTAATGATGCTGGCAAGCGGTGTTCTAGCGCCAGAGTCAACATTAATGGCGGTTCGTGAAAATCCGCCGGCGACTGGAAAGCTTTGGCTAAATCCGCCGGCAATATTAGCAAGCCCGAGTCCTTTTAACTCCTCATTAGCATTGAACTTCTCACCGCGTAATCGTGCGTAGGTGCTGGCAACTGAGCTGCTCGAAACAAACGCGATTAATGCCATTAATCCTGCAGTGGGTAGCATAGACACCTCTTGCGATAGACTGTCTATATGCGGCAAGGAGATTTGCGGTAAGTCACTTGGAATATTACCGATAATCCGGATGCCATCCGTCGACCATTGCCCGACATAACTGGCAATAATGGCAATAATGACCACAATTAACGGAAATAAACGACCCATCCAATTTGCAGCAGACTTAGGTAGCCAAGACTCCCATAATATACGACTGGCATAGCGGTTGAGTATGAATAAAATAAAGGCAATAACACCCAGAATAAAGGTAGGTAAATGCAGAGTATTTGCCTGTTTTAGCAAGGACACAAGTGCATTAGGCAGTGTGTTACCACTGATAGAAATGCCCGTGATGTATTTAATTTGGCTTACAAAGATAAGAATCGCTGCCCCACTAACGAAGCCTGCTGAGACGCCGCGGCTGATAAATTGAATAATCCAGCCGAGTTTTAATCGTCCTGCTACCCACAATAAGACACCGACCATTAGTGCCAGTAGGCTTGCTAATAAGCTGTATTGTGCGCTGCCCGGTTCGGCGAGTCCATGCAGGCCGCTCGCAGTCATAATGGCCGTGATAGCGACGGCACCAACTGCTTGTACGTTGCTTGAGCCGACCCACGCATAGACCAGTACCGGCATGATAGAGGCGTATAGCCCATATTCAGGGGGTAAGCCTGCCAGCACCGCATAACCCAAGCTTTGTGGAATAACCAATACCCCGACTACCACACCCGCAATGATATCGGCAGGCAAAAGTGGCATCGAGTATTGGGTAATCCAAGTCGGTAGCAGGCGAGAAAAAGAGCGTGACATAAGCACCAAATCTTCTATTTAGTCGACCCCTTCTGAATATAACTGTTTTAAATCTTGAACGGTCAATTTCAGAAAAGAATTTTTATTATCAGCACCAACACCGCTGACTCAGCCATCAAATCAGCTACAAGTCCGCTGTTGAGCGAATACGTATTGTAGCAGCATTAGCGCCTATAATAAGTTGATGAGTTGCAACACCGCCCTTATATAAGCAAATATTGCTTAATCATGAGCGTTTAGTAGCGAATTTAATAATAAATTGAATAAAAGGATAAGACCATGACAACAGATTCTGTTCATTTAGTATGCCCAAACTGTGCTGCGACCAACCGTATTCCACAAGCCCGTTTAACTGAGTCACCAAAATGTGGTAAATGTCAGCATCAGCTATTGACTGCTAAGCCGGTGATGTTAACCGATCAGACTGCACATAAAACCATCCAAAAAAATGATGTCTTAACCATCGTTGATTTTTGGGCAAGCTGGTGTCAACCCTGTCATATGATGGCACCGCAGTTTGAGCAAGCAGCAGCACAATTACCGAATGTGGTATTCGCGAAGCTACAAACTGACCAGTTTGAGCAAGCCGCTGCACCGTATGGCATTCGTAGTTTGCCGACTATGGTGGCATTTAAAGGCGGTAAAGAGATTGCCCGTCAATCAGGGGCATTGCCTGTAAATCAAATTGTACAATGGGTACAGTCTTTAGCTTAATATCTTAAGGCTATTAGGCAAAGCACACTTGACCTAACACCACCGCTTTATTGGCACCGGTAACCGCTGGCAGGTTGCCGGTCTCACCCATAATGGTTTGACGAGCAAGCCATGCAAACGCCATGGCTTCTATCCAAGTCGGCGCAATACCAAAATCCTCACTGGTTAATACCGTCCACTGCGGTAGCAGAGTTGAGATTTGCTCAAGTAGATAAGGATTATATGCACCGCCACCACAGACCACGACTTCACCTTGCTGCATGTTAAGGCGAGTTGCTTCGGCCTTAATGGCATCGGTTAGCGTTTGAGCAGTCAGTATGGTAAGCGTGGCTTGAACGTCAGCAGGGTTAAGTGCCTGTTGCTGCTCGATATCAAGTTTAGAGATTTGAGCGGTAAGCCAAGTTAAATTAAAGTCCTCACGGCCGGTACTCTTTGGGGTGGGCTGAGTGAAGTAGTCATGAGCCAATAGCTGATTAAGCAGTTCTTGGTTCACCCTACCCGAACGTGCCCACTGCCCATCTTTATCATATAGTGTCTCAAAATCAGCATTATCTGAATCTACCTTTAGCTGATCCACATGCTTTTGATACCATGCATCTAGCAAAATGTTGGCCGGTCCGGTGTCATAGCCAATCACTTTTTCGCCAAGGCTTTGATTGCCATGGTTATTAATGGCAGGCAAGACAGTAATGTTAGAAATACCGCCTAGATTGACCACAATACGATGCTTGTTTTGCTGCGCATCGTCAGTATTAGTGGCTGCTATATTACTATCACCAAACTGTGCCGAATGAAAGGCGGGTGCGAGTGGCGCACCTTGTCCACCCACTGCCATATCGCGGCGACGAAAGTCGGTTACCACGCTAATACCCGTTCGCTCTGCAATAATATTGGGATCGACCATTTGCAAGGTAAACCCTAGATTTGGGCGATGGCGCACGGTTTGCCCATGACAACCAATGGCTAAGATGGCGTCTGCTGTGATGCCTGACTTCTTAAGCAACTCATTTACCACGGTACTGGCAAATTCTGCATATTCTTTACTGGCCCAACCAAACCACTCAAGTTCACTGCGTGGCTGCTGCTCCAAGATAACGTTACGGGCAGGATTTGCTAATTCAAGCGTCCCATTAGGCTCACATAAAGCCAGTAAAACCTCGCGAAGCTGAACCGGAAATTGAGCACTGTGAGTGGCGATAATTTTTTCATTTTGAGTGTCATCAAACTGACAAATTACTGCGTCCATGCCATCAAGGCTAGTGCCTGACATCATGCCGATATAATAGCCCGTATCGAAGCTATCAAATAAAGTCTCAGAAAAAGCCTGCTCAAAATCATCAAAGGTAGGGGCGGTATTGTCGCTTATAGATTGGGTCATAAGATAAGTGCCGTACAATAAGAATAAGTATTCTGATTATAACAGACTGTCAAAGGGTCGGCTTTAAAAGCAAGGTTCATGAGCCAAAAGGACGCCAAAACAAAAGGCTGCTAGAGCATTTCTCTAACAGCCTTTTTTAAAATTATATTTTCTACTATGGGTAGACTTTATTGCAGTTTAAGCAGTGGCTGACCGTATTCAACAGCATCACCGGTTTCAACCAGTATTTCATCAACCATACCCGCCATCTGACTCTCAACAGGCAGCAATTTGCTAAGCACATCAACATAAGCAATAGTCTGACCCACCTCAACGCTGTCGCCTAGATTGACCAAAAGCTCTGGACCACCGTCTGGGCTAAGCTGGACATGACCGACATACGTTGAGCTCACGATAGAGGCTTTGGCGTCCTCTTTTTTTTGAGCATCTGTGTTTGGCAAACTGTCTGCTTGAGCGGCTGTATTGCCCTGAGAGCTTGCTACAGATTGACCTGACAGATAATTGACCACAGTAATAGATTGTGCACCGTCAGCGACAGTCACTTGATGCACCTGACTGCGCTCGACACGTTGTACTATCTTTTCAATAATTTCTATATCCATGCTAAGACCTCAAAACTGATAAACGCCAACTCACTGATGCGAGGTGCTAAAAGTAACATACTAACCGCTTATATAATTTGCCAACGTCATAAAGCTTAGACCACTCATGATAATCGCAATAATCCAACCAAATGCGGCAATCCAAATAGGATGTTTATAATTGCCGACAATATTTTTTCTGTACGCGGCAATTAAGATAATAATCATTGCAATCGGTAGAATCAGACCGTTTAATGTACCGGCCAATACCAATAACTGCGCAGGCTTACCTATGGTAGCAAACACAAAGGTAGAAATAAGAATAAAGGTAATAATAAAGTAACGTTTGTACTGTTCAATAAAGGGATGGAAGCTACTCATAAATGACACTGAGGTATAAGCGGCGCCAATAACAGAGGTGACCGACGCGGCCCAAATAACAATACCAAAGATAATTTTACCGACATTACCTAAGATATGCTGAAACGGAGACATAGCAGGATTTGTCGGGTCAAGCGCAATACCTTTAGATACCACGCCTAACACAGCTAAGAATAAAAATACCCGAACAATGGACGCAATCAAAATGCCTGATACAGAGCTGCGTGTCACTGAGGGCAGATTTTCCTCTCCGCTAATACCCGCCTCTAGCAACCGGTGTGCCCCTGAGAAAGTAATATAACCACCGACAGTACCGCCCACTAAGGTCACAATCGCCATAGCATCGATTTTACTTGGCATAATAGTACGTGCGGCCGCTTCTGCAAAGGGCGGGTTAGATTTAAACATCACATAGATTATGAGCACCAGAAGCGTAAAACCCATAAGTTGGGTGAACCTATCCATGATAGGCCCAGCTTCACGGCTTAAGAAGATAGCCACGGCTATGACACCACTGATTAAAGCACCAGTAATAGGAGAGATGTCAAATACCGCTTGCATACCAAGACCAGCGCCACCGATGTTACCAATATTGAACGCCAGACCCCCTAACACCACTAAAAAGGTTAAAAAGTAACCCACCCCTGGGAAGACAAGGTTGGCGACTTCCTGAGCCCGCTTTTTAGAGACCGCAATAATACGCCAGACATTTAGCTGAACCCCAATATCCATAATAATCGAAATCAAAATGACAAAGCCAAAGCTGGCCATTAAGCTTTCAGTAAAGGTGGCAGTTTGGGTTAAAAACCCTGGACCCACTGCCGAGGTCGCCATTAAGAATGCGGCACCGAGTATGGCAGTATTGTTCTTCTTTAAGGCGTTCATAGGCATCCTTATTAAAGGCTTTGTTTAAGATAATAAAAGTGAGTCGTGCTTATTAAAACGGTCATCAAATTAGAGCGCTATAAGGTAAAATTAGAGCGCTATAAGGTATAAATTGAAGCGACATACAAAATAGAGCTTGAGATAAAAGGGTCTATCTCGCTATTATTTTAATGCCCTGTTGTTCTAGCTGGCTTTTAATCTCAGCGGCAAACTTAACGGCGTGTGCATTGTCGCCATGTAGACAAATACTTTGAGCCTCGACGGCAACTTTAGTGCCATCGACACTGGTAACCACGCCTTCGGTTATCATCTGTAGAGCGTGCTGTGTTGCTTGAACAGGGTCGGGAATCAGTGCATTGTCTTTGGTACGTGAGACAAGGGAACCATCGCTTTCGTAATTTCTGTCGGCGAACACTTCTGAGATTGATGCCATACCCTGTTCTTTGGCAACGCTAATTAAATAGCTGCCTGACAGCCCCATAATTGCCAAACTGGGATCAAAGCGTTTCACTTCACTGATCACAATATTAGCCAAACGTTCATCTTTAGCGGCTTGGTTATATAGCGCACCATGCGGTTTGACATAGCTCAGCTCAACGCCCACCAAGTTGCAGACGGCTTTAGCAGCGCCTAATTGATAACTTATCAGCGCCCGATATTCCGCTTCACTTAAGTCTTGCGGCGTACGACCGAAGTTTTCTTTGTCATCAAGACCAGGATGGGCGCCGACTCGTACCTGATATTGTTTGGCAAGTTGTAAGGTCTCTAGCATATGCTGATAGGAGCCGGCATGCAGACCGCAGCTGACATTGGCTGAGCTGATAATACCCATTAATGCCTCGTCTTGACCACAGCCTTCGGCCACGTCCGCATTAAGATCAACACTGACGTTTTTGGTCTGGTTTGTATTATTAATTGTCATCTGCATATCTCCTAATGCGCTCGATGTAGCGCTGTCGTTGTTGACGAGCCTCTAGAGCGTCTTCCATTGATACCAATTCAAAACGGCAATGCTGTCCAAAGCGGGTTTGCGCCATTAGCCCAATATCGGCTTCAATAACGGTCGCTATTTTGGGATAACCGCCAGTGGTTTGCGCATCGGCCATTAGTACAATCGGCTGGCCTTGTGGCGGTACTTGAATCATGCCCGCGGCCACACCATGAGAACTCATACTGATATCTTCAATCGTTTTTAATGGCATGTTACCGACGCAGCGATAGCCCATACGGTTACTGCTGGTATCCACTTTCCAGTCCTGCTGCACAAAGTTCATTTTTGAGGTGTCATCAAAGCAGTCGTATTCACTGTTTTTGACCACACGAATGATATTGTGTGCAAAGTCGTCATTATCACTAAACAGACGCGGTACACCAATAACCGGTAATGGCGTGTGCGGCGTGGTCTTTAAGCTAATGTCGTCGCCTTGTTGCAAGAATCTACCCTCTTTACCACCAAATTCAGCCTTGGTATTGGTACTGGCTGAACCAAGCACCGGCTCGATATTAAATCCGCCTTGTACGCATAGATAGGCGTACATGCCCTGTAGCGGACGAACCAGTTTTAAGGTTTGACCAGCTTTGGCATTGATACGCCAGTAGCCATAGATTCGGGTATCATCGAGGTAAGCTTCGTAAATAGCACCGGTTAAACAAAAACAGGTATCTTGGCTAAACTCAAATTCCATACTACCAAGAGCAAATTCGATAGCAGGCTCATCCAAATCATTTTTCATCAGCGCATTGCCTGCTTGCAGCGCCCACGGGTCCATCACACCATTGGGGCCAACACCTAAGCCACGAAAGCCAAAGCGACCCCTGTCTTGAATACTTGCCAGTGCGTTTGAGGCTAAAATTTTCATTGTGGTTGCCTGTTTCTGGTTCTTATTCATTTATAGTACTTATTAGTTATGAGCTTATGCATCATGAATATCGATGGCTTTAAACTGAAGCGTATCGCCAGCGCTCAAAGCGGTTGGTGGCGTTTGGTTTAAATCAAACAAAGGCATCTCGGTCTGTCCGAGTAGTTGCCAGCCTCCAGGGGATGAGAACGGATACACACCGGTTTGCTCACCGCCGATACCGACTGAACCTGCTGGAACTTTAGTGCGCGGCGTCTCACGTCTTGGGAAGTACAGCTTTTCTGATAATCCGCCCAGATATGGGAAGCCTGGCTGAAAACCAATAAAATAAACGGTATAGGTGGCTTCGGTATGCAAACGCACCACGTCTTCAACGGATAAACCAAGCGACTGTGCCATTGACTTTAGATCAGGGCCATATTTACCGCCGTAATGCACGGGTATTTCGATATGTTTGCCTTGAATACTTTTGGCTTCGGTATGCTGACTAATGTCGGCCAACTGTTTTTGCAATGCGTTTAGCTCATTAAAGCTAAGCGGCTTAGTAAACACGCTGAGCGTATTCATGCCAATAATGACCTCAACCACTGTGTCAAGTTGTTCGATACGCTCGGCCAATGCCCAGCAAGTTTGCTGCTTCTCTAGCGTAATCGGTGGCTGCATATATAGTGCAAGGCAGGTTTCACTACACCATTGCCACTGCGTGCCTGCGCTATTGCTATCGGCTGTGGTCTGAACATCCGATTTGGTATCGGGCTGAGTCTGTGACGTTTGCATGCTTGGCATCCTTAAATATTCTTCTCAATCCATTGTTCTAAATAGTGAATACTTACCTGACCATCATTAAAGCCGTCATCTCTAAATAGACGCTGATGCAAGGCGATATTGGTATCAATGCCTTCGATTTGAGTTTCACTCAAGGCAGCCTGCATTCTTTTGATGGCATCTTTACGAGTCAGCCCGTGCACACAGATTTTGGCGACCAAGCTATCATACGATGGCGGTACGGTATAGCCAGTCTCAATGTGACTGTCGACACGCACCCCAAATCCAGCAGGCAGGTGGCAGTAGCTGATACGACCCGGTGTTGGCAAGAAGGTATAAGGGTTTTCGGCATTAATACGACATTCAAATGCATGCCCTGATAGGGTAATGTCTTCTTGTTTATAAGGCAGTGGCTGACCAGCTGAGACCAAAATTTGCGCTTGGATAATATCAATACCGGTCACAAGCTCGGTAATTGTGTGCTCTACCTGAATGCGGGTGTTCATCTCAATAAAGAAGAACTCGCCATTTTCAAATAAGAACTCAAACGTACCCGCACCCACATAATTCATAGTCTGGCAGGCTTTGACACAGGCGGCGCCAATTTGTTGACGCTGCTCCTCAGTAATACCTGGTGCAGGCGCTTCTTCAATCACCTTTTGATGACGACGCTGCATAGAGCAATCACGCTCTCCTAAGTGAATGGCGTGACCTTGCGTATCGGCGAGCACTTGTATCTCTATATGACGCGGCTTTTGTAAGTAACGCTCCATATAAACCACCGAATCACCAAAGTTAGCCTCAGCCTCGCTTTTGGTCATTGAAATGGATTTTAGCAGGTTGCTCTCTTTTTCGACGACGCGCATACCTCGACCACCGCCGCCACTGGCTGCTTTAATAATCACTGGATAACCAACCTCTTGAGCAAGAGCTAATACTTCTTGATCGTTATCAGGTAAAGCGCCCTCAGAACCGGGCACACAAGGCACGCCTGCTTTTAGCATCTGTTTTTTTGCCTCAACTTTATCGCCCATCTGACGAATATTTTGCGCAGTGGGTCCGATAAAGACCAATCCTGCCTGCGTCACATTGTCGGCAAATATTGCATTTTCAGCTAAAAAACCATAACCCGGATGAATGGCCTCGCTACCCGTCATGAGCGCCGCTGATAAAATAGCATCTTGATTTAAATAGCTTTTATTGGCAGGAGTAGGACCGATGCACACGCTTTCATCAGCAAGGCGAACTGCCATAGAGTCTTTGTCCATTTCAGAGTAGACCACAACAGAGGTAATGCCCATTTTTTTGCAGGCCCGCACAATACGTAGGGCAATTTCGCCACGGTTGGCAATAAGAATCTTTTTAAACATGGTTGCTTCCTAGCATTATCATTAACAGACGGTCATTGACAAGCGCCGATAAATATACGCATCATAAACGGATAATAAACGAATGATGTATAGGTTTTATTAATTTAAGCAGTATGAGTCTCGAATAATTTTTGTCCAAAATCGACCACATCACCTTCACTAATCAAGATACGGTCAATCACGCAGTCGGCTTCTGCTTTAACTTCATGCATGATTTTCATCGCTTCAATCACACAAAGCGTATCGCCAGCGCTGACACTATCGCCCTCATTAACGAAGACATCCGCACTTGGCTCAGAGCGTAAGTAAAAAGTACCCATCATTGGCGCCACAATCGCATCACTTTCAACAGCGTTGCTGTTGGCTAGTTGTTCTGATACAGCTGAGTTTTGGTTTGTATTATCATCTGCAGTATTGTTAACGCTACTGGTGGCAACGTTATTAGATGAAGACGCTGCTGATATAGCTTTAGCATCAGTTAAAGTAGATGGCGTGGCTGATTGGTGTACCACCACATGAATACGCTGCTGGCCATCAACCACTTCAAGCGATTCGATATCAGAGCGCTCGGCTAGAGCAATAATTTTTTCTACATCATCAAAATTAATATTCATGAGAGTCACTTATTTATATTCAGAGTATTGGGATAGGGGATTAATCACCCATAATTAAGACAGCTATTATTGTTATATGCAGATTGCCTTAATGACACAGTGCGGTGGATTGGGCGCATGACACTGGCGTGATAAATAATCATAACGTAAAAAAAGTGAAAAACTAATTGTTATATACAAATCGTGCACAAAATATCATAGGCAAATTAAGCCATCTTATGATGATTGTAACTATCTTTATGAGTTATCTGAAAAACCAGATGTTTTTATGTAACGGCCATTAAATCTATTTAAGGGGTGACATTAGCGCAAATAGGTAACAAAATAGCGGCTAACATAGCTTTTTGTTGTATTCTTATTTAAAATCTAGAGATTCACAATAATACGTCCTAAGATAGGCGCCACGATTACATTTATATTATTAAATGACACAACTACTGAGGCAATTATGAGTCAAGCGACAGCAGAACAATCATCCAGTCAATTAAGCAACCTAAGCATAGATGAGCAGCTTGCTATTATCAAACGTGGCACTCATGAGATTTATTCTGAAGAAGACTTAATTGCTAAGTTGAAATTAGGCCGCCCGCTAAAAATCAAAGCCGGCTTTGATCCTACTGCACCAGATTTGCATTTAGGCCACACGGTACTGATTAATAAACTAAAACACTTTCAAGACTTAGGGCATGAGATTTATTTCTTGATTGGTGATTACACCGCCAAAATTGGCGATCCAACGGGTAAAAACGCCACCCGTCCGCCGCTAACCGACGAGCAGGTATTGGCCAATGCCAAAACCTACGCTGAACAAGTATTTAAAATCTTGGACAAAGACAAAACCAAAGTGGTGTTTAACTCACAGTGGTTTAACGACATGAGCGCCGGCGATATGATTCAGTTGGCGAGCCAGTTGACGGTATCACGTATGCTTGAACGTGATGACTTTGCTAAACGCTATGAATCACAAACCCCAATCGCCATTCATGAATTCTTATATCCATTGGTACAAGGCTATGATTCTGTTGCGCTAGAGGCCGACGTCGAAATGGGCGGTACGGATCAGACCTTTAACCTATTAATGGGCCGTACATTGCAGGGTCGTTATGGTCAAGAGTCGCAAGTGTGTATCACTGTGCCTATCCTAGAAGGTTTAGACGGTGTTAATAAAATGTCTAAATCTTTAGGCAACTATGTGGCAATCTATGACGCGCCAGGCACCATGTATCAAAAAATCCTATCGATGCCAGATACGCTCATCCAGCGTTATTATGAATTTTTAAGCTTCAAGCCAATGGATGAAGTGAATGCATTAATGGCAGAGATGGAAAATGGCCGTAATCCGCAAGAGATTAAACGTATTTTGGCTGAAGAGCTGATCGAGCGCTTCCATGAT
This sequence comes from Psychrobacter sp. CX14, assembly GCF_057396205.2. Taxonomy (NCBI): domain Bacteria; kingdom Pseudomonadati; phylum Pseudomonadota; class Gammaproteobacteria; order Moraxellales; family Moraxellaceae; genus Psychrobacter; species Psychrobacter sp. CX14. Next base: position 86,668 of record NZ_CM183187.1, on the reverse strand, counting down.
GCAGAAGCGGCTGCCAATGCGCATAAATCAGCGGGTAATGTACTTTCTGATGGCGAGCTTCCCGTTGATTTACCAGAGGTGACACTTGAGTTGCCAGAAGGTCAAGATGCCTTATTCATTACGCAAATCTTAAACCAAGCGGACCTAGCCAAAAACAACGCTGCTGCCAAAGATATGCTAAAACGCAACACGGTCAAAGTGGACGGTGAAGAAGTGAACGCAGGCTTTAGCTTAACATCAGGTCAGACAGTGGTTATCCAAGCAGGCAAAAAAGCGTTTGCGAAAGTGACGGTGGTTTAAAAGTTTAGATTTTAGTCTATCATAGGGTTGATCTTTCATAATGAAGGATCAACCCTTTTTTGTATGAGTCATTTGAGGCAACAATGAAAAAGCAGTTAGACATATTAATGAGAGTAGTCACGTTTATTTTGTCTATCTACTTTATAGTGACCGAAATTGAAAGTTGTGAAGAGGGGGACTCTGCTCTCAAAGTAAGAAAAGACGTCAAAAATATCGTAAAAGAGAGTCGACAACAACTGCCTATCAGGATTAACGGGACGGTATGGGATGGTATTGATCAAGATGACCTGACTGTCAGTTACTTTTATAAATACGATACAGAGCCCTTTAATAAGACAGAGACGCTGGTTGCACTTAATGCTTTAAAGGTGCAATCAGCTAATTTAATGTGTGCTGATGCATCAACCTTAGCAGGTTACCAATATATTTATCACTTTAGAGATGTTAATAACCATGAGCTTATGAATTATGTGATTAATACCTATACTTGCAAGAAGATTACCGAAGAACAGTTCCACCTCAAAAAGTTAGAGAAAAAGGGTGAGTATTATTTTCCAGTAAGTAACAGTCTAAAATACAAATTGAGTTTAGCTAATATTGGTTTTATCGCTTCGAATTACACGCCAAATATGAAAGAAGACTTGGCTTTATTTCAGAGGCAAGACATGGAGCGAAATGGTAACGTTGAGTTTCCAGCAAGTTTTCTTGAAGTAGAACCTGCGTCTCAAAAGCAAATGAAAAAAGCGATTGTTGAAGATTGATGCTTGAAATTTTGATGACATTATCTAAGACACAATTTTAAGACTTTATTTTATCTGGCTGATTCGGAATAATAGGCTGATAATAAGTTCTAGTAAATAGGATTTACAGCGGTTATATTAAAACTAAAAGCTTATATCGTTTTCGATTAGGAACCACCATGCTAAAGCCGACAACACTATCTTACAATGGCATAACCCTTGAACCACTCACTCAAAGTCATGCAACTGACTTAGCCAAAGCCTGCCAAGATGGAAAGCTTTGGGAAACGGTGTATACCTCTGTACCAAGTCCAGAAACCATATCTGACTATATTAATAAAGCTCATAATATGGAAGATAGGGTTGCGTTTGCCGTTATCGATGAGACCACAGGTAAAGCGATTGGCTCGACCAGCTTTTATAATATTATGCCAATGGTGAAACGGTTAGAGATTGGATACACATGGTATGCTAAATCGTATTGGCGCAGTCATATTAATACCTCATGTAAGCTGATGCTAATGACACATGCTTTTGAGACGCTAGAATATCTGACGGTAGGCTGGCGTACAGATATCATAAATACTCAATCACAACGAGCGATAGAGAGATTAGGCGCTAAACAAGACGGCGTGATTCGTGGTGATCGCATGCGTCAAGATGGCACTATTACGGACTCTGTGGTTTATAGCATGACGATTAATGAGTGGCCACAAGCGAAATCGAAACTAGAAAATAAGCTGAAACGTTATGACCAAATATAAAACAGACACTGCGCAACATGTTGTCCAAGGTATTTACCGACATTACAAAGGTAACTTATATCAGGTGCTGCATACCGCGCATCATTCTGAAACCGAAGAGGCGCTTGTGGTCTACCGCTGTCTCTATGGTGAGTACGGCGTATGGGTACGCCCGCTTGAGATGTTCACCGAGACTATCGAGCGTGATGGCAAACAGATGCCACGCTTTGAGCTCATTAAAGCTTTGGCTGACTAGGCTGTTTTAATGAGCGCTTATTCGTCAATCTAATCATTAGGTTGTTCAAAATTAGGATGATCCTCATACCACTGATTGTTATCTCTATTGAATAGAAGAATCATCACGACGGGTGCTAAGATACTGAGCCAAATACCATAGTTGATGGGCAGGTTTAAGGTCACGGCCAAATAGCTGATGACGATAAGGGTCAGTGCTAGCGAGAAAGTGCGCAGGTTAAATGTCGAGTGTTTGCACATAAATTTGCGCAGTAAAGTCAGCGTTAGCAAAAACACAGCCAACTGCGGCAAAATAGTGGCCATGACATAAGTTTCGGTGACTGGGGTAGTGGTGGCCACTGCATTATTGCTTAGCGTGGCATGGGTATCCATCACCAGCTTAAGTGCACTACTGAGCCCTGCGATAGAGATAAATATAAAGAAGTGTCCATAACCAAAAACAAGTAAGTCGCGGCGGTGGCGATGTGCGCTTAGCATATGGGCGAATGGGATACTAAAGTATAACCACCACATCGAGAATAATAAGGCGACCAATCCTGATGCTGAGATAATAATTGAAGCAGCATTATGAGCAGAGTCCACCACGTAGGAGTGGATGATACCGCTGATACCGACCACCCCTTCACCCAATACGATAATGGTTAATAATCCATAGCGTTCAGCGATATGGCCGGGATGCCAGTTATTAAACTTCTCTGAGCGTGCCCATATAGGCATGAACAGCTCTAAAAATATAAACAGAAACAGCGACGGTGTTTGCAAATACTGGGGTAAAAATAGCCAAATAACCCACATGCTTTGCAAGGTAAATAAGCCCAAAATACTACGCAGTGCCACCTGTCTATGTTCCGGAATATCACGATATACCCGCCACCACTGAGTACAAGCCGCTAGGCGCATAATGGCATAGCCGGTCACCCCAATCCACATCAAGCCTTGATCAAAGAATTGATTGATATTGGCCGCAATGAGTAGCGAGCCAAACATCTGCATCATCACCGAAATACGATACGGAACATCATCTGGATCATATCCTGAGGCAAACCATGTAAAACTGGTCCATGCATTCCATAAGATAAAAAATGCCACAGTAAAGGTGAGAAAGCCTGAGAGATCAAGCTCTCTTAATCGCTCATAGAAGCCACCAGCAGCTGCCGATACCGCAATTACATAAACCAAGTCAAACAGCAGCTCGAGTGTGGTTGACACACGATTAGGCTCTGAGGTGTCTCTTTCACGAATGGGCGGGATGTGAAGTAGTGACATTGATAGGCAAACTCCAGTGATGATGATTGCTATAGTCAGCGAACTACTAAACGGTTACGGTGTTAACCTCGCTAGGCTACACTTATAGTACTTGCGCTCGCTTATCTTATAACCATTTCAGACCTCTCGGACTATATTGGGCTTTTAGAATAAATGGGCGATTGGTTGGCTAACCATTTTAAATCATTTGCTGACGACGTTATAGCCAAGACATTAAGTAACAGGCTGAGTATAATCAGGCTAGGACATACTTGAGGTTAAAATCCATTGTTACTCAAAAGCGTACTAAAAAAGCGCCACTAAATTTAGTAGCGCTTTTTTTTATAAGCTGTCTCATTTGTCATATAAATGGCAGATTGAGACCGGCTTATTGTATCCGTCTCTAAGCGGGTCTTATTTTTTTAGACCTGCTTCGATTTGGATTTTCAGCTTAACGTCTTTCATCATGCCGCCGTCAGTGTAAGTGTTGATGCCCCACTGAGTTCTGTCAATCGTGGTTTCAAAATCGCCACCACATACTTGGGTTTTTAATAATGGGCTATCATAACAGTTGAAACTTGTAGCTTTTAAGGTAACAGGATGGGTTTGATCAAGTAGCGTCAACTCACCTTTAACTGCTGTTACTTTATTACCGTCAAATTGCCAATCTGTCGATTTAAAATAAGCGGTTGGATACTTCTCAACGTTAAAGAAGTCAGCAGATTTGAGATGCTTATTAAAAGGTTTGATACCTGTCTCTAAGCTACTAATAGGAATTGTTACGCCAACGAAACCTTTTTGGGCTGCAGGGTCATATTCAACGATACCTGATAAGCCGTAGAAGCCACCAGCGTTAGTAGAGGTACCAAAGTGATTCACAAAAAAGCGGGCATTAGCATGATGCGGATCAATCTCGTAAGTGGCTGCGTTGGCAGAAACACTTAACGTACCTAGAGCAGCTAATGTAGCAATAGTCAGGGTTTTCTTAAATAGATTCACAGTCGGTTCTCCTATTACTGACCTTAAATGGTCAAGTTTGAAAGACATCAAATGATAAAAAAATAATCACATATAATGCGCACGGGTTATTGCATATTAATTAATCGGCAATAGCCACCTATAAGCGCTACTTATATATAGCGACAACTAGTTTAACAAAGATTTAAGCAATTTTGGGTAACATAAACCCGTAAAACCAGAAAGTTTGGTTATAATTTGGTTATAAAAAGCCGTTGAGAGTAGTGCTAATTAATGACTCGGCTTAATTTTGCGACCCATAAGCGTATTGGCAACCCAAGCTGGACCAATAAGTAAGAACTGCAAATCTTCAAGGAAAGAGGGTTTTTTACCTTCTAGCTTATGACCGACGAACTGACCAATCCACGCCACCACGAATACCGCTGCCCACGCTTTAAAGCCAAGTGGTAACACACTAATAGCAGCCATGCTAATCAGCATAAAAATACCCATTGAGATAAATAATGGGGTAGATAGACGTAGATAAAATACGGCAACCAACATGGCTAAAACGATGGTGAACCAAGCCGCCACAGACATACCCATGCCTAAGATACTGACAAAAATAGTTGGCACACATAGCCAGTGTATTTTTTTGTTAATCGGGTTTTGATGGCTAACTGCATATTCTGCAAGCCATTGATCGAGCGTACGTTTTGAAGAGCGTTTAGAAGATGACATTCCAATATCCTTATTAGTAATGAATGAACTTGTTTAATATAACGGTCATTATTCATGATGACAATGACCATTACAGGTTTGATTAATACAATTGATAGCGCCTATTATTGCAGTATAAAGGAGGGTTGTAAATATGAGGACTGTAGCACAGTTTGTGATGTTACTGACTTACCGCATAGCCGGAGAAACCATCTGGCTCTCTAAGAGGTAGCGATAGTTGGCGATTCATATTGATAATTTGGCATAATGTCCCCATCTTAGTCTGCCACGTGTGTGGTTTTTGCTACTATTGATTGATAATAGCGGTGTGCCACCTAAGTATTTGAAAAGGAAGTTTAACCTATGATGCGTATTGGCCTGTTTTTATTGACCAACTTAGCAGTACTGGTTGTGTTTGGTATCGTATTTGGGATTTTATCTCGTGTGTTTGGACTCGGTTCTGTGCATGGCGCAGGCGGGATAAACATGGCAAGTCTTGCCGTTATGTGTGCCGTTTATGGCATGGTCGGCTCTATTATTTCTCTGTTTTTATCTAAATGGATGGCAAAACGTTCAACCGGCACTGTGGTCATTGAGCAGCCAAGCAACCGCACTGAGCAGTGGTTAGTGGATACCGTTGCCAAGCAGGCTAAAGCGGTCAATATTGATATGCCAGAAGTGGGTATTTTCGATAACGCACAGCCAAATGCGTTCGCCACTGGTTGGAACAAAAACAAAGCCTTGGTTGCGGTGTCTTCAGGCTTATTACATACTATGACGCCGGATGAAGTCGAAGCGGTACTGGCACATGAAATCGGTCACGTTGCTAACGGCGATATGGTGACATTGGCGCTGATTCAAGGGGTGGTTAACGCCTTTGTGATGTTCTTCGCGCGTTTAATTGGTAGCTTTGTGGACCGTGTGGTGTTCAAAAATGAGGATGGTCCGGGTATCGGTTATTTTGTGACCAGTATTGTGATGGATATCTTGCTTGGCTTCTTGGCGTCAGCGATTGTGATGTGGTTCTCACGTCAGCGTGAATTCCGTGCCGATGCGATGGGTGCTAAGTTAGCTGGCCGTAATAAGATGATTGGAGCCTTAAATGCGCTACGTCCTGCAGAAGCTCGTCCGGATCAGATGCCAGAGAATATGCAAGCCTTTGCGATTTCAACGGGTAAGCCAGAAGGGTTTAGTATTGCAAACGTCTTTCGCTCACACCCTACTTTGGATGACCGTATTGAAGCGTTGAAAAAGTTGCAATCCTAGGTTTTTTAAGTTCGAGACTTAAGCTTAATAAGAAAATACCGCGATAGCAGCTATCGCGGTATTTTCTTATCTAAGTCTGTGTTTATTGTCTAAGCATACACTTAATTGACTATGGTATCGCGTTCATGACGGTGCCATTCATACAAGCCGATACAAGCATTGATTTGGTAAACCATGGTCTGAATCGCAAAGATATAGTTGCCAGTCATTAGGTTAATGGTTAGCCACACAAAGTTGCTTAAAATCCAAATCCACCAGTTAAATGAATAACGCAAAATCATGGTGACCTGTGCGGTAATACCCAGCACAAACGCAAAAACGTTTAACCAATAGAAGTTAATCACACCAAACAATTTACGATTATCCTCATCAAATAACGTCGTGTAGCCTTGCGCCGCTAAGATATTATTAACCGTAGGAAATAGCATCAGGCCGATGGCAATAAAGATAAAAGTGATAATCCACACTGCTTTGGTAGCAGACTTGGGCACCATGTTGCCTTCAGTATCGGTGTTCTTTGACCAATAAAACAGACCATAAGCATGGGTGAAAAAGTTGAACATCGGTGCCATCATTAGGCCGACTGCACCGGATGTGGCTTGAACCACACTTTCGCCAGCGGTAGCAACCATACCCAGTCCATTGCCCATAATGGCTTTTCGGAAAGAGAGAGAAACCACACATACTAGGCCAACCAAGGACACACATAAGTAAAACCAATCTAGCGGTAAGTGATCGGTGGTTTTCCAAAATCCTGTGCCCAGTGCTGTAACGCCGAATACAAACCAAATGACAAACCACTGCTTTGCCCATTTGCCGGTAATATTATCTAGTAACTTGATTCTCATGTGTGTCCTTAAGGAGTTTGATTGAATCTGTTAGATTAAGTGAATTAAATACAGGTCGCGCTTTCTAAAAGGAGACTATTTTATTGATTAAAGATGTGTCTATCAATATAAGCAATCGCATCTTGATAACGTTCGAAGTAATCTGGGCTAGTAATAGGGTATGTTTTGATATTATGACGATTAAAAATATCCGTTAGTCGGGCCTCAAAACGGTCGCGGGCATTGTCTGTGCCTAAGGAGCGCATACCGTCATCTACCCACGGCGTGTTATTTTTCAAAAATAAGGTATGATCAAAGCGAAATTCATCGATACAAGCAGTCACAAACGGATGGGTTCGACCTTCATATTCTTCACAAAACGCTTGAGTGGTGACAAAGTCAGTATCTATAATCGTTACTGGAGATTTGGCTTGATAAACAGCTTCGCGTACTGCATGGGCATGGTCTAAAGCAATGGGCGCATAATCACTATATTGCAGACCTTCTTCTGTGCCGCCCAAATCACTGCCTACATATAATCGTCCCATCTCCAAAGCAATATCAGCTCCATAATAGTTGGCAATTTTGTGAACCAACGTTGTTTTACCAGAGCTCTCACCACCAACGATGGCAACCGTACGCGTATAGTCACCGCGCGCTTCAGGATGAATAATATCCCAATTAGCGATAGGGCTATAATGAATGGCAACACTGTCAAATTCAGGATGCAGCGGTGTAGTAACGACCTTAGTATTTAGCGTCGAGGTCACTGCCTCTTTTGACAACGGATGACCTTCGGTGACCAGCAACACATTATCTTCATCAATCTGGAATTTATCTTTGATATAGTCAATTTTGGCGTTATACGCATCAATATTGATAGTAATGTCTTCAATATTGTCATGCACCGGAAACGAGAAGTCATCTAGAATATGGATTTTAATAAAGGGCAAATCGCTACACGCCATTTGTAACCAGCGTGCTTTATCTTGCAGAGTAACTGGGAAAGCGGGATTAGGGTTCGGGTGACGGGTAATGACAATATGTAATACCTCAACCATACCTGATGCCTGCAAGATACTGCGAATATGGCCCAGATGTAACGGCTCAAAATGACCAATCATTAATCCTGATTTTTGCATCGACAACCTCACTTGTTAATACTCGAAAAATAGTTACGCTAGCAAAGCCTTATATAGTCGTACAGGCCCTATATGCGTTATAGTTAGATAAGCGGCAATAAGCCTATATAAAACAAAAAGTTATATTGTGTAAAAAACATCGAGACTGGCTAATATTAAGTAAGACTTGACCGTTACAATGTTACAAAGTCCTTGTAAAGTGCAAACAGCATTTTTAAAAATAATCGATATAATAACTATTAATAGATAGGCCGTTAAGGTATTGAGTGGTTAGATGCTTTATAGCTCTTACATAGTACTTATTATTTAATAAATTCAGCATTTTATGAATAATAACACTTAACCCATCCTTCATACATACTCGATAATTGGGCTTATCGGCCATGATAGCCTCAAATGTTGTTTGATTTAAAGCGTATTTGAGTATCATGTCTTGACCCTCATTTTTTGCAAGGGAGAACCACTATTATGGAAAGACTGAGTAAATTACATCGTTCACGTAATCATCGAATGATTGCTGGTGTAATGGGCGGCGTTGCCGAATATTTTGGTTGGTCCCCTAATTTGACCCGTATCTTGTTTGTGGTGATTTCTTCAGCCAGTGCGGCCGTGCCCGGCATTCTAATTTATCTAATTCTTTGGTTAATTATGCCAAATGCGACCGCAGAATCGTACAGATAACTGCATTTGCGTAAATAACAGTATATTTGAAAAATCAAAAGGCTGACTGATTATAATCTGATGGTCATTATGCAAAAGTAGCAGATAACAATAATGACAGACCTATATCGCTTTCCTCCTGCCTAGATGGATAACCATCTAGGTATTTTTTTGTCTAAATTTGTCCCAAATCGGCTCTCAATATAGATAAAATAACGATTTTTTAGTAAGGTGAGGGTATAAAATTTATCACCTCAAAAAACGGACAATAAACGCCTATTCTAAGCGGTTGCCGTCCTAACCAAACAATTAACCAATACATGGCGACATTATGACTTTTCAAGAACTCATTTTAACTTTGCAAACCTATTGGGCAGAAAAAGGGTGTGTAGTATTACAGCCTTACGATATGGAGGTAGGGGCAGGTACCTTTCACACAGCGACTTTCTTGCGCTCATTAGGGCCTGAGATTTGGAATGCCGCTTACGTGCAGCCATCACGCCGTCCAACCGATGGCCGTTATGGTGATAACCCAAACCGTTTGCAGCATTATTATCAATTCCAAGTTGTGATGAAGCCAAATCCGCCAAATATCCAAGAGCTGTATTTGGGTTCTCTAGAGGCGATTGGTATCGATACCTTGATCCACGATGTACGCTTTGTTGAAGACAACTGGGAGTCGCCAACACTAGGCGCTTGGGGTCTGGGCTGGGAGGTTTGGTTAAATGGTATGGAGGTGACTCAGTTTACCTACTTCCAGCAGGTAGGTGGTCTAGAGTGTTTTCCAGTGACCGGTGAAATCACCTATGGTCTTGAGCGTTTGGCGATGTATATCCAAGGCGTAGACAGCGTTTATGATCTAGTATGGACAGATGGTCAATTTGGTAAAGTCACTTACGGCGATGTGTTCCATCAAAATGAAGTGGAGCAGTCGACCTATAACTTTGAGCACGCTGATGTGCCTAAGATGTTTGAGCTGTTTGATTTTTACGAGCAGCAGGCAGATAAATTGGTTGAAGCCGGCTTACCACTACCTGCCTATGAGATGGTGCTAAAAGCGTCGCATACCTTTAACTTATTAGATGCGCGCGGTGCGATTTCGGTGACTGAACGTCAGCGCTTTATCTTAAGAGTGCGTACATTAGCTCGTAAAGTTGCCCAAGGTTACGTACAGGCACGTGCGAAACTTGGCTTCCCACTTGCTGCTGAGGAGCACCGTGAGGTGGCATTGAAGAAGTATCTGCCACAAGATAAAGATGATGCCGATACCGATGACAGCAAAGGCAAGAAAAAAGACAAAAACAAGAATAAATAACGTCGATGTCGCAGCGTCTTGCATTAAGAGCAGCTGCGATTAAAAACAGACCCCTCTTAAATAAGCAGAGACCCTCATGAGTACAATTTTATTTGAATTAGGTAGTGAAGAGCTACCACCAAAGAGCTTAAAGCCACTACGTGATTCACTGCAGGCCAGTGTTGAAAGCCAGCTAAAAGAAGCCGATATCAGCTATGACAGTCTAAAAGCGTTTGCGGCACCGCGTCGCCTAGCAATTCAAATCGAAGGTATCAGCGATAAGCAGCCAGACCGTACCGAACAAAAGCGCGGCCCAGCGGTAAAAGCGGCTTACGATGCCGATGGTAATCCAACACGTGCGGCCGAAGGCTTTGCTAAAGGCTTAGGTATTGATGTCAGTGAATTGACGACTATCAAAACGGACAAAGGCGATTACATTGGCTATGAATTAAAGATTCAAGGTCAAGCAACAACTGAGCTGTTACCTGCCATTTTCCAAACGGCATTAGATAACCTGCCAATTGCTAAGCGTATGCGCTCGGGTGCCAGTCGTGAAGAGTTTGTGCGCCCTGTCAAATGGTTGGTCTTTATGAAGGATGACAAGGTTATCCCAGCAACGATTCAAGGGCTAACAACCGGTGTGAAGACGAATAAAGGCATTGAGACCGGTAATATAACCTTAGGTCATAGATTTCATGCTGGCAATGCACTCATTCCCCATGCCAAAGAGTATGAGCGTGTGCTTGAGAAAGTAAAAGTCATCGCAGATTTTGATCGTCGTCAGCAGCTAATCGTAGATCAAGTACAAACCCTAGCGGATGAAGTCGATTCCACGGCTATTGTCCCGCAAGAGTTGCTCGATGAAGTGACGGCATTAGTCGACTTGCCTGTTGCGCTACGTGCCAGCTTTGAAGAGCGCTTTTTACAAGTGCCGCAAGAGGCGCTTATTAGCACTATGCAAGCGGATCAAAAGTATTTTTGTCTGACGGACAGTGAGGGTAAGTTAAGACCGTATTTTATCTTTATTAGTAATATTGAATCGAAAGACCCAAGCCAAGTGATTAGTGGTAATGAAAAAGTAGTACGTCCGCGTTTGGCAGATGCCGAGTTTTTCTTCTTGCAAGATCAAAAGCAGCCACTTATTGAAATGGCAGAGAGCTTAAAAAATCGTGTTTTCCAAGACAAATTAGGCACCATTTGGGAGAAGTCTGAGCGTATCGCTAAATTGGCAGCCTTTATTGCAGCAACGATTAAAGAGCAAAATATTGAAGGCTACTCAGACATCGATGTCGAGCAAACCACGCGTGCGGCAATGCTATCGAAAGCAGATTTGACCAGTACCTTGGTTGGTGAGTTCCCAGAACTGCAAGGTATTGCCGGTACATACTATGCACGTCTCAATGGTGAGCCTGAAGCGATTGCTGCCGCTATTGAAGAGCAGTATTTACCGAAGTTTAGTGGTGATAAATTACCACAAACAGCGGTTGGTATTTGCTTAGCATTGGCAGATCGTTTAGACACGCTAGTGGGCATCTTTGGTATTGACCAAGCGCCTACCGGTTCAAAAGATCCGTTTAGCTTACGTCGCTCAGCCATTGGTGTGCTGCGTATTTTAATTGAGAAGCAGTTGCCTATTAATTTGGTTCGTCTCGTTGAACAAGCCATCTTAAATTACCAAGGCAAATTGCCAAAAGCGGGCGAGACCTTAACGCAAGTGGTCGACTTTATTAACTCGCGTTACCGTGCAATGTATACAGAGCAGGGCGTAAGCGTTGATACTATCCAAGCAGTAGCGGCAATTAACCCGCATATGCCGCTTGATTTTGATCAGCGCATCCGTGCCGTTAATGAGTTCCGCAGCTTACCACAAGCAGCGACACTGGCTGAAATCAACAAGCGTGTGGCCAACATCCTAGCCAAGTCTGAAGGCGAAGTCAGCGATACAGTTAATGAATCACTGCTAACCGAAGAGGCTGAAAAGACCTTATATCAAGCATTCAGTAAGGCCAAGACCGAAGTAACGCCTTTGCAAGCCGAAGCGAATTATACGCAAATCCTACAGTCATTGGCCACATTAGAAGCGCCGCTAACGGGTTTCTTCGATAATGTAATGGTGAACAGTGACGATGAAGCGCTTAAAGCCAATCGTTTGACCCTGCTTAAGCAAGTGCGTGAATTGTTCTTGACCGTTGCCGATGTGGGTGAATTACAGATTTAGGAATTCACGAGACCAGTTTTTAAGAATTTACTAGACCAGTTTTAGGAATTTACTAGACCAGTTTTAGGAATTTACTAGACCAGTTTTTGGGATTCACTAGACAAATTATCTGCGACAGTCTTTAAATAGTGAGCAGGTGTTGATAACACATCGTTTAATAACAGCAGGATAGAGTATGCGAAGAAAACTGGGTTGGGCGCTGATTATTTTAGGCATCGCTGCTATTGTGGGTGGGGTGTTGCTGTTCTTTAACTTAAAGAATAGGGGAGCCACAGCGAGTACTGTTTCACTTCAGTTAGCATTACCAAAAACTGAAGTGTTGCAGCAATTAGAGAGTCCGATTGGCTCCATAAGCGTTACGACAATTATGAGGGGCTAAAGCTCAATCTTTAGCTACTGGCCTAGCTTAATCGCTATAGCTTGTCTAATTGGACAGTCAGCCGTCTTACTCTTATTCTAAAAAGCCTGCGCCAGTGCGTGGGCTTTTTGCTGCTTGCAATAAGGCATGTTTCGCCCCATTAAGGCTATTATAGTCATAGCCAGACTAAAGAGTTACGGTGTTAACCTCGCTCAGCCTACTACAGTAGTACTTGCACTCGGTTGCCTTGTACCTTTTTTAGCTGGCTTCGACTATATAAGCTTTTATATTTACTATTATTTTAAATGGGTAACCCATGGTTAAAGAGTCTACATCACCGAATGTTGATGATAAACAAGCCCGCCTGAAGCATTTAATCAAGCGCATGCCTAATTTGCCTGGCGTGTATAAAATGCTGGGTAAAAACGGCGATATCCTATATGTGGGTAAAGCCAAATCCCTAAAAAATCGGGTGACTAGCTACTTTGCTAAAACCATCGATCATCCCAAAACTCGGGCATTAGTCTCGCGTATCCATAATATCGAAACCATTATTACGCGCAGTGAAACTGAGGCATTGCTACTTGAGCAGAACCTCATTAAGGAGTATCGTCCGCCTTATAATGTGCTGCTGCGTGACGATAAATCGTATTTGTATGTGTTTATCTCAGCCGATCAGCCGTATCCAAGACTCGCGTATGGACGCGGTAAAGGCAAACATCAAAAGGGTAAGTTTTTTGGACCTTTCCCTTCTGCTCATGCGGCAAAAGAGACTTTGGTGTTGATGCAAAAGATGTTTCAAATGCGCCAATGTACCAATACCTTTTTTCGTCAGCGTAAACGGCCGTGCCTTGAATATCAGATTAAGCGCTGCCGTGCGCCCTGTGTTGGACTGGTATCACCAGAGGATTATGCGACCGATGTGCAAAATACCATCCGCTTTCTAAAGGGTGATTCAGGAGAGATTCATGATGCCTTGATTACTAAGATGGAAGGAGCAGCAGAGGATTTAAACTTTGAAAAAGCTGCCTTTTATCGTGATCAGTTATCCATGCTGCGTGAGGTTCAGTCTCGCCAAGCAGTCTATACTGTGCAAGGTGAGGCTGATGTCATCTCGATTGCCAGTCAGGCCGGCATGACCTGTGTCAACGTATTGACCGTGCGTGGCGGGCGTGTGTTGGGTGGTAAAAACTACTTCCCAGATGTCGACAGCACCGCACCACTCAATGACAATCTATCGGCGTTTATCACCTCGTTTTATTTCCAAGTGACCGATGATTTGCCCGGTGAGATTATTATTAGCCATGAGTTGCCTGACCAAGCAGCCCTACAAGAGGCACTGAGCACTCATTTTGAAACTAAAACTGTCATTAAGACCAACGTACGTGAACACCGTGCAGAATGGCTCGATTTGGCCAAGCTTAATGCCAATAATGCACTGAAAACTAAGCTTGGTGATTATCTCGAGTTACATTCCCGATTTAATGCGCTCAAAGAGACGTTAGAACCGGTTACCACCGCCAATATTGATCGTATCGAGTGTTTTGATATTTCGCATACTATGGGCGAGGCGACGATTGCCAGCTGCGTGGTGTTTGACCAAGGCGGTGCTCGCAAACGTGATTATCGTCAATATGCGATTCACGGCGTAAAAGATGGCGATGATTATGCAGCGATGGCGCAGGCACTAACGCGACGTTATAAAAAGCATCCTCTACCAGATATCCTCATTGTGGATGGCGGTAAAGGTCAGCTAAATATGGCAATAGAGGTGTTGACTGAGCTGGGTATCTTAAACGAGACGCTGCTTATTGGGGTGGCCAAAGGTGAGGGGCGTAAAGCAGGACTAGAGGTGTTGCATTTCCTTGACCACGAGCCACTAGACTTACCGATGGATTCTAAAGCGCTGCACTTGATTATGAATATTCGTGACGAGGCGCACCGTTTCGCCATTACTGCACACCGTAAAAAGCGTGATAAGCGTCGTTCCTCTTCGGTCTTAGAAGCGATTCCGGGACTGGGCGAGAAGCGTCGCCGTGATTTACTCAATCACTTTGGGGGGTTGCAGCAGCTATTGGGTGCATCACAGCAAGAGCTTGAGGGCGTCAATGGTATTGGTAAAGTAATGGCCAATACCATCTATAAAGTACTGCATGAATAGTGATGGCTGTGCTTGATAAGTAATCGATGTCTCGTCCTAAAAAAGGTCGGATAGAAATCTATCCGACCTTTTTTGTTCATGTCTTAACCATAAACTTGAAGCTTAAGACTGCTTATTGTTTAAATGCGCTTGCACTTGATCACGCACCCAAGCTTTTAAATCCTCTGACATATTGGCTAACTGTTCACTAAGATAGTCCTCAATATGTGACTCTAACTCTTTAACAAAATCCTCATCTAATGGACCTTGAATGTTTTTGAATTGAAACGATTCTGGTTGATTCGATATAGAGGGTGTTAATTCTACAGGGGAATCTGTCTGTGAGTTCGACTCAGATTCTGACTCTACTGAGTCTTCTAAATCAACCGTACTATCTGTCTTAGCTGTATGGTCAGTAGTGTTGTGAGCTACAGCATCTATCGAAGCATCTTCTGCTGTATCCATACTTTCTTTACTATCATCCTCAACACTGTCTTCAATCACGTCATCTGAAGGCTCAGCTTGTACCGGTTCAACTGAATCAGCGTTGGTATCCTCTTTCTCAGAGATTGTTTGCGTTTCGGCCTGATGTTGCATCGCCTCCTCAGCCTCTGCTGATTGTATCGCTTCTCGCTCTGCAGCCAGACGTTCAGCTTCTAGGCGGCGCTCTTCTTGTCTAGTGGCTTCCTGTTCGGCGGTAATTTCGGCATAAATACCATCAATATACACATGCAAATCAGGAATAGAGAACTCAAACTTTTCTAGGTCTGTTTTATCATCAAGCAGCTGTACAATGTCATCAAGCTCTTGAATCAAAGCCCCTTTTACTTGTAGCGGCGCGTTGGCCCAGCGATGAGAGAATTGGTGTGAGAACGCGACTTGTGTCATATAGAACTGTCTCCGTGATTGTATGTATGCGCTATAAAGGTAGGAGGCTAACTATTACTTATTAGTACAGCAGTAATTAACTGCATCCTGGCCCAACCCATTTATAAATAGGCTAGGCTAATAATGATCAAGTTATGATAACTGCCCAATATTAAAAACCAAATATCTCTAATTAGGCTTAGGACAGAACAGCAGCCTACTCAGACCAACGGCCAAAGACCAATGCACCATTGGTACCACCAAAGCCAAAACTATTGGACATGGTGTATTTTAAATCCGATACCGAGCGTGCAGCATTGGCCACATAATCTAAATGGCAGTCTTCATCCACCTTATCTAAATTTATCGTGGGCGGTACTACTTGGTCTTGCAGTGCTAAGATACTAAAGATTGCCTCAATAGCACCGGCAGCGCCTAATAAATGTCCAGTCATAGACTTAGTAGAGCTGACCAGAATGCTGTCTTTACATTGCTCAAACACGCCTTCAATCGCTTGTGATTCAGCAACATCACCGGCAGGGGTACTGGTGCCATGGGCGTTGATATAACCAACCTCACACGCATCAATTCCGGCATCTTTTAATGCCGCTGTCATGGCACGTGCTGCGCCATCGCCATCGGTTGGTGGCGCAGTGATATGATGCGCATCATCACTCATACCGAAGCCCGCAAGCTCAGCCAAGATAGTCGCGCCACGTGCTTTAGCATGCGCCAAGCTTTCAAGCACTAATACACCCGAGCCATCGCCGAGCACAAATCCGTCGCGGTCTTTATCAAACGGGCGACTGGCTCGAGTAGGGTCATCATTTCGAGTAGATAGTGCGCCCATTGCTGCAAATCCTGCCATACCAAGCTCGCTTGAGCCTTTCTCGCTACCGCCGGCAAGCATCACATCACAGTCGCCATAAGCAATCAAACGTGCGGCTAGACCTATAGCATGGGCAGACGATGTACAAGCTGTTGCCGTCGCCAGATTAGGACCACGTAATCCATGCTTAATCGCCACCATACCCGCAGCCATATTGATAATCGCACCGGGTAAGGTAAAGGGAGAAACACGGCGCACGCCCTTTTCGGTTAATGCATTTCGATTGTCTTCAATGGTTTGTAGACCGCCAATACCCGAGCCAATAATGGCGCCAAAGCGATTGGGGTTAACATTTTGTACTGGTGTAGGATCGGCACTGACCTCAGAGATAAAGCCAGCCTGCTTTAGAGCCATACTTGCAGCAGCCACGCCATAATGAACAAAGCTGTCATAACGGCGCGCTTCTTTTGCCGCCATATACAAACTGGCATCAAAATTATCAATGGTACCGGCAAACTGTGAGCGGTAACTTGAGGCGTCAAAATGACTAATAGACTTAATACCACTCTCACCATTTAATAGACGTTGCCATGTCGTTGAGACATCTAGCCCAAGCGGGGTGATGGCACCCATACCCGTAATCACCACACGTTGATGGTCATTACGCTGATAATGCGGCGGTTTGTTAGAAGCGGTATTATTTGTGGCAGTGTTTGCTGAAAGCTGGCTCATGATTTGGTTGCCTTATTACTGTTCGCCGTAGACTTTTAGGTTGGCTGCAAAACCACAGTTTTTCATGCGGGCAGACTGAACCACGGCATCACGCTCGCCATAGAGTCGAGATAATTTAGCTTCGTTGGCTTTGGCATTGCTGCTTTTACCTAGACCGAAGTTGATATTTGGTGAAATACCCCAGCGACCAGCAGAGACGCCAACACCCACACCAGTGGTTGTGATACCTGAATAGGTATTTTTTTGGTTATTAATATAGGTGTTAATGCGATTGTACTCTTGGCTCAAGTTGTTGCAGTCATAAGACTGATAAGTGCTTGGCGGAATATACTGTGGTGAGACGTTTCCCGTACTGGCGCAGCCCACCATCATTAGGCAGCCGGTCATCAGCAATCCTGTGCTTGATAGAGCTTTTGATAAAATATGTGTCATAAATAAATCCAATTTTGTCATGAGCGAAAACGAGTGACTAGTACAAACGGTTAATACGAATTACTGATAAAAGCTATTTAAGAGAGGCACTGATGTTAATGTCCTCGTTAATCTCTAAATAAAGTTACCAGGCTTAATCACGGCAAGGGTGACAATACCGATATAAGCAAGCAGCGCAATAAAAATGCCGGCTTTACTTTGAGACGGTGTTGCAGTGGCTCGGAATGCTTTAATACTAGCACTTATTGCCGCAATGAGTAATATAAATTTGGCGGCAACCCATTGCAGCGGCACATTAAGAGACAGGAGTGGCATCAGCGATACAACCCCTGAAATAATAAGCAGGGCATAAACCACATGCGTCGCAATTTTACCTCTTTTGTCCAAGCGTTCGCTTTTGGTCAATACTAAATAACTCTGCCACAAAAATAAAATAATCGTCAGAGCTGCCATAAGCATGTGTAGAT
Organism: Psychrobacter sp. CX14; assembly: GCF_057396205.2. NCBI lineage: Bacteria > Pseudomonadati > Pseudomonadota > Gammaproteobacteria > Moraxellales > Moraxellaceae > Psychrobacter > Psychrobacter sp. CX14. The sequence continues at coordinate 68,476 of NZ_CM183187.1, read as the reverse complement.
GTTTCATAGTATCCTCAAGTCGTGGCAGACAAATTGCTCATGCCAACTTAATGTTAACTGAATATAAATAGGTCTTATTTTGTACAAGCTTATACAAATAAGTGTCGGTTTGATTGTCATTTTAAAGAAGTTGTGCACTCAAATAAACAATGCACTTAACTAAACAGCGGTGCTTCTTTTTATAATCGTTAATTAACCTTTATTTTGTCCGGCACATAAGGGGCTAGCAGGGACAGTTTGTGCTTTGTTGTTTAGCTCATCCCATTCTGTAGGACTATAGGCATGGATAGCCAGTGCATGGACGCTGCCGCCTTGCGCAGTCATTAAGTCATTAACCAAGCCATAAATTTGTTGGTGTCTGGCAACCGCACGCTTGCCATCAAAGTCGCTACTGACAATGGTTAGTTTAAAGTGGCTTTCTTTACCATCAAAGTATCCGGCATGATTCATTGATTCATTCACTAAATCAATATGCAGCGGATTTAAAGGTTGCAGATTATCAATAATCGCTTGTTGTGTTTGCAAAATAAAGCTCCTAATTGAGGATAAGTCGTAAACAAACGCTTGGGCAAGATACGGATCATACGACACGTCTTAACAAAGATGGTCTAAAGGGCAATAATTATAGATAATCATCCTAAATCAGTCGTCTGTTTTTATTGTAAAGCTATGGCAGTAAGGGTAGCAACAAAAAACAGTCAGAGCAAAGCCACTGACTGTTTAACCGAGTATTAAGCTTACTCTTTATCGATCACTCAATTATCAAGCAAACTTGATGTTTAGTAGATAATTTAGACAATGGCTTATGGTCTATATTTTTGAGTGACTTCTGGAATCAAGCTGCGCAGTGTGGACATACGTGCTGCGCTTGATGGGTGAGTGCTTAAGAATTGTGGCGGCTCGCCTTGGCTGGCTTGTTGCATTTTTTGCCATAAGCTAACGGCAGCATTAGGATCGTAGCCAGCTTTGGTCATCAATACCAAACCAATTTTGTCGGCTTCTGACTCTTGTGTACGGCTGTGCGGACGGGCAATACCCAAGTCGCTTGCCATAGAAGCCAGTTCAGTTTGACCTTGTGATAGACCGAATATGCTAGCAGCAATACCTAAGCCTGCTTGAGTGGCATATTGACTAGAGATACGCTCACGCGCGTGCTCACGGATAGCGTGTGCCATTTCGTGACCCATAATCGCCGCAATCTCGTCATCGGTTAAGTTCAAACGGTCAACAATACCTGTGTAGAACATCACTTTACCACCAGGCAATACAAACGCGTTTAACTGGTTTGATTTGATGGTGTGTACTTCCCATTTCCAGCCTTTAGCATCACTGCGATAAAGCTCTACTTGGCTGATTAAACGGCCCGCAATACGGTTTAAGCGATTTAATAGGGCAGGGTCGGTATCCAAAACACCTTTAGCGCGCGCTTCTTGTAAGCTTTTTTGATAGCCTTGTGCTGACATTTGTAAGACTTGTTCGCTTGATACTAATAATAGCTGCTGTCTGTCGCCGCCGAGCACCCCAGTATTGGTCGTGGTGCTACAACCGGTCAAAGCCATCGCAGTAACCGAAGCGGCTAACGTACTACGTATCAAAAATTTCTTCATTATAAATAATCCTCGCTAATGGGTTTGCGTCCTATGCCAGACAGTTTTTTATGACTGTTCTACTACCTTTCAGACGATGGACAGATAGTCGCTCTCAATTTAACACAGTTATATTGCTAAATAATGCAGCATTAAATAGATTGTGTCTTAACTATATATCACCATTCACCTAAGCAGATAGAACAACTAACCTTAACTTCAATCGTTGTTAGTTCATCTAATGTATCGGCTTAGCATAATCAAAGTTTATCGAATCAACAGTAACAAAACAGCTTTTTATTGTAAATTGCATTATGAGCCGGCATTTTAATAATAAACACGAAGGGGGGAAATTAACTGTTTTAAAGTCTATTGCTCTTCTAAATATTTGATTTATAAGCAAGTTATCATGGTTTAAAGTTTCAAAGTTAAAAAAGTCAATAAAATAGTGAAAAAAGGTGTTGACAGTAATTTTTTTTGGTCTATAATAGCCCACCTATCGAGAAGATGCGATTATTTGGATAAGCGGGATTAGCTCAGTGGTAGAGCATAACCTTGCCAAGGTTGGGGTCGAGAGTTCGAATCTCTTATCCCGCTCCAATATTTTAAGACACGTTTATTTTAAGTCTTAAAGACCAACAGCCCATAAGTTGGACAATATATCCAGATAATGGTAGTATTACCATACAATATGCGGGATTAGCTCAGTGGTAGAGCATAACCTTGCCAAGGTTGGGGTCGAGAGTTCGAATCTCTTATCCCGCTCCAATTTCTAAAAAGGCCTCACTTAATAGTGAGGCTTTTTTTTGTGTGTAAAATTAAGGGCTTAACTTGATATCACAATAAAATTATAAAGTTTATGTATTAGCTATATTCATAAATCAAATTATCAGATTTTTGACGGTGCCCATTTGGTGACCCCTGCCGTCAAATCCGTACACCTAAACTTGGGAGATTTTAATCAGGCAGCTTGACGATAGAAATCCATCCAAACCTGTCTTGGCGATCTCATACCTAAACTCTACTGAATCCTGACTTGATTGTAATCTAACTCGATATATTTCATGAAACTGTTGATTATTTTAAATCGAGTTTTGTAATTATGATGATATATCAGCTCATTCTTTAAAACGCCCCAGAAGCTCTCTATTGGCGTATTGTCATAACAGTTACCTTTATCACTCATAGACCCTCTAAATCCGTATTTACTGATGATTGTGCGATATAGTCAGCGAAGTTAAAAGCAGTCACAGAGCCAAAGGAAATAAAAGAATAAAGTATCGATGCAGTCTATCTTCCAATCTTTGCGTTTACGTTTGACCCAAGCCCAGACCTGTTCAATAGGGTTTAGGTCAGGACTATACGGTGGTAACCATAAAATGGTATGTCCTGCATCTTCGATTAGTTCTTGTATATCTTGTCTTTTATGAAAGGTTGCATTGTCCATTACAATAACATTTTCATTAGGCAATTGAGGCAGTAATAACTGCATTACCCAACTATGAAACACGTTACTATTGATACTACAGTCGTAAAGTCCGACACTAAACAGTACGTTGTTGTAGATAGCTCCAATAGCATTCGTCTGATTCTTTAGTTGCCAATTATACTCACCTAAGCATGGTTGACCTTTGTACGAGTAGCCATGAGGTCTGTTGTCATGAGCCTTAAACCCCCTTTCGTCTAAATAGATAATAGGTCTACCGTTACTTTCAAATTGCCATAATTGTTCAAGAAATATCTGTCTTCTTGCGTCGTCAGCCTTCGGATGATGTAGTGTCTTTTTTTTGAGTGATACCTAAACGCTTTAAGGCAGTTGCTATACCTCTGTCGCTACAATTAAAGCGTCTTGCTCGCTCATAGTGGTAGTCATCAGGATGTGCTTTAACGTCAGCGATAAGTGTCTCGTTGTCTATTTTTGCTGGTGATCGTTGGTATTTCTTTGGCTCAGGGTTTTTCTTCCAGCGTTGAATAGTAGTTGCACTGATCTGATATTCTTCAACAAGCTCTCGGTAGCTGTAGCCTGCTTCTAGTTTGTCTAGTATCATTTGTCTGTAATCTTTGGAGTATGCCATAGATTTTAGTGTAACCCTTTTTCGATTCGCTGACTATAGCATAAAACTTATGATGATAATAAAGCTTATGAGTAAAGTACGTTGTTTGTTCATAATATTAAAGACTCATAATCAGGTTAAAATATAAGTGTAATGCTTTCTTATTATTCAAGGTTTTTCCGTATGGACTTGTGATTTAGAGTATGCGCAAAATCGGCTTCTTCTGCTATGGCTGGATCATGTGTGGCAATGATAACGATGCGCCCAGCATCGGCAAGTTTTCTAAGCTGCGTATTAAGCCGTTTAGCATTAGCACCATCTAGTCCAGATGTAGGCTCATCAAATAGACAAACCTCTCTGTCTGCAAATAACGCTGTAGCGATAACGACACGTTGTTGCTCACCGCCTGATAATGCTTGTGGGTGTTTGTCTCGAAGTTTACCAAGTCCGAACGTATCTATATAGTGATTGAGACGTTGGTTATCTTCGCTATCAATCTTACGTCGAGACAGCTTAATCTCCTCAGTAACAGAGGCGGTAAATAACTGTTGATGTAAGTCTTGTAGCACCAAAAAGCTTACTTTTTGGCGTGCTTTAGCTTTTATGAATCGTCCGTCTAAAGATATGCGATAGGACGATTTATCCAGACCAGCCAACGTCCGTAGTAAGGTCGTTTTACCGCTACCATTACCACCCAGAAGCGTTGTAATTTTGCCACGAGGAAAGTGGAAAGTGGTGTCATCATCAATCTGACAGGTTAGTCCATTAGCATTATTAGCGTCGTCATTAGACTCGCTGACGTTTTGAGGTGGGGCGCTAGGTAAGCTGTAATCCTCGTTATGGCGCAATCCATACGCTTGCAACTGGGTATCAGTATAGTCCCAAAACGATTGAGCTTTGATGTCTTCTACTATCTGACCATCTTCCATCCTTACTACTCTATCTACCACATCTTTTAGAAACTTAAGTCGGTGTTCAGCGATAATCAAGGTAATATTATTTTCTTTCAGCTGCCGTATGAGCCTACTTAGTTGCTCAATGCCCTCTTTATCAAGATTTGAGGTTGGCTCATCAAATAAGATGATACCAACCCTATCCGTTAATACTGCTGCAATAGCGACCCGTTGACGCTCACCACTCGATAAATTAAATAAATTTTTGTGCCAAAGCGGAGTTATGGTTAACTCATTACTAAATAGATAGATATCTTCAAGAATATTAGTAGGATTATCCCCTGCATTTTCACGGGCAAAAGCCATCTCATCACGTGCTGTGGTACAGAAAAACTGCATGCGTGGGTTTTGATAAATCATACCTACTTTTTTTCCGATGGTATAAGCTTGCGCTTGGGCAGGTACTAATCCATCAACACTAATATCTCCCTGTATATCACCATCATAAACATGAGGCACAATACCACTTAACAAACGTAGCAAGCTTGATTTACCGCATCCACTACGCCCTGTTAACAAGATACACTCACCCGTTGCTATATTAAGTGATAGTTTTTCTAGGGCAGGCTTAGGCGAGTTTGGATACTGCAAACTAACTTGATTAAGTGAAATCATAGGCTAAAATTACCGAAAATGAGGTTTAAATATGTTAGGTTTTATGACGCTTAATTATCAAGGTTTTAAGAGATTAAGTGCTCAAGGTCAATACGAAAATCATGATGCATACTAATAGCAATACCCCGTCATACCAGTGAAAATGTAAGGTGGTAATACTGGTAGGCTTGGTAGGTCTACCTAATCCGCGCATTAACGCCGATGCTGTCAATGCCTCGCCTGAGCGGATGGTTGCTGAAATTAGGGGTATTAAGAAATATTCAAGCATTTGAATGGGGTGACGTAACCAATAACTTCCTGCTAATCCACGTATCCGCATGGCACTCTTAATGGCACTGGCCTCTTCACTAATAGTAGGAATAAGCCTGAATATAATAGCAAGTGGCACAATAAATATACGGGGACAATTGAGCCGATAGAGTCCCGTTAAAAGCAGGTTTGGCGGCGTAACTTTGACAAAGTAATAAGCCATACAGCCTGTCGTAATAAACGGCGCACTTAATCTTAAACTGGCATAAAGTATACTGCTGGCTATGCTACTTGATAGCGTCAAACTAAAATAGATAAGTAGTGCCAATATTAGAGCATATATCCCGACCACCAAAATTTCAAACCATGCTTTCGCAAAAGCAAACAGAATAATAATTAATAAGAATACCAATGGTAATAGCCAAGGGGAGTCATTGGACAATATTGCCGTATTGATAATCAATAATGCCCCAAGATTGCTACGTACGTCAAAGGGTGACTTCTTTTGTGTATTCGAGGTATTTGATAGTAGCTTAAGCATGGTTTAAATGCGCAAAATGTTTTTTCAATACTTTAACGGCTAATTTGCCACCAATAAAACCAGCGATAAGTGTACCAAAGAATAAAGATAGAATAATAGTTGGTGTAAAGAAAGCGCCAATTTGCTCAGCATAAACTGCACCATAATTTTTTTCAATATCGGCAAGTACAGAGCTGCGTAAAAACAAGAAAGGTAAGTATGCGCCAGATTGCCACAATGTGAATACCGCATAGCCGACAATAGATAAATTCATGTTACTTTTACGTCTAGCATAAGTGCATATAACATCAGCTATGCCGCCCATAATGATAGCAGTCAATAAGGTCAAGGGGTAATCACCTAATAGGGAGCTTATCGAACCTAGTAGTATGGCCATAATCCACACCAAGCCAAACTGTTTGATGCGTTGTAAGAAAAGCATAAATGGTATAGCGGCTACAATGACGGATAAGTAAGCAGCAATGGGCGTTAATAGAGGTGTAAATATGGCAATTGAATTAATCAGCATATATATAAAGTAATAAATTAAGGTATAAATACCTAATTGTATAAGTTGCTTAGAGTCAATTTTTAACATGGGTATCCCTTGAGCCTTATTATTTGTATTTTTTTAGACTATGTTTTATATGAGGTTTGGCTATGGCTTATCTTTTATTTAATCGTCATTTAATAAATGTCATTCAATAACGGTCAGTTAATAATTATTATTTAAGGACTAAACGGTATATGCTTAACCGCTTACCCCCGCGCCATCGAAGCAAACAACCCCTCTTTTTCCATAAGTACCTCCGGTGAACCAGCCTCGGCAACGCTTCCTTCTTTAAGCGCTACTATTTTGTCAGCATTGATCACCGTGCGCATACGATGGGCGATAATTAACACGGTTTTGTCTTTAATCAGTGTGCTAATCGCCTGCTGAATCTTACGCTCATTTCTCGCATCAAGACTCGCTGTTGCTTCATCAAGCAAGACCACAGGTGCATCTTTTAACACGGCACGAGCGATAGAGAGACGTTGACGCTCACCGCCTGATAAACGTTCGCCGTTCTCTCCAATTAATGTGTCATAGCCATTTGGCAAACGCTCAATAAACTCATGACATTCGGTCAACTTCGCTACTGCTTTTACCTCATCATCTGTGGCATCTTTGCGACCAAGGCGGATATTTTCGAGCACGCTACTGTTAAATAAAGCCACATCTTGAAAGACGATAGCAAAATGGGCAAGCAATGCTTCAGGGTCAATCTCCTTAATATTTGTGCCACCCAGCAGTATCTCACCTTTATCAATATCCCAAAAGCGAGCAGTCAGCTTTGCCGTGGTACTTTTACCGCCACCAGAGGGACCTATAAGTGCAGTCACCTCACCTTGCTTAGCCGTAAAACTCACACTCTTTAGCGTTTGGCCACCCTCGTGATAAGAGAAATCAACGTTTTTAAACTCAATATCAAAATGCTCAGGATGAAAGTCTTTGCGTCCCGTTTGCCGTGGCATCGCATCCATCTCTTGCATGCGCTCAATACGCACCTTTAAATACAGTAGTGCCGCAAAGTTATTCATGGCATCCATAAACGGGTCATAGATACGCCCAACCACAATCAAAAATACCAGATAGGTAAACAGGCTAATGCCGTCGTGGACGAAAAGGTAAGCCCCTGCAAAGATAACGCTCGGCAACCCAAGCTTTAGCACAAAATAGGATAGGTTTAGCAAGGCACCATCTAACAGCTCATTTTGAATCAGTGACGTTTCATAATTATCGAGCGTTTCATCTAATACTGTTAGATAACGCTCTTCTTGGTTGTAGGCTTTTACCTCTTGCACCATATCGATGCCGTTTTGAATCTGTTCGGAAATGGCTCTTTTATCGTTATAGATTTGCTGATGCCCTTGCGCCATTCTTTTTTTAGATAAATAGAACACACAAAAACCAACGGGCACTACCCAAAACATCGCCAAACTCATTTGCCAGTTGTACGCAAACATCATTAAGCTAATGATTGTCATACTAATTGCAGAGGCAAAAATCTGCGGCACAGCGTGGGAGAATAAATGCTCAATTTGGGTTACATCCTCCATAATAATGGCGCTCAAATCTGCTACATCTTTTTTACCAAAAAATGCCATCGGTAATGCACGCAACGTTTCAGCCAGCTTAATGCGAATACTGGCACTTTCCTCATAAGTTTTGGTATACGTTTTACTATAATCGACATAGGCAATGGCGTACATTATGGCAAACGCACACATGGCAAATCCGAGATAAAACCACAAACCATACGCTGTCGCTACATCTGAAATGATGCTAAATTCAAAGCTAGATGGCGATGTACCTGCTACTGTATCGCGTCCTAATAAAGGTAAATACTGTTGCAAAAAAATAAACGCAAGGGTGACGGGCAACATCAAACACAAATTAAGCAGGGTATGCCATACGATAGAGCTGCGTAAATCCTTGGCTCCTGTTTCACTAAGGGCGAAGGCATCTTGCAAAGGCTTGATCATAAACGGCTTTTTATCTAGCTTAATAGAGCTTGGTGATTCTACTGTTTTTACAGTATCTACTGCATCTATGGTACTCATACGATTACCCCACTTGTCGCCAACATGCTGCCGTTAACTTTCCAATCAATCGATTGCTGATATTCCTCCCACATGGTTTTATAAGCACCTTCTTCTGCCATTAAGGTATCATGTGTGCCTCGCTGGATAATTTTTCCAGCATCCATGACCAGTATGTGGTCAGCCTCTTTTACCGTGGTAAGCCTGTGAGCAATCATTAAGGTCGTTTTGCCTCGACTCAACTCACGCATAGCTTGCCCGATTAATTGCTCATTTTCGGGATCGGCAAACGCTGTCGCCTCATCAAGCAGCACAATAGGGGCGTCTTTTAAAATCGCCCTTGCCAGTCCGATACGTTGCTGTTCGCCCCCTGACAAATACGTACCCTCACTACCCACGATGGTGTCTAATCCGTCTGAGAGCTTGTCGATAATGTCTTGACTACGTGATAACTCAACGGCACGGGCAATCTCAACCTCGCAGGCATCTGCTTTGCCGTAAGTAATATTATCTCGAAGGGACACATTAAATAGCTTGGTGTTTTGAAACACAAACGAGATATTGTGCATTAAGGTTTGCCTCGATAAGGTGTTGATATTGCGCCCGCCAATGCTGATCTCTCCTGAGTCCACATCCCAAAATCGAGCAAGTAAACGCGCCACGGTGGTTTTGCCACTACCAGATGCGCCAATTAATGCGACCGTCTCGCCCTCTTTCATACCAAAGCTGACCCCATCGACCGCCTTGCTATTTGCACCGTCATAAGTGAATACAACCTCCTTGAACTCAACATCAAACGAGGTTAATGGGTCATCCTGTAATACAAAGGACATATCAGGGTAGTTTAAAATGGCATCAAAGCGATCAATAGATTGTTTGGTCATGCTAAGCGTATTACCAAAATACATACTACGCATAAAAATCAGGGTGAAATTAGGCGCTATCAATAAATAAAATGTAAAGTTACTGATAACGGACACCAAGTTGTCATCTGTCATTAAAAGCACTGCAAAAGGCACTAAAAAGAACGCCACGCTCTGCATAATCACGGTATAAAAAGACATTGGTGTTTGCCACATTAAAGTAAATGCCATGACCATTTCTTTGTATCTATTGATACTATCGACAAACTGTGTAAACGCATGCACGCTTTGTCCAAAGGTTTTCACCACAGGAATGCCCCGCACATATTCAACCGACTGGCTACTCATGTCCTCCAAATAGTCCATATAGCGTTTTCTGTGCGCCTCTCCTTCTTTGGTCATCATAAAGCTCATAGAAATGAAGCCGAGCACAATGGGGATTAAAGACACCAAGCCCATACGCCAATCAATGACGAACATCAATACCAACATAACCAAGGGTGCAATAATAGTGGCGGATAAATCAGGAAGTTGGTGGGCTAAAAAAATATGGGTTTGGCTAGCGTTGTCATCGACGACTTTGCGAATTTTGCCCGTCTGGTTTTGTACAAAAAAGCCAAGTGGCATGTTAATAATTTTACGCATGCCAACTTTACGCATGCCGACCTCTGCCCGAAAGGCCGTCAAATGTGAGCAGACCAGCGCGACAAAATACAGCAGTAGTGCAACAATCGCAGAGCCGAGCGCCAACCACGCATATTTGGTGACCTCGTCAAATATGGGCGTCGGTAGCAATAGCTCTTTGACAATTAGCCAAATGAAAATAAAGGGCAGTAAACCTACGATAGAGGAGACAGCAGATACGACAAGTGACGTTGTTAATAAGTATTTTTTGTCTCCCATATAGGGCGTAAGGCGTGAGAGAAGAGAGGGCTCTCTCATAATGAATTCCTAATTTTTTTTATTAAATTTTTTTATCGAACCTATTAAATAGGTGACCCAAGCAATATAGACGAAGCTTACTGTAACATAAATGATAATAATTATTGTTAACATTATCATTTATCTCTATAGTATTGAGGCACTGTAATAATTAGTAAAGCAAGCTAGCGTTTTTAAATATCTATAAAAATTAATATTGTGTGTAAAACTAATTCATAAAAATATTAATAAAACGGTGAGACTCAATGAATAAAAAATTAATAACCATAATTATTTTCACAGCTATATGTTCAAATAGTGCGATTGCAAACTCTATTACTGAAAACGAGGGTTCAGAGGTAAGTATTAATCCAGAAGTCACCATGATAGAACAAGATAATTGGTCTGCTGAAACGCCATTATCATTTTCTAAGAATGCCACAACAGATACACTGATATACGGTGAAGAAGCGGGCATGCCTACTATGACTTTGGATACTATCATCGTCACTGCAAATAAACGTGACGAGGATTTACTACAAGCACCTGTTAATGTCTCTGCTATCACTAATCAGCAATTACAAGATTCACAAATCGAGTCTATAAGTGAGCTAAGCCAGCACACTCCAAGTATGCAGGCCTTTACTTGGGGTGGTAGTCGTGAGAGTAATATTTTCATCAGAGGTATCGGTCCAGGATTATTTACTGATCCCACCGTAGGTTATTACGTAGATGGAGTGAACTATACCAGTGGTGGTATGTTCGATATTGACATGGGGAATATAGAGCGAGTCGAGGTATTAAAAGGACCACAAGGTACGCTCTATGGTGGTAACTCGCTTGCTGGTGTCATAAATGTGGTGACCAAAGAACCTAGTAATTATGCTGAGGGTACTGCCTCTTTAGAAGTAGACAACTTGTCTGAAAAAACCCTAAGAGCCTATTACAGTATGCCCATTATTGAAGATGAGTTATATTGGAATATATATGCCAAGGCGACTAAAAGCGATGGTTATCTAACCAATGTCTTTGATGGTTCAGATTACGGCGCTAAAAAAGAACTAGGTATTAATACGAAACTACTCTGGTCACCTTCTGATACGCTTCAGGTCAATTTAGGATTAGATTACGAAGATAAAGACAACGACTCATATGCCCTTGGTAATGCCAATTTTATCTATGCCAATCCTGATAAAATTGATAATGATTTTCACGGCAAGGATGACCGAAAATCCTATGGCACATTGCTATCAATCAATAAGGTATTAGACAATGATTTGACATTCACCTCCATTACAGGCTATAGGAAGCTTGATAGTATTAACTCAGCCGATCAAGATGCGGGTAGTAATCCATTATACTCTTACGTATCTATCGCTGATGAGCAAAACACACAGCTAACGCAAGAGTTCAGACTTACTACAGACTATGACACGCCTTTAAACTGGCTGGTGGGCGCATATGGTTATAAAAGCAAGTATGAAATCGCTGGCGTTAACTATTTAGACTATACATTGTTTGGCTATGGTGGTCCGTACATTGATCATTCTAATACCGCAAAAGATGATTCTGGTATTGCTTTATTTGGTCAAGTGGATTATGACATAACCCCCCAGATTACTTTAAATGGTGGACTGCGAATGAACCGTGAAAATCGTGAAGCTGATATTCAAACCGACAATCAAAGTACAGGCAATATCTCTGTTAAGGGTGATATGGACTTTGACGCTTGGTTGCCAAAGCTTGGAGTAAGCTATCAGGCTGATGATAACGCTATGTGGTATGGATCTTATAGTCAGGGCTACAGGGCAGGTGGCTACGACTATTTGTACCCTAGTCCTGATAAACCAACTTATGAAAAAGAAACAAGCTCAAACTATGAAATAGGTTATAAAGCCTCGTTCTTGAACAATAGACTGGATATCACATCAGCGCTATACTGGATTGATATTAAAGATCAACAAGTACAACAGTTAATCCCTGTCACTAATCAAATCGTGACTGACAATACAGGTAACAGTACCAGTAGAGGCTTAGAGGTAGAGGCTACTTATAAAGTGTCTAACAATTGGCTGGTTGATAGTAGTGTGAGTTACAATGATGCAAAATATGACACTTATGAAAACTGTGACTTACTAGGTACAGGCGCTAGCTGTAGTGGTAATGATATGATTTATGCTCCTGAATTTACAGGAACACTGGGTGTACAATATATGAGACCAATTAATAATAGCTTGAGGTTGTTTAGCAGAGTAGACGCTATATTTACAGGGGATTATTACTATGATGCCCAAAACGCACTTGAGCAAGATGCGTATACATTGCTCAATGCCAAGGTTGGTATTGAAAGTGATTCTTGGGACGCCTATGTTTGGGTTAAAAATGCTTTAGATGAGAAATACTCTTCAGTAGAGTATAACTTTGGTGCAGGTCATACTGTTGAGATGGCCAAACCCAGAAGTGTGGGCGTAGGCGTAAAAACCTACTTCTAAAACCTTTATTTTAATCTTAAAATAAGGGTCTGTTTAATATTTTAATATGTCTTTTTATAGAGCATTGTTACCATTACCAAAACGTATGAACATCGATTTAGTAATGATAATACTCAATCAATCGATAACATAATGATATTACACTAAAGATGTGATTCATTACGACGACCTTAGTGTTAAATACATGACTATTAGCTATACAGCTAAAAAGTCTAATTCTGGCGCTATTGCGTCGGTTGGTATGACAGGTAACTCATATAATAATGTGCCCGCTGAAATAGTGATAAAAATGCATGATCCAACGTCATGTACGCAATTTACAAGATATGTACCACATTGGAGTTAGCTATGATAAAAATCTAAATTATAAATGGCTTAACCCCCCAATAATCAGCAAGAAATGCAAAACATATTTCATTAAAGCAGAAGAAGAGTCCTTATTATTTTTTACTGGACTCATTACTAACAGAGAATAGCCATTATATTGGATGTTGGTCGTTATCTGACCATAAAAATTAGGGCTGTTAGTTTTAAACTCTTCAATTTTTTGCTGTCTATGCTTTTTATCAATATGGGGTTTGACTTCACGCACTCCTTCCTTATTCACATGTGATGTAGACTTAATATAATTGATATTTACTCGCTAGGTAACATTAAAAACATAGTATGAAGATACTTATAGAAGAGCTTCTTTTCTTTAAACTTAAACCTTATATCACTTTTAGAAGTATTGACCTTGTCATAAAACACCCCTAGCATCTCTTTAACCCGTTGTTTTTCTATTTTGTCATGGTATAAGCTCTCTAAATTATCAACGCATAGGTTAACCAACGCTTTTTCTTCGTGATAATGTAGGGAAGTGGGTGAAATTAAGATTTTCTCGGATTTTTGTTTGCGTACTCTTGAGATAAGCTTATGGTTTAAGTTACTATTTGAATCAGTCACTAAATTCATCGCTTTATCATAGATTGCAAGCGCATCCGTATAAAAAAAATTCAAACTACTTGCTTCATTGACACTTTGCCCTAGCTCAATATCCTCTAATAGCTTCTCGATCATTTCTCGACTATAGTGACCAAAAACAGCCGACATCTGAGTTTTTTGATGCTTATCTTGTGTATTATTTTGATCTGTAAGCTGTAATAAGCGATTAGTCACACTCAAAGTCACTGTATTCATTTTGCGATTAAGATACTGTGAACCGCCCCGACTATATCGGAGAGTGGATTACTTGAGTCAGGCAGCTTTGTCTGACTCACTAAGACTATCATAGTATCGTCTCTCAAACTCAAAAGGCGACACATAACCAATCGTACTATGCAAACGTGTTTTGTTAAACCAATCAACCCATTCAAGAGTTGCTAATTCAACATCATTCACACCTTGCCACTGCTGTTTTAAATAATCAATCACCTCCGTTTTATAAAGCCCGTTAACCGTTTCAGCTAATGCATTATCGTATGAATCACCTGTCGTGCCAACAGATGCAATGATACCTGAATCAGCCATCTTATCCGTATAGCGAATGGATAAATACTGAACACCTCTATCACTATGATGAATCACATCTTTAGGATGATTTCTGTCCGCTATCGCTTGGTTGAGTGCTGCCATCACCATATCGGTGTTCATACGATTAGACACCTTCCAGCCAACAATACTGCGGGCAAACACGTCAATGATAAAGGCGGTATAAACCCAACCACTCAGCGTTTTAACGTAGGTAAAGTCAGCCACCCATAGCTGGTTCGGTCTATGTGCGCTGAAATTACGATTAACTAAGTCGTCTGCCCGTATTTGATCATCACGAGACTTAGTGGTTATCTTACCTTTACCTCGCCAAATACCTTGCATGCCATGCTGGCGCATTAACCGCTCTACAGTGCAACGTGCAGGATGTACACCTTCGGATTTCAACTGTTTCCAGACTTTACGAGCACCGTATCGGCATTTGCTGTCCTTCCAAATACGTTTAATCTCTTTAAGATAGAAGTCGTCATGGCAACTACGCTGTGAACGCTTTTCAGGCGTTTCTTCTAGATCTTTAGCACGATAGTATGTGGATGGAGCAATCGGTAACACTCTACAGATTGGCTCGACTCCATATTGTTGTTTGTGATCGTCTATAAAATCAACCATTACTTGTGTTTGCGGTCGAGCTCCGCCTGGGCTTCAATACCAGCTGCTTTCTTTATAATCTCATTGGCTTGCTTTAACTCTCTGTTCTCACGTTCAAGCTCTTTAATACGCTCAGCTTGACTTTGAGCTTGAATATTCGCAGGAATAGTTTTATCAATGTGCTTTTTATGCCATGATCTTAGGGTCTCAGGCGTGCAACCTATCTTTGGCGCTATGGCTTTGATAGCTGACCAAGTGGATGGGTAGTCGTCTTTAGCTTCAATAAGCATGCGGACGGCTCGCTCTTTCATTTCAGGGGTATAGTTTCGTGTTTTCATTATCGTATTCTCTCGGAAAGTTAGGTCTCCGACAATCACGGGGCGGTTCACTGTCTAATTAAAGCTACATATACTTTGTTGAGCTATGCTGAAGAAACCGTAGAGATAAACTTGGTAAACTAGTAACTCAATAAGGAGTTTATCATGACCAAGAAAATCAGAACGTATAGTACAGAATTCAAAGCCGAAGCCGTCAAGAAGATAGCACAGAACAACGGAAATATCACAGCGACCGCAAAGCAGCTTGGCATTGCCATGCAAACGCTATCGAACTGGCATCACAAAGCCAATCAAGGCAAACTTGAAGGGACAGAGCAGTACGATCCACAGCTTATGGCCGTGATAGAAGAGAACAAACGCCTTAAACGACAGCTTAAAGTAGCTGAATAGGAACGAGAGATCCTAAATGAGGAGGGATAAAGCGAAGCACTGCTTCGCCCCGACGCAAGACGAGAGCTGTGCTCGAGTGAGGCCACCGCGTACTTTGCGAAAAACAATTAGTGAAATACGCCTTTATAAAGACGAATAGATAGATTTTTAGTATCGTCTCTATGTGCCGTGTATTAAGGGTTAAGTGTTCTAGCTACTATGACTGGATAAATCGCGATATCAGTGAGCAGCAGATACATAGAAACCGCTCTGAGCTACTGGTTAGAGCCGCTCATAGTGAAAGTAAAGAACGTTATGGTGTTGAGCGACTGCATGCAAAGCTGACAGAGCAAGGGTTTGATATTAGCCTATACATGGTTCGACGTATCAAAGAAGAACATGGCATCAAATGCCGTTGCCACAAACGCTTTAAAGTCACCACCGACTCAAACCATAATAAGTTAGTTTATCCAAACGTGCTGGATCAAAAGTTTGAAGCCAGTCGACCTAATCAATCTTGGGTCAGTGATATTACTTATATCTGGACAAACGAGGGCTGGCTGTACTTGGCTGGTGTTAAAGACTTGTATACCAAAGAGCTTGTCGGCTATGCCATCAATAAACGTATGACTGCGGATCTAGTATGCCGTGCACTCAATATGGCTATTAAGAACAAACGACCCAGCAAAGGGCTAATAGTTCACTCTGATAGAGGTAGCCAGTACTGCAGCCATGCGTATCATAAGATCATCAAGCAGCAGCAATTTATAGGCTCAATGAGTGACAAAGGTAATTGCTATGACAACGCTCCGATAGAAAGCTTCTGGGGTGTATTAAAGAATGAACTGGTATATCATCAAGACTATAAAACAAGATTTGCAGCGATCAGCGATATCATTGGCTATATTGAGCTGTACTACAACCAAACGAGGATTCAAAAGAGTTTAGGCTATAAATGGCCAAGACAGGTGTGGTCTGATTATTGTCGTCAGGCTGCGTAACTAAAATCTCCCAAGTTTAACTGTACGGATTTGACAGCAGGGGTCAGATTGCTTACTGCTGGTTTCCATATAAACCTACTTTAAAGAATGTGTCAGCTTATGGACAGGTCACTAAATCTTAAGCTTAAATCCTTATCCCGAATTCAGGTTACACCACCAAAATAACTCTCGTCTAACTCAACTTCACCATCGAAGATTTCATCAGCTTCGAGTGAAAGATAATAATTTATAACGAGTCTTATCTTTCGATAGAATAAGATAGCTGAATTTGGTTGTATACCGAGTATATCAGCCGCTGAACGAGCAGTTACTTCAAGCACAAAGTATTCAAGCAGCTTTAACTGTACTTTTTTACTTAATTTATAACGAGTTAGCTTCATAAAAATAGTTTAGCATAGTGCTTATCTACTTCAGCCCTTTAACTTAAATATTAAGAAATAAAATGTTTTTACCATATGGTTAAAGTTATTCAAAATATCTGGACTTCCGTACTATCTTATCCCCTAAACTATGATAGAACTTAAAAATTAAGACCTATATTGAACTAATTAACTTCGTGATAAATCCTAACAACAACGGGGCAAAACACAAAATGTGCCAATAATACAAATACTGAATTGTTGTTGATAACTTAGAGTCATTATAAATCGCAAAAAGCCGCTTAAGCACTTTATTTTAAACACAAAAAAGTCGCACTACTTCTAATGGAGTAGTGCGACTTTTGTTAAGTAAGTTCGTTACAAAGTTTGAGTATGGGACACCCACTACCCATAATGAACGTGGTTATCCGACTATATTTTAATGTTTATGAGCCGAATGGTCTGAATCTTCATTATGTGAATGTTCATCATGTGAATGTTCAGCGGCATGCTCGTTCTTAACTCCGAACCAAGCTATTTTTGAGGGGGTAAAATCAAGCTTCATAGATGAGCTTATTTTACCAGCTTCAGGATCAACCGTAATTAACTGTTTATTGGCTGCATCTACAATATGAACCATCTCGTTATTCGGATTAATGACTAGTGCCGGTCCACCATGGCCATACTCACTTATACCCGCTGGGAAGAGGTTTAAGGTCGCAGTAATTTTATAATTTTGGGTAACATCTAAGATATGCAGCTTACCTGAGTTATCTAATAGCATCAAATGTTTACCATCTGCATCAAACTTATAGCTGACCACTCTGCTCGTGCTGTCCGTTGTCCAAACAATGGGAGTTATTTCTTTCCCATCTGGATTAACTTTATAAGGCTGACCGCATGCTGCGCCGATTAAATAATCATGATCGGGATGAATAGCGAATGAGCCAATTCGTGCTTTGGTTGGTTTTCCGCCATGTCCAATACACTGCGTATTAGCGATACTTGCTGGATACATGATTTTTTCAGCACTAAACTCAGTGCCAGATTGTTTAACGCTAAGCAGCCCATCAGTGCACGCAAATACGCTATAGTCAGTCACACTGCCACTACCATGCAGCCCTGCACATTTGGTTGCAAAAGTCTTGTCGAGATGGAAGTGATCATCATGACGATGAAAAACAGATACAGTGTCAGGCAATGGGCTACCCACCGTATCAAAGCGACCTGTACTGATAACAAACTCCCCTCGAGGTTCTGCCGTGCCGTGCATATTGGTATTGAGCTCATGGTAAGCCAGTTTGCCTGTTGCAAGGTCTTTATCACTTATCAGAGCAAAGCCTGCTGCTTGTTTTGGATTTTCTATTGGGTTGTCCGCTGCCCCAACACCATCAAAAAATATTGCAGACTGCTGTCCAAATTTCTGATAGTGAACCGGTTTATTGTAGTTGAGCTGTAATGGCAGTTTGCTAACATCACGGGCATAGGGATGATCGTGATCACCATGATCTTCGATAACGATACCACTGTCATAAAAGTTAACCATGTTATTGGTTCTGTCTAATACCAAGGCGTAATTGCCACTCGAGCTAGACACTAACGCATCCGCTTTGGCTTGAAGTTCAATGGTTTGGATGACTTTATTTTGAGCGATACTATAAACGTATGCTTTATTACTATCTTTATCGCTAATCAATAATCGACCATTTTTTACTTCGGCATTGACTGAATCATCAACATCGTGGTCATGGTCGTGACCTTCTTCATGGTCATCATGTCCAATAGTTGAGACTTTACGATCATCAGATGAACCACAGCCTGTCAAGACAGAAACACTAAATAGTGTGGTTAATATTAGGGCAGTAGATTGCTTTAGATGCGGGTGTCTATTCATATCAAAAACCTTATTAATTTATATTTTATTAATTACTTATATATTAGAGCCTATTGAACATTTGAGCATGGCACTGACAAAGTCTATTTTTTAAAGGATACTAGCCAAACAATAGGGATTAGAAACGATAGGTTATCCCTGCATTGACTGAGCGCTCAGTTAAGGGGACGTGTTCAGCGAGATAAGAGGCATGATTATAAGCCAACTCATTGAGTATATTATTCACTTGCAAAAATGCCGTATAATCTTGAGCGCTAGGGCTGTGATACACCACTTTAGCATCCATCATATTGTAGCTTGGCGTAACGGTCTCAAAATCCGCAATTTTGTCTTGCTCAAAACGGTGATACCCTGATAACACTAAGTCAAACTGTCCAACTTGTGCCGTCAAATCCCCACCAACTCGAGGTGCGGTTAATCTAGGAGCATATTTGCTATTAAGGCTATTATCCTTTAGCTCAATGAGGGCGATATCTGCAAAACTACCTATGCTTAACCTGTCATTAATATAGTAGCGAGCCTTAATCTCCCCACCATAATGTTTTGCATCACTTTGTACATAATCAACCAATCGAAACCCAGCTGACTCACCCTTATTGACAACATCTTGTGTCTTGGCATAGATATAATCTTTACTATCGTTATAAAAAGTAGAGGCTGAAACATCAAAATTATCATTATTATCGTAGCGTAACGTCAGCTCAATGCCGTTTGTCGATTCTTTATCCAGTAATATATTGCCCCGCTCCCATGTATTGGTCGCAAGGTGAGCACCATCTGCAAACAGCTCTTGTGAAGCAGGTAAACGCTCTGAATGACTGACTCTTGCAGAAATCTGAGTGGTTGGCGTAATGTACTTACCACCCTCCAAGCTCACTGATGTGCCTGAGTGCAACTTATTAATATTATTATCAGTATCGGTAATATCTTGAAATTCTTGGCGACCACCAAACTCAATATACCAAGGGCTTCTACCTTGTTTTGCTAATATGGCGGAGGTACTGTCCTCACTTGCAGCGCCAGTAGTCCCAGAAACTGAATGGCTATGTCCTGCATGGTCAGTAGCATTATTAGTAGCATCAAACTTATCTTTACTTTCAATCTTTGCCCCATAATACGTTGGCGATAGACGTTCAATAAAATACAACCCAACCTGCGTACGGTCTGTTTTAGGCAGATAACCTTCTATGCCCTTTGCTGAAAAATCACTGTTAGTATAATCAACACCAACCACACCTTTTATAAAACCTAAATTACCCGTTTTATACGTTCCGTGTGTTGCCTGAACGCGTGCGTCTAAAGCTTTATTGGTAAAGGTTGTACCCGCTACGCCTTCATCAATCTCATCATGATGATAGTCTGTATAGCTAATTTTGGTAGTTACCTTATCAATACCTACTGCTGGTACAAGATGCTCTGTACGGAGTTGATAAACATTGGATACCAAATCAACATACGGCGGTTCGCCGTGCTCATGAGCATGGTCATGACTGTGTGAATGGGTATGATTGTGATTTGATTCACAAGTTAGCTTATTACTATTAGAGGCGCTTGGCGCACATTGATTATGTACATGAAATGGAAGACCATACTCAGAAGTAAGGCGCTGATAGGAAAAGCCGAGATAATCTAAGTCATTGATATAGGATAGTCCAATACTAGCGTTATCTTGAGTGTACCAACTATTCTTAATGTCATTAGTATCCCAGTGCGGTACTTGAAGGTTGCCTTTATCTGTTTTTTGAAAGCTTCCTGACCAAGTCCAATTATTATTGATATCTCCCTTTAGTTCAGCATATCCTAAATAGCCATCTGTCGCCTGCTCTCCTACTAAAGTGACTTTGCCGCTTAAATTTTGGTCAACTTGTTTAGTAGGAATGGTGTCATCAACTATATTAACCACACCTCCAATAGCGCCTCCGCCATACATGAGTGCAGAAGTACCTTTGATGACTTCAATTTGCTTTGCCCCCATTACGGGAACTGAAACCTGATGATCGGGGGATATCTGCGAGGCATCTTGAACCGATAACCCATTTTGCATGACCTGAACTCGAGGGGCGGTTTGTCCTCTTATAATGGGACGACTTGCACCTTGTCCGAAGGTATCTGTGGATACACCTACCTCATTAGCAAGAGCATCACCTAGCGTTGTATGCACTTGAGAGTCTATCTGATTATTTGTAACAATACTGGTGGCAGTCGCCATATCTTCTGCTTGCGGCTGTAGAGCATTGGCAGTCACTATGACGGTATCCAAGTAAGTGGTAGGTATATTTGCCACATCATTGTTGATACCGTCACGCTCCTTATTACTCTTAGTGTCAGCGCTAATATCTTTTGCCGATGCGACCGTAGGCAGCGTTGACACACCCAGTATGCTGGTTAAAGACAATGTCGCTAACGCATAGCGAATAGATCTATTAATAGGACATAACCGAATAATTCTGGTACTACCATTTGCTAAACTAAAAGCGCTATTAAGTGGAGATGACATATTAAATTCCAGCATAGTGACTGTGACTGATAGAAAATGATTAAAAACTATAAATATCATATTGAAATGCAATGTTATACTATAACCAATATCTCCACAATAGTTGTTTGTCGAATAAACTATAAGTTAACGATAGCATCTTAATTTAAGATGAATTAATGAATCATAAAATGCAGTAATGCTGCCTTATTAACGTTTATCTCAATGATTATCCACAAAGTGTATTAGCCACATTGATGTGGCCAACTCTTTGTGTGCACCTCTCGGTAGGGACATTAACCATTCCGCAAGCGCTCGGCGTCGCAGCAGTATTTGAGGTCAGCGGTGCGGTTTTCTAGATTAATCCCAATCGAAGTTTTTTTAAAAATCTTATCTTTAATCAAAATCAGAACAAACCTCAATTTGAATCTTTAACCAGATTTAAATTGAGGTTGGTTCGTTTATAGAGTAATCCGCTTAATAAATAGATTAATTATCGATTGAAATTATAAAAATCTTTCCAGAGAAACAGGTTTTGCTTAGTTAATAAACTCATATACTAGCTGCCCCTAATTCCTTTTTATTATTACAATTAAGTTACACTGTGGAAATAATGTCAATTAGCAATTTTAAGACCATTTTTGTAGTCCTTTTTCATAAAAAAAGGCGTTTAATACTGGCTTTTATTTATATCCTTAACTATAATGAGGTATTGGATGTTGATCCTATGAGCTAATGAATTATAGGGCATTTGAGACTCACTATTCTCTAAATATGTCAATCTCATTGTGTCTTAATTGTCACGACATGGAATAAATAGTCGCGATATAGTATCATATTACTATTTAGTTTTACTTATAAATAAGCTTGCATTTTGATACTTTTTATTAAGAAGTTTTTGCAAGCCAGTACTGCAACACAGACATTCTACATACGCATCAAGTTTCTTCATTCTCGAGTACCCTCGATAATTCAAAGATTAAGTTAGCGTATAACAGCTATCAACAATAAATGAAGGGGTAACGTATGCAAGCAAAAGAGCAACCAGTCAAAAATCAGTGGATAACTGCCCTTGTGATGTCTTTTATTACTTTACCATTTATCGCATTACTGTTTATTTGTGCCTACGGCTTTATTGTCTGGTTTGGTCAAATGCTATTTTGGGGTCCACCAACCTAGACCTAGATTTTAGAGCTAAGCTGCGAGCAGTTTATCTCTAGCGATTATCAAAAAGTAATCGACCAAACAAGTAAACAAACAGACAATCAGCGCCAAAACATTCGAGACAGGTGATTAAGCTCTCGACCTTGGTACGACCAAATGGCAAGGAATTATCATGAACGCAATTAAACGCCTATTTAGCTGGCTGCGTCGGCTTTTATTCAAACCATCCACACAAATTGGCCTCGGTATCCTTATTATTATTGGGTTTGCCGGCGGTGTTTGGTTCTGGGCAGGGTTTAACGCAGCACTCGAAGCGACCAACAAAGAAGAGTTTTGTTTGTCTTGCCATACGATGGAAGACAACATGCTACCAGAATTAAAGAAAACCGTGCATTGGCAAAACCGCACTGGGGTACGTGCAGAGTGTCAAGATTGTCACGTACCACATGATTTCACTGATAAGATAGCGCGTAAGATGCAGGCCTCTCGTGAAGTGCTGTCACAGGTGATGGGTGATATCGGTACCCGTGAGAAATTCTTAGCGCACCGCGGCGTATTAGCGCAGCGTGAATGGGCTCGTTTTAAAGCCAACAACTCCAAAGAATGCCGTAACTGTCACGATTACGACAGCATGGACTTTAGCAAAATGCGTGTGACCTCACAGATGATTATGCGTAGCGCCGCTGAGCGTAATGCGAGCTGTGTTGATTGTCACAAAGGTATTGCTCATGAATTGCCAGAGATGGAAGGCATGCACAACCCAGCCTTTGATTCTTTAGTTTCAGAAGCGGGTAGCACCAAAATTAACGTGGGTGAAACGTACTATAACGTAGTGCCACAGCCGTTATACCTAGATTCTGAGAAAACTCAGCAAGCCGGTACTATTGAGGTGGCTGCACCAGCGAAAGTAATCGCTCATAAAAATGGCATGACTCAGATTGAGCTTGATATGTGGCGTAAAAACAAAGGCTTTGGCCGTGTTTGGTACACCCACTTTGGCTTAAACATTGTTGATGCGATTATCGAAAAAGAGCTGTCTCGTGATGAGAATATTGTTACTGTCAAAGAATCAAAAGAAGATCCAATGACTGGCCTTGAGTGGCAAAAAGTTAGTGGTCAATTCTGGGTAGAAGACGGCTTGTTAATGGACAGTCTAGAGCCTGCTTGGGACATCGCTGGTCAAACCTATGCCGACAACTGTAGTGTGTGTCACCGTCAGCCAGATCCTTCAGGACATGATGCCAACCAGTGGCCAGGTCTATTCAGTGGTATGGTCGGGTTTACCAACCTAGATGACGATTCAGCAAACTTAGTGCTTAAATATCTACAGCTGAATTCATCAGACTTTACGGGTAGCAGCCATGAACCAGGCTCACCTGAAAACACTATCCAAACGGCACGTCCATAACGCACTCATTGTCTAAGGTAAGAGGTATATTATGAAAAATATGAATCGTAGGGGCTTTTTAAAATCATTGGCGGCCTTATCTGGCACAGCCATGTTGCCTACGCCGCTACTTGCTGATGACAGCGTCATAACCAAAGCTAAGGGTGGGGATGCCAATCAAGATTGGAACGGCTGGAAAATGTCAGGCGCTCACTGGGGTGCGTTTCGTGCTCGAGTAGAAGCGGACAAACTGGTTGAGATTAAGCCGTTTGAATTTGACCAATATCCGACTGATATTTTAGACGGTGTGCCAGGGATTATTTATAGTCCATCACGTGTTCGCTATCCAATGATTCGTGTCGACTGGTACAAAAACCGTCATAAGAGTGATACCTCACAGCGCGGTGACAACCGGTTTGTACGTGTTAGCTGGGATGAGGCATTAGACCTGCTGTATGAAGAGCTTGAGCGTATCCAGAAGACTTATGGTCCTTGGGCGCTACATACCGCAAACGTCGGTTGGCGCTCAGTTGGTAACGTACACAGCTGTGGCAACCACATGGTGCGAGCCATCGGTATGCACGGTAACAGTGTCGGTACCGCTGGCGACTATTCTACTGGTGCCGGTCAGATGATTTTGCCTTATGTGTTGGGGTCAACTGAGGTGTATTCGCAAGGCACCTCATGGCCGGTTATTCTAGATAACTCTGAGCTGATTATCTTTTGGGCCAACGACCCAATCAAAAACTTACAGGTCGGCTGGAACACAGAGACGCATGAATCATACGAGTACTTTGAAATCTTACGCGATAAAGTAAGAAACAAAGAGATTGAAGTCATCTGTATCGACCCAGTGAAGAGTAAAACTCAGAACTACCTAGAGTGCGAGCATCAGTTTGTTAACCCAATGACAGACGTGGCCTTTATGTTAGGGTTAGCGCACACTTTATATACCGAAGAGCTTTATGACAAAGAGTTCATCGATATGTACGCACTGGGTCTGGATGAGTTTACGCCATACTTGATGGGTAAAACCGAAGACAAGGTTGAGAAGACCCCTGAGTGGGCGTCTAAAATCTGTGGTATCAGTGCCGATAGAATCCGTGAGCTGGCTCGTAAGATGGCGAAGAGCCGTACGCAGCTGTGCTTTGGTTGGGCCATTCAGCGTCAAGAACACGGTGAACAGCCTTATTGGATGGGCGCAGTACTGGCGGCAATGCTGGGTCAAATTGGCCTACCGGGTGGCGGTATCAGTTACTCACATCATTATAGCTCAGTGGGCGTACCAACCTCAGGCGCATCAATGCCAGGCGCATTCCCGCTGAACTTAGATACGGGCCGTAAGCCTAAGTATGACAATAGTGACTACAATGGTTATAGCTCAGTTATTCCAGTGGCGCGTATGGTTGACTGTCTGCTTGAGCCAGGTAAGAAGATTAACTTCAACGGTCACGAAGTCACGTTACCACCACTGAAGATGGGTATTTTTACTGGTAGTAACCAGTGGCACCGTCACCAAGACCGTAACCGTATGAAGAAAGGCTACCGCAATATGGAAACGGTGGTGTCCGTTGATTATAACTGGACCGCGACTTGTCGTTTCGCTGACATCGTCTTGCCAGCGTGTACCCCTTATGAGCGTAATGATATTGATGCTTATGGCTCATACAGTAACCGCGGCGTGATTGCGATGCATAAACTGGTTGACCCGCTGTATCACTCAAAATCAGACTTTGATATTTGGTATGAATTTACCAAACGTATGGGCCGTGAGCTTGAATACAGCCGTGCGATGAACGAAATGCAATGGATTGAACAGCTGTATGAAGATTGCCGAGCAGAAAACCTCAAAAAAGACTTCTATATGCCAGAGTTTAAAGAGTTTTGGGAGAAGGGCTACGTTTTATTCCCAGAAGGTGACCCTTGGGTACGTCATGCCGACTTCCGTGAAGACCCAGAGGTTAATGCGTTAGGCACACCGTCAGGATTTATCGAAATTAGCAGTCGTAAGATTGCCGGTTATGGCTATGAGGACTGTAAAGGTCATCCAATCTGGATGGAGAAAACCGAACGCTCGCATGGTGGTCCAGGCTCCGATAAATACCCATTATGGTTGCAATCAGTCCACCCAGATACCCGCCTGCACTCGCAAACCTGTGAGTCAGAAGAGCGCCGGGCAACTTATACGGTGCAAGGCCGTGAGCCTTGTTACATCGGCCCAGAAGATGCCAAAGCCCGCGGTATTAAAGATGGCGATTTAGTTCGTGTCTATAACGACCGTGGTCAGCTAATTGCCGGTGCGGTTATCTCAAATAACTTCCCATCGGGTGTGATTCGTATTCAAGAGGGCGCTTGGTATGGCCCAACTGGACCTGAGATTGGCGCTATCGATACCTATGGTGATCCCAATACCTTGACAATTGATATTGGTACCTCCATGTTAGCGCAAGGCCCAAGTGCCAATACCTGTATTGTCGAGATTGAGAAGTTAAAAGGAAAAGCGCCTGCAGTGACCTCGTTCGGTGGTCCAAAATACGTCAATCCAGATGGCAGTCCTGCTAGTGATGATAGAGTGTAATCGATAAGTCATTAGTCGTTATATGATTGCTATAATCAATAAAAGGGCTTTGCTGACTGGTTAGCAGAGCCCTTTCTATATCAATCAAATACAGCTCTTGAAATAAAATAGATATTCAAAATAGAGTATAAAGCAGGTCAAATTATCATGACGGCTTTAATTCAATGCGCTCATCTTACCGGAAATAATTATGAAGACAGCAACAGAACAAGCTAGCACAGAACAGATAACGACAGAACAGTGGCACGCTGCAAACAATGCCCGTGCTGCGCTTTATCGTTGGTTCGCCGATGTGTTTGCCCATGAGCTCAGTCAGACTGCGGTAGCAGATTTACCAAACAGCTATACGGATTTACATCAAATATTTAGCGATTTGGGGTTAGAGGCGCAAAGTACGCGCCTTAAAAAAGCGATTCATAATCTTCAGGTTATCCCTGAATCAGATCGCTTTATCGAGTTGGCGGCAGATTTTGCTCAGATATTTCTGCTTAGTGATAAAAACAGCGCACCGCCGTATGCCTCTTACTATATCGATGCCGATAATATGCTATACGGCAAGCCTGCCCAGCAAATGGGTCGATTTTTGGATACGCATCAGCTCAGTTTGCATCCAGACTTTCGTGAGCCAAAAGATCATATCAGTGTGTATTTGAATGTGATGTCGGTTTGGATTCACTCTAGTGCTGACGATGAACAAAATATTGCGAGCATAGCAAAAGAGCAGGCAGCCTTTTTAGAAAATGCTTTATTGAATTGGCTACCGCAGTTTAGTGCGCGTTGCCAAAAGATTCGGGTCAAAACGGATATCTATCCGGCGTTGACTGACTTATTGCAGCATTTTATGCAGGAAGATAAAGCGGCGATGCTAGAGATGATTAACGAGTTGTCATAACAAGCTATACAATAGAGGTATTGGCCGTATCAAATAATATAGTAAGCTGAGTCATTAATCGGCTGTTTGACTAAGTACATAAATATTAAGATGCAAACAGCCGTCAAATTCTTTCATATTAAACCCTTTTACATTAAACCCCTTCATACTAAATAATACTATCTGATTAAGAGAGTCTGTTACCGTGATTACCGTAGAAGCGTTGCAAGCCGCCATTACCAAGCGTATCCAAACTTATCATGAGAATGATGTGCCTGCTGCCAATCGACAAACGCAGACGATGGCACTGTTGACCAGTCTAAATCATATTCTGGCGCAAGATGTGACATCGACCTTTGATGTACCGCGTCAAAGTATCTCTGCTATGGATGGGTATGCCATTGCCAAAGGCAGCGAGTTAAATGAAGGCACTAAAATTGACATCATCGGTGAATCACAAGCGGGCGCGGCTTTTAGTGGTGAGTTAGAAGCAGGGCAGGGCGTGCGTATCTTTACCGGTGCTGTGGTGCCGAGTGACTGCGATACGGTCGTTATGCAAGAAAACACCAACTTCTTGGAGATTAAAGACAGTGTTGATAAATCACAGCCGTATCATATTACGCTTACTAAGACAGCCGTAGTCGATAAGAATATTCGCAAGCAGGGCGAAGAGATTGAAACCGGTGAAGTGGTGTTACACGCAGGCAAGCGTCTAAACCCAGCGGATATCAGCTTATTGGCGAATCTTGGTATCAGTGAAGTGGTTGTTTGTAAACCCTTGGTTGTTGGTATTTTAGCAACGGGAGATGAACTCGTCACAGTCGGTGAGCCACTTGAGACGTTGGCGCAAATTTATAACTCAAATACCCCGACGTTGAAGAGTATGTTTGCAGATTTGCCAGTGGTGATTCATGATTACGGTATTATTCCTGATCATTTAGAGATGACTAAAAAAGCGGTGCTCAGTGTGATGCAAGAGTGTGATGTGCTGATATCAACGGCGGGCGTGTCTGTGGGTGATTACGACTTTTTGACCACAGTGATTGAAGAATTGGGTCAGATTAATCATTACAAAGTGGCCATGAAGCCAGGTAAACCATTTGTGTTCGGTGAACTGACTAAAGATTTACAGACGCCGGTGCTTTATTTTGGTCTACCCGGTAATCCATTGTCATCAGTAGTCGGGGCGCTACAGTTTATTATTCCGGCCTTATGGCGATTGTCTGGTGTCAATGAACAGGATTTACCGCTGTCATTAGAAGTGGAAGCGACGCTTGCGACCGACGTTAGAAAGTCACCAGGTCGTGCCGATTATCAACGTGGTATTTTAAGCCGTGATGACAACGGTGATTTGGTCGTTAGTCCTGCGGGTAAGCAAGATTCGCACCGTATCAAACAGTTAAGTCTGGCCAATTGCTTGATTGTACTACCAAAAGATTCAGGCAGCTTAAGTGCTGGCAAGGCTGTAACCGTACAACCTTTCCCTTGGTCTTAAATAATCTATTTATTGCCTAGTAGGGTTAATCATTCTAACTAGGCGCTGAGCAGCAAGTTAAGTACAAAATAATACTCTTGATATCCTATAAATGAACTACTACTAAAGTAGTATAAAGGGTGATGTCGCCCTTATCTTTAGGGTAAGTATTTAATCAGCATCAACCTGTTATAATAAGGCATACAAAATTTGCAGCATCAAACTGGGGTAATCAAGATAGATTATCCTTAGTTTATTTTTTTAATCTTTGCTTTTTCCATCCACAACCTGAGGCAACGCTTAGAGCACACTTTATTCAAATGATTACGGTACCTAATATGAACCATCTTAATGCCAACCTAGGGCAAGCTAGGCTGTACATACCTTCTTTAAAGTCAGCACTGTTTGATGGTCAGGACCACCCTTCATCTCTGTATTCAGATGGGCGGCATTCGCCTATCACTGCCTTCAAAAGTGGCTTAGACACGCCATCGCTTAACACCAAACATCATATTAGTAGCACTACGGCTCACAATAAAAAGCCAGACACTGTCGGCAATGACAGTAAAGGGCTATTAACCGATGGCTTTTCACGTCGTTTAACTTACTTGCGTCTGTCTATCACTGACTTTTGCAACTTTCGCTGTGACTATTGTCTGCCAGATGGCTATCAAGGTAAGCGACCTAAAAACGAGCTAAGCATCGACGAGATAAAGGTACTGGTGGAAGCCTTTGCCAATGTGGGCACAAAAAAGGTGCGTATCACAGGGGGTGAGCCCTCTATTCGTAAAGATGTGACCGACATCATTCGCTTAATTAAGCAAACCGATGGTATCGAAACCGTTGCCATGACCAGTAATGGCTATAAGCTTGGCAAACATTTGCAAGCTTGGAATGAGGCAGGGCTTGATCAGTTAAATATTAGTATCGATAGCTTTGACCCTAAAGTATTCCAGAAGATAACCGGATTTAATATGTTACCAACCCTGCTGGCAGACATAGATACCTTGCTTGAAACCACAGATATTAAGCTAAAACTCAACGGCGTGCTGATGGAAAGCACTGCTTATGAGACCTTATTGTCAGCACTGGATTTTGTCAAAACCAGACCAGTGACGTACCGTTTTATTGAGTTTATGCAGACCAGTGATAACAGCGATTTATTCTTTGCGCAGCATGCGCAGTCCGCATTAATAACAGAATATTTGCTTGAAAATGGATGGACACCTCAGCAAAGAGGTCAGACCGACGGACCGGCGATTGAGTATAGCCATCCTGATTATGTGGGTCGTATCGGTATGATTGCACCGTATGCGCCGCACTTTTGTGAGAGCTGTAACCGCCTGCGTGTCAGCAGCTTAGGTAAAGTGCATCTTTGCTTGTTTGACCAAGGTAATTACGACATTCGTGATTACTTACAAAACCAAGATGTGAATGGACTGATGGCCGTACTACACAGCTTCATGCCAATTAAGCCAGAGCATCATCATTTAGATGAGTCGAACAGCGGTATTATGAATAATTTATCTATGATTGGTGGCTAAAGCAATTATCTGCTGAGCACCGTTAACTTTCAGTATTTAGAGGACTTATTATGTCAAAACAAAAAGAATTTACGCCGTTAAAGGTTGCCGTTTTAACGGTATCTGATAGTCGCACCTTAGCAGAAGATACATCGGGTCAATATTTGGCCGATTCACTGCAAGAGGCCGGTCATCAATTAGCGGACCGTCAGTTAATTACCGATGATATTTACAAAATTCGTGCGGTGATTAGTGGCTGGATTGCAGACCCAGACGTGCATGCTGTGATTACGACCGGCGGTACCGGTTTTTATATCCGTGACAGTATGCCAGAGGCGGTGAGCGTTTTATTTGATAAGACCATTGATGGCTTTGGTGAAATGTTTCGCCTTATCTCAAAAGAAGAGATTGGCATGTCTACCGTACAATCCCGTGCTGTCGCTGGCATGGCCAATAACACAGTGATTTTCTGCTTACCGGGATCATCAGGTGCTTGTCGTACGGGCTGGACTAAAATCATTAAAGAGCAGCTAGACAGTCAAACCCGCCCATGTAACTTTGTGCCACATTTAATGCGTGTGAATCCAGGTCACGATTAATAGCGCATTTATTGGCTAATATATTGTTAGCGAAGACATAAAAGTGAAGACATCGGTGACATGACTAGCAAACAGGCAGCTACACTAGATAATCTAGCAGGGGTATTAATTTTGGCAGGCGGGCTATCCACACGGATGGGCTCGCCTAAAGCCCTATTAACGCTACCATCGGGCGAAACACTAATAGATTATCATGTACGACATGCCAGTCAGCTTGGCGTGCCAGTGGTGATTGCTGATAATGAGCAAGGTTTTCAGCCGGCTGTCAGTACGGGCAATGCCCAAGTAAGCTATGTGCAAGATTATCTACCGCAAAGTAGCAATAAAAAGGCTCAAGCTAAGCACTCAGCAGGACCACTTGGCGCCATAGTTTCAGGTTTACAGCATTTTATGGCGGACAGCTTTCACTCGCAAAGCAGTGAGAAAGCGCAGCGCTCAAAGTGGTTGATGGTTATCAGTTGTGATAGTTTGATTTCGGCAATCGATGTTTGGCACTGTATAACTGATCAGCGTGATATCACACAAGAAACGGCTGGAGTGAATCCCCCAAAGGTATACTGCTTGGCAGAAAATGCTTTGGGTGAAAAACAGCATTTATATCCTTTGTTGGCGCTGTATCAGTTGTCACTTACTGAGGTGTTAAAGTCCTATTTGGATGCAGGTGAGCGCCGAGTGATGAGCTTTATCAACCCTATTTGCCATACTATCGATATGCCAAAATCTTGGGATCGCTTATCCAATCTCAACACACCTGAGCAATTTGAACTCGCCTGCGAGACTATTTTGTTTCAATAAATGTTGTTTAAACGGCTTTAAGCGCAATCTGGTTTGTCACAACCGCCAAAAATTTACCTTTTATCAAACACGATTTGACCCTAAGTGTCGGAGCAAGCCCTATGTCAAACAAGCAAAACAACCAACACGCTTTAAGCGATAAACAGCTGTCGCATTTGGATGCCGATGGCGACATTCACATGGTTGATGTGGGGCATAAGACAGTGACGACGCGTGAGGCGGTAGCACAGGGTTATGTGATTTTTCCATCTGATATTTATCAACATATTAAGGATGCAGATGGGCAGACCAAAAAGGGCAGTATCACTCAGACCGCTCATATTGCAGGCATCATGGCAGGCAAGCGCACTCATGATTTGATTCCGTTATGTCACCCATTACCCCTTGATAAGATTGGCTTAAGCTTTGAGTATGATGATGACAAAAGCGCCATCAAAGTACAAGGTACGGTCAGGGTAACGCACAAGACAGGCGTTGAAATGGAAGCATTGACTGCCGTGAGCGTGGCCTGTTTGACTATTTACGACATGACCAAAGCCTTATCACACGACATCATTATTAATGATGTTCGTTTGGTGACCAAGACAGGTGGTAAGTCAGATTATCAAGCGTAATGGTTTTTTTATAGCCAGTTTAAAAGCGTGTACTACTTAATACAGATAAGATGAAAGAGAGCATTATGAATATTACCGTATTATATTTTGCCAGTTTGGCGGACAAAGCTAAGAAGGGACAAGAAGTACTTACTTTAGACAGTCAAATCAGCTTGCCTAACCTCTACACCAAGCTTCAATCAGAGCATGGGTTTGAGCTAGACAGCTCACAAGTTCGAGTCGCGATTAATGATGAATTTGCGGACTGGAATGATACGATTAACGAAGGTGATATAGTTGCCTTTATTCCGCCGGTCGCTGGTGGTTAATCTTCCAATAACTGACGATTAATACAAATAAGCGGTTAATCAAATAAAAGCATTTGAGAACCACAAGGTAAACAAAAAGCCATGTCTAATTTAGAGTCAAATAAAGCTGAAACACCTGTATCTACTAAGGATGCACATCAACAGTCTAGCCAAATTAGCTTAAGCGTGGATGAGGTTTATGCGATTGCTGAAAAGCAAGGGTTTGCTCTACTTGATACGGCGATTGATGGTCAGCGTCTCAAAGACTGTTTGGAAGATGAAGAATGTGGTGCGTTAGCAACCTTTGAGGGCTGGGTGCGCAATCATAATAATGGCAGTGAGGTGACAAGTCTGACCTATTATGGCTATGAGCAACTCGCCATTAACCAAGGTAAATTGATTATCGAAGAGGCCAAGCGCCGTTTTGATATCGAAAACGCAGTCGCCATTCATCGTATTGGCGCATTAGAGATTGGCGATATGGCGGTATGGGTCGGTGTCTCATCTAAGCATCGCTATCCTGCTTTTGATGCTTGCAGGTGGATTTTGGATACGATTAAAGCAGATATTCCTGTCTGGAAACAAGAGTTTTATCAAGATGAGTCGTCAAAATGGCTCAGTAATAATGGCTAAAGAGTGCCAGCTAGATAGCAAGCTCTCAAAGTAAGCTCTCAAAGTATTTTTAAAGCCCAGTTTAGAGCCTAGCTGGGCTTTTTTAGAGCTGAGCTTTTTTGTTAATACTGGCAATCAAGGCAACCAAAACAACCCCAAGCACAATCAATAATAACGACATAGTATGTGCCATGCCATAGTTTAACGCTTCGACTTGCTCGTAAATGGCAATAGAGATGACTTTGGTTTCCCCCGCAATACTGCCACCAATCATTAGCACCACACCAAACTCACCAATCGTATGCGCAAAGCTAATCAAGCTACCCAGAATAATACCTGACTTAGCTTGGGGTAGAGCCACACGCCAGAATCTTCGTAACCTATTGGCTTCCATCAATCGAGCCATGTCATTGACGCTTTTAGGAATGCGTAAAAATTGCGCGTAGACCGGCTGCATATAGAAGGGAAGGGAGTAGATAATAGAACCAATAACCAAGCCTTCAAAAGTAAATGCCAGTGCGCCAATATCATGCGCAATGAGCCATTGACCCAGTGCAGATTTTGGACTTAACAGGAGCAGTAAATAAAACCCTAATACTGTGGGTGGTAATACCAGTGGCATGGCAATGATGCCCATTAACATGATTTTTAGTCGAGCGATTATGCCATTTGATGACGGTTTAGCTAGCCAATAAGCCAGTGGCGTCGCAAATATCAGTAGGCAAAAAGTGGTGACGCTCGCAAGCTTGATGCTGAGCCATAACGGAAGCAACATATCAGCAAGCGTGGGCGAGAGTAATGACATAGCGTCAACCGACTATCAATGGGTCAGAGTTCTACAAAAGTGTGCGCAGAAATCCTATTATAACGGTTTACGCCGTATTAAGTAGACCATTAGATGAAAGTCTAAAGATGAGAAAGTTTGTTTATCATTCAATCATATATTTACTCAATGGCACCTTTGTCGATAGGCAGATATCCGGCTTTAGAAAACACCTGCTGAGCAGGTTTAGACTGTAAGTACTGGCTAAACTCAACCGCCTTTGGGTGCTGACTGATAACAATACCATCTTGTAGGATGGCAGGGTAACTGTCCGGTGCCAAAGGGATATATTGGCTGGAATTAATATCGGCACTGACTAATTGTGATAGCGCAACAAAGCCATAATCGGTACTGGCGGTATGCGTATATTGAAAGGCTTGGCTGATATTTTCTGCTTGAATGATATTTTTGTTAGCGCTTAAGGTTTGATAGAGTCTTTGCTGTTCCAAAAATGCTTTGGCTGATGCGCCGTAAGGGGCGAGTTCTGGATTGGCAATCGCAATTTTCAATGTCGGCTGAGTTGCCATATCGTTCGAAAGCAGCTGATTCACTTGCGTACTACTTAGTTTAGACTTATCTGCCTCTTGCTTATTATTTAACGGATGCTTGCTACTGTATAACGCCAATTGACCCCGCGCATAAGTAAAGGGCTGATAAGACTGCGCTAACGAGCCTTGCTCTGATTGTTTCTGGTGCTGCTGAGCGTATTTTTTCGGATAACTTTGATCCGCTGATAAAAAAATATCATAAGGTGCGCCAGAGTTAATCTGAGCGTACAACTTACCAGAGGACGCATAGGTAACCTCTATATGGGTATTATCATTTGCCTTTACTGAGTCTTGAGCTGAATGGTTTTCATTATACTCATCAATTATAGATGGTAATACACCTGCTAAGTTTGCCGCTGCTGCGATACGCAAAACCTCAGTGTCTTCGCTGGTGTTATGCTCAACTGTTTTTGGCTTTGTTTGAGATTGCGTGGCAGTGTTGTTGTCGCTGTTGTTATGAATGCTAGATTGATTGCTGTTCTGATTGCTTGCTTGATCATTTGAGCAGCTAGCAATCAGGACAGCCAGTGGCAATAATACCAGTTGTTTTAGACGCAACGTCAGGGTTATGGTTGGCTTAGAGGTTAGCGCTGGTTTATGAGTCAATAGGGCGAACATGGGTCACCTAGATAATATTGGGATTAAAACTGACGCAAACAAGAATAGTCATAGTCAGCGAACTACTAACATATTTAGCGTGTGGTGTAGCGCAGCGAAACCCATGTTGACGTCTTTAATCGAATGAAAGTTAAGTGCCTAATTTAGTATCGCGACATCACTGTTGCAGCACTTCTGCGATCGCATTAGCGACATAATCGACATTATGAGTATTTAAGCCGGCGACACACATTCGAGAAGTGGCCAATAGATAGATGGCATAGTCTTCTCGTAGGCGATCGACCTGTTCAGGGGTCAAGCCGGTGAAGCTAAACATCCCCTTTTGAGACGTCAGATAATCAAAGTTATGAGCAGGTAGTTTAGCTTCTAATACCGACTTGAGCTTATAGCGCATAGCTTTGATACGATCTCGCATAGCATATAATTCACCTACCCATTGCTCGTACAACGCATCGTCACCCATGACGATATTGACCACATGTTCTCCGTGGAATGGTGGGGTAGAGTACAGACGGCGTACGATAAGCTTCAGTTGCCCAAATACCCGCGTTGCCTCATCCTCTGACGGGCAGACGATAGACAGGCCACCGACACGCTCCCCATACAAAGACAGATTTTTCGAATATGAGTTACTGACAAACACTGGCAAGCCCAATTCTACCGCTTTGCGAATCGCATAAGCATCGCTGTCTAAGTCCTCACCAAAGCCTTGATAGGCAATGTCCATAAACGGGATAAGCTCACGCTCTTTCACCACTTCCAGTACGGTGTCCCATTGCTCATGCGTCAAGTCAACGCCAGTGGGGTTGTGACAACAAGGATGCATCAGCACCACATCGTGTTTATTCAGGCTCTTAAAGAAGGCGATCAGCGCCTCAAATTTAAGTCCGCCCGTCTCTGTGTCATAGTAAGGATAGCTACCCACTTCAACACCGCTACCTTCAAAAATAGCAACATGATTGACCCAAGTTGGGTCGCTCACGTAGCATTTTGATTTTGGGAACCAAGCATCGATAAATTCCGCACCGACTTTCAAAGCGCCAGAGGCTCCGACTGTGCCAATGGTCGCGACACGATTTTGTTGTAATACTTCCGCATCTTTACCAAACACTAAGTTTTGACAGGCTTTTTGAAAGCCGACCAGTCCCTCCATCGGCAGATAAGGACGCGGAACAATAGGATCGGACAGACGTGCTTCTGCTGTCTTCACGCACTCTAGTACCGGTAGCTGACCGTGCTCATCCAAGTATATACCAACCCCCAAGTTTACTTTATTAGGATTGATGTCCGCCAAATATTGACCCACCAATTCTAAGATGGGATCACCTGCATAAAACTCGACATGTTTAAACATTTTAGAACCTTACGTTTTACGTTGCCCTTTATTGACCTTCATAACGTTCATGAGCCGCATTGAGCAACAATAAGCCACTTTATTGTTATTAATATAACTATTGGGATTATGATTTGGGTTTATGATTAAAGTATAGGTAAAATTAGTGATAATTGCTATGATGCGTCCGTAACATAGTGTCCAAACCTATCGGTCGCAATAACAGTACCAATATAGGTAGCAATATAGGTAGATAGATAGCTCGACAGCATAGCTCAAAAACATAGCTCGAAAAATAGAACACTAAAACTGACACAACCCAAAACAGCCAAAGCAAAACAGCCGTTACAAAACAGCAAATCTATCAATAAATCCCGGAGCAAAAATACCCGCTATTTCATTATTGGGTCAACAGGAGGAAGCGTGTATGACGACAGCGCAGACAGACACCGCACAACAACCGTCCCCAGATCTAAACCAGTCCACTCAACCGCAAAGTGCGCCACACAGCCCACCACACAGCCGCCCGCCCAGTCCACCGCAAAGTCCACTGCCCACGCCACTATGGGCGCTTATCATTGCTGGCCTAGTGATATTGGTTATGGGTATCACCATGATAGGCTTTGGCTGGGTGCCTCACTTGTCGTTGCTATTGGCGATTTGCTTTTTATTCTTTATTGGTAAGACTCGAGGTCTAAGCTTTCAGCAGATGCAAGCCCACATGGCAGAAGGGGTGATGAGTGGTATTGGCGCCATCTATTTGTTTTTCTTTATCGGACTGATGGTCGCCGCTTTGATGATGTCTGGCGCCATTCCGACCCTCATGTATTATGGCTTTGAGCTGATCTCACCTGATTTTTATTATATCTCAGCGTTTGTATTGACCTCGATTATCGGTATTGCCTTGGGCAGTAGTCTCACCACCGTTGCTACCTTAGGCGTTGCGTTTATTGGCATGAGCCATGCCTTCGATGCCAATGTGGCGATAGCGGCGGGTGCGGTGGTCTCTGGCGCATTCTTTGGTGATAAGATGTCGCCGCTATCAGATACGGGCACTATCGCCTCGTCTGTGGTCGGTATTGATTTATTCGAGCACCTTCGCAATATGGTATATACCACCGTACCGGCATGGCTAATCAGTGTCGCATTATTTTGGCTATTCTCAGGGCAGACTCACAGTCCAGAATTGGCTCAAGTCACGGCATTGGCGCAAGGCGAGGTTCTTAGTCAAGCAAGCGAACTGAGCCAAAGCGGCGGTCTTAGTAAAGTCACCGTCCTGCAAGCACAATTGATCGACAGCGGCTTAGTACACCCCTATGCGGTATTGCCGTTTGTGGTATTGATCGTATTGGCCCTACTGCGCGTCAACGCCATTTACACAATTATCGCCACTATCCTCACCGCGTTAGTCATTACATTTAGCCACAGCACGCTCAGCATCGAGCAATTGGGTGGTTACTTCTTTGCAGGCTATACGCCAACTGGCCCCTCTGGGCAGTCGTTAGAATTGGGTGACGTCGGCGATATGTTGTCACGGGGCGGGGTGCAAAGTATGTTCTTTACCCAGACCATTGTGATATTGGCGTTAAGCTTAGGCGGACTGCTAAAAGCCTTGGGTATCTTACCTGCTTTGTTATCAGGGCTACGCGATACCTTAACCAATGCCGGACAAGCCATATTTGCCGCTGCCATGACCGCACTGAGTGTCAACGTATTGATTGGCGAGCAGTATTTAAGTCTATTGCTGGCGGGCACCGCGTTTAGACCGACCTTTGAGCGTCTCAACCTCCATCCGAAGAATTTATCGCGCACCCTCGAAGATGCGGGCACGGTGATTAACCCGTTAGTGCCGTGGAGTGTCTGCGGGGTCTTTATTAGCCAAGCGTTAGACGTTCCGGTATTGGATTATCTGCCTTACGCGTTCTTTTGTTACTTGTCGTTGTTATTGACCCTGATATTTGGCTTTACCGGCTTTACCATTAGTCAAAAACAACCCAAAACCCTAGCCAATCCTCATAACGATCAATGACAATAACACCCAACAATAACCATCAACCTGCCACACTAAACGGGTGCAATGCATCGTATTAACAGTATGAAGGCGATAATACAACAGGAGCTGATCCAGCTTTGTGCTACTATCTGCCCGTCTGTGCAAAGCGTTGGCAAGTGGGCGTTGACTGTCACCTGCTTCGCGTGCCAGCCAACCCCCAGCCATCGCAATTTGCACCGTCAGGCAGTATATCCACTGCAATCTGGGCTAGCGGTCACATCCTGTCGTTTACCACTATCTATCGTAATCTGAATTAATGTCTTCTTTTCTCAAAAGCAAGGCTGGGATGGATTTAACCCCCTTCCTTTCTCAAAGGAAGGTTGGGATGGATTTTTTAACTCCTTCCTTTCTCAAAGGAGGGCTGGGGAGGATTACTTAAAGGAGGGCTGGGGGGATTTTCGGTTGGGATTTCATAAAAAAAAGCTGAACAATTAAATTGTTCAGCCCAGATATTAAAAAATTAGAAATACCAAAAGTATTAAGCTTTAATTAGCATCGTCCTTTAACACTTCCGCCATCGCATTCGCCACATAATCGATGTTGCTGGTATTGAGTCCCGCCACACACATACGTGAGTTGGACACCATATATACCCCAAACTCCGCTCTTAAGCGTTCGACTTGCTCAGGCGTGAGACCAGTGAAGCTAAACATACCATTTTGGGTAGTCAGATAGTCAAAGTTACGACCGGGTACTTTCGCTTCAAGCACTGATTTAAGCTTTAAGCGCATGGCTTTGATACGGTCACGCATACCATACACTTCGCTGACCCATTGCTCATATAGCGCGTCATCATTCATGACGATATCGACGATATGACCGCCATGTGACGGTGGGTTTGAGTATGTACGGCGCACCGTAAATTGCAATTGACCAAATACTCTATCGGCAAGCTCAGCGGTCGGGCAGACCACCGATAGACCGCCGACACGCTCACCATATAATGATAAGTTTTTAGAGAATGAGTTACTGACAAACAGTGGCAAGCCCATATCGACCGCTTTGCGAATCGCATACACGTCGCTGTCCATGTCTTCGCCAAAGCCTTGATAGGCGATATCCATAAACGGGATTAACTCACGGGTTTGGATGACCTCGAGTACTTTGTCCCATTGCGCAGGTGTCAAGTCCATACCGGTAGGGTTATGACAGCAAGGATGCAGGATGACGACGTCGTTTTTATTCAAGGCTTCAAAGAAGGCCACCATCTCATCAAATTTGACGCTGTTGCTGGCTTTGTCATAGTACGGATACTTCGCCACAGGCACATTGCTGTACTCAAAGATAGAGATGTGGTTGCCCCAGGTTGGGTCACTGACATAGGCTTTGGCATCAGGGAACCATTCATTGATAAATTCCGCGCCGATTTTAAGCGCCCCAGAGCCGCCCACTGTGGCAATGGTTGCCACACGTTTGTCTTCTAGTACTTGAGCACCTTTACCAAATAATAGCTCTTGGCACGCTTTACGGTGTCCAGGTAGGCCTTCCATCGGTAGGTAGGGACGCGGAGTGATAGGGTCTGCAATACGCTGTTCTGCTGTCTTCACACAGTCCAGTACCGGCAATTTACCGTCTTCATCATAATACACGCCCACACCAAGATTGACTTTATTAGGGTTTGGGTCAGTGGCAAATTTCTTATTAAGACCTAAAATGGGGTCACCAGGGTAATAATCGACACGATCAAACATATTTTATCCTTTACAGGTTGGTGAGTCATAGCATACAAAGGATAAACCAGAATGAGGGTTAACTCAATCTAAGATTGTTTAGTTTCCTTACTTATCAACTAATAACTTGTATAATGTAAGACGTAATGAACCAATACATACTGAATCAATCAATGAGACCACTTTATGATCTTAACCAATACTGAAAATGCAACGACTGATAAAAGTCAAACTAATAAGATATTAGTTACTGGTGGCGTTGGCTATATCGGCTCACATACTTGTATCGAGCTGATTGAAGCAGGCTATGATGTGGTGGTCTATGACAATTTATCAAACAGTCATCTTGAGGCATTAAAACGTACTGAGCAAATCGCGGGTAAGGAGATACCTTTTATAAAAGGGGATGTGCTTGATGGTGAGCTGTTAAATCAAGTGTTTTCAGAGCATGACTTTTTCGGTGTTATTCACTTTGCAGGATTAAAGGCGGTTGGTGAGTCAGTAGCACAGCCACTTAAATACTACAAAAATAATGTCACCGGTACATTGGTCTTATTAGAGGCAATGCAAGCGCATAATGTGAGAAACTTTGTTTTCTCATCCTCAGCCACGGTGTATGGCGATCCTGAAATCTTACCAATTCCTGAAACAGCACCCAGATCTTGCACCAATCCTTATGGTCAATCCAAGCTAACAGTTGAATATATTTTACAAGACTTAGCTAAAGCAGAACCTAGTTGGAATATTGCGTGTCTACGTTACTTTAATCCGGTAGGGGCACATAGCTCAGGGTTAATCGGGGAAGACCCTAATGGTATCCCCAATAATTTAATGCCTTATATTAGCCAAGTCGCCGTCGGTAAGCTTAAGCAGTTAAGTGTCTTTGGTGGGGACTATGATACGGTTGATGGTACAGGCGTACGCGACTTTATTCATGTAGTCGACTTAGCTAAAGGTCACGTGGCTGCTTTAGACTATCTAGAGCAGAGTCATCAAGCGTCTAAAACAGGTT
The DNA here is from genome assembly GCF_057396205.2 of Psychrobacter sp. CX14. Classification (NCBI taxonomy): domain Bacteria; kingdom Pseudomonadati; phylum Pseudomonadota; class Gammaproteobacteria; order Moraxellales; family Moraxellaceae; genus Psychrobacter; species Psychrobacter sp. CX14. Next base: position 27,124 of record NZ_CM183187.1, on the reverse strand, counting down.
TGGGTTTTGAGGCGATTAATTTAGGGACTGGTAATGGAAGCTCGGTTCTACAATTAGTAGACGCTTTCGAAACGGCAACAGGTCAAAAGGTACCTTATCAGATAAGTGCTAGACGCCCAGGTGATATAGCTGCTTGTTATGCAGGGGCTGATAAGGCAAAAGCTTTATTGGGTTGGGAGGCTGAACTAACGATTGAGAATATGTGTAAAGACAGTTGGCACTGGCAAAGTCAGAATCCTGACGGCTATAAGTAAAAATCCTGATAGTAGGCAATAAAAAGCAGCCGCTAAATTTTAATTAAGCGACTGCTTTTTATTTTATAATCTAGGCTTAACGTTTAAAAGTTATTAAACTCAATACCAATACCACCACCGATATCTGTTGAGTGAATATCAGAATCAGATACCCAAGCACGGCTCGAAATCAAGGTTTTTGGATTTAGTTGATGCTCCCATGCAACATCCAATACTTTTAACTTGTCTGATTCAGGGAAAGCATGGTTATTATTATATGAGCGGCTACCAACTTTGCCAGATTGATTTACTTTGGCATACTGCATTTTGGCATTAATAAAGTTTTGATTATCTAACCAAAGCTTGCCACCAATAGCGATACTCTCTGTGTCTCCACCTAAAGCATAACCCAATGGATAGCCTTGTTGATAATAACCATCGGTATAATTACTATGATTATAAGAGATACCCCTCACATCACCGCTAGTAAGGGTATCTGTCCACTCCGTATATAGTTGGTAAGGCACCGCACCAAATTGTTCGGTATTAAAGCTTGATGCATAATCAGCGCCAGCAAGGTACATGTTTTTAGCGGGTAGGCCACCAGCTTCATCTTCACCAATGTACTGACCATATACACCGACAGGTGCGTTAATCAAAGATGCTAAATTTACACGAGCATCAAAACCCCCTAATTGGTTTGCAGGGTCAGGATCGCCTGTACCACCATTATCCTTAGTACCTTTTAAAGCATCCCAAAACGAATCCCAATTTTCAGGACGTCCATCACCGCCCCACATAAAGCTACGAGATGCACCAAGCTCTAACCAGTCAGTAGGGTTCGCTGTCAAACGCATACCAATTAGCTTTGCATCATCAGCCGCTTTATAATCCTCTAACTGACCCGCAAATAACTGATACTGCCATGGGCCAATCCAGTTTAGATAGCGATTACTTGGTGCCGCTTGCGTATCACGCTGCATAGTAACCCCCATGACAGGGCGAGACGCATCACCGCGAATTAAGCTACCATCATTACCAGGGCCCCACCATGTGGGTATTTGACCAGCTATCAGCCATTGATTAGCATATTTACCGGCAATGTACGACCCTTCAAAGCTGACATCATCGTCATCAATTAAATCGTCATCTTTTAGATTAACCTGTACATTAAACTCCCAATCATCTTCACTCATTCCTGCTTGAGCGCTGGCTCCGAAGTCTGCCATCTTATCATCAGCAAAGCTTTGAGGTAGTTGCTCTCTGCTGGTTTGTCCATAGGCAGATACTTTAGTATTCACTAATGACTTAGGCTGCTTACTCAGTGTATAACGTACAGATTGAATAATTTGTTGCTGTTCAGTGGTCTGAATTTTTGCATTCGACAACGCTCGATTAATCTCATTAGCAGTCAGAGGCCATGTGCTCGTGCTAATCTGGATCACGCCTTGCGCTTGTAACCAATCAAGCTCAGACTTTAGGCTCATGTCGTTCATGTGTAAGTTTTGAGCGAAGACAGTACTACTGGCTAGCGTAATACCTAATAATAGGCTTAATTTGATAGGGTTTGATAATGCTTTCATAGCAAAGGGCCTTAAAAATTGTCAGAGTAATGTTCTATGTTGATTATCATAGAAAAATAATATTAATTGTGCTTTTTTATAGCTCATAAATAAAGACCTATTTAGTAATAAGTCTTTATTTAATAGGTTTTATATAAGCAAGTAAGCTTATTCCGAAGGCATATATTAGGCGTCTTTATCAATCTTAGAAAAGACAGTTTGAATGGCTTGGGTTGTTTTATCAATTTCACTATCTAGCAATGTAGGATGTACCAAGAACATCAAGCTGGTTTCGCCCAACTGTTTAGCGACGGGTAGTCTCGGATCTGGACGAAGGCCAGTATTATCAAAGGCTTTTTCTAAATAGACCTCAGAGGCAGAGCCTGAGTAGCAAGGAACACCTAACGCATTTATCTCGTCGATAATACGATCACGCGACCAGCCTTCCGGTAGGTTCTCAAGGTTTACATAGACATATAGTTTGTAGTAAGCATGGGTGCAGTTTTCAAAGCCTGACGTCTGTTCCATCACAGGCACATTAAGATAGCCTTTTTCTTCCCATTGCTGGCACGCTTGTAAGATCGCTTGTGCGTTTTTAGTACGTTTAATGGTCCAGTCAGACATACGCGTCAGTTGAATACGACCGATGACAGACTGCATTTCTGTCAGTCGCCAGTTGGTTCCGAAGCTTTCGTGTAGCCAGCGATAGCCGGGTGGGTGTTCGGTTTCATAGACAGCGGCATAGCTTTTACCGTGATCTTTATAGGCCCACATTTTACGCCAAAGCGTTTCATCATTGGTCGTGACCATACCACCTTCACCACCTGTGGTCATGATCTTGTCCTGACAAAAGCTCCAAGCGCCAATATGCCCAATACTACCTACACTGCGACCTTTATATTTAGCACCATGAGCTTGCGCACAGTCTTCAATCACGTATAGTTTATGCTTTTCAGCAAGTGCCATGATGCCATCCATATCACACGGCCATCCTGCTAAGTGGACACAAACGATAGCGCGTGTTTTATCGGTGATTACGGCTTCTATGGTCTCTGGAGAGATATTGCCACTATCTTTATCGATATCAGCAAATACAGGTGTCAGACCGGCATTGACCACACTAGAGATACTAGCGATAAAGGTACGTGGCGTAACGATAACTTCATCGCCAGACTGTAGTTCTAAAGCTTGTAATGCGACATCCAAGGCTAACGTCCCATTACCCATAGCCACGGCGTACTCGCTATCGGCCCACTTTGCAAATTCTTTTTCAAATTCGCGACCCTCTTGTCCGGTCCAATAGTTGACTTTATTAGATAACAGGACACGACTAACCGCATCAGCTTCCTCTTGAGTAAAGCTAGGCCAAGGTTGGAATTGAGTATTTAGCATGATTATAAATCCGTATATTTTTATTTATCGGCTAATAAGTTAAGCAAAATCTTAGGCAAGTTCAGAGCTGGGTTTTATTACTACGTCATCGAACATCATCATAACTACGCCTTCATCGTAGTTACCAAAGCTTTCAGTATTTACGATTTGGTTAACGTTATTTTGTATCAATTCATAGAAATTGACACCCGCACCAAATGCATGCAGATAAGCACCACCAAATCGAGGATTTATTTCAGATAAGAAGTATTTTCCATCTTTGTAGAAAAAGTCTATATCAATTGGCCCATAGAAATTAAAATAAGGAATAATTTCTTTAACTAAATCAAAAAGAGATTCGTCTTTAAATGATACAGTTTTACTGGCGCCACCTATCTTAGTTTCGATTTTCTTTTTAGAAAATGCAGTTACAGCTTTATTACTAATACAGTCCACATAAACGTCTACATCTATGTCTTCACCACTCATTAGTTCTTGAATTATGAAATGGTTATCACTATAGCTGTTTATTCGAGCTTCAAGCTGAGTTAAATTATTTATTTTCTCAGCCCCAACACTGGCGCTTCCAGTTCTTGGTTTGATAAATACAGGAAAGTTAATTTTATTATCCCTTAGACCTGACTTGAAACTTTCTAAACTATCATAGGTAAGAACAGTATCGATATTTTTTTCAGCTAAGAATTTATACATCTCAAACTTATCAAAACATAGTCTAGCTGTTTCATAAGAAGGGCATAAAGGTAGTACACCAAGACTAATAAACTTATCTCTGTTATTCGATAAAACTTCGATTTCAGGATCGATAAGAGTTGTAATAGCTTGAATTGAATTATCTTTACATAACTCTAGAATATATGATAAATATGATGGATCATCTATACGGGGTGATAAAAATGGTTTATCAGCGGAATATAGAGCTGGAGCGTATTTACTACAATCAGTCGCAAATATTTCTGCGTCGATATTATAGCCTTTAAGATTTTGAAGAAGTTTTGCTCTACGTCCTACACTACAAAATAGCATTTTCATAATCTAATCCTCTATGAAGTCTTCTTTTTTACCCCAGAGTAGAGCAAAAGGTTCTGCTTGCATTTCATTTTTAAAGTCTATCAATGATTCTAAATAAGAGTACTGCTGCTGGAATCCAAGTTCATCTTCAGTTTTCGAAATGTCAAATTTTGCTAATAAGGGATCTGGTTTTTCAGGTTTATAAATTTTCTGAGAAGGATTGTTTTTTGGTGAAAAGACCTCAATAATTCCATCAATTTGTTCTTCAAGCGAAACTTCCTTGCCACCAACATTATACATACCGCCAGGAGCGTCAGCCTCAAAACATTGTCCGACAACTTGTGTAAAGTCTTTAATATATACCATTTCCTTTGATCGGGTCGCATCACCCCAAACCTCGATATCTAATGATTTTTGAGCCCTATCCATTAGCATACGGTAGGGCATCATTTGACGTTTAAAGTTGGAGTAGTGATAAGGATTAGGATGATAGTTATATATGGTAAAAAATCTGAGATGAAATCTTCTAAAGTCGTACGTCGCCGCATAATGGTCTATTAAGTCTACGGCCGCATTTTTAGCGATTGTATAAACAGAATGATCACCAGTTAAAGGAAAGCTTTTTGGTTCATCCGCTTTAATCTCATTCGGAGTATTATGATATTGATATTGGTCAAAAGGGGTTTGTGGAAAAACGATTCTTTGACCACCTGCTTTAACCATATATTCTAAAACATTTAATGTGCCTATGGTTATAGATAAAACCAAGGCTGCCGGATTGTAGTTATAGCGAGAGGGGAGTTCTCCTGCCAGATGAACGACACCATAAATATCCATAGGTAGGCAATCAAAAGATTCTTTATTTGTAATATCAACAGAGAAGTAGTGCATACCTTTTGATTCAAAAAAACCATTATCAGAGGGTCTTGATCCAACCGCATATACATCATAGCCAAGTTCTTTTAGATGGACAGATGTGTAGGCACCAAGATTACCTGTGGCACCAAATACAATAATTTTTCTCATATTACTCATTCGCTATTTTATTTAGTTGTGTTGTATATATTGAAGAAGTCAGATGCAGACCATTTTTTCCTAATTAGATTATAACTATTATCTTTTTCTAATAAATATACATTAGGAAAGTATCTAATAAATAAAGGTGAGAGAGTCATTGTATAGGCCCCAACAGATTTATAATGGATCTTATCGCCTATTTTTAATAACTTTGAATCCTGAATCTCAAAGATTTTATCGTACTCTAAACAAGTACCTCCAGCTATTATCTGCAACGGTACTTGAGGAGTTATAGTATTATTAGAAAGTATCGAATAGAAGTAGCTTTGTTTTCTATAAAAAGGGTCTAAGTCGTTTCTAGAGCCATCAGTTGTAATAGCATAAAAGTCTTTGATTTTTTTCACATCGACAACTTGCGATACAAAATCAATGGCTGATGCAACGACTGCATTTCCTGGTTCAACAATAACAGTAATCTGTTCTAGATCAAAATATAGTGATAAACCATTACTTATTGCAGTAAAATATTCATCGAAAGTTGGTTTTCCTTCCATAATGCCATAGAATCCACCACCGATATCGACATACTCCAGTTCTAAAGAGTGTTTCTGCGTTAACTTACCAATATATTTAGCTATTTCTTCATAGGTCTTTACAGCACGAGACAGTGTCGTTCTATGAGCATGTAGCCCAGCTAACTTAATATTACTATATTCTGCAATTTTCTGTAACGCCAACTCCAGCTCGTCATTTTCTGGAGAAAAGCCAAAGCGACTATAACCTTCATTTTGTTTAGCATCTTCTGGTGCAAGAATATCAAGGTCGATATTAATTCTAATACCTACGGAATAAACTTCATCTTTAGGTAGTTCTGAAAGCCAATCAATTTCTTGCTTAGTCTCAATGTTTACAATAGCTCGACTTTTAACGGCTTCTAAAAATGTCAACTTAGATTTTAATGGTCCATTATAAACGATGTTTTTAATATCGAAACCAACCATTTTGGCAAGTTCATATTCATCACTTGAAACTACTTCTGCATAACCACCGTTTTCTTTTATCATTTTTAAAATGTAAGGCAACGAGTTGGTTTTTAAGGAATAGCTGAAAATACTATTTGAAAAATGCTTTGATAAAGAGGACTTGAGAGACTGTATACTAGTATCAAGTGTCTCTTTCTTGACGATAAAAGCCGGTGTTTCTAAATTATGCATATTTTATACTCAGTCTAAAAAATCTTGTTGAGTTACAGCTAATTCGATATCTGCAACATCACTCTTTGTTATTATTTTCTTAATAGTTTTGAAAAATATAAGAGAATCTAGTTTAAAAGAGATATTGTTTACATACCATACATCCATTTCAAACTTATCTTTCCATGTTACTTGATTTCTTCCATTCACTTGAGCCCAGCCAGTAATACCAGGTTTAACAGAATGTCTTAGTCTTTGTTTAGATGTATACATAGGTAGGTACTCTTTTAATAAAGGGCGAGGTCCTATTAAAGACATATCACCCTTTATAACATTAAGTAACTGTGGGATCTCATCTAAAGATGTTTTTCGTAAAAAAGCACCTAAAGGTGTAATACGCTCTCCCATAGGTAGCAAGTTCCCTTCGGAGTCTTTTTTATCATTCATTGTTTTAAACTTAATTAATTTAAAAGTTTTTTCATCTTTCCCTGGCCGTTCCTGAATGAAGAAGGGCTTACCCTCATTAGAGTAGTATAAAGCTACCATTGTTGCTAAAAATACAGGGCTTAATACTACAATTCCAAAGGTGGCGAACAGGAAATCTAGCAGTCTTTTATAGTAAACTTCATACATTCAAGGCTCCCTAACTCAATCTTAAATTAATAATTAAACAAGTTTAATAACAGTCAATGATAAATCTACTAAAACTTAAATATAATACAGAACTATATAATTACTGTTAATTGCATTGTTCTATTATAGATCCATTTCATTTATCATCACTCGATTAACACTATGGACATCAAATTTATCTTCTGCAATTTTACGTGAAGCCTCACCCATTGATCTTATGAGTTCAGGATTAAGAATAAATTTTTCCATGGCCTCAACAAGATCATTGACTGCTTTAACTGGGACTAAGAATCCATTATAGCCATTAATAACCGTTTCACGACAGCCAGGCGCATCAGTAGTAATTATAGGTCTTCCCATGGCCATAGCTTCAAGTACTGTACGAGGAGTCCCTTCACGATATGAAGGTAATACATATATAGAGCTTGCAACAATAGCTGGTTTAACATCACTCAATCGACCCCAAAAATTGAATAGACCTTCTTTAATCCAACTGTCGAGCTCTTGTTGTGTTATAGCTGATGGATTCGAGTCAATATAACCAACTAAATCAAAGTTAATGTGTGGATATTTATATTTTAGGATTCTCGCAGCATTTGCATACTCACGAATACCTTTATCTATTAATAAACGTGCGATTAATAGAAATCTTATTTCAGGCTGATTGTTGATTTTAGGTAATGGAGCATCGTTAATGTTATATTCAGAGATATCAACACCAGAACCATTCACAACTACTGCAGATGTTTTATTATTAATTAATTTTAATTTTTTAAATAAATTAAGGTCATCTGGGTTTTGAAAAAATACTTTTTCAGTTTTAGACAAAGCTTGGCGATATAATTCATGAATAGCTCTTTGAAAATAGCTACGTTTTCCGCTCTCTTCTACTTCCTGAAAAGCATAGCCAAGTCCAGTAATTAGAGCAAATCTATGAGGTACTTTAGCTGCCCATGCTGCTAACATTCCATAAATTACAGGTTTGATTGTATATGTAAGTATGTATTCTGGCTGTATAGTTCTCATAAGAGAATAGAGTGATTTTAGAGTATTTAAATCAGCTATAGGGTTTGTTCCTGTGCGTTGCATTGAAATGTTATGAGTAATGTAGCCTAAGGCTTCTAGTTCTTTTAAAACATTAGGGTAGCTGTCAAAGAGAGGAGTAGCTATATGAATTTCATAACCTCTATTTTTAATAGCCTGAATCAAATGGCCACGAAATTTTAAAATGGAGACTGGATGACTTGCAATAATTAATAGTTTCATTAGGAGTTAGTGCTTTTTGAAGTTTAAAGGTTAGTTAGTTGAGATAAATCTCTAGGTATGCATCTGCATTAGAAGAAAGAGAAAATTTATCTTTAACACGCTCTCTAGCTTTTTTGCCTAATAATTGACGTTCCTCTGCTGTCAAGTTTAAAGCTCTGTTTATAGCGTCGGACAAGGCATTATTATTTTTAGGTTCTACAAGAAAGCCGGTTTCCCCTAAAGCTTCAGCCACGCCGCCACAATCAGTGGAAACGATTAAACATTCAGTAGACATAGCTTCTAATATAACCATAGGTAGCCCTTCCCAAGCGGAGGACATAACATATAAATCACATGCAGACATAAGTTGCTGAATATCTTTTCTTTCACCTAAAAATTCAATAAAGTTTGAGATTTGTAACTTCTGAATCTGATTAACAAATTCATCTTTAAGGGGGCCGTCACCGACGATGTATAGTTTAAAGTCTTTCCGAACTTTTATCAGTTTGGCAATTGACTCAAACAAATTAGGATAGTCTTTAGCTTCATGAAATCTACCTACCGCTAAAAGCATCAGCTTATTACCGACATCTAATTGTTTGCGTTTTATTTCTCTATAATTATCATCGTGTGTGAACTTATGGATATCAATTCCATTTGGAATACAAGTAATATTATTTTCTTTAACTGCGCCTTTCGCAATTAGTGAGCTAACCGCATCATGACTCACATTCGTGGATAAGTCTGCAAGATTCTGTGTAAAACGGTAGGATAACATTCTAAGCGTCCCACCTTCATTACTGCTATGTGATGTACATATCAGCTTTGGAATACGAATGGATAACCTGACTAGTCTCGAGATTATATTTGCGTGATACATATGGCTATGAACTACATCAGGCTTATAGTTCTTAATAATATTACGTATAACAGCATATGCGTGAACAAAATCTTTAGGCCCATTCATATTAACGGGTATAAGCTGAACAGACTTATTTTTAGGCTGAACAACTGCTTTTCCAGTTAAATATATTATCTTGACGTCATGTCCACGATTTACAAGCTCATCAGATAAGCTGGTAACTAAGTGCTCAGCCCCGCCCATCCCTAATCCAGTTACTATCATTAATATTTTCATACCTGTGCTCAGCTCAATTAGTAATCGTTAGTAATAAGGGTGCCTAAAAATTGTAAAGAATGGACTAAAGGATTAGTTTGTATAAAGTTAAGTCTACTTATTTTTTAATAGTTTATGAACCAGAGTGGTAATAAAATAAACGATAATTAATGGGTAAAAAATATTCCTGATATATGCTGAAATAGACCCTAAAGAGTTTCTCTGAATCCAAAAGCCTATAGTGACACCGATGATAAGTATTATAACAGACATGAAGTTACTTCTCATACTTGAGTATGTCCGCCATAAGAGACTAAGAATTAAAGGTATGAAAATTGATATAAATACAACACCACCATACCCAAATGATGCATAGGCTTCTGCCCACACATTATAAGCAAGACCATAATCTAAACCATAAAATAAAGATGGCTGAAAATGGTCATTAAAATATGAAGAAGAGTATCCAAATAGACTGGTTGGGATAGGCAGTAAGGCTAGAAAAGAATAAAAGTAATAGATCTTATCTGACTTATAATTATTAACTAAAACATAATCAAGGATTTGAGAAGTAGATAAAAACTCACTACCTGAAAGTAAATATGATATATCAAAGTTTTCTAACCATAACAATAAGCCTTCATTTATTCCGTAGAAGAGTATATAACTGTAAAGACGCTTACTTAATATGAGTACTAATAAGGCTACAAGACCTGATATAACAAGTTTGTATTTAGATATTAATCTAAGGCGATTGTTTTCTAATAACAAGATACAGGCCCCGAGAACCGCAGTTGTGAAAGCAACTCTTCCTCCGTATACTAGTGATGAAAGTAGAAGTAAACTAAAAATAATCAGAAATGATTTGCTTTTTGTCTTAAGAGCAAGTAAAAAACCTGCTACAGGAAAATAAGAATAAAGAATAAAATACAATAAATTACCTGTTCCTTCTGAAATTTCTTTTTTATTCGTAGACGAAAGCAGTATCGGCATATAAAGAAATAAGCCAATAAGTGAAAAAAACAAAATAACCTTTAATCCAGTTTTATCTATACTTGCGGGTTGTAGGTGTTTGATAGGGTAGTTAGTTCTAGTGGTTAGCAATACTATACTGGAGCCAAGATATGCAAGCCCCATTACTACAAAAATATCCGGAGATGCACTTATATATTGTCCAGAATAAGGATTAACGATAACTCCGAAGAATAAAACAACACTATATAAAAATAATATAAGAATATAGACAGCAATAAAATCAAACTTTCTCACCACAAAAAGTAATAGAGAGATAGTTGTTACTGCATTAGTAATGAAAAAAATATATTGAATGTTGCCCATAATTGCTCATAGTATATTATTTTTTAGTTTGATAACTTAAATTATCTAAAAGTAATTAAATCAATATGATTCAGGAGATTTTATTTTGTATTCTATCTTTTATATTAAGAAGTAGCCCAGCGGGTAAATAAAGTATAGGAACAGAACCTGATGAGTATCTTCGGAAGTTTTTAAATCGCCACCAATTAGAAGCTGCTCGGAACTTTAGTTTAAATTTAGAGTAATGCTTATATTGATTTTTATAAACGTATAACGTTGAGTTTATACAGCGATATCTGTTTTTAATACTATTATCAGTTAGGCCACCGTCTAAGTATTCACAAATATAGCCTTTAAAGTTTATAAACTTAGTCATACCTTTTTTACTAAGCCATAAGAACATGGGAGATTCTGCCATAAAGTTCTCACCATCAAATTCAGGAAAGAAAAAGCCATTTAGAGAACCTGTCCTTATAAGATCTGCTTTATCGCCCGAAATATTTTGATAAATCCTATCTAAATAGGTGTTTAATTCTTTTGGATTATCAAATTTGTCACCTATTGTTTTTCCATCTGGATAGGCCCTTAGAAAAGAAATAGATATATAATCATTGCTAAGTTTGGATGCTTCTATATCTAGATACTCAATTGCATCGTTTTTCAGCCAATCATCACTATCAACAATTAATACCCACTCTGTAACAACTTTTTTAAAAGCCATATTTAAAGCGGTATGTTTACCGCCATTATCTTTTCTAAAGTATCTTATCTGAATTTTATCTTCAGCAATAAAACTTTTAATAGTTTCTGTAGTATTATCGATGCTTCCGTCATCGATGATGAGCCATTCAAAGTTTTTTGATGTCTGTTTTATAAGTGATTCGTAAAGAATTGGCAGGGTATGGGCTCTGTTATAAGTAGGCGTAATTACTGTTATCATTTTAAGGTTTGCTCTTTTCTTGAGTTTATCGATAAAACTAATATCTAAATAAGTTTGAAAAATGAATAAAAAGATATATGTTACTAATCGAGTTAAGTGATAATTAATTGGTAAAGGAAACTTCTACTGTTGTTTAAGTTCTTAGAGGTACATTTTTAAATCAAACTATTGCTACATTCCTATATTAAATATTGCGGAACATTAGCTTATGTGTTTATCAGCACTCTTAAAAGAAAGCTTAAATGAAACTTGGTTATTTATAATTTACGACTCAAAGCAGCATGGAAAGCAAAAAATAGAAATATTTCTGTAACGATTGTTGAAGTTACTGCACCTATGGTCCCAAAGATAGGGATAGTAATAAAGTTAATAATTAAGTTCAACAAAGCTGCAGCTCCCATAATTTTAACTTTAGTATCGATTAAGTCTTTGGTGTGCATTATTGAATCAGAATTCAATGTTAAAAACTTTATAGGGATATATACTGCTAAGGAATAAAGAATATAAAGCGCGGGAATGTATTTGTCACCAAATACAACGGTTATAAAAGGCTTTATGCAGACTATAAATGTAAGAAAGAATAAGCCCCCTACTATAAGACTATACTTAATATGGTTCTTGTATGTATGTTTTAGAGCAGCTTTATTAGCCGTAGCTAAGGTATGAATCTTTTTTAATCTGAAAGTTAAGAAATAAACTCCCGGGATGAGACATACAGCTGTTACAAATACTAAAGAGAAGCCATAGTAACCTACTTCTGTATAATCTAAATAATAGCTTAATATTAATATATCGCTCTGGTAATATATTAAGTAAAACAATCCAGAGAGTCCGTAAGGATATGAATTTTTCAATAATTTAAGTAGGCTAACTTCATCATCATTTAACTTAGAACTACTAGGTGTTTTAAGCGCTAATTCAGCCTTAGTTAATTGCTTAAGGCTTATAATAGACATCAATACCACTATTATCGCTGATAAACTATATGCGACTGCTACATTATAAATGCTAGGAGTTCTTATAGTCAGTACTAAAACTAAGGAAACTAACATTAGTAGTTTAGGCGCCAATTGCCATATCGACAACAGCTTATAGTTTTCCTCGAGTTGGTACTTAAGAGTCGTAAATGAATTATATGAAATAGATATCATATATAAGAAAAAAAAGCAATAGATTATGAAGTAGTTTTCAAGCCCGTTTTTATAATAAGACCAACCTTGTAAGATCACAAATCCCAGTGTTGTAGTTATTACCAACTTCTGAATAACTGCTTTCATCCATCTTGATGCATACTTACCTTCCTCGGAATAGGCACGTAATAAAAAGCTTGTAACCCCGAAGGCTACAATGGGTGCTACTAAGTTGACTAAGTTGATTACAGACGTATAAATACCATAATCATTAACGGACAGCACTTTAGCTAAATATAGCTGTACAAGAAAACCTGAGCCAGCACCTATAAAGACACTAAAGATTAGGTAAAGTATCGATCGCATTAATTATTGATCCTGATTCTTTAAATACCAAATCATGGCTTTATCAATGCCTTGAGAGATTTTAAATTTCGGCTCATATCCGAGTAGGCTGTTGGCTTTACTTACATCGGCTTGACTGTGACGCACATCCCCTGGTCTGAAGTCGCGATAAGTTGGTTCCTGCTCGTAGGTTACATCATTATCTGCTAATGCAGATCTAATGGCATTAAACAGTTCATTCAGCGTAGTGCGATCACCAACTGCTACGTTATACACTTGATTGGTAGCGTCTTCATTTTGAGTTGTCGCCGCTAATATATTGGCTTGTACCGTATTTTCGATATAGCAGAAGTCGCGGCTGGTATCGCCATCACCATTGATGAATACCGTATCATTCTTGATCATGGCAGCAGTCCACTTAGGGATTACTGCTGCATAAGCACCGTCTGGATCTTGGCGACGACCAAAGACATTGAAGTAGCGTAAACCAATGCTCTTGAAACCATATGAGCGAGCGAAGACATCGGCATAAAGCTCATTCACATATTTCGTGACCGCATAAGGAGACAACGGCTTACCAATTTTGTCTTCAACTTTGGGTAGGCCAGGGTGGTCACCATAGGTTGAGCTACTAGCGGCATATGTAAAGCTTTTGACTTCTGCATCACGCGCAGCGGTTAGCATATTCAAGAAGCCTGAGATGTTGACCTCATTAGTCGTAATAGGGTCAGCAAGTGAGCGAGGTACTGAACCAAGAGCTGCTTGATGAAGTACGTAATCAACACCTGAGCAGACCTTTTGACAGTCTGTGAAGTTACGAATATCACCTTCAATAAATCTAAAACGTTGCCATTGTTCAGCAGATACTAAGCTTTGCACTTCATCTAAGTTTTTCTGATAACCAGTAGCAAAGTTATCTAACCCAACTACAGTTTGGTTGAGCTTTAATAACGTCTCAAGAAGGTTTGAGCCAATAAAGCCTGCAACCCCTGTGACAAGCCAAGTCTTAGGAGTGGCAATTAGGTCTTGTTGAATTTTTTGGTATTGGGTCATAGAATGTTACTCTTTTATATTTCATAAATTCAGCAGATATAGGGTTTACTCTATAGTTGTGAGCTTTTTACAAACGAATATCACTCAGCTCACTATCAAATAGATATTTTAAATCATAAAGTACATGATTCTGATTACCTAGTGCTCGAATTTTATCTACACCCATTTCAACGAACTGATTATGAGCCACTGCCAAGATAATGCCATCGTAGCTATTTCGTTCTAGATTAGCAATGTCATTAATAGGAGTAATGTCATACTCATGTTGAGCCTCATTAGCATCTACCCAAGGATCGTAGACATCAACGTCGATGTTGTACTCTGCAAGCTCATGAACGATATCAATCACTTTGGTATTGCGCACATCAGGACAGTTTTCTTTAAAACTCAATCCTAATATTAAAACCCTCGCACCCTCAACTTGAATGCGTTTTTTAATCATAGTTTTTACTAACTGCGTAACGACATATTCGCCCATACTATCATTAAGTCGACGACCCGCTAATATAATTTCTGGGTTATAACCAATCGCTTGTGCTTTATGAGTCAAGTAGTAAGGGTCTACACCGATACAGTGTCCTCCCACCAGACCTGGTCGGAAAGGTAGGAAGTTCCATTTAGTACCAGCAGCAGTTAATACTGCTTCGGTATCAATCCCCATTTTATTGAAGATTACTGCCAGTTCATTAATTAAAGCAATATTCACATCACGCTGGGTATTTTCAATAACCTTAGCCGCTTCAGCGACTTTAATAGAAGGCGCCTTATGTGTGCCAGCAGTAATTATTAAGTTGTATACCTGATCGACTAAATCAGCCACTTCAGTCGTTGAGCCTGCGGTAACTTTTAGAATGTTAGTCACTCGATGTTCTTTATCACCTGGATTAATACGCTCAGGGCTATAACCTGCATAGAAGTCTTGGTTAAATTTAAGTCCTGAGCTATGTTCTAATTCAGGGATACACACTTCCTCAGTTGCGCCAGGGTAAACGGTTGATTCGTAAACCACAATATCGCCCTTTTTAAGTACACTACCAATGGCAGTAGAAGCTTTAATTAAAGGGGTTAAGTCGGGTTGTTTATAGGCATCGATAGGGGTGGGAACAGTGACGATATAAAAGTTACAGTCTTCAAGGTCCCTAATAGTTGAACTAAACTCTAAATGTTTAGCACTAGCTAGCTCTTCTTCACTCACTTCTAAGGTATGATCGGTTCCAGAATGAAGCTCTGATATTCTATTTTGATTAATATCAAAGCCAATGACAGAATAATTTTTTCCGAATTCGACTGCCAAAGGTAAGCCGACATAGCCTAGTCCTATAACTGCAATCTTAAGGTCTTCAAGATTTAACATGGATCACCTTTCAATTTAGAGTTTTTTTTAGTATTAAATATATTTAATAGATTTTTGAGATACTTTATATCAGTTGGGCTTATAGCCGTCTACATAATGGATAAATTGGTGTTTTAACCAATTGACATCATGATGTTGTGAACGAGTAGATAATTCAGATAATGTTGCTTCAATCTCTTTCAATTCAAAGCTGTGCTCACGAGCTTGCATGATCAGTGGATGGACAGTTGGTTCAATATTGTCATCCCCTATAATCAGCTCTTCATACAGCTTTTCGCCAGGACGCAGGCCACTAAATACTATTTCAATATCACCTTCGGGATGTGTATCGTCTTTTATCTCATAGCCACTGAGATGAATCATACGTCGTGCCAGATCAACTATCTTAACAGGATTACCCATATCCAGTACAAATACTTCCCCGCCTTGTGCCATTGCGCCTGCTTGGATCACTAGGTTCGCAGCTTCAGGTATGGTCATAAAGTAGCGTGTTACTTCAGGATGGGTTACCGTAATGGGCCCGCCCTTTGCAATTTGCTTAGTAAATAGGGGCACCACGGATCCTGATGAACCTAATACATTACCAAAGCGAACCATACTAATAGTCGTACTGCTCTTTTGCTCACTAAACCCTTGACACACCAGCTCTGCCAGTCGTTTAGAAGCACCCATAATATTGGTAGGACGTACTGCTTTATCAGTAGATATCAATACAAAAGTTTCAACTTTTGACTCTACCGCCGCGTTAACACAGTGATAAGTGCCCTTAGCATTATTAATCGCCCCTTCAAAGGGGTTAAATTCAACAATAGGGACGTGTTTATACGCTGCAGCATGGTATACCGTCTGTATGTCATACTGATTAAATACTTTAATTAACTTATCTTGGTTGTTTACATTACCGAGTAAAGCAATGATCTCAGTATGGGGATGATCAGGATGTTGAGCTTGCCAAGCAAGTAGATCTTGATGGATGGCATATAGCGCATATTCAGACAACTCATAGAGGACCAAACATTTAGGACTATTTTTAATAATCTGCCGACACAGTTCACTACCGATAGAGCCACCAGCGCCAGTGACTAATACATTCTTGTTTTCAATATTTTTAGCCAGTAGTTTTTGATCGGGTTCTACCGTTTGTCGATCCAGTACATCAAGGATATCCACTCGGCGCATGGTACTGACCGTGACTTTACCTTCTGCGATATCATGTAGGCTAGGCAGTTGCTTGATTTTGACTGACATTTCGGTAAGGCGATCTATGATGTCACGTCGACGTTGGCGACTGACGGAGGGCATAGCCAAAAACACCTGCGCCACATTTAGGTCAGAAACCAGTTTCTCAATGTGAGTGGCAGGGTAAATCTTTTTGTTTAAGATACGTCCACCAGTGAGACCATTATCATCATCGACAAAGGCTACCACTTGATAGCGTGGGGAAGTTTGTAAGGCATCTAGCAAGGCTGTACCGGACGTCCCCGCCCCATAGATAATGACCTTATCTCGATCAGATGTACCGTGACCATCCGTATAGTAAACAGGCTTACCCTGTAGGCGCAGCAGTAAGTCGCGGAAGATAAGACGACTGCTCCATAGCCATATAAACAACATAAATAAATAGAGTAGCGGCACGGAACGCGGGATACTGCTAATGCCTTCTAACAGATAAGCCACCGTAAATAGGATCAATATCCCCACAAACAGCAGCAATACCTTACGCATATCAGTATCAAAGAATATACGTGTCACGCCGCGGTAAAAGCCAATGAGGTATAGACCTACGATAGGTACTAAACCATATAAAGAGACCAATAAAGGACTGGCGTTGACATCGAGCACCCCTTGACGTAAAGACAACGCCAAAAATAAACACAGTATTGAAACCGCATAATCAACCGTTAGCAAAACCGCTTGCTTAGCGGGGCGCGGTAATTCTAATAGCCATTCAGCAACTTTTTTTAGCACAGTAGGTTGACCAAACTCAGTATGTTGATTTACTACTGCCTCACTATTGTGAGTTTGGCTTCTATTACTAATACCATTTTTATCATGACGGCTTTTATTAGGATTGTGTCGCATTTTGATATCGCTAGTTTGATGTTCTGGTCTATTAGATTAACACGGAGTGACTAACAGTTAGCATTTACCTTGCTTCAAGGGACATACTAACTTGCTAGTCTTTCGAATTACCATACGCATAGTTATAGTGGTAGCTATATTTGTCAGTGATGCCTTGTACCACATCATTTAGCACGATACCATCTACCGTGATATTAGCCTTATGCATTTGATTAATCGCATAAGAGACCTGTCCTTCAATAGAATCATTATAGCGTACCACAATCAGTACTTTATCCGCATACTGTGCGGTAATCATCGCATCCGATACGGCTAAGATAGGCGGCGTGTCAATAATAATATAATCATAGACAGATACTAACTGTAGCACCATAGTCGCAAATTTATCAGTGGACAACAGCGAAGCAGGGTTATTCGGATGTTTACCTCGTGGCATAAAGTCAATAAATTCAAAGCTAGTCGGCTGTATATAGTCAGCAATAGTCAACCCAGCTGAGTCCGTTAAGTAGTCACCAAGTCCCATATTATGATTGACAGTAAAGATATGATGTAGCTCACCACGACGCATATCACCATCGATAATCAGCACCTTTTTATTTAACTGAGAAAACGTCTCTGCTAAGTTAGACGCAATAAAGGACTTACCAATACCAGGCGATTCACCACTGACCACAATGACTTTACCAGGCTTGCGATGAGTTAACTGTTCATCGTGTAGTTGGTTTCTATCACCCAGTACAGTCGTTATCTTACTCACAGGTGGCATGGCAAACATAAGCGCTGTACGTAGGCTTTTTATGCCTTCATAGCTCAGTCCATCGTGCTCGACGGTTGCAAGTAGACGGCGGTTATTTTTATTATTGTTTTTACTGAGATTAAAGGAGGTCTTAGAGCGTGGAATAGTGGCGATAACTGGTACGCCCGTCTTGGCTTCCAAACGCTCCGGATCTTTAACCGTATTACGCAGTAAGCTCTTAAGAAATACCAGTAAAGTACCCAGCATTGTACCTAGTAGTAATGCCAATACCCAAATTTGTAGCTTTTTAGGCGCAATAGGTTTGTAGGTACTAATCGGCATATCGACCACCCGTACATAACCAATCTCACCGGCGCGCGCAATCTTAAGCTGCTCGTAGTTCTTCAGCATGGTCAGATAAATTTCACGATTGATATCCATATCTTGTGATAACTGTAAGAACTGACGCTGTACTTCCGGTAGACCGGATAAGGTATCTTTTATTTCTTGACGACGTGCATTAAGCACTTCCAGTTGGTCATTGATCTGAATGACTAACGGATGCTCGTCAGTATAATAGGTCAACAGCTCGGCTTGCTTTAAGTTAAGCTCACTTAATTGCCGCTCTATTTGCGCACTCTCTTCTAGCAGTATTTCCGACTCTTTACTAACATCAATGGTGCCGTACTCTTCGCGAAACTTATTAAAAGCCTCTTCCGCTTGCTCGAGCTTTTCTTTTAACTGAGGAATCTGAGACTCCATAAACTCAATCGTCGTCGTGGTTTGCTGAGAACCACGCGCTAAGTTTTGATCCACGTAAGATTGCACCACATTGGACAATACTCGGCTCACTTGTTTTTGATCGTTGCCAGTGAGCGTCAGTTGAACAATACCGGTTTGCTTACCACGCTCAGAAACGGATAAATTTTGACTGAGTGCGTCAATAGCAGAGGGCGTTGACAGATTGCTGATACTAATGGTATGGCCTACTGCTGGTAATGCAGTAACTTGAATATGTATATCACCTTCTGGCGTACGTATGGTTACTGGTGTTCCTAAGTTACCAGTATAAGCAACAGTTTCTTTGTTTAATTCTGTACTTAACTCAAACCCCGAATCTGTTTTCACCAGATTAAACGTTTTACCTTGATAGGCCAACGGTACCTCAAAGTTTGCGATTTGTACTTGCCCGTCTCCAGTCTCTAAGAACACGCCTTTATCAGTGCTAGTCTGAGTAGGGACGCTTGACTGAGCAATACGATCTAGCGCGCCTATTGCAGGATCACTAACCCTTATATCTAGATGCAACTTGTCCACTACCGGCTCAAGTACCATACGCGACTTAATTAGCTCGCGTTCAGTCTCAGCAGGGCTGGTACTTTCACCCACCAGTTCAGAGATGTTGCTACCTAATGCAGCGATGCCAGAAGACTTATCATCGATTTGGATCAGCGCATCTGTTTTGAAAGTTGGCTGCACAAATCGACTATAAGTAAAACCTAGTATCAGGCCGATTAACGCACAGCCAAGGATGATCTTCCAGCCTTGTAATAAGGTCAGCAATAGCGCAATCAGATCGATCTCATCGTCCTGTTGAGTGGTCGTATTGGTCGCAGGGTTTGGCACTGTTTTGCTCATAGGGTTTCGCTATATCTAAATCAGGGGTTAAATCGAGTGTTAAGTTTATACTAGCTCAGACGGCTCTATGTTTGCAGGTCGTTTGCCCGTCGTATGTAGAGCAAGACACCCTACACCAGTTTATCTTGCCAGTCGTCGATACTGGTGACGATGTCGTTATACGCCGTCTCAAATGCTGATATTTCATGTTTATAGGGGTCAGCAATGTCTTTATCGCGCCAGTGACCCAACTTAAAAGTCTTACCACGACAAAACGGCCAACGATCTTCGATCCATTTGGTTTGACTGTCTGACATGGTAAAGATCAGATCTGCTTTGCGTACCAAATCATCATCGATCTGTTTCGCCACATGGTCGCTAATATCGATCTCATTGTGCTCTGCCATGATTTTAATAGAGGCAGGGTCTGCAGGATGATCGACCAAAGCGCCCACACCAGCAGAGTCAATATGCTTATTGGGGAAGCGCTGTTTTAATAACGCTTCTGCCATGGGACTACGACAGATATTGCCGATACAAACTACCAATATATTGTCAAATGCCATAGGGTACCACTCAAAATATTAAAACAAATAAAAATATAAAACTTATGCAAAAAAGCTAGATTTCGGTGATTCAGGCGACTAGGGATTATTTATGAAGCCTCTGGAACTACTGTACAGCAAGCGAATAAATGATACCCAGTCGCCACAAATTCTAACTATGCATAAGAAATCATAAAAACACTGCAAAACGCTAAAACAGACTAAACGGCGTTGACCATCTACAGCGTCGCTAACTGACGGATAGCGGTTGATGACGGTAAGATCGAGTTGATAAATCGTGACCAGCGCGTTAAGCCAGTAGGATCGACATAGACGATATCATTAGGCTGCATCTCAAAGCGATTGGCTAATGCCAAGTTGGTCACCGTTTGCAGATTAACATAATATATATCAGTATAAGAAGCGTTACCATGGTCGCGAACAATATAGATTTTTGCCGCATCTGCCGTTAATGGGTTTAAGCCGCGTGACTGTCCCATAACATGGGCTAGCGTTAACCCTTGTTCAGGTATTTCTACTGGTTCAATCTGTCCGAATTCACCCAATACATATACCTTATTACGATCTAAGCTATTTACATGGACTGAATCACCATCTTGTAAATAGATTTGATTCGCAGATATGCCCATTTCTTGTAGATCGCGTAAGCCTAGATGATACTGAGTACCATTACGTGTTAATACCACACTATTGGTGTCGCCTTCAGGTGTTTGTCCACCTGCTAAAGATATCGCACTGTATAGAGTTACTGGGGCATCCGCGATATTAAACTCACCGGGTTGACGCACTTCGCCATCGATAAAGAATTTACTGCCTCGGAAGTTAACGATCTTCACTTGAGGGTCAGGATACTTTAAATAACGCTGTAGTTGACTACGTAAGCTGGCAGTGAATTGACTCACGGTGAGTCCACTGGCCTTAACACGGCCAACCAATGGAAACTGGATATAGCCTTGTTGATCGACAGGATAGCCTGATGCGTAGGGGTTAGATGCATTAACGGATGTCGTATTAGGAGGTGTAATTTCCGGATAGCTAATCAGGTTAATGTTTAAGATATCACTGGTTGAGATACGATATTCAGAGCCACGAGATTTTGACCCACTCAATAACTCACGCACGCGTGAATTCTTCGTCCCTAAGCCTGGATGACTGTTATTCAAACCGCTATAAGTGGGTGAAGAAGGTAAATTTGCTAAGCTTAATGGCTGAATATTAAATTGCATACCATTGTCTGCAATAAAGGCGCCTTGTGGTGGTAGTTCGCCAGATTGCAGACCAGAGTTTATACTGGTACATCCTGAAGTTAACCCGATAAGCACCGCTAAAGTGGTGCTAGTAAGCAATGATTGAGGACGTTTTAAAACATTCATGTTAACTTCTCTACCTTTTTTACGACGACGCTTTACAACAGCATAGGTCTTATCTTGTTGAGCTTAATACAATTAATTGAATTTAAATACGTCATTAAATTCAGTACATAAGACAGCTTGGATCTTTAATAAGTCTATATGCTTTATAAACTGTGCTCAAAATGTATACATTATTACCGCTATTTTAACACTAAATTAAGTGCGCTGTCTCAATATGCGCGTATCTTACTATAAAAAAGAGGATAGTTGCTATAGCAGTAGGGATTTAATAGTAGAGCCGATAGCAGTAAAATAAGCTCAAATATAGGCTAGAGTAGTAGTCATAGCACTAGGAGCAATAAACTTGCTTTCAATGGGCTTATTCTAAATATAACTTAAATCTTATACTCAAATCCTAGTCAGCTAAGAAAATTGTGCTTAAAGAGATCACTACCACCATTCAGGCTCAGTAACTTTTGTCTTGGCATCTTCTTCAACCTCAACTGTATTTTTTGGCACTTCGCTAATAAACCGAGAGATTTTGTCAAAATATCCTGAGAAGCTCGAAAAATAATTTGGCGCCGTTAAATACAAATGAGTTTTGGCTCGACTACATGCAACGTAAAACAGTTTACGTTCTTCCTCTAACGATTCAAAGTCGTCTAATGAGCGATGATGCGGCATTAAGCCATCTACCAAGGCATTAATAAATACCACTGGCCACTCAAGTCCTTTTGCACTGTGAATCGTCGAAATCGTCACTGCGTCATTGTCTTGCGCCGCAGCTTCGCCCTGGGTGGCAACAGAATCATTAGGCGGATCGAGCGCAAGGTTCTCCAAAAAGCGTTCAATACTCGCATGCTCTTGCGCCAAGCTCTTAAGTACGCGAAAATCTTCAGCACGTTCACGCCAATTATCTTCAATAGCCTTTAATACCGGCATATAAAATTCAATCAGTTTATTGATAATATCGGTTATCGATTCAGCCTGTTCGGCTTGAGTGAGCACATGATACAACTCAGCGAGCTGCTCATTATTTTTATTAAGCTTAGGGTCGCGCAGTGGTTCTAAAGAGTTGCCTTGCTGATTAATCGATTGGGTCAGTCTAGTCGCTGTAACACTACCAACCCCTTTAAATAGCGTCAAAATACGGTGCCAAGAAATAGTGTCATTGGGATTATATAATATTTTAACCAATGCCAAGATGTCTTTAATATGGCGTTTTTCAATAAACTTAATACCGCCAACTACGATAAAAGGAATACCGCGCTCCATAAACTCTATCTGGATATGGCTAGACTGAAAGGAGGTGCGCCCCAGTACTGCGAAATCATTATAGTCGTGCTCGGGCTTTAATTCGATGATTTTATCAGCAATATATTTGGCCTCTTGTGTCTCATTACTGCGTCGACAAAAGGACGGTTTAAGTCCTTGTATCGGCATATCTGAGAAGAGCTTCTTTTGATAGCCAAGAGTGATTTGCTCCGATAAGGCATTGACGTAATCGAGCACAGCGGGCGTACTGCGATAATTTTGCTCGAGTTTGATCAGCTTAGCTTCTGGGTAGCTGTCGCCAAATAACAGGATGTTTTCATAATTAGCCCCGCGAAAGGCATAAATACTCTGATTATCATCACCGACCACCATTAACGATACATTTTCAGGCTCGCAGATATAGTCAATCAGCTGCTTTTGCGGAATATTGGTATCTTGATACTCATCGACCATCACATGACGGTAAGTGTCTTGCAGGATTTTACGGAACTGTTTGTTAGTCTTTAGGTGCATGACCACTTGACCGATAATGTCATCAAAATCATAAAGGTGATTGGCACGTTTATAATGATGAAACTCTTGAGCCAATTGTTCAATTGCATCTATATGAATGATTAAATCAGGATAGTCATTTTCAATTAAATCACGAATAAGGATGCGGCGATTGCGCGAAGTAGAGATAATATTTTGCAGGCGTTTTTTACGCGGGAAGGCCTGTTTGGTGTTTTTGGCAGAATAGCCTTTTTCTTTACAAATAAGGTCAATCGCATCCTCACTGTCACCGGTATCTAAAATAGTGAATCTTGGGTTAATGCCTAACAGCCCCGAGTAGCGACGCAGCAGCATATTACAAAACGAGTGAAAGGTGCCACTAGTAATATCATTAGGGTTTTGGTTATCCGGTAGGCGATCTGACAGTAAGGTTTTGACCCGACTTTTAATCTCATTAGTAGCTTTACGGGTAAAGGTAAGCAATAGAATACTATTCGGCGCTGCACCTTTTTCAATCAGGTAACTGGTTCGGTAAGTTAAGGTTTTGGTTTTACCAGATCCGGCGCCAGCAATAACAAGCGCTTTGCCTTGAATAGTAGTCGCTGCCAAGCGCTGACTTGGGTTTAATTCATTAAGATAATCGACAGACAGTTCTAAATCATCAACCTTTGAGTCATCATTGTTTTCAGATATAGATTCTGGCGTGATGAGATTGGCTTCAAGCTTTGCAATGGACTGACGTAGGTTACCAATCTTACCTCTGATGTCATCATGTAGCAGCGGATAAGTATAGGTATGGGTGTCAAATAAGGTGTCAGTCATAGTATCCCCTTTTTGGGTCATTGGCGGTCAAGGGTTCAAAAAGGAATATAAAGTAGGGCGTGTCCCTAATTGGATTATTGGGTCAAAAATTGTTTAAGAGCATGAGTGAATTGCACCGGCGCATCCATAGGTATAGCGTGGCCGGAATGTGCAATCTTAATAACAGTACTATTAGGTAGGGAGTCTGCGACTTTATATTGCCAAGCAGGGTCATATAACTTTGACCGACCGCCAATTAATAGCGTAGTGGGTGTCGAGGTTGTCAGTGCTTCTCGATAATCATAAGGTAGAGTCAGGTAAGCCTCTAGACCATGCAGCTTCTGTCGCCATGTCTTGTGCTCATAAAGTGCCAGTTTATGCGGCGCTTGATAGGCCATGGCATTCACCAACCAGCGCGATGAGGGGCGATCTACTGACATTAGGGAGAAAGCAGTCTCCATTTTGACGATTTGCTGTTTAACCGGATAAGGCAGATGGCTAAACTCAGTGATGGCTGTTTTTTGAGTGTCTAACTTATTGGTATAAGGTAGCGTGGCCTCAAGTACGTCACTAAACTGTTCAAAGACCTCCGCTTGTTTATCGCCAAAAACACCACCCTGCCAATCAGGCTGATTATGCACAATCGGAGATTGGTCAATATTTAGATAACGACGCACTCGATTTGGGCGGGTACTGTTGTTTGGGCGGTCACTGTTGATAGTAGATTGACGAGCGCTAATTAAATCAACAGATGCAGCAGGTGAGTGCGGATGACGATTAAAATAGGCCCACATCACTAAGGCACCCATAGAAATCGCTGCCACATCTATCGATTCAGCCTGATGAGTATGACAAATATGCTCAAGCAACACGTCAACATCATCGGCATATTGCTCAATAAAATCAAACTGCGTTGAAGGGCTATCAGCCGCAAGTCCCCAACCACGCAAATGGGGTAGATAAAATTGAAACTGCTTTGTTAGCGGTAAAATAAAAGGCAGAAATTGCCGCGCGTCCATCCCAAAGGCATGTAACAGCAAAACAGGTTCGCCTTCGCCAATCACATTGACTGGAATCAAGAAGCCATCATCCGCAACCACATGTTGCAAACGTAGATGATACGGCTGCAACAAGCGACTGTTTAGTGGCAATCTATTTAATAGGGAGCTATTTAGTAGGGCGTTATTTAATAGGGGTTTTTTTACTAGGGAGCTATTTAATAGATTGCCACTGACGACTTTTTTACCCAATACTTTAAGCATAGCTGTTGTCATTAAGCGTTAAAGTCTGGCGAGTCAATACATTCAACCACATTTAAATCAAAGCCAGATAGGGCGTTGAATTTCAGCGGGGTTGATAATAAACGCATATCACGCACGCCTAGGTGACGTAAAATTTGTGCGCCAACACCAATACTGCGGTAAGGCTGATTAGATAACGTCGATAGCGACTGATTATTGGTCGCCCGTTCTAATACCTCCCCAAGATCTACAGGCTCATTGTTACCAATCCACACCAACACACCACGTTCAGACTGACTGATCTCTTTTAGTGAGCTTTGCACGCTCCAACCACTACGGCCGGTTTCATCACGCTTAGCTGCGAATAAATCACGTAAAGGATGGAAGCCATGCACACGTACGGTACTCACGCCTTCGCTTGGATCGCCTTTGACTAAGGCTAAATGCGTCTCTGACGCACCATATTCTTGGAACTGATATAAGGTGAAGGTGCCAAAGTCAGTTTCAAAGGGGCGTTTATTCACCTCTTTTACGGTTTGCTCATTGGCAATACGGTAGTTAATCAAGTCAGCAATGGTACCAATTTTAAGGTCATGCTCTGCGGCAAATTTTTCTAAGTCATCACGGCGGGCCATGGTGCCATCTGGATTGATAATTTCAACGATAACCGCTGCTGGCTCAAGGCCGGCTAGTCGGGCTAAGTCGCAGCCTGCTTCAGTATGGCCGGCACGGTGCAGAACGCCGCCATTTTGCGCCATAATTGGGAAAATATGACCGGGTTGTACGATGTCTTCTGCTTTTGCTGATGACGATACAGCAGCTTGAACAGTACGTGCGCGATCCGCAGCAGAAATACCCGTGGTTACGCCTTCAGCAGCTTCAATCGATACTGTGAAGTTGGTGCTAAATTTGGCTTGGTTACGGTCACTCATTAGCGGTAATTCAAGACGACGGCAGCGCTCTTCGGTCAAGGTCAAACAAACCAAACCGCGTGCATGGGTAATCATGAAGTTAATGGCTTCAGGATTGATGTGAGTGGCTGCTATAATCAAATCGCCTTCGTTTTCACGGTCTTCATCATCCATCAAGATGACCATTTTGCCTTCACGAATGTCTTCAATGATGTCTTTAATATTATCTAGTGCCATAGCAATGGATCTCTTTTATTGTTTAATAATGTTGTTTAGTCAAGGATTTTATAGGCGACCATTGTACCCCTAACTGAGGTTTAGTGCCATTAACTGCCATGAATCAACGGTATTGAAATGATTAACCGTATTCAGTGTGATTGAGCTTCTTATTAACCCTACTAAGATGATTTAATGCTACTAAGACGATCTAATAGCACTAAGATGATTTTGTATTGGGCTGCGATTGTAGCCACTGCATAAATTGTAAGCTGTGCTGCTCGCGTTGATTATCT